>NZ_JACEFG010000009.1 GCF_013694105.1 Halobacillus locisalis | reverse complement strand
ACCTTATATGATGTGGTGGTGAAGGCGAAGAGGTCACACCTGTTCCCATGCCGAACACAGCAGTTAAGCTCTTCAGCGCCGATGGTAGTCGGGTTTACCCCCGTGAGAGTAGGACGCCGCCACGTCATTTGAAAAACCCCTTAGAAGATTCGTTCTTCTAAGGGGTTTTTTGTGTTACCAGAAAAGCTCTGGTGTTATAAAGTTTTAACGTTCCACCCATTCCGGAATAAAATCTCCGAAGTATTGCCCGATTTTCTCCACCTCCGTCATAGTACGTCTTATGCCAACTTCTGTAGTAAACCAATTTTCTTTAGTAATTCCGAAACGACCTACGACTGGAGAGACCATGAACTTTGTGTTTCTTGGAAATGCTTCCTGATAACACATGAGTGCTCTACGGGAATGGCAGGCTTTACAGACTATAATAACCTTTCCATGTGGGATCCCATTACTTTTCAAAACGTCCAAAGAATAACGCGCATTCTCTAGAGTGTGCTGTGCTTCGTCTTCTTTAAGGATGAATTCGGGAGGTACTCCATTTTCCATACCGACTTTTCTTAGATATTCCCACTCCGTGGTACCGACGTGAGGTTTATATCCTCCTGATGGAAGAATATAAGGAGCCATATCATTCTTAAATAAGTCAGCAGCTTTCTTCATTAACTCTGGATGATCAGCACCAGGTACCAAGATCACATCAGCTGGAGAGATCTCGGTTTCTACAAAAATAAAGTCAGTAATACAGTCAAATGGATAAGACATGATGACAGATTCCTTTCTATTGATACATATAAAAAGGAACCCATTAACGCTTGGGTCCCTTATGTACGCGTATGATCACTCAACTTCTATAGTAACGGTATCGAATAATTCATCCCCGACATAGGCACTGAGTGTCCAAATTCCTTTTTTAGGTAACGACATAATGGAAGGGGTATGTGCGTCAGCTCCGTTGTTCGGTCCGCCAAGATCTTTACTAGCAACAACGGTCGTCTTTTCTCCTTCTTCATGAATGCCAATTACTTTAAAACTTCCGTCGAGCTCCTCTTCGGATCCCCACAAGTGCCACATGTATTTCTGTCCTTGTTCAGGTTGAAAGGTCTCGTTTTCACTGACAATAAAACCTAGGCGATCTTTTTCACCAAGCATCGTGTATCCGCCTGATTGAAATGTTTCACTTGGTTTTTTAGGTATTTCTCCTTCATCCATGTTCTCGTTCGATGTATTCGTTGCAGTTTGGCACCCTATTAAGAAAACAAAACTCATGAAGGTAGCGATAATCAGCCTATAGTACAAAAAATACCCCCTTTGGATTCGTATAAATAGAATGTAGCGAAAACAAAATCCATAATTTTCTATATTATCATTATACTAATTGACTTAACAAAGGAAAACAAGCATCAGTAGCAGGGTTCGTGGTAAGGAATGATTCATATCGAGTCAAATGGATTTTCGTTTGTACAAGTGAAACGGACGTAAGGTTTCAATCGTAAGATAAGTGTGGGAGGGGTACATATGGATCGAAGCGTCTATTTCTCTGATCAATTTTTCTCTACAGGGAGAACGGACATCTATAATGAAGAAAAATAAATAAAAGGGATACTGGATTTAAAAAGCTCATTCACATCGAGTCTCAGCGTCGAGGATGAACAAGGAGACATTCTGATGGAGGCAGCTTTTCCTTTCCTTTTAGGAAAATGGATGATTTGGGACTCGAAGGGAAAAGTGATGGGCGAGTTAAAAGCAAACTTTTCATTGTTCACCAAAAAGTACACCTATAAGACTAATACTACGACGTATCCAATTGATTCTCCTGCCTTTTCTGGGGAGTACACGATCTATAATGAAAAGGAAACAGTCGTCGCGACTTTTAAAAAAGTGAATGGTGTTTTTCAAGCCTCAGCGTATGAGTTATACAATCAATCGGAGACTCTTCTGACAGAAGAATTGATCGCTGTAGTGATGGGAATCAATGCGAACGAAAAAGAAGACGTTCTAGTGCAGCAGGGGTGGAGCTTAAGGGAGTAGCGGGGTCACCAAGTCACTATTCAATATTGGTGACTTCGCTTAATGTTCATTATTCTATGAAACGGCTCATCAAAACCGTACTATAGTAATGTCCATCCGAAAGAAGTTTGTCTTTCTTCAATACGCCTTCTATATCAAACCCATGTCTTCTATATAAACGGATGGCCGGTGTGTTTGTTTCAATAACACGCAGAGTGATTTTCTTGATTCCATGTGATTCTGCCCATTTGATGGATTCGTATAATAAGTTGGTTGCCATCCCGTATCCCCAAAATTCCTTAAGGATACAAACTCCGAATTCAACTGTGTGAGCCAACCGCTTAAGTTGAGATCCAGCACAACGCGAATAACCAGCAATCTCTCCATCTACATCCACAACAAGAAATAAGTGATTCGGTTGATCTGCGTCGTTTTTGATAATGGCTTGAAATTGATGGTCATCGATATAATCTTCTCCTTTTTCCCTATCCATATTCTCTGTTTCACCATCACCTTGTACTCTTACTTTTGATAGTTCATCAGCATCCTTTGCTGTAGCGATTCTTATAGAATATGTAAGATCTTTATTTCTGAATCGTTTATGGATCATTTTTCCACCATCCTCCCTGGTCTATTATGACATATATAGAGTGATGGTTTGCTATGATAGGGTGTTAGAATAGAGAATTAAAAAAGTAGTAGAAAAAGGGTTGATTCACGCTATCTAACATGGTATATTATTATTTGTCGCTTCAAGAGGCGACGGCATAGATAAATAGAAACACAAAATTGGTTGTTGACTTAAACAGCGAATGCGTGATATACTATTTCTTGTCGCGTTGAAAGACATGAACGCAAACAACAAAATATCATGAAAAAAAGTTGTTGACTTAAAACAACAAAACATGATATACTAATTGAGTCGCTGTTTTAAACAGCACACACAATTTGATCTTTGAAAACTGAACGAACCAACCAGTACGTCAAGATATTCTTTCTATTATAGAAGGAATTCAAACAAGCACATTCGGTGTGCAAATGAGCAAGTCAAACTTCAACTTTTATGGAGAGTTTGATCCTGGCTCAGGACGAACGCTGGCGGCGTGCCTAATACATGCAAGTCGAGCGCGGGAAGCGAGCTG
>NZ_JACEFG010000008.1:1961-4985 GCF_013694105.1 Halobacillus locisalis | reverse complement strand
AGATAGATAAGTCATCGATCCATTAGTATCCGTCAGCTCCACGTGTCACCACGCTTCCACCTCGGACCTATCAACCTCATCGTCTCTGAGGGATCTTATTTGCTTAAAGCAAAGGGAAATCTCATCTCAAGGGGGGCTTCATGCTTAGATGCTTTCAGCACTTATCCCGACCACACGTAGCTACCCAGCGATGCTCCTGGCGGAACAACTGGTACACCAGCGGTGTGTCCATCCCGGTCCTCTCGTACTAAGGACAGCTCCTTTCAAATTTCCAACGCCCACGACGGATAGGGACCGAACTGTCTCACGACGTTCTGAACCCAGCTCGCGTACCGCTTTAATGGGCGAACAGCCCAACCCTTGGGACCGACTACAGCCCCAGGATGCGATGAGCCGACATCGAGGTGCCAAACCTCCCCGTCGATGTGGACTCTTGGGGGAGATAAGCCTGTTATCCCCGGGGTAGCTTTTATCCGTTGAGCGACGGCCCTTCCATGCGGTACCGCCGGATCACTAAGCCCGACTTTCGTCCCTGCTCGACTTGTAGGTCTCGCAGTCAAGCTCCCTTGTGCCTTTACACTCTGCGAATGATTTCCAACCATTCTGAGGGAACCTTTGGGCGCCTCCGTTACTCTTTAGGAGGCGACCGCCCCAGTCAAACTGCCCACCTGACACTGTCTCCGGACCGGATCACGGTCCTGGGTTAGAATGTCCGTACAGCCAGGGTAGTATCCCACCAGCGCCTCCACCGAAGCTAGCGCTCCGGTTTCTAAGGCTCCTACCTATCCTGTACAAGCTGTACCAACATTCAATATCAGGCTACAGTAAAGCTCCACGGGGTCTTTCCGTCCTGTCGCGGGTAATGTGCATCTTCACACATAGTATAATTTCACCGGGTCTCTCGTTGAGACAGTGCCCAAGTCGTTGCACCTTTCGTGCGGGTCGGAACTTACCCGACAAGGAATTTCGCTACCTTAGGACCGTTATAGTTACGGCCGCCGTTTACTGGGGCTTCGGTTCAACGCTTCGCCTTGCGGCTAACGCATTCCCTTAACCTTCCAGCACCGGGCAGGTGTCAGCCCCTATACTTCGCCTTACGGCTTCGCAGAGACCTGTGTTTTTGGTAAACAGTCGCTTGGGCCTTTTCACTGCGGCTCCTCGGCAGAGGAGCACCCCTTCTCCCGAAGTTACGGGGTCATTTTGCCGAGTTCCTTAACGAGAGTTCTCCCGCTCACCTTAGGATACTCTCCTCGCCTACCTGTGTTGGTTTGCGGTACGGGCACCTCTTTCCTCACTAGAGGATTTTCTTGGCAGCGTGAAATCAGAAGCTTCGGTACTTTAGTTCCCTCCCCATCACAGCCCAACGTTGCCGAACGGATTTGCCTATTCGACCGTCTCACTGCTTGGACGCGCTCATCCAATGGCGCGCTCTTCTTATCCTTCTGCGTCCCCCCGTCGTTCAAACGGAAAGGAGGTGGTACAGGAATATCAACCTGTTGTCCATCGCCTACGCCTTTCGGCCTCGGCTTAGGTCCCGACTAACCCTGAGAGGACGAGCCTTCCTCAGGAAACCTTAGGCTTTCGGTGAAAGAGATTCTCACTCTTTTTTCGCTACTCATACCGGCATTCTCACTTCTAAGCGCTCCACCAGTCCTTACGGTCTGACTTCACGGCCCTTAGAACGCTCTCCTACCACTGATCATAAGATCAATCCGCAGCTTCGGTGGTGTGTTTAGCCCCGGTAAATTTTCGGCGCAGAGTCACTCGACCAGTGAGCTATTACGCACTCTTTGAATGATGGCTGCTTCTAAGCCAACATCCTGGTTGTCTAAGCAACTCCACATCCTTTTCCACTTAACACACACTTTGGGACCTTAGCTGGCGGTCTGGGCTGTTTCCCTCTCGACCATGAACCTTATCACCCACGGTCTGACTCCCAGAACAAAGTCATTGGCATTCGGAGTTTGACTGAATTCGGTAACCCGATAGGGGCCCCTCGTCCAATCAGTGCTCTACCTCCAAGACTTTCTATTCTGAGGCTAGCCCTAAAGCTATTTCGGAGAGAACCAGCTATCTCCGTGTTCGATTGGCATTTCACCCCTACCCACACCTCATCCCCGTAATTTTCAACTTACGTGGGTTCGGGCCTCCAGTCAGTGTTACCTGACCTTCACCCTGGACATGGGTAGATCACACGGTTTCGGGTCTACGACCGCATACTCACGCGCCCTATTCAGACTCGCTTTCGCTGCGGCTCCGCTTCTGCTGCTTAACCTCGCATACGGTCGTAACTCGCCGGTTCATTCTACAAAAGGCACGCCATCACCCATTAACGGGCTCTGACTACTTGTAGGCACACGGTTTCAGGTTCTCTTTCACTCCCCTTCCGGGGTGCTTTTCACCTTTCCCTCACGGTACTGGTTCACTATCGGTCACTAGGGAGTATTTAGCCTTGGGAGATGGTCCTCCCGGATTCCGACGGAATTTCACGTGTTCCGCCGTACTCAGGATCCACTCCGGAGGAAGAAAGATTTCGACTACAGGGCTGTTACCTGCTCTGGCTGATCGTTCCAGATCGATTCGCCTATCTTCCTTCTTGTTAACTCCGATGGAGTGTCCTACAACCCCAGAAAGCAAGCTTTCTGGTTTGGGCTGATTCCGTTTCGCTCGCCGCTACTTGGGAAATCGCATTTGCTTTCTCTTCCTCCGGGTACTTAGATGTTTCAGTTCCCCGGGTGTGCCTCCACATACCTATGTATTCAGTATGAAGTACTGTTCCATTACGAACAGTGGGTTTCCCCATTCGGAAATCTCCGGGTCAAAGCCTACTTACGGCTCGCCGGAGCATATCGGTGTTAGTCCCGTCCTTCATCGGCTCCTAGTACCAAGGCATCCACCGTGCGCCCTTATTCACTTAACTATCGTCGTGAAAAGACGTTGTTTCTTTTGATGTTTGATGTCTTGTCATCATTTATGTTCCTAAGGAACACAAACAATTCTCTTATCCAGTTTTCAAGGTTCAAA
>NZ_JACEFG010000007.1 GCF_013694105.1 Halobacillus locisalis | reverse complement strand
CAGCTCGCTTCCCGCGCTCGACTTGCATGTATTAGGCACGCCGCCAGCGTTCGTCCTGAGCCAGGATCAAACTCTCCATAAAAGTTGAAGTTTGACTTGCTCATTTGCACACCGAATGTGCTTGTTTGAATTCCTTCTATATATAATAGAAAGAATATCTTGACGTACTGGTTGGTTCGTTCAGTTTTCAAAGATCAAATTGTGTGTCGCTCAAAACAGCGACTCAACTATTGTAACATTTCAGTTATTAACTGTCAACAACTTTTTTGAAATGTTTTTTTGGTTTGTTGCCATGTCGTTTTTGCGACTTAACTAATATATCACGGTTTTATTGATGAAGTCAATAACTTTTTGTGATATTTTATTTGGCTTGTTTGTGCGTTGCTTTCTCTTAACGCGACAAATAATAATTTACCACGGTATTTCATTTTAATCAAGAGCATTCTTAATAAAAAACTATTCTGACGAATCAGTCGGACATGATGTGTGTAATAAAAAAAGGCCCCCCTGTTATGAAGGGGCCCCTTACTATTCCTACAGTTTACGATTCACGGTTTCTCATTTGAGGGAACAGTAACACGTCTCTTATAGAAGGAGAGTCCGTTAGCAGCATGACCAGACGATCAATACCAATACCCAGACCACCTGTTGGAGGCATACCGTACTCTAGAGCTTCGATGAAATCATTATCCATCATATGCGCTTCATCGTTTCCTTCTTCACGCTCTTTCAACTGAGCTTCAAAACGTTCGCGTTGATCAATCGGATCATTCAGCTCGGAGAAGGCATTAGCGTGTTCTCTTCCAACAATAAATAGTTCGAAACGATCCGTGAAACGACCATCTTCCGGGTTTTGTTTCGCAAGTGGAGAGATCTCAAGCGGGTGACCATAAATGAAGGTCGGTTGAATCAATTTCTCTTCAACACACTGCTCGAAGAATTCGTTCACGATGTGACCGAATGTCATCGTATCTTTTATTTCGATGTTGTGTTCTTTAGCTAATTCTTTGGCTCTCTCATCAGACATCGTTTCCCAGAAGTCCACGCCTGTGTATTCTTTAATGGCATCAACCATGTGTAGACGAGTCCACTCTGGTTTAAGGTCGATTTCTTGTTCATTGTACGTGACGGTTGTCGACCCTAATACTTCCTCTGCAATGTGAGCCACCATGTTTTCCGTTAAGTCCATCACATCGTGGTAGTCAGCATAGGCTTCGTATAGTTCAAGCATTGTAAATTCAGGGTTATGTCGTGTAGACACTCCCTCGTTACGGAAGACGCGTCCAATTTCATAAACCTTCTCCATGCCACCCACAATCAATCTTTTCAGGTGAAGCTCAATAGCGATACGCATGTAAAGCTGCATATCTAAAGCGTTATGGTGAGTGATGAATGGACGAGCAGAAGCTCCTCCTGGAATTCCATGCATTAGAGGTGTTTCTACTTCTAAGAAACCTAATCCATCTAGGTAACGACGCATAGATTGTATGATTTTACTTCTAGTGATGAACGTATCACGGCTACCAGGGTTTGTGATAAGGTCCAAATAACGTTGACGATATCGTTGCTCCACATCCTGCAATCCGTGAAACTTCTCTGGGAGTGGACGTAGAGACTTGGTCAGCAGGTGAAATTCTCCAGCTTTAACGGATAGTTCTCCTACGTTCGTCTTGAACATGACACCTGTTACACCGACGATGTCACCTAAATCCGCCGTCTTAAATACTTCATAAGCTTCTTCACCAATTTCGTCTTTACGAACGTACAACTGGATCTGGCCACTTACATCTTGGATATGAGTAAAACCGGCTTTCCCTTTTCCTCGCTTTGTCATGATACGACCAGCAACCGTAGCTGGGATTTGCTTTTCTTCTAGCTCGTCCTTACTGAACGCATCATACTTCTCGACTAGGTCTTCGGACAAGTTTGTTCGTTCGAACTTACTACCAAAAGGATCCATTCCTTGCTCTCGGTAAGAATTCAATTTATCTCGACGCACCTGCATTTGCTCATTGAGTTCTTCTGACATTTCAATCACTCCATTCTCTGATCTATAATTAATTTTTTCCGCTTCAATAATAAAAACTGCCAGCTGAAGACTGGCAGTAAGCTATCTATGCATTAGTATAGAAAAGTCCTTAAGTCGTGTCAACGATCAAGGATATTTTATAAGGTGGACCACCTATTCTTCTGAACCGTTTGGATAATAAAAAAATCGCTACGGGAGATTTTCTACGATTAGTTCATTTTAAATCTCCCCCCATACACGCATGCTCCTCACTTCTTCGTCAGGCAAACCATCCAAGATTTCCTGAGCCGTTTGGTGCAGCGCAGGAATTTGAATGGTTGGGGCAACATCAACAAGAGGAACCATAACAAAAGCACGTTCATGCATATGAGGGTGGGGAACCGTGAGATGTTCTTTTGTCATATGCTCGTCATCAAAGAGCAAAATGTCTAGATCTATCGTTCGTGGCCCCCACTCTACGATTCTTTTTCGCCCGAGCTCCTGTTCAATTTGTTGGCATTGATCGAGAAGTTGGTCAGCAGATAGACTCGTCTCTACTTGAACGACCATATTCAAAAAGTCTTGTTGATCCACATACCCCACCGGTTCGGTTTCATACACCGATGACCGTTTGCTGACCCGAATCGCCTCATGTCCATCCAGCAGATCGATGGCTTCCGACAGATACTCTTCTCTTTTGGAGAGGTTAGATCCTAATGCTACAAAAGCCGTACTCATGAATGCCGACTCCTAGAAATTTCAATGGCTACCGATTTATAATGCCCGGGAATCGGAGGATCTGGCTTGTACACCTTCAGATGGCATGCCTCCAAAATCGAAAACTCTTGAAGTAGCTTACCTGCGAGCTTTTCAGCTACCGTTTCGACTAACGCGTAGGCCTCACCTTCTACCACAGTTTTTGTCACTTCATAGACAGCACCATAATCAATGGACTTCGTCATATCATCGGATGCCGCCGCAGGCTTTAGATCCAACTCTAACTGAGCATCTACATAGAAACGTTGCCCTAATTTATTTTCTTCAGGGAAGAGTCCGTGATATCCCCAGAATTCCATTTGATTCAAATGAATTTTATCCATTGTTCGTTTCACCCTTTCCTAACATTGCATCCATCATTTTCGTCATCCGCACCATCGGTTTCACATCATGCACCCGAACGATTTGCACACCTTGAGAGATGGCGTAACAAACGGTAGCCCCTGTTCCCTCAATCCGGTCATCCTTAGGTAGATCCAAAACCTTTCCAATAAATGATTTACGGCTGCTACCAAGTAAGAGGGGGTAGCCTAACTCATGAAACTCACTAAGGTTACGCATCACAAATAGGTTGTCTTCTGCTGTTTTCGCAAACCCTATACCGGGATCAAGGATAATATTTTCGTTTTTCACACCGGATTGTTCTGCAATCAGGATGCTTTCTCTCAAATCGGCCTTCATGTCCTCAATCAAGGAACTATAGTCTTTCTTAGGCCGGTTTTGCATGAGGATCATCGGAACTCCGCAGCGGGCTGCCACCTTCGCGATGGCTGGCTCAGCTTTCGCTCCCCAGATATCATTGATGATGGAGGCTCCGGCTGCAGTCGCTTGACTGGCTACCTCAGCCTTGAATGTATCAATAGATATCGGGATATCTACAGCTTTTTTTACGGCTTTTATGATCGGAATCACGCGATCGATCTCTTCCCTCTCGGAAATGGGATCATGGCCTGGTCGTGTCGATTCACCACCGATATCTATGATATGCGCCCCGTCACGCTCCATTTGTATGGCTTGATTCACTGCCGCATCGACATTGTTGTAAAGCCCACCGTCAGAAAAAGAGTCTGGTGTTACATTCAGTATTCCCATCACAAGGGTTTGTTTCGATAAATCATATGTTTTTTCTTCCGTTTTCAATAAATGTCCCATCTCGCCCGACCCTCTCTCCATATAAACTTCTCCCTACATCTTACAACATTTGCACGGAACAATCATGTATCAGGAGTTATACGCTTTCAGTTATGGCAAGATCAAACGTTGAAAGGCGAATTCCCATAAGAGAATACATACTGATTCCATTCACTGCTATTATTTTCTACGTAAAAAAGCACCCTTCACAAGAAGGGTGCTTAATCCGATGTACGATTATTCCTCGTCGTCGAATTGGTAAAGAGGAGTAGAAAGGTAGCGTTCACCGTTACTCGGAATTATGGCTACGACTTTCTTTCCTTTTCCTAATTTTTTAGCGACCTGTTTCGCTACGTGAATGGCTGACCCGGATGAGATCCCGCCAAGGATTCCATCTTTTCTAGCGGCTTCACGTGCTGCAGCGAAAGAGTCTTCTTTAGACACTTGATACACTTCATCATAAATCTCTGTATTAAGGATCCCTGGAACAAACCCGGCTCCAATACCTTGGATTTTATGAGGGCCTGGGTCACCTCCAGATAAAACCGGGGAACCGTCCGGCTCGATCGCAACGATATGAATATCCGGATAACGTTCCTTCAGCACCTTACCAGCACCTGTGATAGTACCGCCTGTGCCGATCCCTGCTACAAAGGCGTCTAGTTGATCACCCATTTGCTCAACGATTTCAGGTCCTGTTGTTTTTTCGTGAATGAGAGGGTTCGCTTCATTGTTGAACTGCTGAGGCATAAAGTAATCATGTTTCGCTTGAAGTTCCGCCGCTTTCTTAATGGCGCCTTTCATCCCTTCGCTTCCAGGGGTAAGAACAAGGTCAGCTCCATAAGCTCTCAATAGATTACGACGTTCTTGGCTCATCGTATCAGGCATGACCAAGATCGATTTGTACCCTTTAGCGGCTGCAATCATCGCGACCCCGATCCCCGTATTCCCACTTGTTGGTTCGATGATGGTATCGCCTTCCTTAAGCTCGCCGGATTTCTCAGCTTCTTCCACCATAGAAAGCGCAATACGATCCTTTACGGAGCTTCCTGGGTTCATGTACTCTAGTTTCAGATAAATATCAGCACTATCTTCATCAGCGCTTCTGTTCAATTTCACCATAGGGGTTTGACCCACGAGTTCACTTACATTGTTCACTACTCTCATTATCTCACTCCTAAAACCAAGTATTTTTATAGGATTTAACTTCAATGTACTGAACCTTCACCCAATTGTCAAACAATTCAATATCCTACTTTTACTGTTCCCATTATAAAAAAAGCGAAACAAGTTCTCCCTTCCACGAAGAACTGTTCCGCTTTTATTATATCAATTCATATCAGCTGTGATGATTACTTTGTTTCGCCAGATTGTAGTTCTTGTAATTGCTCTACATCGAATTGGTAATCTTCGTTACAGAAGTGGCATTTCGCTTCTGCCCCTTGATCTTCTTCGATCATGCGCTGGATTTCTTCATCTCCAAGACTTGCAATCGCTGTTTCCACACGTTCACGAGAACAATGGCACTGGAATTGCACAGGCATCGTATCTAGAACTCGTACATTTTCTTCTCCAAGAACGGTATGAAGGATTTGTTCCGGTGTCTTCCCGTCCCGAACGAGCCCAGAAATTCCTTGCATGTTCGTAAGGCGCTTCTCAATTTCAGACGTTGTTTCTTCATCTGCGCCCGGCATCATTTGGATGATAAATCCACCAGCGGCACCAATAGTATAATCCGTATCCACAATGACACCTGCTCCAACGGCAGAAGGCACTTGTTCGGAGTTTGCGAAATAATACGTGAAATCTTCACTGATTTCGCCAGATACTAATGGAACTTGTCCCGTGAAATGATCCCTCATACCGAGATCCTTCACGACACTCAGCGTTCCTGCTGTTCCAACCGCACGTGCTACGTCTAGTTTGCCCTGCTCGTTGGATTCAAAGTCCACATGAGGATTTTTAATATAACCGCGAACCTCTCCGTTTGAAGTGGCATCGGCAATGATGGCACCTGCTGGACCATCGCCTTCGATTTTGATCGTCAACTTATCATCGCCTTTTAACATAGCTCCCATCATGGAACTGATCGTTAACGTTCGACCTAAAGCAGCGGATGTTGTCACCCACGTGTCTTGCCTGCGTCGTGCCTCTTCTACTGTTTCGGTTGACTGTACAGCATAGGCACGTACTTGGCCATCAAATGCCATCGCGCGTACTAAATAATCTGACATGCTTATCATTCTCCTTTAAAGGTATCTTTTTCTTTATTTCGTTGATAGATCTTATGAAGACCTTTAAGTGTAAGATATGGATCGACACGGTCGATCATACTGGATTGATCCGCAATTAACGAGGCTAAGCCACCGGTCGCAATGACCGTTGGTGTCTGATCAGACGTCTCCTTCATGCGACGTACCACCTCATCCACTTGGCCTACATATCCATAGAAAACGCCTGACTGCATCGCTTCTACTGTACTTTGCCCAATGACATGGTCTGGATTTTTTATTTCGATTTTAGGAAGCTTCGCAGCTTTCGCATAAAGAGCTTCCATTGAGATATTTATTCCCGGGGCAATGGCACCACCTAAATACTCGCCTTGTTCATTAATATAGCAATACGTCGTTGCCGTACCGAAATCGATGATGACAAGGGGTAAAGAATATTCCCCGATCGCTCCTACAGCATTCACAATTCTGTCGGCTCCAATCTCTTCAGGGTTAGGGTACTGCATAGGTAACCCATGGTCCACCGTTCCGTCTCCGATAATCATTGGTTTCTTCTTGAAATAATAACGGGACATGCGATCGAGCGCAAACATAATCGGAGGGACGACAGAAGAGATAATCACACCGTCCATATCTTCAAAGTGTAATCCTTCATGGTCGAATAGCGACTTAACTAACATCCCGAATTCATCTTCAGTCTTATGGCGATCGGTTTTGATTCGCCACTGGTATTTTAACTCTTGGCGATCAAAAACGCCAAGGACAGTATTGGTATTTCCCACATCAAGGACAAAATTCATTGTTCCCGCCTCCTGTGCCATTTGCTTCGGCTACCATCATATCACAATTATCTGGATGAATCTCAACAGATAAACTTGAAAACGCAGAAAACCACACCGCCTGTCAAAGGGTGGGTGTGGCTTTCTTACGAATTCATAAGGTTGTGACACGAGTCTCGCGTTCACTTAAGAACGACGGTTGTCAGAATCGGAGTCGGAATCGTCTTGATTCGTAGATTCGTTTTCTTCCTCAGTTGCTGAAGTAGAATTTTCCGTAGCCTCGTTTTCTTCCGTCTGCTCTTCTTCCTTGGACTGAATATTTACACGAACATCCTCATCGTGGTTAGAAGATGTGTTGTTTTTGATTTTTGCGTTGTGTTCACGAGCTAGTTCTTCTAATTCTTCGTCTGTCGGTAAACGTCCTTTGTCGAATAGTGAACGGATTTGAGTCGCATCCAATGTTTCAACATCAAGCAACGTCTTCGCAACAAGCTCGAGTTTATCTTTGTTTTCAGTCAGAATCGTTTTCGCACGGTCGTAACAGTACTGAATGAAGTTTTGAACTTCCTGATCAATTTCGTAAGCGATTTGATCACTGTAGTTCTGTTCATTCTGAATGTCGCGACCCAGGAAGACTTGACCACCAGAGTTGGATCCGAATTGAAGCGGTCCGAGCTTCTCACTCATCCCGTATTCGGTAACCATCTTACGGGCAATACCCGTTGCACGTTGGAAGTCGTTATGAGCACCTGTACTCACTTCGCCAAAGATAATTTCCTCAGCAACACGACCACCTAGGAGGCCGGTAATCTTATCGAACAATTCAGGCTTCGTCATGAAGTAACGGTCTTCTTTCGGAAGCATCACGGCGTAACCACCAGCTTGACCACGTGGTACGATGGTTACTTTGTGTACCATATCGGCATCATCCAAGACCATACCGATTACGGTGTGTCCACTTTCGTGGTGAGCTACAATATCGCGCTCTTTCTTCGAAATCACACGGCTCTTCTTCGCTGGTCCTGCAATGACACGATCGATCGCCTCATCTACATCGTCCATATCGACTTTACTCTTATCTCCACGAGCAGCAACTAAGGCCGCTTCGTTCAATAAGTTTTCTAAGTCTGCACCAGAGAAACCTGGTGTACGAAGAGCAATGGTTTTCAAATCGACATTTTCAGAAAGCGGTTTGTTCTTAGCGTGTACGGCAAGTACCGCTTCACGACCTTTGACATCCGGGCGGTCGACTGTGATTTGACGGTCGAAACGTCCAGGACGAAGAAGGGCAGGGTCAAGAATATCAGGGCGGTTTGTCGCCGCGATGATGATGATTCCTTCATTGACACCGAAGCCATCCATTTCCACTAGGAGTTGGTTAAGTGTTTGTTCACGCTCATCGTGACCTCCACCTAATCCTGCACCACGTTGACGTCCTACGGCATCAATCTCATCGATAAAGATGATCCCTGGTGCGTTCTTTTTCGCATTTTCGAATAAATCACGTACACGAGAAGCACCAACACCGACGAACATCTCAACGAAGTCCGAACCACTGATTGAGAAGAACGGAACGCCAGCTTCGCCAGCCACCGCGCGGGCCAGCAATGTTTTACCTGTACCAGGAGGCCCTACTAGGAGGACACCCTTCGGAATACGGGCTCCGACAGCAGAGAACTTACGAGGGTCCTTCAAGAAGTCGACAACCTCGACCAGTTCTTGCTTCTCCTCATCTGCTCCGGCTACGTCTTTAAAGCGTACTTTCTTCTTCTCTTCTGTGTACATCTTCGCTTTACTCTTACCGAAGTTCATGACACGACTTCCGCCGCCCTGAGATTGGTTAAGTAAGAAGAAGAACAGAATGAAGATAATAATGAACGGGATGATCGATGTTAAAAACGTCACCCATGCGCTAGGCTGTTGTTCCTCAGCTACATCAAGAATACTTTGTTCCGTAGCGGTTTGCGTCACGTTCGAAATGACTTGCTCATTCTGAGGGAGTTTCGCTGTAAACATCCCTTCACCTTCATCAGCATTCGCCAATTGACCGGTGACCTGAATCACCCCATTGACAGGCTGTATCGTCATTTCTTCGATTTGACCGTTGTTTAATCTATCATAAAACTCGTTTACATTTAATTCTTGTTGTGGCTCACCTTGACCTCTAAATAGACCGACGACGCCGATAACTACGAGGAAGATAAGTAAATAAAATATAGTGTTACGAAATATCCGGTTCATTGCCTACCTCCTCCCAAGCGAGAAAAACTATAGTAAATAGTATCATACCAAAAACTGACCACACAACTAATTACCCTTAAAAGCGAAAGCTTGAAACCTGTATCGACAGATTGCTTTCTATCCTCCATACACTTCCGGCTTCAGTACACCGATGTATGGAAGGTTACGATATTTCTCTTCATAATCTAATCCGTACCCGACCACAAACTCATCTGGTACTTCAAAGCCAATTGTATCAGCTTTGATATTGGCACTTCGGCCTGTCGGTTTGTCCAAAAGCGTTACAATCTTGATGCTCTTCGCTCCACGGTATTTGAATAAATCAACAAGATAGCTGAGCGTGAGACCACTATCGATGATATCCTCAATAATGAGAATGTCGCGCCCTTCTACTTTCGTGTCCAAGTCTTTGACGATTTTCACTTCGCCCGAAGACTCCATTCCTCCGTGATAGCTGGAAACGTCCATGAAGTCCATCTCCAAGTGTGTTTCGACTCGCTTTAACAAGTCGGCCATGAAAGGTGTAGCTCCCTTTAATACTCCGATGGCTAGCGGAAAACGATCTTGATATTCTTCTGTCAGCTGCGCGCCCATATCTTTGCACTTTTGCTGGATTTCTTCTTCAGAAATCAAGACCTTCTCAATTTCATTATGCATGTTTGCTCCTCCTACGTGTCTGCTTTATTTTCATAATGTAACCGAAGCCATAAACCTGGCTCCCCCACTGTACATTCTCCACCTTTTTTCAGCCCTACTAACCATAGAATCTCACCGCGGCTGTCTATCACAATCGGCCACCTATCGCGAGCGCGAGCAGAAACTTTTTGATCAATAAAAATATCTTTCACTTTTTTCGATCCATTCATTCCTCTTACCCGCATTCGGTCTCCGTTGCGCCTTGTTCGAACCGCTAGAGGAAGTTTTACGTGATGAGAATCACAAACAAACACGTGTGATCCTTCACTTTTGCACTCCTCGCTCCATTCGGCTGACAGTAAATCACCGTTTGGCAATTCTATCGTTTCACCGATCGGTAGCGGCTGATGGAACGCCGTATTGAAATCTTCCTGTTGAAAGGATAGCATCATGTCGTCGTAGGCTCGAACGATGGTTAAACCCCGAGGGAAGTGAAGTTCTGCATTCGGTTTGGTTTCATTTAAAAAGCTGAAAAACATCTCCTCATGCAAATAGGAAATATCTTCAGTGTTGTTGATATACAGATAGTTCAATATTAGATGAAAGGCACTCCTTTGTAAAGCAAGCGGGAATGTTTTGAAAGTTTCAATTGAGAATTGTGCCGATTTTCGTAACTCTTTAGAAAATTGGACGATTCCCAGTACCTCTTCCGCCTGTTTCTTTATGTAAGATTGATCCTCACGCACTCGTTCACTCATGGCCTGCATGTGTTGATGGAGCTTGGGATTTTCACCTTTCACAAAGGGGATGACATGCTTACGAAACGCATTCCTTCTATATTCTGTATCTTCATTGGAGGGATCCGTTCTCGGTGCAATCAAGTATTGACTATTGTACGCCTGTATTTCGCTTTTAGACACGCAGAGGAGCGGCCTTACCAATCTACCAGTTGCGAAAGGACGTGAAACCGGAATCCCTCGTACCGCTTCAGGCCTTACATTTCTGACCATTTGCATCATCATCGTCTCAATCTGGTCGTCCCCATGATGACCAGTCATTAAGACGTCGGCGGCGAAATCATTCATTTGTTTCGCCAGAAATTCATATCTAAGGTGTCGGGCCGCTTCTTGTGTTCCCAGAGCTTTCTCCTTCTTATACGAAGCGACATCTACAGTGGTTCCAACAAATTTAATGCCCCACTCTTCACACGTCCGCTTCACATAGGCAAAGTCTTCGGCAGAATCCTCTCCGCGCAGTCCATGGTCAACGGAAACGGCGATAAGTCGTATCGCCCACTTCTCCTTCGCCTTGTTCATCAAGTGTAATAAAGCCATAGAATCAGGACCACCTGAAACGGCGACAATCACGGTTTGATGACGATCAATCAATTGGTGCTTTGTCATGAACGAATGGACAACCTGATCCATCTGAATGTTCACTCCTGTTCAAAATCTGCGTTGTTTATTTCTTCCTTCCATCGTACCACTCTTCACAGGTTCTGCAAAAGAATACACTTACAACCAGAAACTATATAAAGAGATCCCTAAAAAAGCCGCCACTAACGCAGATAATGTCAGCATTTCCGCATAGTCTGAAGAAGCGGTAGCCGTCTTCCTTTGTGCTCTCGTCTTCGGGTGAACGGGTTTCGCTTGCGATCGTTTCAACATCCCCTTCGATAAAGCTTCCTTCATTTCTGTAGCGGACGTGAACTTTCCTTGCCAGCATTGAAGGAGGAATGTTCGATATGGCTTCAGCCAAACCGAGGAATGGACGCGGTTTTCTAGTGTCTTCCTTGGATGTGCCCCCTTTTCGAACCTGTGCGGATACGCCATCTCCATCATGATCATCGTGACAGCGAATAAATCATAAGTGGGTTCTGCTTTCCTCGTCCCCATCCCCCAATATCCGCGGTCATAAAATTCTGTGTATTCCTTAATCGCTCGGCCAATGGCTGTGACCCCACCTACATCAATCCACCTCACTCTTGTTTTAGACATAAGCAAGTTATCCGTTTTTAAATCTCCGAACACATAGCCCGCTTTATGAAGGTGCTCCAAATGGGTAAGCAACTGAATCGCGCACACACCGATCCAATCCTTTGTTTTCCCTTTTAAAAAAGCCTGCATGGATAAGCCATCAATATATTCCATGACATAGAAAGGGTAGGTGACTTGGTTTGCAGCCACCCAGTCATCAACGTCAACAAAATAAGGCCCAAGCTGCACACCTTGGACCTTGCTGAATTTCTTTAACATATTCACTTCCAGCATCATCCGCGCACTATCTGTACCGACTTTTAGGGCATACGTATCCCCTTGGTCATTCTTGCATAAATAAACCGTTCCACATGCGCCGCTCCCTAGACGGCGAATGATGGAATAGTTTCTTCCGCTCCATTTTCCTCGCACACTTGTCCCTGGGTATAACTTAGAATCCGGTTTCTTCATATGGATCGACTCCATCTTGCATGCTGCGCATCGGTCTCTCTGTAAATGCGTACAGTGCTTGCTTCAACGCAGGACCGGTCGGTGTGTATCCGCCGCTCGACAATTTGGAAAACACACGATGGATTTCACCGAGCTCTGGTGTCCAATCGATCATTTTTTTAATGGTATGTTTGGCATCAGGAAAAGCAAACACGCTAAAGTGGTTGGACCCAGAGCGTGCATTTAAACTCAAGGAAAGATCGTAAAGAGCATCTTTCACTGTAGGAAGTTTATGATGCATGCTGGCACTCGTGTCCACGAGCACGAGTACTTCCAGGTCACACGTCTCACCTAAGTCGTCTACTACTTCCACGACTTCCCCCCGTTTCTCTGGAGGTAATTCTTCGATGGATTGACCTTTTCCTAGGATTTGTTGCAATTCTTTATTAACGACTCCTTGAATCGTTTGAGTCATGGCTTGTCTCGTAACCATCTGCACGGTTTGGGACAAACTTTTCTGATACACAATTTGACTGACGCCTCCACCTGCTTCAGCAATTGATTCTACTTCATCAAGCCCCTGTGGCTTGCTATCTTGAAGGTCGTCAAGAACGCCAATCACATTGACCGTTACCCCCTGATTTCTTGCAAGAGCAGCTACTGCAATCGGGTCTTCTCCATGGTTCGAGCATCCATCGGTTAATAAAAGAATTTGTTTTATTCGGCCTGGTTTCATTGTCGTCATCCCTCCTGTTTCATTGTCTCCATCATCGCCGAATTAGGAGGAGATTATACGCATGTCAGGCCTCTTTTTTATCAGTAGGAATCGATGACCACTCTGGCATATAGCGATCGATTCGAGCGACGAGGATGGTCATGTCATCATCTATCGCCCCAGCTCTCGTTCGAATGACTTCTTCCAATAGTAAGTCCGCCACCTCCTGTGGATCATCGCTTGAAACCTCCCGGATTTTCCGTTTCAACCACACCTCCACATTCTCGATATGTTTCGGTCCTTCAAATAACCCATCGCTCATCATAATCAAGAGATCACCCGCTTTTAACTGCTCGCTTGTCATATCTACATCCACTTCAGGAATGATACCCATCGGCAAATTTCCTGACTCGACAGTAAAGATCTGATTCCCCCTTCTGATAAAACT
Source organism: Halobacillus locisalis (assembly GCF_013694105.1). GTDB lineage: Bacteria > Bacillota > Bacilli > Bacillales > Halobacillaceae > Halobacillus > Halobacillus locisalis. Next base: position 40,890 of record NZ_JACEFG010000007.1, on the reverse strand, counting down.
TGGTGTGCTTCCGACTTTAATAAACTTAGACGTCGCCTGATGAAGATCGATCACCGCGAGATCTAAGGTCGAAAAGATTTCATCGTTCGTTCTGAGCGAAAGGATGGAGTTAATCGATTGGATCGCGACAGACTCTTGGATGCCTGACTGTAAAATTTGTTTCAAAAGCCGCAGCGTTTCCATGCTCTCTTCATGAGCACGAACACCATTCCCCATCCCATCACTGATGGCGAGAGCGTACTTCCCTCTCCCAAGCTCCATCATCGTGAAGCTATCCCCTGATATGAACCCTCCTCCTTTAGCTGCATGAGCAACTCCTGATTCGATGGCATAATGCTTCGCCGATCCGAATGTTAAATAACATCTCCCGCTCGGGTACGGTGAAATCTCTTCCATCGTGACGACGATCGTTTCGCCTAATATATCAGATAGAACAGGCGCAATGATTTTGGCTCCTTCTCCCCTGTAATTTTCGATTTCCACAATCAGCTCCAAATCCATATTGCCTGAATCGAGCGAATATATCTCCAGTTTCTGGATCACCATCCCCATTCGTTCAAGCGCATGATAAATGACTTGCTCCTTCTCCTCGTGATGTTCGCGCTCTTTCACAATTTCTTTGGCAAAATTATTCATGACTTCTGAAACACCCTGGAGTTGTTCCGCTACGAACCTGCGACTCTCCAACACCTGTTTCTTCAATTGTTTATTCGCATGGTAGAAGGACAACTCATGATTCATCGTATCGATCAACTTCTGTGATTTGACGCAATGTTGATCCACATTCTTTCTTGTAACCCTAGTCGGTTCGCCCCTTTCATCTAATTCCATCATGAGATCTGTCATCATTTCGTGTGTATCATCAAACCGATTCACCCAACATTTTTCTTTCTTGAAACACGATTGGCACGTTTTTTCCGTAACATGGCTTAAAAAGTAGTCAATTTCCTCAGCATGTTCCTCCCCTTGTTCTCTCGTCACTTCTAAATGACTAAAGCTTTTAGATAACGCTTGAAAGACGTCCGAAAACTTCCCCACTCGGACAGCCGTGACGTCCCGTACCTTCTGTAAGTATTTCTGCTGCTCATATTGGTGTTCATCTGTACCAGGCACATGCCTGGATATCCTCCTCACCCATGAATTCGGAGTCAATACAAAGAGAACGACCGCCCACGCCGTTGCCCATAAAGAAGATGGCAAATAGGCCCCGTTACTCACGTAGAACCCGATCAGTAACGTGCCGACTATAAGACCTGCACTCACCCCCACCTTTTTTCCCTCTTTTAATAACCCTCCGAGCAACCCTGAAAAGGCAAGAAGACTCATTTGATAGACGTGTTCCATATTCGATAAACTCAACACCAAGCCTGTTACGACACCTACCGTTGATCCAATAGCTGCCCCGGCAATGTAGGCTAGTAAAATAACTAAGTACCTTGCAAATATATCAACAACCGCCACACCAGAAATCTCCCATCCGATCATGCCGGTCAGTACCGAGGCCAATAAAATGATCAGGCAGACGATTTCTTCATTTTTCAGTGTCGGTTGATATCTTTGTGGTGATAAAAGCGGAATGCTCTGCATAAAGATTAAAACAAGAATAAAACTTAAGACACCTTCGGCAAGCATCAACGTAATTTCGTAGAGCTGCCACCGATCGAGTAACGCTAAGCTTACCGTTCTCGGAATGATACTTGCCGATAATGCAAGAAGTGGCAGCCATCTCTGGGGGTGACTTATTTTGTACAGCCCCAGACTTAAGAGCAAAAAAGTTGCCGATGACCCCACTACGAAACCCGCGTGTCCATAACTATATGTAGACGCACCAGCCGCCATCATAATCGTCACGGGAATGACCAACGGACGCTTCAACCACCAAATGACAGCCAAGAAGGCAACCCCGAACGGTGCCATGGATGATAAAATGATGGCTCGTCCTAGTAGTAACGAAAGGACCATATGAAAGATCCCCTTTTCCATCATCAATGTATAAAACCCTGTCGATACTTTTTGCATCCCTCTTTGAAATCCTGACTGCTTCACGACTTGCTGATCCTCACGCTTGGTCAATGCTTGTAACATGTTTATCACTCCTTCTCCCTGTTGAAATCTATTAAACCACATGCAAACGAAGCATTTTGTCAAAACAACAGGAGAGGCGAAACAAAAGTTTCGATGCTTTTCTCACCTCCATGAACCGTTTCTACAAATTCTCCCCCACCAAGGTACGTATGCACCCAAAATTCACGGTAATCCCCTAGCGAAAAAGACAGACTACTCTGATATTTTTATTTTTTGTTGACACTTTTTTTATCATGGTGTACTATATTTCTTGTGCCTTTCAGAAAGCACATTAAACAAATGGCGGTGTAGCTCAGCTGGCTAGAGCGTACGGTTCATACCCGTGAGGTCGGGGGTTCGATCCCCTCCGCCGCTACCATATTTTCTTAGTCTTACATAAAGGCCCGTTGGTCAAGTGGTTAAGACACCGCCCTTTCACGGCGGTATCACGGGTTCGAATCCCGTACGGGTCATCGAAAACATTCTTGTCCTAAAAAAACGCTTCTCTCAAATATTTGAGAGAAGCGTTTTTTTGTGCATTCCTTTCCTTTTTCTTAAATATTATCTTCCAACACCCCCCACTCTTTCTAGCATAGCGGCCCCAAACACATGATCTTTCATTATCAAAGGAAAGAAAGAACCTTATTCTATACTGATTGGTTTTACATATGTAAAGGTAGGGAATTTGTTTCTTGTATTCAACAGAAGGAAGGAAGAATAGAATGATAAAACAGAAAAATAGAACGATGTTGTTGTTTGCAGGAATAGGTGTGGCCATTTCTTTTCTTATTCATTTGATTTCTCGCACTATGCCAATGAATAATATGGGAGGATCCGCCTCCTATGTCGATTTATACACCCCTTACCTATATGTCGCACTTGCCCTCCCCGTTGTCCTCTTCATCACAAGTCTCTTCATATATAAATCGAATCCATCGAGTACGAAATTACCATGGGTCATGAGCATGACCTTTACGTTTATCAGCTTGGCCATGATTGTGAACGGTGAAGGAATGGTCGTGTACCATTTTTCCATTTTTCTAGTGGTTGCACTGATTGCCTTTTATGATCGAATCGATCTAATCAGTCTGATGACGGCGATTTTTGCCCTTTTCCATTTAGGCGCCATGTTCATCGGTACAGAATTTTTATATGGATCATCTGACTACACATGGTTCATGTTCTCTCTTCACGCTTTTTATCTTGTTCTCACGAGTGCCGGAACATCCTATCAAATTGTTTTGAAGAATCATCATACGCGAGCGCTTGAAAAAGCGAATGAAGAAAAAGAGGAAAACCTTTCGAAAATGTTCCGGGAGATGAACCAGATGGCGAACGCTGTCCACCGAACCGTTGATGAGTTAGAAGGCGATTCCCATAAAGCCTCTGAGGCGTATCACGAAGTCACCGCGTTATTAAAGGAGCGAAACACACATACGGATCGTCAAGTAGCAGAAGCAGAGCATAACGCCTTATTCATCTCTGAAATCCAATCAGCTATTGAACAAATCGATCGCAGCATTGAAGTGGTATCTTCTCAAGCCCAAGACACCTCTCAAGAGACGGTGCATATACAACAGCGGGTCGAGTCCATCGCCTCCAACATGCATCAAACGGAATCAAGCATTGGCGAAACCAATCAGAGTCTCGTGCAATTACGTTCACGTTCCAATGAAATCGGCGGCATAACGGAAGAGATTTCTAAAATCACAGAGAGCACCAATTTACTTGCACTGAACGCATCGATTGAAGCAGCAAGAGCGGGTGAACACGGAAAAGGCTTTAGCGTTGTGGCCGATGAGGTCAGGAAGTTGGCTTCGCAATCAGAAGAAGCAACGAAGCGAATCCTTACCATCATCCAATCCATTCTAGAAGATATCCAGAAAGCAAGTGACTCTTCTACAGTGAGCGTCAAACAAGTCGAACATAACCGCGAACAACTAAAACAGATGGCCGAGGTGTTTGAAACATTACAATCGAAGTCACGGGACGTCGAACACAGGACACATGAAGTCCGTTCCGCTTCCCAAGAGTTGTTATCGAGCACTCAATCCATTACGGAGACCTTCGACACGCTCGTTGAGTTTACGAAACAAGCCAAAACTCAAAACAAACAGGTACTGGAATCCTCTCAATTTCAACATAAATCAATGGAGCGTATGTTCACAAACGTACAATCCCTGACCGAGTTGACGACGCACTTGAATACACTGATCAAATCAATGAATAATGGAACGAGCAAGGTAAGTGAGATACACGAAGATCGGACCCCTTTGACGAAGGTTGGGTAGAGGATAGACATGCAAAAGCGCTTTGCATGTCTTTTGTTTGCTTTTGTAGAATATTAGGTCCACTCGAGTTCATATATTGAAAGGTAGCGCAGCTATCCAACAATTTGAAATGAGGTGATATAACTTGGTGTCAGATTATCCGATCACATATGATTATATCGACTCCAAGTGGCGTCAACGTCCAGGTGGCAACCGATTACCACGGTACGGGGTGGCGCATGATACCGGAAACCCCGGTTCTACAGCTAGACAAAATGTGAACTACTTCAACCGCCAGAATTTGAGTTCATCAGCGCATGCCTTTGTTGATGACCGAGAAATTATCGTGATGATCCCTTTTACGGAAAAAGCGTACCATGTCCGATATGACGTTTCAGATGCCAACGACTGGGCGATCGGCATCGAGCTTTGTTACGGGGGGCAAATCAACTTCAAGGAAGCTTACAAGCGCTATGTATGGCTATGGGCTTATCTATGTAACCGATTCAACTTCAATCCAAGAACACAAATCAAAGGACACTATATGCTGGACCCGACTCGAAGATCCGATCCGATTAACGCGTTCTCTAAAAACCAAATCACGTGGAACCAATTTATTAACGATGTCCAGAAGAGGGTAGGTCAACCGATCATGACGGCTCCTACGACCATCATCCTTCGGGAGGGAGATCGAGGGGAAAATGTAACCGAAGTTCAAAGACAGCTCTCCTATTTAGGCTACTACAAGGACAGCATTGACGGGAGTTTTGGACCAAATACGAGAAATGCCGTCATTCAATTCCAACGCGAACAGAACCTCATTGTTGATGGGATTGTCGGTCCTATGACATTCGGGGCTTTAAACGATGCGTACGAAAATAAAGAATCCAAAGAACCCTTGCAACGAGGCGACCAAGGTACACGTGTCGAGACTCTACAAAGGCAATTAACGTCACTCGGGTACACCCCTGGTCCCCTAGACGGTCGTTTCGGTCCGCAAACCGAGTCAGCAGTTCGCGCCTTCCAAAGGGATCAAGGCCTCGCTATAGATGGCAGCTTTGGTCCGCTTACGATGGCAGCATTAAACAATGCTCTAACATCTCATGCAGCGAGTGAGGATGCGCCATCAGTCCCCAAACCATCGCCCGCAAACGAAACGTTGTATCGGGTTCAAGTTGGTGTTTTCGAAAGTGAACGAAACGCCCAAGAATTAGCAAGTAAAGTACGAGGACAGGGTTTTGATGTGACAGTCATTCCTTTTCCAAAAGCTGATCCATAATCTTCTTCTCTATTCGAGAATGTACCGTGTTAGACAAACAAAGAAGCAGACCCTTATAAAGGATCTGCTTCTTTTTATTTAAACGTGCATCTTTTACTCATTGTCCTAGACAGCAAGTTTATCCTCTTTTTGCACCACGACCCCCACGCTTAGATTCCGTGTGCTTCTTCAATGATGTTAAGCGTTCTTCACTATCCTTCATAAAACGGTTCATCTTTTGTTCGAACGATTCAGCCGGTTTACGAGGCTTAGGCGGGCGACGATTCTGGTTCTCTTTTGCTTTCTTGATGGACAAACCGATCTTTCCATCATCTCCGACATTGATGACTTTCACTTCTACCTGGTCGCCCTGGCTTAGGTGATCATTGATGTCTTTTACGTAGTTATCGGCAACTTCACTAATGTGAACAAGCCCTGTCTTCCCATCAGGAAGCTCTACGAATGCTCCGAAATTAGTGATTCCCGTTACCTTACCCTGCAGCTTGCTGCCTACTTCAATTGACATAAAAAAAATGCTCCTCCTTAAAAGTTTCGATAAATAGCCTTCTTATATATTATATATAAGCTTTGAAAAGGGTGTCAATATAATGGATCCTCATTTGGCATTTTAAAGATAATTTCGCCTTCTTTTGAGAAGAAGTAGTTGGTTCTTGCAATTTGCAGGACATACTCTTCATTATTCAAAAGCTCAATCTCTTCCTCTAAATCCTTTTCCTCTTTCTTCAAAGCGTCCATCTCAACTTGTAACTGCTCATACTGCTCATGTTTTTGTGCGTAAATGGATTGTTGTTTTACGTGATAGATTACCATGGAGCCTACGACGATCATCACCAATAGGGCAAACATAACAAGACGGCGAACCAAACGTTTCTTCTTACGTTGGTGTCGTTCGACATAAGCATCGTAGTGCTGCATGTATGTAGAATCCAAGCGTGCTACCGACTTCGATTGCTTCTTTGCCATGGGTGTGTACGGCCTCCTTTTCTATGGAATCATCTGTTTTTCCATTGAGTTATTGTATTCTTTATTTTATCCCAAAACCCTGCCAAATACCTTAAGTAATTTTTCGCATTTTTCGGCAGTAATCGCCAAAAACCTATTAGAATGAGGCGAATAGGATAAATTATGACAAGAAACAATAAATATATACCCTTTAAAACTATCCTATAAACTACCAGAAGTAAAGAAGAAATCAGAATGACTAGCGTTCTTATCGGCCAAACAATGAAATAGTAGCCCAGCTTCTTCAATACTCCAAGCACAGATGTCATGATGCTTATACTTTTTTCCAACAACTTCAAATATACTCTTTGTAGGAGTGACCGATACATGGCAAATCCGCAGATGACGGCTATGAACACATAAATCCGAAGCTCACCGTAGTTCGCTAAATAAAGCAAATAAAAAAGAAAAGCGGCCTGACAAAGCCAGAAGCCGAGTTGATAGACGATTTCAAACCAACTTTTCTTGTTTCTTTTATAAAAAAAACGCTCAAACGTATCGAATGCTGCCCCGACGATGATGCCACCACCGATCATCGAAAGGATGGTGACAAATTGTGTCGTGAGCGTCATTTGAACAGCTTGCTAAAGAGACCTTTAGCTTTTTCCCCTTGGTGCTCGTCCAGGTAGGTCATTTCATACATCTTCCCTTTAATAGAGACAACACCCGAGTCCAAATCCAAGTTCTTCATTTGCAAATTGTTTCCACGAATGACGAGGTACCCCATCGACGTCTGCAAAAGGAACTCTTCGCTATCGAAGCTGTCGACCTCTTTTACGCCAGAGATTTCTATGTTGCGTCTATTCCACACTTTCACATTGTGTTCGACCTGCTGTTGACTGCGCATCGTATGGTTTTTATCATAACTTTCCATTAGTTACAGCCCCCTTCTCTGTACAAGCTATGAGAATAGAGAGGCTTTTAGAACGATAAAAGTGTGAGTGAGATGAGTTCATAGGCTTATGAATATGACCGCTGGGTGAGGGAAGCTCTCGACGGTTTTAGCCGTTTAACTCTTTCAAAAGCGCTTAGAGGAGCCTACTCTCCTCACTTCATTACAGAAAGGCTGAACCTCTAGAGATTCCACTACAATGTGGAGCTCTACGGATGATAGAACAGTGCTTGGTGAGGTTCTGTTACCACTACTTGTAGCATAGTGGGATGGAAAACGGGGAGACTCCCGCGGGAGAAGGACCTAGGCGAGACCCCACAGAGAGTGTTAACGAACGAGGAGGCTTGCCGGTTCCCCCGCAGGAAAGCGAGTCGTTTTCCATCCCACGGTATTCTTATATGATCTAACAGAACCGTTCCACTGACTTCTTCAACATCCTAAAAAGACCACCGCTGATGGCGGTGGTCTGCTTGGTTACTTCACGGCTTCTTCTTTTTTAATTTCATAAAGCGTCGTGGCTTCGTTCTTATTGACATTCTCACGAAGGGATTTGACTTCGATAGTCAGGATTTTCTGACCGAACTGGATCGTCAATTCATCTCCAATCGAGACGTCACTTGCCGCTTTACTCTTGTTCCCATTAATCGTAATACGTCCTTGGTCCGCGACTTCTTTTGCTAACGTACGTCGTTTGATCAAACGGGATATTTTCAAAAATTTATCTAAACGCATGGTTACTCCGCTCCTTTATTGTTTTCCTTCGCCTGCACCCATAAGGCTTCCAATTCGTCCAGCGTATAGTTCGCAAGCTCTTTTCCTTGGCTCTTCGCCTCTTGTTCCATGGCGTATAGGCGGGTCCTGAATTTTCTGTTCGTTCGCTGCAGCGCGTTCTCACTACTCAATTTATAATGTCTCGCCACATTGGCGATCGCAAATAAATAGTCCCCGAACTCTTTTTCCATCTCTTCTTTATTCTTGTTCTCTCTTGCTTCCAAGAATTCCTGCCACTCTTCGTCGACTTTTGCAACGACAGGTTCAATATCATCCCAGTCAAAACCGACTTTCGCTGCTTTTTTTTGTAATTCTTCAGCTTGTAATAACGCCGGGAAGCTGGTTGGTACGCCATCAAGGATGGAGTCCGGCATCTCACCCTTCTCCTCTTGTTTGATCGCTTCCCAGTTTGTGACGACTTCATCGGCGTCGTTTACTGTGACGTGTTCGAAAACGTGAGGGTGACGACGAATCATTTTATCCGTCACCCCTTTGATGACATCTTCAATCGTGAAGAAACCATCATCTTCTCCGATTTGGCTGTGAAGCATCACTTGCAGAAGGACATCGCCGAGCTCTTCGGCGATATGGTCATCGTCTTGGCGATTGATCGCATCAATCACTTCATAGGCCTCTTCAATCAGATACTTCCTAAGTGATTCATGAGTTTGTTTGCGATCCCACGGACAACCACCCGGTGCACGCAATTGACGAATGACTTCGCGAAGCCTGAAAAATTGGTGGTTGAGAGATTCTTTGCTGACCGGTGGAACGTACACGCTCGTTAAATTATCCACCTCTACAGACCTGTCCAATTCTTCAAGCGGAACGGTCGTAAGCTTTTGGTTTTCGCTCCCTGCCGCTGTCACAATCGTCACCGGATGATCGGGAGAAAGGTCCTCCAAAAGCGTCAGCTTCACTTCAGAAGCAATCATCGTATCGTACACTTGGCAGAAGATCGTATGATTGATCAACGTGAGACGATTACGATCGAGGTCTGTAGCATCGACGAGTTGAAAACCTTCGATCGGATCAATCTCAAGCGCTTGAAAAGTGGCGTCGAGAAAGCTCTGGCCCCCTTTGATGGAGAGCTCAATGCGACCCGCTTCTCTTTCTTCGATGAGGAGTTGTATCGTGCGCTCCGCAAGCATCGGGTGTCCCGGCACAACATACAGAACGTCAGATGTTTCGGCTTTTTCAACGAGTTGGTGAACGATGGTCGTGTACACACTGCCGAATTGATTTTCCTGCTCATAAATGGAGTCGAACCCTGTAACGTTGATGCCTTCTTCCTGCAACTGTGTGATGACAGGGTGATCGATTGTTCGGCTATAGATGGTGCCTGTATGGTTAAGCAATTGGCGGTAGACACCGAGCGGCAACTGCTCGATATCTCCTGCGCCAAGCCCTAGCACTTGAATGGTATTCATGGTTTCCTTCCTTTCGGCAATAGTCGTTCCCATAAGCGGGATAGTGGGAGTCCTTGCACTTCTGCCCTGGTAAAGGCTCCTAGTTTGAGAAGCAAACCAAGGTACGTCATGCCACCGATACACGTAACAGAAAGCGTATAAACGAGCATGAGCAGTCTTTGGTGATCAAAGAGAGGCTCGACCCACCGGAACGCTAAGACGACGAGCATCATCGCTGAGATGGACACGAGCACTGGTACCCACGGCATATGAAACCAACGTTTGCCATTCATTTCTTGTCCTAAGATTACGATATTTCCGATAAAAACGAAAGCGACAGCTATGATGGAGGCAGCGGCTGCTCCATTCAATTCCCATAAGGGGATTAGCAGTTGGTTGGCGAGTACTTTCACGACTATACCGCCTAGAATGAAGAGGGCTGTCGTTTTTATATGATCCAACCCTTGTAAGATGGATGCCGTCGTCAGTGTCATCGAACTCAACAGTATGACGAGCATCAGCCATTGCAGGGCATCGGTTCCTTTTGTGTCTATGAAAAAGAGGGGATTGATGGTCGGAAATAAGAGAATCAACCCGACTGTCGATCCCAAGGCAATGATGAAGCTGAATTTGATGGCAGAACGAATGGATCGGCTCATCTCACGCGGTTGATTTTGTAATCGTTTCTGGCTGACTGACGGGATCAGGGCAAGTGCAATGGATGAGGCTAGTACGGTTCCCAACTGGATAAGCGGCTGCCCCCTGTCGAAGACCCCTTTTGATACCCTTGCTTCATGCAAGGATTGTCCAGACTCGATCAAACCCGGAACAAGGGTGAAGGCATCTACACCTTGAAGGGAAAGCAACAGCATGTAGTTCAAGCTGATCAATACGCCTGAGGTTATCATGGTTTTCACGTATGAAGCGGACGTTTTCATGCGTTGATTCGACCATATGCGGTTCTTTTTCACATAAAGTAGCAGAACGATTACGGCGATAACCGAACCCGTGCATGCGGCAAGTGAAGCTCCGCGTCCAATAGCGTAAAGGTCCCCGGTACGGACGGCGCACCAAGCGGTCATTAAAATCCCGACAACCCGGATAAGCTGCTCGATGATTTGAGAAATGGCGGTCGGCATCATCATGTGGTTGCCTTGGAACAAACCACGCAGCACAGACAAAAACGGGACAACCAAAAATAAGGCGAAGGCCGCTTGGATAGAGGAGGAAAGACGTCCGTCCCCCATCATTTCAGCGAGCGCATCAGCCTGGCTGTACCCTACTACGAAAAGGCTACCACAAAGGATGGAAAGCACTAAAAAAACAGGGACAACCAACGACTGGAATGATACCACCTTCCCTTGTTCCGTTTGTTCGGCGGTGAGCTTAGAGACAGCTGCCGGAAATCCATATAAGCCCAGCACGAGTGCAATCCCTAGAATTGGGTACACTTGTTGATAAATATAAAATCCAAGATCTCCAGTAATATTTTGAAGAGGCACTCGATAACCGGCACTCATCACTTTTCCGATAAGTCCCGCCATCGTTAGGAGGAAGGCCCCTTTCATTATGGATGAAGAGGTTTGAGTGGCCATAGTCGACCCTTTCTTTGTATGTAAACTCATAAGCGCATTATATCATATGGGGAGGGGATTTCGATTGACTCGGCGTGTTCATACACACAAAAGGTCAGACCCGTCTCGTTATGGATCTGACCTTTTCGTGCTACTCCATCTGCTTGGCCAAAAAACTGGCAGCCGTCTGAAGCACTTTCTCTGTACCATCTTCAATCGGGGATCCTTCTTTCGTCATAGCGACCACGCAACCAATCGGGTCTCCTTGAGCAATGATAGGATAAATAATAAAGGAAGTCACTTCTTCTTCTTGGCCCTTCACAAATTCAATAGGGGCTGGGTGCTTCTCCATGGACATCGTGCGGTTGTTCATGACATCTTCAATCTTGGATCCAATCGACTGATTTAAGTACTCTTTTTTCACTCCCCCTGCAACAGCGACAAATTCATCGCGGTCACAAATGAGCACAGGGGCTTCTAAAGATTCACTTAACGCTTCTGCATATTCTTTTGCAAAATCACCTAGCTCGCTGATCGGGGAATACTTCTTCAAAATTACTTCCCCTTCTCGATCGACGAATATTTCTAATGGATCTCCTTCGCGGATGCGTAATGTGCGACGGATTTCCTTCGGTATCACAACTCGACCTAAATCATCTATACGACGTACAATGCCTGTTGCTTTCATTCTTATGCTGCCTCCCTTTCTATGATGTTGGGCCTTCATTATCCTGTTTGAGTCGCATGCAGAATAAGCAGGTGATTACAGATAGTATGATTCAGCAATAAAAACCTATACACCCTACGTATGGATTTTTTTATGAAACAACGGATAAATAGTCGAATTATGTAAAAAAAAGCCCTCGTTTGAGGGCTTTTTTGCATGTTTCCTGCAGATGTCTGTGGACAGGTTCTGTTAGAACACCTTAAGAATGCCGTGGGATGGAGTCTTAAAGGTTCCGCATACATATCCTGAGGTGGTGGAGAAACGGCGACACTCCTGCAGGATATGCGGGCCTGGTGAGATCCCGCAGGTCGCGAAGCGAGCGAGGAAGCTCACCGCCGCCTGCGGAAAGGGAGTCGTTTCTCCACCACCGGACGCTCTCATTTTTTGGAGAACCGAAAGTAGCTTTAATGCTATTCAAGTTAGGCGTTCGTTGTTTCACGCATCATTTCCGGAAGCTTGCTTATAAACTCTTCCACAATTTCATAACGAGTCAAACGGGATTTCTTATCCCATGTGAACGTCACCTTCAATTGATTGTCTTCTGTCGATAATTGAATGAGGCGCCCGTATTGATTGGCGAACTCGAACAACTTCGCTCCATCTAGATTTTGACTCTGTTCTTTTTCCATGACCATCTCGATTTTTTTCTTTTTCTCAGTAATTGATTCGATTCGGGATTGCTTCGCATAGATCCGCAAACTGGAGACAGTGAATAAATGGCCCACTTCCTCAGGGTAATCCCCGAAACGGTCCATCAACTCATCCCTCAGATCATGAATATCTTCAATGGATTCAATCGCTTGGAATTCTTTATACATATCAATCTTCTGTTTTTCATCTTTGATATAATCCGGTGGAATATACGCATCGAGCATCACGTCTAGCTCAGGCTGGAACGGCTGGATCGCTTCAGGTTCTTTGCCTTGCTGCTTCGCTTCGATGGCATCCTTCAACATCTGTGAATACATGTCGAAACCGACCGAATCGATAAAGCCATGTTGTTGCGAACCTAACAAGTTGCCGGCTCCACGGATCGATAAGTCTCTCATGGCAATTTTGAAACCTGAACCAAGCTCTGTAAATTCTTTAATGGCCTGCAGTCGTTTCTCCGCGACTTCTGTCAGCACTTTATCTTTTTGATAAGTGAAATAAGCGTACGCTACCCTGTTGGACCTTCCGACACGACCACGTAGCTGGTACAACTGACTCAAGCCCATACGATCCGCATCGTACACAATAAGGGTATTCACGTTCGGGATATCAACACCTGTCTCGATGATTGTGGTACTGACGAGGACGTCTGACTCTCCACCTAAGAAGGAGAACATGACATTCTCAAGCTCGGTTTCATTCATTTGACCATGAGCAAACGACACACGTGCCTCTGGCACGAGTGCAGAGATTTCTTGAGCCATCCTCTCGATATTCTCTACCCGGTTGAATAAAAAGAATACTTGGCCATCTCGCGCCATTTCCCTCTCGACCGCTTCGCGTAAGAAAATCGGATTGTATTCGAGCACATAGGTTTGGATCGGGAAGCGGTTGGCAGGCGGCGTTTCAATGACCGACAAATCCCGAACTCCGAGCATAGACATATGCAAGGTACGTGGAATCGGCGTCGCTGTTAAAGTCAAAACATCGACGTTGTTTTTGAGCTGTTTGATTTTCTCTTTGTGCTTTACACCAAATCGCTGCTCTTCATCGACAATCAGTAAGCCAAGATCCTTGAAGACAATATCTTTGGATAAAATCCGGTGTGTGCCCACAATGACGTCGACCAGCCCTTTTCTCAAGCGATCGGTCGTTTCTTTCTGCTGCTTTTTCGTCCGGAAGCGACTCATCAATCCAATATTAGTCCCGAACCCTTGGCAACGCTCCTGCAACGTTTCATAGTGTTGCTGCGCCAAGATCGTCGTTGGAACGAGAATGGCCACTTGCTTGCCGTCCAGAATCGCTTTAAAGGCTGCGCGGATGGCAACTTCTGTTTTCCCGTACCCAACATCACCACAAAGCAAGCGATCCATCGGTCGGATACGCTCCATATCTTCCTTTATTTCTTCGATACAACGAATCTGGTCTTCGGTTTCCTCATAAGGGAAGGCCGCTTCGAAATCACGCTGCATTTCGCCATCTTCACTGAATGCATACCCTTTGGAGGCTTCACGTTCCGCATAAAGTTGGATCAGATCATCGGCAATATCCTCAACAGAGGACTGGACACGGCTCTTCACTTTTTTCCATTCACTGCCGCCGAGTTTGTACATCTTCGGCTCTTTACCTTCTGAACCGACATATTTCTGAATCAAGTCAATTTGATCGATCGGCACATACAGCTTGTCGTTCCCTGAGTACTTGACCATCAGAAAATCTTTATGATTTCCATTCATCTCGAGCGTTTCTATACCTAAGTATTTCCCAATCCCGTGATTGGCATGGACGATATAATCGCCTACTTTAAGCTCTTGATAATTCTTGATCCGCTCGGCATTGCTCATTTTTTGCTTACGTTTTGGCTTTGCTTTCCGCTTCTTGAATAGTTCATTCTCAGTCAGAACGGCGAGTTGATGCATAGGGAACTCGAAACCGCTGCTGACATTTCCTGTTACAATCGTCGGCTTCACCAGAGGTAACGAGACAGAACTCTCTTTCGCTATGACCGCTTCCATCTCATAATCCTCAAGAACAGTTTGGATTTTTTCGGCTCGTTGATTATCAGGAGCGAGAATAAGGACAGAGAAATCTTGCTTGTTCCACCGGTCCATTTCATTTTTCAATAAGTTCATTTGCCCATGAAATTGCTGCATTTGGCGACTGGAAATATTAATGATGTTCTGCGGTTGCGTGTTCGGTATATGTCTCATGAAAACCGACATGTAGAGACGCGGACGGTCCATTTTCGCCCATGTATCTTGCCAATCGAACGAAAGCTTCAAGTCTCGAACGGTCTGATTGGCCTCCAACAAACTCTCGTGCCACTCCGCTTCTTCTTGGTCTAAACGGTTGGCCGTCTCCTGGATTCGGCTCATTTCATCGAGCACCATCAGGCCATTTTTCGGCAAATAATCTAATAGACTATGCGCTTGTTCATAAAAATAACCGATGTATTTATACATCTCTTCAAAGCGGTCTTGCTGCTTCAAACGATCAATGTCGTGTTCAATTACGTCGTTCAGGGTCTCTTTGGCTTCTGTCTTCTGAAGTTTCTTTAACGAATCACTCAACGACGACTCTAGACGTTGTTCAGCGCGAGCAAAGTCCTCAGCTTGTAAGAGAAGTTCGGTAGCAGGGCCTATGGTCACTTCGTCCAGCTTTTGGTGCGATCGTTGGGTTTCTGAGTCGAAGGTTCGAATCGAGTCCACTTCGGTATCGAATAATTCAATTCGGTACGGGAATTCTGAGGTTAACGGATAAACATCCATAATGCCCCCGCGAATGGAAAACTCCCCCGGTGTCGCCACCATTTCTGTCCGTTCATATCCCATTTGGATGAAGCGGTTTAAATAACCATCCAAATCAATTTCTTCTCCAACACGAAAAGGGAGCTGATTATGCTCCCAGTAGGTTTTCGGTGGCATGACTCGTTTCAACGCAGCGACAGGCGCGATCAAAAGCCCTGAGTCTTGGTTGAGCCACTGATTCAATGACTCGATCCGTTGACTTCGTAACTCTGGACTGGCGATAGCAATTTCAGAAGCCATCAATTCATTTACCGGATACAAGTGAACTTGATCAGCATCCGTCAGCTCTTGAAGGTCATCATATAATTGTTGAGCTTGGATCAGCTGATGAGTGACAAGGAGCACCGGTCGCTTTAATGACTCTTTCAATAGTGAAATCATTAAACTTCTCGATGCTCCTGATAAACCAGCAATCATTTGCTCTTTTATTCCGGATTCAAACCCGTCGACAACAGAATGGATATCATCCTGTCTGTGTAAATAATCCTTTAATCCTTGCATAGCGAACTCCTCCACCATCCCGCTTGTTACAGGACTTAATGAATAAAATTATCTAATTCATGATAGTGAGGATGCTGATCTAAGCCTTCTTTGCATGAATCACAAATGGTTCGGATGTTCAGATCTCCATTACTGGCGCTATGGACCATCTGTTGCTGGTCATCATCATTCAGCACGTCGAACCCAAGTTGTGATACATCCACTTGTCTAGCATCCAATTCACCAACCTGACGTTGACAGTGCCGACAAAAATAACGAATTTTCATTTCCATCCTCCTTGAAGAGTTGATGGTCATTAGTTTTGCCGGCATTTCACTGGGTTATACAAAAGAGCGTTCTAGACCGCTCTATTTAGCATTAAATTCATTCATCACTTCGTTAAAGGACATGCCGATCCACGCTTCGCACGCCTTTACGGATTGCTCAATGCTATCAGCCACGGCTTCAGACTCGGACTTCGGAAATTCACCCAGTACATAATCAATGACCGTTGCAGGGGCTTCTGGCCTTCCAATCCCCACGCGCAAGCGCTTAAATTCTTTAGTACCTAAGTGATCGATCATATTTCGGATACCATTATGGCCACCATGCCCACCTTTTTTACGCAGACGGATCTTTCCTGGAGGCAAATCCAAGTCATCATATACGACGAGCACATCTTCCACGTCGATGTCGTAATAATCCATGAACGCTCGTACAGACTCTCCTGATAAATTCATATACGTCTGTGGTTTCAACAGAAGAACTTTCTCGCCATCTACATGTTCCGCCGTATAGACACCGCGGAATTTCTTTTGCGTCAATGACCAATGATTTTGGTCAGCAAGTTCATCTAGAACCATAAAGCCGATATTATGTCTTGTTTTTTCGTATTTTTTACCTGGGTTTCCCAGTCCAACAATACACTTCATTCATAACTCCCTTTTCTTCTTCGATGATTAGTAGCTTAGAAACTCATAAAGGCTTCTTTTCATTATATCAAAGCTTATATAAAAAAGATGTCAAACGCTACCGACATCTTCATGAATGAAAGAAAAAGGGCGGGCCCTCTGGCCTCGCCCCTGTTCATTGTCTTGCTTATGCTTTATCTTCTGTTTCCGTTTCTTCTTCGCCTTCATCATCACTTTTCTCGTTGATGACTTCTGGTTCAGCATCGGCATTTTCTGTATCCGGCTCTTCAGGCATTTCTTCCGGTGGAGTGACAACAGCAATGGTTGTGTCATCATCTTCCGTAATTTCGTATTTACGAGATGCCTTCAGATCGCTGACAAGAACACTGTCTCCGATGTTCATCTCAGATACGTCAACTGTGATCTCTTCCGGAATATCAGCAGGCTTCGCACGGATTGCCAATTCATAAAGTGGCTGTTGTAATACGCCGCCTTCTTTGGATCCTGCTGCTTCACCTTCTAAGTGTACAGGGACTTGGACGTCCATTTCTTCTGACATATTCACTACATAGAAGTCAGCATGTATAAGCTCGTCCTTAAGAGGATCCACTTGGTATTCGTGTAGCATCACGTCTACCGTATCATTACCATCAATATCTAATGAGATAATTGCGTTTTTACCTTCATCACGAACTGTTTTAAGTAGTTCAATACTGTTCACAGATACTGTGATCGGTTCGTTATCTTTTCCGTACACTACGCTAGGTACCTTACCTTCCAGTCGCAGTTCACGTGTAACGGATTGTTTGAGATTTTCTCTTTGATTCGCTTTTAGTTTAATAGCCAAATTAATCAACCTCCATATAAATACCAATCGTTTGTCATTTATATCAGTTTCCCGTTAATTCGCAGAGTTAAACCTATTTACAAAAATTAATCAAACAAAATGCTGATGGATTGACGTTCATGAACACGGATGATCGCTTCACTGATCAGTCCTGCAACAGATAATTCTGTGATTTTCTCGCTGGATTTGTCTTCGCCGAGCGGAATAGTGTTGGTGACCACAAGTTCTTTAATCTTAGAATTCTCGATACGTTCGATCGCAGGTCCAGATAGCACTGGGTGCGTACAACAAGCATAGACATCTTTAGCGCCATTCTCTATCAAAGCGTTGGCGGCTAAAGTGATCGTACCTGCCGTATCGATAATATCGTCAATTAAAATAGCGGTCTTTCCTTCGATGTTACCAACAATATTCATGACTTCGGCCACGTTCGGACGCGGACGTCGCTTATCGATGATGGCAATCGGAGCCTTCAGACGATCCGCCATTTTACGAGCTCGGGTCACACCACCGTGGTCAGGTGAAACAATGACAAGATCTTCGAAATTCTTCTCTTCAAAGTAATCGGAAAGAATAGGTACACCGACTAAGTGATCGATCGGTAAATTGAAGAACCCTTGGATCTGAGGGGCATGCAAGTCTAACATCAGAACGCGTGATGCTCCTGCTGTTTCCAATAGGTCGGCAATCAACTTCGCCGTAATCGGTTCACGAGCGCGCGCTTTACGGTCCTGTCTCGCATATCCGTAATAAGGCATCACAATATTGATGGTTCTAGCTGATGCACGTTTCAACGCATCAATCATGATCAAGAGCTCCATGATATGCTGGTTGACTGGTTCACACGTTGATTGAACCACATAAACGTCACAACCGCGAATACTTTCTTCAATATTGATTTGGATTTCCCCGTCACTGAAGCTCGTCACTGTACATTTACCTAATTCTACCCCGATGTTATCCGCAATCTCGCTTGCTAAATCAGGATTAGAATTTAAGGAGAACACTTTTAAGTTTGAATCCTTATAACCCGTTGCCATGGATTGAACCCTCCGTTAGTCTTTTTTGATTGATTTCATTTTCGTTGCATAGCCTTCTTTATTCGTTTGACGAGAACGTGCAATCGACAAAGCTTCTGCTGGTACATCTTCATTAATGGTAGAACCGGCCGCTACATAAGCGCCTTTTCCTACCGTTACGGGCGCAACCAAATTGGAGTTACAACCGATGAACGCATCATCTTCGATCGTTGTTAAGAACTTATTCTGTCCGTCATAGTTCACTGTAATCGTACCACAACCAATGTTCACTCCGCTTCCGACTTCTGCATCGCCAATATAACTTAGATGAGAAGCTTTACTTCCTTTACCGAAGGAAGCTTTTTTCACTTCTACGAAATTACCGACTTTTACATCGTCTTCGAGTGAAGATTGAGGGCGAATATGAGCGAATGGTCCAATCTGTACACGAGCTCCGATACGGCTGCTTGTTGCTACGCTTTGCTTTAAGACAGTAGCTTGGCCGATGGAACAACCTGAGATAGTGGAGTGAGGACCGATAACAGCGTCATCTTCTACTGTCGTTTCCCCTTCTAACACACATCCCGGATGAATCGTTACGTCTTGTCCAATCGTCACATCTGGACCTATATAGGTATTTGCCGGATCGACGATGGTTACTCCAGCGCGCATATGCTTCTCATTTGTCCTCTGCTTCATCAGGGTCTCCGCTTTCGATAGCGCAACACGATCATTGACACCTAAGGATTCTGAGAAATCAGGCGTTTGATAGGCACTGATCGTCTCCGACTGCTTCTTCAATATTTCGATGACATCAGGGAGATAGTATTCCCCTTGTACATTATCATTAGACACATTTTGTAACGCCTGGAAAAGCGCCTGATTATCAAAACAGTACGTACCTGTGTTGATCTCTTGAATAGCCTGTTCCTCGTCCGAAGCATCTTTTTGCTCGACGATTCGCTCGACTTGACCATTGCCACCGCGAATGACACGACCATACCCTGAAGGGTCCTCAGCATGTGCTGTTAAAATCGTGGCTTTTGCTTTTTCAGAATCGTGGTGATCGAGAAGCTGCTGCATCGTTTCTCCCGTTAACAAAGGGGTGTCTCCACATACAACAACGGTCGTTCCCTCTTTATCGGCTAAAATATCTTCTGCCTGCAAAACGGCATGACCTGTTCCCAACTGCTCTTTCTGGATGACATAATGACTATCCTTACCTAGTTGGTCTTGAACCTTCTCCGCTCCAAAACCGACCACCGTAATCAATTCTTTTAAATCCAGTGTATTCAGTTGGTCAACGACATGTTGAACCATTGGTTTTCCGCATACAGGATGTAACACTTTATATAACTTAGACTTCATACGAGTTCCTTGTCCGGCTGCCAAAACGACAGCGTATCGATTCGTCATGAACGTACCTCCATCCTAATTATCCATTATGAATAATATCTTAAAACCAGCTTTATTTCAATCCTGACATCGATTGGCAAACGGGCGCTCAATCGTGACCGGTAGCGGGCCTAAGGGGCAGGTTGTCTTAGTATATATTCCCTGTCCATAAGATGGAACTCCAAGGGTAGGCGCCATCACCCTCGCACGTCCCATTCCATCGACACGTACCTACTTATTCTTAACGATACCCACCATTCTACAAAAATAAAAAAGAAGCCTAACCTGAATAGAGGTTAGACTCCTGTTGTTTCGTAAGTATTAAGAAGCACCGGCCTCTTCAAACTCGACTTCTACCTGCTCCTCATCTCCGGCATTATGGTATTCTTCAAGAACAGCGTCTTGAATCTTCCCACGTGTACCAGAATTGATCGGGTGTGCAATGTCTCTAAACTCACCATCTGGAGTACGCTTGCTCGGCATGGCTACGAATAAGCCATTGTTGCCATCAATCACCCGTATGTCATGGACAACAAACTCTTGGTCCAAGGTAATAGAAGCAATTGCTCGCATTCTTCCTTCCGTATTTACGCGTCGCAGTCTTACGTCAGTTACTTCCATTAAGATTCACCACCTTTTTTTCAAAAAGAACTTATGTACAAGAATTCCACAAAACGCCAGAAATTCCTGCCTATTTTCTAAAAAATTTTTCAAATCAATTAATTCTATGTGGTCTTTCGGTGGAGTTCAAAAGTCTCGCACGCTCCGAAGCCTGTCCTCATCGGGGTCAGACAGAGTAATAAAAAAAGCTATCCAACTGAATTGGAAAGCTCTTTTTTTCTTATGATAGATACTCTAACAAGTTTCCGGGCCTTACCTCGATCGTCTGCTTCCGGTCATCCGCATTCATAATTTGGACGAGAGACAAATAGTCTTCTACGACCCGTTCTTCATCTTCATCCTCCGCTTCGGCCAGTACCCCTATGCCTACGACTTCGGCTTCAAACTCTTTCAACAGGTTTTTCATCCCATTGATCGTGCCTCCAGCCTTCATGAAATCATCGATGATGCAGACTTTTGACCCTTGTTTAAGAGAACGTTTCGTTAATACCATGGTCTGAATCTTCCTTGTAGAACCAGACACATAGTTGATACTGACTGTGGAGCCCTCCGTCACTTTCGGATCTCTCCTGGCAATAACGACAGGGACGTTGAGATAAGACGCCACGGCATAAGCTAACGGAATCCCCTTCGTGGCAACGGTGATAATCGCATCAATCTCTTTATCATGGAAAGCAGAAGCAAATATACGACCGATGTTTCTTGTCGTTTCAGGATCACCTAAAATATCGCTCATAAACAAATACCCACCAGGCAAGAGACGCTCCGGATCCTCTAATCGTTTGCATAGACCTTCGACAAACTCATAACTGTATTCTTTGGAGTAGGCAGGAATGTATTTTACACCACCAGCCGCTCCAGAAACGGTTTCCAAATATCCAATACCTTCGTGCTGAAACATTTTATTCACGATGCCCAAATCTTCACTGATCGATGACTTCGCTGCCTCATATTTTTCCGAGAAAAAAGGAAGAGAAATCAGTTCTTTCGGGCGATCTAAAATAAAGTGGGTCATTGCGACTAATCGTTCACTTCTTTTCATAGACCATACACCTCAAAATCCGAATATTGTTTATACAATATATCAGATTCGTACGGTTTTAATCAAGTTATTTCACGATATCCTAACATTCTTACGATATAAACCTCTTCACAAAAACCTTTTAAGCTATTGTAGATCCGCTGGGCCCGAGCATCCTGTTCAACTAACCCAAAGACAGTTGGACCGCTCCCGCTCATCAGGACAGCATCTGCCCCGCCTTGATTCATCTGTTCCTTGATCTGACCGACCTCTTCATGAAGATTCATGGTCACACCTTCTAACGTGTTGCCAACATTTGTACAGATTTCAGCGAAATCTTCCTTTCGCAATGCTTCGATCATCGCTTTCGTGTTTGGATGATGAGCCTTTTCTAACTCCAAACTTTGATAAACGGTCTGCGTTGAGACCCCGATCGACGGCTTTGCTAGAACCACCCAACAAGGCGGGGGTGCCGGCAGTTGCTCGACTTTTTCCCCTCGACCTGTTGCGTGAGCGGTACCTCCATAAACACAAAAAGATACATCCGAACCAATCTTCGCTCCAAGTGTCGCTAGCTCATCCAGGCTTCTGTTCAACCCCCACAGTTTGTTCAAACCGCGCAGAACAGCTGCCGCATCACTACTTCCACCCGCAAGCCCTGCTGCTACAGGAATATTCTTTTCAATAAAGATGCGAACACCAAGGGAAACACCATAATGGTCTTTCATTAATTTGGCCGCACGATACGCCAAGTTTCGTTCATCATTTGGTACAAACCGATTTTCCGATTCTACCTTGATCGTACCTTTTTCCAAGAGATTCAGTTCTAGCCGATCCGCCAAATCAACGGTCGTCATGATCATTTCAACCTCATGGTATCCGTCATCCCGTTTATGCAGTACATCTAAAGACAAATTTATTTTAGCAGGAGCCTTTTCTAAAATTTGCATTCCAGCACCTCATCTTCTCAAGTTATCTCCAAGCATTGTATCATATTTTCCATTTGAAAAGAGACTTCAAATATGTAAAAAAGCCCCCTGCCACGTCTCGTAACAGGGGGCTTTGCACTTATTTTCTCGCCATTTGTTCTTCTGCCATTTGAACAGCGCGCTTCACCATATTGCCGGCTTCGCGTGTTGTAATACCGCCCCAGCCATCTGTCTGCACCTTGTCGTAAAAACCAAGTTCCTTCGCGATCTCTTCCTTCAACGAATCGGACATAACTCCCTTGCGTCGTCCCATCGTCTTCAGCTCCTTTCGCTTTCACTTGCTACGACAATTGTAGTATGTGCAGGGGATGTAGCTTTTACTTCAGGCATATGTATGAAGGGATGGCAGTCATTACATGTAGTATGAGGCCATTCCTTCAGGTAAAATAAAAAAAAGCAGCAAACCAACGTTTACTGCTCAAGCGCTAATGTTTGTAGATCGTCGAAGTTTAACTCTACTGTCTCTGTAAGTACATCTGCATAGCTGTAAGATACACGTTCAAAAGCATTTTGTTCTTGGTCAAGTTCAACAATGAACACAGCAGGGTACGTTTCAGCCAAAATTCCCGAGCGTTCAATCGTCTTTCTGCGTCCACCATTTGCCTTCAGCGTCAAACGTTTACCAATCTGTCCTTCTAAGGACTGCTTAATTTCTACTAGCGTTTTAGCCACTACACTCCACCTCACTAAATTCATTTTACCACGCGCTTGGGACAAAGTCAAATAAAATTATTAATTATACCAATGTTAGCAAAACAATGTCAACATAAGTTTACTCAAGATTGCTTCTCCGTTAGCATATCCAACTATAGGAAATTTATGTACAATCAAGAAGAATCGTTGTGATTCGTGCCATTCTCCGTATTCTTGACCCGTTCATTTTTTATCGCAAATTGTCGTAAGTTTTTTTGCATACAAGGGATTCAGCCATTCGCTTTACAATGTGAAGGCAGATATTCAGAGTTCTTTTTTGCAAAGATCTCCGTTTGTTGTGGGGGTGGATGTCCGATATAGGGGGCTCTTTGTCCGAATAGACCGAGCGGTTGTCCGATTTACCATCTGCCTTGTCCGAATCAGGAGCAAATGTCCGAAAATGAACAGAGTTTTTAATAAAAAAGAAAAACCGCTACTGGGTTTCAGCAGCGGTTACAAGTCTTCTTGCGATTCTTTTGAGTAAGGAATTCCGATTCGAAGCAGCCCTCTTGTTTCCACTCCCCCGAGTCCAGACTCTCCACTAATCGTGTTACGAATAACTTCCCATATGTTTATATGGTCCATAAAGGACGTATAAGCGACTCTTGCGGCCACATAGACTGGATCGACGGCATGGATGTTTACACGCTCAGGAGAGCTTGCAAAGTTAGCTCCTGCCTTGATCAACGATTCAAAGTGCGATTGGCAAGCACCCGCAAAAATGACCATTTGATCAAAGTTCGGATACTTATGGCGTATGTTACGCACCGCTTCAACAAAATAACGAGAATGGCGATACGCTTCCAATTCACGTGTCGTTCCTTTTGCTTTCGAATAAGAATCGTGACCTGTAATCACCACGATCTCCGGTTGGACTTTTTCAATCAACGACATGATTTGACCAGGCATTTCTTTCTCATGCAAATATTGACCATGCACTTGAAGACCTAATTGTTCGTACACGGCGATACATTTTTTCAAAAATAATGGATCCCCATCTACATGAAGAATACGAGGCGGTATTTGAAAATAATTGGCTTCTTTCCCTGTCGTATATCCATTCCCAGCCTCTGATTCCCTAGTCTCCTTCAACAGACGATAATCTTGCCTGAACAAACGATAGGAATAGGACTCTTGCTGATCGACTTGTTCTTTTCTACGGTGGTATTCCGCTCCTGTCACGATTTGCAAGTCTTGAATGTCTGCATCTGCTTCCAGCCGAACGTGCTCCCCGACCAGTTTCACGAGGGGACCATTGGTTGATTGAACCCGAAAGATAATGTCATTTTGATAGGACTTCCTTGTGACTAGATCACCCTTTGATATCATTTTTCCCACCTCACAGAAAACACTACTGTAGTGTATGTGATGGAAAGTCGTATGTGTCAAAAAAAGCACGAACGCTTGGGGCAGCGTTCGTGCTTTACATTACTCTTGATATAAAATATTCGCTAGCTTCGCAAACTCATCCATGGACAAGGATTCACCACGGCGTCTCGGATCGATTTCGATTTGATCCAAATAAGATTGCAGCGCTTCTTTATCATATTGTCCTTTGAAGTGACGAGCCAAATTATTCATTAATGTTTTTCTTCGTTGTCCAAACGTTGCTTTAACAACATCAAAGAAGAAATCCTCATCTTTAACGTCAACCGGAGGCTGATTACGCATCTTCAAGTGAAGAACGGCAGAATCAACATTCGGTTGAGGCTGGAATACGGTCTTCGGAACGTTCATGACAACCTGAGCCTCTGTGTAGTATTGAACAGCAATCGATAAAGATCCGTAACTTTTCGAATTAGGACTCGCTGCCATCCGGTCTGCCACTTCTTTTTGAATCATGACCGTCAAACTGCTGATTGGTAGTCGATCCATCAGAAGTTTCATTAGAATAGGGGTGGTGATGTAGTAAGGCAAGTTTGCCACCACGTGAATCGATTGACCAGAGGTGAACTGTTCCTTGATCACTTCTTCAACGTCCGCTTTCAAAATATCTTGATTGATGACTTCCACATTGTCGTAGTCCTGTAGAGTATCTTCTAATATAGGTAGTAATCGTTGGTCGATTTCAAATGCAACAACCTTGTCTGAATGGATGGCCAATTGTTCGGTCAGTGCTCCGATGCCTGGTCCGATTTCAATAGCCCCTGCTTCCTTCTGGATTCCTGCATGCTCAATAATATTTTTTAAAATATTTACATCCACTAAAAAGTTCTGGCCCAGACTCTTCTTGAACGAAAAACCGTATTTCGCCAATATTTCTTTCGTTCTTGTCGGGGTTGCCACTGCTCGATTATTCATGTCTTTCCTCCTGAACTATTTGCTTCATCGCTTCGTCCAGCTGCTCCAATGTAATGTGGAACATGTTCAAGCGACGTAATAATTGCTTGCCATTCGTTTTTCCTATGTGTAACCGAATCCCCAGCTGCTCGCGCTTTTGGCGAGAAGAAGGGCCACCCAGCAACCCATAAGCTATAAGATCGTCTTTTGTAATGGTTTCCTCCCGGTCCTCTACTAATTCATACACAGAGGCTAACGCTTCACGGATATCCTCCACAGAGGCATGTTCAATACCGATCCCTTTATCTTGCTTTGCGCGAGCCAGGTGTTTCGGTAAAAACGCATGCTTACAATTCGGGACATGCTGAGAAACGATATGGCGGATACGCTCGCCAGGATAATCGGGATCCGTAAAAATGATGATGCCGCGCTTTTTCTCTGCGTGGCGAATTTGCTCAAGTATCGGTGCGTCGATCGCCGAACCGTTCGTTTCGATCGTATCCGCATCGACCGCTTCCCGAATCCGAGCTGTATCATCTTTCCCTTCCACTACAATGACTTCTTTGATTCTCAATGTATCTTCCCCCTGTAAACACGAGCCATAATCTCCTCATATCATACCACGAATCTATACCTCAAGCGACCTTATCAAAACGGAGTTAATACAAGGGTTCGTTACCTAATAAGAGTGAGGTGTGGTTTTGAAACAACTCGCTTTCCTGCGGGGGAACTGCCGAGCCTCCTCGGTCGTTAACACTCCCTGTGGGGTCTCGCCTGAGTCCTTCTCCCGCGGGAGTCTCGCTGTTTCAAAACCACCCCTTTCGACATGTAGGAGGACGAACCCGCGGTATGGTGAGGGGATTGAACATTTTGTAGAATAGAGAGCTATTTAGTAAGCGTCTCCACATCATGCGTTCTGGCAATCGAACTGTTGTTCAATGTTTCCGTTCTTCTCAAAGAAGTAAGAAGGGCTGGGAAATCGTGAGACTCCTATGGGATGTACATGATTGGTGAGATCCCGCAGGGCGAAGCCTGAGGAAGCTCAGCACATGCCCATGGAAAGCGAGTGATTTCCCAGCCCTTCACACACTATACATTGCAACGGAAAACGACCAACAAATAGTAAAAAACAAAAAAGCAGAGGATTGGATCCTCTGCTTATATACTTAATCTAAAATTTTCACTTGAACGTTGCGACGGCCAAAGCTCAGGGCTTGGCTTTTGGAAGGGACGAAAAGGTCGATTCGGTTTCCGTTAATCGCTCCGCCTGTATCTCCTGCAACGGCATAACCATAGCCTTCTACCCAAACACGGCTTCCTAGAGGAATGACGTTCGGGTCGACGGCGATGACTTTCATACCAGGATTGGCTTTCAGGTTAATTCCTGTTGCTGTGATGCCAGAACATCCTGTGCAGTTTGCTGTGTAAGCTGTTGCGTGCATATACAGCGTACGTGAACTGCTTGAGTTTCCACGAGAAACGGTCGTCGCCTCGCTTGAACTAGAAGAAGAGGAGGAAGATGCTGACGCAGTCCGAACAGGAGCCGCTTCTTTTGTGCCGACGGCCACTACTTTTTTCTTACTTTCTTTTTCTACCGTTTCTTTCACCAATTCACGGCTAGCTTCTTCGCCGTTTTTCAAAACGACTTCATACTTCTTCGTCACTAGTCCTTTCTCTCCTGAGGAAATGACTTTCTCTTTCCCCTTAGCAAGAGAACCATCTTTACGGGTTTCTACCGTATAATCAACTTCTTCTTCTACAATGTCTGTTACTTTCTCGACTCGCGTTAACACAACAGGAGTATCTGCGCTCAAGTCTTGACCTTGTGCAGGCTTCAGTTCATCCAGTTCATTCACTGTGACGTTCTGATTCTTCAAGAATTCGCCGACTGTTGAGGCTGTGGACCAGACTTGCTTTTCTTCGCCACCTTCATTGAACGTGACTTGGAACGCCCGATCAAGTTGAATGTCCATGCCGCTTTGAATTGATGTGCTTAGTTCATGTGATAATTCATCGCGTTGTTTTACATCCAACTCCTCTTCTGCGAGGAAGTCACCTATGGTTGAGGCGGTGGTGTGATATTTCTTTGTATCGTTATCATCGACAGCTAGATTGATAGATTTAGATGCTATGTAATCAACATCCATCCCAAACGTTACTGGATCTGTGAGTTCGTGTGATAGTTCGTCGTGTTTCTGTACATCGACTTCAAGTTCTGTCAGTAAATCTCCTACAGTATTAGCATGAGTGCGGATTAATTCAGATTTACCGTCTGTTGTCACTTGTACAGATGCTTTAGTAGCTTCATACGATACGGTTAATAAAAAGGCAATACTTGCGACTGAAATAATAGATATCCAAACCAATGCATTTTTGAACACTGATTGTAGACCATACTTTTTATTCATTCGTTTTTGCCTCCTTTCTTAAGCACGCGTTATATTCTAGTCAACTGGTCATCCCATGTCAATGAAAGCCCCTTACACATAAAAAGGAGCCAGCATGGAATTTGCTGACTCCTCTATTATGCATTTTTACCTACGTGATTAACATAACAAACATGTTACAATTCCCATACATTTTACCCCTTGGTTTTTAACATTAGACCAAAAGTCCTTTATATTACGACTTGATTCCGAAAAATTCGAGGGCATTTGCCGTTGTTACTTCGCTCACTTCTTCGTAGGAGATTTCTTTCAGTTCTGCAATCTGTTCAGCTACAAGTTTGACGTATGCCGGTTCATTTCTTTTTCCACGGTTCGGGTGAGGAGCAAGAAACGGACAATCGGTTTCAACAAGCATGTGCTTCAAGTCAATTTCTTTCGCCACTTCTTTTGGAAGCTTTGCGTTCTTGAACGTGACCGGGCCGCCTAACGAAATCATGAAGTTCATCTCGATGCATTCTTTCGCAATTTCTGGTGGTCCACTATAGCAATGCATGATCCCGCCAACTTCTGCAGCGTTTTCCTCTCGCAGTATCTCTACGATGTCTTCTGTTGCTTCACGATTGTGGATGATAATCGGCATCTTAACCTTTTTAGCCAAGGCGATCTGTTTGCGGAAGACTTCCTTCTGGACCTCGGCTGGTGACTTATCCCAATGATAGTCTAGTCCCATTTCGCCAAGCGCCACGACTTTCGGGTGTGAGGACAGTTCTTCAAGCCACGCTAGGTCTTCATCTGTCATATCGATTGCATCTACGGGATGCCATCCGACCGCAGCATAAATATGTTCATGATCTTCAGCGATCTGAATCGCTTTCGGGATCGTTTTTCGATCAAAACCGACGACAGTCATATATGTGACTCCCGCTTCCTGTGCTCGCCCGATTGTTTCTTCTAAATCATCCTCGAACTGGTCTGCATTCAAATGTACGTGTGTATCAAAAAGCATTCTTCATCCACCTTTCAAAAAAGGAAAAGGGAAAGCATAAGCCTTCCCTCTCTTTCTTATTTCACTTTGGTTCCGTTCGACATCGTCTGGTCGATGGAAGCTAACGCTAGTTTGCCACTTTCGTCTTCCCCAGCAAGAATCATCCCTTGAGACAATTCTCCACGGAGCTTCACGGGTTTCAAGTTGGTTATGCAAATCACTTTTCTACCCTGCAACTCATCCATATCGTAGTGCTCGGCAATTCCGGAGACGACTTGGCGTTGCTCGTACCCAAGATCTAGTTGGATCTTCAACAATTTATCTGCTTTCTTCACTTTCTCTACTTTTGTTATTTCCGCGACACGGAAATCAAGTTTGGTGAAATCATCAATCGTGACTTCCTCTACCTGCTCCTCTTTCACAGGTTTCTTCTCTTCTTTTTTAGGCTCCGGCTTCTTCATCATGTCTTTGATGATTTGCGTTTCCTCTTCGGCATCCAGACGAGGGAAGATCGGGTCATCCTTCTGAACGGCTGTGCCCGCCGGAATCGCTCCGAATTCACTCAAACTCTCCCACGTCTTCAGCGTGTCCTCTTGAATACCAAGCTGCTTGAAGATACGTTCTGGTGTTTGAGTCAAGAACGGCTGCAGCATTACACCGATTTGACGAAGAGACTCGGCCAAGTGAGCCATCACATTGCCTAGGCGATCTTTTTGATGCTCATCTTTTGCAAGCACCCAAGGCTGTGTTTCATCAATATACTTATTGGTACGGCTGACAAACTTCCACAGATCAGCAAGTGCTACAGAGAACTCCATATTCTCTAGAGAATTCTCTACAGAGATACGCGTTTCCTGCGCTAACTGTTCTAGATTCTGGTCGAATTCTTCTTGTCCAAGCGTCAATTCAGGAATATCTCCATCGAAGTATTTGCTGATCATCGCCACTGTACGATTTAGCAAGTTACCCAAATCATTCGCTAGATCATAGTTCGTACGCTCAACAAAGGCTTCTGGTGTGAAGACCCCATCACTACCGAACGGAACTTCACGAAGAAGGTAGTAACGAAGCGCATCGAGTCCATAGCGATCACTCAGTTGAACAGGATCGACGACGTTCCCTTTGGATTTGGACATCTTACCGTCCTTCATTAAAATCCATCCATGTGCGAACACTTGCTTCGGCAACGGAAGGTCCAGCGCCATCAACATAATCGGCCAATAGATCGTATGGAAGCGGACAATTTCCTTTCCAACGAGTTGAACATCCGCTGGCCAGAACTTCTGATAACGTGAGTCATCATCAGAATCGTATCCAAGTGCTGAAATATAGTTACTAAGCGCATCGATCCATACATAAATCACATGCTTCGCATTCCCCGGAACGCCAACGCCCCAATCAAACGTCGTACGGGAAACGGCTAGATCTTCAAGACCTGGCTTAATAAAGTTATTGATCATTTCATTTTTGCGGCTTTCCGGTTGGATGAACTTCGGGTTGTTCTCATAGAACTCCAGAAGCTGATCGACATAATTGCTCATCTTGAAGAAATAGGACTCTTCTTTGACTTTCTCTACAGGTCCTCCACAGTCAGGGCAGTGGCCATCATCTAATTGACGCTCCGTAAAGAACGATTCGCAGGATGTACAGTACCAACCTTCATACTCATCTAAATAAATATCGCCCTTTTCCATTAAGTAATCAAAAATCTTTGCGACCACTTTCTTGTGACGATCTTGTGTTGTACGAATGAAATCATCATAGGAGATATCCAACTTGTCCCATAGTTGGTTGATTCCACTCACAATCTCATCGACATACTCTTGGGGCTTTACGCCTTTTTCTTCCGCTTTTCTTTGGATCTTCTGGCCATGCTCATCCGTTCCGGTCAGGTACATGACCTCGTATCCTTGTAATCGTTTATATCGAGCCATAGCATCGCCCGCTACCGTCGTGTAGGCATGTCCGATATGCAGGTTGCCGCTAGGATAATAAATTGGTGTCGTGATGTAAAAGGTGTTTTTTTCCTCTGGCATCGTTTTCCCTCCTCAATGGATTAAAGCATGCTTCTTATGCTTTTTTCGTTATTGTTTCATTCTATCGATTTATCTACTTTATTTCCATTCCTAACATTAAAATATACCGAATAGAGGCTAAAATTGTCAAAAAGAACGTCATCTCTCTATTTCACATATGTAAATACTCTGGTAAAATAATATGTAAAAGATAGATGGTTATTTCAACCATTTATGGAGTATGAAGATCAATTCTGAGCGCAGATTCAGTTCTGCATTTCCATCTTTCTAAGCCTTTTATATACCCCTATAGGTAACGGGGATTGGAAATGGAATTGCGCTTATAAAGAATTGACACGTCTGGGAATGGTTGGTACTATTATGTCGAGACATATGTCGAAACATGACGAAAAAACTTTTGATTGAGGGGAGACAGAAAAATGAAATCTACAGGTATTGTACGTAAAGTTGATGAACTAGGTCGGGTGGTGATTCCGATTGAACTTCGTCGTACTCTTGGAATCAACGAAAAAGACGCTTTGGAAATTTATGTAGACGATGATCGCATCGTTCTTAAAAAGTACAAGCCAAACATGACTTGCCACGTGACTGGGGAAGTTTCAGACGACAATATGAAACTTGCAAATGGCAACCTTGTATTGAGCCAAGAAGGCGCTCAAAAGCTACTTTCAGAGATTCAAGATCAACTAAACAAGTAAAAACATAAAAAAATAGAGATCAAAAAAACAGAGACGATTATTGAGACGATTAGGTTAAAAAAATCATTAGACTTAAGACATATGTTATAGAAAAATCCCTTACTGTTCACAGAACTGACAGTAAGGGATTTCTTTATTCTACATGATAAGCCTGGTAAACCTCACGTTTCGGCAATTTACGATCAAGGGCCGTTTGTTTGATGGCTGCCTTACTCTTCATGTCCTCTTCTTCTACATAATGATGAACATGCTCCACGATCGAAAGGTGAGACCACCAAGTGTCCCCCTCTTCTTCTCTTTCCGCGGATCCTTCAACAATCACACAGAACTCACCACGAATCTGTTCCTCTGTCGCCCATTGGACGAGTTCAGTCAGTGTTCCGCGAACAAACTCCTCATAGCGTTTCGTCAGTTCACGAGCAAGTGAGGCGTTGCGATCCCCCAATACCTCAGAAGCATGCGTAAGCATCTCTTTCAAACGATGAGGTGATTCATAAAAGACGAGTGTAGCAGACAAACGCTTTAACCGTTCCAACTCTTCAGCGCGGTCTTTCTTTTTTCGTGGCAAAAAGCCACAAAAATAAAACTGATCTGTCGATAAACCCGAACCAGCAAGAGCCGGTAAAGCTGCATTTGCACCTGGTAAGACGACTACAGGAATATCGGCTTCAATCGCTAAAGCCACTAAATCAGAACCCGGATCCGAAATTCCCGGCATTCCCGCATCACTCACCACAGCTAACGACTCGCCCGCTTCCAGACGCTCAATCAGTTGGGGCCCCTTGGTATGCTTGTTGTGTTCATGATAACTCACCAGTAACGTGTGAATATCAAAATGATTCAATAGCTTTTTCGTATTGCGAGTATCTTCAGCGCAAATCGCATCAACCTCATTCAGCGTTTTGACAGCTCTGTAGGTCATATCTTCTAAATTACCAATAGGGGTAGGCACGATTGATAACGTCCCTTTTGAACTTTTATCACTAAAGCTTTTCTGAACCTTCATCCTGATCGCCTCCTTGTTTTGTATTGGATAACCACTTTTCTTTTTGACTTCTCGTCATCCTTTTGATGCGGTACTCCTCTTTCATGGCTTCAACCTTCGTATCATAGGTTTTTGCTATTTCTAAAACAAACGGCCCTCTTCCCCTCGTGTACTTAGCTCCTTTGCCGGACTCATGTTTTCTGATCCTTGCCTCAAGGTCATTGGTGTATCCCGTATAAAGGGTGTCATCTTTGCACCGTAGCATATAGACATAATGATCATCCGCCATACAAGATTTTCCTTAGCTCGGGGGTATATTCATCTGACTCTGTTAACGCATATAAAGGAGGAAGAATGTCCAGTCCTGCTTTTCCATCCCGTGTTCCTTCTATTAATAAGATGTTTGCTTCCTTGCCTTCTTTCGGATACACAAAGCGCATCCGTTTCGGTTCAATCTTATGTTTGCGGAATAACGTTATAATGTCGACAAGCCGCTCCGGCCGATGCACCATCGACACTTTTCCACCTGATTTTGCGAGTTTACTACATGCCTGAATGACATCTTCGAGCGTACAGTGAATCTCGTGTCTTGCAATCGCTAAATGTTCATTTATATTTTTTTGATCCGACTTTGGCGTAGGGAAATAGGGAGGATTACAGGTTACGAGGTCGAACTTATTATTGCCATAACGGGCGGGCATATCTTTTAAATCACCATGAATCACATCGAGCTGATCCTTTAGATCGTTCAGTTCTATGTTGCGCACCGCCATATCATAAAGGCGTTCCTGTATTTCAACACCAGTGATCGGTACTTGAGAGCGCGTTGACAAAAACAATGGAATGACACCATTGCCCGTACAAAGGTCCAGAATCTTTCCACGCGTTTTCGGTACATACGTGAAATCAGCCAAGACGACAGCATCTAAAGAAAAGGCAAACACTGTCGGGCTTTGAATGATACGCATATTCTCTTCTGCTAGTAAAAAATCAATTCGTTCATCACCATACAATTGAACCATGCTTCTCCGTTCCTTTCTTATATCTATATAACAACTCAGTCGAAAACCTGTTCTTCTGATCACCGATGATGATCTAATACAGGATACAAAGAAAGCCCTTCCTCAAGTGGATCAAGGAAAGGCTTGGACCTGGGATTATTTTTTCTTATTCAAAAACGATAGACAGAACAGGCAATCCTCGTCTCTCGGACTACCGAAGTGGAGGTTACAAATATGAAACCCTTCTTCATAAAGCCTGGCCAAGTTATCATAACCTTCTCCAACAACAGCACCACGATCTTGTTTGGTACCGGAGGATGAGGTTTTCGACTCTTGTTCGTTCTCTTGATCTAAACGTTGTCTTAAATGATGATTCTCAAGCGATAAATGCTGATTCTCTTCCAATAAATAGGCTAGTTGTTTTTTCAAATCGCCCAGCTGTTCATACAGTTCACCGATTTGACTTTCTAAGTGAGATACTTGTTCAAAAATGGCTTTCTTCTTCACGCTTGACTCCACCTTTTTATTCTGAAGCTTCGGTTTGGAGGACGCCTTCATCGATTAACTCTTGCAACGAATATTCAAGGACACGTTCTTTTTCACGAAATTCGACTTGGACCATTCGCTCAAGCATATTGAGTCCGACGACTTTTCCTTTTCCGTAAGAAGTCGCAATGCTTTCACCGAGATCAGGAAGCTCTTTTTTAGCTGCTTCATAGTCATCATTCTCATATTTGAGACAACACATCAGACGACCACATAAGCCAGAGATTTTGGCTGGGTTCAAGGAGAGGTTTTGGTCTTTAGCCATTTTGATTGATACCGGTTCAAAATCGCCTAAGAATGTGGAACAGCATAGCATACGCCCACATGGACCAATTCCGCCTAACATCTTAGCTTCGTCACGAACCCCGATTTGGCGCAGTTCAATACGCGTTTTGAAGACGGAAGCTAAGTCTTTCACCAATGTTCGGAAGTCTACACGACCATCGGCTGTAAAATAAAAGATCACTTTATTGCGATCAAATGTATATTCAACATCGACAAGATTCATGTCCAATTTATGTTCGCGAATTTTCTTTTCACACACACGGTAAGCCTCGGAGGCATTGTCCTTGTTTTCATCCACGGTGACTTTATCTTTGTCGTCCGCCATACGGATCACTTTCTTAAGAGGCAGTACGACATCCTCTTCGTCCACGGATTTATTAGCAATCACAACTTTTCCGAATTCAATTCCCCGAACGGTCTCGACAATGACGTAATCTTGCGTTGTCATTTGAAGCCCGCCTGGATCAAAATAGTAGATCTTTCCCGCCTGTTTAAATCGGACACCTACAACTTCGATCATTCGATCATCACCTCTGTAGTTGAAGGGTAAGTTGTTCCATCACTAAATTAGGATGGACATTTTGATTTATCTTTTGCTTCGCCTCTAAAACATAAGTCAAACACGCAGCAGCTGATTGACGAGACCATCTCATCGTTGCTTGGTTCAATCTCTCTTTCTCTGTGACAAAAACAATGGCATCATCCCGGTCCACATATTGATTGATCACATCTTGAAACCAGAGCATTAACACATCGAGACCGCGTTGTATTTGAGTTCGTTCTTTAAAGTGAGGCATCCACTGATGGTTGATAAATAAGAGTCCTTCGTTTGGTTTATTTTGAAGCACTTCAATTAATTGTATCACTAATTTTCGCACATTAGCAAACCACTCATCCTCGTTCATTTCAAGCGCTTCTGTCAAATTATTCGTGAGAGATGCCAAAAGTTTGGCATTCGACTCGGATACGCCTTCCTGAACAAGTTTCTCTTCGACACGTTTCGCATTCAATGGTTGAAAAGCGAGTAATTGACACCGGGAACGGATGGTATCTAGCATGGTCTGCCCGCTTTCCGTCAATAACATCGCTGTAGTTTGCTGACTGGGCTCCTCAAGAAATTTGAGTAAACGGTTAGAAGCATTGATCGTCATGCGATCGGCATCCACAATAATGTATACTTTTCGATTTGATTCTAACCCTGTATATGTGAATTCTTTCTGTAAGTGAAGAATTTGCTCTTTCTTAATCGACTGACCGTCCGGTTCAATCCAGTGCAGATCGGGGTGATTCCCAGAATCGATCCGTTTGCAATCCCGACAGTGTTGACACGGTTCCGCCCCTTCTCTCTCTTTGCAAAAAATACTTTTCGCAAAAAGAAGCGCCATGTCCTTTTTGCCTGTCCCACGGTTGCCTTGAAACAAGTAGGCGTGGGAGATACGGTCTTTCTTGAAACTATTCATGAGCATTTGACCAGCCAGTGGCTGTAACTCTTTCATCTCTTCCCATGTCTGCATGTTACCTTCCGTCCTTACGTATATAAATTGATCAGCAGACCTTTGATCTCCCCAATGATGCCAAGCAGGTCGATCGAGCCTTTTTCCTGGTCCATGACCGCTTCAGTAAGCTCAGCCAACTTCTCATCGACGGACTCGACAATCGTCAGCTTCCTCGTTTGACCATTCGGATTCCAGCTACGAGAATGTTTTAAGTTCATTCCGTATTGAACTGACTCTTTAACAAAATCCTTGATGAGTCGCTTATACTTCGCTAAATCGCGGAATGAGCGAAGGCGTGCGACACGTTCTCCTTGCGTCGTAATTTTCGACATGAGCTGACTCAACTGAGCTTCCTGCAATTGACGACTTTGGGATTGGACAAGAGTATCGAAGTTCGGCTTCCCTTTTAATGTCTGAGGTGCCTGCTTCTGAGCCGATTCCATCTGTGTACGCATGTCCTGACTTATTTTCATCGTGAAACTCCTTTATATTAAACAGTATGATGCGATTTCGTCTTCCTAGTATGGAGAAAGGTGGTCTAGTAAATAGCTCGCTTTCCGCGGGGCGGGCGCTGAGCCTCCTCAGGCTTCGCCTTTCGGGGTCTCACCTGTCCCGCAGATCCCGCAGGAGTCTCACCATTTCCTCGGCCACCCAACTATATAGAGAAGGACGAAACAATAAGAATACAGCTGTTTGAGAAATAACCTCCCCCTTACCTCAATCATAGTCTTTAAACTAAATAATCAATGGGAGGGGGTGGAAAAAAGTCAGCATTCTTATTCCTTACAAGCAGGAGGGATAGGTTTTACAAAACTATTTCTAAAATTGGAAGAAGGATTCGACTGGTAAAATAAAGACGGTCGCTCCTCCGACTTCTACTTTTACAGGTTTCGGTATATAAGAATCCGCATTGCCGCCCATAGGCGAGATCGGTGCGATCATCTGCTCACGCTGACTGCAGTTTTCTTTAATGACGCCAAGAACATCGTCGACCTGGTCATCATCACACCCGATCATAAACGTCGTATTTCCTTCTCTTAAGAAACCACCCGTCGTCGATAACTTTGTCGTTTGGATGTCATTCTCAGCTAACGCATCGGTCAAACGATTGCTATCTTTATCTTGTACAACGGCAACAATCATCTTCATGGAGTAAATCCTCCTCGTATTTTTATCCTATTATAACAAACTCACTTCTTCAGGGATGGTAAATAAGGAAGGAGCTTGTCGTATGCGGCTTGCTTCACTGTCTCAATCGAAGGGGAAGCATCAATGACTTGGATACGATCGGGATAACGAGCCGCTAGTGTATGATAGGCTTGATACACTTTTTCGTGGAAGTCAAGCTTCTCTAAATCCAGACGGTTCTGCTCTCTTCCTTTATTCGCTTCAATTCGTGCTAATCCCTTTTCCGGCTGGATATCAAACAAGAACGTAACCTCCGGCATACAGGACTCGATCGCAAATTCGTTGATTTTAAAAACATCATCCATGCCAAGACCACGTGCATATCCCTGATAGGCAAGGCTAGAATCTATAAATCGGTCACAGAGCACAACCATTCCTTGCTCTAGTGCTGGAATGACCTTTTCGATTAAATGTTGTCTTCTGGCAGCTGCATATAATAAGGCTTCCGTGCGACTGTCCATCGCTGTGTGTGCGGGCTCTAGAATTACGTGGCGTATTTTCTCAGCAATTTCGATGCCTCCTGGCTCACGCGTTTCAAGCACCGGATAGCCTTCTTCTTTCAATTGATGGCCAAGTTCTTTCAACACCGAGCTCTTTCCGGCTCCTTCGCCACCTTCAAACGTTACAAACAATCCTGTCACATCGATTCTCCTTTAAACACTTGAATTCCATGTTCAATTTCATCATTTTGAAAACGGGCTCCCTGCTTGATCAGAGCCTCTATATAGTCAATATGCTCGTTAGAAATACGCTCACCTTTCATAATGACTGGAATCCCGGGAGGATAGGGAATCACGGCTTCGGCTGCAATGCTATTTGCGGCTTTCCCCCACGAACATTCCTCCGTAGGTACGTCATCCATATCCGAGTAGCTCATTTCTAACGATTGAACGGATGGAATCGTTGGTTGATCTACCTTTATTGTAGCATGCTTCGGCTGTTTTTTTAATCGACAATCCACCTCTGTAAGTCGTTCATTCAACTCCTGTATTGAGAAACTCTCACCGAGCCCAAATGTCAACAACACCTGATCCGTCGTAGCAAGCTCCGGATCGATCCTACACTCCTCGAGCACCTTTGCCACTGCGAATCCCGTGCTTCTCTTCACCTCTAATATAAGCTTAAGCGGATCATCCCATATACTTACTGGTAACACCCGCCAGTGATCATAGGTGGCAAACAATTCCCGTGTTTGCTCAACAAATGAAAATACGGCCTCCACCTCTTCTTCGTTTAGGTTCGCCAAAAAATGTCTAGCCAAATCAAGGCTCGCCATCAGAGTATAGGAAGGACTACTCGACTGGAGCATTTGCAGATAATGGCGAAGTCTGCGATCATCCACATACCTCGTCTTCATATGTAAAAAAGATGCCATCGTCATCGCTGGTGCCATTTTGTGAGCAGATTGAACGACCACATCAGCACCCGCGTCTATAGCCGTTGTTGGAAAGGACGGCGATACCTTGAAATGAACACCATGCGCCTCATCAATCAATAGAGGAAGCTCGTGTTCATGTACAAGCTGCGCAATCTCTTTTAAGGGATAAGCTCTACCGAAATAATCAGGATAAGTAAGTAACACGCCTTTTGCTTCTGGATACTGCTTTAAAGCATTTTCAATCGACGCTTTCGTCACAAGACTATAGCGATTCGTCTCCTCTTCCCATTCCGGTGCTACGAAAATCGGTTCAGCTCCTGCCAGTTCTAGTCCATTCAAGACAGACTTATGACAGTTCCGCTGAACTACCAGTTGATCCCCTGGTCGACAAACCGCCATAACCATAGCTAAGTTCCCGATTGTCGACCCATTTACTAGAAAATAGGATCGATCACTTTGAAAATAGTGACTGACTAACTGTTGGGCGTCTGCAATGATCCCCTCTGGGGCATGCAAATCATCCAATCCTGTAATCTCTGTCGCATCAAGATTCAGCACCTTTTCAAAGGTGGATTTTGCCTTATTAGAAAAAATCCTTCCATACTTATGGCCTGGCACATGAAAGGATATCGGCTTCTTTTCTTTATTGACCATCAAGGCATCGTAAAGTGGTGTTTCATTTTGCTTCATTATCATCCCTCATTCATTTCCTCTTATTAGCGATTGTACATCGTTTTACAACCATCTGCACGATTTTCATAGAAATGAAAAAGCCACCTCTTTGAATGAGATGGCTTTCATAGCTGCTACTAGAACTAAGATACAATGACCGATCGTTGGGCTTTGGACATTTGATCAATAAAATATTGATACTTCGGATCGTCTGCAGACGTCTGTATCATTTCTTTTTCACATGAGTGACAAATATATACCCGTAATAAATAGATTCCATCATCCGTCCTACTCGAACAAATGCTGCAACAATCTTTATTTTTCATTCCGTTCCGCCTCCCCTTTTTTCTTGCTTATTCCTAGTATCTCCGACTCTATGAAATTTATACTTCTTTTTCTATCAAACTGCTCCGTACAAGTCACTTAGCTTTATGAAAAAGTTGGAACCGTTTACGATAGAGAAGAGAAGTGAACAAAAGATAGAGGAGGATAATAGTATGAAGAAAGTCGTTGTTACAGGTGGTAGTGGATTACTAGGTCCATGGGTAATCAAAGAGTTGATATAACATGGATATGATGTAATCAATGCAGACGTGAAAAAACCTGATGAAGAATTATGCCCGACCGTCATCACAGACTTAACGGATCTAGGACAAGTCTATGGCGTGTTAAAAGACGCCGAAGCTGTCATCCACACCGGCGCCATCCCCGTCGCGTACTCCCACCCAGACGAAGTCACGTTCCAAAACAATGTCACCTCGACGTATAACGTCTTAGAGGCTGCAGGTACCCTTGGTATTCGAAGGAGCGCCATCGCTTCAAGCGAATCCTCCTACGGCATTGTATTCTCTAAAAAAGGGCTTGAACCAGAATACGTCCCCATCGACGAAGAACACCCACAACGTCCTGAAGATAGCTATGGATTGTCGAAGATCGTGAACGAACAGACAGCAAAGATGATTAATAACCGCACAGGCATGTCTGTTGTATCCTTACGCTTAGGAAACATCATTACGCCAAACATGTACGACATGTTCCCAGACTTCATTCACGACCCCGAACAGAGAAAAACGATCCTTTGGAGCTACATCGATGCAAGGGATGCAGCTACTGCCTTTCGATTAGCTATCGAAAACGACAACC
Organism: Halobacillus locisalis; assembly: GCF_013694105.1. Classification (GTDB taxonomy): domain Bacteria; phylum Bacillota; class Bacilli; order Bacillales; family Halobacillaceae; genus Halobacillus; species Halobacillus locisalis. The sequence goes on along the minus strand of NZ_JACEFG010000007.1, from coordinate 388 downwards.
TCGGTGCAATTGAATTGAACATTGCCGCTGACGACACGAGCATGGATGTGAGTAGTGATGAATTGATGGCTACTGCTTTCCCTGAGGTCCACGATTTTCGAGAAGAACTTCATGGCTACGAAACGCTCTTATCGAACAAGAAAGCCAAAACAGCGTTGGACTGGCAACCTGTTCATCAATGGAGAGACTATGTAAAGCTAAAATAAATAACGAAACAAAAAACCCCTTAGAAGAACGAATCTTCTAAGGGGTTTTTTCAAATGACGTGGCGGCGTCCTACTCTCACGGGGGTAAACCCGACTACCATCGGCGCTGAAGAGCTTAACTGCTGTGTTCGGCATGGGAACAGGTGTGACCTCTTCGCCTTCACCACCACATCATATAAGGT
>NZ_JACEFG010000006.1 GCF_013694105.1 Halobacillus locisalis | reverse complement strand
CAGCTCGCTTCCCGCGCTCGACTTGCATGTATTAGGCACGCCGCCAGCGTTCGTCCTGAGCCAGGATCAAACTCTCCATAAAAGTTGAAGTTTGACTTGCTCATTTGCACACCGAATGTGCTTGTTTGAATTCCTTCTATAGTAGAAAGAATATCTTGACGTACTGGTTGGTTCGTTCAGTTTTCAAAGATCAAATTGTTTGTGCTGTTCAAAACAGCGACTTTATTATCTTAACATTTCGTTTTGTTATTGTCAATAACTTTTTTGAAATGTCTTTGTTCGTTTTTCGTTGTCGTTTTTGCGACAAGATTAACTTTATCATCGTTCCAACAAGAAGTCAACAACTTTTTTTCAGATGTTTTAATCCGTTTTTCGTTGTTGTCTTTGTTTTCCCGACAACGTTTAATAATATAGCATAGAATAAAAAAGAAATGCAATAGGTTTTTTGAAATTCATTTAAATCCATGATCTTTTTCTGCTAAAACCATGGTTGCGTGTGCACTACTATCCAGCAATCACTTTGATTACATGAAGAAAAGCCCCGTTAGCAGGACTCTTCTTTTTGTTAATTGTATTCTTTTTTAGGGGGCATATATTGAATGCATTCCTCTTGTGTAGCAAACCGTCGAAAGATTTGGTACAGGACATGATAACGTTCCTCCATCGCCCGCTTCATTTCATCGTCGATTCGGTGATCACCCATATCAAATGTGATTTCTTCCATCTCTCTCTTCAATAAGTATTGAACTTCTTGTCTCTCTTGTTCATTAATGATAAAGCCGTACATAACCAAACCTCCCTGAGTTACATCTCTATATATTTCTACCCTAATTCATCCGTTTTTAGCATAGGTTGTCCTTTTTTTCATATGTATAGAACATATTGGTAGGAAGGAGAGGTCTATCTTGTTCTTTTCATTGAAGGCTGATCGCTGGAAGCGTTACGGTATTGTCGTTTTTTTAGCATTCTTTTGTGCACTTTTTATATGGATGGGGCAGTTTAGTCAACTACCCGTGTTCTCTAATAATGATGAACCTCGTGCGTTAAGCCAAGGAAGTGAAGAGTTATCTTACGTTGCTTTAACGTTTAATATTAGCTGGGGCAGTGATAAAGTACATGAAATCCTACAACAGTTAAAAACACATGATGCGCAGGCGACTTTCTTTGTCAGCGGCGCGTGGGCTGAGCGTCATCCAGACATAGTCAAAGAAATTCATGAAGGTGAGCATGAAATCGGAATGATGGGCTATGAGTATGAGAGCTATCTGGAAATGAAGCCCGAACAAGTCAGTCAAGATATAAATCAAGCAAAAGAAGCATTCTCTAAACTCGGATTTGAGGACGTAAAATGGATCCGTCCTCCACATGGACATGTCGACAAAGAGGTTTTAAAGAAGATTGACCAAGCAGGTCTGCAAGCTGTGCAATGGAGTATTAATCCTAGAGACTGGGAAAATCCTGGTACCAATAACATTATCGATCAAGTGATGAATGAAGGATCAAAAGGTGATATCATCCTCCTCCATGCGTCTGATTCAGTCAAACAAACATCAAAAGCTTTAGAAGTCATTTTACCTGGCTTGAAGCAGAAAGGTCTTCAATTAGTCAGCATTACCGAACTGGTCAGCGGGAGCGAAACAAAAACAACGCAAGTCAATTAAAGAACTTAAAAAAGGAGCCCCAAAGGCTCCTTTTTTATGCTGCTTGTTCCTGTTCATTATTCAAACGATGCAATAGTAATAACTGGTATGCATTACAGGCAAATAAAGGGATGATCATAAGCCATACATAATCGCTACCTTCTGCTCGAAGCGCTGGTACCCACTCGACAGTCGTCACGACGACCATAAAGAACAGTGCGGGAACGAAAGCATGATTGTTCGTTTCTTTTGCTTTGATATACGCTACGCCTAGTGACAATACAAGCAACCCGAGAGCTGTTATGATGAACGGCCAAATCGTACTATCTTCTGAAGCCCGGTATCTGAAGTAAATCAGGTCGAATATTGTAAAAGCGATCAGGAACCATTGAACTGGAACCCAGAACGAACGGAATAATCCTTTCCCAAACTGATTGACCGTCAAATAAGCAAAGAACCCCATTTGACTGATGACGCTGAAAATGAATCCAAGTCCTGAGAAAAACAATAACAAACCGATTAGCTCAAACAGTTGAAATGGTTGAAGCACATCAGCATACGACTGTTGTTTAAATATAAAGCTGGTCACGAGTGTTAAGACACCTCCCAGAAGAAGTGTCGTTAAAAACAATCTCACCCATTTACGACTGTTCACGGATGTTCCCCCTAAAATAAAAACTTGTACCATGGTATTTTACCATGAAGGCTGTCTTTTTTCCTCCCACCGCATAATTTTTATGATAACGCACATAGTAATCCTAAGGAGAATGAAAGAAAGGGGACATGCGTAATGTCCAAATGGCTCCGTTTGATGTGTCCCGTTCTGTTCCTTGTTTTATTAGCCGCATGCGGTGGAGGATCAAACTCAGGGGAACAGGCTGATTATGACGCAACAAAGAAAATGGTCGTAGATATATTAAAGACGGATGATGGTAAAAAGGCGATTACAGAAGTTTTATCGAATGAAGAAATGCAACAGAACATGGCTCTAGAATCTGAAATTGTCTCTCAAACCGTCAGTGAAACATTGGTTTCCGAAAAAGGAAAAGAATTTTGGACGAAAATGTTTTCCGATCCAAAATTTGTTCAGGGATTCAGCAAAGTCATTCAAGACCAGCAGAAAGAATTGATGAAAGGTTTGATGAAGGACGCTGAATATCAGAAGCTTATGATTGAATTATATAAGAACCCCGAAATGATGGAACAAATGGTCACCGTCATGCAGGGGCAAAAATATAGGGAATATCTCGAAACAACCATTAACGAAACCCTTAACAGCCCTGTTTTTCAGGCTAAGATGAGTGAAACATTACTGAAAGCAGCGGAGAAAATGAGCAAAGAAGGTGGAGGATCTTCCGGTGAAGGCAGCCAAGAAGGCCAAAGTGAGAGTGGCGGAGGCGGCGGCCAAAGTGAAGATGGCGGACAATCCGGAGAAGAAGGCGGAGGGTCGTCTAGTTAGAACAAGGACCAGTGAGCTCGATGGACTTAGCTGCTTCAGCTTATGTTGATTAGCGTCTCACCTTTTCCTTTTCTAGACAAATACAAAAACGCGCACCCTGTTGGGTCGCGCGTTTTTGTGTGTCGTTAGTATTTATCAATGATTTTTGCTGCCATATTCCGATAGATGACTCCCGACGGATGATCCGCCTGATAGACAGATGGAGCGAAAACATCTTCCTCTTCGTATGGTTGTTGTAGTGGAATGTGTCCAAGGACATTCGTTTTCAAGGTTTCAGCAAGCTTCACGCCTCCACCACGACCAAAGACGAATTCCTTATTCCCTGTTTCTTTACTTTCGAAATACGCCATGTTTTCCACAACGCCGAGAATTTCATGATCCGTTTTTAATGCCATTTGACCTGCACGGGCCGCAACAAAAGCTGCTGTCGGGTGCGGAGTCGTGACAATGAGTTCTTTAGAAGATGGTAACATCGCGTGCACGTCAAGTGCGACGTCCCCTGTTCCTGGTGGAAGATCGAGGAGTAGATAATCCAAGTCTCCCCACTCCACTTCTTTGAAGAAGCTTGTCAGCATCTTACCAAGCATAGGTCCACGCCAAATGATTGGGGAATTGTCCTCTACAAAGAAGCCCATCGAAACAATTTTTACACCGAAGCGTTCAACAGGAATGATCTTCTCCCCACGAACGACCGGACGTTCTTCTACGCCCATCATATCCGGAACACTGAAACCATAAATATCTGCATCGATAATTCCAACTTTTTTCCCTAGGCGTGTCAAAGCAACAGCTAAATTGACCGTAACCGTAGACTTACCAACGCCACCTTTACCACTTGCAACCGAGATGAATTTCGTATCTGAACCGCCATCTAGCAGCGATTCCTCTTTTTGTTCTTCTGCAGCTGGTTGGAACCGCTGAATGACTTCGTCAGACAATTGATCGAAACGCAGGCCGACTGTAGCCGCTCCCCCGCTCTTCAGAGCATTCACAATGGTTTGTTGCAGCTCCATTTGTTCAGCTGTATTGGTTTTCGCAATGAGAATCTTCACACTGACGTGATTCTTCTCTTCTTTAATTTTTATCTCTTCAACCCCACCGGTTTCTTCTAACGTTTTATGTAAAAACGGATCCTGGATTCCATGAAGGATTTCTAATACTTGTTCTTGTGTAAGCAAGCCGGTTCACCATCCTTAGAAATTGTTTCATATGGCACTAGTATAACATACATGAAACGCTTTCTAAGTGATTTGCTCACGATCCATCAGTGGAAGGATATTCTCGCTCTGTCACAAAACGTAAAATACCTTGATAAATCGATGCGGCCATCTTTCTTTGGTAATCATCCGATTTCAACAACTCACGCTCTTGGTCATTTGATAAGAATCCTGCCTCAATTAGCGCACCAGGTGCTTCGACATGCTTAAGAAGATAAATATTATTCAAACCGAGCGCTTCTCTTGTGGTGTTTTCCAGGTTCGTGCGAATTTCGGACTGAATGAATTTCGCCAAGTTTTCACTTTCTTCTACGTTGGGGTTATAAAATGACTGTGCCCCTCTCCATTTTCCAGAAGGAATGGCATTCAGGTGAATACTTAAATAAAAGTCCGCTTCTTTCTCTTTCACATATTGAACGCGATTGCGAATGTCTTCTGATTTACGGCGCGACAAACTCCCTGCATCATCTGAGGAAAGATCCGTGTCTTCATACCTCGTCAAATAGACAAGTGCCCCTGCTTCTTGAAGGTAATCTTGTAAATAACGAGACATTTGCAGAGTGATCTCTTTTTCCTGTGTACCATCCGAGCCTTCTGCTCCTCCGTCTGGTCCCCCGTGTCCTGGATCAAGTACAATAACCTTGCCCGCCAAAGGTGATGACCAAACGGTCCAAGCGTCTTTCGCCTCTTGTATGGGATACGCAACTAAGCAAACAAGAAGCACAATACCACCTAACCATATGAATGTCTTCATCCGTCGAATCATTGTCTCCCCACTCCCTTGTACTCCCTATAACACTCTATGGGACAAGGCAGGAAGTTATGTATAGTGCGAGCAGATATTTTATGCATTCAAACATAAGAGTAAGGTGGGGGTGCAGAGTAGTATTTGGGGCTATATAAAGGGATCCTCATTTTAGTGTTAGACATTATAAAAAAGACTCCCAACCAATGGTTGAGAGTCTTTGTATAAAACGATAATTAACGTTTTGAGAACTGTGGAGCACGACGAGCACCTTTAAGACCGTATTTCTTACGCTCTTTCATACGTGCGTCACGCGTTAATAGTCCTGCGCGCTTAAGTGGTGTGCGGTATTCAGGATCTGCTTGTAGAAGAGCACGAGCGATTCCGTGACGGATCGCGCCCGCTTGTCCAGTGAAACCTCCACCATCAACGTTTACATGAACGTCGTAGTTGCCTTCTGTTTCTGTAACAGCAAGAGGCTGTTTCAGAATCATACGAAGTGTTTCATATGGGAAAAAGTCTTCAGCATCACGTTTGTTAACTACTACACGGCCGGTACCTGGAACAAGGCGTACACGAGCTGTTGAGCTCTTACGACGACCAGTACCGATGTATTGTACTTGTGCCACTTGATTACCTCCTTTAATTATCCGCGAAGTTCGTAAACTTCTGGTTGTTGTGCTTCATGCTTGTGGTCAGCGCCTGCATAAACATGAAGTTTCTTGCCCATTTTACGTCCAAGACTTCCTTTTGGAAGCATCCCTTTAACAGCAAGCTCTAGCATTTGCTCAGGGTATTTCGTACGCATTTCGTTCGCTGTACGTGACTTCAATCCACCTGGGTGGGTAGAGTGACGATAATAAACCTTATCGTTGATTTTGTTTCCTGTTAGTTGAATCTCACCTGCGTTAATGATGATTACATGATCACCAGTGTCAACATGTGGTGTGTAAGTTGGTTTATTTTTACCGCGAAGGATTACAGCAACTTCGCTTGCTAAACGGCCAAGCGTCTGTCCTGCAGCATCGACAACATACCATTTACGATCCACGTTGTTTTCATTTGCCATGAAAGTTGTGCGCATGTCGGTTTCCCTCCTGAATTGTTAGTTTCTCAAAGCTTTCGAATATTTATCTCAATACGATTAGTTCCGGGGCTAATCGTGGTATAGAAATAAAATGCCATAGAATATAATATAACACTCTCATCCCTGATGTCAAGAGTATGCACACCAGGAATCGTTGTTTTTTTAAATTTTGCTGAATAAAACTATATCATTGCCCATTGAACCCTTATCAGTCGTAGGAAACTTCCCACAAAAAGAGCCCTTGAGGAGGTGCGGTCTTCCCTGCAGACTCGCGGTCTTCAGCTGAAATGATGGCTGGGATGTCTGCTGCTTGGCGTTCGCCTAGTCCTACTTCTAATAAAGTGCCTACGAGTATCCGTACCATATTATATAAGAACCCCGATCCCTTAAAGACGAAAGAGACCTCTGGCCCCTCTGCCTTCACTTCTGCTTTAAAGATGGTCCGCACCTTATCTCCTTTAAGGTCTGTCTTCGGTGAACAGAAGGAAGTAAAGTCATACTCGCCTTCTAAGTATTCACACGCAAGGTTCATAGCCTCAATGTCCAACTGCGACCGAACATGATAACGATATAGCCTTTTGAATAAATCGGGTTCCTGTGCATTCCACACGAAATAACGGTACTCTTTTCCAGTCGTATCGTATCTCGCATGAAACCCCGGGTCTACAGTAGCTGCAGAACTGACTACAATATCATCTGGCAACAAAGAGGAGAGTGCCCGCCGCCAATTGGACTCTGGAATAGTCAGGGGCGTATCAAAATGGATCACTTGCCCTTTGGCATGAACACCCGAGTCGGTTCTGCCTGAAGCTGTCACCTTTACACGTTCTCCTTTATGCATTTTCTTCAACGCTTTCTCAAGTTCCGCCTGCACGGTATTGCCATTGGGTTGCACTTGGTATCCGGCATAGTTCGTTCCATCATATTGAATCACACAGCGTATTCGTTCCATAGCGGTTCCCCCAAGCTTAACTTCTCGTTAAAAACAGTCCGATGATTAAGAGTATAAAAAGAGCGTATAGATAGTAATCCAGTTTACTGATGCTCAACTCTCGTAATTTCGTCCTTCCTTCGCCTCCACGGTACCCACGTGCTTCCATAGCCATAGCCAGCTCCTCAGCGCGTTTGAAGGCACTGACAAACAAAGGTACCAAAAGAGGGATTACCGCTTTTATACGGTCTTTAAATGAGCCTGTACGGAAATCTACTCCCCTGGACGCTTGGGCTTTCGAGATTTTTTCGGTTTCCTGCATCAATGTCGGGATAAAACGTAACGAGATAGACATCATCAAAGCCAGTTCATGAACAGGAAATCGGATCTTCTTCAACGGACCGAGCAATTCTTCAATCGCATCCGTAATTTCAATCGGAGTCGTGGTTAATGTCAGCAATGACGTCACCAGAATCAACAGAAAGAAACGAAGGGAAATAGCGGCACCCTGGACGAGACCTTCCTCGTAAATTTTCCATCCCCATAAATTATAAAGAACGTCACCTTCTTTGGTCACAATCAAATGAAGCAAGAACGTGAAAATGATCAGGAACCAAACAGGCTTCAGCCCTTTCATAATATAAGGGAGCGGAACCTTCGAGCTCGCCGCAGCTCCAATAGCGAACAAGGCAAGTAGACCGTAACTCATAACAGAATTAGCAAAGAATACGATCAGAACAAAGAAAAAGATGATGGCGATTTTTGACCGAGGATCCAAACGGTGAACGAATGACTCTCCCGGTACATACTGACCGATTATCATTGAGTTACTCATGATCGCGGCCTCCTCTCACCATTTCGGCCAATTCCTTTGCTAACTCAGCTATGGTCTGCCCTTCATAAGGAATTTCAACACCGTGTTGTTCCTTCACCTTAGAAAGGAATTCAATCACTTCGGGTACATCCAGTTGAACATCTTCTAAAGCCTCTTTTTGTTTGAAAATATCGAGCGGAGGACCTTCCCGATACACCTCACCATGATTGAGAATGAGAATGTGATCCGCGTAAGATAAGGCATCCTCCATGCTATGGGTGACTAAAATGGTCGTCAACTGCTTTTCTTCGTGCAGCCGGTTAAACATCTCCATGATCTCCCGTTGCCCACTAGGGTCCAGCCCAGCCGTCGGTTCGTCTAAGACCAGCACCTCTGGATTCATGGCAAGTACACCCGATATCGCCACACGTCGCATCTGACCACCACTCAAATCAAATGGAGAACGATCGAGTAGCGAGTTATCTAATTGCGTCGCTTTCGCTGCGTCTTTCACTCTTGCTTGTACTTCTTCTTGATCGACACCGAAATTCTCAGGTCCGAATGCGATATCCTTCGCGACCGTTTCCTCAAACAGTTGGTGCTCAGGATACTGAAACACGACCCCTACTTTTTCTCGGAGTTCTCTAAGCTGCTTGTTCTTTACTCCAGCCTTTAATTGATAGGGACCAATGGTTACTTCTCCATCCGTCGGTTGGACAAGTCCATTCAAATGTTGAAGAAGTGTCGACTTTCCAGACCCGGTGTGCCCGATGATCGCGACAAACGATCCAGACTCGATCGAGAACGAGAGATTGTTAAGGGCCCTGTGCTCGAAAGGACTATTCGGTTGATACACATAGCTTACCTTGTCGAATCTAATGTCCATAGTTCCTCCAACAACTCCTGGTGATTAAGTGGCTCACGTGAAAGGGGCAGTCCAGCAGATTTCATTTCTTCTGCCAACTTACTTACAAATGGAGTATCTAAGCCAATTTCAACTAATCGATTTTTCTTAGAAAAAACGTCGCGTGGCGTTCCTTCCATCCACACTTCGCCATCGTTCATTACAATCACCCTGTCCGCCTGCGTCACCTCACGTAAATCGTGAGTGATTGTCACGACACTCAAACTTCTCTCGGATTGTAAATCACGAATGGTTTGCATGATTTCCATGCGGCCTTTGGGATCGAGCATAGCCGTAGCTTCATCAAAGATCATATATTTCGGTGAGACAGCGAGAACACTCGCAATGGCGACTCGTTGTTTTTGTCCTCCAGACAATCGATGGGGTTCTTGGCGTTCGTATTCCTGCATGCCAACAGCATCAAGACTCTCTTGGATCCGTTCAACCATTACCTCACGCGGCAGTCCATGGTTTTCCATGCCAAAAGCGACATCATCTCTCACCGTCGTCCCGACAAACTGGTTATCGGGGTTTTGGAAAACCATCCCTACTTGCTTCCTGACATCCCATATCGTTTCTGGAACCACTTTCTCACCTGAGACGTAAATCTCTCCTTCTTGCGGAAATAGCAAGCCATTCATCAACTTGGCAATGGTCGATTTACCAGAACCATTATGACCAATAATCGCTAACCATTCGTCCGAGTGGATTGTGAAACTAACATTCTTCAACACCCAAGGCGAATCGTCATGATATCGAAACGATACATTTCTAAACTCGATCTGGCTCTTTTCCATTCTCTATTCCCCCTCTGCTCACCTGACTATTTCCCAGGAAATACGACATGATTTCCTGTCTCTATCTTACTGATCTATTGCTTTTCTGACAAAAAATAAACCCTTGGATGCCACCAAGTCGAACGATAGCCCCGGCCGCATCCTTCTGTTAAAATTGCATAAAAAAAGGGCTGGATTCAACCTCTAGACGAGATTCATTCCTGCCCTTTTGCATCAATGGTATTCATTAAACTAGTTCAATGATCGCCATTTTAGCTCCATCACCTTTACGCTCGCCTAGCTTAAGCACGCGAGTGTAACCACCTTGACGGTCTTCATAGCGTGGTCCGATGTCAGAGAATAGCTTCTGTAAAGCTGTTTGGTTCCCCTCTTCATCAGCGTCAGCATTGTAAAGGAATGATTCAGCTTGACGACGGGCATGAAGATCGCCGCGTTTACCAAGTGTGATCATTTTTTCAACAACAGAACGAAGCTCTTTTGCTTTAGCTTCTGTCGTTTCCAAACGTTCATGAATAATCAAGTCTGTCGCTAAGTTACGAAGAAGCGCCATACGTTGATCTGTTGTACGTCCAAATTTTCTAGCCATTGATAATCCCTCCCTTTTCAGAAACTCTTAGATGTTCTCTATAGATCAATCGTCTTTTCTTAAACCTAGTCCAAGTTCATCAAGCTTGTACTTCACTTCTTCGAGGGATTTGCGACCAAGGTTGCGCACCTTCATCATATCCTCTTCTGATTTGTTCGCAAGCTCTTGAACCGTATTGATTCCGGCACGCTTCAAGCAGTTATATGAACGGACAGAAAGGTCAAGCTCTTCGATCGTCATCTCTAGAACTTTTTCTTTTTGGTCCTCTTCTTTTTCGACCATGATTTCAGCCTTTTGAGCTTCATCCGTTAAGCCTACAAAGATATTGAGGTGTTCCATATAGATTTTAGCTCCAAGAGAGATCGCTTCTTCCGGGCGGATGCTGCCATCCGTCCAGACATCTAAAGTGAGCTTGTCAAAGTTAGATGTTTGACCAATTCTTGTATTCTCTACTTGATACGTTACACGGGATACTGGCGTAAAGATAGAATCCACTGGAATCACGCCGATCGGTTGATCTTCGTGATTGTTTCCTTCTGCTGGACGATATCCTCGGCCACGCTCTGCAGTAATACGCATGCGTAGGTTTGCATTGCTATCTAATGTAGCAATATGAAGATCTGGATTTAGAACTTCTACATCACTATCGTGCGTAATGTCTGCTGCTGTTACTTTCCCTTGACCCTGAACATCGATCTCTAAAGTCTTCTCTTCGTCAGAATACACTTTCAAAGCAAGTTTCTTCAGGTTCAATACAACTGTCGTTACGTCCTCAACAACCCCTTCGATTGTGGAGAACTCGTGAAGGACACCGTCGATTTGAACTGATGTTACAGCAGCGCCAGGAAGTGAGGATAATAGGATACGACGCAAGGAGTTACCTAGAGTTGTACCATACCCACGCTCAAGCGGTTCTACGACGAACTTACCAAAAGTAGAATCATCGCTGATCTCAACCGTCTCAATTTTTGGCTTTTCAATTTCGATCATTTACACTAAACCCTCCTTCAAAACGTCGAAACCCCGGCTAGACTCACATGTCTAACCGAAATTCCTCAGGTAGGCAGTTCCGATTCGTGACAACTGCACGTTTTATCTGTCTAATGCGGTGCTGTTAGAATGCTATCATCATAACCCATTATAGACAGGGTGACAAATTCTATTCAGAACAATTATACGCGACGACGTTTTGGTGGACGGCAACCATTGTGCGGTACTGGTGTTACGTCAATGATAGCCGTGATATCAAGACCAGCTGCTTGTAGTGAACGAATAGCTGCTTCACGACCAGCGCCAGGGCCTTTTACTGAAACCTCTAGGGATTTCATTCCGTTGTCCATTGCATCTTTAGCTGCAGCTTCAGAAGCCATTTGAGCAGCGAATGGAGTAGACTTACGGGAGCCTTTGAAACCAAGAGCACCTGAACTGCTCCAGCTGATTACGTTACCTTGAACATCAGTGATCGTTACGATCGTGTTATTGAATGTAGAACGGATGTGAGCCACACCAGTTTCTATATTCTTTTTCACGCGACGCTTACGACTACGAGTATTTCCTTTACGTGCCATAGATTAGCTTACCTCCTTCGTATTTCGATTACTTACGTTTATTTGCAACTGTACGACGTGGACCTTTACGTGTACGAGAGTTGTTTTTCGTTCTTTGACCGCGAAGTGGAAGACCACGACGGTGGCGGATTCCGCGATAAGAGCCGATTTCAATTAGACGCTTAATGTTAAGAGAGTTTTCACGACGAAGGTCACCTTCAACGTTGAACTCCTCTACAACTTTACGGATCTTACCAAGTTCGTCTTCTGTAAGATCGCGAACACGAGTGTTGCCGTCAACGCCAGACTCTTCGATAATGTTCGCAGCTAGGGATTTACCGATACCATATACATAAGTTAGAGAGATAATCACGCGCTTATCGCGGGGAATATCTACACCTGCTATACGTGCCATTTAGGGTTGCACCTCCTTCAGTTTTAGCCTTGTTTTTGTTTATGCTTAGGGTTTTCACAGATAACCATGACTTTACCTTTACGTTTGATGACTTTGCATTTTTCGCAAATTGGTTTTACAGAAGGCCTTACCTTCATCATCCATACCTCCTTTAATATCGGAGCTTTATTTGTAACGGTACGTAATACGACCTTTAGTTAAATCATAAGGGGAAAGCTCTACCGTTACTTTATCTCCTGGTAAGATTCGAATAAAGTGCATACGGATTTTACCAGATACGTGAGCTAAAACGGTATGACCGTTCTCGAGTTCTACCTTGAACTGTGCGTTCGGTAAGGTTTCAACGATCGTTCCTTCTACTTCAATTACATCGTCTTTCGCCATCGAGTTGATCTCCCTTCTTCAAATCAGTCACTAGTTCATTGACATATTTAGAAACAGCAAAGCGTAATTTGCCATTTGTGACTCGACCAGTTTCTAGAAGGCTGTTCTGGACCTCCGGAGAGATGAAATCCATAAGCTCAATATGCTGCATATTCTTTTTCTTTGGTCGATCATACTTACGTTTCTCTCCGTCGGCAAGCAGCACAAAGCGGCCATCCAGTACATCGATCACAACCGCGTACTGTCCTGCCTCACGCCCCTGCACAATACGAACAATTTGACCTAATCGCGGACTCGACTCAGATTCGTTCAAACACGATCACCTTCATTTAGGATTTTGTTAATATTTCGTAACCCTCTTCCGTAATCGCAATGGTGTGTTCGAAGTGCGCACACATTTTACCATCTCTCGTGACTACCGTCCAATGATCATTCAGAGTCTTCACATGACGAGACCCTGCATTCACCATAGGTTCAACAGCCAAAACCATACCTGGCTTCAAACGAGGACCTTTATTAGGCGGACCATAGTGAGGGATCTGAGGATCCTCGTGTAGTTCCTGGCCTACTCCGTGTCCTACATACTCACGGACGATTGAAAAACCTTCCGATTCTGCATACGTCTGAATGGCATGAGATATATTTGAAAGGCGTTCACCAGGTTTTGCTTCATCAAGCCCTTTGAACAATGAAGTCTCCGTGACTTTCAGCAAATCCATAGTTCCTTCATCAACGTTGCCCACTGGATACGTCCAAGCGGAGTCACCGTGATAGCCTTTGTATTTAGCCCCAATGTCGATGCTAATAATATCACCTTCATTTAACACCCGGTCACCCGGAATGCCATGGACAAGCTCTTCATTAACAGATGCGCAAATACTACCACGGAATCCATTATAACCTTTAAAAGAAGGGATTGCATCCATACTGCGTATGAATTCATCAGCAATCTTATCCAATTCTCCAGTTGTTATACCTGGTTGGATCGCTTTCTCCAACTTTTGGTGCGTTAAGGCCACGATTCGACCTGATTCACGCATAATATCTAATTCCCGCGGTGTCTTACAAATAATCATTTTGTTAATTCTCCAAGCTTTTCGTCGATGTTGTTAAATACGTCATTGATATCTTTGTCACCTTCAAAGGAAACTAAATAGCCTTTGTCACGATAGAAGTCGAGTAGTGGTTGCGCTTGTTCTACGTTCACTTCCAAACGCGTTTTTACGGTTTCCGGCTGATCGTCCTCACGCTGAATCAACTCAGAACCATCATGATCGCATTTTCCGTCCACTTCTGGAGGATTAAATACGACATGATACGTGGCACCGCATGTCGGGCAAATGCGTCGTCCAGTCAGACGCTCGATGAGTTGGTCTTTTGGAACATCGATATGAAGAACATAATCAAGAGATTCGTTCATATCATTCAACAGATTTTCAAGGGCTTCTGCTTGAGCGATCGTTCTAGGGAAACCATCGAGCAGGAAGCCTTTTTGACAATCTGGTTTGCTTAGACGCTCGCGAACGATTCCGATAGTTACTTCATCGGGAACCAATTCACCTTTGTCCATATATGATTTGGCTTCTTTGCCAAGTGCTGTTCCTTCTTTGATAGCTAAACGGAACATATCTCCAGTTGAGATATGAGGGATGTCATATTTTTCGACTATCTTCTCTGCCTGAGTGCCTTTACCAGCACCAGGAAGACCCATCAGAATTAAATTCAACGTGTTCCCCTCGCTCTCATGTTTCATTAGCTTTAAAACTAATTATTTAATAAAACCTTTATAGTGGCGTTTCACAAGCTGACTCTCAAGCTGTTTCATCATTTCAAGTGCAACACCCACAACGATGAGTAAGCTCGTTCCTCCGATTTGAACAGTTGGTGGCAATCCTGCTACCGAACCTAAGATCAGTGGAAGAATCGATACAGCTGCTAGGAAGATGGCTCCAACGAAAGTTAAACGGTACATAACGCGTGTCAGATACGTTTCCGTATTGGCACCTGGGCGAATACCCGGGATGTAACCGCCTTGCTTCTTCAAGTTCTCTGCCATTTGTTCCGGGTTAACCTGAACAAATGTGTAGAAGTACGTGAAGGCAATGATCAACGCAACGTAGATAATCATTCCAGGCCAGTTTTGGTAGTCAAAGATAAATTGGATAACAGAAGCCACTTCGCTATCTTCGAAGAATCCAGCGACCGTCCTCGGCGCGATAATGAATGAAATCGCGAAGATTACCGGGATAACTCCTGCAGCATTTACTTTTAAAGGTAAGTGAGTGGAATGCCCACCTACTGGCGAGCGATTGACTAATCGCTTCGCATATTGGATAGGAATCTTACGAAGGGCTTGTTGGATGAAGATTACACCAACGACCACCGCAACGATAACAAGAACGATTAAACCAATGATGACTAAGTTAATGAACAGTTGTTCTCCTGCACCGGAAATATACTGATCATACAACTGGTTTACACCGGTTGGGATCGCAGCTACAATTCCTGCAAAAATCAGAATGGAAATACCATTTCCGACGCCGTGTGCTGTGATTTGCTCACCAAGCCACATTAGGAATGCTGTTCCACCTGTCAAAACTAACGCAATAATGGCGAATTTGGCAACGCCTGGGTTACTGATCAATTGACCTCCAGCCAAAGCGTTGAAACCAATAGACATACCGATTGCTTGAATGAAAGCTAGAACAATGGTCCCGTAGCGGGTAAACTGAGCTAACTTTCGACGGCCCACTTCCCCTTGCTTTTTCCATTCCGCAAACTTAGGGACTACATCCATCTGCAACAATTGCATGATGATAGAGGCAGTAATGTAGGGCATGATCCCCATCGCAAAGATGGAGAAGTTCTGCAATGCCCCACCTCCAAAGGTGTTCAAGAAGCCAAAAGCATTCTGTTCATCCATGAAGTTGATTGCATCTCTATTTGTAAATGGTACAGGGATGAATGTTCCTAGGCGAAAGACAACAAGCATTAATAAGGTGAAGATTATTTTCCGCCGAATATCACCCACGCGCATAAAATTGGAGATTGTCCGGAACATTAAATCACCTCAGTTTGACCGCCCGCTGCTTCAATTGCTTCTTTAGCTGAAGCAGAGAACTTATGAGCTTTCACTGTAAGTTTTTTCTCGACAGAACCTTTTGCTAGTACTTTAATTCCAGCTTTTTGGTTGCTTACCACGCCAGATTCAAGCAATAGTTCAGGTGTAACCTCTGTACCCTCTTCGAAACGGTTGAGAGCGTCAAGATTAATGATCGCAAATTCCTTACGGTGAACGTTAGTGAAACCACGCTTCGGAAGGCGTTGGAATAGTGGCATTTGACCACCTTCAAAACCTGGGCGAGTTTTACTACCAGAACGTTGACCTTGACCTTTGTGGCCGCGACCGGATGTTTTACCATTACCAGAAGCCATACCACGACCTACACGGTTACGTTCTTTACGTGTACCTTTAGCCGCTTTTAGTTCATGCAGTTTCATGCGAGCACCTCCTTATTTCTATACTTTAATTATACTTCTTTAACCGATACAAGGTGAGATACCTTATTAGCCATACCTCGGATCGCTGGGTTATCTTCAAGTACGACAGTTTGACGGATCTTGTTCAGACCTAGCGCCTTGACAGTAGAGCGCTGATCCTGCGGTCTACCAATAACACTGCGCGTGAGGGTAATTTCTAACTGTTTAGCCATTGTATTTCCCTCCTTATTCTACAGTTCTTCGACAGACTTCCCACGAAGTCGAGCAACGTCTTCAGCGCGCTTAAGCTCGCTAAGTCCAGTAAGTGTCGCACGCACCATGTTGATTGGTGTGTTAGAACCTAGTGACTTAGATAGGATGTCTTGAACACCTGCAAGCTCAAGTACCGCACGGACAGGTCCACCTGCAATGACTCCAGTACCTTCAGCAGCTGGTTTCATTAGGATGTTTCCTGCACCAAAACGACCGTTGATTTCGTGTGGGATCGTCGTACCTTTAACTGGTACTGTAATTAGATTTTTCTTCGCATCATCAATAGCCTTTTTGATCGCTTCTGGTACCTCTTGGGCTTTACCCGTACCGAAACCGACATGACCATTTTTGTCTCCTACAACAACCAATGCAGCAAAGCGGAAACGACGTCCACCTTTAACTACTTTTGCAACACGGTTGATCGTAACTACGCGTTCTTCAAGATCTAGTTTATTAGGGTCAATTGTTGTTGTAATCATATATGTCCCTCCTTTAACGATTAAAATTCTAGGCCGGCTTCGCGAGCCGCATCTGCTAGGGCTTTCACACGTCCATGATACAAGTAACCTCCGCGGTCAAATACAACAACTTTATATCCGTTGTCGACTGCACGCTTAGCAACCATTTCACCGACTTTTTGAGCTGCTTCAACGTTACCTGTTACGTCAAGATTGAAGTCGTTGTCTACAGTAGAAGCACTTGCTACTGTAACTTGGCTTTCATCATTGATAAGTTGAGCGTAAATGTGTTTGTTAGAGCGATATACGTTCAAACGTGGGCGTTCTGCTGTGCCAAAGACGTTTTTACGAACGCGTGCATGACGCTTTTTACGTACGACATTTTTATCTGCCTTCGTGATCATTCGGGTCACTCCTTTCTATACATTACCTAAGTCTTACTTGGCTGTTTTACCTTCTTTTCTGCGTACACGTTCGTTCTCAAAACGAATTCCTTTACCTTTATAAGGCTCTGGAGGACGGATTGCACGAATCTTCGCTGCAACTGCACCAACGAGTTCTTTATCGATACCTTTAACAATCACTTTCGTGTTTGAAGGTACTTCGATTTCGATTCCTTCGCGGTTTTCAACCTCTACAGGGTGAGAGTAACCAGCGTTGATGACTACTTGCTCTCCTTGCTTCTGCGCACGGTAACCTACACCGATGATTTCAAGATTCTTTTCAAAACCTTTAGTAACACCTTCAACCATGTTACCGATCAGGCTGCGGGTAGTACCATGAAGAGCACGGTGTTCTTTATGGTCACTAGGGCGAGCGACTGAAAGAACGTTGTCTTCAATTGTCACCGTAATGTCCTGGTGGAACTCACGAGTAAGCTCACCTTTTGGACCTTTTACTGTGATTGTATTGTTATCCTGAACGATTTCAACACCTTCAGGAATTTCAAGTGATTTTAATCCTACGCGAGACATATTGTTGCACCTCCTGTCTTCTCTGTTTTTTTACCAGACGTAAGCTAGAACTTCGCCACCGATGGCTTGTTCGCGAGCTTCTTTATCTGTTAATAGACCTTTTGAAGTAGATACGACGGCTACACCAAGACCATTAAGAACTTTCGGAAGCTCTTCTGCTTTGGCATAAACACGTAGACCTGGTTTACTAATACGCTTCACACCAGTAATAACACGCTCGTTGCTTTGTCCGTACTTAAGGAAGATGCGAAGTACACCTTGTTTGCTGTCTTCTACAAATTCGTAATCACGTACAAAACCTTCACGTTTAAGGATATCAGCGATTTCTTTCTTTACGTTTGAAGCTGGAAGCTCAAGCTTCTCGTGACGCACCATGTTAGCGTTACGAATACGCGTTAGCATATCTGCAATTGGATCTGTCATTGTCATAACTCATTTACCTCCTTCCCTAAATCGGGTTTACCAGCTGGCTTTTTTGACACCAGGGATTTGTCCTTTATATGCAAGTTCACGGAAACAAATACGGCAAAGCTTAAACTTACGAAGTACGGAGTGAGGACGTCCGCAACGTTCACAGCGAGTATATTCACGTACTTGGTACTTCTGTTTACGCTTCTGTTTCGCGACCATTGATTTTTTAGCCACTATTTTCCCTCCTTATCGCTAGCTCATTATTTTTGAAACGGCATACCGAATTGAGCTAATAGTTCACGGGATTCTTCGTCAGAGTCAGCAGTTGTGACGATAACGATATCCATTCCACGCACTTTACTTACTTTATCGTAATCAATTTCTGGGAAAATCAATTGTTCTTTAACACCAAGTGTGTAGTTTCCACGGCCGTCGAAGGCTTTCTTGGAAATTCCACGGAAGTCACGCACACGTGGTAGTGACACTTGGATTAGTTTTTGCAAGAACTGGTACATACGCTCTCCACGAAGTGTAACCTTCGCACCAATCGGCATACCTTCACGTAGACGGAAGCCTGCGATTGATTTCTTCGCTTTCGTAATAACTGGCTTCTGACCAGTGATCATTGTTAGTTCTTCTACAGCTGTATCAAGAGCTTTCGCGTTTTGAACAGCATCACCAACACCCATGTTAATAACGATCTTTTCAACCTTTGGTGTTTGCATGATTGAATCGTAATTAAATTTGTTCATCAGAGATGGAACAACTTCTTCTTGATATTGTTTCTTTAGTTCGTTCATCGTGTGGCCCTCCTTTCATCTCTGGGTTATTTATCTAGTGCTTCACCAGATTTTTTCGCGATACGAACTTTCTTGTCGCCCTCAACTTTGTATCCAACACGAGTTGGTTCACCAGTTTTCGGGTCAATTGGCATTACGTTTGATACGTGGATCGCTGCTTCTTGAGTCAAGATCCCACCTTGTGGGTTCTCTTGGGAAGGTTTAGCGTGTTTTTTCACTTCGTTCACACCTTCAACAAGAACACGATCTTTTTTCGGATAAGCTTCAAGGATTGTTCCTTGTTTGCCTTTATCCTTACCAGTAATCACCATTACTTTGTCACCTTTTTTTACGTGCATGCTTCGCGCACCTCCTTGACAAGGCATTTCTATTCGAACTTTATAATACTTCTGGAGCTAGAGAAACGATCTTCATGAATTTAGCTTCACGAAGTTCACGTGCAACCGGTCCAAAGATACGAGTACCGCGTGGTCCTTTATCATCACGGACGATTACTACTGCGTTTTCGTCAAAACGGATATAAGAACCATCTTTACGGCGTACTCCACTTTTAGAACGTACAATAACGGCTTTTACTACTTCACCTTTTTTAACAACGCCCCCTGGTGTTGCTTGTTTCACAGTAACAGTGATGATATCACCAATGTTTGCTGTTTTACGACCAGATCCGCCCAATACTTTGATCGTTTGGACTTCACGTGCACCAGAGTTATCTGCTACTTTCAGACGAGTTTCCTGTTGAATCATACCATGTAACCTCCCTTCGGATTAGATCCGAGCGAACTTGATTTAGATAATAACAGACTCTTCGACAACTTCTACGAGACGGAAACGCTTAGACGCTGATAGCGGACGAGTTTCCATGATGCTTACGATGTCACCATTTTTCGCTTGATTGTTTTCATCATGAGCCTTGAATTTTTTTGAATACTTTACGCGTTTGCCGTAAAGCTTGTGGAACTTATAAGTTTCTACTAAAACCGTGATTGTTTTGTCCATTTTGTCAGATACAACACGTCCAGTATAAACCTTACGATTGTTACGTTCAGTCATGTGAGGGTGACCTCCTCTCATCTATTAGTTATTTACGCCTAGTTCACGTTCACGAGCAACAGTTTTCATACGTGCGATAGCCTTGCGAACTTCACGGATACGTGCAGTGTTCTCAAGTTGACCTGTTGCCAGTTGGAAACGTAGGTTAAAAAGTTCTTCTTTAAGAGACTTAACTTTTTGTTCAATTTCGGCAGTGGTTAATTCACGGATTTCATTAGCCTTCATTGATTTCACCACCAATTTCTTCACGTTTTACGAATTTCGTACGGATCGGCAGCTTGTGAGAAGCAAGTCGCAATGCTTCGCGCGCTACTTCCTCAGATACACCTGCGATCTCGAACATGATTTTCCCTGGTTTTACAACAGCTACGAAACCTTCTGGAGCACCTTTACCAGAACCCATTCGTACTTCTAGGGGCTTAGCAGTATAAGGCTTATCAGGGAAGATTTTGATCCAAACTTTACCGCCACGTTTCATGTAACGAGTCATCGCGATACGCGCTGATTCGATTTGACGGGCTGTAATCCATGCTGGGTCAATTGCTTGCAATCCATACTCACCGAAAGCTACTTCAGTGCCGCCTTTCGCGCGACCTTTTAAGCTAGTACGGTGTTGACGACGATATTTAACACGTTTTGGCATTAACATAATGCTGTTCCCCCTTCCTTACTTGTTTGTTTTAGTTGGAAGGACTTCTCCACGATAGATCCACACTTTGACACCAAGCTTACCGTAAGTTGTGTCAGCTTCTGCAGTTCCGTAATCGATGTCTGCACGAAGTGTGTGTAGTGGTACTGTTCCTTCACTGTAATATTCTGCACGAGCGATATCTGCGCCACCAAGACGTCCAGATACTTGTGTACGGATACCTTTAGCACCCATACGCATTGTGCGTTGAATTGTTTGTTTTTGAGCACGACGGAAAGATACACGGTTTTCCAATTGACGTGCGATGTTGTCAGCTACAAGAGTAGCGTCTAAGTCTGGCTTCTTCACTTCAACGATGTTGATGTGAACACGTTTGCCAGTCAGTTGGTTCAAAGTTTTACGAAGTGCTTCGACTTCAGAACCGCCTTTACCGATAACCATTCCTGGCTTAGCTGTGTGTACAGTAATGTTTACGCGGTTCGCTGCGCGTTCGATCTCAACAGTAGAAAGTGCAGCATCTTTAAGACGATTTTCAACATATTCACGAATCTTAATGTCTTCATGTAACAAGTCTGCGTAGTCTTTGCCAGCGTACCACTTGGATTCCCAATCGCGGATGACGCCGATACGAAGACCTACTGGATTAATTTTTTGACCCACTGATTATCCCTCCTTTTTTTCTGATACAACCACTGTGATGTGGCTAGTGCGTTTGTTAATTTGGCTTGCGCGGCCCATAGCACGAGGGCGGAAACGTTTAAGTGTTACCCCTTCGTTTACAAACGCTTCGGAAACGTATAGGTTTTCCGGGTCCATTTCATAATTGTGTTCTGCGTTAGCGATTGCGGAGTTAAGAAGTTTCTCAACTACTGGAGATGCGCCACGTTGTTTTAGACGTAACGTCGCCATCGCTTCACCTACATCTTTTCCTCGAATCAAATCAATTACCAAACGAGCTTTACGAGGAGCGATACGAACGGTTTTAGCAACTGCTTTAGCTTGCATTAGAGTGCCTCCTCTCTTATTTAGCGTTTTGTTTTCTTGTCATCGCCAGAGTGTCCCTTGAACGTACGGGTTGGCGCGAATTCACCTAGTTTATGACCGACCATGTCTTCAGTGACATAGACAGGTACGTGTTTACGACCGTCATAAACGGCAATAGTGTGTCCGACGAAATTTGGGAAGATTGTTGAACGACGAGACCAAGTTTTCACCACTTGATGCTTGTTATCTTCGTTCAGCTTCTCAACTTTGTTCATTAAATGATCATCTACAAAAGGTCCCTTTTTTAGGCTACGGCCCATGAATAAACCTCCCTTCGCGATTGAGAGACGGGTGTTATCCCCCGTCTTACAACCCCGTTATTTTTTACCACGACGACGTACGATATATTTATCAGACGGCTTGTTGCGTTTTCTTGTTTTGTATCCAAGAGTTGGTTTACCCCATGGAGATACTGGAGAAGGCATACCGATTGGCGCGCGTCCTTCACCACCACCGTGTGGGTGATCGCTAGGGTTCATTACAGAACCACGTACTGTAGGGCGCTTACCTTTCCAACGAGAACGTCCAGCTTTACCGATACTGATTAGTTCGTGCTGCAAGTTACCAACTTGACCGATTGTTGCACGGCAAGTAGACAATACAAGGCGAACTTCACCAGAAGTCAGGCGTACTAGCGTGTATTTCTCTTCACGACCTAGGATTTGAGCAGATGCACCAGCAGAACGTACTAGCTGTCCACCGCGTCCAGGTTTAAGTTCTACGTTGTGTACAATAGTACCAACTGGAATGTCTTTAAGTGCTAGTGCATTACCTGGTTTGATGTCTGCACCTTCACCTGAAACAATTTCCGTGCCTACCTTAACATCTTTCGGAGCTAAGATATAGCGTTTTTCACCATCAACATAGTTGATTAGTGCAATGTTAGCGGAACGGTTTGGATCATATTCGATCGTAGCAACGCGTCCAGGTATTCCGTCTTTGTCACGCTTAAAGTCGATAATACGATAGTGACGCTTGTGTCCGCCGCCCTGATGACGAACCGTTAGCTTACCTTGGTTGTTACGTCCACCGCGCTTGTGTAGTGGAGCAATAAGGGAGCGTTCCGGCTTATCAGTAGTGATTTCAGCAAAATCAGATACTGTCATGTGTCGACGACCGTTAGTAATTGGTCGGAACTTTTTAATCGCCATCTTTTTTCCCTCCTTCTCAAATAAGTTTTATAGTTTATACTTCAAAGAATTCTAGTTCTTTACTGTCTTCAGTCAACTTGACAATTGCTTTCTTACGATCAGAACGGTAACCACCGTAACGACCCATACGCTTGAATTTACCTTTAAGGTTCATCGTCTTGACAGAATCAACACTTACACCAAAGATATCTTCAACTGCGACTTTGATCTCAGTCTTGTTAGCTTTAGGGCTAACTTCAAACGTATATTTCTTTTCTCCCATAAGGTCAGCAGATTGTTCAGTAATGACAGGGCGCTTAATAATATCACGTGGTTCTTTCATTATGAGAGCACCTCCCCTGCTTTTTCAGCTGCTTCCTTCGTCAGGATCAGCTTGTCATGCGTTAGTAAATCTAACACACTAACCTCTTCTACAGGAAGTGCTTTCGCTGTAGGGATATTGTTAGAAGAAAGAGTTACATTTTCATCTTTGTCAGCTGTAACAATCAATACCTTTTCGTTGACATCCAATGCGCTAAGCATGCTTACAACTTCTTTTGTTTTTGGTGCATCAAGAGAAAGACTTTCAAGAACAATGATGTTCTCTTCTTTCACTTTAGAAGAAAAAGCAGACTGTAGAGCTAGACGACGTACTTTTCTAGGCATTGTGTACTTATAGCTGCGTGGTGTAGGACCGAATACAACTCCACCGCCAACCCACTGTGGGGAACGGATGGAACCTTGACGCGCACGGCCGGTACCTTTTTGGCGCCATGGCTTACGTCCACCGCCACTAACTTCAGAGCGTCCTTTTACTTTGTGTGTGCCTTGGCGAAGATTCGCGCGTTGCATCAACACAGTTTCGTGTAATACGTGAGTATTAGGTTCAATACCGAAAACGGCGTCATTCAATTCGATTTCTCCAACATTAGAGCCGCTTTGGTTTAATAGTGCCACTTTAGTCATGACATATCCTCCCTTCCGTTAATTATTTGCTAGCCTTTACAGAGCTAGTAATTCTAACGTACGATTTTTTCGCACCTGGCACATTACCTTTGATCAGTAGCAAGTTACGCTCAGCGTCAACTCTCACTACCTCAAGGTTTTGAAGTGTTACTGTGCCTCCACCCATTTGTCCTGGTAGCTTTTTGCCTTTGAAGACGTGTGCAGGGTCTGCACCTTGTCCCATAGAACCAGGGCGACGTTGGAAACGTGAACCGTGAGTTTTAGGTCCAGTAGATTGATTATGGCGCTTGATTGCACCCTGGAAACCTTTACCCTTAGAAGTTCCAGTAACGTCAATTGCGTCACCAGCTTCAAAAATATCAACTTTAACCTCTTGACCAAGTTCATAGTCGTCAAGGTTTGTATTACGGAATTCACGAACGTAGCGCTTAGGTGTTGTGCTTGCTTTATCCGCGTGCCCTGTGGCAGCTTTCTTCAAGCGGTTTGACTTTTCATCAGCAAAACCTAGTTGAATGGCTTCGTAGCCGTCGTTTTCCATTGTCTTCATTTGAAGAACAACGTTCGGTTCAGCTTCTACAACCGTTACTGGAATCAATTCTCCGTTATCAGAGAAGATTTGAGTCATGCCGACTTTGCGTCCTAAGATTCCTTTCGTCATCCGTTACACCTCCTATTAGTAAACAATTTAGATTTATAGTTTGATTTCGATATCCACACCAGATGGTAGATCCAAACGCATTAATGAATCAACAGTCTGTGGTGTTGGATTAACAATGTCGATAAGACGTTTGTGCGTGCGCATTTCGAACTGCTCACGAGAGTCTTTATACTTGTGTGTCGCACGAAGTACTGTATAAACAGAACGTTCAGTCGGAAGCGGGATTGGACCAGATACATTAGCACCGGAACGCTTCGCTGTGTCGACGATTTTCTCAGCGGACTGATCAAGTACTCTGTGATCATACGCTTTTAAACGAATACGAATTTTTTCTTTTGCCATTATTTTCCCTCCTTTTTCGCCCATTTTCTTAAATAGACATTCTCCGCGAAAAAACTTGACTCACTAGCCATGGCAAAGGGGCCGGGTGTGTCAACAACCTTTCGCTTCATCGCCTTTTATGACCAACATTATTCATTATATAGAAGAAATGCGGTCATTGCAAGGATAAATCCATAAAAAGATTCTTTTTATGAACACCTCAAAATATTATACTAACGATCACACAAAATTTCAAGGCGATTCCTTACTTTTCTACAGTTTTTTTCGATTGGCATACCTATTCGTTCTCTTGAACACTTTTTCTATTGAAACAGATTTATAAAAAAGAATCAACCGTTACACCGAGATCGATTAAGTGCTAGAACATAACGAACCTTCATAGACTACATAAATAGACCTTTAAATGGATTTATGAACAAACAAAAAAAGAGGCAGCAGGAATACCTGCTACCTCTTCTATAGAAGTGTCATACTTCGATTACTTAGTGATTGTAGAAACAACACCAGAACCTACAGTACGTCCACCTTCACGGATTGAGAAACGAGTTCCGTCTTCAATCGCGATTGGAGAAATAAGTTCTACAGTCATTTCAACGTTATCTCCAGGCATAACCATTTCTACGCCTTCTGGAAGTTGAATAACACCAGTTACGTCCGTAGTACGGAAGTAGAACTGTGGACGGTAGTTAGAGAAGAATGGAGTGTGACGTCCACCTTCGTCTTTAGATAGTACATAAACTTCTGATTTGAAGTTTGTGTGTGGTGTGATTGAACCAGGCTTAGCTAGAACTTGACCACGGTTGATGTCTTCACGGTTAACACCACGAAGAAGGGCACCAATGTTGTCACCAGCTTCAGCGTAATCTAGAAGCTTACGGAACATTTCTACACCAGTGATTGTTGTCTTACGTGCTTCTTCAGCAAGACCGATGATTTCGATTTCGTCACCGACTTTAACTTGTCCACGCTCAACACGACCAGTTGCAACAGTACCACGACCAGTGATTGAGAATACGTCCTCAACTGGCATCATGAATGGCTTGTCAGTGTCACGGTCTGGAGTTGGAACATATGCGTCTACTTGATCCATTAGGTCGTAGATCGCTTGCTCGTACTTCTCTTCGCCTTCAAGGGCTTTAAGAGCAGAACCGCTTACTACTGGTACATCGTCACCATCAAAGTCATACTCAGATAGAAGGTCACGAACTTCCATTTCAACTAGCTCAAGAAGCTCTTCGTCGTCTACCATGTCAACTTTGTTCAAGAATACAACGATAGCTGGTACACCTACGTTTTTAGAAAGTAGGATGTGCTCACGAGTTTGTGGCATTGGACCGTCAGCAGCAGATACTACTAGGATCGCTCCGTCCATTTGTGCAGCACCAGTGATCATGTTCTTAACGTAGTCAGCGTGACCTGGGCAGTCAACGTGTGCGTAGTGGCGAGTTTCAGTTTCATACTCAACGTGTGCAGTGGAGATTGTGATTCCACGCTCGCGCTCTTCTGGAGCACCGTCGATCATGTCATATGCCATAGCTTCACCAGAACCTGATCTCTTGTGAAGTACAGTCGTGATCGCTGCAGTTAGAGTTGTTTTACCATGGTCAACGTGGCCGATTGTACCAATGTTGACGTGGGACTTGGACCGGTCGAATTTTTCTTTACCCATTGTATATTTCCTCCTTTAAATAAGTAGCAATTTTATAGTTTTTATATGCAGCCTAGGAGTAAGATTCATACTCCTAAGCTTACAATACAAGTTATACTTTAACTCGTGAAAAAAATCAATTATTCACCAGCATTTTTCTTAATAATTTCTTCTGAGATACTCTTCGGTACTTCTTCGTAGTGATCGAAGTGCATCGTGTACGTTCCGCGACCTTGCGTGTTAGAACGTAGCGCCGTTGCATAACCGAACATTTCAGAAAGTGGAACGAATGCTTTAACCACTTGAGCGTTACCGCGAGTTTCCATACCATCTACACGTCCACGACGGGATGTTACGTCACCCATGATGTCACCCATGTATTCTTCAGGAATAACAACTTCAACTTTCATCATTGGTTCAAGAAGAACTGGTTTACATTTGTTCTTAGCTTCTTTAAGTGCCATAGATGCAGCAACTTTAAAGGCCATTTCGTTGGAGTCGACATCGTGGTAAGAACCATCATAAAGAGTAGCTTTGATGTCTACCATTGGGTAGCCAGCAAGTACACCATTCTCTAGAGATTCTTTGATTCCTTGCTCTACGGAAGGAATGTATTCACGTGGTACAACACCACCGACGATTTTGTTGACGAATTCAAATCCGCCACCTTCTTCGTTTGGCTCGAACTCAACCCATACGTGACCGAATTGTCCACGACCACCTGATTGACGTACGAACTTACCTTCAACTTGTGCGCTAGCACGGAATGTCTCACGGTAAGCAACTTGTGGAGCACCAATGTTGGCTTCCACTTTGAACTCACGGCGAAGTCGGTCAACGATGATATCAAGGTGAAGCTCACCCATACCAGCGATGATCGTTTGGCCTGTTTCAACGTTTGTCTCTGTACGGAACGTCGGATCCTCTTCAGCAAGTTTACCAAGAGCGATAGACATCTTATCTTGGTCTGCTTTAGATTTCGGTTCGATCGCAACGGAGATAACTGGCTCAGGGAATTCCATAGACTCAAGAATAACTACGCTCTTCTCATCACAAAGAGTGTCACCAGTTCCTGTGTCTTTAAGTCCTACTGCACCTGCGATATCACCAGCATATACAGTGGAGATCTCTTCACGAGAGTTTGCGTGCATTTGTAGGATACGACCTACACGCTCACGCTTATCTTTCGTAGCGTTCTTCACGTAAGAACCAGCGCTAAGTGTACCGGAGTACACGCGGAAGAATGTCAGTTTACCAACGTAAGGGTCAGTTGCAACTTTAAACGCCAATGCAGAGAATGGCTCGTTGTCATCTGGCTTACGTACTACTTCTTCTTCCGTACCAGGAACGTGACCTTCGATTGGTGGTACATCTAATGGAGATGGAAGATAATCAATAACTCCATCGATTAGAAGTTGAACACCTTTGTTCTTGAAGGCAGAACCACAGAATACCGGGTAGAAGTCTACACTTAGAGTAGCTGTACGAATTGCTTCTACAAGCTGCTCGTTCGTGATTTCTTCTCCCTCAAGGTATTGCATCATCAAGTCTTCATCAAGTTCAGCAACAGCTTCTACAAGCTTGCCGCGGTACTCTTCGGCTTGATCTTTATACTCTTCAGGGATAGCACGCGCTTCAGCACGTGTACCTAGGTCATCCATGTAATAGTAAGCTTCCATTGTTACAAGGTCGATAATTCCTTCGAAATCATCTTCTGCACCAATAGGAAGTTGAACAGCAGCAGCATTTGCACCTAGACGCTCTTGAAGAGTTCCTAGAGAGTAAATGAAGTCTGCGCCGATTTTGTCCATCTTGTTAACGAAAACAATACGTGGAACACCGTACGTTGTAGCTTGGCGCCATACTGTTTCAGTTTGTGGTTCTACACCAGACTGAGCATCAAGTACAGCTACCGCCCCATCAAGTACACGCAATGAACGTTCAACCTCTACTGTGAAGTCTACGTGTCCAGGTGTATCAATGATGTTGATACGGTGGTCTTTCCACTGAGCAGTTGTCGCTGCGGAAGTGATTGTGATTCCGCGCTCTTGTTCCTGCTCCATCCAGTCCATTTGGGAAGCTCCTTCGTGAGTTTCACCAATCTTGTGGATACGTCCTGTGTAGAAAAGAATACGCTCTGTTGCTGTCGTTTTACCAGCATCAATGTGAGCCATAATCCCGATATTCCGAGTCTTTTCCAGGGAGAACTCTCTAGCCATGGCATTTGCTCCTTCCTGAGTGAAGTTTTATTTGATAGCTGATTACCAACGGTAGTGAGCGAATGCTTTGTTCGCTTCAGCCATTTTGTGCATTTCTTCACGGCGCTTAACAGCTGCACCTGTGTTGTTTGCTGCATCTAGAAGTTCGTTAGCTAGACGCTCTTCCATTGTTTTCTCTCCGCGTAGACGCGCATAGTTAACAATGAAACGCAAACCTAGAGCCTGGCGACGTTCTGGACGAACCTCAACAGGTACCTGGTAGTTGGAACCACCTACACGACGAGCGCGTACTTCCAATACAGGCATTACGTTTTTCATCGCTTGATCAAAAGCTTCCATAGCTTCGTTTCCGCTACGCTCTTGAACTAGTTCAAAAGCTTTATAAAGAATCTTTTGAGCTTTACCGCGCTGACCATTCACCATGATTTGGTTGATCAAACGAGTAACAAGCTTAGAATTGTACATCGGATCTGGTAACACATCACGTTTTGCTACTGGACCTTTACGTGGCATATGTTCCCCTCCCTTCAATCATTTGTTTTATTTAACCGATAGATAACTATCGCTTATTTTTTAGCTTTTGGCTTTTTCGTACCGTATTTAGAACGGCCTTGCATACGTCCGTCTACGCTTGCAGTATCTAGCGCACCACGTACTACTGTGTAACGTACACCTGGCAAGTCTTTAACCTTACCGCCACGGATTAGTACAACACTGTGCTCTTGAAGGTTGTGGCCGATACCAGGGATATAAGCGTTAACCTCAAGTTGGTTCGTCAAACGAACACGAGCATATTTACGAAGAGCGGAGTTCGGCTTCTTCGGTGTCATCGTACCAACACGAGTACAAACACCACGTTTTTGTGGAGAGTTCTCGTCCGTCATACGTTTCTTATAGCTGTTGTAACCTTTGTTCAAAGCTGGTGCCGTAGCCTTTCTAGACTTAGCAACACGTCCTTTACGAACTAATTGGTTAATAGTAGGCATGTTTGATGTCCTCCCTTCCTTAATTCTTAATACCACACATCCAGGTGGTTCATAAAAAGGCAAAAAACAAAGCTTTCGCGATTTACGCCAAAACTTTATTGCTTTATAGCTACTGTAGCAGCTCCAACATCAATACCACAAGCATCTCCCAATTCCTCCATAGAAGGAACGTTCGTGTGCGGTATATTTAACTGTTTAGCTAGCTTGACTACTTTTGCCGTCATCGACTGATCAGCATCGTCAGCCGTAATGACCTCATTCACTTCACCATTTTTCATGGCTTTCAGTGTTTGTTTGGTCCCGATTACTATCTCTGATTTAGCCTGTGCTACTTTTTCATAAGACATATTCAATATCCTCCAAAGTAACAAGGATAAACGGAAGCACCTTGATTATATTATCACTACCCAAAATGCATGTCAACTGCATTTTGGGTAGTTTTTATATTTTTGGCATCAAGCTTTGAAGTTGCTTCTGTATCTTTTACCCTTTGTTAACCTGAAATCTTTCTAAACTTATGGTTGTGTGACTTCTTCTGGCTGTTCGGCGGATGGCTTTCCGCTTTCGGACTGAGCTTGAATCTTACGATATCTTGTCATTCCTGTACCAGCCGGAACAAGTTTACCAATAATAACATTTTCTTTCAACCCTAGAAGTTCATCGCGCTTACCTTTAATTGCAGCATCAGTTAGGACACGAGTTGTTTCCTGGAAGGATGCAGCAGATAGGAAGCTATCTGTTTCAAGGGATGCTTTCGTGATACCAAGGATAACCGGACGTCCAACAGCTGGTTGTCCACCTTCCATAAGAGCTTTCTGGTTCGCTTCTTTGAATTGGTGGATCTCAAGTAGAGAGCCAGGGAGTACATCGGTGTCTCCGGAATCAAGGACACGGATTTTACGAAGCATTTGGCGAACCATGACTTCGACGTGTTTATCGGAGATTTCTACACCTTGCATACGGTAAACTTTTTGTACTTCTTTAAGAAGGTACTCTTGTACACCGTCGAGTCCCTGAATCGTAAGAAGTTCTTTAGGATCAATAGAACCTTCTGTGAGTGGTTCCCCTGCTTTTACATGGTCCCCAACAGATAGTTTCATACGAGCGCCATATGGAGCTGTGTATGAACGGGATTCTACTGCACCTTGAACAACGATTTCAAGCTTCTCTTTGACCTCGTTGACTTCTTGGACTGTACCGTCAATTTCACTGATGACAGCTTGACCTTTCGGATTACGCGCCTCAACGATCTCTTGGATACGCGGAAGACCTTGTGTGATATCGTCTCCGGCTACACCACCTGTGTGGAACGTACGCATTGTAAGCTGCGTTCCTGGTTCACCGATGGATTGAGCGGCAATGATTCCCACAGCTTCTCCAACTTCAACTTCTTCTCCTGTCGCCAAGTTGCGACCGTAACACTTCTTACAAACGCCGTGCTTCGTATTACATGTGAATGCAGAACGAATCACGATTTGTTCGATGCCGGAATCAACAATTTGTTTCGCAGCATCTTCAGAAATGACTTCATTACGCCCGACAATGAGTGCTTCCGTTTCTGGGTGCTTCACTGTCTGGAAGGAAGTACGGCCAATCAGTCGATCGAACAATGGTTCGATAACTTCTGAACCTTCTGTTAGAGAGTACACTGGAAGACCACGGTCTGTTCCACAATCATCTTCACGCACGATAACATCTTGAGCTACGTCAACTAGACGACGAGTCAGGTAACCTGAGTCGGCAGTCTTAAGGGCTGTATCGGCAAGACCTTTACGAGCACCGTGTGTAGAGATGAAGTATTCAAGTACCGTTAAACCTTCACGGAAGCTTGATTTGATCGGTAGTTCAATGATTCGTCCAGCCGGGTTGGCCATCAGACCACGCATACCAGCTAACTGTGTAAAGTTAGATGCGTTACCACGGGCACCGGAATCACTCATCATGAAGATCGGGTTGGTTGGGTCTAGTGATTTCATCAGACGGTTCTGAATGTCATCTTTAGCCGCAGACCAGATTTCAATGACGCGGTCATAGCGTTCTTCTTCTGTGATTAAACCACGACGGAATTGCTTAAGGACTTTATCAACTTTCTCTTGTCCTTCTACGAGGATTTCCTGCTTCTCTGGAAGTACCACGACGTCAGATACACCTACCGTGATACCTGCTTTCGTCGAATAAGCGAATCCTAAGTCTTTCATGCGGTCTAGCATTTTAGATGTTTCACTGATGGAGAAGCGTTTGAACACTTCGGCAATGATGTCACCCAAGATGCCTTTCTTGAATGGAGCCACTTCTTCGCGCTTGGCAATCTCTTCACGGATATTCGTTCCACTTGGGACGAAGTATTGATCCGGCGTCTTGACTTCAAGGTTCTCTTGAGTCGGTTCGTTGATATAAGGGAAAGAACTTGGCAGCATTTCATTAAAGATAAGCTTTCCTACGGTAGTAAGAAGAAGCTGCTGATTCTGTTCTTCTGTAAATGTGTCATTATTTAAGGAACTAGCTTGTACAGCTACACGTGTGTGCAGGTGAGCATAGCCATTCTGATAAGCCATCAGTGCTTCGTTCAAGTCTTTGAAGGTCATTCCTTCTCCAACAGCACCAATACGTTCAAGTGTCAGGTAATAGTTACCTAGTACCATATCCTGTGAAGGTGTTACGACAGGCTTACCATCCTTAGGGTTCAAGATGTTTTGGGCTGCAAGCATCAGAATTCGAGCTTCTGCTTGAGCTTCGGAAGACAATGGTACGTGAACCGCCATTTGGTCTCCGTCAAAGTCAGCATTATAAGCTGTACATACTAGTGGGTGAAGACGAATAGCGCGTCCCTCAACTAGTGTCGGTTCGAATGCTTGAATACCTAAACGGTGCAAGGTTGGTGCACGGTTCAATAGAACAGGGTGCTCTTTGATTACATCTTCAAGCACATCCCATACCTCATCATGAACACGTTCGATTTTACGCTTAGCAGACTTGATGTTGTGAGCAAGCCCACGAGACACAAGCTCTTTCATTACGAAAGGCTTGAATAGTTCAAGCGCCATTTCTTTCGGCAGTCCACACTGATACATCTTCAGGGAAGGACCAACAACGATAACGGAACGGCCTGAATAGTCGACACGCTTACCAAGCAAGTTCTGACGGAAACGACCTTGCTTACCTTTCAACATGTGAGAAAGGGATTTAAGCGGACGATTACCTGGTCCTGTTACCGGACGGCCACGACGACCGTTGTCGATTAATGCGTCGACTGCTTCCTGAAGCATACGCTTTTCGTTCTGGACAATAATCGTAGGAGCACCTAGATCCAACAAACGCTTCAGACGATTATTACGGTTGATGACACGACGATAAAGGTCGTTCAAGTCAGACGTCGCAAAACGTCCGCCATCAAGCTGTACCATCGGGCGAAGCTCTGGAGGAATAACAGGTAATACATCTAGAATCATCCAAGATGGATCGTTGCCTGAATGACGGAATGATTCAAGAACTTCCAAACGCTTAATAGCACGTGTACGACGCTGTCCTTGAGCCGTTTTAAGTTCTTCTTTCAATGTCTCTACTTCTCCATCAAGATCGATGTCGTATAGCAATTTACGAATAGCTTCAGCACCCATTGCTGCTTGGAAACCTTGACCGAATTTTTCACGGTATGAACGGTACTCTTTCTCAGAAAGCAACTGCTTTCTTTCAAGAGCCGTTTCACCTGGGTCTGTCACGATATACGCAGCAAAGTAAATGACTTCCTCAAGCGCACGAGGGGACATGTCAAGAACAAGGCCCATACGGCTCGGGATGCCTTTGAAGTACCAAATATGAGAGACAGGGGCAGCTAACTCTAAGTGCCCCATACGCTCACGACGTACTTTTGCTTTTGTCACTTCTACCCCACAGCGGTCACAAACGACGCCCTTATAACGGACGCGTTTGTATTTACCACAGTGACACTCCCAGTCCTTTTGAGGACCGAAGATTCGTTCACAGAATAAGCCATCTTTCTCTGGTTTCAGTGTACGGTAGTTGATCGTTTCTGGTTTTTTGACCTCACCATATGACCAAGAGCGGATCTTGTCTGGTGATGCCAAACCGATTTTCATATACTCAAAGTTATTTACATCTATCAAGGGGCCTACCTCCCTTTCAGTATCCGGGTTTTACCCTAAGCTCAGAACACTCATCCTTCGACGGATTCACTATCTTTAGTCGTCTAGGTTTAAATTCTCGGATTCTTTCGTTTGTTCTTCCTCGATATCACGCATTTCAATCTCTTCCTCATTACCATCCAGAATCTTAACGTCCATACCAAGGCTTTGAAGCTCTTTGATCAGAACTTTAAAGGATTCTGGTACGCCAGGTTCTGGAACGTTGTCGCCTTTGACTATCGCTTCGTACGTCTTCACACGACCAACGACATCATCAGACTTCACAGTCAAGATTTCCTGCAGTGTATATGCGGCACCATAAGCCTCAAGTGCCCATACCTCCATCTCACCGAAACGCTGTCCACCGAACTGTGCTTTACCACCAAGCGGTTGTTGCGTAACAAGAGAGTAAGGTCCTGTAGAACGCGCGTGTAATTTATCATCGACCATGTGCGCTAGTTTGATCATATACATGACACCTACCGACACACGGTTATCAAACGGTTCACCCGTACGACCATCATAAAGGATGGTCTTCGCATCACGAGCCATTCCTGCTTCCTGAAGTGTTTCCCACACGTCTTCCTCACGCGCTCCATCGAATACAGGAGTTGCTACACGTTCACCAAGTAGACGGGCAGCCATTCCCAAGTGCAACTCAAGCACTTGTCCGATGTTCATACGTGATGGTACACCAAGTGGGTTCAACATGATATCTACAGGAGTACCGTCCGGCAAGTACGGCATATCTTCTTCTGGAAGAATCTTAGAAATTACACCTTTGTTACCGTGACGACCGGCCATTTTGTCACCTTCAGAAATCTTACGCTTCTGAACGATATAGACACGGATCAACTGGTTAACTCCCGGTGGTAACTCATCGCCATCTTCTCTATTGAATATTTTCACATCAAGGACAATTCCGCCTGCGCCGTGTGGTACACGTAGGGACGTGTCACGCACTTCACGCGCTTTCTCGCCAAAGATAGCATGAAGGAGACGTTCTTCTGCAGATAATTCTGTTACACCTTTAGGCGTCACTTTACCGACAAGAAGGTCACCATCGCTTACTTCAGCACCGACACGGATAATTCCGCGATCATCGAGGTCGCGAAGAGCGTCTTCTCCGACGTTTGGAATGTCTCTTGTAATTTCTTCAGGTCCAAGCTTCGTATCACGTGCTTCAGACTCATATTCTTCAATATGAATAGAAGTATAGACGTCGTCTTTCACAAGACGTTCACTCATGATGATGGCATCCTCATAGTTATAGCCATCCCAAGTCATGAAGGCTACCAGCGGGTTTTGACCTAGCGCAAGCTCACCCATATCCATGGATGGACCATCAGCAAGGATTTCACCTTTTGTTACCCGGTCACCCTTCGCAACGATTGGACGTTGGTTATAGCAACTTCCTTGGTTGGAACGGATGAACTTCTGCAGACGGTAACGATCAAGGTCACCTTCAACTTCACGGCCGTCCACTTCAGAGATACGACGAACAAGTACTTCTTTCGCTTCCACTCGCTCGACTACACCTTCATGGCGGCAGATAACGGCTGCACCGGAGTCTTTACCAGATACATATTCCATACCTGTACCAACAAGAGGTGCATCAGGTTTCAGCAATGGTACAGCTTGACGTTGCATGTTCGCACCCATAAGGGAACGGTTGGAGTCATCGTTCTCTAAGAATGGAATACATGCTGTCGCAGCAGAAACAACCTGCTTCGGAGAAACGTCCATGTAATCAAGACGATCACGTTGAACGACCGTGTTCTCACCACGGAAACGAGCGATAACTTCTTCATCTTGGAAGGTACCGTCTTCATCAAGCTTCGCATTGGCCTGTGCTACAACGTAGTTATCCTCTTCGTCAGCTGTCAGGTAATCAATTTGAGCGGTAACCTTATTCGTATCTGGATCGACACGACGGTAAGGTGTTTCGATAAACCCGAATTCATTGACCTTCGCATAAGAAGACAAGGAGTTGATCAGACCGATGTTCGGTCCTTCCGGCGTTTCGATCGGACACATACGACCATAGTGGGAGTAGTGTACGTCACGAACTTCAAAGCCTGCACGTTCACGAGTCAGACCACCTGGCCCTAAAGCAGATAGACGACGTTTATGGGTCAATTCTGCAAGTGGGTTCGTTTGGTCCATGAACTGTGATAGCTGAGAGCTACCAAAGAACTCTTTGATCGATGCAATAACCGGACGGATGTTAATCAATTGTTGCGGTGTGATGGAGGATGTGTCTTGGATTGACATACGCTCACGCACAACACGCTCCATACGGGATAGTCCGATACGGAATTGGTTTTGCAATAGTTCCCCTACAGAACGAAGACGACGGTTACCTAGGTGGTCGATGTCATCTGTTCCGCCTACATTATGCAGCAAGTTAAAGAAGTAGCTGATAGATGATAGGATATCCGCTGGTGTAATGTTCTTCACATCACGGTCAATGTTCGCATTACCGATGACATTAATAGAACGTTCACCTTCTGGATCTGTCGGGTCGACGATTTTCACGGATTGTACTTGAATCGGATCTTCAAGCACTCCTTCAACCGGATCAAGAGATTGCTCGCTCAAGTTTGTTTCTTCATCCTCGAAGTGAGGAATTAGTTTGTTAAGCAAGCGACGATCGATTTTGTCCCCTTTTTCTGCTAGTACTTCACC
Organism: Halobacillus locisalis; assembly: GCF_013694105.1. Lineage (GTDB taxonomy): Bacteria > Bacillota > Bacilli > Bacillales > Halobacillaceae > Halobacillus > Halobacillus locisalis. The sequence goes on along the minus strand of NZ_JACEFG010000006.1, from coordinate 23,096 downwards.
AGTTTCTTCATCAACTAGTGTTTCCGCTAGCGTTTGGTTGAACAAACGATCTTTGATGTTTAGCTTTTTATTCATTTTATAACGTCCGACACGCGCTAAATCATAACGCTTCGGATCGAAGAAACGAGAAACAAGTAAACTTTTAGCGTTTTCTACCGTTGGTGGTTCACCAGGGCGTAGACGCTCGTAAATTTCCAGCAATGCTTTCTCGCTATTTTCAGTGTTATCTTTTTCTAACGTGTTCTTCAGGTATTCGTTGTCACCAATGAGGTCAATGATCTCTTGGTCTGTTCCGAATCCTAGAGCACGAAGTAGGACCGTAATCGGTAGTTTACGCGTACGATCAATACGTACGTGTACTACGTCTTTCGCATCGGTTTCAAATTCTAACCATGCACCACGGTTTGGAATAACGGTAGCTGTGTGACCACGTTTTCCGTTCTTATCAATCTTCTTGTTGAAATATACACTCGGAGAGCGAACAAGCTGAGATACGATAACACGCTCAGCACCATTAATTACAAAGGTACCTGTGTCCGTCATTAATGGGAAATCTCCCATGAATACTTCTTGCTCCTTCACTTCGCCTGTTTCATTATTTAATAAACGAACTTTGACACGAAGCGGTGCATTATATGTTACATCGCGATCCTTTGACTCATCCACTGGATACTTTGGCTCGCCTAGGCTATAGTCTACAAACTCTAGTGATAGGTTACCTGTGAAATCTTCGATTGGAGAAATGTCCTGGAACATTTCTTTCAACCCTTCTTCTAAGAACCAATCATAAGAAGCGGTTTGAATCTCAATCAGATTCGGTAACTCTAATACTTCACTGATACGTGCATAACTTCTGCGCTGGCGGTGTCGTCCATACTGAACTAGTTGACCTGTCAACTGATTCACCCCTCAAATCAAGCATTTTTATAACGAAAAAAGGGTTCGGCAAAGGCATGCCGAACAGGCTTGCGGTTGATCTTGCCACAAGCACTATTTAAACATTCGCCTTATAGCAAATGGTGATTCTTCATTTCTCTCTAACGTTAGACAAAAAAGAAAAAGGGTTTTCATAGCAAAAAACCTCATTTACTTTACGTGTTTGGTTTTCACCATACTAACCTACTATCAACCTTTTTATACATTTTCTGAAAAAAGACTTGACAGACAACGGTCATATTGGCATTTTTCAATACTAGCACAATTGCTAGAACTAGTCAAACCTTCGTGCCCTTCAAAATGTAGTAGCCTTTTTGCTTCGTGACTACTTCCACGTGACCGAGCAATTCTTCAAGCTTCTGTTTCGCTGAAGGTGCTCCTTGCTTTTTTTGAATAACGACCCATAACTCACCTTGGTCCACTAAGGCCTCGGCGGATTCTTCGAACATGTGATGAACAACCTCTTTACCCGCACGGATCGGCGGATTGGTTAAGATCGAGGCGAATGTGTAATCACTGATCCCCTGAAGACGATCGCTTTCCTTGATCGTGACATTATGGATATTGTTTTGCACAGCGTTTTTCTTCGCTAAATCCAACGCCCTCTCATTGACATCGACCATCACTATATTCCGTTCTTGAAAATCTTTAGCAAGTGACAAGCCAATCGGGCCGTACCCGCACCCTAAATCTAAAACATCACCTTCGACTTCTGGTTCAGTAAAAGCATCAATGAGCATACGCGAACCATAATCGACTTCACGCTTAGAGAAAACCGCATGATCCGTAGTAAAAGAAAGAGAGTGTCCTCTCAATTCATACGACCACGTCTTCTCTTCACTTTTGGTTGTTGTTTTTTTAGAGTAGTAATGCTCTGACATCTTAAGCACACCTTCTTTAAGTTAGATAGAAAAGCTCATGCGCCTCTGTCAATATAAGCAACTGTTGTTCTTTGTGGTTTTTTTGCCATGGAATGGAATTACTTATGACTAGGAGAGGCTAGGGTAGTAGAAAAGAAAAGAAAAGCTCGCCGATAGTCAGCGAGCTTTACTTCCAAAAATCAAATTACTTAACTTCGATCGTCGCGCCAGCTTCTTCAAGCTGAGACTTCATTTCTTCTGCTTCTTCTTTAGATACGCCTTCTTTGATAGCGCCAGGAGCGTTATCTACAAGATCTTTCGCATCTTTAAGACCAAGACCAGTGATTTCACGTACTGCTTTAACAACTTTGATCTTAGAAGATCCAGCTGATTCAAGTACTACGTCGAATTCAGTTTGTTCTTCAGCAGCTTCGCCACCTGCAGCAGCACCGCCGGCTGCAACTGGAGCTGCAGCAGATACACCAAATTCTTCTTCAATTGCTTTTACTAGGTCGTTAAGTTCAAGAACAGACATTTCTTTGATCGCTTCAATGATTTGTTCGTTAGACATGAGAAATTTCCTCCTTATGATTTTAAATAATAGTTTAGACGAGTGCTAACTTACGCACTTTCTTCTTCTTTTTGGTCCGCGATAGCCTGAGTAGCGTATGCGAAGTTTCTGATTGGCGCTTGTAGTACGCTTAGGAACATAGATACAAGACCTTCGTAGTTCGGAAGTTCCGCAAGCTCTTTGATTTGCTCAAGAGTTGCAACTTGTCCTTCAACTACTCCACCTTTGATTTCAAGGTTATCGTGATCTTTAGCAAAGTTGTTAAGAATTTTCGCTGGAGCTACAGCGTCATCTTCATGGAACGCTAGCGCAGTAGGTCCTGTAAGAACGTCGTTAAGCTCAGAAAGCTCAACTTCTTCAGCTGCACGGCGAGTCATCGTGTTTTTGTACACTTTGAAATCTACGCCAGCTTCACGAAGTTGTGAACGAAGCTCTGTAACTTCTGCGACATCAAGTCCGCGGTAATCTACTAGTACAGCAGATTTACTATTACGAAACTTATCAGCTAATTCAGTTACAACTTGCTTTTTCTGTTCGATAATGTTGCTCATCGTTCCACCTCCTATTGACTGATCATCATACCGTTTGAAGGCTAACAAAAAGTACCTCCATGCAGACATGGAGGTACGTATGAACAGTCCAGGGCTTTTCAGCGCTGTCCCGTATATTCACACACCTCGGCAGGAAGATTAAGCGGTTGTCCGCCCCTACTGTCTACGGTATAACGTATTCATTTATACAACGTTTCTAATTGTATCTAACTAGAAACGGAAAGTCAACACTTTTTATTACTTCGTGTAATTGGAAACGTCAACCTTGATTCCAGGCCCCATCGTAGATGCAACAGCTGCATTACGCATGTAAGTCCCTTTAGAAGCTTGTGGCTTCGCTTTAACAAGTGCATCTGTAATCGCTTCGAAGTTTTCAACCAATTTTTCTTTGTCGAAAGAAGCTTTACCGATTGCAACGTGAATGTTCGCTGCTTTATCAACGCGGTATTCTACTTTACCTGCTTTGATTTCGTTTACGGCTTTTTCTACTTCGAATGTTACAGTACCTGTTTTAGGGTTCGGCATTAGGCCTTTCGGTCCTAGTACACGACCTAGCTTACCAACTTCAGCCATCATGTCTGGAGTTGCAACAACTACATCAAACTCAAACCAACCTTGGTTGATTTTGTTGATTAAGTCCTGCTCTCCTACATAGTCAGCACCTGCAGCTTCTGCTTCTTTCGCTTTATCACCTTTAGCGAATACAAGCACACGCTGAGATTTACCTGTACCATGAGGTAGTACCATAGCGCCACGGATTTGTTGGTCCGCTTTCTTAGGGTCTACTCCAAGACGGAAAGCAGCTTCTACAGTTTCGTCAAAGTTAGCTTTTGACGTTTCTTTTACTAGATCAATCGCTTCTTGAACATCGTATGATTTCGTACGATCAACAAGCTTTAATAGCTCTTGTTGCTTTTTTGTTTTCTTAGCCATTGTTATTTCCTCCTCTTGTGGTTTTAACGGATTGTCCTCCCACGAATAAAGGTTGCGAAAGGGACAAAAAGCTCCATTTCCGCAACCTTTTCCTATCTACTCATAACGCTGTGGGATTAATCTTCGATTGTAATACCCATGCTGCGCGCTGTACCTTCAACCATGCGCATTGCAGCTTCAACGTCAGCAGCGTTTAAGTCAGGCATTTTCGTTTCTGCGATTTCGCGAACTTGATCGCGTTTAACAGAAGCTACTTTGTTACGGTTTGGTTCACCGGAACCTGACTCAACTCCAGCAGCTTTCTTAAGAAGAACAGCAGCAGGTGGAGTTTTCGTTACGAATGTAAATGAACGGTCTTCAAATACCGTGATTTCAACTGGGATAATCATACCCGCTTGATCTTGGGTACGAGCGTTAAACTCTTTACAGAAACCCATGATGTTAATACCAGCTTGACCTAGTGCAGGTCCTACCGGCGGTGCAGGGTTTGCTTTGCCCGCTGGGATCTGAAGTTTTACAACATTAATAACTTTTTTAGCCACGAGACACACCTCCTTAAAGTCCGTGATGTGGTAATAGGGAATGCCCCTCCCACTCTATGCAATATGCATCAACGCCTCGGGATTCGAGGCACATAAAGAACATAAGAATTTTAGCATTAATTCTGGAACAACGCAAGGGGAAGGACCATTTTTTATAAAATGAGTTATGGTTTACTCCTGTACTAAGCCACCACTTCCATGCTTAGCTTAGTTTCTCTATCTGAGAGAAGTCCAGCTCAACCGGCGTTTCTCTTCCGAACATATTAACGTGGACTTTCACTTTCTGCTTGTCCAAATCGATATATTCGATTGTACCTGTGAAGTTAGCGAAAGGTCCATCTATTACTTTAACACTTTCCTTCACTTCGAAGTCAACCTCTGTTTTCGGTTGCTCGTTCATACCCATTCGTTTCAGGACCGTCTCAGCTTCTTCTGGTAAGAGAGGGATAGGTTTAGAACCAGAACCAGTCGATCCGACGAACCCTGTCACACCAGGAGTGTTTCGAACGACATACCAAGAATCATCCGTCATCACCATTTCAGCTAATACGTAACCAGGGAACACTTTTTTCTTTGCAACTTTTCGCTTACCGTTCTTAATTTCCGTTTCTTCATCTTCAGGAACGAGCACGCGGAAGATTTTATCTTCCATTCCCATTGATTCTACTCGTTTCTCAAGGTTGGTTTTCACTTTGTTTTCATAACCTGAATAGGTGTGAACAACGTACCATCTTTTTTCCATTATTGCAGGACAAGTACTTGCCCTTCCCTCCCTTGTATCTAAAATTAATGAAAGTATTCCAACATGAAAAAACCCGCTGAACGGGTTTTTAGTAAGTCTATTTTCTATTATAGCATAAAATGAACACTACTATTCTTAAGAAATAAGTTCAAGTATTTGCGAAATGCCAAGGTCTACAATAGCAAAGAATACAGCTACGAAAGCTACTGTTGCAAGTACAGTAATCGTGTAGCGTGTAAGTTCTTGACCTTTAGGCCAGCTCACTTTCTTCATTTCTCGAGAAACGTTTTGAAAGAACTTAAACATACCAGCATACCCCCAAACTTGCGTCATGCTTGTCTACTTTGTCTCACGGTGTAAAGTATGTTTCCCACAACGCTTGCAAAATTTACGCACTTCTAGACGCTCTGATTGATTCGATCGATTTGTATATGAACTATAATTACGGCTTAAACATTCCGTACAAGCTAAAATCACTTTTTTACGCATACCTATTCACCTCTTCGCACGAGGTTTTCACACTTAGTATAATGTAGCACGCTTCCAATCGACTGTCAATCAGACATCTAGAGCGTAATTTCGCTGATTTCCAAGTACTTTTCCAGCTTCCTTTTGACACGTTGCAGCGCATTATCAATCGACTTCACATGGCGGTCAAGCTCCACCGATATCTCTTGATAGGATTGCCCGTCCAAATATAAGGCTAGTACTTTTTTCTCTAAATCACTGAGCAATTCAGAGATTTTCTCTTCCATATCGAACAGTTTCTCTTTGTTTACAATCAATTCTTGTGGGTCGATGGCTTTAGACCCACCAATAACGTCAAGCAGTGTACGGTCCGACTCTTCGTCGTAAATTGGCTTGTCTAGCGATACGTAAGAATTCAACGGGATGTGTTTCTGTCTTGTGGCGGTTTTAATAGCGGTAATAATCTGGCGGGTGACACATAATTCAGCAAAAGCCTTGAAAGAAGAGAGTTTTCCTTCACGGTAATCTCGAATGGCTTTATATAGACCGATCATACCTTCTTGGACGATATCTTCCCTATCTGCACCAATAAGAAAATAAGTCCGGGCTTTAGCGCGAACAAAATTTTTGTACTTATTGATTAAATAATCGAGCGCTTGAACCTGACCTTGATTGATCCGTTCAATGATCGCTTCATCATCAAGTTTACTCAGATCCACTTCATTGATGTCTGTCTTCGTTTGAATGATGCTCACACAGGATCCCCCCGACCGTGCTACCTCAATATAGCAATATTATACAGGAAAGATTTGAAAAGCGTCAACAAGTTGTCAGAATTATTTATCTCCTCGACGCCACTTTTCAAATAAATCCCTCATCTCTTTATTCATCGGAATTTTCGGTTGGTATTGAACCTGATTGTGCGTTTCGACATCTTTCTTAATGGCTTTTTCAATGTTCTTGACTTCGATATATAACTCTCTTGCTGACTTACGGAATGCACCTTGACCGAAAATCGTCCGTTGTTCCGCGTAGTCTGATGTAGCGACATAGACTTGGGTTCGGACGTCATTCAACTCACCTGCAAGTCTCTCGATCCGTTCGTCTGCCGTTTCGTTTTCTTTAGTGAAGATGACTTCGACTTTATAACTCTTCTGCTTCTTCGCAAGTCCTCTCACATGATAAGCATCAAAAACGATAATGAGTCGATCTCCTGTGTACGACTGGTATTCGGCCATCATTTCTATGAGAAGGTCCCGCGCTTGGCCTAAGTCCGTTTCTTTTAACTTTTTAAGCTCCGGCCAAGCGCCAATCATATTATAGCCATCCACAATGAGAACGATCATAATTTACTCCCCAATGGGGTGACGCTTTCTATAAACTTCATACATCAAGAGAGATGCGGCGACTGAGGCATTTAACGAAGTCACTTGCCCTGCCATCGGGAGGCTGACAGTCCAGTCACACTTGTCCTTCGTAAGACGACTCATTCCTCGACCTTCGCTGCCGATCACGAGCGCGATGGCCATTCCCCCATCTAACTGACGGTAATCTTCCGTACCTTCTGCATCTGTGCCCACGACCCAAACAAAACGCTCTTTGAGCTCATCAATCGTTCTCGCCAAGTTCGTGACGCGAGCGACAGGAATATATTCAATCGCACCGGTTGAAGTTTTGGCAACGGTAGCCGTCAACGAAACCGATCGTCTCTTCGGAATGATGACCCCGTGTGCGCCCGCAGCATCTGCTGTACGCAGAATAGATCCCAAGTTATGAGGGTCCTCAATTTCGTCACAAATGATAAAGAACGGAGCTTCTCCTTTTTCTTCTGCTTTGGCGAACAGATCTTCAATGTCACTGTATTCATAAGCTGCAACAGAAGCCACTACGCCTTGATGGTTTCCATCTACGAGTTGATCGATTTTTTTCTTCGGTACTTTTTGAACGTTCACCCCATTTTCTTTGGCTAATTGTTCAAGTTTTTTCACCGCCTGATGCTGTAGCTGGTCAGATACCCAAACCTTATTTATTGCTCGTCCAGAACGCAACGCTTCCTGAACAGGATTCTTTCCGATAATCCATTCATCTTTCATGTCCTTACACTCCTTTCTCTACGTATTCTATTGATTGTGAGATCAACTGTTCTAGTCTTTCGGTTTGTCCATCTAAATACAAGAACCCGAGAACCGCTTCGAATCCAGTCGAATTCCGGTACGTCTGGACATCTGTATTCTTAGGAACGGACCCAGACTTTGCATTGCGCCCTCGTCTGAGTACCCCTTCCTCTTCTTCCGTCAATCGTCCTTCTTCTTTCCAATAAGCGACCACGTCGGCTTGCGCATTAGCAGACACGAATTTCACGGCGGCTTGGTGCAGTTGCTGCGGCATCACTTCTCCACCCTCAAGCAGGTGGCGCCTTACATACAATTCATACACGGAATCGCCCATGTACGCTAAGGCTAAGCTTTTCATTTGTTTTGCATTCTGTATAGACATACCCGTTACCCTCGCTTCCAACGCGTGCCTTGCGATGTATCTTCAAGGATAATGTTCCGGTCTTTCAGCTCATCACGTATTTGGTCCGCTCGCTCGAAGTTCCGGTCTTTTCTTGCCTGGATTCGTTCTTCAAGCAACGCTTCGATGTCTTCATCCAACAGTTCTTCCGTTGCTTCGATCTCAAGTCCCAATACTCCAGTCAACTCTTTAAATGTATCTTCATACGCATTTAACACGTCGGAATGGGTTTGAGACTCTTGAAGGTACAAGTTCGCTGATTTTGCTAAATCGAAAAGGACTGAAATGGCATTCGCTGTATTGAAATCATCATCCATTTCTGTGATGAACTGTTCTTTCTGTGCTGTAATTTCATCGAGCCACTTCTGGTGATCGCCGGTTAAATCAAGACTCGTTTCTTTACGGTGCTTGACGTTCTCATAAGCATTTTTCAGTCGCTCAAAACTACTTTTCGCACCTTTCAGCAATTCGTTGCTGAAGTTAATCGGATGACGGTACTGAACACTCAACATGAAGAAGCGGATAACTTGAGGATCATGCTCTTTCACTAAGTCGTGAGCTAACACAAAGTTCCCTAATGATTTGGACATCTTTTCATTCTCGATATTGATGTACCCATTGTGCATCCAATAGCGAGCGAACGATTGGTCGTTATGCGCTTCGGACTGGGCAATTTCGTTTTCGTGGTGAGGGAACGTCAAGTCCTGTCCTCCTGCGTGAATGTCGATCGTGTCTCCTAAATACTTTTTAGCCATCGCGGAACATTCGATGTGCCACCCTGGCCTCCCTGTACCCCAAGGGCTTTCCCAAGAAATCTCCCCAGGCTTCGCATCCTTCCAGAGCGTGAAGTCGAGGGGATCTTCTTTCTTGTCCCCGACCTCAATTCTGGCACCAGAACGCAATTCATCAATCGACTGATGAGACAGCTTTCCGTATGTGTCGAAGGAGCGTGTACGGAAGTAGACATCTCCGCCAGATTCATAAGCGAAGCCTTTTTCAATCAACCCTTTGATGAAGTCGACAATCTCATCCATGTTTTCTGTCACGCGCGGGTGATCGACCGCTTCCTTGACTCCTAATGCGCCAACGTCTTCTTTATAGGCCGCAATAAATCGATTGGCCACCTCCGTGACCCCTTCCCCCATTTCATTGGCTGCTTTGATCAATTTGTCATCAACATCCGTGAAATTCAGGACGTAGTGTACTTCATAGCCGCGGTACTCGAAATACCGACGGACAGTATCGAACACTATGGCCGGGCGTGCATTCCCGATATGAATATAGTTATAAACGGTTGGACCGCACACATACATCTTCACTTTGCCTTCCTCTAGGGGTTCAAATGGTTCTTTGTTACGTGTCAGTGTGTTGAATACGCGAATCGCCACGTTACTTCACTCCTTTAGCTTCTTTAATTTCTTCTCGCAATTGTTCGAGTTCTGTTTCTAAATGGTTCAAGCGGTCATACACTGGGTCGGGAAGTTTATGGTGATCCAAGTCCTTCTTCCTTACTTTCTTACCGTTCTGAATGACGACACGACCTGGTATTCCGACGACTGTTGAGTTATCTGGAACATCGTTTAAGACAACAGATCCCGCTCCTACTTTCGAGTTTTCCCCAATGGTAATCGAACCAAGGACTTTCGCTCCGGTTGCCACTAATGAATTATCTAAAAGCGTCGGATGTCGTTTTCCTTTTTCTTTCCCTGTTCCACCTAATGTAACGCCTTGGAAAATCGTGACGTTATCACCGATTTCACACGTCTCTCCGATGACGACCCCCATTCCATGGTCAATGAAAAACCGTTGACCTATTTTGGCCCCTGGATGAATCTCAATTCCTGTAAAAAAACGGCTGATCTGCGAAATGACACGAGCCAAGAAAAAGAATTTTCTCTTGAAACAAGCATGGGCCACCCGATGCGCCCAAATGGCATGCAAGCCAGAATACGTTAGAATCACTTCCAAATAAGAACGAGCGGCAGGGTCTTGTTCGAACACGACATCGACATCCGCTTTAAACATCTTCAAAAGTCCCATACTTGCTCTCCTCCTTTTTCATGTCAATATAAGAAATGCGCAAGCGCCCTGAGAGACACGACACCCATAAGCAAAACGGCCGGAGGAAGATGTTCTTCTCTCCCGAAAACGGATTGCTTATGTGCGAGTGGCTGGACGCTGGAGCTAGCCAACAATAAAAATCATATTCTTCTTATCTAATTAAAAAGCGCGCCTCTGTGCGGTTAGGCACAGAGACGCGCTACACGTGGTTCCACTCTGTTTGGGAAATGACGGATTCCCCACTTCTCCTGTATAACGGCAGGTGACCGCTTCTGCCTACTCCGGTTTCGGCACAAGACTCTGAGGTGCATTTCAAAGGACTCCACTTCAACCACTTTCAGCCACGGTGGTTTTCTCTGTGTAAGGAAAGGACCCTTCTACTTCTCCTCTTCAGCGTTCTTTATAGATATCTCTACTATATGACAAAACGGGTCTTTTGTGAACGAATTAGCCTTGGAGTTTTGACAATACGTCATTCAAACGGACGGTTACCGTCTCAAGCCCAAGCAAATGAATCGCGTTCGGCAGTTCAGGACCGTGCGTTTGACCAGTTGTCGCAACACGGATCGGCATGAAGAGCTTCTTGCCTTTATGACCGGTTTCTTTTTGGACCGCTTTGATTTGCTTCTTGATGTTTTCTGGTGTGAATTCATCCAGCTCGTTCAAATTTTTCTTGAAGACTTCAAGCACTTCCGGTACTTGCTCACCTTCAAGCACGTTCATCGCTTCTTCATCGTAATCAATCTCTTGTTTGAAGAATAACTCTGTCAGTTCAACAATTTCAGCACCATAGCTCAATTGATCATGATAGAGAGCAATCAATTCACGCGCCCACTTACGATCCGCTTCACTCATATCATTCGATAGACGTCCTGCTTCCACTAAGTGAGGCAAAGCCAGTTCTTCTACTTGCTCAATATCTGAAGCTTTGATGTACTGGTTGTTCATCCACTTCAACTTAGCAGCATCGAAGACAGCTGGGGACGTGGATAAGCGATCAGCGTCGAAAATCTCAATCAGTTTCTCTTGCGTGAAGATCTCTTCTTCACCGACTGGAGACCAACCCAATAACGTAATGAAATTGAATAACGCTTCTGGAAGGTACCCAAGGTTCTTATACTGCTCGATGAACTGAAGAATGTGCTCATCGCGCTTACTTAATTTCTTACGATCTTCATTCAAAATCAGCGTCATATGGCCGAACTTTGGCGGCTCCCAACCGTACGCGTTATACACCATCATTTGCTTCGGTGTATTCGAAATATGCTCTTCCCCACGCAACACGTGAGAAATGGCCATCAAATGATCATCAATGGCTACAGCGAAATTGTATGTCGGTGTACCGTTTTTCTTTACGATGACCCAGTCACCGAAATCGCTGGATTCAAACGTGATGTCGCCACGGACGATATCATTGAATGTGTACGTCGTGTTCTCAGGTACGCGAATGCGGATACTCGGTTCGCGACCTTCCGCTTCGAATTGTTCGATTTGCTCTTGAGTCAAATCGCGATGAGCACCAGAGTATTTCGGCGCTTCGCCACGAGCCATTTGAGCTTCGCGCTCGGCTTCGAGTTCTTCGGAGGTCATGTAGCATTTATAAGCTAAACCACGCTCCATCAAATCATCAACATATTTCTTATAGATATCCAGACGTTCCATTTGACGGTATGGGCCAAATTCGCCACCTTTATCCGGACTCTCTTCCCAGTCGACTCCTAACCAGTTCAAGTAATTGAGCTGACTTCTTTCTCCACCTTCTACATTACGCTTCTCATCCGTATCCTCGATACGAATCACCATGGTTCCACCTAGGTGTTTGGCATATAGGTAATTGAATAGGGCTGTTCTCGCATTTCCGATATGGAGATTCCCCGTTGGACTTGGTGCATAACGCACACGTACTTCATTCGACATAATGATTCTCCCTTCGTCATTCCGGTCTTAACCTTGTTTTATTTTATCATTTTTTGCTTACGATTGTTGATTATTTTGCAAAAGAACCACCGCTTGAGCGGCAATCCCTTCCTTGCGTCCTGCGAAGCCGAGCTTCTCTGTCGTCGTTGCTTTTACGTTTATACGACTGGAATCCGCGTCGAGTAAACGTGCTACATTCGCTCGAATCTCTTCAATGTACGGAGCCATCTTAGGAGCCTCTGCAATGATGGTGCAGTCGATATTCCCAAGTTCATACCCTCGCTCTTGAACTAACTCCCATACGTGACGTAGGAGTTTTCCCGAGTCAGCATCTTTGAATTCAGGATCCGTATCCGGAAAATGCTTTCCGATATCCCCTTCTCCAATCGCCCCTAAACAAGCGTCGGCGATGGTATGAAGCAATACATCCGCATCCGAATGGCCAAGCAATCCTTTCTCAAATGGGATTTCTATGCCCCCAATAATACAAGGGCGGCCCTCCGTCAACTGATGAACGTCAAATCCTTGTCCAATTCGAAACATCGATGAATCCTCCACCTTTCCTTCACGCTGATTTCGTACGTAAGCCTCTGCTTTATGTAGATCCTCTGGTGTCGTAAGTTTTATATTGTCATAACTTCCCTCAACAATAGCGACCGCTTCACCTAACTCCTCCACAAGCGAGGCATCATCTGTCCCGTAGTATCCGCTTTTCCTTGCCTGTTGATGCGCGCTGACAATCAAGTCATAAGAAAAGGCTTGAGGCGTCTGAGCTGCCCACAACGTATCCCGGTCAAGCGTTTTCAACTGATCCTTTTGCTTCTGTTTGATCGTGTCTGTCACCTTCACAGCTAGCAAGGCGGCACGATCTGATTCCGCTTTTTCCGCCAAGCGGTGCAACGATTCCTGTTTTACAAAAGGCCGCGCCCCGTCATGGATAAACACGGGAACCGTTGTGTTTTGGATCGCCCTAAGACCAGCTAACACACTATCCTGCCTCTCGAGACCTCCATCTACGAAACGCACAGGCTGACTCACACCAGATGCGGCAAGGAGTTCCTCCATCGCCGTACGCTCCTTCTGGTTTGTGACCAACACGATTTCCTCACACCATTCATCACGTTCAAATGCTTGTAATGTATGTATAATCAGTGGCTGCTGATCAATCATTAAGAATTGTTTATTACGACCTGCCTTCATCCGCTTCCCTTGACCTGCCGCAAGAATCACTACTGTATAGTTTGTCATTCCATCCACCCTAAAGTTCTAACATATATCCCTCGAAAATAACAAAAGCGATAACACAACGGTTATCACTTTTGTTTGTCTCTATTTGTTTATACCGTTTTTACAAGGCTTTTTCAAGTGATTTTGGCTTCGCGAATATCATACGTCCTGCAGACGTTTGAAGAACACTAGTGACAACGACATCAATAGACTTGCCGATGTAGTTCTTCCCTTCTTCTACGACGATCATCGTTCCGTCATCCAAGTAGGCTACACCCTGGTTCTGTTCTTTTCCGTCTTTTATGACTTGGATCTTCATCTCTTCACCAGGAAGTACGACCGGTTTGACGGCATTCGCTAAATCGTTGATGTTCAACACTTGAACATTTTGGAACTCACACACTTTATTCAAGTTGAAGTCATTCGTCACAACAATGCCATCCATGACTTTAGCTAGCTTCACTAGCTTACTATCAACCTCTTGAATATCTTCAAAATCACCTTCGTAGATTTCCACGTTGACGGGTAAATCTTTCTGAAGACGGTTTAAGATATCAAGACCTCGACGTCCACGATTTCTCTTCAGACCATCAGAAGAGTCCGCGATGTGCTGAAGTTCTTCCAATACAAACTGCGGAATAACCACGGTACCTTCTAAGAAATGTGTTTCACAGATGTCTGCAATTCGGCCATCGATGATCACACTTGTATCCAGGATCTTTTCCTTTGGTATCAGTGAGGCATCTACCGAATTGGCTTCCGTTTGTTGATCCGATTCGTCATTCCTTTTCTCTTTTCGGGTCACCATACCTAAGAATTCATCTTTACGCTTAAAGCCGACTTGAAAGCCGAAGTACCCTAAGAAGAACGTAATGATGATCGGGACGACCTGATTGACGACAGGGATCTCAAATTGCTGCACAGGGATGTTGATTAAATACGCAATGATCAATCCGACGATTAAACCTAGACTACCGAATAAGAGATCAGCAGCAGGGGCCCGGACAAGTGTATCTTCCACCCACCTAAGAAAATCAACGATATAATCAATAAACCAAAACATCAATAAATATAAAATAAGTGCTCCTAAAACAGCTCCTAAGACTGACTGAATCAGTGCTGGCCAATCAAGACCCATAGTTGAAAACAGCTCAGGTAAATAGAGGTAACCGATTGTCCCACCGGTTATGACTATGAACAACTGTACAATACGTTTAAGCACTTCTCTTCACCTCCTCATTCACAGTATGACCAAACCGAATAACCATTAATCGTATAAAAAATGAATGATGAATTCTAAAGTATCACAATTTCCATTTTAAGTCAAAGGATAACTAAATATGATATCACGACTATTCTATTTAAGTCAATAGCCCTATATGTGGCGATCGACAAATAATTGTTCTTGGATGCGATCCAGCCCGTCTTTTATCTTGTTGGCACGGATCTCACCGACACCATCTACTTCAACCAATTCCTTTGTTGAGGCTTGAATCAATGCTTCAAGCGAACCGAAACGACCAACGAGATGCTCTATAATTAATGGAGGAAGTCTCGGGATCCGATGTAAAATACGGTAGCCCCTCGGATGAATCGGATCATCCATCTTCGTGTTCGGGGAATAGCCGAGCAACTTCAAGATCTGTTCATCGGATAGTAACTCCGTATTCGTCACCTCTTGCATTTTTCTTAAAATATAATACGGCTCATAATCCGGACGCTTACTATAGTCTTTCAATAGAAGCGCAGCATCCTGCTCGATATTGGAGACGAGCTCGGTCATTTGCAGTTGAATCAAACGACCTTCTGTCCCTAGTTCATTGACGTAATTGATGATCTCGGTTTTCGTACGAAGCACCATTTCAATTCGGTGAACAACCTGGACCACCTCCGAGAAGGAAACCATATCCTCAAACTCCATAGCCCCAAGATTCGTCGTACTTTGATTCAACACGTTCTTGTATTTCTCAAGCGTTTGAATCGCCTGGTTCGCTTTCGTTAGGATAACACCGATATCTTTTAATGAATAACGCAAAGACCCTTTGTATAGAGTGATCACGTTTCTTCGTTGAGAGATCGCAATGACCAACGTTCCCGTTTGCTTCGCAACACGCTCAGCCGTCCGGTGACGCATCCCCGTCTCTGTTGATAAAATGTCTGGGTCAGGCATCAATTGAGCATTGGCATACAAAATCTTCGACCCTTCTCCGTTCAAAATCAAGGCACCATCCATTTTTGCTAATTCATAAAGGTGAGCGGGGGTGAATTCAGATTGGATATGAAAGCCACCGTCCACAAGCTCCCGAACGCCATCGTCGTGACCGAGAACAATGAGTCCACCCGTGTTTGCTCTAAGGACGTTATCAATACCATCCCGTAGGGGCGTTCCGGGTGCTACAAACTTCAATATTTCTCCGATTCCATGATCTTTCATTTCATGCCATTCCATTTAAGCATCCCCTAACGTTACCTTCATCGCTTCTTGTACGGAACTAACTCCGATCACTTCAATATCCGAAGGTGGTGTCCATCCATCGATATTTTTCTTAGGAATAATTACACGCTTAAACCCTAGCTTAGCCGCTTCCTGTACACGCTGTTCAATGCGCGCGACACGACGGACTTCGCCTGTCAAACCAACCTCGCCGACTACGACATCATCTGGTTTGGATGAACGATCTCGGAAGCTTGAGGCTACACTCAGTGCTACAGCTAAATCGATTGCCGGTTCATCCAATTTAACTCCGCCAGCCACCTTAACATAAGCATCTTGGTTCTGAAGTAGAAGACCTGCCCGTTTCTCTAATACCGCCATCAATAAAGGAACACGACTATTATCAATACCCGTTGCCATACGTCTCGGATTGCCATAGGCGGTCGGGGAAATCAACGCTTGAATCTCAACAAGAACAGGCCTCGACCCTTCCATGGATGCAACGACGATGGATCCTGCCGCTCCTTGCGATCGTTCTTCTAAGAAAATCTCTGAAGGGTTCAATACTTCTCGCAACCCCTCTTCTTTCATTTCAAAAATACCCATTTCATGTGTGCTTCCGAAGCGGTTCTTAACACTTCGTAAGATTCTGAACGTATGGTGTCTTTCCCCTTCGAAATAAAGCACAGCATCCACCATATGCTCAAGTAGACGTGGTCCGGCAATGGATCCTTCTTTAGTAACATGCCCTACAATAAAAATAGGGATACCTTTACTTTTCGCAATTCTCATTAAATGACTCGTGCATTCTCTTACTTGAGACACACTTCCGGGCGCGGACTGGACATCTTCTTTATAGATGGTCTGAATGGAGTCGATCACGACAAATTTAGGATCCACATTTTCGATATGGGTGACGACATCCTGCAAATTCGTTTCGGATAAGACGTATAGTTCATCGGATGTAATCGCTAAGCGCTCTGCCCTTAACTTCGTCTGTCTTGCCGATTCCTCACCAGAAATATAAAGGACCGGCATATTTTTATCGGCAATTTGAGCCGATACTTGGAGAAGTAAAGTTGATTTCCCGATACCCGGATCCCCGCCAATTAAAACTAAGGACCCCGCCACAATACCTCCACCAAGGACACGGTTGAACTCTGGCATATCCGTTGGAAGTCTCGGTTCTTTTTGGGATTTTATCGAATTGATTTTTTCAGGTTTAGATGTTGCGGAAGTGGAACTCGTCTGGAACACATGCCTAGAGTTGTTGCCTGTCATACTAACCTCTTCGACTAACGTGTTCCATTGATGACACCCTGGACATTTCCCCATCCATTTAGGTGTTTCATATCCACATTCCTGGCAAACAAATTTAGTTTTTCTTTTTGCCAAGATGATCGCTCCTCTATTTAATATTTTATACGATATTGCTTGTGAAAAAGTTTCATAGCCATATCAATTGTATTAAGTTTCGCTTACCAAAAGCAACTAGAAGACCACGGGAGTACAAGAAAGGCCATTATATGACAAAAAAATCGGAAGGTGCCAAGACCTTCCGATTTCTCTCTATCACTTAATTTGTAGATTCTTGCTGTGTGTGAACCGTAAACTCTTTATTATCATTCAAGTCAATTTTCACTTTTTGACCTTTCGAGATGTTCTCTTTCAACAACTCTTCTGATAACAAGTCTTCTACGTTCTTTTGAAGGGAACGACGTAGTGGTCGAGCTCCATATTCAGGGTCGAAGCCTTGTTCGGCGATGTGTTCAATCGCTGCATCAGACAAGGTAAAGTCGATTTCCTGTTCTTGAAGACGTTGTCTTAACTGATCGGCCATCAGTGTTACGATATTTTTCATGTGTTTTCTCTCTAGAGAGTGGAACACAATCGTTTCATCGATACGGTTCAAGAACTCTGGGCGGAATGCTTTCTTCAGCTCATCTGTCACTTTTGATTTCATATCTTTATAATCTTGACCAGATTCGCCCATGGAGAACCCTACATATTTGTTTGATTTCAATTCTTGAGCACCAACGTTTGATGTCATAATCAAGACTGTATTACGGAAGTCTACGACACGACCTTTTGAATCTGTCAAACGACCGTCTTCTAGTACTTGAAGCAAGATATTGAATACTTCAGGATGTGCTTTCTCAATTTCATCAAGCAGGACAACTGAATAAGGTTTATTACGCACCTTCTCTGTCAGCTGGCCACCCTCTTCATAACCGACGTAGCCTGGTGGTGAACCGACGAGACGAGAGGTGCTGTGTTTCTCCATATACTCAGACATATCGATACGGATCATCGCATCTTCTTCACCGAACATGCTTTCAGCTAACGCGCGAGCCAATTCTGTTTTACCAACCCCAGTAGGTCCTAAGAAAATGAAGGAGCCAATAGGACGCTTCGGATCTTTCAAACCGGCACGAGCACGGCGAATGGCTTTAGAAATAGATTTGACCGCCTCTTCTTGACCGATGACACGGTTGTGCAGCGTTTCTTCAAGAGCGAGCAGGCGCTCACTTTCGTCTTTGGTCATTTTAGATACTGGTACACCCGTCCATGTAGATACGACAGATGCGATATCTTCAACCGTCACTTCAGAGTCTTCTTGTCCTTGCTTCTCTTTCCACTCATCCTTCGTTTGATCGAGTTCGTCTCGCAGACGCTGTTCGCTGTCTCTTAGAGAGGCTGCCTTTTCAAATTCCTGACTTTGAACAGCAGCATCTTTTTCTTTTCTTACTTCTTCAAGCTTCTGTTCTAGCTCCTTCAAGTTTGGTGGAGCTGTATAAGAACGAAGGCGCACTTTCGATGCCGCCTCATCAATCAAGTCGATCGCTTTATCCGGAAGGAAGCGGTCTGTGATATAGCGGTCAGAGAAACGAACTGCAGATTCAATTGAATCATCTGTAATCGTTACACGGTGGTGAGCTTCATAGCGATCACGCAACCCTTTTAGAATTTGAACCGATTCATCTAACGTCGGCTCATCTACTTGGATCGGTTGGAAACGACGCTCAAGAGCCGCATCCTTTTCGATATATTTACGATATTCATCAAGTGTTGTCGCACCAATACATTGCAACTCCCCGCGAGCAAGAGACGGCTTCAGAATGTTGGACGCATCAATCGCCCCTTCTGCACCACCTGCACCAATCAAGGTGTGCAACTCATCAATGAATAGAATGATATTGCCGGCCTGACGAATCTCTTCCATCACTTTCTTCAAGCGGTCTTCGAATTCACCGCGGTATTTAGTTCCAGCAACCACTGTCCCCATATCTAGTGTCATGACACGCTTATCTCTCAAAATTTCCGGGATTTCGTTATTCATGATTTGTTGGGCTAACCCTTCAGCAATCGCCGTTTTACCAACACCTGGTTCACCTACAAGTACAGGGTTATTCTTCGTACGACGGCTCAACACTTGGATAACACGTTCGATTTCTTTGCTACGTCCGATGACCGGATCGATGTTCCCCTCTTTGGCGATCGCTGTTAAGTCGCGAGCCAGGGAATCTAGAGTAGGAGTGTTAGCATTCGTTGCTTGGCCTCCAGCGGCTCCACCACGACGGTTTTGCCCACCAGTAGACTCATTGTTCCCTAAGAGCTGCAACACTTGCTGACGGGCCTTATTAAGGCTCACACCTAAGTTGTTCAATACACGAGCGGCAACACCTTCGCCTTCACGAATAAGACCAAGAAGGATATGTTCTGTTCCGACGTATGAATGACCTAACTTACGCGCTTCATCCATAGATAATTCAATCACCTTTTTGGCACGAGGTGTGTAGTGGATCGTCTGGGATACTTTATCCCCTTTTCCAATCAACTTCTCCACTTCTTGTTGAATCTTCGCTGATTCAAGCCCTAGTGCGGTTAAAGCTTTCGCTGCAATCCCTTCACCTTCACTGACAAGACCTAATAAGATATGTTCAGTCCCAATATTATTGTGACCTAAACGAACAGCTTCTTCTTGTGCTAATGCCAGTACTTTTTGTGCTCTTTCAGTAAATCGCCCAAACATCATGGACATTCCCTCCTAACATTATTCTTCATTCTCTAATTGAAGTCTTTCTCTGATTAGTGATGCTCTTCTAATATCTCGTTCTTCTGGGTTGAGTGTAGCTTTCGCATATTGTTGCAAAAATCCAGGCTGAGTTAAAATCATCAGCTCATTCAATATCGTTTGAGGTATATCATCAATCAGACCAAGATCGATCCCTAACCTTAGATCCGATAAACATTTAGCCGCCTCTTTAGACTCTATGATACGACTGTTTCTTAAAACACCATACGACCTAAAAATACGATCTTCCAACTGGATACCTGACCGATTGATTAAAGCCTCTCTTGCTCTTCGTTCTTGGTCGATCAACTGTTTTACGACACTATGAAGGTCTTCGACGATATCCTGCTCGGACTTGCCTAGCGTGATTTGATTCGAGATTTGAAAAATATTACCTACAGCCTCACTACCTTCGCCATAGATCCCACGAACTACTAATCCTAACTGGTTAATTGCGGGTGTCATACGGTTGATTTGATGAGTCATAGACAAGGCAGGTAAATGCATCATCACCGACGCCCTCATCCCCGTCCCGACATTCGTCGGACACGCCGTCAAATATCCACGCTTTTCATCAAACGCATAATCAATCTTTTCTTCAAGCCAATCATCCAATTGAGAAGCCTGTTCTAAAGCCCGATCTAATTGAAAGCCTGGGAAATATAATTGTATGCGTATATGGTCCTCTTCATTAATCATGATGGAAACTTGTTCATTTTGAGAAATCAACGTTCCCGAATGATCAGGTTTTTCAGCTAAGTGAGGACTGACCAAGTGCTTTTCAACTAAAACCCTTTTTTCGATTGGCTGCAAATCTTTCATCTTAATGACTTCAAAATCCGCATAATCCCTAAACGTTTTGTGCTTGAACGTCTCTTCAAAAAACGTCATCACTTCTTCTAGAGTCTTCTCAGATGCAATCAGGGGAAAAGGATAGTGAGAAAAGTTACGAGCCAACCTGATCCGGCTACTCATCACAATATCGCTATCAGGGCCTTCTTGATTCATCCAAGGACTGATTGCCTCATTCATGAAATGTTGCAGTGACATGATTACTCACCATCCTCTCCTTGATGAAGTTGGCTTTCTAATGTTCTGATCTTATCTCTAAAGTTCGCCGCTTGCTCAAACTCTTCCTGCTCGATTAACTCTTTAAGCTTAGATTTGTATTCATCTATTTCTCGCTTGAGGTGGAGTTTTCCTCCTTCGCGCTTCGGAATCTTGCCATCGTGACGCGTATTTCCACTGTGTACTCGCCTTAAAATCGGGTTAATACGATCATCAAATGTTTTATAGCATGAGGCGCAACCGAATTTACCTATACGCGCAAATTCTTGATAGGTTAATCCACAAGTCGGACACTTTAATTGAGAGGCCTGCTGATAAGACTGTGCCTGTTGATTGTGGGTACTGAACGGAGAAGGCCCCTCAGAATGGAAAAGCCCTGACAACAAATCATTCAACGTGAAGTTTTCCTCACCATAACTCACATACCCTTTTTCTTTGGCGCATTGCTCACAAACATGAATTTCCGTTTTCTGCCCATTTACGATTTGTGTTAAGTGAACTGTTGCCTGCCTTTGATGGCACTCTTGACATTCCATACCTTTCTCCCCCTTCCACCTTACGTTTTATATTTCAATGTGAATAACATGGCCGTCATCATCCTTGAACGAACTTCATCTCTTAAAGGGAGCGGAAATGCCAGAACTTCTCTGCCTATCATACTTTCAATGAGTTTCGCTTCCCTCATCGTCACTAATTCGTTATCTACTAATCGTTCAAGTACATCAACCGCAGCGGTTTGTGAAATACGAGGCTGAACAATGTCAGTGATCTCATCAATCATATCCGACTGTGAAAGATGCTGAATACGACTAATACGGATGTAACCTCCTCCACCTCGCTTACTTTCCACTATATATCCTTTTTCCACAGTGAAGCGGGTCTTAATCACATAATTGATTTGAGAAGGTACACATTGAAACTGATCAGCGACCTCACTACGTTTGATTTCAATGCTTTCGGTTTGGTTTCGATCCAGAATATTCTTTAGATATTCTTCTATGACGTCGGATATATTCCGCATTTTCCCTCCCCCTTTTTTGACTTTGACTATCTTTGACTTTAATTTTATTATACTCATTTTTAATTGTCACGCAACTAAATTGTTTGTACGTCAACACATCTATCATGTTTCCCTTAAGAGAGGTCGATTAAAACAAAAACTACGCAATAAATTTGCGTAGTTTAAAAAGAACACTTCACCTCTTGTACAGAGTCTTGATTGCATATTTTTTCAACTAATTCATTGACTTGGACCTTCCTTTTCACTTCAATCACAAATCGCATGGTATGAATCGGCTCTCCCTTTTTCATCTGCGAAGAACGTAAAACAATTCCTGGTTGATCCAACGTCGACAACACGTTTTGAATCGAATCTTTATAGGCTACAATAATTTCTACCCTCTGCTTACCTGAATCTTTCATTTTTCTTTTCTCAATCTTGTTTAAGAACATAAGTGAAAGCAATACGATGGCCGTTGATAATAGCGCAATATCATACATACCAGCCCCTACTACAAGACCAATCCCCGCCACCGTCCATATTGATGCAGCTGTTGTTAATCCACGTATGGTTACCCCGTGCACCATGATTGTTCCAGCACCTAGAAAACCAATCCCACTAATCACATACGATGGAATTCGGGCTGGGTCAAAACGTACATTGTCGTACTCATCAATATAAGATTCAAATCCATATAATGATAATAGCATCATTAGACATGCGCCCACTCCTACTAAAATGTGTGTTCGAAAACCAGCAGACTGATTCTTGATTTCTCTTTCAAAACCAATGAGCCCACACAACACCAGTGCTATAACGAGTCTCACTGCATATAGACTTGTATGAGAACCAAAATACTCTAACAAAGACATGCCTCCTCCCTACTTCATTATATGAGGGAGAACTATAATAATACGAAGGAATAAAACTCTCATCTTTTACTAGAAATCGTTCAGAGCGCTTCAACAAAACAGCCAATCAAAAGAACAAAGACTTCCACTCATTTTGCGAAATCATTTCACGAAAAAACCCCTTAGAAGAATGAATCTTCTAAGGGGTTTTTCAAATGACGTGGCGGCGTCCTACTCTCACGGGGGTAAACCCGACTACCATCGGCGCTGAAGAGCTTAACTGCTGTGTTCGGCATGGGAACAGGTGTGACCTCTTCGCCTTCACCACCACATCATCATATAAGGT
>NZ_JACEFG010000005.1 GCF_013694105.1 Halobacillus locisalis | reverse complement strand
GACTTAGGTTTCGATTTATACTTGTTTGGTGCTGCTGTTGATTTCTCCATTGGTTGCTGTTCCATTGGTTGTTGTTCCATTGGTTGTTGTTCCATTGGTTGTTGCTCCATTGGTTGTTCAGGGAAAGAATCAATAGGTTCATCCGAATAAACTGGATGCGGAGCTTCTTCTGTTTGCGGTACTTCCCATTCTTCTTGATTAAAAGCTTGGTTTGAATCATTGAAATAGTTTGGATCTACTGAACCTGTATTACCACTATCATGTTGTGAGTTATCTAAAGGCTGCCTGAACGTTTCATCAACACTTCCTTGTTCATTCTCAACGAATGGGTTACTAGTAGTTGATTCAGAAGTGCTTCCGCTCTTAGGAGTGCTTTTTGAATCATTCGATCTTTTATTAGTAGTCGAATCAGAACCCTGTTTACTAGTTGAAGATTCCTTCAATTCATTTTCATCCTGTCTAATTCGTTCAGCTTTACGCTTACTAGAAACCTGTTTAGCAAATGTCTCAGGGAATTCATCATTTAAGCCCTTTTCTCCAACTTGTTCAACTATACTGTCATAGTTTTCTTGGACTTCTTCTTCGGAAATCGAATCAATACCAGCCTCATCTAATGCTTCTACTGTTCGCCCTGTTGTTTCTTCCGATAGACCTACAGATGATAGGTTATCTTCCATTACCTCAAGATTGCTTTGATACTCTTGAGCTTGTGCTTCCCTATCTTGTTCTTGTTGCATAATCTCTTCTTTCTTTGCATTGGCATCTTGATTTCTTTCGTACATTAAATGACTCATATATGCGGAGCGACCAGCTTGTTTGGCATCTTGTTGACCTGTTACACCTGAACCTATAGCACTACCTATATTAGCCCCTGCCATAGCTCCTTGAGCACCTCCAGAGATTCCTCCAACAGTAGCCCCCGCAACAGTCGCGGTGTTTTGTACTCCTTTTTGTAATGGTTCTACTAGAGCTTGATTAGCTTGTTCTCTTAATGCTCCGATTTGTTCTGAACCTAATGTGAATATGCGTCCAATCCTTTTTCTAAGAATGAACATTGTTGCTAAGAACAGACTTTGGAATAGAGACATAGCAACAAACCCCATGATCCCACTACCAGAAACATTCGATACTATAGACGCTGTTCCTAACATAATGTCTGTCAGTCCAAAGATGAACAATGCCATCAATGATACGCCTAGCTTCAAAAACAAAGGGATGGTTAATTCCAAAAGATATCTAGTAACAACACCAAATTGATTAGGTAATGCCCCTACGATTAACGCAAATGGAGCAATCATTGCGATTACTAAGAACCACATTTGAAATACAAATAGTAGTACCGTTAGAAAACCAATAGGGATTGAGTTGATGAAGTTAGTACCACTAACTAATGCTACAAAAGCTATTCGATCGAAAAGTTTCGCTCTGGTCATCATTTCATTACCGCTCTCAGTAATCTCTTTTTCGACTAACTCATTCCGTTCTTCGGTCCCTTGTGATGCCTTTAGTAAATTTTGAACTCGATCTTCTCCAATAGAAGATTCATCAATTACCCCATATTGCAAAAACAAATATGGTTTATGAACAAAATTATTAAATACGTTATCTTCCATTGTTGTCATAACGGATTCATTAGAAATCTCTCCACTTGATTCGTTAACAGCTATATCTGCATTTCCACCTACGATTAGAGATGACATTTCATTAGTAATGTTGTTTAATCCTGACATGATAGAACCATAATTCGTCAGAATCACTAAAGCTAAAACTAAAGCTACTAGTGATTTAAGCATTCCTGAAAACGAAGAAATATGTGCTTTCTTAACTGCAAATTGATACAAAGTGTATATCGCAACACAGGATAATATTAGTGTGAGGAATCCACCGAAGATTCCACCACTTCCAAATTGGCCACCTGATATGCCTGAAATAGAGGCTACTACATCTTCAACTTCGAAGATCAACTCATTGATAATGTTGAGTGAGTAAGCAAGATTCAAAAAGAAAATCATGATGTTTGTGAACAGCATAATCATCTTAAACGGAAAATTAACTAACAAATCGTTCAATAATGTATAGGCTGTCCCTATCGTATCGTCAGGTATGGTTTTCCAAAACTTCATCTTATCTATAAATCCTCTTTCTTCTAACTCTGTAGAATCTAAGTAGTCGATATGATAATCAACTTCCTCATTCTTGAACTTCCCATAAGATGCTCCGAATCCGCTATCCTCTGGTGTTGTAAACTCAATTTGCTTCTCTTCTTCTTCTTTAGCATGTACCGTATTTGTCTGCATGATTGAGAGCATCATTACGCATATAAGCAACAGTTGGATTGGAATAAGCAAATTGCGTATTTTAGATAAAGAAACCATTTTCACTCTCCTTTCTTCTGGTTATCCAAAACAGAAAATTCTAGCATTGCAACAATCAAACTCCCTGCAACGCTTCTTCCTTATTGCTCAAATCCTCTGAACTTTCATTAGTAGCAGTTTCACCTCTAGAAATGACCTGTCTGCTTCTTTCACGTTCTTTCTCTTCTTCTGATGAGGTTGATGAATCGAACGCATCAAATAGCTCTTTAAAGACTGGATCGATGGTAATTATGGCTGTTCTACCGTAAATATCTTGGAACAAACATTTACCTCTTGGAAGCTCTTTTAATTTCTGTACATTTCCTTGTGTAGTAGGTAAATTCAAGTACTCAAGCATCCGAGTGGCTTCTTCATTCGTAGATAGACCAAATGAA
This sequence comes from Halobacillus locisalis, assembly GCF_013694105.1. Classification (GTDB taxonomy): domain Bacteria; phylum Bacillota; class Bacilli; order Bacillales; family Halobacillaceae; genus Halobacillus; species Halobacillus locisalis. The sequence goes on along the minus strand of NZ_JACEFG010000005.1, from coordinate 72,468 downwards.
AACTTCATTCCCATATTGGCTACATCATTTCCATGGTCTGTTGCATTTTGCGATCCTTTAATCAAGGTAGTGTTGTAGTAACGTCCTTTACGAACGATGAAATCCATTAACTCTCTACCAATTGGTGAGTTATCAATCGAACTAGCCTCATCTTGAAGAATCACTTTGTGAATAGAACGGTCACTATTAAGCATGTACTGCTTCGTAAAAGATGTAATTGAAATCAAAATTGCTTCTGAAATCTGATGAGAAGGTCTGATAACTTTTGTAGATTGATTAGGTAAATCAAGGTTTTGAACCATAAGAATTTGCAAAGGTACTTCAACGTTCAACGAACGATAGTCTTGACCAACTTCTCCGAATAATAGGTTAGACAGATTGTTGTTCTTTAAGGTTGAGAACGTGTTGTGTAGCTTCTCAATAGCTTCATATCGACGATTAGTCATATCCTCTGGACGATTATTAAACTTTACATTTAGTTTCTCGATTACTTGTCCTATACAAGGGTCAGCTGTATTTCCTACTTGTTGAATCATTTCTCCTAACACGGCATACTCGGTATCTTGGATTCCGACACCCGCTAAATATGAGCAGATATCCAAAGCAATGGTCTTTCCTTCTTCAGCGTCAGTTGTTGTCCTAAATGGATCCAAACAACCAGCATCCATATCACTTTCTCCTAATGTCCATTTAGAGATGAATTTTGAAGGAATCTGGGGTAACTGGCTCCACCCCTTCCTGTCCCCTTTAGGGTCGATAATAAGTGCCTGGGAACCTGATAGTACCGATAGATAAGTAATAAGGTTCATTGCAAATGACTTCCCTTTACCTGTCTTTCCTGCAAACAACTGAGAAATAGAATCCTCAATGTTTCCTAAACCATCAAAAGCTTTTGCTGCTAAGTCTGGTTGGATAAATACAGGTTTTCTGTTTTTATCGGTCGAACCAATATAAAACCCTCGGTTATCTCCAATGTTCGTAGTAGCACCAAACATCATGCCTGCAATAATCCCAATATCTGAGTCAATTTTGTAATCGTTATTGACCTGATGACCACCTAAAATTCGTTCTTGCATCAAAGAAAGCTGTTCACCGAATGGGTTCTCTACCTTCACTCCATACTTAGTCAATTCATTTCGGAGCTTCTCTGCACGCTTATTCAACTCTTTTTTTTCCTTCGCAGTAATTTTGAAGACGATTGACAAAGAATAGGCTGGCTGACCGGTCTTAGCAAAATAACTTTCAGCTTGAATGGTCCCTGCCTCAGACATATCTAGGTTTAAATCCTGACCACCACCGCCTTTTCTAAGCTCATCCCTTTGGTCTTGGTATTCCAGGCGCTTGTTTGAAAGTCGTTTTGTAATATGAGCATTATCTTGATGATAAGCTCTGACTGATGCAGAAACAGGAAACGACAAGGTTGACTTCATATTGTAGAGCCATTCAAAACTCGGAAAATAGTTTTCACTATTCATGTTTGAGACAACCAAATACTTCGTATATATCTCTTCAATATCATCATCAACCAATTTACTGAATTTCAATGTAGTAGGAGAAACTTCTTCGATATTAGTCATTTGCAGGTCTAGAAAGGCTTTCTCCTTCGGTCGGATCGCTCTTTCTGACCTTCCTTCTTCATCCATTCCTTCTACTTGTTTGCCAGATTGGAAGTCACGACGCATAAACACGTCAGCATTAGAAGGTATAACGGAAAACTCCTTTTCTACTAAGTAAACAGTTTCTGCTGTAGTAATGGGTCTCACAGGGCAACTGAAAGCCGTTTGAAGGTTGTTCCTCATTGTTTCAGCCTGTTCGTGCCACATAACGATTTCACTTTCTAGGATGTCATTAGCGTGTAATCCTGCTGCTCTATTTATTTGGCTGTTCAAACCTTTAATAAATTCCTTAGCATTTGAAATTAAGTTCTTACCTACATTCGAGTCCTTGATCTTTCTTTTATCATGATCCAATTGAACTCCTATGAAATCATTAGACTCTGTTGATTCACTCATCTTCTTACGTTCTAATAGGCTCTTTCTAACCATTTCCATGTAGGATTTACCGTTACCCTTAAGAACGTATTTACGATGTTCCATATCCTCTAATGTAGAATCGATTATTTCTTCTACATTTGTTGGAAAAGGTTCTGAGATGAAATGAAGATCGCTGATATTGTTAAACAGAAATGCTGTCTGTTGGTTAAAAGGAATGAACTTATCAAAGTGATCTAAAAAGTCATAATTGAATCCAGAAACGTGAAAGTAGGCTGTGACTGTACCATCCTTACCAAATACTAAGTTCCCATCTACATGCTTAATGGGAAACTCGAGTGTTTTCTTACCCATGAGCAAACCTCTCCTCTCTATTTCTTCTAAAAATTAATATTAATATTGTTTTCGATATTGTTTACAATATTAATTATCTAACAAAAAAATAAAACGGTGCTGCTTATTTATTGATGACATTCGTTACCTTTGTTCTTTCTTTTTTCTTCGCTTTGAAGTGGTATGTTTGTTCAGTGAAATGATCTAGAGAACGGGTTTCTGCATACGTTACAGTTCCGTATCCTCTCATAGAGTAAGAACGAGGTTTCGGAATCTCTTTGTCCCGCACATAAGTAACTCTTTTAGATTTACGCCAGTAATATTTGAGTACTGAACGGAAAAATGCCAAAGGCAAACGTCCCTCTGTCCTCGTGTCCGTTAGAATGTAGGCAGTCATAGCAGGGAACACGATCATGTATATGAAGGGTATCCAGTTAATAAGATTCCCTACAATAGGCATGAAATAGAACAGGCAAGAAAAAATAGCCATTCCTAAAAAATAAAGTAAAGCTCTGAAGGCTATGGGCCTGCCCAAAGGCAAACCCATAAATTGATACAATTTTCTATCAAACTTCAGATAATCATTAAGTACCAATAACTTGACTCTTTGATTTCGTTCATTTTCCATAACAAAGCTCTCCTTATGAGAATTAACCTAAGTTCATTAGTTCTGCTATTTTCTCACCAATATCACCTAAGATTGTTGGTGTAGTGATGAAAATTGCAATGATTGCTAAGCCAAAAACGGAACCTGCCATGACGATCCACTGTCTTTTGAAACCAGTTACCAACAAAATCACGATTAATGCTATCGTTAACAAGTAACCCGCCTGTTCTTGAATAAAATCTACTACTCCTGAAAATCCCATTATAAAAACCTCCTAATTATTGTTCATCGTCTTTTGTTTCTTCTGTTTCATTTGAATCGTTATCAGTGTTGCTTTCTGATTCGCTGGCATCACCTGTGTTCTCTGTTTCATTATTAGTTTTAGAAGCTTCTGATACTTCTTCTTTGGATCTAACTTTTTTACTGTCTAGACTATCAATGCCAGATACGACGAAACGTCCATCATTCTCTGCAATTGATAATTCATAGTCAGTTGTGTAAGAAAGTCCTGTTTCCTCATCTTCAAAAGCAACTTCTGCAAATACAAACAGATCCCCATTTTCACCTTTTTGCCGTACATCTGATGACTTCACATCTACAAAGGCTAAGTCACCTTTCAGACCATTAGTTACATCATCACTTTTTAAAAGGTAATTTAAATTCTCTTGTGGATCTGACGCAAAGGAAGGAAAGAATGTGTATAGAAAGTCATCTACACGGCTTGCTACCGCATTTTCCACCCTATCTAGTCCTGCTAACGATACATCTCCTACTGTCGTTTCTTCCTCTACATAGGTGAATTTAGGCAACTCATAAACACCGAATGTCTGTCCATCAAATGCGACAGGAACAACAAAGAAATGTTCTGCTTGCTTAGACTCCAACACCTTCTTTTCACTCAATTCTTTCTGTTGCAACTCGTATTTAACTAAGTAAGTAATCATAGCTATATCGTCATTTACTTCATCAATCTTTCTTAGACTGATATCTCTCACTATCGAGTCTTGCTCAAGTGAACCCGTAGACAGTCCAGCATCTGCTACGATGTGCCCTGCAAGATAAGGTTTTAGCCTTTCACGCCTATCTACTATGCCTTCTCTATCAGCTGTCCATGTGAAGTAGTCTCTGCTGAAGCTTTTACCGAAACTAACAGCTTCTTGTGAAGTCACAATGCTTTCTTGATCTTCAATCAGCTTTTCGATATCGACACTCCCTTTACTTGAATTAGAGAACATCGTGGCAAACACCACCAAAAACATGAATGCAAAGAGAGTCCAGAACGATAGGACGCCAATTTTTCGAGCAGCGTACCCCTTTGGCTTGCCTGATACCAACTTTTCTTTCTTCTTACGGTCTTTTTCTTCTTTAGATTGATCGGACATACGCTTTATTCCTACCAAGATTTTTTTGAATTGGCTTTGTTTTTTTTCTTTATTTGACATACAATTCACCACCTTTCAAATATGCTTTTTACCTCTTAGCAAAAACTAAAAATACAATTCCTCCCACAATCGCAAACGACATCATTGCTCCATACTCCAAAGATATCCAGTTGTACGCATTTTCTAGGTTCAAAGCTACTTCATCCCAAACTGGTCTTAATTGAGGGAATTGATCCATTAAAACTCTCCCGAATATTAAAACGAAGGCCAGGAGTACGATAACCCCAATTAAGGTTTTGAAAAAACCCATTATGTCCCCTCCTTTCTAGTCGTTTTCTTTCATCTTCTTAAACCCATCAATGACAGTAATGTTTCCTTCTTCTTTTCGATTCTTTAGCTTAATTTTTCTTTCGCGTTCTTTGTCATCAATCTCGAAGGTAACTTCCAATACCATGACTGGGAATTGCTTTTTTTCTTGCCAGTCATTATTAAGCCAATAGGCTTTATTGATTTCTTTAAGAATCGCACTTACATGTACATCGTTATCCGGATCTTTAACATTGTAGATTTCATTCAATGTTGGAGTACCAACATCAACATTAGCTGGCATTTTCATTGTTCCTTTGATTAACATATCCTTCACTCCTTCAGTTATGGGGCATCACCTCCCCATTGCTTTACTAAATCATCATCTGACCATATTCGAAGCTCTTCTTTTTTGGCTTTCTTTTCGGCTTTTATGAAGCTGTCCGCATACTTTGTATTTGGTTCCTCTACATAAGCAACTCTTGCAAAGCCTTGCGATACCATGTGCTTGTTTATGTTTTCTTCCTGAAACCAGACGTGAGCGAGGAGACGATCGTATTTATCCCTCTCCTTTTCACCTCTTTCTACAACGACGACATAATCCTTGAGCAGCAACCTTCGCAAGTATTCTTTAGCCTCAATACCGAATGACTGGTTCTGGCCTTTGTACTTCCCTGCTGTTTCAGGCGTATCGATTAATAACATTCTGACAACCTCGGTTTCTTTTGTTTCTTCAAATTCAACCAAGATTGTGTCACCGTCATATATTTCTTTAATTACTGCTCTATCCCCAGGAATCTGTTCCTTATCATCCTGCTCTTCTTCTAAAGTGGTTTCTTTATTATCCTCTGGATCGGATTCACTTTCTGACTTTCCTAACTCCGAAAAGTGGACGAATACCGCTGAAAAAAATAGAACGAAGAGCAATACTGCTATGCCTCTCACTGCTCCACCTCAATTTCTAAAACCCATCGAATTGACTGAACGATTCAACCAGAGATTCCTTCATATTACCGACATCTACATCTGATTCACTATCATCAGAAGGAGAGGGTTTACGACTTGTGTTTATAGGGTCAGCAGTCTCCATGAGCTCGATGATTGTATCGAATTTATCTGATTGTTGTTGTTCGATACTCAAAAGGCTATCTTCAATCCTCTTGAGTATCGAATCCTGTTCAAAATTCTTTTCCAATCGTTCTGCCCCATAAATACACAAGTTCTTCAAAGCTTGATTTTGCTCCGACTCATTAAATTGTTCTAGATATTTCTTCAGGGCTGCATCACCCTTATTAACCCTTACAGAATATACACTTCTCATTGTCATCACCTATTATTGAGCAATTCGTCTACTGGTTAGTTCGCCCATCAATAGCTTTCCAATGCGATAATAACCAATTGGATTTGCATACTGGCTATCGACGATTTGTTTGAGTCTGTCGTCAAAGCTCTTTTGAAGGTGCTCAAAGAATAAAGATCCACCGCCACCTACTACGAAGATTTGGTCGAATGTATCTGATTCTTCTTTCCAAAGCTTTTTAATCTCATCAACAATACTGTTGTTAACCGATTCAAACGAGGCTTCCACTTCATTAGCCATATCAAATCGCTTTCCTTTGTAATTAATGTTTTTTTGCTTTAGAATCCTGTTTATTTTTGCATCAGATATGGTCGAACCACCTGTTTTATTTTGATAAGCTAACCTTATATTGCTGTAAAGATTCACAACGCCTTGGTCAATTGTGTCTGACAGTGGAAACAGCGTGCTGAATGCTCCGCCTGCCTTCATCTCGATGACGCATACATCAGTAGTTCTGAAACCAATATCAATCACTGCAATTTGATTGCCTTCTTGCATGAGCTCAGCATTGAATGACTTTCCATCATGGTTCATTAGCGCTGCCCAAATAGCTGACATGCCTTGCGGAAAGACCTTAGCTTGATGAATGTTTATATGACGATTACCTTCAAAAGTGTTTCCGTTCATCCATTCAATAGCTGGCTTTGGTTCCTCCAACTTGTTCTGAAATGCTTCTTTTTGATCCTTATAGTAATTTAGTGGTAAGCCTGTAAAGAGGATAACTTCTTCCGTATCAGCGTCTGCCACTAAATGAATTGCCACGTTCATAAGGATGTTTGTGTACTCATGCTTATAACGCTCCTTCTCAAAAACTCTTGAAGCATCACTTGAGTTTTTAATCGCCATTTCACCGATGTAATAATGCTTCTCAGCAATCTTGACGTGCAGTTCATCTAAATCCATTGTTACTTCATTACTTGTAGCGTCCTGATTCATAAAGTTCGCTAATGCACGATCACGACCTGAACCAACTACTGCAGGAAAAAGAACTCTATTCCCATTACTTGCTATTGCTTTCACATAGCCATAACCTACATCTACTGCTACCATTTCTCTTTTTGTCATCTTCTTTTCCCCTTTCATTTTCACTACATATAAGCTTGGATTTCTTGATACCCGACGAGTAACAACCAACCTGTTAAGGCAACTCTCACGATACGGTCGATGAGAAGGTAATTAAGCCTTGAAGTCGGGATTCCTATAAAGGAATGATGCGGGTATAACAATTGAACACGTCCAGTAATCATGTCTCCTAGAATGTGTGCTACAATCCCTGAAAAAACAGCTAATCCAAACGTAAGGTTAGTAAACAACATCACCAACAAAGACATTATTAAAGCAAAAGGCAAAGAGTGAGTTAATGTTCTATGACCTACAAGGCTTTTAAGAGGATACGAGATAAATAGTAATGGTCGGCCGAGCTTCGATTTCGGTTCGTCTATGTCCGGAATTAGACTGGAGACTCCTCCTACAACTGCGCCTTTCCAATCTCCCGTCATCAAAAAACCTAATGCTATACCTGATAACCCGTGTGTAGTCCATTCCATTCCAATACACCATCCTTTCATCAAGAATTAAGCAATAAAAAAAGTCATTATAAATCTGCCCTTATCGTTTAAATAAGGAACAGACCTATAATGACTCAATGAAACGCATTTAATTTTATATTTCCTGGATGAGGAAACGATCATTAACTTCCTCTCCAAAGAGAGGTATCAAATAACAAAACCAAAACTCTGTAAAAAAATTTAAGAAAAATGCTGTGTGTAACATTTTTTCTCAAATCAAACCAGTTACAGAAGTGTAAACATCATTACAACGTGTGTGAAGCGTTCTAATAATGTTTCGAGAATAAACTGTTTACTGTTCATTCCGTTAGATTCATTATACCCATTCAAAAAACGAATTGCAACACCGATAATAAATAAGTATTTGAAAAAATGAGGTTTGATTAATTTGTTTTTTTTAAATAAAATGAACTACAACCGTTAACATATAAAAAGAATGCAGGTGATTACGTGTCCAATAAATCTAGACTTGTAATAGGATGTCGTCGTTGTAAAGAAGGATATGAAGTAGCTAATTATTTTGCGGATATTCCCCAACACTTAAATCTAACTACTTCTTTTCATCAAGAAGATATAAATGCCTTGTTTTTTGAAAATTATTCTTGTCCTTTTTGTCATAACACACTCTATATAACCCCCCCGATCATCGAGTTTGTAAGTGTATTCGAGAACAAGAACTTTCATGTGAAATTCGAAGAATATTACATTCGAATCATTAATGAGCAACACTACATCGGATTGCCAAAGGATAAAGCGCCAGAGGATATATATATCGATCTTATGAATTCTGGAATAGATATTGAAGAAGACATAACATTACCAAATACAAGAGAAGTACAATACTTGCAAGATGTTGCACATGAATACGATCGTAACCAATGGGTCTTAGAATTCGAATCAGGTAACACAGAACACTCAATAGATGAGCTCACTAAAAATAGATACAAATAATTCAGGGGGCTGGTTCTTCCAGCCTCTTTTTTTTATATAAACACATATTATTTAAGGAGGAATATTTAATGCTCAATTTTAAAAAGTGGATGATTACCAGTTGCTTTACTCTGTTACTCATACTTCTATCAAGTAATTTAGTAGGTGCTGAATCTCTTCAATGGGAAACAAAAGACAAGGTAAAGATCGATAAGAAATGGACTGTTACCTTTAACCAAGAGTTAATCGACTCGCCTGCCAACAAATCATTGATCACCGTGTATGATAAGACTGAAGTAAAGAAATTAGATGTAACCGTAGAAATCCAAGCAAACAAAGTGATCATCACTCCACCACTAAACGAATTTCATGAAAAAACATCCCTGACTTATGACGACAACAAAAGCTATACATTACATATAAATGAGGGTCTAACATTTGAAAGTGGTCAGACATATAAAGATAATCTAACAATGCCATTTAACACCGTTCGTCAGTCTTACCTAGATGAAGAATTTAAAGAATTAGCTCATAAAGGCATACTAAAAGACGTCCCATTAAAAGTTGGTGATTCTATTTCAGATGTAATAGCTCAAAAAGGAAATGATTATCAGGAAGTCTATTCTGCAGGCACTACTTATCTTTATTATGAAAACGATGATTTTTATATTTATGGATACGCTGATGCTGATCCTAGTAAAATAAATACAGTAAGCGTTAGGTTATATGGCGGTGAATATTATAAAAAAGACTTCTTGAAACTATTTGGCCCACGGGACTATTTAGATCAGATAGAAGATGCTGTTAACCCAGACCCCAATTGGTTTAAAATTGGTAATTATAAACTCCTGTTAGAAAATTACAACTCAATATATGTTGAAGATGATATGCTCGTTCATACAATTACTCTTACTAAATGGAAAAAAGGCGATTTCGATATCAACTAAAACATAATAATATCCAAAACTACCCTTTTCGTTCTATAAGGGTAGTTTTTTAATTAATATCATTATTGATATTAATATAGATATATATATTGCTATCCATAACAATGAGCAGGGAGATAGCAAAGAAAGCGCAAGAACCTAAGTAAGAAACTAATCTCCAACAAAACTAAAAGGAGGTGAAAATCCACTTAAATAAAGTGAACCAGGAATACTTAAGAGTCTACTAAAAGAAAGACCGCCTATATTAAGTTCTTTTAATAGGACAGATCTCTTTACATGAATTAGAAGACCTCTTACAAAGGACGTCTTTTTCTTTTTTGATTGTGCTTTGACTGTTTGTATATGCTGGTCTTTTGATTCTGTATGTTCCATTGTTTTAATCTCTTTAATTAGTTGTGAAACCCTTTGTCTGCTTACTCCTACAATTTTTGCGATTTGGGTTTGCTTAGTTCCTTTTATAAAGAGTTTTTTGACCTTGTTAAATGCTCCTTCTGATCTCTTCTTTGTAGTGTACTCTTGCTGAGAAAGCATTCCTTTATTTCTACGTTCTTTTTCTTTTCGGAGACGAGTATATTCTTTAGTAATCAGCTTGATAGTCTTCATTTGGAATTGCATTTCAAAATCATTTTCTATGTTCATAATTTTGACTAATCGTTCATTAGAATAGAATAGTCCCCCCCTTACATATTGAGCCCTATTCCAATCATTGTTGACCCATTCTTGATAATACTTATCTGCGTATTTAGAACGCTTCATGAGCTCTTTATATGTCGTTTTTTCGCTGGAATTGCTACCTTTAAGGTCCATGGTATCTATTAATTTTTGAGTTTGATTTAAGGCATAGTCAAAATCCCCTTTGGACGCTACAAGGGCATGAAAACGAAGTACAAGACATAACCAATTTCGGATTCCTACATAAGATTCCTGACGTTGGTTTTTTATTTGTACATAGGTAAAGATATCTTCTTGTCTACGCATGTTAAGAGTGTATTCATTATGAAAATATGTGAGAGTTCTTTTTGGTTTCGTTTTTGCTTTTTTCGCTGTTTTTCTTTTACGATCTGTAGCTGCTAACTTATAAAATTCTAAGACTTCTTTTAATTGGTACCTTTGTGAGTCTACTAGATATGCTTTGACCTCGTTTTTGTTCTTATGATTTATTGTGTCTGGCATACGTGTAACTGCGTTAGGAGCTTTCACGACATCATCGCTATTTAAGTCTTTTAGAAGGTCCATCACATGATTCTGAACTGATCTCCAATTCAAGTCGTTCGTGTAGCCTTTAATATTAGTGAACGGATCCAAAAGCCACATCAAGTGATACCCAGTACCAGTGAACATGACGAGAGATGGCTTCAATAATTGATTCGTTTTGATAAGATGGTTTATTCTACTGAAAAATTCTTCATGAGAAATACCTAGCTTGTAATAGTCCAAATCCATCACTAAGCTAGTTGTTTCTTTAATGTTTTCTTGAGTACGGCCACCACTTCCATCTGGACTTTTATAAGGTAAGTAATATGTAGAGTAGCTCGTATAGATATTGTAGTTTTCCTTTGCATGGGCAATTTCTTTCTTCATGCTGTCTTTATCGGTAATGGAGTAGAAGCGATTCACCTGAAAATCATCATTTTGTAAAAAGAGGTTGATGTATCCTTTGTGAGAGTCGGGCGAATAGACTACGTCGACGAACTGTTCCCAATTGATAGGCGTTACTGCGAAGGCGAAATTTTCTATATGAGTTTCATTTTGGTTATGTATTAGTGTAGATGTCAGCACAATAATAAACCTCCTGTCCTGGCTTCTTAAATGCAATGTTCCGCATGAAAGAATCAAAAAAGGACAGGAGGTTATTAGTTTAGATAATCATAGAAAGTTCAATATTTCTCACGATATTAACAACAATATCAGAAAAAATATCACAAACAATATGAACGCAAAAAAATCCCGCGAAATGTTTTACTTTCCGACCAAATGTGGTAAGATACTAATAACGATAATTTAATTAAGTCCTTTCTTAACTCTTTGTGCACAGTCGCCAAACTTAGAACAAAGATTAAGAAGCTCTGAAACCTGCTAATTGACCGTTAGTAGGTTTCTTTCTTTTTGTTAAGAGAATTATATCACAAATTTACTAGATTTTAAGGGGCATTATCAAAAAAATATACAGTAAACTGTTTGCAAAAGTCCGTGAATGCTGAAACAGCAGGGATTCTCTTAATTTGAGACCCCCTGCTGTTTTTTTATTCCTACCTGAAATTAACCATATCGGTATCGCCTTCTATACGCTCTGTTAAGGTTGTTTGTCTGAACATGATGTCGTTGTTTCCAATGGCATAATTTAAGGCAGATATCTGTCCGATCATAATAAGTTTTGATTCAGCCCTTGTCATTCCAGTATATATTAAGTTTCTTTTTAGCATGGTATAATGGCTTTTGGAGACAGGCGTTATAACGATAGGTGACTGTCCTCCCTGACTTTTATGAATAGTAATGGCATACGCTAAATCTAGCTGTTTCCATTCGCTTTTCTCATGGGATGTGACCTTACCTTGAAAATTAATAGTGATGACGTCCTTTGGTCGGGTGCTGTCTTCACTATTTTCTTTGCCTATTTTAGTGATAATGCCTATGTCTCCATTATATATACCTTTATCTGGATCATTTACTGTCTGCATAACCTTATCCCCTAATCGAAATACCCTTTTTCCGTGAAGAGCTTCTGTTTTAGCAGGAGTAGGTGGGTTTAACACTTCTTGCAACCTCTCATTTAGCTCATAAGTCCCTATTCTGCCTTTTTTCATAGGTGTTAAGACCAATATATCTGATAGATCATGTCCGAGCTCTCTAAAACGCTGTGTGCTCTTTATAATGGCATCCTGTATTCCTGATTCCTCAGATTTATTTATGAAATACATATCGTTTTTAGCTGCGTCTAACTCAATAGACTGCCCCTTATTGACTTTGTTGGCATTTGTGATGATCTGACTTCCTTGTGCTTGTCGGAATATTTCTTCTAACTGAATTCGAGGTACGGCATTGGCTTCTATTATATCCTTTAAAACGTTACCCGCATTTACACTTGGTAATTGATGAATATCGCCAATCAAAAGAACTTTTGACTGTCGCGGCATAGCCCTCAGTAATGAATAGCTCATTTGTAAATCGACCATACTCATCTCATCAATGATATAAAAGTGATGGTCTAGCTTATTGTTGTGATCATGGTCGAAGCCCCCGCCTTGTTTGTAACCGAGCAGACGATGGTTTGTCTTTGCTGTATGACCAGTAGATTCCTCTAACTTTCTACTAGCCCTGCCCGTAGGAGCTGATAAAGAGATTTCATGTTTGGGATGAAACCGTTGGTAAATCTCTAATATTGCTTCTACTACAGTTGTTTTACCTGTACCTGCACTCCCTGTCAGTACAGAAATGTTTTCATTTAGTGCCATTTTAATAGCTTTCTTTTGTTCTTCCGCTAATGTAATACCTCTTTTTAACTGAAATTCCTTAATGTAAGTATCAACCTTCTTCTCCTTCACAGTCTTTTTTTTCGTATTGAGAATTTGCTTCACTTTTTCCGATAAATAGTATTCATAAGTAAAAAATTCTTTTGGATAGACTCGCTGATTTTCTACTATTATCGAATGTTCTTCTAGGTTAAAGACCGCATTCTGTATGTCGACGAGCTCAACTTTTTCATTAGTGTTTTGATTTAGAACCTTTAACGTGTAGTCCATCAATTCACCTTCATACACAAAGCAATGGCCGTGCTTGAAGCAAAGCTGACTCAACGTAAATTCAACACAGCTTTCTATTCTGAAGAATGAAGTCTTAGGTATCCCCATTCGCTCGGCGATATTATCAGCTTCTGGAAAGGTAACTAATTGTTCCCTAGAGAGTTCGTATGGGTTTCGCTTTAACCGGTCAGCAGAATCACTTCCATACTTCTCATAGTATTTAATTATAGATAAGGGTTCCATTCCATAATTGGATAGATCCGCGACTATTTCTTGTAATTCATATGTTGATTTGACGCTATTTGCGATTGTCAGGGCTTTCTTATCCCCTATACCATTAACATACTTTAGAGAACTTTCTCCTTGTTCCATGATCAGTTGTATTGCGTTCTCCCCTAGCTTATCTACTATTTTTTTCGCCTGTTTTTCGCCACATCCTTTTATAAAAGACGAAGAGAGGTAATCAATGATTTTATCCCTAGTCTTAGGTATAGGTCTTTCCCATTTAAGAACCTCTAACTGCTGACCGAATTTTGGGTGTTGTATGGTTTTGCCTTGTAGGATGATTTCATCCCCCTTTTCAATCCCTATCAGCGTTCCCTTAAATGTCATACTTTCACCTGTTTCTTGCATAAGCACACCTATCATAAAGTTATCTTTTTGGAAGATTACTTTTTCAATCTTCCCCTGTAATTCGCAAATTTCTTTGATTGCCACGTCCATCACATTCATCTCCCAATCATCACTTATATTGATATTAATTTTATTAAATATATTACTAAAGATATTAACATTAATATTGTTATAGATATCATTATAAGAATCTCTTTGAACGTTATTCTGTTCACTTAATGTTATTATATCAGTTGTTTTAAGGCAATACAATATTTCAGGAAATTAAAAAGGCACTGAATCCAGAACGGAAACAGAGCCTTTTCGTTAATCGCTATTGAACAATTTTCTCCCTTTTGATATTGCTTTTTTCAATAAATATTTCTTCTGTAATTTCTCCAAATTCGTTTAATCTCAACGCATTTAGCTGACCTCCAGATACGCAGCCACCGTCAATTCCAATTTTGTCACCATGATATGACTGCCAAGAACTATGCTCATTCTCACTATGATGAAGATAGCTAGTAGGAGTGTGCCCGAAGAACACACGTTTATCATGAATGGTTTCTGAAAAGTAAAATCCTTCTCTAATCCATAAATGTGCTTCTGTGTTCATACGCCAGTCAGGATCTTCTAAGTTAAATCCTGCATGAACAAAGACGCAATGCTCTGATTCATAATAGGTAGGTAGACTATTAATGAAACTAACCATATCTGAGTGGTGTTTCTTTACATAGTCCCCACGTTGACGCCTGGTGTCTTTTTTGAACTTTTGTGGATTGATTAAGTAAAAGGATTTTAACGTTTCATGCAACCCATTATAATAATTAAGCGCTCGTTCACATGATGGCGAGTAAAGCCAGTTCATAAACATATCTTCGTGGTTACCTTTCAATACAACTACTTTACTTCCATATTTATTCTTCAAGTTCATTAGCTCGCGAATTACTTGATAAGATTCTTCTCCTCGGTCAATCATGTCGCCGAGAAAAATTAAGGTTTCCTTTTTTCTATCCCACTGCTTTAAAACCTCTTTCATTTCTCCATAGCAACCGTGAACATCTGAGAATACAAAATACATTTTCAGTCCATCCTCTCCTGATATTTTTAAAGTGACAGACGCCTACACGTATGTAAGGTCTGCTTCAAAAAATTAGAAATCGAAAACTTCATGTGCATCATTCTCAGCGAAATTCTTCGCATGATGTACACGATCGGAGAATTGAGAAACGGTCTGACGACTTGCGTGAGGACCGATTAGCAACGAAATCACCGAGAATCCATCTTTTTTCTTCCTATCTTGAAATTCTTGTAAGAATGAGTTTTTCATATTGTCGTTTCCATCTGTAACAAAGATGATGTCTGCATTTTTAAAACGATTTTTCTGAATAGCTTTCAGACTTTCTCTGAGTGGATAGACAAAGTTTGTTCCACCACCCATGAATTCTGTTGCTATTCTAGTCATTTCTGAAGGAGTGATTTTTCCTTTTGGATATTCCTTATAAGGACGTGCCTTAATAGAAAAAGGAATGTATGCGAAATCACGCTTCTGAAACTTTGCAATGGACATTAAAGCAAGTAGAAATCCTTTGGATTGTTGATCCAGATAATCCATTGAGCCTGATTGATCCAAGCATAGGATGATTGGCCCTCTACCTAAGGATTCTTTACCTTTACTGTCGTGCTGCAATGTCTGTCCTTCAGTGAATCGTCTTAGAAAGTCAGCCTTTGCTTCTGGGATTGCGTAATTCAACAGCTCACTAGGAAGTAGGCGATCAATCTCGTTGCCTGTCGTGATTCCTGATTTAGAAATAGACTGCTTCGAGATAGATTTCTGCTTACTCTTAGCAATTCGTTTGAACCGACCAGCCCACTTAGCAACTTCTTTCATCTGTTTATTGCTTTTTAATTGTTCAGCAAGATTAAATTGCTCTCTTAATGGAACTTCCTTCAGTGCACTATCAGCAGTACCACTTTGAATACCACCAAGAAGCTCCTCGACATCTTTCTTTTGTTTCTTAGCTTCCTCTTGTGCTTGTTGGAGCATTTTTGATAGCTCTCCACCAGTATGATCAACTTCTTGCTGAATGGCTGAACTAACACCCTCCATAGCTTGTTGGAACTCGTCAGAATCTTCACCATGTTCTTCTTTCTTATCTTGAGCTTGATTCATTGCATCGTCCATTTCTTCATTTTCTTTCCTTCGCTCATCTATCCATTCGAAAATCTTACCACTGTAGTTTATTGTAGATAACCCAGACATCAGATCATCAAATTGGGTATTCTCATGAACAGACTGAAAGGAATCATCATTTAACATGTTGCCAACCATTTCTGCATTGGATTGCACGTCAGGCGATTGTTTATCATCGGGAAGTAATTCAGGTGAGCTCTTATAAAAGCTGCTCCACACATCCCCAATTAAGTTATCGAACATAGGAAGGTCTTTTCCCTTCTCACGTACATCTTTCATTCCTTGGGATGCAGTATATAACTGGTGGAATCTTCTCACATCAAATGAATCAGAATTAATACTCGGCTTTTTATATATCCTATCTTTTCGTTTCACACGTTTAGTTACTGGCATGTAATAAAACCCCTTTTTTTAAAATAAAAAAGAGATCAGGTAAAGACTAAAGTCTTCACCTGTATCTCTCATTCTTAGAATAATTTTAATGTGTTTTCTAGATAATCATTTCTGTAAGCTTCAACAGACTTGGTTAGACGATTCTTCTCCGTTTCGTCATAAGTCAGCCCCTGAACTTCATCCATGATCACTTTTAGCTTTCTTATCTTCTCATTAGATTCCTCAAGTGATAGTCCTTCTTCTTTTAGGGCATCCTTGATTTCTTCAAAATCATTCTCAGCTGATTCGAACCTTTGTTGGTTTACGTCCTGAGCGTAGTCCTTAACAATCGTGGCTGTTATTTCCTTTTGCTCAGGCTTTTCCCACAAAGTATTCTTAAGCAATTCCACATCACCTAATGCCACATCATTACGACCATTCATGTAGGCCTGTGCTTTAAGTAAAGATAGAGATTGCTTGAAGCGACGATCACTAGGTCTGACCCCTTCATCTTTTAGCTCATTACGAATATCGAGGAGAGTATCAATGACTGATCCTGGGATATTCACTTGTTCAGCTTCCTGTTGGTAAATGTGAAGTTCCTCTAAAGTAATGGAAGGTACCTCAACATTATCGTTAGTACCTGAAAGCATTTGAACGAATGACTTGTCCTCCTGGATATAGTCTACTTCGTATCGCAGCAAGAAACGGTCAAATAATGCTTCTAGACCTTCGCCTTCCTCTGGGTACTCATTAGATGAACCAACAATAGACATAAGAGGAGTTTGAACAGGGTGACCATTGTTGTAAAACAAACGTTCGTTAATGATCGTAAGCAAGCTGTTAAGAATAGCCGAATTCGCTTTAAAGATTTCATCTAAGAAAGCGAAATGACTTTCAGGTAATTTATTCGATGTATTACGCTTGTACACTCCTTGCTCGAGCTCTTTAAGAGATAGTACGCCGAATAATTCTTCAGGTGTACTGAATTGGTTCAATAGCCATTGGAAGTAATCTGACCCTTCAACAATGTTATTCAACTCAGCAGACAACATGGATTTACCTGTACCAGCTACTCCAATAAACAAAACGTGTTGTTTTGCCAACATAGCAGTGAGCAACGCTTCAATTTCTTCTTCACGCTCGAAGTATTTTTGATTAAGTGCACTCTTGATATCTTTAATTTTATTAGTCATATTATTTTCTCTCCTTAGAATTTTAAATATTATTTGCCCGGTTTATTTAACCGTTAAAGATTGAGTATCCATAATCTTTATGTCGCGGTTAATGATCAGAACCGTGCTACCATCTTTGAATATACGTGCTTTACAGGGGATGCCTAAATCTATTTCATCCTTTGAAGTTGTACTCCAGAACGTCATGGTTTCGACATTGTAGATATTCACTTCAAAAAATAGCGCATCCACTAATCCTATGAGTTCACCATGCTCATCAACTGTGTCAGCCACAGGGTAAAGATGTATAATGGTGCGACCCGAAAGAGTATGAAACAGTGGTAGTTCACCACCGTCACTATAAGCTGAAAAAACATCTTTCAGGTATTCCTCAGACCTTTGGTGAAGTAAAATACTCATTGGATTCGCCTCGTTTCATCTTCAGTTCTTCTTCTTTTAAATTGTTTTGACGCTCTAATTCACTACCTATTTTCTGTAATGACTTCATCATTTCAGGTACATGGTATTCATAGAACGTAACCCCTCTACGGGTTTGAAAAAAATCACCCATCCTAAATTCTCCTTTTAAACAACAAAAAAGAAACCGCCTCTTATAAAACTCAGAAACTCGAGTTATACAAAAGTGATTTCTTTCTTGTCTTCTTATTTAGTGATACGATCCAAGACTTCGATGTACTGACTTCTCAAGTCATCACGATAGTCTTCTAGCTCACTAACATCTATCTTCAGATTTTTACGGTAGTCAGTGTAAGTATCACCGACACGCTTCGCTTCCTTCAAAGCCTCTTGTAACTGTGCTCGACTAGCATTTGACTGCTTTAATGTCTCTAAGCGTTGAATGGCTGTATGAAGGTCATCTTTTAATTTTCGAAGCACCATGTTTCTATTGTCGCTAGAGTCATAAAGCGGTATAGAAACCCCTTCGGAATCAAGTTCTTCACAAAGGGTTTGTAATTTACTGAGGTCGTCAGCAAAGTTAATCGGTATAAAATATACCCCTCCATTTGGACGAACCTGTGTAGGTGCTAAACTGCTAAGGAACTTACTGACCATAACCCTAAGTTGCTGGGAAGAGTAATAAGTAATGTACTTATCAAACTTGTGTTTGGCCTCGTAGGCAAGCTCTCTAGCTGCATCCTCTCCTGGCTTTGAAATCACTTTAAATTCAACGTTTTCTTTATCCAACTCAATAACAGTAGCATTTGATTCGTAATCTAACCGTTTCCCTTGCTTATCCACGTTTTCGATTACGATATTTCGCTGTACCATTTGAGTGTCTGAGTACACTTCCCGAGATAAATAGTTTCGGTTAATGTTCGGATCAGACGTTGGAACTCGTTTACGCTGAATCTCACTGGTTGCTCTCCGAAAAGCGTCACTAGGACGTATTTCATTAGGTAGCCAGTTCTCATCAATTCCAATGTTCTTGAATAAATCGCCTAGATCTTCTCTGGTCACCTCAATATTAGAAGATACCGAGTACCAGAAGATAAAACCTAGCGCTCCCTCTTGATTTTGTGTTGCTACGATGTTTCCACTTTGGATTTGCTCGTTAATATTCACGAGAATCCACCCCTTTTTGAATTAATTTGAATTTGAAATCACTCTTGTTTGAAATCTAATTACGATATCTTGCCCCTATAAACTCGATGTTGTCAGAGATGAAACCTAACAAGCATTCTTTAGAGCAAAAGACTTCATCGTGAATTAACACATACTCACGACCAGACAAAATATCTTCTTCACAGCCCTCACACTTAGTGAATACTTGAGGAAGATCCTCCCTCTCGTATCCAACCTTTGAGATATCGGGATGTTCTAAATCTCTGTTCATTTTAACTACTCCCTTTCTTAATGGAATTTTATATATAAAAAAACCAATCCACGGACTACACCTACTTAGGCATAGAACTTGTGAATTGGTTTTAATATCTAACTATCTAATTTTTTTAATGTGAAAAAGACTTGTTTTTGTCATTAAGACATGACTGAGCTAAGTGAATAGCCAAAAATAACTGTGTCGATTTATGTATCCTTGTAATCAGGATAGGAACGACTGCTCTGTGAAAAAGAGCTTAATAACTGGTAAATATAGCTTCATTATACCCAAAGACAAAGGATTCTTGCAACAGTTAATTGTTCAAAATAGAATTCATTTTTAAAAACAATATTAATATCAATATTGTTATCTTTGTTGTAAAATATATCTATATCTAAAATATTATTTTCATCTTAATGGTAGTGTGATAGACTTTTTCTAAACGGTGTACCGCTCAATACCAAGATGAAAGGGTGATGTAAGGTGACTAAAACAATTGCTGTATCAACAAACAAAGGTGGTGTTTTAAAAACCTCTTTGACCACTAATTTAGCAGGCGTCTTAGCAAGACAAGACAAAAAGGTGCTCATCATCGACGTTGATAACCAAGGTAACTCAAGTATTGCTTTTGGCATTAACCCAGACACCTATGATACAAGCATCTATGATGTATTTGTAGATAAAGACGTTTCATTTGAGGAAGCTATTGTTACTGCATCGGACAATATTGATATTGCTATAAGTAATGATGATATGACTTTCCTGGAGTACGAAGTATTCACGAACAGTAATTTATACACCAATATCTTCGATTTTCTCCAAGATAAGCTGACTAAAAAGGTGAAAAACAACTACGATTACATATTTATTGATACACCACCAAACTTAGGTCTAGCTACAAGTAACGCATTAAGGATCGCTGATTCGTTACTGATACCTTTTCAACCTGAAACGTATAGCCTGCGGTCATTAGTGAAAACATTGAATTTCTACAATGACTTTAAAGAGAGGCACAATCCTAGCTTAGAGGTAGAGGCGATTGTTCCTACATTAGTGGATGCGAGGACTACATTACACTCGCAACTTCTCCAAGACTGCCGTAAGTATGCAGCTCAGAATGACCTTTATGTCACAGATAACGTTATACCTAGATCCATTCGGTTTTCTAACTCTGTCGCATATGGGGATGGCCCAGCCACTTTAAAAGAAAAACTTAATAAGACCGTCAATTCGTATTTCAAATTGATTGAGGAACTAAACTACTAACCGAGAGGAAGATGACAAATGGCAAGAAAGAAAAGACCTAGTAGCTTTGCAGACGTAGCAAGCATGAATAAAAGAAGTGAAGAAGAAGTGGTTGTACCTAAACAAGAACAAGAAGAAAGTTCTGTTCAGCAGGAAGAAGTAAATGAGGAACTAACTCATAATGTTAACGTTGCTGATATTCATAAAAGCATTGTAAAGGACGAAAAGAAGAACGAGAAAATCTTTTGTGGTTTTCATTTAGAAAAAGAGGTTGCTCAAACTCTTGATAAGCTAAGCAAGCAAAGAAAACAGAAAAAAGGCTTCAAATCCAAGTATGTAAATGACCTACTTAAAGCTGTTTTCGAGAATGAAGGATTGCTCTAAAAACCGCATAGAATCAACGTTTTTAGAGGTGAAATATGATATAATGGAGGTATCCCCTTAAAGAAAGGGGGTGTGTAGATATGGATGAGTTGATTGTTCTGATCACGTCTGTTGTGAACCTAAGTAGTGCTGCGATTAATCTCAGTATTGCTTGGAGAAATAAGAGTCGTGAAAAGAAAATAGACCCTCGCTCTGGGAAAGCGAAAAGGTCTAAGAAATAACTCACAACGGGAGAGGGAGTGATCCCTTTCCCAACCATATTCTACTCTTATTATATCCTGATTATTCAAAAATGACAAGAAATGAGGCGATTTGATGCTTACTTTAGCACTAATCACATCATTGATCGCGCTTGCTATATCTATCTATACTTTTGTTCTTACCAAGAATAAATAAAGCCATTCCTTTTGGTTAGGAGTGGCTTTTATTTTGCACTATAATTCGGAGTTACTACTAAGTATTTACTCCGAATTATAAAATCAAACCATTACATTTAGGTAGGTTACATTAACCTTGATAAATTATTAATGACCAGCTGAAATCAATCGGATCATAAAAGGCATACATTTCCAGTCACACATCCACCTGAAACTACAGAGTACTGAAACATATGTACTTCTTCACTCCAGGACAAGAAAGTCACATATCCACCTGAAACAGCAGGGTACTGAAACTGACCGTCTGTTTGTTTGTCATTGCGATGCGTCACAGATCTACCTGAAACAACAGGGTACTGAAACTATATTGGTCTATTTGAACAAAGTCAACAGGTCGCATATCTATCTGAAACAACGGAGTACTGAAACAAGATCACCGCCTTTACCTACAATGGTAAAGTCATATATATACCTGAAACAGCGGAGTACTGAAACGGTCATTTCTCCTTCTGGCTATAGTTTTAGTCACATAGCTACCTCAAACAACGGAGTACTGAAACATACCAACTAAGAAGGAATCGTCATGACAAGTCACGAATCTACCTGAAAATACGCACTTGTTGACGTTCAGCTGAGTAATGTCACATAGCTACCTGAAGCAACGGAGTACTGAAACACCTGATTATCACGCTCGGGACTATAGGAGGTCACACGTCTACCTGAAACAGCAGAGTACTGAAACCCTTCACTCTAGTTCCTCGCCATTCCATGCGTCACATACCTACCCGAAACAACAGAGTACTGAAACAAGAGAACGGGAAGGAACGGAAACTTGTGCACATATACCTTCCTGAAACATCGGAGTACTGAAACACATAGATTATTCCCAAAAAGATGGCTTAGTCACATATCCACCTCAAGCAACAGATTACGGGAACAATGAATTTACGTTATGGATTAAAAGAGGTGTCACCTATCTACCTGAAACAACAGTGTACTGAAACATAGGGGCTATAATCTTTTTTGTATCATGTCACCTATCTACCTGAAACAACAGTGTACCGAAACACCGAAGGGAATTTAAGACTTGTCAAAGTAGTTACATATCTACCTGAAGCAACGGAGTACTGAAACGCATATTGATATCCTTCTTTATATTTGTTAGTCCTGTATCTACCTGAAACAGCAGAGTACTGAAACAGAATCCGACTTTTCCATTTTCGTTGTCCTGTCGCTTATCCACCTGAAGCAACAGTGTACTGAAACAAACTGTTCCGCACTTATCGGGCCGATTTCGTCACATATCTACCTCAAACTACAGAGTACTGAAACCAACCATTATGACTTTCTTAATCTCTCTAAGTCACATACCTACCCAAAACAACAGTGTACTGAAACTGAAATATTCATTTTATATGCCATATCTAATTCACATATCTACCTGAAATAACTGAGTACTGAAACGGCTTCTATTTGTTTGTCAGGGTATAAGTGGTCACGTATCTACCTGAAACTACAGCTCATACACTAACTCCTTAAGTTATTTCGGAATCACATATCTTGCCTTTTCTATTTGATTCTTATACTCATTCCCGAGAACATCCACATTATATTTATGAAACACTTTTGTGCTATTTCCGATATATTTCATTATTCTCTTATCTCCATGAGTATGAACTGGTTTACATTCGATTTTGTTCTTGTCATCGTCGTTGACTCCAACAAACCTGAACTTCTCTCCATTGATTTCGATCACATTATTTTTATAAAGGCTAAATAAAAAAACAGCTGTATCACTAATTCCTTTTTTCTGCAATTTATTCTCATAGTGTCGTTCATCCAAAGTATAAGCCATCTTTGACTCGTTTAAATCATCGTAGCGAATAGTAAGGAACTTGTACTTCCCTTCATCTTCAAACACATCCATTCGGTAAGGCTTAAGAGATAAAGTGACGACCTTCTTATTCTTGGGGTGATATTTATGAGAAAGGTCCTTGTGAACATTCAATTTTTTCTGCCTATATTTAATTGCTTTGACTACAGGACCGTTCCCCTTTTTGCTGTACTTAGTTAGGTACTCTCCTGTTTCCTCAAGTCGCTTTGCCAATGGATTTTTGGCATCAGCATATTGTTTCATGATGACTTTCAACTTTTCGAAGGTCTTCGGATCGTTAGAGTACATTAAGAAGGCTTCAGGAGATTTATCTAATTTTTTCTTCAAATCTTCATTATCTTTGTCATACAGGTCTTTTATCTTTCCTACAGTGTACTCTTCACCTTCAAACGTTCTTGTAGAATAAATTGTATCGTTCATCAATTGTCTGTTGGGTTTTTGATCAACTCGATGCGAATATTTATAATCGCCGTAACTTTTAATCGCTTCTACCTTATAGAATTGATCCGTGAATAGTGCTCCAAACGATTGATTAAGAATTTCTCCTGTTTCCATATCTACAGATTTTTGATTCGTCATCATAGCGTTTGCTTCTTTAAGCTCTTTTTGGCTCTCGAACAAGTAATCAGCCATGGCAACAATCAACGCATCCTCTGCATGGTGTTTGAAATCCTCTTCACGATTTTTTCTGAAGCGCCAGATCTTCCGTAGATAATTCGTGAAACCTCCGTTGATGGATTTGACCTTAACACCAGACTCATTCTCACGGAAGTAAGATTGAAGAAGGTTAAGTAGCTCTCTGGTCGCATATCTCGTATCAACTAGATTTCGATTGATAAAGTCTTTTTGAACTTCATATTTCGTTATGTTCCTTTCTTCCAAAAGGTAATCTTTTTTCTTTCTCGGCATTTTTTCACTGGATTTAGCCAATTGAAGGACGTGAGCTTTAAACGCTTGATAAGTAATAGTCCCACTCCCAGAAGATAAATATTGAAACGGAGTTCGATTCCCTTTCTTCTGATTCTCTTCTGTGAGTACTAATACTTTGTTTTTCTGCGAATCATCAAAAGAAACCGAACGAGGAATAATATGATCAACTTCATAATGCATCGGATTGTCTAGTAGGTCTTCAAGACGAATCGCTTTATGGGAGTATAAACATTGACCGTCCTGAAGGTGCCATAAGCGTAGTTTCTCAAAATGACTGTGATTGGCATCCAGGTCATGCTCATCCAGCTTTTCACGGATCTGCTTATTTAGAGCAGCGTGCTGTTTAAGCATTTTATTAATGAATTTCTTCTTGTCTTGGCTATTTTTCTCCCTTGCCAGTTCCACTACGATAGAATGAGGATTGCCATACTTTCTGATAAGCTCATTGACGACTCGAATGGCTTGTTTGAAGGATCGTTTAACTACTGGAGACAAGATGATGTCTTCGATATGATTATCAGGAATCGTGCTAAGACCTTTGAGCTCGACTTTTTTAGGTTTGAGTCCAAGTTCTGAGAAGATTTCCATTTGATTTTTACTGGAATGCCATAATTCGGGTAATAGCAAATCTATAGCTTTCTTACTTAAAGCGTGTGTTCCACTGTAATTGAGTTCTTCACTCATCTTTTGTAAAACTTCTGCTGGTAGATCTGTGTCCAATTCTTCAAGGGCGGATAACTTTTCTTCGGGATTCTGCCACATAGTAAGCCGCTCCGCTATATCATCCATTTGCTTTTGGTTTAATGTATCAGGGTGTTCGGTGACTTTTCTTAAATCATGATATGTTTGAAGCTCGGTGAACTCTGGCTTTCCTCTAGCATTAACTCGCGAACCTTTTATATCTTCTTCACTGACACTGATTTCTTTCGCAATTTTCTTAAGCGTTATAGATCCCTTTCCTTTAAATACGCTTTCTATCAGACGTTCCTTCTCTTCCGTAGTCAGCTTGGGCTCTTCCCTATTAATTCTCAAATTGTTCAAATCATTCAAAGCATTGTAAAGCTGAGCTGAATAAGAAGCTTTGACACATCTAAACTCATCAGGGAAATAACTGCATCTTCCCATCATCTGTTCATACCATTTCTTTGTGTCCTGTTCCCAGCCATAAGGACTGCCTAGGCCCGGACCTTCATAATACTCCCTGCGTTTTGATAGCAGTTGAATAAACTCATCTATAAAATCGTCAGAGATTTTTTCATGGAATTCCTGTTGCTTCTTCAAAAGAGTAGTGGCTTCTTTCACATAGTCACTCGTTTTGAAACGATTACGATGTCCCCGAACCTCGCCTTCTTCCTCTAACCTTTCCAACTGAAGCTCACAAACAAACCTCTCTTCTAGAGCTTGAGCATTCCGTTTCACCTGGTCTTTGGTCGATAGAGAGTCCTCACCAGTGAGATCATCATCCTGATGATCAACATTATGTATCCCTCTTCTTTTAATGAGGTGAAGTAAAGAAGCTGACAATTCCTCCTCATCTAATTTATCTCGTAATCCTTTTACGCGAAGATGATAGGGAGATTCATATCCTTTATAATATGTAGGAAATTCACTTCTCTCTAAAAGCCATTGTACCCGCTCTTTACGATGAGACCTTCTTCTTTTGAGTCTTCTGGCGCTTCTTTTCGTCCTTCTACTTTCATTCTCTGTTTTGTCTGCTTCAGGAAACAACCGAACACCTGCTTCGACAATATTTCGTTCTTCATCGATGACTCCGAATCCAACTGATGCAATCCCGACATCCAGTCCAATCGTGTAGCGAGGATTACTCATGTCAAAACGCTCCCTTATTTGTCATGTATTAGATATATTTTAACAATTTTTTGATAATTTTGCATAAAAAAACAAGGAACTTGTTATAAGCTCCTTGTTTTTCGGATCCATTATGGATCAAATCCGGCACTATGGCCTTGTTTCAGTAGATTCTGTTGCTTCAGGTAGATAACAACCCGTCGGTTGTTTGTGACAAATTAATCATATCATTGTTATCTAAATATTTCAATAAGTATTGATAGGTGGGTACAAATACATTTTTAATTGTACATTTATTCTAGTTTTAATGAGAGTATTAGCATGGATTTTACCCTCACCCACTTGTCTGGTTAATAGGGAGGTCTATTTTTACTAATCATTTGTATGACTACAATTCTAGCAAGGCTATTATGTCTGATGAAATAATAAATAGTATTAAACATCAGACAAATTGTTTTGGTGTTTTACAAATGTTTTTTTGTTTAACTGTTTTACTTGTTTTAAGCACTCTGGAAGTACTGGTGTCATAGGGTTTATATACCTTAACCCTAACATTTTCGACGTTTAACCTTACATCTTCGATTCTAACCCTAACATTTTCGACGTTTAACCTTACATCTTCGATCTCTAACCCTAACGTTTTCGACGCTTTCTCTAACATTTTCGATTCTCCCATAACTTTTTGGGTGCTAACCCTAACATTTTCGACGTCTTCATATTGAAAACTGTATTTGTAAGGTTCTCAACGCACGTAACCCTAACATTTTCGACGCTTTCACTTTAATGACTGTATTCGAAAGGATCTCAATACACATAACCCTAACATTTTCGATGTCACTATATATTTAGATTTACAATAATCCTTAGATTATTTATAATAGCAACAAAACATAACATCGGAACACCTCATGTTAGGAGTCAATGGGATGCTAAAAGATATATCTTCAAATGAACGAAACTGGGTTACGAAATCAAACGAATTAATTGAGGCTACATACAGAAGTCCATTAACCAAAAGGGAACAAAAGCTTATTGCATACGTTGTCAGCCAAATTGAACCTAGAGATGAAGAGTTCCATATTTACAGAGTATCAATTCGTGAGTTTACAAAAATGATGGGCTTAGAACAACCTAAATACACAGAGTTAGGTGATATCTTGAAAAAGCTAATGTCAAAGGTTATAGAAATTGAAAAGACCGATGGCAAGAAGCTACTGACTCATTGGATATCAGGTGCAGAATACTCTCCAGACGAGGGTCCACAAGAAGGCACTATTGATTTTTCATTTGATCCTCGTCTCAAACCTTACTTATTACAGCTTAAGAATCAATTTACGAGTTACAGACTGGAGAATATTCTTGAATTGAAAAGTGGATACTCTATTCGTTTCTATGAATTATTGAAAAAATGGGAAAATGTTGGCGTGGTAACTTTTACAGTTGATGAACTAAGAAGAAAAGTAGGAGCAGTAGAAGTATATAAAGAGTTCGCAAACTTTCGTCAAAGGGTATTAGAACCTGCTAGTAAAGAGCTGAGAGAAAAAACTGACATCTACTTTGAATATGAACCTATAAAAAAAGGACGTAAATACCACTCAATTACTTTTTCAATACAACTCAATAAGATCAAAGTAGAGCCAATCCCGATTGAAGAAGATAGTAACTATGAAGATATAGTCGATAACTTCATGATCACAGCCAATAAGCTTTATTTAAAAGTAAATAAGTCGACTATGAAGAATTGGTTAGCTCAAAGCTATGCTATATGGGGGGATAGTTACCAAGAGTCCTTGCATAACCTTATGGAGGAAGCAGCTAACACAAAAAGTTTGAAAAACCCTCCTGGTTTTGTCGTCTGGAAGATCAATGAATTCGCAAAAGAATTAGATGATGGAAAAATTGCGGAACCATATGAATGGGAAACTGGTGAAGTCATACCAGACTGGTTCAAGCAAAAGGAAGAACAAAAAACTGGAGAAAATGAAGCTGCAGCTTCTACTCATGAAAGCATTGATACGAATGAGTTAGCTGAACAACTGAAGAGGTTAACAGGTAAGAGTATGAAGCATGATAAGAATAGTTAAATTGGAAAGGGCCTTGTTTCCTGTAGAGGAAATAAGGTCTTCTTCGTATATGGCATATTGTTTATATAGTGTTGCCAACATGACTAATAGTAAAATAGAAATATATAATTGTGCACCCAAATCTAGCTTGGATTGTATTAATACATTTTATTTCGAAACTTAATTGGATAAGTATCGTAACTAATACATACCTGCGCGAAAAGAGGTGAAAATATGGCTTGGTTAGAAAATGGAAAATTAATATCAGATGCGGAATGTGGAGAACTCATTTCTAAAGATTATCAATATGTTGAGGGGATATTGATGTCCCCCGACAAGGTAAATGACTTAATAAGATCTGGGTATACTAGACCGCATTTATCAGAGGGCTTACGATATACTTTCACTTCAAAAGAAGCGAGAAATCTTAGTGTTTTAGGGGCTGGAGCTTTAGGTCTTGGCTTAGTATCAGTGGGAACATGGAATGTCGTAAAAAGTAAACTTGATAGAAAGAAAAAAGAAACTCTCTAGCCAATCAGACTTTAGAGCTTCTCACCAAACAACATATATTATTTATCTACCTTAACCCTAACATTTTCGACGTTCCTCAATTTCAGGGGTGTTTCATACAGAAACACCCCTCTATTACAGACTTTGTTGATTGCATGAACCCTAACATTTTCGACGTTCTCATTCGCCTGGATAGGTAACATCACACTTTCTATTAATAACAATATTAATATTGTTATAGATATTGCAATATACATGAATCATAATGAATTAAGCCAGTGACAACAGGATTCTATTTATTAAGCTGAACTAGAACCTCTTCAACTAATCTCTGTAGATCATCCTTAGGATTAGTTCGTTCAACAGGCTTCATATGAACCCCTTGGTGTTCTAATGAAAGTCTCACAATCAGCATAAAAACAAAGTCATCGAAGTTTCCCTCTGACTTATGTTCCTCCCACGAGTAACCAAATAATGTAGATAGTATTACTATTTGCCCTACATAATAAGACTCCTTGTTTCCTTTATCCTGTCCCTCTTCACGAGTTACTTCAAAATACTTATTAATGGCAACACTTAAATAGCCTTTCAAATCTTGCTTTGAGATCATTCTTTTCTCACTCTTCCTCCCTAAAGTTCATTTCCCCATGAAGAAACAAAACAGCTTTCGTATATATAGTTCATTATTTATTCATTAAACGCCCTTTACCATGTAGATTAGTCAATGGATGATACTCGTTGATCAATCGACCTATCTCGAAAAGAGCTGCCATTTCTATTGAATCGACCTCAGCCAATTTGCGTTCTTTCATTTCACCTGACTGCTTCTTCCAAAAATATTCCCCGTCCGTATAAAGTTCTTCATATATAGGAGATAAATCAAGGATCGATTCGACCTTAACATCAGAAGATTCATTTCTAATGATATTGATGGCCATAGAGTGGTTACCGTTCATGACAACTCCAATATTCAATGGCTTAACGTATTTTACATTGTGGTTCATATCGTCAAATTCCCAAGGCTGACCAATATCCCTCCCTATTTCAAGCATACAATCACGTAACTTTCTGCTCTTCCACGTTAATGGAAAGATTAATGTATCTTTAGGATCTAATCTCATTTCTGAAAGCCCTATATACTCCTCGTCCGTAAACCAGTTGAGGCGTCGGTCGGCTTCATCATATAAATGAAAAGAATAATCAATGTCTGCTCGGGACCAAAAAAACAAATCTTCTACATCATCGATTGAACTCTTCTCAATAACTGATTTTCTCAGACAATTTGTGATCAATTGATGCTGCCTAGCTTTTCCTAACAAGTATATGTACTCATATATCTTATGTGGGAACTCACTTTCAAGGATCTCTTTGGCATTAAATATGAGGTTTTGAAACTCTCTCTGATTCTCTGACATTTTAGGCTTGGTTGTTGCAGAGGGAGATATGGGGATTGGTTCTCTTTTATTTGTCATTTGTCTAAATTCACTTATAACTCTTTGTAACCATCTTCCTGCCTTTGTTAAGTTCATGTATTCACCCATCTACTTAGACATTTCCCGCTGTTGATTAAGTATTTCATCGAAATCATCGAACATCGTATTATAAAGCACTTTTATTTCCTTTGTCCTTATTTCGTGATGATAGACGAACTGTGCCTTCTTTTCATGGAATAAGTACGCTTCAATCATAGTCATCTTCACCTGCTCGATTTGCTCTTTCCTTTCGATAGTATCCCCTCCAATAGTATTTTCGCCTTTCCTACCCTTTTCTTAAATAGTTTGATAGAGTTATAAAGAATAAATTGGATATTAGGTGGTGTAATCTTGAAATTACAAAAAGGAATCCGTGTGTGGGAGACAATCACATTTGTTCTGTCCATTTGTTATGTACCATTAAGTATAGGTTTTTTTATTGTGGCTGCTATAAATTCATCAGACTCCACAGACTTCTCCACTTTCTTTGGAGTTGGATTAACAGTACTTGGTCTAGCATTTGCCTTGTTTCAAATAACAATGAGCAAAAAACAAGCAGAGCTTACTGACGAACAAAATGCTACTAAGCAACGAGAAATTATTAGTGGCTTAGAAAAACAGGTTGAGTCGCTTACATCTGAAGTGACCAAATTAATTGAACGAATCGAATCTAAAGAATTCAAAAATGAAGTCCATACGAAGAATCATTACTCCATGATCACACACAAGATTACCAAGAAAAAAGAAGAATAGTGCAATTGTAAATGACCATGTCTAAATTGAGATGTGGTCATTTACATTTTATAGGAGTTTGTAAAGGTAAACTTTTTAAACAAATCTTCTTCTTCCCTCGAACCCTTGGTAGACCTGTTTTTGCATTTACCAAAAAGGTGTATAATTATTTTTATAAACGTACATAAATGGTTCAATGACCTTTACAAACAAATGCTGTACATTTACACTAACATTGAACAGTAAATTGTTCAATGATCATCTTTACAAAATTTTCATTGATTCATAGAATAGAGGTGGAGTTTTTGGGTAATACTTATGGATACATCAGAGTATCGACTAAGGAACAAAATGAAGGAAGACAGTTTCATAAAATGACTGAAGAGATCGGCATTGAACCTAGACGTATTTTCATTGATAAACTCACTGGTAGTAACTTCGAGCGTCCTCAGTATCAGATATTGCGTAAAGTAATTGGAGAAGGCGACTTGATCTATATCGATGAGTTCACTCGGTTAGGTAGGAATTACGATCAGGTGATTGCGGAATGGAAGTACATCACAAGAGAACTTGAAGCCGACATCATTGTCCTGGAGAATGAAGAACTCTTTAACTCACGTAAATTCAAACAGATGGGCGATCAAGGTAAGCTGATGGAGGATCAGTTCCTGTCGCTACTTGCTTATGTAGCAGAACAGGAGCTCAAGAAAACGAAGAAACGACAAAAAGAAGGCATTGCACAGGCGAGGCGTGAGGGAAAGCATTTAGGGAGGCCAGCTATTTCTTTAGACTCTCTTTCAAAACAACAGCTGCGAGTGTTAAAGGAACAGTACCCCTCATATCAAGAGAAGCAATTAACGGCTGTAGATTTTATGAGTAAGTTAGATTTGAAGAAGAATACATTCTATAAAATCATAAAGCAATACAAGCAAGAAAAGAAGGGCGAATGATAAGGGTACAATATAATGAAGAAACTCGTCGAAAAAAGAAGGAGAAGCAAAATTAGAGCTTCTCCTATACATAGTTAAATTACACCTTCTTCAATTAAGTTGTATAAATGTGCCATTAATTTAGTTGTCTCGTAACTCGATACTCCTTCTTCACATACAAGTAGAGGCTGATCATCTTTGGAAGGTAAATCTATGTAACAGCGTGTTTTTCTGTCCACGACTCCGTTCGCCCTTATATAGTACCTCTTTGATTTATCGTTATTGTACCACTCGTTAGAAGTTTCCTTTAGGAACTTCAGTAAATCCGTGTCTTGATAAATCAATGTATCTATCCATCTAAGTCTATTTTTCGCATCAATTTCTTCACTAAACCACCTCTTACTCCCTGATTTCATATCTATCAAACAAAATGAGCTATTAAAGCCTATTATGTGGAACCTACTGTCATCATCCCATAAAATTTCTTCGTTTAGCTTCTTTAGAAAGAGTTCGTCACGGTATTGGTCGTCTAGATTATAGATTACTGAAGCTAGTCCTGTGAACTGTTCCTTTTTTATGTCATATATATTGTGGTTCCAGTTATCTTTCTCTTTAAACTTGAACCTCGGTCTTGTATTTTCATCTGTTTTTGAGGTAATTGTATTTTTGTTGTCTTCCTTATTCGACGCTTTTGTTTTCAAATATCGTAAAGTATGAAAAAAGCCTGTGATCATTTGGATATCTCCATTCACTGAGGTATTTATCAAAGAAATCATCGTATCTTATACATCATACATTTTTTTACACAGTAATTACATATATTAGTAGTGAATGTGTATAAAACAAATAGAGATTCCTTAAAGGGATTAAAAAAGCAACTGATTTGGTATCAGTTGCTTTTTGGTTTGTTACATATTTTATTCATATAGTTGCATATCTATCTTCTGCATTGTTCACAATGATGATAAGGGTAGTCTTTAGGTAGTTCAGTGACGCCACACTTAGAACAATTGTCTTCACTTAACCATTCCCACATCTCTTGTTCTTCGTTTATCGTTTTCACTTTACTCGCTCCTTCACAGTATGTGTCAATTCAGTTTCTTCACTCTTAATCTATTCTTTCTTATTCTACTAGCCGAATTTTTGTCGTTCTTCTATATTTCTTGGGTTTGATTAGTTTGAACTTCTTCCTAGCTAGCTTCTCTGGCACGGACTCTTCTTTCTCCGTTTCATCTTCCTCGGCAGAAAATTGCTTTTTCGTTTTGACGAATTTAAGCAATGGTAGCCCCGCTATTAACAATGTTAATACAACCGTGGACTCCGCTAAGAGCAAAATTAAAGCTAACACTAACCCTAGCCATATTCCTTTAACAAACTGCTTGTTTAGTTCAATCGATTCCATAAAAACACCCTTCTTTCTTTCAAATTCATCCCCAAATATCCAATGTACTCTTCAGAACTGTACGGTCTTCGTTTTGCCACTCACCAGATATTACTTCGACAGGGAAGCCTCCCCATTCAATATCGTTGTCAAAAACCGGACGATCATCGAAGTAAACTGTTGCTTGGTCACCGTTTCCATCTTCAACTAACGCACTGGAGTCATTGATCACTTCAACTATCGTGTATTGCTGTGGTTGAATTAATAGATCTTGACCATTTATTGCTATCGCTAGTAAGGCTACATACAATAGAGGCGCTATTATCATTAGGTTCTTTTTCTGGAAAATATAAGTCATATATTTCTCTCCCTTAATTAATTTTCAGTTAGTACTTTTGCATTTTGACAGTATGTGATTTGTGGTTGTCCAATGATATTCAAGTGTAAAAACGCTCAGAAAGAGATGTCGTCATTCAACTCGAACAACTGCTTGAAATAGCTATACATATAGAAGTACAAAACAATAGTGAATAGCTCTCCAAACAACATCTGAACAAAGGTTGCTTCCATTAGTCCAGAACACGTCACAAGGATAATGTAGGTCCCGATTGCAAGAGTCATAAATGCTGTTGAAGTGTTATCCTTCAAAACAGCCTTGCAAACTAACGCCACTACCGAGATAAAAGCAAGAACAAATGTGACCACATGAATTGCGGTCATCATCTCTTTTATCGCTTCAAAGTGCTCAATGCCATTGATCCAATTTAAGACCAACAAGCAAATGATAGGAACAACCATTCCAATCACCATTCCATCTATCCCAAAGTATTGCAGTCTTTTCATAAAGTGTTCTTTCATATTTAATCAATCCTTTCCCATTATCATTTTTAAAAGTAATTCTGTCTTAATCAGGTATTCAAAATTCAAGATAGTCAGCCAAATCCGTCTGGACGAAAGTAAAGTCACTCATCTTTTTTTCCTGCCAATTCTCCTTATTCAAGGCAATTAGCAAGCCCACATCGATGTAGTAAGACTCTGCTCTTCTTCGCTTTGGACGAATTAGATACATTTCTTTTTCTACGTCCATACCGAGTACCATTGCCTTTTCTTTTCTATCGCCAGCAGGAACGTTTACAGGATCGCCAACTTTGAATGGCATCTTCTCCTCAATCTTCAAAGGGCTTTTGATTGCTTCTTCCACCGCTTTGATGATGTTGCATAAGTGAAATTTCCCTTTACGATAGTAGTGATGCCAATAATCGCTCATCTCGTGATATGACTGGACACTCTTTATCATTTCTTCCATCTCACTCAATTCTTCTAAATCAATTCTTTTAATGAAATACGACTGATGCAATGACTCCTTGGCCAGCTTCAGCTGCAAAGCACTTAAAGGCATGAACTCTCACTCCTAATTGTTTTTAACTGCATTCAAATACACAAATTCAACCGATACGTTCAACAGGGTCCTCAAGCGCATTAAGCGTTGAGAACTCAAGAAGATAAGTATCTTTGTAACAATTCGTGCACTCAATCCATGCTCCAAAAGCCCCTGTGTTGATCCCCAAAACATCTTGCTGACACTGGGGGCATTGCTTAATTTTGGATCCATCTAGTTTTTCAACAATCTCATACCTCATAAGTTACACACTCCAATCAGCTCTATATTGCTATCCAACTTGAAAAGCAATTCAAGAACTTCACCTGGATTCATACCTGATGAGGAAATACCTTCGTCTGTATCGACACGTCTTAAGAATAGTAGCTTCCCTGCTAGATCGACTGTTCCATAAGGTGTATGGACTCTAATTATTGGGTTACGAGATACTAGCAACCCCTCGTCATCCACCACAATGTCGTACTGCTCATTGAACTCCACAATATCGATCGATTGTGAACCGATGATTGAGTTATAAGTCTTGTAGTCGGCTTCTGCAGGAATATCAACGATACTTTCTTTGAACTTTGATTCATCTAAGTTGAACTCTATACTTAACCCTTTACCAGCCTTCTTCATTGTTTTTTGCATGTTACTAGCCCCTTTTAAATTAATTTGAATTTGAAACCTCTTTCTTTAATCGTGACAGTTCCATTTCTGCAACTGAATTGATCACTCCATTTTCATCACCCCCTCAAAATTGTTTTTAAATACAAAAAAAGACCATTAGGAAGCCACTTCTAATCAGAAATGACGCTAATCGCCTTTTAAATATCGCTATCTATTTGGTTTTGAATAATCCACTCGAATTTTTGTGTAGTTTGTTAATGACCACGCTCTGCCTCAAAGGACATGAGTTTAATAACTGTGTTGATTCTCCTGTGAATGGAGGTACAACTGCTCAATAGAGCTCGAATAACTAGTAAATATGCTTTCATTATACGTTTCTCTGTTCAATAATTCAATGTCCTTTAAAAAATATTGACACTTAACTATTAGTGTATTACTATTGGTGTAACACTAATAGTGAAAGGATGATTTACAATGGCTCGTGTATTTGAAGCATCAAGGGCTATCTTTATTCCAGCAAGAGGCGGTCACCCGAAAAACGCAGAGTATCGTGTAGCTGTAGGATACGAACAATGGGAGACCCCTGTTGAAGTTAGTAAGGTGCAAATGGTCTATAACGGAGGGGTCGCGGGTATGCTCAGCCCATCCTTCCCTGTAGGCGAATTAGATGAAAAGGCTGTTGTGTTCGCACTTGAGCTACTAAAGAACCGAAAATATGGTACTGATTCTAAAACAATCAAGGACGTTCTGGTACTTGAAAAGGTTCCTGAAGGCACAAGTATTGATTCAATTATTGAAAAGAAACTAGATGAGTTAGAGGAAATGACTCAAAGCATTTTCGCATCCAAGCGTAAACCTCAAATAGTTATTGCCGATGTAGATCCTGTAGAGCACTTTGAACTTGAGGATTCTGTTTATGCCTTTTTGTTCAGAGTACAGGTATCTAAATCAAGTTAACAAAAGACTGAGTACTGGGAGTTGAGAGCGAAGTGAAAGCCTTATTATTGATCCCTCCAATGGTATTAATGATTGGCGGATTTATGATTATAAACAAAGTCAACGAAACTGTTATTGATTCAGCAGTTAAAATTTGTGAAACCGAGCCTGCAGGGGAAGCTGAAGTGATTGAAAAGGATATGAGTTTTGATTTCAGGGTAGAATGCACCCACGAGGAATCAGGGGAAGTAATAATAATAAATGGTGGCTTGTTTGATTACTCTATATCTGAAGAAAAGCTAGCAGTAGACTGAGTAGTACCCTGCAACTCTTTTATCCGTTATTCACAATTTAATACAATAGGAGATGATTACCGTGTATTTTACGAGTGAAGAGCATAACAGCAATTTAAATACTTTGCTGAGCCAATTTAACAGAACATTTGGCAAGGACCCACAGTACGATGCCAACTATTATATAGCTGCTGTTCCTGAGATCTTCAATTGTTTCCCTGATGATCTAAGCGAAGTGGGGGATAATCCTCTGTTTTACTTAATGAGTTATGATGAGGAGAATGACGTGTTAATTCCTGCTACCGCTGGTCTAACCGGTTCTACTAATAGAATGGTTGAGTTTGGGATGTCTTTATTTAATGGTCATTTGGTTAGCTTGGACGATGTATTAGGATCGGTTGCTAGTGAACATCTCATTAAAACGTTAGTTCAGGCATTCTATATTAGAGCAAACAAATACTCATAAAGAAAAGGAGGAGCTACTTAGAAAGCAGCTCCTCCTTTTTTCTATCATTTTATTTTCATTGCATTACGTGATTACAACTCTTCACCCATTGGCT
Source organism: Halobacillus locisalis (assembly GCF_013694105.1). Classification (GTDB taxonomy): domain Bacteria; phylum Bacillota; class Bacilli; order Bacillales; family Halobacillaceae; genus Halobacillus; species Halobacillus locisalis. The sequence continues at coordinate 35,588 of NZ_JACEFG010000005.1, read as the reverse complement.
GAACGAACTCATATAGCTCTTCCAGTAGAAAATCAATACAGTCATTCGTCTTGAACTTATCGTCTTCAGCAACATAAACAGTGAAATCTTCAGCTTGCTTATTAGAGAAAGTAAGCTCATATCCGTTCATATTCAGGTAAGTTTCAAGAACCGTTAGAGCAGTCCTTTTATTTCCGTTGTGGAAAATATGACCACTCCTACTGATTGAATGGAAGTAACAGCAAGCCTTGTGTAAGACAGTAGGGAATTGTTCTTCTCCGAATAATTCCGTCTTAGGTCTTTCAAGCATTGATTCAAAGGCTTCAATTGATCTTATGCCAGCTTGATCAGAGTCGTTGTAATACTCCATAATCGTGTAATGTAAGAACTCTATTTCTTCCCCAGTTAAATAGATCATTCCCCAAATAAAACCACCTTACCTGTCTTTTAAGTTACGAAGAGCTTCGTCATACTTCCCAACTGCTCTATTCATAGCTTTCAACATTTCTGGACGAATTCCTTCTGGAACCCGATTAGCTTTTTTAACCATGATTCCACCTTCTTCTTGATTATAAGTGATTTGAAGTTCCTCACCCTTTGTAATATTAAGCAAGTCCACGAGGTCTTTAGGGATATTGAAGGAAAGACTATTCCCAACTTGGCTAACTTTACGCGTGTAAGTCTTCTCATGGTTTTTATCCAATGTGTTCACACTCATTTCTTAACGGTCTCCTTCCCATCCTAGACAAGAAGAGGGAGATCTAAACCTTCCTGTCAATATAGTTATGATTGTATTGACTATATTAACACATTTTCCCCTATTTACAGCGAACAAAACGGAAATATTACCTCAACCGACACATTTAGTATTCGGTTTGGGGTAATTAGTACACCATCTGTAGTTGGCCGCAATCTTCCGTAATGTAGTCTTTGTCAAAATCCTTATCTAATAAGACTTCGAATATTGCTTCCAACACCTGAACTACAATGCTATTGCCTGCTAACTTATAAATGGTGGCATTCTTTCTATTCGGCTTTGTAGGGTATTCCCTCAATACCTCTTCATAATCTGAGTCTTCAAACCCCATAAGACGCCAACACTCTCTTTCGGTCAAATACCTATACTGCGGACCATCCAGACGGATAATTCCAGCATTGGGGCATCTATCTTGTCTCGTGCTAATTGTCCAACAGCTGTCTTCTATTACGTCGAGATAGCGGTATTTAGAAGCTGTTCCAGGATTAAATTCTTCTATTCTGCTTAGCATACTAGGCACTTGGATCATGTACTTCTCCTCGGTGACATCTTTTTCTAAGAACTCACTTATATGCCTGGTTGACCTTGTTCTCAATTTAGAGAAATCAAAGCTACTTCCATCTGCCATGGAGATGATGAAAATACGCTCTCTTCTTTGAGGGACACCAAAATCCATAGCATTTAACACACTGAAGCTGTTGGTATATCCAAGATCACTAAGTTTCCTTAAATACTTGTTAAAGGTATCGATATTGTCCTTATCAAGTACCCCTTTCACATTTTCCCAAATAATTGTTTTAGGTTTCCATACTCCCATGTTCTCAATGATGCGAAGCGTTTCCCACATAAGAGAACTTCTAGTTTTATCCTCATCTTTACCACCAAGCCTTTGACCGGATCTGCTGAAATCCTGACAAGGAGAACCATGCACCAAAACGTCTGGACATAAGTCATAATCAATAACACTTTGAGGTTGGTATTTGTTGTCGTATAAAGCATTATAGGCTCTGACAGCCTTCTCATCTATCTCAACATAGTCAATAGCCTTATGATCGACACCTAAGTTAATGAGAGCCTTTCTTGGTGATCCTATTCCACCGAACAATTCTAATATCTTTATCATTTCCGTCACCTCATAATTTTCATTTAAAAAAGGAACTCCCCTTAATAACAAGAGGAGTTCTCAGTCTTATATTCAGTCAATTGAATTCATGAATTCTTCCAAAGAATAGCTTTCGAAGTGATTTTGAAATATGTCTATAGGAACATCATCCATAGGAACAATTTTCTTAACCCTTCTAATTCTCAAAAAAGATTTAATACCAAAGGCTGTTCGTTGATAACTTCGTTCTCCAGATACAACAGCTAGGTATTCTCCTTTTTTAAAGGGAGGAAGGTCAATATTTACTCGATCTACAAATCGAATCTCTAGCAAATCCTTATCCTCTTCCGTAGCCCTAGACTGATACTTTTTCAATTCTTTCTTTAAATCAGAGTACCTTTTAAATTGGATAAAGTTTTCTTCTCGTCCCATACGCTCACTCTCCTAGTTATGATTATTATTTTTTATTGGAGCCTCACCAAACATATCTTTAAAAGAGCTTTCTAATACTTCAGCTCTTACTCTTAATTCTCGGATGCTCATTTTCTCCAAGTTCGCAGCTGGATGTGAAACAATATTCCTGTTTCGATCCAATAACCTTTCTCTTTTCTTCACATACTGTTCATGCAAATAACAAGAATCATCAAATGTGTACTCATCCATGAAAGAATCCAAGCTTTGAGGTTTAATCTGCTCCTCAAGCCATTCCCTTTCAATTTGTACTTTTTTAGATGAACCTAATACCGATCGTATTAATGGTGATTTACGTTTGTAAGTATGCAATGAAATGAATTTCTTCTTAATAAACATGATGTTACCCTCCTTCAATCCATCAATAGATCTTCTATAAGGTAGTCATCAAGTTCAAACTCTGAATTGCCGTAAGAAGGTAGGCATACGTAGTGATTGCCCTCTTCGTCGAACCAAATATCAAATCTTTCAACAATGTTCGATTCTCCTTCTGACACAAAAATACATCCAACGACATCAGGATCTGTTATATCAGAAGAATCAATTCCTTCTCCTACGGCCTCATTCTTTTGCCAGTACACCTCATGAATGCTTAAGTTAACGTCATACATGAGACATATACTCATTGGTTTTTTCAGTTGATTTTCAGAGAAGGATAGCTCGTATGCATCAAGAACCTTACTAACGTCACCCTGAGACAATTTCTTTAGACCTTTTCCATGGTAGTGGTAGATTTCCTTAACATGGTCACCAGATTCATTTAGAATCGCTTCAGCATAGTTTCTGAATGAAGGTGTGCCCTTACTATCGAGACGAATACTCGACAGGTTGATTAAGTCTGTACCACTTTCTGAAATGACCCACAAGAATTGATTGTCTGGGTGTGTACGGACAAATTCATAGTCATGATCATTGTACTGATACTGATGAATTTCTCCGTGCGTCTCGATAATCTCTTGCATTTGCAATAGTAAAGGATTTTGATACGATTCCTCTTCCTTATTGGCAATGCTTAAGGATTGGTTCCAAAGAGCATCTTGAGCATACTTATTTACTCTTCTCTCCACCTGAGTTGTATTTTCTGAAATTCCTTGTAACACCATTTCATTTGCAGTCATATGACCGTCCCCTTTTAAATTAATTTGAATTTGAAACCAATCTTAAAAATTCTATAAGAAGCAAAAAAGACAGGAACAGAGACATTGCCCTGTACCTGTCTTTATTTACTGTCATTACAGTTTCGTACTTTTAAATGTTTTCGTTACTTTCTTCTCTGCGAAACTACTAATGTATGATTCATCAATTTCAAGCTTATTCAGCTCTGTTTTATTAATGGTCACAAGTGAGTACGGGTCCGCAACCAGACCATCAATCACAGTGTTCTTTAAGAATTCTTTAAGTTTCTCAGAATCATTCCATTTATAAGAGATACTGTCATTGAAGTCCCACTTCACGTGTTGTGTTTCAAGAGCTCCATTTTCCTCGACATACCCCTTTAATTTCTTCTTCATATCCTTTACAACCGCGTCTAACCGCACAATTTCATTCGCGATTATTTTAGCGTCTTCTTCAGTTAGGTTAGATAGATCCACTTTTGTTTCTGTTGCCATTACGCCCACCCCATTTCTACAACACTTCTATTGTTGAACATGAGATAGCTAATAGCGGTATAGCGACCTTTTCTAATCAAATCAAGAATCAGCATCACGTGGCCAAAGGGAACCTTCTCCAACTTACTAAGTTGAGGATCGCCATCAATCATAATAAAGCGATAGAACACGCCATTATTGTACTCAATAACTCCTGTTCCTTTAGCAGAGTCTCTGTAAGTAACAGTAAGGCGTGTGATATCAGCCTTTTTTAAACGATTGACCACAATATCCTTCCTATTCATTGTTTCAGTCATTATTGTTTGAGTACCTTCAGTCATTGTTTTCATCATAATTAATCTCTCCTATTATCGTATTTTTAACTGGATAAGGGTTGTCACGAAAGCATTTATAAGCGAATGGACAGTGTTCACATTGAATAGACGGCTTGTATGGAAACAACTCGTTTTGTTTTGTAGAATCGAACTCTAAGAGCTCTAATTTAAAACGAATTTCGTTTACAAGGTTCCTAGCCCATGTGACTGCCTCATTCATCTTCGCTTCTGTAAACGTAGTGCTGCTGACACCTCTTTGTCTTAAAAACAAGAGAGAGCCTTTAACATCACCTTCCAGATTATTTACTTTCTTCATAGCCCAAGCATATAGAGCAAGTTGGTAATTATCCTCTATATGATAGGGCTTATAGTTAGTTTTAAAATCGGTGATTCTATTGTTTGCTCTATCCCATAGATCAAGAAAACCCTGTATTTCTGGTGAATTTTCATAATCAAAAAGAGGGGTACGGAAGTGCAACTCCGTTTCCCCTCTTAGATTCCCAAATGGTGTCCTCTCAAGAAAATACAAAATATCCTCACGGGATACTTCTTCATGAAAGTTCACATCTATGATTCCATTCGCTACAGATTCGTCTACACTAAAACCATTTAGTAAACATTCAATCGCTTTGTGTACAGCTTTACCTAAAGCAAGAGGTCTAGTGACTTCTTCTTGCATGCCCTTAACGTATTTATAGAAAAAACGCTGAGGACAGGTTTCATAAAGCTTCAAGCGACTATAAGAGAACGTCTGCATGACAAGACCTCCTTAAAACGGAAGGTTGTCATCATCAAGATCTACGTCTCCACCGTCACTAAACGGATCATGATTAGAACCTGTGTTACTGTTTTTATTATTGTTATTGTTATTACTATTGAAATTGTTATTGCTATTATTACTGCTGTTGTTGTCATTATTGTTTTCGTTCCACTTCTTAACCTTGAAGAAGGTCGGAAAACCATGAACAACAAACTCAGTAACAAAGATCCTTTTACCTGCATCATTCTCATACGAGCGTGTTTGTACACGAGCATCGAATCCAATGGTATCGCCAGATGAAAGGATATTCGCCATGTTCTCTGCTGTTTTACTCCATACTACACATTGGATAAAGTCAGCAGGTCGTTCCCCGTTCTGATCTGGGATCGGGCGGGTAATAGCTAGACGAAAGTTAGCAACAGCCTTTCCATTAGGTGTATAACGCAAATCAATATCACTTGCCAGTCTTCCTGCAAAAGTACAGCTATTCAACATATCTAATCTCTCCCTGAATTTTAATGTTTTATGAGCAATGTATTGTAAGGATGCGTAATGCCAGCCATTTCGACTGCCACTTCTTCCAGTTCAACGTATTGCTCTTCTTTACTATCTTGGAACAGGATTTCGAGCAGTTCGTCTTTAAAAGACTCATGCAGCTCCCTTTCAAGCTCCTCAATTTTTTCAATAGCCTCCTTGAGACTCCCACTTATCAGTCCTACAAAAAGTTGCTTATAAGCAAACACTTTCTGTCTTTGGACATAATGTTTCCATTCTAAGTAGATCTTCTCTCGGTACGCTTTATACAATTCATAGTCATACTTCCGATTACCAATCCAATCGATTTTCGGGTAACCCAAAAGGCTTAATTGATGACGTGTTAATCGCTCTGCAGGGTGACGTTTATAAGCTGAACCACTTTTCTTACGAAATGATTCAATGACTTCTTGCTCTGATTTACCTTCGAGCAACGCCATAAAGCGGAGGACTCCACCGCTTTCCTTACAAACCCAACACTTAAATACTCCCTTATGCTCATTTAAAGATAAGTAGTATTTATTGTTGCGATTTGAGTCTTCCATACAAAACGGACACTTCGTTCTTGCTTCCTTTTTATTAAAAGTCTTAGGATCAAACTCTAAAGAGTGAGCTTGAGCCAGTTCCAATATATTAGGAAGAGTATTCATATTCTTTCACCTTCTCCACAGGCTTCGGTTTTGAAAGGGACGGTACAGGAATTTGCGGAAGTTTTATAAGATTCTTCCATTCAATGTTGTATTGCTTAATTGAGTAGGCACGGAATTTTTTCTTCTTGTGGATCATGAACATCCGAATTGCCTCCTGGACATATGGACAGTTTTGATGACCATATGCTTTGCAAATCAAACATGAATGAATAACTTTCGCTTTACCTGTGTCCTTTTCTTCTCCGCATACAACAGGAGTAAACCCCTTAGTAATTGATGGAAAGAGGGAGACTAAAAAGACTCCTCTTAGCTCAAAACATGTTGTAGCCTGAACATTTAGGTTTTTAGGATTCATCTCTGCTCCCCCTTATCACTTATTGTTGGACGTGTTCACCGATACCGACTAGATAATTGATGCCTTGTTCCTGTTTTAAATGGAATTTTTCTACTGAATTTTGTTCCAGTTTTAGAGATTTATCCATCATGTCAGGTTCAATCGCAATCACCTGCAACTTCTTAGAGCCTTTCTCCAGCGTTACTTTTACGTATTCCTTCCCTTGTGGTGAAGCATCATCTACAGCTGAGATGATTTTAGCTTCAACACTAGAGATCGCTGTTTGTGGAGGCTGTTGCGGTTGTTGATTATCCTGTGGCTGCGACTGGCCATTACCTTGTTCAGTAACGTTTCCATCATCATCAGCTCCTGCGATTCCAAGAATTGATGTAATGTTGTAACGTCGTCCATAAGTGATAGCTGAACCAATACTCTGAGGTGTTGGTTTATCAGCCTTCAATTCAAATGGCTCAATCTCAATGGTTTCCCCGCTATCGTGAATGATTGTAGTACAAATCTTCACTACAGCTACTTGAGTATTATTGCCTTGTTGTTGTTCATAACGAACAGAAGGAGTTTGAAGAATAGCGATCCCTTGCTTTGCAAGAATAGGACGCGCTAACTCCAAGATATCTGATAAAGGCACGTACTTACTCTTAAAGAAAGGATTATCCGCAGATAATGCAGGATTACTCATTTCTCCAATAGCCTTTACCAAAGCACTGTGAATCTGTTTTCTTTCCATCGTTTTACCGTTCTCATTGTTTTGTGACATAGCACAAAACCCCCTTTTAAATTAATTTGAATTTGAAACCTCTTTCTTACTGCTTGTCTAATAAGCGTTTTAAATGTGAATAAGCATCACCCTTTCAAAGTATTTTTTATATAAAAAAAAGACTATCGTTTAGACACTTCTCTACAGAGAAATGAATACAATAGTCTTTTCATATATCACAATCATTAAATTTTTTGTCACTGAAAACAGTGTATACCCATAAATGTTTTTGTAGCTTCAAACTACGCTCAGCCACTAAGGACTTGAGAAGAATAACTGTGTTGTTCTTTTCCTGCTAACGGAAATGCGACAACTGCTCGTTGAAAAAGAGCTCAATAACTAGTAAATATGACCTTATTATAACGGCAATCTGTTCACAAATGCAAGAAAATTTACTAATTATTCTTTATTCAAGCGTTCTAGCCTTTCCCTTAGAGCCTTTTCAGTGAAGTCTTTCTTATCTTCATCAAGTTCAATACTCTTGATCCCGACTTGCTTCCAAAGCGCTCTATCAAGCTTGATATTGACGACTTGTGTGTCCTTCTTTTCTTCAGCCATGATATCACCTTTCTCCATTCAATCCTTTAACCTATTATACCATAGTTACCTATTACCAAATACATTTGAACAATACCTTAAATGTATTCCTAACAAAAAAGGAGGAAGCCCGATGCCCCCTCCTTACTTGGTTCGATGTAGATCATATACGTTAATCGCAGAGTCTATGACTTCTACAGTTACAACGTCTGACCGGATTACACCATTTTCCCAAGTTGCCTCAAACGTGAATGTTACATCTTCATATTTCAACCTTTGCTCTGGATCACTCATAGTGTAATCGTAAATCTCGTTGTAATAGTTAGGGTGACTAGACAGCATATCTTTCTTAATTGTAAGCATGTTACCTGTCAGCTGCTCTCCATTTAACGTGACAGTTACGTTATCTATAAGGTGATCAGTTACGACTGAATCAACTAAGAACTTCTCGCCAGAATAGAAGACATCTGATGGATTATCCATCTTCTCATGCACTGCCTTCCATTTATCGGTATGTCCTACGTTTCCTGAAATCGAAAGTTCTTCTACGTCGAAGGTCTGTCTCATCTCGCATGTTCCACAATTTGAGAAATTACCGTCATCGACAGTTTGTACGATTTGGTATTCACCCGCTATTTCTGGAACATCGAATTCAAACGAAGCCTTAGAGTAGTCAAATAACCCGCGATATTCTTTTGATTCAATCACATCACCATTTGGATCAATGACCTCATAAGTTACATCGAGTGGATCCAAATCATCATCAAAGGCTCTTGATTTAACTGACATAGTATCACCTACATAGAAAGGTTCATCTTCGCAGTCTCCGCTAGTTGTAGGGAAAGAACGACAATAAATAAAGTCAGCCATTGGCGGAACGTTAGGGAATGTACCGACAACTTCAACCTTGGCAGTATCAGTATTGGGTTCGCCTTGGAAGTCTTCAACATCCACCCTGATTTCCCAATCCCTATTATGGTCAAGAGTATCGGGCTTGCCACTCAACCAAGTAGAGCTTGATTCTCTCTTATAATAGAAATCTTTTACCTCTATCCCTCGCTGACCTTTAGAATACCTATCCCAATCAAGGCTACGATCTATGACCATCACCTCATTTTGATAATTCACATAAGCCTCTATATCAGCAACTGGCTTTCTATGGACATATATATTCATAGATGGGGTGTTGTTAGAGAAGTAATTAAACTCTTCAAAGTTTGGATCTGGCTTTGGCTCGTCTTGAGCTTTCCCCTGAATCTCATAATGGCCTACGCGATTAAAGGAATCAAAAGGTTCATCCAGCCATTGGTTATCCTCTGGAATGATTCCCTTATACCTTTGTTCGTAAGGCTCTACCCTTTCCACCCTTTCATCACCAATCGCTCGATCAGAATACTCAAAGTGCTTAGGGTCGTGACCGAAGATGAACTGTTCTTTAATAATTTTATCGTTTTCTATGTCTTCAACCGTGTAAAGGAATTGAACGAAGTCATCGATCAAAACGTGTTGGTTATCAAACAGGGAGTCACGTATTTTAATATTAAAGGACCCTGTATCTGTTCCCCCTCTTCCATCACTAGCAGTTACTTTTACGGTGTATTCGCCGTTCTCAATGTTCATATTGAACAAATCAAAATTGATGTTAAAGGCTTCGGAACTGGTAGGCTCTCGTACAGTCTTCGTCTTGCTATAGCCCGTACCCAATATCTCCGCCTTGATATTTACGTCAAAATGGCTGTTAGAAGGTGCTCTGTTAGCATTATCTTCATCCTGATCATATATGTTACCGTCTACATTGATGTAGTTAAAACCTTCGAAATCAGCAACTCGTTGCTTATCTAATCCCGATTGTAGATTCATGATAGGATCAACATTTCGCTCGTAATCAATAAACACTCGATAAGCGTACTCATAATTACGATATGAAGTACCACCTTTGTAGATCGTACCCGAGTAGTCTTGCTCCCAGACTCGTGTATCAGGCTTACTAACAGTTCCGCTATAATAAGTAGTCCATGTTTCACCATATGTGTGCGTTCTGGACGGATCTCCACATGAATCTCCACTTACATTTGAACCAAAAGAACTCGATTTAGTTCTAGTTTCTCTAAGAGTCCCCGAATATCCACCTGAGTTATAAGAAACACTGCTTGGTGTACCATTATAAGAAGTATTTTTTGTCCTCATTTTCCCACTAAAATTGCCGTCCTCATCAGTTGAACCTCTACATGCTAAGTGAGTTCGGTCATGTCCACTTTTAGAATCTGTTTCTGTTCGACTATCCGCAGCAGAACCACTTTTAACTGAAGAACTACCACTCTTAGATAGTCTTCCTGAGTATCCATTGGAAGAGTAGTTAACCGACGAAGGAAAGGAGTTACTAGAACTCTCACGGTGATCACTTGCAGACTTTCTGTATTTTCTGGAATCATAATAAGAATCACGATCAGCATACTGGCTTGTAGAGCCTCTATTTTCAACATTAATCGTTAACTTATCACCAGTGATGTCGTAACTGGCAGTCACATTACTATGCGTCCTCCAGTTACCACTTGAGTCTTTATACTCGGCTCTTATACTATTCACATCATAAATATCAGGAATGGTTACAGTACGAGTACGACTTCTTGTACCTGACTGGCTGAACGACTCTGTTCGATCACCATAAGTATAATAAGACGCTGCGTGAACTGTATCGGCCCCGTATCCCATACCACTTTGTTGGCTTATTGGTGTGAGGACTGGAGAAAGCAAAAACCACGACACCAGGAATAGCTTAAATAATACTGAACGGTTTAAAACTGTTTTCATTTATCCATTCTCACCCCCTTTCAGGTGAAATTCCGTTCTTAGTTAGGTACAGCCCATTCCATAACAGGAGCATGATTATCTACGGTCACAACCCTTAATTCCGATGTGTTAGTACGGTAATCATCGTCGGTTACAAATTGTTCTATTGTAGGTTGACCAAATTGTTCTTTCACCTTCACTCGTAGTTCGTAATAGCCCACGTCTTCAACCTCTAATTCAATCAATTCCTCATTGGTATCACTAAGTGTAGTCCATTCTTCGGAATCAAAATCACCACTTGTACCATATTGATTAAGCGTGTCGTAACGGTACTGCCAGATTCGCTCCTGAATGATGTCATCATCGTCAGAACGACTGTTATCTCTTATCGTAATGGTCGCTATGTTGCTATTATCAGAATCACGATATATGACCTCAGATGTACCAAAATTAGCGACTGGCTTCTCATCCTCCGCAATTGTAATCTCTTTAGTTAATTGACCTGTCCACCCCGATTCGTTCTCAATATAAAGCGTAATGGCATAGTCGCCATCATCTTCAAATAAAAGCTCATTGTCTGGCTCTCCAAGAGACGAAACATGATTGATCCTACTTTCTGATTGACCATCCAGAGGTTTGATTTCGTAATAAGACTTATCCCAATCAGTTGGATACCTTTCAGGAGAGTTGGTTAAGTCCGTTAGCGTCACCTTTCGATTCTCCTTTAAATGACCGCCTACCTTAAAGTCAATATAGGAAACTGGATCTGTAACGATTACCTCTGTCGAGTCTGTGTCTGATAGTCCCACAGAGTTAGTTACATCTAAAAAGATGTTGAAGCTTCCTGTCTGGTCATAATAAACATCTCCCCATTTATCGGTTTGGGAGAAGGTTTCAGACGCACCATTGAACGTCCAGTCAAAGTCTAATTCCTCACCAGTTCGATCGTAAGATTCCCGACCATCAACAATTAAAGGGTCACCAGCTCTAACAATATTAGTTTTGATAACATTAATAATATTGTTATTGTCATCAATAAGGTGTGTGTCATCACCCGTTTTATCGTAGATGTACGTGTCAATGATCGCTGTTGGTTCTGAATAAACAGGAATCAATTGCGTTGTACTATCTGTACTGCCCTTTTCATCTGTGACAGTTAATGTAGCTGAAATCAGTCCATGAGTTCCCTTCGTGTATGTAGGTGATCGTCCTGAACGTGATGCTCCATCAATGTCCCAATCATAATCAACAATTCTCAATCCATCAGGGTGATGGGAGTCATCTTGAAACTGAACTTCTTTTCCTTCAATTACTAGGTTAGGTGCATAATCAAAGTCAGCAACAGGTGGCCCATATTCCTCCTCATCGGGAGGATCTGTAGGGGGTGGTGGAATTTTGCTTGCCTCGATAGTAATATTCGTCTCAGCCCACTCTCCACGATATACAGCATCGTGACTGTAAACCCTTATTTCATGTTGTCCTGTATCATTAATTCGTAGTGGAACTGTGTAATTAGTCACCTTAGATGACTGAACAGTTTCAGTTGTTTGCTTCTTACCATCGATATATATTTCAAAATTCATCTCTGAAGCATATGGATGAAATTCTTCACCATCTAATGTCAGATTAAAGTATTCACCTTGCGTTGCACTATTAGGAGCAGAAACAGAACCAGTTGCCCAAGGGGTTGTTTGTACGTTTACATACTTTATTGTCTTGTCGTATGATCTTTCTAGTTGAGTTACAATTGCACCACTCATCCATCCTAGTTGCCTACTATGACCAAGATTATAGGGTTCACTATCCTGGTCACCTTTTCGTTGTAAGTATGTGCTCCTCAACTCTTTAAAATTATTAAGAGCATATTCTTCATTTGCATTAAAGGTATCAAACCAACGCGCCCAAGTTTGAGGTTGTGCGAATGTTAGCCCCCTGTTATAAGCTATGTCTCCTAGACTTGAACCTGTTGGTCGGAAGAAGAGCATTGTACCGACTTCCGCCTCCCCGTTCACATCAACATACCAAGGCGCTTCATAATCGAAAGTATTATCTAAAAAGTCCCCTCCTTCTTTTGAACCTCCACCCACAACATCAAAGGTATCACCCACGCTAATATCGCCTGCTAAATGAGGGATGGCATTTCCGAAGACCGTAAAACCATAAATACTCAGTACAACAACTAAGCTAGCTACAGATGCAATAAGGTATTTGTATTTTGCTTTCATGAACTCCACCTCTTTTTAAGAAAGATGGAAAAGAGAAGTCTGGCTTAACCGTTCCACTCAATCCCGAACTCTCGATCAGCTCCTAAATCATAATTTGCAACTTCTAATTTCATTCTGTCAGGCAAGCCTGCGTAATAATAAATTGTCGAGCGTGTGTGAAGCCCTAACAGCTCTGCTACTTCTCTGGATTCAACCATTAGGCGCTCCTCGTAAGAACCTTCTTGGTGTAATTGAGGTTCGTAGGATAATTGGACATCTTTTCCATTTAACTTTGCATGGGGATCACCATCTTGAATTTCCAATATATTTCCTTGATAAGAGATAGTAGCTTGTTCGTCCTTTAAATCCACCTCTCCTACAGCACCAAAAACGTCTTTAACGTCTACATATAATGTTTCACCTTGTTCTGATTCGCCTAAGTATGGGTTAGGTCGTTTAGGGGATAATCCATCTTGAATGTTTACTCCATCTTTTTTGTAAATAACGAAGTCTGCACCATCCCGATTAATATCTAATAGAAAATCTCCCTTATTAGATGGGGGGTGTGCAATGTAATCACGAGCAGCTATCGCATAACCTTCAACACCATACTGCCCTCCCCAATCATCGTCATCTAACCGAGAAGAGTCGTATATCTTAGAATCGAGAAATGGTTTACCATTAAAAGAAATCACTTCATTATCCGGATACGATGTACTGCTGAAAAGAGTTGTAATACCGCCATGATCCTCCAACATTTCATTGATGTATTGCTCAGGTGTTTTCATTTCATCAAGGCGTCCTCTTTCCTTATACCAAGCTACATCTTCGACGTAATCGTCGTACCAATTAAATTCTTTAATAAGTAGTCCTACGGATGTTGGATATCTGGCCATAAACTTGTAAACACCATATGTTTGCTCTAACTCTGATACAGACATATCAGCCCATTCAGGAACAACATCTTCAACCACATCGAAAGAGAATGTGTAGTCCTCCTTCATTGATACGCCTGTTGAACTTGTTGCATCAAAACTCACAGATACGTTCGAACCTAGTTCGTAGTTCTTAATTGGCTTGAGCACTACGACATTTTTTCTTTCTCCATAACTGACCTCGTAATCAGCCAATTCAAAACCCTCAACACTTAAAGAATCCTTTATTGATTGAAGATCCATCTCCGTGTTAAACGTAATCGTCCATTCTTTTGAAACAGGAACCTCTTCACCTAAATACTGAGTTGTTGTTGCATTTACAGTACCTGATGCAAATATTCCTGTTGCAACAACCAATGACAATGCTGCAATATTCTTTCTCATACCTCGAAATAATTCACCCGAAGTCTTTTTCATCATTTATCAGTCCTTCCTTGTACCTCGTTAATCCTTTTCTGTTATACACCTATTATACCATAGTTAACATAGGTAAAGGGTTAAATATGAACAGTTTTTCGTTTAATTAACACCTAATTAATAAGCAGATAAAGGATTAATCGGTTCACCGTTAACTCTTATTTCATAGTGCAAGTGTGGAGCCGTTGAGGAGCCTGTACTTCCCACTCTTCCGACAATCTGAGCACCGTCTACCTCTTCGCCTTTTTTCACTGCTATACTACTTAAATGACCGTAACGAGTCGTAAGTCCCTTCCCATGATCCACAATTACAAGGTTTCCGTAACTACCTAGGCGACCTGCATAAGTTACCGTGCCCTTCCTAGCAGATATCACTGGCTGTTTGTCCACTCCTCCCATAGCTATATCAATACCTGTATGTTGCTTGGTCACACCTGTTATTGGATGGACTCTCATTCCATGCTGTGAAGTAACATTTTTGGTGTACGGAACCGTCCAGTAGAAACCACTTTCGTATTGCTCGAGCCCTCCTATGTAGGGGGTTACGCCCATTGATAATGAAGTAATACTCCCAGTAGGGTTCGGGTCCTTCATGCGGTAAGAGTAGGAGGCGACACGCTCAACCTTCTTCTGATCGCTTCCACCGAAATATTTTCCTGTTTCCGTTTCAATAACGACAAGGACTGTAGGGTATAAGACTTCTTCCGTCAATCCAGTGGCTGAATCAGTAAAAGTATGCGGAAAGGTGGTATCGGTGTTATCAAATGTCTTAAACAACTTCACAGTGTAATCTTCGTCAGTTAAAACCGTATTTTTAGTAAGGCTCTCTTTAAAGTTAGATAAAGCCTTATCTTTATCGAAAACCAAAACCCCATTGCTCAACTGTTCTTCATCAACTGCTAAAGAAGCATCATGGACAGCTGCTTCCAAGTCTTCCTTTAAATATTTGAGGCTTCGTGCATGGGCTGAAGTGTTAATTTGAGCTACGAACAACAGAACCATGACTCCGACAAGAAATATTACTCGAACGTTTTCGCTCATCTGTCATCCTCCTCCCTGTAGATCATGGTAAGTATTCAGACATGACCTCTTTCTTTACTATCATTGGTGAATCATTCCGTGGCGTAAAAATCCCTAATACAGAGGTTACTGGTCTGGGAATCGTCACCTGGATAGACATATGCTCTCCTCTTGGGGTGATTTTTTCTGTACCTTTTACTTCAATTTTAGAAGGGTCGAAGTTATGGACATCGACCAGATAACCTTTAATATCATCGTAGATTTCTACATCATATCGCCCTTGCAAAGAAGCCTCTTTTTGCCCTTCATAAATGCCAATCTTTAGAGCTTCATCTACCATGGTGTAGTTAGAGTAGAGAATCCCTTGCAATGACGACCATAAAATGAATGGTAATAAGAGCAAAATGGATATTTGTTCATTCATTTTTACTCCCCCTTTTTAAAAGTTAGCCCCCTCCTTGTCCAAGAAGGGGGTACAGATTTCTTTTAGTTTCCTTGTGTTGCATCATCTAGGGAAATACCCTCGATTTTAGTGTCCATTTCAGAGCCTTTATCCGCTAATGTCGGCCCAAGTCCTAATGCAAATACTGTAGTGAAGATCGCCAACGAGAATACCACCGCAATTAGAATCGATACTTTGTTATCCATTTCTCCATCTCCTTTAAAAGTGTTTTTATTTATATCAATCATTGGTTCCCAATGATGAATACCAAGTTTACAGGCTTACATCAGATATCCTTCAGTCATATTGAATACAAAGAATACGATCCAAGCTAACCACATAAAGACTGTGATTGTACCAAACAGATAGAACAACTTACTTTTCTTAATGTTGCTCTCGACTTCTCTTTCGAAGAATTGGTGAGAGAATACTTCACTCTCTGAATCAATTACCTTCAGTCCCTCTTCTTTAGGGATGCTATCAACTTGATAAAGGATCTCTCCAAGTATCTTAGCGTCGTCCCCTCCAACATCTTCATAGAAAACGTTTTTCGCTAATTCTGGATTTGACTTCCATTGAGCCAAAAACCTAGTTATGGTGCTGTTTATATCATCAAATAGCGACTGAGTATCTCTCAGGAAGTTATAGACGTTCGTTTGAGCCATGCTACTATCGCTTGTAAGTTCTACCTTTATTAATGAATAAAGAGTAAACATTTCAATCGTTTTCTTTCGCCTCTTCTTAGCATCTATAAAAGAAATAGCGATCCTAATGAAAGAGAAATCTAGCATCGGTTCAGTCATCACTAGAAGGAAGCCTATGAGAACTACACTCAGCAACTGAAATTCAAGCTCTGGAACCACCAATGGACGCAATACATAATATCCAGTTAGCAGTGCAATGGTAATGAACCTAATGCTTTGATACTTGATTGCCGACATTCTTATACCGACACTCTTTAAACGTTGGTCTAATGAACCATAGCTAAGGCGCTTCTTAACCTGTTCCTGCCTCTGTTGATACTGCTTTTTAAATCGAGTTCTAAAGAGTTGCCTTTCCTCGTTAGAGCTTAAATAGCTGTAAGACAGGTAAGCCGCATAAGCGAATATAGCTACATAAATCACTTTACCTATAATACTTAGCGTTAGTGATATAGACATTAGACACACCTCCTCTCCCATGCCTGAAGCTTACATATAGGCTTTGGGCTTTTGGTTAATAATTGTTAGCAATACTGAAATGATGGTCATGACAGTGGAAATAGTGAAGACTGTGAAAACCAAAGGATCAAAGAATATTTCATCCATTGCAACTACTCCTGATATTTTCCAAGCTCCAAATAGAGAAGCTGGCAATAGGATTGCAGGTAAATAACCTGTCATAATTGCATCTAACTTTGAAGTTTTCTCAGTGGCCATATCCTTTTTACGTTTCTTGATGTCATTATTTAAGTCATTAAGACCCGACGAAATATCCGTCCCATCCAAATATGATTTAATAATCAGCTTTCCAAGTCGCTTTACGAAGGAACTATTGATCGAGTACACAAAGATGTAAACTGATTCCTTGAATTCCTCTTGGTTTCTATCCTTCTGAATAGAGGACATCAACCCCATGTAAGACTGCTTCAAATGCTTGTCTTGAGTTTCTTTTGCCATGTTCATAATCGTGTAGTAGATATCTCTCCTAGTGGATTGATATACCTGGATGAAGTTACTGAATTCATTCAGAAACACAAGGGAAGCATGCAGTCGTTTTCTTATGACCATAAACCTAAGTACAATGTACGGAATACAAGCAATGATCAGAGAAATACCACCTGCAATCACCACATCTTTGATGTTCATGTAAACAAAAGCAAAGGTGACACCAAACAAAGTGATAGTTGAAAAGAAAAACATATCTACTGCACTTTCTTTGTAGTTGAGTGCAAGTAATATATAGCGAACATGTCTCCCAATGGCACTCCTGCCTTCTTTGGTAGTAACTTCTTTATTCGCCAACCTTAATTGCCTGCTACGTTTAAAACGCCTTTTAAGTCTTTTGAAATCGTCCATGAGCAAAGGTTGAATTGCGATCATCCAAATTCCTACGATCAAGGAAGTGTAGCCGATTATTCCGACAGCTGCATCTAATAACCAATACATTTCTATACACCTTCCTACTTGATATAAATGGGTTCAATGGGTGTTCTGCTCAATGACGACTGTTCTTGACGCTTTTCCAGATGATTTAGAATACCATCGTGAATGTGCTCGTCACCTTCGTATAAACGACTCTTTAGTTGCTCACTAATATTGGCGTTGTATTCCCATTTGCCCGTTTTCTCGTTGTACCACATTAGGTAGTTGATCCACGCTGAATCATCCTCAAAGGAATAGCAAATCTCATAAATAGCTGTCACTCGCTTTTGGTTCCCTTTGTACGTTTTCATGATCATTCCTAAGTCTAAGTGCTTGGCGATACGACGGATCTCATTCTTTAATACTCGGTTCGGATAAACATCGACAATATGCTGTGCAAGTTGAATCGGTGTTTGCTCAGGGTTCGTGATATGATACGTCATCAAGAGACCTTCAGCGCCTCTTTCCGTTCCTCCAATAGCCCCTTCGGCTTCGAACCCTCTAACTTCTTGAACGATGATGTAATCATGATCCACCCTGAGAGCAATACGCATGACATCATTTATATCCGTTCCGTAAGTATAAAAATCATGTACCAGTCTTTCGGGAAAGTCCCTTTTCAGGTAAGATTCCGGCTTATTCTCTATAAGAATCGCTACCTTCTTAGGGTCACGTTCACCGTAAATCGTTTTAAGTAATGTAGACTTACCTGATTCAACCTTACCAGCCACTACTGTATTGAGTTGAGCTCTGGATAACAACTTGAATAGCTGTAAATCTTCACGTGCAATCGTGCCGAGAGACGCCTGCTTTTCAAAGGAGAAGTTTTGGACAGTGAAACGTCTGAATACAATTGTTTTAACTAAGGATCGCGGATTAATAATAATCGTGACCCTTGTTCCGTCCTTCATTTCAACTTCTTCTTGAGGATTATCCACGTTCAGTTTCAGCCCTTTGTTACTAGCAGCAAGGTTACGGATGATCTCATCTACATAATCATCACTTTCGAATTCCTCTTCTTGCTTCACTGGCTCCCCATCTACCTTGAACCAAATTTCCTTACCTTGAATGAAGGCTGAAGGACTGTTCGGGAAGGTTTGCCATTTATAGAAGACTCCAAATCTGTATATCTCATGGAAGATTGCGTGAGTAAGAGACTCAAAGAATACGGGATAAGATACATCTACAATCTGTTCCTCACGCACAAACTCGTTTATTTCATTCATGAGGAAGGTTTCAGCTTGAGAATCTCCTAACATAGCTTCGTGTTCAATCTCTTGCCTTTTCTGCTTCTCATCATCGGAAAAGCCATCATCTTTATATTTTTCATGGAAGTGTTCCTTTACCATGCTTGCTACTTCTTTAAATGAGTAAGACTGTAGTTTAGTTTTAGCTGTCTCGTTCTGTACCTTTTGGTTTTCATTCATATACTCGTTCAAGTTAAAAACCACTGGATTGCTTTGGCCCATGCCGTCACCCCATTCCTTATTTAGCTAAAGAGAAAAGACTTTTCCGTTTCTTGACTACTTCCTCTAACGGAATGTCATTTTCCCGACTGATCGCCTTCATTATATGGTCGATAGATTCATTGAAAGGAGCATCATTGAAGTCATATAGAAACTTGCTATCAGCTTCGCTTACCGCCCCATAGCTTGACCATGGAATAGTCGTGAGAAGCATCGTTTCAAACTCTTTCGTAATGTCAGTAGCATTCTGCAGGGAGTTATTCGCGTTATATTCGTTAATGATCAACATGAACTCTTCTTTTGAATATCCAAGAGGTTCTAAAATCGTGCGGTTAACTCGTTTCCAATGATTCATAACCTTTGGTTGTTGATTAGAGACGATGTACTTGTGAGAACTCTCTTCCAACACCTGAATCATTAGAGCATTATCGAAATGAGAGCCTGCATCAATCAGTACAATATCGAACTCTTTCTTAGCTCGTTCAATCAAATAACTAATCTCTTCTTTATTGAATAAACGCTCTAAACGAGTGTTCCTGTTCCCACCTAACACATACATGTTTTCGTATGAATGGAAGATTGCACGAAACTCCTCATCAGAGTCCAATAGCTTGTTACTGAGTTTGCCTTTAATATCATTAAGATAAGATCCAGTGAAGTTTGGTAATAGTACCTCACCGCTCTCCCATGCGTTCAGGAGAAGGACACCTATTTTCGCTTTAGAGTGTTTAGCAAATGAATGAGCTACATTCAAAGTAAGCGTTGTTACTCCAATGTTTGAGGCAGTTGATAAGAATGAAACAACATTGTTCTCCTTTTCAGCCTCTGGGTTTATCGTAGTAAATACCCTCTCTGCAATCTGTTCTTCCGTTAATCGAGGTGGAATCAAAGTAATGTCATTCAAGTGACAAAGGCTTCGGATGTTCTTCTCAATCGGCTTAGAGTATGAATTAGTGACGAGGTAAAAGATGTATTCATGTTGTGATTGAATATTAGAGAGCTCTTCTGGATTAACGTCTTTATCAGAAATAAGAAGTACGCTCGGCATGTGCTGCTCTTTCTTCTTATCCTTCTTTTCATCCGTAGTTGAAGAGACTTCTTCTAAGGAATTGACTATATGACCTTCTCCAAAGTGTGGAGTCAACTGTTCTTCCAATGCTCGATCGATCCCCAACATATACAACTTCATTACTGTTCACCCTCTTCATCTTGTGTATCTTCCATATTGAACTGGTACACCACATACAGCTTGTATCCTTTATCTACATAGCGTTGGATAGTTTCTAGCTTTTCTTCATCTGCCACAATCTCTAGTTCTGCAATAGAACCACTGCCACTTTCAGTCTGATCATCTGTTGTAATAACCTCGGAGTTACTACGGTCACGAACGGAAGCAACCCTTACATTCTCAAGAATTGGGTCTTGAGTTTTCTCTACAGCATTTGAAACTTCTTCTGTATCCTTGATCAAACTTTCATTCTCTTTCTCATTTCCTTCTTCACTTGAGGCCTTGCCTCCTAATTCTTCTGAGTCTTTAATAAGTTGCTCTATATCCACGGCTTCTCCGTCACTGATAGCATAGAAATCAGCAACGAAAGCCTTACGCAATGTTCCTGGTACTGCGAATAACCAAGATTCAGGAATTGGGGCAATAAACTCTCCTTTGTTCGTATCTGGAACAAGGTTGTAGGAGTCGATTAGCGATTTATTTATCTGAGTCCCACTTGCTAAGTCAATAGAAGCTCTTTTGTTTAGAACAAGATCCAATTGATCCCTTCGCAATGCACCTTCTACTACGTGGTCTTTATTAACCTTCTGAATAGAAAGATCAGAACTTGTTATCTCATCTGCAAAAGCTATGTTCTTATTTAAGACAATTACTTCTTCTGTATTAAGCATTGGCTGTAGGTAAAAGTCGTAAGCGAGCATGAACCCAATTCCACCTACCATTAGAAGAAAGGGAATCGCCCATCTAAATATTTTCTTCATTTTCCGTAACCCCTTTCGTTTACTTTCCTGACCTCATAAATTTCTTTATTAAGCCTTTTTTATTTTGTTTTTTACTCCTCGTGAAGTCTTTCGGTAGGATATCCTCAAAAGCCGGTCGGAGCCATTCATCAAAGTCTTCTTGCTGAGCGTCATAAACAAATCGCGACCCCCATATACAGTCATTCAGGGATTGGTAATCTAATGGCGGTAGTTGTATGATTGGTTTCTTCGGGATATGATTCAGAAACTCTTTCATTCGTCCTTCTTTAGTGAACTTATTAAGGACAAAACCCCACTCATACCCTTCCTCTTCCAACAGCTCGAGATAATTAAAGAGCTGGTGCTCTTGGCTATGGTCATCCGCAAGACCACTGTCACTCTCATACTTAGACAGCCAATCCAGTTTCACAGGATCTGCTTCAATGACTACATAAATGTGGTCCATGTGTTTCAAATACTCTTTCATCGTTGTATCTAATAACGTGGTAGATAAATCGAATATTTGAATGTCTGTATTGATAGAAACCATCATATGAAAGAAGTCATCCTGACCGAATGATTGAACAGGTTTGGATCTTGAATCGTTGACGTACCAGTCTATCCCCTTAGAATGAAAAGGTTCTTCACTCATTTTGTAGAATCCCGTGTTCTTCACTTCTTTTGCAAGGTCTGTATAAACGAACTCTTCATTCAGAGCCTCATACTCGCCCACCTGCAAGTAATCAAACAGATAAGGTTTTTGTGTAGGGCTCTCCACTACAGAAACCGCTAACTCTTGAGAAGCTAGCCCTCTTGCTAATGATGTAGCAAAGGTTGTTGAGCCAGCCCCATTCCAGAAGTTAAGTACAGCTATAAGCTTCTTAGGTATAGATTTGTATTCTGTTTTGACGACAGGCTTTTCAACATATCTGTCCCGATAAACAATCTTTTCTTCCTGGTGATACTGCTGCTCAGATTCTTGTCTTTTATAGTCATTATCTGTGACCCTATCTGAGATGAATCGCATAATCTTTTCTTGGGTGTGCTCAAAATCATCTTCAAAAATGATGAAGTTATGATGATGCTTGTTCAAATATGCTGTAATGCTTTTGAAATCGGAACGGGAGGAATCAACTATATGTAAGTTCGGCTCCTGTTCTGCAATGATTTCTTCAATATCCCCCTGATGCTCCATGTTCTTCTTGTGCACTCGGATCAGGTTAAATGCGGGATTCGAGTGCAATAAGTCATATAGAACCTTGAAGGAAAACTGAGACTTTATCGCAAGTACAAACTTCAATGATTGTTCCTCCTCTCTTCCATTAGCTATATTGCCATTTCATTTCTTGTGCCTGCTTTTTGTCATAGTGGTAAAACTCTAGATCATGAAGGGTTTGACCACTCTTCAAATAAGGTAGATCCTTTTCTAACAACACTCTGACTTTCAGTTCACTAGCCTCTAGAAAGACCTCTAAAGATTTGAGTTGATTAATCTGTTCGGCTACTATAAAGATTCGGTGTTGAAAGTAAGGCTTCCATTTTAAAAACATCGTTAAATCTTCAATGCTGCCCTTTGCAATGTAAACGTAGAAATACTTTCCGTTTATCTTCACCCCACCCATAAAAGGGGCTGGTGAGGGAACGAGCACTAAAGGCTCTTCCATCAATAAATAACTGAATTGAAAGAAGGACAATGCTTGCAAAACACGCTTTACATCCATGCTCAACCAATAGTTTGACTTGTACTCTGGCATGACATCGTTAGCCCCACGTTTATCTAAGGTGTATATATCAATCGCTTCATCGTTTTTAAAGATCTCATGGTGAGCAATAAGCCTTTTTCTTAACATCTTCTGTATCTTACTTTCATCCATCTTGAATAAGGTCTTCAGCTGATAATGACCGATTACACCGACACTAGCGATGGCTTCTAACACCTTGTATTCCTTCTTGGATGTAAGAGCGTATGGCTTATCGTGTTTTGGATTAGCTGGTATTCTTCTCCAAGACAACAGCCATTTATGATGATGGATAGAAAAAGGCGTGACCAGTTGAGATTCTGTCGTCATGTCTTTTTCATCCCTCTCTTAAAGTGTTCGAGTAATTCGTGATGTGATTTTTTCGTCCTTGATATTCACTTTCGTAATACGGATCAAGACCTTACTACCGATTTCAGGAAGCTCAAATTTCAAATGAGAGTTGATTGAATCAACACCATCTTCTAAATTCGTGAAGATGTGCCCTCCAGTGACGCCTGTTACAGTAGCTACGTACTCGCCACCTTCTTTATATCGTTCGGCACAGTCGGGGAACGGGGATTCTAACAACGCTTTTCGTGAAACCTTTACTTCTTGTTTCTCTTTGTTAATCTCCGTAATTTGGACTCTTAGCAATTGGCCAGACTCGAAACGATCACGTAGATCATTAATCCATGCATAGCTTAATTCCGATACATGAAGGAAGGCTTCAACTCCTCCGATATCGCCTACAAGGTAGTCGTTGTTCACAAACCTGATTGCAAAGTGAATGTTGTGACCTACATCGAAGTTTTGAAAGAACTTCTCTCTCATTTGCTCACGAGCTTGCTTACGACTAGCTACAAAGATACGTGATTCTTCGTCAAAGCTAATTACATTGAAAGTGATTTCTTTACCAGCCAGGCTTCTGAATTTATTCGTAGCAGAGCTGTCTTTCTTCAAGTCAAAGTCAGATTCAGATAATGGGACAATCCCTTTGATTTTGCTACCCAGACGGATAATTCCACAGAGCTGCTCATTGACGCCATCTATCTTAATTGACTCAAAACCTGTGATCATACCTTTTTCAATGCGCCCCACTCTATATGAACGCTGAATGTTGATCCAATGCTGATTATCAATATCTTCCTTCTTTTCTTTGTACTCGACCTTAGAGGCATCAAAGCCTTCGATCAGCACATCATTTAATACTTCTGACATAATTAAACTCTCCTCGTTTTTTTAATAAAATCCGTCTGCATTAAAGCTACTGGTTTTCTTAGAAGCTTTCTCATTTTCCACTTCTTTAGTAGAAGGTGGTTTTTCTTCCACTGGTGAGTCTGGAATTACAGAAGGTGATTCACTATCGTCAGTTTCTTCTATTGCAAACCCTTCATCCAGAAGGTTCATTTCTTCTAACAAGTTCTGCATCGATTCTTCATCTTCTGAACTATGTGGGATGTAAGGTTCCAGTGGCACGTCGTTTGGATCGTATGGGGCATACTGCTCTTCCCAAGGTTCTTGATTCGTTCTTTCATGTTCTAGTTGTTCAGAAGGTGTCAGTATAGTATCCACTTCATCCTCCGCACTTTCTTCTATATAAATGTCATCGTCTCTTTCAGTAATATCTGGCTCAACTTTTTCTTTCTTCTCTATCGCCTTGTTACTATCTTGTTTGGTCTTGTTCTTGAAGGACTTAAACAACTGCTTTGCTTTACCAACCATTTCTTCAAGTGCACCTTGAGAAGATTCGTCATCTTCCCATTCTCTGAGCTCTTTCCAATCAGGCGGGATAATCCTACCTTTTGCTTCAAATGGTTTTTGTGGCGTTCCATCTTTGAGCATCTTACAAACAAAGTGATATTGCTTCATGCCATCCATTAAGTAGGTGGGCGTAAAGCGATATTCTTCACTTTCCGTATCACGATACGAATCAGGAAAGAGTCTTGGCATAAGGATTCGATTAGTAAAGGTTGATTGCCTTATAGTTACTTGGTCTTTACCAAACTCATCAGCAAACTCCTGAGCATCTTCGTAAGTGTGACCAACGAAAGCGATTTTGTTTCGACAGTTCGATAGAATAGCCTTTTTCATGGCTCGACCACTTATTTTGCCTGCTTCAATCTCCAGTTGACCCAACGACTGCGTAGCAAGTATTCCAGCCACCCTATAACTAGCTGCAAGACTCAAAAATATCTCTACATCAGGGTTAATGTAACGACTGTACTCATCACAAATGAAGTAATGAGGAACTCGTTCTTGCCCCCATTTAGGTCTCGGCCTGCGGAAAGTTGCACTTTGTAGGTGCATGGCAACAAATTGTCCAAAAGCATCCCCTGATTTCTTTAATTTGGCAAGAGATGTATTAACAAGAAGGACGCCACCCTTTTCAAAATGCTCATTAAGGTTAATGTCACTCTTTCCAGATATGACTTTTCTTAAGTATTCATTGGATGTAACGTTCTCAAGTTGTGCTCTCAGTCCCAATACCAGCTTCCGATAGTCCTGGGCTTGCTCACCTAACAGTTCGTATTCAAAGAACTTTACCAGTTCTGAATCTGGTTGCTTTTGCTTCAGGTCAGCAACTCTTTGCTTTAAAATCTCTGGACTTCTCAAGGTTTTCAGAACATCAAGTAGATCCATTTCGTCTCCTTGAAGCTCTTTCAGTAACTTGGTGATATTCCGTGATGATATTTCTTGAATCGTTTGGAAAAATGCTTCTTGCTTTCCGAACAACGACTGCAATACAGCAACCGTCGCCTCCGCGACTTCTTCTACTGGACCTTCCATTACATTAAATTTATCCGTTTCATCTGGATTTTCTGGATCTATGTAAATGTAGGGAATGTCCATTTCGTCGCATAATTCTTTAACTACCTGAATTGAATCACCTTTAGGCTCAATAAGAGTAAAGCCAAGTTTCTTACCTTTCTTCTTCTGCAATAGCAATTGATAGCACATATACTCTAAGATTGAAGCTGTCTTACCTGAACGAGTCGCTCCAGTCACCAACATATGAGTAAAGGCATCTTTGCCCCCCCACATAATAGAACGATCAGTATTGTAAGGTATTGTGCTGCCCATGTATCCACCTCCCATTTAATACTAAGCATGCGTATGTATTTACTCAGGATTGACAATAAAGATGTTTAAGGTTATAATGAAATCACCTTTTGAATTATATGAATTTGAAATTCTGAAACACCGCATCAGCTTACACCGCTGATGCGGTGTTTCTTTTTTTGTTCACACACTTCTTTCACACATTTTTTCACACATTTTGGTTCTGTTATTGATAGGTCTGTTCCTATTTTTTTATATTTTTCTAGTTGGAAAAGGCTTCTATCCTCCTGTCGTCTTTTTTGTTTGTCATTCCTATACAGCCTCAGCTGCACTCTTCGACTTTGCGTTCTCACTCTGATCAAGCATTTCTTCAAATGGCAATTCCTCCATACGAATATCAAACACTCTACACAGATGAACCAACCACTTTGTACTTAACTCTGAACCGTTTTCCCAGCCTGAAATAGTAGTCTGTGGAATACCACTTAACTTTGACATCTCTCTCTGGGACCAACCTCTAGCTTTTCGCATTTCTTTATTCCATTCACCAAACACTGAATTTCCTCCTCGTAAACCCGCGATCCTTAGACTCATGGCATTTATAAAAAGTATCTTTATAAAACGATTCGTTTATGAGTCTAAAGAATCATATCTTATTAATTCTAAGAAACCGTTGCAAGTTAATGTAAATTGTGTGATGCTTACCTATGTCTTTTTATTCATACAAAAGCAATTTCTTTTAGCTATCTAGTCTTTAAGTCTTTTTTTGAACAGTAAACTGTTTATTAGGTATAGGTCGATTATAATGAACGTTTTACTGTTCGTCAATATAAAAACTTAAAATTATTCCATTTTTGTGATAATAATTTTAAGTCTTCCCTCCCTAAATCCTGTTATATCAATCCTTCTAACCACTTTTTTTCCATGTATTTTTTTGTTTATGATATATAGATTCGGGTATGCTATTATTAAAAATGTGCTTTTTACTGTTCATTTAATTTTTCTTTATTTTGGAAAAAATATTGGATTCTGACTATTCAAAACCATTTCTTGTTGATACAATACGGTTTATAACCATATCTGAGTGTTTTCAAGTGATTCTTTACAACTTAGTTCATACAAAGCATCACTTTTTTTATTTAAAAACACATTTCAAAATCACTTTCTTTTAGAGGCAAGTGACTATTTATTTATTTTTTGAATATTAAAACGAACTATGGAGAGTAAAATTGACTAATCTTCTTGTTCTAAAGCGAGAAGAAGAAGGAGACTGGTAATTATGATTGATAGCATGGAAGAGATTGAGAAGAAAGAAGTTGTAAGTCTTAAAGAGGCTGTGGTTTATCGAATAAGAGAACTTATGAAGATAAACAACATTAGATCCGTTCATAAGCTGGCCCATATATCCGAAGTGCGCCAGTCTACGTTGAACGAAATTCTAAAAGGACGTTCCAGTCACCCAAATATCTTAACAATATCCAAGGTGGCACATGGATGTGACATCACACTTCAAGAGTTTTTTGACCACCCTATTTTCTCTAGGGTTGAAGGGATGCCTAATTTACAATCAAAAAAGCAGGTGATCAAAAAGAGTGAGGAAACGTCTCCCTCTCTTTTTGATGAACTAGAAAGTGAACAAGAATTGGAGAAACACATTTAAATGTTGCTATTAAAAAACCCCTTACTCTCAATCATGAGAATAAGGGGTTTTTACTTTATATACCGTAAACTTCTGAAAGCCTTAGTATGTTACACGTTTCTTTGACTTTGATCTTCCCAATGTATCCTTCTAATAATTCATCGCATTCCTGATCTGCGATGACTTCAATCATATTCTTTCCCTCGTAAGTTCTTACTTCAATCACAGTGTCACCTTTAGATTTCATCGTTTTCAGTAAGAGGACAGACAGTCTTAACTTTTTGCTGCTTGTATAACTTTCAACCAGATATTTTATTCCTTTTCCGTCTAACACCAATATCAACCCTTCTATTCATAACGATATCTTAATTAATATTAATTTCAATTTTAAAAACAATATTAATTTAGTTATCACTTTTAATGTTGTTGAATAGATCCCTGAGCATTGCTGATACATCAAGTTTCCTTTGGAGCGTAATTTTCTCTTCTCTCCATTTATCAACTAAACTTTGCATACCTTCTCTTTTAGCAAAGCTGATGATCTCACTCTCTGCTAACTGATAGTCTGAAACGATTGCACCGATGTAATTCAATTCCTGGTTTGTATTCATATTATTTAACACCTGCCACAGTTTGATTTGTAACAAAGAAATCATCTTTCCCATACATTAGACCGGATATCTCACCATTTCCCCAGAGAACATATATAGTGCCTAATTGATCAACATACTTCACTTCACCTAATAAACCAGTTTTTAACGAAGAACGCTTATAGTCAGCTTTAACGAGTTGAACCTCTACACCTATGGGATATTCTAGTTTAAGTGCTTCGATGTACTCGACATTTACTTCTGATAGCATTACAGGTTCACCCATGAAATGCACACTCCTAATCGTAATCAGTCTACACCCAATTAACAATTTACTGTTCAAAACGTATTTTAGCACCGTCATTTCAATAAGTAAAACCTTTTATTAGACATAACGATAATTATATTACAATTACTATACATAGCAATATTAATATCATTAAAAATATTGTTTTTGAAATCAATTTCATTATTAAAAATTAGTCTCTTGGACAAGTGAAAGGACTCCACTAAAGTAGTGAAGTCCCGTTCATACGTCATCTCTTTTGTCTCTTGTCGAATACTTTTATAGTCTGTATTCTTAGTTAGAATAGCATGTAAGGAACGATCTTTCCATAATAAATTAGAGGTTGAATAATTGCTGACCAAACGGGAATTAAATATGAAATGCCCAGTATGTGATTCAATTGAAAATAAGATAAGTCGTACTCGAAGAAAAGACGATCATGTATATAGAAGTAGGGGCTGCCACAACTGCGATCATCCGTGGGGGACGTACGAAATACTGAAAAGAAGAGTATATGAAGTACCAAAATACTAATACCGTTAGGCATCTCAGTTTTGAGACCGAAAATTAGGTAAGATTGAGGAGGGGGATCTGGTGGAAGGCAACTTAACTCACGCTGAAAAGAAGGTGCACCGCATACTAGTTAATATGAGTTTTTACGGTAGACTGTCATTACCTCCAATAAACCAGTGCATTAAATCGCTAACATACAAAGTGAACAAGGACGAGGACAGCGTGAAAGAAATCCTTATTCAATTAGAGAAGAAGGGGTACATACTGATGAGATCGGGAGAAATTAGTATGAAGAGAACCTAATAGGCTGAACCAAATAAAAAAACGACCAGGACTCCACTGGTCGTTTTTATTTAATTATTCACGATAGATGAATAATCAGTCCGATCAACATTCAACTCACTTAGATTGAAGAGCTTACTGTTGAATTGCACAAAAACCCTATCTCTGACAGATTTTTGTTGTTTGCTATTCAGATTCTCAGTGAAACTCATGAACCGGTCTTTTACTCTTTGTATGCTAGGATTACGTAAGAACGGACTGTCATTTATAGACTCATTTGGGTCGTATTCATATATAATGAGTGCTTTATTCTCAGCTCCCATAGCTTTAGCTATTTTTTCCCACCATGCTCTATCCGTTTCCCCAAGCGACATTCCTAAGATAATGTATAGGTTTGAACTCCTAATATAATTAGATGCATCTTTGTATTTGTTAGTTCCGTTTGATAGCTCTAAAGACTCTTTATCAAAGAAGAAATAGTAGTCACTGTCGGCAAATGATTCAGATATCTGAGATTTATGTCCACCTAAATTCATGTTTGAAACGGTGTTGCCGTGGATTTTCGTGTAGCCATTACGTTTCACAGGTAAATCTCTTTGACTATTCTGACCGTAGTATCCGATACGTTCCAGTAGAGAATTACCTAACAAATCATACGAGCTCTCGAACAGAGATGTATAATTAAAATCAATTACATTTAGTTGCAATTCATTAGTATTACCAGTCAATGGAACTTTAGCTGTTAGTTCTTCTTGCCTTTGTATTGGTAGAGTATTTAGCAATCGGGAAATGCTTCTTTTGAACTCACCAATAATTTCTTTACTGTTTGCATCGACATCGAATTCTGCATTCACCTTGTTAAGGTACTCTGCTAAATACTTCTGAATCTCATGTTTGTCTTGAGCTAATTTAGTATGTGTAAACCTTGATTCTAGACCATCACCGCACTCATGAGTTAACCCCATTAGAGCCAATTCAAAATCAGACCATTTATCTTCGTTACCGTCGATGTCTAAATAGATTACATTTCGTTTTAATTGTTCATCATTTTTCGCCTTGGACTTTAAGTACTTGTAGAAATCCGCATATCGTGTGTGTAATCCCGCCTGAATATCAAACCCATTTCCTACTAACAAAGTAATCTGCACAAAAGCTCTCCCCTATTAATTTTTACTCTATTTTATCGAATATAGATAAATTTTTCACTTAAAAACTGGTTTTAATTTCTAATTGTGATCAACATAAAAAAATTCAAAAGCACTTTCAAACAAAAAGAGGCATAAGTATAATCGTTTATGCCTCTGGCTTTTCGTAAAACTCACCAAGTTCTACAAAGATATCCTTTGAGTTTTCTAACTTCTTCTTCTCGCCCTTTGTTACTTTCCACTGCTGCGAGTGACGCTGATTGCCTCGTACACTCTTGTAATTAACCTTAAGACGCACATATCCCACCACTATATACACAGCTAAAGGAATAAGCGTTGTTAATACTACTAATGACATACCGCGATTTGTAATAATCGATTCCCACTCCCAATAATGGTATGAGTAGGTCGAAACCCAAACCATCGCCTGGGCCAACGTATTAGAGAGGAGGATCAACTCCTTTTTGTTACCGCCCTTTTGGTATTGGACTATCCCATACATGATTCCACTTAAAGCGAAAATCGTAAGAACAACTTGTACAGGGGGATAAAACCAATCTGCATAAATCGTCA
The DNA here is from genome assembly GCF_013694105.1 of Halobacillus locisalis. GTDB lineage: Bacteria > Bacillota > Bacilli > Bacillales > Halobacillaceae > Halobacillus > Halobacillus locisalis. The sequence continues at coordinate 4,573 of NZ_JACEFG010000005.1, read as the reverse complement.
CGAAGAATAAAGCTGATAAAAATGTGACTGCTGCTATCATCCAGTCATCTAATCTCCACTCTTTAAACATCATTACCTCTCCTTTTCAAAAGTGCTTTCATTTTATCTAGTGAGCGACACTTCGTAACTTGAACTGTTCTGTTTCTTCGGCTATTGAGTTAGCAATTTTAGCAAGAAGTTCTTCATGTTGGGCATCCGTTAGCTCCTGATCAAGTTGATGCCTTAAATCTTCTCTGTCGATTAATTCTAATATGAGCTGTAGCTTCCCTTTTTCTGTTCGAGCATCAATCATTTTTATCCATCCTCCTTGTTTGAGTAAGAAACCATTCTAGCATAATCCTCTTGCGTAATATCCTGACTGTGGTGATAGGACTGAGATTCGGCAGAGAGCATATCGAATGAGTCTGCCAACATATACGTGATGAACAGGCGCTTCTTCTCCCAACGATAGCCTGCATCCATGTAAGTATTGATTTTACTTGCCATCGAAAGATCACTAAATGTCATGTCAGCTAAATACATCTCTTCTCCCTTATATTCAATCAAGATCGGGAAGGACTGGTGGGTCGTATTTTCACCAACCTCAGTAGAGATGATTCTAAAGCCGAACACTGCCGAAAGTGCTTCTGCCCATTTCCTCTGAGTTGGGAACTCCGTGAATATATTCATCCCCATTTTCAATGAAATCAGTTTAATATCACTACCTGTCGCTAGCTGCACTTCTTCTCCGAACCGGACAAACTTTTCATATGAAGCTTGGCCTTTACTAAAGATGATGTAATTGGGGAGTTTCATGGAGTTTTTCTTTATTTCACTTTGGATTTTCCCAATGGTCCTTACATTTGAATTCGTCTCCAGTACATAGAACCCGTACCTCTTACCATCGGGATCTTCTAGTCTACCTAATATGTTGTCTCGAGCATCCAAGTTGTACTCGTTCTTCGTCTGTCTACTATCTTGCGTCTGCCACCCATTTCGTTTCAAATTCATCATAATATCGTTAGCCATTAGCACATAGCGAAGTTGAGCTGTCCTCAGATATAAGTCATTCATAGATTTGGTTACTTCTATTCCGCTATCTAATAATGCCGTAATGCCTTTCTCGGTGATACGGTGACAGGAGTATCCTTTCCTACCTTGTCTGCTCCCCTCTAGCAAAGTGGATTTGAGGTACTTCTTTTTACGCAATTCAACTAACACATTGTTTACGTGGTTTCCTCGTCCCCCAAAGTGCCTGTTTCTTATTTGCTCAGTGGTCATTGTTCGATACTCCACCAGGTCTTGCAAGATCGATAATCTAACGCCATTCAGTTGTTCTCTGTACTCCCCAACAAGCGTCTCCATAATATTACCTCCAGATAGTAGAAATGGTGATGACTGTGCGGGATAGAACTACAAAAAAACAGTTTTTCGTAAACCTAGCCCACACTCATCGTCAGATAAGAATAAGTAAAGGGTTTTATGTTTTCACGTGAAACCCTTTATTATCAACGGTTCAAAGCATAAATCAAAGATTAATAAGTGGCTTAATAAGTGACTTAAAATTATTCTGTTTGAAAATCATAATTTTAAGGGTGGATATAGGGTGCTACTCTTCATCAAAAAAGAAGCTACAGACCGTTTTTTCCTTTTGAATTTTCTCCTCCCGCATTGCCCTTGTTTCAATTTTCGTCTGCTTCTCAAACAACTTATTTAACTCTGGTTCTACTTCATTAATAAAGAAATGCGGATAGTAAGAATGTGGTATAACGAAAGCCTGTATCTTGTTTTCAGTATCATTCTTACCAAAGTTAGTTAATGAGCAGCTATCCCAGGTGTCGTCTTTAATAATTCCTGTATGTTTTATTACATCAATGATCGGCTTGTAATAGAAATTGTCTAAGTCTCTAGTATATAAATCGGTAAAAGAATGGATAATGACGATTACAGCCTCATTGAAATGAGGATAATCACCTTGATAATTAGGAAAATCAAACTGTTCTATGGTTTTATCTATTAAGAAAGAGGCTAATTCCGTCCTATTTTTCACCTTGATCCTATCTTCATGACTTGGAATACGCTTTTTTCTATGAATGACGTGTGAAAAATCCCCTTGATAAACAAAATGATAGTAAGGTATATTTTCGTCATTATACTTGAATGTTTTCTGTGTTTTCATCTTGTCCCCCTATTTGTTTACATGAATAAAACCTTATGTATCAATACTTTACAAATCCATTTAAGGCTTATTTGTAAACATTTTGAGCGTGTTATTTAAGTAAAATAGATTATCTGTTTACATTTCTTCTACCTTAGAAGGTTTGAACGCTGATACAACAACATTTTTTAGTGTTTACATGTAATGTTTACATCTCAACCAAAATCTATCTAAATCATTTGATATATCAACGTTCAAGTGTGTTTACACTTCGTGATTTTAATAAGGATACCAGTTCGAAACCCCAGTAGGTTCAAAGCTCTTAATATATGGATACGGATTAACAGGACTTCCGTTAACGTAGATTTCAAAATGTAGATGAGGATTGGTTGAACTACCTGTACTTCCTAGTTCACCAATAAACTGTCCAGCCTCAACCTCGTCTCCAACTTCAACACCTCTTCTGTTCATGTGAGCATAAAGAGTTCTCATCCCATCTTCATGGTCAATCACGACATAATTACCCCAGCCACTAGATTCCTTTGAAGCAACTATAGTACCAGACCTGAAAGCCAGTAACGGTTGTCCTAAATTCTGACCTCCACTTGCAAAATCAATACCGTTATGTGGCCTCACATCTTTATATATAGGGTGAATGCGATTAGGGTTAAATGCAGATGTAGCATTTTTAGTATGAGGGACCATCCAAGCTGTATCTCCATCCATCTCCACTACCATATTTTCATTAAAACCATTTTTATAACTTGCGTAGTAAGCCATAACATCATCTACATACCAATCTGCACGGTTATAAGCCTTTATAGCCGTTCTAAGACGCTCCTCTTCACTGCTACCTCTCATGCTAGCTGATAGATAGTTCGCCGCTGAGAATATGGCATCATCTATATTATGAGGATCTGCTTTTCCATCTCCGTCACCATCAATACCGTAACCGCCATATTGACTGATATTGTATAAGCTATGATATTCGGATGGAGTCATAGCTGCATCACCTAACAAACTTCCTGCACACTTAGGGTGACTCCAACCAACCCACGTACATTTCATAAATTGCATATGTCCGATTGCCCCTACAGGCGAAGGTTTCTCTAATGTTGAGAAAATGGTTTCTTTTTTATGAATGGCTGGAAGTAGCAACCAGTCTATATCGAACTCTTCCCCTGCTTCTTGATATATAGGTATAAACTCAGGTGGTATATCCAACATAGCTAAATTTGTAGGTTGTTCATCAGTTTCTCCAAGTACCGTTACAAAAAAGAATACGATTCCTACCAAAAACAATAATCCGAGCAAGGGAGTCATAAGTAAACCGCCTGTAACCAAACAGCCTAACTTCTTCAATCGCCTCACTCCCTTAATTCATAATCTGAACTTCCCACTTACATATGACTGCCATCTAATTTAAAGAAACAAAGCCATAACTCTTTACTACAAAGGAATCCATTTTCTTTGTAAGAATCAAATCGTACTCAACTAGCTCCTCATTAGTTAACTCACCATCAGCGTTAAAAACTTTACCTTTGGCTCTTACACTCAGATTCATTGTTTTATCATTAGGATCGTAAGGTTCGTAACTCGATATTGATACCAGTTCCTTTTTAAATACATCTACTGTGGGTCTTGGAAGGCTTTGTATTCTTTCCTCATATAAACCTTCACTCATCAAATGAGACGCCTGCTCAATATGTTGAGCAGGTCTGTCTCCGTTATAAGGGTAAAAGGCCTCGACAAAGCTTTCGGCAACCTCTGTAGCTTTTGTTATTTGTTCTTGAGAAAAGAAGTCTTCTAACTTATTTACGTCCAACTCGTCATCTTCACTTAACGGCTCATTACCGTAAATATCTGCTTCTTCTGCAATATCATCCATCATTACTGTTTCATCACTATTAGATTTCTCAGGATCTCCCTTTATGTCTGATAGACTAATAGATTGTTCTTCATCATTTTTCTCTTCATTTTGAGCCTTTAATTCGGTCCCACGTATATAAGCGAAGGTAAAGAGAACAACAATAATAAAGCCCAGACCAATCATGAACCACCTGAATGATCGCCTACTCATATTCAAAAACAATTCTTACCCCTCCATTTATTCGTTTGAGGTCTTACTGTCTTCTTGTGCTTTCATTTCTTCTATAGAAAATAGTTCGCTCTCATCCATGCTTGGAAAATCAGGACTACCGTTGGTTCCACCCTCGATTCGTTCAGCACTGCTTTCAAATTCCTCAAATGAAGATAGTTCACTAGGATCAAAATCTACCTCATATGTTCTATTATCCTTTTTCTTAGAAGACTTAGGTTTCGATTTATACTTGTTTGGTGCTGCTGTTGATTTCTCCATTGGTTGCTGTTCCATTGGTTGTTGTTCCATTGGTTGTTGTTCCATTGGTTGTTGCTCCATTGGTTGTTCAGGGAAAG
>NZ_JACEFG010000004.1 GCF_013694105.1 Halobacillus locisalis | reverse complement strand
CAGCTCGCTTCCCGCGCTCGACTTGCATGTATTAGGCACGCCGCCAGCGTTCGTCCTGAGCCAGGATCAAACTCTCCATAAAAGTTGAAGTTTGACTTGCTCATTTGCACACCGAATGTGCTTGTTTGAATTCCTTCTATAATAGAAAGAATATCTTGACGTACTGGTTGGTTCGTTCAGTTTTCAAAGATCAAATGTTCATGGTGGGCCTGAGTGGACTTGAACCACCGACCTCACGCTTATCAGGCGTGCGCTCTAACCAACTGAGCTACAGGCCCCAATGGTAATTCTGAAATAAATGGAGCGGGTGAAGGGAATCGAACCCTCATCATCAGCTTGGAAGGCTGAGGTTTTACCACTAAACTACACCCGCATATTAAGATTTATTAAGTAAGTAACTCGGGTGGTCGGGAAGACAGGATTCGAACCTGCGACCCCTTGGTCCCAAACCAAGTGCTCTACCAAGCTGAGCTACTTCCCGCAAGAAAAAAATGGCGCGCCCGAGAGGAGTCGAACCCCTAACCTTCTGATCCGTAGTCAGACGCTCTATCCAATTGAGCTACGGGCGCATTTAAAGCGACAATTTCTATTGTATCATTTGTTTCGGTTTAACGCAAGGACTTTTTTTAAAAAGATTTCAGTGCGGCCGAGAGGACTTGAACCTCCACGGGGTTGCCCCCACTAGGCCCTCAACCTAGCGCGTCTGCCGATTCCGCCACGACCGCAAATGTATGAATGCTAATCATGGTAGATTGGAAAGTGCGGGTGGAGGGACTTGAACCCCCACGCCGTGAAGCACTAGATCCTAAATCTAGCGTGTCTGCCAATTCCACCACACCCGCAAAAAATGGTGAGCCATGAAGGATTCGAACCTTCGACCCTCTGATTAAAAGTCAGATGCTCTACCAGCTGAGCTAATGGCTCGTCATGTAGTAAGATGCCTTCGCTTTATTAAGCGTTTGTACTAAATGGCTCCTACTTAATGTGAAACTCTCAATCTATAAATCGTTGATGGCAGTTCTTGTTTTAAAAGCACAAGAAACATCATATAATTTTCTAGAGTGTTTGTCAACTCTTTCTGCAAAGAAAAATGGCTGGGCCAGCTGGATTCGAACCAGCGCATGACGGTACCAAAAACCGTTGCCTTACCGCTTGGCCATGGCCCAAACATATAATGGCGGTCCGGACGGGACTCGAACCCGCGACCTCCTGCGTGACAGGCAGGCATTCTAACCAACTGAACTACCGGACCTATGTAATTAAAGTGACCCGTACGGGATTCGAACCCGTGATACCGCCGTGAAAGGGCGGTGTCTTAACCACTTGACCAACGGGCCATTATGAAATGAATAATGGCGGAGAAGGAGGGATTTGAACCCTCGCGCCGCTTACGCGACCTACACCCTTAGCAGGGGCGCCTCTTCAGCCACTTGAGTACTTCTCCGTAATGGCTCCAACGGTAGGATTCGAACCTACGACCGATCGGTTAACAGCCGATTGCTCTACCACTGAGCTACGTTGGAATAATAAAAGGTGTATCGCTTGGAAAGCTTGTCTCCGTTGCGATGTGCGCTGTTTCGTTATCAGCGACGATTTATATCTTATAATATTTAAAGCGTGATGTCAAACCTTTTTTTGCAAAAAATATTATTGTTTTGCTGTTGTTGACTTGTTTTGTTGCGACTTAATTAATTTAACACGCTCTATGTCTTTCGTCAATGGTTTCTTTATATTTTTTTCAATTTCCCCTTACATTTCCCGCATCGATACTTAGACGTATCCACTCTCCTCTTTCGAACATACTCTTGTTCACACGTAACACAGACGTAGCGATGGCTGGCCCGCTGCTTTTGTGAAGGCAATGGCTGACAAAACCTCGGCGATCCCGTTCGTTCCATCAATTCTTTGAACTCAGGGTCTTTATGACCGTATCCCTTCCCTTCAATATGCAAATGATAATGACAGAGTTCGTGTTTGATGATCCCTTCGAATTCGTCTTCGCCTAGTTCATGCAAATACTTAGGATTCAATTCAATCACACGCTTTGATGGGATGTAGCGTCCTCCTGTCGTTCGAAGCCTGGGATTGAAGACCACTCGGTGGATGAAGGGTTTCTCAAAATACATATTCGAAATCCGGTTCGTCCAGTTTTGCAAATCAATGGTATCGAAAGACATTGGTAACACCTCCTCGTTTCTTTGCATACTGTATCATACATACCTAAAATCACGGAAGGGAAAGATGACTGATGCCTTCATGGTTGGTTAAGCAAATGTCTAAAGCGTTTCTCAATAAAGATAAATATCAGATTAAGATGCTGAATCAGTGTTGGTATTATTATCAGCACCTTCATAAATAAAACCCGGAAGTTCGAGACTCCCAGGTTTTTTTGTTTAAATTTGAGGCAACATCGTCAATGCGATTCGCTGCTTTTGTATATCTACTTGGTCTACCCACACAGTGACCACATCACCGACGGAAACCACATCCATCGGGTGCTTCACGTACCGGTTGGATAACTTCGAAATATGGACAAGCCCATCCTGTTTGACTCCTACATCTACAAATGCTCCAAAGTCTACAACATTTCGGACTGTACCTTCCAGCTCCATCCCTTGTTCTAAATCTTCCATAGAAAGAACATTGGTCTTGAGCAAGGGCTTAGGTAAGTCATCACGAGGGTCGCGCCCTGGTTGAACTAAGGATTTGATGATATCTTCGAGCGTCAGCACTCCGATACCTAATTCATCAGCCATCGCTTTTTGATCGATTGCCTTCACCTTTGCTTCTAACTCATCACTACCTAGATCGTCCACCGATGATCCAAGATTCTTCAATAAGGCACGTGTAGCTTTATAACTTTCTGGGTGTATCGAGGTCCGATCAAGTGGATCCTTACCATCAAGGATTCTTAAGAAACCGATACTTTGTTCATAGGTTTTCGCACCGAGGCGCGGGATGTCTTTCAACTCTGAGCGCTTCGTAAACTTCCCGACCTCGTCTCTCTTCTTCACAACATTATTGGCGACAGACTTACTAAGTCCAGATACATATTGCAACAATGAGGAAGAAGCTGTATTGACGTTCACCCCTACTTGGTTCACTACTGTTTCTACAACGAAGGTAAGGGAGGCATTCAATTTCTTCTGTGTTACATCGTGCTGGTATTGTCCGACACCAATGGATTTCGGATCGATCTTCACGAGTTCAGCTAGTGGATCCTGAACGCGACGTGCGATCGAAACGGCACTTCTCTCCTCTACTTTCAAGTCAGGGAATTCATCACGTGCCAGTTTAGATGCAGAATACACACTTGCTCCTGCTTCGTTGACAATCATATAGGAAGCGTCAAGATTGTGGTTCTGAATCATATTCGCGACAAATTGCTCTGTTTCACGGGAAGCTGTCCCATTTCCGATTGCCATCAGTTCAATCGGATGCTTTTTCATGAAGGATAAAATGGTCTTTTCAGCTCCTGCCACATCGTTTCGTGGGGCTGTTGGATAGATGACAGAGATCTCAAGCACTTTCCCTGTTTCATCGACCGCTGCTAATTTGCAACCCGTCCGGTAAGCGGGGTCGAGCCCTAGGACGACTTTTCCTTTCAACGGCGGTTGAAGAAGTAAGCTTCGCAAGTTACTTGAGAACACTTCAATTGCTTGCTCTTCTGCTTGGTCAGATAAAGAATTGCGTATTTCCCTCTCAATCGACGGTTGGACCAGACGTTTGTAAGCATCTTGAATCGCCTCTGTCATGAGAGAGCGGATCGCCTCGACAGTAGACCGGTGAATCACTTGTCTCTCCAACCACTGCACAATGGACTCCTCTGGAGGGTGAACAGAAACCTTCAGAACCCCTTCTTTTTCCCCACGGTTCAGCGCGAGTACACGGTGTGACGCTATGGAGCGTACAGGCTCCTGGTAATCATAGTACATTTCGAAGATCCCTTTTTCATCGTCCTCTGATTTTTTATCAGATGAAACGATGGTTCCCTTTTGGAATGTTTGTTTACGGATTTGCTCACGGTATTGCGGTTCATCCGAAATCCATTCTGCCAATATGTCGTTGACACCTGCTTGGACATCTTCAATGGTTGTGAGTTCATGCTCATCGGAGAAGAAACGTTTGGCTTCTTGCTGAAAATCAAAGTCCTTCTGTTTCCACACTTGCTCTGCTAAAGGCTCTAACCCTTTTTCTTTCGCTATTGTAGCTCTCGTTCTTCTCTTTTGCTTATATGGACGATAGAGATCTTCAACTTTCTGCAGCTGCGTAGAGGATTCGATTTCTTTCTTTAATTCGTCCGTCAACTTCCCTTGTTCTTCGATCAGGCGTATAACTTCTTCTTTTCTTTGCGTAAGGTTTTGTACATAACCCCACTGGTCTTCTATTGATTTGATTTGTACCTCATCTAACCCACCGGTCAATTCTTTACGGTAGCGGGCAATAAACGGCACGGTGTTTCCTTCATTAAGTAATGTGATGACTTGTTTCACGGGTTTCTCGTTTAAACCAGACTGCTTGGCAACCAGTTTAATGAGTTCCGTGTTGTGTTCTAATTCACTCAAAAATAGACCTCCTCAGGTGACATCTCTTCTATATTGTATCAAATTATCCTATTGTTTACTTCGCCTCATCCACGGGATCCTACACAAAAAGACCCTATTCTATATGATAAGAATAAGGTCTTCTTTATTCGTACTCCATGGCAATCAGTGTTGTATCATCATCCCTTGAATGGCCATAGAGTTCTTTATATTGCTCAATGATTTCATCTACCGCATCTGTATGAATACGATTCAACGGGAAGCGTCGGTCATTGACACCGTCCGAGAACATTAAGAATTTCATACCCTTCTCAACTTTTCCATTGGTTACCCTGAGCTTCCGAGGAAAACCAGCTAAGTAACCGGCCAAAGGGATATTTCGACTCTTTTTTCCTTCCGAATTGACAATGATAATTCCGATATTGCCAATTGAGGAATAGGAATAGGTCTGGGATTTATAGTCGACCCGAAGTATTCCGAGGACCACCCCGCGCTTACCGACTAATGCCTCGTTGCATTTCGCGACAAGTGACTCAATGGTGAGATTTGGGTAATCTTCAATCATTTCCATGACGGCTTTGGATGATTCTCGAGCCATTTCTCCACTGCCTAACCCATCAGCTATAGCACAGACAAAGGCTTCATCCGTTTCATTGTAAAAATAACTATCCCCGCAATAGTAGTTTCCTTTTTTCGCCTTCTGGTACACAGACAAGTTGATATGTTTTTGTTCTTCTGCCACTAGAAAGCCTCGATGGATTCTGCTTGTAACGCTTCTCTCAACTTACGAAGCGCTCGTCGTTGTAGTCGGGAAACATGCATTTGCGAGATGCCAAGCCGCTCACCAGTATCCTTTTGACTCATATTTTCAAAATATGTGCACTGCAAGATTTCTTGTTCACGTTCACTCAGAATCGGTAGCACTTTCTCCAGAAGCATACGCTGATCGATGTTCGAATAGCCATCATCTGCGTTTCCGATCAAATCGAGGATGGTCACTGTACTACCATCTGAATCAGCTTCTATCTTACGGTCAACAGAGAGGGCCTTATAACTTTTGCCCATTTCCATCGTCTCAAGTACATCTTCTTCAGACACCTCGAGGTAATCGGCGATTTCTTTTACCGACGGAGAGCGTTGAAGCATGCTCGTCAACTCTTCAGAGGTTTTCTTGATTTTAGGACCAAGCTCCTTGATTCGACGCGGAACATGGACACTCCAAGTCTTATCACGTATAAAGCGCTTGATTTCTCCGATGATTGTCGGGATGGCAAACGATTCAAACGATTTACCGAAGTCAGGATCATAACGACGGATCGCTGCCAGCAATCCCAACATCCCTACTTGGACTAAATCTTCGTGAATGGTGCTATTCTTTGAGTATTTTCTGGCGATGGATTCGACCAAGTCCTTATAGACAAGTACGATTTTCTCTTGGATCGCTTCGTCTCTAGGATACTCTTGTAAATGCTCGATCCATTCATATACTTCATCATTGTGATGTTGAGATTTGGTCGCCATCTTGACCCACCTCAGTTTCATGGAGATATTTTGTCATTAAAACAATCACCCCATATTTACTATTTATTTCTACTTTATCCATGAGTGCATCAATGAGGAACAGACCAAACCCACCTTCTCTGAGTTCTTCAATATCATCATCCTGCTTGTAGGGACCGATGTCCTCTTTGACCTCTCCTAAATTAAAGCTTCCACCGTGGTCAGCAACCATGACTTCCAGACGATTATCATAAACACCGAATCCGATTGTAATCTCGCCCTCACCCGTTTCTTTATACGCGTGCTTGACGGCATTCGTAATCGCTTCGGAAATCGCCACTTTCAAATCTTCGATATCTTCAAAAGTAAATCCCATTCGATTTGCAATTCCAGATATACTCAGACGGACGACACCGATATACTCCGCCTTTGCCGGCACTTTCACTTCTACAAAATCAAATGATTCCATTATTACATTCCACCTTGTACTGTAGACTCGATGTTTATAATTTCGGTCAACCCTGTAATCTTGAACAAACGATACACACGTTCCTGCATATGAACCAGCTTCATCTCCGAGTTATGTTCCTTCGTCGACTTCAAAGCACTGATAAATACGCCTAAACCTGTTGAATCCATGTAGTCAACATTCGCAAAATCGACTTCTACGGTTTGACCTTCCTCTCTCGTAAGAGGTAGGATCGTTTCTTTCAGTTTTGGTGCTGTAAAGGCATCTACTTCTCCTGCAAGAGTTAAATAAGCTGTATTTTCTTTATTGGAAACATCTATGGTTAAGTTCATCTGATAATCCTCCTGTTATTCCTAAAAAAGTCAATCAACATACACTACCCTTTGGTTTCCACTCTTAAACATTCCGTCTTAAAACAATCAATGTGAAATCATCACGCAAGTAAAAGTCCTGCAGTCGTTCAAAGTATTTATAGACCTGATCGACAATTTCTTGAGCTGGGAGGTGGGCGTACGATTTAATGACACTCAGCACTTCTTCCTGTTCAATGAACCGATCGCCTTGACGGCATTCCGTCACACCATCTGTCAGCAAGATGATCATATCGCCTTTTTCCACTTTCTTTTTGTACTGGGTATAGGATGTTTCTGCTGAAACACCTAATACTAGACCAGGAACGTCGATTTCTTCAAATTCATCCTTGTCTTGGTGATAATAAAACCCAGGCTCATGCCCGGCAGATGAATAAGAAAACGTATGATCTCTCGAATCATAAGACCCGTAAAACATCGTAACGAACATACTCGAATCAACATTTCGCTCAACGACACGGTTCAAGCTGCTCAGAATGCCGCTTGGGTCCATACGCATTTCAGGGAAACTATCCATCGCATATTTGATCATGGACATACAAAGGGCTGCTGGAACTCCTTTGCCGATGACATCCGCAACGGCAATCCCTAGTGTTCCTTGATCGTCATACACAAAGTGGTGGTAGTCTCCATTCATTTGTTTAGCCGGCACGCTCAACGCACCAATTTCAATTTCATCGATTTCAGGTTTCACGGTCGATAAGAGTGTTTTCTGCATATTTGCCGCTACCGATATTTCTGACTTCAGTTCCAGCTGTTTCTCTCGTAAAGACTGGTGTTCTTGATAAGCCACCCCATAAGAAATCATGGTTTCTAATAGGAAATTTAACGAAGCTTGAATATAATCCGGCATTTCCGGGTACATTTCTTGTAATGATTGGATGTGTACGTTTATGATTTCATCGGGTGAAATCTTCTGCTGCATCGATTGTTTACTGAATTGCTCAGCTTGGTAAAGGGCCTGTTCGTCCTTCGTTCGAATATACTCTTTTAGCAATTCCTTATAGTTTTCCAGATCAAGCTTCAATGTACTCATCTTTTTTACCTCCTTTAACGGAGCCACTTAACTACTCTGATTTCAGTTCCTTTCCCTTCTTCCGAGTGAATGTTGAATTCATCCATCAAACGTTTCACTCCAGGGAGTCCAGCTCCAAGTCCTCCAGATGTTGAGAACCCGTCTTCCATCACTTGGCTAATCTCCTGTATTCCAGGACCATTATCAATGGCAACAATCGCAATGCCTTTATGGTCGATTTCCTCTAGCGCTTCAAAACACACCTTACCTGTCCCTGCATATAAATAGATGTTCCTGGCTAATTCAGATATAGCAGTGGCTATTCTTGCTTGGTCAACCGTTCCGAAACCTATCTTTCTAGCAATGTCTCTTCCCAATTGACGTGCCCCTACGATATCCCACTCCTTCTTAATATTGACACAGGATTGGAAGTCCATGGCTACTCCTCCAATTCCTGACGAAGTTTGATCAACCCTTGCTCTAGATCTAATGCAGTTGGGACATCTTGCATGTGAATACCTAAGTCGATCAATGTCATGGCGACAGCTGGTTGAATCCCGGTAAGGACAACTTTCGCCCCCATCAAATCGGACATTGTGACTACATCCCCTAAAACTTTAGCGATGAATGAGTCGATAATATCAACAGAAGTAAGGTCGATTACGACACCTGAGGCACCGTTTTCGTGAATTTTGCTAAGCAGGTCTTCTTGGAACTGAATAGCTGTTTGGTCGTCTAAGTCAATCTGTATTGAGATTAGCAAATAATTGTGAAGCTTCAATATAGGTATTCTCAAGCTTTTCACTCCCCATCTAGCGAATCGATTAGTTTCTCAATATCTTCATCATTGTTCTGTGTTTCTTCAATGCGACGATTGGTTAATTCAAGTGCGGTTTCGAATCCTTTTCTCAATGAACTTTTCGTAGGGAATTTCCCGAGGTCTATACCTAAATTAACGATCGTCTGTGCAATCTCTGGTCGGATGCCGACTAAGATGCATCTAGATCCGATCAGGCGAACCGCTTCTGCAGCTTGGATAATGTGGTGTGCGACCATGGTGTCTACGACCGGAACGCCTGTGATATCGATCAGCACGACTTCCGCATTGTGTTTGATGACGCCATCAAGCAGGTTCTCCATGATCAATTTCGCCCGTTCTGTATCGATGGTTCCGATCAATGGCATGATCGTGATATTCTCCATCACCGGAATCAAAGGTGCCGACAATTCCTGAAGGGCGACACGCTGCAAGGAAACAATGTGCTCCCAACTTCCTGAATATTCATTGATCAGACGGTTGATAATCGGGTCTACCCAACCATCTACTTCCCTAAGTATTTCGGAAAAATAATCAGTGTCTACTTTGTCCGATTGCTTAAGTATATAATCCGTGATGACACGACGGAACACTTGCATACCATCCGTCAAATAACTTAAAGGCCAACCGAGGTTGATCAATCTTTCAGAGAAATCATCGAGATCGGTAGAAAGCCCTTGGTTTTCGATGCTTGAAAAAATGACATTGACGAACTCTCTGTTCGTACTTTCGAACATTTCATCCGAGATCGTCGCGGTGTAATCATTCTCCTTATTTGAGTCGAACTCCTCCAACCACATCTTTACGATCGCATCGCTGTGGTCAAGCACTACGTTCTTTATCTTTTTATTCATTAAACTGACCCTCCGCCTTAGCCCTTTACTAAAAAATTATCGTTCGTTTAGTATTTAGATATAATGTTAACAAAAAAACACGAATGAATATACCGATGACCCTTTTCAAATTTATTTTCAAAATGTACCATCGTTTTTTTCCCGTGTTATATCCATTATAAACTAGTATGTGAAAAAAAATAAAGCTACCCGAAGCAGGTAGCTTTATTTTTGTTTGAGAGGATGTGAAAGTACGTCTCTTAATCTTTATTATTTTCTAAAAATCAATCAAGCCAAGACTGATCTGCAAGGCTTTGTTCACTTGTTGCATCATTGGATCATCTAGCTGAGTGATCTTGTCGGTCAAACGTTGTTTATCAATCGTTCTGATTTGTTCCAATAGGATCACAGAGTTTCGTTCAAACCCATATTTTTTTGCATCAATTTCAACGTGAGTAGGAAGTTTGGCTTTTTGTATCTGCGCTGTAATCGCCGCGACGATTACTGTGGGGCTAAAACGATTACCGATATCATTTTGTAAAATTAGTACAGGACGAACCCCGCCTTGCTCTGATCCCACAACCGGGGACAAATCAGCGAAATAAACGTCTCCTCGTTTGACTATCACTGGCTTCACACCCCGCCCACTAATTGCTCCAGGGTGTGTTCTGCCTCCTCTTCAGCCTGAAACGCTTCTGAAGCGATGTTTAAATTAATTTTTGCCATCTCCATGTAGCCTCTACGCATGGATTCTCTTATATGCCGTTGTTTCTTCTCACGCAAATACATTTTAGTTGCTTGACACATGAAATCGCTCCGATCACTGTTATCGAGTTGAATGAAGCCATCCACTTCATTGAGTAGGTTATCCGGAATCCGGATGACAATCTCCTGCATGCTGTCGGACAAAACCATACACCTCCACCATCTTCTCTCAAAAGAAACCAGTCAATTAGTCCACTCTAATCTTATCAAACGGGAGTGTCTATTGCAAAGGAGTGTTGGAATTTTTTCGTTCATCCTGTTGCCTTCTATCCTATGATAGGGAGAATTGTCTAACATATGGACTTCAATGGTTATAGCGGGTTATCCACTTCCACCATCTGTCCACCTCTCATAAACATACGCGGTACACGGTAGCTGATCATGCAAGGTATTTCGTAATTTATCGTTTCCAAGTAATCCGCTACCTCATCGACCGTGACCTCAGAATCGCCTTGTTTACCTATTAACGTAACCTTTGTCCCTATAGGATATTCGTCATCAAGCTGAATCATGAATTGATCCATGCAAATCCTTCCGACAATCGGGTGGCGCTTCCCGCCTGCGAGCACTTCCATTCCTTGCAATTTTCTGATCCATCCATCAGCGTACCCAAGCGGAACTGTGCCGATCCACTCTGGTTCCGCCGTTTTATAAGTGGCACCATAACTGATCGATTCATTCGCATCTATTTTCTTCACATGAATCAGCTGACTCTGCAAAGAAAAGGCTGGCTTCAAGTCGATCGGCCGTTCTTCCTTGACGATCGAAGATGGATATAATCCATACATACTGATTCCGAAGCGGACGAAGTGTTTCATCCGTTCCGGGAATCTCATACTTGCAGCACTGTTCCCTGTATGAATTTCGACATTTTCAGGCCAAACCCTTTCAAAATGTGAAAATAATTCATGAAACCGTTGTTCTTGCTGGGACTGATGGGTGAGATCCTCATCATCTGCCATCGCAAAATGGGTAAACACTGCTTCGAGTACGAAACGAGAGTCCTCTTTGATATAGGATAAAATCTCATCCATCTCGTCAGTCGAGCGGATGCCGATCCGCCCCATGCCCGTATCCCATTTCATATGAAGCTTCAAAGGCTTCGAGAGGGCACTGGTTTTCACTTTGGCGAACCACTCTTGTTGGAAAACGGTGACAGCGATATCCTGCTCAGCTGCTAATTTAGCATCTTCCGGTCTTGTCCATCCCATGACGAGAATAGGCGCATCGATCCCTGCTTCTCTTAATTTCAACGCTTCATCCAACAAAGAAACAGCCAATCCACTTGCTCCTGATTCCAGTGCCTGTTGAGCCACCTGCACGTCTCCATGACCGTATGCATTGGCCTTTACGACGGCGTAAACATCTGTTTCTTCGTGCAATATTTCTTTCAGTTGTTTTATATTGAAATCGATGGCTGATAGTTCGACCTCAGCCCACGAATCACGATAAAAGGTTTCAATTGACAACGCCTTAGCTCCTTCCGCTCAATTTTTCTTAACCTTTATTATTGAACGAGCCGGCATTTGTGTCAATTCCGAATTGCGTCAGACGAAAATAAAAGCAGACCGTTAAGCCTGCTCCTCCCCCATTATTTTACTGCATCACTATTGATGGAGCTCGCAACGGAGACCATTTCCGCTTCTGTCAGTTCATCACTAGCGAGTTGATACGTCGTTCCATTACTGCTCCACTCGAGCCGATTGTGCTCCATCGCACCGATGACACCATCCGCTAATTGAACAGGATCGCCGTTGACAGGAACGGAATACTGAGCACTTGCTGCTTGGACTTCTGCCTTTTCTTGAACGAGGGTAAAGTTCTTATCTCCTGCATACGTCATGATGATCCGCTGCCCGTCATCTGTTTTTACAGCGACTTCATCAGACAATTCCGCTCCGAGCGTGTTCTCTGGATAAAGGACCTCCGTCAATTCTTCGCCTTCCATATTTGCAACAGGCGCTTCTGTCGGAGCCATAGCCATGTTCTTATCGACATCAAAGTCTTCCTTCTTCAATGAATCATCTTTTGCGAAGTTGGCGAACTGCACTTCTACTAAGGCGTTCATATCCTGATCGAATACTTTGACCATGACCGGCTGGTAAGATTTCTTGTCAAAATAGATTTCCTGATAAGGCAGCGTCTTATTGTTTTGATAATTGGTTTTCGTTTCGAACACATAATAGTTTTCATTGGCTGTGAACTTAGAATCCGCATCCGTCTTGATATCTTTTAACAGGGACGTGTACAAATACGGCTGACTTGTATTCTGCGGCCATTCACTTTGGAACTTGAAGCTCTTATTCAACGCTGGTGTGAGCACATATACCCCACTGTCGTTCTTCAAGATGATCTGGCTTCCTTTCTCATCTTGGTCATTCTCAAGCTTAACACGGTAAAAGTCCTCTTTCTTGTGCCACACTTGGATATGATACTTCTGTTCTTCCTGACCTGTGCGCATCTTCATGTTCGCTTCTGTCTTGTATCCAGCCATTTCTTCTGCTTGCTTCTCCAATTTCTTCACGACGTCTTCTTTCGATTGAGAACCACAAGCAGCTAAAGCACCTAACGTAAATAAGGCTACTAATAGGATCAGAAATCGTCTTTGCATAAGACTCCACTCCTTTGTCTCTACTTAAGGACAAAGGGAACGCGATCATATGGACATCAAGAAAACGCACGAAAGGTTATGGGTAGCCCCTCGACGACATCTGAGGCAAGAAGGTCGATCATGGAATGGTCGTCACTCGTGAGACGTTCAGCTGTCTTGCCATGCAGGACACAACCATTGGCTAAGGCATCCATCATCGAATCATGCTGCATGATCATGGCAACCAACATCCCGGATAGCACATCCCCACTTCCTCCTTTTGCAAGACCTGCATTACCAGAAACATCGACGCGCTGTTCGCCGTCCGGAGACGTGATGATCGTCGATGGTCCTTTCAATACGAGGTGTACCCCATAGGCCTGAGCAAACGTTCGACTGAGGCTGAAAGGACGGGCGAGAACGTCAGAAATAGACTTCCCTGTCAATTGAGCGAATTCTCCAGGGTGCGGCGTCAAGATAGTCGGAGCTTCACGCTTCTGCATGAGATCTAGCGGAAGTTCATACAGTCCGTCTGCATCGATGAGTAAGGGGGTGTCAGCTTCCTGCAGGATCTCTGAAAGAAGTGATCGTGTCGGTTCCTGACGCCCAATCCCCATACCGAATGCAATTCCGTCATAGTCAGAAAGTGATGATGGAGCCGGCCGGCAAGCGAAGCCTTCCTTTTCTCCAAGTCCGACAAACGTCGCCTCTTGAATGAAAGGAGCGATGGATGGAATCGCAGACTCTACTGTAGCGATGGTGATGAGCCCTGCCCCACTTCTAAGCGAAGCTCGGGCAGACATCGCAACAGATCCTGGCATCACCGTGGAACCTCCGACAATCAACCCTTTTCCATGACTGCCTTTGTGAGCATTCCGGTCTCGCCTTGGAAGGGTCCGTTTCACATCCGCTTCTGTCCAGACTTGGCGTCTCGGATCCGGGAGCTTCGGTGAAGGAAGACCGATTTCTACAACGTTCCATTTCCCATAATAAGACGAGGTTTTTTCTAGAAAAGCGCTCATCTTAGGAGCCGCGACGATGGTTGTCTTGTCCGCATGAAAAGCGGTGATTTGTTCGTCCGTCTCATCTGCAGGTACACCGGTGGGTAAATCGACCGACATCCGCCTCGCTTTTTGAGCATTCGCTTCTTGCACGATATCTGCGATCGGCTCGCGCAACCCTCCACGCACTCCTATGCCAAGCATGGCATCAATGATGACATCCGCTTTTTCAAGAGAAGGCTTCACTTCACCCACTTCTTTGCAGGAATGAAGTTCGTACCCCGACGCTAGAAAAAGAGAGCGGTGTTTGGCCGCATCTCCCTTGATCTTTTCATCAGGGACGACTTGCCACGCTTCTACATCGTATCCACGGTTCAATAATGTTCGAGCGATGACGAATCCATCTCCCCCATTGTTCCCTGCACCGATCAATACGACAATCTTGTCCCGCTTTTCAATATGCGAGGCCATATCATCCGCCACGGCGCGACCAGCACTATCCATCAATATTGCCCCGTCAATTCCTACATCCTCAATCGTCACCCGATCCCATTCGTACATTTCTTGTGCGGTTACAATATCCAATTCGTTCCCTCCTACCCGCATTACAATGTTATGAGACAACCTATGTATTTATGTCAGGTTGCATCCGGCTTTGTTTCCACAACCACCTGTGCCACGGCTTGCTTGGCGCTGTGGCTGACTGATACCCATATGTTGAAATCGCCGTATCCTCGTACCTTCATACACGGAGCTCCTTGGCGGTCCGGCAGAATTTCGATATCTTGAAAGCTCAGTTTTCCAATCCCTGTTCCGACAGACTTGGCAAACGCTTCTTTCGCGGCGAATCTTCCCGCAACGAATTCGACTTTGCGCCGTTCATTCAATGTTTGATAGCGTTCATATTCAGCTGCAGTTAATATTCGTTGAACAAAACGAGAATTACGCTTTATACTTTGATTAATACGATCTAGTTCTATCAGATCGATTCCAATCCCTTTAATCACATACATCTTCCTTTTTATGAATAAGCTACTCGTAGTATACCCGATTTCCTTTCAGGGTAAAAAGAATACTAGATACGTATGACTGATTATTGCAAACGAAGGAGTATGATAGATGTTCTTACGCAATGAAACGTTCAAAGAATTCATCCGGTTCTACCCAATTATCACAGGACTCGTCGCTTTGCACCTAGTCCTCTGGCTGCTCGGTGATTTTCTCCGCCTCGCTCCCATCGTCGAGCTGAAAAACTGGGGAGTCGGTGTCAACGCCCTCATCTTAGACGGGCAATACTGGCGACTCGTCACCCCGATTTTCTTACATGCTGACCTCACACACGCGTTGTTCAATTCGTTCTCCCTCGTCTTATTCGGGCCAGCGCTCGAGCAGATGTTAGGAAAAGTGAAATTCAGCATCATGTACCTAGCGGCAGGTATTGCCGGAAACCTCGGAACGTTCATCGTGAGCCCAGATGCGTACTACGCACACTTAGGCGCATCAGGTGCGATTTTCGGAATCTTCGGTGTCTATGTATATATGGTATTGAACCGCAACGACTTGATTGACCAGAGCAATGCGCAAATCATCATGGTTATCTTTATATTAGGTTTGTTCATGTCGTTCCGCCCGGGTATCAACATCCTCGGTCACTTATTCGGCTTAATCGGAGGATTCGCCATTGCCCCTGTCGTATTGAAAAATGCCCGCTCCTTTTCTTTATGGCAGTTACGAGCGAAGCACTCGGAGCGGCGGGATGATGACGAGATCACCTTCAACCCTAATAGGTGGAAGAACCGGCGTATGCCGGGTGCTGGTAAGGGTACAGGTAAGAAGGTATTCTGGTGCATCATCATTTTTCTGGTTGTCGTGGCTTTGATCGGGCGGTTCTTTTGATTCGTAAGGCTCTACCTTCTGAGGTGGGGTCTTTTTTGTGTAGAGTTCTCGCCTTTGCGAGCGTTCAACCTACTTTGCGAGCGTTCAACCTACTTTGCGAGCGTTCAACCTACTTTGCGAGCGCTCAGCCTTTTTTGCGCGCGACTTACGACTTTTGCGCGCGGAACAAGAAAGAGATCGCCACAGAGGCGATCTCTTTCTTGTTCACTAGTGTAAACTATCTTCAAAGAAGGATTGCAAAGGACCACGAACCTCTTTCTGTTCAAGCCACTCATCTAAATCACCAGCAGGATCGAACATTTCGTTTAATCCTTCCTTCATCAGTTCTTCAGTTCGATCGCTTTCCACCTGTTTTTCAACAGCCATTAATAAAGCAGACCAGTCCTCATGTTCCATTTCGTCAAATGACTCCTGATAGGAGGGGTATGTTTCTGCAATCTTTTTGGCATCCTGAAAGTCATCGTTCAAATAGATGGAAAGTGCCGTCCACTTCCGGATTGCCGAATCATGACCAAGCTGCCCTGCTTCCTCGAAGAGATCCTCTGCTTCTGTGTATTTTCCATGCTTCGCAAGTGCTTCAGCATAGGAGGTTTTTACATAAAAACCGATGTACTCAGACTTCGACATATAGCGTGAGATGGCATCAAAATAGAGGTCCCATTCCTTTTCTCGTTCCGCCGCCCACGCTACTTGCGTCCAAGCTTCGGAATCGTCTGACATTTCGGCATACTCTTCTAAATAAGGAAGCTTCTCAAAGCTACTTCGGATAGGATCTCCTGGACTACGCTGTTGCGCATATACTTGCATACGAATCCACATTTTCAACGCGTGCTGTTCGCCTTTTTCGCGATACGCCTGTTCATAAAGTTTCTCCGCTTGTTCGTAGTTATGCTCTAAAAGGGCTTCGTCTGCGGCGGTCAGCTCCCTTTCCGTCAGCCGGAAGAATGGCGGGTTTTCGCCGTACTTATCATCTGAACGCAAATCTTGGCTGGAGGATAACAGCACTCCACCTTCTCCATAAGCTTCCACGTTCCATGAAAAATCTGCGTTCGGATTCGCAAATGCCAATAGACTTTTAGGAATAGCTCGACCATCGTGCTCATCTGAAGGATAAGAACCGACGCCACCTAAGTAGCCATATAGTTCTTCCATCGACACCGTGAGTCGATCATCGTCTGTGGTACGGAATACACTAGACGTACTTCCACTCCCCGTGTGTTTGCTTAAGGTTACATGGTAGTAAGCCGCGCCTTCCACAGCATCCCAGTCGAATGATACAGGCCCCTTTTTTATATTTTTATAATTGAGCGGTTCGCGTGTGGCGATTTCCTTTTTCAATTCCACGTTCCACTCTCGGTCCGTATCAATGGTGTATACTCGGTCCTGCTTCGTCCAGGCATACCCATCCGTTTGGTCAAAAGTCGTTCCGACGACAAAGCCGTATTGCGATGTCGGAACCCCCGGGATGATGTAATTCCCGTTCTCGTCTGTATAGGCGTGCGGTTTAGACAAGTACTCCATGGATGAAAAAGAGTTCAAGCTAGATTTTTCTTTTACATAAACCACGCCATACGAAATCGGATCTCCACCTTCCTTCGTCAGTTGACCCGAGACCGAGTGAAGCTCCGTCTCTCCTTCGTGCCACCTTTTCAAATTTCTTCTCGTCTCGGCTAAGTAGTCTTGGCGCTTCCCCGTCCAAACATCCGGGGCCTTCCAGTTTTCTATCTTGTTAAAAGCCTGCTCATACTTTTCTTGGCTCATGAGATTGTACACCTCTATGGCAAGCGCCTCGCTCTGAAGCCCAGGGGATAAATCTTCAAGGTCACCCTCGTTGATGTTTTGCACTTTTTCGACAGCTTCATCTAAGTCTGTGTACATATATAATGTTGCAAGACGTAAGTAAGCTTCCCAATAATCTTCACTCTCTTCCGGAAACTGTCTAAGGTATTGCTCAATAACCTCGATCCCCTCATCGACTCCTCCTTCTTTGACAAAAGAGAGGCTATAGAGTTTCAGAGCATCTGTGTAGTGTTCTTCATTGTAACCATCTTCTAGATACTCTTTTAAAAAGGGCTTCATCTCGTCTAACGGGATCTCATCCTCTACTTGAGTCCCTGGACTTGAGGAAAACCCGTTCGCACTCCGGAATACATCAAATTCACTCACACGGTTAGGCTTGATCAATTTTTCTTCTATGTAATTCATTCGACCCTTAATAAAAAGCTGTTCACTTCGTAAACGTTCGATTGCCTCATATGGACTGTCTGCTTTTGTACTGATCGGTGGATAGACCCAATTTACAAAAACAAACAAGGAAACGGCCGCACTCAGCAACAGTCCGTACACCAACTTGACTCTTCCTCGCATTCTCACCATTCCTTCTCCCTTTATAGTTTTTCTTCTATCTATAGGATGACTGAATTTCTATAAATTTCAAGTGCCCTGTCACCTTTTAAGAGCGCTTTGTCATGTTTGCGAGCGTTCAGCCAATCATCCAATAAAAAAATCCAGACCTCGGAAGGTCTGGATTTTCTATCATTATTTAGAGTTTGAGTTGGAGTTACGCTTTTGGTAAGATCCGCCTCGGTTCCCTTTACCGCTGAAGTTGCGGTTACGGGATTTGTTTTTACTATTGAAGTTACGCTTACCACCGCCGCGGTAGTTTTTCTTACCGCCTTTTTTATCGCGCTGGGCGTTTTTCACGCTGATCGGCTGTACACCAGATAGGCGAACAGGTACTTCACTACGCTCTTTTGTCATCAACTTAAGAGCTGTTGCAACTAAATCAGAAGCATCGTACTGCTCAAGAAGCTCGTTAGCTGATTGACGGTAGTTCTTCAAGTCATCGCTGTCGATCGTTTCAACAATCTTATCAACGGCCACTTTTTGTTGTCCGCGCGCTGCTTCTTCAGAAGAAGGCACTTTCAAGCGGTTGACCTTTTTCTTCGTGATTTTCTCGATCAAGTTCAGTTGATCTTTCTCTCTTGGTGTTACAAATGAGATCGATTCCCCTTTACGACCGGCACGTCCTGTACGACCGATACGGTGTACATAACTTTCCGGGTCTTGTGGAATATCGAAGTTGTAAACGTGAGATACATCAGAGATATCTAGACCACGTGCTGCAACGTCTGTCGCAACAAGGATTTCAATACGCCCCTGCTTGAACTTGTTCAGTGTAGACATACGCTTTCCTTGTGTCAGGTCACCGTGAATACCTTCTGCTGAGAATCCACGCGCTTGTAGTCCGTCTGCCACTTCATCGACACGGCGTTTTGTACGTCCGAAGACGATTGCTAGTGCAGGGTCATGAATATCAAGAAGACGAGTCAGTGTATCGAATTTATGCTTCTCCGGGATTTCCACGTAGAATTGTTCGATGTTTTCGACTGTCATTTCTTTTGCTTTCACTTTAACTTCTTCAGGACTGTTCATCAACGTTGTCGCGATGTCGCGGATCGCTTTAGGCATCGTTGCTGAGAAAAGCAATGTTTGACGCTCTTCAGGTAGAGCCTTCAGGATGTCACGAATATCTTCGATGAATCCCATATTCAGCATTTCATCAGCTTCGTCTAATACAGCTGTATGAACATGGCTTAATTTAATCGTTTTACGACGAATGTGGTCTAAAAGACGTCCTGGAGTCGCAACGACGATTTGGTTGGTTTTTAGTGAACGGATTTGACGTTCCATGTTCGAACCACCATAAATCGGAAGCGCGCGAACGCCTTTCCCTTTACCTAGACGGTTCATTTCTTCCGCTACTTGGATCGCTAGCTCACGCGTTGGAGCTACGATCAGTCCTTGAACGGATTTCGTACCTTTGTGGATTTTCTCGAGCATCGGGATACCGAATGCCGCTGTTTTCCCTGTACCTGTCTGCGCTTGGCCAATTACATCTTTACCTGCTAAACCAAGTGGAATCGTTTGTTCTTGAATCGGTGTGGTTTCTTCAAATCCCATAGTGTCTAATGATTTTAGAATTGGGTCTGATAAACCGAGTGAATTAAATGTTGTCACTAATTTCATGCTCCTTTAAATATAAGTTCTTCTACCTTTTTGTATTCCTATATACATGTAAAAAAAGCCTTCTGCCACAGGACACGGGAGAGGCTTCTCTGGTATCTTCCTGATAGATTCATTCATCATAACACATATAACATAGTTAATTCTACACAATTTCGCTATGCTTTTCAAACCGAACAATGATAAAATGATGGCAAAACTGTTGTTAACCAGAGGGAGGGCTCCCATGGATAAGCCTCCAATTCATCCATATATAATTTTGTTAGTCGGCGTATTGTCGATTTCGACAGCAGCCATATTCGTTAAGTTGGCAGGAGATGCTCCTGCATCGATCATCGCTTTTTATCGACTACTCCTTGCGGTTTTAATTATGTCTCCTTATGTATTATGGAGACATTTGGACGAAATCAAACAAGTTCCGAAAAAAGATTGGCTTCTTGCGATTTTCTCTGGAGTCTTTCTCGCGTTCCACTTTATTTTTTGGTTTCAGTCTCTACAATATACGTCGGTCGCAAGTTCTGTTGTTTTGGTCGCTTTGCAGCCTATCTTCGCTTTTATCGGGACATACTTGTTCTTTAAAGAGCGATTCACCGTCGGAGCTGTATTAAGTCTTGCGATCACCATAACCGGTAGTGCGATCATCGGATGGGGAGATTTTCAAGTCAGCGGCATGGCATTGATTGGTGACCTATTAGCGCTTCTTGGAGCTGCTATGGTGACAGGGTACTTTTTATTAGGTCAAAATTTGCGCAAACGACTTTCGTTGATGACCTACACCTTTATCGCCTACGGTATAGCTTCCATAACGTTACTTGTCTACAATTTGGCCCTCCAATACCCCTTGACCGGTTATGACGGAAACCAGTGGCTCATCTTCCTTTGTTTAGCGATCATCCCGACCTTCTTCGGTCATTCGCTGTTCAACTGGACATTGAGATGGGTGAGTACGTCGACGATTTCCATGGCTGTTCTACTTGAACCCATCGGAGCATCGCTGCTTGCCTACTGGATCTTAAGTGAAGCCATTACGTGGTCACAGTGGCTGGGAGGAGCCATTGTCCTATTTGGATTAATGATGTTCATTTTCAGTACAACGAAGAAAGTGAAGCCCAAAATTACACACGAAATACTCAAGGAGTAGCTTGTACTCTGTTATAATGATGATAAGTAAAACGACTTATATTGAGAGCAGGTGGATAAAATGACGATACATGTATTCGTTGACGGCGGTGCAGACCTTGAAGAAGGAATGATTGAACGTCATCAGCTGAAGGTTGTACCATTGAACCTCCATTTTGGAGAAGAAGAATACAAGACCGGAGAAACCATTGATTTGCCTACATTTTATCGTAAATTGAAGGAATCAGACGAACTGCCCAGGTCGTCGTCTCCGAGCCCGAATGATTTTTACGAGAAGTATAAGCAGATCAGTGCGGATGACCAAATTCTAGTACTCGCTTTAAGCGAAGGCTTGAGCAGTACATATGAAAGTGCCGTGATTGGACGGGACATGCTTCTTGAGGAAGAACCTGACCGTACCATCACTGTTTTGAACACAAAAACCGCTTCCTGTGGAGTTGCGCTTCTCGTTGATGAAGCCACCAAGAAAATTGACGAAGGCCTTCTGTTCGATGAGATTGTGACTCATATGGAGGAACGTATCGAGAAAACGACGACACTATTCGTTTTAAAGACACTCGAGAACGTCATTAAAGGCGGACGCCTGGATCGTGTGAAAGGAACGATTGCCAAGACATTGAACATTAAGTTGCTTATGCGCGCAAGTGACGATGGGATGCTTGATGTTGTAGAGAAAGTACGAGGCAACAAGAAGTCATTGCGCCGTTTCGTCGATCAAATCGGTGAATACGCGACAAACTTCGAAGACCGGGTGATTGCCCTCTCTCACAGCAATGACGAAGAACGAGGACGCACCGTCTTACAGTCCATTAGAGAACGCTATAATTTTAAAGAGAGTTTATTCATGGATACAGGACCACTTATTTCCACTTATGCCGGTGAAGGCGGCATCGTAATCGCCTTTTTCAGAGATTAAAAGAAACGTCAGAGGATACACATCCCTCTGACGTTTTTTTTGTGTGCCGTGATAGCCACTTCCGGTTCTTCCAAGATGAGCAGGGGCCGGTGGCGTCGAAACGACTCCCTTTCCGCAGGAGGCGGTGAGCTTCCTCGCTCGCTTCGCGATCTGCGGGATTTCACTCAAGCCTCAGAATCCTGCAGGAGTGTCGCCGTTTCCACGCCACCTCAACACAGGAAGGCTGAACCTTTAGAGATTCAACTACAATGAGGACCTTTACTAACGACCGCACCACTCTTGGCAAGGTTCTGTTCCTACTGTTTATCGCATAGTGGGATGGAAAACGGTGAGACTCCCGCGGGAGAAGGACCTAGGCGAGACCCCACAGAGAGTGTCAACGAACGAGGAGGCTCGGCGGCTCCACCGCAGGAAAGCGAATCGTTTTCCATCCCACGGCATTCTTATATGATCTAACAGAACCTTCTTCAACAGCCTGGAAACGTCTTCCCTCTGACGTTTTTTATGACCCATGATATTCTTCGTATTTCGGTTGTGGTGAAGATAAAGCCAAAATCGTTGCGGTAATCGGGAAAAGCATTGTCAGCAGAATCACTTCTTGATACCCCCCGAGCCAATCAAAGAAAATTCCGAACGGCAAAGGCCCAAGCGCAGATCCAATCACCATTACAGTCTGCGCCAATCCTTTGATACTGCCCAAATGCTCCCGTCCAAAGTAGTTCGGCCAAACGATGCTGAGCACAATTCGCTCAAATCCGTTTACAATCCCCCAAAAGACTCCGAATGCGATGGCTAGCCACCAAGAACTCGTAAAGAATAAAATGACGAGGGTCAGAATGTGGCCAAAGAAGGTAATCGCCAATATGTAATGAACAGAGAAACGATCGACTAAATAGCCAGATACGAAGGTGATCGGAAAACCGATGACAGCCATCAGTGTCAGCACTAGGGCAGCTACACCAGTCCCCAGCCCCTTCAAGTCCATGATCGAGACGATATGGAAGGTGATCGCTGTATTCACAAGCGCCGGCACGGTCACACAAAACAAGATGAACCAGAAAGCTCTTGTTGCCATCGCTTCCTTCAACGTCCAGCTGGTTTCATTGACGTCTGCAATGGTGGTCGGGTTTGTTTTCCCTTTAACGGGCTTCGGTGTCCCATCCGGAATTTCACCGATCGCTTCCGGTTTATTTCGTACAAATAGATAAGCGAGAGGGACAAATACAAGTAATAGTGCTCCTCCCCAAAGCCCCCAAGTCATCCTCCACCCGAACGATTCGATCAACCACGTGTTGAGTGGTGGCAAAAGGGCGGAACTGGCGAATCCTCCGATTGCCATGATACTTAGCGCCCGTCCTCGTTTTTTTACAAACCATTGAGGCACGAGTGTATTCGGAATTAAGGTCATAGACCCTTGCCCGAACAACCTGATCATGAAGAAACCGAAGAACATCATGACCGAACCTAACAAGAATGCATTCCATAACAAGGCGAAGGAAAGCAAGATCCCAACGGTAACCATCATTATCCGTTGACCGAAATGATCAATGAGCCGCCCCATCATGAATAAAGCTAACCCAGCACATAACGTTGCCCCGGAGTAAATGCCCGATACGAGCGAGCGTGAGTATCCAAAATCTTCAATATAGTAATCTATGAAAATCGAAACGGAATACGTTTGGCCAGGGCCTGAGAAAAACACACCAAGCCCGGCAATCATGACGACGACCCATCCGTAATAAAACGGTGTTTGAACCGGCGCCTTATCTGTCTGTTTGTTCATCTTCTCCCTCCCCGACTCCTACTAAAAAGCTGAGTACATGGTCAAATAGCTCGTCCCGGTCTTCCCCGTGACATACGAGATGCTTCGATTGCTTAAGGAACACGACTTCTTTTTCTTCTGCAGAGTCAAGCTCTTCGTTCAAAAACTCTGCTGCACTGCGAGGAACCATGCCGTCTAATTCCCCTTGAATAATAAGCACAGGACATGTCACCGAAGCTAAATAAGGCTTCGTGAATTGAACGCACTTCATAAATTCCAAGGTCGAAAACCAGTACGTATCCCTCATCTTCTTCTGGTACCGCTTAAATAAGTCATTGGAGTCGAGCATCCCTTTCCAAGCATCGACCGCCATCTCCACGATATCCTTATACATTTGCGGGAGACTGACATATTTTCCTGCTGCAGACAAAAGGACGAGACGAGTAATGTTATACTTAGCGGCTAAATAAGAAGCAATCATGCCGCCCATCGAGAATCCGATGATGACGATCGTATCATGTCTTTTCAGCAGATCCATCAGAGCGAGTTCTGCCGTCGCAATCCACTCTTGGTAATAGTGACCCTCTAGGTCCAAGTCCTCGCCGTGTCCAGGAAGGGTTGGGTTCACCATTTCCCAATCGGTACGTACCTTCAAATAATCCACCAGCGGCTGCACTTCTTCCGGACTTCCTGTGTACCCATGAATACATAAACATCCCACACTCATGATCGAACCTCCGACTCTATGTACTACCAAGCAACACGCGGCATGTGCGCGTTACTTGATTCCTTTCACAAACGCCCCGATTCCTTTTACAATCGGACTCACTTCTTTCACTGTCTTCATGACTTGACCTGTCGTTGACATCATTTTATCAAAATCCAATTGTCCTTGCTCATCCTGAAAATAGTTCATCATGGTTTTCGGAATCGCTCCCGCCTGGAACCCCTTTGCTTGTGGGTTCTGTTTCCCATAATCGATAGGCTCAGTATAACCCGGGTAAGCATAACTATACGGATAAGGCTGCTGTTGATAGCCGTAACCTTGTGGGGCATACCCATACATTTGCGGGTTTACTTGCGGATGGTAACCGTTATTCTGGTAACGATTCGGATAAGCACTTCTCCCTTGCACATAAGCCGCCTGATATCGTGTCCAGTCTTGCCACTGGTTATAGTAGTTCGGGTACATCGGTGGACCACCTTTTGACCATATTTACTGATAGCCTATGTAGCTTTTCTAAAAAAGTGTAAAAAAAAACAAGTGATAAAAATATCACTTGAACTCTCAAGAAAAGTTGATTTCACCTTGGTTCTCCTGAAATTCGTAAGATACACCAAGCTTTCTTCTCAATTTCCCTTCTTGGAATCCTAGAATTTTCTCACCATCTATAAAGGTTGCCGGTGTGCCATATACTTTGTTTCGTTGTAGTTCTTTAAAGTATTCGCGGTTATCAGAAATGTTACGTTCTTCGAAATCTATATTCCAATCAGAGAATTTCGAAATGAGTAAATCACATTTGTTACAATCCCGACTAGTGTACACGACAACGTTAGAATCACTCATAGCTGTCCCTCCCCTTTTTCACCATTCTCTCTTTATTTATTTTTATTATACCCACTACAAAAGTAGTAAAAACCCTTTTTTTATAATAGATTGGTCCTACTGAATTGTAAAGCGGCTTTCTCATTTTTTAATGAGAAAGCACGTCTTCTAACGACTGATCGCCACTGATCAGATCGAATCCTCTGTTCTCTGCATTGTCCCAGGACAGGAGTTGCACCAACACGTCAGCGACATCTTCTCTCGGAATTTCACCGAAATCATTGATATGGTCCTGCAGCTTCACTTTCCCCGTTCCTTTCTCATCTGTCAATCCTCCCGGGCGAAGAATGGTGTAATTCACGCCTGACGTTTTCAGATACTCATCAGCACGGTGTTTAGCGTAAAGGTAAAATTTAAAGTCGTCCGGTCCTATTTCAGGTCGATCGGCCCCCATCGTGCTTAACAGGATGAATCGCTGCACCCCAAAGTGTTTGGCTCGGTCGATGGCTTTAATCGCACCTTCTTGGTCAATCAAAATCGTCTTATCTGCTCCGGTATGCGGTCCAGATCCCGCAGCAAAAATAACAGCATCAATACCAAGATAGGCATTTTCAAAGTCCTTCTCCAGATCCCCCAGTACAGTTTTTACACCTAGGTCCTCAAATTGCGGAATTTGATCTGTTTTCCGAACCATGGCCACAGGTTCGTGTTCTGAGTCCTTCAATTTATGAATAATATGTTTCCCAACTTGTCCATTTGCTCCGATGACTAATACGTTCATATTCATCGCCTCCTTCAACTCTTATTTGTTTAGAATTTCCCCAGCAGCAGATTTTATAAACAGTTCCCAGCCGGTTTAGCAGGTATGCGAGCATCTCCTGGCGAATATTTATGTAAATAAAAGGGTTCCCAACTATTCGAAAGTGAATTGTTTCAATGACACCCCTGATCTTTAATAGGCAACGAACCAGCTCAGTTAAAGAGGAGATGAATGGATATGTCTTTTACGTATTTCTTCACAGGATTCCCCGGTTTTCTCACGACTCATTTAATTCAGGAGCTATTCAAGGAAAAACACACCATCGATCACGTCTATCTCCTTCATGAACCTTCCACAAAGAGACAGGCAGAGAGGCAATGTCTTTTATTATCACACACAACGGATGTGGAGCCCGAAAAAATCAGTCTTGTCGAAGGAGATATCACAAAGACGGACCTCGGAATAGATGAGCACATTTCAAGACAAGTCCAATCAGAAGTCACGCACTTCTTCCATCTTGCTGCTCTATATGATTTAGCGGTTCCCTTGTCACTCGCTTGGAAGGTGAATGTAGACGGGACAAGGAATGTGACAAACTGGCTGGAACGATGTGAAGGTCTGATGAGGTATATTTACTTCAGCACCGCTTACGTATCAGGAAGACGAGAAGGACGGATTCTGGAAACGGAGCTTGAACACTCGAGCGGATTCAAGAACCATTATGAGTACACGAAATATGAAGCAGAAAAAATAGTCGACCAGCATAAGGACCACCTTCCGACAACGATCATACGTCCCGGCATCGTTGTCGGACATTCGCAGTCTGGAGAGACAGCTAAATTCGATGGTCCCTACTTCATCTTGAACATGATGGACAGATTGCGTCATAGTCCTGTCCTCCCGTTTTTCGGTAAAGGGGCGGCCTATGTCAATCTTGTACCCTTGGATTTTTTGCTTAAGGCGACGATCACAGCTGCTCATTCAAATATAGCCGAAGGGAAAACCTATCACGTTACGGACCCCTCACCGCTTCGAGCAAAAGAAATATATGAGCGTTTCTCACATTATTATTTGCAGAAAAAACCGGCAGGCACGCTCCCTATCAGTATTGCCCACCAGGCCTTACGCGTACCATTCACAAGGCGGTGGTTAGGTATCCAGCGACAAGCGCTGGATTACTTCCTGTGCAACAGCCAATTCGACTCTTCTCAAGCACGCAATGACCTGCAATTGGATTGTCCTTCTTTCGATCAGTATTGTCCATCGATCGTCGATTATTATCATGACCACAAAGACGACCAAAGCAAGCATGTTTCTATGTTGTAACCACCCATTTCAGAGCCTCGCTAGAAAACTGATTTCGGTTCCTCCAAAATGAGAAGACCCGGTGGCGTGGAAACGACTCCCTTTCCGCAGGAGGCGGTGAGCTTCCTCGACCGCTTCGCGCTCTGCGGGATCTCACCCAAGCCTCAGTATCCTGCAGGAGTGTCGCCGTTGCCACGCCACCTTGCATTAGAAAGGCTGAACCTTTTGAGATTCACCTGCAAGAATGGGCGCCAACGATGACAGCTCAATGTTGGCTGGGTTCTGGGGAAAAAGAGGAGACTGCTGCCTTAAAATGTGGAAGCACCTTGCTCAGTGGCGTCTGGACTGAATCGAGCTGTAGGAGAGAAAGTGAAACTTCTCCCGTAGTTTAGTTGAACCAATCGGATCCTTACAGCCCGTTAGTCGTTTTTCTTAATCACAATAGAATGCGGCTACGGCCTGTTATTTGTGGGGAAAATACTCCATAAAAACTTCTGCAGGCAAACTAAAAGAAGGCAGCGGAAATCCGCTGCCTTCTTTTCTTAACTAAGCTCGAGCCATTGTTCGTATAAGGCTTCAAGCTGCTCATCCAGTTGTTCTTTCTCCTGCTGCAACGTAGCTAATTGATCCCAATCATTTTCATTGTCCATCTGCGCTTCTACCGCTTTCTTCTGGTCCTCAAGCGCCTCGATTTGTTCTTCAACAGAAGAATCTTTTGTATTAGAGGGTTTCGGTTCTCTTTTCTTGGATGACGGTTGTTTTTTGGGCTTGTTCGCTTCTGCTTCTGCTCTCCATTCTTCTTCAAGCGCCTTCCAGTGCTTACGTGTTTCATCATAGGT
Organism: Halobacillus locisalis; assembly: GCF_013694105.1. GTDB lineage: Bacteria > Bacillota > Bacilli > Bacillales > Halobacillaceae > Halobacillus > Halobacillus locisalis. The sequence continues at coordinate 221,208 of NZ_JACEFG010000004.1, read as the reverse complement.
TCCAATGAAGCGGTGGAGCTTTCCATTCACCATGAAGGCTGTATCTGTGAAACATTGATTAAGGAAATAACGATCGTGCGAAACACCGATGACCGTCCCTTCAAATTGCTTCACGGCATCTTCAAGTACTTGTTGAGACTCGACATCTAAATGGTTCGTCGGTTCATCTAAGATCAACACATTGATCCCTTGATGCATGAAGACCGCCAGCTTCAACCGCATTTGCTCCCCACCACTCAGATGACGGATTTTTTGGAATACATCGTAGCCGTAGAACATGAACCCAGCAAGGATGTGACGCGCATTGCCTTCTGTTACACGGATGATACTCCTGAAGTAGTCGATCATGCGCATATCGCGGTCTGCATCTTGAAGAGGGTTTTGCGGAAGATATCCGACCTCCACGGAGGGGCCACGTTTAATAGAGCCTTGATCAGGGGTCTCTTGATCAAGAAGCAACCTCAGAAGTGTCGATTTTCCACTTCCATTCCCACCGACGATCGCGACTCGCTCCTTACTTCGCACATGCAAGTCGACACCACGCAGTATCGGGCGGCCATCATACGATTTATGGACATTCTCCGTAACTACGATATCTTTTCCGGTCCGCCCTTCTGACTCGAGAGATAGGTTCATCGTCTTCGGATCTATGACCGGACGATCGACCTTCTCCATTCGCTCTAAAGCGCGCTCCATGCTTTTTGCTTTTTTGAAAAGTTTCGGGTTGGGTGGGTTCGCCTCGTTCGCCCACTGCCGCAACCGGCGAATCGCTTCTTTCATTTTCTTGATTTTCTTCTGTTGTTCTTGATATTGATGAAATTCAGCAAGCAACTTCTCTTCTTTCTGTTTTTCAAACGACGAGTAGTTTCCTTTATACGTGTCGATTTCTCCAGATTCAAGGTCCATAATATCGGTGACAATGTTGTCTAAAAAGAATCGATCATGTGAAATCATACAAATGGCTCCGTCATAGCCTTGCAAATAAGTTTCCAGCCATTCGATTGCCGGTAAATCCAAATGGTTCGTCGGTTCATCTAAAAGCAGCACATCCGGATTTTCTAATAATAGTTTCCCTAAACCGAGCTTTGTTTTCTCGCCACCGCTCAATTTATCAAACGGTTGGTGCAACAAATGGGAAATACCCAACCCATTGGCGACTTGATCAATGGAAGACTCCATCTCATATCCGCCCGCCTGACCGAATTGTTCCGGCAGCTCGCCATAAGCTTTAAGCGCCCGCTCCATACGATCAGGGTCAACCATATCCTCTTCCAACTGCTTCATTTTCGTCATCATTTCAAGCAAGGACTGGAAGGCAGAGGTCAAATACTCTTTCCCCGTACCTTGCCATTCTTCGGGGATTTGTTTCAGATACCCGATGGTGATATCTTTCTTTATGAATAAGTCGCCACCATCAAGCGGTTCCTCTTTTGTCATGACACGGAATAACGTCGATTTTCCACTTCCATTACGACCCACGAGACCAACGCGTTGGCCTTCCTTCAATTCGAACTGAAGAGATTCAAATAACTCACGACCACCAACAATTTTATATAAATCTTTGATTGTAATTAACATGTTTGTGTTCCTCCTAAAGACTTTTGGGCACAAAAAAAGCCAGAGGTCCCGTTCCCTCTGACTTAAAAGCGTGCAACTAATCAGATATGAGACGTTACATTTTTCCACTATTCACCTGTAAAATTGGACAGACGTGTCCCGTTAACAGCTGAATCATGGATAATTGCACGGCAAAAATAATTCAGTTGAGTAAGATTTGCGTGCACCTGTAACATCACCATACCTCCTTTAGTCCTTAAGATTTGTCATTAGTATACAGCATTTTCTGAAAATAATCTAGTCCTGCTGGTCGGCATACTTCCCTAGTTTTTTCAATAACTCAATGGCTTGTTCCTTTTCTTCTTCTGACAGGCCATTCGTAATTTGTTTGATCTGTTCCCAATGGTCAGGGAAGATACCATGAAGAAGATCCTTGCCTTTTTCCGTAATGCTTGCATACGTGATCCGACGGTCTTTCGGACAAGGGACACGTTCCAAGTACTCTTTCTTCTCCAACTTATCGACCACATACGTGATGCTTCCGCTTGCTAGTAGAATTTTCTCACCGATCTTTTGGAGCGGTTGTGACCCTTGATGATAGAGTAATTCAAGCACACCGAATTCCGTTGGGTTCAATTCATATCGTTTAATGTCGTCTTTGACTAGATCCGCAATAGCCCGTTGTGCTTTGGTCAGCACAACAAAGAGCTTCAAAGAGGGGTCTTGTTTTTTCTCGTTGTATTGTTCGTGTTCACTCATAAATTTCGCCCTTTCATTAATTCTCACGTTATCGTTAGTATAAGTTCAATGAACAGAGCTGGTCAAATGTTCTCGCACAATTTTTGGATTCTACTACCATGTGTGGGATAATGAAACCATTATTTTTGAAAGCGGTGAACACATGTGGTTGAAGATACAGGAGAACGAGTGATTCCAGAATTCATGGATCCCATGAACCAATTATTGCTAGAACATGTCGCCCGTTATCAATTCGCCCTCTCCTATGTGGAAGGTAGAGTATTAGACTTATCTTGCGGAGCAGGTTACGGTACCCACATGGTTGCGAAACATAGGAAAGATCAGGTAGACGAAGTCATCGGCGCCGACCTCGACAAAGAAATCATCGATTATGCTAAAGGAGCGTATTATCACCCGAACTCTTCCTTTATAGTGGAAGATGCCACGAACCGTACGTTAAAAGATAAAATAGGTACATTCGACGTTGTGTTAAGCTTCGAAACCTATGAGCATATCGAAGACGAAGAAAAGCTGCTTGCCAATTACTATGACCTATTGAAGCCAGGCGGCTCCCTTATTGTCTCCACCCCATTCGGTAAAGGACGAGGAATCGAGTGCGGTTCACCATTTCACGTTCATCAAATCACCCCAGAGGAGTTCAAAGGGCTATTCCCTGACTATTCCAGCACTCAATTTTTCTATCAACACGGCGTGCTCATCGAGCCGCCACGTGAAAATGTATATTATCCTCTAGGCATAGCTGTCTGCAAAAAATAAAGCGCCGTTCTACGGCGCTTTTGTTATGACACAATGGTTCCACAAATCATAACGGTGTTCCCGTCAGGATCTTCAACGTTAAACCAACCGAAGTCCCCGTGCTGTTCGATTTCTCTTATCACCTTCACACCTTCAGACTGCATTCGCTCATAACTTCCCTTCAGGTCATCTGATAAAAAGTTGAATACCGGCGTTTCAACAGGACGGAACGTATGATCAGGGTCGAATGAATGATCATCTATCGTCAAATACACACCTTCGGACACGGGAAGGTTATAGACCGGAGACTCCACTTTTGAATGTTCAAAAGGCAAACCAAGCAGCCAGCTATACCATTCCGCAGAACGCTTCAAATCTTTCGTATGAACAAAAACGCCATGTACTCCTTTTTTTAACAATGTCACTCTATCCACTCCTTCATTCACCCTTGGTGGGATGGATCAAATCGCTTCGTCTTTCCATTTAAAAAAGTGAAATGGTTCGGTAAGACTTCGATATGTGCTGGGGTACTTCCTTTGATTTCCCCATCCATATCGACTTCTTGGAGTGAGTCGACTTCAATGGAAATCTTGCTCCCTTGGTGGTGATGCAATTCCTGGAAGCGACGATCATCAGCGCCTGGCTGGCTCATCGTCAACAACTCTTTGAATAACGTCAAGTTCGAGTTTTTGACCACCAATACATCAAATTTTCCGTCATTCGCATCAATAGCAGCAACAGGTAATGGACGTGTTCCGATAAAGCGCCCGTTCATCACCAAAATCATCACTGCCTCTCCTTCAATCGTTTCATCATCTACTTTGATCGTAAATTCAAACGGACTCGCTTGGTTCATCGTTTTCAAGGCACTGATAAAATAACTGAGGACCCCGAATCGTTCCTTCTGGTTTTCATCAATATTGAAAGACGTTTGCGTCACTAATCCGATGCCCCAAAAATTCAGGAAATACTCTCGCTCCGTTTGTCCAGCATCCACCATTTGCTCTTCCCCTTGAACTAAAGCATGAGCCGCCTGATTTAAGTTCTGTGGTATTTCAAGCATACGGCTGAAGTCATTACAAGTACCTCCAGGCAGTATTCCAATCACTGGACGCTGGTCAAGCTCCGCCAGACTATTGATACATTCATGAACCGTGCCATCTCCCCCCAAAATCACGAGAAGATCGACTTTCGGTCCGTACTCTTTACAAACACGATTCAACTCATCAATCGATTCGGTTTGAATGACATTCAACTCTTTCACTGATTGAGAGATAACCGGAAGTGTTTGGTTTAGTTGGGGTTCTATTTCTTCTTTTCCAGCATTGCCATTGAAAAGAAACAACCCTTTATCATAGCGCGGCATCATTCATCCCTCCTTTAAACGATTCGAGATTCTACTCCTTGAGCCTGCAGTGTGTCCAAAAACGATTCTGGATCATCAACCTTGATATAAATCGTTTTGACAGATCGCTTCAACCCAAAGATCAGATAGGCTGTTTGCGCGGTCTTCAAGGTCAATTTATAGTCAGGGGTTGATGGTTCAAACCCTGCTAACCCCAATGATAGAGACTGTTTATCTCTTACACCTTCCACTCCCTTTTCAACGGATAAAATAGATTCTAGAGGAAGGGTGAGATGGAATCGCAGTCCTTTTTGAATATGTAGCGATTTACGATCGACAATAATCGGTGATTTGCGAATGGCCTGGTAGTCACCAATCAGAAACAACAAAGCATACACGTCTAGAATGGTCGCGACCCAAGCAACAGTATGACTGTACTGAGCAAGTGCGGCGTGCACCGCGATGATTTCAATGACCATGGCGTGTACAAGCATCAAGAACACGCCGACATACTCCGTTTTCTTATGATACGAAAAAGCATTTTCCCCTGTCTGCGCCCGATCCAAATGAGGAAAACAAACATAGCGGATCGCCGCTGCATCCGTCGCAATGACCGATATCACCTTTTGAAAAGGAAAAGCCCAAGCCTGCCTAAGCAGCGTTTCACGATTTGCTTGATGCATACGGGCAAGTACGTGATGATGCGTATCCTTAGCTTGACGAAATGCTTTTTTCCAAAGCGGAAAACTCCTTAGGAACATGACAAACGCTACGACCTCTATAAGGACAATAATGGCTTCACCAATCAGTATTGTGGTAGTTAAAAAAGACACGTATTCTTTTGCATAGGTCGGTAGGATAAGATGGATGAACAGGAGCCCAAGCAGGAAAAAAGGGGCGAGAAGAGACAAAGTAGGTTTTCTTCTCAACACAAACATAAAGAAGATGAGCGGAATGACAACAAAGATATCCACCAACGTCCCGATAACTACCGGTAAAGGTATTTCGCCTAGCCACTCAGTTTGATAAAGAAGGATATTCGTAACAAGGGTCGCCACAATAAATGCTGATCCTATGTAGAACCTTTTCTTACACGGATTCCCTATTTGCACCTTCATCGCCCCACGTCTTTTGTTTTTCCTTTATTTTACTACAAAAGGGAAAGAAGAACTACACACAGGGACCAGACCGTTTCTCTTTAAGATTCCCCTCCTCCCATGTCTCATAAACGTAAGCGGCAATCAAATTCATTTACTTCTTCCTATATATCCACTATACTTACATTTGTTTAGGGGGCTAAGTAAATGAAAGAGAAAGAGTTTCATAATGCATTAGGGTACAACATTCATGTGTTATCCCACTTTCTTCAAAATATATATAATGAAAAATTAGGCGAACATGGATTGACCCATTCCCAGTCGCGTGTCATCTATTTTCTAGCTACTTGCGGCAGCCAATCACAAACAGAGTTGCAACAACGTCTTTATATCCGCCCGTCTTCGATGAACGGAATCATCGACTCTCTTTTGAAACATGGGAGAATTACAAAAGAGTCGAGCGTCCGAGATAAACGGACGAAAATGATTGCGTTAACCCCATCGGGACAGAACTTGCATGCGTCGATCATTCAAATCGTACGTGACATCGAGAATCAACTCACTACAGGAATGTCTGACGATGAAAAATCGACAGCCGTTTCATTGTTGAAAAAAATGCAGGACAATATTCGCCCTGAAGAGTTAAGGAGGGACCGCGAATGAAACAGCAAAGCCAACGGTTAGGTACACAACCTATCCCCAGACTTCTAGCTAACTTATCGATTCCTGCCATGATCGGGATGTTCGTTATGGCGTTATATAACGTCATCGACACCCTCTTTATTGCAAGAGGTGTCGGTATTCTAGGTGTTTCTGGAGTAAGTATCGGATTCCCGGTAATGATGATCATGATGGCCATCTCTGCTGCTGTCGGAATCGGTGGTGCTTCAGTCATTTCCCGTCGACTGGGCGAAAACAAAGCCGACGAAGCAGATCAAGTATTCGGAAATATCATCTTCTCCATACTGATCGTCAGTTTGTTCGGGGTGATTGGGGCTTTCACGTTTCTGGAACCTTTGTTGAGAACGTTCGGCGCGACCGACAACATCATGCCTTATGCGAAAGATTATTTGTTTCCGATCATGCTCGGATCCATCTTCTTTTCCTTCGCCTTTACAACGAATAGCATCATCCGTTCAGAAGGAAATTCGCGCTTTGCCATGATTACGATGATCATCCCCGCTGTCCTGAACATCATACTCGATCCGATTTTCATCTTCGGGCTCGACATGGGTGTGCAAGGGGCATCGGTAGCGACCGTTATTTCGCAGGCAACGGTATCGGTGGTCGTACTCTTCTATTTCTTAAATGGTAAATCGTCATTGAATTTGCAACTTGCTGCACTAAGACCACAATGGTTAGTCATCAAAGAGGTGCTGACGATCGGTATGCCAGCGTTCATCCGTCAAGTCTCAGGAAGCGCTATGATGATCGCGATCAACTTGATGTTAATCAAATTCGGAGGCGAATTCGAAGTCGGTGTATTCGGGATTGTTCAAAAGCTCGCCATGTTTACGATTATGCCGATGATTGGTGTTCTTCAGGGAATGCAACCGATTATCGGGTACAATTATGGCGCTAAAAACTACCTTCGCTTAAAAGAAACCGTAAGTTTAGGGTTGAAAGTCGTCACCTTCATTTCATTTGGAATATTCCTCTTGATGATGACTTTCCCAGAAGGGTTGATGATGATATTCTCTGGCGATACCGCCACCATCGAGACAGGCGCACAAGCCATCCGCATCATGTTCGCTCTCGCGATGTTGATTGGAGCGCAAGTCGTCAGTGGCGGCTTGTACCAAGCCTTGGGTATGGCGAGACCCGCTCTCATTTTATCTATGGCAAGGCAAGTTCTTTTCCTTATCCCATTAGTGCTTATTCTGCCTTATTTCTTCGGTGTCATAGGGGTATGGCTCGCCTTTCCGATTTCCGATTTACTTGCGTTTGTGCTATCCATGGTGTTCTTATGGAAGGATAAAGATCTATTCTTCAAATCAAAATCAGATACTAAGAAATACGAACCCGCTACAACCTCTTAACTTGCAGCACGACGTCCTTATGGCGTCGTGCTATTTTCATACTCGTCATTATAAGTCATGGTCATTGTTGAAGGTCACGTTAAAAATTCCAGCATCTTCTAAGAAAAAACGAAACATAACGCAGTCTCCATTCGTCATATAAATACAACTTTTTTCAAAAAATAAGTGATTTTTCAAGTCGTCCAGGGAATATGCAGGGAGGATGGGTAGCTTGCTGTATTAATCATACATATTTCCCTTCTTATTTCTTCCGATGAATCGAATCTCATATAGCACGAGGTGACAAATTCAGTTAAAATAGGGAGGGTATAGACAAAAATCGAAAAAGCATACGTTCATATGTAAATTGACAAAGGATGAAAGCATGATGTATTCAGTAAATTTAATTAAATTGTTTATTCGGCGCGACGATCATCTCTTCCGTTTGAATCGCGCAGAAAAGATAAAAAATGTATGGAACCTCCTTTTCGTCCTACTTGGGTTAACGCTTGCTACATACATATGGATGGCTTGGTTAGGCTTAGGTACAGACGCGATTTCGGCCAATATGTCCGACTTCAACCGCGTTGAGTATGAATTTCGGAAAGCATGGTTCCTCATTGGGAGAATCGGTTATGCGTTAGTGTTCTTCCTGTTCACTTTATTCGTCTCTTCCTTCTTTTTCTGGTTATTTAACGATGTCTCTTATAAGAAGTTGATCATCTTACAAATGAATGTCCTCCTGATTTTGCTATTGGAACGCATCACTTGGATTCCGCTCATGGTGTATGCAGGAATTGATTGGTACGTATCACCTTTCACATTAGGGGTGATTACCTCCTATTTCACGGACATTCCGTGGTTGATTTATTTCTTCGGGGCGATTTCGCTCTTTCAATTAGTGATCATGTGGTACCAAATCAAGTGGTTAACAAGCATGTCGAAAACGAAAAAGGTGTGGATCTGGATCGGTGTGATCTTTTGGCACCTATTGTTGTGGGCAGGAACCGCTGCCTTATCCTACTACGACCTGTTTCTACTTTATTTAATCAGGTAAGAAAGCAGAAGGTGTAATTATTCATGAAGACAAAAAATTATAAAGGCAGAGTCATCGGGTTGTTAGTGATTGCATTTATTGCGACCAACGCCTTCCTCATTTTCTTTGATGAAGAAGACCGCGTTGAACGCAAGTCCTATGTAGAGAAATGGTCTAAATCCACGACTTATAATTTATTCGAACGTTTGAATGTGAACGGTGTCTTTGCCTCAGAAGAAGCGAATTCCGTCTATTTTAACGATGACATCGGATCTTTCCAAGAGTTCCTAGTCGAAGAAGGTCAATCTGTCAGTGATGGAGACGACTTGTACACGTATGAGGTCGTCGATTACGAAAAGCAGGAAGCTCAACTCGAAAGTGAAATCGATCGTTTGGAAGAAGAAGAAGACGCCATCGATGATTACATAGACGAACTTGAGGATTATGATGTTCCGGAACCTGAAAGTGATGATGACGAAGATGATTCCAGCGATCCTCCATCTTATGTACAAACGGAGTATCTTGTTGAAGAACGCATTGCTGAGCAAGAAGCAGAGCTTGCTAAAGTAGAAGCTATGCTTGAGATGGTAGAAGATCAACTCGACCAACTTGAGGATGATGGTCAGGAAATCACCGTTACGAGCGCTTACGACGGAACAGTCACCCATATATCTGAGAGTTTGGAAGCTCCTATCCTTACGTTGAAATCAACCAATTTGATTGTCAAAGGTGAATTCAGCGAAGAGGAACGAAGACTTGTTGAAGAAGACATGGCAGCCCAAGTATTCATTGAGGACTTAGAAGTTCAAACTCCTGGAACATTGACCTCCGTTCATGAGTTTCCAGAAGAAGTCGAAGTGCAACGCGCGAGCCGCTACCCTTACGAAATCGAACTCGAGAATGCTGATGAGACGCTCCTTCCCGGCTACCACGCAGATGTAGACATTATTACAGACTCTGCGCTGGAAGCTGTTACCGTTTTAGATAGCGTTCTTGTAACTGAGGAAAATCTCTACGCATGGGTGATGACAGAAGAAGGCGTGCTTGAGCGAAGAACGATTGAAACCGGAATTGAAGAAAACGGATTGGTTCAAATTATCGAAGGACTAGAAGACGGTGAATGGCTTGCCGATCAACCGGAAGATGAATTCCGCCGACAAGCCACGTTCATTACCCCGATCAATATCCGGGATTTGTCTGTTCAAAAGCTGTTTGACTCGGAAATGGGCAATCAGCCGACTTATGGTCTGCTCGGACTTTTATCAAGGTAAACTCATCAAAACGTGAGGACATCGTTCCTCACGTTTTTTCTAATCAAATAGAGTCAGTGTATAAACTGAACTCGATGGTTAGTCGCCCAGGTCCTCTACGGAAGTACGAAAAGGGTGTGGTGGGAAATGACTCGCTTTTCTGCGGGGGAGCCGCCAAGCCTCCTCGGTCGTTGCACTCCCTGTGAGGTCTCGCCTGAGTCCTTCTCCCGCGGGAGTCTCGCCATTTCCCACCACACACATCTACATGTACAGAACGGACCTTTTTAATGAGAGAATTGCAGCCTGACCGCTAATGAAAAGCTTGTCAGGGAAGCTTTTCATCTGTCCGAATAGTTCGGGGAAATGTCCGATTAAGGAATGAATGTCCTGAAAACCACAACCTTTGTCCGAAATACCGCGCCTCTTGTCCGAATGGATCGAGCGGGTGTCGAGTCTAGTCCCAACAACTCTACTACATGCGGCCCTACACTGGTGCGTTTTCTGATCAAAAGCTTTGCATCTATCAATCGCACATGTAACGATAGAAATAACAAATAGTCGAAAGAAAAGAGGGTCTGTCTCATGAAACTTAGCATTTTAGATCAATCACCCATTTTAAAAGGAATGACCCCTCATGAAGCGTTACAACAAACTACCGAATTAGCCAAATTAACCGACGAACTTGGGTATCATCGTTTCTGGGTTTCCGAACACCATAGCACCTCAAGTCTGGCAGGCTCAGCACCTGAAGTATTAGTCGCCCACTTAGCTGCCAACACCCATCAGATCCGTGTGGGAACAGGAGGTGTCCTACTCCCTCACTACAGTTCCTACAAGGTAGCCGAAGCGTTTCGTGTACTTGAAACGTTACACCCCGGTCGTATCGATCTAGGGGTTGGAAGAGCTCCTGGTGGGATGCCGAATGTGAACTTGGCTTTGAACAGGGGGAAACTACCGAATATTGAGGGGTATCCTGCTCAAGTCGAAGAACTGATGGCTTACCTTCACGGTCAGGACCCTCACGGGATGAACATCTATGCGACACCGAAAGGAGAGACGTCCCCTATGGTTTGGATGCTTGGTTCTAGTGGCACAAGTGCCCGATTAGCCGCTGACTTAGGGGCATCTTATTCGTTTGCTCACTTTATCAATGGACACGGTGGAATCAGAGCCATGGATCGTTATAAGAATTATTTCTCTCCATCGATGCAACAAAGCCAACCGAACGGAAATGTATCGGTCTTCGTAGTCTGTGCCGAAACGGATGAGGAAGCAGAATATTTAGCGTCGAGCCTTGACCTCGCTTTACTCAAAATTGAACAAGGTGAAACTCGCCCTCACTTCCCTTCCCCGGATGAAGCGATTCACCACCCTTATTCGATGTATGAACTAGACCGAGTGCAGGAAAACCGCAATCGTATGATTGTCGGCACGCCAAAACACGTGAAAGAGTCAATCGAGGGGATTGCGGAGAAATACCAGGTTGATGAAGTCATCATCAATACGATCATTTCCCCTTTCGAGAAACGGTTGCAGTCTTATCGACTGATTGCCGAGGCATTTGAATTGACTCCATCTTCTGTATGACATTCATCCACAATGATCAAGGCAATACTTTGACCTTCTCATAATCCAACGCCCCATCCATCACAATTGGATGGGGTTTTTTTATGAACTGAAACAAAAGTCCTGTTTAAAACGTCCGATATAGTTCCGATAATTAGGTTGTCAGACATCATATATAAGGAGTGAATGTTGTGAAATATACATACTGGTTTTTCTTGTTGTGTCTCACCCCTTTCCTATTGATCGGGTGTGCTCAACAAGCAGAGACTTCACAAGCAGAAGACCGGATCAGTGCAGGCCTTCTCGTAACAGAAAGCGGGCTCGGTGATGACTCTTTTAGTGATTCAGCCTTTCAAGGATTAGAACTTGCACGAGATGAGTTAGGGATTACATTCGATTACCGTGAGCCTTTTGATAAAAATTACGACAAGCAACTTAAAGAACTAGTGAAGCAGGACCATGATGTCATCATCGGTCTAGGCTACAATGCTCTCCCTTCCGTTGAAAGACTAGCTTCGGAATATCCAAACCAGCCATTCGTACTGATTGACGCCGTTTCGGAAAAAGAGAATGTAACTTCCATCACCTTCAAAGAAGATGAAGGAAGCTATTTAATCGGATTGATTGCCGGTATGAAAACGACGAGCCAAACAGTAGGATTCATTGGTGGTGAACAGATCCCTGTCGTTGAACGGTTTGAGGAAGGTTTCACTCGTGGAGTTAAAGAGGCGAACCCTGAAGCAGAGGTACTCGTTTCGTATGCCAATACATTCGATGATGATAAAAAAGGCGAACAACTCACGAAAGACATGGTCGAACAAGGAGCCGATTACATATTCCCTGCGGCTGGATTTACTGGAATAGGGGCGTTGAAGGAAGCACAAAAACAAGACATTTTTGCCTTTGGAGTCGATAGTGATCAGTTTTTCGTTGCAGAGGAAGCCGTTGTCACATCGATGCTAAAAAACGTCAATGTCGCTCTCTACGATGTGATGGAGCAATTAGCGAATGGCGAATCATTAGATGGCACGCATAAAACATTAGGGATTGAAGAAAACGGAGTAGGTCTAGCTCCTATTCGCCTGATCAACCTTACATCTGAGGAAGAACAAAACCTGAATGAAGCAAGAAACTAATAGAAAGGAGTGCTAACTATGAATATAGGAAAACGTCTTTATATCATGACATTGATTCCTTTGATGTTGAGTTTAGTTTTGATCGGTTACATCGTTGTTCAAATGATTCAACTCCAGCAGTCCTCTAATCAGGACGTACAAGTTCTGTTGGAAGGAAAAGAACTGCATGGACAGCTCGTTACGGTTGAACAATCCCTGAACGGCTATGGATATAATCCGTCAGAAGCGACGAGGACCGAAGCCGTGAACCAAGTCGAACAAACGAAAAATATATTCTCAAACATCGCCCCTCTTCTCGAGACAGAAGAACAAACCCGTTGGTATAAGCAAGCGGAAGCGAAATATGAGCGTTGGAACCAAATCGTCACCGAAGCGTTGAATGATTCGGATGTCAATGAAGTCCAGCGTCAAGCTGCACGTACAGCGGGAATACTGAATGATGCCTATATGCTTCAACAAGAATCGAGAGAATGGTATGACCGGACAATAACGAACCAGAAACAACAAATTCAAACGATGATTACATTTACGATCATCGCAGCCGCTATCCTTATGATTACATCCATCATGTCAACGACTCGATTGACCAAACACATTGCCAAACCATTACGGTACTTGTCCGAGCAGGCCTCCAAAGTAGCAGACGGTCACTTGAATGCAACGATTGATGTAAAAGATCGTGAGAAGGATGAGATCGGTCAATTGAAGCGTTCCTTCCAAGTGATGATCACGAACTTACGTGAAACGGTTCAATCCGTGAATCATATCGGAGAGAATGTTGGAGACTTCAGTTCCAAACTGAAATCTGAAATGGACGGATTGACGGAGGTCACCAACCAAGTAGCCAGCTCAACAGATGAACTCGCTCAAGGCAGTCAATCCATCTCTAATGATATACAGGATGTATCGACCTTGATGGAGAATTTGCATCAATCCTTTGAATCCAACACAGAACAAAGCTTGGAATCACGTGAAATGAGTAAGCAGGCCCTCGGCTACGTCAAACAAGGACAAGAAGCGATTGGTGAACAGCGTTCGCTTATGAACCAAAGTACAACGGCCATTTCAGGTGTGAACGACTCAGTCAACGACTTTGTGCGTTACACGGATCAAATTGAACAAACGATCAATCTTGTGAATGACATTTCAGAGCAAACCAACCTCCTTGCCCTTAACGCAGCTATTGAAGCCGCCCGCGCAGGGGAACATGGTAAAGGATTCGCCGTCGTTGCTGATGAAGTCCGCAAACTAGCAGATCAATCAACCGAGGCTACTGGAAACATTTCAGAAATGGTCCAGCACATTAAATCTGGTGTTCAAGAGATTGCGAAAGAGATGGAAAATACTATGCTCCTTTCAGAAAAACAAGACACTTCTGTGGATCAATCGAAACAGGCCTTTGAGAAAATCAGTGCTCAAGTCTCCCTGATCGATGAGCGTTTAGAAACATTGGCGCAGAATATGGAACAATCGAAAGAACGCAGCTCGCAGGTTAGTACATCGATTGAAAATGTCAGTGCCATTACGGAAGAAACAGCAGCCGGTACAGAAGAAATTTCTGCCTCAACAGAAGAACAACAAAACGCCTTCGGGCAGATGATACAAGAAACGAGCAAACTGGACGGGATGATTGGAGATATGAACGAACAGCTTCAACAGTTCACATGGGACGAAGAGGTGACAACAGGTTTTTCTGATGTTGAATCTACACCAACCATGGATGCAGACGGTGATGATCAAACTGATCAGATGAAATCAGCCTAAATTTAAAAACTCCGCTTCTGGCAAACTTGCCGGGAGCGGAGTTTTTTCAGAAATTCCGATTGAACAGTGTAACATTATGCTCCCTTTTCTGGTACCATAAAAAGGAAGACTTTGAGAGAACTGCAGATTTTTTCTAAGTATTTTACCGGGACGGCCTTCCCGCAGGACGCTCAAGCGATAACAAATCTTCATCGATGTTCATCACTTTTTGCTCCAGCATTTGGCGCGCATCATAGATGCCTTTATTGTAGAGAAAAGGGCCAATTTCTTTCACCATATAGTCGAGCATTTGATCCGCCGCCAGCTCTCCGATCGATTCATCGCGTTCTAACTCAAAATACTCTTGAATTCTTGCAATCATGTACTCTTTTTCTTCCTTTTTTAAAGACTTCACATCTCTTACCCCCTTTTATTATTATCCTAGCATACAAACAAGGAGTGTACCGACATGGTTAGAACGTACTCAACGATTACGACCTTTGAAGCCTTAGAAGACATACAAGGAACCCCGGGAAGACTTGCATCGAATAAAGTGATTCATCATCTAGATGAGCATTGCCGACAGTTCATCAACCATTCTCCTTTTGCGACGATCAGTACATCCAACAAGTATGGACATTGTGACTCCTCCCCACGCGGCGACGGTCCTGGGTTTGCCATGGTTCTCGACTCCCATACGCTCGTCTTACCCGAGAGAATCGGAAACCGCAGAATGGACTCCATGCGGAACTTATTAGAAAATCCTCACATCGGATTACTCTTTATGATCCCTGGTCTTAACGAAACGTTACGCATCAATGGCACAGCTTCTATTTCTGACGACCCTGGATTATTGGAACCCTTGGAAGCGAATGGTCACATTCCGAACGTTGCAATTGTGATAAAAGTCGAAGAATGCTTTATACATTGCGCTAAAGCGTTGATCCGTTCCAAGCTGTGGAAGCCTGAAACGTGGCCGCACCCAGACGAACTGACGAAACCAGCCAAGATGCTCGCAGCTCATGTAAAGCTTGATGATGTGAGCGAATCCGATGTGGAATCGTCCCTTAACGAAAGCTATTCCCGACGCCTTTACTGATTTGTGGCCACAGCACAGACAGCATTGTTCGGGTGCGCCGACTTGATAAATACCTCGATTTGCTTGAACCCCGCATTCGCTAGGAGGGCTCGGAGCTGATCTCCAAGGACTTCTGTCGTCTGATCTCCTGCTCCATCCTCATGAGGTCTGATCGTCAAAGCTATTTTGCCACCTTTTCTTAACAACGACCTAAGGTGAGTCAAGGTGGCAACGGGCTGATCCCAGTACGTCACATTATTGATCGCATACACCTTATCAAGCGGCTCTCGGAACCCTTCCAGTACGCTCGCTTCACCTTGTATCATACATATATCACAATCACTGTTTCGCTTCTGAAGTCGTTTGATCGATGTATCCACCATCACTTCTGAAGGATCGACCCCGAAAACTTTTCCTTCTTGTCGATTGGCGATCGTGCATAGCGTTTGGCCTGCTCCGAACCCAACCTCCAATACACTATCCCCTTCTTCAACTCCCAAAAAAGATACAGTCCACTGATTCAGTTCTTCATTTTCTTTATTCATAAACCATCCCACAGCTTTCCCGACTAACCCTGCAGGCTTTGCAAATTGTTCATACAGCATATTTGTCCCTCCTCTGCCACCGTTATTCCCGAATCGATGTGTAACCAATCGGCATATCAGTTCCTATTTATCCAAAACATTTGTATGATAGATTACAGTTACATGTGTAAAAAAACGGGTACACTTGAAGGAAAGAAGCGTTCTGTAGGGGGAAAAATATGAGAACTCACGGCCTGATCGGTCTATTAATCATTTTGCTATTATCCGCATGTTCAGGAGGCGAAAGCACGCCTGGTTTGTCAGAAGTGACGAGTAAGGAATGGACAGATATTGAAGCTTCTGCTGAAGATACAACCGTCCGGCTATTTATGTGGGGTGGAGATGAGGGAATCAATCAATACATTGATGACTGGGTATCCCCGCGTCTAGCTGAGAACCATAACGTCACACTTGAACGCGTACCGATGAATACAGGAGAAATCTTGCAAAAGCTGCAAACGGAGAAGCAAGCCGGTAAAACAGAAGGAACAATCGATATAGTCTGGATCAATGCTGAGAATTTTAAAAATGCGAAGGAAAATGAATTGTTAGCTGGTTCATTCGTAGATAGTCTGCCAAACTTCAATGATTATTACCAGACGGATGACCCCGCTTTCCAAACAGATTTCGGAACAGATGTGGACGGCATGGAAGCGCCTTGGGGGAAAGTTCAATTTGTCTTTCACTATGACGCTGCTAAGGTCGACAATCCACCTTCCTCTTTTGAAGAATTGAAAGCATGGACAGCTGAAAATCCTGGTAAATTCACCTATCCGAATGCCGATGATTTCACAGGCAACGCCTTTTTACGTCACATTTTGTATGCGCAGGCGGAAAGTCCATCCGCCATTTATGATCAACCACTTGATGAAGAGGCCATTTCGGAGACAGCAGATGACACGTGGAAGTACTTAAACGAAATGGAACCGAGTCTATGGAGATCGGGCGACCATTATCCGAACACATTAACAGAACTCGATCGCCTTTATAGCCAGGGGGAAGTGTGGATGACGATGGGCTATAACGAAGCAAGAGCGGAATCGCTCATAGACGAAGGCGTTTTCCCCGAAACGACACGATCATTTGTCATGGATCCAGGATCGATCGGAAACACGCACTTCCTCTCTATACCGTTCAACAGTACCAATCAAGCCGGCGCTTTGACAGCCATCAATTTCATGCTATCTCCAGAGGCACAACTGGCGAAGCTGAAACCGAATTACTGGGGAGAGAACACACCTATCAGTATTGAAAAGTTACCCGAAGACATGAAAGAAAAATTCCAATCTGTCGAAAGAGGTGAGAGTGTTCTCTCTCAGCAGGAACTAGAAGAAAGCTTTCTTCCTGAGTCCGAAGCCGCTTACGTAGATTGGATGAAAGAGCAGTGGTTCAATGAAGTGGTACAAAACTAAAGCATTCTATTTATTCATTCCAAGCTTTTTATTCCTACTGATTCCAATGTATGGACTTGTTCAAGCCTTCATACAGAGCTTGAGCACTGACGGGGCGTTGACGTTCGAATTCTATCAACGCCTATTCGAGTCTGACCGATTCCTTGCTTCTCTAGGATTCAGCCTACAAACAGCTTTTACCTCGTCACTCCTCTCTTTAGTGATTGGTGTGCTACTCACGAGATCCTGTTATCAACTATTAGAAAG
Organism: Halobacillus locisalis; assembly: GCF_013694105.1. GTDB lineage: Bacteria > Bacillota > Bacilli > Bacillales > Halobacillaceae > Halobacillus > Halobacillus locisalis. Next base: position 203,646 of record NZ_JACEFG010000004.1, on the reverse strand, counting down.
CTACGCCCCTCGTCTCATTGTCTGGTTACCGATGCTATTCCCGCACTTTGTATGGGGATACATGGTAATCCTGCTCTTGTCTGAAAGCGGTGTTCTTTCACAACTTTTACAAGTGACTGGAGTTTTGTCAGATAGTGGCGGTCTTCCAACGTTGACAAGGGACGCAAGCGGACTCGGTATCATAATCACGTACGTCTGGAAAGAAGTCCCCTTTGTCATCCTGATGCTCTTACCTGTGTATGCATCCATCAAACCGGAGTATTATGACTTAGTGAAAAACCTGGGAGGCAATTCTTTCAGACAATTCACGAGTGTGGAGTGGCCTCATATTCTTCCAGTTATGATAGAGACATTTTTAATCATTTTCTCGTTCACCCTTTCAGCTTATGAGGTGCCTGCTCTGTTAGGGACGACTTTCCCCGAAATGGTCTCTGTTTTAAGCTATGATTGGTTCTACGGGAGCTCTTGGGATGATCGACCTTTAGCATTTGCTGCTATGATCTCTATCAGTCTAATCATTTTAGTGCTCACCCTCCTATCTTACTTGTTATTAAGTAAAAGGCAGTGGAAAGCGATGAGGGGGCGGTTGAAATGATACGGAATAAACGACTTTTTTATGTATTGGCAACACTATTATTTTTACTGCCGACGCTGATCCTCCTGCTTCAAAGTTTGTCAGAGACGTGGAGGTTCCAAACCGGTGAAGGACTCAGATTCCAACTGGACAGTTATTCTGTTTTACTGTCCGATCCTAAACTATGGTCAGCAACGGGATGGTCTATTGGAATCGGAGCCGGCGTCCTATTCATTAATTTAGTAATCGGAATCATGACGGGAAAAGCGCTGGCGACCCTTTCATTTAAAGGAAAGCCTTTCGTCGAAGCGATTATTCTTGCCCCCATCTTAATCCCTGTACTCGCTATTGCCATGGGGCTGCACTTGTTCATGATTCGTATCGGACTCGCCGATACGGTGCTTGGTGTCATCATCATCCACCTTGTCCCTACAGTTCCTTATAGTATAAAAATTTTCCAGAATGCGTATCGACAACTGGGAAGCCCAATGCTTGAACAACCCCTTATTCTTGGTTCGAATCCTTTACACCAACTGTTCACCATCGAATTACCATTAATGAAGCCAGCTATTCGAAGCGTTACATTTTTAACAATCGTAATCAGTCTCAGCCAGTATGCCATAACAGCAATCATTGGCGGAGGGCGGATCATCACCTTACCTATGGTGTTCTTTCCGTTTCTCGACACAGCCAACTCTTCTATCATGGCCGCCTTCTCCATTTGGTTCTCTATGATCCCGCTTGCCTTATATGTATTGGTTGAGATCCTGTTGCTTCTTCTACCCTATACGATCATGCCTTGGAGGAAATAACAATGAATAGCTCACTAGAAATAAAAGACATGACGAAACAATTCCAACAACAAATGATATTGAAAGACGTCAGTTTCACATTGAATAAAGGGGAAATCCTGAGTATCGTAGGGCCATCAGGTAGCGGGAAAACAACTCTTCTACGTATTCTAGCTGGTTTAGAGACCCCAACATCCGGTACGGTTTCCATATCCGGTAAAGACGTAACGAGGAAGAAAGCGAATAAACGAAACTTAAGTCTCGTATTTCAACAACCACTCCTCTTCCCCCATATGACGGTAAAAGAGAATATCCGCTACGGCGCGAAACTGGCTAAAAAAAATGATGAAGATAAAATCATCAGTTTGCTAGATGCCATTGGGCTTTCTTCGTACGCGGACCATTACCCAAGCGAAATTTCAGGTGGTCAACAACAACGTGTTGCCCTCGCTCGCGCCATGGCGACGGAACCAGAAGTGATCCTATTTGATGAACCCTTCAGCAGTCTGGACCCACAACTCCGACAAGGGTTGAGGTTATGGGTACGCGACTTTTTGGCCGAACGGGCGATTACTTCGATCTTCGTTACGCACGATACGGAAGAAGCGATGCTGATGGGAGATCGCGTCGCTTTATTCAACGAAGGGGTATTCCAACAGATAGACGAACCCAAAGTCCTTCATCAGTCCCCAGCAAACCCTTTCGTCGCCAACTTCTTAGGAGGCCATCTCGTCTTGAACGATGAACGGTATATCCCATTACCTTCTTGCCTGCTTCATCCACCAGAATCGAATGAAGCCCATGAAACGTATCAAGGGATTGTTGAACATGTGACTTATCAGCACGGACAGACTATTGGACATGTGTATATAGATACTCTCAATAAAAAGATTTCCTTACCAATCGGCGATCTATCAACTAAAGAAGAGCTTCACCTTTATCTACCATCTTCGCAAATCAAGCCGTTCAGGGGGAATCATACATGAAGAAGAAAAGCATCGTTCGTGCCCTTGTCTTTTTAGCTGTCTTCATCGCTATTGTCTGGTTTGTACGACGTCATATCGACGTGTCGACTGAGGGCATTCGAGATTATATTCTATCTTTTGGCATTTATGGCCCTCTCCTGTTTATGGGCATCTACGCCATTGGTCCGATTATCGCTTTCCCAACATCTGTTCTGTCCCTTGCAGCCGCCTTCGCTTATGGATTTTGGCCCGGCATACTCTACATCGTCATCGGGGCCACAGCGGCTTCTGTTACAGGTTATATCATGGGACGTTTCTTCGGAGATTCTGTACTGAAATTCCAGGAATCCGAATGGGCTCAAAAGATCTACCCACGAATGAAAGAACAAGGATTCCTTTATGTTTTCGTTTTGCGATTAATTCCTATCGTAGGATTTGATATTTTAAGTTACTTAGCAGGCATGACCAGAGTGAAACTGAAATCTTTCGTTCCCGCAACTGTAATCGGCATGCTTCCGGGATCGATTGCCTATAGTCTTGTGGGATCAAGTCTCGCAAGTGGTGACCGCACGCTTATCTTCGTAGCTCTCGCTGTTTTAGCACTTTTACTCGTCACCACTTTCTTATTGAAAGACAAAGTAAGAAGCTGGCTGAACATATAATTGAAATTAGACATGATTGTGGTTGTTTTCGTTAAGTGGTGTAGAGGTTCGAAGGGCCAGGAAATGACTCGCTTTCCACGGGCATGTGCTGAGCTTCCTCAGGCTTCGCCTTGCGGGATCTCACCAATCACGTCCATCCCGCGGGAGAAGGACTCAGGCGAGACCCCAAAGGGAGTGTCAACGACCGAGGAGGTTCGGCGGCTCCTCCGCAGGAAAGCGAGTTGTTTCAAAACGAACCCTTATCCCCTCTTATCTGTGTCTTCTAAAACCTGTCTTTTTATAAACGTCACATACCAATATAAATAAGCGACCGAGGAGAGTCTCATCGGTCGCTTATTTATATTTATTCATGAACTGCGTATCTATTTTGTTTTTCAATTTCCACGCCCGATGACTATGATTGGTAACTAGTCCATACGTAAAGAACCCTTTTTTGTGCCCTGTGGACAGGATATATAAGGCTTGACTTTGCGGTTGATAGGCTTTCAATTCCCCTTCACTTAAATAATTCTTTAAGTTCTCCCACAGTACTGGTCCTTGTCGCACAGCATATACACCGCTCTTTGCCAAATCCGGGTACGAAGACATTGTCACACAGTCCCCAGCTCCGAATATGTGCGTGTAGTCTTCAAATTGAAGCGTATCTTTCACATAAGCGAAACCGCGTTCGTCGTGGCCAATCCCAGATGATTTAAAGATGGGATCAGCAATCGCCCCGCCTAACCATAAGACCCCTGTGTGCCTGATCCGGTTTCCTTGCTCCGTTTTTATATGGTGCTCATGTATCTCCACGACTCGTTCATTCTCCCAAACTTGAATACCTTTTTTTGTTATCAGTGATTCCAACTTCTTAGAAACGCGCTTTGGTGCTTCAGCTAGTAATCGGTTGGCACTGACTAAGCGGACTTGTCCCGGTATTTGCTTTCTTTCTTTATAAGCTTGAATCGACATGGCGAGTTCTGAGCCTGCTGCGCCTCCGCCCACTAAAAGCGGGTTGTGCGTTTCACGAAGGTGATTGATTTGATCGACAAATTCATAGTTGGGTTTGATCGTTCGAGCAACCGTATCTTCCATGTCATGCGGGAGGCTACGGGACCCTATATCGAAACTGATTACATCGAAAGGGTAAACAGAGCGATCCTTGCATACTATTTTCTTTCGTTCTGGCAAGACTCGGTCTACCATTTTCTTTACGAAATGAACACCAGCCGCGTCGGTCAATTCCTTCAGGTTAACACGTGTGTCGTCAAGTCCATAGAGTCCTTCCGTGTAGCCGGAGAACATACCTGAATAGTATTGATAAGTGGAAGGAGAGAGAAGACATACCTCTACATTCGGAAAAGGCTCTTCTTTCAACTTTCTAATCACCTCAAGATGAGAATGACCCGCGCCCACTAGCAACAGTCGTTTCAACATTATTGACACCTCCAGATACAAAACGTCCACATGGCAGAACCATGTGGACGTAATTCTTACAGGCTTGCTTGTAAAAACTCTTGAACTTCTTCCGGAGTTTTAGCGTTGGCACTATGCAAGTGAGCGATTTTCTTACCTTCTTTGAAAATCAACAGACTTGGAATGCCCATCACTTCATACTTCTCCGCTACTTCGGGAAGCTCATCACGGTTTACGTCATACCAATTGTATTGGTTATATTCCTCTAAAATATCCCCGATAAACATGTCCATGCGTCTGCAATCCGGGCACCAATCGGCTTGAAACTTTACAATCACCGGGTTCTCACTTGTAATAATGTCGTTAAACGTGTCTAGCTTATGAATGGATTCCATTTTTTATTCTCCTTTACTAAGTTACTCTGTGTTCTATGATAAGGGATTATTGTGGTTATTGTCTTATCATGTGCTTATTTATACTCTACACGCCCAAGCAGCCAAGCCGCTAGTAGTCCGCCTAAGAATGTAAGGAAGCTTACAATCCACATTGCACCCGTTCCGGGAACGCCCGGAAAAACGACGAAGACAGAACCAATAACCAGACCTATGATTAAAGCAAAGGTCGCGGACGTATGATTTTCAAGAAAATACTTCACAATCTTACTCATCGATACGATTCCGAGTAAGATCCCTAATCCAACGATGCCAATGATCGTGAAATCAAAATTCTCAATACCTAACGTGATTGTTGAATAAACACCAATCACATATAACATGAACGATCCGCTGATACCCGGCAGAATCATAGCGCTACTAGCTATGAATCCTGAAAAGAAGAGAAGCACGTAGGTGGATAACGTGAAATTCTTAATAGGGTCCGTTTCACTCGTTTGGAAAAACCCCATGGATGCTACGATGACTAACCCGATAACCAGGATTACATAATGCTTAGATCCAAAAGTTCTCTTCATTTCTGCCTTATGGGTCAAATAAGGGAGAACACCAATGATCAGTCCTAAGAAGAAAAACTGTGTTGGTATAGGGTAGTTTTCAAATAGAAAGTTGATTAGATTGACCAATAAAACAATAGCGGTCCCGACTCCTAACCCTAATGGGATTAAGAACTTCAGGTGTTTTTTCCATTCTTTACTGAAAACTCCATTGATCGCTTCGATCAGCCGATCATAGATACCTAGAACGACCGCGATGGTACCTCCACTGACACCAGGGACGACATCACTGGCCCCCATCAGCATTCCTCTGTAAATGTTCTTCCACTCCCACATATATCCATAACTCCTTTATTTCATATGCTTGCCTTATCTATTCTATCAAAGTTTTGTAAGATTTTATGAACCATTTCTCAAATTTTCTTCATTCGGTAATAGAAAACGGCTAATACATGACTTCGGGATTTACATACTCTATTACAAAACAAGAGGGCGAAACCAGTTATGATTTCGCCCCATTTGTTATAGATTTAAGCTGAAGACTTAGCTTTATCTTTTTCTTTTTGGCGGTCAATCTCTGCTTTATCTGCTCTTAAGGCTTTATAAAGCGAAATGACCATGAGTATCATGAGTAGCGAGAACGGAAAAGCTGACGATATAAGCGCATTCTGTAAGGCTTGTAGACCTCCGGAATACAACAATACAGCAGCCATTGACGATTGGATGATTCCCCAAACGAATTTCACCGCAGTAGGTGGAGTCAATGAACCGTTTGTCGTTTGCATACCCAATACGAAGGTAGCTGAGTCAGCTGATGTAATGAAGAATGTCCCGATCAACACCATAGCAACGATTGACATTAGTAATCCTAACGGGTATTGATCAAAGGTACCGAACATAGCCTGTTCTGTAGCTAGATCCGCAATATTCGCTTCTCCATCCTGCTGAACTTGAATAGCAGACGAACCGAATGTTGCAAACCATAAGAACCCGAGAACCGATGGAACGAGAAGTACTCCAGATAAGAATTCACGTATCGTACGACCTTTGGAGACACGAGCAATGAAGATCCCTACGAAAGGTGACCAAGAGATCCACCACGCCCAGTAGAAGACAGTCCAACTATTGATCCACTGACGATTCTCCTCGCTTGTCGGAGCCAACCTGAAACTCATTGAAGGCAAGTTCTGCAAGTACGCTCCGAATGTATCTGTGAACATGTTTAAAATAAACAGTGTTGGACCTACGATGAACATAATAGTAATAAGTGAAATGGCCAAAAACATGTTGGCGTTACTCAAATATTTGATCCCTTTACTTAAGCCTGTATAAGCTGAAATCATAAATAAAACAGTAACGACAGCAATGATGATCACCTGTACCCCAAAGGATTCCGTGATTGGTGTCAGGTATGTCAATCCACCATTGATTTGCGAAGCCCCGAAGCCTAGCGTTGTAGCAACACCTACAATCGTCGCAAAGACAGCGATGACATCGATTAATCTCCCCCATGGCCCGTCCATTTTATCGCCGAAGATGGGTTTTAAGGTAGAACTGATGAGAGCGGGCGCACCATGTCTGAACTTAAAGTAAGCCAAGACAAGAGCGACGGTCGCATAAATGGCCCATGCATGTATTCCCCAATGTAAATAAGCAAACTGCATCGCTTCTTTTATAGCGGCAGGTGTACCTGTTTCTGTTGTTGGTGCATTGGTAGCATAGAAGTAGATAGGTTCTGCTGCTCCCCAGAATACAAGACCGATTCCCATACCAGCACTAAAAAGCATAGCAAACCAAGTAAGATAGTTATACTCTGGTTTATCCGTAGGTTTCCCCAGTCTAATTTTTCCGTAAGGACTAACAATCATATAAAGACAGAAAATCACGAAACCAGAAACGATAAGTAAGTAATACCAACCGAAATGGACAGAAATGAATGATTGAATTGCACCTGTTATTGTTTGCAAGTTCTCTGGAGCGATGGAACCCCAAGCAACTGCGAATAATGCTATCCCTAAGGTTATCCAAAATACCGAAGTGACTTTATTCATAGCTTTCCCCTTTCAAAAATCTTTATTTTTCATACAAAAGACATACCGAGTCTTTCAAAGGTGAGATATGATTATTAAGTACCCACTGGCACAAAAGATAAACAAAACTCCCATCTAAATGTTAGCACATATCGACATACTTCTGCACAACGGAAAATAACAAAACCTCTTTAGAAATCACTCTAAAGAGGCGTACGTGATAAAGGTAAAGACTCATTGCATGCGTCTGCTAATTTCTGGGCTTGCTTATAAAAGCGCTCATAGTCCAAATCATTCAACTCGCTCGTTTCGACAGATTCTATAACGTACTCGCCGAATCTCCACGTATCATCCCGAATGTCGCCGCCTTGAGCAACGGATATTTTGTATAACGCTTCGAGGACTCCATTCATTACAGACAAGTCATGTTTTCCATAAATCCGGATTTGGTAGAAACTTTTATATACATAATCACGGAAATAACGGGGCTCCATTAACAACCTAATATCCTCATTAGAATCTGAATAATATTGGATAGGTTTATAAACAGCTGCCAAATCTGACAATAATGAGCCGACCCGATTAATGCAGTTGACCGCTGTATGAGGGTCATTGATACTTGGTGAGATGGCTTTTACCGCAATCTCCACCAGCTTCTGAATAGAGAACTCGATATCCTGAATATCTGTCCGCTCATTTCCGATAAGTAAATACTGCATACTGGGGCTTGCATCCAGTTCTTCTCCAGCGTCTTCCTTCTGCCAATAGTAAAATGCAGGCACGCCTTTCTGAATGTAATGTCCGATTTGAAAATCAGCTTCTAGGAGTACATCATTTTGTTTCGCCCATTCGATCAGTCCCTGAATTTGAATACCCTGAAGATATCCTGATTCATTCGCTAATACGGTAGACTTCCTTCCCTTTTTCCACTCGTCTATATCATCTTGGTCCCACTCGACGTGTTCATTGTAACTCTTTTCTGAGAATGTCTTCCTAATGACCGCCGACGTATGAGTGCGGATTTGCCCTATGAGATTATTCACCTGTACGAAGCGTGAAGAATGATGAATGAAAATAATAAAGAACGCTAGGCAGACCATGGATACAAGGACGGTAATGAACGGGCTCAGTAATCCTTGACTGTCCCCGCTTCCTAACAGCAATAAATTAATCAGAGCGAACACAAACCCAAAGGAGTACACCCCTAGGACATGTTGAGTGACACGACTTTTCATGAAGTCTTGTAACGTTCGTGGCGAAAATTGAGTCGTGTATGTCGTTAAGACTACCATGATTGTCGAAAAGCTGATGGTCGTCATCGTTAAAATAGATGTGATCAAAGACCCGTATAACGTCTGGGCCACGCTTTTTTCTGTGAAAAACAACTTCGGCAAACTATCCTTGATTTGGGGAACGGCCCAAACGTCGAGCGCACTAACAAAAGCCACCATCACCACTGAAATAAAGCTGTATAACGCTGGAAGGAACCAGAAACTATCCCTCACATTCACCCACGCTTTTTCTTTGTTCATTCCTTACACCTTCCTTCCTTTTCATACAACTTATTATTATGTATGCCACTCTTTTATAGTTCCCCTCTTTCTCCAATTCTACCCTTCTATTTTTCTGGTAAAATCAGTATGAAAACCGCGCTTCAACACTGGAAAGGAAGCAGGCCATTGCGTCTCGCTACTAAAGAAGGATTTCAACGATAACCTTTACAAACGTTCTGTTTTTTTACAGATAATGTTTTTAACAAGAAATGGAAGGGAATAAATGAATGAATTCATTTCGATCTATTTGAAAGGAGATCCCATGAAAAAACAATTAGGTAACCCTGTCTTTCTCATTTCCTCTTTAGTCGTACTACTCTTAGTGGTGCTCGGAGCCGTTAACCCTGAGGGGTTCGGCGAGGTAGCCGGCACACTCTTCAACTTCACCACCGTAAACTTCGGGTGGTTCTACTTGTTATCTGTATTCGGATTCGTCCTATTTCTAGTGGGTTTAGCCTTGAGTAAGTATGGAAAAATCAAATTAGGACCTCAAGACTCTAAGCCTGAATATCCTTTCTTCACTTGGATCGGTATGCTGTTTTCAGCAGGATTCGGTGCCGGATTAGTTTTCTGGGGTGTAGCAGAGCCGATGAGCCATTTCTTCGAGACTCCATTTACCGGCTTAGAAGCTCAAACCGAAGAGGCTGCTAGAATCGCCATGGGCTACGCATTCTTCCATTGGGGTGTGAACCAGTGGTCTGTTTTTGCCATTGTCGGCCTTCTCATCGCTTATTTACAATTCAGAAAAAACAAGAATGGCCTTATCTCAACAGCTCTAGAACCTGTTTTGGGTAAACGGAAAAGCGTCAAACACACGATCGACTCCTTAGCTGTCATTGCGACAGTCATGGGAATTGCTACGTCACTTGGTTTAGGCATATTGCAGATGAACGGGGGGTTGAAAGCCGTTTTCAATGTTCCCAATGCGACATGGGTACAACTTCTGATCACGGCTGCTTTACTTGCTCTCTACCTTATTTCCTCTTCAACAGGGTTGAATAAGGGAATTAAATGGTTGAGTAACCTGAATCTAAGCTTATGCTTGATTCTTCTAGCCTTCGTGTTTATTGCTGGTCCTACTATTTTCATATTAAATACGTTCACACTCGGCTTAGGTGATTACATTGCCAACTTCGTTAATTACAGCTTACGCCTGACTCCTTATGAAGGTGGGTCTTGGTTGCGTGAATGGACGATTTTTTACTGGGCATGGGTTATTGCGTGGTCTCCATTTGTCGGGGCGTTTGTCGCTCGTGTTTCGAGGGGCCGGTCCATTCGAGAGTTTATTTTTGGCGTGCTAGTCGTACCGCCACTCATTGCGTGCTTGTGGATTGCTACGTTTGGCGGAACCGCCCTGAATAGTGATTTGAATAATGGCACGAACATTGCGCAAGCGGTCAACAATGATATTACAGTCGCTTTGTTCGAAACCTACCAATACTTACCTATGACGAGTATCCTTTCACTGCTATCGATTCTGCTGATTGCTACTTTCTTGATCACATCAGCCGATTCTGCCACATATATCTTGGCAAGTATGACGTCCAACGGTGACTTGCAACCCTCTTTGATGATCAAAATAACGTGGGGAGTGCTGATGGCAGCGATCGCCGGCGTCCTACTTGTTGCTGGAGGGTTGAATGCCCTGCAGACCGCTTCCTTAGTTTCTGCATTGCCGTTCACAGTCGTCATCATTCTGTTCGTGTATGCCTTCATCAAAATGATAAGGTCAGAAGAAATCCCACAAAGGAAGCCTAAAGCGGAACAATTAAGAAACAAGAAATCTTCATAAAAAGATTTTGTTTAAAGAGGCGCCTTTTGAGAGAACAGGGCCAACAAGTCCTACACATATATCCTGATAAAATAAACCCAGTCTACCATTTTGTCATGGTAGACTGGGTTTTCATGATCAACCGACACCAGAGTCTCCAGGATCGGTGTTATCCATAGGCTTCGGTGCGCCAACTCCAGAATCTCCCGGGTCTTCACTACTAGCGACCTCCACGGCGTGTACACGTGAAGAACCCAGTTCATCTAATGACAAAGGACTAAAAAAGATGGAGCCAATCAAAAGAATAACCGTAAAACTGATGCCAACTAAAAACTTCTTCATAAAACGCCTTCCTCCTTAGCCTTTTCTATACTCTTTATTCCTTCACAACCCCTGACAGCTCTGGACACCTATCCTTACCTTTCTAAATACAGTTCAGGTAACTGAGCAAAAAATAAGTCCCCACTCTCCTTAAGGAATCGTTGGTGCGCATTCTTTAGCATCCCTTTATCTTTCAAAGCGAAACCGAGGTAGCTTTCTTGAAACGGAGTGAGGGTATCTAAACTTTTCAACATTCTTATCGCGGGAACGTATTGCTCTCTGGCAATTTCTAAGTGTGCTGTTTCCACAAAATCAGGCGTCGTCACATCATCTGTCACTCTATGAAAGGCAGATATAAAAGGGATAGTGCGGTCTTTAATCGATATGATATGTTTGGTAAGGTTATACTCTTCCGCGATATGCAAAGCTTTTACAGCGTGATCCATGGATGTCTCATAGCTTTCGAACACGTATGTTAAAGCCAGGTGGTGCTGAACCATGGTCGTTTTTCTAGGAGACAGTTCTTTATTGATGATCTTATAAGCATACCTTCGCGCCAACAGAGAATTGTTCGTTTTCCAGTAGTGATTAAATAGCAGCTCATGATAACGAAGTTCAAAGTAGTATAAAGCTAAAGGTTCGTTGACTTTCTGGAGTGCCTCATCACATTTCTCTAGATAGGCATCTAAACCGCTATATTTCTTAAGGTCAAAATATCGGTACACAATGATCAATTGATGAAGACAATGCAATGAGGGATGAGAGAATTGGAGAGATTTCAACCACATCAGAGGGGGATTGAACTGACCATCGCCAAAACGATTAAGAAGAATTCCATAAATCAAATGAACTTCATGGTCAAGTGAGTGATGGCCAATCAGATGGGACAGTTCGTCCATATAATCATTCATATAAAGAAACTCCAATGTAGCAATCTGTTCCTCTTTGTCCATCGATTGTTGATCCATACAAAAATCTTTCGTTCGCATGATCGCCATTTTCCTATCGTAGCTTTTTAACTGCTCTAGATAGTATTGATACACAAAAGATGTGTGATTCACTTGTAATGTCTGTATGGGCTTTGGTTCTAGTGCATGATAATCAACCATGGGTCGTCACCCTTTCTACTATGTACCTAAATTCTATGGGCAAAAAGACGGAATGTCTAGTTTAAATATAGAATTATTTGAAAATTTACGCAAAGATTCAAATTCCGACAATTTAATTGTCATTCAATTAAGATCGCCCCCTCTATTTCAAGAAATAGAGGGGGCGATCCGTGTCAGAAAATGATATTCGTTAAAAACCAAACATTCCAAACGACCAAGCTATATACGACTAAACGCTCCACATTAGAGCCAGTACGAAAAGCTATAATGAATTGGCGGTGCTTACTAGAAAGAGGATAAACAAGAGGGATTCCCTTTTTCGTGATGTAGTCTCCAAACAAATGAGATAGAACACCAATGATCAATCCACTCAAATAAAACCATGGAACACCCAACCACTTCTCTATTAAATAGCTGTAAAAAACAAGAAGCGTGACAAATACGAAAGAATGCGTCATCTTTCTGTGGCTACGAATCATGATCAGTACTGGAAGTAGCATCATGACAAATACCTTCAACTCATCACGGTATCGATCTAAATATTCAGGCGCAAATAGATAAATCAAAAAAGCGAGTGTAAATAAGGTCATCAATCCCCGCCAGAATTTATGGCCTAGCTTTGATTTCGGAGTATCGATGTCGGGCAGCAGTGCACCGAATAAAACAAATACAAAATATAATATAGTGTGAAAGGGATTTCCTACTGGAGCTTCCGTATAAGGAAAGTAGGCCAGTGCCCCTACACCAAAGGTAAAGCCGACAACTTGGTGTCCTGGTGCCATCATGATGAATGTTCATTTCCTTTCTTCTATGTATCTTGACCAGTTGATAAAACCTTTGAACGAATCGATTTTGTGAAAAATAAAATAAACCTACACGATGTGCAGGTTTTACGCGTCACAATCCTTTTCAGGAAGACCGAGGATTTGAAATTTAGGCCCTTCCATCGTTTGTTTTCCTTCTATTACTAAGGGTTCTGTCAAGTGGGCTATTCTTTGATCGATCGCCACCGGGATAGAGTTGACTTGATGCAGCTCATCATCAGCTTCTGGCTCTCCAATCGTCATACCTATATCTGGTTCTCCGCAGCCGAATCCTGCAAAAAACAAACGTAAGCTTCCTGCCTGCTCATCTTCAAGGATCTGATGTAATAAGTCACGTGCTTCATCGGTTATTTTCATAACTGGTCCTCTCCTTCGACTATAAAATACCATACAATCGAATGCTCTCAAAACCATAACACTTATATGTTCCACGTGAAACCGTTATCGATAAAGAGCGTAAAATAAATCAAACCTCCCAAGGAAGAACCTTGGGAGGCTTGTCTGTATCTATTGCTTATACAGCTTTAGCATTAATTTCTACATCAATGTTTCCGCTAGTTGCCTTAGAGTAAGGGCACACTTTATGCGCTTCTTCAGCTAGGCTCTCTGCTTCTTCTTGAGAAACCCCTTTGATGTGTACATTCAGTACGACACCTACTTTAAAGCCATTATCAGCTTCATCTTTCATCAAGCTTACATCTGCCGTAATTTCAGAGTCGATATCTTTCTTCTGTTTACTTGCGACTAGGTTAAGAGCACCGTCATAACAAGCAGAGTAACCTGCGGCAAATAATTGTTCTGGGTTAGAACCTTTTTCAGATCCTTCACCAGGCATAGCCAAGTTCAAATCAATTAAACCATCATCAGATTTTACATGGCCATTACGACCGCCTTTAGCTGTTGCGTGTGCTGTAAACATTACATTACTCAATATCATCACTCCTTGATTGGTATTATCATCAACAACTATAATTTACCTCATCCGTGCCTATCCTAAACATCGATTTATTGGTCTTTAAGCTCGTATTGTTCTTTCAAAGATTCAGGCGCCATCTTTACCATGAGCTGTAAAACGAAGGTAAAGACTGCTAAATCATCGATGATCCCAAAGAAAACAAGCACATCCGGAATCAAATCCCAGGGGAAGATCAAATAAAGAACGAGCAACAAAACAGAGGTCCATTTCTTTTCTCTGCTCACTTCTTTCGAACGAAAGAACTGATTAAGGAAGGGAATGGATTTCCTAACATTGAACACAAACTTGATTCTTTTCCATAACTTGATCATCGCTTCCACTCCTCCTCTCTCTTATTCTTTTACCCACACCATAAGGGTTTTACCCATCCGATCTGTCACAATTGCGAAATACGAACGTATGCTTTAACATAAGAAGAAAAGCGCCAGAAAGCCTTGTTACAAGTGAAGAAAACGCACAAAATCCACCGAATCATTCATGTGTATATGAACCCAAGAATGAATGGGTCATATCCTAATTATACATACCAAAGAGTCGCCCTTAAGTTTGTAGGAATGAAGGAGAGAAACGATCATGAACATATTGTTATTGAATGGGACGATTGTAGGAACAAAAACCGGTGTTTTACTTAATGAAATCAATCAATATATCGAAGAGCTCCCGGAATCTCACGAAACGAGAATCGTAAATCTTGAGGATTATGACCTTCAATTTGTGGATGGGCGTCCGACCGATCAATATAATGACGACATGCAACAATTGATCAAAGAGGTCGAAGATGCCGATGCGTATGTTATCGCTACGCCTATTTTTCAAGGGTCTATTCCAGGAACACTTAAAAATGTCTTTGATGCTGTATCACCGTTAGCTATGCGCTATAAACCCGTTTCCATTGTCGCAAATGGCGGCACATTGCAGCATCACCTTGTGATCGAGAACCAATTGAAGCCGATTTTGAATTACTTCCGTTGCATGGTAACTCCTAATTATGTGTACACTCACACCAACCATTTTTCAACTCAAGGTGATTTGATAGACGAAGACGTCCGAAACCGATTAAAAGAAATGACGCGCATATTCAATCAGTACATGCAAATGAGCCGGGAGATAGAACCCGATAAGAACTAACACAATCTTAGGTGTTCATTTCTATTAAAGAAACCTTGCCAACGCGGCAAGGTTTCTTTAATAGACTCTGTCTTGTGCTCTGTCGATCTTTCACAACGTTCAGCGTTCGCGAAGGGGTGGTTTTGAAACGACGAGACTTCCGCGGAAAAAGGCTCAAGCGAGACCCAGCAGGAAAGCGAGTTGTTTCAAAACCATCCCCTACTTCTAATAAGGTGACGAATCCTGAACATATACTTAGGCAAGACCTAACACTTTACTTACGTAGCGTTGTGTTTCTTGGAATGGAGGAATCCCACCATATTTATCTACGTTCCCTGGCCCAGCATTGTAAGCAGCGAGTGCTAGACGAGAATCTCCATCGTATCGATCAAGCATCTGTTTCAGATACTTCGTGCCCCCCATCACATTCTCTTCAGGATCAAAGGGATTATTCACACCTAGACCGCGTGCGGTTTCAGGCATCAATTGCATCAGCCCTTGGGCGCCGGAGTGGCTGACAACATCGGAATCGAAATTCGATTCAGCCTTCACAACGGACCGAATCAAATTACTATCTACACCATAACGTTCTGCAGCACTTTGAATGATCGCATCGACATTTCGATCTTGAACTTCTACCTTCGGTGCCTGCACTTGTTCGCTCAGCCTTGTATGTATGGGTTGCGATTGAAAGGCTTGTACGCTTGTCAGACCCGGTGAATTTGGTGACTTCGATTGTTGAGTTTGCTGTGTCATCGCCGCTTCTAACATACTCTGAAAGGCTAAATCACGGACGCCACTAGAAAAGCCCTTATCCGTCGATCCGCCGAAAATTGACATTGTCTGCATTTGAATCAAGTGCTGTAACTTATTCAAATCCATTCCATCCACCCCGTTTAAGCTTTAATAACACAATTTTACACCATCTCTTTAATTACGACAATCCACCCTTATTTTTTCCAACAAACAACAAAACTTGAGAAAACTTTTCTCAAAAACCCTCATTCATTTGCCCTTTCGGTCACTAATTTTCCCAAAGCGAGAAAAGGATCACGATGATATAATTGATAACAGCAAAAGAGGTTACGTCATATTGATTTTAACCTGATCCGGTCTAGTCAACCGTTTTTTAACGCAAAGTGGTCAATGTCTCTTTTGTCTCTATGTCAAATCACCCTTATTTTTCCTCGCCGGAGAAATAAACCCTGTAGATTTTATCTTCCTGTCTTCCCCCAATGGAAAGATTTAGGACGATAAGCCTTTTTGGACAAGGTTCCAAAGAGGTTTTTTTATTTCACCCTCTTCTTTTCGAGGTATGTTATTCATACCTTAAAGTAAAGGAGGTGAAATCATGGTGAACTTCAAGTATGACAAAAACGCATTTCTATACTTGGCCGCAATCATAGCCGGATACGCACTCATCTTTTTATCTGAACAAGGATTAGGGGACTTTCTTGGATCGTTATTCTTTTATGTCGGGGTCGTCGCAATGGCGTTCTTCTCATTAGTCCTGATCATCTTCGGTTTCCTAAGTATATTTAATAAACATTAGCATTCCATCTCAAACGTCCAGCACCCTGGACGTTTTTTATATTCTCCCCTTAATCCAGACAGAAAGAAGGGAAAGACCATAGGTGTCTTCCCCTCCTTTTTCGTTGACTTATTAAACGATTACTTGAATATGTGAAGGCATGACTTCAACGGAGATCGGTAGTTCATCTCCCTCTTCCCCATCTACATTGGAGATCAGCGATTCAGATGACGTTACGCGAAGGCGTGAAGTTGTAAAGTATTCGACGTCTTCTTCATTCTTCAATTGTCCTCGCAGGATCGAGGTGAGAATGGATGCTAACCGTACCATGTTTACATTCTTGATAATGTATCCGTGTACGACACCATCGTTCACTTCCGCTTCGGGTGATAACTTTTCAAAACCGGCAGTAGAGTTCGTCAATGCGGCGAGGAATAGAAAAGACTCCCCCTCCCAGACGCCATCATCATGTTCAATCTTAAGAGGATAACTCCTTTTGGACGTGAGGGTTTTGAACCCCTCCATCACATAAGCTAGAGGTCCGAATTTTGTCTTCTGTTCTGGTGAAACCTCGTAAGTCGCCTCTGCAACGGCTCCCACCGCGACTATATTGATGAAATAACGATTATTGAAGCGGCCGATATCCACATGGTTCCTCTTATCCGAACGAAGAACATTGATGGCCTCTGATGGATCGAGGGGAATATTCAAAGCCCTCGCAAAATCGTTGACCGTCCCTAATGGAACGATTCCAAGCAATGGTCGGTGCTCCTGGTCGACCATTCCGTTGATCGTCTCATTCAACGTGCCGTCCCCACCTAAGGATACGACGAGGTCAAACTCATTTTTACAAGCGTCCTGACAATATTTTGTCGCATCCAGTTCCTTTTCTGTTTGGGCAACGTCTACGTCATAATTCTTTTCTTGTAGAATCGATTCGATTTCTTCTACATAATCTAAAGCTTCTTCTTTACCAGAAGAAGGGTTTACAATGAGCATCGCTTTCTTCACGAATAGATCCCCCTTCATTTAAACGACTATCTTTACATTTATTCATAAGAAACCAATCCATGTATCAATCTTGAGGACTCCATTTATATAAGGTCTTCATCGGAATAAAACCGATTTGTTGGAAGAATTCTTCAGCTCGTGGATACCCTGAAAGCAAGTTCAACCTGATTCCGGAGACGTCCTGTTGTTGCATCCACTCCATCAAACCTTGACACATTAAGGTGCCAATACCTTCTCTACGATAAAATTCATCGACAAAGATTTCTTGGACACAGCCGAGTCGCGGACCCTCTTCTTTGTTTTCGATCGTACCTAAAATATACCCGATCACTTCTCCTTCGCGCTCCGCAATGAGAAGTCTTTGATAGTCATCGTTTGCGAACAACTGATCAGCAGCCCAGAACTTCCTTTCCCGCAATAAGTCGTTCAAAGGTTGTTCTGATGACCGATCGTTATATACTAAACGAAAATACTCGATGGCATACCGTGTAAAGTGCATGAGATCCTTTTCTATTGGTTCACGAATCGTGATCATGAGAACGTCGCCTCCCTACTTCTGTTTCCAAACGACATGATACTCTGGTGTTTCCTTTATCACTTCATGGGCGAATGAGCATACCGGGTCGATCTCCAATTTATGTTTTCTTGCATAGTTCACAGCATGGTCGATCAATTCTGTACCTAGTCCTTGCTCTCGTTCTTCAGGTGCGACGACCGTGCTCATGATTTGCATCACGTCATTCTCCTCTTCGAACGCTAAATGAGCACTTGGATCATTCTTATCACCAATATAGAAAAGTCCTTCTGAATACTGAATATCACTCATCAGATCACTCCTTCCCTTTTGTCCTCATACCCGTTCTTGGATGAAGCTATGCTTCATCTTTCAGAATATGGGGGTACACGATGTGACCGTTCGCCTCATTCCTTATATTCAAGTATGTCACCAGGCTGGCAATCAAGCGCCTGACAGATTGCCTCTAAGGTCGAAAAGCGGACAGCTTTTGCTTTTCCATTTTTCAAAATCGACAAATTCGACATCGTAATGCCTACTTTCTCTGAAAGCTCGGTGACACTCATCTGCCTTTCTGCCAACATCACATCTATATTCACTACGATTGCCATAGTTTCACCTCAAACTGTAAGTTCATTCTCTTCTTTGATTTCCATTGCATTGTTTAGTAAACCTTGTAGTAGTTGAACAAAAACAGCAATGACCACAGAAGCAAACATGATCGCTCCACCTATAACCCATAATGAAGGATGAAAGGCACTATGACTCATGAGAAAGGTACTTCCAACTATATATAGACTGAGAATCGCGTATGCACACCACTTGATTTTCTTCAATGCCAGCACGGTTACACTCGAGAATGCTTGTTTTTGTTCAATGTATCGTAGAAGTTGAAAAGCCTGGAACAACGCGTAGAAAAATGGAATGTTCGTGATATAAATGCCGAGAAACACGGGGGCCTTGAGGTACGAGAATTCCGGTCCCACTTGGACAACGGAGTCAGCCAATGAAGGTAACACAAAAATCGAAAGAATCATAATGACTAAACCGATTAGAACCAGCGAGATTTTTAAAGACAAAATCGTTGTTTTTCTCATTATATAACCTCCTTTTATCATTCCATTATATTCCTTTATTTATCGATTATCAATAAAAAACGCCTCCCTCCAAAGATAGAGGGTAGACGCTTCGATTACCAAATTTGAAAGCTGATCGCCGTAATGACAAGTGTGGCACTGACAATCTTCACCCAAACAGGTACGGTAGGTTTATCGTTCTCATTCACTTTCTCTTCTTGTTCCTTGACCTGTTCGTGGCTATTCGGGCTGCAGCATCCCATTACGCTGTCGTTTTCAGTTCTTCTTGAAGTGGAATGTCTTTATTCAAGCCTCGGCGAGCAGCAATAAAGAAGGCTGTGACCACAATGACTGTACCTATGGCTGCAATAACGTAAGAGACATTCAGAGGCAACGCAAACCCGATTGGTGCATTCACGATATACGTGAACGTTGCCATTGTCATAAAGGTTGCCGGAATTGCAGCAATCCAGTAATTTTTCCTAGATAAGAACAAGTACATCGCTCCGACCCAAAGCGCGATGACAGCTGTCGATTGGTTTGCCCAAGAGAAGTATCTCCAAAGCAAAGTGAAGTCGATGCGCGTCAAAGCGAAGGAAATCGCGAACATCGGAAGAGCAATCCAGATTCGACTTGATACTTTACGCTGCGAGATTTTCAAGTAATCCGCAATAATCATACGTGCACTACGGAATGCTGTGTCCCCAGAAGTGATCGGCAAAATGATGACTCCGATGACAGCAAGCGTTCCTCCGACAGCACCCAGCATGCTTACAGATACTTCACTAACAACGGCAGCTGGTCCACCATTAGCTAGGATTTCATTCAATCCTCCGGAACCGTTGAACAAACTCATGGCAGCGGCCGCCCAGATCATGGCGATGACACCTTCTGCAATCATCATACCGTAGAAGATGCGACGACCCTGTTTTTCCTGTTGAGTCGTACGTGAGATGATCGGTGACTGTGTTGCATGGAATCCAGACAAGGCACCACAAGAGATCGTCAAGAACAAGAGTGGGAAGATCGGTGCGTTATCTGGATGCATGTTCGTCAAAGATAACTCTGGAATCGGTGCTCCTGTGACGATTAAGGATACGCCCACACCAATGGCACTGATCAATAGAAGAGCGCCGAAGATCGGATAGAAACGTCCGATGATCTTGTCGATCGGTAGCATCGTTGCCAGTAAATAATAAGCAAAAATAGCAGTTAAGATAAGCGGAAGCGCGAGCCAGCTGTTCGTCAAGTTGTGGATCAAGTCCGCTGGTGCCGTTACGAATACCGTACCTACAAGAACAAGTAGTAAAATAGCAAATGCATTGACGACGTGCTTCATCACTTTACCTAAGAATTTTCCGGCCAGTTCAGGTAAGTGCGCCCCGCGATTTCGAATCGAAATCATACCCGTCAAGTAATCGTGAACCGCTCCTGCAAAAATGGAACCGAGAACAATCCATAGAAATGCGACAGGACCGTATAAGGCTCCTAAGATCGGGCCGAAAATCGGGCCAACCCCTGCAATATTCAACAATTGAATAAGAGAGTTCCGCTTTTGTCCCATCGGAAGGTAATCTACACCATCGCTATGAGAGTAAGCGGGTGTCGGGCGCTCTGTATTGACGCCGAACACTTTTTCTACGTATTTACCATAAGTGAAATAACCTACAATTAAGATTGCAATACTAACTAGAAACGTAATCATGATAATTTCCTCCTTCGTTCTTCTGTAATCGCTTACAAAAAGAATAACAAGAGAACGTTTTTATGTGACGGTTGTGTGTCTAAGATGTTGTTATATACGATTAACATGTAAGCGAGAAGGATTGAAATTCAATCCTACTTCCGCTGCGATCAGCCATTTTCACAAAATTAAAAAGCCATCACAAAACGTAACGTGATGGCTTAGGGTCTCACCATTCAATTAAATTAAAGTTCCAGTTGCTTTCTTAAATCTTTCACATAATTTCGACTGACCGACAGTTTTTCGTCTTTGCCTCGCAACTCTAATTGATAAGCTCCGTTAAACCACGGAGTCAGCCGTTCAATGTAACGTAAGTTGACGAGATAACTTTTGTGGATGCGGAAAAAGGAATAGCCTTTCAGTCGCTGTTCCACCTCTTTCAGTGGCCACTTCGTTTCATGCACCTTGGATTTCTCAACGATTTTCGTAACACGATCTTCCCGGTACACATACATGACATTGACCGGATCCAGGTAGTAGATATCTTCCTCCCCTTCGACCGCTAACTTGGATGGTTTCACTTCTTCTGTATGCACTTCGGGATCCGCACCGAATTTCTTTTCCAGCCGAGCAATAGCATCGGCCAGCTGTTCCTCTTCAAATGGCTTCAGAAGATAATCGACCGCCTCATGCCGAAAAGCCTCCACGGCAAAATCAGGATAGGCCGTCGCAAAGACGATACTCGGTACGTTTTTCAACTCCTGGACAGCCTTCGCGACTTCCATTCCGTCCATCTTCGGCATCTCGACATCCAGAAACAACACATCCGGCTGTAGCTGAATGGTCTTCATAATCGCCGCATCACCGGAATCAGCTTCTCCGATGACCTCAATGGATTCGTGCTTTTGCAACAAATAGGTCAGCTCTTCACGGCTGAACCGCTCATCATCCACAACCACCACTTTAATCATGCGGACACCCCCTTCGTACGGGACGGAATGACAAATGAAATATTCGTCCCGTGTCCCTTCGTGCTTTCAATTTGCATTTTCGCACTTGATCCGTGCATATGTTCTAATCGTTTATTCACATTGAATAAGCCGAGTCCCGTGCCTTCTTTGGAATCAACTTCTTGGTCACCTAACGACGCAATTCGTTCAGGATCGATGCCGCTCCCATTATCGATGACGGAAATCCGGACCCTATTCCCTTCAGTTTTGATCCGAATGGTAATTTCGCAATCACCGTCCTGATCCTTAATGCCGTGTTTGATACAATTTTCAACGAGCGGCTGTAAGGTAAGCGGAGCAATACGAGCAGCGAGTGCGTCCTCATCTATATCGTACGTAACATGCAGCTTGTCGACAAAACGCGTCTCTTCTATTAATAAATAGGCTTTCACATGCTTCAATTCCTCATCCAACGAAGTCCACGTTTTTGTCGTGGCCCCTAAATTCTGACGGAAGAATTTGGACAGCGCGATCAACAAGGAACGCGCACGATCCGGCTCAGTTCGAATGAGCGACACCATCACATTCAACGAGTTGAACAAAAAGTGTGGATTCACTTGGGCTTGCAACGCTTTGACCTCCGCCTCGCGCGCGAGTTCTTGGGCTTTCTCCGCCTCTGCAATTTCCAGCTGCTGACCGAGCAATGCACTCAACCCTTGAATCAGTTCGAGTAAAACATTCGATACTTCTTTCTCCGATCGCACATAGAACTTGAGCGTACCGACCACTTCTTTCCGCCGCTTCAAAGGCGCAATCACAGCAGCCCCCAGCGGACAGTCCGGGTGCTTACAATCAATATCATCATGACCAGCGACCACCATTTCACCCTTTTCGATCACGGTTCTCGTAGCAGACGTCTGTATGTGTTCTCCAACCTGATGATGATCATAAGCGAGTCCGACATGAGCGAGAATTTTTTGATCATTCGTCATCGAAATCGCACTGACCTGAACCTCATCATAAATGATCTGACACACATTTTTGGCGGACCTTTCCGTCAATCCCTTTCGCAAATAAGAAATCGTAGACTCCGCAAGCTTAAGCGCCTTCTGTGCTTGAATCGCGCCCGCTTTCTCCTCCTCATTCAACACATTCCGGATAATCAATAAGAATAAAGCTGATCCAAGCCCGTTGGCCAAAATCATCGGCACCCCGATTTCCTGCACAAGCCCCCAAGCCTGACTGAACGGAGAAGCAACACCAAGAATGATCGCCATTTGAACCATCTCGGCCAATCCCCCAACAAGCAGGGCCGTCTTCAACTTCAAAGGCTGGTCTTTTTTATGAAAAAAACCGGCAATGACGCCGGCAACGACAGCTGAGATTCCACACGCGAATCCAGTGAATCCTCCGAGTGAGAAGCGGTGCAATCCAGCAATAAGGCCAGCTCCGATTCCAATTCGATAGCCACCAAATAACCCGGCAGCCACAATCCCGATCACGCGTGAGTTGGCGATCGCCTCCGATTCTCCCAGTTCATACGCCCAACTTCCGAACTCAAGAGTGGAGATATTGTACGTGATGCCCGTATACGTCCCGATAATCCCAAACAAACCGAAGAAGCCGATCGCCATATACTTTTGCGGACGATTCAAGGTCTTACGATCAATCAGCTCACGAAAGAAACGGAACCTGGTGATGATGAACGCTACCGTCACAATGATGCCTAATCTCTCGAGCATAGGTAGAAACAATTCGAACATCCGACCCTCGTCCTCTCTTTTTTTCTACATTGTATCACGTATGTAAACGTTTTATGTAGGCGATACGTCTGGTACACTTAGGAAAATGAGGTGATCTTTATGAAGAAGAACATTGCGATAATCCAAATGGACATCGCGTTTGGAGAACCAGAAGAAAACCGGAGAAACGCACGAAAGCAGATTGAAACCGCAGCCGCAAACGGAAGTGACGTCATCGTACTGCCTGAATTATGGACGACCGGCTACGATTTGTCCCGCTTCGATGAGATTGCAGAAGATTTGAACGGACCGACACACAACATGCTCCGTGACTTAGCCTTGTACCATCAAGTCACGCTTATGGGCTCCGTTGCAGAGCGGGACGGAAATCACTTCTACAACACGTTCGTCACCTATGACCCGACGGGCGCCCGTGTGGCTTCATACCGGAAAGCCCACTTATTCCGTCTGATGAACGAAGAAAAATACTTGCATCCCGGTCATGAGAAAGGCAACTTCCCATTAGAAGACGTGCCTGTCGCCGGCGTCATTTGTTATGATATCCGCTTCCCGGAATGGATGCGCACCCATATGCTCGACGGGTCACGTGCCTTATTCGTCGTGGCAGAGTGGCCGAAACCGCGTGTCGACCATTGGCGTCACCTGCTCATCAGCCGCGCTATTGAAAATCAGTGTTTTGTCATTGCTTGCAACCGTGTCGGTGATGATCCGAATAACGTATTTGGTGGTCACTCACTCGTCATCGATCCTTGGGGGACGGTAGTGGCGGAAGCAGGAGAAGAGGAAGATATCTTATATACTTCTGTTGATTTTTCTGATGTCGAGGCGATCCGCGAACAGATTCCGATTTTCCAAGATCGCCGACCAGAGCTGTATGAGTGATGGATTCTGAAATAACGATGTCGAATTCTTAAACTGCGATGTCGAATTGCTTATTTACGGTGTCGAATACTTAAGTAACGATATCGAATTCTTCATTTTCAGTGTCGAATACTCAAATAACCCCATCAAATGCTGTAATAAAAAAATCCTTCTGAATTCAATCAGAAGGATTTTTTGCGTAAGCCGCATCCTGATAGAAGTAGTTCGGTGTATCCATACGGTCTTCATAAGACGAATGGAAAATGTTCGTCGCGGCAGGAGATACTGGTGGAATGAGCCACGTCCAATCACCTGTGGCCTGACGATCCGCTTTCTTCTCTTTTTTCTCAAACAGATGGAACTGCTGGGCTGCCGTATGATGATCGACGATGCTTACTTGATCGGTTTTATAGGAATGAAGAACGGCTTGATTCAATTCGATCAGGGCTCGGTCCTTCCATAAAGAAGCGTTCCGTTTCGTATCAAGTCCCATCGCTTCAGCGACCGTCGGCAGTAAGTTGTAGCGAAATTCGTCCGCTAAGTTCCGCGCTCCGATCTCCGTTCCCATGTACCAGCCATTGAATGGAGCAGCGGTATAATCAATGCCCCCGATTTCCAAGCGCATATCCGATATGAAAGGAACCGCATACCACTTCAGTTCTAGGTCCTTGAACCAGTCGTATTCCGAGTGACGGAGAGATACTTCTAATACGTGATCAGACGGAATCTCGAACCATCTCGGTTCCCTGTCATCAACCTGAATGACAAGAGGCAATACATCAAAGGCGGTCCCTTTTCCTTGCCAGCCAAGCTGTTGACAAATCTTCGTGAATTCAACGGATGCGGGATCACCAACTATGCCATAATCCTTTTCATAACCCGCATAGCGTATGAGCTGATGATTCCAAAGGCGGATTTCCTTATCATTCTCTTTCGGACGAAAAATCGAAATCGTCGACTTGATTCGACCTTTGTTGGTGGCATAGTCGATATGTTCGATTAGAGCGTTGAATAAATCCTCTTCTTCCTCCAGGTGACGCCTGTCAAAAACCTTCAAGCTTTCCCAGAACAGACGGCCGATACAACGGTTGCTGTTGCGCCAGGCAACTTTTGCACCAAACTCTAGCTCTGCGTACGTATGTTGATAGGTTCCTGTTTCGGCAATCTCTGCATGCACAGCGATTACACGATTCTCTACATCAGGCAACCCTTTTTCATGATAATAGTGGCGGATAAACGATTCAGCTTTATGACTCAGTTCTTTATTCAAAGCATTAATCCTCCTGTAGCTTCTTGCCACTTCATCCTATCATAAATTAAGCTTTTATACCTATGGAACTTACTTCACTCGTCTCGCCGCCTGCTGGATCGGGTCCCACACACTGTTATAGGGCGGGGAGTACGCGAGATCCAAGTCCTCCAATTGCTCGATATCCATTTCGTGATAGAGCGCTGTCGCAAGCACATCGATCCGTTTATCCACACCTGCACGACCAATGATTTGAGCACCTAGCAACTGTTCTGTCTTTTCGTGATAGATCAACTTCAATGTCATCGGGTCATCTTTCGAGTAATACCCTGCAGAGTGTGTCGATTCGATCGCGATTGTCTTATAAGGAATATATTCATTCGCCGCTTCTTTCTCTGAAAGACCGGTGCGCGCTAACGTTAAGTCGAAAAATTTGATGATGGAGGTTCCGACAATTCCGTTGAATACTTTCCGGTTGTTGACGATATTCAACCCCGCTACGCGCCCCTGTTTATTCGCGTGTGTTCCAAGTGGAATAAAGTCCGCTCGTTTCTTGATTCGATGATATTGCGTTGCACAGTCCCCGGCAGCATAAATATCAAGGATGCTCGTTTCCATGAATGCATTCACTTGAATCGCATCCGCCACACCCTTCGCAATCCCTGTTCCGTTCAAGAAGAACGTATTAGGACTGACACCGACAGCGGCTAGAACAAGATCCGTGGAATGTTCCGCCTTATCCGTTACAACTTTTTCGACTTTCGACGACCCGTAAAACTGCTCTACCGATTCATTCAGACATAGCTCAATACCATGCTTGCTCGCTTCTTCATGTATGTGTTCACTCATATCTTCATCGAAAATCTTAGCCAGGCGTGCACCACGGTCAATGATTCGGACCTTTTTCCCAATGGTGACCAGACTCTCTGCCACTTCCAGTCCGATATAGCCTCCACCTATAATGGTGACATGCTCCACGTCTTCGTTCAGCCCATCCATAATCTCTTTTACATCTGGAATCGTTTTTAACGTGTAAATGCCGTCGAGGTCACGCCCTTCCCAAGGTGGAAGCACTGGCGATGCACCTGTTGCAATGAGTAAACGGTCGTACGGTTGTTCAAATGACCTTCCGCCATGTTTTCCATATACGATTTTTTGTTCGCAATCCACCTTGCTCACTTCATGGTTGATCCGCACGTCGATTCCGTATTTTTCCCGAAACGTCTCCGGGTGGCGCGCGATCAAATCGTCTGTCGAGTCTACATCACCGCTGATGACATAAGGAAGTCCGCACTGACCGTAGGAAGTCACCTCTCCTTTTTCAAAAACGGTAATGTCATGTCCTTCACTGTTCCGTACTACTTGCATCGCCGCACTCATGCCGGCTGCGTCTCCTCCAATAATGACTATTCTCATCCCGTTGCACCCCTTTTTTCTAATCTAGTTATGCATACCCGTTTAGGTTTGTTCCCTAACTATCCCCCTTCGTCCTCCAGAACGATCTGTTCCCTAATCTACAACGACCGTGTTACACTACCTGTAACTATTCAGAAAATTTCGTATAAAGGTGGAATCCCATTGAAATCCTATACGCCGTCTAATGCCGTTCAACAGTTACCAGAACAATTCTTTGCCAAGCTTGTGAATAAGCTGCGAACTCATCAAGATAAAGGGCACGATGTACTCAACCTGGGGCAGGGAAATCCTGATCAACCGACACCAGACCATATCGTCAAATCCTTGCAGGAAGCTGCCGAGAAACCTCTCTATCACAAGTATCCACCATTTCATGGGTTTGAATTCTTAAAGGAAGCTGTGGCGACGTTTTATAAAAGAGAGTATGACGTCGATCTCGATCCTGAAACCGAAGTCGCCATTTTGCCAGGGAGCAAAACAGGTCTCGTCGAGTTAAGCCAGTGCTTTCTCAATCCTGGCGACGTCGCACTCATGCCCGATCCCGGATACCCCGATTATTGGTCGGGCGTTGCCATGATGGGGGCCACCATGGAGCCGATGCCACTTAAGCGGGAACACGATTTCCTTCCAGACTACGATTCCATAAGTCAAAAAACGTGGGAAAAATCGAAACTGATGTTTTTAAACTACCCGAACAACCCGACCGGTGCTGTGGCAGACCGTGCTTTTTTTGAAAAAACCATTCAAGAGGCTGATCGTCATGATGTATGCGTCATCCATGATTTCGCCTACGGTGCGATCGGGTTTGACGGTGTAAAACCAATCAGTTTCTTGCAAGTACCAGGTGCGAAAGACGTCGGTGTGGAAATCTACACGATGTCGAAATCCTACAACATGGCAGGTTGGCGGATTGCCTTCGCCGTTGGAAACCGTAGTGTCATCGAAACATTAGAAAAAATCCAGGACCATTATTTCTGCAGCATTTTCGGAGCTGAACAGGAAGCGGCCGCAACCGCACTCCTCGCGTCACAGGAATGTGTGGACGATTTAAGACAAACGTATGAGTCCCGACGTGACCTGCTTGTGGGAGGATTGAAAGATTTACAGTACGAGGTCCAACCCTGTCACGGCTCATTCTTCGTGTGGCTCAAAGTACCCGGATCCTATACATCTGAATCATTTGCCGATGATTTATTGGAAAAGGTCGGGTTGTTCGTCGCACCCGGAATCGGGTTCGGCAGCCACGGGGAAGGTTATGTACGGATTGGGCTCAATAATTCTGAGGAGACATTGAAAGATGCTTTGAGGCGTTTTGAAGATTTTAAGAACGGAAGTTAATCAAGTGTAATTTCGACGGTTTTCGCGATTAAGAGTACCCAAAAAGGTTAAGAGAACTCCTATCTCCACACTTTTGTAGGTCAATGATCATCAAAAGTGCTGTGAACTTCTACTTCTCAGCACTTATCAAGGACTTAATCACTTGGGGACACAAAACCGCTGAGAAGAAGCCTCTCTCAACCTTTTCACAACAGCAGGGTCAGAAAAAAGGTAGAGACACAACATCCCTTTAAAATCCCTAACATGAAAAAGAGACATCCTCGTCAGGAAGTCTCTTTTTCTTACCTAATATTAAAACGGGAACTCGCGGTAACCGGTCATGACGCCGATCCACTTCACCGTCGTGAATTTATCAAGCGCCCATTCTCCACCGAAACGGCCGATACCGGACTCTTTTTCACCACCAAACGCAACATGCGCTTCATCGTTGACAGACTGATCATTAATATGAATCATGCCTGTTTCCACGCGCTTCGCGAGTTCTACTCCGCGATGGATGTCTGAAGTGAATAATGAACCACTCAAGCCGTACGGAGAACCGTTGGCGACTTCAACCGCGGCATCTTCATCGGCTACTTTAATAATCGATGCAACAGGACCGAACATTTCGTGATTGGCTGTCGGCATATCGTTCGTGACATTGATCAGAATCGTCGGCTGCATGACATTCCCTTCTGATTCACCACCTGCGACGAGTTCAGCTCCCTGTTCAATCGTTTGTCGCACATCTTCCTGAATACGTTCCACGGCTTCACTATTGATAACAGGACCGACCACAGTGGATTTATCAGACGGATCTCCTGCTTGAAGCGTGGCCACTTTCTGTTTGAACTTCTCTACGAATTCGTCGTGCACTTTCTCATGAACGACAATTCGGTTCAGCGACATACAAATTTGACCTTGGTGCAAGTACTTACCAAAGGCGGCTGCTTCCACCGCTTTGTCGATATCCGCATCGTCGAGCACGATCATTGCGTTGTTTCCACCAAGCTCAAGGGCGGTGTCTTTAATATGTTTTCCCGCTAGTTCACCGATGTGGCTCCCGACTTCTGTCGATCCTGTGAAAGAAATCAGTTTTGCTGCCTTGTGCGTCACAAACGCGTCACCGATTTCTGAACCACGGCCCACAACGACGTTGATGACGCCTTTCGGGAATCCAGCTTCCTCGAAAATATCCGCAATGAGTAATCCGGATGTTACAGGAGCATCAGATGCCGGTTTTACGACAACGGTATTACCTGTCGCAATCGCAGGTGCAATCGACCTCATCGCTAAATGAAACGGGAAATTCCAAGGTCCGATGACACCGATCACCCCTTTAGGTGAGCGATAGACACGGTTCTCTTTCCCAGGCGTATTGGATGGCAGGATTTCACCTTTCATACGAGTCGGGAAACTGGAGGATTCACGAATAATCGCAACTGCTGCAGCGTATTCGACTTCTGCTTTCACTAATGTACTTCCAGATTCTTTGACTAACCAATCCACGATTTCATCTTTTCGTTCCGTGACGACGTTAAGTAGCTCATCAAAGTAGCCTTGCTTTTGTCTTGGCGTCAA
This sequence comes from Halobacillus locisalis, assembly GCF_013694105.1. Classification (GTDB taxonomy): domain Bacteria; phylum Bacillota; class Bacilli; order Bacillales; family Halobacillaceae; genus Halobacillus; species Halobacillus locisalis. The sequence continues at coordinate 173,666 of NZ_JACEFG010000004.1, read as the reverse complement.
TTGCATCCAATCCGTTTGCGCCGCCTCAGCTGCCTGATATGCTTCGTTCAGGTCGTCTTCATTTGCTGAAGGGATGGTTGCGATTGTTTCGTTCGTATATGGGTTTACATTCTCGACGTTTTTTTCACTTGATCCATTTTTCCATTGACCGTTGATGTATTGTTGTGTGAAGTTATTTGAATTCAATGTTGTACCTCCCGTAGGTTTTGTTGTACACACACTTATTTTCCACTGAATTCAAAATCATAAACCTTTAGAGAACATTAACGGACCTTCATCACCATATCGACATGCGGAATGCCATCTTCTAAGTAAACATCCGATACTTCGTCAAAACCAAACGATCCATAAAAATGACGCAAGTGTTCCTGCCCATGGAGCGCGATTGTATCCACTTTGAAGTCATCGACTAATACAGCGATGGCATAGTCCATCAATTGACGGGCATAGCCTTGAAGTCGGTACGGTTCTGTAATCAACACACGCCCGATCGAATAGTGAGGAACGTCCTCAGAAGGTGGTACCAGGCGGCAGTAAGCCATCATTTCCCCCTCTTTTTCCAGCCATATATGTAGACAATCCGGATCTCGACCATCGACTTCAGGATATGGACAATCTTGTTCGACAACAAAGATTTCCACACGCTTTTGCAACAGGGTATACAACTCCTCTTTCGTCAGTTCTGCAAATGTTTTATTCACCCAATCCATAACGCCTCATCCCCTTTATAAAGTTACTAGTTACTATACCGAAGCGATTCCCGTTTGAAAAGAAAATAAGTTGGGAATTATTTTGAAATAATACAAAGAAAAGGAGCAAGAGCGAATGATACTGGATCTACTACCTGTTGCCGTAAGAAAATACTTCGAAATGTCGAAAAGACAAAGAAAACATGAAATGCAGATGGCCATTTGGTACATGCCTGTCGCCTACATAGGTATAGCAATTGGTTTTGGTGTTCTGACCCTTTTCTTAGACTTGGTCATTGAGGTCAATGAATACACGCACACCTTCTTCCAAATCAACGCGGACATTACCCGAATGCTGGTCAGCACTTTGATCGGGGGCATCCTGACGTTAAGCGCCTTTACGTTAAACTCCTTGCTTGTTGTTCTGATCACATTCAGTGGACAGTTTTCTCCGAGAATGCTCCTTAATTTCGTCTCTGATCGACGGACTCAGCATGCACTGGGAATCTTTAACGGGAACTTCGTCTACGTCCTCTTCGTATTCCTTTTCGTTGGCAATACATCGAAAGAAGCATTTGTGGCCGTCCCGATCACATCTGTGTTGCTTGCCTTCTTATCAGCGATTACATTCATTTATTTCATCAACCACGCCACAACTTGGATGCAGGTGCACAATATCACCTTTACGATGAAAAAATCATCGGAAGAAATCATAAACCAGACGCTGAAAAAAGAGTTGGAAGCCTATCGGACGACTGAACCTGGTGATCTAAAGGAAGAAGAAAGAGAAAAGGAAGTTTCAGTGGGATCAGTCAAATCGGGTTATATCCAGCTTGTGAACTATCGTGAAATGATACAAGAAGCAAAAAAGGACGACATCATCATTCAACTTCATTCACAAATCGGTGATTATACGCTCAAGACAAACAAGCTGCTCAGTTACTGGGGACCAGGTGCGGATGACGTTGATTATGAGAAATATTGCCGTATGATTGATATCGGCCACAAAGAAACAGAGATTCAAGATGTTCAAATGGGAATGCACAAGCTTGCCGAAATCGCAATCAAAGCACTGGGGAACGACGACCCCAAAACGGCGACGAACACGATTCACCAAATGTCAGAGTTGATGCTGACCGTAGAAGACTACATTACTTTCACTCCCTATCTAATGGATGATGATAAACAAGTACGCGTCATGTTATTGGAGGAATCATTCAACTATTACATTTACAGAGGGTTCGGGTACATTCGTCACTATGCCCGGGACAACCACTTGATCATCACCGAGCTTATCAATGGGCTTGCCATGATCGCAGAATCCATCGATCCATCTAAGCATGATATGTTGTGGGACTTTGCGTGTCAGACGCTGGACCATATCGAAACGGAACTTATCTATGATCTTGATAAAACGTTCTTATTAGATGGCGTCAAACGCTTGGCGGTATCTACGGATAAGGTCTTTGATTATTACGCCATTGAAGAGAAGTTCTATCCGAAAACCTAGGCAAGCTCCTAATAGACTTGTGAACCCATTACAAGGGTCGTTCATTGTTGTCATATTGCGTGGCATCGTCAATCGACCCTTGTTTCTATAGGACCAATACATTCATAGTCAAGGTTTCCATTCTTGTAGACGTTCAGACACTTTGTATTTCGGTATAGTAAAGGATTGCCATGCATCATTGGTTGAGTCGCGACCCGTCCACAATGCTTTTCTCATCTCTAGGGTTTCTTCTAATTGGGGGATGTCTGAATTCAATTCATAGACATCAAGCAATCCATCCACTCCTGTATAGGAAAGAGAATTCAGGTAATGAACGTCCAGTTTGCCCGTCTCTTGGTACCTCTCAATATTACGATCCACAATCCACGCCTCGACGTTCACAGCATTCAAAGCCGTGTAAAATAGTACCGCTGTTAAAATATAAAAATGAATCAAAGGTAACCGGTCCACCCATACACGAATTCCTGTGTACACAAAAATAACAAGGAGAAAAATCATGAATACGTGAGGAAGCACGCGAGCCATCGTAAACCCGTAATGGGCTTCATACATCATCAGACGATTAAAGGCTGAGATGAGCATGATCCCACTAAATAATATCAAGAACGTGTACATGACACGCAAAGTGATTCCTGTTTTCTTCCCTTCCGGCCTGTTGATGGTTAGCATAAGGAGCAGAACCGTCAAATTCAGCAGTGACACCATGATAAGTTCAAAAAAACCTCTACGAGCATATTCAGCATAGCTCATATCTCCATACAGCTCTCCCCCGAAGAAATAAGTGAACTGGACCACAGTAAAAAGCACATAGACGATATTCAGCAGTAGCAAGATTGTGATGGATACAATACCGTCTTGTTTTTCCATTTGAGTACTCACTACTTGCATATGATCTGGCGCTTTTCTTGTAAGAATTTGCATCACTCCGAAAAACAACCATCCTACGGCAACCGCAAGCGCCACTCTCACCGTAACTTCATTAACCTCAAGCCCAAACAGCCAATCCGGTATGACGGCAAGCATATTTTGAAAAGCTTGATCCGCTTGCATCAGCAGCACGACAACCACCATTAAAAGCGGAACACCTATGAACAAGCCAAGCAATATTTTCTTCAAGACATCGGATTGCTTCTCGTCCATTCCTTTGAATATTCGACGGTACACCTTATTTATAAATTGCGTATTGTAAACGAACGAACCGAAAACAGTCCCCACCATTCGCTTCAAAAATGAAAATTGATGCCACCGAATCGTAGCCGGTTTTGTAAGCAAAACGAGATGAGCTAATATAAATAAAGGGAGAAGCAGTGCATTAAGTACGTTAAACAGGAACGCATCATACAAAAAGTAGTTCGATGCAAGCACCAGTATGACAAACATGAGGAGAATCCCCATCCGTCGTTGTCTGAAAACAAAGTGACGGAATCGGATAAAGAAAACAAGATAGAAACTGGCAACGAAAACGATCGAGCTCACTCCGACGGGAGCGTGTAAGAAAGAGAGTTCCGCAAGCCCTCCCAAAGCTAAGCAAACCACAAAAAAGATAAGGTCATGACTTTTTAAATTGTTGGACATGATCATTCCTCCTATACCTAGTTTTACGATGAATATAGAATTTCTATGTATATAGGCGAAAAGAATGCCGCCTTAAAGAGACATCCTTCTCCCCCATCTGCAACCAATCCATGAGACAGGGTACAATAAGCCGGTACAAACGATACAAATCAAAATGAACCTTGGTGTGATCAATGGATCGAACCAGCGACGCGGTAAGATTTGAAAGACCGTAAGAGCCATCAATACCAAATTCGGAACAATGCCTATCAGAAGGGTTTTTTTCAATAATAGCATCCCCCTTGGACCAAACGCCTTGCCAATCTCATACCCTAACAACGCCCAAAACAGGAAATACAAAGCGATAATGACATTCGGGATGGAAAGCAGACGATACCAAAGGGACTGTAGGAATGGCCACTCAAACAAATGGTATCCAAGAGTTAAGAGTCCACCGCCCAAAAACAGGAACACATTGGATAGTACGAACAACCAATGCAGGCGCGACTCTGTGACCGAGTTCTCGGCTTGCCACATGCGGGCGATTTCTTCTGGAGACCCAAGCCTTGCAACGAGCTCTTCATAGCCGATCACCTCGTGTTCTGCTTCTAATTCACGAATGTGACCTTCGTATTCCTCCATGATTGAGGAGCGATCAGGGTGAAAGGACAATTCTTCAGACAACTCTTCTACGTAATCGTTACGATTCATGCTTTCCAATCAACTTATTCATGACTTGGACATATCGGTGCCACTCACTCGTTCGCTCTTTCAGCATCGCCTGCCCTTCTGGAGTGACTTGGTAATATTTGCGCGCGGGTCCTTTCTCTTGCTCCTGCCAATAATGGGTCACATACCCTTGCTTCTCCAATTTATGAAGAGCTGGATACAGCGTTCCTTCCTTCACCTGAAAACTATGGTCACTGCGCTGGTCCATCTCTTTGACTAACTCATATCCATACATATCCCGGTCGTTCAACATTTGCAAAACTAAGAGAGACGTACTCCCTTTCACTAATTCTCGATTAAACAATCTTTTCACCTACCTCGGATAATTAGGTAAGTACATCATACCTAATTATCCGAGGTAAGTAAAGACGCGTTTAAATGAAGGGAGAAAAGGAAACATAAAAGGAAGAATAGACAAAACAACGTACGCTTTATATGATTGTATATGAACATATAATCATACATCGATTTAGGAGGATACATCTATGGGACATCATCATCACCATGTCGATTCATCGACAGGAAAAATAAAAGTGGCCTTTTTCCTTAACCTAGGATTCACAATCATAGAAATCATCGGAGGTCTATTGACCAACAGCATGGCCATCCTTTCTGATGCCTTGCACGACTTAGGAGATTCCTTATCTTTAGGTCTTGCTTGGTTTCTCCAGAAATTCTCGAACAAAGATCATTCCACTGATTTCTCTTTTGGATATCGACGATTTTCTTTACTTGCTGCCCTCATTAATAGCGTTGTACTGATTGTCGGTTCAGTCTTCATCTTAACCGAGGCGATCCCGAGGTTAATGAACCCTGAACAACCTAATACCATAGGAATGATTATACTGTCTGTTCTCGGTATCCTCGTGAACGGAGCAGCTGTATTCCGTTTGCGCGGAGGAGACTCGATGAACCAAAAAGTCATGACCTGGCATTTGCTTGAGGATGTTCTCGGCTGGGTGGCTGTTCTGATTGTCAGTATCATTATGACGTTCACAGACTTACCTATTCTTGATCCCATTGCTTCCATCGGTATTACTCTTTTCATTTTATATAATGTCATCGTAAACTTCGTAAAGACGATGCGTTTATTCTTAGAAGGCGTTCCGAAAAACATTGATTTGGAAGATTTGATTGAAAAAATGAATGCCGTTGAAGCCATTAAATCGACTCACCACACCCATTTGTGGTCGATGGACGGTGATCATCACGCGTTCTCCACGCATGTCGTTGTCGGTTCTTCTGCAACAAAAGAGGAAATCTGTGATGTGAAAGATTCCATCAAAGACATTATCAGCTCGATTCACCTTGATCACGTAACGATTGAAGTAGAGTACGAAGACAAGCCTTGTTCTATCACAGAACCAAAAAACGAGTGAGCTGAATGAGCTCACTCGTTTTTGTGTCTTTTATAATTCTAGAATTTCTGGTGTGTCTTCGCCTTCGTTCATGAGGCGGATCGCTTCTGGCATAATCTCAAGGACAATATATTCAGGGTCATCTTTGCTATCGAACCAACGCTTCATACGATCATTCCATAGCCAGTCCTTGATGTCCTGATCATCACGTATTTTCGCTTGGCCTTCGATTTCTAAGTAACCATCTCCATAGCCTTCTCCTTCGTAACCGAGCAAGATGTGTACGTTCGGATTCTCCTCGATTTCTTCTGCTTTATGCGTTTCACGATTCGTCGGTGTGAAGAATGTAAACGCATCGTTGTTTGAAAACGTCATATAGCGCGTATGAGGTTTGCCATCTTTCACTGTCGCGAGTGTTCCAACCTTATGGTTCTCCATCACTTCATGTATCTTGGCTTTTAATTCTTCTTGGTTCATTTTAATCTCCCCTTCTTTCAGTCTCACCAACAGTTTTCCCTGTCTGATGTAAAATATAAACATGTCGCTATGTTATGATTCGTTTTTCTTCCATGACAGAGGGTATGCTATATAATGTCTACAACAAGAATGTACAGGAGGATTTATTGTGAAGGACAAGAAAAAACTAATCTCCCTCTTACTCCCCACCCTGATTATCGGGGTTCTCTTGTTCTTTTCTGCTTCAAAACCAACGAGGTCCGAATACGGGACAGACGTTATTCCAACGGTATTTGTTCATGGATACAAAGGCGGAGAACGGAGTTTTTCTACGATGCTGCACCGATTCGAGCAGAAAAACTGGGGAGAACGACAAATGCTCATCCGCGTATCAAGAAACGGAAAGGTGAATATAAACGGTCATGTAGCTGGCCCGAAACCGATGGTGCAAGTCATCTTCGAGAATAGCCGCGCAAGCCTTGAACAACAAACGAAATGGCTTCGTAAAGTGATGAAAACCTTGCACTCAGATTTCTCAGTAGAATCTGTCAACCTTGTCAGCCATTCCATGGGAGGATTGGCTTCTGCCAATTATTTAGTTAGCAATGACACCAAACAGCCACAGGTAAGAAACTTGGCCGTCATCGCTAGTCCGTTTAAAGGAATCGATAAGGCAGGGTATTTCCAAATCAATCAAGATGCTGCCGCGGATGATTTACAACCTCAATCGGACGCCTTACAACAGCTCACAAGCAAGGAAATCCCTCATGATATTGACGTTCTATCTATAAGCGGTGTCATCAACGAGGAGGACTCGAAGGCTGAACATTGGGATGGACTGGTACATGTGACGAGCTCGCAAGCTATCAAAAAAATGGTGTCTCGTGGTCAACTTGAAAAAGAGATTGTATATGGACCTTTGGCCACACACTCCGGCCTTCATGAACTTCCACAAGTCGATCAGCTAGTCCACGACTTTTTGGTACAGTAACCTTAAGAAATCATATAAAAAACGCTCAGAACATCCTGAGCGTTTGTTTTTATTTCCGATGAAAGGCCTCAAAGAAATCTAAGAACGCGTGAAAAGTAGCAACAGATTGAAAAGCAAGAAGACTCAATGCTGTGAGTGAAAAGAAACCAATAAATAAAAAGCGAATCGATGGAATAGCATGAAGCCAAGCAACCATCTTATCCCTCTTTATAGTCTCGCTCAATGAGTGATATAAGCCTATCATACTCCTGTTTTCAATCATTTCAACGACATTATTTTTTCTCGAACATGAATAACCACATGAACGTCAACGCTTGTTTCATATCCTCATCAAGTGACTCAATCAACTCTGCCTGAACTCCTCGTTTGTACACGCCTTCTCCACCAAGGTGTAGCCAACCTGTCTCTTCTGCCATCCTACTGAATTCCCACGGCATCATCGTATTGCAAATCACTTCTTCTCCAAATAAGCGGCGGTAGCTATTCACCCGCGGCATCGCCGTCGGTCCCAGAAGTCCAATACAAAGCTTTCCGCCCGGATTCAAAATGCGCTTCATTTCCTCCAATCCTTGATATGGAACCTCTGTCCATTCCAAAGAATTGATGGCCATAATCCCATCAAAACTCTCGCTTTCAAAAGGCAAGTCCGTCAGATCCCCTTGCACAAAATTCAGACCATCTGTTTTCATACGTGCATTAGCACGTTCAATCATATCTTGTGATAAGTCCAACCCCGTCACCCTGTATCCTGACTGATGCAACTTATAGGATCCATATCCATCTCCACATCCTAGATCTGCAAGGGATGCACCTTTCTCTATGTAAGACTCCAAAAAAGGAACAATCGATTTCCTGCTACCGTTATCCCACATATCTTGACTTCGCTGATTCCATGATTCTGCCCGAAGGTCCCATTGTTTCTCCGCTTCTTTATGCCAATTGAATGATTCCATCGTTCCAACATCCCTTCATACGCTTTTTCTTCCATTATAAAGTAAATCCTTTAGTAAACACACACTCCATGCAACAAATGATAATAATGATTATGACCGTAAGAACCTGAAGTAATGCCCAGTCAGGAGACTAACAGAAACCAGTAAAACCAAAAAACAGTTGCACATTATCCGTTTGTTCGATATGCTAAATACACCATATAAGCTAACCACTAATCAAATATAACTACATATAGTATCCACGAACAGAAGATGCCGTTAAGGCTTAATAGGGAATCCGGTGAAACACCGGAGCTGCCCCCGCAACTGTAAGCGTACGCGAAATGGATTTTCCACTGTACTTTTCGTACGGGAAGGACCAGAGTAAGATCGTGCGCAAGCCAGGAGACCTGTCTTCGTTCGTAGTAGTTTCAACTTCTTCGGGGATTGAGGAGATGATGCGATGGAACGAACGCATCTTCTTTTTTTATGCCTTCGTTTCATGGTCTCATCCGCTCAAATTCGAGCGGATTTTTTTATGTTCAAAAAGGAGTGAAAAGATGAACAGTATAACTTTAGAAACAACATGGTTAGAGGAAGCGTTCCCTCACCTCCCCATCCGTGACGTACTCGGGAAAACGAACGCCAAAAGCCTGGACGCTCATACTCAGGAGGTGGTTTTAGCCTGCTTAGCAGAAATTGATGAAGCGAGTCCAGACTGGACATTCGTCGCAAGTCGCGTGTATTTGAACTGGATGTATAAACAATCTAGAGCGAACCGACAACAACAGAATGCTTATGTGAACTTTCATGACTTAATCGTTTCTCTTATAGATAAAGGGATTTATTCCAGGAAACTTCTTACCTATTACAGTCAATCAGACATCGAAGAACTCGAAGGGTCCATTGAACCAGAACGTGATCATTTATTCACTTACATCGGACTTCGCACATTAAGTGATCGATATTTAGCCAGATCCAAAGAGAACGAGATATTCGAACTGCCTCAGGAACGATTCATGATCATCGCCATGACATTGATGGCGCAGGAAAAAGAGAGCCAGCGTCTCAGGTTAGTAAAAGAGGCTTACTGGGCGTTAAGTCACCTGTACATGACTGTGGCCACCCCTACCCTAGCCAATGCTGGTAAACAGCACGGGCAACTCAGCTCCTGTTTCATCGATACAGTCGATGACAGCCTGCAATCGATCTACGATAGCAACACCGATATCGCCAATCTAAGTAAAAATGGTGGAGGGATCGGCGTTTATTTAGGGAAAATCAGAAGCCGCGGCAGTGATATCCAAGGGTTCAAAGGCGTCTCTTCCGGTGTGATTCCTTGGATGAAGCAGTTAAATAATACAGCCGTCAGTGTCGATCAACTCGGCCAGCGTCAGGGCGCGATTGCCGTTTACTTAGACGTTTGGCACAAAGATATCTTCTCTTTTCTAGATAGTCGATTAAATAATGGAGACGAACGACAGCGCACGCACGATTTATTTACCGGCGTATCCATTCCCGATGTATTTATGGAAGCTGTTGAACAGAGAGAAGACTGGTATTTATTCGATCCCCACGAAGTGCGTCAGGTTATGGGGTTTGCCTTAGAGGATGTGTATGACGAACATCTTGGGGACGGGACATTCCGAACGTACTACCAGCAGTGCATCGAACACCCTGAGCTATCAAAGGAATGCGTACCTGCGATTGATATTATGAAAAGAATCATGATCGGTCAGCTTGAAACAGGGACACCGTATATGTTTTATCGAGACGAAGTGAACCGAATGAACCCGAACTCACACGCCGGGATGATTTATTGTTCTAACCTTTGTACAGAAATCACCCAAAACCAAAGCGCCTCCTCTCAAGAGCAGCAGTATGTGGAGGATGGACAAATCATCACGGTTAAAGATCCCGGAGATTTCGTCGTTTGTAACTTATCCAGCATAAACCTAGGGCGAGCGGTACCGTCCGGTCACTTGCAACGATTGATCAAGATTCAAGTCCGAATGCTTGATAACGTCATCGACCAAAACTCCATCCCCGTCCTGCAAGCGCAATTGACGAACCAAGCTTACCGGGGCGTAGGGCTCGGAACCTTCGGGTGGGCGCATTTGCTCGCTTTAAAGAAGATCCCTTGGGAATCGGATGAAGCGATCGCCTATGCTGATGAAATCTACCAGGCAATTGCCTTCTATACCATTGAAGCGAGCAGTGATTTAGCCCAGGAAAAAGGTAGCTATGGTCACTTTGAAGGGTCCGAATGGCAAACGGGGGCATTTTTCATTAAACGAACGTTTGATCAATCGCAATCCTGGAACTGGAGAGCTCTTCAGGAAAGGGTTCAAAGAAACGGTATAAGAAATGGTTATCTGATGGCGGTGGCTCCGAACTCCAGCACCTCTTTAATTGCTGGCAGTACAGCAAGCATTGATCCAATATTCAAGAGGTTTTATTCCGAAGAAAAGAAAGATTTCAAGATTCCTGTGACGGCTCCTGACTTGAACCATCACACTTACGGGTTCTATCCCTCTGCGTATGATGTCGATCAAAAGGCGAGCATGAGACAGAACGCTGCCCGTCAAAAGTATATCGACCAATCCATTTCATTCAATCTATATGTCCGGAACTCCATCCAAGCAAAGGAATTATTAGATTTACATTTAGAAGCGTGGAAACTTGGCTTGAAGACAACGTATTATACAAGGTCTACATCCAGTCAAGGCGCTGTTGATGAATGTGAAAGCTGCTCATCCTAAAGGAGGAACCACATTATGACGAACATCCAAACACGCAAACTCGTTGATAAAGATGCCCCGAACCAATCCACAGGCATCATCAATGGACAAAGCTCCAACGTTCTCAACTGGGACGATACCGCTTTTTCATGGGCTTACCCTATGTACAAGAACATGCTCTCGAACTTTTGGATTCCGAATGAGATCAATATGAGCAATGACTTGAAACAATGGCCGGATCTATCGCCAGAAGAGAAGCATACGTTTAAGAAAATCATTGGGCTGCTCGCTTTTTTAGATTCGATTCAAACCGACTACTCAGGAAAAGTGGCTGACTATTTAACAGATTCTAGTTTATCCGCCCTTATGCAAGTCTTGGCTTTTCAAGAAGTCGTACACAACCAGTCGTATTCTTATGTCTTATCATCCCTTGTACCCCAGCATGAACAAGAAGAGATTTTTGAGTACTGGAAACACGACGAGGTCTTATTAGAACGCAATAGGTTCATTACGGAGGGGTACGAGGCATTCATTGAAACTCCAACAGCGGAGAATTTCTTGAAGTCCATTGTGTACGATGTCGTATTAGAAGGGTTGTTTTTCTATGCAGGGTTCGCTTTCTTCTATAATTTAGCACGCAATCACAAGATGGTCTCGACAAGTACGATGATCAATTACATCAATCGTGATGAACAAATCCATGTAAACTTATTCGCCCGCATCTTTAAAGAAACGCTTTACGAAAACCCAGACATGGATAAGGAACATTTCCAAAATTTCGCCACGGAAACATTCGCTGAAGCTGCAGAGCTTGAAATTAAATGGGCCGAACACATCATCGGCCACCACTTCCCTGGGATCCCATTAGAGGATTTAAACGACTACATTCGATTTATGGCGAATAAACGCTGCAAGCAACTCGGGGCAGACAAGCCATTTCCAACCTACAAGAAGAATCCACTCAAATGGATCCGGGCATATCAAGACGTGGATGAAGGTAAATCAGACTTTTTCGAACAGAAATCCAGGCAATATACGAAAGTGTCAGAAACAAACGGATTCGATGACTTATAAATTTTTCTCCCTCTTTTTTAAGAGGGATTTTTTATTGTCCTCATCACAATGGAAACGGTTACCAAAGCATCCACATGTCACGTTTCCTTACATGAACGCAATAAAGTGTATTGATTTTTCTGAATATTTACTTTATGATTATATTTATTCATAACTTGATGTGTTAGAAAACCTGACACAAACAAGAATAAGGAGGAGTAAGATCGATGAAAAAAGTAGAGGCTATCATTCGTCCTGAAGCCTTCCAAACACTCCGCCAAAACCTCGATCACTTAGGTGTCAAAGGGTTGACGGTATCAGAAGTGGCTGGATGTGGACAACAGAAAGGTCAAGAAGGGATTTTCCGCGGCAGCCGATTCGAAGTAAAGCTATATCCGAAGGTGAAAGTGGAAATGGTTGCGGAAGATCACGAACTCGAGTCCATTATTGATGTCATCATGGATTCTTGCGCGACTAATGAAGTTGGTGATGGGAAGATCTTCGTTTCTACAATTGAGGAAGTTTTCCGCATTCGAACAGGAGAAACTGGTAAAGCCGCTCTCATTTAATCACGATTATTTTGGAAGGATGGATGAATCGAATGAAAAAAATCGCTCTTTTATTTATTATTGCTTTGTTTAGTTTCCCCGTTATCGCAAGTGCACAAGCGGTAACACCTGAATCCGTATTACAGTCTCTGGACATGGTTTGGATCATGATTGCCGCCTTTTTAGTATTCTTTATGCACGCAGGTTTTGCTATGGTTGAGTCTGGCTTCACACGATCGAAGAACGCTCTCAACATTTTAATGAAAAACTTCATGACCATGTCCATCGCTGCTGTACTCTACTTTGTTGTCGGGTACGGGATCATGTTCGGAACGTCTGGCGGTGGGATCATCGGAATTGATGGGTTCTTCCTTACAGGACAAGAAGACCAAATCGGATTCTTCGTTTTCCAAGCTGTCTTTGCCGCGACCTGTGCGACGATCATCTCAGGTGCTGTCGCCGAACGAATGAAACTGAACTCTTACCTTCTCCTTACCGTTTTAATGACAGGCTTCATCTATCCTGTAGTAGGCCACTGGGTTTGGGGCGGTGGATGGTTGTCCTCCCTCGGATTCGTTGACTTTGCCGGTTCTACAGTCGTCCACTTGACTGGTGCCCTAGGTGCCATCGTGACGGTCATGTTCCTCGGACCACGCCTTGGTAAATATAGCGGTAAAACCGTCAACGTCATCCCTGGACACAACATTCCTTTAGGTGCTTTAGGTGTATTCATCCTATGGTTCGGTTGGTTCGGATTCAACGGTGGAAGTACGCTCGCAGCCGATCCTTCCTTAATCCCTTCTGTTGTAGCGACGACACTATTATCCGCTTCAGCGGGAATTATCGGATCTGCTTTTTACTCCCAAGCGAAATTCAAACGGATTGATGCTTCTCTTACTTTGAACGGCGCGCTCGCCGGACTTGTCGGAATTACAGCGGGTACAGCGAATGTATCCTTGATCGGCGCCATCGCAATCGGATTGATTGCCGGTGTCATTCTAGTCGAAGCCGTTCAATTCCTTGATCGCGTAGCACGCATTGACGACCCTGTAGGCGCCATTGCTGTTCATGGTATTTGCGGCATTTGGGGTACTCTCGCTGTTGGACTATTCTCTGTCGAAGGCGGCCTTTTCTACGGAGGCGGAATCAGCCTTCTAGGTATTCAAGCAGTCGGCATCTTGGCGGTAATCGCTTGGACAATGGCTACTACAGCAGGTGCTGTTCTCCTGATCAAAGCACTGACAAACGGTATTCGCGTATCTCGTCAGGAAGAAATCTCTGGCTTGGACTTTGCTGAGCATGGTTCCTCCGCTTATGAGTCTAGTCGTGGTATTTTCAACGAGAACCCAGGTTCGACGGCTGACTTCGGTGTCGATCTACTCCACCGGTTAGACAGCTTGAACAACGAACCCAGAAAGACTGACCACAAAACAGCTCAATAATATCTGCAACACGAATAAGACCTCTTCTATCTCCCCCGAATAGAAGAGGTCTTTTCTTTTTCTGTCTCTTATTCCGGGAGTAAACCGAATAGACAATTCTAAAAGCAGATTCTACAATGAATCTACTTCACAGCTTTTTCGCGGATGTGGTACGTAATCGTTAGAAAAGGGATGTTCAATAGAGATAGAAAATGCTTCGCGATCAGCTCTCCACTTTCATCTGCTTGAACGTGAAACCATTCCCTAAGAGGCGTACGAATCGTCCAGCTCCCCAACGTCACATATACCCCTTCATCCCCTCTGGCATCCACGCGTTGATGACTTGATAAAATAAGACCATCCCCGTCATCTTTCTGCAAACGCAACACCCCCGTCATCATACCGAACGGCAAAGGCAGTCCAATATTCATGTAGCGCTCTTCCGCTTGCTTATGAAAGGAGTAAAGAGCTGTAAAAATCGGCTCATCCGTCTCCCTGTTTTTCCTGATCCAGGCCCGCACATGGCGCCGTCCATCTTGTTCATCCGATATAGCTACAATCTCCCCGTTCATCTCCACATCACTTGAAGGTGGAAGATTGATCTGTCCGAAGCGTTTAGTTAAACGATGACTCATACCAGAAAGTCTACGGAAGCCCCTTTGCCAACGAATAGAAGCGTGCATGTCATATTGATCCGTGCGCAAGTAAAACCGCCTTACGAGAGGGTGGATGGTGGTAGGGTCAAAACGGTCGCTCTGAAAGAACCTCCAGGTCGGAATCAACCCCGATTCCGATCGATAGCTTTCCACCCATTTATTTTTGTACACCGCGTCATTTCCAATATATCCACTCGCCCTCACCCGGCTGACAGGGAAGCTCGTATAGCGATGACGTTGCGGCGCACCCGTCCTTCTCCAAGACAGTACAGCTAAAACAGAAAAGCCAAAAGCATTCAATAAGCCGTGGTAAGAGACCATTCTATGCACCGTAATCGAATACGCATCGATCATCAACCCTAAACTATATAAGAACGAGAGAACCATCGTTCCAAGTAACACTAAGGAAGCACCTCTTAAGCCAGCCCCTGCCCAAGTGCTCAAGTCAATCGACATCCAGATCCACCAGATACATAGCCATATTAGAATTAAGACATAAAGACCAACAGTGATTACTTCTACAGGAGGTCCTTGATCGAGTCCAACCGCAACTAGGATCGGACCGATGATGACCCCAACCGCAAGGACATGGTATGGCCTGTGCATATACCTTTTTCGGACACGATTTCCATCGGAGCGATAACGCCCGAAGAAGCCCGTCACTAATGGAAGGACAAAGGCCGCGTAGTGAAAGTGGATAGCTGTTAATTGGACAATCGTCTCCGAATAAGGAAGGTAATCAGACCATCCCGCTTGAGCAATTAAGAGCCACCCTCCACCGACAGCTATGTACATCAAACCAATATCAATGATCGTTTCCTCCATCGGTCGCACTCCACGGCCCAATAGACGCATCAAACCACCGAAAGCAAGAAGCAGAGTATAGAAGAACCAAATAGCCGCCCACCACCCCGCTTCCACTCCAGCAGGCAATGTGACAGATATCGCTCCCGCTCCAGCGAAAGGCAGAGAGGTTTGCATCACTTTCCATAACCACTGTTCTGCACGATTACCTTCCTTGTGTTTCACGACTTCTTCAACTAACAGCGGAACAAGCACAAAGAACACTAACCCTAGAGCAATATCAATTTTACTCACAAAAAAAATAAAGCACCAAACAACTAAGATGACCGTTCCAGCCAACGCATTCCATCTACCCGGATTTTTCATTCTTCATTCCCCCTGATGAACGAGACCGCATTTTCCAAATATAGCTAAACGTGTTTTAATAGAGTTAGATATTTCTATTTTACCAAAACCTCAAGCAAAGGAGTGTCGTCTAAGTTATGAGGTGGGACAAATTGATACATAAACAACGCACAAGCCCCGTCACCCCCGATGATAAGGTCGACATGGATCAACGGGTCGAACAGTGGATTCAAGATTATGGCCATGATTTAAAGTGGTTAGCCTACTCCTATGTAAAAGACCACTCCTTAGCTGAAGATATCACTCAAGAGACGTTTATTAAAGCGTATCAAAAATACTCGAGCTTTAAAGAAGAATCTAGTGTGAAAACCTGGTTATACAAAATTTCAATCAATCTGTGTAAAGACCATTTGAAAAGCTCTTATATGAAAAGAGTCGTCAAAAAAGGGACAGAGTTGTTCAGAAGCCTCCCTTCGACGCAATATACACCCGAAGAGTACGTGTTGAACCAAAGTGAAGACGAAGAATTATTTCAACATATTTTAGCGCTTGAGGGAAAATATAGAGAGATCATCATTCTATATTATTTTGAAGAGTTCGATACAAACGAATTAGCTGACGTCATTCAAGCGAGCCCTAACACAGTCAAAACAAGACTCAGACGGGCACGCCAGCTTTTACAAAAGCAAATGACTTCAGAAGGAGGTACGTCGGAATGAATGACTTACTCGATCGCAAGTTAAAGAAATTGGATCGACAGTTAAAATACGATGAAGTTCCGTTTGACGAAGAACATATGAAGAAAGCTGTACTAAGGGCACCCAAAGCTAGACCGTCCACAACCCCTTCCTGGATCAGGCGAACCGCCCCACTTCCGCTGATTGCAGCTTTGACTTTCTTCTGTATTCAATTCGTGACGAACCCGGCGGATCACGCTATATACACTGCAAATATGTTGCCATCCAAAAGTTCCGTCACAGAGCTGAAAACACAGACAAATGCCAACCTATTGAGTTTCGATCAAAAGAAAGCCGATATCACTTCGCCCTCACCTAAACAATCCACCATGATAAGGGAAACCTATGTCATCCATAATGACCATCAATTTGTGCAGACAGGAAAAACCGTGCAAACCGAAGAGTTAGGCGAAGTATTAGGAACCATTCAAATCAAACGAATGATGGACGAAACCCTGCGGCAAGAGACAGAAATCTATAGCATCAAGGGCGAAGATGACGAGGATCGAATCGCCATCGAAAGCAGGCGGAACACAGGAATCGGCTCCACATCCATCAGCAAGCAAGGATATTTCGTGTTCGAGCGTAAAGAACCGCTTCCACAAGCTCAATAACATTTCAAACATCCGCTAAAAGGTAGCGGATGTTTTTTATTTCTTTCTATTCTGACCTAAGTAATCCCTGACTTTTTCTAAGGAACTTTCGATTTCCGCTCTGATCTTCGGATTATAAAATACTGCGGCAGGGTGATAGAGCGGTATGATTTCATAAGTCCGTTCAGACTCCGACCACTGACCTCCTTCTATATCCCAGCATAAGACCCTGGTTTCAAAAACCTCACCGACCACATCACTCATTCGTTGCTCACCCCCTGTCAGTCGCTTAAAGGCAACACCACCAAGCGCTACAATAACAGAAGGATCCACCTTACGTATTTGATAATCCAATAACGGCGCATGAGCGATGATTTCTTTTTGATTGGGCTTTCGGTTCGCTTTCCTCTGGCCTGACTCATTGTTCGCCTCAACCCAGCGATAAGGACGACTTCGCACAACACTCGTAATGTAGACCTTCTCTCGATCCCACCCCAACAGATTGAATTGCTTATCCAGTTCTTTTCCTGCACGGCCAATAAAAGGTACTCCTTTTACCGCTTCATTCTCACCAGGGGCTTCCCCGACAACCATGATGTCGCTATTCTGATCCCCTTTCCCTAACACAAATCCTTCGACTGCATAAGGTTCTATTCTCTGTTTCGCTTCATTAATAATATTCTCAGGAATCTCCATTCATCCCACCTCCACTTCCTTTGGTATTTTCCACAACATCATCAACCCTACACCTAACGACCTATCAGTTTTCAAAAGAAAGGAAAAGGAGTATGATTTGAAGGGAGCATGTATATAAATATCCTGTTACACATTGATGTCATTTTTCTCTACTATACTTATCTCCCCGTGCCTATACAGTCTCTCGAAATCACATGCAAATAGCGAATAAGGTTGAGATACTTTCGTCAATGATTGTTATTCTCAGCGTATGAGTTGATTATATTCATGTCGACATTCTTACATCAAAAAATGGTCCGACTATCTATATTTGGGTGGGTGTGATGGGAAATGACGAGACTCCCGCGGGAGAAGGACTCAGGCGAGACCCCACAGGGAGTGCCAACGACCGAGGAAGCTTGCCGGTTCCACCGCAGGAAAGAGGGTTATTTCCCACCACACCCTAGTCATTCTTCCATAGAGGAGCCAAGAGACTCATATTCAGGATAGAGAGGGTTATAACGGAGTAGGAGAAATTAAGGATCAGCAACAAGGATGAGCAGAGCTACAGAAATAAGAGATTGATATAAAGGAGTTTGTGTTGATGAGTAAACTATCCTCTTTGATTGTGCGGTTCCATAAATGGCTCTTAGCCCTATGGATTGTAATCGCAGTCGCCATGGGGTACTTCGCCATACAGTTACCTTCATTATTAGACGGTGACGGGTTTCGTACAGATGGAGAATTTGAAGAAGTGGAAGACATCCTGAACGAAGAGTTCGACTTCCCAGAATCGACTTTACTGGTATTGTTTGAAGAAAAATCAGATGAAGAGATTTCATCGCTTTTAACGGAAATAGAAGACTTGGATGCAGCATCAAGCATCCAGTCACCAATCGATAACGAAGAGATGCAAGAAGGCGATGTTGCCTATGCATCCCTGTTCTTCACAGATGAGTCATTGGATATAAATCAAGTCATCAGTGATGTTAAAGATATTACGTCTGAAGAATCAGGCGTCAGTTTAACCGGAGCCCCTGTCATTTCAGAAGACATAAATAAAGCAAGCCAAGACGATTTGAAGCGCGCCGAATTAATCGGCCTCCCTGTCGCCTTACTCATTTTATTGCTTGCATTCGGAACGGTCGTCGCTTCCCTGCTCCCTCTGATCATCGGAGCCATAACGATTGTAGCAGGTTTCGGGGTGTTAGCGATCATCGGTCAAGATACACAGTTGTCCATTTTCATCCTGAATATTGTTCCCATGATCGGCCTTGCTTTAAGCATTGATTTTGCCTTACTGTTTATCAACCGCTACCGGGAGGAACGCTTGAAACAAGAAAAAGCCGAAGCCTTAATGACGACCATCCAGACAGCAGGTCGTTCCATTATCTTTTCTGCTGTTTGTGTGTTTATCGGACTTGCTGCCATGAGCGTCATACAAGTCGATATTTTCACAAACATTGCAATCGGCGGATCCATTGTCATTGTTGCAGCGGTGCTTGCTTCTCTCACCTTGCTCCCTTCACTCCTGTACGTGTTAGGATCAAAAATTGATAAGTGGAGGATCATTTCGACAGATAAAGATACTACACCTAGATGGCGGACATTCGCCCGCGGCGTAATGAAGCATCCCGTGATCATCGCCTTTATTGCGCTCATCATTCTAGGGATTGGCGTCATCCCTGTGTTCAATATGAATCTATCAATTCCGACAATCGACGCACTCCCTAAGAGTTATGATTCTCGCGCCGCTTTTGAGACGATTGATGAGACGTTCATGGACGGGGAAGAAAGCACAGCCTACGTCATCGCTGAACGGGATGGCGATTGGTTGGAGTCAGATGGTCTTGAACAAATCAAAGATCTTGAAGAGCAATTATCGGATGAAGAAATTGTCGACTCCGTCGATACCCTTTATTCAGCAACCGATTTCAACACACCCGAAGAGCTCGCAGCGTCTCTCGACCAACCTCAAGTAAGAGAACAGTTGCAACCGGCTATCAACCAATTCATTAATGAAGATTTACTGATGATTCCTGTGCATTTGACAGCTTCCGCTAACTCTTCGGAGGCCCAAGAACTGATGACCCAGTGGTCGAGCGATTCATGGGACGTAGAGATGATGTTTGGCGGTCAACCAAAATTCAACGAAGAAATCTATACCGAAATTTACGATAAGATCGGCATCACATTAGCGATCATCATCATCTCCACTTTCATCATTTTGACTATCGCTTTCCGGTCCGTCATCATCCCGTTAAAAGCGATTCTCATGAACATCATCGGACTTGCCTCTACATTCGGTATCCTTGTGTGGATCTTCCAAGGAGGTCACTTCGGGCTCAATGAGGCGGATATCGCCCTTGTTTTACCTGTCATCGTGTTCAGCCTCGTGTTCGGGTTGAGTATGGACTACGAAGTGTTCCTAATCTCCAGAATCCATGAATTTTATTTACAAAATGGAGACAACACGAAGTCTACAGTAGAAGGGTTGGCTAATACGAGCAAGATCATTACTTCTGCTGCTTTAATCATGATTGTCATCACAGGAGCATTCGCATTTACAGGCGTTGTTCCTGTTAAACAGATCGGAATCGGGATTGCAGTCGCCATCTTTATCGATGCCACGATCATTCGTTTACTTCTAGTCCCTAGCTTGATGAAGCTTCTCGGCGACTGGAACTGGTGGTTACCATTCACAAAAGCCAATCAAGTGAAGAAAAAAGAAACGTCCAGTTAAATTCTTATGTTCAATACGTCCTAGAACACAAAAAAGCTTCTGCATCCATGTTTGGGTTGCAGAAGCTTTTTCTATTTGATTTGAAATACAAAATACGTCGTAATGAAATAGCAGACGATGATCAACATTGAAGGGATCAAGTATCCAGCTCGTTTATGATTACGTGTGATGCTGTAGATTACGAACAAGATGAACAGGATCGAAACGCCTCCTGTAATGATGTTCGCCACTCCTGATTCCTGCAGTAGATTGCCCCGAAAGTAGAAAGCATCGGTAATCGCGAGAATCATCAGATTAAACGCATTACTCCCCAAAAGAGAACTGATTCCCAAATTAAAATTGCGTAACTTGAGTGCCGTCCCTACACTGACAGCATCCGGTAAAGACGTACTGATCGCGACTAAGAAAGAGCCGATAAATGAAGCGCCAATTCCGGTAATGACCGATATCCTTTCAGCCGTCACGGTTAACACACTACCGATGAGCATAATCGCAAACGCTGCCGCAATAAACCTGACTAACACCTGCTTGTACGTATAATCACTATATTTCTCGTTTTCTTTCTTCACTTTCCGACCTTGATAGTCTGTCCGGTCATTGATATATTTCGATCCAATAAAATAGAGCATCACAATAATAATCGATGTATAGCTTATATGGAACACTGCGGTAGGTAATGTGAGTGATAACCCCGCTACCACCACGAGCGTCATAAAGATGACAAGCCACCCATACATCTTACTCTCCGGCGTTGCATGCGTCATGATTTGATAACGACGATACACGATATCAAAGATAGCAAGACCCATAATGTTAAACAGGTTACTGCCAATCAGATTTCCTACAGCTAAGTCCGGGCTATCTATTATGATCGCCGTGACGCTCGATGTAAGCTCGGGCAAAGAAATGGCCACCCCTATGATCGCTCCCATGAAAGCTGACGAAGCACGACTTTTTTCTTTCACAGCATCCCCGAAAATCGATAATTGCGAGGCTACAAAAAATGTTCCGACCCCCGCAAGGAAGAACAGCGAAAACACAATCCAATCTGCCAAATCCAACCACCTCAATCTATGTAAAGCTATATTGGTCATCCATTCCCTTACCCTTATCTCACGAAACGATTTCCGCTTAATATTTTATTTAGAAAATAAATCCATTAAGGTTGAGCGTACACACCAACTCATCTGAACAGTATGCCCTAAGAAGCATGGTATTCTACAGCTCATAAAAAAAGACCAGCAATCGCTGGCCCTTACACCCATTATCTTATGACTTTACAGTTTCTTTTTCTTGTTCTTTAATTAAGTCTGCTGTCAATTGACCGGATAACGTAACCATCGGAACTCCTCCGCCAGGGTGAGTAGACCCACCGACGAAATAGAGACCTTCATAAACTTGGCTCTTTGAAGGAATCTTGAAGCCGCCATTCGTTTTACGATCAGCAGCAATTCCATAAATGGAACCACCATTCGGCCCGTAAAGAGACTCCAAATCCTCTGGAGTGAAACGGTATTCGAATTCTATTGAATCACGAAGGCCTGAGACGCCCATTCGTTCTAATTTATCTAACACAACTTCTCGGTATTGATTCCAATCTATCGGCTTACGCTTGCCATTCGTCAGCGGTGGTACGTGGGTCAACACGAATAAGTTATCTTTTCCTTCCGGCGCTTGCGTATCATCTGAGCGGGAAGAAATTCCAATATAAATCGTCGGATCGTCTGCCGGCTTGCCTTGGTCGAAGATCTGTTTGAATTCTTTCTCCGGGTCTTCTGAGAAAAAGAAGTTATGGTGCTTCAAGTGATCGAACTTCTTATCTGTACCTAATAGAAGAACAAGCCCAGAGACGGTCGGATCAAATTTCTTCTCCAGAGACTTCGTTTCCTTCTTCACTTTAGAAGTAGCAGGAGCTAAACGGCGATATGCCGGAATCGCTTCTAAGTTCGACACAATCACATCCGCTTCATGGACGGTTCCATCTTCCGTCTCGACACCAACGACACGGTCCCCTTCCACAACGAGTTGTTTGACCGGCGTATTCAATTGAACATCAACTCGAAGCTCTTCCATCAACTGACCCATAGCTTCAGCAATCTTGTACATGCCACCTTTGACATAATGAATCCCTAGCCCAAGTTGCACATACACAAGCTGGTTCAGAATAGCTGGTGAAGAATACGGATTCGAACCGACGTACATCACAAAGAAATTGAACAACTGCTCTAAGTACTTATTATCAAATTGCTTTTTCGTCGATTTCGCTACCGTGCTCATCGGATCCATCTGAAAGAGCTCACTAAGCTTATGATGGCTCTTCAAATCTTTCAAATCCGAGATACTATATTTATAGAAGCTCTTCATACATAATTCATACATGTCCTGACTATATGATAGGAAATCTGTCAGTTTACGGTTCGGTCGATCAGTCACTTTCGCCATCTCTTCCAACATAGAAGGCAGGTCGCTTGTCACATCAAGCTGCTTTCCGTCTTCAAAAAATGTTCTCCACTGCGGCTCTACACGTTCTACAGTGATATAATCCTCAAGGCGACGGTGAACACTTTCAAACAATTGCTCCAGCACCCACGGCATCGTCAAGATCGATGGCCCTGTGTCAAAAGTGAATCCTTTTCCTTCCCGCTTATTCAATTTCCCACCGATATTACTGTTTTTCTCGATGACTTTCACATCATACCCATCAGCATTCAATCTGATAGCTGCTGACATTCCACCAAGACCTGCTCCAACAACGATCGCTTTCTTTTTGTTCAAAGCATCCACCTCCGAATTTAATAAACAAATGGAACTAAGCGGTATCTGTTCTCACACCACTGCCGGTACAAGTCCCCGTGAGCTTCAATAAGCATTGCTTCTTCTATGCGAATTCTATGTAGTAAAGCAATGGTCACAAGACCTCCACAGAACACAGCCGTCCATATATTCCCTACTCCCAAACAAAAACCGACGATGATAAAAAAAAGCCCTGTATAAAGAGGATGCCTCAACTTCCGGTACGGTCCGGTACTGACTAGCTTATCCCCCTTTTGAACGGATACATCCCGGGTGAATTGATCTTTTAAATGCAAAATCCCCCAGTATCTCAAGCCCACTCCAGCAGCGTAGATCACTAATCCTACCCACCATAGAGTGCTAGAAACGATAATCCCCGTTTGCAACTCTCTCATCACTAGAGATAAAACAATCGCTAGAATAATGGCAACAAGAATGAGAGGAAAAGATCGACGCTCAAGCTGTCCACCATCTTCGCTACTCCGGTTTCGGAATAAGAAGAATTCCACTAACCAAAGTACTGTAATAACGATAAACAATACCTCGAAAACATTCATGTATAAGTATTCTTCGTGCATTGCAACCTAAGCATACCTTCCCCTCCCCATTCTCGCCATAGCTGCTACCTTCTACTTTTCCCATAATGACAGGAGTTTAAACGATACAAAGGAGAAAAACTTGAACGCTGGCTACCAATCAATTTATGATTGTACAAACAGACGTATTAAATAGGAGGCGCTCCTCATTGTTACCGTTCATATATCCATTTGTTTCTAAAACCACTTCTGGAAGTCAGAGGCTCACATGACTTTATTTTATTGGTTCTTCATATTATCTGTCGTGCTCATCACGTTTTTCGTTATTTTCAAGAAGTTGACGAAAACGAGCTACTGGATCATGGGGGTTGTACTGCTCCTTTATGCCTTTATACTCCTAATGAATATACCACCAAACTAAGGATAATGAAGTGAAAGCAAACAGAGACAGGCAAGTCATTCTTTTGTCCCTACCTGCACATCTACCTTTTTCGCTCGAATCAAGGCGTTAAGCAATCGAGAGAGGACTTTTCTCAGCGGTGTTGGCTGCTCTATATATTGAAAAGCGTCGAAACGGCCATACCATCTGCGCACAAAACAAACTTCCATTGAGCAGAACCTTTCTCAGCTTTTCTAACACAAAAAACGACCAGACAATATCTGGTCGTTTCCCTTAAGTCATTATCCTTTTTCTCTTCTTTGCTTATTGATCGCTTCACGTATGTGATAAAGCTCCGCATACATCGCTGTAGCATAGACAGAAATGATACTTAAGAACATCGACAGGACGAAGGTCGATCCATCCAAACCGAACCCTTGTACAGATGTGAAGCCTACAATTGCGCCTATAATGACACCAATCCCCGTAAGAATTATGATTTTCTGTAATGTTACCGAATAAAACACAGGACCACCTCTTTCGCTTCCTTTTTTGTAAATATACCCTAGAGTGCCCAGCTTTACACATTCCTTATCCCATAGAAAAAAGCCGCCTCCCATTGGAGACGGCTCGTCACATTAAGCTTGAAGACGCTGTTCTTCTAGATTTTCAATACCGTGTTTTTTCTCAGACTCTGACACAACGACCGCACATGCGGCATCACCCGTAATGTTCAAGGCTGTACGCGTCATATCCAACAGACGGTCGATACCAATGATCAGCGCAATACCTTCTACCGGCAAAGCCACTTGATTCAATACCATCGCAAGCATGATGAGTCCAACTCCTGGCACCCCAGCTGTTCCGATACTGGCAAGAACGGCTGTAAGAATGACCATAATAATCGCAGAGAAGGATAAATCAATGCCATACACTTGAGCAATAAATACAGTCGCCACACCTTGCATGATGGCTGTACCATCCATGTTGATGGTGGCACCGAGCGGTTGCACGAAACTACTGATCGGTTTTGGCACATTCAAATTCTCTTGAGCTGTTTTCATAGAGATTGGTAGCGTAGAACTACTACTGGAGGTACTGAAACCGACTGTCATAGCCGGGAAGAACCCTTTGAAGAATTTGACCGGGCTCATCTTTCCTAAGAAGGAAACAGCAGATCCGTACGTTACAATCGCATGAATGAATAGGGCGGCAATGACGACAACCATATACATGAACATCGCTTGCGCACCATCTAACCCCATCTCACCAATCGCTGACGCTAATAAACCAAAGGCACCATATGGCGCAAACTTCATGATCATGTTTACAAGGTACATCATAATGTCATTACCTTGTTCAATGGCTTTCATCAGTCCACTCGTCTTTTTACCAAGCATTGCCAAAGCAAGGCCGATAAAGATAGAGAAGAAGATGATCTGCAACATATTCCCTTCAACCATCGCTTGGATTGGGTTGGTCGGAATAATGTTCGTAAATGTTTCGACTACTGTCGGCGCTTCTGAACTCTCATATTCAGCACCTGTCGTATCGATATCGATATTTCCCGGTTCCACGACGTAAGCTAAGGAAATTGCAATGGCAATCGCAATCGTTGTCGTAACAAGGAAGAAGCCTACAGTTTTACCACCAATGCGCCCCAGTTTCTTCGGATCACCCAAAGAAGCTGTCCCTAGCGTAATGGAGAAGAAGACAATCGGCACAACAAGCATCTTAATCAGATTTAAGAAGATGGTACCTAATGGACCGAATATATATGTGTCTAATGTAGTGAATAAATCGGGCGCCCCCAAGTTCAAGGCTAAGCCGATCGCCGCACCAAGAATCAGACCAATGAATATTTTTACTGTTAAATTCATTGAATAACCTCCTAATCGTTAATGAAAACGCTTTCTTTTTCTTTCACTCGTAAATTTTTTTGTATGATAAAAAAAGCGTATTTCATTGTTACGTTTGTTTTTGAGTTAGCCCTAGGATCGGGCATGGACGAAGCGAAAGGTATAAAGCGATGGGTTGAATTGTTAGAAAATATAAACAATTAAAACAGTTCTTTGTTGTGCCATTTTAAAATTATAGCACAGGGTTTTACAATAGAAAATATAAATTTCACTAATTTAATAGAAAGTAATACGACTGACATTTCTTAAAATCTATGTAAGCGCAATCAAAAGTAGTACATGAAATGAACAAAACACCTTACATAGAATGTTCCTCATTCTTGCAAGGTGTCACGTTTATGATGAGAACGTCGCTCTTTCCTGTTCTCTTTTCTTCAATTCTCTACGTAATAGCTTTCCACTGATTTGTGTTTTTGGTAATTCTTCTAGTACTTCAATTTCTCTCGGGGCTGCGTGTGCCGCCAATTTATCTTTGACGAACAAGCGAACTTCTTTGAAAAGTTCCTCTCCCCAGTCATAGCCATGATTGATAGTGACGAAGGCTTTGACGATTTCTCCCCGTACATCATCCGGTTTTCCAATGACCCCAGCCTCTTTGATTGCAGGGTGTTCAATCAGCTTACTCTCCACTTCGAAAGGACCGATCCGCTCTCCCGATGAATTGATCATATCGTCACTGCGCCCTTGGAAAAATACATAGCCATCTTCATCAAGATAGGCGAGATCTCCGGCAATATACCAGTCTTCTCCATAAGGAAAATAGCTGTTGAATTTCTGCTTATTCTTCCACACTTCCTTCATGATTGATGGCCAAGAAGTCCGAATGGCGAGATGACCAGTTTCAAACGCTGGCAATGGACTACCCTCTTCATCAAGTATGGATACTTCAATCCCTGGAATAGGACGTCCCATCGATCCTGGCTTTATAGTTCGGGTCGGTACGTTCGCGATTAACTGCGCCCCCGTCTCTGTCATCCACCACGTATCATGGATTCGTAAGCCAAGTGTTTCATACGCCCAGTAAATCACCTCGGGATTTAAGGGTTCCCCCACACTCAGAATGTGCCTTAAAGAAGAAAGATCGAACTTTTTCTGCAAATCTTCCCCCTCTGCTTGCAACATTCTAAACGCGGTAGGCGCACTATACCAAACGGTGACCCCCGCTTCTTCTAGCACTTGATACCATGCCTCTGCGGAGAAACGCCCCCCATGAATCACGACAGTAACACCATTTAATAAAGGGGCGAACACACCATACACGGTCCCTGTCACCCATCCAGGGTGAGCGGTGCACCAATAGACGTCGTTTTCATGTAAATCCAATACCCATCTTCCTGTTTGGTATTGCTGTATCATATTACGATGAGCGTGAATGATTCCTTTCGGTTTACCTGTCGATCCACTCGTATAATGAATGTTCAAACCATCTTCTAAATCAACCCACTCTACTTCAGAGAAAGAACTTTCCACGCGTGCTTCCTCAACAATCGAAATCTCGGTGGTATCGTTCCCAGAATCCGTCGTAAATATATGACGAAGGCTAGGAATCTCTTCTTTATTGACTCGATCCATGAAGGATTGATCTGTGATAAGGTACTTACCTTCACAATCGTTGATTCGATCCTTCACAGCTTCCTCCATAAACGCTTCGAATAAAGGACCGACAACAGCTCCAATTCGAATTGCAGCTAACATGGCAATATACCCGTATGGATGTTTAGGTAAGAAAACAAATACATAATCCCCTTTGCCGACCCCATAACGCCTTAACACGTTCGCCCAACGACTCACCTCACTTTGCAGTTCATGATACGTGTAGGTGATCGCCTTTCCTTTTCCTATATAATAGAGAGCCCGGTGCGCTCCCTTCCCTGCGTTTACATGGCGATCGATGCACTCGTAAGCCATATTCACTTGCCCACTCTTACTCCACGTAAAAACGTCATGCACGTTTCTCCAATCAAAAGGCTCACCTTCCTTATACTCCTTTTGAATATGAGAACCGCCGGAATGCGGTGGTAAAACGGAGTCTCTCATTCTTGAATCCCCCCTTACGTTTTGGTAAAGTCTAGTTCTTTCAAAATCTCTTCTTTCAATTCTGCTAACTGGGCGTCCCCACGTTTACGTGGTTTCGGTCGATCTATGTGAATCTCAGACTCGACCTGACCAGGCTGTCCCCTCATGATGATCACCCGATCACATAAATATACGGCCTCGTCGATATCATGCGTTACAAGTAAAGTGGTCGTGTCATGCTTCTCCCAAATGGAAAGCAACAAATCTTGTAGCTGCATTTTCGTAAAAGCATCAAGGGCACTAAAGGGTTCATCCAATAATAGAATCTCCGGCTGATGGAGCAACGACCTGGCAATCGCCACACGTTGAGCCATACCTCCAGACAAATCTTTCGGAAAATGCTTCTCAAAACCTGCAAGCCCTACTGTTTCAAGCAGTTCCTCTGCCTGTTGTTGTGAGGAAGCTCTCTTTGCACCAAATGTAATATTGTCGATTACATTAAGCCAAGGCATCAAACGTGGCTCTTGAAACATCATCCCAAAAGCTTGATCAGGGTTCTCGGCAGACGTCTGTATCATCCCTTGGTAGTTCGGATCCAACCCAGCTAGAACACGGAGGAGTGTACTTTTTCCACACCCGCTCGTTCCTAGAACACCGACAACCTCCCCTTTACTTAACTGAAAGTCGACATGGCGAAACCCTGCTTTTCCATGTTGAAAAATCCGTGATACACAATCGACCGTTAGCATAACCAATCCCCTTTCTTATGACGCATTTTCCATATTGTCCTGCCAGCGAAGCGCTCGTGTTTGAATGCGTTTCAACACTTCATCTGTCACCTTCCCGAAGATGGCAAATAACAAGATGCTTCCGACAACCAGCTCAGGAGCCGACGTATTTTGTCCAAAGACCATTAAATACCCAAGCCCTTGACTTGCGCCGAGCAATTCGGCTGCGACAACGAACATCCACCCTAGACTCAATCCGCTTCTTATGCCCACTAAAAAAGAAGGGAAAGAAGCCGGCAGAATAATCCGCCGTATCAACTGAACACTCGAAAAGTGATACATACGCCCGACTTCAATCAGTTTCCGGTCCACACCTTGAATACCGGATGTGAGATTCAAGTAAACGGGGAAGAACACCCCGACCGCAACTAAGGTTATTTTTGATGTCTCTCCAATACCGATCCAAAGAATGAATAATGGTACCCAAGCAAGTGAGGGAATGGCACGTAACGCTTGAAGCATCGGATCCAGTAACTGATTCGCTATCTTGCTGTAACCAGTTGCGGCACCAAGGACGATGGCAACGGAGGTGCCGACAAGGAAACCAGCCAGAACACGGTAAAGGGTAATCCATATATGTCCCCACAGCTCTCCTGACTGCGCCATACTCACAACTTCTTCCAGCACGGTCGTTGGAGCCGGGAGAAGATGAGGAGCTACCCACCCGATCCGCGAAGACAGTTCCCAGAGAATCACTAAAGCAATAGGAATTAAACTTCCAAGAAACACGTTGGATTTCCAAAATGGAAACGATCTCTTCTTCTTCTTTTCTTTCACAGAGGGAGTGACGGCGACTTCAGTACGACTAGACATGATTACGCCCTCCTTGTTTATGGATTGATGACTTCTTCAGCCAATGCAGGTTGAATCAAATCGTCAGCCAGGTCATCGATGTTCACATCGGCATCAATGATTTCCTCTGCTTGCAAAACTTTCCCTGCCCCAATAATCGTCTCTTTTAGAGCTTTACCAGGAACCGGGTTCGAGAAATCATTTCGCTCTAGTCCTTTCTTGGCAACTTCTAAATCAATACCTGCTTCGTCTGCTAAGATTTGTGCAGCCTCTTCAGGGTTCTCAATGGTCCACCTTCTCGCTTTTTCATACACTTCAATCACGGTCTTGACGATTTCAGGATGTTTCTCTGCGTATTCCGAACGAACGTTCAATGTGCCATATGTGTTGAATTCAGGATTTCGATAAAATAAATTCGCATCGGATTCAAGCTCCAGACGCGCCATATGAGGATCAAGGCCAGCCCATGCGTCCACACTGCCTGATGTTAGCGCCGAGCCACCATCTGCGTGTTGTAGGTTGACTAACTCAATATCTTTTGGAGATAATCCGTGTTCCTTTAAGGCCCGAACTAAGAAAATATATGGATCCGTTCCAAGTGTCGCCGCGACTTTTTTCCCTTTCAAATCTTCAACAGACGAGATGTCAGAGTCAGCATTGGTTACGAGCGCTGTCCATTCCGGCTTCGAATATAAGTAAACAGTTTCTACAGGCGCGTTATTCGCTTTGGCCATCAATGCCGCCGCACCAGCTGTCGATCCAAAGTCGACACTGCTGGAATTCAGAAACTCAAGCGCCTTGTTACTCCCTTGACTGAGGACAAATTCAACGTCGATACCAAGATTTTCAAACGCTTCCTCTGCCCAACCTTTTTCCTTCAAAACAAGACTAGTCGGAGAGTAGTACGCATAGTCGAGCGTCACTTTACTTGGTGTCTGCTCCCCTTCAGCACTTCCTGAACATCCAGCCAGAATCAGTCCAAGCACAACCAGTGTAAAGATGAACCACGATCGTTTTTTCATTACATCCGCTCCTTTTATGTGAAACTATTCACATTTAATTATGATATTCTTTTAGTTTTATTGAGCTGAAATATCTTATAACGTAGAACTTTGGTGAAAATCTGACGGGGTTAGATTGAGAATCAAAGTATATACTGTCCATGATGTGGGTTCGCTCATATTTAATATGAGGGGTGGATTTGAAACAATGATACTCCCACGGAAGAAGGAACAGGGTATGACCCCACCCAGATTGGAACGAACGAGGGGGTTCGCCCGTTCCCCCGGAGGAAAAAGAGTTGTTTCAAAACCACCGCTTCCCTTTTTAAAGTTACGCCCCCCTACTCTTAACGGATTCTATTTTTAGATATCACAAGCATACGTATCGATCGTGCCGCGAAGCCTTTGAGCTTCCTTATACGTACAACGGTTATGCACGACCTCGAGCCCTGCGTCACTCGCAATTTCTGCTGCTTTCGGTGCAATCACGCCTTCTTGCAGCCAAAATACCTTCGGACGAACATCCGCTGCTTCCTTGGCAATTTCAATGGCCGCTTCCGGGCTTCTGAACACTTGGACGACGTCGATGTCGAACGGAACCGATTTCAGATCAGGATAAGCGGTCTCTCCCAGCACTTCCGTTTCCCGCGGATTGACAGGCACGATTTGATAGCCGAGACGTTGCATTTTCCTTGCCAATCGATGACTCGGTCGTGATGGCTTTCCACTTAAGCCGACAACCGCTAACCGTTTCGCACGTTTGACGGTCTCTCCGTCGACCTCTTCTTCCAAGTGCGGTGACTGGAGTGCCCATTTGATTACCCCTTCATCATTTTCCGTTATCCCACGGTTTGACTCTTTTCCCGTTGCCGTTGCGATTGCCCGGTCTAAGTCATGAATCAAGTCCTTCGCTGACTCTAAGCCTACGGATAGTCGGATCAATTCTTCCGTTACACCGCTTGCAGCCAAATCTTCGATGGACAACTGCTGATGCGTCGTGGATGCTGGGTGGATGATCAGTGACTTCGCATCCCCAACATTGGCTACGTGAGACCATAAAGCAATATTGTCAATGATTGTGCGGCCGGCTTCGCGTCCGCCCTTAATCCCGAAGTTCACGATTGATCCATAACCGCCTTCAAGGTATTTTTGCGCCAACTCATGAGCTGGATGATCTTTCAATCCTGGATAAGAGACCCACTCGACGTCCGGATGACCTTGTAAGTACTCTGCAATTTCCTGAGCATTGTCACTATGGCGATCCACGCGCAAGTGCAGTGTTTCTAATCCTTGAAGAAGGAGAAAAGCGTTCTGCGGACTCAGACAGGACCCAAAGTCACGTAAAAGCTGCACACGTAATTTGGTGATGAAAGCAAGTGTTCCGAAGTCTGCTGTATAGACAATTCCGTTGTAGCTTTCATCCGGTTCTGTGAAAACGGGGAATTTTTCATTGTTCCAGTCGAATCGCCCACCGTCGACCACTACACCGCCGACTGTTGTTCCATGTCCTCCGATCCATTTTGTCGCAGAGTGGACGACTATATCAGCCCCTGATTCAATCGGCTTACAGGAGTACGGTGTGGCGAAGGTGTTATCGATAATGAGTGGAATATCGTTGTCGTGAGCGACTTCAGCCACTTTTTCAATATCCAACACATGAAGGCTCGGATTCCCGATTGTTTCAGCAAACACGGCTTTTGTTTGATCCGTAATGGCTGTTCTGAAATTTTCAGGATCTTTTGGATCAACAAATCTGACTTTAATGCCATATCGCGGTAAAGTGTTTGCGAATAAATTATACGTGCCGCCGTAAAGGTTAGCCGCGGCAACGACTTCATCGCCTGCTCCTGCAATATTCATAATCGATAAGGCAATCGCTGACATGCCAGATGCAGTGGCTACAGAAGCTACGCCCCCTTCTAGAAGGGCCATCCTTTTCTCAAATACATCCACCGTCGGGTTTCCGATTCGCGAATAAATGTTTCCGGGTTCGTCTAGAGCAAATAAACTTTGTGCGTGATCCGTGTCTTGGAACACATAAGATGTCGTTTGATAAATCGGAACCGCTCGTGATCCCGTCGTCGGATCAGGTGACTGTCCCCCGTGTAGCGAAATCGTGTCTACATCATAACTCTCTACTTGTTTACTCATTTCATCGTCCTCCTAAAATGGATGGTTCTTATCAATATCCGTGACAATAACAACAAAAAGCCCCTCTTCTTTGATAAGAAGAGGGGCTTGAAATACACAATCCTCCTCTTATCTTCCAGATCAGTCATGCTGATCTGTAGGATTTAGCACCTTTTCAAACCGATGTTTGAAGGTTGCCGGGCTTCGCAGGGCCTATTCCCTCTGCCACTCTTGATAAGAGATCCTTATTTAATTAACTATGATGAGAATTATAAAACACAAGATGACTGAATGTCAATAATTTTTAGAATATTTAATTTACTGATTGCGAAATCGCTGCTTGGAACTGCTCGATAATGTCCGAAGCTTCTTCAATACCAATGGATAAACGTATGACATAATCGTTGATGCCTATGTTTTCGCGTTCTTGATCAGAAAGGGCACGATGAGAGGTCCGCACTGGATAAGACACTGTCGTTTCGACACCAGCCAGTGTAGGGGCAATTTTGATCCAACCTAAAGATTTGAAGAAAGTCTCAACTTGTACACGCTCTGATAATTCAATCGTCACAATCGCACCGTTCCCACGTTCTGAAACAAACTCCGGATAATAGACATGATGCACATGATCATTGGACTCCAAAGCACGCGCTAATTCTTTCGCATTATGAGACTGCTGTTTCATTCGTAAAGCAAGCGTCTTTGCGCCACGTTGGGTCAGCCAAGCTTCAAATGGACTCAAGTTGGCTCCTAAAGTCACTACTTTTTGCGTAGCTTTTTGGATGAGTTCTCCTCCCCCTACAAGTACACCGGATGTTACGTCACTATGACCGCCTATATACTTCGTAGCACTATGTACGACAAGATCAATCCCCTTTGTAAAAGGTTGTAACAAATAAGGTGTGGCGAATGTATTATCCACCATCGTATATAATCCGTTGTCTTTCGCTAGGGATACAAGCGCACCTAGGTCTTCCACTCTGAGGAACGGATTGGACACGGATTCCGTATAAAGCAAGGTCGTATTGCTCTTAATTTCGTTCTTCACCTTGTCTATGTCTGCAAATGGGACCATCGTCACTTCAATGCCGAACGTTTTCAGTTCTGAATTGAGCAATTTATGTGTGCCACCATAAACATCATCCGCTGCTACAATATGATCTCCTGGAGACGCAACAGCCAGGATCCCTGCTAATATGGCAGACATTCCTGAAGAAGTCGCGACACCTGCTTCTGCTTCTTCTAACTGAGCAATGGTTTGGCTCAGCTCGTCTGTATTGGGATTTCGTTCTCTAGAATATAAGTAAGGACTACCACCTTCATAATAGCTTTCAAGATGATCTAGATCCTTGAACGTGAACGCGGTCGATTGATAGATCGGTGTATTTTTACTATTTTGTACTTGTTTTTGGTCAAATTTCTGATGAACCACCTTTGTTTCAAATGATGAATGACTCATATTTTTCCTCCTCTAGCTGTCCAGTTATGGCAAGATTATATAGAGACTCTGCACCCTTGTCAAAGTTTTTCGACTTTTTCCATAACGTGTTGAATGATGAATTGAATATACCCCCATGAATGAGGGACGACATCCTGAAAGGTCATGTCTCCTTCTTCTCCCGTGATGACAGACTGGTACTTTACGGGATCGTTCTTCAGAAAAGGGACATCGACCAGACGAACTCTGATGATGTCCGACACCTCACTGCTCACCTGCAGTGAACCTGACTGATCGATACGATAGAGAAACACGCGACATATTTCTCGGTCCTTTAGGTCTTCAAAAAGCAATTCCTCTTTGTATGTCCCAAGCGTTTCCATTTGATCATGATCGATGGATAACCCGACTTCTTCTTCAATTTCACGAACCCCCGCATCCATTACCTTCTCACCTACTTCAATATGTCCGGCAGCCGTAATGTCAAACAGTTTAGGAAAGTCGGCTTTGTCTTCTGCGCGTTTCTGAAAATATAAGAATGTGCCCTTCTCACTCACTTCATAAAACCAGCAATGGAAGGTTTCGTGCCAATCTCCATCCCGGTGGACAAGGGAGCGTCCTTTAGGTTGTAATGGCTCTTCATTCTCATTGAAAGTCATCAACCACTCTTCCACTATTCCCACCTCCTTATTGATAAAGTTACTTTAGGTTCTTCGTGCCCTCTGAGAAAAGAAGCGTGAACCTATAGGCTCACGCTTTCAGCAGGGGTCGGCTTACTAAAATAGTAGCCTTGATATTCGTAACATCCTTTTTGTTTCAAATAGCGGATATGTGCTTCTTTTTCCACACCTTCTGCTATAATCTGAAGGCTTAGGCTTTTGGCCATGGCAATGATAGCACTGACAATGGCGACATCGTTTTCACCCGCATCGATTTGATTGATAAACGAACGATCAATCTTGATGGCATCTACCGGCAGTCGGCTCAAGTAACTCAAAGAGGAAAATCCGACCCCGAAATCATCAAGGTGAACCTTGATTCCTCCTGCCCTCAGCTTTTCTAATGTCTCGATACTACGATCGAAATCCTGTAGCACCATCGTTTCCGTAATTTCGACAATCAAGCTCTCTGGAGATAAGTCCGATTGCTTCAGCGCAGCAAACACTTTGTCTGGTAGATAACGATCGACAAATTGTTTAGCTGATAAATTCACTGAAACCTTCAAATCAAGTCGTTCATATTTTTGTTGCCATTCTTTAATTTGATCACACGCCTCTTGCAACACCCATTCTCCCAGTTGAGTAATCATCCCACTCTCTTCGGCAAGACCGATAAAGTAGTGCGGGGACAGCAATCCATATGTCGGGTGATTCCAACGAATTAATGCCTCATAGCCAATCACTTCAGAGGACCGTCCACAAATTTGCGGTTGATAATGCAAGACGAACTCTTGTTTATCAAGTGCGTGGTGCAAGGCTTGTTTCAGAACCATCTCTTCACGGATTTCCTTGCTCATATTAGAATCATACAACTCATACCGATTCTTTCCATTACGCTTCGCTTTATGCATCGCGGCATGTGCATAGCGTAACATCGCCCCTTCTTCCTTGCCATCATAAGGAAAGAAACTGACACCGACACTCACTGTTGTATAGTATTCCCGTTGGTCAATGGTGAACGGCCGCTTCATCGATTGAATCACATGATCTGCCATATCGCACACGTCATCTACTTCAGTTGCTTCTTTGAGAAGAACAACGAACTCATCGCTGCTTACCCTTGAGATGACACAATTTCTCCTAGCAAAGATTTGGTTCAAGTGCCGCGCAAACTGACGCAATAGCTCATCACCTTTTTCGTGCCCCCAGGAGTCATTGATCATTTTAAAGTTATCCAAATCGATGATGAGAAGCCCCAACTTCGTTCCATTATTTCCGGCAATCTCAAACTCTTTTTTGACAAGCTCAGAAAAATAATCTCGCTGGATCAACCCTGTCAATGAATCAAATTGAGAGAGCTTACGCAATTGACTTTCGGTCTTCATTTTCACTAACTCATGCTCGATTCGATCAGCTAAAATTTGAAAAATCGCCCTGCTCAACGGACCATTGATCAAGGGTTGGTCATCCATAATAGCAATGATGCCAATCACATCACCATTCGAGTTTAACAGCGTTTTTCCGAAATAACTCTCGATATCATGCCTCTGAAGAAAGTCATCTTCAGGGAATCGCGCTTGTACATCTTTCGGATAAAAGCACTCATTCGTCTGAATGACACCCTCACAAGGTGTATGCTCCAAACTGTATTCAAAACCCGATGTAATTTGCCCATTCTGATACATAGAAATGGTTGTGATCACATTTCTATCTTCTCCCGAAACCTCTCCTACCACCACCGTGCTTACGCGTAATGCCTTAGCTAAATAGCGGACGAAAAAATTGAAAAAAGATTGCCCGTTAGATGTCGAGAACGCTTCTCCAATTTCAGTAATCGAATTCTTTAGTTGCTCGAGTTCATCACGGCAAGAGGAAGCGGAGACAGACAATCCGCTGTAACCGAGGAACTCCCCGTCTTCTGCATAATAAGGGGTCACCACATCTTTTGCCCAGCGATAGCCTGACCACCTTTTCAAACGATAACTCAAATGAAACGTCTGTTCTTGCTTCCCTTCCGCAATGACTGCCTTCAGCGTGTCGATATCTTCATTATGGAGGAGACCTTTCAGACCTTGCTGATTTATAATCCGTTCTTCAACGCCCAAATCACGTCTTAACACATCGTTAAAATAGATGTTCTGATCCTTTTGATCAAAGAACCACATAGGTATGGAAAGCTGCTTGAGAGTTTTCCAAGGATGATCGATTATCTGAGCCATTCCTCTCACCTACCACTCTGAATTTAAAACCACCTTTAATAAATATCGGAAAATTTCGATAAGAATCAAGAAATATGCTCTATTTAGTCAAATTTTTTATTGGGTGCTGAGAATCGATTTCTGATGCATAAATGTTATCTACATGTTTATGATACCTCTATAAACAGGAATACTATTAGAGACAACATCCATAAGGAGGCAAGACGATGGCCAGAAAAGGAAAGATCACTCCCCCGAGCGATTTCGCTCAAGTTTTCAGTCATTCCCTAACCTACAACAAATCCTTCACTCCACGAGAAGTGGACCCTGTCGATGAACAATCCGAGAGTGACGCTATGCTGAATCACTACTTGGATGAAGAAGAGAAATAGAGCTGTACACCGACTTTGGTGTACAGCTCTTTTTTTACGCCTTTTTCCTTCATTGATCACGATTTACCAGAAAATTCTGTTATGATAATGAAGAATACGTTCATGGGTAGATTGTCGTTTTTTTAAAAATTTTTAAGTCAATATTAAATCACGCACATCATTACATATCCATCATAAGAATGACAAAATCTTACGTGAAGAAAGGAATGAACTATGAAGAAGCAAGCCAACAAACAAAAGGCCATAATCATCATCGCCGTACTTCTTGTTTTTGGAATCGGTGCATATGTCACGACTTCAGGCGAAGGAGAAAGGCTGACATCTGAACAAGAACCACAACGAAAAGCGAAAGCTGTCGATCAAGACAAGCTGCCGATAGAATGGGCTGAAGTCGAAACAAAAGAGGAATTGAATGATTTCTATAGACGGCAAATACCGAAAATTGATCAAATCAGAGAACGAGAGCTGATGACCTCTCCCGGGCAATCGATGACGGTCCCTGATAAAGAAGGCCGTGTCCAAATCAATGAAGTGTGGCATAGCGGTCAACAAATCTTTTACTTATACAGTATCGACCTCTCCCTGCTTGTTGAAGAAGAAGGCGACACTAATCATTACTTGAATGATCCACCACAAGTCGATCAACTGAAGATTGAAGAAACCGGCGACATACAATCTCAAACCCTTCACGCTTTCAGCTCACTCAGGCATAATGAAGCGGTCATCTTTGAGAACCGATTATATGGCATCATCCATTCTATGCCGATCATGAAAGAAGGGATGGATGACCCCTATATGAGTTTCTCTCAAATGCCGGAATCCTTTCAAGGAACGGCAAAAACATCGATCCGCTTCCGTATAAACGGGGAAACGATCGAGACCGAGGCGATCCCAGTCCCGTACTCTTATGATCCAGACAAACAAACAATTGCCACTCTACCGTTCTCCGGGTCTTATTCAGACAACGGATTGACTATCGAACCAACAGAATTGGTGATGAGTGTCTCCACCAATTATATAAAGATGAGAATCAAGGATGATAACAACCTATTTAACCATACGCTCGAAGGACGAGTGATAAGCGATGATCAAGAGGTTCCATTCAGCCCTCGTTTACAAAAGATCGACGGGGAAGAAAATATGTATCGTGCCTTTTTCGGTCCATTGAATGAGTCATCCACAGAAATCCCGGACAAGTTGTCCTTAGATATTCGAAACGTTCATTTGATTAAAGAGAATCCCTATTCGTTCACTTTCGAGCTGCCCGAGCTTGAAGGAACGGACCATGTGAATAAGGAATTGACGAAGAAAGTAGCCGAGAAATACGAAACGAATGTGTACTTACAGGATATGAACTATCATAAGAATCACGGCCTCACCTTATCTCTTAGGTACACACCAAAAGATGCCGGCCAAAAAGAGAAGCTAGTCGGCACTACCATTTTCAACGGACAGACACCCCCAGATCAAACCGATCACATAAGCGTTGTTACCGATAACGGCAATGATGGATTCGTGGGGACAGGCGGGTCAGAAAGAACGTCTCGCCTGGACATTCCAGATTCTCTTTTAGATGGTGCATCAAGCGTAACCGTTACGTTCAATGAAGTCGTTGTAGCCAATAAAATCGACCAAACCTTTACTATAGATACACAGTCAGAGTAAGCAGAGGGAGTACCCTCTGCTTTTTTGTTTGTTGAATACGTGTACTGCTGTGATAAGCTTCACCACGTAAAATGGTGGAGAAAGTCCTCTTCTCAACTGTTTTGACTTCATATGAATCAAAAAAGACTTGAGAGAAAGATTATCTAATCACTTCATAGCAAAAACTAATTACAAAACTGCAGAGATAAAGGTTCTCCGACCACTTTATTAGAGTTCTAACTATTAAAACAGTCGTGAATCAACAATCACTCGCTTAATTTCTTTATCCAGAAACAGACACCTGTAATTTCTTACACGAGTCGTTTTTCTACGACAAACCGCTCAATCATCTCATGGAATTGAGGCCAATGAGTAGCCGGGATCTGGTGGTACGCCCTCTCAATAACCCCAAGCGTAACATCTGGACATTGACGATAGTAAAACGAGTGATGATTGATCCAAAACTCCTTAGCTCCATAAACAAGTAGTAGCGGTGCTTTCAATTGGTCAAGTCGCCGGCTACAGTCATAATGATGCCCTCGGTTATAGTACTCATACCATACGTCTGGATCAGACTTTGCCATATGTTCACTTAATTCCCTTTTAATATCGGCCCGACGGAAATGGGAATGGCTAAGCAGCTTGGCGAGTGTTTCCGTACTCTTCTGCACCCACCTCATCCCGACTTCAAATTCAAAATGGAGCATCCCTGTCACGACTTTCGGAAATCCTCCAGCTAAAATCAGCCCCTTCACTCGATCTGGAAAGGTCAATGCGGTTTCTTGAGCAACCATCCCTCCGCAGGAATACCCTGCGATGATGGCTTTGTCTAGTTTTAAATGATCTAACAAATCGATGATTTCACGAGCATAAAAGCTGATATCCGGGGCTCTAGTTACCGTTTCAGAATCACCATTTCCACTTAAGTCCGGAAAAATCATACGATAGCTTTTCACCAGATCATGTTGCTGCCTGAACACCTTCCTCCCCATCCCTGGAGGATGGATCCAGACAAACGCCTCTCCGCTTCCTCTATCTTCGTAAAATAATTGTTTTCCTTTGTCATTTGTATAATAAGGCATATGCATCCCTCGCTCTTAATCGTTCTTATTAGCGTCTGCAAAAGAGCCTCATTTATACAAATCTTACAGGTTCATGATCAAGGATATCACGCATAAATTCAGTCAGGTTCGTGCTCGAAAATATATACCAATGTTTGTCGATTTACGCAACAAATCCCCCTAGCGTTGACAGCCCGTTTTCAGCAGTCGTAAACTGAAGAAGAATGCTCTTTCCAGAAAGGGGAACATTATGAAAAGAATCCTCACGATCGGATTACTTCTTTTGTCGGCCACTCTTCTTACGGCCTGCGGATCAAGCAACAATGGACAATCGGATGAAGCTATTGAAAATACATTAGGTTGGGAAGTCGGGACGTTAGAGGCAACAAACCAGGACGGCGAATCGTTCTCTACTGATGATGTGGAAGGAAAAGTATGGATCGCTGATTTCATTTTCACTTCCTGCGATACCGTTTGTCCACCTATGACCCGCAATATGACGAAGATTCAAGAAGGTTTGAAAGAGGAGAACGTGGATACTGAAATTGTATCCTTCAGCGTGGATCCTACGGTAGATACTCCGGAGAAATTAGCTGAATTCGGTGGAAAATATGGAGCCGATACGAGCAACTGGCACTTCGTTACAGGGTATGACCAAGAAACGATTGCTGAATTTGCGAAAGAAAGCTTCAAGACACAAGCTGATAAGATCGAAGGCAATGACCAAGTCATTCACGGGGCTTCCTTTTATTTAGT
This sequence comes from Halobacillus locisalis, assembly GCF_013694105.1. Classification (GTDB taxonomy): domain Bacteria; phylum Bacillota; class Bacilli; order Bacillales; family Halobacillaceae; genus Halobacillus; species Halobacillus locisalis. The sequence goes on along the minus strand of NZ_JACEFG010000004.1, from coordinate 132,629 downwards.
CGGTGAAGATGGGACGGTATTACAGAAGTACAATGGTTCACAAGATGTTCCTTACGAGCAAATTGTCGAAGACGCCAAAGCCGCTTCTGAATGAAAAAATCCTCTGAGCAGTGATCAGCTCAGAGGATTTTTTTAATTGAGTAATGAATTGATGAAATTAGACAGAGAACGGAAGAAATCCCGCACGCCATTTGTTACACTGTTCCAGAACCCATCATCGTTGATTAGGTCCTGCAAACTTCCCGTTAAATCATTCAACTGATTTCGGACTTGATCAAAATCGATATTCAGATTCCGCATCTGTTCGAATAAATCAATCAGACGTTGGCGGTCCTCTGGACTTAATTCAATGTTCAAGGATTGCAACTGATCTTGAACGATTTGTTCAATTTCTTCTCTCGTTGCTGGGTCTTGCTCAGCAATCGCTTTTTTGATTTCCGTCAGCAGTTCACTGATCTTCGCTTGGTCGATTCCTTGTTCTTCGGCAATATCGGTCGCGATATCCAATTCATCGCTCGCCACTTTCATGCGTCCTTCGTCAAGCTTGACCCCTTTAGCATCGTACGCTTTGTAGATTCCAGTGAGCGCAGAATGACCACTTACTTTGACAGATGACGCCACAAGGACGTCGGCATTCTCGACACCTGCTGTTAATAGTGCATTCGTGTACATTTCTTTCGATACTTGTGTAATATTTTCAGGTGTCACGATATCAATCGCTAAACCTTGTCCGTTATCTTGATGTATGATTTTCACTGATGAATACATGTTCGAATTCGGATTCCCACCGATATAATTGGCGAGATCCTGTCCATTGACTGTAAATTCATCGACCTGATCATGTTGATCCACTTCTAACAGCTCAGCCACATCCGTTTTTTGCGTATCTGTCAAAGCTGCTCCGTAAACGACGATTGGCAATCCAAGTTTTTCATTAATCCCTTGATCTCCCGTCGAGGCAAAACTTGCACTCGGAAGAATCAAACTAAACAAAACGAAAAAGACTGTAACGACATTTACCCATTTTTTCATAACTGTTCGACCCCTTACCATGATGGTAGTTTTAACACTTCAATCAATCTATGCCAAACCTTATCCCTATTATACCTTACCCACATTAGTAGCACCTACCGTTTCTTTTCATTTACAATAGAGATGTAGTCTTTATACGGATGACAACCTACATACGTTTCACTATGAAGAGAGGACGTGCAGGTAATGATGTTACTAAAAAGGATTGGACTATACGTATTCGCAGCGGCTTTCTTTTTTGCAGGCGTCACACACTTTATTTATGACCACGGTTTTGCAGCCATGCTTCCTTCCTGGGTACCGTTAAAGCTTGAAATCGTCTATGTGTCAGGCATTATGGAGTGGTTGCTAGCTCTACTTCTTATTTTCCCGCAAACGAGACGAGCAGCAGGTATAGCCACAGCTTTATTCTTACTTCTAGTCGTTCCAGCCAATTTTTATGCAGCTATTTATGGTATTCCCGCACCTTGGAGCGAAGAAACGAACCAAACAGCGCTATGGATTCGGATCCTTTTCCAACCGCTACTGATCTGGTGGGTTCTCGCTGTATCGAAAGATTCGAACGAAACCTGAAGATTTGATAAACTATAAGAAAAGCGCAAGCGTCCCGGGAGACACGACACGCATAAGCAAAACGGCTGGAGGAAGGCGGATTTTCCTTCCGCAAGACGGATTGCTTATGTCAGGAGTGTCTGGGCGCTGGAGCTAGACAATGAAAAGCGCAAGCGCCCTGGGAGCCACAATCAGGGTTGAAATAGGAAGCTAGTAGTATTCTTACCACATTTAAAGGAGGTTGTTTATGCGTTTAGAAGGAAAGAAAGCCATTGCCCTCGTGAGTAAAGACTTCGAAGACTTAGAGTTATGGTACCCTCTGCTTCGTTTGCAAGAAGAAGGAGCAACGGTGCATCTCGTTGGTGAAAAAGCCGGAGAAGAGTACCCCGGGAAATATGGGGTGCCCGCTACAGCCGATTTAGCCTTTGACGATGTGAATCCAGCTGATTATGACGGGATTCTTGTCCCAGGTGGTTGGTCACCAGATAAACTTCGTCGTTACGACAAAGTGATGGAGATGGTGAAACATATGGATGAGCACCGCAAGCCGATTGGCCAAATCTGCCATGCGGGCTGGGTTCTCATTTCTGCAGACATCCTGAAAGGCAGAAAAGTCACAAGTACACCAGGCATCAAAGATGACATGATGAACGCAGGCGCAACTTGGGTTGACGAAGCGGTTGTGACCGATGAGCACATCGTGTCTGCACGCAGACCACCAGATTTGCCGCCTTATGCAAAAGCTTATGCAGACTTGTTAGCCGAACAATAAATACAGAGTGGATTCTCTATTGGGAGAATCCACTTTTTTATGGTGGTTCCTAAAAGGGAACTTAAACCCAAAAAATGTCCGCTCCAATATGTGAAACGGACATACAGTATGTTGAGAAGCTACTTTCGGTTCTTCCATGTTGAGAAGGGACCGGCGGCGTGGAAACGACTCCCTTTCCGCAGGCGGCGGTGAGCTTCTCTGGCCGCTTCGCGCTCTGCGGGATCTCAACCCAAGCCCCAGGGTCCTGCAGGAGTGTCGCCGTTTCCACGCCACCTTGCGAGAGGAAGTGTGAACCTCTTGAAATCCCCTACAAAGAGGGCTGCTACGAATAAACGCACAATGTTTGGCAAGGTTCTGTTCCCACTATTTGTAGCATAGTGGGATGGAAAACGGGGAGACTCCCGCGGGAGAAGGACCTAGGCGAGACCCCACAGAGAGTGTCAACGAACGAGGAGGATTGCCGGTTACCGGCAGGAAAGCGAGTCGTTTTCCATCCCACGGTATTCTTATATAAAAACAGAACCTCTGCACAGACTTCTGCAGGCAGCCTGCATGTCCGCTCCACATTGTGGAACGGACATTTCTTATTGCAACGCTCGCTTCGCTAACATACTGACTACCGCGTCATCCATCGGCGGGTTATGCAACCCGGCGCGCACGTCACGGTAATATTTTTCAAACGGATTATGCTTGGAAAGCCCTCGGCCTCCAGCAATCCGCATAGCTAAATCGACGACTTCATTGGCCGCATTCGTAACGGCTAATTTGACCGCAGCTAATTCGGGACCGATCTGGTCACGATTCTCAGGCTCTTCATCCCACTTCCTTGCGACACTATATAAGTAGGAATGAGCCTGCATCAGCTTCCATTCCATCTGACCGATTTTATCTTGGATATGGGACACTTCCGAGATCGTAGTATCCAAACTGTTCGGCTGAAAATTCTTGGCAAACTCGATCGCGTCATTTCTTGCTGCAACGGCTATGCCAAGATAACAAGCCGGGATATGCAAGAGCCACCCTTTGGCAGAGGACTTGCCTTCTCCCTTTATTTCGACTAAATCTGTTTCATGTAAGACTACACGGTCTAACACAAGGTCATGACTTCCCGTGCCCCTCATCCCTAGTGTATCCCATGTATAGTCAACAGAAATGCCTGGCTGGTGCCGGTCAATTAAGAACCACCCTACTTGATCGAGGTCTTCGACATAGGCGGAAACGATGTAGTAATCCAGGTGATCGACCATCGACGCAAAAGTTTTCCTTCCTGAGACAATGTACTGACCTCCATCCCGGACTGCTTTCGTCTCCGGAACACCTCCTCTTGTCGGACTTCCGGTTGCCGGTTCCGTTGCCATCCGATTCACGACTTTCTGTTCATCCGCCACTTCTTTCGCCAGTTTTTGAAAAGTTTGTGGATCCCACAATTGATCGTCAGTTAACTCCATCATGACGCCGACGTGCCAGCCGATCGATAACGCGACCGCACCGTCTCCTTCTGCAATCTTCTCTTGTAACAACAAGAATTCATAAAGCGATAGATCTTCTCCACCATCTTTCTTAGCTAAAGCGAGCGAGGGGTAGGATTCTTCTTTAATCACCTTCAATGTATCCGGTGAGAAATCCGCCTTACGATCCGTGGTCTCTACGTGCTTCTTTGCTTCTGCCGCTATACGAGTTGCTTTATCAAAAAGCTGTTGTTGCCGTTCATTCTTGATCCAAGTCTCGAGAATTGAATGCATCGGTTTCCACTCCTACGTTGATGTTTATCTAAATCATACAAAATTAGTCGGCTTTATTCTAGTGACCCGCTCACTTTCTTAACAAAAGTATTCCCTTTTTCATCCTATGTAAAAGCCCGACTCCATCCTCTGATGAAATCGGGCTTCTCAAGTTACTTACGAATCGATTGTAGCGCTTGTTTAACGGAAGCGTAAGTTTGTAAAGATAAATCTGTGAAATCAGCAAACGGAGTGCTTTCTATTGCAAATGATGGCTTAATTCCTGTGATGACCAGAGTAGTCCCCATCAAATCCAGTAGTTGGTTCATTTGATAAATCCCCATATGTACCCCTTCATTATAGGAATGGACGGCTGACAAGTCCATAATCAAGTAATCGTCTTTCGATTCCATAACATGATGACTGACATTCTCAAGCATTTGCTGCAGACGATCGTCATCAAGAGTTCCCACTAAAGGCAATACCGATATCCCTTCTTCCACTGGTACAATCGGTGTGGATAATCGTTTGACTTCAGAAAGGTAATGCCCGATCAATTCTTCCTGCTCTCGACGTTTCGTGACATCCTTTTGCACGCCTACAAAATACATTTGTCCCATCTGCTCAACATAGACAGGGTAGATTTGAAGTTCGTTCCAAAAAGGTGTTCCGTCTTTTTTGTAGTTTTTAATTTCTACATACGTTACTTCCTGATCCTCTATCCCTTTTTTCAATTTCTTCACAGATGCTGGAGTGGTCTCTTCCCCTTGAAGAAATCGGCAATTCCTCCCCAAAATCTCGTGCGACTCATATCCGGTTAAATCTTTGAACCCTTGGTTGCAATAGATCATCGGATTATCCTCTTGCTCAGGGTCCGTAATCACCACTCCCGCCCCTACACGATCAATAGCTGCTTTTATGAATTCGTTTTGCTGGATTTCTTCTAATTTATCAAATGTATAATAATCCATTATGATTGATCCCCTTTTAAGTGGAATGAATACTTTTATAGTAAAATGAATCGAAGAAAATTTCCAATCAAAACTTAAATTCTCACCAAGGAACGATGGTCAATTGAGGCCACTTTTCCTTCCAGCGTTCTGCTTTAGAACGATACACCTCTTCTGTTACTAAACGCTTATTCGGCCGGACAATGAGCGAGAATAAATCGTCCAAACCGAAGGGCGCGTAACATTCGTACCTGCCGCCCACCTTCTTAACACCGATAGCTGAGGCCGTTGTAGGCCACGTATCGATGGCATCTTCTAAGGACATATACGGCTCTATAGATTGGCTGAATTTTTTCTCATACCAAAGATGGACGAGGGCTTCATTTTTCACATCGATTTCGAAAGGGAAGTCCTTCAGCTTTTGCTCAAGCTTCGATTCTAATTCCTTTTCTTCATCTAAAGTCGTACCAGAACCATTATGAAAGTAGACGATATCAGCATCTTTAATCCCGTACGTTGAATCGTATCCGTGAAGGTTGTTCCAGACCGTTTGGGTGATGCATCCTGCTGCTATGTAATAATCATCGAACAATGGATCAGCGGCTTCAAATAGTCGTTGAAGGTCTTCATGCTGATCCACGATTTCAATCAATCTGCGCTCACTCATCCGATCACCTCATACTTTTATATAACAAAAAAGGCATGCCTCTCTTCGAAACACACCTTTGATATTCATGTTTTATGGACGGGATCAATGATAAGCTATGTGCCGGTCCTTACCTGGTCTCTTCCTTTGGTGTTTTGTAAACCTTCTCTACTTCTACTCCCAGCGTCTTCAAGTAATCGACAATCTGGTCTAGGCTTTTCATGTTTTCACCTCAGTATTATGATCAAGATTTGGCTCGAAACCACACCTATTCGTTTCGACTATCCTCTTTACGAAATCCATCTCGAAAACGTTTCAATTCCTTGCATATTCTACGATACCCCACACTCTAAGAAAGTATGCAAGTTTTTTGCAATTCCATGTTCTCGATCAGCCGATTATTTAAAGGGACTCTATACGTTTACTTCGACCCTACCCATGTCATTCCCTCTCCATAGTTTAATGATATCAGAAAAAAATCTCGATAAATATCATCATTTTGTGACAATTACAGCGAATATTTTTTCTTCACCTCTTCTATGAACACGCCTGCATTTTTCGAAATTTCTTCCTCGTTGACCGGTGTAACAATTGAGAAATAGCGGACGGCGCTCTTAATGTAGGGAATCGTCATGATTAAATCTTCGGCATTCGTATGCTTGACGACCGTTCTGGATATAAACGACAGGCCAAGGCCTTCTTTGACACTTTGAACGACACCATGATTGCTGCCGATCGTAATCAGTTTTTTCGGGCGAATATTGTACGACTCTAACATCGAATCCATCATCGCCCTCGTACCTGAGCCACCTTCTCTTGTCAGCCATGTTTGGTCTTGCAATTGATGAAACGTAACGGGTTCATGCTTACGCAAGGGATGGTCCTTGGGAACAATCACGACCATTTCATCTTCCATGAAAGGAGAAGACGTGAGTCCTTGATGGTGAACTTGCCCTTCAACAAGACCCACATCCAATTCATGGAGCTGAACAGCCCTGTTGATGCGCTCTGTATTTGCGATTTGAATCATCAAATCAATCGCTGGGTATTTCTCATCGAACATCTTCAAAATCGATGGCAAAATGTACTCACCCACTGTGTAACTGGCGCCTATATGAATGGTTCCTCGAAGCTGATGTTGAAATTCATAGACCTCCGCTTTCGCTTTCTCAATGACTCCACTTATCTGCCTCGCTCTTTGATACACCATCTCACCTGTTTGTGTCAGCTTAAACCGTTTCGGTGATCGATCGATTAACGTCGTGGAAAAATAGGACTCTAAATTCTTGATGTGAAAGCTCACCGTCGGTTGAGATAAATTCAACCTTTGGGACGCCTTCGTAAAACTTTTTTCATCTACGACGGTGATGAAAGTTTGCATCGATTCGAAATCCATTCTACCACTCCTTATCATTAATAATATTAATGATTAACATTATAAAGTTTTATTTTACTAATGTTAAGTGCAGGCGTATAGTGTTAAAAGGAAATCAATGTCTGATCGTTTACACTCGAAGTAAACAAACAAAAAAAGACCTATTCACTTTAACTTTAGAAAAGAAAGAGGGATTCGTTATGAAGATTGCCTATCGTCCCTTATTATCCGGTATCGGATTTACAGCAATTGTCGCTTCTCTAGGCTTCACCCTGGCACAATTACCTGTTCTCAACAAAACAGGTCCGCTTGCTGTCGCTATATTACTCGCAGTTTTGTACCGGCACTTCTTCGGTTATCCGGAGGCGATCCGTTCTGGCATCCAATTCTCCGCTAAAAAGCTGCTTCGTCTTGCCATTATTCTGTTCGGCTTACGTTTAAATATGAACTTGATCTTAGATGAAGGCCTCCCACTTTTATTAAGAGATCTAGGAGTCATTGTGTTCGCGATTGGATTGATGGTATTTCTTGCGCGTATATTCAACGCCGATGCTTCCTTATCCATGCTTCTCGGTATCGGTACAGGCGTATGTGGAGCATCTGCGATTGCGGCGGTTTCACCTATTTTGAAAGTCAAAGAAGAAGATACTGCAATAAGCGCAGGACTAATCTCTATTGTAGGAACCATCTTTGCGATTGGCTACACGCTTCTTCGCCCGCTTCTACCTTTGGATGCGGAAGCTTACGGCATGTGGGCCGGAATCAGCTTGCACGAAGTCGCTCATGTAGCGCTTGCCGGTGCCCCTGCTGGCGAAGAGGGGTTAGGAATGGCTCTCTTATCCAAGCTCGGACGTGTCTTTCTACTCGTTCCGTTGAGCCTTCTATTAATCTGGTTTATGAAAAATAAGAAAAACGAAGAAACCGAGAATAGCATCACTTTCCCATGGTTTTTACTCGGCTTTCTAGCCATGAGCTTAATCGGAAGCTACTTCATCCGTATTCCTGAAGATGTCTTAGGTCATATCGCGTCTCTGACATCGTTTCTATTGACGATGGCGATGGTCGGGCTCGGCCTGAGTGTCAGTTTGAGAGATTTAAAGCATAAAGCCTTAAAGCCGCTCCTTCTACTCATCCTCACATCCATTCTGTTGTCAGTTTTGAGCTATTGGATCGTTTAAGGCAGTCATGGTTTTCCGAAACTAAAAAGCATCGAATGAAAAATTTCATTCGATGCTTTTTTAAGTTTGTGCCCTATGCTTTGTTCTCGTCTTTTTCCTTATCTTCGTCCGCTATGTAAAAGTCGATTGCATGATCAAATTCATCTCGGGAAACATGACGTGTACTCCCTTGTTCAACATCCGCTTTTTTCGTGGATTGGGGTATTGGCCTCGCATCGTAGTCACGCGATTTACCACTATACAGATCATCATGTGGAGTATAAGCACGGTCTTCGCTACCAGAGTGTGAGGTCTTCCCGAAGTATTTAAACATTTGCACGATGATGACGATGACAATCAACCCTAGCATGAAATAAGCCATATAAATCCCTCCATTACTTAATCAATCACTGGTAACGTGACGTCCTTAGCCCAATCCAGAATGAATACTTCCTGACGATCATTTAAGTTCTCGGGAAGGTCATCTTTTTTGAAGAATTGATGCTCTTTCGTTTCGCTTCCTTCATGAATCAGTTCCCCTTCAAAAGATTTCGATTTGAAAATAATTTGAACACTGTAAGCTCGATCCTTATTCGGATAAGTGGCGAAACATTTCTCCCCCGAATAAATACCGAACAATTCAAGGTCTTTGACTTCTAACCCTGTTTCTTCCAACGTTTCTCGCTTCGCTGTTTCCTCAAAGCCTTCCCCGATTTCCATTAACCCACCCGGGATACACCAGTTATCCAAGTCCGTTCGATGTTGAAGTAGAATGTGACCTTCTTGTTCTATGATGACGCCACATCCGACCGTCAATAATGTTTCATGCCCGATCAACTTTCTCATGTCCTTAATATAATCCATCTGTTTTCCCCTTTTTTATTCAGCTTTGCTATGGGCTATAAATGGAATTTACAAAGGATGATCCCCCACCATAGCAATGTCTTTTTCCTCTTACCGTACCATATATGGGATATAATAGAAACTCGATTTCCAACCTCATTCCCTTTCATTCTCCCATAGATTTGCTAGAATGGGGACATGGTTGATGAAAGGATGAGTACATGGCTATTGATATCCTTTCCCATAGAGATCCTAAGGTCGCAACGGATATCCTAAAAATCCAACAGGAGTCCTATGCGGTTGAAGCGGAATTAATTAACTTCTCAGATATTCCTCCATTCCGTGACTCCGTACAATCGATTGTAGAGAATGATGAAACATTCATCGGATACATGATCGAAGAAAAAATCGTTGGAGTCCTTGCTTATAAAGAAGAGCAAGAGGAAATTGATATTTACAGAATGATGGTTGATCCCGCTTATTTCAGAAGAGGAATAGGTGAATCGCTTCTGAAACATTTGTTTGCTACGATGCCGAATAAACCGGTCGTCGTTCAGACAGGGAAAGGGAACGAACCCGCCGTCAATCTTTATCTTAAATATGGGTTTGAACCAGTGGATGAAGTAGAAGTAGAGCCAGACGTTTGGATTGTGATGATGAAAAAAGCACAATAAATGAAGACCAGAGGGATGCGGCTAAAGCGAGCCAACATCCCCCTGGTCTTTTTCTCATTCAGGTATCCTATTCTTCTGTTTCATACTGATCTTCTTGATCGACATAGCGGTTGTAACGCTTCTTAAACCATACATAGAGATGGGTCACAAACACTTTAATGATCGCATAACCCGGTATGGCGAGGATGATCCCAACGACGCCGAACAAATGGCCAGCTGTCAAAAGCACGAAGATAATCGTGACAGGGTGAATATGCAAGCTTTTCCCCATAATCTGCGGAGAAATGAATTTGCCCTCCAGCAACTGGACGACCGTCCATACAAAGGCTAATTTCAGAACCATAAATGGTGATGTAACGATTGCGATAATCAACGCCGGCGTAATCGCAATCATTGGTCCTAAGTACGGTACAACGCTTGTCACACTAGCAATGGCCGCTAATAATAACGCATAGTCAATGCCAATGATCAAAAAGCCGATGTACATCATGATCCCGATACAGAAGCTGACAATAATCTGCCCTTGAATATACGCACTCAGTTGATGATCGATTCCTTTGAAGACGCTCATCACTTCTTTTCGAGCTTTTGGAGGAAAAATATGAACAATCTTGTTCGGCAGTTTATGTCCGTCTTTCAATAAATAAAACAAGATAAACGGCAGAGTGACAATGGCAATCACAACGTTAGTCAGAGTTGTGATGAAACTGGTGATTCCCTCAACTGTTTGAGCAGCATAAGTTGATAAATCAGGCAGTTGGTTCAGTATTCCATTTACGTCTTGGAATAGATCATTATAGTAATTGCCTACAACCGAACTGCGAAGCCATTGGTCCGTTGTGTTGACTAAATCACGCAAATATTGAGGTAATTCTTCCGCTAAACTGATGAACTGTTTTTCCAGAAACGGAACAATCAGAATGATCAACAACGTAATGAGCCCGACCACAAGCATAAGCGTAATGATGATTCCCCAAACGCGCTTGATTCTCCATGATTCCATCATTTGAATGATGGGGCGAAGTAAATAGTACACCACTACTGAAAGAATGATCGGTAAGGCTACGGTTTTAACAAAAACTAGAACCGGGTGAAATAGAAACCCTACTCGAGAATACACGAGTATATTTAAGCCGATGATCAACAGAATGCCAAGTATGTACAACAAGGTACGACCACCAAAGAAACGGATGATTGGTGTTGAATCCCAGCGATTCATTTCCTTCCCCCTTTGTGACCCTCTTTTTTATAAATTCTACCATAAGTAGAACAAAACGATAGAAAAAGAAAGGTCCTATTATAGAATATTATTCTTGAACACGTTCTGGTCCGTTCACTCTTAGGAGAGTCTGGGAGAACTGGAACCTCAATTCGGACATTTATCCAAGCGATCCGGACAAGAGATGCACGATATCATACATTCAAGTGCTCAATTCGGACAAGCGATCTATATCGGACATTTGCTCAGCGTCTTCGGACAGACTGTTCACTTTTCCGCCACACCTTACATCTTATTTCGAGGAGAACCCCCCAGGGACAGAAAAAAGAAAAACGCGCCTATGTAGAAGGCGCGTTTCGTCTAATATCTTCTGCGTTTACGCATGAACTTCCTAATAATCGGATACACCATCGGGCCATATTTGAAGACTCTCTTTAACAAGCGCCCCATCAGTAAAGCCTCCTTTAATTATTGTCTGTTGTTTATGTATTCCCATTTTAATAGTCATACAAACAATGGAAAGGTCAGCCACCGACTATACGCTGATAGATGGATTTCGCTTCTGTCACATCTTTCGTTCCATGGACAAGGACACGTCCATCTTTAAAAAACACTAGACGATGCGCACCTTGATCATAAGATAACAAGAAAGGGTTCTCTTTCACTTCCCCATCCACCAACCGCTCTTTCAACTCTTCGAAATCTCTATCCCCCATCTGTCCAGGTCTGATTTGTACCGTGTCCCTTCCGCAGAGAACGGCTGTTTTCGTTTGAGTTTCCATAGATAAAGAAGGGTATGTAGGGTCATTTCCACAAGATGGACAGTCCCTTTTCTTCACATTTTTTACAGATATGCTTGAATACCTATGGTTCCAAAGGTCAAACGTCACAAACTTTCCGTGAATCGCTTGCTGATCGCCGACAAGTATTTTCAATACGTCTGCCACTTGGTGAGCCGTCACCATCTGCACAGCCGGGCTGATGACACCAACCGTATCACACGTAGCCCCGCCCATCGGAACCGAATCCAACAAGCAGCGGAGACAGGCATTCTCTCCAGGCAATATCGTGTAGCTGACTCCGTGACTGCTCACACATGCACCATACACCCAAGGGACGTTATACTTTTGAGAAATATCATTCATGAGTAAGCGAGCTTCAAAATTGTCTGTTGCGTCAATCATGACGTCGACTTCTTCGACCAACGACTCAAGCGTCTCTCTTCCTGCGTCTTGGACATATGCTTCAATTGTTACCTCCCCATTGATTTGACCCAAGCGCTCTTTCGCAGCAATGACTTTAGGGAGTCTATCACTCGCATCGTTTTCAGAATAAAGCTGTTGCCGCTGTAGGTTGCTCCATTCGACATAATCACGATCGATCAATGTCAGCTTACCGATTCCAGCGCGAGCGAGCTGCTCAGCACAACTTGTCCCTAGCGCACCAACACCTAGAATAAGTACATGCTTTTGACCGATAAGGACTTGTCCCGAACTTCCTATCGGTGCAAATAGGCGTTGTCTTGAATAACGATCCTTACTCATGATGAATCTCTCCTTGTTTACAAATTAGCGCATGACGCTTCCGCCAGAAATCTTCAATGACTCCCCGATAATATTTTCTGAAGCGTCCGTCAGTAAATAGACAATCGAGCGTGCGACTTCTTCCGGGGTAGAAAGCCGGCTGGAAGGAATCCCTTGTTCAGCTAACTCCCTTTGTTCTTCATAGCTTCGTCCTTCGCGTTCCCCTTTGCTTCGAATAGCCTCTTGCCCCATCGAAGTATCCACATACCCCGGGCACACCGCATTCACACGAATACCATACTCAATAGCCTCATAGGCAAAAGACTGAGTGAATCCAGTTATGGCAAATTTAGAACCACTATAAGCGGTATTCCCATGTGTTCCCCTCAAACCTGAGAGAGAAGATAGATTAACAATTGACCCGCCCTTTTTCTTCATATGTTCATAAACAGCTTGAGTGAATAGAATCGTTGAAAAGAAGTTCAGTTCCATCACTTTTCGTAACTCTTCTTCAGTCAGTTGATCGAGAGGTCCTCCTCCTATGATACCTGCTGAATTGACTAAGCCTGTAATATCCCCTATTTCATTGCGCGCTTGTGAAACAATCTGTTGCCGTCCACCATCTTCATTTAGATCCGCAACAACGACTGCAACCTTTGCATCTTCATTTATCGTAGCACACTCTTCTTTGAGTGCTGCTAATTTCTCTTCGTTACGCCCTGTGACGGTTACATGTCCTCCGCATCGCACAATTTCTTTCGCCACTTCGTAACCAATTCCACCGGTAGCACCCGTAATAATGATGTGTTGGTCCTGTAATGCTTCTTTTGAAAAAATAGACAAATTACTCGCCTCCTTAAAACTGTAAATAGCCTAATTTCACTCAAGCGAAACGCACATCATCTCCTTATTAAGGCTCACTGAGAAGTATGTTGATGACGACTTATTTAGGTTTTGGGCAATAAAAAATCAGCGCTTAAGTGACAGATTCTGTCCTTAAAGCGCTGATCCACGGAACTCCTCTTTTAAAGAAGTTTGACATGTTAATTCTCATTTTGTTTCTTCGCATAGCATTCCTTCACCACGTCAGATGTTATTTACGCTTACTGTTCTGCTTGCGGGAAGCAAAAAGTGTTTTCCCACTCTTGGTGCGCTTTGCACTTTTGACTTTCGCTGCAGACTTGCCTTCTGGACTGTTCTTGTAATCCTCATCAAAAAGCTCACGCGCTTTAGAATATAGCAGAGTCATCGTGGTGACCTCCTTTTCTTTATAGGGTTATAAATCGATTCCCCTTGATAATATTAGTAAAACATCACAAACGCAACAAAAAAATTTTTATTTTTATATTTTTCTTTTTCATCTATTTTGAATCTGGTTCCCACCTAGGAGAAGCCGTTCTGTTGATCGAATTCCAAACTCCTGAATCCGTTTCTTTTTACATCAATAACACACATGAGATTCATGTTTATTTTGTAGAAACGCGGGAATTCATTCTTATAAATATATCTTTATTTATACTAGAAAACAGACGACACGAATGTGCCGCCTGTTTACCGTTTATAATTAGTCTAGGATCGTTACTTCAACGTTTTGGCGCCCGAAGTTCAATGCATCGGAACGACTTGGCATGAATACATCGATACGGTTACCTTGGATCGCGCCACCGATGTCTCCAGCTACAGCACGTCCATATCCTTCTACATAAACTTCTGTGCCGAGAGGGATGACGTTAGGATCTACCGCGATGACTTTACGGTCTGGGTTTGCACGAAGGTCAATACCTGTTGCTGTTACACCAGAGCAACCTGTGCAATAAGCCGTATAAGCTGTTGCTTCTACATTGATTGTGCGACCTTCTTCTTGAGAAGACTGCGTAGATTGCGTGTCATTTGTGCTTTGCGTAGATGCTTGTACTTCTCCGTTCACAGCAAGCTGTTGTCCAGGATAGATAAGGTTTGAATTCAATCCGTTAGACGCTTTCAAAGAAGATACGCTTACGCCGTAATTCTGAGAAATGCTGTATAGAGTATCCCCAGAACGAACCGTGTACGTGTCTGCTTGTGCGTTAGTTGATGCCGTCTCAACTGTTGCGTTGCTATTTTCATTGATTTGTAGAGCTTGACCTGGATAAATCAAGTTGGATGTTAGATTGTTTTCTTGTTTTATATCATTGACGGATACACCATTGTTCTGAGCAATGCTCCAAAGCGTATCCCCTTTGTTTACCGTAATCTCTTCTGCACTTGCTGTAATTGTTGTAGTCGCCATAATCCCAGTGACCGCTGCCAAAGATAAAATTGTTTTTTTCATTATTGATTGCCTCCTTGGATAACAGCCTTTTCTATTGAGACCCGATGTCTCGCAAGCGCTGTTTCAAAATCACAAGTCCTATACTAACACCTGTGAGGCATAACTCAATAACAGGAAAGTCACATTCACTTTACGTTTATTACATATATGTTACTCCGTTGTAACATGAGACTCTCGAATTCTTAATAAATCCAGTCAATCCGCCAGTTTGTCGCAGTATGAATGGATTGCCTTTTGCAAAAACTCTGAATAACCTTTTTGTTTTTTTTCGATGTTTTTTGTAAAACGAGAGTCGTTGACATACATATCCGCAAGTCCTCTGAAGATCTCCGGCGTGCAAGTGTAGAAGTAATCCGTAATATGTTGGCGTTTTTCTCCAATCAAACGTTGGACTTCTTCATCATCAGGTCCATGATCCATACGGTCGATGATGGCTTGGTCGATAGCCTCACTTTTTCCATGAATCCTCTTCCAATCTTCCTCTGTATAGGAGGCTGTTTTGGCCTTTGATTGTTTGTACGCGTCCGTATCCCCCCAGCGATCTTTCACTTCTTTCTCATATCTCTTCTGATGCTTCTCTATTTCAGTTCGGTCAAATGAGTCAAACTTATCCTGGTTCGACATTTTCTTTCCTCCTCTTAATGAAACAAGCGTCTGATCTATGGAATTCAATATACGATCCAAACGCCTCTTCTTTTCTTTCAATAGTACTTTTTGGTGCTGCAAAGCCTTCTCCTGATCGAAATCCGGGTCGTCTAAGATTTGCTGTATCGTGCTTAAGGAAAAGTCCATTTCCTTTAGTAACAAGATTTGTTGCAAACGCGCAACTTCTTCTTCCCCATAATAGCGAAACCGATTCTCCCCTATTAACTGCGGCGATAACAATCCGATATCATCATAGTGGTGGAGTGTGCGCACACTCACACCAGCAACATCAGACAGTTCTTTCACTTTATACATGGTGACCACCTCGTTACACACTAATCGATCACGTTACGTTAGAGTCAACTTTTATTTGTAGAATTTATTTACTGGACTCCTTAACCTACAATTTGAAAAAATTTGCAAATTGCTTTGTTTATTCTTACATACACCTTATAATAGAAGTACCTAAATGAAAGGCTGAGGAGGGATATGATATGAAGAGTTATATGGTGATTGAACCCACACGGTTCAATCGAATTCATATGAATCATCTTTCTCCTGCTTACAAATTCTATCATCATGAACTTAAAGACGCAGACTCAGATGTGATGGCACAGGAACGGACCAGGCAGTTCTGTTTATCCAATAAACATACGAAGATAGAGGACCAACTGGCGACGATGGAATTTCTCTATATGAACGATTACTTCAAGGATTTAGATCGAGCACTTACCTTCGACCATCTCCATCCTGAAGTTGTCCAACTTTACCGTATTGTTTTGGACAGGAAAACAACCCGGTTGACTGAACAGGATTTAAAAGAAATGGAGACTTGGACATTCGAACATCCTTCCCTAAGATGCATCCATTTGTTCCTTCTCGTCTATGCTTATTATGATATGAGAAAATATGCAGGAATGGACAAATATACAGAGGATATCCAGGAAGCGTTGTTCACCATAAATGAACCTTTATTTCATTACTATATGAAACTTCGCTTTGATGAATTGACTTTCCATCACTATTGGAAAATCAACAGTCTCGTTTTAGCTCGAAAGTTCGCTTACAAGTATATCAGTTCCGGATTAGCTCCCAAGAAATTAGCCACCATGCATCACCATTTAGCGCTGACTCACTCGTTGGACGATTACGATCAGACGATGGATTATTTATTAAAAACGAAACACTTAGGAGAAATACATCAGCTACCCGATATCATTCAATCTGTCACGAACCACTCTATTCCGTTTACATCAGCCTTTCATAACCGCACGGAAAATGTTCATACGACAGATCCTGTAGAAATTGCTCACTTAGCCATTGCCCGTGGCGATAACCAAAAAGCGATCGACCTTCTTTCCCGTAGAACTTCGTTGTCACCTTTTCAACAAAGCTATCTAGGACTCGCCAAAAAAGACCTCGCTTTGTTACGTCATGCCAAGTATCGCTTCGTACATGAAAGCCGAGACTTATTCTTCGCTCAATTACCTGAGCATTATATGAAACGAGTTCTTACGATTGTGTAAGTGATGTACCTTCATGAAACAAAAAGAAGCTGCCAAGCAAATCGCAGCTTCTTTTTAATACCATAATCTCCCCCATATCTTGAATACTTGAAGGTGAGGTGTTTGGGTCCTCTACTGAAGTAAGAAAAGGGCGTGGTGGGAAATGACTCGCTTTCCTGCGGGGGAACCGCCGAGCCTCCTCGGTCGTTAACACTCCCTGTGGGGTCTCGCCTGAGTCCTTCTCCCGCGGGAGTCTCGCCATTTCCCACCACACCCGTCCATATTTGGCTCGTCGGACCATTCATTGATGAGAAGATTGTGGCCTTACTGACATTGAAAAAACTAGGTGTCCGAAAAAATGTGACTTATGTCTCAATAGGCCTAGCATATGTCCGATAAAGTGCATCTCATGTCCGAATTGGTAGGAAATGTCCGATATAGAAGGTCGCTTGTCCGAATTGAGAATGTGAGTGTCTGATATCCTGTACCTTTTGTCCCGATTGTTTGGATAAATGTCCGAATCGAAGTCCGTTCATCCAATATATCCGCAAGGAGGGAAGGGAAAACAGGTAGACTCCTGCGGGAAAATGGAACAGGCTGAGACCCCGGAGAGCTTTAGCTCGATGAGGCTCAGCGTTCCCCGCGGAAAGCGGACTGTTTTCCCTTCCCTCCAGACTCTCTTATGAACGAACGGACGAGAACATCTCAAATTCAAGTATTCCAGATAACTACCCGATCATTGAATGAATTTGATATGGAAAATGGCAAATTAAACACATTCTATTAAATCGAATAAAGGATTTTTTCCAGTAAACGGAGAAATAGTGAGCTAGAAACTTTTATAAATGAGGTTGATTCCCTATGAATATGTACTGTCAAAGTGCCTTTCACCAACTAGAGATTGTCATTGCATCCATCTCGGAAATGGTCGGTCAGCTCGAAGAAGAAGACCTTACCTTTCGACCGACTGATGGTAAATATTCCGTTGGCGAACTACTCGAACACATCGCTACCATCCCAGCAGCCGATGGTCATATAGCAAATGAAGCTAGCGAGGAAGATATGCGTTCCTTCTATGAAACGATCTCTTTGCAAACAAAAACGGATATATTAGAAAAACTATTCGAGCATTTTTCCCAACTAAAAACTCAATTTGAAAATTACACGGAAGACCACTTGTTCACTGAAACGACTTCCTGGTGGGGAGTGACTTATACAAGATTCGGATGGCTCTTGGAAATTGTCGCTCACATGTACCACCATCGTGGGCAGTTGCATGCCATGCTTGTTCACGTGTACAAGAAAGACCCGGAAATCATGCTTTTCGAGTAACGCAAAAAGGACGCCTTAGATATAAGGCGTCCTTTTTGAAAGCATCATTCAAGAACCGTACATGCTCGAAATCAATTGTTTCAAACAACTTAATACAAGTAGTGCGTCGGCAGGCTTTCTTCGATGACCTTCTTATTCTGCACCCTCACCCTATAGGCTTTTGCATTGGCCCTTGAGCAGACTGCTTTCTCTAGTTCCTCACCAATAAAATGAACCGCCGCTCCATCATCAAGAGCAATTCCTGACCCTAATTCATGCGCTGCGATCGCCTTTTGATAGGTAGGCCTTCGTTGTTCTTCTCCATCGTAATGAGGACAACAGCTTCCCTTTACGAACCCTAGACAAGATAAGGGTTGTAAGGAATCCCCGTACGAATCGGTCAGACCCTCTTCGAACCAACAGATGGCCCCGGCACTGATCCCTGCCAGTAGTACACCATTCTCCCACGCTTCGTGAAGGATTGAGTCAAGATTCCACTCTCTCCATAAAGCTAGTAGATTCTTTGTAGATCCTCCGCCGACATATATAATATCCTGATCCAGCACAAATTTGCGAATGTTCGTCGTTTCGGGTTTGAATAACGATAAATGACTCGGTTCGCAATTCTGTTTTTTGAAGAAGTCATAAAATCGATTAATATAACTTTGCGCATCACCGCTTGCCGTCGGTATGAAACAGACTTTCGGCTTATTTGCGGCCACCTGATTTAGTATATATTCATCCAACAATGGATTTTCAGGCTCCATTGAAAATCCTCCACCGCCCATGGCGATTAACTGCTTCATACCAATTGCCCCCTCACCTTTTACTTCCCTAACGTTTGAATATCCTCCTTATACGCATAAGAGAAAAGAAGCGAAACAAGGATTGCTCCACCAATTAAGTTTCCAATACTTGCAGGTAGCAAATTGAAGAAGATGTATTCATACCACGTATATTTATCTGTTGCTAAAAACCCCATGCTGAAGTAACCCATGTTCGCTGCACTGTGTTGAAAGTTACCAGCTACAAACAAGATAACAGGAAGCATGGTACCGAGAATTTTTCCTGTTATATCTCTGGCAGACGTCGTCAAAAAGGCAGCCATTCCAATCAACCAGTTTGCTAAAATACCGGAAACGAGAATCTGGAACCACCCAGCTACACCATGATCCATGAATTTCATTTTATGATCTAAGTAAATAGACAATTCCGGATAAAATGAACTGGATAGTGACCCGGAAAGTTGAATTAAACCAGCTACTATGAAGGCACCTAATAAATTCCCGATATAGGTGGATGCCCAGAATTTATAAATGTTCGCTTTCATCAAGCCCGCTTTATTGAACAGGTAGGACGGCAACAATACGTTAATTTCTGTAAAAAGCACAGCGCCTGAGATGAAGACCATCGCATACCCTGCAGCGAATCCCAAACCGGACAACAAGTGGTAAATCCCCTTTGTTTCAACGCCTGAAGCCAATAAAATCGAGAAGATAGCGCCGAACGTCATGAATGAGCCGGCTGTTAGTGCTAATAGAAATTGCGCTCTGAACGGTTTATTTAAATGATCCCGTCCCTTTTCGCCGAATTCGTCGACGATTTGAGAGGGAATATAAAACTGACGACCTGGACGATCGACAGAACCCTTCTGTTCTGTATCTGTTTCTATATTTTCATTTTCTTCTTTATGTGATTGATCGTGTCCCAAATCCATCCCTCCAATGATTTTGCTATTCCCCGAAAATCAGCAAAATAATCCATTTTCGGAATAACAAATAGCAATTTGACACAAATTATGACTATCAATCGAACGTAAAGGAGACTTGTGATGCCTAGAGATGAATTTTGCTTAGCTTGTGATGGTGAAGGTTTGCTTATGGATGATGAAGAATGGCGCTATACGTGCAAAGTATGTGGGGGAAGTGGATATAAACCTCAAGAGGGGCGTGTCTACAACCGTGAGGTCGCAAATGTAGATGAAATGAACCGTTTGCTCGACTGATATGCTCACAATCAGGTTCATATCCATCTCTTTTATATGGTGATTAAAAAGAAGCGCTCAGATGGGTCCTGGCGCTTCTTTCCTATCAATTTGGTTGTACTTCATACACCACTTTTTCTAAGACGTTTACGTCACGCTCTTTCATCACATCAAGAAAAAGGTCTGCGAAGTAAGGGTCCCACTGAGTGCCTCGTCCTTCTTCTATGATTTTCAGTGCCTTTTCCTTGGCCATGCCCTTCCGATATGGACGATTTGAGGTCATGGCATCATATGCATCAGCGACTGCCATTAAACGACCGAAGACCGGAATATCATCGCCGGATAATTGATCCGGGTACCCTCGGCCATCAAATCGTTCATGGTGGTTACGCACCCCTGGAAGTACAGGCTTCAGTTGTTCTGGAAGCTGTACTTGTTTTAGGATATCTGCTCCGATGACGGGATGCTGCTTAATTTGGTCGAACTCTTCATCTGTAAGTCGGTCAGCTTTCAGTAAAACATGATCACGTACACCGATTTTCCCGATATCATGTAGGAGCGCAGATTTTCTCAGCAAGTCCACCTCTGCGGCCGAGAACCCTGCACGCTCCGCAATCCAAACCGAGTATTCTGCGACGCGTTCAGAGTGACCAGCTGTATAAGGGTCCCTTGCATCAAGCGTTGCTGCAAAAACCGTGAAGAAGCTCTCCAGTAACCGCTCATTTTCTTCGTCTCGCTTTTTTATGCCTCCCACCATATGGTTGAATCCTGTCACAAGATTAGAAAATTCATCCGAGTACACGTTATCCATCGTTTCGAACCGTCCTCGTCTGACTTGATCGAACCGCTCACGCAACGTAAGCATCGGATCTTCTATGCTTTTGTAAAGAAGCATAGAGCTGATCGACCCCATGGCTAGAATGACAACCACAATCAGCGATGCCCAACTCCAGTAGCCTTCAATTCCATTTCCATTACTTTCAGCAAGACGGATCTGCGATGCCAGAATAAATAGTAATACCGGAAAAACAGCCGTAAAGATGGAACTGACCATCAATTTACGCCTGATACTCAAGTAATAACCGACATCCAGCTGTTCAACGGAGTAACCGAGCTGTTTAGAACGTTGGCTTAATGACGCGAGCAAAGGAGTAATCGAACGAAATGTAAGGAAGAACTCTACAAGGGCATGCATGACGGCAATCAGGATGGCCCCGCTCCACGCCAGCGCTATGTAATAATAAGGAAGGCCGATCCAACCGTTATAAATCCCTAGTAGAGATAACCCCGAAGCCGGAACCGCCAACCCGAGCAAATGAGGTCCTACAATCCTTTGAACAGTCAAAATGGGGAATCGGTGAGCCGTCAAAATGCCTTTTTTTATTTCATGAACAGATAATGATTCTTCTTGGAACATCTTTCGTATAGGCTTGATATGCGATCTGTAGACCACTAATTCGGATAATAGCATGACGACTACTGAAAAACTCATCACGAAGATCAAGTAGACCGCTTCATTCATCTCCAATGTCAGCGTGTGGAATATAAACACACTTCCCACCCCGAATACAGCAAGCATCGATCCGATGATATAGTTGAGTAACATCCGTTTCTGGAAGTCTTGGAAGGGTTTCATAGCATTCTCCTTAATAGGATTAGATATGACTATTATACCAGATAACAAAGGGGGATTTTATAAAAAACGACCTTACTCGACACGTAAGCCAAAAAAAGAGATGAGCCTCAACGACTCATCCTCTCTTCACTCATACACTTTCTATTTCATCTGAAGCCTTGGGTGTCTTACGGACAAGAGCGACAATTCCCGCAATGAGGAAGGCTACACTTCCGAATAATCCGATGAACACTGTCGCAATCGTGAATACGACAGCTGTCACAATCAAGATGATCCCTGCAGCTTTCGGCTTTTTATTGCCTTTCAAGAATACAACCGCCAAAACCCCCAACGCGATGGCTATGACAGAGGCGATAATCAAAAATGTTGCAAAAGTGCCCATGAAATTGAACATTTGATCCATGTTCATATTTTGCAACTCCTGTGCGTTCGGCGCTTGTTCCATAGCCGCAATAAATTCTTCTCTCAGTTGCGGGTTATTGTTAAGCGAACGGAACATAAATCCGACGACAAGTGGAAGAGCGTACAGTAAAATTCCGACAATGGTCAATACAATCTCAATCATTCTACTCATCTTAACCTCTCCTTTTCTAAGCGTTAGCGACATCCCTCTTTGTGAAGAACAGCCATGCTAATACTATAAATAATACGTAATAAACGATAAGGACACCAACAGAAAACACTGCCGTCATCCCTTCAAACATTGGGCCACCTTCCAAATAGACCGTTAAATCTGTGTTTGCAAACAAGATATACTTCGCCCATTCTCTTCCTGCCAAAAAGAGCAAGATGGAATTACCAGCCATCATCAGGAAAATAGCAATCCCGATTGAAAGTGAACTATTCCGGAACACAGCTGAGATCATGAACGCAAAGGTAGCCATCATCACTAAGTTGATAGAGCTGAGCAAATAGCGGAACGCCGTATGTGCGAAGATTGGAGCCTGCTCGATTGAATCCCCTTGTCTAAATACATACGTCTGAGAAATGCTATCAATGCCAAACAAGGCTCCCCCGACTACGAAAGAGAATACATAAAGAAACACGAGCAACGTAAGCGCGAAAATAAGCACAGAGACATATTTAGCCAGCAAAAGCTTCGCACGTGATATCGGACGTATCAATAAAAGTTTGATCGTTCCCCATTTGAACTCATTCGCTACGATACTTGCTGCCACAATAATTGTAAACAAACTGATGATCGAGATAAACCCTTTATTCATCTGAACAAAGTCCCAAGCATCAAATGTGGTCGGTTTAATGTTATTGTCAATGTAGTATTGGTTGACCTCCACATCCATGAAAGCAGGATACTGGATGGCCTCTCTACTCCCATCCTCCCCTTGCAGCAAGTCATTTTGTTCCTGGAGGACTTCTTTCCAATCGTCGCCACTCGGGACGTCCCCTCCACTAAGAAAGGAATCGTCAACCTTCTGAAAAATACCGAAAGCGAGGATCAGGATGGCGAAGGTGATGACCATGACTTTCGTTGTGATTTGCGAATACATTTTCATTTGTTCATTTCTGATGAGTTTTACGAAGTTATTCAATGGAATCACCTCCGATCACATCCATAAAGGCATCCTCTAGCGTTGACCGTTTTACATCGACACTATACAAATCGACACCACCATTCACTAGGTGTTTAATGATGTCCGGGATCTGTGCTCGGCTCGCAACAAAGTGAATCATCTCACCGCTTTGACTAATGTCATCACCAACCAATTCCGTTACGATTTCAGTAGCAAGTTGTTGTGGATTTGCTTCCATAGACACTTCTCTTTGTTCCGTTTGTTTCAATGCTTCTTGGACAGATTGAATGGTGATGAGTTCTCCATTTTTTATGATTCCGATCCGATCACACATCATCTCCATCTCGGATAAAATGTGGCTCGACACGATGACTGCCACATTTTCTTCCGCAGCCATGCGTCTGATATAACTACGGATCTCTCTGATTCCGGCAGGGTCCAGGCCGTTTGTCGGCTCATCCAAAATGAGAATGGACGGATTATGTAATAACGCCTGCGCAATCCCTAATCGTTGACGCATGCCTAATGAATATTTACCGACCTTATCGTTCACCCGATTCTCAAGACCGACAAGTTGAACGACTTCTTTGATTCGCTCGTTCGGAATACCAGGGATCATCCTTGAATAATGAATGAGATTTTTCCATCCACTCATGAACGGATACATTTCTGGATTTTCTACAATCCCGCCAACATGACGAATCGCTTGTTTATAATCCTTTATTATACTATTCCCTTTAATATAGATGTCCCCACTCGTGAGCTTCATCAGTCCGACCATCATCCGGATGGTCGTGGTTTTCCCTGCTCCGTTCGGTCCAAGAAAACCGAACACTTCCCCAGGATAAATATCGAAATCAAGCCCTTTGATGATGGGCTTTCCCTTAATCGTCTTTTGCACTTCCTTCAATTGCATGACAGGTTGCGTCATAGGGAACCCTCCTTTCACCAACACACTTATAGTACGGACCGAATCATGGACGGGTTTCATTTATTTCCATCGTTAGTCGTAAACATGGATGAGTTGCGCTTTCTTTGATAAAATAGGAAGAAATGTGTAGATAGGGGGACAGATGAATGAAAATCGTATCCATCGAACCAACTCCTAGTCCGAATTCAATGAAAATCAATATGAGTGAAGCCTTACCTGAAGGTGAAACGCATAACTATAAAGAAGGCGACGACCACAGCTCGTCTCCGGACTTCGTAAAACAGCTATTTTCGATTGAAGGAGTCAAAGGACTGTACCATGTCTTAGACTTCATCGCTCTCGAGCGCAATGCGCGTGTGCCTTGGGAATCAATTCTGCCCGAAGTCCGCAATGTGTTCGGAGAGGAAAAGGAAGAGCAAGTTGCCTCTGCCTCCGAACCGGAGGAAGAAGACTCCTTTGGTGAAGTGAAGGTATTCATCCAAATGTTCAAAGGGATCCCCATGCAAGTAAAGCTTGAGGACCGCGGCGAAGAAAAGCGTGTCGGGTTAGAACCACGCTTTCAAGAGGCCGCGATGGAAGCAGCACCTGCTTCTCCGAACATGATTATGGAGCGTCAGTGGGTCGAACAGAGTCCACGTTACGGGGATGCCGGTGAGATCGGCGAACAAGTGAAAGAGGAAATTTCGGCAAGTTATGACGAAGAACGACTGAAAACGCTTGTTAAACAAGCGTTTGATCAAAACTCGAACACTGAAGAACCCTCACAGAAAAAAGCGGATATTACGTTAGAAACATTGGATCATGTCGATTGGAAAGTACGCTATGCCGCGCTTGATCGTATGGATCCAACGGCCGACGATTACCGAATTCTCGATAAAGCGTTAGATGATGACAAAGCATCAATCAGAAGGCTGGCTACGGCCTACTTAGGGATGATCGAAGAAATGGAAACTCTTCCTTTTCTTTATAAAGCCTTACAGGACAAGTCCGTAACTGTAAGACGTACGGCCGGTGACTGTATTTCAGACCTCGGATTCAAGGAAGCGATGCCCAAAATGATTGAATCCCTGAAAGACTCCAACCGCCTTGTGCGTTGGCGTTCAGCCATGTTCTTATATGAACTTGGTGACGAGAGCGCGCTTCCTGCCTTAAAAGAAGCGGCTGATGATCCAGAATTTGAAGTGCGTATGCAAATCAATATGGCCATCGAGCGTATTGAAGGTGGCGAAGAAGCAAAAGGCTCTGTTTGGCACCAAATGACTCAGGCCACGAAACAGAAAAATCAGTAACTTATTATAGGAGGAATTCCCATGAACCCATATGAAGCATATATGAAAGAAATTTCCCAACCGATGCGTGACGAGCTCACCCATGCCGGTTTTTCAGAATTGACGACCCCTGAAGAAGTGGACGCCTTCATCAGTGAAACGAAAGGCACATCCCTCGTTGTCATCAATTCCGTATGCGGATGTGCCGCTGGCCTCGCCCGCCCTTCTGCACGTGAATCATTAACGAATGAGAAAAAGCCAGAACACCTCGTCACCGTTTTCGCAGGCCAGGACCGCGAAGCAACAGCGCGTATGCGTGAATATCTTGAAGGATACGAGCCTTCCTCCCCTTCTATGGCTGTATTGAAGGATGGACAAGTCGTGCATTTCATTCCACGTGAAGAGATTGAAGATCACGAAGTCGAAGAGATTACAGCAAACTTAACGTCTGCTTATAACGAATACTGCTAACAGACTTGGACCGCTTTCTTTAGGAAAGTGGTCTTTTTTTGAACACATACACGTGCACACTAATCGCCTAAACCGGGTACTAGACGTATAGATGAAACGAAAACGGATACAAGATAAATCACAAATTCACGGACTGAGTCCTGACAACACCAAGGTCTGTGAAGGAACTTGTTTTCAAATCCTACTACCGTTAGGGGAGGTAAGGCCGTGGATAAGAGCATTTTCTATAAAAAACAGAAAAAGTTCGGTCAAAGTTTGAAACAGCTTCACCACTGGAACGCGCTATTGTGCACGTTCTTAGCTTTGACAGGACTGATTCTCGTCTCGTCTGAATTCCGGCAATGGCTGCCCCAGGTAAGGATTTGGGTGAAGGACAGCCATATTTGGATGGGTTTCATCAGCATTCTTCCTCTCGTCTTTTATAGACCAAAAATGATCAAGCACTTAAGAACGCTGCGTAAACGGAAAAACAACCGGATGAACCTCTACGTCGTTCTTTCTATCCTAATAGCGTTACTCATTTCCGGACTGATCCTGACGTTTCAACGCAACTTCGGTCCCGGTATATCAGCTTTTGCTCTCATCGTCCATGACATGATGACGTGGATAGGTGTCCCTTATTTGATTTACCACAGCATCACGAGAAGCGGTTGGTTCAAAGCCATAGAAAAAAGACGGGCAGAGGAAAAGCAAAACAAACGGATGGTCATAGAAGAAGGAAATCCAATTATGAATCGCCGTACACTGCTACGTCGTGGGACGGGTGTTGGAATCGTACTTGTATTCACTCCATTCATCTATCAATGGCTCAAACCTTACCTCAGTATTCCAAGCCCGTCTGAACCATCGTCAGGCCTCCCATTAACGGAAGCGTTCAGTCCGATGCCGACCCCTGCACCGAAGTCGAAGCCACCAATTGGCGGAGGGAGGAACGGAGAATTCCGTTACTACACCGTCACACCCATGCCTACTATTAACGATGATAACTTTTCCTTTACCATTGATGGACTTGTAGACAACTCTGCATCCTGGAACTGGGAGGAGTTCGTGAATCTGAGTCGAGAAGTACAAGTCTCCAACTTTTACTGCGTCACTGGATGGAGTGTTTATGACGTAACGTGGGAAGGCATCAAGTTGAAAGATTTACTAGATCAAGCAGTGATACATTCAAATGCCACCCATGTTAAGTTTTATTCACAAGATGGTGTCTATACTGACTCCCTTACAATAGACCAAGCGATGCAAGAGGATGTGATGGTAGCGATGCTTATAGATGGGCAGTTGATCCCCAACCGCAATGGTGGACCAGTCCGCCTCATCGTCCCGAAAATGTATGCTTATAAATCAGTCAAATGGCTGAACCGCATAGAACTGATTGATGAAGAACATATCGGCTACTGGGAACAACGAGGGTATAGTACAGATGCCTGGGTAAACCTCTAATCCTTTTGTACCAATTATTGTAAGTTTACTAGATATTAATCGTACCGTAACTTATCGTTTACAATTGTTGGGTATAGTCATTCTGAACCCTACTTGAAAGGAGTCGTTACACATGATGAAAAAATGGTTGCTTGCTATTGGACTCACATCCGTACTAACGTTAGCTGCTTGTGGTGGTGAAGAGGAAGACGGAGACATGGAAGAACAAGAGTCAGGTGAAATGGAAGACTCTGAATCTGGTGAAATGGAAGGTTCTGGAGAAGATTCTGGTGAGGGCTCTGAAGACTCTGAAGGCGAAGAATAAGCAAAAGAGGACCTGATCAAGGTCCTCTTTTTTCAGGCTGCCTGCAGAAGTCCGTGCAGAGATTCTGTTTGATCATATAAGAATACCGTGGGATGGAAAACGACTCGCTTTCCTGCGGGGGAGCCGGCGAGCCTCCTCGTTCGTTGACACTCTCTGTGGGGTCTCGCCTAGGTCCTTCTCCCGCGGGAGTCTCCCCGTTTTCCATCCCACTATGCTACAAATAGTGGGAACAGAACCTCACCAAACATGGTGCAGTCATCAGTAGAAATCCTCATTGTCGTTGAATCTCTAGAGGTTCAGCCTTCTTTTGTTGAGGTGGCGTGGAAACGGCGACACTCCTGCAGGATCCTGAGGCTTGGGTGAGATCCCGCAGGTCTCAGGAGCGACCGAGGAAGCTCACCGCCTCCTGCGGAAAGGGAGTCGTTTCCACGCCACCGGTCTCTTCTCAACTTGGAAGAACCGAAAGTAGCTTTCCCAACATACTAAAAAAGAGGGCCTTGATCAGGTCCTCTTTTTTGGGTATTTCCCATTTTGATGGACTAAATGGTGATCTCTACTATTTCACCCGAAAACGCGGTGTCCGCTCCTTCATTGGTTTCTTCTCCACTGAAGATGAACAATTCGGGCAAATCACCGCTTGGCTTGGTATCGGCATACAACAATATGGACATTCCTTCTTAGTCATCGAATGCAAGGGATGTTGATGCGGTTTCTTCCAACGATTTATCTGTCTTACTACCAAAAAGACGGCAAATAAAACAATGAGAAAACGGATCGAGGCCGTTAGAAATAATCCATAATTGATCGTTGCAGCCCCTGCCTCCCGTGCAGCGGCAAGGGACGGATACACATCACCACTTAAGCTTATATAAAGATCTTCAAAGTTCATGCGAGCATACAGCAAACCGACAGGCGGCAACAAAATATCCGTCACGAGCGAATCGATAAATCCACTGAACGCCGCGCCTAACACCATCCCGACACCCATGTCTACGGCGCTTCCGCGAACGGTGAATTCACGGAATTCATGGAATAACCCCATCGTCCTCCCCTCCTTCTCTTCGATTCTATGAAAAAGAGGGACAGCCTATGCCGGTCATTACACGCTCACTTCCGACCGATGCTCACTAGCAATGGTGTTCAAGCATTCCGCTAAACGTACGATATCGAACTCTGAATGGGAATGATGAAATGACACCCGGATAAACGTTTCACCCTGTTCTTTTGTCATACCCATCGCGTCTAGCGTCGTAAGGGTTCCATCATGACCGGTCTGACAAGCACTTCCGGTAGAAAAGGCAAATCCTCTACGATTGCCTTCCAACATCATCCACTGACCTGGTACCCCTCGGGTAGTAAGCCCGATAATCGGAATGTCACTATCCAAGCTGTTTCCAACCACAGAAAAACCTTTTCCTAAAAGTTGGACGAATTTGTTCTTCAAGGTTCTGATTTCCCCATCCGTTCTTTGAGCCAAAGCCTCATCTGCAGCAACGATAAATGAAGCAACACCAGGTGTATTCACCGTACCCGGCCTAACGCCAGATTCGTGGGTAACATCATGGAAAATCGGAGAGAACGATAAGGTCGGACGTATGTACACGGCTCCTACCCCTTTGGGACCTCCGATTTTATGAGCCGACAATGAAAAACTGTCGGCAAGTCGCGCCACTTTCTTTAGGTTGATTTTGCCAAAGGCTTGAACAAAATCACTATGCAGAAGCACGCCCTTTTCTCTGCAGTGTCGATAGACTTCCTCTAAAGGTTGAATCGTCCCCAAATCAGAATTGACAAGCTGAACGGACACGACAGCCGTCTCTTTTGTCACGGAGGAAGCTAAAACTTCCAAATCCAACACGCCTTCTGCCGTGAAAGGCACCCACGTCACTTGCGCTCCTTCCCTCTCCATTTTATCGACGACTCGACGAACGGATGAATGCTCCGCTGCAGAAACAACGATATGATTCCCTTTACCTGCTCCCATCAAAGCTTCTAACCCAATCCAGTTGCTCTCTGTCCCCCCACTTGTAAAATACACCCCCTCTTGTTCAACATCCAGCTTAGAAGCAAGCGTGTTCCGACTATGTTCCAATAGAGACTGTGCTTCTGTTCCGAAATCATGTGCACTGCTTGTGTTTCCGTAAAATTCTTCGGCTGCCTTTGTAAAAGCGGCCAACGCCTCTCTGCTCATCGGACTTGTGGCTGCATAATCAAAGTATCTCTCCATCTATTTCCTCTCCTTTATTTGTGTTTTCACTTGTCATAAGTGTAATTCTATGTAAATATAGGTGTCAATACACATGTAAAATCATTGTCGTTATCTATCTATTATTCTGATTCAAGAATCCTAGATGTCCAAGGTTCGTCACCTTATTAGGCGTATGGGGTGGTTTTGAAACAACTCGCTTTCCTGCGGGGGAGCCGGCGAGCCTCCTCGGTCGTTGCACTCCCTGTGGGGTATCGCCTAGGTCCCTCCCACGGGAGTCACGCTGTTTCAAAACCAGCCCCATCGACGAGAAGAAGAACGAACCCTCAACGCTGGAACTAGGCAGCGGATAAAGCCATAGGTCTTTGCCTTGATTATATTATTGTGAAGAAATGAATACATCAAAACATGCTGGAACAGAGCCAAAATAATAAGGGGATATGATATGAGAAAAGCGGATGTGATCATTGTCGGAAGTGGAGTTTCAGCTTTGCAATTGGCAAAACACTTAAGCGAGGACACAAATGTGATTGTCTTCACAAAGTCAAAAGCTACGCACGGAAACTCCTCTTATGCTCAAGGAGGCATTTCTGCAGCCATCAAAGAAGATGACGACCCTTTCGCCCACTATTTAGACACCGTTGAAGCCGGCCGTTACACCAATCAATCCCAATACACTCTAGAAATGACCCGAGAGGCTCCAGCCATTATTAATGAGTTGATTGCCGAAGGGTGTGAATTTGACCGTAATCCGGATGGTCACCTTCAGCTAGGACGCGAAGGTGGGCATCATGATTACAGAATCGTACATAGCGGTGGCGATCAAACTGGAAAACGCTTAATGAAGCACCTGATTCAACAGCTGCCAGACACGATTGAACTGTATGAAGACCACTTCGTTTATGATCTAGTAATCCATGAAAACCGTTGTTACGGTGTGAAATGTCTAACGAAAAACGGAACTCGTACTTTCACAGCGGCTCATGTGATTTTATCCACAGGCGGATGTGGACAATTGTACTCTCTCACTTCCAATGCAGAGACCATTACAGGAGACGGCATCGCCTTAGCTTATCAGGCTGGAGCAGAAATCACAGATATGGAATTCATCCAATTTCATCCGACCCTCTTGTATAAAGATGGTCGAACACATGGATTAGTGACAGAAGCTGTTCGTGGTGAAGGTGCTGTACTGCTGAACGAGAACGGCGACGCTATCATGGATGGCGTACACCCTTTGCGCGACCTCGCCCCACGTAATGTCGTTGCCCAGACCATATACCAGCAACTCCAACAAGGTCACCATGTGTACCTAGACATACGGTCCATCTCGGATTTTTCAAAACGATTCCCTACGGTAGCAAAACTGTGTGAGGCTCATAACATCGATATTCAAAAGGGGCAGATTCCCGTTTCACCCGGCTGCCATTTCTCTATGGGGGGAATTGCGACAGACCGCTTCGGAAGAACGGCCGTCAATGGGTTGTACGCTTTAGGGGAAGCCGCTTGCACGGGTGTTCATGGTGCGAATCGCTTGGCAAGCAATTCGTTACTGGAAGGTCTTGTTTTCGGAAAAAGACTAGCCGCTTTCATTAACTCCACTGAAGGATTGCCGGAGTTACCAGATCTGCCTGAACGTAAGCCTTCGCTCCACCACTCGATCGTTGACCTGCCGCCTGTGAAAGAACTTCAACAGAGAATGATGGATCTTGTCGGGATGGTCCGGACTGAGCAGCAGTTGCTCCAACAGAAAGAGTGGTTGGATTCTTTCCGAATCGATGAGTGGTTTACCTTTGACTTGAGTTTGCTCACTACTAAACAAGTGACCACGCTATTCATGCTGCAAACAGCTTGGTTGATCACCTGCTCCGCTCTTGAACGCAAAGAAAGTCGCGGGGCCCACTTCCGAAGTGATTTCCCGGAAGAACTGAAGGTGTGGCAACAGAAGCAGTCCGTCCATAAGAGAAACGTAGAAAAGAGGAATATACATGAACCCATTTATCTATAAGAAAAGCTTAGAGGCCTTTTTCATCGAAGATATCGGTGACCGTGATGTGACGAGCGATGTTCTTTTCCCAAAATCAGCTCAAGGAGAATTGACGTTGATCAGTAAGCAGTCCGGCGTATTTTGCGGTGAAGACGTGATTGTATCAGGGTTTGAGGTTCTAGATCCTTCTGTTAAGGTGACGACCTTCGTCCCCGATGGAGCGTCCATTGCGTCTGGTGTCGAAATCGCTAAGATCCAAGGTCCCATCCGTAGTCTGCTGAAAGGAGAGAGGGTCATATTGAATTTGATTCAGCGTATGAGCGGGATTGCGACGCTTACGCGTGAAGCGGTTCAACGATTGGACGATGAAAAGACGATGATTTGTGATACCAGAAAAACGACACCTGGTCTACGCACCTTTGAAAAGTATGCCGTGCGTGCGGGTGGTGGCAAGAATCACCGCTTCGGATTGCATGATGCCGTCATGATCAAAGACAATCACATCGCTTTTGCTGGATCGATTACGAGGGCTGCGGAAACAATCAAATCAGAGTTAGGGCATATGGTGAAAATCGAAGTGGAAACCGAACATGAAGACCAAGTGAAAGAAGCCGTTGAAGCGGGCGTCGATTGTATCATGTTCGATAATCGCAGCCCTGAACAAGTTCGCGTCTTAAAAGCGCTCGTTCCTTCATCGATTACGACAGAAGTATCAGGTGGTCTATCACTCGACAACTTATCCTCTTATCGTGGATTAGATGTGGATTACATTTCGCTCGGTTGTTTGACCCACTCAGCCCCTTCCCTCGACATTAGCGCCAAAGTGATCACAAATTCTGAGGAGGACAACAAATGAACCTTTTTGAAACGATGAAAACCCAGCACCCTACTTTGCCTGACCGCTATCAACAGATGAGTGACGATGAACTTAGAGCGATTGTTCAACGCGTCAAAAATGAAATGGGCAGCCGGTTATTTCTACCCGGTCACCATTACCAAAAAGATGAAGTCATAGAGTTTGCTGATGCGCGCGGGGATTCTTTGAAACTGGCTCAACTATCAGCAACCCAGCATGAAGCAGAAGCGATTGTATTCTGCGGTGTTCACTTTATGGCCGAAACGGCAGATATTTTAACGAGAGACGATCAGCACGTGTACTTACCCGACATGCGCGCAGGTTGCACCATGGCGGATATGGCCAATATTACACAGACGGAAAAAGCTTGGGATAAGCTGATGGCGACGTTTGACGATACCATTCTGCCCCTCACCTATGTGAATTCGACGGCAGCGATTAAATCGTTTGTCGGAAAACACGGAGGCGCGACGGTTACGTCCTCCAATGCTGCCGGCATGATCGAATGGGCATTCGAACAAAAGGAACGCATCCTCTTCTTACCTGACCAGCATTTAGGACGGAATACCGCTTATGATTTAGGTATCCCCCTTGAACAGATGGCGGTATGGGATCCGATACGGGAAGAGCTTCTTCATGAAGTTCCTGTAGAGGAAGTGCGGGTCATTTTATGGAAAGGTCACTGTTCCGTTCATGAAAACTTTACGACCTTGAACGTGGAACAGGTTCGCAACGACCATCCTGATATGAACATCATCGTTCACCCTGAGTGCAGCCGAGAGGTCGTTGCCCTTTCTGACTACGCTGGCTCGACGAATTTCATTATCAATCAGATCAAGGATGCACCTGCCGGGAGTGCTTGGGCAATCGGGACAGAAATGAATCTTGTGAACCGGATCATTAAAGAACATCCAGAACAGCATATCATTTCGCTGAATCCCCGCATGTGTCCGTGCTTGACGATGAACCGGATTGATTTGCCTCACTTGGCTTGGTCGCTTGAGTCGATTGCGAACGGTGAGCCGCAGAATGTGATCAAGGTGGACCGCGGGGTTGCTGTTGACGCGAAAAAGGCGCTAGATCGTATGCTTGAACGCGCATGAATTTATATACTTATGAAGAGGCAGACACTGCTTTTAGTGTCTGCCTCTTATTTTTGAGATTGAAGAACTCGTCACTCTTCTTCTTTTTGGATTTCAAATGAGTGGGTGGGTTGCTAATAATGGCTATTTTATGGATGTGAGAGCCCGAAAAGTGCTGTGATGGCTCATGTCACAGCACTTTCACCACCAGAGTATATATTAAAATGCTGTGATCACATGCCTCTCAACACTTATGCATGCTGAACACAGTCAAAAACGCTGAGAAGGCGCCTCTCTCAACTATTTTTCAAGAAGATGAACGTTAAAACGGTTGAAAGCTCCTGAACGAGCATGACGACTCCGGGCGGCAAACTAAAAAGAACCCACCTGATGTCAGATGGGTTCTTCTCTATATCTCTTGATAAAAATGACGACACTAATCACCAAAAGAAGACCAGCATAAAAACATGACGATGCTTGATAATTGTGCGTAGGAAGATGTATAGTATCCCGTTCCAACACTTCTTGTATAGGAGTACATTTGAATAAGGAATAGCACAAGAAAGAAACACCCAGCGACCAAAGCCGCTTCTTTCGTTTTTGAAATCAATACGGCCAGCACGAAACAAATCGTTGCCGCAAAGAATATGTATTGTACCGACATGGCTTCAGATGCCTTATAAGATACGGGAATATCTGACGTAATCAGCCAACGCATAAACGTTCCGACCATTCCAAACAGCAGACCTAAGACAGCCAGAGAAGCTGTTATAACCTTTCGAATCATCCTATCCACCTCTTTCCACGTCACACATCGACAAATAATGAAAAAATAGCAAATTTAAAAAACGAATGTTGTTCGAACAACTAACCGGTATTGTATGTTTTTTAACCATTTTAATTTTTGACACCGTTTTATAAATCCGTTATTATGAATTATATACGAACAATAAACTAACAAGCGAATTAATTGTTCGCTTTTTTGAGGTGTTATCATGGAAAACGTATTCGATTATGAAGATATTCAACTTATCCCTAATAAATGTATTGTAAATAGCCGCTCTGAGTGTGATACGAAAGTAACGTTGGGTAATCATACCTTCAAACTTCCGGTCGTCCCTGCTAATATGCAGACGATCATCGACGAGGAAGTGGCCGGCTTACTGGCTGAAGAAGGGTATTTTTACATCATGCACCGCTTTGAACCGGAAACAAGAAAAGCATTCATTGATGATATGCACAAGCGCCACTTGATTGCATCCATCAGTGTTGGTGTCAAAGAAGAAGAATATGGATTTATCGAGGAACTGGCCAAAGAAGACCTGATTCCTGAATACATCACGATTGATATTGCCCACGGCCACTCTCAACCCGTCATTGATATGATTAAACAAATCAAGAAACACTTACCAGAGACATTTGTGATTGCCGGGAATGTTGGTACGCCTGAAGCTGTCAGAGAATTGGAGAACGCGGGTGCGGATGCAACGAAGGTTGGCATCGGGCCAGGAAAAGTGTGTATTACGAAACTGAAGACTGGATTCGGTACAGGTGGGTGGCAGTTAGCTGCTGTTCGCTGGTGTGCGAAGGCAGCAAGCAAGCCGATTATTGCGGATGGCGGCATCCGTACGCATGGAGACATTGCGAAGTCTGTCCGTTTCGGCGCAACGATGGTGATGATCGGCTCTTTATTCGCAGGTCACGATGAGTCTCCAGGTGAGATGATCGAACGCGACGGTCAACAGTTCAAGGAGTATTTCGGTTCGGCTTCTGAGTTTCAAAAAGGGGAAAAGAAGAACGTGGAAGGTAAAAAAATGATGGTGTCGTATAAAGGCCCATTGAAGGATACGCTCTTAGAAATGGAGCAGGATCTTCAATCCGCCATCTCTTACGCTGGCGGGACGAACCTTGATGCGATCCGGCACGTTGATTACGTTGTTGTGAAAAACTCGATTATGAATGGCGACTCTTTGTAGAACATGCATAGCTTCCGACTTTTTTACAAAAAATAGTTTGTAAAGGAGGGATGCAGCCGTGAACAAGGAGCGTGCGAAAGAGATTTTCAACTCGCCGGAATTGATCCATGTAATGCATGAGGATAGGGAGATCTATATTGAGGAAGTGATTGAGCGGAATGAGATGGCTCGGATTCATCCGGTGGATCAGCCGAATGTCTATCAGGAAGTTCCGTTATATGAATTGAAAGAGCGTCCGCATTAATAAAATCAATTCAAGAAAAGATCAACTCGAGGGTGGAGTTGATCTTTTTTGTTGTCTATTCGTCTGTCTTCTCTTCCAACTTTGAGTGAATTTTCTCTAAGAATTCGTTTTGTTTATGTTGTGTTTCGACGATTTTGTCTGTCATTTTTTCTAGCGTTTTGATGATGGACCATAGCGATAAAATGATGGCAATGATGAATCTATTCCCATACTTCTACCTCCATATTTAAAAATTGGTCAAACGTTTGATCAATAGCTCTTCACCTACTGATTTCATCCTCACTCTATCATTTTCGCATTAGCCTTTCACCACTAACAAACCAACCATAACTTCAAGTTATGAAAAGGTGGCTCTTTGTTGCTCAACATCAAGTCCATTTTATGCGGATCATGCCCATGCAAACGTTCTTCGTTTTTCAATATACATTCCTTTCCTCTTCACGTATAATTGGAATAAACATACAATTGAGGAGGGCATGATGAAAAAATTAACCCTGTTGGTTTTCCTCACTTTCTTGACACTGGCCGCTTGCTCGGACACTGAATCAGAAGATACATACTCGATTGAAGACGCCAGAGACAATGGCGATGTCATCGTAGAACATCAAGTAGACAACTTCGACCAGATCATGCAAGGTGCTCTCGAAATTGAGAACATCGATCCCATCACCACTCTATTAGACAATTACCAACAAGAAGAAACAGCCAGTGCAGACATTTCGATCTTCAGCCCCGATGGTAGTCATTTCAAAAATTCACTCTCCTATGATGGAGACGTTGTCACCTTCGAGAACAATTACGGTGGGTATAAAAATGCCCCACAAGGAACGTACACGTGTGAGTACATAGAAAAACGCGGCCCAGTCGTATATGTAAGCAGCTGTGAATCAGACGAAGGCGAAAGTTACTCGACGATGATCGGTTTTGTCGGTTCGGAAAATGTTTTTTAAACGGGAACGAAACATCCCCCGCTCGATACCGAGCGGGGGATTGATTTACCTAGTATTTGATGTGTTCGTCAACGTCCGTTGGCTCAATTTTCGGTTATACGTACTGAATAGATCCTCCAATTTATCTGGTAAAGCTAATGACAACAATCCGTTACCAACCGCTACTTTCGAATAGCTCAAGGGCACGGTTCGCTTCACCAACTGCGAGAACACTTCCGATTCCGTCAAGCGTCGCTCAAACTCATCTTCCGCTCTATTGATAATGAGCGCAAGGGCTCCAGCCACATGCGGGGTCGCCATCGAGGTACCGGACAACCTTGCGTACTTTCCATCAAGATATGTCGATAAGATATTCACCCCTGGAGCTACGAGATCAATTTCATTATTCGTATTTGTAAACGTCGCTAAGTTTCGGTCGAAATCCACTGCCCCTACTTGAATCACTTCATTATAAGCTCCGGGATACGCATACTCAGGCGTTTTGCCTCGCCCATCCCCTTCATTTCCTGCTGCACACACCACCGAAATCTCTTGTTGAACCGCATCTTTCACAGCCATTTCAAGCTCCGGGATATCTGCAGGACCTCCTAAAGACATCGATATCACACGTACTTTTTCCCCATTCGGACCTTCCCACTTCGTTGCATAGTCAATCGCATCAATAATCCAATTCGTATCTCCACTACCCTCACCAGTCAATACTTTCAGAATAAGCAGATCTGCCTGTGGGGCAGCCCCGACAACTCCTCTACCGTTTTCAATCGCTGCCACGGTTCCCGCTACGTGCGTACCATGTCCATTGTAGTCTTGGTAATTCCATTCGTCGCCACCATCATCTGAAGTGAAATTTTTCCCATCGATAATACGCCCTTGTAAATCAGGATGATCGACCTGACACCCCGTATCCAATATCGCGATGACGTTTCCTCTACCTTGATCAGCACGATCCCATAGCTCAGGTGCCTCGATCATTCTCACCCCTTCAGGCACTTCCGAAACGGTCTCCACTACTTCATCTGTCACATAGGGAATCAAGTGTACGTTGCTCATGCAACCTCCTCCTTTTCTTCCTCTTATTCCCATAACCATACTAGTAATAAACAAATTATTTCCAGTCTCGAAATAAAATTGATACCATGAATAATGTGAATTCATTAAGAAAGAAGGATAAACAATGGGAACTTTAGCACAAACAAAGTATTCAGTCTTAGATCTCGCCCCTGTCATTGAAGGTGGCACGCCAGCCGATTCGTTCCGCAACACCGTTGACCTCGCTCAACACGTCGAACGACTAGGCTTTCATAGATACTGGATGGCCGAGCACCACAACATGCCATTCATCGCAAGCTCAGCAACATCCGTCGCTCTCAGTCACGTTGCACATCACACCTCAACGATCCGAGTCGGCTCCGGTGGTGTCATGCTGCCAAACCACGCCCCGCTCATGGTGGCAGAACAATACGGTACACTCGAAACCCTATTCCCAGGGCGCATCGACCTCGGGCTAGGACGAGCACCCGGTACCGACCAAATCACCGCCCAAGCCTTGCGACGAGGTCTAGATGGCGGCGCTCAAGATTTCCCGCAACAACTCGAAGAACTACGAGGTTATTTCGAAGGAAAAAATCGAGTAAGAGCGATCCCGGGAGAGGGGCTGCACATTCCGATTTGGCTCCTCGGATCCAGTGGTTTCAGTGCGCAGCTTGCCGGTCAGTTAGGCTTACCTTTCTCGTTTGCCAGTCATTTTTCTCCAAATAACACGCACGGTGCTCTTGATTTATATCGTCGTAGCTTTCAACCTTCGAATGTCTTAGAAGAACCGTATGTGATGACAGGAATCAACGTTGTCGCAGCAGAAACGGATGAAGAAGCAGAAAGACTCGCAACCTCACAGCAACAACAGTTTTTGAATCTCGTACGCAATACCAATCACCTGCTTCAGCCGCCAGTTGATTCCATGGAAGGCATTTGGACAGCCGGAGAAAAAGCAGCCTTGCAGCAGCAACTCGGCGCGTCCATGATCGGAAGCCGAGAAACGGTTAAGGCGAAACTAGAGAAATTCCTAGCTGAAACGGAAGCCGATGAATTGATGATCATTTCTCAAATTTACGACCATCAAGCTCGCCTTCGCTCTTATGAAATTGTCGCTGACATCATGAATGAACGGTACTGATGTAAGAAAACCATTAACAGAAAACACAAACGGGACTCCACCTTACGTGAGGTCCCGTTTTTTATTTTAAAGTAGCCAAGTGTGTGTAGACATCCTCGAGCGTATCAAAGCCAAGCCCCTTTAACTCCGCTACACTCTGCACCCATAGTTCAGCCGTTGCGAGGGCATCATA
Organism: Halobacillus locisalis; assembly: GCF_013694105.1. Lineage (GTDB taxonomy): Bacteria > Bacillota > Bacilli > Bacillales > Halobacillaceae > Halobacillus > Halobacillus locisalis. The sequence goes on along the minus strand of NZ_JACEFG010000004.1, from coordinate 93,178 downwards.
TAGAGCATGGTGACGTTGTTCTATCTCGATCTCATAATGAGCGCAACATTCGTCCAGCGAGACCAGCTTTTTTTCCTGATGGGCAATCTTAGTTAAAAAAGCGGTATCCACTATTCTGTGCTGAAAACTCTTCTTCAGAGCCAGCCACGTGGCATGGCTCATGAACTGTTTTTCATGGTTGGCATGATGAGCGACCAACACATCCCCTTTTACATACGCGTAGAAATCGTTCAGCACATCACGTAAAGACGGGGCATCAGCTACCATCTCTCCTGTGATCCCGGTCAGTTCTTCAATTTCTCGCGACGGATCCTGCTCCTGATTCACAAGAGAATAGAACGACTCTTCCCTTCTAACCGTCATCCCCTCTACCTTGACGGCACCAACCGACAGAATAGAGTCTCCATGATAAGGATAAAACCCTGTCGTTTCCAAATCAAAAACGACAACCGGAAGTTCATCAAGCGGAATGTCCAACACATCACGACTTTTCATTTCCCGTTCTAAATTTCTTACGTAAGCCACTTTACTCGGATCATTTTGATTGATAGAGGAAAACCCATTGCCTAGACGGTCCGACAAATCTTTGACGAATTGGACAAATGGATTCATACCATTCTCTCTTCTTTCACAATGGACTTCGCCGCAGAAAAAAGACTCTGTCCACGTTTGATCAACCGTTTCAATTGCTGCTTATCATGCTTAGATAAACATTCCAAAGGGAGCAGGTGAACCATTTCATAACTGGATGCTTCTTTCCGAAAACGGAGCCTGAAATCAAGGAGCTCCCGGAAGTCCTTCTCATATTCAGCAATCGAAGGATAGGTGCCTGCTAGTTGCTCGAAGCGAGAGATAGTCGACGGTGAACTCACCCCTTGAAACAAAGCTAGAATCCTCAAGGCATTTACATAAGGAAAGTAGGCCGTCTGCTTCAGTTGAATGGTCCCTCTTTTCTCACCTTGTTGTTCTGGAAGAAGTTGACCGAATACGCCTATGCCTTTTTTTATATAATTGACGTTATCAATAAAACGGGACATCAGCCGCGGTTCCTCTTGCAGCGCCTTGAATATCCTCTGTTTTAAGGCAAGTAAATACTCAGCTTCTCCTACAAGCACACGCGAGTCAAACAGGATCGAAAAGTGACGCATCGTCTGCCAACTGGCTTCATTCAACCAATCCAGCGTCTGCTTCTCAAATGAGTGGTACGATTGACACCATAACGGATTCGACGCCATGACATCCCCTTCACAATATTCATAACCGACAACCGCGAGTCCATCACTGATTTCTGAACCAAGCCTGAGAAAGTACTCTTGATTGTCCCCTTCAAAAAGGATGCCGTGATCTTGATCACTCCATACAGACTGTTCATAACGTCCGGCACTCCCCATAAGAAAAAACGCAAAAGGAGCAGGAGGAGAACCCTGCTCACTTTCGACTTTATCCTTAGCTAAGGCAACAGTTTGATAGATCAGTTGATCATGAAAAGCGTTCAGCTGAAAATGATCACCCGCAACGGACTCCAACGTTTCTTCACGCCATTGCTTTAGTTCGTTATACGTAGTAAACAAAACGACCCTATCCTTTATGCCCCTGATTTAGATTGAGGGGGCGTTAGATTTTCTGGATAACCATAACCACCATGCTCACTGATATCTAGACCCATAATCTCTTCTTCTTCCGTTACACGAATGCCACCCATCGTTTTATCCATCACTTTCAAGATAATGAAGGAAACGATGAACGCATACACTCCACAGCTGACAACGCCTAGAATCTGTACACCTAACTGTTCAAATCCACCACCGTAGAACAGGCCAGGGCGACCGACTGTCGCAAGTTCTGGTGTGGCGAAGAGGCCATTGGACAACGTCCCCCACACACCAACCGTTCCGTGTACGGATAAGGCGAAAATCGGATCGTCAATACGACGCTTATCGAAGAATCGCATACTGAAGAATACGAACGCTCCTCCGACAAGACCGATGACTACAGCCGCCCACGGCTCAACAAACGCACACGATGCCGTGATCGCAACCAGACCAGCGAGAGCACCGTTTAATGTTGTCGGTACATCCGCTTTTCCTGTAACGGCCCATACCATCAGCATCGCACCAATCGCACCGGCACCAGCAGCGAGTTGGGTATTCAAAGCGACAAAACCAAAGAATGCATCCGCAACACCAAATGTACTACCAGCATTGAACCCGAACCAGCCGACCCATAGGATCAAGACACCTAGCGCGGTGAACACTTGGTTGTGACCCGCGATCTCATTTGAAGATCCATCTTTATTGTATTTACCTATACGCGGCTTTAAAATGATCGTTGCCGCTAAAGCAGCCATCGCACCTGTTAAGTGAACGACCGTCGAACCGGCAAAGTCCTGCTTACCGTGTTCGGCTAACCAGCCACCGCCCCAAATCCAATGGGCAATGACAGGATAAATAAGTACAGAGAATAAAATAGCAAATATGACATAAGCCACTAGTTTTGCACGCTCAGCAAATCCACCGAACGCAATCGTCATCGCAATTGCAGCAAAAGCGAGCTGGAACAAGAAGTCGACAGAACCTGCCAATCCCTCACCCATCGTTGTTGCATCGCCATAAAAGAAATTAGACATCCCGATGATGGCGTTTCCCTCACCATAAATCAGTCCATATCCAACAGCCCAGAACACAACCGACACGATTCCGACGGTAAATACGGTTTTCCCCGCAATGTGTCCCGCGTTCTTCATCCGTGTGGACCCTGCCTCAAGCAGGATAAATCCACCTTGCATCAATAATACAAGAATCGTACATACGACAATCCATAAGTTGTTCATCAAAAATGTAGCTTCCATTTGTCGACGGTCCCCTTTGTGTTAATTTTCTTAACATTATGTGTTAAAAATGATTTTAACAAAATCTGAAAATTAACACAACAGTTATGTGAGAAAAGTTAACATCCACATTAAAAAGGACAATCTCTCCAGTGAAAAAACGATGATTCACATAAAAAAAAGAGCCAAGCCCTTTATGGACCTGACTCTAACTTATCGTTTATAGATTAACCGTAACCTCTGCATCTTCACGAAGACTTTCGATTAACGTTTGGTACACTTGTGCTTCTTTTTGCTGCACTAGTGATTGTTCAATATTCGGCTTGACTTCTTCAAGGGGCGCTACTTCTGCTTCAGGGTTCGCTTCTTCTTGTTGAGATTTATACTGATCATAGGCTTCTTGAATCTCTTCTTCTGTCGGTTGAAGTTCACCTTCACCAGATTCTGCCGCAATCAGCTTCTCAAGCTTCAGCTGCTTCTCTAGCTGAGCCATGACTTCTTCTTGACCCATACCCTGTTCTTCTAGAGCGGAAAGAAGCTTGTCCTTAGATTCTAACTGTTGTTGCTTCGCTAGTTCTTCAAGCTCTGCATTCTTCTCTTCATCGGTAACAGTGAAATCACGATTGTTCGCTTCTTGAATAAGCAGCTGCTGGCTGACCAAGTTCTCTGCCACTTGTTTTTTCAACTGGTCCTGATCTACTTCTTGACCTGTCATTTGAGATTGCATAGCAGCTTGTTGGAACTGAGATTCATACGTTGTCGTGAACTCTTCCTTAGAAATTTCATCGCCGTTCACTTGGGCAACGACATCAGGAACGCCTTCTAAGTCCGGCTCAGGCATTTCCGGCTGTTCTGCTTGCTCTCCTTGTTCACCGCTTGCTTGTTCTTCTTTCGCTTCTTCATCTGTATTTTCTCCCGCTTCACCGTCATCACTACATGCAGCTAATAACGAAATGAAAGCGACTAATAGTAAACTCAATAATTTTTTATTCAATGTCATGTCTCCTTTATGATTCATCGTGGTTGTCATTGTAACACGTGATGATGTGCTGTCTACACCTTCCATTGGTCGATTCCTCAATATTACAATTGTATGAAACGCATCATCCCTGCCATTGTAGGCTTTCTATCTGCATAAATCAACTATTAGCCTCAAATGTGGAAATTTTGTGGAAGAGGGTTAGGCATTGAAGCGACGACAGCCCTCTACACCGGAACCCGCTACATCGTTTTGAAAAACAACCGGATCGCCATCGCGACGACAGCGACGATAAGTATTCGTTGAACCCACTTATCCCCGTGCTTAACCGCAAACCGACTACCGAGAAACGCACCGATGCTCGTTCCGATTGCCAACGTGATGCCATAGCCCCAATGAACTTGGTCATTGATAATAAAAACAACGAAAGCAGACAGCGTATAAATGGCGACGACGAACACTTTGATGCTATTGATTTTGACTAGAGATAGACCAGTCACAAGTGTAAGAGCTGCGATAATGATGAATCCCACACCTGCTTGAATAAACCCGCCATACACTCCGACAAAAAAGAAGATGATCAAAAGACCGATTTTCTTCGGCCATGTGTCTTGAACTTGTGATGCCGACAGTTTTTTATGAGGTTTCCAAATAATGATGATCAATACGATGATCATTACGATGGATAATATGCGGTTGAATAAATCGTCCGACATGGAAACGGCAATTTGAGCCCCCATGATTGAGCCAATCAAGGCAGGTACAGCTAATAGCATGCTGAATTTCCAGTCAAAATAACCGCCTTTTCGGTAAGAAGCGATGGCCACTATATTTTGAGCCATCAAGGCAATGCGATTCGTTCCGTTCGCTACAGCAGAGGGTAAACCGAAGAAAATCAGCATGGGCAAAGTAAGGAGCGAGCCCCCTCCTGCCATGACGTTGATGAAGCCTGCAGCGATTCCGACTGCTAATATCGCTATAAATGAAAATAGGGTCATGTGTGTCATCCTTTAATCATAATGTTTCTTGGTCCTCTACAGAAGGAAGTGTAGGGTGTCCGAATAAGCGTGACATTTGTCTGAATAAGCTGAGTAAATGTCCGAATTGGCAGGGAATGTCCGATATAGAGGACCGCTTGTCCGAATTACGCCTATAGATGTCTGAAATCGTTCATCTGTTGTCCGTATTGCTTGCCGAAATGTCCGAATAGAGATCCGCTCACTCCATAATATCAAATGGGTTTACTGCTATAATATACCATATCAGATCAAAGGGGGTTTACATATGAAGAAATACGGGAGGCTTATTCCCATAGAAGAATTAAGGTTACTTGAGAATATGATTCATAAACAAGTAGACTTGCTTCTTTTTCCCTTTTTACATTTCACCTTGGGCAGTCAAGTCTATGAGAATATGGGACCTGTTACGCTTGTGATGAATAAACGAGTCGATCCTCATTACTACATCATCATGAACACTTGGGGTGAAGCAGAGTCTTTTGAAGATTACGGGAACCTATCCATATCAAAGAAAAAGTACCCAGCGAGAATAGAGTGCGAAGATAGCAGTGTTGGTCCAGTGATTTCTGGAAATCATGCGTCTATTCGTTTGTTCGCTACCATTTCCAGCATTGAAGTCTATACCATAGACCACATTCATGAAGATGAACATTTCCTCTATGACCATGCTCTTGTGTTTTATTTTGACGACAGAGACCCTTTGGCCATTGCCGTCGGACCTGGTGCTGCTGTCGATCCAATCGAGGTGACCGATCACAGAGATAGTATTGAGGAAATGATAGCTGACTCCCATCTCCGCCGTCGCCTTCAAGCGTGAATAAGAAGATTTAGTGTTTCCGAAAAATCAAACGAACGTTTGATCAAATGAAAGACTCCATATTTAATAGAGTACAAATATAGGGAAGAGGGTATAGAGTTAGAGATTGTTAAGGGAGTGGATTCTATTGACTGTGGGATGCCTTTTCATCCATGGATTCGGAGGAGCACCATATGAGCTTGAGCCCTTATACAGCATTATTAAAGAACGTACAGATTGGGAGCTGAGACTGCCGATTCTCCCTGGCCATGACAAGAATGAATCACTTGATGGGAGAGAGTATATGGAATGGGTATCAAAAGCGGAGAAGGAGTTGGAAGACCTGACTTTTTCATGCGACACCATCTATGTCATCGGCTATTCGATGGGAGGCGTGATCGCTTCGTATCTTTCTACAAAGTATAACGTTAGTAAACTGGTGTTACTCAGCACATCTGCGCACTACATCGACGTCACTCAACTGGCGGAAGATACGTGGAAAATGGCAAAAGACGCCGCAAGAGGCGACTTATTGGAAAACGATCTATTTCAACGCTATATCCGACGAATGGGATCGACGCCGATAAGTGCATCACTCGAATTTCAAAAGCTCGTCGATGATCTACGACCTTATTTCGAGAAAGTGGATGCTCCGACACTGGTGCTTCAAGGCGGAGAAGATGGCTTACTCCCCCCGAAGAGCGCTGAATACATCTATGAATCGATTCAATCCGAAGACAAAACCCTCCACTTTCTTCCCCGTTCTAAACACATGCTCTGTTACGGACCGGATAAAGATGACCTGATGAATACGTGCTGTGATTTCTTAAAAATATGAAAAAAGTCCGCTCTTTAATACAAGAACGGACTTCCTATCATGCGGGGTCAAGTTGTTGAATGAATTGCAAGGACAGCTTATTGAAAAGGGCCGACTGCTCGATGTTGCATACATGTCCACACTTCTTTAATATCTCCAACTTCGCTCCATGCTCTTCTTTGACGTGGCGAGTGATTCCGCGCAGGAACATATGATCTTCATCACCAGAGATGTAAAGCTTCGGGATGTGATTCGTCTGCGCGCGTAGCGACTTATAAATGCTGTTCGCATCTCTCAGAATGTACAACCATCTCAAATAAGAATCCTGCCCTAATTTCAAAGCCTCTCGAATGAACATGTTCCTCGATTTCTTATGGTTTTTCTTCGGCATCAAAATATAAGCGAAGCTCACATAAGGAACCATGTACGGAAGCATTTGCCGGATCGGGAAGGACAAAGCCACTTTACCGACCAGTTCTCCCCACCATAGCCATTTCCCCACTGCACCTGAGAGAATCATCGATTTGATTCTGGACGGGTACACCATAGCGATATGCTGAATGACGATCGTCCCTAAAGAGACACCGATAAAATGAGGCTTTTGGATATTCAAGCGGTCGAGCAGCTCAATCACTTTCTGACCCGTGAAGTCCAATACATTCTCATCAATGGTGTTGATGTTCGGCGACTCTCCGTGACCAGGTAAATCAATGAACAAGAGGTTATAGTTCTCCTTAAAGTCATTGATTTGTCTGTTGAAAATCGTATAGTTCCCACCAAAACCGTGGAAAAACACAATCCAGCTCTTACTAGCATCGCGGACATACGTTTTGTAGCCTAACGTCATGCGTTAACCTTACCTGAAATAATCGTTCGTAGGACCCGCTCATTCAAATCGAGCGGTTGCAAGTGACTCTTGGCTAAAAGTTCCTGGGTATTCGAATCATCAAAATGCAGCGTCTTTTTCAAATACTCCTGAAACACACGCATCGGCTCATTGAACTTTAATTCCTGATCCGTTAATCCGCCTTCGAACGTGGTCGGGACAAGCTCCACTCCGTAGAAATCAAGCTCTGATTTCAGAAGTTCGAATACGAAAGCGTTGCTTGGCGGATGCGAATTCGTAATGTGATAAATCTTGTTCTGCTCTGCGTGCTCCAGTCCAGCCACAAGAACATTCACAACGTAATCGACAGGCACTAAGTTCTGTGCTGCCTTTTCATTACACACGAACCTGATTTTTTCTGGAGTGGCCGATTTCTGACGTTCTATTCTTCGTTTCATCAGTTGGAAGCTGCGAATGACGCCATATAAAGCGAAAGTCGATTCCGCTTCCCCTGTTTTTGAATCCCCCACGATAATCGATGGTCGGAAAATGTTGATATGAAAGTCATCTTTATATTCAAAAACAAGATGCTCCGCTTCGCACTTACTTTTCTCATAGTAATTAACGAAAGAACGCTCAAGCGAATGAAGTTCCTCCTTGGCGTGAAGCTGGTCCCCTAACGTGTAGGCCGTACTCACATGGAAGAAATTCTTCACATGTAATTTTTTTGCTAGTTCTAATATATGCCTCGTTCCATTTACATTTATATGAAAAAGTTGATCCTTCTCACGGTCGTCGAAAGAAAGGTAAGCCGCAATATGATACACGGTGTCGATGCGACCTTGGAGTTGTTCGATTTGTTCATCGGATACACCTGCCATGTCTTCAGCAATGTTCCCCTCTACCATATACAATCGATCTTGAAGATGGTCAGGGACCGAAGCCTTTAGGTTGTCTGCCTTCTTTTTGTTCCGTGCTAAAGCATAAACTGAATGACCTTGACCGAGTAACTGAAGCGTCAACTGCTTACCTACAAACCCTGTGGATCCTGTTAAGAGAATGTTCATGTTGATATTAATCCCACCTATGCCATTTCTTGTCGAACGCCGTCTCTTACCGTCTAAATGAAGCGCTTTACAAGAGTTTAGCACAGATCTTTTTTCAGCACATCCATAAATCAAAAAAGTAACGAGATTGACACATAAAAGCTGACCTTCCAGATGGTGTCACATGACCGATTCCATGATAGAATGGAAGAAACGACTAGGAGGTTTTCTAATGTCATTACCTACCGTAACCCTTAAAGCTAAGCATCAAGCTTCCCCTGTTACCGTCGACCGTATGACGATCTATGAACAGTGTCAGATTATCGAGGCCCGTGACGATGAGAATCACCGTTATTACCTCTTCTTCCATAAACATCACTATTTGAATTATGTATCAGCCAGCAAACGACCGAACTCTTCCTTCGTTTCCTTAGCCTTTCAACGAGGGATCACCTTCTCCGGTTCTCACCCATTAACACAAAGCCTATTATCCCCTTCTTATAAAAAGCAGAACTTCAATACCCTTTTCGAAACCCTCCAACATCGATGGGGACATGAAGAAACAGCGTTGATTGCAACGTACTTCCATCCATTCATAAAAAAACCAAAACTCGCACACTTTATCCAAACTCTATTCTATAAAGAACGACGCAACGGAAAAATGCTTTCCTGTTACCGTATTCTTCAGCTACTCGAAGATTTTGCGCCCAACCACCCATTGAGTGATGCATTCTCTGGAGATCTGCAGTTCGGGCAATATGAACAACGCTATAAACATGATGATGAACAGCTCCTTCTTCAAGATCCGATCCGCGTAGAGAAGACCCTTTTCCATAACAGGGAGAATACGGATTCCTACCAATCCCTTCAGTCCTTGTATGAAAAACAATCCCGTTCCCTCGAAAAGACCGCCCTTTCGATTGATCGAGCGGTTCGCACGCAATCAACAGGCGACTATGAAGCCTTACTCCCTCTTCTCAGTGGATATTCTGACGAAGACCGATTAGCGTTTCTCACAGACTTGTACGAGCGAGGACTAACCACCCCATTCTTTTTACAGGATTACTGGGATACTTTGATTAAGAATCACCGTCCAGAACGCGCGCTTTCTTTAATGGATGAACACGAGATCCGTTTAACTCCACATCAGTCAAAAACGTTGATTGATCTCGTCAGACAACACCCTCTTCTATCCGCTTCCCTTTCACCGAAATCGTGGGAAGTCCTTACCTCTTTATTCATGAAATCTGATCAGCCAGCACACGCAAAAGAAATCTTGCAACAGGCGATCAGCGACTTACTCAATGAATACGACCCTCCCTATATTGTACAGTGGGCCCGTCCTTTTGAGAGCGACCCTGCTTTAAAACCGATCATAGATAAACTGAAAGAAATGGAGACACTTTCTGATGACCCGAACCATCAACGTCGACTCGGAGAGTTATATTATGAGTTCCGCCAGTCTAAACGAGCGATCGAGTGCATGAGCTGGGACATGGAACTGTATGAGAAAGATCCTCAGCCGGTACAATGGTTAGCCAAGCTATACCAGGAAGAAGGAATGCAGGAGGAACACAAAGCTTATCAACAGCTGTATATTACGATGATGAAGCAGGCATAGTACAAGATAATCAAGGGACAGACTTGTGCCCCTTCAGGCTGCCTGTAGAAGTCTGCGAAGAGGTTCTGTTTCGACTATTTGTAGCATAGTGGAAACAGAACCTCGCCAAACATGGTGCTGCCATGCGTGGAGCTCCTCATTGTAGTAGAATCCCTAGAGGTTCAGCCTTGCTATTATAAGGTGGCGTGGAAACGGCGACACTCCTGCAGGATCCTGAGGCTTGGGTGAGATCCCGCAGGTCGCGAAGCGGGCGAGGAAGCTCACCGCCTCCTGCGGAAAGGGAGGCGTTTCCACGCCACCGGCCTCCTCTCAACTTGGGAGAACCGAAAGTAACTTTCCCAGGCAAACTGAAGGGACAGGTCCAATACGCGACCTGTCCCTTGATTCATTCTAATTCCACTTTTTAAACGACAGCCATAGCCGCTTCAATTTCCGCTCGACCGGCTTATCTGAATCCGATTGCTGCTTTTGCCATTCATTGTAGCTGGCAATCCCGATCAAGGCGAGCCCTGCAATCAGCAGGTACACCCACCACGGAACGTTCCCCCAGTAAGGTCTCGTTTGATACATCACGTTGAAAATAAGTACACCCATGCCGACAAAGAAGTACGACTTGATTCTTAGCTGCAAGCCCGCAATCATGGATGATAGTGACAGCCCACCAATAATCCAGGCATCCCAAATCGTGTGACTTTGAATCGCGTCGACGACCAGGTATCCAGCGATCAGCAGGAGCAAAGCCATACGGACATGGTTCATGACGTTCTTATTGTTCTTCCACGTATTCCTCTTTAAGAAGAACAAAACGACCAGTATAGGAATGGACTGGAGCTCTGCTTGAATGATGTCCGGAATTAAACGGTGCTTATCATCAATCACCATAAGATAAGCGACGTACAAGCTCAGAATAGACAACGTATAAAAGGCTTGATCTACGTACTTGCCGTTCCACTTTTTCGCATTGACGAACAGCCACATGGCCGTGAGCAAGACAGGAATGATGCGCACCCACACATTCGAATCCATGATCGTCAGTGTAAAGATGTATCCGATATAGACGACCGCTGTCCACGAATAGGCATCTACCTCATACTTCGGCGCAACCAAGTAGCGGTAGAACTTCCGACCAGCGGCAAGCAACCCGAACACACACCCCACTAACAACAGAATTTTAATATCGGAATTCAATCTCAGCGTCATCTGCTCCCACGCATCAATCGTCAAAAGTAAAGGCGCGAAGGCAACAATCGACCACTTTCTTCTATGAATGAAAAACAAAATCAAAATGACATAACCAAAGATCAGTCCCAGTTCTTTCACGAGCAATGGCGCAGCCTGGTTGATGATCATGAATAAACCTATTATAGAAAGCGGAACGATGTACCATTCGATGCGTTTTTTCCAACTGTGTGGAACAGCCACCCATAAGCCAGCGGTAAGGACGCTCATCGCAAGGAAGGCATACACTTCGGGAACCAATCCCCAAACTGCGTAATAATCAGCGATGGTCACAATCATGAGAAACCCAACCGATAAAGAAGCATATAACATCAATTTGATTTCCCATTCCCGCCTACTCCCCAAGGCACTGTACACATATACCGAAAGCGGGACCACCAAAAGGAACGGGTGTATGGGTTCCGAACTTGTTTGATTCAGCCAAATCACCCCGATGACAAGCGGTTGAATGATGTGCCCCAACCAGTAAAAGTAAGGTTTCATGTCTGCCCATTTACGCTGCCCGAACTCCCCTGCTCCAATCAACAATAAAGGCACAAATAACACATAATTGACGAAAGCGTTAAAGGACGTAATCGCGAGCACATCGATCAAGGATAGATAGAAAGCTAGAGTCGTCACCGACACGAACAACCATAGAAACGACTGTTTATCATAGAGCACAAACCAAAGCATGATCCCTATCCCCACAAGGAAAACCAGCGGCCTTACAAAAGATTCGCCTACCGGGCTGTAAAAGAAACTGAGCATGGCGAAGATGTACGTGATTTGCCCGATATAAAAGCTCGCCTTCGATAGCTCTTGCTCTTTCAACTGCCTCCACGCTAAATGAATCCCAAGCAGGATGATCGCCGATACCGCCAAGTGAAGCGGGAAAGCGAAACGACCAATCCAGCTGATCAAAGATTCATAGAATAGTACAGCAGATAAGGATAGCGCGATAGGATGAATCCAAATCGCCGGCATGAAAATATCCGGTTTTTCCGTTTTCTTTTTCACGAAAAAAGCCAAAATACTGATGGTGAACAACTGAAGGGCTCCATATCCAAGCAGCATCTCATTCAGCACATATGTTAAGCACCCGATCTGTACAAAGATGGCAACCGCAAAAGTGCTCGCCTGAACCGGCATAAGAAAACGGTGTTTCGTCCATAATCCTACATATAAAAAGACGGCAGCCGCCCCAAAGAATAGGAACAATACAAGCGGTCCGATTTCCGTAAGTTCCCACAATTGCCAAAGCGTCACAAAGAAGAACAAAGGTGTCATATAGGAAAACACCAAGTTTTTTGTCAGGTTAGATAACAATAGATAGTTCGCCGTAATGATGAGATAGGCGGCAAATAACACCCATGAATCGACCTCTCCTCTAAGCAGAAGACTTTCGTATGAGATGTAGAGGAACGCACATAACGATACGACGCCACTCGTGTACTTGAACACTTTTTCTATGAATGTATGATTCTTGAAGGCATAAGCAAACCCCAAGTAGAGAAAACCGATCATCGCATAAATCGTCCCATCCACAGAATGAAGCGGCGAATGTTCAACGAGCTGGTACACCGCATAGACGATCATCACAGAAAAGACGAACTGGTACTCTTTCGTTTTGCTTACGAAAACCATCGCCATATAAATGCTTGCCGTCAGCAACAAGTTGAAGCTGTAGAACACTTCGCTCTCGAAAAAGAACAACATGAGCAGCGTCGACAAAATCAAGTTCACTTGAGCGTATAACGGAACTTCCTTCATGAAGAGCGGAAGATGGTTTTGGTAACGAACGTACACCAACAACAGCGCTGCATTGTACACCATGATCCCGAAGTAGAACGCATCCATCGTTAACGGGAGCGATCCTAAGGCAAAACCTACAGTCAGCGAGGCAAACAGAAAGGATACCCACACATAAAAGCGGGATTGATGGACGAATGCGTGCCGAACGTATAGCGGGAGCGGAAGCAGCGTTCCTAATAAACCCAACAAATGCCTCCCTTCTCCAAACAGTGACAAATACGGACCGAACAATTCGAAATACCCGATCGCTACAATGACAATAGGGATCAGTAAGCTTCCGAGCGTAAGAAAAGCAAACGCGGTCTGCTTGATTTTCAAGAATCGGCCGGTTCCATAACTCAATGCTAAGAAGAACAACGACACAAAGGATATCGAGAACACTTTAACCCCCGGTCCCATTTGATCCCATTGACTTGTCGCGACAATCAGACCCGTAATCAACAGAATGGAAACCCCTAAGATGAGCGTCCATGTAATATTCCGCTCACGGATCTGCTCGGCCGTCTTCACCTTTTTCTGCTTCTTCGGTTTCACGGGCTCCGGATCCTGGACAGGTTCCTCAACGACGGCTTCCTGCTGAACCATTTCTTCTTGTTCATACTCAGCCAAAAGGTCATTGATGAATGTCTGATTCGCTTCTTTGATTCGCGCATATTCTTCAGACGTTACATAGCCTTTGCGCCAAAGCTTGAGCAGCTGTTGTTCAAAGAGTTCGGCATTCCTTTCCTCAGATAAAAAAGACACAACTTCCCCTCCTCACTTTTTAATTAAGTGTAATTTTACATTTAAAGAGATATTTTATCAACCTTTATTTACCACTTAATCCAAAAAATAAACACCCCTCAGGAAAGGGGCGTCGATTTTTCATGCTTAAAGCCGTTTGACTGGAGACATGAACGAAAAAGCGATGTAAGTGAGTGATTAATTAAGGACGTTTCCAAACTCCATCACCCTTAAAAGTGTTTTGAAAGGAGCGGTTAGGACACTTTCTATCAATCTATGTTGGCAAAAAGGTCATAATACCATGAAAGTCCAGATCCTATTCTGAATTACTTATAAGAAATATCATGGACGTCCATTTCTGCCTGAGGACACGAGCTGCCCAGGATATTGAGAAATTCCTCGCGATTATCAGGAGAGATTTTCAAGCTTTTTTCTCTCCCTTTTTTCACAAAAATAATCTCTAGAGCGTTTCCAGATGTAAGAAGAATATCATCTCCGAAATAGACGTCTGCTGTTGTACGGATTTCGGTGATAGCGTGATAAGGAATCTTTCTCTTGAACAGTCCTCCTTGTGCATATAAGTGATCATCCCGAAATTCATATTTCACGTTGAAAATGATCAGCACTGCGGTCATAAGAAAATACAAATAGATCGCCGACCATACGACGATAAAGTAAGGGTTACGAGTAACCTCCAGAAAGAAAAACGGGAGCAACAAAAATCCTGTAATCTGAACAAAATACTTGGCTGTGTAGATAGCGAAAAAACGGTCTTTCTCTCCTGAAAATGTCAGCATTCAACCATCCCTCTCCTATTTTAGTGTGCCAGTGACTAATTCATAACCCCGGCGGCACTGAAGTGTATTCGACTAGCGTTGATGAGCCAACGCTTCTTTGCTCCAGCGCTTTTCAAACGCACGCTCCACATGGGCTTCGTCTTTCGCGTACATTTCGATCACATCACGGATTTCCTCAGGCCGGTATTTCTCATTTCTGCTGTTGGCAAGCGATGGATAGCCAGACCCTCGATGTAAATAATCCGAACTCCCAACCGTGTACCAGGTCTCATCATCTACCGGTTGACCGTCGATTGTGAACTCCGTAATTCGTTCGCCGTCATGAGAAACGGTTGCACCGGACACGTGCAGCCGGCCTGCATATTTTCCTCTGAATCCAGGCCCTCTTCCATCTGCTAAACAAACTTGTGCGTCCAAAGAATCCTCCAGCGCTTTTTTAACATCCTTCCCTTTCACTTCAAAGGTTGTCGGATTTAAAGGAGAAGGACTGACCTCAATCAACTTCTTCTTTGAAACAAAATCGAACAACCCTGCACTCACAATGCCGCTATTGATGAGCCCGAAATCACAATCCAACATCTCCTTAAGACCATCAGCGATCAGGTTGGTCAACGGATTTTCTTCAATGACGTCATGCCAGAGCGGGCGGTAGAGGTCATACAAAGGCTGACGCAAGTTCTCGATGGCTTTCACCTTATTTGTAGCTAGGATCGATTGGATCGTTTGATCTGGTTCCGCTTGATTAGTCGGTAACATCTTCGAATCAATCAACTCCAATTGCCCATCTTTGTATTCAACTTCGACAACCCCTACATGTTCCGCATAGTTGCCGGCACTGTTGTGAATCGTCCCGTTTTCGAGTCTAGCCTTATCAAATAATTGGTGGTCATGTGCTGAAATGATCACATCGACTTCCTCGAACGCCTCAGCAAGTTCAGCATCCGCTTCGGTTCCGACGTGACTCAGAACGATACAGACATCATACGCTCCCTCGTGAAACTCCAACTCACGCTGCAAGGCTTTTTTGTAATCATCGACATGGATGCCAAGCCCTTCATTGAACCCACCCAAATCTGGTGATGATCCCGTTACAAGGATACGCAAGCCTTGTTTTTCAATAATGGTACTGGAGACGACTCCTTCAACAGGTGTCTGGTCGGATCTCAATAGATTGTTTCCGATAAAAGGAACGCGGCTTTGGCTCGCCATATGTTGTAAGGTATCCACACCATTGAATGTTTCATTGTTCCCGATGGTCAGGGCGTCGTACCCGACATGCTCCAGCATCTCAATGGCCGCCAATCCACGCGTCCCCTGCAACTCAATGCTTTTGAAATCCGCAAAGTCCCCTCCCTCAAGTAAAAGGGTTTGTTCTTGTTTATGTTGTTTGATGACGGTCACGGCTTTTGCAAAATTTTCGTAATTGCTATGGATATCATTGGTATGTAGAATCGTAAGCTTCATAGTATCCTCCTGAAATGTTAGACTATTCAAAATCTATTATTTCAAATTTGTTCCACTTCTACAAATGTTTTTCTGATATCTCCACTTGAACATCACCACATCGAAACGTTTCAAGTCAGGTAATATAAGGGAAACCACCCTCCATAAAGGAGGAACGAAAATTTATGAAGAAAGTGAAATTAGGTAGAAGTGAAGTGGAAGCAACGAGAATCGCTCTTGGTACATGGGCAATCGGCGGAACAGGTTGGGGTGGCACGGACGAACAACAATCCATCGAAACCATTCAAACCGCTATAGAAAAAGGAATCACCACCATCGATACCGCGCCTGCATATGGGCAAGGGTTATCGGAAGAGCTGATCGGAAAAGCGATCGCTCAGTCCAATGTGAACCGTGAAGATCTTGTGCTCGCAACGAAGGCAGGAATCGATTGGTCTGATCAAGGGAACTACCGCGACAGCCGTCCTGAGCATTTGGAAGAAGAGCTCCAAGCGAGTCTCGATAGGCTGCAGACCGATTATGTAGACCTTTATCAAATCCATTGGCCGGACACAGATGAATCCATAGAAGCGACAGCGAAGAAGATGAAAGAGTTTTATGAAGAAGGGAAGATTCGTGCGATTGGGGTCAGTAACTTCAGTCCAGAACAAATGGAAGAGTGGCAAGAACACGCTCCCCTTCACACGTCGCAAATGCATTTGAATATGCTGCAGCGCTACTTGATCAACTGGTTCGAGTATTGCCGCAACCATGACATTGCAACATTATCCTGGGGATCTCTCGCTCACGGTATGCTGACAGGCAAATATACCAAAGATGCCACTTTCCCTGATGACGACTTACGCAGCAACATCGAGTTATTCCAAGGGGATAAATATCCAAGTTTGATTGATGCAGTGGATGACTTGAAAGCCTTCGCCGCTAACAAAGATCGTAACTTGATCCAGTTGTCGGTTCGTTGGCTGCTCGATCACCCGACTGGCTCCGATGTGGCGCTTTGGGGCGCACGAAAACCGTCTCAGCTTGATGGTGTCCAAGAGGCGGATGACTTCTTGCTCACGAATGAGGAATTGCAGTTGATTGATGGGATTTTGTATAAGCATGTGGATGATTTGGATAACGGGACGCTTAAGGAGTATGGTCCACCGGTGAGGTCTGAAGTTTAAATCATTTATTCTCTACTTTAAGACTTAAACAAAATACTAACTATTATATGTAAATAGAAAATGTCCGTTCCCCTTATTCAAGGGAACGGACTTTTTGATTTTCTTTATTTCTGCAAGGCTACCTTCACTTGATTCTCTCCAACCGTAAACTCTTTCATGCCTTCCGCTTCCCCTACAGTCAGGTTGTTCACGAGAACATTTTCACGGATTAAGCTTTCGTTTTGTTGGATCGCTCTCTTGATGTCTTCGTCCCCATCAAGGGCGATATCGACGCGAAGATCGATTGGGAGATCTTGTGTTTTACGATCATCCTGGATGACACGGATCACTTCACGAGCAAGGCCTTCCAGGCGAAGCTCTTCGGTGATCGTCGTATCTAGAACGACGTGGAAGTCTTGGTTGGATCCCATTGATAGTCCGGAATCCGCTACGCGCTCGACGTTCAATAGATCCATGGACACTTCAACGTCCCCATCATTCGTTGGGACGACCACTTTCTCGTCTTGAACGACTTTCGCTGCTTCTTCGTCAGACAATTTCTCTAAGAATCCTTTCACGACGCCGACGTTCTTCCCTAGAACGGGTCCTGCCGCGCGGAAATCAAGCTTCACTTCGTAACGGACTAAATCATCAGAGGATTGCTTCACAATCACTTCTTTGACGTTGATTTCGTCACGGATGATGGAGCTGTATTTTTCTAACGCTTCGCCGAGAACCGGGTTCACCGGGATGACAACAAGCTCAGATAGTGGCTGCTTCGTCTTGATGGATTCTGTGTTACGTACGCCACGGGCCAGTTCAACCACTTGCAGCACAGCATCCATATCTTGTTCTAGCTGCTGATCGACGATATTGTCATCGACTTTCGGGAAGTACGCCAAGTGCGCGCTTTCTCCGGTTAAGTTTTGATAAATATCATCAGCCAAGAATGGTGTGAACGGCGCCATCAGCTTGCTCAATCCAGTCAGCACGTTGTGAAGCGTGTGGTATGCCGCTTTCTTGGATTCTGTCATTCCCTCTTCCCAGAAACGGTCACGGGAACGACGGATGTACCAGTTACTCACTTCGTCAACATACTTCTCTAGCGCTTTGGCTGCTTTTGTGAAATCGTAATCGTCTAAGGATTCCCCAACGACAGCTGTCACACTGTTCAAGCGAGAAAGTACCCAGCGGTCAAGAAGCGTCTTCTCACCAGCATCGTTCGGATCGAATTCGTAGCCGTCGATATTCGCATACAGCGTGTAGAATCCGTGCGTGTTCACAAGCGTATCGATAACTTTCGATTTCGCTTCCACCACAACGCGCTCAGAGAAACGCTTGTTGTTCCAAGGCGCACTGTCAGCTAGAAGAGCCCAACGGAAGGCGTCTGCACCGAACTTGCTGACTAAGTCAGTCGGGTTCAGGGCATTCCCTTTACTTTTGGACATCTTACGGCCTTCTTCATCCAGGATGTGACCTGTAGAAAGGACACGCTTGTAAGGCGCTTTACCTGTGAATAGAGTCGATACCGCAAGCAAGCTGTAGAACCAGCCACGCGTTTGGTCGATTCCTTCACAGATGACGTCTGCTGGGAATTGTTTTTCGAACTGATCTTTATTTTCAAACGGATAGTGCTGTTGGGCAAATGGCATAGAACCACTGTCGAACCAAACGTCGATAACCTCTGGTACACGGTCCATCGTGCCTTCACACTTCTCACACGTCAGTTGAACGCGGTCTACATAAGGCTTGTGAAGCTCAACGTCTCCAACATCGCCAATCGCTTTTTCTTGAAGATCCGCTTGGCTGTGCGGCGCGTATTGATGATCACAAGAATTACAGATCCAGATCGGCAGCGGCGTACCCCAGAAACGGTTACGTCCGATGTTCCAATCGACCATATTCTCAAGGAAGTTACCGAAGCGGCCGTCCTTGATGTGACCTGGGTGCCATTCTACTTGTTGGTTGTTCTCAAGGAATTTATCCTTCAGCTCAGTCGTCTTGATGAACCAGCTCTCGATTGCGTAATACAAGAGTGGAGAGTCACAACGCCAGCAATGAGGATAGCTGTGCTCGTATTTTTCTTTATGGAAAAGAAGTCCTTCGTTCGCTAGGTATTTCACGATATCGACGTCACAGTCTTTCACGAAACGCCCTGCGAATGGAGGAATATCTTCCGTATATTGACCTTGACCATCGACTACGTTGAAGAAGGACAAGTTGTGTTCTTTCACTAAGTTATAGTCATCTTCACCGTAAGCCGGTGCAATGTGTACGACACCCGTACCGCTCTCGGCGTTTACGAAGTCCGCTTCGACGACAAAATGACCACGCTCAGGCTTCACGTATGGGAATGGAGCTTCGTACTCGACATTTGCGAATTCGCTACCTTTGTGACGGGATACGACTTCATACTCTTCACCAAGGTTCTTCTCAGCTAATGCTTCTGCCACGATGTACACTTCGCCATCTTTCTTCGCTTTGATGTAATCAAGATCCGAATGGACAGCTAGTGTAACGTTTGCTGGAAGCGTCCATGGCGTCGTCGTCCATCCTAGGAAGAATTCGTTTTCTGTGCCTTTGACTTTGAACTTCGCTGTTGCCGAAAGATCTTTGACATCTTCATAACCTTGCGCCACTTCGTGAGAGCTTAATGTCGTTTGACAGCTCGGGCAGTAAGGCGTAACGCGGTGACCTTTTGAAAGCAGGTTACGTTTGTGCAAGTCACTTAAGATGTACCATACACTTTCGATATAACGGTTTTGAAGCGTCACATATGGATCATCCATATCGAGCCAGTACCCGATTGATTCCGTGAATTCACGCCACTCTTTCTCATAGTTGAAGACACTTTCTTTACACTTTTCGATAAACTTCTCGACACCGTACTCTTCGATCTGTTGTTTACCGGAGATGCCAAGCTGTTTCTCGACTTCAAGCTCTACCGGAAGACCGTGTGTGTCCCAGCCCCCTTTACGAAGAACTTGGTATCCTTGCATCGTTTTGTAACGACCGACGAAGTCTTTGATGACGCGGCCAAGGACGTGACCAGCGTGTGGAAGACCATTCGCTGTTGGAGGTCCTTCATAAAATACAAATGTCTCTTCGCCCTCGCGCTCGCTCATGGAGCGTCTGAAGACGTTCTCTGCGTTCCAGTAATCTTTGACGCGATTCTCGCGGTCGACTGCCGCTTCTTTCGTGTTCACACTGCGCATTCGTTCCACCTCTTACCCTTTTTATATTTGTGTTGCATGTAGAAATAAATCTTATGTTTCCAGAGAAATTAAAAAATCCGCCCCTGATTCAATCATCAGGGACGGATGTCATTCCGCGGTACCACCCATATTCCATGCATCCGCATGGCACTTGGTAAACAAAAAACGGATAACGGCCGCCACCGGTTCTCCCTACTCTGAATCATTTCAGCAGAACTTCTCGGAGATGATCTTCGGCAATCAGCTGTCATCGCCTTGCAGCAGAATGGCGACTCTCTGAGGACAGTTGTGATGGCTTACTCTTCTCGTCAACGAAAATATACATAGTTTCTTCATATACTATAACGAAATCTTTGGGATGTCAAAAACTTGTTATCATCCTGTCCACTTGGTTGTGAGAATATACTTTTTTGTGGATGATCGGTTTCGTATATTGTGTGCGGCTTCGGGGTTTTTGTGCGCGGCTTTCTGGTTTTGGGCGCGACTTCTTGGCTTTTGCGAGCGCTCAACCAACTTTGCGAGCGTTCGACACAACACGTCCGCTATAATGGAAGAAAAAGGAGGCGTTTTCATGTCTGACGAACAAAAAAATCAGGTACGACAAACCTTTTCCAAGAGCAAAGAATCTTATGTCACGAGCTCCACGCACAGCAACCGCTCTGATTTAGATCAGATAACTGAATGGCTTCAGCCACAACAAACGTGGACTGTGCTTGATATCGCTACAGGGGGAGGGCATGTCGCGAAGGAATTGAGCCGATCGGCGGGCACGGTTTTTGCGACAGATTTAACGAAAGACATGCTACAAAATACGGCGGATCATTTAAAACAAAACATGAACATCCACTACGTCGTGGCAGATGCCGAGGATCTGCCGTTTCTCGATAATCAATTCGATGCGGTGACGTGCCGGATTGCGCCGCACCATTTCCCGCATCCGGATCAATTCATAAGTGAAGTCGCTCGTGTCCTAAAAAATGATGGGCTCTTTTTAATGATTGATAATGTCGCACCGGCGGACGATGGTCTTGATCAGTTTTATAACACATTTGAAAAAATGCGTGACCCGAGCCATGCACGTGCACTGAAAATATCGGAGTGGGAACACTTGATTCGTCACCATGACCTCACAATTACGAAACAAACCGTCCGGAGAAAAACACTTCCTTATGCCGACTGGCTCACTCGAACGGTTTCCAATCCGCTCACCCAGAACGCAGTAAAGGAATTTTTATTACGAGCGAATGAAAAAGAAGAGCACTATTTTTCCATCATAAAAAAGGGTGACACGATCGAAACGTTCACCATCGATGAATGGGTCGTACTCGCGAAGAAATAAATGCATAAAACCTCTCTCTCATGGAAGAATAAGCTAAGCAATAAAGTATTTACAAGAGAGAGGTGTACATAATGGATGTTGTTGTCATGGCGAGGGCACTCTTTGGATCATCACTTGGCTTCCACATTATCTATGCAACCATCGGTGTCGGACTTCCTGTGATGATCATCATCGCGGAAATCCTCCATTTAATCAAAAAAGATTCGGATTATGCACTGATGGCCAGACGTTGGACGAAAGGGTTCGCCATCATATTGGCGGTATCGATTGCGTCAGGAACCATTGTAGGGGTCATGATTTCGCTCTTGTTCCCGAACTTCATGGAAATTGTCGGACAAGTCATCGCTTTACCTTTCCAAATGGAAATCTTCGCGTTTCTCATTGAAGCGGTGTTTATGTCAATTTACTTATATGCCGCCGACCGGTTGCCTACGAAATTGCGTATTGTCAGTATTTTTGCTGTGGCATTAGGGGCGATTGCCTCCGCCGTTCTCATTACGGACGTGCACGCCTGGATGAATACACCCGCTGGTTTTCGTCTGACGCCAGATGGGGGCATTACAGATGTAGATACATGGGCAGCCTTCTTTAATCCAAGCTTCGTCACATCTGCATTACACGTTGTTTTTTCCGCCTTTATGACCGTCGCGTTCATCATTGCATCCATTGCCGCGCTTCGTTTGCTGAAACGGAATATCTCAACGGAAGAACGGAATTACCATAAGAAGGCGTTGACGATCGCCATCTACTTCGGGTTGATTACGTCACTCGCGACATCGATCAATGGCCATGAAACAGCACAGAAACTTCACGAATATAATCCGAGGAAATTGGCCGCTGCGGAAGGGTTGTTTGAAACGACCCGATATGCGCCGTTATCGATCGGCGGCTATGCGTCGCTCGAAGACCAACGGGTCAAATACGCGATCGAGATTCCGTATGCCCTGAGTTTCCTTGCAGCGGACCGCTTCGATACGGAAGTGAAAGGATTGAATGAATGGCCGCAAGAATTATGGCCCCCGCTCTATGTCCATATTCTTTTCAATGTCATGGTCGGAATTGGATCGGTCTTGATCGTGATTGCGATGTTCGCTGTGTTTTGGAAGTTGGTTCTGAAAAAAGAGTACCCACCTTGGATGCTTGCTCTCTTCGTAGCCGGTGGACCTCTTGCGATGATCGCCATCGAGGCCGGCTGGTGCTTCAGCTGTATCGGACGACAGCCATGGACGATTACGGATGTCCTCAGAACTGGTGAAGCGGCAACTAAATCCGGAAGCGTCGGTTTCTTATTCGTCCTGTTCATCACGTTATATGTCACCCTGTTATTCGCTACAGCGTTCATTTTGAAATTTTACTTCAAACGGAACCCTGTCAGTAAAGATCTTGAGAAAGGAGCGAGCTGATTATGGAGGCATCTTCGGTCGCCATCACGATTCTTTGGAGTCTGCTTTTTGTCTATTCCATGCTCGGATCGCTCGATTTCGGAGCTGGGTTCTGGGGGATGGTTTACAGTAACGAGAACAAAAATACCAATGCTTCTGTGATCGCCAACAAATTCCTGTCACCAGCCTGGGAGATTACGAACGTCTTCTTAGTCATTTTCGTCGTTTCTGTCGTAACGTTCTTCCCGTTCGCTACGACCTTGCTTTCCAGCATCTTGCTAGTCCCTGTTGCACTAGGGTTATTCTTGCTCACCGTCCGAACAACCTTTATGGTGTTTGAACATTACGCGCAGCGGTTCCGGACATTATTGCGTATTACGTCTGGTGTGACCGGCTTGATTCTACCCGCCTTACTCGTCAGTATTCTGCCGATTACACTAGGTGGATTTGTTGATTTCGAAAATGACTATCCAAGACTCCACTACGGAGAGTTGATGACGCATCCGACGTTGTATATGCACATCGCTTTCGGGCTCTCGACAGAGTTGTTCATCTCGGCCGTATTCTTGATGGATTATGCGAAAGAAGCAGAAGACTGGTCGGCTTACCACACCTTCCGCAAACACGCTCTTTGGCTCGGTCCCGTATCGATCCTGGTTGCGGTGCTGACAATCGGGACGTTTCCTGTAGAAGCAGATTGGATTGTCCAAAATATCGAGGCCAACTGGCTCTGGTTCGGACTTTCGATTGTCTTTTTCCTCATCGGCTACAGCGCCCTCTTCCTCAAGCACCGTGATGGAAAGCGGGGATTTGCGAGACTTGCGGTTGTGTCGATCATCATTCAATATGGCTTAGCGATTTATGCGTACGGATCAGCCCACCTCCCATACCTCGTGTATCCGGATTTAACAGTGGCTGACGGGTTTACGAGCGCGAGCTTTTATCCGATGCTCATCATTTATGCGATCGGCTTTGGTATTCTGATTCCTGGGTTCATCTTATTCTGGAAGTTGTTCTTGAAGGATCGCCGCTATTTGAAACAGGAGTAGGGAGAGGGTTCCACTTAGGTGGAGCCTTCTTTTTTTGGCGTGATATCGGACATTTGTGTCGGGGTTTCGGACATGGTGTGGGCTATTTCGGACACGCCCTTTCTTATTTCGGACATCAGCTGCGTCTTTTCGGACAAACGCCCATTATTCAGACATTTGCTCACACCTTCCGGACACGCAACGCATTTTTTCGGACACCCAAGCACCCCCACCTCTCAACCGAACGTTATCTCCACACCCATTAAGGGTACAAACCAAACATCGAGGAGGCGAAACCATGAAAGAATTGACGACCGATTATTTAGAAGATGCCATAGAAGACAGCCGCCCATTCGCAGCTTCCGGCAATGTAAATATGAGCTTACCGAATTTCGATGAAACGATGAAGGACATGCTCGGCGTCTCCATCATTACGACCGATCAGCAATGTTATTCCGCTGGCGACCACCTTCAGGTCATCCCGATGCAAAGCACATCGAAAGTGGTCGGATTGATGCTTGCCTTGCAGGATTTCGGCAAGGAGCGAGTTTTCAATGCCGTCGGGATGGAACCGATGGGCGACTTCTTCAATTCCATCAGTCAACTGGAATCGTTCGACACGAGTAAACCGTTCAACCCGATGATCAATGCAGGGGCGATTGCCGTTGCGGCGATGATCAAAGGCCAAAGTCCTGAGAATCGTTTTTCCCGATACTTAGATTTTTTGAAAGAAATGACCGATAACGATCAGTTGTACATGAGTGAAGATGTATATGAAGCAGAAAAAGCCAACAGTGCCCGCAACCGTTCGCTCGCTTACTTCATGCAAAGTACCGGTACGCTTGTGACGGATGTGGAGGAAGCGCTCGATTTGTACTTCCGTATGAACTCGGTGATGATGTGCAGTGATGATTTTGCTCGAATCGGTCTGTTCTTAGCCTGTGGCGGACGATCGCCACAAACCGGTGAGCGACTGATTCCACCTCACCATTTACGAACAGTGAAAGCGATCATGATGACGTCCGGCATGTACAACTCATCCGGCCACTATGCAGTTGAGGCGGGATTCCCTTGCAAAAGCGGTGTGTCAGGGAGCATCATCGGGGCAATTCCCGGCCGCATGGGGGTGGGTGTCATCGGGCCTGCGATTGATGAAAAAGGAAACAGTACAGCGGGTGGGGCCCTCATCAAGAAGCTTTCTCAAGATTTAGGACTCAATATGTTCGGCGAAAAAGGAGGGTTTGGATGAGTTTCGATTATGATATTGATTTCGACAAGACGGACTTCCGTGAACAGCCGGAACTTTACCGCGTAGGACGAGGTGAACAAGGTGTTCTTCTCGTTGAACCGTACAAAAGCGAAATCCTCCCTTATTGGCGTTTCAAAACTCCTGACATCGCTAAAGAGTCGTCAGACAAGATCTATCAACTTTTCCTGGACTATAAGGAGAACGATGATTTTGTCGGGATGGATATGGCGCGTAAATTTTTGCAGATGGGGTACACCCGCTCGCGTCGCTATGCCAATTATAAGGGCGGGAAGAAATACGATGAAGACGGGGAAATCAACGACCGTGACATCGATGAAGTAAAAGCGAAGTCGGCTGAAATTTTTGAAGAAAAATGGATCAAAGCACGTGAAGATGAAGAATACTTAAAGAAAAAGAAGGATCACCAGAAAAAGTATGGTTAACGTTGACATTTCTGGCTCCTCACACGTAAGATAACATTAACCCGATAAACTTAATCGGGATTACATGTGTGAGGAGCCATACTTGTGAAAACATTTCCGTTTATTCTATTCACCACCATGCTTGCCTCTTGGGGACTGGGAATCTATTTCATTTCCATCGTCAATACGCCTACCATCATCATCCCCCTATTCGATCACTTCCTATGGATGAATCACTATCAAGGCTTCCTCGGTCTGACGCTACTCTTCACGATCACGACCATCCCCCTCGTCTTATATGCCTTTCAAAAGCGGGGCCAGCTAAGAAAGAAAAAGAGCTGGTACGCGCTATTTTCGGCTAGCCAATTGTTGTGGCTCGCGACTATGGCCGCTCAGACGAAAATCATCGCTTACAATCTAGGCATCTGTCATTAGAAGGAATTTCCATACGTATGTCGAACCTCATTAGGTGGAGGGGATGAATATGGATTTTTCTACATTTTACGAGTCATTCAAGGATCGGGCCAGTTCACAAGACTTAGCTTTTCTAAAAGAAACGATTGCAGAAGACTTCATTGCTCGCGAGATTCGGGACGGAGAAGCCGTGGATTATGGATATGAAGAGTCTGTCGAAGGCTGGAAGCAAGCGTTCGATCATTTCGAAGATAAGGATATGACGTGGGTGTACACGGATCATTCGATGACACAGACAAAAGATAAGGAATGGATTGTCTCGTTCTGGGTGTCCATTGTCTTGGATGGGGAACCGATTCCTACTTCGAACTTATTTTTCGATACGTTTCAAAAGACCGATGATGGTTGGAAGCTCATTCGTTCATACATCGAATCAGGTGTACAAAACCCTCATCTCGCCAAAAACTCCAATTAAAAAGAATGGGACAGGTGCTTAGGCTTATGAAGCCACAGTACCTGTCCCTTTTGTGGTTACTCGTACTTATAAATGACTGTACTGTATACTTGCGCACTTGCTTTAGGATTCAAGTATTTGGCTGCACTATTCACAGCCGCCATCGCTTCATTGAACCCTGAACCGATCAACATGGTTTTGTTCGGGTAAATGGCTGCATCCCCTGCGACAAATATCCCTTCTTCATTCGTACACATATCCGTCCCCACTGGAATCCGCCCTTTTTCTGTCGCAAGACCCCATTGATCGTACATACTCTTCTCGATGTTCAACCCTTCATAGACGAGAATGTGATCGACATTCACAACTTCGCCATTATCAAGAGTCAATTGCTGCAGGGCGTCCTCGCCAACTAATGATTTCACCGATTGGTTATAGTGAACGCTCACAGAGGAAGCTTCCAGTTGCTCAAGGTCATGCTCATACGTCGCCTTGAACATCTCTCCCCCATTAATCAAATCGACCGATGAGGCGATTCCTTCAAGCGCAAGTGCCCAATCGATGCCAACACGACTTTGGGAAACAACGGCCACTCGCTTGTCTTTATACTGCTGTTTCCGTTGAATTGTATAGTGGATATAGTCTTGTTCATACTTTTCGTTATTTTCTACGTCCATGGGTTCCATATCAAACGTCCCCATCCCTGAAGCCACAATGACGGTACGGGATTGGTGCTCTACCCCTTCTGCATTGGTCAACACAAACGTTCCATCATCCTTTTTATCGATCGAGATGATTTTTTCATTGGTCAGGATCGTGGGCTGTACGAATTCAGCTTGTTCTTCAACGTTCGTAACAAGGTCCTCCCCTGTCACTCCTAGAAAACCACCTACATCGTAGATCTTCTTCTCTGGATAAAAGAAAGACACCTTCCCCCCGACCTGAGGCTGATACTCGACCACTTTCGTCTTCAAATCTCGCATCCCACTATAAAAAGCTGTATATAAACCAGTGGTTCCCCCACCGATAATCGTCACGTCGTACATCTCGCTCATCCGGTTTTCCCCCTAATCAAAAATGAGAATCATTATCATAAGTATAATCGCAGTCATACTCCGATTCAAGAATTGCTAAGTTTTTGTAAAGATTCGGTCCATGATATTGAGTGGGACTGTCCAATATCGTAAAATGATATCGGCATTCGATATTGAGGAGGTGTGCAGTTGTTACGAGACTTCTTTCTAGGTTCTATCAAAATCCACATTCTTTACCACGCGGACATCGAACCCATTTATGGAGCTTATCTCATGGAAGAGCTTGCCTCCCACGGATATGACATCAGTCCCGGCACTCTCTATCCAACCCTGAAGCAGCTTCATACCAACGGATTCCTTGAAAAGTATGAAGAAAACGTCAACGGTAAGGTCAGAAAATATTATGTCATTACAGAAGAAGGACGCGAGTTATTACAAGAAGCGAAACATCAAGTTCGTGAACTCGCACAAGAAGTACTAGAACAAGATTGGAGGAATCACTCAGATGAGTAAACCGAAAGGCTCACTACTCGAAATTTTCAAAGCATCTACGAAACTCGGCCTCACCTCCTTCGGTGGCCCGGTCGCGCATTTAGCCTACTTCAAAGACGAATACATCGACCGTAAGAAATGGATCGATGACAAAACCTACGCAGACATCATCGCTCTCTGCCAATTCCTCCCCGGCCCCGCCAGCAGCCAGGTGGGAATCGCCATCGGGATGTTACGAGGAGGGTTTCTCGGTGGTCTCGTGTCATGGTTCGGATTCACCGTCCCATCGATTCTGATTCTCGTTTTATTCGCCTTTATGTATCAATCCTTTGATTTAGCTGATGCAGGCTTTATTCATAGTTTGAAAGTCGTCGCAGCTGCCGTCGTCCTGCACGCCGTCATCGGACTAGGCAAAAAGCTGACACCAGACCGTCCACGGATTCTTATAGCCATGGTCGCGGCTGCCGTCCTCTTACTCTATCCTTCCGCCTGGATGCAATTACTCATCATCCTTGCTGCCGGATTACTAGGGTGGAAGATGTTCTCGAACTTGCAAGAGTCCAAAGTACAGCCGTTTCCTGTTACGTTTTCGAAAAAAGTCGGTGTAGGGGCTCTCTCCCTCTTGACAGGACTGCTTATCGTATTACCGATTCTCGCAAGGAATATCGATCATGCCCTCATGCAGATTTTTGATACGTTCTTCCGCGTCGGATCACTCGTGTTCGGTGGCGGTCACGTCGTTCTCCCTATGCTCGAAAGGGAAGTCGTGCCAACAGGTTGGCTGAACGCAAACGAATTCTTAGCTGGGTACGGAATGGCCCAAGCTGTTCCAGGTCCGCTATTCACATTTGCCAGCTACTTGGGAACGATGATCGAAGGAGTTTCAGGAGCCCTTGTTGCAACAGCTGGTATCTTTCTACCTTCCTTCTTATTTTTATTAGCGGCGCTGCCATTCTTAAATGAATTACGAAAACGGCCAGCCTTTCAAGGCGTTTTGACTGGCGTAAACGCAAGCGTTGTCGGCATTTTACTGGCTGCCTTTTATGACCCTGTCATTACAAGTTCCGTTGAAAATGGAGGCGACTTTGCCCTAGCAGCATTCTTATTTGCCCTTCTTCACTTCTTTAAAGTACCCGCTTGGGCGATTGTGCTTATCGGTCTCGCTGGTGGAACCATCATCAACTTACTCTAGTTCCATAAAATAGCACAGAAGCCATCCTTTTGTGCTATTTTTTTATGATGGAAGAAAAACACCCTACTAATTGAAGGACTTTTCCAGAAAATGTCGAAGTGTAACCAAATACAAAAGTCATTGGAGGTTTTTGTCGTGGCTGATGAACAAACAAGGTATTCACGCCTTGCGCAAATCACAAAACTCATTAATACCAAGCTCGATTTACGCGAAGTTTTACAGCATGTAGTGGCAGCCATATCAGAAGAAATTGTCCAATGTGATTCGGTCGGCATCTATTTACCACAAGACGATGGAACATATCGCGGCTATGTCGGCAAGCCAGAAACGTTGAATGGCATGACGTTGGATATGCATATCATTGACCCTGAACAAGACCACCTCGCCAAGGAGGTCATCGAAACAGGTGAAGCCATCTACATTCCGGATACGTCAAAGGACGATCGCCCTGATCGACGAGCCATCGAAGCATTCAAAATCACCTCTCTTCTTGTGGCTCCCGTCACGTATGAAGATCATTTGTACGGACTCGCTTTTCTATTTGACTATGGAATTCCAATGGATTTAACCGATTCTGAAATTGAATCCATCCAAGCCTACATCAACATGGCTGCTGTAGCCATTCGAAACGCAAACAACTTAACACGCAAAGAGAAATTGATCTCCGAAAAACAATTGCTCCTAAACGTGACCCGTGAACTATCATTCAGCTCTTCCATTCAAGAAGCGCTCAATGTCTGCTTCAATTATTTAGGAACCGTTCTCGATAATCACAATATCGCCGCTCATTTCTTAGACCCGGTCGCGGAACAGCAAATTGAACCGACGAGTATGAGTGCGAACAGTTCCTGGTCCGAAGAAGCGTGGAAAGAATCGCTTACGCATCTGCAAGTACGTTTTCAAGATGACCCACTTATGCAAGAAGTCATATCAAGCAAAAGTCCCATTTTAATACCTGATGTCCATACGGATCCCCGTCCAGATAAAATCATCTGCCAACACTTCAATATCCAAGGGATGTACCTACTCCCTTTGATTGCCATGGGTGAAACTCTCGGCATTCTATCTGTCGCGACATTCACAAAGGGCGCACGCATCTATAACAACTCCCAAAGGCAGTTAGCGGAATCCATAGTCGATGCGACCGCACCCGTTCTATTCAACTTGATTTATATGGAGAAACAGGAGTTGATCATTCAAGACCGTACGTTTGAAGTGCGGAAGAAAAACCAAGAGTTGCAAGAGGCTTTCTCTGACCTCAAGCAAGTCAGCCAAGAAAAAGAATTGATCTTGGACTCTGCCGGGGAAGGGATTTTCGGGATCGATTTGGAAGGGGACATCACGTTCTCTAATGCCTCTGCCAAGCGACTCCTCGGTTATACAGAAGAAAGCGAAGTCACCGGTCTTTCTCTATGTAAGATTTTTAACGGTGTTAGAGAGAATGAGGATGAAAATGCCTTATGTACTGAAGTGGAGAAGCATATCCACGAACGAATGGAACGGGACTTTTTGAGGAAAGATGGCACCACGTTCCCTGGAGAATACGTCATCACCCCCCAACTGATCGACCATGATATCGTCGGTCATGTAGTCACGTTCAAAGATGTCACAGCGAGAAAACAGATGGAAGAAAAGATAAAATATCACGCCTATTACGACAGCGTCACGAATATCCCAAACCGCACGCTGTTCCAAGACCGTTTGAACCAGGCCCTAACCTATGCAGAATCACAAGAGCGGACGCTGGCCATTCTTTTCTTGGACTTGGATCGTTTCAAGAAGATCAACGATACGTTCGGTCATAACTTCGGGGATTCTGTCCTTAAAATCGTTGCCGATCGGTTAGATGCCTCACTTCCGAAAGAGGCAACGGTATCGAGACAAGGCGGGGATGAATTCGTCATCCTCCTCCCCAATATTGAAAACGTAGAAGAAGTCCAGACCATAACAGAAGAGATTCTCGACATCTTCCTGGCACCGTTCCATATTCATGAGCAGGAGATTTCAGTGAAAACAAGTATCGGTATCTCTATTTACCCTGAACACGGTCATAATGCAGAGCAACTTATCAAGCATGCCGACTTAGCCATGTACCGCGCGAAGGAAAGAGCCGGTAACCAATACCAAATGTATTCGAACGATATCGAGAGCGACTCACTGGAGAAGATAAAACTCGAGAACGACTTGTTCAAAGCCTTGAAACACGGAAATGAATTTGTGCTCCATTATCAGCCGAAAGTCGATATGCGAACAGGAAATGTGATCGGTATGGAATCCCTTATCCGCTGGGAACATCCGATCTACGGACTGCTTCCACCAAAAACATTCATCCCACTAGCAGAAGAAACAGGCATCATCGCAGCACTCGGCGAGTGGGTCATTCGAGAGTCCTGCCGTCAGATGAAGGAATGGTACGACGAGGGAATGACGAACTTCGTCATTTCAGCAAATCTTTCGCCGCAACAGTTGAATCAGAAGAATCTCGTTTCGACTGTGGCCGAAATACTTGAAGAGACTGAAGTTCCTCCTGCCCTTCTTGAATTGGAACTGACAGAAAATCTGATCATCCATAACACAGAACGAACCTTATCAACAATCCATGAGTTGAAGCAGTTAGGCATTAATATTTCCATCGATGACTTCGGAACAGGCTATTCTTCTCTGGGTTATTTAAAGGACTTCCCTGTTGACACATTGAAAATTGATAAATCCTTTATCGATGACATTACGACCAACTCGAGTAACGCAGCCATCACAGATACCATCATTACGCTTGCCAAAAGCTTACAACTAGACGTCATTGCGGAAGGTGTCGAGACACAAGAGCAAGCCCATCACCTCAGTGAAAAAGGATGCCATTTGATTCAAGGATTCTACTTTAGTCCACCGATCGAAGCGAGTGAATTTAAAAAGCAAGTATCTACTATCCAAACTAAGAGGTGAAGAAATGAAATCTGTTCGTGCTGTGTTAGATTATTTCGTATCTGGTAACGTTTCTTATATATTCGGTATTCCGGCAGGTTCTGTGAATGCATTTTTTGATGAATTGTATGATACCCCTTCGATTACACCTGTTGTCGCTAAACACGAAGGGGCAGCGTCCTACATGGCAGCCGCCTATGCAAAATATTC
Source organism: Halobacillus locisalis (assembly GCF_013694105.1). Lineage (GTDB taxonomy): Bacteria > Bacillota > Bacilli > Bacillales > Halobacillaceae > Halobacillus > Halobacillus locisalis. Next base: position 60,732 of record NZ_JACEFG010000004.1, on the reverse strand, counting down.
CGGAGATCTCAGTATTTGTATTGGCAGTAGCGGACCTGGAGGGACAAACTTACTGACAGGTGCAGCCAATGCGATGCGTGAGCATCTCCCTATTTTATTTTTAACCGGTGCAGTGCCTGTTGGAACAGTCGGCCTGAATGCCTCACAAGAGCTTCATGCAGACCCCATCTATCAATCAGTCACGAAATATAGCAGTCGCGTCGACCGTGCTGAAGATTTATTACCTGAAATCCATAAAGCGGTAGATATTGCTTTGACAGGGGTACCAGGACCTGTTCATATCGCGATGCCGATTGATGTCCAACTAACATCCGTTCCTTTTCAAACGTTGCCGGTATTCCCGACTCGCGAACCTTTGATTCCAGCGGACCAACAGGTGCAGGAAGCCGTCACTCATCTTTCTGAATCCAAGAGTGGGTATATCTTTGTCGGGCAGGGGATTCGCGATGCGGTAGATGATGTGCTGGAATTAGCGGAAACGTTGAACTGGCCGATTATCACTTCTCCACAAGCGAAAGGATTGATTCCCGACAATCATCCGTTAGTAAAAGGAATATTTGGGTTTGCCGGCCATGAAACGGCCTCCAAGTTCATACACGAAGTAGAGACAGAAACGGTGCTGATCCTGGGCTCGAGTCTAGGCGAGACGGCCACGAATAATTACAACCCGAAAATCACAGAAAACCGCTTCACCATACAAGTGGATTTCGATGCCTGCGTGTTCAACCGAAAATACCCTGTTGATGTAGGAATTCATGGAGACATGGACTTGACGGTTTCTGCCTTGAACACGGGACTGAAAAATCAAGGACATCACCGGAACCCTGTGACTTCGGAGACTCGTCCACTACCTCTTACGACAGAAGAATATAACACACAAAACGTGCTGACATCTCTTCAAGAAAAACTACCTGCTACGACAAGGTATACGATTGATATAGGCGAATTCATGGCGTATGTCATCCATCATATGAAAGTACCAACCTATGATACGTTTGATATCAACGTTCATTTCGGTGCCATGGGAAGTGGAATCGGAAGCGCGATCGGCGCTAAGCTCGCAGACCCTGATCGTCCCGTCGTCAGCATTACCGGAGACGGTTGCTTCTTTATGCACGGCATGGAAGTATTGACGGCTAAAGAATATCAGATTCCTGTTCTGTTTGTGGTAATGAATAACTCACGCTTAGGTATGGTCCACCATGGACATTCCTTGCAGTATAAGCGTGTGCACGGAAGCTTTTCTCAAGAACCGGTTGATATTACTCAGATGGCGAAGTCAATGGGTGTGCCATCTGCGCGAGTTGAAAGCCTGGACGAGCTGACCTTAGAAACCGTTCAAGGACTTATGGATGGGAATGGACCTGCTGTTTTAGAAATCTCCCTTGTGGACGAAAATGTTCCACCTATGGGAGACCGCGTGAAATTTCTTTCTTCCTTCGGCAAATGATGTGTCAAAACTCGTAACTTTTCATCAACCGATTGATTAAGTCGTCACTCCTCTATATGATAGGTGTAGGAAAACTTAGAGAGGGTGTTGCTTCTTGAAAATCAAACTTCTGTTCATTTCATTCTTAATTATAGGTAGTACACTGGCCGGATGTTCTTCTGGTGCTAGTGAGGATACGGGCGATACGCAACATGCTCATGGTGACATGCGCGAAGAAACAGCAAGTGCTGCAGAGCTTCCTGCTTTTCTTGATGAAAAGCCTGAAGATATGCAGATGCTTTATACGGCCGCTGGTCAAAGTAAAGATTTACTAGAACAAATGCCGTGTTACTGTGGGTGTGGAGATAGCGCCGGTCACCGTAACAATTACGACTGCTTCATTCATGAAAACAAAGAGTCAGGTGCTGTGACGTGGGATGATCATGCAACGAAGTGCGGCGTTTGTTTAGAAATTGCGGCCCAAGCCATCATTGACCATCAAGATGGCAAGTCCGTCAAAGAGATTCGCGATGAAATCGACAAAGCTTACGAAGAAGGCTATGCGGAGCCGACCCCGACGCCAGCGGTATCTTAATAGATGACAAGGGAGACACGTTCAGAAACTTGAGCGTGTCTTTTTTGTGATTAGGGATTATAAGGTGGCTCTTGACCGTTTTTGGGGATGGGAAGTTGAAAAAGTGCAGTGAGAAAAGCGATCAGAACGCTTTTGTGAATCGATTATACCTAAAAGCGCTGTGACCGACCCTCTCTCTACTCTTTTGGCAATAGTTGGAGTCTAAAACCGTCGCGACAGAGCTTATCTCAACCTTTTCCCAAAGAAATACTCAATAAATAAGTACAGACAAGCGCCCGCTCCCCCTCTCATTCAGAAAACCTTATTCCACGAATTATGGAGTGATTTCGCTTCTAAAGTGATCCGATCTTGGACGAGAAACGATTGCTACTTGAAAGGGAGTGGTTCAAATGAGTCAACGAGTGGAATGGGCTTTACTTATTGCCCGCATCATTTTAGGAGTAATCATGATCGCTCATGGATTCCAGAAGATTGTCGGTATGGAACAAACGATTCAAACATTCGACCAGATCGGATTACCCCCTATTATGGCCTATGCAACTGCATGGATCGAGGCCATAGCAGGACTAACCGTTTTAGTAGGTCTGTATGTTGTGCCCTCTTCGATCTTATTAGGTCTGACGATGATCGGAGCCATTGTTCTCGTCAAGCTTCCTATGGGACTGATTGGTGGGTATGAGTTTCCTCTAGCATTATTAGGTTTTTCTATCATTTTGGCCCTTACTGGGAGTCGGAAATGGTCGCTTGGGAACATGATCGGATCAACATAGAAAAGACAGGGCATCCTTGTCTCTTCTATACTTGATCAATATGACTCTACATAGCTCCCTTCCCCTCGTTCCATTCCTTGATAATGTACGATCACACTTGCGTGAGGTACCTTTACCTCATTCTGGAGAATAGTTACCAATTCAGCCACTTTCCTCTCATCGGATGGTTGTTTTTTTCTAGTCAGCCAAATGCCTATGGTAGGCTCTGAAAATTCCATATCCCTAATAGAAGGAATCGTCGTCGTACCTTGATACCCTAGTGGCAAGTCATCATCAGTATATGTCGTTGAAATCATAGAAATATTAACAAACCGCTCATCGATTTCATCTAGAATGGCTTCTTCTAATTCTTCCTCTAAGGCACTGATCGCATAGTCATCCCCCATCGCTCCCTCACCATTTCGATCATAGATTAGAAATTGCACCCCATTCGACGTATCCCTCACCTTTGCGGCATATGTAAAATCCGGGAAATTACCCATATTATCGTACAAAGTATCATAAATCTCCATCTGCCCTGAGTAATGACGATCGATGTACTGTTTAGCGTTTTCTTTAACAGCCTTCTCTTCGCCTCGGTCCGGCGTCATTTCAATTATGAATATAAGGACCACAAGGGCAAGAAAGACAACAATTGCTCCAACACTGATTAAGACCCATTTCATTGCCGTATTCATGAGAACCTCCTCTATTACGGGCACTCCTTTTCCTATACATATTTGCAGGAATATTATTCCACACACTCATACATATGTACACAAAAAGAGTGGTCCTTTCACGGGACCACCCTTTTGCTTACGCGGTAGAATGATAATCCACCATCGTTCTCTCTTTTAACGCAAGCCGAGCACGGTGCAATCTCGACTTCACGCATGAAGCAGAGATCTCTAGCTTTTCGGCAATCTCTTTTTCTTTCCACCCTTCAAGGCAACTTAACTGCAATACCACTCTCAACTTAGGCGGCAAGGCCGTGATTCTATGATGGACGAACTCCATTAGTGAACGCTGCTCGACAAAGGCTTCGACGTCAAAAGCTGCTTGTGACAATGGCAAGTCTTCAACAGGTAACGTAACCAGCCGCTTTTCTTTTCGAAGTAGATCAATCGCTTTTCGCGTCGCAATCGTTGCGAGCCAAGCCCCCACCTTCTTCTCTTCTTCTACTTCATCCATCTTATCGTAGGCTTTGATGAATGTTTCCTGGACAATATCCTCGGCAAGGCTCCGGTCTTTTGTAATTTTCACAGCAGCATAATAGACACGTTGATAGTAGGTGGTATATAAGTCACTAAAGGTACTGTCCATCATTGATCTCCTCTATTCGTTGAAATGTTGTTTGATGAAGTCTGGAGCCTCAGAAGCTGAAATACTTATGGCTCGCTCATCACTTCCACCGCTTTTCAAATTCGGGTAGAAAACAATTAGATATTCTGCATGGCTCCATGACTCTTCAGTCCGTAATAATGATTCAATTTCATCTGATCCGTCTAGAGTAAAAGGTTGAATGTTCCCTTCACTCTCGATGCTTCGATAGGCCCTCAAAGGAGAAGTGTAAGAAGGTTTCCAAGGGTAGACATCTACCTTCTCAATTTCTTCTGCTTGTAAGAAGGCCTTCTCATAAAGACCTTCCTCTTTCAGCCACTCCGTCGTCTTCATGAAAGATTGATCAATACTCAAATTATAACCGGGACGATCATTGTATTCTCTGTCTTTTAATTGAACATAAAGAGTGGAAGCTGCAGAGTTCGTTTTTATCATAGATTCATAGGACAAGTTATAGATATCCTTTTTGAGAACTTCCCAAAACTCACTCAACTTCTGCTTATCAAATAGATTGACATCCGTATCAGGTACCAGCTTAGGTGCTAGATTCACACCTAATACTTCACTTAAAGAGAGCTGCGTGATGGGATACCTTAATTCTTTATATTCTTTAGTAGCTGCTAATTGTTTGAAGTTTTCTTGTACCTTCTCGCGATCAAAGAAATAAGAACGATAGACGGACTTCCCATTTTCTAACTGATAGACAATGAAATGTCGGTTCTTACTTTCAGAGAAAGGTTCAGCTCGATCGATTAATTCACTGTGCAGTTCTCGAGTAGCAGCTATCGCTTCCTCTGACTGCATCAAATTGGAGTGATCACTTTGTAAGACCCTCCTATATTCATAGTACCCATCACCTACGAAAACGCCTTTAATGTCATCTTGCTCAGGCACAAACCCTTCAAATGGCTGAAAAGAAACCGGAAGTAGTACAAGGACCACAGAAACAGTTGCTGCATACTTCCCGAAAGCTTTCCAGTGAGCAGAACTGAACACTCGCCATGTTTTCTCGATAACCATAGTCGATAGTAAATAACCCAGTGATCCACCAGCAATATAACCGAACACCAATCCGTAATAGCTTCCTTGAGATTCACCGAAATAAAGCCCCGATAGTAAAGCCAAGCATAAAGATACACCGAAGATAAAGATCGGTTTCAGCCAAGAGATCGCAATGGCTTGAGAGGCTGATTCAAGTAAACGATTCTTATAAGCAATCAAACCGACGGCATAGAAAAGTACTGAAAAACCGAAGTAGATTGCAATAGATGTATATTCAACAGGTAATGGTTGTTCACCTTGTAAAGCAGGAGTAAATCCGAAAACATCTACAATCGGAGAATAATACTGCACGTTGTCTAGCATCACGCTGTCGCTCGAAATCCCAGTTACAAAAAAGCCAACATTATAGGCAACTAACCCGTATATACCGACAGGGAACAATAGAAGAATATAGGTTAATACACCTTGAACTGCAGACAATCCCGTAAGAGTTCCCACAAACACACTTGCCATGAAAACGACCACGGTGATTCCGATCATAACGAGTATCCAATAGCCTAAATCACCTATGCTATAAAAGAAAGATACATCCGTCGTTCCAATAAACAAGAGTAATACCAGACCCGTCATTATAATAGGTACAGTTAAAAAAATCAGACCCGACAGTAAGTGATAGTGAAAAAGTTTTTCCCTACGGATCGGCAGGCTATGCATAAAGTCTGAAGACGACCTCACATGCATGTAACGCATAAGGAAAACGCCCATTAATACCGGTATCACAAACAAAAACAGTCCCTGCAATTCATAGCTGAACATTCGAGAGAACAAACCATGTTCATTTGGTTCACGATGCAACATATCTGGTAGCGACAAAACGAGATTCATTGGTAATAGAAACAGTAATCCTACTAAATAAACAATCCCGATCCACCCGACATTCCTGAAATCCTGCTTCAACAGTTCTTTTCTAAACAAGGATGTTTTCGATGGCATAGCCAGCACCTCCCATTTCATAGATGAAGATTTCCTCTAGCGTCAATGGCAAGCGATCGAAAACAACCGGTTTATAAGACTGAATCGTTTGTGTTACCTGTTCTTCGCTTCCTTTGACAATCAACAATTGCACGCTACCACGCTTCTCCTGATGCAGAATTTGCAACTCACTTTCCAATAGAGCCTCACCGTCTTCCCTGAACGCAACTTGCACTTTATGGATATCGGCTTTAAGGTCATCCAGATCGCGTTCTAATAAAATTTCTCCCTTATGTAAAATCCCGACATGGTCGCAGATATCTTCGACTTCTCTTAAGTTGTGGGAAGAAATCAAAATCGTCATTTCACGATCGGCTACGTCTTGAATAAGTAGGTTACGAATTTTTTGCCTCATCACGGCATCTAAGCCATCAAACGGTTCATCTAACATAAGCACGTCTGGCATCACAGACATCGACAACCAAAAAGCGACTTGGCGCTGCATGCCTTTTGAGAACTGGCTGATTTTTTTATTCTCATCCAACTGAAAAAGCGTTTTTAGCCTTTGATAACGTTCTTCGTTCCACGACGTATAAATTCCTTGGTAATAATGAGCCATTTGTTTCGTTGTGTACTGCGGTAAGAAGTATAACGAATCTGGCAGAAATACTAGCCGCTGCTTGATCGATTCATTCTCAAACACTGATTCTTCAAGGACTTTAACCTCACCTGACTGTTGTTGAAGAATACCTGCTATTGTTCTCATCAAGGTCGTTTTTCCTGCGCCATTCGATCCGAGTAACCCGTAAATCGATCCCTTCTTTACCGTAAAACTGACGTCTGAAAGGATTGTTTCTTTCTCAAACGATTTATGTACGTCTCGTACTTCAATCATCCTGTTCCCCTCCCTCTACTTCACGAAGAAGTGTCTGAATTTCCTCGGTTGTAATGCCGAGATACATGGCTTCTGCGAACAATTTCTTCAATTCTTCGCGCACTTTGGTCAACTCCTCTTTATTTTGTGATTTCGTTACAGGGTGCACGAAGCTCCCTTTTCCTTTTAATGAATAAATGTATCCTTGAGATTCCAACTCACGATAGGCCTTCTGGATCGTGTTCGGATTGATGGTCAATTGTTGGGCGAGTTCTCTCACGGAAGGAAGCTTTTCATCTTCCTTCATCACATCATTGATGATCAGCTGCTTCAGCTTCTCTACAAGTTGTTCATAGATCGGCTTTCGACTTCTGATATCCAATTCGAACATGCACGCACCTCCTTGGTCGACTGTATTAACTGTATTAATATTTGTAGTACAGTAACTAGTATAGTGGAAGATATTTCATTTGAGAAGGGCTTTTTTTAAATTTTTCCATAAAAAAAGACAGGTAGATGGACTCGGTCAGCCCATCTACCTGTCTCTTTGCTCCCTTTTACTTAGGTAAATCTTCATTCGGTAACGTGTAAAAATCACGAATGTAACTGTAATCCCCAGCCATCCGACCGACTGGTTTCAATTTGTGCGGATCGACTTTATCTTGATCGTAATACACTTCATCTTTGATGTGGTACCCAACCACTTTTCCTAACACGAGATTGCCTTTGCCGACTTCTAACACTTGATCTAGCTCACACTCCATCTGCACAGGCGCATCCGCTACACGTGGCACTTGAACGAAGCTGCCGCCTTCTGCTTTCGTACCAGCAAGATTGAACTCATCTTCCTCAGAAGCATGTGCCTTACTTGTTTCGTGCATCTGATTCGCAAGCGATTCAGAGACGATATTGACGACGAACTGCTTAGTCTCTCTGATATTTGCAAGGGTATCTTTGTCTACTTCCCTCGCGCCCACTGAAAAACATAAGGTGATCGGATCCATGGACGCGACAGTGAAAAAACTGAACGGCGCAAGGTTCCGGATTCCGTCTTTGCTGATCGTCGATACCCAGGCGATCGGGCGTGGTACGACAGCCCCTTTGATCAATTTACTCATGTCATGATTCTTAAAATCATCGTGATGAATCAACATACAATCACTCCTTCTACTTCTTATCATACGTGACTTGAATGCTTTCCTCACGCCTTAAGATTCTTTGTTTAATAATGTTATATAAGGGAATATGTGGAACGTCAATCATGAAGGAGGCCATTTCCATGGCAGAATTATGGAGTGCATTTGAACAAGGGTTGGCAGACACTTCGAACTTCTTATGGACGTACCCCCTTGCTATTCTATTAATTGCAGGCGGGATTTTCCTGACGATTCGAATCAAGTTCTTTCAGTTTCGTTTCTTCGGTCACGTTCTGCATCAAACCATCGGTCAAATCTTCAATAAAACGAAGAAGACAGGAACCATCACTCCCTTTCAAGCTTTCACATCGGCCCTCGCCTCAACGGCCGGAGCGACTAACATCGTAGGGGTTCCGGTTGCGATTTCATTAGGTGGACCAGGGGCTTTATTCTGGATGTGGGTCGTCGCCTTGATCGGAATGGCAACGAAGTACTCCGAGATTTTGTTAGGAATGAAATATAGAGAAAAGAACGATAAGAACATATGGGTCGGCGGGCCACAGTATTACATAAAAAAGGCCCTCGGTTGGAAGTGGGTTTCGAGTGCGTTCGCCTTCTTCCTCATGATTGAACTGATCCCAAGTACAATGGTTCAATCGCTACTCAAACCGAGGGGGCATTTGGTTGGCCTGTCTATATCACCGGCGCCATTATGTGTGCAGCAATTGCCTTAGTCGTTTTTGGCGGGATTAAACGAATTGCCAAAGTGACGGATAAAATGGTTCCAGGCATGGTGCTCATTTACTTATCCATCTGTCTTTATGTCATTTTTGCCAACATCGATCAAATCCCGAACGTCTTCAGCCTCATTTTCACGCATGCCTTTACGCCGATTTCTGCGGCTGGAGGGTTTGCGGGGGCCGGAATTGCACAAGCGATCCGTTGGGGTACAGCGAGAGGATTGTACTCAAATGAAGCCGGACTCGGAACGGCACCCGTCGCTCACGCCGCAGCGAAAACAGACCATCCTTCGCGCCAAGCCTTATGGGGGATTTTCAGCGTATTCATCGATACCATTGTCATCTGTACCATCTCCGGACTCACCGTTTTGGTAACCGATGCTTGGACTCAAGTAGGAGAAGACAACGCCTCTAACATGATCAATGTCGCGATTGGAAATGAACTTGGTGATGCCTTTGGCAGTACTTTCATCTCACTCTTCCTCTTATTCTTCGTCATCACGACAATCGGCGTTCTCGTCTTTTACGGAGAAAAGCAGGCCGAGTATCTCTACGGGTTAAAAGCAGCTAAGGGCATGAGGATTGTCTATATCGTTGCTGTTTTCGTCGGAGCTATAGGTGGACTTCAATTCGTATGGCAATTCTTAGATTTGATTCTAGCTTTCGTCTTACTCACCAATATCATTCCGCTGCTCTTCTTACACAAGGAAATTGCAGCACTCACAAATGATTATGTGAACCGCGTGTATAAGAAAAAGACGAAGAAGCAGTCTGTAGAAATCTTCTATGAAAAGGATGTAGGATAAAAAAAGCAAGCGGGTAGTCCGCTTGCTTTTTTCAGTGTGGGGAGAAAGACGCTTTCGGTTCTTCCAAAATGAGAAGGAGCCGGTGGCGTGAAAACGACTCCCTTTCCGCAGGAGGCGGTGAGCTTCGCAGGTCGCTACGCGACCTGCGGGATCTCACCCAAGCCTCAGGATCCTGCAGGAGTGTCGCCGTTTCCACGCCACCTCAACAAAAGAAGGCTGAACCTCTAAGGATTCAACTACAATGAGGACCTCTACTGATGAAAGCACCATTTCCGGCAAGGTTCTGTTCTCCCTAATTCGTGCAGAGTGGGATGGAAAACGACTCGCTTTCCATTCCACGGTATTCTTAGATGATCTAACAAAACCTCTCCACAGACTTCTGCATTCAGCCTGAAAAAAGCAAGCGGGTGGTCCGCTTGCTTTTTGTCGTATAGAGATTATCTCAAGAAGACATGATTGCCGATGACGGTCGTCACTTCTTTTTTAGATAAATAAGCGCTCGTCGCTTTAGCTGGATTATAGAAAAATAGAGACTCATTATCAAATCCCTGGTAAGCGAGGGCTTCTCGAACGGCAGCTTTAGATTGTGCACTTGCCGGTTTGTTGATTTCGCCATTCATGACAGGTGTAAACTGATAGTCTTCATGGATGACTCCATAAAGAGAGTCTGGGAAAATCTCACTTTCTACTCGGTTCAACACAACGGTTGCTACAGCTACTTTGCCTGCATAACTCTCGCCCTTAGCCTCGGCTTCAACCAATCGGGCTAGAAGACCCCTCTCATACGTGTTCGGGTCAACAGGCAACTCTAGTTGCTCACCTGGATAAATCGTTGTCCCTCTTTTATTATTAACGGCCATCAATTGCGTTGTCGGTATGCCATTATAGGCGGCAATCTCATACAACGAATCTCCCGGCTTTACAGTGTACGCATTCCCGCTGTCCGCCGATGCGGGAGATGTGACCACTAGCAAACTAGCCATCATCGTTACAAAAACCATCAAACGCTTCACTACTATTCTACCTCCCTGTCACTTGTTCGTTAATAAAGTAACATAAAAGGCAGAATTGTTTCATTATTAATTCTTTCCATGTTTACCAAGGCTTTTCGAAGCATTTAAAAAGCCCCCTGCCTAAGTGAGACAGGGGTTCGAAATTATGCTTTTGACCATGTGGCGTTCATAGTCGTTCCGGCTGCTTTCATCGTCGTAAACACTGGACAGCGCTGGTCTGTCGTCTCTTTCAATTGATCAATACGTTCTTGGGATTCTGATGTCTTCACTTTCGCTTCTACGTTGACCGTGTCGAAGAAAGGCTTCACATCCGCTGTTCCCATTAATCCACGCATATCAAGCGTACCATTGATATCGAAAGAAATCGTTTCTAAATCGAAATCCATTTCCTTTGCGACCATATTGGCAATCACGGTCTCACAACTAGCAAGAGAACCAAGCATCGTCGCCAATGGATCTGGACCTTGATCGGTTCCGCCCATTTGTTGCGGCTCATCAATGGTCAGGCTGTGGTTCCCCGCCTTAATCTCTGATTTCATCCCTTCAGATTGACTGGAAATTTGCACTTTATGTTGTGACATGTACACATTCCTCCTCATTATGTTTGTCCGTTATACTATTCACAATAAATGACGATTTCAAACGGACGAATCGACAGAATGTAATCTATCTTACACGAAGGAATCCGTTATGCGGGCTCCATGTTTGAAAAAGGGTATAATAGAGAGAACGTTTCATTTCATACGCAAATAGGTATAGTCTATTTGGACGAAACTTTTATACTGTAGGTGATGTTATTGTTAGATACGCATGCACGTAAGTTTGTACAACCCACCATTGATAAATCCGCCGACTTTTTCTTGAAGCGCGGAAGAACGGCGAATCAAATAACCGTCCTGGCATTGATTGTCGGACTATCCACTAGCTTTCTATATGCATGGGGCTTACCTGTCGTTGCCGTGATTATGCTATGGCTATCAGGTTTTCTCGACGCCGTTGATGGAACGATGGCACGCCATACGAAAACCTCCCCATTCGGAACCGTCATGGATGTCACCTTTGATCGGATTGTCGAAATCGGTATGATCATCGCCATCGCTTATGTACACCCTGAAGTCCTATGGCCGCTCTTACTCCTCAGTGTCTCGATTATTGTGTCCATGACGATTTTCCTAGTTGTCGGAACGGTTTCTGAAAAGGCAGGCATGAAGTCTTTCTATTACCAAGCAGGGGCAGCTGAGCGTACGGAAGGATTCATTTTCTTCAGCATCATGCTATTGTTCCCAGATTTCCTATGGTGGTCGACGTTACTATTCTTCGCCGTTGAATTGTTTACTGGAGCGCAGCGGTTTTTGGAAGCGAAAAGGATTCTCTCCTGAATAGGAAAAACAAAGAATCATCCAGGTCTATCGCGCTCCTAGATGATTCTTTGTTTTATCTGCTTCGATCGCCAGCACACGGAATTTCCGTAGAAAACCTTCTTTTTTAAGCTGGCTCATGACCGAACTAGTCGTCTCTCTTGTGGCCCCGATCATATTTGCTAAATCTTGATGAGTCAGCTTCATTTCAATGGTCTGCCAGTTTTTCTTGCGCTTCCCTGTTTTTTCACTAAGCATAAGCAACAGGTACAGAAGGCGCTGCCTCACATCACTCAGCGCAATCTTTTCACTTAGACTATAGAAATCTTTCAGGCGAGAAGAAAGGATATCAATCAACTTCAAAGCAATCTTCGGGTTCTTCTCTAAAAAAGCCTCAAAGTCTTGGTGACTCAGTGTACATAAATAAGTATCCGTCATCGCCTCTACGTACATGTGATCATCCGTCAACGTAACAGTCGACGTTTCACCAAACACATTTCCGTCTACCAAAATATCCATTGTGAATTGCTTGCCTTCCTCATTCATGCGATATAGCCTAACTTGACCTTTTTTCAATAAAAAGAGGGCTTCCATTGGATGTTCGGGAGACAGGATCACCGTCCCTTTTTTCACGGGACTCATATGGCTCATCTGATCCAGTGTCTTCAGCTCCTCGTTCGATAATTCATCGAACAGGCTGATTTCAGATAATAAGGAAAGTTTGTCCATGTTGTTCACCTCATTTTTCGTTAGAATCTTAAAGGAGATGGAGTGTATGAATGTTCTTTATACGATTGATGGATGCCACATGTGCGCCGAGGCTCGTAAATCTTTATTGGACCGCCATATTCCATTTAAGGAAGTGAATCTTTTTCGCACTCCGGGAGCCCAAAAGCAGCTGAAAGAACGATTTGGTGAAGTGTACGTACCTGTAGTCCTTACTTCTGCCGCATCCATTAAAGGTAAGGAGATCTTTACACATTCTTTTCATAGTATAACGAATAAGTAAATTCAAACATACAAAAAAGGCTGCAGTCTCATTGTGCAGCCTTTTTACATATTGACTTCTCCACCCGCGATCCGTTTCACTCCTCGTATACTCGAAATCTCTTCTATGAGAGACAATACAGCGCGGTCCTTCGCTTTCGCCTCAATCATGAAATCAACCGGTTCTCCTAGCGACTTGAGTTCCTTAAGTAACGGACGAATAAAATTTAAGTCCACATAATCCGAGTGACTGCGGTATTCTTTCTCTGTCTTTGGGGAGGAAATATGAATCTTGGGCGGCACGTTCATATGACTCCACGTTTCATAAAAACGCGGAAGTAATGTTTCTAACGACTCGTCCTCTGTGTGATTCGCCATATAGTGGTGATAATCGAACATCATCGGAATCTGCTCTTTCTCACAAACTTGGAGCGTTTCTGTTGTCGTGTAGGTTTTATCATCGTTCTCAAGCGTCATTTGTTTCTTGATGGGTGCTGTGAGTTCCTTTAGGTTTTCATGAAAACGAGCGACAGACTTCTCTTTATCCCCGTAAGCACCCCCGACATGAAGATTAATATGACTCTCTTCGTGGAGGTCCATGGCGTGCATCATGGCGTAATGATACTCCATATCTTTCACCGCATTGGCCGTCACATGAGGACGATCGCTTGTGAAAAGCGTAAACTGATTAGGATGGAAACTCGTTCGTAAACCGTGAGTGCGGACCAGTTTGCCAATCTCCTCGTACAAGGATTGGAAAGGCGTAATGTAATCCCAAGGCACCTCATCATGGGTCGCGAGCGGCACGATGGATGAAGAAAAACGATACAGCGGCAGTTCGTGTGCAATATTGTAATGAATATTCCGGATCGTGTGTTGCAGATTGGTTTTTGTAATACGTTCGAGTTCTGGAATGCGGTCTTTTTCATCGAGCTTCTGATACCTGGAGTATGTCATCGTTTTGGCAGGGGTTGCGTCCCAAAGCGATAGTGCGTGTGACACGTAACCGAACCGGATTCTCATACTGTGGCCTCCTCTCTCGTCAACTGTTCCCACTTTTCAGGGTTTTTATTCTCTTGTTGGGGGGTGGATGGGTCTTAGTTGGGTGAGGCTTTTTGTGTTTATGTGGTGTGGTTTGCGCGCGACTTTTGGATTTTTTGGGAGTGCTCAGACTCTTTTGCGAGCGCTCAAACCTTTTTGCGAGCGCTCAACCTCTTTTGCGAACACTCAAACCTTTTTGCGAGCGCTCAACCTCTTTTGCGAGCGCTCAAACCTTTTTGCGAGCGCTCAAACCTTTTTGCGAACGCTCAAACCTTTTTGCGAGCGCTCAAACCTTTTTGCGAGCGCTCAAACCTTTTTGCGAGCGCTCAAACCTTTTTGCGAGCGCTCAAACCTTTTTGCGAGCGCTCAACCATCAGTCATTCACTTAATGCGGTACCTTACACTTTTTCCGATTCCGCTCACCTCTAGCGAGTACCTCTTCAGCAACCTCTTGATCACATGACGAGAATCTACTCTAAGAAAGAACCTCGCCTCTTCATTAGTAATCCACGGCGAAATGAGATAAGCGTATTCTTTCAGGGCCTGTTCGTGTGCGTCTATACTTCGTTGTTTACAATACAAGCAAAACCAAGCCCTTTGCTTCCGCCTCATATAATAACGCCCACACCCCAAGCACCTTACCCCATTCAAAAAGTCACCCCTCTTCAATCTAAAACGATTCACTACATCCACGTTCGGTTCTACATGAGCATCCCGGAGCGCCTTTCCAATTTTCAGAAGAGCTTCTTTACTCCACGCACGTCCGCGGTAGTCCGCTCCCACTCTTTGAATCGCATCAAACAAGGAAGATCCTCGGATCACTTTTTCATGAATATCGGGTTCACAGTTCTGGAATTCGAGGCTGCATTTGGTATGGGACATGATGACGAGATGATGGATCGGCATCTTAAGAGAAAAATGCTTCATGAGCCACTCCCCCAGTAGTCTTGATTGCCGCTCGACTTGTTCGACAGGATCAGCGTCTCCTTCTCGTGTTCCGTCTTCTTTGATGCGGGTCATTTGATGGGATTGTCGGTCGATGATGATGCGGCCGGAGCGATTTTTCACTTCTAGGAGTAATACATAGGTAGGAAATAGAATCAGGGTATCGATTTGAAAGTGGGCGATGCCATCGTACAAGCGGAGGTCATGCAAAATGAGGTGGTAGCCTTCTAGGTATCCAAGATGAAAGGTGATGGATTTCTCTCCATACTCCCCTGCTTTTCTTATTCCCAAGGCTTCTTCAACGTCCTTGCGTTTAGGGTGGTCTGCGGCTAGTCTGACAAAAGCAAACTCACACCCCACCCGTCTGACGGATTCATTTTGTTCTTTTAACAACAAGCGTGATCACATCCTTTCTTTTCCATTAAAGCACATTTAGACAAAAAAAGAACGGCTGACCTGAGTCAACCGTTCCTGATTTATTATCTTACGTTCATTTCTGATGGTTTTGGACCTTTGCGCTCGCCACGATCTAATTTGTTGATCGCATTCATATCTTCAGCAGACAATTCAAAATCGAATACATCGAAGTTTTCTTCAATACGTGATGGTGTCACGGACTTCGGAATGACGATGGTATCGTTTTGTAAGTGCCAGCGAATGATCACTTGCGCAGGCGTTTTGCTGTGTTTTTCTGCAATTGACTGAACCGCTTCATCCTTCAACACTTCGCCACCTTGCATCAAAGGGCTCCATGCTTCTAAATGGATGCCGTGTTTGCGGCAGAATTCTTTCAGTTCATTTTGCGCCAAGTACGGGTGACACTCGACTTGGTTGACCGCAGGCTTCACGTCACACTCATCCATCAAGCGCTCAAGGTGCTCGATATCAAAGTTACAGA
The DNA here is from genome assembly GCF_013694105.1 of Halobacillus locisalis. Classification (GTDB taxonomy): domain Bacteria; phylum Bacillota; class Bacilli; order Bacillales; family Halobacillaceae; genus Halobacillus; species Halobacillus locisalis. The sequence goes on along the minus strand of NZ_JACEFG010000004.1, from coordinate 44,846 downwards.
CGCCGATCGCTTTCACTTTGCCATCTTTCTGCAGCTGTTCAAGCGCTTTGTATGTTTCTACATAGTCATCAAACTCAGGAGTCGGCCAGTGAATGAGGTATAGATCCACATAATCAAGACCTAGTTTATCGAGGCTTGTCTCAAGTGCCTGCATCGTATTGTCGTATCCTTGATCGGTGTTCCACACTTTTGTTGTGATGAACATTTCATCGCGACCTAGTCCGCTTTGTTTGATGGCTTCGCCGACTTGCTTCTCGTTGCCATAGATGGCAGCTGTATCAATATGACGATAGCCTGTTTCAAAGGCTTTTGTGACAGCAGGTACCGCTTCGTTCTCTTCAACTTGCCAAACACCAAAACCAAGCTGTGGCATTTCCACTTGGTTATGTAACGACATGGATTTCATAAGATAGACTCCCTTTCTTTTTGAGATTACATGTAAAATAGTAGCACACGCGCGCCTCTACATGCCGAGATTTTGCTCAGCCAGCCCCCTTAAGCGAGCACAAAAAAAGCACTAACGAACGCTTACGAGCGCTTCCTTGATGCTTTCGGATAAATCATGATCATGCGGTACATTAAAAAGGAAAAAATAGTAAAGTACAGCAGGGCACTGATCGAGTCAGGCACGGAAATGTTTTTCAGCACGACCGTCAAAATCAACGGAATTGTCGATGCGTAAGCGGTCATTTTCCACAACTGCTGATACGTCAGCTTCCTGCCTAATGCTTTCCTCAGCAGTAGCGCTCCCCCTGCAAAAACCGATACGCCGACAATGATCAAGAATATGATCAAGAGCGGGTAAAAGACGAAGACTTGGGCGAGATACAAACCGCGTGATACTTCAGTTAAGCTTGAGTCCAGGCGAATGATGGTCCCGATCAAGTCTGGTAAAAATAATATGGTCAGAAGCAAAAATAAATAGCCGATCGTAGAGGTTATCCCCTTACGGTTCAACCTGAACATCGCTTCTTTTTTCGGTAAACGAAAACTGTTCATAAGTGAGTCGAAAAATACCATGATGATCTCCTGCCTTACTCAGCAAAAAGCGCTAATTCTTCTTCAATTTTGGTACGAATTTTCTCAAGCGCCTCTTCAGATGTTTTCCCGAACACACGCGTGCCGTTGACGATGGCGTATGGTCTGACGGCACACATGCCACAGAAGGAGAGGCATTCGTTCATGAGTACGGCCACATCAGGGTATTCGGACTCGATGATGCGCTCGATGTCTAGTTCGGTAATTAAGTTTCCATCACAAATCTCGACGACTACAACCCCCATGGTTACCTACTCCTTTCTATCGTTAAGCTAAACCTAAAATCTCCCGTGCATACGCTTCATCTTGCTCCATCTGTTCAACAAGGGCATCTAAGCCCTGGAAATCTGTTTCGTCTCTTAAGTGTCGTAAGAATTTCACAGACACTTGTTGATCGTATAAATCACCGGAAAAATCCATGATATACGCTTCTACTTTATAGGAATCCCCGTTGACAGCGGGACGATAACCGGCGCTGATCAACGTGTAATAGTAGTCTGGTGCTTCTGGATACAATTTGACCGTTCCAAGATAAACGGCTGGTTTCACTTCCACGTATTCTTCAATCTGTCCTAGATTGAGCGTTGGATAGCCGAGCTCACGGCCAAGTTGCTCACCTTTTACAACCTTGCCCGTTATTTCAAAAGGACGTCCGAGCATCGATTGGACAGCCTCCATCTTCCCCTCACGTACAAGGGTACGAATGGATGTGCTGCTGATTTTCTCTCCGTGGTTTTTCGTATGCGGTACAATCGTTACAGCTATGCCGACTTCTTCACATAGCTCCTTCAAGCCGTCGGCATCAGAGCCTCGTCCTTTTCCAAAGCGGAACCCTTCACCCACGACCAGATGTGTAATCGACAACGGACGTAAATGCTCATTCACGAAGTCACGAGGAGATGTCTTGGCATATTCTTTGTTAAACTGAACATGGAAGTACCGATCGACACCGAAGTCTGTGAGCAACCGTTTCAAGTCCTCATAGGATGTTAAGGACGTTTTGTACTGCTCGTCTTCTTGAAGCACCCACTTAGGATGATCTGAGAAACCGTACACCGCCAGTTCTTCATCGGTGACAAGCGATTTTGCCGTCTCCAACAGATGTTGATGACCAAGGTGAAGGCCATCAAACTTCCCGATGACGACGACCTTCGGATGATCTGATTGTGGCGATTTTGATGTGATCTGGATTGTTTCCATCCCCAAGCATCCCCTTTATCCTTTGATTAAACCTATTAATTATATTACACCATGTCTATTGAAGCAACCAACCGAGCCGTTTTCAACTATTTTGATTGGAAGTGATAAAATGATTGAAAAAGCAAGAAGAATTGCGACAGAAGCGCACGCTGGACAAAAGCGCAAAAACTCGAATGAGGACTATATCGTACATCCAATTCGCGTCGCTGAACGATTGGCCGCTGCCGGTTTCGGCAAGGAAGTCGTTTGTGCAGGGTACCTTCACGATGTAGTCGAAGATACTTCTGTAACTCAAGAGGACCTTGAAAAGGAATTCGGACGAGAAGTGACAGCCCTCGTAGCTATGCACACCGAAGATAAAAGCAAATCTTGGAAAGAACGCAAACAACATACGATTGACGTGGTCAGGAGTGGTTCCTTAGAGGTGAAAGCGTTGATTGTCGCAGACAAACTAGATAACTTACAATCCATCCACAATCAGCTTCAAGCAGGCGAGCCTGTTTGGGACGCCTTCAACGCAGGATACGAACATCAAAAATGGTATTACACATCCGTCCGTGACGTCATGAGTGAAAATTTAGACCCAGAACTAGTCCCTCGCTATTTTGATGAATATGACCGATTAGTTAAAAAAACGTTTGATTAAAAAAACCTGGAACCATATAGGCTCCAGGTTTACTGTACGACTGGTGGATAGTACGCTTCAATAATGTCCTCATCTGAATGAGGGATTTCTTCGCCTCTTACCATTTGAGCGTTATTGATACACCCGCTCGTAAGGAGGATGATGTCATTTTCCTGTCCGAGTTCAAGCGATTGTTGGACGCCTTCCGCTCGGGTGAGCGTCGTGTATATGTGTTCCGCATCTGGCTGGCGGAATCCGGATTTCACTTGTTCGACAATCACTTGAGGATCGTGATAGCCAGGATGGTCAACCGTGACCACAATGGCATCTGCCTGTCCATCAATCATCGAAGCCATCTTCGGCATTTTATTGAAATCACGGATCCCGATGCCAGCAATCATGACAATCAATCGATTATATTCAAGCTTCTTCACTTCTTCCACGAGGCGGTTCAGCGCAACAGGAGTGTGCGCATAATCCAGAATCACCTTTTGCCCACAAGAGGTGTGAATGACTTGGAAACGTCCTTCTGGCCCTTCAAGGTTAGGCAAAACCTCTATGATTTTATCGATGCTGTACCCTAAATGAAGAGCCGTTCCGATGGCCGACAAGACGTTTGCCACGTTGTACGTACCATAAACCGGTACGAATACTTGTCTGACAGAACCCTTGTAATAAAGGTTGAAAATCGAACCTTCCTCCAGCACTTCGATCTGATCGGCTCTCAAATCCGCCTTTGGATTTCCTTCAATGCTATACGTAATCATTGTACCTTGATGTTCACGTACCAGATCTTCTCCCATGCCCTCATCGTCTATATTGACGACTTGATGGGCTGCTTGCCTGAACAAACGCATTTTACATTCTTTATAATGATCAATCGTCTTATGGTATTCCAAATGTTCTTCCGAGAAATTCGTGTGAATGGCGACATCAAAGTGGATGCCTTGCACCCGCTTCTGATCTAAAGCGATAGAGGACACTTCCATCACCGCCGCTTCGTCTTCTAATTCATATAAATCATTAAAAATATGATGCAGATCGGCCGATTCCGGGGTGGTTGGCGTGCTCTTCTTATAAATGAGCTTATCTTTCGATGACCAGATTCCCGTTGTTCCGATCGATCCCGTCGGTAATCCCACTAGTGTCAAAAGAGAACGAACATAAGCAGCAACCGTCGTTTTACCATTCGTTCCGGTAACACCAATCATTTTCATCTGTTCGTCGATGGCACCATAATAGAATTTTGCAAATGAAGCCATCGAGTCCCGAATATCTTCAACGACGATAAACGTACTTCTCGGGTGCTTAGCACTCCATTCCCGAAGAACGACTACGTCTGTGCCAATCACTACACTGGCCCCGAAGCGTAAAGCTTCTTCAACATATAGATGGCCATCATATTGATCTCCTTTGATGGAGAAAAAGGCAGACTGCGCTTCAACTCGTTTCGAATGAAAGGAAAGGCTTGAGACCTCTTGTTCCATGGGTCCGAAAATATGTGTATGTTTCATATGCTGATGTGTTTCAAAATTTATTTTCATCGTCATTTCCTCACTCATAGTATAGTCTTTATCGTCGTCTGAATTCGATAAAAGTATGTATGTTTGCAACAAATAAATCGTATGTATTTGATAACTATTTTACCACTGTTTACTTAGACTGTATCGAAACTTTTTCCCTGAGTGTGGCGGTTTAAAACGTAATTAATGAAAAAAGGACATACGTCCCGGTTTTATGGAATAAAAAGGTTCAAAAAAACCCGCTTGAGCTATTTCAAGCGGGCACCTATCATGTAGTCAAAGGCTCTACGTCCCTATCTGCCTGTGACGTATTTTTCTCTTTATACATCAGTACCGTCAAGCTGATCAACGTCACGAGAATCGTCGCGCCCATATCTGAGAGAATCGCCACCCATAACGTCAACCAACCCGGAATCGTCAGCAACAAGGCAATCGCCTTTAACCCAAGGGCAAGCCCGATATTCAACTTCACGACACGATTGACGCGCTTCGCAATATTGATCGCAAACGGCAATTTCCCTAAGTGGTCCTGCATCAGAACGATATCCGCCGTTTCAATCGCACTATCCGTCCCTTTGCCCATCGCAATGCCAAGGTCAGCCGTCGCAAGCGCCGGCGCATCATTGATGCCATCACCGATCATCGCAAGCGATCGCCCTTCCTTCAGCACTCTCACTTGTTCAACCTTCTGTTCTGGTAAAAGGTCTGAATAGACGTCCGTCATACCGATTTGGTCGGCCACCATACGAGCGGTCTGTTCATGGTCGCCTGTCAGCATAATCGTGTGCTCAATCCCGGCGTCGTGGAGGAGTTTAATCAACGTCCGGCTTTCTTCCCTTATTTCATCTGCGACGCCGAACAAGCCGAGCACATCATCTTCGCTTGAAAGGATAACGATCGTGAATCCCTCTGCCTTCATCGCATCGATATCCGCTTGTTGCTGCTCCGATATCGTCAAATGACGAATCGTCTGTTCGCTCCCCATATAGAAGTTAGCATCTCCGATAACGGCTGTCACTCCTTTACCAGGGGTGGTTTGAACATCAGATGGTTCCACGAAATCACTACGATGCTTCTCTACTTCCTGCATGACCGCACGGGCAATCGGATGAGAGGAATTTTTCTCAATCGATCCAGCAACCGAATAGAAGCGATTCTCATCGTATATCTTCGTTTGATGGACAGTCGGCTCACCTTTCGTAAGCGTTCCGGTTTTATCAAAAGCGATGCTGTCGATTTTACCAAGCTTCTCTAAAAACACGCCGCCTTTCACGAGGATTCCCTGGCGTGCATTCTTCGTAATGCCTGACACGATCGCAATCGGCGATGATAAAATCAAGGCACACGGACACCCGACGATCAGAACGGCAAGACCTTGATAGAACGCATCTCCCCATCCGGCCCCGAAGACGAGTGGCGGCACAACCATCACAAGCGCTGAAATGACCATAATGAGCGGAGTGTAATATTTGGCGAAGCGGTTGATGAATAGTTCTGTCGGTGTCTTCATCTCTTGTGCTTCTTCCACAAGATGAAGAATCTTCGCCAGCGACGAATCTTCATAAGGCTTCGTAATACGGAGTTTCAATAATCCCTCATTGTTGATACTTCCACCATATAACGCCTCACCGCTGCTTTTTTCAACAGGCAAGGATTCACCGGTGATCGCCGCTTCGTTTACGGAACTCACCCCTTCGATCACTACCCCGTCAGACGGAATCTTCTCCCCTGCTTTGACAACAACAAGATCTCCTTCACGCAGCGAATCGATCGAAACCGTCCGTTCCGTACCGTCTGTCAAAAGTGTCGCCTGTTTCGGCGCGACGTCCAACAGCTTCTCCATAGAGTTTCTCGCTTTTTCCATACCGAGACCTTCTAAATATTCATTCAACCCGAACAAGATCGCGACCATTGTGGCTTCACGCCACTCGCCAATCGCTACGGCGCCAACAAGGGCAATGGTCATTAATGTATCAATATTGAACTTCAATTTGACCAGGTTTTTCGCACCTTTCAAGAAGGTTTGATACCCACTGATCCCCATCGCCATGATATACATCATGATCAAAACAAAATTTGGAACCACAGGCGCAAGTACGAAGGTCATACCAAAAATCAGACTGGAGATGATCACGAGCTGTTTCATGTTCAGCCCATGTGAATGATCGTGACTATGATCTTCTTCCTCTACGATCGATGCACCGTCTGATTTCAATATTCTTCGTACACGTTGTAAATCAACCCCATCATCAACGACGAGCTTGCTTGATGAAAACTTTAACTGTGTACCTTCCCCGTGATCCAGCTTCTTCATTTCCGTTTCCATTTCCTGTGCGCAATTCGCGCATGACAATCCTTGAAGTTTGTATTCCTTCATCGGTCATCCTCTCCTCTAATGGTGAAGGGCGTGGTTGATCGTCTGCTGTAAGACATCGATGACGTGCTCATCATCGTGAGAGTAAAAGAGTGTCGTTCCCGCTCTTCTATATTTCACTAATCGTAAGTTCTTTAAAAAACGTAGTTGGTGAGAGACCGTCGACTGCCTAAGGTCTAACGTATCGGCAATTTGATTCACGGACATTTCCTGCTCACACAACAAATGCAAAATCCGGATTCGTGTCGGGTCTGAGAGCGCTTTGAACGTTTGCGAAACGACAAACAACGTCTCCTCATCTAATTCTTCCACTTCTTGATCCTTTTTTTCCTTGTTCCGATTATTTTCCATGTTTGACACCGTCCTTATATGCGCATATATTCATATATACACTTATCGTATGTTCATCATGCTTTTTTGTCAACGGGAGCATGCCTATGTTTATAAAATTTTGTACGTGGGAAAATTACATATATGGCCAACAGGCCTGAAGCAGATGATTTGCAGATCCTTCAGAATGAGGATTATGATACTTCACATAGCTTTTCAAAATTAGAGGAGGAATGTTGAATATGTCTAAAAAAGTACTAATGGTTGTCACAAACCACGAAAAAATCAATGATGAGCTGTCCACTGGAATTTGGTTATCTGAATTCGGTGAAGCATACAATGAGTTCAAACAACACGGATACGAAGTCACGGTTGCAAGCCCACAAGGCGGCGTTTCACCGGTAGACCAAGGTAGTGTCAGTGAAGATGAACCACAAGAAATTCTAGATACGAAACCACATCTAGAAAATACAACACCGATCAGCGACGTATCATCAGAAGACTTTGATGCGATCTTCTTGCCTGGTGGTCACGGTACAATGTTCGACTTCCCAGACAATGAGAAGCTTCAAAAGCTATTGCGCGAATTTTACGAAGCAGACAAAATCGTCGCTGCCGTATGCCACGGTCCAGCCGGTCTAGTAGGCGCTACGCTGTCGAACGGCGAACCACTTGTCAAAGGCAAGCGCGTGAACGCCTTTACAGATTCTGAAGAAGCAGAAACAACGCTCGATCAATATATGCCTTTCCTACTTGAAAGCAAATTGACTGAACTCGGTGCTGATTTCCGCTCCAGCGGTAACTGGTCCACTCACTTCGAAGTGGATGGCAACCTGATCACAGGTCAGAACCCTCAGTCAACAGAAGCGGTAGCTAAAGAGGTTGTAAAACAACTGAATTAATCAAGTTAAGAGGACCTGCGCGCAGGTCCTCTTTTTTATGTAATACTCGCTAGGAATGGGTGTCCAAAAAAGCGTGAATTCTGTCCGGAATCCCCCATCAAATGTCCGAATAAGGCGTATTTGTCCGGAATAATACTTCTTTTGTCCGAAATAGTGCCCCTCTCGTCCGATTAGCTCAAAGAAATGTCCGATTTATGTTCTAATGTCTATCCTTTCTATTAACATGAATAGAACAACTGTCTAGCATCAACTCACCCAGTTATGTCATGATGTAATACAGAAAGGGTGATACCATGAAGAAAACCTTCGACCATACAGGCATCGCGGTCCGCAATATCGAGGACAGCATCCATTTATATACAAAAGTCTTTGGAGGCGAGCTGATTGATCGATATCGTAGTGAAGCAACAGGTGTCGAAAGTGAGATCGCGATTATTGATATAGACGGAGATCGCTTCGAGCTGCTGATGCCGACCAATAATACGACGTCTCCAATCGCTCGTTTCATTAAGCAAAAAGGGAAAGGGGTCCACCATATCGCTTACCGGGTGGATGACTTGGATGAGGCTTTGGTGGAGCTTGAACAACAAGGAATTCGTACATTAGAGGGGTCGCGCCGAACGAATAAGCACGGACGCAGGTTGATTTACTTAAACCCTGCCGATACAGAGGGGACAATCATTGAATACTGCGATTATAAGGGGTAGAGAAGAGTTCTAAAAAAAGCCACCGGCGTCTATGCCGATGGCTTCCTTTTATTTACTCAATTGCTTCATTCACATCAAATTCCGCCGGGTCGAGCTCTGTCTCCTCGCCCATGACGAGCTTCGCTAATTCTGCGCCTAAATAAGGGCCGGATGTCAGGCCGGATGCACCAAGACCATTGGCGACGTACAGGCCAGTCGTTTCAGGGATGGGACCGAACACGGGCAATGAGCCTGGTGTGAAAGGCCGGAACCCAACGCGCGTTTCGACGAATGTACTGTCTTTCAATCCAGGGAACATTTCTAAAGCCTTATCAAAAATATAGTGCAGTCCACCAGCTGTCGAGCGGTTGTCGAACCCAGCTTCCCGCTCGTGTGTCGCACCGATCACGACACGCCCGCCTTCGAATGCAAGCAAATACTGATTATTCGGTGGCATCACGACAGGCCAATCTTCCGTATTTTCTCCCGGTACGTCCAAATGAACGATTTGGGCTTTTTGAGGAGAAACAAGAAATTCGACACCGAGCGGAGAGATCAACTCTTTCGACCAAGCCCCTCCTGTTACGAGTACGTCCCCTTCAATCGTTTCTCCGTTCACTTCTACGCCCGTCACGCTCTTCTCTTCATGGATCAGCGTAGCATCCCCTTGAATAAATTCAGCCCCGTTCTTCTCTGCTGTACGTAATAGAGCATCACGAAGTTTACGGCCATCCACACGGGCCGCTCCGCTCACATGAATCGATTCGTAGCCTTCCGCGACAGCAGGAAATCGCTGCTTCGTCTCTTCTGCTGAGAGATGAGTAATTTCACCAATCTCCGGCGCCCCATCCTCTTTCCGTTTCGTGACGCGTTCAATCGCTTTTTTCAATTTTTCTTCATCACGCTGTAAACTGATCGCCCCGACACGGCGGTATCCCGTATCCGTCTCGCCAGCCTCTTCAAGCTCGGCGATGAGTTCTGGATAGTATCTCGCTCCGCCTTTCACAAGACGATACCACTTTTTATTCCGACGCTGCGCAAGCCACGGACAGACAATGCCTGCCGCCGCTTCGGTCGCTTGCCCGATATCTTTTCGATCGACAATCGTTACATCCTTACCTGCTTTAGCCAAATGATAGGCCGTTGAAGCACCTAAAATCCCCGCTCCAACTACAATATATTTTCCCACGTGAAACACCTTTTTTCTGCATAGTTTGTGCCATCATTGTACACGCGAGCGTCATGCGGAAGCAAGCTCCTCTCCTGTGTGCTCTTCACCTAACGCCTTGTAATGCTTCGTCATCGGGAACACGATACTCACTACGACGAGCAGGACCCCCGCGCCAACGACCGTCGGTATCCCTCCCCATACTGTACCGACCCATCCGCCAACAATCAGACCGCCAAGGAAGCTGGCGTGCAGAATGGAGTTGATGATTCCGCTCACCCTGCCAAGGACCTCCTCTGAGACGGATTGCATATACAAACTGTTCAGCGGTACATTCAAGAACGTATTCGATAAACCAACAAAACTCATCCACATATAAAGCGGAGCAAGAGGCCATGTTTGATGAATGTGAAAGGCCGGCCATATGGCGATACAAATCACACCTGTCACACCTATAGTTGCGATAATCAACCGGTTTGACTTCATTTTTTTCATCACAAAAGGAACGAGTAGAGCCCCCGCTACACTGAAGACCCCTTCCACTGATTCCAACAATCCGAAATGGAACTCTCCTATATCAAAGACGTTCAGTACAATGTGGAGCACATTGGCACCGACGAGGCTCATCACGAAAGCCGCTAAGATCAGCAACCAAACGATCCCTTTCAAAAAAGGTTCATTCTTTACAAGCGTTACCCCTTCTTTCAATGACTCGACATACGTGGATTCCGGTTGATCAAACTCAAAACCGTCACGCTTAATCGAAAGGGTGGCGATCAAAACCGCTGATACCAAGAAGGTTGCGGCATCGATCATAAAAATGATCGACACGTGATTGAACAAGAGCAGGGCGCCACCAATCGACGGAGCGATGATGTTCATCGCCATATATGTTGACTGAGAAAGCCCCACCGCTTCTGGTATTTTCTCTTTCTCGATTATTTTAGGAATCGTCGCCGTTTTAGCCGGCTCGAAAAACACGGTTCCGATACCTTGAAGAAAGATCAATACAAGCAACCCCACTAAAGAATCATGAGCTGGAATCATACATAACAAAATCACGAGTCGATAAAGGTCTGACGCCACAAGCGTCACTTTTTTCGACATCCGGTCAATGACAGGGCCCACGAAAACACCGAATAACAAGTTCGGTATATACCTCGCCATCAGTACAAAACTGAATACAAGCGGACTATCAGACAACTGACCGACAAGGAAAATCACGACAATGTGCGTGATTCCATCCCCAAGCTCTGACACGACTTGGGCACACCACAGCTTTAAGTACGTAGATTTTTCAATAGATTGAACATAGCTCCACACCTCATTAAAATATATTTTATCGTTAAAAATAATTAAACTAAACGAGTGTATTTTTGTAAAGAGGCGGAAAATAACCCACACCGTTCAACCCCTTTCATATCAAGAGGTTCGGTCGTTAAAATTTTTTTGAATGATCAGTGGCATTCTGATATATTGATACAAGAGGTGTTATCTATGATTGATAATTTAGAGATTGCAAAAGCACTATTTGATGAGAAGCTCAACCGCTTGATTGAGAGCGTGGACGAAAAACCGAAAACGGTGAAAGAAATGGCCGAAGAATTCAACGAGAAACCATCACGTCTGTATTATCCGATCCAGAAATTGATGAAGTTAGGGTTACTTAAAGTGGATCACGAAGAGATGATCGGCAACTTGACCGAGAAATATTATACATCCGCTCACCTCGAAGACATGAGCATGGAGGGCGATTTTGCCAGAGAAAACAAAGAATTTCTTCTGACGCAAATCATGGCTTCTCTTCAGCGGGGAATTGAAACCATCCGTCAAGATTTAGAAGCGGACCCTGTACCCGATCACTCCAGTGCGATGTTTGATGAAACGAAGGTTTCCTTGACGCATGAGGAATGGAATGATTTGAACAAAGAAATCGCGGACTTGATCAAAAAGCGAAGTCGTTCATCAGAGGGAGCGTCCACATACACCTACAGCTTGCTCACCTACCAGACAGAAAAAAAATAAAGACGTCCTCGAAGAGGCGTCTTTATTTACTGTTCTCACAAATGTATTGGTAACACTTTTCTATCGTACTCTTACAATCATGTGTATCAGGACTTTCCATTTCATACAAACCATATGGATTCTTCGTGATCGTGAATGGAGAGATATATACTGTCGATTGATGAGAAAGTTTTTGAAGTTCTATGAAAATCGGATCCTTCTCCCTACCCCAATCAAACCAACTCGTCTGCTCCATTTCACCACGCACCCCACTGATAGATTTTCTATAGGGAGTATTTCGTCATGATTAAGGAAAATACCTTTATTATCCGGTGACCACTTCAACTTCCCAGTCCCCATTTACATAAAGACCGACAATTTCGTCGAACGGATAGCCCCAGCTGCGGATCAACTCGATAGACTGCTTAATCTGCTCCGTCTTCTTCTCACGCGGTACAGGATTACCTGCACACCCTTCATGCCCGACCACCGCTAACACTTTAGAGCCATGGGCATCTGTGGATACTTGAAGTTTGGACTGAATGGCTTTTACTTGTTGATCCGTCCCCTCTAAGATCACCTTTGTCGGGCCTGCCTCTGTGATCATATCCACATAAGGAACATTGTATTTTTCTTGCATCCAGTGAATGACAGGAAGCTGAACTCTTCCATCCATACAATTGATCGCTGTTACAAAATCTGACATAAAAAAATCCTCCTCCTTCTTTTTAAAATATTCTATCATATGTACCCACGAATAAGGAGTATTAGCTCGCTTCGAACACATCCTCCATTCACATCTTTTTACAAAAGCACTATCAAAACCTTAGTATAGTAATAAGACAAATTTCTTTGGAGAGGATGTTGTTCGATGAGTCAACGTGAATGGTCACTGATAGACATTCCATCGTTAGAAGGTAAAGTCATTGTCGTCACAGGAGGTAATGGGGGACTTGGCTATGAAGCTGTCAACGTATTCGCGAAAAGAGGGGCTACGGTCATTCTCGCTTCCCGCTCTGTAGAACGCGGGCAAGAAGCACATGCGAAGATCGTGAAAGAAACACCTCAGGCAGATGTTGAAGTCATGGAACTCGACCTCGGTGATTTAGAGTCCGTCCATAATTTCGCGCATGCTTTCAAGCAGAAATATGATCGCTTAGATGTGCTGCTTAATAATGCAGGCGTCATGACAACACCTTACGGCAAAACGAAAGACGGCTTCGAGCAGCAACTCGGAATCAACCACCTCGGTCATTTCGCACTGACCGGACTGCTTTTCGACCACATCAAACAAACACCCGAGGCTAGAATCGTCAACATTAGTAGTAACGCTCATAAGTCTGGGAAGGTAAACTTTGATAATTTGATGTTCGAAGGCGGCAAAGGATACACACCGATGAAAGCTTACGGTCAATCGAAGCTTGCCAATTTATTGTTCACTTATGAGCTGCAACGGAAAATCAATGATGCTGGCTTAACGGTGAAAAGTGTAGCCGCCCACCCGGGAATCGCCAACACGAACTTAACTCGTCATATTGAAAATAAAGCGTTATTCAAAGTTGTAGGTCCTCTTCTCGGATTCATGACTCAGGACTCGTTTAACGGTGCACTGCCCGGCATACGCGCCGCGACAGATCAGACTGTCATCGGCGGTGAATATTTCGGTCCATCCGGCTTCCAGGAATTTAAAGGAGATCCTATTGTGGTGCTTCCGATCACGGCAGCTTATGACGTGATGGATGCGAAGACTTTATGGAAGAAATCTGAAGAACTGACTGGTGTAGAATTCCCTGTATCAGAACAAGCGAAAGAACATCAACCGAACTAATCCATATCAAGCGCAGAGCCTGGAGCTCTGCGCTTTTCTGTATTTTGAAGGAAGAAAAGTGTCATGAGAGGAGCTATCTCGACATTTTTGCAAACAGATGGCGCTCATAAGTGCTCTGATCTTCCTCCTCTCGACTCTTTTCAAAGGTCGGTACATGCAAAACCGTCATGAAGCATCCTCTCTCTACCGTTTTACGTGCTAGAAAACTTAGAAATAGTTGAGACAAGTAAATAAAAGAAGAGCGTACCCCGTCTAGGTTACGCTCTTGCTCGTTGTCTTAAGGAAGTAACACAATTTTCCCGAGTTTCCCTGATTCCTTAAAGTATTTCTGCGCCTCTTGTGCTTGCTCAAGGTCAAAGGTTCGATCGATGATCGGCTTCACCTTGTGGTCGCGAACCGCGTCCATGAGTTTCGTAAAGTCTTGACGCGTTCCGAGCACAGACCCAAGCAAAGAAATATGCTTCAAGTACATTGTACGGAAGTCGAGTTCTGTGATTTGTCCTCCTGCAGAACCGGACGTACAGAACTTGCCTCCTTTTTTCAAGACGTTCAATGATGTATCAAAAAGAGCGTCACCAACAACATCAAGTACTGCATCAACCGGGCCGTTGTTCGCATCTAATATGTCTTGTTCCAAGGAGTCTGATCGGTAGGACAACACATGAGTGGCGCCTAGTTCTTTCATCCGTTCCTCCATGGACAAATCGCCGACGATTGCAATGACATTCGCTCCGAATACGTTGGCTGCAATTTGAACATTGAGGGACCCGACGCCTCCGTTCGCACCTGTCACCATGACCGTTTGACCTTCTTTAAGATCTAATTGCTCGACCATATGCCATCCAGTCAGCCCACTTACGGAGAACACCGCGCTCTCTTCATACGTAGGTAAAGCCATCGGTTCGCATAATTCGGCTGGCCAGACGACGTATTCTGCATATCCACCGTCATACTCAGATCCGATGAAACTCATATCTTCGGAAATATGTTCTTCGCCTTCCTTGCCACTAGACGTAAAGGGGAACAGAACAACCGCTTCACCAACCCGTGATTCATCTACACCTGAGCCAACCTCGACAATGTCTCCTGTGATATCAGACCCTGGTGTCCTTGGAAAGTGAACACCTTCAGGGCGCCAACCTGATTGTTCACCAGTGCCATAGGCCCCTTCCCTCATCCAGATTTCTGTATTGTTGATCGCACACGCTTTGACTTGAATCAATACTTCGTTTTCTTTCGGTTTAGGTTTGTCGATCTCTACAAGTTGAAGCTGGTCGACATCACCATAGCCCATTACTTGAACAGCTTTCATCGCTACCACTCCTCCTCTACCTTCTTATACCCAAAAGCTATGGAAGTTAGTAGTATTCGTCAAGTAAAGAGAATCCATGTTTATATTAATATTTAAATTTCCCGACTTCTGTCTGAAGGTCTTCCGCAAGCTTCGAAAGCTCACTCGAACTATTCGTCACTTCCTCCAAGGAGCTTGCAGATTGTTGGGCAGAGGCAGATGTTTGTTCGATGCCTGCCGCGGACTCTTCTGATACTGAAGCAATCTCTTCTACAGAGTTCGCCATAGTCTGACTATCCATTGTGACATTTTCTAAGTTCTCTGTGATACGTTGTATATCGCTCGCCATCGTTGTGACGGACTGTTTAATGTGAGAGAACGTCTTGTTCGTATCATTTATTTGCTGGGTACCTTGGCTGACCTCTTCATACCCCTTTTGCAAAGATTGAACGACTTCATTTGATTCCGTTTGAATGTTGTTCACAACCCCCGTGATATCTCCGACAGAGTGACTGACTTGTTCTGCGAGCTTACGAACTTCATCCGCAACGACAGCAAACCCTTTCCCGTGTTCACCCGCACGTGCAGCTTCAATTGCTGCATTCAATGCTAGAAGGTTGGTTTGCTCAGCAATGTCCTGAATCACTTGTACCATTTTAGATATTTCTTTCGATTGTGAATCCAGCCCCTGTACCTTAGCAACCGACTCCTTAACGATTGCATCAATGGTGTCCATTTGTTCAACAGACGTACGCATTGACGCACTGCCTTCCTCGGTCATATTCAGTACTTGTGTCGAAGCGTCCTGAACCGATTTCCCTCTTTCGTTTGCCTGCTCGATTTTATTTGCAAAATTCTTCATCAATTCAGTGAGTTCCATCGTTACATTCGCCTGTGATTCCGATCCTGACGCTAACTCTTGCATCGTTGTGGCAATTTGCTCACTACCCGTGCGGACCTCTGAAGACGATTGAGCGAGTTCCTCACTTTGAGAAGACAATTGTTCTGTTGCCATCGAAACATTACCAAGTAGATGTTTCAGGCTCTCTTTCATTTCTTGAACTGATACAGAAAGCCGGCCAATTTCATCTTGTCGATCTTGTTGCAAATCCACCGTTAAGTCTCCACTCGAAATTTCCTTCGCTTTCAATTGCAGTGTTTTAATCGGATTTGTGATACCTCTTGCTACAAGAAGAGAAATCATAACCGAGATCAGAATGACGACCGCTAATGAAATCATAATCGGGTAAATAATCGGAAAGGCATCTGCCTCGAGTTCAGACAAATAAACTGTCCCTATGAAGATCCAACCCGTTTGTTCATTTATTGTAAAACCCAGCGTTTTCTCTTGGCCTTCGAAGCCATAACGTACCGTACCTGAACGTTCACCATGAGCCATGATTTTTTGATAGTACTCGGACTCTGTAATATCTTCATTTATGTAATTCTCATCTGGGTGATAAACAAATGCTCCCGAGTCACTGATGATGGCAGCATAACCTGTTTCACCTATCTCGACGTTTTCTGTAACGGCAACGAGTCCATCTTTACTCACCCCGTTATTCATAGCGTCGTTGATAATCTTCGTTTGTTCTTCTACACTTTCCACCAACTTCTCTGTTGTAAGCGATACACTATAAAGATAGCTGACTACCCCAATCACGATCGTTGACACTAGAATCAAAGTGAGAAAAGGAATTAATATTTGTCGCTTTAAGCTTTTCGTAAATATCGCACTCCATTTGTTTTTCATTTGATCACTCCCCTTTACTTGGAATCGTTCCCATAATCGAATAACCCACGACATAAAAAAACACGCTTACGATAAGCGTGGCTTCTACAAAAAGCGGCCCGGCTACCTTTGCATCATGCTTTAGGTCCGAAACTTTGCGTCCTTACCTTTCGATAAGTTTGCCCACGATTTATACGATTGGAACTACTACTTTAAACCTATATCAATATAACATAGGTGATGAGAATATGAAATTTTCTGCCTATAATCAACAGGAACGATTTTGAAAAAAAAGCCCAAGGCACAAAACCTTGGGCTCAAGAAAGAATTATTTATTGATCGTTTCCGTCACATCCACCGTGCGTTTAGCTTGGTGTTTGACTGCTTTTTCGACATCCTCCTGCATCTTGCCATCTTCCCCTACCGTTACGCTTGTTCCGTATGGGTTTCCGCCTGCTTCAAAGGTGACCGGATCGCTATAACCCGGGGCAGCGATGACGGCTCCCCAGTGGAACATCGTCGTATATAAGGATAGAAGAGTTTTCTCTTGTCCTCCATGCTTGTTACTTGCAGACGTCATCGCACTTACGACTTTGTTCACTAATTTTCCGTTAAACCACAGTGCGCCAGTAGAATCAAGAAACTGCTTGACCTGTCCCGGAACGTTGCCGAACCTGGACGGCACGCTGAAGATGATCCCATCTGCCCACTCTAAATCCTCGAGCGTAACTTCAGGCACTTCCTTCGTAGCTTCCAAATGTTCTTTCCAAGCGGGATTCTGATCAATCGCTTCTTGTGGTGCCAATTCTGGAATCTTCAGTACTTTCACATCCGCTCCAGCTTCCTTCGCACCTTCTGCAGCCCATTGGGACAATTGATAATTCGTTCCAGTTGAACTGTAATAGATAATGGCTATTTTCGTTTTGGGGCGTTGTTCCTCTTGCGCTTCTTGACTTGCTTCTTCTTTTTTTGATTTACCGAATAGCTTATCTAAAAAACCCATTCCGCCACCGCCTCTCTTTTTTTAACCGTTGAATATAATATCTACTGGAGTATTTCCCTAAGTAGACATCCTTAATCATTTATTTTTAAATAAATATTCTTTAATTAAAGATAATGAGTAATATGGAGGATAATGTCGAAGAGTTTCTCTACAAACATAGCACTACTCTGTTGTAAAATAGATGAGGATAGTCAATGAGTAAAGAATTCAACGAATAATAGGGAGAGAGTAATTTATGGTATCGAACCAATCGTTTTCTGTGACTGCACTTATGGAGAAAGAAGACTTTCATATCGAACCGATCAGCCGTCGCATCAAGGTGTACGAGCTTCCTGATGAAATCAGCGAGTCGTATATGAAGGGACTACATGCCGTTGCAGAAGAGATGGATTGTGACAAGATTATCGTTTACGTACAAACAGGAAGTGATGCGGAAACGACCGTAAAAGACTTTTCGTTCCAACAAGAAGCAGAAATCAAAGGATTCTTTAACGGAAAAGATGCAACGATTTATGCAAGTTTTCTGGATCAATCGAGAAACCTTCCGGACCCTGAGAATGTCATCTCAGATGTAAAAGCGATGAATGTAGCAGAATGTAAAAAGCGCAAGCTACAAGAGGGATACTCCATGATTTGGGGAACCGAAGAACATGCAGAAGAAATGGCGGCTTTCTATGCCTCCGTGTTCGATCAGTACCCAACTCCAATCCATGACCCGGAATATATCGTGCAAATGATGAGAGATGACGTTTATTTCTCTCTCATTTATCACGAAGGAGAACTTGTGAGTGCTTGTTCAGCAGACCTCTTCACAGATTTCAATGCAGCAGAATTCACCGATTGTGCCACACTCTCCTCACAAAGAGGAAAAGGCCTTTTGTCTATTCAATATCCGATGTTAGAAAAGAAGATGAGAGAACTCGGCGTTCACACGATGTTTTCTTACACAAGAGCTATTTCCATGGGGATGAACATCGTGGCGGCTCAACAAGGGTTCTCATACGGAGGATGCATGGTGCAAAACAGTACCATTGCGACAGGACTCGAGGATATGAATATTTGGTACAAAGCCTTATAAGGAAAACGAACGCCTTTTGTGGGCGTTCGTTTTTTTCTTCATGCTTGTGATGACTGATTACTCGGGGAAGATTGTTTCGCCTGCTTTTGTAAATAGTCACCTATCCCCATAGCACAAACACTCATATCGAGTTTCAAAATTTCATAGACGGGATGATCACTTGGGATGTTGTGGTCCTCTAAATAGGAGGTGACGCGGGTCAGGAGACGACGTTCAATCTCTTGTAGACTATTGCCTGTTTTCGCTTCTTCAACAAAGATGGGAATCCACTCGCTCACTTGTTCGAGAGCCACTCCAGGCTGTTCAGATACTCCGAAATGTCCAAAGAACAAACGCTCAGGATGGATTGTCCTAAACCGTTCGATCGACTGCTGCATCGCTTCTGGATCGAACTGATTCGGGGATGTCGTGGGTAGATAGAACGTCAGCCCATAATCTTCAGTCTGATGGTACCGAATGCCAGCGGTGTCCCCGATAAATAATCCTTGGCTCAACGAGTCATGGATAGCAATATGGTGCTTCGCATGACCTGGGGTATCGTAAAAAGTCAACGTCCGATCCGCTCCGATCGACAGCCTCTCCCCATCAGATACAGCGGATAAACTTTCTTCATCAATCGGAATGATCGGTGCAAATAATTCGTCGAAATGGTCGCCATACACCATACGGGCCCCCGCTTCTAGCCTTGATGGATTAGCCAAATGACGCAATCCCTTCTTATGCACATATACAGTAGCGTTTGGGCATTCTCTTATAAGCAATCCAGCCCCACCAGCATGATCGAGATGGATGTGTGTAAGGATCACATTTTCGATTTCCTGCGGTGAAATCCCGAGCGATTCGAGCCCTTTCAGTACGTGTGGCACGGATGGACTAGGACCCGTTTCGATGAGCGTCGTATGCTCGTCTTGAAGCAAATATGTACCTGTCCGCCCTTTGAACCCCATGTCATACCCATCTATAAGATGAACCCCGTCTGCAACCTTCATCTAATCGCCTCCCTAGTTTTACATTCAGTTTACTAAAAACCGGGCAAAAATGATACCGCTTACATAGAGAGCTCGTTTCTATTTTTCATTGAATCATCAAAAATAAATATATTGGCTGGGGTGGTGAACTGTTTCCCCTTACCTCCCAAACCACTTTTTGAAAACGAATCATACAAAAATTTCTTGTCACAAAGTAAGAACTGGGTGAATATCATGGTTTGTGAGGAGTTGATGACAATGACAGACGATCGCAACATGTATAACCAAACCCAAAATCCGTCTCATAGTCAGTGCCAGGAACACAAGAATTACTATGTGCTGATTCAACTGAACGACGGGCGTCAACTGGATGGGATCATCACCGATGTGACCAAAGACCAGATTGAGATGTTAGTCAGCGAATCTGCAGACGACTCAGAACAGCGCCAATTTGGAGGACGTTATGGCTATCGACGCTATCGCCGGAACTTCTTCCCGATTGCGGGGCTCGCTTCCCTAGCTTTGCTTCCATTCATCCGTCCCTATCCGTACTATAACCCTTACTACTATAATCCATATTACTACCCGTATTATTAAGACGTTACCTGCCATTCTCCAACATCTTATCTCATTAAATAACCACCTCCCATGCGAAGGCACGGAAGGTGGTTTCTTTTTATCCAAATACACTTTTCTCTATTTGCTTCATTTGATAGAAATAGCCTTGTTTAGTCATCAGTTGATCATAGGTACCTGTTTCTACAACAGCCCCTTCTTCCATTACGATAATTTGATCCATTCGGTCAAGTCCCGTCAGGCGGTGGCTGATCAAGACGAGCGTATCTTCTTTTGCTTCTTCAAATAAATGATGGTAGATGTCGCGTTCTGTCAGGGCATCGATGGATGAAGTGGGTTCATCGAGCATCCATAGACGCTCTCCTCTAAGCATCGCACGAGCAATGGCCAAGCGTTGCTTCTCACCACCCGAAAGGTTCTCCCCTTTTTCAAACACTTCATCATCGAGAGTGAAAGCTGATAATTGTGCTTGTTCTAAGGCTCTTGCCATCTCTTGATCTGATAGTCCTTCTTTAGCAAGTGACAAGTTGTCCCGTATCGTTCCAAAGAAAAAGTGGGTTTCCTGCAAGACAACATTGGCATGCGCCCACAAGCTTTCCTGATCGAGCGATGCTATTGGCTTGCCGTCGATACGAATATCCCCGTCGGTTGCCGGTTGAACTTTTAGAAGCAACTGCATAAGGGTCGATTTCCCTGAGCCACTCGGACCGACAATGGCGGTTTTCGAGCCAGGTGATAAGTCGATGGTCACCTGACGTAATGAGTCCCTTTTTTCATCAGGATAATGGAAACTCACCTTGTCCAATTGAAAACCATAAGGAGTCTCGCCTGAAAGGGGAGCAGCGCCTTGGTCACCCTCAACGCCTTCGACGACATTGAACAGACGCTTCGAAGCTCGCCTGCTATCATCGAAGTGGCTCGGAAGAACAGCCATCGGCGCGGCATTTTCAAAAACCGTCAAACTGATCATGACGAGCATGGCGAGAAACAACCCGTTCAAGTCCCCCTCACTGACGAGGAACGCACCGAGCCCTGTCACAACCCAAGAAATCATCAATGTAGCGAACGTATTCATTGACTGGCTGTACACGCGTTGTTTGCCTTGTTTTTCTTGCTCACGTACATACGTCTCAGAAGATCCTTCTAGCTCCAGTTCTTTCCCCTCAAGCTGCTGATAGATTTTCAAGTCTCTAAAACCATAAAGAAATTCGGTTACGTCCGTCGATAGTTCGCCGCGTGCCTCTCTAACACGATTCTCGATTTTCCGCTGTCGTAGCGCAAACAAAAATGGAATGAGAAATCCCGTCAGTAGGAGCCCGACAAGCAACACGACAGCTATGCCAAGCGAGAAGATTGTCGTAAACGCAATGGTCGCAAGAAAGATGATCACCATGACGACCGGCGGATAGTAGACGCGTAGAAAGAAGTTTTGAAGACTCTCCACATCTCCTACAATTCGTGCCAACAAATCCCCGCTTCGGTAACGCTGAAAAAGGCGCGGTGCATGCGGCTCTAATTTTTCATAAAATGCGAGTCGAATGTTCGAAAGCATCGTGAATGTCGCACGGTGCGAGAAGTAACGCTCGGCATAGCGGCCAAGGGCTCTCACAAATCCGAACAGTTTCAGGAAGGCAATCAATACCGTCAGTGCATACAAAGGCGGAACGAGCGCGGCTCTTGAAATCAAATAGCCACTCGATCCAAATAAACCTACAGCGGCAATGCCTGCTAGAAAGCCGAAGAAAATCGACAGGAGGATATCCTTTTTCTCTAGTGTCACAATCTTCAAGATGGACGTTAATTCCTTCATGCCGTATCCCCTCCTTGCTGCACATCGACCATTTGTCTGTATTCCTCTGCACGCTCGAGTAATTCTTCATGCTTGCCTGCTGCGACTAATCTCCCATTGTCTAAGAAAAGAATGTGATCAGCCTTCCGGATGGTGTGCAGACGGTGTGCGACCGTAATCACCGTAGACGTTTGTGAGAGTTCCTCAATCGAAGACTGCAGGATTTGTTCTGTTCTTAAATCAAGCCCTGTCGTCGGCTCGTCAAATAGAATGACAGATGGTTGCTTCAGAAACGCGCGTGCAATGGCCAGCCGCTGCTTTTCGCCTCCTGACAGCCCACGCCCTGCCTCTCCGATCGGCGTGTCATATCCCTGTTCCAAGGATTCGATCAGTTCACTGATTCCTGCTTTCTTCGCCGCTTGCTCCACTTCTTCGCGTGTATGGTCACCGCGACCACCAATCGCAATATTATCTTCGATGGTCCCCGCAAACAGATAAGGATTTTGTGAAATATAGCTTAGCTGCTTGAACCATTCTCTTTCTTGATAATCATTGAGCGGACGCCCGTTCACCTTTACGCTTCCTTCTGACGGTCGCATCAGTCCTGCAATCAAATTCAACAGCGTAGACTTGCCCGAACCACTTCGTCCGACAATTGCCACTTGGCTTTTCGATGGAATCAGGGCTTGTACATCATTCAATTGAAAATCATGGCCACTGTCATAGCTGAAAGTGACCCCGTCCAAGTTCAATTCAGGTGGCTGTTGAACTGCCAGCTCCTGCTCGCCCCACTCCATCGATTGCTCCTCTTTCTCTAATTCTTCTGCTAGTTGATTCGCTGCACCAGAACTCCCTCTACCGGTATGAAAGGCACTTCCGAAGTCTTTCAGCGTCAGATAAAATTCTGGAGCAAGCACAAGAATGAAGAACGCTGAAAAGAAAGGAATGCTCTCATATACGACAAGACGGATTGCAATTTCAAGTGCAATAATCCCGATACTGAGCATGGAAATGAACTCCAACATTAAGGAGGAAATAAAGGCGACCTTCAACACATCCATCGTCGCATCCCGAAAACCTAAACTGCTCTCTTCAATGACATCTCGCTGCCTCTTCGACTTGCCGAACAGCTTAAGTGTCGTAAGTCCCTGCAAGGTATCCAGGAAACGTCCGGAGAATGCGGACATCTTCTCCATTTGTTCTTCCGATTTCTTCTTTGTCATCACTCCGACAATCGCCATGAAAAAAGGAATAAATGGAGCCGTGATCAGCATAATGATGCCCGACGTCACGTGCTGGGTGAACACGACGACTAAAATCATAATCGGTACGATGGCTGTCGATATCATTTGGGGTACATACTGACTGAAATAGCCGTCCACCTCATCGACAGCATCCATCAATACACTGACTTTTCTCCCTGACTGCCCTTGTAGGGAGGCCTGAACTGGGTTGCGTGAGAATTTATTTAAGATCCGTTCTCTGAATTGCTTCTTCGCATATGCCGCCATGGAGACGCCCGTCCGACCGTGAAGCCATGTGAACAAAGCCCGTCCCGAAAGCACTGCGAATAGCCCCAGTAGAAGCGGTATAATATCTTGGAACGATTGGTTATCGAGAAACACACGCTTCACGATCGCCACGAAAAAATACGACTGTCCAATAATCGTCGCCCCGATCAACACAGAAGCGAACGTCAATAGAAAGATCGCTTTTCTCTGTCCAAACGCAATCTGACTTAGATGCTTCATAAAGTCATATCTCCTCACCTATATTGTGAATAAATTCACATGATGCTTCTATTATAATAGAACAGGCTATAAATTTCTAAAGATTGATTCAGATATTTTATGACAATTTAGTTTCATTTTTACCTATATACCCTTTAGGCATACAGGATATCAGGGTTTGATAAAACAATGTGTGTAAATGAAAGAAGCTTTCTTCCAGATTTGTCTGAAAGAAAGCTTCTTTGACTTAATGTCTTTCTGTTTTTTGCTTCTGATATCTCCTCTCCATCAACCACCACATCAGACCACTGTAAATGATTCCGAAAATGATGGCATTAATGATCTCGACTCGCAAGCGCTCCTCTGTACCGGTGACGGCATTATAGAGCAGGTTGACCCCTAGGTAGATCGGCATCATGAGTAAAACCCCGTACACAAGGAAGAATCGCCACTTCCCCTTTTTCCTGATGTCTTCCCACTGAAGAAGCTGTTTCTTACGATTAAACATGGAGCTGCAACCAACCTTCTACGTTTCTATTAAATACTTGAGGTGAATCCATATTGGCTGTGTGCCCTGCGCCGGGGATCACCCCTACGCTTATCTCATCATTCAGTTGTTTCAAATAGGTCGTCGCTTCTACTTCGTGTCGTTCTTGATCACCATTCAAGAGAAGAATGTTCTCTACTTGGAGGAGTTGTTGGTCTGATATCGCAGGATACTCAAAAGTCATCATGTAAAGCACACTCCGAAGAGTCTGTTTCCATTTTTCCCCGTGCAAATTTTCAAAGTGATCGGCTGTATCAGGAGCATGGTTTTCTATATGTAAAAATTGATCATACTGCTTTTCCATCAGCGGTTGTAAATAATCCGGTACAAAGGGAATGTAGCCCGTTAACACTACCCCTTTGACTAAGCTCGGAAAGCGGATAGCAGTATGAATTGCCAGCGATGCTCCTAATGAAAGGCCGAGAATGAATCCTGCTCCATGCTCTTCTATGTAATCTCTCAACCATTCTAGTGTCTGTTGGAAGTAATCGTTCTCGTATTGTGTTCCATTCGTCCCGTGTCCTGGTAAATCAAGAGCAACCACTTCATATTTTTCATTGAAATATTCGATTTGCTGATTGAAATGGGTCTCTCCTGTCCCCATAAATCCGTGTACCATATAAAGTTTCTCCAAAAGAATTCCTCCTTATATTGAATGCTTGGACCTCCATAAATGAGAGAGGTGGGTGTCCCGAAAAATTGTGACCTATGTCCGAATAAGCTGAGAAGATGTCCGATAACATGCGTCCTTTGTCCGAATTAACGGTGAATGTCCGAAATGATACGTCTCTTGTCCGAATTAGAGGAGTGGATGTCCGAAATCTCACATTACTTGTCCGAATGGCTCATGTAAATGTCCGAAATAGAACCCTGTTTTATCTAAACGCACCCTCAAGGCTCAGCGCTCCAACTTTCAAGCCTTCAATGATTCTAAAAACCTTGCAACATCCTCACGACTCCGCAACAAAACAATCTCTTTCGTTATATCCTCCTGTTGAAAAGCACGAAACCGCTCCCGCATTCTTTTCTTGCGACGATGGTAGGTGGTTACAATAAATTTCAGAAACTCGTAATCCAACTTCTCCTCACACCCTTCGCCCATATCCTCTCTCGTCTGCCCACGGTTGTGCCACCATCGATTGATGACACGATACAAGCAAATGTATAGAGGCAGCTCAACATATACGATCGTATCCGCACGCTTGGCACGAAGATCATAGGTACCTGAGTAGTTCCCTTCTATAATCCAAGCGTCTCGCTGCACCACCTCTTGTTGTTTGGCTGCAAACTCCTCTTGGGTTGATTCGATCCATCCCGGCTTCCAAAACATTCGGTCCAAGTGGAACACGTCGAGCCCCAGTGATTCCCCCATTTGTCTCGCCAATGTAGATTTTCCAGTACCAGCCGATACACCTAACACCATAATACGTTTCATAAGCAAACCCCCTCCATTACTTCGGTATTCGTTGAAAGACTTACCTAAAAAAGGCATTTGTATCTATCATAATGAATGAATCCCACCAAATCCAACATTTTTCCAGTTAGCCTTATGAAACCCAGCGTATATCGTTTGATTCCCTCCCCCCTACCCTCTACACTTACGATAGAAAGGGTGATCCATATGGGACAGAACATTCAAGGTAAAACCGCTTATATCACAGGGGCAGGTCGCGGAATCGGAAAAGCGACCGCGCTCGAGCTAGCCCGTGAAGGCGTTCACGTTGGGTTGATGGCACGCACGGAAAGCAGCCTTCAAGAAGTGGCGGAAGAGGCAAGGGCACTTGGTGTACAAGCAAGCGTTGCCGCCGTCGATATTTCTGATCTCTCATCCGTGGAAGCAGCCGTGGCGAAGCTTGAAAACGACCTCGGTCCAACTGATATTTTGATCAATAACGCAGGCATCGGCTTTTACGGATCGATGTTAGAAGCGAATCCGGATGAATGGAAGAAAACCTTCGAGGTCAATGTGTTTGGAACGTATCATGTCACGCGTACCGTTTTGCCACAATTGATTGAGAAAAACCGTGGCGACATCCTCAACATCTCTTCTAGTAATGGCTTGAAGGGAACGGCAGGAAGTACAGCGTATAGCGGAACAAAATTCGCGGTCCAAGGTATGACCGAAGCGCTCATGCAGGAAGTCCGCCGCAACAATATCCGTGTGATGACATTGAACCCGAGTCTTGTCGCAACAGAGCTTGCCTTCGGTGATGAATTGGATGATCAGGACAAAGAGAAATTCATGCAGCCTGAAGATATGGCGGAATATATGGTTTCCACATTGAAACTTCATCAACGTATATTCATCAAGCAATCGCTTCAATGGGCGACGAATCCATTTTAAGAGAAAAGGCTGCTCCGGGATGGGGCAGCCTTCATTTATTAATCCAGATCCTTTTAAGGTTTTATGTAATCTAAACAATTCACAAAAAACCTTTTGCTATATAATACTTTTTGAATAGCTATACTTTAACAGAACTAATGAAAAATCGATGCTGTTTCGCTTCAAAATAACCATGCTTTTCTATATGGTGATGAACGTCAAGAAGCTGCTCTTTGTACCCTTCCACCGTAAAGTCCGGCACTTGCCAAGGAATCGCCTTCAAATAATACAAAAGCGCTCCGACATCATAGAACCGTTGAACAGGAAACTCCTCTTTTGCTTCTTTCACGCGGAAGCCTGTCTGCCGAAGACCGTGAACAGCCGCTTCCAAACTCCAATTCTCGTACACATTCTCAGGAGAACCGAAAGCTTCATTGATCTGTCTGCAATCATAGCCGCCCACCTGCTGCGTGATGAATGTTCCCCCTGGTTGAAGAATCCGGTGAACCTCGTAAGCGGAGAACGATTCGTGCTTATTCATGATCACATCAAATTCGTCGTCTTCAAATGGAAGCTTCGAGTCCTCTTTGATCGCTGCCACCCGCACACCGAGTGGTTCAAGTCGTTCTTTTGCCAGCGGAATATTCGGCTCGTACCCTTCTGTTGCTGCCACTTTTTCCGGCAAAGGAAGAAGCTTCGATAACAATTCGCCACCACCTGTCCCCATATCAAGCAACGAGTCCGCTCGTCTTACATAAGGCAGTACCTGGCTTCCATACGACCAAGATAAAGCCCCGCTCTGAATCCGTCCCGTTTCACTTACGAAGGAAAAATCCCAGCCACTAAAGGTTTCTTCGAAGTCTTTCACATATTGGTCAAACGTTTGATTAACTGTCATTCAGGCTCCTCCTCCATCAGCTGCAGCGACCGCACCAATCGATCCAGCCATAATCGCTGTTTGCTGTGCTTGCATGATGACTTCCATACTTGTAAATAACCCGGCCTCCGCTACGGCATGCTCACTGAGGGCTTCACTCACGACGAGTTGCACCGCTAATTTATAGTTCAAGTCTTTATGCCAACGATACTTCTTCTGCTTATTTAATTTATCCCGAATCACGCGGACCTCGTCCACCGACTTACGGGACCCTTCTACTAAGGCGAGAATTCCGACATCTGGATAGTGCATCGTCTTCGGTTTCATGGACGCTCTTTTCAATTCATCGAAGACGCCAAAAGTTCGCTCGATCAGTAAAGAAGAATCGTGTTCTGTATCCAACGAAAGCATCTGACTGAGAAACTGCAGGTTGTTGCCATTCCAAAACCTGTTCTTGCTCAATTGACGATAGAAAGTTTCCATCCGTTCAATCAGATCATCCACTTCGCCTTCCTGCTGAGACAAAATCACAGCGAGCGGATAATCGTCTTTTGACGTAATGAACGGATGCTCCCCTTTCATTCGCCCATAAATCGTAAGCGAACGTTGGATGGCGGCATCATGGTCGCCTTCATCATTTTTTTGTTGAAGCAAAGCAAGTGCCGCAATATACGTGAAATTGTTCCGCTTGAATCCTTTCTCAATCATGCGATCATACAAATCACTGTATTGATGAAACACCTCTTTCGGATTATCAAATCGTGTGTCCAACCAAGCCGCTACTGTAAAACGAATCGTCTGACGTAAATAGGAGAACACCCCTGGTCATTTTTTATGTACTCGCACAGCTGGTAGTATCGTTCAGCGTCAAACGCCTTGTCGTTCACCACATAAACAGAAGCCGCCATCATGAGGATGCGGTCATCCGTCCATTTATTTTTCTCATTCATCGCTGAAAATATATCCATCATCTGCTCTGTTTTCTGTTGCAACATCATCCGATCACGCTCCCTTTCCTCTATTTACGGAATAATCAGGATAAGGTTTCATCACGTATAGATGACATTCTTCATTAACATTGTCGAATCCTCGAGTATCTTTGTCGAAATCTTTAATTACAGTGTCGAATTCTTCAATGTCTCTGATGATATCTAAAATAGCGTTGTCGAATTCTCGAATAACGCAAAAAGAAGCCGGGAGCGTGTCCCGACTTCTCTATTAGGCCTCTTCTTCCGCAAACTTCTTGATGCGCGCTTCGATCTCATCACGCACACGTTGGAAGACGGCCCACTTCTCTTCCTCTGTACCTTCTGCTCTCGCTGGATCATCGAATCCCCAGTGATAACGCGTCACGTGTGCAGGCGTCATCGGGCATTTGTCATTGGCATCCCCGCAAAGCGTAATCGCATACGCCGCATTGTTCAAAATCTCATTATCGATCATATCCGATTGTTGATCGCTGATATCGACATCCACTTCGTTCATCGCTTTGACGGCTTTCGGGTTCAATCCGTGTGCTTCGATCCCTGCCGAAAGCACCTCGTATTTGTCACCTAGATATTTTTTGCCGAACCCTTCTGCCATCTGGCTGCGACAAGAGTTTCCTGTACATAAGAAATAAATGACTGGTTTGTTAGACATGTTGCATGCACTCCTTTTATTAAATAATAAGTAACCAAATATAGAGACCGACTAATGTAATGAACAATGTCGGCACGGTTAAGATGATTCCGACCTTGAAGTAGTATCCCCACGATATGCGGAAGCCTTTCATGGATAGAACGTGGAGCCACAATAGCGTGGCGAGTGAGCCGATCGGTGTGATTTTCGGACCAAGGTCAGATCCGATCACGTTCGCGTAAATAAGCGCCTCTCTCATCGTGCCGGTTGTGTTCGTTTCGGCAATCGCGAGCGCATCAATCATGACTGTCGGCATATTGTTCATGATCGACGATAAAATCGCTGCAATGAAGCCCATCGAAATCGTTCCGACGAATAACCCTTGATCAGCCGCTCCTTGAATGACGCCTGCTAAGACATCGGTTAAGCCGACGTTACGAAGGCCGTAGACCACGACATACATCCCGACAGAGAAGAAGACAATCGCCCAAGGTGCTCCTTTTACGACATCCGCCGTCTTCACCGCTTCGCTTCGTCTTGCCATCATCAAGAAGAAGATCGCGACGATTCCTGCGATAATCGATACCGGGATCCCTAATGGTTCACTGGCAAAATAGCCGACGAGCAGCACCGCAAGAACGCCCCATGACATACGGAACATCTTCCCGTCCTGAATCGCCTCTTTCGGCTTTTTCAGTTGAGATAAATCGTAATCTTCTGGAATACTCTTTCGGAAAAACAGGAACAACACGAGCATACTTGCGCCGAGGGAGAAGAAGTTCGGTACAATCATGCGTGAAGCATACTCGATAAATCCGATATCAAAAAAGTCCGCAGACACGATATTTACTAAGTTACTGACGACGAGTGGAAGGGAGGTCGTATCCGCGATGAACCCGCTTGCCATAATGAACGGCAGAATCATCGCTTCTTTGAAGTTCAAGTTCCGGACCATCGCGAGTACAATCGGCGTTAAGATCAGCGCCGCTCCGTCATTCGCGAACAAGGCAGCGACGACGGCTCCAAGCAGCGTGACATAAATGAACATCCGCTTCCCGTTCCCCTTCGCTACACGGGCCATGTGGAGAGCGGCCCACTCGAAGAAGCCAATCTCATCCAGTATTAAAGAAATAATAATGATGGCAACAAAAGCAAGGGTCGCATTCCATACGATATCCGTAACGGCAAGAACATCCTGAAAGTCGACGACCCCTGCGAGTAATGCAAGAATCGCCCCACCACAGGCAGACCAGCCAATCCCAAGATTTTTAGGCTGCCAAATGACAAGGACTAATGTAAGTATAAAAATAAGTGTAGCAACGATAGCTAAATTCAATACAATCCTCCTACGAATCACACTGGATACGTAATCCTTCTTTCTCCAATGCAACTAATTTCTCTTTTTGGTCTGGAATCTGCTCCAATACGTGCTCAACCATCGAATAGGCCACATGTTCCGTATTCAAGGAGTAAAAGATCCACTGTCCATTCCGGCGCTCTTTCACTAAACCAGCATCACGTAACTTGCGCAAATGCTGACTCACGGAAGGCTGGCTCATCTGCAGTACTTCTACAAACTCACACACACAGCATTCACCGCTTTTCACCATGCCGAGAATCGTCAACCGTGTTTTATCTCCCATCAGCTTCAATACTTGAGCGGCTGACTCTAATTCAATTATTGTTTTCTCCATCTTCTCACCTCGCCTTGATCATTATATAAGCATATACTTATATATGCAATTGTATATTTGTAAAAAATTAAATTTACTTGCTTTTCATTTATTTCCCATATAAAATACAATTAATCAAACATTTTTGATGAAAGGAGCATCATCATGAAAGAAATGCCTGTAAAGGATATATCTTTAAACACTACCTTCCAGTCGTATCAAAAGAAATTCAAAGCATTAGCGGATGAGCGACGTTTGCAGATCATGTATGAGATCACTCAAGCAGGTGAAGTATGTGTCTGTGACTTATCAGAGACAATGGACCTCCCACAGTCTAAACTATCTTACCACTTACGAATCTTACTCGATGCACAGATGATCCTGAAAGAAACACGTGGTACATGGAGTTATTACACGTTAAACGATGAGCAAGTCAATCACATCTTATCTGAAGAACTTTGCTGTTTGTTCAGAAGTGACTAATTTTTTTACGCAATTAATCAATTTTTTTTGATTAATAAATCAACTTTTCTTGATTAAGGAGGATCATCATGTTTGATATTTTACAAAGTTTTTATAGGATCGCCTTGGAACTTACCGTACTCTTTATTGGTGTTTCGTTTCTTATTAATCTTTTCCAAGGTCTTATTCCTTACAAAAAAATAGAGGCGATTTTAGAGAACAGTCCTTCCTACATAAGTGCGTTGTTTGCTGTTCTCTTTGCCTTTATTACACCATTCTGTTCATGTTCGACCATCCCCATTGTCGTGAATCTATTACGAAATCACGTTCGATTTTCTATTGTGATGATCTTTTTATTTGCTTCCCCCGTCCTTGACCTCACGATTCTTACTCTCATGACTTACTTACTAGGGTGGAAGGTGAGCGTAATCTACACCTTAACCACTACATTTCTTTCTATACTTATCGGCTTTTCTTTACATGCGTTAGGATTCGAGTCTCAATTAAAAAACGTCTACGTCGAACATACCTCGCAGTCACCTGAGAAAAAATTCGATCTTCGTTTTGCGGTAAAGGAGACGTTTTCCTTAATGAGAAGTGTCTATCCTTACTTGATTATCGGAGCCGGAATCGGGGCTGTCATTCATGGAGTTGTGCCAGCCGATTGGATTGCCCAGTACTTAGGGGGAGACACGTGGTGGCTTGTCCCCATTGCCGCTATCATAGGTATTCCTTTATACATCCGTTTGTCCACCATGATTCCCATTTCCCATATGCTGATGGCCAAAGGTATGGCTTTAGGACCGATGATGGCTTTGATGATCAGCTCTGCCGGAGCAAGTTTGCCAGAAATTACACTCCTTCATAGCATCTTCAAAAAGAAACTTGTTGTTGCTTTCATTGTCTCTGTTCTATCCATGTCCTCTATTTCCGGGTTGCTCTTTTACTTCATTTAAGGAGGTGAGAATATGAACTGGCTACAACAATTACTTCGTCCGACTAAAAGAGAGAACTGCTGCAAAGTCGTGATTAAAGAAGAAAAGGCTACCGCGCAAAAATGTTGTAGCGGCAAATAACTATACGCCCTCCCTCTCCCTTTCATAAGATACTATAATCTTAGATTGAAAAGGGAGGGTGGACAATGAAGGACGACCGCTTCCTACCGAGATTCTGTCTTTTTCCCGGCTATAAATACTGCGGACCAGGGTGTAGTGGACCTGGTGAGCCATTAAACGCTGTCGATGCTGCCTGCAAGAGGCATGATGAATGCTATCGTTATTATGGGGATTACTGCGCCTGTGACCTTGCTTTTCTCCAAGAGTTAGAACGGTTGCAAAACCCCTACACGATTGAGGGGCGTCATGCACGTAAGATGTACAATTACATGAGGTTTCAAAGGTTATTTACGTGTGGTTTCAGATGATCCGTGTAGTCTGCTCTAGCTATAAGACATCTTTTCATAAACTAATAGAGGGGAAAGGCAACATTACACCCTTCCCCTCTATTCATAATTCATCACGACGTTTCATCCACAGGAACCTCGATATCGCTCGGGTTGATTAGAATCATATGTTCCAACCTTTCTCCACCACTATAACTTGAGCCGTTGACCGATTTAGAAGGGAAAATATTCTCCTCTTCTGAATTAAGCGGCCTCCACCCAAACCTTACATAGGGATGATGAGACATTGACGAAAACAAACCACCGTTATCCTGATTGATATTTCTGAATGACTCCATCAAATGAGACCATCCTTCTGGTAGTGGCAACACTCCATACGATTGATCGGCTACTGTAACACTTTTCTTCATTTGAACACCAGGTTGATAGGTTTCGTTCACACTATTTGTAATATGGTATCCTCGTTCACGCATCAGATAAAAGTCGATTTCCTCGACCGCATCATCCGGGTGTATATTCCAGAAGACATGATAGGAAGAGGGATCGCCTTCCTCCACCTTCCACAGCATCGGGTCTCCAACCATCGAAATATTGCGAGCCTTCCACTCATTTCGACTCCAAACCCAGAGGCTTACTCCGTAGTTAGCGTAATCCGTGATAAAAGGAACAAACCGCTTACGTTCACTGACCTCGATCACGTCTTGAATCTGACTGGCGTGGGCATCTGCGAAGACTTGATTGATTCCTTCCACCGCTTCCGCCTGCTTTGGAAAAGAAGAGGGGGAAGAAAAGAACCACCAATAGACAAAGACAGTAGCGGCTATGACGAAAGCTCCGAATCCAAACCAGAGCCGCTTTTTCTTATTCATCCAATTCCCCCACCAAAACAGACTGTTCTGTACGATAATAGTACTGCTCTTGCATGGTTGTAATCAATAGACCTTTTCCATCTTCTTCGATATAAACCTGACTGTCAGCTCCGCTCCCCCACTTCGAATCAGCATCTTTCAATAAATACGGAAAGCGCTCATCTCGTTTATTCGGGTCTTCCCAGAGGTCACCTTCTTTATACCACTGCACACTGTTTACAGCCTTCTGATTCCATTTGGACAAATCCTCCAACGCCTCATCCCGCAAAGCAACCTCTTTCGCGGATGGATGGGATGGGACAACCGAAGCTTCTGTCACATCAGCTAGATACGTAGATGGTTGGTCGGGAGGATAAACGAGATCTTGCCCATAAACAGAAAGCAAGCTCGTCGCTAAGAAAAGGAAATTCGACCAAAAGCCGAGCCACGCAAATCGCCTATAGGCAGGCCACTTCGCTTCTTTATTTTTTAAGGCCGCGTACACGATCCAAACCCCAAGCGGTAAGATGGGAAAACGCATAACGGTACTATCCATCAGCCAACTAAATGAAAAAGAGAATACACCTATAAACAGGACAATAAATGCCTTCCATCGTGTTGGATTAATCTCTTGCTTTATGTATAGAAAATGAGCGATGACAAGGATGACTCCCCACGCGAAAATACTGAAAAGGGTAGGGATCAATTCAAACTGAAGATTCCACACTTCAAACAACCTCCTGATTAAAACATTTGTATGTAAAAAAACGCTTGAACCTTGTGTAGGTTCAAGCGTGTCTATTTTACTCTACCGTAACACTCTTCGCAAGGTTACGAGGCTTATCAACATCACAATCACGGTGAAGCGCTGCATAGTAAGAAATCAGCTGCATAGGTAGAACTGATACAAGTGGAGTCAGTAACTCATGCACTTGAGGGATGACAAACGCATCGCCTTCTTTATCGAGCCCTTTCATACTGATGATCATGCTGTTCGCTCCACGTGCTTCAACTTCTTGCACGTTTCCGCGGATGGAGTAGTTGACGTTCTCTTGTGTCGCAAGCGCGATCACAGGTGTGCCTTCTTCGATCAAAGCGATGGTACCGTGCTTCAGTTCTCCTCCAGCAAAGCCTTCTGCTTGAATGTAGGAGATTTCTTTCAACTTCAAGGAACCTTCAAGGCCAACATAGTAGTCAGTACCTCGGCCGATGAAGAAACAGTTACGCGTTGTCTGCAAGTACTCGCGCGCTAGGTCTTCGAATTTCTCTTTCTGATCCGCTAGGGCTTCCATCGTGTTCGCTACGATACCAAGCTCTTGCATCGGATCGAAATCAAGTTCGATGCCCTTCGCACGTGCCGTATCAACCGCCAAGATAGCCAGTACGGCCATTTGTGCTGTGTACGCTTTTGTTGAAGCTACAGCGATTTCTGGACCCGCGTGCAAGTGCAACGTGTAGTCCGCTTCCCGGGAAAGGGTAGATCCTGGCACGTTTGTAACCGTCAGTGCCGGGTGACCTAATTCTTTTGTTTGAACAAGTACGGAACGACTGTCCGCTGTTTCACCACTTTGAGAAATGAAAACGAACAATGGATTCTCTGAAAGGAGTGGCATGTTATAAGAGAATTCACTAGCTACATGGACCTCAACTGGAATGTTCGCCAATTTCTCGATGAACTGCTTACCCAGGAGACCGGCGTGGTAGCTGGTACCTGCTGCAATGATGTAGATGCGATCGCACGCTTTCATTGCGGCACGCACATCAGCATCAAGTTTGATGTTGTCATTCTCATCCTGGTACTCCTGAATGATTTTACGAATAACAAACGGTTGCTCATCGATTTCTTTCAACATGAAGTGAGGGTACGTACCCTTCTCGATATCAGAAGAATCAATTTCAGCTGTGAATGGTTCACGAGATACTTTTGTACCGTCCAGCTTCTGAATTTCCACACCGTCACGGCGAACGATCACCGTTTCTTTATCCATCAATTCAAGGAACTGATCTGTTACGTGAAGCGCCGCCATGGAGTCTGATGCAACCATATTGAAGTCATCACCAAGGCCGACCAATAGGGGACTCTTGTTTTTCGCAACGTAGATTGTGTCTTCATTCTCAGCATCCAGCAAAGCGATTGCATAAGAACCTGTCAGTAGTTCAACCGCTTTACGGAAAGCAGCCGCTACGTCGTTCATATCGTTGTGCAATACTTCGATCAATTGAACGATGATTTCTGTATCTGTGTCACTCTTCAACTCGACGTTCTCCAAGTACTCATCACGTACATCAACGTAGTTCTCAATTACACCGTTATGAACGATTGTGAAACGGCCAGATGTACTTTGGTGAGGGTGTGCATTCAATTCACTAGGTACTCCGTGAGTCGCCCAACGCGTATGTCCGATACCTTGAGTGGATTTAATACTCTCGTCAACCGCTTCGCGCAATGTTGCGATACGTCCTTTGACTTTAGATACGTTGACACCCTTGTCATTCAAGGTCGCGATTCCCGCTGAGTCATACCCTCTATATTCAAGTTTTTCCAATCCAGTTAATAAAATGTCCTTCGTATCCTGCTGTCCGATATATCCTACAATTCCACACATAAGTGTTGTCCTCCTCTATCTCTAAGAGACAGGGCAACGAAAAGCAATTGATATTCAGGGGCTTTTCGTTGCCCCTCTCCCGAAAAAATTCTATTTGTCACTTGGTTCACATCATTTGGTCAAAGAGTCGCCTCTTCGGTTTAATATGTGAACATACGGTTGAAGTGGAACAACCGGGAGGCATCCGCCGAACGCTCGATGAACCTCCTCCTCGTCAACTGTGCATCATTCGTCAACACAGTCCTGGCGCTTTATCATATACCTTTCTACTCCGTCCCTCTCTTTCCATTCTATAATAAACCCTTTTATGACATTGCCTGAATTCTATTCCATTAAACGTATTCCGACAATATTTTCAAGGACAGCCTCTATTTTACCTGAGTCTTGAGTGGCCGGTCAACAAAAATTCTACCCGTCATAAAACTGTAAGCCACCTGTAATAAAATATGCGCAAGGAACTGCTGTTGTGCCCCTTGCGCGTTTTACTCTATATTATTGTTCTTTCATCCCTAGTTCTTCTTGTACGACGGTAACGACTTTGTCACAGTACTCTTCGCACTGTTCTTCCGTCGGTGCTTCCACCATGATGCGAACAAGGGGCTCCGTGCCAGAAGGACGTACGAGTACACGACCGCTATCGCCCATCTCTTCTTCCACCGCTTGAATCGCTTCTTGAATGCGTGGGTGTGTTTGGACTTGCTGCTTATCAATGACACGAACGTTCTTCAGCACTTGTGGGAACTTTTCCATTTCTCCTGCAAGTTCAGAAAGAGGCTTACCTGTTTCTTTCATGACGTTCACTAATTGCAAAGCAGTCAATAGCCCATCACCTGTTGTGTTGTGTTCTAAGAAGATGATATGACCGGATTGTTCGCCACCAAGATTGTAATTCCCGCGACGCATCTCTTCCATCACGTAACGGTCACCCACAGCCGTTTTATCACTCTTCATGCCTTTCGCTTCGATCGCTTTATAAAAACCAAGGTTACTCATCACTGTCGATACGACTGTAGAATGATTCAATGTTCCATTTTCGTTCATATGCTTTGCGCAGACGTACATGATGCGGTCCCCGTCAACAAGGTTACCTTTTTCATCTACGGCAATCAGACGGTCTCCGTCTCCGTCAAAAGCAAGGCCGATATGAGCGTTCTTCTCTTGAACGACCTTCTGCAAGGCTTCTGGGTGAGTCGAGCCACACTCTTTATTGATGTTCAATCCATCAGGCGATGATCCGATTGAAGTAATATCCGCTTCCAAGTCAGCAAATAGATGTGAAGCAAGTGATGACGTTGCTCCGTGAGCACAATCAAGAGCGATATGCAGACCTTCAAAATCATAATCCACCGTCTGTTTCAAGTGTTGCAAATATTTCTGACCGCCTTCGAAGTAGTCATTGATTTGGCCGAGATCAGCTCCAGATGGACGTGGTAAAGTATCTTCTTCTCCATCGATCAATGCTTCGATTTCCTTTTCTTGAGCATCTGTCAGCTTGAAGCCATCTGGCCCGAAGAATTTAATGCCGTTATCCTCGACGGGGTTATGAGAAGCAGAAATCATAATTCCCGCTTCAGCTTCCAACGCTTTTGTCAGGAATGCGACACCTGGTGTTGAAATGACGCCAAGACGCATCACTTCAGCCCCAATTGATAGCAACCCTGATGCCAAAGCCCCTTCAAGCATTTCTCCTGAGATTCGTGTATCACGACCGATTAGAATCTTTGGTCTCTTTACCTCTTTTGTTAAAACGTATCCGCCATATCGGCCTAGTTTAAACGCTAGTTCTGGTGTTAGTTCTTTATTGGCGACTCCGCGGACGCCATCAGTTCCAAAATATTTACCCATGTGTTGTGTCCAACCTCTCTTTCCAATCTATGCTTGTGCGATGATGCAAACGTAAATGCTTCATCTTATGAAGAAGTGCCTTCTGGTGACTCTTCTGTAGACGCTTCACCTTCTTCACCGACTTGATCAACATCAATCATTACTTTAATGGTTTTGGGATCGACTTTCGTTACGCCTTGAGGAACAGGGAGATCGACGTCAATCGTCTGATCTTCCGTAATTTCTGTAATGTCGACTTCCACTTCTGATAGTGCTTCTATCTCGGCAAGTACCTCTTCTGGTCCATAGAGGGTCACTTGCTGCGTCTCTGTCGATAATCCATTGACGATAATTCCCTCAGGTGCGCCGCCGATAGCGGTGAGTTGAACAGGAACTTGCTTCGATCGTTCAACCACAGGGACCGTGACCTCAACCGCATTCGGGTCGACCAGCACATTCAGCTCGTTCCCTTGATTGTCATATACTTTCACAGGTGCTTCTTGATTTTCAATGGTTTCTGCCGCTGCTCCTACATCAATAATCGCTTTAACAGAAGCCACTCGATCCACGGCAGATTCTGAACCTGTAATCTGCACTTCTGCTGGGCTTGCTTCCGCTTCGCCGAGCACTAAATCAGATGAAAGTTTGCTTTCATTAATATAATCCACGTTCACCGAAAAGTTTTCACTTACCTTCTCTTCGATCGTCACTTCAATCACTTTCGGTTCAATCGTGACAGCAAGTTGATTCGAAATGCCCGAATGCTGTAAGGATACCTCATGTGTACCCGGTCCATAACCATTCAGGTCAACGAACACTTCGAAGTTTTCTTGGCGTACCACTGGTGTGACCGCAGAAGCGGGTCCTTCAACGGTAACGGATACTTCTTGCGGCAAACCACTTACCACGTATTCTTCACTATCGAAACGAATCTCAAGCGGAACGTTGTCCATGACTTCCATATCCGAAGACGAATCATTGAAAAATAACGAGTCCGAATCCATATTATCATCAACATTTACCGTTACCCACAACAACCCGGCGAGAATCAAAGAAATAATTCGTATGAACCATACGCTTCTAAACCAATTATCCATTCTTTTTCCCCCTCCAGTTCCACGATTTTACCGCAGGGGAAGAGTAATCCAATTCTTTGCGTAGTATCTCTTCCAACTTCACTTGGTCTAAGTCACGATGCAATTCACCGTTTTTCGTACAAGAAATCGCTCCTGTCTCCTCTGAGACAACAATCGTCAGGGCATCGGTAACTTCACTGATCCCCATCGCTGCACGGTGCCTCGTCCCTAACTCTTTCGATATGAAGGGACTCTCTGAGAGTGGAAGATAACAAGCCGCAGCGACAATCTCATCATCCTTAAGTATGACCGCTCCATCGTGAAGAGGTGTGTTCGGAATGAATATGTTTGTCAGTAACTCGCTTGAAAGATGACCTCCTACACGAATGCCTGTTTCCACATAGTCTCCCATTCCGGTATCTCTTTCAATCGTGATCAGAGCCCCGATCCGGCGCTTCGCCATGTATTGACACGACTTAATAATCGCCTGAATCGATTTCTCGGTATCTTCTTCTTCAGCTGTATTCCTACTAAAGAAGCTTCCTCGACCCAGTTGCTCAAGCGCCCTTCTCAACTCTGGCTGGAACAAAATAATGATCGCAAGAAAACCCCACGTAATTGCCTGTGACATCAGCCACCTGAGTGTGGTCAGTCCAAATAAATTACTCAATAACCAGATCCCCAACACAACGAAGATCCCTTTTAATAGCTGGACAGCCTTCGTGCCTTGGATTAGCATGATTAATTTATATACAACAAACCAGACAAGGGCAATATCAACCGTGATTAAGAAATAATCTAATACATCCAATCCCCCATCAAGCATGCATACACTTCCTTTTATATGAAAATAACACGTAATATCAAAATAGTTGAACCTGTATCATTATATCACACTTCGATTTTCCAATATATGAAGAAGGCAACAAATTCCTTCGACACAAAAGGCGACATTGTTCCTTATTCCCCATTATTGTAGTAGTCAGTCATTATCTCCCCCATATCTTGAAGAGCCCGTTTAGAGATGTTTTGGTGATTTCCGTTACCTCATGAAGTTTTCGAAGGTCCGGGAAATGACTCGCTTTCCGTGGGCATGTGCTGAGCTTCCTCAGGCTTCGCCTTGCGGGATCTCACCGGTCATGTACATCCCACAGGAGTCTCGCCATTTCCCGGACCTTCTTGCTTTTATGAGGGGAACGGAAACATCAGATGAGCTGGTTCACCTCAAAAAAAGGGGCTGTGCGGGTATTTTGCTAGCCAACGCACTGTTCATGTAGGAGGTTCGTTCCACTACATTTTGATAGGGGTGGTTTTGAAACAGCGAGACTCCCGCGGGAGAAGGAACCAGGCGAGACCCCACAGGGAGTGTCAACGACAGAGGAGGCTTGCCGGCTCCCCCGCAGGAAAGCGAGTTGTTTCAAAACCAGCCCCTGCTCTTAATCTGGTGACGAACCCTGTACATCCCGGAATCAAGTGTTCAAGGTTACTGCCCGATTCTCGAATAGACATCATTATTACTTATCATAGACTTCTGAATAAAATAAAAAAGACCGTCTTTTAGAAGACGGTCCTGTTCTTACTTATTCATCAGATCCAAACGAGAAGATGTCAGTTACGACTCCCTTTGTCTGATACCAAATCCATTCGTAAATCTCATTCACTTCCGTGAGTTCACCTGTATAGGCTCTCAATGTTGAAGAATCCAATCCATTTTCGATGGATCCTTCTGGTTGGCCATTTACAATATCTCCATTAATGATGGTGACATCTCCGTTGATTTGGCCATCAATTTTCAAGTCGCCATTACGGACCGTCAAATCTCCATTGACGGTGACGCCTTCAGGTACGATGACGATGTCCTCTTTGATCTCCAAGTTCTCCTGTTTGGAAACTGTTACTTGCTGATCTTGATTCCAAGCGGTGGTGATGCCGCTGAACATTAAGATGAAAAATACAGCCGCCGCCGTTAGAATCGGGTGTCTTTGGAAAAGACGGGCGTAATTCTTCCTCTTTTTCTCTTTTGGAAGATTCGCCATCACATTGGCCGTGAAATCGTTCGGCGCAGACGCTGCATTCGTATTCGTAATGAGAGTCGTCGTACGCTTCAGTTCATGAAAATGGGTTTGGCAGGATTGGCAAGCTTGTAAATGATCACGCAGTCGTCTCTCTTCTTCTCTATCTAACTCGCCATCCATGTATTTGTGCATGAGTGCAACAGCTTCTTTATTGCATTTCATTCCCTCTCAACTCCTTTACACATGTCGAAGCCTTTTGCGTAAAGCTTCCCTGCCCCGATGCACTCTGGTCTTTACGGTTCCTACAGGGATGTCTAATATTTCCGCGATTTCTTGGAGAGCCAATTCGTCCAAATAACGCAGAACAATGACGCTACGGTATTTAGGAGGTAACGCCAAAATTTCTCGATGGATGTAGGATTGAAGCTCTAAACTTTCCACTTCTTCCTCAGGTAACGCTTGGTCAGCCGCTAACTGTGAATACATATCTAATCCATCGGTACCTCTAACTTCTGCATCCAGATGATAATCCGGTTTTTTCTTACGGATACGATCAATCGTCAAATTCGTCGCTATTCTGTACAACCACGTTGAAAATTTGCGACGTTCATCGAATGAGTGAATGTTCGTGTAGGCCCGTATGAAAGCTTCTTGTGCTAGGTCCTCTGCTTCGTAAGAGTTTCCAATCATCCGCAGGCATATATGATACACCTTATTTTGATAGAAGGATACGATATCCTCGAATGATGACTGGTCTCCTTTTTTCACTTCTTTTATTTTCTGTTTAATCATGGATTCCATCTGCTATACCTCCGCTATACTTGCGGTCGATATCCTATACGGATGACCTCGCCCTTAGGTTTCAAAAAAAAGATAATTTATTCTAGTTTATTTTCTCCTCATATCGGTTATAAGACATAATATGTAAAATGTAAAGAGGAGGATTATATATGCACCGAGAAGCTTTCTTAGTAAAAGAAATTGAAACTTGTCGAGATGAAATGACCCGTGTTGCATTCACGAACTCCCTCACATCACCAGAAGTACTTCAAGTCAGCGAAAAACTGGATCAGTTGATGAACGAATACGATGGAATCGCCCAAAAAGAATACAGTCATATATAGAATAAGCCAAAAGAATCAGAAACACAAAATAAAACAGTCACTCGACATTATGTCGAGTGACTGTTTTTTAGTTTTCTATTTTAAACTTTCTCCGAACAAGGATCCCATCAGACCGACAGCTACAGTAGCCGTCTTGTTTTTCTCATCCAAAATCGGGTTCACTTCAACGAACTCGGCGGATGTGATCATTCCGGATTGATAAAGCATCTCCATCGCCAAGTGGCTCTCACGATAGCTCAATCCACCAAGAACCGGCGTCCCTACGCCAGGTGCTTCATTTGGATCAAGGCCGTCAAGATCCAAGCTCAAGTGCACGCCATCTGTTCGATCCTTAAGGTAGTCCATGGATTCTTCCATCACTTTGGTCATACCCATGCGATCAACTTCGTGCATCGTATAGACTTTGATTCCTTTTTCTTTAATCAGCACACGCTCTCCTTCATCTAGTGAACGAGCACCGATGATGACAATATTCTCAGGCTTGATTTTGGGTTCGTACCCATGAATGCTTGTCAGTTTTTCATGACCGATTCCTAAACTTACAGCAAGGGGCATGCCATGTATGTTTCCAGATGGAGAACTATCTGCCGTATTCAAATCCCCATGGGCATCGTACCAAATCACACCTAAGTTATCGTAATGCTTAGAAAGACCTGCTAATGTTCCCATGGCAATACTATGATCTCCTCCGAGTACAAGAGGGAATTGTCCTTTCTCAACGACCTGATCGACTTCAGCAGC
Source organism: Halobacillus locisalis (assembly GCF_013694105.1). Taxonomy (GTDB): domain Bacteria; phylum Bacillota; class Bacilli; order Bacillales; family Halobacillaceae; genus Halobacillus; species Halobacillus locisalis. The sequence continues at coordinate 1,863 of NZ_JACEFG010000004.1, read as the reverse complement.
TAAACGGCTGCTACCTTCTGCAATCTCATTCAAGTTACGTAGATTGTCTAACTTCTCAGGGTTGCTCACTTTCGGACGAGGGATTTCAATATCCCCCAAGTCTTCTATTTCATATTTAAGTTGTTCTAAACGTTCAATCATTCCAGCGTAGCGGATGGCACTTGGTCCCATATCTACGCCTCTTCTCATTTGTCCTAAATCCATAGGAACACCGATTATGGAAAGATGGTTATTCATTCAAGTCTCCTCCTTTATTCGCTATTTCTATTGTATCCGTTTTATTATGAATGACTCAACCGGACATCATCGTGTATATATATACGCTGTCACATGGTATATAAAAGGTTTTCTGCATGTTTACAACCTATAGGAGCGTCGTGGATCATATGTACACAACCAGTAATGGCCTAATTGATAAGTACACGGTAAATTCTGATACCGCTAAAACATACAATTCCTTCTATGCCTCCAAGTTAAACCTTTCTACTAAGAAAGAACAAATACTCATTGCTACGCGATCCGATTTGCCAATGTAAGAATCATGATATAAAAAAAGACATCACATGGATGTCTTTTACCTTATTAAATCATATGTAGTTCAAGTTATGTATGGTGGAGCCTAGCGGGATCGAACCGCTGACCTCCTGCGTGCAAAGCAGGCGCTCTCCCAGCTGAGCTAAGGCCCCGTATCTTATGGAGCGGGAGACGGGATTCGAACCCGCGACCCCCACCTTGGCAAGGTGGTGTTCTACCACTGAACTACTCCCGCAATGGTATAATAATAGAAATGAGCCATGAAGGATTCGAACCTTCGACCCTCTGATTAAAAGTCAGATGCTCTACCAGCTGAGCTAATGGCTCACAATAATAAAAGGTATTTTCTTGATGAATCTCTCATGAATGTAACGTACCCTTTGAGTAGGCATCATAAATTATAGGTTACATATGCATATCATTCAATAATAAAGAAAATGGCTGGGCCAGCTGGATTCGAACCAGCGCATGACGGTACCAAAAACCGTTGCCTTACCGCTTGGCCATGGCCCAACGTTACAAAGTTAGTATAGACATGATCACACTTTTTATTCATGTCGTGATCGGTTTTTTCCATAAAAATAAGCTGATCATAAGCTACCAGCGAATTACTAGGGAAATAAAAAAATGGTGGAGGGAGTAGGACTCGAACCTACGAACCCGATGGGAGCGGATTTACAGTCCGCCGCGTTTGGCCAACTTCGCTATCCCTCCACGTATAAGAAAATCTCTTAGTGGTGCCGGCCAGAGGACTTGAACCCCCAACCTACTGATTACAAATCAGTTGCTCTACCAGTTGAGCTAGGCCGGCGCGTATGAAGTTTTAAATGGTGGAGGATGCAGGGCTCGAACCTGCGACCCCCTGCTTGTAAGGCAGGTGCTCTCCCAGCTGAGCTAATCCTCCGGGATATATAAGTGGTGACCCGTACGGGATTCGAACCCGTGTTACCGCCGTGAAAGGGCGGTGTCTTAACCACTTGACCAACGGGCCAAAAGTACAATATTCTTCAGAGCTTCCAGCCGGACTTGAACCGGCGACCCCTTCCTTACCATGGAAGTGCTCTACCACTGAGCTATGGAAGCAAGTGGCTCCAACGGTAGGATTCGAACCTACGACCGATCGGTTAACAGCCGATTGCTCTACCACTGAGCTACGTTGGAATAATGGATAAATAGTTAGCAACTAAGTAAATAAGGAAGAATGACGTGGCGGCGTCCTACTCTCACGGGGGTAAACCCGACTACCATCGGCGCTGAAGAGCTTAACTGCTGTGTTCGGCATGGGAACAGGTGTGACCTCTTCGCCTTCACCACCACATCATATAAGGT
>NZ_JACEFG010000003.1 GCF_013694105.1 Halobacillus locisalis | reverse complement strand
CAGCTCGCTTCCCGCGCTCGACTTGCATGTATTAGGCACGCCGCCAGCGTTCGTCCTGAGCCAGGATCAAACTCTCCATAAAAGTTGAAGTTTGACTTGCTCATTTGCACACCGAATGTGCTTGTTTGAATTCCTTCTATAGTAGAAAGAATATCTTGACGTACTGGTTGGTTCGTTCAGTTTTCAAAGATCAAAATGTATGTGCTGTTCAAAACAGCGACTCAATTAGTATATCATGTTTTGTTGTTTTAAGTCAACAACTTTTTTCATGATGTTTTTTTGTGTTTCTTGCTTGTCGTTTTTGCGACTTTACTAATATACCATGTTGTTTTTGTAAAAGTCAATGACTTATTTAAAAAGTATTTCAGCTTGTCTGCTCGACTTGCCGTCGTCTCTCAACGCGACGTTTAATAATATAGCATGCTTTTGAAACTATCGTCAATAGTTTTATATAAAAAAACATCCCTTTCTCTATATAAGCTTAGAAAAAGGAATGGCAGGTAAAGTGAGAACCACACCAGTGTAAGACTTCACGCCCACTCATGGTTACAAACTGTCCATTATTTCGATAAGACTTTTAAAGTTGCATGGCATTTTCTACTGGTTTATAGGTGCGGTGATAAATACCTTCCCCTTTGGTTTCCTGCAGCACAACTTCTATAATCTTATTTTCAACTAAGTATTCTATCATCGAAGATAGATCAAGAATGTAGTCTTGAATGCCCTCGTGATTCTTCAGCTCCCCGAAGGTCCAAGGTTCTTCCCTTTCATTCATCAGTTGAAGGAGGTGTCTTGCGCTAGACAAGGAGCGCTTGCTGATTGCATGCTCTACAGCAATGATCATCAACTGAATACGTTTGTCTGTCGGTTCACTACTTTCTATTAACTCTTCATATAACTTGTAGATCTCCGGCTCAATTCTGCGCACTTGATTCCATACCGTCACCTCTGGATGGAAGCCCTTTTCAATAATAGCTAGTCTGGCTAAGTAATGAAGAGAACGGACCATCTGACTAAACGAATCCAAGTACTGTTCAGAATCATAAAGATCTTTTGCTTCTGTATAACTCCTGATCAGCTTGGAAAATTCAATCCCCTTTTTCAATTCCCTCGTTGGTTGTGGAAATGTTCTAAGACGATCTTTTAAATTCGTAACATATTCATTGCGCTCGAAAATGACAGAACCATTGATCACCCATTCGACAGCACGGCGATATGAGCTCGTATCAATCCAATGCTGCAAGAGATCTTCATTTACAATATGCATGGCAGCGGATTTGTTATCAAATTCATAGTGCTTTACGTACCAATCTTCTTGCGGTTCTTTCACAATAATGAAAAGAATCACATCGAAATTATCCGTAACTGGACTGATTGGTTTCTTTTTCTCTAAAATCAAAATACCCTGCGTGTTACTCTGACTTGCACGTTCTTGATAGATCGGACGTAGTAGATCTTCCATGTCTAGCTCCCCCACATTCTAATTCAGTTCTTTGTGTGTATTCGATATTTTTTCACAAAATCCTTTTTTCCGTCGATATTTGTATGTACTAAATATGCTATACTACCTTATAGGATAGTAAGGAGGGACCTTCGTGGCTTTAAAATATAGTAGTAAGATCAACAAAATCCGTTCCTTTGCTTTTTGGCTTATCTTCGGCGGGATCGGCGTAATGTATATTGGCCTCCTGTTCAAAGATACAACTTGGCTCATGGCTTTGTTCATGATTTTAGGCATGGGTTTCGTAGGTTTGAGTACAGTCGTTTATTTCTGGATAGGAATGCTTTCAACGAGAACCATTCAAATTGTCTGCCCGTCTTGCGAGAAACCGACAAAGATGCTTGGTCGTGTCGATGCGTGTATGCATTGTGATCAACCATTAACGATGGATAAAACACTTGAAGGTAAAGATTTTGATGAAAAATATAATAAGAAACGTTACAAAAAAGAAACAACAGAACAATCTTAACAAAGGAAAGGTCCGCTTCCACTGAGCGGGCCTTTTTTTATACTATTCTTCTTTAATGAAGAATACGGGTTTTGAGGTGTCCTGAAGATTATGTATTTAAACGAGAGAGAAATAGAAATAAAAAAACTGAAAGCGCAATGCTTTCAGTTTAGTGAGTATTTTCCTTTTGACAATCAGAGCACGTTCCATACACTTCCATGCGATGATGACTTACGTTAAATCCAGTCACCTGTTCAGCTAATGATTCAACTTCGTTAAGACTTGGGTAGTGAAAGTCAACAATCTTACCGCATGATTCGCAAATGATGTGATAGTGGTCTGTCGTATTACAATCAAAGCGGCTGGACGAATCTCCATAGGTGAGCTCACGGACAAGACCGATTTCACGGAACACTCTCAAATTGTTGTACACCGTTGCCACACTCATGTTTGGAAATTTACTTTCTAATGCTTTGTAAATCTCATCAGCTGTAGGGTGAGTCATAGAATTCAGTAGGTATTCAAGCACCGCATGACGCTGTGGTGTGATTCTCACCCCAGATCCTTTCAATGTATCTATGGCGTCTTGGAGTCGATGATCAGACACGGTCATGCACCTCGCTTTCATGAACTGATTCTTGATTTATAATATTATTAAATTAGAATCCTTATAAATAGTGTAACCTGTTTGTAATTCTGTTGTCAATCTTAAGACAAAGCGGTTTTATTCCTTCTATTATACGTCAGGGTTCAGCGTTGTTTCTGTCCCTCCGACACTTTTATTCACATACCGTGCCGCTACAAATAGTAAATCAGAAAGACGGTTTAAGTAAGAAACCACATACGGGTTATCGATTTCGTCTCCAAGTCCCACAGCTGAACGCTCGGCTCTGCGCACGACTGTACGAGCAAAATGGAATCCAGCAGATGCCTGGTGACCTGATGGTAAAATGAAGTTTTTTAATGGAGGAAGTTCTTCATCCCATGCATCAATCGAACGTTCGAGTCCGTCAATGTGCTCTTTCTTCAACTCCCATTGCACTTCTTTGCCTTTTGGTGTAGCCAATTCCGCCCCCACGTGAAAAAGGATCGTTTGGATCTTTTGCATATCATGCATGAACGATTCTTTACCTTCCCATTCTTCACCTTTCAAGTGACTTAAGGCAACACCAATGGCCGAATTCGCTTCATCACACGTTCCATAAGCATCCACACGCAAGTCGTCTTTTGACACACGTTGACCATAAATAAGCGACGTTTGTCCTTTATCTCCAGATCTAGTGTAAATCCTCATCTTTAATACCCCCGTTTAAGATCAATGATATTGATAAGTTCCCCTTCTCCCGTTACATATGCATGCAAATTGTCCTCAAACACATCGAACGCCCGAGGAACATAATGTGGCGATATGCCTGATAAGTGTGGAGTGATGGTCACTCGTTCCTCCTCCCAAAGTGGGTGATCAGCAGGCAGTGGTTCCTCTTCAAATACATCTAGAACAGCGTGTGCAACCTTTCCTTTTCTTACTGATCGTAATAGGACGTCAGTCGAAACCAAATCTCCGCGCCCCATGTTTAAGAAGACAGCATGATCCTTCATTCTCTCAAAATGATCATCGTTCAAAAGATGAACCGTTTCTTTTGTGCTCGGGAGAACAGACACGATGAAATCGCCACGACTCACTACATCCATTAATTGCTCTGTTTTGTACGTTTCATCAAAGTGAGGCTTATCTGTTCCCGTTTTGGATACCCCTATGGTCTCCATATGAAACGCTTTGGCTAGGCGAGCCACTTCTTGGGCAATCGCTCCCGTTCCTAACACAACCATCGTACGTTCTCCGATTTCTGTCATCCGTGGCTTTCGGTTCCAATCATGATTCTTCTCCTGCTCTAGTAACACTTTCGCTTGCCTGGACACTTGAAGAAGCATAGAAATCGCGTACTCAGCCATAGGTTTCGCGTGGATCCCTCTGACGTTCGTTACTAGAATGCCTCGCTCTCTTATTTCTTCGAACGGCATTCGGTCCATCCCTGCTGACAGGACCATAATCCACTTTAATTTCTCTGCCATGTTCAAGTGCTTAGGCGTCAGGTCTTCTCCATATGTAAGGAAAATATCTGCTTGGGCTAAATAAGACTCTGCTTCTTCCATGCCATGACAAAACGTAAAGTCCACATCTGAAAACCTCTCAGTCAGCCGGTGTTTGATTTCTTCTGGTACACGCTTAATCGCTGATACTACGTTCACGAGTCAGGTCCCTCCTTCATTTCTTACGTAATAAATAAACCATAGCCCCGGTTTGGGCTATGGTCGGTCTCTGCTACTGAAGGTTTTCACGAATGTATTCTAGTGCAGATTCCACATGGCCATCTACCTTAACTTTGCGATATTCCTCCGCAAGATTTCCATCTTTATCAATGATGAATGTGGATCTTTCGATGCCATAATATTCTTTTCCAAAGTTTTTCTTCAACTTCCAAACACCATATTCTTCTGAGACCTGATGATCTTCATCAGCTAATAAAAGGAATGGAAGTTCATGTTTGTCGATAAATTTCTTGTGGGATTCTACGGGATCAGGACTAACACCCAGGATGACCGCATCTAAATCAGCAAAGCTTTCGTGATGATCGCGGAAGTCACATGCTTCCGTCGTACAACCTGGTGTCATATCTTTCGGATAGAAGTATAAGACCACGTTTTTGCCTTTATAGTCTGATAAAGATACGTGTTCCCCGTTGTTGGCTGGTAATGTAAACGTTGGTGCTTGTTTTCCTTTTTCGATAGACATGTAAGAGATCCTCCTTCATTGGTTTCTCTTATTATGCTACCTCATCTGAGAATAAACTTCCAATATCAATGATCCTCTTTATAACTTTGCCACACTTTCGCTACGAGCGCTGCAGGTAGAGTGTAGCCGATCATGGCTTCGACGAGGGCAATCCAGCGTCCGACACCAACCGGAATCATGTCTCCGTAACCTACAGTAAATAGAGTTACTCCACTAAAATAGATGCTCCGTGCCATTTCATGCATCCAATCGAGCGGACGATCATTCAAAGATTCTTGATATACGGTAACGCCTTGTTCAATAAGAACGAAATAGATGATACCGAAACCAATCAATACGATTGTGTACAAAAGTAACAAGGATATAAATAATTGAAAGGAAAAAATCTGATGCTCGAATTCCAAAGATGTGAACATGTGACGCAACGCTCCAGCAATAAGTGCTAGACAAAGAGCAGATACGATAACCATCAGCATATAGATGCCTCCTTCAGTCAAGGCGATCCCTCACTGTTTTTGTATGCTTGTCTCCATCCGTTTATGATTTCCGGTTTTTTTATAGGAACGGGCGAATGCACACCCCCCATCCTCCTATGGTGCATAGGATACAGTAAACCAAGTGAAAGGGGGGATTATGAATGAGTTACGGATATGGTGGCGGATTCGCGCTGATCGTTGTTCTTTTCATCCTTCTAATCATCGTTGGTGCAGCGTTTGTGTACTAAGTAATTCTTAAGCTGCCGTTGAAAACCCGGCATGCTCTTTTCTTACGTAAACGAACCATGTACAATGCATGAGGCGAAACATGAAAGCTCTCTCCTTTAATAGGGGAGGGTTTATTGTTTGGACAAGCTCACTCGTGTTTGCCCAGCATGCTACAATAATAAAGAATGCACGAAATAGGAGGTCTACTCATGAATCACACAAAATCTGAACAGTTATATAATGAGGCAACTGAGCACATTGTCGGTGGAGTCAACTCCCCTTCCCGCGCTTATAAAGGTGTCGGTGGAGGAACGCCAGTCTATATGGATCGCGCAGAGGGGTCCCGCTTCTTTGACGTGGACGGCAACGAGTACATCGATTACTTAGGTGCATACGGCCCAATCATTACCGGTCATGCTCACCCACACATCACCGAGGCCATTACAAAAGCCGCTCAAACAGGCGTCCTATATGGAACGCCAACCGTACTTGAGAACCGTTTTGCCAAAATGTTGAAAGATGCCATTCCATCGTTAGATCGAGTTCGGTTCGTCAATTCTGGTACAGAAGCTGTCATGACAACAATCCGGGTTGCACGTGCCTATACAGGGCGAAACAAGATCATCAAATTTGCGGGCTGCTACCATGGTCATTCTGATTTGGTATTGGTCGCTGCAGGTTCTGGACCATCTACACTTGGGACTCCTGACTCAGCAGGTGTACCAGCTTCCATTGCTCAAGACGTGATTACGGTTCCTTTCAATGATATCGAACCGTTCAAAGAGGCATTGGATCGTTTCGGTGATCAAATTGCAGGTGTATTGGTAGAACCGATTGTAGGGAACTTCGGAATCGTAGAACCTAATTCAGGCTTTCTGGAAGACGTTAATCGATTGACCCACGAGGCAGGAGCTCTTGTCATTTACGATGAGGTCATCACAGCTTTCCGCTTTACTTATGGAAGTGCACAGCAACTACTTAATATCGAACCTGATATGACAGCTATGGGTAAAATTATTGGCGGTGGGTTGCCAATCGGTGCGTATGGTGGTCGTGCTGATATCATGGAACAAGTCGCGCCACTCGGCCCCGCCTACCAAGCAGGAACGATGGCAGGAAACCCTGCTTCCATGTCCGCCGGAATAGCTTGTCTTGAAGTATTACAAGAAGAAGGCGTTTATGAAGAGATGGACCGACTTGGTGCTCGTCTAGAAAACGGAATCCTCAAATACGCTGCGAAACATGATGTGCAGATTTCCATCAACCGTTTAAAAGGGGCACTAACGGTGTATTTCACCAATGAGAAAATCGAAAATTATGAGCAAGCAGAAAATACAAATGGGGACCAATTCGCTAAGTTCTTCCACTTGATGTTGGCTGAAGGTATAAACTTGGCTCCTTCTAAATATGAAGCTTGGTTCCTTACAACAGCCCACACAGATGAAGACATCGACCAAACGCTACAGGCTGTTGATCGTGTCTTTGCGAAAATGGCTGAACAACAATAACCTTAGTAAACCCTCTGACATCATAAGTTGGAGGGTCTTTTTTACACCTATCCCCTCCAAATAATCCAACTTATTCTAAAGGTTAGAATTTGAGACTTCTTGGTCCTCTACGTAAGTAAGAGCAGGGTGTGGTGGGAAATAACTCGCTTTCCTGCGGGGAAACCGCCGAGCCTGAGTCCTTTTTCCGCGGGAGTCTAGCCATTTCCCACCACACCCATCCAATATACTTATTCACTTATTCTGACCATTCATGGATGAAAAGAAACACGTCTGTCTTAATAAGCTGAGTTAATATCCGATAAATTGCCAATCTTGTCCGAATCGTAAGGGAATGTCCGATATACAGTATCACTTGTCCTGATTGTTTGGATAAATGTCCGAATCGGGGTGCGTTCATCTAATACATTCCGCTAGAATCGCATTTTTCACGGCCCCACTTTTCGGGGTGTTATTTCGAGAGACTATTTAGTTCCCCTCTACAAAACTCTCGAAATCAAGTCTTCCAGAATACTTCCATTCTTTTTGAGTTTTTTCATGGTAGCCATTGAAAAGTGAATCTGTCCATGCTATTATATATTTATAATTCTGAAAATTCCCACGAATTATGATCTTTGTTTCATTTCTTTCCCTTTTCATAGGTTTCAGTTTCATACTGATACCCCTCAAGCTCGTGCAATGATCGATTGCGCGGGCTTATTTTTTTGTTGTCCGCAACTTTTGTATTGAAAACAGAAAAAAATGGGTACGATTCTTATATACATCGGTTATAATGTGTTCATTGATGTTCATCAAGTGGACAGACTTTCAGAAGGATGATGTAGGTTATGAAGTTAGGCGCACGTATGATGAAGACGGGGTTAGCTGTCGGCATTGCTCTTTATATTGGTAATTTGTTCGGGTTCATTTCTCCCTTACTTGCTGCCATTGCCGTCGTTTTCTCCATCCAGCCATCGATTTACCGTTCGTATCAATCTATTATCGAACAACTACAAGGCAATACAATCGGTGCACTGATTGCTGTGGTCGGTGTATTCACTTTAGGTAACGATCCATTCATTGTCGGTTTTGCCATCATTATCGTAATCGCAATTACGACGACAATGAAAATGAACGAGAATACCATAGCACTTGCGGTCGTCGCTGTCATTGCTCTGATGGATACGACAGACCAAACCTTCTTATACTTCGGGTTTTCTCGTTTTTCTTCTATGATTCTTGGAATCTTAGCTGCTTTTATCGTGAACCTTGTTTTCTTACCACCAAGATACGAAACGCGGCTATTCAAGAAAATCGATCAAGCCACTACTGATATTCTGCAGTGGCTACGTGTTACGACGAGACAACTTTCCGATGAACCAGCACTAAAATACGAAATCACCCGTATTCAAGATGACATGCGCTGGGTAGATCATACATTTTTGTTGTATTCGGAGGAACGAACTTATTTCAAAGGTAACTTCTTTTCAAAAGGACGCAAGCTTGTACTGTTCCGTCAATTGATTACGACAACTAAAAAATCATTCGATGTCTTAAAAGCTTTTTATCGACTGGATCACAAAATCGAACAGATTCCGGAGGACTTCCAAGACGCAGTTGTAAGCGAATTAGACAAATTAGTCAATGCACACGAGAAGCTTGTTTTAAGCTTGAAAGGTCGAATTAAGCGGACACACAAACAATCATTAAGACAAATTGAGGAACCAGACATTCCTCTACTCGTCGATCGATTGATTCGTGTATATGAAGAGACGAACAATCCTGATAAGCTCGTGTTCTTACCACTCGCTTCTCAACTGATGGAGTATCACTATCAACTCGAGAAACTAAAACGATTGCTACAGAGTTATCAGAATCATCATCAGGATGATTACATTCAGACAACAGAAAAATAAGACCATAAAAAAGCTGTTGACCCGATAATGGGACAACAGCTTTTTTATTAAAGCTCTGTATATTCTTTTGGCGCATCATCTAATTGTTGCACCTGATAGAGATCATAATAATTCCCACGTTTATGCATGAGTTCATCGTGAGATCCGACTTCTACAATTTCACCATTCTCGATCAAAACAATCCGATGAGCATGGGTAATGGTTGAAAGCCTATGAGCTACAATGAATGTCGTTCGATCAGAGGCCAATCTCTCTAGCGCTCCCTGAATAAGACTTTCACTTTCCAAGTCAAGCGCTGACGTTGCTTCATCCAAAACAAGAAGTGGAGGATTTTTTAAGAAGACACGTGCAATCGCAACTCGTTGTTTTTGTCCTCCAGACAATTTCACTCCTCGTTCACCGACGAGTGTATCGTAACCTTTCGGAAGACTCGTAATAAAGTCGTGTGCATTAGCTGCCTTAGCCGCTTCGATCATTTCTTCATCTGTTGCCTCAGGATTCCCCATTTTAATATTCATGGCAATCGATTCGCTGAATAGAATGTTATCCTGAAGCACCATCCCGACTTTATCGCGCAATGAACGGGACTGAACATCACGTATATCTGTGCCATCAATCTTGATGCTACCACCCGTCACATCATAAAAGCGAGGAATAAGACTAATGAGCGTCGATTTACCTCCCCCACTCATACCGACAAAGGCAATCGTTTCTCCTTTTCGAACAGACAAGGAGACGTCTTTAAGGACCATTGGCTCGTCGTCATCATATTGGAAGCTTACTTGGTCAATATCGACATCACCATGAACCTCTTTCAATTCCTTCGCATCCGGTTTATCCACAATATCGTATTTCTCATCGACAAATTCGAAGACACGATCCATAGATGCAATGGATTGCGTGAGTACGGTAGCCGAGTTGACTAAACGACGCAAAGGGTTATAGACACGGTCCATATACCCGACGAATGCTACCATCGTACCGACAGTCAGTGAACCAGAAATCACTTGATATCCGGCAAAAGCAATTACTAACAAAGGAGCCAAGTCCGTAATCGTATTCGTCACGGAGTACGTGTACGCATTCCAATTCGTATGGACTAAAGCTTTATCAAGAAAGTTCTTATTCTGGACATCGAATTGTTCCTGTTCATGATCTTCTAGTGCAAAGCTTCTTGTGACGGGCACTCCTTGTACGCGTTCATGTAAATGTCCCTGTACTTGCGCTAATGCTTGTGAGCGATCTCGCGTCAATTTCCTCAAACGTGCGTAGAAGAACTTGACCGCAAACCCGTATAACGGGAAAAGGGCAATGGAAACCAGCGTCAGCCATACATTCATCGTAAGCATAATTATGACAGCAATGACTATGGTAAACATGTCTAACCAAATATTCATTAGTCCGGTAATGACGAACGTTTTCGTTTGTTCGACATCATGAATGACACGCGATATGATTTCCCCTGTTTTGGTTTTTGAATAAAACCGCAAACTGAGACGTTGAATATGATCGAATAATTTCTCACGAATATCGTACAGGATTTTACTCCCGATATATTGAGCTAAGTACTGCCGAATATATTCAACGGGAGGCCTTATAATCAAGAAGACAGCGAATGCTCCCCCCATGATCCATAACAGCTGTTCGAGCTTAGCCGAATCCGCCAATTCCGGAGCATTGATGATATCATCAATGACATATTTGATGATTAAGGGCATCAATAAAGGGATGGAAAACTTCACGATACCAATCAGAACCGTCAATATAATTTTGCCTTTGTACGGCTTTACAAAGTGCAAATATCTTTTAATACTACCCAAACAATCACCTTCTTTCTATAAAAACAAGGAAGCGCACTTTACTAAGTGCGCAGATGGAACAATGGTATTACCTAGCGATACGTTAAATAACGTTCGTACCACTGGTCGATGAACTCAGGTGAGAAAGGCCCCTTTCTCTGCCTTACCCATCGGATTAAGATATCCATGTTATTGTACAGGATTCTGTCCAATACATGAGGATAATTCATACGCTTTTTGTGGATTTCATATTCATCTTCATCCAAAATTTTGTACGTCATATCAGGGAAGACCTTAAGATCGAGGTCATAATCGATGTATTTAATCGCTCCCTCTTCAAAAACGAAAGGTGAGCTGATATTACAGTAATAATAGACACCATCGTTGCGAAGCATGCCTATAATATTAAACCAATATTTAGAGTGGAAGTAACAAATAGCCGGCTCCCTTGTAATCCATCGCCGACCATCACTCTCCGTAACGGTTGTCCGATCATTTGCTCCGATGATGACGTGTCTTGTGCCTTTAAGCACAGTAGAACTTTCCCACACACGGTGGAGTTGACCGTTATGCTTATAACTCTGAATTTCGATCCGTTTACCTGCCTCTGGGCCGGGCATGATATCCCCCTCCCTTGTATTATCCGTATGCCTTCTTATTATTATAACGACTATGACAAATGAATGAAACTAATTCATCCCATATCCTAAAAAACTCGAATGTAAGTTGCTCAGGTTTATCAAAATAAATCCCTGATTCTTTTCTCAGAATAAAAACGCAAAAAAAGAAGCCGCCCATAAATGGACGACTTCTTCGTTCGGGGGATTGATACAGGCTAATGAAACAGCCTGGACAAGCCACTCCAATTCAGGTTATTTTTTCTTAGCCTGAGATTGTTGGTTCTGCTCTTTCACGTGTTGAGCATCAGTCTGTGCTGCAAATTCAGCTCCATACTGTTGCTGTCCTTGACCTTGAGCAGCTTGTTGGTTTTTTTGTTTCACGTGCTGTTTGTCTGTACCAGCAGCTGTTTTGTTTTGTTTCGGTTGCTTAGCCATGTTTATCACCTCCGCAAAAACTATTGTGCGCAGGTTTTGATTTTTTAATCCTTCCTGTGGAAAGTTTTTTTGTAAATCTTACGTAACCACAATAAAGCGCCCTCTAAAAGAGGACGCTTTGAAAAGGCTGATTAGTTTGAAACACGTTTTGTACCGATGTAGCGAGGACCCCAGTAGCCACTAGAAAGGGAGCTGATTTCAATACCATTCGTTGATCCACTGTGAATGAATTGATTGTTTCCGATGTAAATTCCTGCATGGGAAGCACCTGGCTTGTACGTTTCAAAGAAAACAAGATCCCCTGGCTGACGGTTAGAGCTGCTTACTGTATCCATACGGTGATCCGCGTAAATGGATGCCACTGTTCTAGGTAGATCAACTCCTGCAGACTGATAAACATAGTTTAAGAATCCGCTGCAGTCAAATCCAGCTGGTGACGTTCCACCCCACACATAAGGCGTTCCGATATGACTTTTCGCTTCCTGAACCAATCCCGTGTTTGAAACAGCTGAATCGGTGGAAACAGATGGAGTAGAAGCACTTGTTGCTTTACCATTTACAGCTAGTTTCTGACCGGAATAAATGGCATTACTGGACAAGTTGTTCAAATCCTTAAGAGAAGCTACTGACATTCCATGCATCGTAGCGATAATCCATAGCGAATCTCCGCTTTGAACCGTATATGTATTTTCTCCCTCTTTGGCAGGAGACTTAGATAACGTGTTTGTTTGATCGTCACCTTTACTTACTACAAGGTTTTGACCTACATAGATTGTGTTGCCACTTAGATTGTTCCACGATTGGATTTCAGATACGGAAGCATCATATTTCGTGCTGATCTTCCATAGTGTTTCCCCAGCGCTCACTTCATGTTTTTGATCCGCAAATACTGTCGTTCCCCATAATGAAGCACCAATGATTGTTCCGCAAATCGCCGTCGCCAATTTTTTCTTATTCACTGTGAAAAACCCTCTCTTTATGTAATAAGTATCTATATAGTCTGTACTATGTAATCGATAATCTCTGATACTTATTATTCACATCTTGCACCAAATTGTAAATAGCCCGAATCTTCTACAAAACTTTACAAAAGGGTTTAAACACTTGATATGAAGGGAAATACCCGGTTTCATTACAATCAAATTACAAATGTGTTACATCCAAAATTTAGCGATAACTTATGCCAGATTTCCTCCTTTCACGTGTGTATGAAGCTCAAGATTCAGCACAAATTAAGAAGAAAGGAGGGATAGCATGTACGTAGGCAGGGATTTGTCACAATTAGTCATGGAGGCAAAAACAACGTGGAAAGAGAAGGAACTAGGCTACTTTCACTATGCATTATCTCAATCAGCTCCTTACTTAAATGCCGAAGGAGTAACCATGCTGAGGGAAATCAATGAGGAGATCAAGCGCCGAGGTGGTCTAGAACATAAAGAAGCTTCTTGGACCAACGGCACTCACCCCGTTATTGACTAATATATTTGTGTGCTTTTTGATGGGAAACAGGGAATGGATAGGCGCTCATTTCTTGTGGTGTTACAAACTGGGCACGCTCGTGATCGAGCTGTCCACCGACTACACGGGCTATGACGACTTCCATTTCCCAAATGAGATGAGAGAAAACGTGTTTGATTTGTTCAACAGGTTCTCCCCACTCTATTTTCAGACCGTATTCACCATAGAACCAATGCTTAGCCGCTTCATGGTCTAAATCCTCCAATGCGACCATTGGATACTGCCACAACGAAGCCAATAGTCCTTGACTCGGCCGCTGTTCAATCAGTACTTCCCCTGCGTCATTCTCAATGACCAACAACAAGTAAGGCACCTTTTTTTGCTTTTTCTTCGATGTTTTAACGGGAAGCTCCGTTTCTATCCCTTGTTCAAATGCACGACACTGGTCTTGGATCGGGCATAATAAACACGAAGGGTTTTTGGGTGTACATATCAACGCTCCAAGCTCCATCATTCCTTGGTTGAAAGAAGAAGGGTCTTCTTCGGAAATAAGCTCTCGAACCAATTGTTCAAACACTTTCCTCGTACTCGGCTTTGCGATGTCATCTTCAACATGCAGAATTCTTGATAGGACTCTCATCACATTGCCGTCTACGGCAGGCTCTGGCGTATCGTAGGCGATACTAAGGATGGCACCTTTCGTATAGGGTCCAACACCTTTCAATTCACCTAAGTCTTTAGGGTTATCCGGAACGACTCCATCATAATCTGCAACGACTTCTTTCACAGCGGTTTGCAAATTTCGCGCACGGGAATAGTATCCTAAGCCCTCCCACGCTTTAAGAACCTCTTGTTCGTCCGCTTCGGCGAGGCTTTTTGGGTCAGGGAACTTTTCCATAAAATGATTGAAATATGGGATGACCGTATCAACACGTGTTTGTTGGAGCATAATTTCTGATACCCATACCCTATATGGATCTTGGTTTTCTCTCCAAGGTAAAATCCGTTGTTCTTTCTTGAACCATTCGATGAGACTATTCTGAAATTGCGTTTTATTAAAATCGCTCAGAATGTCTTTCACTCGTTCTTGATTTTTCATGCATCATCATCCTTCGTGATAAACTACTATTGTACTGAAGTCCTGCTAGTCAAAGGAGGTATTGTAATGGACACTGGCACTCATGTTGTCATGGGGGTGGCTCTTGGTGGAATCGCGACATTAGACCCTGTCGTTCAACAAGACCCCATGCTTTTTAATGCAGTCCTCGTTGGGACACTAATTGGTTCTCAAGCGCCTGACTGTGACACGATTTTAAAATTAAAAAATAACGCCGTTTACATTCGTCACCATCGCGGCATCACTCATTCTATCCCGGCTGTGTTGCTTTGGGGGATCAGCATTCCAAGTATTATTTACTTATTTGCCCCAGAAGTAAACTATCTACACCTTTGGCTATGGACTTTCTTGGCTGTCATTCTCCATGTATTCGTGGACATATTCAACGCCTATGGCACGCAAGCCTATCGTCCATTCACAAAACGCTGGGTCGCTTATGGATTCATCAATACCTTTGACCCTTACATCTTTATTCTTCACATCGCCGGCATCGTAGCCTGGAACTTAGGCGCAAATCCTGGCTTGATGTGGTTGATCATCTACTTTGTCATTGCTCTGTACTACGTGAAACGGTATTTCGACAAACGAGAGCTTGTCAAAGTGATCCATGCCCACTTCGAGCATGTGGAACAAATCGCAACATCCCCGACTATTCAACAGAATATTTGGCGTATTGCCATCACAACACCAAGCCATTATTACGTGGGCCGCGCTGAAAATGGACACATCACCATTTTAGACGAGTTCATTAATAAACCGATCGACTATGAAGATCCTGTTGTTCAAAAAGCTTTGACCGACCATAATATTAAAGCTTTCCTTTCGTTCTCTCCAGTGTACCGTTATGAAATCAGCTACTATGATGAGTACACCGAAGTGCGGTTTATTGATTTACGTTATCGATCAAAAGGGCGTTATCCTTTTGTGGCTGTCGCTCAAATCGATGATGAGCACGGCGATGAGTTAACGATACTCAATTCGTACACAGGCTGGGTGTTCACTGAAGAGAAGTTACAAGACAAACTGAATATCGTTAAAGCTTAAATGGAAAACCGTGTTGCTAGTGAGCAACACGGTTTCTTTATTGTAACGGTCCTCTTTTATTCAATAACTCTTTATATTTGGGGTTCGTTGCAACAAATTCATGCAACCTCGGGCCATAGTTCTCTATCCATCTGCGTACGATCTGCTCGGTCACTTTTTTACCTTGGTAATCATGACCAGCCTTGGCATAGGTCGCCTCAAAATCTTCCCATAATAATTCAACCCATGTTCTTGCTTCTTCAATGGTCAATCGCTCATTTTTTTCATATAAAAGTTCAGCTAAATGCTGGTAGTGTTCTTGCATAATTCTGCTCACCTCATGTTTGATTTAGCAATGATTTCTGCCTCATTGTATCATATAAAGTGAACTTCGATCATTGGAAGGGCTTCTTCAACCTCCGCCCATTGTTAGTTGAACCGATCAAAACAATACGCACAGTATTTTGCCACTCCCTTTTTCTGTTTACCATTGAAGCTTGAAGCGGAAAAATTTACTGCAAGTTGCGGGGATAAAATCAGGATACGAACACAAACTAATCTTGTCTCCAAAAGAGACAGAGGAGGGTCTTCGATGCGAAACAAAGCCAAAAACTTTCCCAATGTTCACATGTCTCATGCTCCTGAAGATCAGAGTGAGTATCTAGCTAAAAAGCCGAACGGGAAGATCAACTTCAACCCGCAAGGAAGAGCTGCCCACTCGAGAGAGCGTGATATTAATCAAGTCGGGAGGAATGATCGTGGGTAAACGAGAATTTCTTGAAAAGAAAAATGCATTTGCTCAGCATCGAACGAACAAGCACTTAGCTCACCGCGTAAATGGTGAAACAGAGCAGACGCATTCCGAACAGATCACAGAAATCCAAGCACGAAAAAGAGGATAAATGTTCCTATACAAAAGGCGCACAACATGTGCGCCTTTTGGTTATGATAATTTCTCTCCAAGCATCGCGATCGGTAGAGCCTCATATTCTTCTCCAGCTATCATTTCACTCTCTACTCTTTCACCAGTCTTCGTTTGTCGATATCCCCACGCGAAGACGCCGTTCATATATACAATATAAAAGTCATGCTCAAGGTCGCCATCCAGTTTGTAGGTTTCCCCTCCACTGAAATCTTTCGGATTCATCATATAAGATTTCGCCATAATGATTTTTCTTTCATGAACGGCGTATTCGTTCACCATTCCCATTTGTTCCGCTTTCTGAGCTTTCTCTGTGAGTTGTGCCACTTCCTGACGAAGTTCTTCATAAGTGTAATCACTAAATCGTTTCTCCATACTTTTTCCCCTCTTCCTCTCTCTTTCTTTACATTTTATCAGTGTTTCGTCACAATATATATGGCTAAGCATAAGAAATGGAGGAGATCGAATGGGTAACGTTGTCATCACAGGAGCTGGAACAGGACTTGGACGTGCACTAGCTCATCAGTACGCTCGTAATCAACATCAAGTGTTCCTCTTAGGTCGAACAGAGAGAAACTTGTTACTCGTACAAAATGAAATTCAGCAAGATGGAGGTAATGCTGAAGTCATTATATGCGACGTAACAGAACCTGCATCCGTAACGGAGGCTCTACGTCAAGTTGATCAAATCGACATTGTCATCAACAATGCCGGTATCGGTGTATTTGGTAATCTCTTGGATTTAACACCTGAAGACATGGATTCTGCTCTCAACACAAATGTAAAAGGAACCATGTTGATGACGCAACTCGCCTTCCCTAAACTACGTGAAACCGGTGGACGTGTCTTGAATGTCATCTCAACAGCTGGACTTCGAGGAAAGAAGAACGAGAGCATTTATTGCGCTAGTAAATTTGCTGTACGTGGATTCACAGAGAGCCTCCATAAGGAGTGGGATAACGAACCCGTATCAGCGACCGCTGTTTACATGGGAGGAATGAACACACCATTCTGGAGTCAAACAGACCATGTGGATTCGCCAGAGCGCCTCAAAGGACCAGAGGGTGTCGCTGAACAAATCTTCAAAGAAGATGACGGCAGAGAATCCATTTATATTGATCGATAAAAAAGAGCCTTCTTTGAGAGGCTCTTTTTATAGGCTTCTTCACATACCTCCCCCACCACCAGATACAGCACGCTTCGCTCCATCTTTCTCTGCATCATGCCAACGTCTTCGGTTGGCAGCAGGTTCCTCCCCTTCCCATTTGCGAGGAGGATTCATTTTCTTCTTCTTAACATCCCTTCTTTTTATAAAAACGACAAGGACCATCACAAGTGGAATAACTACCCATCCCATTTGCAACCCTCCTTTATATCTAATACGAATCAACAGTCGTACCCGTTTCATCTACTCGAATTAAGATTGAAGACATTTATATGGAAGCGGCTCGCACAAAACATTTCTGACTGTTTAAATGCATAAAAAAAGCCGGGCATCGTGTGCCCGGCTTTTTCAAGAGATTACTCTCCTAGGTTTTCTTCTTTTGCTTTTGCTACAACTGCTTCAACAGCTTCTGCTTCGTCGGAACCTTCGGCTGTGAATTTGACTTCTGCACCCTTTGGAATACCTAGGGACATAACGCCCATAATGGACTTCATGTTTACGGCTTTGCCGTTGTACTCAAGGTTTACGTCTGATTGGAACTTCCCTGCTACTTGTACTAGAGAAGTTGCTGGGCGTGCGTGTACCCCGTCTGCTGCTGTAATCGTCATCGTTTGTTCTGTCATGATGATCTCTCCTTTATCCTTTTATTTCAATAATGTCTGGATCGTTGTGATTGACTTGACCAGAAGCTTTCACATGTACTGTTTGATTTTCTTGAAGATTTGTGAAAACAATCGGCGTTACGATAGATGGTGCATTATCTTTGACAAAGTCAAGATCCACTTCCATCAACGCTTGTCCTTGTTTCACTTCGTCTCCCTCTGAAATCATAGCTGTAAACCCTTCACCTTTCAAGCCAACCGTATCGATACCGATATGAATGAGGATTTCCATTCCATTGTCGGCTTCAAGCCCGATTGCATGTTTCGTCGGGAAGACATTCAATACTTTACCGTTGACCGGCGAAACAATCTTACCATCTTCCGGTTCAATTGCAAAGCCGTCGCCCATCATTTTGCCAGAGAAGACTTGGTCTGGTACTTCTGTGATTGGTAACACTTTACCTTTGATTGGGCTGACAAAAGCTAATTCACCATCTGTTACTGGAGCTTCTGCTTGCTTTTTGGCATTCGTCATTTCAGAAGCATCTTCTTGCGAACGCGGTGTTTTTCCATCCATGATGTCTTGCATTTGACCACGCAAGGAATCGGATACAGGTCCGAAGATGGCTTGAATATTATTTCCTACTTCCATCACTCCGGATGCACCTAATTTCTTCAGGCGGTTTTTGTTAACATCATCTTTATCGTTAACCGATACTCGGAGACGCGTAATACATGCATCTAGGTGGCTGATGTTCTCTTTTCCACCCATTGCTTCTAGAATTTCAAATGGCAGGTCTCCTACTTCTCCCTCGTCTTCGTCATCTTCAGCTTCATCTTCACGACCTGGTGTCGCTAGGTTGAATTTCAAGATCGCCCAACGGAATCCAAAGTAATAGATGACAGAGAAGACAAGCCCTACGATAATGACCCACCACCAGTCTGTACGGTTAGGTAGAACACCGAACAGGATGAAGTCGATCAAACCACCAGAGAACGTTTGTCCGATTTTCACACCAAGGATCTCCATGATCATGAAGGAGAAACCGGCAAATACAGCATGAATACCGAATAGTACTGGAGCAACGAATAAGAATGAGAATTCAATTGGCTCTGTAATACCTGTAAGGAAAGAAGTTAAGGCAGCGGATGCCATAATTCCTCCGACTACTTTTTTACGTTCTGGTTTAGCAGTGTGATAAATCGCAAGCGCAGCTGCTGGAAGTCCGAACATCATGAACGGGAACTTACCAACCATGAAGGTACCGGCTGTGAATTCCACACCATCTCTTAGCTGTGCGAAGAAGATTTGCTGGTCACCACGAATGATCTCTCCAGCTGCGTTCGTGTATGAACCGAATTCAAACCAGAATGGTGAATAGAAAATGTGGTGCAAGCCGAACGGAATCAAGGAACGTTCAATAACACCGAAGAAGAACGCAGAGATCGTTTGGTTCCCTTCAAGCATTAAGCGAGATAGGGCATTTAAACCACCCTGAGCATATGGCCAAACCCATAGCATGATAATACCTAAGAACAAGGCAGAGAATGCGGTCACAATCGGAACGAAACGCTTTCCTGCGAAGAACCCTAAAAACTGTGGTAACTCTATATTGAAGAACCTATTATACAGACTGGCTGCTAATATACCTACGATGATACCACCGAATACCCCTGTTTGAAGCGTAGGGATTCCGAGCACCATGGCGTAAGCCGGTTCAGACGTCATATCT
Organism: Halobacillus locisalis; assembly: GCF_013694105.1. Lineage (GTDB taxonomy): Bacteria > Bacillota > Bacilli > Bacillales > Halobacillaceae > Halobacillus > Halobacillus locisalis. The sequence continues at coordinate 685,201 of NZ_JACEFG010000003.1, read as the reverse complement.
GAAGTTACTCCTCCGAGTACACCCATGACGACATTCATAATCAGGTAACCGATGATGGCAGCCAAACCAGCTACACCATCTCCTTTCGCTAATCCAATAGCGACACCGACAGCGAATAATAGCGGTAAGTTATCAAATACGACACCACCGGCTTCCGCCATTACTTGAAGTAGTGTTTGCATCCACGGTACACCGAAGAATGGCACACGATCGACGAAGTCGTCTTGAGCAAAGCTTGTACCAAAGGCAAGCAAGATACCGGCTGCTGGTAGCAATGCTACGGGCGTCATTAACGCTTTACCTACTTTTTGCAATGTACCAAAAGCATTTTTGAACATGTTGTTTCCTCCTTTGTTTTTTGTGATTCAACAGTTATCCCAAATAGTCAGAAAAATAAAACGGTTACATTTACGAATGAAAGAGAAGCACCTCAGAGGGGCGCAAAATAAGTATTAGAACATAAAAAAGGCATGAGTATAGAAGATGGGGTTACGTAGAAAGAAGATACACTCCTCCCTAAGGTAACCAATTGATCTTCAAATACTCATGCCTGATCGTATCAGTAACACGTATGTTAAGATTTATGGGTTAACCGTTGCAAATGAATCGTTAAATAAATCGCTTCCGACTCATCTACAGGCTTTTTCAACTGTTTTTGCATCACTTTAATGAGTTTCCATGAAAGATTATAGCACACCGGGTACTCTTCTTTCAACATCTTAGCAAGTTTTATTTCGTCACCGACATGTTCATCTTCATGCACACGGTCAATGGCACGGTGCAAGTGTTGAACAAGTCGGTGATAATCCACACTGTTTTTATCGATCTGCATATTCATCGTATCTTCTACAAGAGAAACGAGTTGAGTAATCAATTGGTTATGACGATTGATTTCCCTTAACGTTTTGTCTGTTACAGCGCTATGAATATGAAGAGCGATGAACCCCACTTCTCCTTCAGGGAACTGAATGCCCATTTGGTCATAAATCATCGTTACAACTTCCATGGCAATTTGGTATTCCTTTGGATAAAGCGACTCAATCTCTAATAAGAAAGGGTTGGAAAACTGCATGCCTTGCTTCGCACGATTGATCGCAAAGGCAAGGTGGTCTGTCAAAGCAACGTGGATGTGTTGATTCAACTCTTGCCCCATTCTCATTTCAATATGGACGAGAACATCGTTCATGAAGTCAATGAGCCCTTCATCAATGTAGGGCAGCAAATTGACGTATTGTTCCTTTTCTTTCTCATTGCTTAATAGAAAAGTCTTATCCGCTTTACTGAACGAAATGTCATCGTCTTTTTTTCGATTGAACCCAATGCCCTTTCCGATAAGAACGACTTCTTCATAGGAAGGGTGTTCGGCAATGACAACATTGTTATTCAAGACTTTCTTTATTTTTACTTGTTGCTCCATCATTCGTCCCCCACTTACATACAAACCCCAATCATAAAGCGTTTGCAGTCTGCTCATAAGTATAATCCTATATCTCAAGCGAGTTTTTGACAAGTCGAGAATCTTAAAAACGTTACCGTTGTTTGAAAGCCTTTACGTCGTGTACAATCATTAAGTGTTCAAAATAGGGCTACTCACAAAGGAACTTTGTTCACGATCTTATTCGTGAACAGATTTCTATTTAACTGGAGAATAGACTTTTTGCGCCCTGAGGGCAGAAGTGTCATAGTCTTGTTGTGGGAGTTACCTCAAAAATTATTGTAGGATTAAACGTAGCAGAATAGAAAGGAGTCCATCCATGATAAAACTATTTGTAAGTGACCTTGATGGGACATTGCTAGGCATGGACCATTATATAAAGAATGAAGATGTAGATGCGATACGCAGAATGATCGACAAAGACATTCCCTTCACCGTAGCATCAGGTCGTATGGACCACGAAATCAAAGAGGTTTTAAAGCGTGTAGGAGTGAATGGACATCGTGTCAGCCAGAACGGAGCATTTGTATATGACTCTGAGGACGAACATATCCATTCGAAGACCTTTGACAAAGAATTAGCAACAAGTGTAATGCGTACAATCGAGAAGGAACCACTGATCAAAACGGTGTCTACAGCAGAAGAGACGTACACCGAACACCATAATAAGTGGATTGATATCATTTCAGAGCAACTTTTCCACGATATTATTGTAGACCCTACAATGCAGAGTCAGTTCGGTACAACGATTGTTCCTTCGAAAATTACACTCCACGGTCAGGAACAAGATATCATCGATGTTTACAATCGATTAGACCAGACCTTCGGTGAAGAAATTGACCGCTTCATTTCTCATGAAACGGCCGTAGATTTGATGCCGAAAGCGATTAATAAAGGTACCGGACTAAAGGCACTTATGGAGACGTTGAATATTCAACCTGACGAAATGGCCTGTGTAGGAGATTCCTTTAATGATATCGCCATGTTCGAATTGACCCCACACAGTTATGTGATGTCAACAGCTCATGAAGAGGTGACACAAAAGGCGTCTACAGTGGTCGATCACGTACATGAAGCCATCGAGGACTTAGAGAAAAAAGGTCTTCTATAATTTATATCAAGCTCCTTGCTCATAATGATAGAAAGGTCCGATGATCTAACATTTGGTTGGGTGCGGCGAAGACCCGAGACCCTCAATTGGATAAAGTCTATTAATATAAAAAAGCTGCTGACTATTTTCTGTCAGCAGCTTTTTCATTTTCCAATCGGTACAGTATTTCGTACGGCCTTACATAATAACTCTCCAGTGAGACCGCTACTTTCTCCATCGCATCCATTAAACGAACTTGAAAATGCTTCCGAGTTACCCAGTCATGTATGGTTTCTGGCGTAACCTTTTCAAACCTCACATCCCGCGTTTCACCAGGCTTTATCGTCGGTTCACCAGATACGTACTCTGCTGTAAAGACCATGCAGACCACCCCCATCGTGACATTCTGGTACACGCCTGAAACACCCTTGATCGAGATCTCAATTCCCGTCTCTTCCAACACCTCACGCCTTACGGCTCCTTCAAGCGTCTCGCCACATTCCATCCGACCACCTGGAATTTCAAAGGTATCATCACGGTGTTCGTTCTTAACCAGCAATACCTCCCCATCTCCATTCGTTATGTAAGCAGCCACAGAAACAATGTGTTTAGGAAAATGGTATTCACCTGTTGCTTCGATGAAGTCTACTCGTTCTTCCACGAAGAGGTCCTGCAACTCTTCGCGCCTTTGCCTAGCTTTTTTATAGAGTTCCGATTGTTTTACTTTTTCCTCGATTCTTTTATATTCTTCATAAGAATCATACTCCCATATGGACGTCACTTCATCACGGTTCATCGTTGTAAATCTTCCAACAATTCTCGCCCCATGACCTAAATGGTTAGGTAAAATATACGTATGAAAAAATTGTGTGAATTGCTCGTACTGATCAGGTTCTAATTGATAGGTCCTGCGTTGATAAATCATATAGGGTACCTCCGACGAATATAGTGCTTATATCACAGTCAATAGTATACACGAAACTCCCATTAAGATGGGAGTCAAAGCTGTGCTTTATGTTTTTTTTGATACTCCTTACATATTTTTATGAAAGAACAAAGATTACTCTTCCACGTATTCTTCAAGGAATCGATCAATCAACTCAAATGGGAACCCTTTTCGATATAGACTCGCCTTGATTTTTTGTTTCATGTCATGACCTTCTGCTTTCCGCTCAAATTTCCGAATGAGTTTCTCTCCTTGAAAGACGACCGCTTCCCACTCTGCATCTTCCTTTTCATCATCTGGTAAATTTGAGAGTACTTCTTGTACGATATCACCAGTAAAGCCCTTCTGCATCAACGTCTGCTGAACATTTTGAAACTGTTGTCGGTAGGATTTCTTTCGATCATTCTTCATTTTCTTTTCAGCGAATTTCATCGCTTTTTCATATTGTTGATCAAATGTGTAGTGATTCAAGGCCTCTTCTGCTTCACTTGCCGTAACCCCTTTCTCAATTAGTTCCTTTTTCAAAAGCAGCGGTCCTTTGCTTGATGTCATCACTCTTGTTCTCACTAAAGAATTCGCAAATTCCTGATCATCTAATAATTTTTCCTTATGTAGACGATTCACAATTTCATCAATATGCTCTGGCTCTATTTCTTTATCTTTTAAATACGTACGAATTTCTTTCTCAGAACGCATTCGATAGCTTAAGTAATTGATTGCTTGGGTATATGATTTATGAATGGTATCTGTTCTAATGAGCGCTTCTATCGTGGGCTCATCCAATTCCATTCCTTTTTGAAGCCGATATTTAACGAGTACATCAGCATCCACACTAAACCCATAGCTCTCCCCTTCTCCGTGGTCTAAATAAATATTAAAACGATTTTTATTCTTTTTTTGTGTAGTAATTCGAGTTAGTTTAGCCAATACCTTCACCCCTTTTCACTCATTGTACCTTTTAACATGAACGGGGTCACGGATATGAATCGCTATTTATCACAAGATGAAGTAATATAATGTAAAAGATTTCAAAGGAGGATTCAGTATGAATATTGTTGTAACAGGCGGCACGGGATTCGTAGGTCAACGATTGACAGATCAGTTAGTCAAAGAGGGACACCATGTGTACATACTTACACGCAGTCCTGACAAACATACAGATTCGGGTCAAGTAACGTTTGTCGGGTGGCTGAAAGACGAATACCATCCTGCGCGTGAGCTCCCCAATGTCCAAGCGATTGTCAACTTAGCCGGGGAGTCGTTGAACAGCGGACGTTGGACAGAAGAGAAAAAGCGGGAAATCTTAGATAGCCGTATTCAAGCAACAGAAGGAGTGCTTGATCTAATCGAACAACTAGACAGCAAACCTGAGGTATTGGTCAATGCTTCCGCTGTCGGTTTCTACGGCCAGTCGAAAACAAAAACGTTCACAGAAGAAACAGAGAAACCCGGGAATGATTTTCTGGCAAATGTCGTGGAGGAGTGGGAGAAACGCGCATCTAAGGCTGAAAATTCAGGAGTCCGCACGGTGTTTGTTCGGTTCGGCATCATCTTAGGTGAGGAAGGGGCATTACCTAAAATGATACTGCCTTATAAATTTATGATCGGTGGAAACCTAGGATCTGGCGAGCAATGGATGTCTTGGATCCATATCGATGACGTCGTCGGATTGATTGACTTCTCCATCCACCAAAAAGAAATCAGAGGTCCACTGAACGGCACAGCTCCAAATCCTCATAGAAATAAGGACTTCGGACGTACTTTAGGAGATGTGTTAAACCGGCCGCATTGGATTCCAGCCCCTGCATTCGCTCTTAAAATTGCCTTAGGTGATATGAGTACACTGCTTTTAGATGGTCAGTCCGTCATCCCTAAGAAAGCATTAGAACAAGGGTATTCATTCCACTACCCAGATTTGAAACCAGCACTTGAATCGATTTTACATGAATAATTCCCCTGAATAAAAGACGAAGCGTCCCGAAAAGCTTCGTTCTTTTGTGCTCCAAAGCGGAATTTTCCAGTATAATAGTAATAATCTTAGTGGAAAGGCTGTATGTCTTATGAATACGGTAATAAAAAATGTCACGATTCACCCGATCACATCCCCATCGATTTCGAACGGTTGCATTCATATTTTAGACGGAAAGATTCATGATTTCGGACAAAATCTCACCTTTTCAGATGATGCCGAAATCATTGATGGTAAAGGAAAAGATGTATACCCAGGCTTTATCGATGTCCACACACACCTCGGTTTGTATGATGAGGGTACTGGGTGGGCAGGCAGCGATGCAAACGAAACCATCGAGTCTATCACGCCACACTTAAGAGCCATTGATGGAGCCCACCCTCTAGACCCTGCTTTTTTTAATGCCCGAAAAGCAGGCGTTACGACCGCTCACATCATGCCGGGAAGCGCGAATATTATCGGTGGTACAACTTCCGTCATAAAAACGGTTGGACATACGATCAATCAAATGATCGTAAGGGAAAGAGCGGGACTGAAATTAGCGCTCGGAGAAAACCCAAAACGCGTCCATTCCCAATCGAAAGATGCCTCGATCACCCGACTAGGCATCATGGGTACTTTAAGAGAAACATTTTATGCGGCTATGAAGAATCCAGAACCTAACTTACGTGTCCAGCCGATTATACAAGTGTTGAACAAAGAGATGCCCGTACGTATTCATGCCCATCGTGCAGATGATATCATTACGGCTCTCCGGTTTGCAGACGAATTCGACCTTGACCTCCGAATTGAACATTGCACAGAAGGACACTTGATTGCCGATGAACTCGCAAAGCGGGACTTGCAAGTCAGTGTTGGACCTACGTTCACACGTGCGTCTAAAATTGAGCTACGAAACAAAACTTGGCAAACCTACAACATCTTACACGAATATGGCATTAAAGTTTCGATCACAACCGATCACCCATATACGCCGATCCAATATTTGAACATTTGTGCTGCACTAGCCGCACGTGAAGGGTTAGACGTTGAGGATGCGTTGAGGGGAATCACCATTACACCGGCCAAGAATCTGGGTGTCGATCATCGTGTCGGTTCTATTGAAAAAGGGAAAGATGCAGACCTTGTTTTATGGAGTGGCCATCCTTTTGAATACCTATCAAAACCACTCTGGACAATGATTGATGGAAAACTTGTATATTACCAAGAATAAATTCGCATCCTAACACCGGAAGGAATCTCCTCCGGTGTTTTTTTGTGGAACAAACAAAACACATTCAATATGTTTTAGAGGTTTAGGAGGTAAAGGTTCGGTGAATATTATAGTTGTACAATGGTTGTACAACTGATGCACAACGCTCGAAAATTGGTTAAAAATCCCTTTCATATGGTAGTGAATGCTGAAGTTTAAGTACAAATTCAGCATTTCATATACAAAAAATTTAAGGAGTGGGAAAACGCATGAAGAAACTGCTATCATCATTAGCCGCGTTCGTATTAGTTTTAGGAGTATTTGCACCTGTTGCATTCGCTGATAATCATTCAGGTGGAGAAATGGCTATGGTCCGTGTACTACACGCGTCCCCTGATGCCCCTGCCGTTGATGTGTATGTAGATGGAAATGCTGTTGTTGAAGGTGCAGAATTCAAAGCCGCTACGGATTACATGGAATTGCCTGCTGGTGAACATATGGTAGAAATTTATGCAGCTGGAACGATGGGTGAACAAGATCCTGCCATTTCAACAAATGTAACGGTAGAAGCTGGCATGGCTTATACAGCTGCTGCGATTAATAACTTAGATAGTATCGAGTTGAAAGCTCTACAAGATGAAACAGAAGCAAGCGAAGGTATGGCGAAAGTCCGCGTTGCCCACTTCATCCCTGGTGCTCCAGCCGTTGATGTAGGTCCAATCGGTGGCGATGCGCTATTCTCTGGTGCGGAGTTCCCGATGGTAACTGAATATAGTGAATTAGAAGCTGGAACATATGACCTTGAAGTACGTACAACAGATGGTACACAATTAGTAGACCTTTCTGGAACGACAGTTGAAGCAGGTAAAGTCTATAGTGCTTTCGCTGTTGGAACAGCAGATAGTCCAGAAGTACTTCTTCTAGAAGATTCCGCAGCAATGCCATCTTCTATGCCTGAAACTGGTTTTGGTGGAGCTGCAGATACAAACTCTAACGCTATGGCATATGCTGCTATTCTAGGTGTGCTAGCGATGGGTGCAGGATTTGTATTCTTCCGTAAACGTTCAGAAGCATAATCAATGAGAAAATTCATATTCCCAATAGCCCTAGGCCTCCTTGTCTTTGTCGTCAGTTTTCAAATACTGGACGACCCTGCCAAGGAGGCCAGGGTTCTTTCTTCTTATGAATCCCCGTCAAAACAAACGGAAGTGACCAAATCCGATGGTGCTCCACCACCAAACCAAGCGTCTAAAGATTTGATTGAAAGTGAACCGATTGAAAAAAATTATGAACCTGCCACGGTTGTACAACCGGACGATCAACCAGGCGTCACTCCTACGAGATTAGAAATTCCGTCGATCGGTGTAGATGCCCCGGTAGGACCTCAAGGGTACACCGAAGAAGGTGGGATGGCTGTTCCGGACAGTGTTACAGAGGTTGGTTGGTTTGAACCGGGTACAAAACCTGGAAGAAGAGGAAATGCCGTCATTGCTGGTCACGTGGACGGTCAATATGGCCCGGCTGTCTTTTTTGACTTGAAAGAATTAACAGCAGGAGACGAAATGTACGTGTACGGAGAGGATGGATCAAAATTGACTTACACCGTCAATCAAGTCGCGGCTTATCCTGTAGAAGACTCTCCCATTCGTGAGTTATTCGGACCGACTAATGAACGTTCGTTGAACTTGATCACATGCACCGGCCCTTATGACAATCAAGCGGATGGTTATACAGAACGTCTAGCCGTTTATACTACACTGACCGACCATTTATACGTTCAAGAGAACGAGAGCTAGAACCTACAAAAATTTTCTTTTTCTTTACAAAAAATTGATTCACTTTTTTTGTGGAATCGATTATTATATATGTAGAAACACGTGTCGATTATAGTGTAGGGAAGGCAAATGGTGCGCCACCAGTTTAACTGGTTCTAGTGGGTTCGATTCCCACCCCGAATTTTTGTGTGCAATTGATAAAAATTCGAGGGTGGTCCGAACTACTACTGGCTGGCTATGTGTCCATGCCTTTTTAGATCACCCTCCAACCATCAAGGAGGGATTTTTTATGCTTAGAAAGCGTGAGTTACATGACGCCCCGGTTCTGTATGAGTTGATGAGCCACCCTGAAGTATTTCCATATGTCCGCCATAAAGCGGCATCGAGTGATGAGTTTTATTTTTTGACTAAACAGACGATAGAAGCTGAGGATCGGGGGGAAATGATATCCCGTACAATCCTTGATGAATGGGGTCACCCAATTGGCACCATCAACCTTTTTGATGTAAACGAAAATAAAGGATTCCTGGCAACTTGGATTGGTCAACCTTATTTCGGCAAAGGGTATAACAAACCGGCCAAAGAAGCCTTTTTTGAAGAATTGTTCTTCCAATTGGATATTGAGGCGATTTTCATGAAAATCCGCCGCTCGAATCAACGGTCTATGAATGCCGCTTTAAAAATCCCCTATGTGACTGAAGCGAATGACACCTACTCAGAAATCCACTCTTGGATCAACCGTCATGAGAACGTCTATGACTTATTCGTCATCACAAAGGAACAGTATCTCTTCCATTATTATGGGGAGCAAGACCAAAGCGAAGAAGCAATGGAGGCATAAAACAACTCCTTATTGCCGCGCTTATGAAAACCTCAATAGAAAAGCGGTTCTGGGATAATCGTCTAGAGATCGCTTTTCTTTTTTTAATTAGATAACACGTGGGAGTGGCGCATTATTCTCATCCGTTCTTTCTTTCTCAATATCCTGAAGAGGAATTGGTAGTTGAGGTGTACCATGTACACCTGCCGCAATTTCATACTTATTAAACACGAGCACTAGGCGTTCATCTTCAATATAGTAGGCTGTGTCTTTTCGCACCTCGTTGAACGATTTAGTCAAATACATTTCAGGGTCTCCGGCCATCTTCCTCTTCACTTCTTCATTCAGCTTATCCATGTAAACCAGTTCATCTAACGGAAGCAAGTCTTCCCCCTGTCTGTTTTCAAAATTGACAGAGGTGACAGAAGAGTTATATTGATTCCCTTTTGTAAAATGGGAAGTCATGACGACAGAATAGAAGTCGTCCTCTTTATATACATCCGTTTCTTCGTAATAAAGGATAGGTGCTCCATTCGTTTCATTTGCACTTCTTTGCACCATTTCAAGTTGATGGTCGAGCTTATCCGTGATCGATTCATTTACCTTCTCCTGCAATTCTTTACTCTCCAATTGATCAAACAAGGGATAGTCTACATGAATTTCCCAGTCTTGAGTGACCTGGTCCTTCCGCTTAACCTGAAACAAACTTTCCGCGTGTGTAGGGCCGATGTTGTACAGTAACACTACACTCGCAACTAAAGTAAGTATAAACCTTTTCACCATAATCCCTCCTCTCGTTAGTTTGACCAACTTCTTAGAAACTAACGACAGGAATAAACGAATTTCATCGAAAATCATCATCCATTGTAGTACGATGTAGTATAAAGGAAACACGACGAAATGATCAGGAGTGAGCATCATCGATTTCCATGACGAACATACTTATCCAAAGCAATTGCTTGAATCCTTACTTAATCGAAGCCAAGAAAACGCCATTGACTATTTACTGGAGCAATCATGCTTCATTTCCGGTTGTGATGCAGCCGTTGTCTACACATTAAAGGATGCATCTACCGAGAGCTTATCCCCCATCAAAGAATATGTGAAGAACACGAACCTTTACCCTCTTTCTACGGTTAAAAAAGCAATGGTCAGACAGCTCCCTCTTTATACTTGGGAGAAAATCGATGCCTCTGTTTACGGTGAGCATGCGACTGCTATCGCTTTCGCCCTTCAAGAAGACGATCAACTCTTTGGAGCACTAGTATTGATTAATCAAACGGATTTCCAGCTACAAAATGAACAGGCCCTGGAATTGATCGCTTCTTGCTTAAGTACCTATCTACGTCAAACTTATTCAGAAAAAAAACAATTGAGTAGCGCCTTTAAAGAAGAGCGTATCAGAAGACAACAATCGGACTTGATGAGATTAATGAAAGACGCCCGCCTTACGTCCATCGACTTACTTCCAGCATTTGAAATGATTTGTGAATCTGCTGTTGAAACATTACAGGTCGATCGGGTCAGTATTTGGTTTTATAACCATGAACAAACGTCTCTTATTTGTGAGTCTTTATATGATTCCACATTACAATCGTTTCAAGACGCAGAAGCGCTGCATGAGGAGTATTACCCGGATTACTTCTCTGCTTTGGAGAAGAATCGGTCTATTGTAGTCAATGACACACATTCTGATGATCGTGTGCGAGAGCTGAGCGATCACTACCTATCCAAACTTAATATTAGGGCGATGATGGACATCCCGATCATCAGTGGAGGGATGACTCTCGGGGTTCTTTGCTGCGAACAATATGGGGACTCGAGAGAGTGGAGTTTCGATGAGGAGGCTTACGCCACTTCAATTGGAGACATGGTCGCTTTCATCAACGAACATGTGAAAAGGCGTGATGCAGAACAGGAAGCAAAAAAGCTTGCTTACTACGATGCTTTGACTGATCTACCGAACCGAAACCTTTTGGAAGAAAAGTTGGATGAAAAAATTGAAGAATCAAGTGGACATTTTGCTTTCTTCTATCTTGATATTGATGACTTCTCAAAGGTGAATGAACAGTTAGGTTTTCGAATCGGTGATCAATTGTTGATGGCCATCGCGAAACGATTGAAGTCCAAAAGATCATCGGAAGATGTAATTGGTCGAATAGACCACGATGGTTTTGTTGTTCTTACAGGTTTTTCAGATGAGAAGTCCCACCTTTTCCGCAGCATTCATCACTATCAACAATTGTTTCAACAGCCTTTTCTTATCGAAGGTCATAACATCTTCATTACCGTCAGCACAGGTGTTGTGCTCTATCCCGAAGGTGGAGACAACCCCGGAACAATCATGCGCAATGCGCACCGTGCGAATGCAGTGGCCAAACATGAAGGCCTGAGCAGTACGAAGTTTTACGAACATTCTTATGACGATTACGCCTTCGAAGATCAATGGTTTCATATGAATTTGAAACAAGCGTTAGAACATAATGAATTTTGTATGTATTATCAGCCACAAGTCAATATAGAAACCATGGAGGTAACGGGGCTAGAGGCTTTGATTCGCTGGAATCATCCAAGCAAAGGGCAAATTTCACCTCAAAAATTCATCCCTTTCGCTGAGGTCACAGGCTTAATTGTTCCACTGGGCGATTGGATACTTAGACAGGCTGTGGAACAGATCCTTGTATTAGAGCACAACGGGTATGACGACGTTCGAATTTCAGTTAATATATCGCCTGAACAATTCAAGCACCCTGCCTTCATCGATACGTTAACAGCTATCCTATCAGAGCGTTCCGTTTCTCCTTCAAAGTTGCGCTTGGAAATAACGGAAACGATGGCTATAGACCACGAATCCGCTGTCATTGCTCGTCTCCATAAGCTTGATGAAATGGGAGTGACCGTAGCGCTTGATGACTTCGGGACAGGGTACTCTTCCTTGAAATACTTGAGCCTATTTCCAATCCATTGTTTAAAAATTGATCGAAGCTTCATTGACGACATCACCTCTAATGTAAAAAACGAAGCCATTGTTCGTTCGATAATCGACCTTGCTGACAACTTGCAATTAGAAGTTGTCGCTGAAGGAGTGGAATCAAAAGAAGTATTGCATCATTTGCAACAACTCGGGAATCAAACGATACAAGGGTATTACTTTTCAAAACCCATGCCCACCGATCAGCTACTCCCTTGGATGGAAAGTTTCGCCAAATCGTAACCTCCCTTTATTCAGAAAGTTATGTTACAATAAATAGAAATTTTCTACAGAGGGGATGCCTATGATTCGTCTATTGAACGAAGCAGATGATCAAGCCTGTCAGCGATTATTGTTACAAAAGCCGGCTGAGAATTTGTTTATTATTGGGGATATTGAAAACTTCGGATATGATACGGATTTTCAAAGAGTGTGGGGATATTTTGACGAAGCCTTAGAACTGACAGCCGTGTTGCTGAAATATCGCAGCAATTATATATGTTACGCAGACGGTCCATTTGATGCCGAAGGATTTGGTAAAATCATCAACCAAGATCCTGAATTCCGAGAATTATCGGGACTTGAGTCTATGACCTCTGAGATTATTCCTTACATCGAACATCCAAAGAAACATTCCCGCACATTATATTATGCAAAATGTGAGAAGTTAGAGCCCTTCTCTTATAGCGATAAAGATTGTGAAGTAAAGCTCGCCACTTTATCTGACGTACCGTTGATCGCCGACTTGCACAATCAAATCTCTGAATTCGAAGAATCGGAAAATCGTGAAGATAGCATTCGTTCGGGTATGGAAAACCAGTCAGCTCGGACCTATTACATCAAACGAGGAAACCAACTCGTCTCCAGTGCCTCAACGACAGCGGAAAACTCCGTTTCTGCTATGGTCGTCGGCGTCTGTACACATCCCAATTACGAGCAGCAAGGCTATGCGAGCCTATGCATGAATCAATTGTGTAAGGACCTCTTGACAGAAGGCAAAACGCTGTGCCTGTTTTATGATAATCCAAGTGCTGGCCGAATCTACAAGCGACTTGGATTCGAAGATATCGGCCACTGGATGATGCATCTATATGATCCAGTGCCCGTACAAAACGCTGCTCCAACAGATTAAAAGGACGGGATCACTTTGCTTCCGTCCTTTTTGTGCGCTCTTATTTACGTGATAAACCATTGAGCAAAATTTCTAATTTTTTCTTAAATCACACCTCTCTTTCTCTCCTGATTTTCACCAATAAAAAAAGAAGGTAAGAGTATAAACCCCCACCTTCTTTTCTCCCTTTATTCAACAAAAGATAAATCAACCAACCCGGTTAAGTCAGGCTTTTCTTCCAAGAATCCTAAATCATATGAAGAGTTTGCGAAATCTTGCAAGTGCTTCTCTTCTACTTCATACGTGAAATCGATTCTCTCCCACGCATTGTCGATGACTTCTTGTGATAGTTCTTGATCGGTAATGTCTTTGATTTTCTTGATAGCGATCGCTTTTGCCTCTTCTGGGTTTTCCTGAATGAACGTTGTGGCATTCTTGTGTGCTTCCACGATATTTTCTACCATTTCAGGGTTGTCGTTGACCAATTCTTGTGATGTAACAAACACCGCTGCAGGCAGTGTCTCACCATAAGCTACATCTGGTGTATCAATCAATACCGTTCCATTTCCTTCCGCTTCAATAGAAGATGCCCATGGTTCCGGTACAGTCGCTACATCCACTTTTCCGGCCTCAAACATACTAGCATAAGTGGCTGGCTTTCCTGTGACGTGTTTCATTTCCCCGTCGATACGGCTCGATGTAATTCCGTATTCCTCTTTCATCAGTGTTTCAAATTGCACATCGTGTGTACAACCAACACGAGGAGAAATAAACGTTTTTCCTACCATATCTTCTGGAGATTCAATATCAGCTCCATTGCGAGCCATGATCACCGTTCCTCCCGTTGAGCCGGCAGCAACTACATTGATTTTCGCTCCACTCGTAAAGTGGTTCATCGCAGGTCCCGGCCCGACAAGACCACCTTGAATGTCACCTGTCTCAATCGCTGTCATGAAGGATGAGCCATCAGGGAAGTATTGATAGTTGACCGTCGTTCCATCAGGTAACGTTTCGGAATAAAGGTCTTTTTCTTCAGCTACCATCCCTGCAACGTGATTAATGTTCGGGAAGTACCCGATTGTAATTTCCTTTGAATCCCCTTCGCCGTTTGCACCGGCGTCGCTACCGCATGCTGCTAAAAATCCTATTAACGGAAGTAATACGAATAATACCCATATTTTTCTCATACAAAATCCCTCTCCTCTTATTAAGATTTAAGTAAGCCCCAACGTTTCATTACATTTTTCTCTAACCTTGAAAAAACCAGTTGATCCATCACGGCACCAATCACCCCGATAATAATAATGATGCCGATTACTTGATCCATCCGAGCGTAATCCTGCGCAAAGCGCAATGAATAGCCAAGTCCCGGTCCATTACTCAACAACTCACCGGCCATCAAAGCGCGCCAACTGAAGGCCCATGCCAGGCGGATTCCTGACATGAAATAAGGGACACTAGATGGAATTTCTACGCGATAAAAAAGAGAAACACCACTGGTTCCCATGGTTCTAGCCGCTCTCACCAGTTGAGGTGGTACACTATGAATCGCTGACCTCACATTGAGCGCCATGACAAAGGTTCCACCGAGAACGACGACAAAGATGACCGCAAATTCCGTAAAACCGAACACTAAAATCGAAAGCGGAACCCACACGATACTCGGAATACTCTGCAAGGCGACGAGGTACATACCTGCTGTTTCGTCTGCTTGCTGGGATTTTCCAAGCAGTACACCAAGAGCTGTACCGATCAGAATAGCTAATGATAGACCAATGAAAAGGTGTCTGAAGCTTGCCAACAAGGCGCTGATTAGATCCCCATTGGTAAACCCGTTGAATAACGATTCAAAGACAAGGATCAAAGAAGGAAAAGCGATATCCGGAAAGACGCCGGATACATACACGAGTTGCCAAATCCCCATCACAACGAATAAGAATAATAAACGCTTAATGAAGATTTTCATGACTGAGTTCTTCCTTCAACACTTTATCGATTTCATTCTCTAATAGATCCATCACTTTTCTTTCTAAAGCAATGACCTGTTCATCATCACGCCTTCTTGGGCGGGGCAAGTCGACCTGGAAATCTGCAATGATCCGCCCCGGTCTTGTTCCCATCACAACGACTCGATCAGAAAGTTTTATCGCCTCCTGGATACTGTGTGTGACAAACAAAATGGTCTTTTGAGTTTCCTGCCAGATTTTCATTAATTCCTTGTGAAGTATGTGTCTCGTTTGTTCATCCAGAGCGCCGAACGGTTCATCCATTAGCAGAACTTTCGGATCCATCGCGAGCGCTCTCGCAATTGCAACCCTTTGTTGCATCCCCCCTGATAGCTCATGCGTGTAATGATCTTTGAAACGGCTCAAATGAACCATCTTCAAAAAGTGATCGGCTCGATCACTTGCCTCTTGTTTAGAAATACTTTGCTTTAAGGGAAACATCACATTCTCTTTCACATTCAGCCAAGGAAATAAGGACGGCTGTTGGAAGACCATGCCTCGATCCGGCCCGGCTTTAACAATGTTCTCCCCATCTAATTGAATGGTTCCCTCCGTTACACTCTCAAGACCGGCAACCATAGATAAGAGTGTCGACTTCCCACATCCTGATGGACCCAGTAATGAGACGAACTGATTTTCATTAATAGCTAAATCGATGTTCGAAAAGACCTCGAAGCTCTCACGGTCTTTATCTGCAAACGATTTTGTGACGTTATTGACTTCTAAAAACAAAACCCTCACCCTTATGTTTATAATTCCTATCAAAATAGTATGTTTTATAACTATAGTTTTAGATTATACAGATGGTTGAAAATATGTGCAACAATATTCTAAAAACAATGGGAGAAGATTTTGAAATGAGTATCAAGGGAGATACATTCGCCCCTTCTATGATAAAATGAATGCCAAAAGGGGAGATCAATGATGGACCAACTAATGTTTATTCAAACAGGCATGGGCACAGATGTTCACGGTCAAGATATAACGAAAGCCGCTGTGCGTGCCATTAAAAATGCGATTCACACAAATTCTATGCCGGGGATCCGGACCGTCCTGCCGGAACAATCCTTAGAGAATATGAAGATCAACGTGAAGCTGGCCCTTCCATGTGATCATGACAAACTGGATTACGAGGAAGTACGAAAAGCTATTCCTTATGGAGACGTGCAGATTAAAGTAATGGATGGTGGCATGCTTACCTCGAGTGGTATTTTCCTTGAGGATAAAGAAGATAAAAATGACTTGATGTACATCGTCAACGCCGCGATCGAAGTAGGTTATTAATGCAGAACACCCTGACCATTCACCTTCGGTCAGGGTGTTTGTCTATGATTCATTCCCTCTCTTGTTCATCTTGTCCGTCCATATATTTATCATAGTGCTCATTCCGTTCAAATTGAACGCTGTCTGGTCCTGTGTTCCCTCTCATATCCGTAGACACGAAAGATTCAAATTCTTCTACATACCCTAGTCCATCTTGGCTATCCATATTAGACGAACCATCATACGTCATACTGGATTCATTAAAAGAAGCCACCTGTTCGTAAGCATTTTCCTCATTATAATCCCGCTCCGATGTGCTTTGACCATAAGCGCTTTCCATATTATGAAGTACTTCTTCTTCAACGGGGCGATCTCCTGATCGATCTTCGTTCGGAGAAGCTGATGCAATCGTTCTTGCTGTCGGGAGCGCACTCAACCGGTCTTCCGGGATTTGCTGGCCCGTTTCTTCACACACGCCATACGTGCCTTTTTCCATCTTCTTCAAAGAATATTGTATGTCGGAAAGCTCTTCTCTAAGGTGTCCTAATAAAGCTATATCTTTTTCACGCTCATATAGTTCTGTGCCAGAATCAGCGGGGTGATTGTCGTATTGAGATAATTCTCCAGAAGACATATCACTCGCAAAACCACGGTTCATCCCGAAATTCCCTTGTTCAATCAAGCGCTCTTCTATGGCTCGCTGTCGTTCTTCCAATTGTTTTTTTAAATGCAAATAGTCCATGTTCCCACTCCTGATTTAGATTCTCCCTTTTAGTTTGGCTGAACTGAGACCGTCTATGCAGGACGCAAGACCATTTTGAAACATAAAAAAAGCGCCCCTGATCGTGTGAGGCGCATACAGTATATTTATTTTCTCAGGGCTTGCAAGAAGTCCTCTTTCAAATCATCGATGTCTTCAAGTCCGATGGAAACACGGACAAGTCCGTCTGTAATACCTAATTCTTGTCTGCGATCTACTGGAATCGATGCGTGCGTCATCATGGCCGGCACAGAGATTAAACTTTCGACAGCACCAAGACTCTCAGCTAGCGTGAAGTAGTTGACGTTTCGAAGAACTTGATCTGCTTTTTCCCCACTTCCAACATCAAAGGAAATCATGCCACCATTCCCACGAGCTTGTGACTGATGGATGTCATGGCCTTTATGAGCCTCTAGACCAGGGTAGTAAATATTCGTAATTTCTGGAAGATCTTGAAGAAACTCAACAAATGCTTTGGTATTTGATTCGATTTCCTCCATTCGGATCCCGAGCGTCTTGATTCCTCTCATCAACAGCCACGAATCTTGCGGACCAAGAATCCCCCCTGATGAATTCAATACGAAATGAACATCTTCAGCAAGCTCTTGTGAATTGACGACCACCAGGCCAGCCACAACGTCGCTATGCCCGCCAAGATATTTCGTTGCACTGTGAAGTACAACGTCAGCACCGAGTTCAATCGGGTTTTGCCAATAAGGGGTGCTGAACGTATTATCGACGATGAACGTCAGGTTTTTTCCCTTTGCAAGCTCAGATACTTTCTTGAGGTCGGTAATTTTCAAAAGCGGGTTCGTCGGTGTTTCTACATACACCGCTTTTGTTCGGTCAGTTAACGCCTTTTCAATATTCGAAACATCACTTGTATCGACAAAGCTTGCTTCTAATCCAAAGCGTGTAATGACTTGACTCACCAGACGATACGTACCACCGTAAACATCATCCGTGAAGATGATGTGATCTCCCTGTTTGAATGTCATAAGAATAGCTGTGATGGCAGCCATTCCAGAACCGAAAGCAAAGCCGCGGTGTCCGCCTTCTAATTCCTTAATCAACTCCTCTAAGGCAAAACGAGTCGGGTTGCCTGTACGGGAGTATTCATATCCGCGGTGCTTTCCGACACCGTCTTGTGCATACGTACTGACCTGATAAATCGGTACAGAAACAGCACCCGTTTTTTCATCTCCGGTGATTCCACCATGAATTAATTGTGTTTTCTTTCGCATATTCTTCACTCCTCCTCATAAACGCCTTGACTTAAGTATCGTTCACTACTATCCGGAAAGATCGTGACAATTTTCGTACCGGGAGAAGCTTTCTCTGCTTCTCTTAGAGCGGCCTCAAAGGCAGCACCCGAGGAACTGGCAACTAACAACCCTTCATTTAACGCCAATTCACGCATGCGTTTGAAGGCCACTTGATCGGTAATTGTGTGAATGGCATCGAAATAGGCCGTATCCATATAAAAAGGCAGAAACTCCATACCGATCCCTTCTGTTTTATGCGGCCCAGAAGGACCCCCATTTAAAATCGATCCCTCAGGTTCCACAATCGCCGTCTTAATCGACCGGTTTTGTTCTTTCAAGTAACGGGCGGTCCCCATAAAGGTTCCTCCCGTACCTGCACCAGCAAGGAAAACGTCCAGTTCCCCATTCATATCCGCAAATATTTCTGGACCTAACGTTTCATAATACGTATCGGGATTAGCTTGGTTATTGAACTGCTCTAAGCTGAAGGATCCAGGAATCTCGCCACACAGCTCAGAAGCCCTCTCGATGGCACCCTTCATCCCTTTTTCGGTGGGTGTGTTGACGACTTCTGCACCCAAGGCCCTCATTAGTGTCTGCTTTTCTTGACTAAACTTTTGAGGTGTAACAAAAATGACGCGAAACCCTTTGCCGATTGCTGCTAAGGCGACACCAATCCCTGTGTTCCCTGCCGTCGGCTCAATGATTGTACCTCCACGCTCAAGCACCCCTCTTTGTTCCGCATCTTCAATCAGCTTTAAACCCAGGCGGTCTTTAACACTGCCACCTGGGTTCATAAATTCAAGCTTTGCGAAAATGCGTGCTTTGTTCGGGATGTCAGAATGAGTCAGTTCAATCATCGGAGTCTGACCGATTAATGATTGCACATTTTTAACAAAACCCATCGATGACTCACCCTTCTATTAAAAAACTTCCGTCCATTCATTTCGTTTACTTAATAATTCACGAGCTAGCTCTTTCGCTCCTTCGAGACTATGACTCGCAGCGAAACCACATTGCACTTCATTGCAGGCAGGTACTTCGTCTGCTTCCAGAACGTCGTTCAAGGTTTTTTCAATGACATCAAGAATGTTCTCGTAGTCATCATCGTTGAGAATAGCGATATAGAATCCTGTTTGGCAACCCATTGGACCAATATCAACGATTCGGTCATGGTGGTTGCGACTATTTTCAGCCATTAAGTGTTCCAACGAATGGAGAGCCGGCATTTCCATGTGCTCTTGGTTCGGCTGTTTGATGCGTAGGTCGTACTTATAAATTTTATCCCCTTTGGCACCTTCTGTAACACCAACGAGACGGACATACGGAGCTTTCACCTTCGTGTGATCCAAGTTGAAGCTTTCAACGTTCATTTGTGTCATCATCATTTCTCCTTTGTTGCCTGAATGAGCCAGGCGTATTTATTAAGTTGCTTACAAGACACCTTGAACCCTACTTCGGAAAACATCTCTTTTAAGTCTTCGAGATAAGGGTAGTATTCTTCCTGCAAATCTTGCGCTAAATTTAAAAATCCTGCAGCTTCCGCTTGAGAAATCAACCATTTCTTATGTCTCTCATCCTTAAACAGGGTATCAATAAAGATGACTTGACCTTCAAAATCCAGCTGATTATAGAATGCTCCAATCGCTTGCTTCTTTTCATCTCTATTCAAGTGATGAAATGCAAAAGAACTGACGATGGAACGAATCGGGGTCAATAGTTGAGGGTACTTCATAAAGTCCCCTGCATAAATGGCTGCTTCAGGACATTTGATGTTCGCGATTTTTCGCATTTCTTTCGATGGTTCTATTCCGAATACCACTTTTCTTTGATTGACCATTTTTCTCGTCAAGTTCGCCGTCCCTACTCCAAATTCCATAACTGGAGAAACAGCTAAATCGGCTAACTGTCCAAGCATTTCTTCATACCCTTCAAAAACTTCTCTATATTCCGGATCGTTCCCGGAGACCGTCTCATCATATGAACCCGCCCATTGGTCGAACAAGTCGACGAATTCTATTCCCATTTGCATTCATCCCCTTAATATTTATAATTCCAATCAGTTTAATCGGAATTATGTGTATAGAGTATCATATTTCAAAACCATACTCAATGTTTATATTTTAGGAGCCTTTTTTTGGAATAGGCTTATCCTCGATCGATTTATGAAAAAGAAATGAATGCAGCTCTTTTATCATAAGGATAAAGATGGAGGTGTTTTCTACTGATTAGATGGATGTTCATCTTATTTATTATCTTATGTATTCTCGTATTTGTGATTTTTGTCTATATCGAAAGAGAAAGTCCCGAAATAGAGAGCACCTACTTCTATGAAGGTTGCTCCTGCCTCGGGATCATTAAAATGCCCAATTGAGCAGTCGTAAGCAACGGTGATAAATAGAAAAAAGCCCCTCTCATCACTA
Source organism: Halobacillus locisalis (assembly GCF_013694105.1). Classification (GTDB taxonomy): domain Bacteria; phylum Bacillota; class Bacilli; order Bacillales; family Halobacillaceae; genus Halobacillus; species Halobacillus locisalis. The sequence goes on along the minus strand of NZ_JACEFG010000003.1, from coordinate 664,175 downwards.
GAGGGGCCTTCGTGTTACCTTCTATGCTTTCGGTTGCGCTTCGGTTTATGGTCTGTTTCTTTCTCTTTTTTAGGAGATAAATTCTCGATTTTACGTCGCTCGATTGGCCGTTCAATCATTTTTTCAATCTGCTTCAGTGCCGGGCGATCTTTCGGAGCGGCAAAGGTAATCGCTAATCCCTTGCCACCAGCACGACCAGTACGTCCGATTCTATGAATGTAACTTTCTGCGTCTTGAGGGATGTCGTAGTTGAACACGTGCGTCACCCCTTCGACATCCAACCCTCGTGCGGCAACATCCGTTGCCACCAAATATTGAATCTTCGCATCACGGAATCGTTGCATCACTTTCTCTCGTTTGGCTTGTGATAAATCCCCGTGAAGCTCATCAGAATCGAAGCCCGCCTGTTTCAATGCTCCATTTAACTTGCTCACTCGTCGTTTCGTCCTGCAGAAAATGACAGCTAAAAATGGACGGTGTTCACTCATGATCGTAATCAATGCATCTTGCTTGGCACGATCGGTTGTTTCATACAACAGTTGTTTTATATTCGTGAGTGTAACCTGTTCAGATTCCACTTTAATCCGCTTAGGTTGTGTAAGAAATTGCTTAGCGAGAGATTGGACTTGTTTAGTGATCGTTGCTGAAAAAAGCAAGGTTTGTCTATCATCCGGCGTCTGCTGCATGATATTCGTGACATCAGGTAAGAAACCAGCCTCCAACATTTGATCCGCTTCATCTAAGACGACAAAGTCCACTTGATTCAACGAAACCGTTTCGCGTGCAATATGATCGAGTAAACGCCCTGGTGTCGCCACAACAATGTGCGCTTGTCCGTTCAACTTTTTCGCCTGCTTTGCCACATCTTGTCCCCCATACACAGCTAAGGCGTGGGTATCATCCGATTTCAATTTCTCGACTTCTTTCGTTACTTGTAAAGCTAACTCCCGGGTAGGGGCTACAATCAGTGCCTGAACATGAGAAAGGGAAGGATCCACTTTCTCTAAAATCGGCAAAAGAAAAGCAAATGTCTTTCCAGTCCCCGTCTGCGCTTCTGCAATCAAGTCATGCCCCTCTTTAATCAAAGGGATCGATTTCTCTTGAACCGGTGTAGCTGCTGTTATTCCCTGGTGTTTCAATTTCTCAACAAGCGCAGTTTGCACGCCCATCGTTGTAAATGTTGCTTTTGTCATTCATTTCCCTACTTCCTTTTAATCTTCCTTCTATTATTGTACCTGATTTTCGAGGAATTACATATAGAACATTCATTGATATCAGAGTTCGACCATATATATGAATAAAATGAAACATCAATCATTCCGGTTGTTTCTGTACGATAAGGCAGGATAATGAAGATCATTTTGATAGGAGGTCGTGCGGTGGACGTACAAGTACGAAAAGGCGACACGCTTTGGTATTACAGCCAGTTGTTTAATATACCCTTGAGATTCATCATAGATTCCAATTCTGGGGTAAACCCTTCTGGACTTGTTGTTGGGCAAACTATTCAGATCCCAGGATATCAGACAGAACCTTATCGCATTAGTCCGGGGGATAGTTTCTGGAAAATCGCAAGCGATCGAAGAATATCGATTGACTCCTTAGCGCTGCTCAACCCTGGTGTCAATCCAAGTCAACTTCAGATCGGGCAAACCATTCTCATCCCTAGTAGAGTGACCGAACGTATCGTGAACGGAAATCAGGAATATGATTTTACAGTTCTTACGAATGATTTAGAGGGACTACTCTCGCTTTATCCCTTTATGAGGGTTGAAACGATAGGAAATAGTGTCATGGGGAAAGATTTAGTCGAGTTACAAATCGGAAATGGGGCAAAAGTCGTTCACTGGAACGGCTCCTTCCATGCAAACGAATGGATTACATCGGCCGTCATCATGCAGTTTCTCAATGACTACCTGCTCGCCTTAACGAATAAAGAAACGATTCGTGGTCTCGATGTCAACCCGTTCTATGATCAAATCACGCTTTCCATAGTTCCTATGGTCGACCCTGATGGAGTAAACCTTGTATTGAATGGGCCTCCAGAAGGACCTTTTGGTGAACAAGCCATACAGATCAACAATGGCAACCAAGATTATTCAGGGTGGAAAGCAAATATTCGTGGGGTCGATTTAAATAATCAGTACCCAGCCAAGTGGGAAGTTGAACAAGAGCGAAAACCGAAAGAACCCTCCCCTCGTGACTTCCCTGGCTATGAGCCGTTAACAGAACCAGAAGCAATCGCGATGGCTGAACTTGCTCAAGCTAGACAGTTCGAGAAAATGCTCGCTTTCCATACGCAGGGCGAAGTCATTTACTGGGGATACGAAGGGTTAGAACCTCCGCAATCCTTGACGATCGTCAATGAATTCCAGCGGGTGAGCGGCTATCAGCCCATTCGCAATGTCTACAGTTTTGCAGGCTATAAGGACTGGTTCATTCAAGTGTACCGTCGGCCTGGCTTCACGGTCGAACTCGGTCAAGGAGTAAACCCGCTCCCTCTCAGCCAATTTGACGAGATCTATCAGGAGACCATAGGCATCTTCTTAGCAAGCCTGTATATGTAATGAAACTCATGACGTGACAAAACAAAACGCCTCCCGCATAGGAGGCGTTTTGTTCAGCGTGTTGAGAAACCTACTTTCGGTTCTTCCATGTTGAGGAGAGAACGGTGGCGTGGGAACGACTCCCTTTCCGCAGGAGGCGGTGAGCTTCCTCGATTGCTCCGCGACCTGCGGAATCTCACCCAAGCCTCAGGATCCTGCAGGAGTGTCGCCGTTTCCACGCCACCTTGCGAGAGGAAGTGCGAACCTCTTGGAATCACCTACAAAGAGAGCTGCTACGGATAAACGCACAATGATTGGCAAGGTTCTGTTTCCACTACTTGTAGCATAGTGGGATGGAAAACGGCGAGACTCCCGCGGGAGAAGGACCCAGGCGAGACCCCACAGTGAGTGTCAACGAACTAGCAGGCTTGCCGGCTCCCCCGCAGGAAAGCGAGCCGTTTTCCATCCCATGGTATTCTCATATCATCTAACAGAACCTTTCCACTAACTTCTGTGGGCAGCCTGAACAAAACGCCCCCGCATAGGAGGCGTTTTGTTGATTATAAATGCTTCTCGTTCATATGACCATTATGCTTCTCAATCTTCTTAACCGCATGATCGAACTCTTCATCCTTTAAGTAGAAATGAAGAACGTGCGTAAGATGTTTTTTGCTGAATAAGGCGCCATCCCTTGTTGGTTCCGCCACATCCTCAAAACTGACTGCCCCTGGGCCAGAACTTGCTGAACCTGCTATAGGGATAATAGGACCTAAGTCGGTATCGGCGGGAATAGGCTCCACCAATTCTTTTTCAATAGAAAGTTCCTGTAGATCTGCTTTCGCGCTCTCTGCATCGTTTTCTGATTCGAAAAAAGCTTCAATATGCTTCGTCATTTTACGTGCCTCCCCTATAATAGTCGTTCTTCTTATATTAACCTCTTTACGACTTTTCAAACGTTTTCACAGTTATATAAGATGTCTGCCCGCGAGAGTTATTTTCCATATTCAGATAACTAAAGAGGGCTGATGATGTGGGAACGCAAACTATGACAAGCAAAAAGGAACGCTCAGGCCGTGCCGAGCGTTCCTTTTTAGATGTGTTGCTTCGCTAAATGCAACTGCTTATGCACTTGGTCGAATCCTGTTCCACCTTCGCTGTCTCTCACAGCAACGACATGATCTGGCGCCAGTTTCTCATAAATGTCTTCTTCGAACAGGTTTGAAAACTGCTGGTATTCTTCTAGAGAAAGTTCAAGAAGAAACTTTTGTTTTTCAATAGCATACAGTACGATTTTTCCAATTACTTCGTGTGCTTGACGGAAGGGCAACCCTTTGACTGCTAAGTAATCCGCTATATCTGTCGCGTTGGAATAGTCTTCGTTAACGGCTTGACGCATATGGGACGTTTTCACCGTCATCGTCTCAATCATCGGAGCCAATAAATGCAAGGCGCCGTCTAACGTCTCCACTGTATCGAACATGCCTTCTTTATCTTCCTGCATATCTTTGTTATAGGCGAGAGGCAATCCTTTCAATAACGTTAACAGCCCCATCAAGTTACCATAGATGCGCCCCGTCTTCCCTCTGAGCAATTCAGGAACGTCCGGATTTTTCTTTTGTGGCATGATGCTCGAGCCTGTGCAAAATGCATCATCAAGCTCTATGAAATCAAACTCCTGACTACTCCAAAGAATGAGTTCTTCAGACAATCTTGAGATGTGGGTAATCAAGATAGAAGAAATCGATAAGAACTCAAGGATGAAATCACGATCGCTGACCGCATCAAGCGAGTTCGGATAAGGTTTGTCGAACCCAAGCTGATCGGATGTCATTTGACGATCGATCGCGTAAGGAGTTCCTGCCAGCGCACCCGCTCCAAGCGGTGACCAATTGATGCGTTTCAAGCTATCATGTAATCTCTCCTTATCTCTCTCGAACATCCAGAAGTAGGCGAGAAGGTGATGCGCAAATGAAACAGGCTGAGCTCGTTGCAAATGGGTGTAACCTGGCAGGATCGTCTCCACATGTTGATCCGCTTGAGAGACTAACGCTGCCTGAACAGCTTCGACTAACTGAATCAATTCATTCGTCTTCTCTCTCAAATAAAGATGCATGTCGGTTGCGACTTGGTCATTCCGGCTTCTTCCTGTATGCAACTTTCCGCCAACCGGCCCAATTTCTTCGATTAACATACGTTCAATATTCATATGAATATCTTCGTCCGCAACGGAATAATCCACATCACCATCCGCGATCTTACCAGCAATCTTTTGAAGTCCTTCCTTGATCTGTTCGGATTCCTCCATCGTAATGATGCTGCATTCGGCGAGCATGGTTACGTGTGCTTGACTTCCTTTAATATCGTGCATCGCTAACTTTTGATCAAAGCCGATCGAAGACGTGTACTCCTCGACCAGCTGGTTGGTAGGCTTTGTAAAGCGTCCTCCCCATAACTTAGTCATGGACGCTCACCGTATCTTTTTTCTTATGCACGCCTGCGTGTACTTTCGTCGGAAGTCCCCATAGCTTGATAAAACCGACAGCAGCATCATGGTCGAAAGCATCCCCTTTGGAATACGTGGACAACTCTTCGTTATAAAGACTCATAGGAGACTTCTTGCCCGTAACCGTATGATGGCCTTTGAATAATTTCACTTTCACCGTACCTGTTACCACTTTTTGTGTTGAATCAACGAAGGCAGACAAAGCTGGTTGCAACGGAGAGTACCAAAGACCGTCGTAAATGATTTTCGATAACTGTTGGTCCACGTTCGTTTTATACTGGGACACTTCTCTCGTGAGAGTCAAAAACTCCAATTCTTTGTGTGCATTGATCAGAATCATAGCGGCCGGCGTTTCATACACTTCTCTTGACTTGATTCCTACGAGACGGTTCTCTGTATGATCGATACGTCCGACACCGTGCTTTCCTCCGAGATCGTTCAAGTGTTCAATTAATGGGACAAGATCCATGGATTGCCCGTTGATTCCTACTGGCTTCCCTTCGACGAAATCAATCGTAATCGTATCCGCTTCATCTGGCGTCTCTTCAATCGGATTCGTCCAAGCAAAGGCGGCCTCCGGTGCTTCTACCCAAGGATCCTCTAGAACTCCTGCTTCACATGCACGTCCCCAAATATTCGCATCTATAGAGAAAGGATTTTCTTTCGTGACAGGAACAGGTATTCCTTTTTCTTCTGCATACATCAACTGTTCATCACGATTCATCCCCCATTCACGTACGGGAGCGATTACTTCAAGATCCGGATTCAGCGCCTGAATCGAAACTTCAAAACGAACCTGGTCATTCCCCTTACCTGTACAGCCGTGCGCGACGGCTACAGCACCTTCCTGCTCTGCCACTTCTACAAGTAACTTGGAAATCAAAGGACGGGATAAGGCGGAAGACAATGGATACTTCCCTTCATATAAAGCATTGGCTTTCAATGCTGGCATCAGGTATTCTTCGGCCAATAATTCCTTCGCATTTATCATGATCGCCTTAATCGCACCGACATCCAAAGCTTTTTGACGAATCGACTCAAGATCCTTCCCTTCCCCTACATCAAGTCCTAGGGCAATGACATCGTACCCGTACTTTTCCTGAATCCATTTCACTGAAATCGATGTATCAAGTCCACCTGAATATGCTAATACCACTTTTGGCTTTGTCATGTATAATGCCTCCTTTATTATTGTCCACAAAAAAATCCGTCTCTTCCCATTGGGGGGTAAGAGACGGATTTTTCATTTTACATCCGCGGTGCCACTCTCATTGTCTATGCTTCTATAGACCAACTCGACACTGATAACGGGTGCTCCCGGTTTTGGCTACTTCATTCACCAAACATCTCAGAAGTGCGTTTCCACTTAAATGATCACCGGGCTCCCACCGTCCCCGATTCGCTGCAAGACCAATTCCAAGTGTACTCTCTTCGTCTTCGAATGTATAAATATTATATATTGTTTATAATTATACATAGGTATTTTGAGAAGTCAACCGTATCCTTCGAATTTTTTCAATGTTCAAATGGATGGAGTTTACCCTACATACAAAAAAAGTGTTCCGATTACGCCGGCAAGAAAGACATAAATCAGCATCGGGATCATCGTGATTCGGATGATCTCTCCTTCTTTTCCTACAAGGTTCACAACAGAAGCAGCCGCTACGACATTGAGGATGCACACCATGTTCCCTGCATTTGAACCGAGTACCTGTAGAGCCACTACAGATTGTCCGGACAATCCGATCTGGTCGGCGGCACTGAACTGGAATAAGGAAAACATCATATTACTGAATGTTGCACTACCAGATATGAATGAACCGAGCGCACCTACTATCGGAGCCACTAAAGGCCATGCTCCTCCGACAGATTCAGAGACCATGATGGCGAGTTCCATCGGCATACTTAAAAGATCCGCTTCATTGACACCTGAGTTGATAAAGATTCGAACCATAGGAACCGCTGTTCCGAGAGCAATCACACTTCCGACCATAGAGCCAGCTGAGGTTAGAATGGTTGATGTGACCTGTTCTTTGTTCATCTTGTGATAGAACACGGTAAAGATAATCGCAAGCACAAAGAGACTCCCTGGCAAATACAGTGGTTCAAAAGACGCCGCTAAGTCTGTTCCCAAGATGTTGTTCCATTCCACTCTCACAGACATCAACCATTGTTTGAATGGTAGAAAATTGAGCCTTGAAAGGACAAGCAGTAGGGCGACAAGAACATAAGGAATCCACGCTTTATACAAGGGCATATGCTTCTTCATTGCAACGGCTTCGTCATGAGCGGGCCCCTTTTCCTTTACAGGGAAGTCCCACGTTGTTGCAGGTAATAGAAATCCTTTTCTAGCTGCAGGTACCACAACCGCTAAACCGACCAACCCACCAATGATAGACGGGAACTCTGGTCCGATGAATGTAGCAACAAGGAACGCCGGAACTGTAAAGCTGAACCCTGCAAACAAGGCAAACTTCCAAATCTCCAATCCTTCTTTAAAAGAGCGATTTTCTCCAAAAAGTTTAGTGAGCATGAGAACAAGAATGAGCGGAATCAATGAACCTATGAATAAATCCATCATAACCGTTGTTTGTGCAATCCCTTGAATATAATCCGCCATGGTTTGTTCCCCTAGCGCTTGTTGGACAGGCGGGGCAATTGAAGCTCCTTGCCTCAATCCTTGATCGACACCAACTATGAGAGGCGTGCCGACGGCCCCAAAAGATACTGCACTACTGTCGGCAATCAAAGCTAGAGAAACAGCGGCAAGAGCAGGAAAACCTAATGTTAATAATAAAGGAGCGGCAATGGCTGCCGGTGTACCAAAACCAGCTGCTCCTTCTATGAAAGAACCGAACAGCCAGGCAATGATGATTAACTGAACACGCCGGTCGGGTGAGATATGTGAGAAATTGGATCGGATGGTTTCCATAGCTCCGCTCGTTTTCAACGTGTTCAATAGAAGAATCGCTCCGAACACGATCCATAGTATCGAAACGGCAATCATCAGTCCTTCTAGAGAAGCCGCGATCACCTGTAGAAAAGGAACACGCCATACGATGACAGCCAACACACCTACCACAATGAGACTGATCGGCATCGCTTTTACAGCAGGTAAACGTAAAATCACTAACAATATGAAGACAGCAAGGACGGGCATCAGCGCCGTCGTAACTTCCCATACATTCATAACTTCACCCCTCCACCTAATCTATACTTCTATTATAATAGAATAAGACTCGTTCTGAATATGAATTTGTGAATTATTTCACAAATTGTTCATCATCCTTTTTTTTATTCCTTTTCGTTTTTTAACGTGTTACACTAGGGATAGTGATTCAAATTTAATACAAGTCCGCCTCAAGTGCGGGAGAGGTTCTAGCTACACCCTCTATAAAAAACTAAGGATGGAACGATACCTTGCCTTAGGTATGGTTTTTTTTATGTTTTTGGGTGAGTAGAATTCTCTTTTTCAATTGTGAAAGGAGAATTTTTTTAATGGAAAAAAATAAAAAAGCCGTCGTTGTGTTCAGCGGGGGACAAGATAGTACGACGTGTCTATTCTGGGCACTGAAAGATTTCGACCATGTAGAAGTGGTGACATTCGACTACGATCAACGTCATAAAGCTGAGATTGAAGTAGCTAAGGAAATTGCTGAGGATCAGAACGTCAAGCATCACGTATTGGATATGTCTCTGCTCAACCAGCTGGCACCGAATGCCTTAACACGTAATGATATCGAGGTGAAAGATGGTGAAGATGGAGAACTTCCTTCCACCTTTGTGCCGGGAAGGAATTTATTATTCTTATCCTTTGCCACTATCCTTGCACGTCAAATCGGTGCCAAACACATCGTGACAGGCGTATGCGAAACCGACTTCAGCGGTTATCCCGACTGCCGCGATGTATTCGTTAAGTCATTGAACGTCACATTGAACTTATCGATGGATGATGAATTCGTTGTTCACACACCTTTAATGTGGCTTGATAAAGCACAAACATGGGAAATGGCAGATGAATTGAACGAGTTCGAATATGTTCGCGAAAAAACGCTGACTTGCTATAACGGGGTACGCGGAGATGGGTGCGGCGATTGCCCTGCGTGTGAATTGCGTCAAAACGGATTGGATACGTACCTTGAGCGAAAAGAGGTGAACAGCTAATGTTCGGGTTTACCATCGTAGAGAACTTGCAGAAAATTGATGAGGATATCAAGCGTGAAGAATTGAAATATCACCAAAAACGCGTGATGGTCAGTAAGGAATTCACCTTCGATGCGGCACACCATTTGCACTGTTATGAAGGGAAATGCAAGAACTTGCACGGACATACGTATCGCGTAATTTTCGGAATCAGCGGATTTGTTGATGACATCGGCATCGTAATGGACTTCGGAGACATCAAACAAATCTGGAAAGATCAAATAGAAGTTCACTTGGATCACAGATATTTGAACGATACGCTTCCTCAAATGAATACAACAGCTGAAAATATGGTCGTTTGGATATATGAGAAGATGGAGTCAGCGCTTATCGGTAATCCTCAACAATGCCGCGTCGAATTCGTTAAACTATATGAGACACCGACGAGTTTTGCTGAAGCAAGACGGGAGTGGATGCACGATGCATAAGTTTCCCGTTCTCGAAGTATTCGGCCCTACCATTCAAGGCGAGGGTATGGTGGTTGGTAGAAAGACCATGTTCGTCCGCACCGCCGGTTGTGACTATAGCTGCGCATGGTGCGATTCAGCTTTCACATGGGACGGAAGCGCAAAAGAAGACATCGAGCGTTTAACAGCGGAAGAGATAGACGCTCGTCTTACGGAAATTGGCGGCAATCAATTCGATCATGTCACCATTTCCGGTGGGAACCCTGCCCTTCTGAAGAATTTAGAGGAGTTGATTGATCGACTCCATGAAAGAGACATTGAAGTAGCGCTTGAAACACAAGGAAGCCGTTGGCAAGACTGGTTTCCAACCATCGATGACTTGACGATCTCTCCGAAACCGCCTAGTTCGAAAATGAAGACGAATTGGATGGTACTTGATGAAATCATCAATCGTATGAAAGAGCATGAACGGCTGGCCAACACGAGCTTGAAAGTCGTCATTTTCAACGATGAGGACCTTGAGTATGCAGAGGAAGTTCATGAGCGGTACCCAGATGTTCCATTCTTCCTACAAGTCGGAAACGATGACTTGGAGGAAAACCGACCACAGAACTTAGCAAGTCACCTACTTGATCAATACGAATGGTTGATTGATAAAGTAGTGGCGTCTGAGAAGTTGAATCGTGTGCGTGTACTCCCACAAGTACATGCACTTGTATGGGGAAATAAAAGAGGCGTTTAATAGCTATGAAAAAAAGGTGCCGTTTCGGCACCTTTTTTCATATTCGTTTCTGTTCATCATAATGCCCTTTCACCACAACTGCTGCGTGAACAGCTCCCGGCACATAAAAAATCAACGTAAGAATCAAGTTCAATAGTGCTTTCATCGGCTTGCCTGTAAACAATACAGCAAGCGGTGGTAAGAAAATAGCGAGAATGTATAACATAGCTGATTCACTCCTTCTGTAAATACCTTTCCCTTTCTATCTGTTCTCATAACTTATTTTGTCTTCGGCGTTGGTTCCACAATGTAATCTCTAATGCTCCAATACACACAAGAAGCCATGCAAGACCGAATAATATTCCAGCCATGACGTCACTGAAGAAATGAACTCCCAGATACACTCGACTTAGTCCTACGAGCAGTATGAGTAGACCCAGGGTGATATTCAAGGCCCATTTCCATTGCTTTTTCATCGAACTTGAAACGACAAGATAAATGAGGAACCCATAAAACGTCAACGCTCCGGTCGTGTGTCCACTTGGAAAGCTGAAACCCGTACCATCATATTCGGCCAACACTTCCGGTCTAGTTCTCTCAAAGGATAATTTAAGAATTTTCGTTAAAGCACTGATTCCTAACATGTTCACTACGAAATAAACGGCCACCCATCGACTGAACGACGATGCCACAAACAAATACACGACAAGGATCAAGGAAGCGATCGTAAGCCAAGTGACAGAACCCAGTTCTGTGATCAAGCCCCATGCTTGCCCCAGCCATTCCGTTTGGATCGCCGTGACCAAGTCAATTGCCCATTGATCGATGACGATTCTCTCTTGCTCCATTACCTCTCCAGCCAACTCAAAGAAAAAATAAAACGCTACACCGACAGAGACGAACCCTGCAAGTATAATGATGATGGAGGCCTTAGAGAGGTCGGAAAGTTTTGTACCAGTAAAAAACAAACCCAACACTCCTCTGCGACAGTATTTTAAATAAAGTTCCCTTCCCGCCGTTACATGAAACGGAGCAATTCGTATTTGTTATAATCCCATGGTTCTCAGACCGTTTAGGCGATCTGTACATGGTAAATGATGTACGTACTCCATATCTGAATTCAAGATGAGGCACAAAAGGCTGCTGAATCTCATTCAGCAGCCTTGAATTATGCCGTTTTCTGACCTTCTTTCAGTTCCTTTCGCTTATTCTTCTCATCAATCTTCGTCAAAATGGATACAACGAGTGCCACGACGAACATCCCGGCGAAATAAATCAGGCTATTTTCGTAGCTTCCTGTCGTGTCTTGCATCCAAGCAGCAAAGATAGGTCCCACAAGACCCGCAGCTGCCCAGGCTGTTAAAATATATCCATGAATAGCTCCTAGCTGTTTCGTTCCGAATAAATCACCGATGAATGCCGGCATCGTAGCAAATCCGCCGCCGTAGCAAGTGTAGATTATGGCGAGAGCAGCTATAAAGACCCAAGCCTGTGAAGTAAAAGGCAGCACCACGAATAAAACGATTTGAATCACGAAAAACGTTAAGTAGGTATTTCCGCGACCTAGAAAATCGGAAGCACTGGCCCATCCAATTCGCCCAGCACCATTGAAAACCCCCATCACACCGACAAGTGTTGCTGCTGCCGCTGCTGTCATCCCAATGCTGCCTTGTGCAAGTGGTTTGGCTGCAGAAATGACAGCGATTCCACAAGTGACGTTTATGAAGAGCATGATCCATAAGTAATAGAACCTTCTCGTTTTCAAAGATTCCTTCGCCGTCATGTTCGCCAAGTCTTTTGACTCCGTATCTTCCTCTTCATCTTCGTCATACCCTTCCGGTGTCCAGCCCTCTGGAGGACGGGAAATATACAATGAGGACACGATCATGATCATAAAATAACTAACACCTAAAATGTAAAATGTATTCGCAATGCCCACAGATCCGATCAAATAATCCATCACTGGACTTGCGATTGCTGCAGCAAAACCGAATCCCATGATTGCCATCCCTGTTGCTAATCCTCGCTTATCTGGAAACCATTTGACTAACGTAGACACAGGGGCTATGTAGCCTACACCTAGACCTACTCCTCCTAGTACTCCATAGAAAACATAAAGAAGCCCTAAAGATCCTGCATTTACGGCTATTCCGGATCCTGCAACACCAATTCCGAAGAAAATTGCCGCTGTGATTCCCGCCACACGCGGACCATATTTTTCTACGAACCATCCCAAAAAGGCTGCCGATAAACCTAGAAATAGTATGGCCAAGCTGAATGTCAGCTGAACTTGACTGGCAGACCAACCGAACTGATCGCTTAATGGAGTCGTGAAATTACTCCATGCATAGACGGATCCAATAGAAATGTGGATTCCAACTGCACATAAGGCAATGAGCCATCGATTTTTAACTTTTTCTTTTGTCATTGAAGCACCTCTCATTTCAAGTAATTGTCATTCTATTTCCTAATATCTCACTATTGAAACAAATTCGAGATATATAAGTGACAAATAAATGATGAGTTCAACAAAATGAGGGGCCTTTGAATCGCTCATCTAACGAATAAGACTCCCAGACAAAGTCTGGGAGTCTTAAAAGGGGTTTATTTATTCTTCACTTTTACGACTACTGTTGTTAATGGGTCGATCGTGATACCCGCCTTATCCAGCGAGAAGCCGGATGGATCCTTCACTTTCTTTGTTCCCGCTTCATTGCCATCCACAAGCACTTTACCCTTGGTTATATCTTCTCCAAGTGTCATTCTTCGTTCCTTAGAGTCTGCGTTGATCATTACGTAGTAAGCATATTTGCTATCTTTGGTCACATTCTTATACCCAATTAAAAGGTCAGTTTGCTGCACTTCAGGTGCATCAATTAACGTTATATTCTCGTTCACCAATTCCTCAGAACCTAGACTGAACGCGTCTGTAGACCGCTTCAATGCGACCAATCCTTTGGTGTATTCCATCGTTTGTTGATGGATCCCCTCTTCCATCACCTTACTCCAGTCAAACTGATTAATGACGTCTGTAGAATCATAGGAATCGTGAATGAAATAGGGGTTCTCGAATGGATTACCATTTTCATCAACCATAAAGGTCGATTTTGCTTCTGGTTCCCCTTCCCCAAACCACTGCTTCGTACGTCCATATTCTTGACCAGCATGCAAGAAGGATACACCTTGACTAAGCATCACCATGGCATTTCCAATTCGAATACGCTTATGGATCTCCTCTTCGTGATGGGCCGGATCTTTCTTAATAGACTGAGCGATGACGTCATGCAGCGTCAAGTTATCGTGAGCCGCAATATATTGCACAATATCACCAGGGTCATTTTCTGATACATTACCTGGCTGTGCTTTTATATTATTGAAGATCGTTTCGATATCTCTTGCACCACCTGTAATGAAGCGAGGTTCTCCTTCACTGCCAAACCCAGACTTCAACTCATTCCTGATTTCATCAGAGAATACAGCTGCACTATCTGTTTCACCCATCCAATCTTGATCGGCAGGGGTCACTTCATTTTCAGGACTGCCATCACCGACAAAGGTGCGCCATCCTTCACCAAGCATCAGGATATTCGGGTTCAACTTTTGTGCTTCGTCATAGGCTGCCTGAACACTTTCAGCATCCAAGTCACCCATTAGATCAAACCGGAAACCATCAATCTTGAACTCATCCACCCAATACTTAATAGAATCGACCATCAGCTTGCGGGACATCTCGTGTGTGGTACCGACCTTACCACCACCATATCCCGTTTTCGTTTGGCCCTCTTCGTCCATAAAGTGATAATAATTAGGGACTAGGTCTTCTAGGATGCTCACTTTCGCCGTATGGTTATAGACGACATCCAGCACGACACCCATTTTCCGCTTGTGAATTTCTTTGACCAGCTGTTTGAACTCTTCAATTCTAGCTTCCGGGTCCTGTGGTCGCTCAGAATACATTCCTGAAAGAGCGAAGTAACTGTGAGGGTCATATCCCCAATTATAGTTGTTTCCAGATGAAGAGTATTCCAGTTCACGTTGATCCCGTTCCAACTCATTACCGAAATAATATTTCATGACAGGCAGAAGCTGTACATGGGTGACACCTAAGTCTTTCAGGTAGTCCAGTTTTTCACCAAAAGCTTCAAACGTACCAAAAGGAGTATCTAACTCCAGATCAGGATCAGAGGTCATATCTCGAACGTGAGCCTCCCAAATGACGGCATCTTCCCGCTTCTCATATCCTTTGATTTTCGCAAAATCCAACTTGGGGCCGATTGTTGATGGATCGATAATGGCCGCCTTTCCTACCGTATCTTCATCGTGATCACTTGAAGCCGCCATCGACTTTGCGTATGGATCCAGGGCGAGATTCGTTTCTCCTTCAGCCGTCACTTCGTATTGGTAGTAGTAGCCTCTCAAACTCTCGACACCAGTGTTCGACGAATCAAGTTTCACTGTCCATACCCCGTCTTCTTTTTCCATAGGGATGCGTTCCTTCACAACTTCATATTGATCATGCTTATCATATAAGACTACAGACACATCTTGTGCTGTCGGTGACCATAATTTGATCGTAGCTGAACCATCTTCATGTAGAGTCGGTCCAAGGTCGTCTCCATCATACGCGAATGATTCGTCCACGAGCTGCCAAGCCACGTTGATCGGTTCCTCTTTTCCATCAAACGTAAGCGAATAAAAGTTTGTAATATCGAGTTCTTCTTCCATTTGAAGAGTGACTTTTTGTCCCTCTGCTTGTACTTCACGGATTGCCACTTCGTTGCCTGACTCATCCTGAATAGAAAAGTCATTCTTGGTCACATTAGCCACTTGGCTTAAGTAAGTGGTAATCTCCGTTTGGCTAGTCATTTCTGAATAAGTGACATCGATTCCAATTTCAGGTTTATCTAAGTAAACGTCTTCATCTCCCTGTACAATCCAGAATTCATTCGCTCCCTCGTCAGGGAAGCTGCGATCGTAAGGGGTATCTTTGTTGTCCCCTTTGTGGACAATGAAATTCAGGCCGTTCTTAATATCTACAACCGGCACGTCCACATAGGAACCCCATTCGTTCGATTGATCAAATAAAATAGGCTCTCCCCAATCAACGATAAAATCGATAGCCTGCTGGTCTCCGTTTTGGTTCCATAGATGAAGACCCCACCCGTCATAATTGTCGTCTAAGCGCTTATAGTGAATGCGTATATGATCTTCTGGAATAGGCGATTCAACGGAAGTCTCTGCTTGGGTGATTGATTTCCCGTCAAGTGAAACCGGTGTAACGGCAGAAAACGATGTGAGCATCACCACACTACTCATAATAGCCACTAATTTTTTCCTCCTCATACCTTCCACTCTCCTTTTATTATTTCCTTTTGATAGATATGTGAAACGCTGTCGAGCTATTGTGCAAACGCTTTCACTAATTGGCTATCTATTACTCTATCACAGGAAAAGTATTACGTGGACATCCATCCGATAACTTCTTCTAAAATTGGCATATTGAACCAAGTCCCATGAACTAGTCATCTACCTGCACTTAAGACATATGTCCCGAAAACAGGCTCTTATGCAAACCACAGAAAAAAGCACGCCCTTTGATAAGGACGTGCTCTTCAAGCAGCTTATGAGATTTTTTGTTTACTTTCTGGTTTTCCATCAGTGGTTATAATCTTCTGATCAATGGCCATGAGCTTCGCTACTTTAGGAGCTAACCAAACAGGTGGCAACAGAAGAAGAGAAACGGGAACAGCCGTTACAACAATGAAGTTTTGCAAGGTTTGGATACTGCTTTCCCCAATTCCGATCAATGTTGCCGCAATGGCACCGAATAGCAAAGCCCAAAAAACGCGCAACCATTTAGGAGGGTGAACATGCCCCGTTAGCGTGACGGCTACCGAATAGGACATCGAATCGGCTGTCGTTGCGACAAAGACGACCGTGACAATAAGAAAGCCTGTGGCCATGACCATCCCGAAAGGAACTTGTTCCATAATCGCCATTACGGCTGCAGGCATCCCTGTCTCATTTAACGCTGTCGAAATGGATCCTGGACTTTCCATTTCATAAAACAATCCCGAACCACCAACAGCTGCAAACCAAAAATTACTGACTAATGGAGCAATAATGGACACAGCCAAGATTAGTTCCCGAATCGAACGACCTCGTGAAATCCGGCTGATGAACATTGCCATAGCTGGACCGAATCCTAGGAACCATCCCCAGAAGAAGACTGTCCAATAACCTAGCCAGCCACTGTCTCCACGATAAAGACTCATTCGCAAGAAGTTTTGGATTTGAAAAGCTTCTGCTCCTATAAACGAGTCGATGATGAACATCGTAGGACCAAGTATGAGCATACCGATCATTAGAATGACCGCTAAACCGACGTTCATGCGACTCAGCAATTGAATTCCTTTATCGACGCCCGTAGATGCCGAAATCGCTGCAACCGTCACTAAGAAAATAATCACAATTGCCTGAGTCACTATTGTGTCCGGCACATTGAACAAATACTCAAGTGCATAGCCGACTTGCAAACCGAGAAAACCAATCGGTCCGATCGTCCCTGCAGCTACCGCAATAATCGAAACAACATCTGCTGTGGCACCTAGAATACTTTTATTATGGAAGATTCTTTCTCCAATCATTGGGTAGAGAATGGTTCTTGGTTTTAGTGGATAGCCTTTATGATAATGGACGTACATCAACACGATCGTTGCAACCGTTCCTAGACAAGCCCATGCTGTAAATCCCCAGTGGAAAAAGCTCTGAGCAAGTCCTGGTACGACAGCTTGAGCAGGCGACATGCCTTCATCCGCAAATAAAGGTGGAGTGGTCAGGAAGTGATAGATCGGCTCTCCTGCTGCCCAGAAAACGCCTCCACTAGCTAATAACGTACATAAAATCATCGAAACCCAACGGAACCAACCATTCTCAGGCTGATCCATATTTCCGAGCTTTACTTTTCCATACTTTGATAAAGCAAGTCCTATTCCAACTAAGAACGTAGCTAATAGCAACAATTGCCAAAACGCACCGAAGAAGGTGACTGAAAAGTTAAATGAGCTTGAAATCCATTCTCCCATCAACGTCTTGTTCACTAAAGACATGAGTAAAAATAAAACGAGAAATCCTCCGCTGATGGTAAATGTAATCCAATTAATTCTCATTCTACTACTTGAATCGTCGTTCATTATTTTCCCCCTAATTATTCCTCGAGTTTATGGAATGGTCCTAACCATTCCTACCCTTCTTTTTTTCACACATAGTCGTTAAGTATATAGACGTACGTACATCTAGTCAAAACTCTTCTTTACTAGCGAATTGGAGGATACTGAAGCAATTCACACCTCTCGTGGTATAAAGGCACTGAGGTGAAGTTTATACAAACAAAAAATTTCCTCCCGTCTGTACGAGAGGAAACCTATTATTGTCGAATCCTTTTCCAAGTGATTTTGGTATTTTGTTCTTTCCCTTGTATGAAAACCGGCTCACTAGAGATTGTCAGTACATCTTCTTTAATCTGAATATAGCGTGGCTGTGTGTCCCCCACCCAGTTCGGATTAAGACTGACCTCCATATCGTGTTCCACTAACCCTTCATCTTCGTTGATACGATATGCTCCCGAATAACCTAGGTACCCACGGGCAGCGGCAGCTACACCACTAGGCGTCCCTACATGAATGTCGCCTCCAGCGTATGCTGGTCGGCCAGAACTCATCATTTGAACCGACATATATCCACCTCTATGATAGATGGCAATTCCCGTCGCATCTTCACCGAGAGGATATGTCACGTTTTGGTTTTCATCCGTAACCTGATAACTGTCTAACTCCCAAACTCCGATCATTTGGTCTTGCATGGTTGAAACGTCCTGCATGTATGACAAAACTCCTTTATGATTTGTGCACTATCTATATTGTACCAAAGTTTGACGTATAGTATTTGTAATTTAATCGAAGAAGTTACGTTAAACTACTTGTTCTGGTGATTATAATCCCTGATATTCGTCACGAGGTGAGTCCCAACTTTATAATATAAAAAAGCCACTTCACTTTTAAGTGAAATGGCTTTGAGTACGCTGAAATTAAGAAAAGTGGAGCATAGCGGGCTCGAACCGCTGACCTCTACACTGCCAGTGTAGCGCTCTCCCAGCTGAGCTAATGCCCCGTATAATGTTTCCGACAAAATCTATTATATACGAAACTAGTAATCGATTTCAAGGACATTATAAAAAGAAGAAGCTGAGAACAAAGTCTCAGCTTCTTTCATTCATTATACACGAGAAGAATAGTCTTCGTTTCCATCTTGCTCATCTTCTGTAGTTGCGTCTTCTTCAACATCCGTAGAATCTTCTTCCGTTGTTTCTTCTTCATCAACTTCTGGAGTTTCTTCTTCTGTTGCTTCTTCATCAGCATCTACATCTGCTTCTTCTTTGCCTTCTTCCTCTTCTCCGTCCAGGTCATCTTCTTCTTTACCTTCTTCGCCTTCAGTCTGCTCTAGTTCTTCATCAGCATCTTTGTCTTCATACTTAGCATGGACGGCAGAATTTGGAGCGGCATTTTCGTGTGCTTTATCACTTGCGCGCTCGCTTGCTTTTGAATGAGCTTTGTTAGAAAGATCTACCGTTTGATCTTCTTCATTCGCTTCTTCTTCTGTTGAATCCTGTGTGGATTCTTCCTCTGTTGCTTCTTCGTCAGTCTCTACATCTGTTTCGCTTTCTTCTGTTGCTTCTTCACTGTCCAAGTCTTCTTCTGTGCCTTCTTCGCCTTCAGAGTCTAGCTGCTCTTCCTCTACAGCTTCCTCTTCGTCAGAGTCAGCGTGGACAGCTGAGTTCGGTGCAGCGTTTTCGCGTGCTTTTTCACTTGCACGTTCGCTTGCCTTCGAATGAGCTTTCTTAGATAGATCGACGTTTTCTTCAGCAGATTCTTCAGCACTTTCGGATTCCTCTACATTTTCTTCTGTAGTCGTTTCCGTAGACTCATCTGTTTCAGGCATTACTACAGTTTCTTCCTCAGGTTCTTCTACAACAGGAGCTTGCTCTTCTTTGACTTCAGAAGTAGCGTGTACAGCTGAGTTTGGCGCGGCATTTTGACGTGCTTTCTCACTCGCACGCTCGCTTGCCATTGAATGAGATTTTTTATCTTTTTTCGACTCTTTCTTCGCCTGTTTCTCTTCTACCTTCACTTCAACCGTTTTCTCTGCTTTTTTTCCGTGAGAAGACGCATCGGCGACCGTACCTCCAGCGAATAATCCTACCGTTAGTACACCAGCTGCTACAAATGTTTTAATATATGACGTTTTCATTATTAATCTCTCCTTTAATTTTTTAGAATTGGTTTGTCTATTCTATGAAAATAAAGGAGACATCTTCGGTGGTTGTTCCGGTGGGGCATTCATCCATTGACTTCGCAACATATGATGTCTCGACACCAGTATGTAACGTAAATCTTGTCCTCCTGACGATCCTATCATATTAACAGCAGTCCACACGGTCGTATCATGGGAAAAGGATCGATCTTTCCCCGATTTGCTTCCGGCTTTTTGAGACGAATATGAAAAAGTGATCCCGTCTTTGACTGGCTGTGGAGTAGGTAATCGTTCAGGGGATGGGACAGGCTTTTGAACAGGTCTTTTATGGACATTTGCTTTAGTTGACGGTGCTTCCTTCTTGTTACTAGAAGGATTTTCCTTGTGACTTGTTGAGTCGTTCTGTTTCACTTCTCTCTCTATATGCTCTACCGATGGAGAAAGTGATGGACTGTCAGATGGAACTTCTTCCTTAACAGGGAGTTCTGGATCAACCTTCTCCTCTATGTGCTTATCCATGTTAGGTTGCTTTTCTTTATCGGCCTTTGCATGGTCAGGGGGATTCCCTCTGTCGTCACGCTTTTTCTCAGAAGCCTCTCCACTTTTGCCCTTATGAACAGAATTCTCTGATCGATCAGCATTCGAGTGATCAGGGGCCTTAGACGTCGGTTCAGGCGGCTTAGTTTGAGACTTAGGTTTAGAATCAGCCTTTGAATCAACTGATGGTTCAGCGCCCTTGTCTTTCTTATTCTTTTGTTTCGTATTGGGCGTTTCTCGTTTCTGTTCAACCGTCTCTTTTTTCTCTTCTGCTTTTGAGTGATCAGGTGCTTTTCCATTTGATGCGAAAACGGTAAATGGCATAAGGATGATCGTGCAAATCAGAAAAGTGCACATCATAAGCGTGCGGAATTTCAATGGGTTTACCTCCCTTCGCGCGTATCCTATTCTTTTATACTATTAAGAATAATGACGAAATTTGTGACCGTTTTCTTTTCATTTTTTCAAATGATGACCTTTGAACTATCCTCCGTCCATTTCGTGTAAAAAACCTCTCAGCAGAAGCTGAGAGGTTTTGGAGCACTATGCATTTGATGTTGCTTCACGTGTCTGATAGTGATCATTCGTAGTCAGTAACGTAGCCACAATCAGAACAATGACAGCTACGGGTACAGCTACAACGACACTATTGACTTCAAATGGTTTTTGCAGAATGACTTCCCACGTCAAGGTTGTGACGACACCTGCAACCATCGAAGATATTCCTCCGATCGAGTTGACTCGTTTCCAGAAGAAAACAGCTAGTAATGCTGGAGTCAAGCCTGCACCGTATACGGTATAGGCATACATCTGCACACTTAGTACTGTAGGGAAGTAGCTAATGATCAAGAACGCGAAGAGCCCCAAGGCTACGATAAAGATCCTAGTCATCGATAGTAATTTCTTATCCGAAGCTTCTTCGTTCATATACTTCCCGTACAAGTCGTACGTTAGGTTAGTGGCAGCGGACAGTAAATAAGAGTTCCCTGTCGTAATGATGAATGATGCTGCTGCGGCTAGTAGGATACCACCGACTGCTACAGGCATCGCTACAGTTGTCGCCATTAACGCCATACCCGGATCGATGTTCGGGAACAGCGACCTTGAAGCAAACGCAATAATAGAAATAGATGGCGAAATAAATAGCATCGCAATCAACCAACCAAGCTGTGCACGCTTAGCCGACTTATCCCCTTTAGAAGACGCCAAACGTTGATACATATTCTGGTCACCTAGTAGTAAGAAAAGCGAAGGAAGTAAGTAACCGATCATTTGAATCGTCGTCAGTCCACCCGTTGCGCTCATATGTGTCTCAGGGACATTCGCGACGATTTCACTCCATCCACCAGCAATGAAAATAATCGTCGGAACCGTCACAATCAATCCGCCGACCATCAGGAAACCGCTGATCGCATCTGTTTGGGATACAGAACGAAGTCCCCCAATCATCGCAAGGAAGATAATCATAATAGCACCAATCAACGTTCCGGTTTGAACGGTCATGCCTGTAGTAAGATTCAATATAAAACCGAAACCTTTCATTTGATAAGAAACGATACCTACATAAGCAAGAATGATAATAACACTCGCAATGTTCCGGGATGTTCGACCATATTTCGCTTCCAAAATTCCTGATACAGTAAATTTACCGTACGCACGGATTTTCGGTGCGACCACATATAATACGATAATACCGACTAACGTTGGGAGCATCATCATCAATGATGGAAGAATTCCGTAACTGAATGCCATCGAAGTTTCTCCACCTGATATACTTCCACTACCTGTCCATGTTGCGAGTAACGTTCCCATCAACACGAATGGTCCTAAACTTTTACCAGCTAGTACAAAGTCTTCACTACCCGCTACTTTCTTCGACATGAATATCCCAATACCTACCATAATGATTCCATAAATAGCTATAAACCACAAAAGAGTTGGATCTTGTGTCAGTTCCATGACTTTTAAATCAGCTCCTAAAAATATGCTAGTTCATCTTGATGAGTATTCTTATCCACCGGCCGATGTGATAAATCGCTCTCATTTGCGACGCTATTTAACGTAACACAAAATGAAAACTTGTAAAAATCCTCTCCATACAGGGATTTAGGGGGATATTTTCAAACTTTTTTATACAAGGGTATTTTTTCCACCTCTACTTATTGTTATGGTTTCACTACTTCTAGAAATTGAGTATTTTTTTAGAAATTTCTATAAAATTTCATTTATTCCCTGTTCATTGAGACAGAAAATAAGTCTAAATACCCACAATAAAAAAGAGTGATCGCCTTTTATAAGACGACCACTCTTTTCTCAAATCATAGATTTCATTCGGTTTTTCACGACATTTTCTACTAACCGCTTTCCATCGTTCGTGCCAATAGATTCCGGGTGAAATTGTACTCCCTCTATCGGCAATTCTGTATGACGGATTCCCATAATTTCACCATTTACGGTTGCTGCCGTCACTTCAAAGCATTCTGGCAGTCCTTTCAAATCC
Source organism: Halobacillus locisalis (assembly GCF_013694105.1). GTDB lineage: Bacteria > Bacillota > Bacilli > Bacillales > Halobacillaceae > Halobacillus > Halobacillus locisalis. The sequence continues at coordinate 641,449 of NZ_JACEFG010000003.1, read as the reverse complement.
ACAATCAACGAATGATACCGCATCGCTTCCATAGGGTTGGGTAGTCCCTCGTAGATGCCACTTGAATCATGAAACACATTGGAAGATTTACCATGCATCAAGTATTCAGCCCGGATGACATGACCTCCAAACACCTGTGCAATTGCTTGATGTCCTAGGCACACTCCAAATATAGGCTTCTTCTCTTTGTACTTTTCAATGACTTCTAACGTCTTCCCTGTTTCATCTGGAGAACAAGGACCCGGAGATAGAAAAATCAAATCCGGATCTAATTGTTCCAGCTCTTCAAAATCTATCTCGTCATTTCTTCTTACGACGACTTCTTGACCCATCTCGCCCAAATACTGCACGAGATTGTAGGTGAAGCTATCATAATGATCGATCATATAGATCAACTCAGCTCAGCTCCTCTACTCTTTATCCTTTTACCAACCGTCTGATTTCCTCTGAAAACTCCTCTAGGACATCGCTTGTTTGTCCGCTTTCTATTTTGTCTAAACTACTCTCTATGATTCTCACAATTTTACTACCAATGATGACTCCGTCAGCATGTTCATTGACCAGTTGGACGTGCTCGTAACTTGATATACCGAAACCGACAGCGACCGGCACTGAACTATGCTCTTTTACTTTTTCAATAAATTGCAGGGCTTCCGCTGTCATCTGGTTGCGTTCCCCTGTGACGCCGAGCGTTGAAACACAATATAAGAAGCCTCTCGCATGCTCAGCGATTTGCTTCACACGCTTATCAGAATTTGGTGCCACTAAAGAAATAAATTCGATCTCTTTCTGTAAAGCAAGGTCGCGAATCTCTTCACTTTCCTCGTAAGGAAGATCAGGAATCAAGACTCCCTCTACTCCATTCTCTTCAAGCAGATCGAAGAACTCCTCATGGCCAATTCTTAAGACTGGATTGTAATAGGTGAAGATGACCACCGGTATTTCTAAACCACGCTTACGCAATTCTGGAACAAGTTGAATAGCTTTGCGCAAGCTCATTCCTGCGTTCAATGCTCTTTTGGCTGCACGTTGAATCGTAGGCCCATCCGCCAATGGATCAGAGTAAGGGACTCCGAGCTCTAAGATGTCTGCTCCTTGTTCTTGCAGGCGCAATGCGTACTCAATGGTCAGTTCAGGACTCGGATCTCCCGCGACGATGAATGGGATAAACAAGTTTTCGGTTTTCGTTAATTTGCCTTGAAAGGCTTGTTTAGTCAGCATGGTCGACCTCCTCCTGAAAATGTTCCATTAATGTAGCCATGTCTTTATCGCCACGACCAGACAGGTTGATTAAGATGGTCTCTTCGGAAGACATCTCTTGCGCTTCCTTAAAGGCTTGAGCTAAGGCATGTGCCGTTTCGATCGCGGGAATGATGCCTTCTTTTTCAGTCAATAATTTCAGAGCATCCAAGGCTTCTTGGTCAGTAATCGATTCATAACGGACTCTTCTTGTTTTAAACAAGTGCGCATGCTCTGGCCCGATCCCTGGATAATCCAGCCCTGCTGAAATCGAATAAGGTTCTGTGATTTGTCCATTATCATCCTGCATCAAATACGTAAGAGATCCATGAATGACACCAGGTGTGCCTTTGGTTAATGTCGCTGCATGCTCAGGTGTATCGACACCTTTACCAGCCGCTTCGACTCCAATTAATTCGGCGTCGTCCTCAAGGAATGGATAAAACATGCCCATCGCATTACTGCCTCCGCCTACGCAAGCGTAGATACGATCTGGAACAGCGTGTTCCACAGCAGAAAATTGCTGTTTGGACTCATCACCGATGACACGCTGGAAGTTTCGTACCATTCCAGGATACGGATGAGGACCCACCACGGAACCGATTAAATAGAAGTGGTCTTCACAATTGGCGACCCAATATCGGATCGCTTCGTTCGTTGCATCTTTCAACGTCCCATTTCCGCTTGAAACAGAAATGACTTCAGCACCTAATAACTTCATTCTGAACACATTCAGTTCTTGGCGCCTAATGTCTTCTTCTCCCATGAAGACTTTACATTCAAGACCGAACTTCGCTGCCACTGTTGCAGAAGCCACTCCGTGTTGTCCAGCCCCCGTTTCTGCAATGATCTTTTTCTTACCCATTCGTTTGGCTAACAAGGCTTGACCAATGGCATTGTTCAGTTTGTGCGCCCCCGTATGGTTCAAATCTTCTCGCTTCAGATAGATTTTCGCGCCACCTAAGTGTTCAGTCATTTTATCTGCAAAGGTCAACGCCGTAGGTCTTCCTGCATATTCCTGCAAGACATAATGGTATTCATCGAGGAATGACTGATCTTCCATCGCCTCATCTAACGCCTCTTCTAATTCTTGTAAAGGACCCATCAGGGTTTCTGGGACATATTTTCCGCCAAAGTCTCCAAAGCGACCTTTTACATCAGGAAATACTTGCAACATTGCGCTCCACCTCTTTCATAATCGATTGAATCTTACCGATATCTTTCTGTTCATTTGTTTCTGATCCACTAGATAAGTCAATTCCGTCAGGTGCATAACGGAGTAATTCCGAGATGTTATCCGGGTTGACGCCGCCTGCTATAAGAAAAGGGACCCCCTGTTCTTCGGCCAATGCTTTATACGATGGAATCGATCCCCAGTCGAACTGCACCCCTGTACCACCATGAGCACCTTTTACTTTGGAGTCGATGACATACCCGTCTGCGACACCTTGAAATAGGTGCATTTGTGCTGGGCCATCTTCCTGGTGATGAATCACCTTCCACACAGGCAAGCCTGTCGCCTCTTTTACTTTTAACAAGTGGGAGACCGTTTCGCTACCGTGCAATTGGATGACGTCTAATGGAACAAAGTGGAGAACTTCTTCTAATTCACTGATCGTCGGGTTGACAAATACACCGACGAGTTTCTGATTAGGCCTCATTTTTTTAATCCAACGTCCGACTTGTTCGGGTCTCACATATCTCTTCGTTCGATTCACAAAAATGAACCCAAGATGAGTAGCGTTAGATGAAGATGTTTTGGCAACATCAGATAGCGATCGATTGCCACAAAGTTTTACAATCGGCTCTTTCATGACTCACCCACCCCATTCATCAATCGTTGTACTCCTTCAACAATCTGATTTTGTCTCATCAGTGATTCTCCTACTAAGATGGCCTTTGCTCCATATTCGACAACATCCTGTACGTCCTCATAATTGACAATTCCACTTTCAGATACAAGCAATGATTCTTCAGGTACAAGAGATGCCATACGTTCTGTTTGGGAGAGCTTCGTTTCAAACGTATGAAGGTTCCGGTTGTTAACACCTACAATTCGGGGCGTGAATTCATTCAGTACACGATCCAACGTTTCTTCACTATGCACTTCGACAAGTGCTTCCATTCCTAAATCATAAGCTTGATTATAAAGTTCATGAAGTTGTCTTGCTTCCAACGCTTCGCCGATAAGCAGAATCGCATCTGCTCCGATATAGGCACTTTCCACGACTTGGACAGGATCGATGATGAAGTCTTTTCTAAGGATAGGAACATCGACATTTTGCTTGATTGTCGTCAAAAAATCACGATGCCCCTGAAAGAAATGTTGATCGGTCAGTACAGAAATGGCCTGCACGCCTGCCTGATTGTAGTCCGCAGCAATTTGAGTTGGGTTGAAATCTTCACGGATGATTCCTTTTGATGGTGATGCTTTCTTCACTTCCGCGATAAGACCTGCTATATAAGGAGATTCGAGAAGGGAATCACGCAAAGATCGTCGTGTCGTTTGTTGTTCTTCTGGCAAATAGAGTTGCTGAAGTTCTTGTTTTTTTACGGCTAAAATGGTTTCAAGCATACTGGCGATTCTCCTTTTCTTCGGCAATGGAATGGTAGTAGTTTTCTACGACGCGTTTCTCAATCGCACACTGAACTTGCTTCACCCCTTCTTTAAGGGTCTCCACTTTACCGGCTACGTACAACCCTGCAGCAGCGTTCATCGTAACGATTGTCATGGCGCTCTCATTGGCTTTACCTTTAATGACGTCTGCAATGATTGTAGCACTTTCTTCTTTTGTTTCAATTTGGATGTCTTCTAGTGATCCTCGATTCAACCCAAGCTCTTCAGGGGTAACCGTGAATCTTTGAATCTCACCATCTTTCAACTCTACCAGGTCTGTGACCCCCGTCACGGTGATTTCATCCATTCCATCTCGTCCTGTAGCCAAGAGTACATGCTTCGATCCTAGTTGATGTAAGGCCTCTGCCATTTTCTCAGCATAAGCGGTATCATAGATTCCGATCAGCTGGCGCTTTGCATTCGCCGGGTTAGACATAGGGCCTAGTAGGTTGAAGACCGTTCTGAACCCAAGTTCTTGCCTAGCAGGACCTGCGTGTTTCATCGCTTGATGGTAAAGCGGAGCGAATAGGAACGTCATCCCTTTCTCCCGTAAAGCTCGCGCTCCCTGTTCAGGAGTCGTATCAATGGGAATGCCTAGCGCTTCTAATACATCAGCACTGCCACTGGTTGATGAGACTTTACGATTACCGTGTTTTGCGACTTTGACACCCATACCGGCAAGAACGATGGAAACGGCGGTAGATATATTAAACGTTGACGCCCCATCTCCTCCAGTACCGCATGTATCGACAAGGTCGTCATCCTCTGTTTCGAGTTTTGTCATATTCTCTCTCATGGCACGGACAAACCCAGTCATTTCCTCAACTGTTTCTCCCCGGAACCTTAGTACACTCAACATACTCATCAGTTGTCCTTGGGATGTTTCTCCGTTCATGATGGCATTCATAGCTTTGAACGCTTCCTCTTCACTTAATGTGACGCCTTCGACGACTTTACTCAATAAATTTTTCATTTCGTCTCCGCTCCTTCTCTACTCGTCTCAAAAATCTGCTCAGCTAATTCAATCGTCTGTTTCAATGCACTCGCCTTATTCAAGGTTTCCTGATACTCAGCTTCCGGGTCTGAATCGGCAACGACACCAGCCCCTGCCTGTATATAGAGGTCTCGGCCGACTAGAGTCATTGTACGAATCGTGATACACGAATCAATATTTCCATCAAACCCCAAATACAAGATCCCCCCACCATATAAATTCCTTGGCGTAGGCTCCAGCTCACGTAGAATTTGCATAGCCCTCACTTTCGGAGCACCCGAAAGTGTCCCGGCTGGAAAAGCTGAAATGAGCGCATCGATCGGGGATATGTCGTCACGTAATTGACCGGTTACTTTACTAATGATATGCATCACTTTCGCGAAGCGACCTATCGTCATATATTCCGGCACTTCGACTGTTCCGAACTTCGCAACGCGCCCGATATCGTTCCTGGCTAAATCGACTAACATGCGATGCTCCGCAATTTCCTTTTCATCAGAAATCAAGTCTTCAGCTAGTGCTTCATCCTCTTCAGAGGAAACACCACGCTTTCTCGTCCCTGCAATCGGGTGAATCTCAAGCCTGCCTTCCTGTACTTCCAGCAATCGCTCTGGAGAACTTCCGATTACTTCTACCCCATCAAATTTCAGGTAGAACATATACGGGGATGGATTCACGTTTCTTAATACACGGTACAACTCAAATCCATTGCGTTCAGTTACCGTATGAAAGCGTTGAGATAAAACAGCTTGAAAAACATCTCCCGCTCGAATATATTCTTTTATCCTTTCAACATCTTCTTTGAAGTTCTCTTTCTCATAATTACTAGTGAACGTCAACGACTCACTCCGTCCCTCTTCACCGGTCAACATTAAGTCCGGAAGGTTCGCTTTCGTTTTTAATAGGTGCTGCACTTGATTGATCCGTGCTTTAGATTGATCATATACGCTTCTCGCTTCATCGGGATCATTTAACCGGGCAAATGAAAGAATGGTTGTCTCTTTCGTTTTGTGATGATAAGCGATGAGCGTCTGACAAAACAATAAGTGGTAGTTCGATAGGTTTTGGTCATCTTCTTTTGGTCTAGGAACTGGCTCATAATCGGAAATCGCATCATAACTGATATAGCCCACTCCTCCACCTTTAAACGGGAGAGGTACGTCAGCTTGCTTGACGTTAAGTGTACTTACTACAGACTCAAATGCTTGCTTGAACGTTGATGTAAAGGATTCCGTTTTTTCATGAAAGTCTGAAACGACGAACTGATTGTTTCTCTCTTTGATTTCAAGCATCGGATCGAGACCGATGAAAGAATAATTCGACCAAGGGGACTCTGGATCTTGGCTTTCTAACATATACACTGCTTCATCTTGCAAGGCATGAAACATGTGAATAGGTGTTAATGTATCAGTATAAAAGGATTGTGTTACGGGAATTGTTTGATGCTCGGCGGCATCTTTCATAAAAGTTTCAAATGTGGTCATTGGCTCACCTCTCCATAAGTGTATGGAGAATGAGACGTTGAGGAGAAGAAATGGGGATGATCAATTAAATGGTTTGGCCAGGCGATGAGGATACATTTATCCCTACCCTAAGCTCTCTCAACTCTACTCATCCTTGTTAAAACCTCAACTCTACTCTTCTCATTCTCATCTCGTCTAATGCAATCTAATCTAAATACTTTCTAACAGTCTATAAAATTCAGACAATAATGTCAACAGCTCTGTTTTCCGCATGATGATCTTAGGAAAACTTAAGTATTGGGCAGTTATCTGAAACACTTGGACTAGAGATATTTTGCTCATTCTCTCACAAAAGAGTCTGAAGAGAAGGATCTAAATTCGGACATTTATCCAAACGTTCAGGACAAGAGATACACGATTTCAGACATCCTCATGCTTAATCCGGACAAGCAATCTTCTATATCGGACATTTGCTCAGCCTATTCGGACAAAGCAGACTTCCCCTCTCCTTCCTTCCATAGGAGCAAATATTTGTCACCTTCCTCGTTTGGATATATGCTGATAGTATGTAAAAACATTAACGAAGGAGACGATCTACTAATGAAACCAACTGCACTCATCACAGGAGCATCAGGTGGCATCGGATATGAATTCGCCCATCTGTTCGCGAAAGCTGGGTACAAATTAATCATCGTCGCAAGATCAGAAGATAAACTTATTCAACTACAAGAAGAGTTGAAAGATCACACGGTTACTGTCATTCCTCAGGATTTATCCGAGCCTGGTGCTGCTGAAGTCTTGTACCAGAAAGTGAAAGACTTAGAACTTACCGTTGAGGTGCTCGTCAATAACGCCGGGTTCGGTTTGAATGGAACGTTCGGTGAACTTCCACTTCTTGACCAACAAAAAATGCTCCAAGTCAACATCAACGCCCTCACAGAATTGACCCATTTATTCTTAGAAGATATTCAAGCTGCTCCGCTATATGACATTCCGAAAGGTGTTTTAAATATTGCCAGCACGGCTGCCTTCCAACCAGGACCGAAAATGGCTGTCTACTATGCATCCAAAGCGTATGTCCTCTCCTTCACCGAAGCTCTTGTGGAAGAATACAAAGGTACGGGGATTACCTTCAGCACGCTATGCCCTGGTGCTACAGATACAAATTTCTTTAAAACGGCAAATGCTGAGCACACGAAACTTGTCAAGACAACCATGTCTCCGGAAGCCGTTGCCAAGGCCGGATTCGTCGGTTTCGTCAAAGGAAAGCGTGTCATCGTCCCTGGTGGAGCTAACCAGTCCCTAGCCTATGCATCAAAGCTCATGCCTAGATCGGTTTCAGCTAAATTAGCACACTATGTTGACCAATAATCTTCACTGCCCCCTCTTGAACCTTAAGAGGGGGTTCTTTTTTATGTATTAATCCTTTTATGTAATTACTTGGGAATACAAGCATAAAAAACACCTTTTAAGTGCTCATATGAGGTATAGATTTCCCAAGCAGGCAATTCGCTTCAACCTCTCGATTTCCACACGGTTGATGTATTATAATGGAAATACAGGTCACAAGTCATAGGTGGGGAACCTTTTGAAAACATATCAACAAGTCTATCAACTCTTGATTAAAGAATTCGAAGACGGTTTAAGGCGTCCACTTCATAAGAAAGAGAAGGAATTGATTGCTTTCATAAGCGAGAAGCATGTCAAAGAGAACAATCATTAGATAAACTCCATAGGCAACAGAAAACCCGAAGCGAGAGCCGCTCCGGGTCGTTCCTTACATTTCTTCTGCTGCTTTTCGGAAACCGTAAAAAGCCCGGTACCCGCGACTCTCATAGTAGCCTTGAGATTCTTGATTCGCAATCATTTCGACCCTCGTACTCGGGTAACACTCATGTGCTGTACGGACCAAGTGTTCCGCGACACCTTTATTACGGTACTCCTCTTTGACCAACAGTTCACATACATACAGCGTTACGGTTCCATCCGTCAATCCTCGTAGAAAACCTATGATCTCATCTCCATCAACCGCAATAAGAGCAGGCTCTGAATTCAACCAAGAGCATAGTGTTTCTTCATTTTTTTCTACGAGATTATTCCATCCTTCCTGTTTGTTCAACTCTTGAACCGTTTGAAAATCATTTTCCTGAAATGAACGTACTTGAATGGCTTCCATGCTTGTACCTTCCTTCTCGTTGATTTTCCCTCAATCATTTCACCGGTCAATTTTTATCTATAATTTATCGTCTCTACAGAATAATACGAATAAGATTGAAAATCGTTTCACTTTTTTTATAAAATTCAATAAATTTTTCTCGTGAAGCATAATCTGCTAAACTATGATGAGGATCATCCGCAAGGAGTGAAAGAAAAATATGAAAAAGATCTTCGCATTAATAGGCTTTTTGTTATTAGTCGGTTGTTCTTCTCAAGACCTCGGCATGACCGACTTGAAAGAGACCTATCAAGAATCGTTTGCCAATCCGATTGAATCGCTTTCTGAGGAGCAACAATCAACGATTGGACTTCCTAAAGATATTCCGTTCAGTTTATCATCTGTCGGTGCCACAACCGAAGATAACCAAGTGCAAATCGAATATCAGTCCGATTCATCCGAACGGTTGCTCGTCACAACGATCTTTCAACCCGGTAATATACTGCAGGATTTAGAACAGCAACTGAATTTGAATTCAGGGGCTGTAGCCGGGGCTGAGGAGCGAAACGACTCCTTTTATATGGAGTGGTACAATGGCGATCAAGATGTCATCTATCAAGTTGAATACTTCAGTTCAGAAGAAGATCGAGCAGAGCAAACCCTGAACATCGCGAATTCAATCTAAGCGAAGAGGCCGTCATCTATTGACGGCCTCTTTTCTATCTCTTCCATTGATCGGTAAGTGATGAATCAATACTACGAACATGTAAATCTCGTTGTGGGAATGGAATCTCGACTTGATGTTTTCGGAAACTCGCATCAATCCTGAAATTCAATTCACTCTTAATCCGAATGACATGTGTCGGATCGGAAATCCAAACAAACAATTCAAAGTTCAACGATGAATCGCCAAACTCTTTAAAGTAAACAAAGGGTTCTGGTACCGAGCGAACCGTCGGCGAAACACCAGCCTCATCCTCCGCCACTTGAAGCAATAGCCTTTTCACTAATTGGACGTCACTTCCATAAGCGACCCCCACTGGTATGACTAGCCTCATAACTTTATCGCTATATGATCGGTTGATGACATGCTCTTCAAGGAAATATGAGTTCGGCACGATAATATGTTCATTATCCAACGTTTTGATTACCGTTGCCCGCATGTTGATCCGTTGTACGTCCCCGATAATGTCGTTGACGATTACCCGATCGCCGACTTTGATAGGTCGTTCGAAAAGAAGGATGATTCCCGAAATGAAGTTTGATGCAATGTTCTGCATTCCAAAACCGATTCCTACACCGACAATCCCGGCAAAGACTGTCAGAGCGCTTAATTCAAATCCAACCGTCGATAAACTGATGATCACCGCGAGTACCATAATGATATAATGGAAGGCTTTGTCGAAAGTGAATTGAACTCCTTGATCTAATTCGTAGCGCTTGTAGACACCAGGAAAAATATATCCTCTTACAAGACTAGAAATTCTGCTGGTCAACAAAATGATGAGCACAGCGATGAGAATAAGAAACACTGACACGGGCTCTGATCCTATTGAGAAAAGTGGTTGAAACATCCATTCTGAACTCCTGAAATGAAACAGTGTGTACACAAGCAGACCATACAGGGTCAACCAGTTGACAATACTCTTCGCAATTGGAACTACTTTTGCTCTTTTCCCCTCTTTCCTGGACCACCGCTTGAACACCGCCATCACCAACCATCTCACCACCAATATGGTGACAAAAACGATGGCAAAGGTAATCAAAGAGTTTCCCAAGATTCCATAATCAAACATAGCGTTCCCCTTCCACTAAGACTCTTTCAGTTTCTCTAACTTCTTGAAATTACGGCTGATGGGACGTGGAGCCTTCATTTTATCAAAAAATACATGGTACGTATTTTTCTTTTCATCAATTCCTTCGATGGTCCCATGTCCGAATACTGGATGACTCACACGCTCACCTTTTGAAAAGCCCGTTGCTTGTTGTTGCTTACTCTGATGATGTGTCGCCTGAATGTACTCTTTCGCTTCCTCGATTAGGGCTTCATCAAGTTCTCCCACCCGTTCGTATAAATCCTCTTCCACTTCAAAAATGAACCGTGAGGGATACTTTCGCTGACCTCCGTTTTGAAAACCTTCTGATTCTGTTAAATATAATTCTTTCTCAGCACGGGTGACAGCAACGTAGGCAAGACGACGTTCTTCTTCTAAGGCACGCTCCTTCCGTTCTCTCAAGGCACGTACGTTAGGCAGCACACTTTCTGTCATACCGACGACAAACACATACGGGTACTCCAGTCCTTTCGCTGTATGGATGGTCATCATTTTGACAGAGTTGACCTGATCATCTCGATCATCGTCTGTGTACAAACTGATCATTTGTAAGTACTCATCAAGGTCAATATCTTCACCAAGCGTCTGCTCGTATTGCACGATAGAATGTAGCAGTTCTGTTAAATTGTCTAATCTCTCTTGGTCTCCATCTTCTCTGCGATAGGCTTCATACCCTGTTCGCTGCATCGCTTCTTGCAGAAGCTCTGAAACCGTCCATTCCTCTTTCTTGTCTTTTAAGGATTCGATAGCCTCAATAAAAGACTTGGCTCCCGTACTCCTGAGCCGGTCATGATCGGCGTATTTTTTCAACGTATCATACAAAGATCGCCCTTCTTCCTCTGCTTTTGCCCGAATGAATTGCATACGTTTCTTACCTATCTGTCTCTTCGGTACATTAATGATGCGAGAAAAAGACAAGTCATCTTCCATGGCAATCATCCGTAAATGAGCTAAGGCATCCTTGATTTCTAACCGGTCAAAAAACTTGAACCCACCAAATATTGTATATTCTATGTTGGCACTGATCAATTCCTGTTCTATGAAACGGGATAAGTAGTTGGCCCGGTACAAGACCGCCATCTGTCTATATTCCGCTCCTTCCTCCACCAACTTCTGCATGCGTTGAACAATCCACTTCGCTTCTTCGATTTCACTCTTCCCGTGATAATGAACGACCTTCAAGCCTTCCGGGTTCGCTGTTACCATGTCTTTATCGACACGAAAATAATTGTTCTGAATCAACGCATTGCCTAACGATAAGATTTGTGGTGTTGAACGATAGTTTTGATTGAGAAAAATGGTTTGCGTGTCCTGGAAGAACTGGTCAAAATCAACCATATATTTCGGATCCGCTCCACGCCATTCGTAAATGGTCTGGTCAGGATCCCCGACAACAAAAAGGTTTCCATGCTTTTCAGAAAGCTTTTTCACAAGTTCAAACTGCTTCAAGCTGCTATCTTGAAACTCGTCCACCTGAATATAATAAAGGCGGTCCTGCCACTTCTCTAACACTTCTTTATATTGATCGAACAAGACAAATACAAAATTTAATAGATCATCAAAATCAAGACCATACACACGTTTCTGCTTTTTCAAATAACGCTGGATGATTTGACCGTCCATATCTCCGGCATCATCTGCGCTAGGCATTTCTCCACGTAAAATCATCTGTTGTACATAATGTGTATTCCCCTTCAGGATCCCGATCTTATCCAATATCCGTTTAAAGGTCTTGTCATTCATCTTCAATTCCATCTCTTCAAAGATTTCCCTTAATAAAATCTTCTGATCCTCAACATCTAGAATGATGAAATTCTTCGGGTAGAATAATCGGTGGATATCTTCTCTTAAAACACGAACACAAAAACCATGATACGTTGTAATAAATCCTGTATCCTGTTCTCCACCCACCATTTTCTTCACACGTCTTCGCATTTCATGAGAAGCCTTATTAGTAAACGTAACCGAAAGAATATTCCCAGGATCGATGCCCAACTCATTGACGATAAACGCGTAGCGGTGCGTCAACGCACGCGTTTTCCCAGAACCAGCCCCAGCAATGACGCGTATAAACCCCTCCGTCGATACGACCGCTTCCTGCTGAGCCTCATTCAATCCATTCAACAACTCCTCCATCACAAACCCTCCAAGAACACCTGTTTGTATATAGTATATCAAAAGTGGAGGCGACTGTTTAGCGATGTATGGGCTGGACTGAGCTGGAGGAGATAAAGGAAACACGAAGAACGAAGTGATTCGATGTTGACTTATCGTACAGAAGCGAGGGAAGTCCACTAATCGCTAGGAGCCGGAACTGGACGATCAAAAGTGGAAGTCCCCTGGTAGGCTCGACACGCATAAGACAGCCAACGCAGTGAAGCGATTTTTCTTCACGAAGTTGGATGACTTATGTCGCGAGAGTCTGGGGACTGGAACTAGACGATCAAAAGCGGAAGCCGCCTGCTAAACACAAAAATGCCTGCGGACGCTGATACCGTCCGCAGGCATTTTTGTTACGCTTGTTCCATTTTATGATCAACCGGCGTAATAATTTTCACGTTTCTCAAATTTCCGATTGCATCGAAATCGATACATAATAAATCGCCCGGCTTTGCAACAGCTACAAGCCGTTCTTTCAGTACAGATAACTCATTATGATGTGCGTCTTCTTGGATCAAAATGGCATATGTTCCTTCAAATCGGTCTAAACGGTATGTGTTCACGCAGCCAGCTCCTTTAAAGCAGAATATCCAAATCGATAAATGAGTTCATTACTATACCTTTCCCTACATAAGAGATGACTAAACGTGTCGATTTATGAAGTATGGACAACATGAAAAGCCCATGCTACAATCAAACTAACAACCGTTAGTTAGTTTAATTAAAAGAGGTGATAGTATGACCCAACAACAAATTATCGAAGAAAGCCTACTATTGTTTGCCCACCATGGATATGAGAACACGAGCTTATCGAATATAGCTGAGCGAGTCGGTATAAAAAAACCTTCCTTATATAATCACTTTAAAAACAAAGAAGCCATCTTTTCTGCTGTGCTGCAAGATGTAGAAAAACGAGAAGTGGAAGTTCTAGATAATATTACGAATTCCATCAAGGGTCTTACGATTGAAGACCAGCTTCACACAATTTACAGGAAGTATTTAGATCACATGGCGACGTCAACAGAAGGGTTGTTTTTCAAACGCGTGACCCTGTTTCCTCAAGAGCTGTTTGCGCATGAAATCAAGCAAGTGTTCCTAAGAGTAGAGAAGCACCTCACTTCAATCGTTGAGCAGATTTTTGAAAAAGGAAAACAAGAGCGCGTACTACGCGATGTCTCTTCTGAAACTATGACTAGTGCATTCTATACACTGATCGATGGCCTATTCTTAGAGGAGAACTTTTACGATAAAGAAGTGTTTGAAAAACGAAAACGTGCGAGTTGGCAAATATTCTGGCAAGGAATTCAAGTATAGGAGGGGATCCAATGGCATGGATTTATTTACTTTTAGGGTCACTATTTGAAATAGGTTGGGCTGTAGGATTGAAGCTATCAGACGGATTTACGAAACCATTGATCTCTGTCATCACCATTATTTTTATTTTGGTAAGCTTTTTATTCTTCACTAAAGCAATACGTGAGATTGAAGTCGGTACTGGGTATGCCGTTTTTACAGGAATAGGCGCAGCGGGTACAGCGATTATCGGAATGACATTTCTTGGCGACAGTGCAAACGTCGGGAAAGTCTTTTTTATTGGGCTATTAATCGTGGGAATTATCGGTTTGAAACTGACCGATGGCTCTGAACAACAAGTCGAACAATCGGAGGTGTAACAATGGCTTGGATCTTTTTAATTATTGCTGGAATGGGTGAAATGACGGCGATGCTTTTCCTTAAGCTATCGAACGGCTTTAAAAAACGACTTCCTACTATACTTGCGATGATGGCCGGAGGTGTGAGTTTTTACTTTCTGTCCTTATCCTTAACAGACCTTCCTGTTGGTACGGCATATGGAATATGGACAGGAATCGGCTCAGCCGGTACAGTACTCATTGGTATCCTTTTCTTTAAAGAGGGATTTAACGTTAAAAAACTATTATTTATTCTATGTATTATTTCAGGAGTCGTTGGGTTAAAACTCGTTTCATAATTCTGATTATTACCTTGAATTGAAGGAAAAAAATGAGTACAATAAAAAAGGAAAATCCTATAAGTCGACATTTTCCGCGAGAGTGGTGTCGACTTGTGTAAGCAGCACTTCGGTTTTTGGAATATTGGAGGCACATAAGAAATGAGGAAATTTTTGTTTGCTGTTCTTTTGTTAATTGTTGCTACGTTTGGCTACGTCGGTTATTCCGAAATGGATACGGATGCCAATCCTTCCATCCCACAAGAAACGGAACAATATTAAACAAACCAAACACAACCCCCTTACGGCATGTAAGGGGGTTGTTCTAAGCTTTTATTTTCTAGGGAGATCCAGTTCACGCTCGTCTCCCCATACCTTCTCTAAATAGTCATCTCTTCCGGAGTTACCACGATAGTAATCGTAACGGAATTCATTTTTCTTATAATAATCTTGATGGTATTCCTCAGCTCTGTAGAAGGTTTGAACTTCTCGTATGGGCGTAACAATTTCTCCATCGAATCTCTCTGATTCTGCTATAGTCAGTTTTGATTGTTCAGCAGTCGTTTTCTGTTCTTGATTATGATAGAAAATAGCTGTTGTATATTGATAGCCGCGGTCTATGAATTGTCCTTCATCATCTGTTGGATTAATTTGGCGCCAAAACACGTCCAGAATTTCTTCGTAACTGATCACTTCAGGGTCATAGTAGACTTGAACCGATTCAATATGTTCGGTTTGTCCAGAGGATACTTCTTCATAGGTCGGGTTTTCCATGTCTCCACCGGTATAACCAGAAACGACCTCTTTTACTCCCTCTAACTTTTCAAAGGGTGGCTCCATACACCAGAAGCAGCCCCCGGCGAGTGTTGCCACTTCATATCCTTCTGGAACTTCCGTAATGGCTTCACTCTCATAGTTTCTTTTTGTAAAATATGCGTAAGCTTCAGGTACAACGAATACGCCTACCACAACGAGCAAGATTACACCTATTCCCCATTTGAATCGTTTACTCATGATGAGGGTCACTCCTTTAATAAGGTTACCTTCATCATATCACGACAGAATGAACCGCCATAAAGATATACTTCATTTCAAGAGCATCGTTATTCTTCATCTTCTAATGTCTGACCTTCCACATGTTTTTTATCTAGTTGCTTATTCAATTTACGGTATTCCTTCGATTTGAAAATGATATCAAAATCATAGTCTTCTGGATATAGCTCTTCGGCTGGTATATACAAAGTCAGTCGTTTGTGATTGTAGGTCCTCTTCTCTCCCTTCACTTGAACGCGGTAGTTTCCACGTGAATCAGGACCTGTATAGATAATACCAAGCTCTTCCTCTGACGGAATCTTCACGTTATCCCCCATCTTGAATTTGGGGGATCCTTTTTCAGCTTTTGCCACGACTTTCTTTCTTCCGTAACGATTTCTTGCAACTTGTCGCCGGTAGTCTTCCTCTGCTAGCAGGCGATCATCCAATACAAAATCCTTTTCTTCGTTATAAGAAATCCCGTAGGCGTGTTGCAAAATCTTTGGATGGAGTCCTAACTTGTGAGCGATGCCGAAGGCCTGGCTTTTCCCAGATGAGCCTAAGTGCAATTGATAGGTCGGCTTCAGAGTTTCTACATCGAATTCCATAGCGCCGTTGATAAAACCTGATTTCCTGTCCGCATATTCTTTCATTTCACCGTAGTGTGTCGTTGCGAGAATAGTCGATCCTTTCTCTGCCAATTGATTGAGAATAGCTGTCGCAAGTCCCATTCCTTCACGAGGATCTGTACCTGAACCGATTTCATCCAATAGTAACAGTGAGTGATCATTTGCTTCTCGTAAGATACGAATCAAGTTAACAAGCCGCGAACTGAAAGTACTCAAATTCTCGTTAATGCTCTGTCCATCTCCGATATCAACAAGGATGTGTTGAAAAATCGGAAGCTCGCTCCCTTCATTTGCGGGTATTGGAACTCCTGACTGGGCCATCAAGCTCAGTAGTCCAACCGTCTTCAAGGTGACGGTTTTCCCTCCTGTGTTCGGACCCGTAATCAATAAAGCTTGCTCACTCTCCCCCATACGGATCGATAGAGGAACCGCCGCTTCACCTAACAACGGGTGGCGCGCCTCCTTCAAGTCGATTGTGAAACCCTCTGAGAAAATAGGCGCCCTGCCCTGTATCGAACGACTATATTTGGCCTTTGCAAAAAGCAGGTCGTAATGATGCATCGTTTCTATGGCAATATGAATGGCGTGCTCCTGATTCAACACTTCAGCCGTCAGCCTGTATAGAATCTGCTCTACCTCTTGTTCTTCGCTCATTTTCAGTAATTGAATTTCCTCTTGTACTTGGTTCATTTGTTCAGGTTCAATAAAAACGGTAGCGCCTGAAGCAGACTGATCAACGATGCTTCCCTTCAATTTGCTACGGTTCTCGCGCTTTATTGGCAACGTATAGCGGCCATTTTTCATAACAGGGTGAGACTCTTGCATATACGTACGGTACTTCTTCGAAAGTGCTTCGAGACGTTCCTTCCGACGATCCTCTTTGGTCGCGATTTGCTTACGGATTTTCACAAGTTCCTTAGAAGCGTGATCGTCGACTTGCCCGTGCCGGATTGTGCTGATGATTTCTTGTTCAAGCGCACTTAAATCCGCAATTGATGAAGCATATAAATGGATCGTTGGTGCAATGATTTCTTTATCATTCATAAATCGCTTCAACTTCGTACAGTGATCCAGAAATGAAAGCAGGCTTGCGAATTGTTGTGGACGAATGTACAACCCTTTGTTCCCTTGATCGATCATAAGAGAGACATCTTGAAGCGTATGAATCGGGATATTGCCGCTCACATTCAAGATGGCTGCCGCTTCTGAAACTTCCTCACGCCAACGCTCCAGCTGTTTACGATCTCGAATGGGGTGTAACTCACGAATTGTCTGTTTAGCTTGATTTGTTAAAGCATACTCGCTGACTTTTTCTAAAATATCGTTGAACTCTAACGTTTGAAATGTTCGGTTATTCAATTTGTTACTCTTCCTCTCCGTTTTTGTATAAAAAAAGTCGCGAAAAGCTTTGATAAGCTGATCGCGACGTACGTGTTCCGTCACTGGACACATAAATTGCCTAGGTCAGAGATATGGACTGTGCCAATTTTACATTTCCTAGACGAAAAAAGCTATGACTGAAAAAGCCAGTCATAGCCTTGTATGGTCGTTATAGCTACGCTTATGCTCGTTCTTAACTGTTCTTGTTACAAATCCATCACGAAACAGACGTGCTTCTTGCACATCTTTTTTCAAGGCTTTAATAACAAGATCATATCCAATTGGTGGATTAGTTAAGAACGACCACACTCATAAACCATTCTCCTCGATAAAAGGATTCTCAGTGACGGAACAAATAGTATTCCGATTTTAATTTATAGTGTTTCTCTAAGAATGTCAACTACAATTCATTCATATTCCGTTTTATCCTGATGAAAAAGGGTAATTCAGTAGGACCATCTACACACAAGGAGAAGAGAAATGTACCAAAACCACAAACAACTATACCAATTCACAGGCATCGTATTTTTACTCATTTTAATCATTACCTTCGGATTCATGTTTATTGAGAAAATTACATTTTTCGACAGTCTATGGATGACCGTCGTTTCTATACTCGCGGTCGGCTATGGAGATTTAGTTCCAAAACATACAAGTGGAAAAATATTTGCCCTTATACTAATCCCAATAGCTATGGGGTTTACAACTTACATGTTAACGTACCTGGCTGCGTCTATGATTGAAGGACGACTATCAAAAAAATGGGAGCGAAAAAAGAGAATGAAACGTATCAAAAAAATGGAGAACCATTACATCATATGTGGATATGAACAAGTAGGCGAACAAGTCTTGGAGGAATTACGCAACCACAACTATGACATTGTCATTATCGAGTCACACGAAGGGAACACGCATCGCATTCCCGAAGATGCTACATATCTATTAGGAGATGCCAAACAGAATGAAGTGCTAGAAGAGGCGGGTGTGAGCCGTGCCCATGGGTTAGTCGCTACCACCTCAAATGACTCAACAAATGTCTTTATCACCTTATCAGCAAAAGGAATCAACCCAGATCTGAAGGTGATCTCCCGTGCGGAGAATGCCGAATCAGAAGATAAATTAAAACGTGCTGGCGCTGATGAAGTAGTCAATCCATCCAATCTAGGCGGCCGACGGATGGCTTTATCTTTGATCAAACCGGTAAGCATGCGTTATGTAGATTCCATCATTCACGCCGAATCGAATCGATATCAATTCGAAGAATACCATGTCGGTGAAATTAGTCCTTATGTTGATCAGAGGACAAATGAAATCAATTGGCGAGAAGATTATGGTGTAACTCTTCTTGGAATCCAACGGGACGATTGCTTTATCAGTAACCCTTCGAAGGAGGAAAGTATCTCTGAAGGAGATATTTTGATCCTATTTGGAGATAAAGAAGACCTACAGTCCTTCCTCACCGCTTCTTAATCATATGATTGTTAAAACAAGTCCCCAATGTGGGATAATAGAATAGACTATGATGTTGAAGGAGTGAAGGCAATGATTGAACAACAACGTCAAGTCCTCGTCATTTTTCCACACCCTGATGACGAGGCTTTTGGTGTTTCGGGTACAATCACCTCATATATAAAACAAGGAACGCCGGTCACCTATGCTTGCTTGACCCTCGGTGAAATGGGAAGGAACTTGGGGAAACCTCAATTCGCCAACCGCGAGACCCTTCCAGATATACGACAAGAGGAATTGAAAAAAGCAGCAGAAGCGATGGGAGTAACGGATTTAAGAATGATGGGACTTCGTGATAAAACGCTTGAGTTCGAGGATGATATGGACATGAAAAACATGATCCAAGGACTCATTGAAGACGTAGACCCTTCTCTCGTCATCAGTTTTTACCCTGGCTACGCGGTTCACCCTGACCACGAAGCAACAGCAAGAGCTGTCGTACGAGCACTTCGTGACATTGATGAAGGCGAGCGTCCTACTTTCCACGCTGTTGCTTTTGCCAACAATACAGAAGAAAACCTAGGTGAACCGGATGTCGTCAACGATATTCGTGACGTTCAAGAAGACAAATTAAATGCGATGCGCGCCCATATTTCGCAGACTGCCAGAATGCTTGAAATGCTGGAACAAGGTATTCAGGCGAATGATCCTGAAGCTTTAAAATGGGTTACCAACGAGCGTTTCTATACGTATGATTGGAATAACGACCAAGTGACGTGATGTCACTTGGCTTTTTTTATCTTTGTAAAGTCAGCAGATATTGCTTCATGACCTCATTGACGTAAGGTAGACTCAACTACTCACCGGACAAAGGATACACTTTTCTCATTGGGACAACGTTTATTTTCACACCCCTGACATATATATCAAAAAGACAACCCGTGAAGGAGCTGACTGCATGAACTCCCATTCTCAAAATGTCTCTATGAACTCCGCGATCGATCCTTACGTGTATCAGACTCTGCTGTCTATCCAAGGGACTTCGATCGTCGTGCAAACCACGCAAGGATCAGTGCGTGGTCTTCTAAAAAACGTAATGCCTGATCATGTTGTTGTAGAAGTGAGTGAAACTCCATTTTTTGTTCGTACTCAACAAATCGTATGGGTCCATCCTGACCAACGCTAAAGGAGAATGCTATGTTTAAACGACTGGATCGCATGCAAATTGCGCTGACGATTCCTGAACATGGGGATGCCAATGCCGCTGCAGCCGTACAACAATTACTCGGCGGTAAATTTGGTGAAATGTCTACTTTGAATAATTACATGTATCAATCATTCGGTTTTCGTAACAAAAAGAAATTCCGTCCTTTTTATGACCTCGTAGCTAGTATAACGGCTGAAGAATTCGGTCATGTTGAACTTGTGAACAACTCCATCAACCTTCTGACTAGAGGCGTCACTTTCACTGGCGACCCGGATATAACACCTATGCAAAACGGTCTGAACAAACGCGATACCTACCAGTTCATTGCTTCTGCCCAAACGGCCCTCCCCTATGATTCCATGGGTAATCCATGGACCGGAGATAATGTGTTCAATAGCGGAAACCTGGTACTCGATCTTTTACACAACTTCTTCCTTGAGTTAGGTGCGCGAACACATAAGATGCGTGTGTATGAAATGACCGATCATCCGACCGCTCGTGAAATGATTGGTTACTTGCTTGTCAGAGGAGGAACGCACGCCCTTGCTTATGCAAAAGCTCTTGAAATCGCCACTGGTGTAGATGTGAAAAAAATGCTGCCCGTACCAGATTTGGATAACTCCAAGTTCGATTATGCCCGCCCTTACTTGGATCAAGGCTTAGATAACATATTGTACACGTGGAGCGACACGGATTATCAAGATATCAATAAGATTTGGAAAGGGACCAACCCGGAGAACGGTCAACCTCTTCAAGTGATACAAGGGACACCGAAAGGAGCGCCCATCCCTGACTTAGATGATATTCCAGAAGAGTTTGCTCCTGGGATTGACAGGGATGATTACGAACGAATCGCCAAGAAATTGATGGAAAACCTATAGAAATCCACGAGGACGGTATCAGGGTCTATGAGCACCTGGAACTGTTCTCTTTTCAATTTAAAATGATCCGCTCACACTTTTTAAACGATAGCTACTTATACAAGTTGTCATCAGATTGTCTAAACTTAGCCTGAAATGGATACGATGAACATGTTATTCTACAAAGTAGAGCTGAAAGGAGCATTACCGATATGAAGAAATTATTGATATTATCCTTTATATTACTGGTGAGTGTCATCGCAACAGCTTGTGGCACGTCGTCCAATGAACAAGAAACGACTCAAGGATCCGAAGGGACAGAAGAGAGCTCTGAGGAACAAGCACCTGAAATCCCGGTTGTAGAAGTCACATTCGAAAGCGACCCTCTACCTGTTGAAGAAGAAACGACGATTCAAGCTACCGTGACCCAAGGCGGAGAGCCTGTCGAAGATGCTGAATACGTAGATTTCGAAATCTGGAACAAGCAAGATGGAAAAGACAACTCTACAACCGTCGAGAGTGAACATGTTGGAGACGGTGTCTACGAGATTACCCATTCTTTTGAGAAGGCTGGTACGTACGAAATGTTCGCACACACACAAGTTGGAGATTTACACACCATGCCTAAGAAGACAGTTCAAGTTGGCGAGAAAATGTTTATGGAGGACGAGCCGTCTGAAACCAGTGATGATGAACAGGGCCATGGGGACGGAAAATTCATGGTACACCTAAAAGATAAGCAAGACTTCAAAGCTGAAGGTTCGTCTGATCTTGTTACACACATCAACAAGATGGAACAACCCTTCAAAGAAGCGATGGTCCGCTACGAAATCGTCTCAGACCAGCTTGATAAACATGAATATATAGATGCAGAAGAAACAAATCCTGGAGAGTACACAGCAACTTTCACCTTCCCTACAACAGGCTCCTATACCGTCAAAGTTCACTACGAAAAGCCTGATGAAGAAATTCATGGTCACCAAGAAATAGAAGTGAAAGTGCAATAAACAGCAAAGTCCTGAACCCATAGTGGGAATCAGGACTTTTTTTATCAAGAAAACGTAAGTGGGTCCGAGTTGTTTGCCACATAACGTGAGCTGTCGTCTGTTCCGGAAAGGGTATTCGGACAAAAGAATTCCTATATCAGCCATTGACGCGTGCTATTCGGACGAGATATCCACTTTTCCGGACAAGCGCTCGGTTAATTCGGACAAATAGTTCTTATTCGGACAAGAGATGTACTTTTTCGGACAACTGCACGGACTATAAAAGACAAAGCACACGCTTTTCAGGACATCATTTGAGCAGGGAAACAACAAACCGAAAAAAGCGAGCAGGAGATGTTTTCATCCCTACTCGCTTTTATTATTTATTAATCGGCGTTCTGAATTTTCTTCTGTTTCGCCGCACGTTTACGTTCACTTTCATTCAAGTATTTCTTACGAAGACGAACACTTTCTGGTGTTACTTCGCAATACTCATCGTCATCAAGGTATTCAATCGCTTCTTCAAGCGTCATGTGACGTGTTTTCTTGATTGTGTTTGTCGTATCTTTGTTAGCGGAACGGATGTTGGTCAGGTGCTTCTCTTTCGTGATGTTGACCGTTAAGTCGTTCTCACGATTGTGTTCACCGACAATCATTCCCTCATATACTTCTGTACCTGGTTCCACGAAGATGACACCACGGTCTTCTAAGTTCATAATTCCGTAAGTGGATGCTTTTCCTTTATCTAAGGAAACAAGTACACCTTCACGACGTCCTCCGACTTGACCTTTCGTGAGTGGCGCATAGCCATCAAATGTGTGGTTCAAGATGCCGTACCCACGCGTTTGAGTCATGAATTCTGTAGAGTAACCGATCAGTCCACGTGATGGAACAATGAATTCCAAACGAACTTGACCATTACCATCGTTGACCATATCCTGCATTTCACCTTTACGGTAACCAATCGATTCCATCACGGCACCTTGATATTCTGCAGGCGTATCGATTTGAACGCGCTCTACTGGCTCACAAACTTGGCCATCGATTTCTTTTAAGATTACTTGTGGCTTGGACAATTGTAATTCAAAGCCTTCACGACGCATGTTCTCTACAAGAATCGACAGGTGAAGTTCACCACGACCAGAAACGGTGAATGCATCTGGAGAATCTGTTGGATCTACACGTAGACTAACGTCCGTTTCAAGCTGCGTCATCAGACGCTCTTCAATTTGACGGGAAGTGACGTATTTTCCTTCGCGTCCCGCAAATGGACTGTTGTTCACTAGGAACGTCATTTGAAGAGTCGGCTCGTCGATACGTGGAATTTCCATCGCTTCTTGGTTGTCTGTCGGACAAACCGTTTCACCAACGTTAATGTCTTCAAGTCCAGCAAGAGCAATGATATCTCCCGCTTTCGCTTCTTCGATTTCAATACGCTTCAAGCCGATGAAACCAAAGAGCTTGCTTACACGGAAGTTCTTCACAGATCCGTCCTTCTTCATTAGAGATACCTGCTGACCGACTTTGATTGAACCTCGGAAGATACGTCCAACTCCGATACGGCCCAAGTAATCGTTATAATCAAGCAAGGTCACTTGGAACTGCAACGGTTCTTCTTTTGTATCGATAGGAGCAGGGATATTGTTCATGATAAGTTTGAAGATCGGGTCCATCGTTTCCTGTTGGTCTTCTGGCTCATTTCCAGACGTACCGTTAAGTGCAGAAGCATAAACAACAGGGAAATCAAGCTGATCATCATCAGCGCCTAGTTCGATGAACAGATCAAGAACTTCATCAACCACTTGTTCTGGACGGGCATTCGGACGGTCAATTTTGTTTAGAACCACAACTGGTGTCAGCTTTTGTTCTAATGCTTTTTTCAACACGAAGCGTGTTTGTGGCATACAGCCTTCATAAGCATCGACAACTAGCAGTACACCGTCAACCATTTTAAGGATACGCTCAACTTCGCCACCGAAGTCTGCGTGTCCAGGCGTATCTAGAATGTTGATTCGTGTGTCGTTATAGTTAATCGCCGTATTTTTGGCAAGAATCGTAATACCGCGTTCTTTTTCCAAATCGTTTGAGTCCATTGCACGATCATCTACATGTTCGTTGTCACGGAATGTACCGGAGTGGTGAAGCATTTGGTCCACTAATGTCGTTTTTCCGTGGTCAACGTGTGCAATGATGGCAATATTTCGAATATCGTTTCTGTGTTGCATGAAGCACACACCTCTTTCGTCTCACTTAGTATTCAACCTGTCAATTATAACATAGATTCGGATGACGTCGATACCTCTATATTATTGTCACTCTTTCATTGCGTAAAACCTATGCATACAATAAACTACAAGTATTATCGAATGACATGGGTATTGTAAAGATTACATTAAAGATAGGTGCTGTTTTATGAAAACAAAACGAATGGGTGAATGGTTAGAAGTATCCATTCCTGAAGAATGGAACGAACTGACCATCGAAAAGATCATGAAGAAAAAATGGCAGGTGCCAAGAAAGCTTATCCACCGGTTTCGCTCGAACAAAGAAGTGACTTTGAACGGGGACGTAATGCATTGGAAAGATACGAAAGTACAGACAGGAGACGCTCTCAGGATTCGACTCTTCGCACCTCAACCGCTTGAAGTCACTCCGACTTTTATGGATATTGATGTGATTTATGAAGACGATCATCTGCTTGTCGTCAATAAGCCTGAGGGTATGTTTACGCACCCGAACCAACCAAACCAAGCGGACACGCTCGTCAACGGCGTCGCCTCCTACTTTCAAATCAACGGCATTGAAGCGACACCCAAATATGTCCATCGATTGGACAAGGACACCTCTGGAGCTGTACTGTTTGCAAAACACGATCTAGCGATTGCGATGTTGGGAGAAGAACTGAAGGATAGGAAGATAAAGCGGACGTATTTAGCTTGGGCTCATGGCAAAGTGAAACCTAAAAAAGGCGTCATTAAAGAACCTATTGGAAAAGACAGACACCATGCAACAAGACGACGTGTCTCTCCTAATGGTCAAGAGGCGGAAACACATTATGAAAGTCTTGAGTACGATCCTAATCTGAAAGCAACTTTAGTGAAACTTCAATTACAGACTGGTCGTACCCACCAAATACGAGTTCATATGAGTCATAAAGGCAATCCTTTATTAGGGGACGAATTATATGGCGGAAAAGGAGATATGGAAGGGAAGCAAGCCTTGCATGCAGCTAAGTTGACGTTCATTCATCCTTTCACAGAAGAACGTGTATCGTGCCTAGCCATGCCTCTCGGACATTCCTCCTTGTTTTCAACAGAGCATGTTCAAATATTGGAGTAGTCGCTTCCAACCATTTTCTTCATTAAATTGTAATAGAATTTCCAAGTATACTATGTTATCGTATAGTTGTTAACCTTTTTATATAAAAAGAGTAACCTCTGACATAGATAAATAGAGAAGATTTGACACGTAGAGACGACGAGGGTTAACAAGATATAGAAAAAGCCGCTGATCACACGATCAGCGGCTTTTCGTTTATTCAGCTAACGTTGCATATAAATCGTCGTATCTTCTGGCACATTCTAAATCAAGCTCAGTCAATCCTCCAGCTTCCCAAGAAGTCAGCTTGATTGTAACCATTTTGTAATCAATGCTGATGAACGGGTGATGCTGAATATCTTCTGCATACTCCGCTACGCGGTTCACGAACTGAATTCCTGTCAAAAAGTCTTGGAAGCGAAAACGTTTCGTGACGAACTTTTCGTCGACTAACTTCCATCCATCTAATTGACTCACTCGTTGTTCTTTTTCTTCTCCTGAAATACGTGTTTGATCTGCCATTCCCATCACCTCTCATAAGAAGATTCTTCTTACAAGATACCCTATTTTGATAAGGTTAAAGCGTCTCGGCTAATTTCATGAATTCTTCAAGGTCCGCTACACATAACTCCAATGCGTTTTCCCAGAACGCTTTTTGTTCGATATCCACACCTAAGTGCTTCTTCGCCAAGTCTTCCACTTTCATTCGACCCGTGTCCTTCAATAATTCATTGTATTGGTCTTCAAAGCCTTGCCCCACCTCTAGTGCTCTCGCATATATTCCCATGCTGAACAGGTATCCGAAGGTGTACGGGAAATTGTAGAAAGGGACATCCGTAATATGGAAGTGCAACTTAGAAGCCCAGAATGTAGGATCATACTCATCAAGAGATTCCATATACGCTTCTTTCTGCGACTCTGTCATAAGCTCGTTCAAGCGCTCGGCAGATACAGTCCCCTCTTTCCGTTCTTCATAGAAACGTGTTTCAAATAGGAAGCGTGCGTGGATATTCATAAAGAAGGCCACGCTTCGCTGTACTTTGTCTTCTAATAACGCCAGCTTTTCTTCGTCATTTGAAGCATGTTTGACTGCTGCATCCGCGACAATCATTTCTGCGAAAGTAGAAGCCGTCTCTGCCACATTCATCGCATAACCTTGATTCAACACAGGTAAATCATTCATGACATGTTGGTGATAAGCATGACCTAATTCATGGGCCAAAGTCGCAACGTTCGATGGTGTCCCTGAATAGGTCATGAAGATGCGCGTTTCTTCACTATCAGGAAAGCTCGTACAGAATCCACCCGGTTGTTTTCCTGCTCGATCTTCTGCCTCAATCCATTGGTTGTCAAAAGCCATTTCTGCAAAAGCAGCCATTTTCGGACTGAATTTACGGAACTGCTCGACAATGAACGCCGCCCCTTCTTCATAACTCATTTTTTGATCTGTGCTTCCAATGGGCGCTTCAACATCATAGAAGCTCAGTTTATCCATTCCAAGCATGCTCGCTTTTTTATTCAAGTAGGGAATGTAACGATGCTTGTAATCTGAAATCGTCTCCCACATCGCATCCAGCGTCTTTTTACTCATCCGATTATAATCGAGGGGTTCTTTTAGTACACTGTCCCACCCTCGATGTTTATACGTTTGTAAACGGAAACCCGAAAGATGATTCAGCGTTTCACTGAACAAGTCAACCTGGTCTCCCCAGGCTGTCTGCAGTTTATCAAAGACCTCTTTTCTAACCTGACGATCTGAGCTGCTCAAATGATTCGCTGCTTGCCCGACGGATAATTCCTCGCCACCTTGTGTGATCGATAATTTCCCGACTAACGTGTCGTACATTTGTCCCCATGCGTGATACCCATCAACGGAAAGATCATTGATGAGCGACTCTTGCCGAAGTTCTAAGAGATCTTTCGCTTTTTGACGCCTTTCATCCAATACAAACGCTACGTCTGAAAGCGCAGGCTCTGAAAGCAATGACTTCCATATCGTGTCATCGACTTGAACAAGCTTTTGATCAAAAGCTGTCATGGCATTGTCAAAGCGCGCCCCCATCTCCGTTCGCTTGGATTGCCATTGACTAGCTTTCCGGTCATGTACGTCCTGGGCATTCAAGCAGCCTACGAAGGAGCCAATCTCGCTTAACTCTTTCATCACTACCTGCATGTGGTCTGTAATCTCAGAAAGCTCCTTTGCCTGCTCTACGTTTTTTGGCGCAGAAAACGGTTGAATCAGTGACTCCAATCGACTCAAGTCTTCTTCTGTTTGTTTCACATATCTATGTAATTCCTCCGATTCACTTCCTCCACTAAAGATCGTATCTAAATTCCATGTCATCGATTTTGTATTCATAAAGATCCCCTTCCATTTTATTGCCTTTTTGATTATCTGCAAAAAAGAATCGTTTCTGTAAAAATAATACCATTAATATGAAGCTGTGCCGACTATGAGTGATTGAATTGAAGGGTACTTTCTGATAATTTTAACAAAAGAACCTTTTTTAGGAGGAGATGTATTTTGAGATATCGACGGCATGAAACGTTGCGATATTCCTTCGAACATCCAGTAGAGGCCACGTATAAGATTGTGAAAGTAGGCGGTCGGTCGATTCAATCTTCGATGGGAGAAGCACATATTCTGGATTTAAGTCCTGGAGGGATGAAAATATCCTCCCCCTTCCATATCTCTCTTGAAAAAAAGGTTCAATTCTTTGTCGAGGCGAGCATTGCCGGCATCGACTTAGCCATTACAGCGAACGGAATCTGGTGCAAGAAAGTAAGAGATCGTTATCACTATGGTCTCGATTTTTTGGAAGATTATCATGAAGACGTTGTGAAGGCGTTGAAAGAATATCGGAAAAAAGATCAGCAATAAACGAGCCCCCATTCTTATTTGAGTGGGGGCTCGTTTTTTATTATTCATGACGTTTTCAACTGTTAAGCGTGCATATTCACATACAGGCTGGATAAGTCGGTCGTTGTTCCGAACTTTACGCAGTGTAGCAAGTCCTACCCTTGTCACCTCATCTTATAATTTTGATTTTGAAACAAAAATGAAATATTTATGTCATATATTTGAAACTTTTCCGAACTCTCACACGTCTATATAAGTAGACAATCAAAACCAAAAGAATGGAAGGGGCTATCATCATGAAGAAACGAATCCAATACGACGCAACGGAAATTGCAAGTGTGGCTGGTGGATCGGCTATTTTAACGGGAGTCCTTTACTTCGCTATGTATATTTTATAATTATAAGGCAAGCCTCCGAGCCATCAGCGCTCGGAGGTTTTTTGGTATAAGTCGACTGATTCGCACTATGAGGATGTGCTCTTTATAATAGGAATAAAGATTTCGTGGAGGTTTACTTATGTTTAGCAAACATAGCGGCTACCAGAGCATGCTTAAAGAGAACCAACTTTCCTTCGGGCTTACGGTTCCTATGGAGAACTATCAACACCAACCACCAACGATGCAGCACCAAGTTGAACGGGCACAGTTAGCTGAATCTTTAGGCTTTCAATGCTTATGGTTGCAAGATGTCGTCTTAGAAGACCCGACATTTGAAGACCCTGCAACAGGACAGCTATTTGACAGTCTCATTTACTTAACTTACTTGGCATCGCAAACGACCTCTATCAACTTAGGCACAGCTGCTTTAGTCTCCCCCCTTCGCCATCCCTTACGCGTTGCGAAGGAATTAGCAAGCATCGAGAGACTATTTCCTGAAAGACTGATGCTCGGTATTTCATCTGGTGATCGCAGAAAAGATTTCGAAGGACTGAACATTCCGATCATGGAACGTGGAGAATGGTTCAGAGAAGCGTTCCATTTCATGAATGACGTTCTGTATGAAGAGTTTCCGACAGTAGAATCACGGTTTGGCAAAATCAGCAAGTCCAATCTAGTTCCAAAACCAACATCCCGAATCCCT
This sequence comes from Halobacillus locisalis, assembly GCF_013694105.1. Classification (GTDB taxonomy): domain Bacteria; phylum Bacillota; class Bacilli; order Bacillales; family Halobacillaceae; genus Halobacillus; species Halobacillus locisalis. The sequence goes on along the minus strand of NZ_JACEFG010000003.1, from coordinate 612,216 downwards.
ACTTTCATGACGGGATACTGTCAACAGACATTGGACTGGGTAGCTGAACACGGTGACGGATGGATGTTCTATCCTCAACGCCCAGAACAACAGAAAAAAACCATACAACAATACAAAGACAAAGTAGCCCAGTACCACGGACAAGTTTTCCGTCCCTTTTTCATGCCCCTCCCCCTGGAACTCATAGAAGACCCTGATTATGAAGCAGAGAAAATACCTGCTGGTTATCGTGTCGGGAGGAAAGGATTGATTGAGTTGCTGGAACAATACCGTGAAGTCGGCGTGAACCATATAATGATCGGATTATCCAGAAACAAGCGCCCCGTTCCTGAAGTGATGCAGGAAATCGGAGAAGATGTCATACCTCATTTTTCTTTAAAGTAGGAGTAATGAAGAGTGGGGTCCTACGAGTGTGACCTCTGGCTTCATAGATTGAGTTAATCTCAGCTAAAAGTGCATCTCTTGTCCAGAACACTTGGATGAATGTCCGAATGGAGGTCCGTTCACCCAATGTATCCAATGGAGAGAAGGAACTAGACTATTTGTGAGGAGAATTTGTAATGAGTAAACCGGAAATTTTGCTCGTCGGTATGTTTCATATGACCGTCGATCCTACAAGTGTGAATGAGGAACAAGAAGAAATTATAAGAGTGAGTGAAAAGATGAAGAAATTTGAGCCGACAAAAATCGCTGTGGAGAAATCTTTCTATGTAGAAGAAGAAATGAATAAAAGATACCAATCTTTTCTAAAAGGTGATCTTCAACTTGCATATGATGAAGTGGAACAACTGGGCTTCCGTATCGCTAAAGCGATGGACCATCCACAACTTTATTCGGTTGATGAAATCGTGGATATGTCCTCTCCAACACTAGAACAAGTCTTCGAATGGGCGAAAGAACATCAACCTGAGTTGTTCAAGAATTTAGTGTCCAGTCAACAAAGTCTTCAGCAATCCATCACGGGAAGATCGATTTCAGATAAATTGACTTACATCAACTCGGCGGCCTACCAAGATGACCTACCCCGTATTTATATGAAGATTTCTCGTATTGGAGATCGTCAGCATCAAGTAGGAGTTCATTGGCTGAAGCAATGGCATCAACGGGACTTAGCAATCGCCGCAAACATATCACGAATCGTCAAAAATGGGGACAGGCTACTCGTGCTCATTGGAGCGGATCATTTACATTTGCTGCAACAGTTCCTAAAGGACTCTCAAGATTATAAACTTATTTATGCTAGCGAATATTTTTAATCAAGAATTAGGGACAGAACCCTGACTACCAGTCACGGTTCTGTCCCATCCATTTATTTTTTAAGTTCTCCTTCGTCTTCGTCTTCCGACACTTGAACAAGTTCGTCTTCTTCATGAAATTCTTGACTGGTCTGTCCAGTAATATAATCAAACGGTGTATAAGCATTCGAAGAGTCGATGGATTGTTTTTTCACAAACATTTTATACGCCACGACGATAATCAAAACGAAAACCGCTATACCGACAATCGTCATTCCAATTGCATTCAATAACACCTGCATTCCCCCTTTTTATCATTTATTCCCGATTCAAATAACAAAAAAACAGCCCCACATCGCGTGAGGCTGCTGTTATGAAATGATTGATCACTCATCATCTTTCGGCTTATCTTCTAACGCTTCTAGAGCGGAGCGTTTTTTCTTCTTCTCTCTCTTCTTCCTCCATCGTTCAATATGAATCGTACTTGGCTCATAATCGTCCGAAGCTCGAATATCAGTATTCGATGCTTTCATAAACGACCATGCAAGAAGGAACATGATAAAGATAAGCGGGAAACCACCGACGATACTAGCCGTTTGCAGCGTACCCAGCCCGCCAAGGAACATAAGAGCGAGTGGCATTAAGCAAAGTGCAAATGCCCAGAATAAACGGTTCCAACGTAACGGTTCTCCCTCTACATTCTTTTGCACAACAGATGCCAGAATGTAAGAAGAGGAATCAAATGTCGTAGCTAAGAAAATAATGGCTAAAATCGTAAATAGAAGCACCATGAACTTCGCTAGAGGCAATTGATTAATGATTTCGATGATGGTCGCCGGTGCTCCATTTTCATTCATAAAGGCGATGACGTCAAAGCTTCCAGTCAACTGCATATACAGACCGAAGTTACCCATGATTCCGAAGAATAGGATACATCCAATTGTACCGTACACCATTGTCCCCAGGATCATTTGACGGATTGTACGCCCGCGAGAAATTCGAGCAACAAACAATCCGACGAACGGTGCATAAACAAGCCACCAGGCCCAGTAGAATATCGTCCATGACTCTGGGAATTCTGTTTCCTCAAATTGGGCTAGATTGCCGAACGGCTCCATCCAAGTCGCCATTTTGAAGAAGTTATCCGCAAGAATACCCAGTGCGTTAAACGTTGTCTCACTAATGAAGCGAGTCGGTCCGAAAATGAAAACGAATGCTAAGATAAAAATCGCTAGCCATAAGTTGATGTCACTCAAAACTTTAATTCCGCGTTTCAGTCCTGAATAGGCACTGATTGCAAAAATCAGTGTACAGAGGAGCATGATTCCTGCTTTTAACCCTAGCGTTGAAGGAATACCTGTTAAACTCGTGACACCCTCTGCAATCATTGGTGTACCAAGTGCTAACGTCGTACCAGCACCACCAAGCAAACCGAACATGAACAACACATCAATCACAGTTCCAAGTGGACCGTCAACACGGTCACCAAGAACGGGACGAACTGCCTCACTAACTTTAAGTACAGGTTTCTTCCGAACATAATAAAAATAAGCGATTGGTAGAGCGGGTAATGTATAAATCGCCCATGCGATAGGACCCCAGTGGAAAATCCCATATGCAGAAGCCCATTGAATCGCTTCTTTCGATTCAGGTTCTACACCGAATGGCGGTCCCTGATAATAGTACGCCCACTCAATAACTGCCCAATACAAAATACTTGATCCGATTCCGGCAGCGAACAACATCGCCGCCCAAGAGAACGTATTGAACTCTGGTTTTTCACCTTCGTCACCAAGTTTAATCGCCCCATTCTTACTAAAAGCGACATAAATAAGAAAAGCAAAAATGACAAGTCCCATGACCATGTAAAGGACACCGAAATTCCCAGTCATAAATCTGTTTGCTTCATCTACTACTTCTTGCCCTGCCTCAGGGAAGAAGACTAGAGGAAGCGTAACACCCAAAAGAAGAACTAATGCGCCAATAAACGTTGGCCAATCGATCAACTTCGTATTCATCCTGTCTGTCCATCCTTTCCTTCCATACATGTAAATTAGTTTGCACTTTTTGTATCACGTCATACAGTCACGCGAAGATTCTTTCGAAGTTGTGAAAAGAGGAATGTTGCGAAGAGTGGAAGCAGTTCAACTCCCCTACAACTATGTGATACCCTAAACAAAAATAAAAAAACGGTCCTTCGATAAAAAGTGACACCTTCTGAATTAGCTACATGTCCAATAAAGTATTTGCGTTTATCCCACTGGAGGTTAAAAGGATTCCAAGCGATTCTCACAGGCAATCGTTTCTTCACAATCCCCCTAACTAATTCCGTGAAAGAGGAAAAAATCAAGATAGCCAACAGAAACACTCCAACTCGGAGGTCTCTGTTGGCTATCATAAACGAAAAATGCAAGAGATTGTTTTTTATTTATATAAAAAATAACCACGGAAGAATCATAGGAATCATAATGATGATGGTGACAATTAACCATGCGCTAGGATTTTCACTGGTCAATTGTTTTCTATATGACATCCCCCATGCAAGGAATAGAAGAATCGACATGATGATACTTCGAAGGTGTAATTCCCCATCTTTATTATTCATAAAGATGTAAACGGCTCCTTCTGCGATAATTAAAATCCCTACAAGGATATTGAATATATGGGTGAACCATTTGTTCATCTCTCTCTCTCCTTATAAAAGGCTGGCGTTACTCTCTATCCTATCCAGTATAATACAAATTACATCCACCCGCTAACGATTTTCTTCACGCTCTCTGTACCCATACTAAGCCGATTATAGGAAAAATGACAGGTGTTAAAAAGGGTGATTTTTCTTAATATTTCAAATGAATGTTTATTCCTCTATCAAATTGGTAATATCTTCTGAGTAATCATTAATGGAAGGAGACCATGCATGAATTCCACGTTCAACAGTTTCTTTTTCGAGGATGATGGGTATTACCCAAACCATCCTTTTCTCCCGACACTGTTTTACTCTAAGGCTATAGATGTTTCTAAAGAAGATGTCACTCAAACTCTAGCAAAAAATCAATGGTCCAATCAATGGACGGGAGGAGTATTTGATTATCACCATTATCACAGTACCTCCCACGAAGTACTTGTCGTCCTTAAGGGAGCAGCTACACTTACACTTGGAGGACCACAAGGCCGAAGGATTGATATAGAGAAAAACGACCTTCTCGTCATCCCAGCAGGCGTTGCTCATAAGAATGAGGGGGCCACCGAAGACTTTAAAGTACTTGGTGCTTACCCCTTTGGAAACTCCTTTGATTTAAAAACCGGTCAAAAACATGAATATGAAACAGCATTAAATGAAATTCCTGAAGCTCCTTATCCCGAAGCCGACCCCATACTTGGCAAAAAAGGACCGTTATTGGAACTCTGGGTTTGATTCAGCGAACAAAATGACATGTAGGAATTAAATACCGATCCGCAAATAAGCGGCCATTGACGTTTATCGTCAATGGCCGCTTATTCGTTACACGATTTCAAACCCTTAAGTGAACATAGGTGGGGAGACAGAGAATAATACTAATAGGCCTCTTATAAAGATTTATAAAACCCGGTTGATTTCCCTTCGAAACCGAAATGCTCATAGACCTGATGGGCCTCTTTCCGGTCCTCCCTATTTCCGCTGTTCAAAATAAGAGAGGATGCTTTTCGATACTTTGCCCATCTTTCTGCTTCATCGATAAGCATACGTCCAATGCCTTGCCCCCGAGCTTCCTCCTTCACAACAAAAGCGATGATTCGTACATGCGAAGCGTTACTATGGTACGCATGACTAAAACACATCCCCATCATTCCTATTGTTTGATCGTTTTGTTCATATACCACTGTGTGATAATCATCATTGTGGAGGATGTGACTCAGTCTTTCGTTCATTTCAACTTCTGAGGTAGGATACCCTAGACTTCCCATCAGATAGGCTAAACCACCTGCATCACGATCGTCTGCAACTCTAATCATCTTCTAAGACTCCTATAGTTTGGGACATTACGACTTTGCTGTTTTTTCTTTTTGTCGAAGTTCAATACGACGAATCTTACCAGAAGTCGTCTTAGGCAACTCTTCGATGAACTCCACTTTTCTAGGATACTTATAAGGCGCCGTCAGATCTTTGACGTGATTTTGCAATCCTTTCACAAGTTCTTCACTTTCATCGTACCCTTTTCTAAGAACAATGAAAGCTTTCACGACGTTCCCTCTCACTTCATCAGGACTCGAGACGACAGCACATTCCTGGACAGCTTCGTGTTTCACAAGCGCGTCTTCGACTTCAAAGGGGCCGATGGTGTATCCCGAGCTGATAATGATGTCGTCACTTCTTCCTTCGAACCAGAAGTAGCCATCTTCATCCTTTTTCGCCTGATCCCCAGTGACATAATACTCGCCCCGGTGAGACATTTTCGTCCGCTCAGGATCTTTGTAATACTTCTTAAACAGGGCAGGCGTATCCAAATGTACGGCAATGTCACCTACTTCTCCGACTTCGACCGGACTTCCGTTCTCATCGATGATTTCCACTTGGTTTCCAGGTGTCGGACGCCCCATGGACCCTGGTCTCACTTCCATGTCTTTCGTAATACCAACAAGGAGCGTATTCTCCGTCTGGCCGTAACCATCTCGAACTGTGACATTGAAGTGCTCACGGAAAGTGTCGATCACTTCTCTATTCAGAGGTTCACCTGCCGACACAGCGCTATGAAGTCCAGACAAACGGTACTCACTCAAGTTGTCCACCTTCGCCATTAACCGGTACTCAGTTGGCGTACAACAGAGTACGTTCACGTTATGTTGATCCATCAAGCTCAAATAAGTTTGAGGATTGAATTTTCCTTGGTAAACTAAACCTTTGGCACCTGTTCCCAGCACAGATAAGAAAGGACTCCAAATCCACTTTTGCCAACCTGGACCAGCCGTAGCCCATACGGTATCCCCGTCTTGAATCGCCAACCATTGATCAGCTGCTGTTTTTAAATGGGCATAACCCCAGCCATGAGTATGAACGACCCCTTTAGGATTCCCTGTGGTTCCTGAGGTATAGGATAGAAAGGCCATATCGTCTCTTGATGTGGATGCCATCTCTAGGTTTTCAGAATAGTCTTCTGTCAAGGCATCCAAGTCCAGCCACCCTTCCTTTGATCCTCCCACAACAAAGGATGTGACTTGATCCATTTGACTCATATCATCAAACTGGCCAGTGAACGGTTCATAACACACAACGGCACTTACTTCTCCGTGAGTCATACGATATTGCAAATCCTTAGTACGTAACATCTCAGAGCTCGGGATCAATACTAATCCGATCTTCAGTGCCGCAATATAGACTTCATAAGCTTCGATTAACCTAGGAATCATGACTAACACCTTATCCCCTTGGCTAAGTCCATGATCAGAGAAAGCGTTTCCAATTTTATTGGCACGTCTTATTAATTCCTCATATGTAACTTCTCTTTCATTTCCTTCTTCATTTAACCAAAGTAGTGCCTTACGATTTTTGTTTTCGGCATACTTTTCCATTTCCGAAACTACATTATACTGTTCAGGAGCAATAAGTTCATTTCTATTCATCTTTCATTCCTCCCCGGATTTTATTGAGCGACTGTTCAGTTTGCACGGATTCATTATACCAAATTTTCAAAATTATTCAATAATTATAGCGATGTTTCCTTAAGGAAAGTGTATTGAGTCAAGTAAATTGACAGATAATTCATGATCGTTTAAACTCTGAATATTAGTATGGAAGGAGGGGTTGGAATGGTAGCACAAAATATGACACGACGACGGGCCACAGTGGTTTTCACCCTTTTATTTGCCATAATGCTCGGTGTGTTTCTTGCCGTTTCTTTCGTCACCCACAACTTCACATACACCTTCGCTTCTCTTATAACGGCCTGCATTGCATTGGTTGCCATGGGCTCTAAAAACCCTAAACCCGTAAAAGATCCAGTGGATACAAAAAAAGCCTCTAGAATATAAATTCTAAAGGCTTTTCAAGGCGTCTTCTAAGGAAAAATCGATCGATGCATCGGAGGAATCGATAGACATATATGCTAAGCTCTCTTCCATATGTTTATCGATTAATTCCAACAAACGAGACAAGTCCCGGTTGCGCAATGCCTCAACAATCCACTCATGTTCCTTAAAACGTTTCTTTTCATCCAAGTTTTCATCATAAAACACGTCATAAAGCATTAGATAGACATTGATTTGATCCAGCATCCGTTCTGTAAAATCTATGAGAAAAGGATGGCCCGTCTCATTAACCAATGTCATATGAAACTGCTTATTGACCTCTAAATATTGCAGGATATCCCTCGTTTGATACGTCTCTTTTTCGTATGCAATCCATGCTTCTAATTTCTCTATCTGTTGTTCATGAATGGTCGTACATATCAGTTCAGCGGTCATCTTCTCGAGTTGTCGCCTCATATGAAACGCTTGTCTGATTTCCTCGACAGTCGGCTGCACGACGAACGCACCACGGTTGGGAATCATTTGTACCAACCCTTCTTCATTCAACCTCTTCATGGCATTGCGGATCGGTGTTCGCGACACGTTTAAATCTTTTCCAATCGACTGCTCCACTAATTGCGTCCCCGGAGCGATCTTCCTGAAAAGAATCGCTTCTTTCAAGTCACGATACACAACTCTTGTCATGGACTGTTTCTCATTCCATGTATCTCGGTGAACCATTCTAGATAACCCCACCTTTACCAACTAGCAACTTTCTCAGATTACGCCAGGCGTTTGAAGTTCTGGCCAAGAATCTCGTTCATTGAATGGACTGTAATGAATGCTTTTTCGTCGATGTCTGTCATATATCTTTTCAGCCTTGTATAGTCTTTACGGTTTAAGATTGTCGTAATGACTTCCTTATCTTCCTGATTAAAAGCACCCTTGGCATGGTGGATGGTCGCTCCTCTTCCGAGTTGATGGACAATGAAGTGACGTACAAGTTCGCTTTCACGACTGATGATGACAATCTCTTTATTGTTATCAAACTGTTGAAGCGTATAATCGATCACTAAGCCATTCAAAATGACACCAAAGAAGGCGTACATACCGATTGTCGGACCGAAAATGAAGATAGAAGATGTCGCAATTGCGATATCAGAGAATAGAACACCTTTTCCTACTTCAATGGAAAAGTATTTATTTAAGATCATAGCGATAATGTCAGTTCCGCCTGTAGAAGCTCCCTGATGAAAAACCATAGCCATTCCTGAAGCGGCAATGATTTGTCCAATGATCAATTGGATCAGGAGATCATCACTCAACGCTTGCTGCATAGGGAAAAAGGCTTCGAGTCCCCAAACCATGAACGAAAGGGCTAAACTCGCATAAATCGTTTTCGCCCCGAACTGGAACCCTAAGAATATAAAACCAACTATAAATAAAAGCACGTTTAAAATCAGCATAATTAAGCCGAGTGATAAGTCTGGAAACACTTTACTCAGTACGATTGATAGTCCACTAACTCCCCCAGTGGCTAAATCGTTCGGTGATAAGAAAAAATGAACATTTACAGCTACCCCCAGGGCACCCACGTTCATCAATAGAAATGACCATAATTTCTTAAGCATCAGAAAGCCTCCTTTTCTATGAAATATGCAAAAATTTGTCGAACGAAAATTGTAGTACAATCGGGATTATAGAGGCCTCAATCCAGTTTGTAAACAGATTTCAACCGAAAAAAAATATTTTCATTTTGTAAGCGATTGATGGTGGAATATTGCCACAATTCCAACGTTGAAACACCCTAAATAAAGCTAAACAAAAGCCCTTTCCTAACCGATATAGTTAGCATATGTATGTCGATTCTGGGAGCTGATTCTAACTAAGATACCGGTTTGATTTAGCCCCCATTTGTACACATAAAAAAACACGACAGCTAATTGCTGACGTGTTCTCAGTATCATAATGATTAGCGAGGTAAGCGAACCGTCACTTTAGTTCCTTCCCCCTTCTTACTCTTATACGAAATCGTGCCATTCAAATCTCCTACAATTTTCTTCGTCACCATGACGCCAAGTCCCGTTCCTTTTTCCTTCGTTGTGAAGAATGGTTCACCAATTTTGGAGAGTTCCTGAGCGTTCAAGCCCGGTCCATTATCACTAACGGAAAGCGTTAGCTCATGGGTCGTTAACTCAGCAACAATTGAGACGAGACCGCCTGTGTCTACGGCATCAATGGCATTCTTCACTAAGTTGATCAGTATTTGATTCAATCGTTTCGGCTCTGTACGAATGGTTTCATTGATACGTTTCGGATTAAAGATCAGTTGGACATTCTTTTCATCTGCTTCTGGAGCCAACAATCGAGTCACGTATGAAACAACATCCCCAGGTTCGACTTCTTCCGTTTGCAAAGAAGACTTTGGCTTGGATAACATCATAAAGTCCTGAACAATTGCTTCGATACGATTGACCTCATCTAAAATGATATCCTGATAATTATCACGCAACTCAGGATTAGCAGCACCAATTTGAAGAAAACCTTTAATCGCCGTCAAAGGATTCTTAATTTCATGGGCGATGCCTGCTGACATTTGTGTGATGGTAGATAATTGCTGTGATTTTTCCTTTAGACGATCCATTTCTTTCTTCTCAGTAATGTTCTCATGAATTCCGATTACGTAAGCGTTACCATTGTTTTCAATCGGGAACCCTGTAGTAAGCATCCACTGCTCATCACCATTCGGCCTTAGCAAGCGATATTCAACTTGATGCTTTTGATTTTTCATTAACTTCATCCCAGACCTTACTCTCTTCTTGTCATCTGGATGAACTGCTTCTAAGACATGTAAAGGATCAGATAACGCTTCCCTTCTGGACATTCCAAATAAACTTTGAAATGCAGGACTTAGATAATGAATTTGCTTGAAACTAATGTCAGAGATCCAAAATACGTCTTTCATATTGTTAGCCAATATCGCAAAACGCTCTTCAGATTCTTTTAACGCTTGTAATTGCTCTTTGTAATGAGAAACGTCCTGGATAAACACGATCAACCCTACATCTGATGGGTGAACTTTCACTTGTACAGTACGATCGACTTCCTCAATGTACCCTTCGAATTCTACGGTTTCTTGGGTTTCCATAGCTCGCAAATAATGCTGGAAGAAATAATAATAGTGATCGACTGGGTAAAGATCCCAAAGTTTCTTTAGATAATTTTTCTCGAAAGACATTCCGGTGATCTCTTCCATTTTTGAGTTCGCATAAAGAACATCCCAATCTTGACTTAAAATCGCTAGTCCATCGGGAAACTTATCCAGTAAATCAGTCTGTTTAAACTCATCAGGCTGATTGTTATTACTGAATAAAGGTAGTCTTGGATTTTGTGGAGGCATGTAGATGGCAGGGAACAAAGAATCGATGGGTTCAATGCTAGGCTGGCGTTGAACAGGACCTGTTGGGACCATCTCTTTTAAGGTAAACGCTACTTGCCCGTTCGTCAGGTGTGACAGTTTACACTGCTTGTTCCATTTAGGCACGTGAATAGACATTTCTTTGCGCCCTTCCGTCGTTAGTCTGTTCATGACCTTGTGCAATTCTTTCTGAGCGTCTTGTGGGAAGGATAAGATCCATCGCGAAAATGATAACTCTGTATTCTCCAATTGAAGAACCTCCCGCATCTCGTTGTTCACTGCAACCGATTGATTACGCAAATCCAGTAAACACGCAGGTGTTCCATTCAAGCTTAGAACGTCCAAAATTTCATTACTATGAACTTGGTCAGAATACCTCTCTCTTATCACCAATATTAAGACCTCTTTCCTTTACCGTTCATTTTTTTCATCACGCTTTAAATTATAACGCAACAAAGGAAAAAATTGAATATTATCGACAAATTAATTTAAAAAACTGCCTATTTATTTACAATATACGAGCACACGACTAGTAATATGACTATATTCTTCTATTAACCCTCAATACTTCGCCATAATGTTAAGGAAGCATAACTCAGATAAGGCTCCCAACCCTCAATCCATTGGTCCATCTGTTCGTAGGACGGCTTTTTATCCAATCCATAATAGTGTTTCAACGCATTTTGAATGCCAATATCTGCCTTCGGGAACATGTTTTCTCTTCCCAATCCGAACATCAGCCAATTTTCTGCTGTCCATGGTCCTATACCTCTTACTTTCACGAGACGTCTCATCACTTCCTCGTTCGACTCATTCACTAAGTCCTCTAAATCCAATTCATTATCCACAATTTTCTGGGAAGTATCTATTACGTACTCTGCCTTACGTTGGCTAAACTGCAACTCTCTTAATTGGTCATATGACAATTCAGCCACTTGCTCTGGTGTTGGATAAAACCACACTCCGTCTTTCTGCATACCAAAGTTCTCTACAAAACGTGTACTCAACGTATAGGCAAACTTCATATTCAACTGTTGGTGAATGATCACTTTCATTAAACAATCGTATAAATGAAAATCCTTTACGATAGGTGTTCCTGGATGATTTTCGAATAACGCTTTTAAGTCGGTATCCATAAAGTGCTCGTGGATCTGTTCTAAGTCTCTATCCCATTGGAACAATTCCTGTATATGTGATATTAAAAGGCTTTTGGATTCATCGCTTTCGCTTGAGACCTCAAATTTCGGATGAGCTGTCGTTCCCACTCCTTGGACTCTTACCACATGGGTGTCCTTTCCGATTCTCACAGGTACATCGACCCAACGTTCATCGCGATCCATTTTAGTTAACGGATCGAACGCCCAGCGCAAAAGTGTGTAATCAAAGTCATAAAAGCTTTTCGTATCAAAAGTTTCCTTCCACATCCAAAAAACGCCCTTTCTGATGCAATGGTGCGTAGGAGGACCTACGTTTAATAGTTCTCTATTTCTAACCTACTATCCTTCTTGTTTCTAATTCTTTGTTATTATTATTTGCGTTCCCGAATTTCTGATATGATAATCTTCTGATTCAAGTAACTTTTCAACCACTCTGAACGCGCAACTTCTATTCTAGAGCAAAAAATAAAGCGTCAATTCTTAGCAATGGTCGCCTGATCATCATAAAACCCGCTATGCTTGAGCATAGCGGGTAATCTTACATACCCCAGATGGGTGCAGGAATATAACGTTTGACCACCAGATCATTCAAGCTTCCGAAATGGTATCCACGTTTTCTTAATTCATCAATCAACTGGGACAAAGCTTCTGCGTTATCTTTGGATACGGTATGAAGTAAGACGACGGCACCAGGATGAATTTGATCCAATACGCTATGGTAAGCATACTCCCAGCCTTTTTGTTTATCGGTTTCCCAATCTTTAAAAGCAACGGACCAGAAAGCATGGGTATAGCCGAATTCACTCGCCCACTTCATCGTCTGATCATTGAATGTTCCACGTGGAGGTCTCACAAATGACATGGTCTCTTGACCCGTCAATTCCTGAACAGACTCGTTGACTCGTTCTAATTCTTCTTTCATTTTTTCTTTAGATATCGTTGTAAAATCAGGGTGACTCCATGAATGATTCCCGATTAAATGCCCTTCTTTTGCCATGCGCTTAAGTAAATCCGGTGCACTTTCGATATAATGCCCTGTTACGAAAAACGTAGCTGGCACTTCTTTTTCCTTTAAGATATCCAGCACTTGTCCTGTGTATCCTTGCTCGTATCCATTATCAAACGTCAAATATACGGTTTTGTCTCCTGCCGGGTCGACATAAAAGCCATCATACTTTTCAACCATCGGACCATATCTACCTACATCAGGAGGTTGGTTATTGTCGCTTTTCTTATATCCCCATCCTTCCCCGAATGCGGTTGAAGGCATAAACAACACTAGACAGCTAAGAAAGAGAAGACTCAACTTTTTCGTCATAACGATCACTCACTTTTTTCTTAGTATGCGTGAGTGATGTTCATTTCATAAGAAAAGCCAGATGGTAATCACAACCATCTGGCTTTATAGACTATTTAGTTTCCGTTCACCTTCTATAAAAGGATGGCTGCTGCCCAACCGAATAGAAATAGTGGGATATTGTAGTGCAAGAATGTTGGCACACATGTATCCCAAATGTGATTGTGCTTGCCATCTGCGTTCAGTCCGGATGTCGGGCCAAGTGTACTATCCGACGCAGGAGAACCTGCATCTCCCAAGGCTCCGGCTGTACCGACTAACGCCGCAATAGCCATCGGTGAAAAGCCTGCCGACAAACAAATCGGCACAAATAAAGCGGCTAAGATGGGTACCGTTGCAAAGGATGAACCGATTCCCATCGTTACGACCAAGCCTACTAATAACAGAATCAGTGCAATTAAAGCTTGGTTATTTCCAAGATACTCAGAGCTTGCGTCAACTAATGCTGATACGGATTCTGTCTCTGTCAGAACGTTCGCATATCCAGCCGCTACCAGAAGCACAAACGCGATGAAGCCCATCATGGCAATTCCGTCATTGACAATTTTATCTCCCTTATTGTATGGGACTACACGGAAAATAAACATAAGAATCAGACCAGCTAAAGCGGCCAAGATTAAATTGGACCATAAGGCTTGAATGAGAAGCGTAACTAAAATCGCCACGATCGTTAATCCATGCTTTAGATTGAAACGTTCTACTGAGTTTGTAGTTATAGGTTCTTCTAATTCGTTTTCTTGTGTGCTTTCTTTCGGATTTCGCGGTTTGCGATAAGTGATGAAAACGGCAACCAGCAAACCGACAATCATGCCGGATCCCGGAATAAGCAAGGATTGGGCAATAGACCCTATCGCGATCTGCACTCCCTGCTCGGCCATGGCATCCCTTATCACGTCATGGAAGATATAGCCGAACCCTAATGGAATCATGACATAAGGTGCTTTTAAGCCAAACGTGAGTGCAGCAGCCACTGCGCGTCGATCGAGCTTCATTTGGTCAAATAAACGCAGTAGCGGTGGAATTAATATAGGAATAAATGCGATGTGAACAGGAACTGCGTTTTGTGACAAGCTAGCAACAAAGGCAATAACCAGCACCATCATCGTTCTCATATCTTTTAACGTACGTAATAAATAATTCACTAAAACTGAAGTAATTCCTGAGTAGCTTATTGCGACTGCAAAGGCACCAAGAAGGATATAACTCAAGGCTACTTCTGCCTGACCACCCATACCTTCAATCAATAATGTTAAGGCGGATGATAATGTTTCGCCATTCATCAGACCAGCTGTCAAACCAGCGGCAAGAATGGCAATGATGACATTGACTCTCAACAGACTCAAAATCGTCATCACGAGGACAGATACAACAACTGCCCATGCCATAATGCATTCTCCTCTCTATATAGATCCGTTTATATTTAACTCGTTAACGATTTACCATGATAAAGCATGGTGTTTAAAAAATCAACCCTCAAAAAAAGAGAGTCAATTTTCACAAAACACTGACGTAAAGGAGTATAAGGACAACTGCCGTAAAAGACCCCATCAGTAAATATTTAAGCTTAGGAGGTACGGGATGACCTCCTGCCATCTTCACGAATGACATAATAAGCGTCAGCATAAAAAGAAACCCGATTACAGGTGAAACGTAATAGACGAGTGCCTCCATCCGATCACCTCTACTCTCACAAAATTAGTTCATTTTCTGTTCTAATTCCTCTAGCATCAAAATAAGGCGATCGATATCTTCTACGGATGTTTCTTCAGGTTCAAGCTCCTCGATGCGAGTCATGAATTCTGAAAGTCTCAGCTTCAAGTCCTGAATTTTCTCTTGTTGTGCCATATAGACAACCCCTTTTCGTTCAAAATAACTTCTTATATGATAATATATCTTTCGAATTGTGTCTAATCAGCGGGTACTAGGTAAATCATGCTATAATACAGTCGTAAACGTTAGGAGGATCTTGTATGGATTGGTCAGAAGTATGGTCACTTATCATAGAAAGTAATGCCGTGAGCATCCTTTCTTACGCGGTCATTTTATTTATAACTGTTATGGTATTCAGAAAAGTCATTCACTCCTTTTTCAAGCGAACAGACTTCATAGAGGAACGCAAAGAACGGACACTCGAATCCATGTTCAACTCGATAATCAGTTACTCAGCTATCATCATTTTCATCTTTCTCGTCGTCTCTTTGTATGCAGACGTCAATAGGCTGCTTGCTGGTGCGGGGGTTCTAGGGATTATCCTAGGCTTCGGAGCTCAGAATCTGATCAAAGACTTCTTTGCAGGATTGTTTCTTCTTTATGAAAAGCAACTACACAAGGGAGACTTTATCACGTTAAATAATACCTTCCACGGAACAGTTGAAGACATCGGACTCCGTTTTTTGAAGCTAAGGGAGTGGAGCGGTCGATTATTAACCATCAGTAACGGACAAATTACGAGTATCGAGAATTACAATTTCGAATATATGCGAGTAATTGAAAAGGTGACGACCAATTTCAGGGAAGATCCCCGCGATGTATTCAACGCGTTAGAAGCTGCATGCACAAGACTGAACGAAGAGTTCAGCGAGTATTTGAAAAAGGACTTGAAAGAAGACCCTATCGAAGCATTCCAAGTGTATGGCATGACGTCCTTGAATGACCAATATCGTGGATACCAATACACGATTACAGGCGTTGTACATGATTTAGCTTACTGGACAGCAGCAAAAGAAACGCGCCGGGTCATTGCCGAGACGATGTTTGATCATAACATCGCTATGGCTGAACAGCGCGTCGAGATGAACGATTACTCTTCTGACGAAGAGTAATCGTTTATTTTAATTCAAACGAGAAACCGACATGGTCCTGAATAGGAATCCAGGCCCCGATACCTTGGCGTGTCACATTTTTTACAGCCAGCGTCTTCTTGGAACCTTTCAGCTTGATGTACACATCACCGAAAGTTACATCACCTTTTTCATTGACAGCAGGCGCATAAGCGTGAAGAAGACCGATTTTATTCATAGGAACGGCATACGTGTTGTTTTGTTTTGTGCCTTTTCCTATGACCGTATTAAACGATAACGGCAATTTCGTATTTTTCTGAGCTTCCAACAAAATCAGTTTCATCATTTGATCGCTATGGCTGATTCTTGATGTTAACCCACCCTTGACTTCCTTTTCTTCCTTCTGTACATAGCTGATTTTTTCATTCAGCTTTCCACCGTGATTGTTCAATTCATTTACGTTGATCTCTTGATATTCCCAGTTGATGTTCGTTTCTTTTGATTCATAAGCGAGTGGCCAGCGACCGAGAAAGATTTCTCCTCGGTACCCAATCGCAAAGGGGGAAGGTTTCAAGGACGTTTCATTCAACATCTCAATTAATTGAGGGTTGGTGATGCGTACGTCTGATTCCTCCATCAACTCTTGTGTTATTTCTTCTGCTTCTAATAGTTCTTGATCATCCGTTGAGTTCGGATAGGTGTTATCTTTTGAAATGTTTAACACGTGATTCGGAATCGAGTTTTCCTTACTGTTTTCTTTATCCTCAGCCGAAATCGATGCGGCATTGATCACTGTAAGAAACGCAATAAAAGTGATTAGAACTAACCATCTTTTGTTCACATCATGAGCCACCTTTCTTTTTTCTTATGATGTGAATAATGAGCGTTCTCTATACCCTACGAAAGCATTTTGTTCATGACACGATTCGCTTTCGGATCGAAAAACTGAATGGCCGGCCCAATCAATACCAGAATGACCACGGTTCCCAAACCGATCGGCCCACCAAGCAAAAAGGCCATAACAAGAGCAAAGACTTCAGTAATCGTCTTGGCGACACGTAAATTCAAGTTGAACCTCTTCTGCAAAGCAACCATGAATCCGTCAACTGGATTCAATGAGAACTTCGGCTGGAGGTACAAAGAAACTCCAAAGGCGATGACGACGATCCCCGTTAAGAGCACGGCCAACTGTGGTAAAAACCCTGCCACAGACCATCCACCTAGCACCGTCAGCATCCAGAAGTCGATCACTTGACCAAGGACTAATATCGTGATGACAGCAAAAAGGTCCGGCTTCTCTTTTGCAATCAGCGCGTTAGAGAAGATCAGAATGCCTCCAATGATCATGACCCAGTTCCCCACCGTCAATCCAACAGATTCTGAAAGTCCGACGTTCACCGCGTCCCACGCGCCTGCGCCTAAATCCGCTTTTATCGTCAATGTAATGCCGAGGGCGATGGTGATCAGGCCCAATATGTAGAAAAGTGTTCTGATGGTCATTTTTTTCATAATGTTTCTCCTTCCTTTTCCATAAAAAAAGAGCCGTACATCCATTTCGGATATACGCTCTTTCCATTTTACTTCGTTAGTTCGAGACACTCAAGAGTTTCTTCTACTTGGATACTATCTTTGACGGATTGAACCATCGAACAGTTTTTACTGGATATCTCTAAATTCTTTACAAGCTTATCTTGATTCAAATGATAACCTTTGATGACGAAGTGTAGTTGAATTTTCTCAATTCGGTTCGCCTCATCCGGGTTTCGGGTGATTTCAGCCGTCACTTTGATATCTTCATAATCAATACGCTGCTTATCCAGAATCTTACGGAAAACGCCGATACTGCAACCTGCGATGGACGCAACCATCAGTTGATATGGACGAAATCCATTCGTTTCATCACCAGAAATGTTCAGCTGCCCATATTCAAATGAAGTGCGGACACCGTCTTCTTTAATATAAAAATCCATTCTATCCACTCCTTTGATTGTAGGTGCGCCTATAGTTATATAATAACCGAATTCACAAAGGAAATAACCTGATTCAGAAAGAAACAGTTGCCGCCTTTTCACCCCTTCGTTTACGATGAGATAGGTAAGAGCTTATAGAGGAGGCAAACCGGATGGTATCAAAACAAACAAGATTCTGGATTCTGATTGGTCTCGTTACCATTTCAGGGTTTTCACAAGGGATGCTTCTCCCATTGATCGCTGTCATATTAGAACAAAACGGCACATCCTCTTCCTTAAATGGGTTGCATGCCACCGGATTATACATAGGTATTCTCATTTCTTCTCCGTTTATGGAGAAACCTTTGCAAAAAATCGGCTTTAAACCGATGATCATGATCGGCGGGGCACTGGTTTTTCTTTCTCTCGCGTTATTTCCATTTTGGCAGGCGCTTTGGTTTTGGTTCATCCTGCGTGTAACCATTGGCATCGGAGATCAAATCCTTCATTTCGGAACCCAAACATGGATTACAGCAACCTCAGCTAAAGAATCCCGTGGAAAAAGCATCGCTTACTACGGATTGTTCTTCAGTTTAGGGTTCACTCTCGGACCACTGATGACCAATTTGCTAGAACTGAGCATATTCGCTCCGTTTCTTCTCTCATCAGGTTTGAGTCTGGCTGTTTGGTTGTTCATGATCAGAGTCCGTAATGAAATGCCTGAAAAAGACCATACCACAGCGTATGGGACAAGTTCAATCAAACGGTTCGCAAAAGCGACGAAGATTGCTTGGGTCGCCTTTCTGCCACCATTGACCTATGGGTTTCTAGAAGCGACTCTTCATGGCATCTTCCCTGTTTACGGCATGCGGATCGGACATGATGTCAACATCCTCTCGTTGATCATCCCCTGCTTCGCAGCCGCCAGTTTGTTTTCCCAAATCCCCTTAGGTGCGTTAAGTGATCGAATTGGAAGAAAGAAGGTCATCCTGACGGTCGTAACCGGAGGGATCATAGCTTTTCTATTGGCTGCATCGTTTGAAGACTCGCTCGCTTGGTTATTTATCACATTCGCTTTAGCCGGGCTCTGTGTCGGATCATTATTCTCGTTAGGGATTTCGTATATGACCGACCTACTACCGAAAGAATTACTTCCGGCCGGTAACATCCTGTGTGGCATGGCGTTTAGTATCGGGAGTATTTCTGGTCCTCTCTTATCAGGTACATTTTTAGATATTGCTCCAGGCTTATCCTTTTTCTATATCATCGTAGGGTTATTAGTGATCGTGTGGCTGGCAACAGCGTCTGTATCTGAAGAAAAACAAGAAGTTTCTACCTCCCTTATGTAAAAAAAGACCCCCGGGACAGAAACAGTGGCTCGATAAGCTACTGATCTGGCCTGGGGGTCTTCTTTACTCCATCTGGAAAAACAAAGGGTATAAAGTCATCTAAGTTGGCACTTTCGGCTCGAATGCCTTCTCTTATTCAGAAAGGGCCACTTTTAACTGAGCTAAATTCTCCCTCATTAAGCTGAAGTAATCTTCCTCATTCTCAATATTCTCTTCGGTCAGAACGGATAAATTGTGAATACGTAACGCTTCTGCACCGATTTCATTTTGAACGACTTCCGCTACCTTAGGCGTTATATTTTGTTCGAAAAGAACGTGTTTGATATCGTGCTCTCCTGCCGTTTCAATGATACTCTCCAAATCCTTTTGAGATGGTTCCTGAGTAGGACTTAATCCAGCTACTGCGATTTGATGAAGACCATAGGCTTTTTCCCAATAACCATAGGCCGCGTGAGAGACAATAATGTCGTTTTTCGGCTGTTGTTCCAATTGTTCATGAAAATCTTGATCTAGTTCCTTCAGTTCTTTCTCCAGTTGTTCAAAGTTTTCATTGTACACCTGCTCTTGATCAGGTTTAAGCTCGATCAACAATTCCTTCACGTTTTCAGCCATTTGGATAGAACGTAATGGATCAAGCCAAATGTGTGGGTCTAAGCCGCCATGGTTGTGTCCTTCATGCCCCTCACCAAGCGCTTCTGATGTTTCTTTTTCTGAATCGGACTCTTCTTCATCCATGTGATCATTATCTTCATGTGATTCTTCTTCGTCTGCATGGTCATGCCCTTCATGCGACTCTGCCTCATCTTTGTGACTCTCGTCTTCGTTTTGCTCAGCATCACCAGAGTGTTCATAGTCATGAAGGTTCTCTTCAATGTCTATCCCTTCAGAAGCTTCCAGTATCGTAACTCCCTCAGGTTCCACGGCGTCAGAAATCGTCTCTGCGTATCCTTCCAGACCGGCACCATTGTAAATAAAAGCATCCGCTTCTGCCAGTTTGACCATCTCTTTAGTCGTCGGTTCAAATGTGTGTGGATCCGTTCCCGGTGGAAGAATTGACGTGACCTCTACAGAATCTCCTGCAATTTGTTCAGTAAAAAATTGAACAGGATAAACCGTTGTATAAATGGATAACGCCTCATCACTAGATGTTTCCGTGCTAGTAGATCGTTCTTCACCACAAGCTGACAGTATAAGTAATAGTAGTATAAATAATACCCCAATTGTTTTCTTCATTGTTTTCCTCCCATCTTCACAAAAGAATTATAGCGTAACGGTTACGATTTGTAAACCGTAACCATTACTTTTTAAGAACAACCAAAATATAAGCCCGCGACATGACTCGCAGGCTTAACTGCACTGTGGACACTTACCATAAATCTCAAACTTATGATTCTCAATATCATACCCGTTTAACCCTTGGACTTTATCCATAGGACAAAACTCTATGGATTTCGTTTTGCCGCAGGTTGTACAAATGAAATGATGGTGATGGCCATGGGTCCCGCACCCTAAGCGGAAATGCTTCTCCCCGCCAAGCTCTGTCGCTTCCAGAATTTCTTCTTCTGTTAGCAAGTACAAGTTACGATAAATCGTATCATAGCTGACACCTGGAAAATCCTGTTGTATCTTTTTCAGAATATCTTTAGCTGCTATATAATGGTCCTGCTTTACAAAAATCTCTAGTATACGTTCCCTTTGCTTTGTTCGTTTGTATCCTTTTTCCTTCAGTCGATCTAATGCTGTTTCCAAATTCATCAAGCTTCACCCTTTCCCCATTGTTGAGTACTGACACTCTTATAGAGGATTGTCATCACTAAAATCAGAACAGCTGTCATCACAATCGTTCCTCCTGGTGGAACGCTTAAGTGATAAGAAGAAAACAATCCGATGATCACAGAGGTTTCACCGAATAAAATGGATAGTCCTATCGTCTGTTTGAAACTTCTCGATAGCCTGAGTGCTGATGCCACTGGCAACGTCATTAAGGCTGATACGAGTAGAATGCCGACAACTTGCATGGATGATGCGATGACTAAGGCGACCATCACGATAAATAACAAGTGAATCCAGCGGCCATTCACCCCTGATATCGATGCATGCTCTTCATCGAATGAGAGCACAAATAATTCTTTATAGAAAAGAATGACGATGACAACGACAGCCATGGTAATGAAGACGACTGTCCACATACTCGAGCGATCCACCGCCGTGACGCTACCGAACAAATAACTGAATAAGTCTGTATTAAAACCATCAGCAAGAGAAATGAGAATGACACCAAGACCGATTCCACCTGATAAGATAATCGGAATCGCAAGCTCTTCGTAATGTTTATACACTTTTCGCAACCGCTCTATTAAAACGGCACCAGCAACCGAAAAGACCATTCCCATGTAGATCGGATTCCAATCATTAATCGGCGTGACGCGTTTTTCAAGTAGTAAACTTGCCGCGATACCGGTCAACGTTATATGAGATAGGGCATCGGCAATCAGCGATAGCCTTCTTACGACAATGAACACACCAAGTAGAGGGGCCACTAAACCGATTAAAAGTCCTGTAATGGCTGCATTTTGTAAAAATTGAAATTCCATGAAGCTCTGAATCATGACGGATTCACCTCGTCATGGTTATGGCTTAATTGATGAACCGAATGACCATACAGTTGATTCAGATCCTCATCACTGAATTCTTTATAATCTTCAGAGGCTCCGTGGAAATGAATTGATTTGTTCATACAAACCACGTGTGTAGCGTGATCGGTAATTGTCCCGATATCGTGTGTCACCATCAGTAGCGTGATACCTTGCTCTTTATTCAGACGGCCCAGTAAATTATAAAAGTCCGTCACGTGCTTTGAGTCCACTCCTACGGTCGGCTCATCAAGAATGACGAGAGAAGGATCGCTGACAAGTGCTCTGGCTATAAACACCCTTTGCTGCTGACCACCGGATAACTCACCGATATTATCATGTGCGAACTCTTCCATCTCTACTGTCTTCAATGCTTCCAGCGCTTTCGCTTTATGACTTTGATTGAAGAACTTGAATGTACCGATTCTGGAAACTAAGCCACTTTTCACGACTTCAATCACCGTTGCCGGAAAGCCTGAATTAAAGCTATTGGCTTTTTGAGAAACAAATCCGACTTCTTTCCAATCTTTAAATTGCTTAAGAGGTTGACCGAATAACTGAATGCTTCCACGATCAGGCTTCGAAAGCCCAAGCATCAATTTAATCAGCGTTGATTTACCCGAGCCATTCGGACCAACCAATCCTAAGAATTGACCTTTATGAATTGATAGATCAACATCTTTCACGACCCACTCTTTATCATATTTGAAGGAAACATGATCCATTTCCACTAATACGTTCTTCTTCATACCTCTACCTCTTTTGTAAATAATAATGATTACGAATTAAATTTCTTTTCTAATGATAAAACAGGATTGCTTCAGAAGCAAACCTTTCTGCTTATTCTAAGGAGTTTCCTTATGTGCTAGAACGCTCTCTTCTCGATCGAAATAACCCCATTAAAAGGAAAACCAGAGCTTTAACAAAGCTCTGGTCTTGGATCATAGATATTTGTTGTACCGTTTTTCGAGATAGTCTTGTAAAAATGAGAAAATCATTGTAAGCGGCCAATAAATCAAAGCAGCTGTAATGTACATCGTCATAGAATCTACTGTACGGCCAGCTGCGATTTGTGCTTGGTTCAAAATCTCCGGCACCGAAATCATGGCGGCGAGTGAAGTAGCTTTCAGCAAATCAAGAAACACATTCCCAAGCGGAGGGATTGCGATTCTTGTCGCCTGTGGCATGATGATTCGACGAATAGACTGCCAGTAGGTAAACCCTAGCGCACGCGCTGATTCCCACTGACCATACGAAACACTGTTCAGGGATGCTCGGTTGATTTCGGCTATATAGGCTGCACTATTGGTACCAAACCCGATGATGGCCGCCACTGTAGCAGGGAATTCAATTCCGACCACAGGCAGTCCGAAATACAAGACGAACAAGTAAACTAAGATCGGTGTTCCTCGCATAAATGATATATATAACCGTGCAGGCCAACGGATCCATTTCTGGTCAGAACCTCGAGCTAAAGCAAGGAAAAATCCTAGCACGAGACCGATCGCCATTCCGATAACCGCAACGAGCAGAGTTAAGGGAACCCCTTCTAATATAAAAGGAAGGTTCGCCCAAGCTCGCTCGAAACTGAATAATTTCTCGATTTGGATGTTATCGATTTCTATACCTAGCATAAGCTGCTCCTTACAAATCTAGACCTTCAATCTCGCGGATTTCTTGTTCTGGTTTCTTAGAAGCATCCTTACCTCCGAAGAACTCTTCCGAAATCTTCGTCAGCGTACCGTCTTCGTGCATTTCTTGAAGAGTTGCGTTGATTTCTTCTTGCAATTTCGTCGCGTCTTTAGGCATCACGATCGATGAGCTAGTCGGATGGAACTGCAAGTCTGGGTGAAGTTGCACTTCAATATCCGGAAGTGCTTTCAGCGCTAGAGATTGTAGATAATAGTCATTGATAATAAAGTCTGTACGACCATTCTCCACGTCACGTAGGTACACATCGTTTGTCACGTTACCATAAGTTTTCGTTGTAGCACCGAAATGCTCAGCAATTTGAGAAAAGACGGTTGTCGCTCCTCCGCCATGCTTTTTCCCTTCTAGATCTTCCAATGACTCAATTCCAGATAAGTCAGATTCGCGGACGATCATGGTAGAGTAAGAATACTTGTAAGGGTCACTGAACGCAAATTGCTCTTCACGCTCTTTCGTCACTTGAAAATCATTGATGACGGCATCGATACGACCACTGTTGATGGCAGCAAGCAGTCCATCTACACCATACTCTTCAAACTTCAGATCCAAACCGATGCGATCAGCAACTTCCCGCATTAGTTCGACATCATAACCTGTCAGCTCGTCAGACCCTTCAGGGTAGTAAGAAGCTGGGAATAATGTACCTGAAGTACCGACAACGATTTCCCCTTCATCTTGAAGTTCATTCCACTTTGTGTCCTTTGTTTCTTCTTCAGCATTCGTATTCGAATCATCTGCGCTTTCCGTTTGATCTTCACTAGATCCACAAGCAGCAAGCAATACAGATAATGTAATCATAAGAATGAATAATAACCCTTTACGCATATGTGTCTCCGCCTTTCCATTAAGTAATTTTCATACTCACTTAATATAGCAAGTTTACAACTGTAATAGCAACTGTCTGACTCGGATTTTTATTGTCCTAATATTCAGAAAGGTACGTTTATCAACTTGACTATGCACCTTTCTCTGCTAAGATAATAATATATACAACATTATAATCATTATAATGTAACTGATATCGCTTATCAATAACAGACCCCTAAGCGATTGTTTAGAAAAAAGGAGTTGATATGATGACTACTGATTCACGTGCGTTTACTGACCGTATTCCTACCCCTTCTTCTTTTTTCAATCTTAAATGGAAAGAACATGCAGAATTGATCGCCGCCTTACTTAGTGGATTGCTAGTACTTACAGCTTGGATCTTTCATGATTCTGTGACAACGACAGCATACATCATCATGCATATCATAGCTTTCATCATCGGTGGGTTTGCGAAGGCGAAGGAAGGAATAGAAGACACGCTTCAAGAAAAGGAACTCAATGTTGAGCTGTTGATGATTTTAGCAGCAATCGGATCCGCTTCTATCGGATATTGGACAGAAGGCGCGATCCTGATCTTCATTTTCGCCCTAAGCGGAGCACTCGAAACCTATACAATGAACAAAAGCCATAAAGAACTCTCCTCACTGATGAACTTGCAGCCCGAAAATGCGACGTTGTTTACAGAGAATGGACATCAAGTGGTAGCTGTATCCGCCCTAAACATCGGTGACCAGATTCTTGTTAAAGCTGGGGAACGTGTTCCTGCGGATGGTGCCATCATCAAGGGGGAGTCGTCTGTGGATGAGAGTACCATTACAGGAGAATCCGTACCTGTAGTCAAGGGAATACAGCATGATGTATTTGCCGGGACGGTGAATATAAGTGGAAGTCTTACGGTGGAGGTAACAAAACCATCGAATGAAACCCTTTTCCAAAAAATCATTGAAATGGTACAATCCGCTCAAAGTGAGAAATCCCCTTCACAACTGTTTATCGAACGCTTTGAAAGCACGTACGTGAAAGTCGTGCTAATCGTTGTTGCCTTTATGTTATTTCTCCCGCACTTTTTATTCGGCTGGAGTTGGATGGATACGATATACAGAGCTATGATCCTACTTGTCGTCGCTTCCCCTTGTGCACTTGTCGCATCGATTATGCCTGCGACCCTATCCGCCATTACAAACGGCGCACGATGGGGCTTACTGTTCAAAGGCGGCGTACACATCGAAAATTTGGCGCACATTCAAGCGATTGCTTTTGATAAGACGGGGACTCTTACGAATGGAAAGCCTAAGGTGACGGACTGTGTTGTTTCTTCATCTATTGAAGAAAAGCATTTACTGCACATAACCGCTTCAATTGAAAATGAATCGAACCACCCGCTTGCTAAAGCCCTGGTAGATTACGCCACGCAGCAAGGGGTCTCACTACGAAATGTCGATCATATGAAAGATGTCAGCGGAAAGGGTGTCACAGCGAAAATCGACGGTGAAGAATGGCGCGTCGGGAAGCCGGAATTCGTAGGCAAAGAGGAAGCCTATTCGTTCCAAGGCGGAATCACAGAATCCCTTGCGCAACAAGGGAAAACGGTCATCTTCGTAAAACGCGATGACCGGGTGGTTGGACTTTTCGCTTTGAAAGATACGGTTAGGGAAGATACGAAGAAAGCCATTCAAGGTTTGAAAAAGCGTGGAGTGTACACCATTATGCTGACCGGTGACAATCCGATGACTGCTTCTGTCATTGCTCATGAAATCGGCATCGATCATTATGTTGCGGAATGTATGCCCGAACAGAAAGTGAACGAAGTGAAGAAGTTGAAGCAGCATTTCAACCAAGTAGCCATGGTAGGGGATGGAATCAATGACGCTCCTGCGTTAGCCACAGCCAACGTAGGCGTTGCTATGGGGGAAGGTACGGATGTCGCACTTGAGACAGCTGATGTTGTCTTGATGAAGAATCACCTCTCTAAAATTGTTCAAGCGATGAAGCTTTCTGAGAGAATGAACCGGGTCGTCAAACAAAACGTAATCTTTTCCATCGTTGTCATCATATTGTTGATCATCAGTAATTTCGCTCAAGTGCTTGATTTACCGCTTGGTGTAATCGGACACGAAGGAAGCACGATCTTGGTCATCTTAAATGGACTGCGATTACTAAAAGGGTAGTGTACGTAATAAGCGCACAGAGCCAAATGCTCTGTGCGCTTTCTAGGCTGTCTGCAGAATTTAGTTGAACGGTTCTATTAGATCATATATGAATACCGTGGGATGGAAAACGACTCGCTTTCCTGCGGGGGAGCCGGCAAGCCTCCTCGGTCGTTGACACTCCCTGTGGGGTCTCGCCTTGGTCCTTCTCCCGCGGGAGTCTCCCCGTTTTCCATCCCACTACGCAATGAATAGCGGGAATAGAACCTCTCCAAACATGGTACTCTCATCATTAAAGCTCCGCATTTAGTGGAATCTCAAGAGGTTCAGCCTGCCTTTGTTGAGGTGGCGTGGAAACGGCGACACTCCTGCAGGATGCTGAGGCTTGGGTGAGATCCCGGAGAACGCGAAGCGAGCGAGGAAGCTCACCGCCCCCTGCGGAAAGGGAGTCGTTTCCACGCCACCGGTCTCTTCTCAACTTGGAAGAACCGAAAATAGCTTCCGCAGGAACACTGAAAAGCGCACAGACTCTCATGCTCTGTGCGCTTTGTCTGTAGAACCTTTCTATCTTTGCGCCATTCTTCTTCTATAGATAATGGCGTTCAGTTCTCCACCTAGTATGATGACTATACCTGTGAGATAGAACCAAATCATCAAGATAATGACGCCTCCAAGACTTCCGTATGTACCTGAGAAATTCCCCATATTACTGACATAGAAGGAAAAAAGCAACGATACACCCTGCCAAGCCACTGTCGAAAGCAATGCTCCGATTGCAGTGTTTGTATATTTGATCCGTTTGTTCGGAGCCATAGCAAATAGAAACGAAAGTACAATAAAGAAAATGATCGATGAAATCACCCAGCGCAGCGCTTCCCACATTGCGATGAAACTATCAGATAGCCCGACAAATGAGAACAAATACACGCCGATGCTATGTCCTAGAACAGGTAGTAACAAGGCAATACCTATGACGACAACCATGGCGACGGTCAGGACAATGGCGATGAGTCGCGCCACAAGAAAAGGCCGACTCTCTTCCACTTCATAAGCGCGGTTGAATGCTCTCATGATAGCGTTGACACCATTAGATGCCGCCCATAACGTCCCGATAATCCCGATTGACAGAATGCCTCCATTTTCATTTTTCAATAAAGATGATACGTTCTCTGTAATCAGGTCAAACGTCTCTGGTGGTGCATATGTACTCACAAAAGCAAGAACCCTTTCTTCATCGATGTGCAAATACCCAAGAAGCGTAACAAGGAATATCATAAATGGAAACAACGATAGTAAAAAGAAATAGGCAAGTTGAGCGGCCATTCCGCTTACGTCGTCTTTACCGAAACGGCCGATCAGTTCTTTGCCTGTAGTTATGATTTCATTCATGATCTTCCTTCACCTCAATTTCAAGAAGCTTCTTTAGAGTCACCAACCGCTTTTAGTTGATTCTCCACTTCTTGATTAATTTCTCCTACTTTGTTGAGCATATCCTCTGCTTTACTTAATAGCTCAAGAAGCTCTTCTACACCTTTATTCAATTGCTTGGACATATATTCATAATTCATACGCAGGGAATGGATGGCTTCGGATGGATGCTGAATATATCCTTTGCATTTCGTACCCGCTGAGCGAGATTTATCCCCCACATAGCTTCTTGTCTCCTTATCCAATAACATCAAAGCTCCACCCACAATGGCTCCGTACATGACACCTTTCCATAACTTATGCTGTCCCATTAATTTTCCTCCTTAAAAGTATGTTCTTGTTTAATTCGATTCAACAATTGCACGCATCCTTCGCTGACAAGTTCATAGACGTAATCGAAATTCCCCGTGAAATATGGATCCGGTACATCGGACTCTTTGGCATTCGGAACACCACTCATCAACTTATCGACTACGACATCATTTTTTTCACGAATCGCCTTTAAATCATTAAGATTTTTCTCATCCATGGCAATCAAGTAGTCAAAGTCGTCCCAATCCCCCTCTTTCACCTGTCGTGCAAGCATTCCTTCATGGGAGATTCCTTTCTGATCCAGGATCTCTCTTGTTCCTTCATGAGGCTCGGAACCTTCATGCCAGTGACCTATGCCAGCGGAATCAGCATCGATGAAGGATTCTAATCCTTCCCTTTTCACTAAATCCTTGAATATTGCCTCTGCCATCGGAGATCGGCAGATATTACCTAGACAAACAAATAATACACGAACCATAAACGTTCCTCCATACATAGTATTTCATCTATCATTCATTCTATGAATGATTACATAAACCCTTCTTTTTCTATTCTTATAGTGCATATTTTCCCATGATCTGACGAAATAAACCATCCGATTTAATCAAGTTCTACGATTCTTCTTGACTTTCAAGCATAATTTTCTGAATATTGTATATAGAAATAATTTTGTAAATTTTATACTAGGGGGCCAGAGAAATGAGTTTAGAAGAAGTTTTATCACAAATTAGTGGCGTCGTTTGGGGACCCGCCCTACTGATCTTACTTGTAGGTACAGGCGTTTACCTAACATTACGTTTAGGGTTCTTACAATTCAAGACGCTTCCCTATGCTTTAAGATTAGCTTTTGTACCGAACAAAAAGAAAGTGGAGAATGAGAAGGGAGATATCTCCCACTACCAAGCCTTAACGACAGCCCTTGCGGCAACAATCGGAACAGGAAACATCGCAGGGGTTGCGACAGCTGTCTTTTTAGGCGGTCCAGGTGCTGTATTTTGGATGTGGATCACGGCGGTGTTCGGGATGGCAACAAAGTATGCAGAAGCTGTACTAGCCGTCAAATACCGTATTGAAGGTCCCAACGGTGAAATGTCTGGCGGACCGATGTATTACTTGTCACGAGGGCTGAAAACGAAACGCTTAGGTAAAGTGTTGGGAATGTTATTTGCAATCTTCGGGGCCGTTGCTGCATTCGGGATCGGGAACATGGTTCAATCCAACTCCGTTTCGGATGTAATGGAATCCACATTCAGCGTGCCTACATGGGTGACAGGAGTCTTACTTACTGTATTCGCTGCTCTCGTTCTATTGGGTGGAATTAAAAGCATTGGTAAAGTTACGGCCTTTTTCGTTCCGATTATGGCTGTGTTTTATGTAATCGGCGCACTCATCATTATTTTCATGAATTTAGATATGGTACTTCCTGCATTCGGAACCATTTTCACAGATGCTTTTACTGCTAATGCTGTGGGCGGGGGTATCCTCGGATCCGTAATCCGCTTCGGTGTCGCTCGTGGCGTATTCTCAAATGAAGCAGGACTTGGTTCAGCCCCTATTGCTGCTGCAGCCGCGAGAACGGATTATGCTGGACGCCAGGCTCTTGTATCCATGACTCAAGTCTTTATCGATACGATTCTCGTCTGTACGATGACCGGTCTTACCATCGTCATGGCAGGCCAATACCAAGGAGATTTAGAAGGTGCTGACTTAACGACTGCTTCCTTCCAAATCTTCCTCGGTGATATCGGGGCCTACATTGTTACGATCGGTCTGATTTTCTTCGCCTTTTCAACAATCGTTGGTTGGTCCTATTACGGGGAGAAATGTTTTGGATACTTAACGAATCAAAAAGGAATCGGCATCTATAAGGCGGTCTTTGTCGGCTTCGTCTTCATCGGGGCAGTTGCCCAGCTGGATGTTGTATGGGGAATGGCCGACATCATGAACGGTTTGATGGCATTCCCTAACTTAATCGGCTTACTTTTACTCTCCGGAGTTGTAGCGGCTGAAACCAATAAATTCTTAAAAGTCGCTAAAAAAGAAAGGCAAGAAGAGAAAGAAGCACGCTATACAAACGGATAACAAAACAAGAGCCACGAACACAACCTGTTCGTGGCTCTTCAGTGTGTCCGCGAAAGCTACGTTCGGTTCTTCCAAGTTAAGAAGAGTCCGGTGGCGTGGAAACGACTCCCTTTCCGCAGGAGGCGGTGAGCTTCCTCACCCGCTTCGCGACCTGCGGGATCTCACCTAAGCCTCAGCATCCTGCAGGAGTGTCGCCGTTTCCACGCCACCTCATCACAGAAAGGCTGAACCTCTAGAGATTCAACTACAATGTGGAGTTCTACTGATGACAGCACAATACTTGGTGAGGTTCTGTTCCAGCTAATTTGAGCATAGTGGGATGGAAAACGGGAAGACTCCCGCGGGAGAAGGACTAAAGGAAGACCCCATAGGGAGTGCCAACGAACGAGGAGACTTGCCGGCTCCCCGCAGGAAAGCGAGTCGTTTTCCATCCCACTGTATTCTTATATGATTGAACAAAACCATTACCTGCTTCAACCTTAAGAATATGTCTGCTTTTTTGTAAGCAGCTTCTCCATTTCTTCTGGAGGTAATGGCTTACTGAAGTAATACCCTTGATAGTAGGCACAGTGGTTCTCTTGGAGAAATTGAAGAACTTCTGCATTTTCTACGCCTTCTGCAACGACCTCCAACTTGAAAGCGTCCGCAAGTTGAATCATCACCTTCACAATTTCAGAATCGCTAGGGTCATGAAGCACCCCTTTGATGAAGGTTTGATCGATTTTCAAATAATGGATCGGAAACTTCCTTAAATAGCTGAGTGAGGAATAACCAGTCCCGAAATCATCGATGGATAACGATACACCTAGCGTTTTTAGATCTTGCATGGTTCTTATACACTGATCCGTATTCTGCATCACACTATTTTCGGTCACTTCAATTTCAAGAAATTGAGGGTCCAAACAAGTCTCCTGCAGTACACGGTTCACTTTTTCCGCAAAGTCTGTACGTTGGATTTCATTTGCGGACACATTGACAGCAACGCGTTCCGCCGCATACCCCGCTTCCATCCACTGCTGATTTTGTCTGCAGGCTTCATTCAACACCCACTCGTCCAATTGCGTGATCAACCCTGTTTCCTCCGCTATCGGAATGAACTCACCTGGTGATATGAAACCTTTTTCAGGGTGGTTCCAGCGGACTAATGCCTCCATACCACTAATATAACCAGTTTCCACGTTTACTTTAGGCTGATAATATAGCTGAAGTTCATTACGAGTAATCGCTTCACGCAAATCTCCTTCGATTGAAATCTGGTGATCATGATATTGATTCATATTCGGTGTGTAAAATAGAAAGTTATGGCGCCCATTATGTTTGCACGATTGCATAGCTAAATTGGCAAAACTGATCAACTCGTCTGAAGAGGAAGAATCAACTGGATGACGTGCCGCACCTATCCGGGCGGTGATGAAAATCTGTTTATCCATCAGGTGAATGGGTTGCATGATCTTTTGCAGAACCTCTTGACCGATGACTGCAATCTCTTCGCTTGATTGGCCATTCGGCAGGCAGATCATGAATTCGTCTCCCCCTAATCGATAAAGAAGGTCTTCAGGAGACAACACACTTTGGATCCTATCCGCCATTATTTTAATAACCTTATCCCCGCCCATATACCCCATGGCGTCATTGACATACTTAAATCGATCCAAGTTACAAAACAGGATCGATACTTTGGGATTTCGCTCAATCAGATTAGATAAATCTTTTTGCAATTTACTTCGATTCGGCAAATCCGTCAAAGGGTCATGAGAAGCCATGTGTTGAATACGATGCTCTGCTTCTTCATAGGACGTGATTTCAATTGAGCTTCCGATGACTTCTACGACCTCGTTATGAGCAAATATAGGGGACAATGTCGTATAGAAGTAACGGTCTTTATAACGGTGTTTATAGGATAACACTTCACCATTGAACCCACGTGTATATTTATCTTTATAAAAGGCAGACTGTTTCTCACCAAAAATATCTTCCAACTTTCGACTTCGAACCACCATCGTAGTTAACCCGATATCTTTCGCCAATTTCCCTTCAAACATGGAGTAAGAGAAAACCCCTTCTTTATTTCGGACAACTTTAAACACGAGGTTGACTAAAGACTGAACAGTGCGTGAATAATCTTCATGAGCTTGCTCTAGCTGCCTTGTCTCCTCATACTTTTGATTCGTCACATCCATGCCAAAAATGATAGACGAACCTTCATCTGTCGGTACAATAATTGTTCTCATCCAAAACAGCGTATTCGTTTTCGTTACATAACATAATTCTTCATCAAACACTTCCGAGTCATGACGATTATTCCAATAGCTGAAAATTGAATCATTAGTGGGCCTACTAAGAAAATATGTAAAGTCCTTATCCATAACTTCATTCTTTTCATAGTTTGCTAGCGAACAAAAGTAATCATCAGTAGACTTAATCATCCCATTATTATCAACCAGCATTATGGACATCACGTGACGTAACGCATAAATCATATCTTGCTGAGATTGTATGTAAGGGAAGAGTTCCTGTTTCAATTCATCGATCAATTGCTTTGAAGACTCCTCTAAAGGTTGAGATTCGAGTTGATCATAAAGCTTATTAACGGTATGCATATCTAATAGTGAGTGGTTTGAAAGTTTGTTCATCATATCCCTCTCATACAATTATTTCTATTTCAGTATATCTAAACCTATAAAGGAAAGAAAGGACATACGAGGAGATCAGGAGCACTCAGGCTAGCGGCTCGATACACGCAGGACCCGTATTCTTTGCAGAGTTCACATAAGGACTCACTTCGTAAGCCTCAAGCTCCTCCATCGTTAATTGCTCGATGAATTGATGAGCGTGATCAGGGGTCCATTTAACAGGCTCAATCCACTTGTCCTGCATATTCTCAGGTAAAATCACAGGCATTCGGTCATGAATTTCACTCATGAATGGGTTCGCATCTTTAGTGAGAATCGTACACGTAAAGCGCTCCTCATCCTCCGTTTTCCAATGATCCCATAAACCAGCGAAAGCAAATAACTTTCTATGCTTCATTGAAATTCTCATCGGCTGTTTACCTTCACTTATTTTCTTCCACTCATAAAAACTATCCGCAATAATCAAGCATCTTTTCTGAGACATCAATCTTTTAAAACTAGGTTTCTCATGTGCCGTTTCACTTCTGGCATTAATCATTTTATAACCGATTTTAGGATCCTTTGCCCACGAAGGGACAAGCCCCCAATACATTTCACCAGCCCGTTTTTCACTCCCACTTTGAATAACGGCCAGAACTTTTTGTCCTGGCGCAATATTATAACGTGGTTCGTCATCTAGGTTGAGGGACTGTAAATCAAAAGCTTGTATGATTTCGTACTCAGCTGCCGTTAATGTAAATCGTCCGCACATATAACCCTCTCCTGTTCCTACTTATTTAACAGAAAAGCTCATGCGGACGCCCTCTTTCATAGACGTTCCTGCTAGGCTTTTCATCGGTTCAATGATCAACTGGTGAAGTCCTGTCTCATATCCCCCTTCTGGTGGATGGACGTGATAATCAGTAGCTTGGCTGCCCTGCTTAATTTCCACGAGTACTTGCTCCCCAGAATCATTGATGACGTATATACCGCCATCCTCTAAAGCTTTATCCTCCATTTGTTCGTTGAACGTGATCTCCCATACCTTATCCTTATCGACCTCTTTTATACTTGAAAACTCCGGGTAGCTCCCCCATACCGGCTGGGTGGATGCCTTTTCTAGTTCGATTGCCTGAAAAGCGTCGACTTCCAACAATTCGAATTGGTTTTCTTTGATTGAAACTTCATATTTTTTCGTTTCATTGAACCAAGGACTATCGATATTTAATGTATAAGTACCAGGTTCAATAGGTTTATAAGTGTACTGATTATTGTCTTGCTTCTCGATATGCGTGTTTCCGTTTCTCTTTAAAGATATGACGGCATCCGGGTCTCCACCTGAAGCCCATTCCATCTTCAGAAATGTCGTTTGTTTTTGTGTTTGGAGATATACGTCATCAAGTTCCACTTGCTTGGCTGTCGTAAATTCCCACTTTTTCGATACATCTTCCTTAGTACTATCGGCATGTTCAGCTCTAGCCTTTATATCTACTGTATAAGTTTGCCCAGGAATTAACTTATTCTTTGGAATTAAGAAAACATGCTTGTTCCCGTGATCTTCCATAGAGGGTGTAACATTGTAGGTATCGACTTGTTCTCCAGATTCGTTCATCAACTTAGCCTGTTCAACGACCAGTTGGTCTTGAGGGGAGCCAAAATAGCGATACGTAATAGGATAGCCTGTCCATTCTCTATTTTTATCAAAGAAACGCAGAGGGTTCGGCTGCTCATTAGCAAACCATGAAACTTTCACATTTTGCTGATTGGGTACTGGATAAACGACTGGCCGTGGGTTTTCTACAATCCCATCTCCCCCGTAATTCGCCACAAAATCACCGGAGTCATTGTACCCAATTCCAATAGAACTGAAGCGAGGATCGATTAAACTTAATCTATGGTAAGGCGCATCGAATAAATGATGAATCGATACTTCACCGTCCTGTTCTTGATAGGTAATCCCTTCACCTACCAAGCCCGTATAGCCAACGTGGTCTGCTCGATGCCTGACACTATATCCAGTGAACCCCTCACTATCAGTGTTTCTCTCATAGTGACCGTCATCAGGAAATTGAAGAAGATAGTCTGCATGGTTCTGAGCCATTTTTTGAAGAAGGTCGTTTGATTGAAATAGTGGTAATTCCATCTGTTTACGATATTCATTGGCCATGTCAAATGCTGCATTTTGTATCGTTTCTCTCGAATCTGCCAAGGACTCTGTCTTGCTAGAGGATAATTCAGAGAGGGTATCTGTTGCTGATCTTCCATTGAGGTCTGTCGCTCCGTGCGTGTACACGGGGAAAGTAAGTATAAATGCCAACATTATCGAGAAAGGCAAGACAATCATTCGTTTCATGGTGCTCCTCCTCCTGTCTATATCGCTTTTCTCTATCCTACTAATGAGAGTACGGCTCTATGTCTTGAAGACCCATTTCTCTTTGATCCTTTATGGTTCTGATCCGTTACAAAACAAATCGTATAAAAAATGCTTATATAGGAAAATATCCTTAAAATGCCTTCTTTAAACGAATATTTGTTTTTTAGACGGATTGTTTATTAATTCGACACAAAAAAAGGAACGTCCATGTCGAGGAGTTCCTTTGATTACGCGCGTTTTTTTTGAGAAGAGTGATTTGTCCTGCCAGCCTACTAAAAACCGAGCCGTTTATTTATTTGGTTTTGATATTGGCGGAAGGATCCCGATTGTTTCCACTTCCTTCTTTCCATCAAAAGGTCGAACCGGATACGTTTCTCTGATAACCGTTTTTGACAGGCAGCTTTTTCTAATGGATCGTCAATGGTTTCGATCAATTCCTCGATTTCTACAATCTCTTTCTTTACTTGCATTTCCTCTGGAAGCATATGAGCATTTTTCAAAATCCGATAACTGTTCCGTAGTTCATCAGGAACGTGAGCCAAATCATCTTTGGGCAACGGCTTGCCTTTACCTGGTAAATAGTCAAAGTCCCCACGTTCGATAGACTGCTTGATTTTCTCCTCAATCAGATGATCAAAACTCATCGGCGCCTCTCCTCTTACTCCTTAGTTTGGTAGTGCTTCATGGCATCTAACTGAGGATTTTTTACTGGTTGATGAATCATCGTGATTTGACGGTCTTCTTGTGGTTTTTGAAGATCCCTGTACACTTTTCCGGACATGCCGAGTCCTACTCCTGATGCCTCTTCTACGGATTGAGCATAATAGACCGTTTGGATCCCGGCAAAATACATGGCTGTCAAACACATAGGACATGGTTCGCCGCTGGCATACATGGTGCAGTCACTCAGGTCCGTTGACCCGCGCTTCAGCTGTTCTTTTCGCATAGCTACTATTTCTGCATGCCCCGTCACATCAGGCGTTTCATGCAACGTGTTTACACCCTCAGCGACCACTTCGTCATTTATTGTAAGAACGGCTCCAAATGGATGTCCCCCGTTGTCGACATTTTCAACAGCTAGCTGTAAAGCTCTATCCAACCACTCACTCATAACCTCATCTCCTATTTGTTTTTGATTCGCTTTTGTAAAGTTTCCTTCAAACCGCTAGCAAGAGCATCAACATTGATGATGCGCGTCAATTTCTCCTCATTATCGCGATCATGATACCGCACCTCATTGACGTCTTCCACTGTCACCTCATCAGGGTGCCTTTCCACTAAAGTCAAATCATCACCTGCTGTAACCCTTCCTTCTTGCAAGACTCTCAAATAGAAGCCTGTGTAACCCACCTTTGTCACTTGGGCCGGAAAATCATCAATACCATGCGTTCTCGCAATGATGTAACAGGGTTTTCTAGGCTCTGAGATTTGTAAAAGCGCATCACCGAGTCTGTATATGTCACCAATACAGGCTTCGCTCTCTCTAATTCCGTCAACGGTTAAGTTTTCCCCGAATGCCGGATGAGAGAACGCTTGATCATAGTGAGCCTCCCAATGTCGATAATGCTGGGCAGGATACAAACAGACCGCCTTATCACGTCCACCGTGATTCTTTTTATCAGCCTGTTCATCACCCTCGAAATTATAAAAAGTTAGGAAGGTCGGTTCTGAGACCGATGCTTTTCGGTAGGCGCTCTCAAGTTCCCCCTTATCTGTCTGGTAGACTTCAGGGCGTCCGACATTCAACGATAACAATTTATACTTCATGTAACGTCCCCTCTCTCCATTGATTGATCCACGCCGGGAGATAATCATAACTCCAAGCATCGCTCGGGTAATCGACAAACACATCTTCGCCGTTTTCATAAAGCACTTGAATCAACTCATTAATCGCTCCGAAATAAAAGGTGTAAAGAAACTCATAGCTGAAGGGTTCTTTCGGCATATCTTGTTCTGCACAAACTTGTGGATCACTATAATTCAAGTAAGTGCGACAAGGAATCGGGCGAATTTCATAAGCAATACAAAGCTGTGTTTCCGGATTCAGCATCGGACAAGGAAGGTTGAGCTGCTTGTACTCAAGTTTCGTCTTCGGGTCCTCGGTATCCATTTCCATACCCTTTGCAAGCTTATCTTTATACATCTCATAGTAGGATTCCCAATGCTTAAAGATCTCAGACTTCCTTTCCTCTGAGAACTGCTCTATGGAACGAAACATCATCTTTGCTTCCATACGACTAAGCACGATAGGAAAATAACAACAAAAAGCACAGCCCATGAAACAGTTCGGGCGCATGTCCGCAAATTCCTCCATACGCTCAATTTCATGATTCACTTCATTCAGCAGTCGTTGAAATCCTTGCAATACAACATCTTCCGTCGGTTGTTCAGTGTTTAAGAGATCGTCGATGATTTCATCAAAAAAACGAGCATCAATATCGTAATTTTGATTGATTTTTTCACATTTATCTATGATTTCTTGGTGATTTAAGAACCGGTTCATGAGGAAAAACTCCTTTGTATCAATTACTTCTATTATACATATCTAGGCGATTCGCTTCATATGTTTTGGCAAGCCACTAATTTCCTATTGTGAAACCCCCACAAAACTTCTATCATAATAGAAGTCATATAAGAGAATCTAGCATCTTTGGAGGTACGTCTAAATGTTTTCAAGCGCGGAAATCGGTATCGATCTTGGTACTGCTAATATATTAATATACTCTAAGTCTAAAGGAATTTTACTTAATGAGCCATCTGTGGTCGCCTACAACACCGATACCAAAAGTGTGGTCGCCGTAGGAAAAGAAGCGAAAGAAATGGTAGGAAAAACACCACGTAACGTTATTCCCGTCCGTCCACTGAGAGATGGGGTCATCGCTGATTTTGACATGACGGCTCAAATGTTGAAAGAGTTGATGAAAAAAGTAGCGAAAAAGTCAGGCATGTCCATGCGTAAACCGACTGTTGTCGTCTGTATCCCTTCTGGTTCAACATCTGTTGAGCAACGCGCCATCAAAAATGCCGTCAACAGTTACGGCGCGAAAGATGTCCAGTTAATCGAAGAACCGATCGCAGCAGCCATAGGTGCCGATTTACCTGTTGATGAACCGGTCGCCAATGTCATCGTCGATATCGGCGGAGGAACGAGTGAAGTAGCCATCATCTCATTCGGAGGAGTCGTCTCCTGTAAGTCAATTCGAACAGGCGGAGATGTGATGGATGAAGAAATCGTCAAATATGTCCGTAAAATGTACAATGTGTTGATTGGCGAACGAACAGCCGAACAAATTAAAATGGAGATTGGGTACGCCCTGATCGAGCACCCAGAAGCTACAATGGAAGTCAGAGGGCGCGACATGGTAACTGGCCTTCCTAAGACCATCGAGCTTACATCCACAGAGATTCAATCAGCCCTTCGTGAAACGCTGGAGCAGCTGTTGGAAACGGTCCGTGCCACACTCGAGGAATGTCCACCAGAATTAAGTGGAGATATCGTCGACCATGGTGTCATCTTAACAGGAGGCGGTTGTCTTCTGAACGGGATGCAAGAATGGTTATCGAATGAAATCTACGTACCCGTTCACATGGCACCAAGCCCTCTCGAGTCCGTAGCAATTGGAACAGGTCGTTCCTTATCTATGATGAAGAAACTACAAAAAGTCTCAAAATAAACGAAAAAAGAACGCTCTACACATCGTAGAGCGTTCTTTTTTCGTTTATTTTCTTTACTTTGCCTGAAACGTTGACCTTTCCGCCTAACTTGAACACGAGAACGCCGACGATAAGTAGCGCTAACCCGATGCCTTTCTGAAGCGTAAAAGCCATGGCCTCAAAGTTGAATAAACCGAACGTGTTGATGACAGAGGCCATGACGAGCTGGGACACCATTACGATACTGACCGCATAAGCAGGACCTAACAACGTCATCCCACGCATCAATCCATAAACGATCCCTACCCCGAAGACGCCGCCGAGTAAGTAAATCGGATTTACTCCACCTAAAGCAAGTAAGTGGGTGTCATCCATAATGAAGAAAACGGGAATCGATACGACCAACCCGATGCCTAGAACGATGGTAGTCGTCGCCCATGCTCCACCCTTTTCACTAATTCGTGTATTAAAAACGTTTTGAGTGCTGATCAATACACCCGCGACAATAGAAAGGACTATACCTAACATAAAATAACCCCTTTATTCATAAATGTTTCCATTCGCTTTTTCTCTCAGTAAATCCAAATCTTTAATCTTTATGGAACCTCGTTTACGCTCAATGATCCCTTTTTGGTGAAAACTAGAAAGAATTCGGTTCAAATGCCGATAGCTTGTGCCCATGACATCCGCAAACTCCTGTAAATTCGATGTGCGCATTTCCTCATGAAACATTGAACCTTTACCATCATCAGAAATTGATAATAAGTAACTTGCTAGACGTACGTCTGCCGGGTATAACATGTTCAACGTGGAAGCATGCGATTCTGTATAAAATTTATTGCTGATAACTTCGAGCAAAAACTCCAAGAAC
Source organism: Halobacillus locisalis (assembly GCF_013694105.1). Lineage (GTDB taxonomy): Bacteria > Bacillota > Bacilli > Bacillales > Halobacillaceae > Halobacillus > Halobacillus locisalis. The sequence goes on along the minus strand of NZ_JACEFG010000003.1, from coordinate 572,338 downwards.
TTCGTATTTTGTCTTTCATAAGTTCTCAACTTTTGAAACGATACCCCAACCAAAAAGCCTTCTGTTACCGCTTCAACCGTATGAAATACTTCTGTTCCTTGAATATATTCTACATCACCGATGATGGCCATGGGAGTTTTGAACCTGAGGATGAGTCCCTTTCCCTCGGGAGAAATTGTATGGATTTTAATCTTTCCTGATAACAGAAAATACATGTGGTCGAGTTTATCCCCTTTGACACATATAATATCTCCCTGATTGATTTTGAAATAGCTCAATCGCCGGATTGTTTCTTTTGTAAATACTTTGTCTAAGTCGTAATCTTCTATGCCAACCGGGCAGTCTGTCACTTCTCTCATTGTTCTCCCTCTTTCTTTTTGAACATCATTAGTTTGTCTTTCACAGGAGTGGAACTTCAATGTCGATGACCATCACCATTTAAAAATAAGGACGCCGACAATCATCAGAACAATCCCCATTACTTGATGACGTTCAACCGGCAATTTGTCTTGACCGAACCACCCTCTTGATTCTACAACAAACGCTCCAAGTAATTGAGCTACCAGCAAAATTGAAATCGCTGCTGCCGGTCCTAATAATTGGATGGCGGTCAGTTCAGAGAACACAACCGGCACACCAAACGTTCCACCTATGAAGTAGACCGGATGAACAGCCCCCAACCCTTTCCTGTTTCCATCTCTAACAAAAGAGTAAATCAGAAGCGATAAGCTAAAAGCGACGGTATGCACCACGACGGTCGTGTGCCATCCACTTAACACTGTGCTCATATTTGAATTGAAGATCCCTTGTAGCGTAATACAAAGACCTGCAATGATTGAAAATAAAATCCCCTTCATAACGATGTCCCCTTCTTGATTTCTGTACTCATTGAAAACCATTTTCACATTCTAGAAAAGGACAAATGTCCGAAACTTTCCTATTATCTCCTAAAGGGTTTGAGCAAAATTCGTCGAATGAAATGATGAAGAGAGGGAATAGGAGTTTAGAGAGCTATTTTGTTAAAATAGAAAAGACGCTGATCTCGTAACGTATGGAAGACGTTTCAGCGCCTTAGCCTCAGTCAATGTTAGGAGTTTTGGAACTATGAAATTATCCACATTACTCAAATGGATTACAGGAGTATGCGAAGCTTTATTGGCCATTCCGCTTGCTGGAGGTCTTTTTGTATTAAGTGGAGGATGGGGAGCCCTTCTATTTATGTTCGTTGCCCATTTGATTACTTTAATCGTGGCCATCAATGATAACCGCACGTATGGCGGTAATATCCTAGGAATGATTACGAGCGCGGTCGCTGTGATTCCGATTGTAGGATGGATTATGCACACCGTTACGGCGATTGTATTACTTATCGACGCTGGTCGTTCGACGAGGAAGGATAAAACTGCGTAAACAGAAACTTCACCACAGGGGGAAACGATTATGTACACCGTCATTTGCTTTTTCAGGGTAAAAAGAAACAAGTTAGATGCTTTCATGAAGATGTCAAGACAGTCTGGAGAGATGTTGGAGTCTCATGGCACGTTAGAACACGACATGTATTTTTCTCACGAGCTTACAGGAAGGCAAGGCTCTATGGGCATATTGAATTTAATTGAAATGGATGAGGACGAAGAATTGATACTCGGGCAGTCCAAATTTAAAGATGAACAACACTATCATGAAGTGATGGCGTCAATAGGGTTTAATGACATCATCCATTACTTAGACGGCCACATCAAAGATATTGTAGAAATGAACCGTGTGGTGACGTCAAGTTTCAGCACGAAAGATCCAAGGGAATCACAGTCAAGTGGAGAAATGGTCTGACCATCTTCTCCCACTTCAGCTTTCACCCTAGAAAGCATATAAGTAGATAGGAGGAATCGATCAATGAAAATCGTCGTATTAGGAGCCGGTGCATTAGGAGCTTATTTTGGAGCTCGCTGGCAGGAAGCTGGACATGAAGTCATTAACCTCGTAAGAGACGGACGAGCTGAACAATTGGAAGAACAAGGGCTTCAATTACATAGTGCCATGGGGGATTATACCGTTCCTGAGCCTATCATCGCCACTAGTCCAGAACAAATCGAAGAACCGAATCTAGTCTTTTTAGCCGTCAAAGGATATCACCTTCACGGAACACTAGAGTGGCTCCACCAACTTGCACAGAAAGGCGCGAAAGTATTCCCTGTACTGAACGGTATGGAACATATCTCTATTTTACAAAAAGAGTTAGGAGAAGAAGCTGTATTAGGTGGACTCTCTTATATCATTGCCACTTTAGATGACCAGGGACATGTCGTTCATACGAGTGAATTCCATGACCTTGTCTTCGGTCCTCTTCACCCTTCACAACAACAAATTTGTGAAGAGCTTGCTTTAGCGTGTAATCAAGCGAATCTAAATGGAACGCTCAGCCCGAACATACTAGAAGATATGTGGAAGAAATATATGTTCATCTCAGCATTCTCTGGTATTACAGCCGCTGTCAATCAGCCAATCGGCGCGATAAAAAGCTATCCACAAACATTCCGTATCGCCGAGCGGGTGCTTGATGAAATGAAACAACTCGCTGTTGCACACAAGATCGAGTTGACGGACGAACATGTCGCGAACGCATTTGAACGTCTAAGAGGATTTGATTATGATATGACGTCTTCCATGCATCAAGACCGGCGCAAAGGGTTACCTCTAGAAGTGGAACATTTGCATGGTGGCGCCTTACGCCTAGGCAATGCCGTAAACCTATCGATGCCTTACACAGAAACCATTTATGGCATGATCAAACCATATGAAGCTTATGAACACTAAAAAAGCGACGATTCTATCGTTCCTTAAACCATCATAAAACCGTGCCCCTCAATATGAGGGACACGGTTTTATTCATCTGCGTATTCTTCCACTTTTGGACGCTCGCCTCGTTTCAACTCTCTAATGGATAAGCCGAAATCCATTTGTAGGTGCGGGTAATCTTTGAAGTTCCGCCAGTCACCGCCCCACTCAAAGCCCATATCTTTCGCAACAGCTACCACTTCCATCCAGTCCGCTTCACCGTTCTCATTATCGTCACGCTCCGTATCCCAAACAACGTCACCATTTGGAGTCCGCAATGCAAAGTCGATCGCCAATCCATAATTATGATAAGACTCACCGGCCTGTGCATTCGTGACGACCTGACCATCAGTCGAGCGCCCACGAGCATAAAGCTCATTTTGTCGCTCTTCCGTTCTGTGGCCTTCTGTGATGACAACATCAATTCCTTTTTTCTTTACAGAAGCAACGAGTTCATCTCGATATTTCTCAACTAAAGGATGAAGCATCGTTGGCAAAGGGACGTCTTCTTTCACTTTTTCTTCTTTATATGAATAAGACTTGAATATCGGAGATGGGTCAGCTTTCGGAAATACGACGAACAGAAGCACAGCCAAGCAACCGACAAACATGGCAAACGCTAATATATTGGAGAGGATTTTCACTGATTCAATCCTTTCTATGCGAATTCTATAATTTGAGAATACCATAGAAATAGATGGATAGAAATTGTTGTGTTTGAATACCCCTTTTTCCTAAATGTTAAATATAGTATATTGAAGAAAATGAAGAATAGTGGAGAAGATTGCCAAATTATCATCCAGTGAGGTAGATGACTATGAAATCCGTTTACATCCTATTATCCAACACAGGGTCTTTGCCAAACCGCGCGATCAAAGCCGTTACAGCCGCTCCTTATAATCATGCTTCTTTGGCTCTAGACCAAGATATGACACGTATATACAGTTTCGGCCGTAGAAAGCCGACGAACCCGTTTTGGGGAGGCTTTGTAGAAGAGGATTTTGTTCAAGGTACATTCAGTTGGTATCCCTACAGTACTTGTGCAGTCTATGAACTTCAATTGTCCAGAAGAAACTACCAAAAGCTTGAACGAATCGTTCATGCATTCAAAAGGAATCACAAAACTTTTTTATATAATTATGTGGGACTCTTAGGTGTGCCCGTCAATCAACCGATTGATGTTCCGGCCAGCTACTTTTGTTCTCAATTTGTCTCTGAAGTCCTGAAACGCTCCGGGACAACTTTGTTTCTTAAACCAAGTCCACTCGTGACACCCGATGATTTCAGACACCATGAAGACTTGACTCTAATCTACTAAGGGCCATTATATGAGTATCCATTCCTGCATTCTCACAAACTCTATCATCCGAAGAAATACCGCTCCTTCCCTTTCAGAAAATATATGAAGCAGCAAGTGAAATCGGAGGTGCTTGGAATCTATGAAGAAAATGGTCGTACTTATCAATTCAGGGACGGATTTATTAAACCGAAGAAAATCCTCGTGTCTCGCAGTTGGCATCACTTGAAACGTTGGTTCTCTTCAGATAAGTAAAGAAAGGATGGATGTAGATTGAGAATATGGCTTATGGTGATCGTTGCCTCGATTCTACTGTTCCCAGTATCTACTATAGCCAGTATGGAACCTTCAGAGATAGAAGAAATCAAACGACAAGCACCTCTACATATTATCGGAACCGTAAAGAACGATTCGCTGACCGAAGACCTGTCTGATCAAAGCACTTCCCCGGAACAGTTGAGACAGATGAAATTACGCATCTCAAAGGTTGTAAAGAAACCGGATGAAGTCGACTTATCAATCAATGATTCTTTTGATGTTATCTATACTTACATCCCTTCATGGGTCGCAATGAACGGCGGGAAAAAGGTCGATATCTATGAAGGGGACCAGATTGAGATTTGGCTGGAACGAGGTGAGCATGGTTGGGAACCAGCTTCCGGCGGCGACACGATCGATCACCTTACTTACGTCGAGAACAGATCAGAACCCATTCCAGAACCTTGGACTCATTGGATCAAGGAAACGTTCCGTGAATACATAGGAGTTGTCGTGATGAGTATGTTCGTTCTTGCGATTATTATGGTTCTATTTCTCACAAGACGTTTTTACTTACCGAAGGGTTAAGAAATCCCAATGGACAGCGTATGGCCTTCTCCCTCTTTCAATTTAGGGAAACAAATCCATATAATGTAGGAACTTATTAGAACAAGCATCATAAGGCCTTGAAGGAGCATAAACTATTTACAGCATTCGACATACAAGAAAAGTGATATACTTAGGATAGATTATTAGAAAAAGGAGCAGACTTCATGAAACGGCTCATACAAAAACCGACAAAATCAATCTATGAGCTTATGATGATTGCCCTTGCCGGTCTTTCTGTTGCAACCATCTGGAAACAAACGGGGTATGATAGCTATATCGTTTGGGGGACATGGTCGATTTTCTTCATCGATTTCTTATTCCGGCTTTACCGGAGTGACAGTAAATGGGGCTTCATAAAAAAACATCCTTTCATTGTCATTGCCGCCATCCCTTTAGATGCCATTTTTCAATTTGCAAGATTTGCACGCATCCTTCATTTGCTACGGCTGAAGTCCATGACTAAATACTACACCATGCCTTTTATTCGATTTTTGAAACGGCAACACCTGCTGCTTGTTGCTGGGATAACGTTCGGCCTCGTCTTTTTGTTGATTATCCCGTTACATCTCTTGGAAGGAGAGCCTTATGCCGATGCATGGCTAAGTGCCTTACTCTCTCTCACCTTCTTCGGGAGAAGCGGATTCGAACCTGCAACAGCGGGGGGCCAAATCATTATTGTCATTTTCACCATTTTAGGAGTCATCCTTCATGGTCTGATCATCAGTACAGCGTTCGATTACTTGATTCAATCCCCCTTAGGGCAAAAAATTAAAGAGCACTTCAGTCGATGACCACTTCTATTTAAGAAGTGGCTTTTTTTGTACCTTACTTGGCTAAGTAAAGACTTACTATAGAGCACTTATAAAGAGTTTTGTATGTGTTTACATACGTTTATCATATGACAAATAAAGGTATATCACCAAGGAGAAATGATTCTTGGAGGTGCAAACATGAGTGAAAATCACAAAAAGAAGAAAAAGGAAGATTTTGAAGAGAAGTTCGAGAAAGAAAAGCTCATTGACGGCATTCCAGACACGGAAGTGAGAAAAGAGAAGAAAGAAGAGAAGGATGGACCCCATTCTAAGAACGATTCCGTGACAGAAGAAGAGTACGATGAGGATTTGCGTCCATAACTACGATTGATGAGGTGTAACCGGTGACAACATTTCAAGCATATCAAATTCATAAAGACGAAGACTCGTACGAGGCTTCTATTCGAACATTACATGTAAAAGATTTGAAGAAGAGCGATGTTCTCATTAAAGTTCACTACTCGAGTGTGAATTACAAAGATGGAATTGTCTCTCAAGAGGGAAATCCGATGGTGGAGCAATATCCGATCATCCCTGGCATAGACCTAGCCGGAGAGGTAGTGAAGTCACAGGATGAACGCTTTAAAAAAGGCGACCGCGTTATTGCTACAAGCTATGAGATTGGTGTCAACCACCATGGCGGATTCAGTGAATATGCAAGCATACCTGCGGATTGGATCGTGCCTCTTCCCGAAGGACTGACACTTGAAGAGTCTATGATTTACGGAACCGCAGGATTCACTGCCGGGCTGTCCATTCATCGTTTGGAACAAAATGGCCTTACCTCTGATCAAGGACCTGTTCTAGTTACAGGAGCCTCTGGCGGAGTGGGAAGTATGGCCGTTGCCATGTTAGCAAAAAGAGGATATAACGTGGAGGCGAGCACAGGCAGTTCTGAGCACGAAGAATATTTAAAGCGGCTTGGCGCAGAAAAAGTAATAACTAGAGAAGAAGTGTACGACGGCACCCTCAAACCCATTCGTAGTGAGCGTTGGGCTGCCGCTGTTGACCCTGTTGGAGGAGAACAACTCGCCTCCCTATTAAGTCAACTACAATATAACGGAGGAGCTGCCGTAAGCGGTTTGACAGGTGGAACCGAAATACCTACACAAGTTTACCCGTTCATTCTAAGGGGTATCAGTCTTATTGGAATAGATTCTGTTCAATGTCCGATGGAGACAAGGAAAAAAGTATGGCACAGGTTAGCGAATGATTTAAAGACGAAAGAAACGTTCGACGATATGAAAGTCGTCATTTCATTGCAAGAGGTCCCGGAGACGCTACAGCAAATCTTAGCTGGCCAAACACGCGGCCGAACAATCATAAAATTTTAAAACACAAATGGTGGTCCGATTCAAAACGAACACTTGACTCGATATAAATTCTGATGTATCATGAATTATTGTGCCTTTCAAAGGTAAATCGGAAAAGGAAAGAGTGATTGTATGAGACTGGCATTCTGCTACGTTTTGATACGACTTAATCACACTGGATCAGCTTCGGAGCTGTAAGGATGCAATAGAGGTAGGGATTGCGTCGTTTAAGTTGAAAAACTACCATGTAGAATTTTATGAACCGCGGCAAAAATGGATCAAAGAATCCTGCACTTGTAAAAAAACAAGTTTTTCCGACATATAAAACCCTACTCTTGTGTCAGGGCTACACAAGAGCTCATGTGGATCATAAGGCACGTTTATAGACCACACAAGGTAATAAGGCCCGTTACAAAAGCGAGTTGGACACAGTCCAGCTCGCTTTTTCCAATTCATGAAGTTTAGCTTTTCTCCATCATGGTAATATAAGTCATAGAAGGAATAGAGGAGGAACTAGATATGTCCCAATACTTAGATCGAGTCGAACCGGAAGAAGTCAGGTTCCTAATGGATTTCTCAGAATTCAAGGAATATGTGACCGAGATGCTAGGTGACGCGAACGATCTCGTCACGATCGATATTCAATATGATAAAATCGAAGACCGCACGGGAGCAACCATCATTCGCCCAATGGTCAAACTCAATGAAATCAGCACGCTTAACGAAGAACAGCGTCACTTGATTTTGGATTCCGGTTTCTCCATTGACCGTGAACCTTTTGATAACGGTGATTACGCAATGGAACAAATTTTCGGACCTCAGTACACAATCGCAAACGCTACAGAGGACGCGGACGGCTCTTTCTTCACGATTGAGATGCCTTATCGCTTTTTCATTTCTCAGAAGAATTGACTCTTTGAATAAAACCAACTTTAGCTTTTCATCACATAAAAAGAACCTGACGAACGCTTTCAGTTAAGCGCTTGTCAGGTTCTTTTATTCGATAATTTGTTTCACACGGCCGACTTGACCGTCTTGTAATCGCACCTTGATACCATGTGGGTGCTGAGGGGATTTCGTTAAAATGTCTTTGACGACACCACGAGTCAACGCACCCGTACGCTGATCTTTCTTCAGCACGATGTCCACTTCTTTACCTGGTTGAATGTTACTTCTTGTTTGTCCGTTCATCGTTCACCACCTCGCAATCTTCTCCCATCATATCATAGGAAGAATGCGTGTGCTTTTATTTCTGGTAAGAGAATTGGTTCTGGATTGATCCGTCTTTCTTATGGATGATCGCTGACGTTCCTTTGTTCTCGGCGATTTCTTTAGCACGATCGATTGCATCTTGTTTATTTTCGAACACCTTCGTCGGCTGATCCGCCCCTTCTGCCTGTACTGCCCACCCATCTTCATGAGAAACAACGTGTTCAGATTGATTTCGAGTCTCCATTAATAATTCCTCCTTTTTGTATCGTTACTTATCCATTACCTTTTGGAAAATAATTCAAACCACTTATTGTTCATAGGATGTCTTTTCTTGAATGGATCCATCCTGCTTATGGATGATGACTTGTGTCCCCTTATTTTTGGCGATCTCTTTGGCACGCTTAACCGCCTCAGGCTTATTCTCGAACACATCGGATGCTTGTTTTGCATCTTCTGCTTGTACCGCCCACCCGTTTTCATGCGCGACAACGTGTTCTCCTTTATCTAGTAATTCCGGGCGGCTATCATACTCCTCTTCATCATGATCTTTCAGTTTCTGATCACTCGCCTGTTTCATTCTTCGAATTTCTTGTTGATCGGCATTGTCATACCACTCTTTCGCTTGTTCAATCGCGATTGGAATCGCCTGATCCTCTTTATAACCTTCTTCCGTCATGGCATTCGCAATATCAATTGCTTTTTTCCTCACTGGCGTATCGAGATTCTTCAGTGAGCTAGGATAATCATTGGTATCCCACGGCATATTTATCCACTCCTTTTCACCTTTGTTGATACCATTACCGCATTAGGCAAGTAAATAAACAAAATCTACCACATTTGAAAGGGGAACGTAAATCGGATAGCATAATGATATAGCGTGTTGAAAGGAGACAAAATTATGGACGTAACCTACTCCCCTTTAGGAGATCAAGCGATAACGATAAAGTTCGGTACAAGCATAGACCTTGACGTTCATCAGAAAGTGAAACAATTTGCCTCTTACATCGATCAGCATTCGATCGAATGGATGGTTGAGTATATCCCCACTTTTACAACCGTCACCATGTACTACGATCCTATGAAAATACTCAGAAAAAGCACTGATCCAGAGACTCTCCCCTATGAATGGGTGCGTCAAAGGATTGAAGAATGGCTGAAAGATCTCACATCCACAACAACTGGAACGCCACGTACGATTACAATACCCGTCTGTTATGGTGGCGAGTTCGGTCCTGATCTACATGCTGTCGCTACATACAATCAGTTAGAAGAGCAAGACGTTATCAACCTCCACTTACAAGGAGACTACCTTGTGTATATGATCGGATTCGCACCAGGGTTCCCCTACATCGGCGGAATGGACGAAACGATTTCTATGCCTAGAAAAGAAGAACCACGCCAAAGTATTCCTGAAGGATCTGTCGGCATTGCCGGCAAGCAGACGGGGGTCTACTCCATCGAGACCCCGGGAGGATGGCAATTGATCGGTCGCACACCATTACGACTATTCAGACCAGAGGAATCTCCCCCTTCCCTGTTACAAGCAGGAGACCGGATTGTATTCACGTCTATCACAGAGGAAGAATTTTATACATTAAAGGAGGATCCATCATGCTGAAGGTGATGAAGTCAGGTCTAATGACTACGATTCAAGATCTGGGTCGACATGGCTACCAGAAAGAAGGGGTTGTCGTCAGTGGCGCGATGGACGAAGTAGCTCATCGTGTGTCTAATCGTCTGGTGGGTAATCCCTCTTCTTTCCCGACTTTAGAAATCACTTTAATGGGGCCTGTCATAGAATTTGAAGAAGATGCGTTGATCGCCCTCTGTGGTGGAGACCTTGCCCCTTTGATTGATGGCCATCCCGTCGATAGTTGGCGTCCGATTTTTGTTAGAAAAGGCTGTGAGCTAAGATTCGGACGTCTACAAACAGGATTCCGCGTTTACATGGCGGTTGCGGGTGGTTACGATATCCCTCCTGTGATGCATAGCACCTCTACCTACCTGCGTGCAAAACTGGGCGGTTATAAAGGCAGGGCCCTAGAAGATGGCGATCGCCTCTCTACGCTTTCTCCTTCTGAAGAAGTCTATCGTGTAATGGAGAGATTGCGTCATGAATGTGGTGATGCTTCCTTTAAGGAAGATCGATTCCGAGTCGCTACAGACTTCACTCACCCCGTCGAATCCGGTCAGACCATTCGGGTAACCAAAGGGACGGAATATGATTCTTTCTCAACAGAGAGTGTACAAGCTTTTGAGACAGAACCCTTTACGATCAACTCCAAATCTGACCGAATGGGATGTAGATTGATTGGACCAGCTCTAACACGTCAAACGGACGAAGATTTGATTTCTGAGGCTGTCGCGTTTGGCACCATTCAAGTACCTACAGACGGAACCCCCATTCTATTGTTGGCTGATCGACAAACAACAGGCGGTTATCCAAGAATCGCCCAAGTCGCTACTGTAGACTTACCTAAAGTAGCCCAGTTAAAACCGGGAGAAGACATTCATTTTGAACTGATTACCCATGAGCAATCGCAATGGCTTTATGTAGAGAGAGAAAAACGATTGCAGCAACTTTTTGTAGGAATTCAATCCAAATTCAATTAGGAGGTCGACCAATGTCTACCATTGACTTGAACTGCGATATGGGCGAAAGTTTCGGCGCTTACCGTATGGGGAGAGACGAAGAATTATTAGACTACATTACATCTGCGAATATCGCTTGTGGGTTCCACGCGGGAGATCCATCTACGATGAGAAGAACCGTTCAAATGGCCATCGAGAAGAATGTAGCGATTGGAGCACACCCAGGTCTACCTGATCTTGAGGGTTTCGGGAGACGCAGGATGGACATTTCCTATGATGAAGCTTACGACATGGTCCTTTATCAAATCGGTTCATTGCAAGCTTTTGTAAAAGCTTCCGGAAGCTCATTGAACCACGTGAAACCGCACGGAGCCCTCTACAATATGGCGGCAAAAGATAACGATTTAGCCGATGCGATTGCACAAGCTGTACACGATGTTGATTCCTCATTGATTTTATTCGGATTATCGGGAAGTGAACTTGTGAAAGCTGGAAAAGAACGTGGATTACATACAGCAAGCGAAGTGTTCGCGGATCGAACGTACCAACAAGATGGGAGTCTCACTTCACGCAACCACTCTGAAGCCTTAATTACGGATGAAAAGGAGTCCATCAAGCAAGTCATCCGAATGGCAAAAGAGAATAAAGTCCGCACTCTACAAGGTGATGATATTCATTTAGAAGCTGATACGGTTTGTATCCACGGAGATGGACCTCACGCTGTCCCTTTTGCCACCTCTTTAATAAAGGCTTTTGAGGAATCAAATATTTTATGCAAGAGCATCGAAACCAGTAAATGATGGATTGATTGTGACCACAGCACGTTCACCTAAACTAGCTCAAGCAGGAATCTACTCTGCTTTTGTCAAAAGTGTTACGGACAGCAATCAACAAATAAGGAGGATTCACTATTGAGTTCAGCACATACGTGGAAAGCGTTTGACGAATACACTCAAGAGAAACTGTTTACGGCAGACCCTGTTTTAGATAGCGTGTTACAATCGAACGCTGAGGCTGGTTTGCCTTCTATCGACGTTTCCCCCAATGAAGGGAAGATGCTTCACTTGTTCGCAAAAATGGTAGGAGCAAAGAGAATGTTGGAGATTGGCACCCTTGGTGGATACAGTAGCATCTGGTTATCACGTGCCCTTCCGGAAGACGGAAAACTCGTCTCCTTGGAGTATTCTTCTAAACATGCCGCAGTTGCCGAAAAAAATATCCATCAGGCAGGATTAAGTGAGCAAGTCGATATCCTTGTTGGCGCAGCGCTAGATTCATTGCCAACCCTCCCTGAGAAGGGATACCATGATTTCGATTTCATCTTTATCGATGCTGATAAACGAAACAACATGCGATATGTTCAAGAAGCCATCAAGCTGTCTCATTCCGGTACCTGTATCGTCGTCGATAATGTGGTACGAAGTGGTCAAGTACTAGATAGTGAGAGTGACAATCAAGATATCAAAGGAATCCGTGATATGTTCGATTACTTAGTGGATCACCCTGACCTTGACTCAACAGCCATTCAAACGGTTGGAAGCAAAGGCTATGACGGATTTTTACTCGCCATCGTTAAATAACGAAGCACCCCTTGTCAACGTCGTCAAGGGGTGTTCATATGAATGCGTATCGCTCTTCGGTCATCAATATGTTCTCCGCACTCCTCCAAGTCCTGCGTCAATTTCTCAACGTAAGTGTGGAGACCATTCGCTTGAATTTGTTCAAAAACTTGGATAAGTTAGAGCTCGTTGTGAAAGAGTCCATCAGAGATCATCAAAATCTCCTGAACATCATGTAGCAGTAGACTACCAGATTGCAAAGCCTTTATGGCCTCTGGCATTCCGTCCGCAACTGTATAACCACCTTCTCTATTCGCCAGGGAACGATTAAATCGCAACGTTTCTAAACGATCTGAAAAGACGGACTCAGCCGGAACATCCATCCCCGCTTCTCGACGTGCTGCTCGTTTATTCTTTGCCCGTTCACTGATTCCTTTGACCGTATCCTTTCTTTTTTTGAGGGACTTTTCCATTGAAATGTTTCAATTCTCTTTATGGTCCTGCCAATCCTTTTCGAGCATCCCATAAACGACATGATCCGAAGGTTCGTCATAGAGCATAGCTGCTTCTCTGATGACGCCTTCCTTCTCAAAACCCAAGCGCTCAGGCACAGCCCAGCTTTTCGTATTCCGTACATCAGCGCGAATCTCAATCCGGTTCAGTCCGAGATCACGGAATGCATAGGTGAATAGAGCCTGACAAGAGCGAGTCAACAGACCTTTCCCTTTGTATTTCGCTCCCATCCAATAACCGATGCTTGTTTTCCTATTTTTCCAGTCGATTGCATGAAGATCGATTGTCCCGGCAATAGCGCCTTTATACAAAATACATACCGTAAGTCCGTCCGCTTCTCCATAACGCTTCATCGCTGATTGGATAAACTGTTTTGTATCCTCAGGTGACTTCGTAAAGTTGATCCAAGGAAGCCATGTCGCCAAGTGTTCTCTTGATTCGTCTGCTAAAGCAAACAATTCTTCTGCGTCTTCGAGTCCGATTAGTTTTATAGATAGTTCTTCATCAATTTTATGTACGAACATCCTCATGCCCCTTTCAAAATGGCTCTGTTATGGTTTGTTATTCATATAATATTTCTTCTAAGAGTCCCGTCACACCTTGAAGACTTATAGAAGATTAACAGAGCTTTCTATTGATTACCGAATAGATTATTTTCTAGACACATGAGATAAAACCCTTCTTATTTGTGTAATTATTCCACAAGGGAGGTAAAAACTCATTCCATACGAAAAGAGACTCCCTTTTTGGAAGTCTCTTTTACAGAGTGTTGAGAAAGCCGCTTTCGGTTCTTCAAAGGTGAGAAGGGGCCGGTGGCGTGGAAACGACTCCCTTTCCGCAGGAGGCGGTGAGCTTCCTCACTCGCTTCCCGAGCTGCGGGATCTCACCCAAGCCTCAGGATCCTGCAGGAGTGTCGCCGTTTCCACGCCACCTCAACAAAGGAAGGCTGAACCTTTAGAGATTCAACGACAATGTGGACTTCTACTGATTACAGCACCATGTTAGGTGAGGTTCTGTCCCCACTATTTATCGCATAGTGGTATGGAAAACGGGGAGACTCCCGCGGGAGAAGGGCCTAGGCGAGACCCCACAGGGAGTGTCAACGACCGAGGAGGCTGGCCGACTCCCCCGCAGGAAAGCGAGTCGTTTTCCATCCCACGGTATTCTCATACGATCTAACATAACAGTTCAACTGACTTCTGCAGGCAGCCCGGAAAATAGACTTCCTTTTTGGAAGTCTATTTTATAATCTTATGGGGTTAAGACGAGTTTGCCTTTTGTCTTTCTAGCTTGCATGATTTCGTGTACGTGTGCCGCTTCGTCGAGTTTGAAGACTCCCCCGACTGTCAGCTTCAAGTCACCGTTTCTGACAAGCATCAGCAACTCTTGTAGACTCTTTTCAAATAATATTGGCTTCTTCATCACTTGTGGTAGAAAGAATCCGATCACGGATAGGTTTCGGTTCATAAGTCCAGCTGGATATAGCTGAGGTGGTTGTCCACTAGCAACCCCGTACGTGACAACACGACCAAAGGAGCGCATACATTTTATCGTCTCATCGAACACTTCTCCGCCAGCCATCTCCAAGGCTACGTCGACTCCTTTGCCACCCGTTGCTTCGAGGACAGCTTCTCGCCAGTTCGGATCCGTGTAGTTGATTCCATAGTCTGCTCCTAGTTCTTTTGCTAATGCCAATTTCTCCTCTGAACTCGCTGTGGCAATCACCGTCCCTGCACCGTAGTATTTCGCTAACTGAACGGCTAAGGAACCGACTCCGCCTGCACCCGCATGTACAAGCACTGTCTCTCCTTTTTCCATACGTCCCATCGTCAACAAGATGTGATACGCTGTTAAACCTTGAAGCGGAAGAGCGACGGCGTCTTCATCGTCTACTCCATCAGGAATCGGAATCAGCGTTTGTTCTTTTGTGGCGACATATTCTGCGTATCCACCCGATCCTATCAGGGTTACGACACGATCCCCTTTTTGGAAACGTGTGGTTTCCTCCCCGACCTCTTCTACAACACCTGCAACTTCCGCCCCCGGAATAAACGGAAGTGGCGTTGGAACGACATACGCACCTTGTCTTCTTGCTGTGTCGGCATAATTGACTCCAATCGCCGTCACTTTAATCAACACATCATCTTTTTCAAAAGACGGTTGTGAAATGTCGACGGACTGCAAAACGTCTGGTCCACCGTACTGTTCAAATTGTATAGCTCTCATTGTACTCCTCCTTATTTCCCAACAAAATGGGGTTTACGCTTATCTTTAAAGGCTTGAACGCCTTCCTTATGATCATCTGTCGTGACCATCATCGTTTGCGTCATTCGTTCTTGCTCAAGAATGGAGGCAAGGTCCGATTTATCGGCTTGATCCACTATTTTCTTCATCATCCCCATAGCCCGTCCCGGCCCTTTGGCTAACGTCAAGGCATAGTTCATCGCCTCTTCTTCTAAATCAGCCAGTGGAATGACGCGATTGATCAGCCCCCACTCTACTGCTGTATCCACAGGAATGGGCTCTGCACGGAACAACAACTCTTTTGTACGGTAAGGACCAAGAAGCCTAGATAGGAAGTAATGACCTCCTCCGTCAGCGACCAGTCCCACTTGTGCAAAACTCAAGACAAACTGACTTTCTTCTCCTGCAAGAATTTGATCGCAGGCAAGAGCTAAGTTGAACCCAGCTCCTGCTGCATACCCATGAACGACGGCAATGACAGGTTTAGGGAGTTCCTTGATACTTAAAATCAACTCATTAAGAATGCCGACATGATCATAAATATCTTGAGACGTCGCTTTGCCCATGTTTTTGACGTCTCCTCCAGCAGAAAAGGCACGCCCAGCTCCTGATAACACGACAACCTTGATCTCCTCATTCTCTCTTGCTTCTTGTAAGGCACCTTGCAATCCAAGAATCATGTCATCAGAAAACGCATTCAAAGAATCCGGTCGGTTCAATACACACGAAAGTACAGGTCCATTCACTTGTACAGCCAGGTGATCATTTCCTAAATTCATTCGAGTCATCCCCTTTTATGATTGGTATCGTTTTTGTTCCGAATAAAAATCGGCAATTTTACGTTTTCGTTCCACAGAATCCGGCCAGTGATATGCAGCCAATAAGAGAGAGACCTGACCTAGTGTCTTCGTCCTTTCTTCTCCCACCAATAGCTCTGACAGCATCGGAATAACCGCATGTTGCACTTCTAGTGCTGTTTGTTCGACATACGTATAAGCAAGCTTTTGTTTGTGATTGCGTTCACTTGCTTTTTCCGTTCTCAAAATGACGGATTCTGTTGAATAAATGGCGATGGCTAAGTCCGCTAATTTCATCAGGGTCTCCTGCTCATTTTTAACGCTCGTCCCATACTTGAAAAAGGCTAAGCCCGCACAGACGAGGTGCAGATCTTTAAATAAAGCAAGAGCTTGTTTCAGTTCACTTAGTTCGCCCGTTTGCTTTTTGAAAACACCGTTGTGAAGAGAATGTTGGGCACGCTCTACTATAGTGCGAGTATCGAGAAAATCTTTGGCCACTTTTTTAAAGAAAGCACCTGGAATGAGAAGCCTATTAATTTCATTCGTTCCTTCGAAGATCCGGTTGATCCGAGAATCCCGATAGGCCATTTCGACCGGATATTCTTTAATGAATCCTGCTCCGCCGTGAAGTTGCAACGCTTCATCGACGACGTAGTCCAACGTCTCTGAACCAACGATTTTACAAATTGCCGATTCCAGTGCATGCTCATTCATAGCTTTTGCAACAGCTTTGAAGTCACTCGAATCTTCATGTTCACCTAAGGCGGATTCCACATGACCAGCCGTCCGATAAAGCAGTGACTCCGTTGCATAGAGACGGGCAGCCATCTGGGCCACCTTTTCCTTCGTAGCCCCGAATTCAGAGATAGACTTCTTGAATTGCTTTCTTTCTGTACTATGTTCTAAAGCAAGTTGGAAACTATATTTCGCCGCTCCCAATGTGGCAAACCCTAAGTTGAACCTGCCAAGATTGAGTACATTCAAGGCAATGAGATGCCCTTTCCCTATTTCTCCGATGACATTCTCGATCGGCACCTCGCAGTCTTCCATACTAACCGAGCACGTTGATGACCCTTTGATGCCCATTTTGGATTCTTCCGGTCCGATCGATAAACCTGGAAAGTCTTTTTCCACAATAAAAGCAGTGAAATGTCGGCTATCAACTTTGGCATAGACAATGAACGTATCGGCAAACGATGCGTTCGTAATATAAATCTTTGTTCCATTCAGAATATAGTGCGTTTCCGATTCATTTAGTACCGCAGTAGTCTGAGCCGCCAACGCATCCGACCCTGCTTCTGGCTCAGTCAAACAGTAAGCGCCAAGGTATTCTCCAGACGCGAGCTTAGGTAAATATTTTTCTTTCTGTTGTTTCGTTCCGAAATACGTAATCGGGAGAGTAGCGATACAGGTGTGGTTGGAGTGAGCCACGCTGTAGCCACTGGCATTTCCAAGTGCTTCTCCGACGATTCCCTTACTCATCTTATCGAGGCCAAGTCCACCATATTTCTCCGGTACACTGTGACCAAGCAAACCTAGCTCGCCTGCCTTCTTCATTTTCTCAGCGACAAATGGAAAATCCCCTTCTTCAAGTCGCTTCATATAGGGATGAATTTCCCGGGAAATAAATTGTCGAGCCGTGCCGGCAATCATCCGGTGTTCATCGGTACAATCCTCTGGCGTAAAAACGGACTCAGCCGTGATTTCTTCTATTAAGAAATCACCGCCCTGGACGAAATGTTTAACTGAGCTCATGCTTCCACTCCTTTATTTTTCCTTCCGCTCGGTCATAGAACGGAATCGTTTTCCATATTCCTTCTTGAGACACAAAAGCGACCTCACTCGGGTCCATTCCTGCCCCGATCAGCAAACGGCCTATCTTCGCTTTTGATAATAAATCGGCGACCGGCTCATTGTTGCCGTTATAAAACAATAAGGCTGTTTGTGCTCCATCGGATAACGTCCAATGCCCACCTTCTACCAAATAATGAATTAAACTTCCTGCCCCGAAGAAGTCTTCCAATGTATAATGTCGGCTGGATCCTGAACAGACAAGTGTCAGTGTTGCACCATCATGAATCTCATTCAAATGATCGGCCATCGCTTTATTATTCAGCAACGAACAGGCATACAGTGCATCCGCCTGGCTGGACCTTTGAAGCGCGACTGTACCATTCGTCGTTGATAAAATGACTTGCTGATCTTGAATGACGGATTTCAAATATGTCCTAAGCGGTGGGTGAAATCCCTCAATCAATTTCCCATGGTCCTCACCTGCCAAAATGTAGGGCTCTTTCAAAGACTTGGCTTTCTCTCTTGCATGGACATGATCCAGAACGGGGTAGACACCCTTCGCTCCTTCCGCGAGAGCTGCGGTAATGGTCGACGTTGCAAACAACACATCGAAAACGACCGCAACCTTTCCCTTCATAGAAGCTGGATCGATATCTTCCTTTTTGAAAATAACGTCGACCTTACCCATCAGTGAGTCCTGCTGTCTTCTCCGCATGCTCCATCAAGGCATTGACAAACACATTCATGTGAGCAAAGCGCTGGTCTTGGGTTTGCCCTTTTTTATACCTGGAATAGATTTGTTGGACGATACCGACTAACTTGAAATACGCAAATGTTACATAGAAATGGATAGCCGATAGATCGCGTCCGCTTTTCTCGGCATAGCGTTCCAAAAATTGTTCCCTCGTATAAAATCCTTCCATGACCGTTACAGGCGGTTTTCCTAATCCTGTTCGTAGCAGCTCAGGGTCATCCGCCTCCATCCAATAGCTCATCGCTGCACCTAGATCAGCCAGCGGGTCCCCTACGGTTGTCATCTCCCAGTCAAAAAGACCGACCATTTCGGTTGGGTGATCCTCATCGAACATGGCATTATTCAGTTTATAATCATAATGAATGATCGACGCCTCATCTGAATCAGGAATATGTTCGACTAACCAACGCTTTAATCGTTCTCCTGAGACGACATCATCTGTCCGCGCCTGTTCGTAACGCTTGATCCAGCCATGAACTTGCCTTTCCATAAACCCTTCTGGCTTCACCATCTCTGCAAGAGCCGTTTTTTTATAATCGATGGCATGCAATTCTACTAAACGGTCCACCATTTCTTCAGAAATCTGTTGACCAAGAGCAGCTGTTGGTGGCACGCTTTCCGGAAACTCCGTATCGTACACTAAGCCCGAACGTCGTTCCATAATAAAGAATGGTGCCCCGAGCACTTCTCCACTATTGAATAGGAGTGGTTTTGGAGCCAGTGGAAAAACCGGATGCAAAGATTGCAATACTTTGTATTCCCGTTCCATATCATGCGCTTTCGGAGCAACAGGTCCAAGCGGTGGTCTTCTGAGAACCGCTTTCCAGTTTCCGATTGATAATTCATAGGTTAAATTTGAATGCCCTGCTCCAAATTGACGGACTGAGAGTTCACCAACAGGAACGTCGAGATGCTCTCGCACATACGATTCTACGGCATTTGTGTCCAATTCCTCCCCTTTCCTTACGGGGCGGGTATCTGTCTTCTGATTCACCTTCTATCCCTCCTTAACGGTGAGCTGATGCGACTCTAATTGCATCCTCATCTTCTCTGATAAAGGGGCACTCTTTTGCTGGTGGAAATCGAACTGTACAATGACTGATTTCCCTTTTGCCACTAATTCACCCGACTGTTTTTCATACATGTCCTGTTCTAGATGAAAACTAGAGTTTCCGATTTTCAGAACGTGACTCTTGATCACCAACATCTGATTGAAATACACCTGCTTAAGAAAGTCACAGGATGTTGAGGCTAATATGAAGTTCCAATCATCGCCGACCAACCCTGTCTCATTGAAAAAACGAATACGGGAATCCTCCATATAAACAAAGTAGTTATTGTTATTGACATGGCCTAATAAATCCGTTTCACAAAAGCGGACATTCACTTCTATTTCATGCATACAGCATTCCTCCTAGTTCTTGACCTTACGTTGATACGTATAGAATCCTTTACCTGTTTTCCGTCCCAGTTCTCCGGATTCAACTTTCTCAACCAATGTCTGTGAAGGGCGGTCTTTCGGGTCCCCGGTTTCTTCATACTGTTGTTGCATGACATAATAACCGACATCAAGACCAGACAAGTCCATCAATTCGAACGGCCCAACCGGGTGATTTAGCGCTTTACGAACAATCGTATCGATATCCTCAAAGTCGGCATATCCTCCTTCATAAAGGCTCATGGCTTCCTTCTGAATGGCAAATAGAATGCGATTGGCGACAAATCCTGAAATTTCTTTCTTCAATAAGGTTGCTGTTCTTCCCATTTGCTCACAAACTTCCATGACGGTGTTTGCTGTCTCGTCTGATGTATGATCCCCTTTGACAACCTCCACACAATCCATGACGAGAGCCGGGAAGAAAAAGTGCATGTTACACACCTTGTCCGGACGGGACGTCGCGTCTGCAATCAATGAGCTGACAATTGTCGATGAATTGGTTGCTAGTATGGCGTGAGAAGGAGCGATGTTATCGAGCTCTGCAAATACCTCGCGTTTCACATCCAACTTTTCAATGACCGCTTCTATGATCAGGTCAGCGTCTCCAGCCGCTTCTTCCAAATGAGTAGTTGGGTGCAAACGTTCGAATGCCGCTTCATACTCTTCGGCTGATAGCTTCCCTTTTTCCACCCATCGATTCATGATCTCTCGAAGTTTGCTCTCTGCCGTATTCAATGAATCTTCACTGATATCCTGCAAGTACGTTTCATAACCAGCCAATGCTCCGAGCATCGCAATTTGATGTCCCATAGACCCTGCTCCAACGACAGCGATTTGTTTAATTGTCATGATTCTCCTCCTCGATTCCTTTAAAAATCATTTCCATAAAGATCGTTGTCAGTTCTTCTTCGCCTACTTCCCCGTCCGGTTCGTACCAGAAATAACTCCAGTTCGCGATTCCCAAAACAGCAAACGACAGCATATCCGCTCGCAGGTCTGAGCGAAATTCGCCTAATTGAATCCCTTGCTCAATGACCGATGCAATATTTCGTTGAAACAAATGACGCTTCGGTAAGATGTCATCTGTTTTAGCTTGACTTAGATGACGCATTTCCCGGAAAAACACCATGGCACTGTTTGCGTTTGTGCGGATATTCCCAATCAGCATCCTGACCATCGAACGTAATTGGTCGTGTGCGGTTCGCCCTTCTGCCATGATCTCGTTCTGCTGCGCGAGTAATGAGTCAATAAACTGCTCATGAATGTGGACAAGCACATCTTCCTTGTTTTTGAAGTAGTAATAGAAGGTCCCCTTCGTCAATTGATTCGATGAAACGATGTCTTGAATCGATGTTTCTTGAAACCCTCGCTTGCCGAACAATTCAGTGCTTGTATTCAATATCTTCTCTTTCATTGTGACTCACCCCTTAACACGACGCATGCATACCTCCGTCGACGACTAATACATCACCCGTTACATAGTTGGAGGCTTTCGAAGCAAGAAATAGGGCTGCTCCCTTCAAGTCTTCTTCTGTACCGAAACGACCAAGTGGCGTGCGATCCAAAATGAACTCTCCCCCTTGTTCGAGGACGACCTTGGACATCTTCGTCGGGAAAAAGCCTGGGGCTAGGGCGTTCACTTGGATATTATGGGCGCCCCATTTCACCGCTAAGTCTTTCGTCAGCGTAATCACTGCCCCTTTACTTGCATTGTATCCGACGGTTTCCATGAATCTAGGGTCCGCTCCCCCTAGTCCAGCTACTGACGATATATTGATGATTTTTCCTGACTGTTGTTTTGTCATAACAGCGCCAACCTTTTGTGACATAAGAAACGCACCTGTCACGTTGACATTCATGACTTTCTGAAAAGCTTCAACAGGCATCTCCAACGTCGGAGCCCCCCAAGTCGCTCCGCTATTATTAATCAGGATGTCTATCGTTCCGAATGCGTTGACGGTTTCTTGAACCACGGCCTCGACGTCAGCGGTGTCTGTCACATCACAGGCAAGCGCTAAAGTCTGGACCCCCAGTTCCTCTTCCAACCTCTTCGCCACTTGGTCACAGGCTTCTTTTTTTCTTGAACAAAGGACAACGTTCGCCCCTGCCTCAGCCAACCCTTCTGCCATCTGTTCACCTAGACCGCGTCCACCTCCGGTAATAATAGCTGTCTTCCCCGTTAAGTCGAACAATTGATTCACATGCATGAGCTCACTCCTTATATTTTGAAAGTTCCAATTTAGCCACTTGTCGTCGATGCACTTCATCTGGTCCATCTGCCAGCCTTAATGTCCGGCTGTTCGCCCATTGTGCTGCAAGCGTGAAATCATCGCTGACCCCTGCAGCTCCATGAGCTTGGATGGCACGATCAATCACCTTTAAGGCCATACTCGGTGCGACGACTTTGATCATCGCAATTTCCGTTTTGGCTTGTTTATTTCCTACGGTGTCCATCATATGAGCAGCTTTAAGAGTCAGTAGTCGTGCCTGTTCGATTTCGATCCGTGAATCCGCAATCCACTCTCGAATCACACCTTGATCCGCTAACGGACGATGGAACGCTTCCCGCTCTTGTACGCGCTTACATAAATCTTCAAGCGCACGCTCAGCAGCTCCGATCAAACGCATACAATGATGGATTCTTCCAGGTCCAAGTCGACCTTGCGCGATGGCGAAGCCTTTACCTTCTCCCCAAATGATGTTGTCAGCGGGTACACGAACATTATCAAAATCGATTTCTGCGTGACCGTGCGGAGCATGATCATACCCGAACACAGGAAGCATACGACGAATATGTACGCCAGGAGTATCTAGAGGTACGAGAATCATCGACTGCTGTTCATGCCTCGGTGCCTCTGGATCTGTCTTCCCCATGAAAATCGCAATTTTACAACGCGGATCTCCAGCTCCTGAAGACCACCATTTTCGTCCATTGATGATATATTCATTGCCCTCTTTTTCAATCCTTGCTTCAATATTCGTAGCGTCAGAGGAGGCAACATCCGGTTCCGTCATAGAAAAGCACGACCGGATATCCCCGTTCAGCAACGGCTCCAACCACTCTTCCTTCTGACCATCTGTTCCGTATCTCGCGAGTACCTCCATGTTCCCTGTATCGGGCGCATTACAATTGAACACTTCCGGACCAATGATCGATCGCCCCATAATTTCGCATAACGGTGCATACTCGATGTTTGTCAGACCGGCTCCATTCGTTTCATCAGGTAAGAATAAATTCCATAGCCCCTCTTCTTTTGCCTTGTTTTTCATTTCATTCATGATCGCAGGGGTATCGGACCATCTTGTTTCTTGTTGATTCAGCTGCTCTTCATAGACCGACTCATTCGGATACACATACTCATCCATAAAGTCCCGCAGCTTCTGCTCGTAGCGTTTCACTTTCTCACTCGTATCAAAATTCACTGTCTTCCCCCTCTATTACCGGCACAACATACCAACCGGTTAGTATGTGTCTCCCATTTTATACCTATATTTCAGAAAATTCAATATAAATGAACGATTATTCATAATTCATAATTATCCAGTTCACTCATAAGGATGGAGAGTAGAAACAATTTAAGGAGGAGATCAATCTTGACGAAAGACAACAGCAACAACGAATCCTCTAAGAAGAACGAGGGACTGGTTAAAGGCGTATCCAAAGAGGCCAATAATGTCGTCCACAACACGGTAGATACCTCGGGGAAAATCTTGAAGTCGATATCGGGTGAAGGAGGTCTGATCGGAAAAACGATTGATTCGTCAGGTAACATCATTAAGAAGGTTTCTGACAAAGGAAGCGAAACCATCGATAAAACGGCCGATCACTCTTCGAAAGCATTCAGGAATATCAAAGATAAAGCGTTTAATAGAAAAAGTAAGCGCTCCGAGAATAAAGATAACGAGAAGTGAAGTATGGTTGTAGCTGAGCAATAGGGTGCGATGCTCAAGTGTCCGGTTTGTTCGCGCACTTGTCCGAATCCTTAGTTCAATTGTCCGAATTACGAGTAAATGTCTGGATTCCTCAATCAAATGTCTCAATTATTGAGGTACCTGTCCCAATTCTCTGTACGCCAGTCCGAATACCGAACTCAATCCCCATAGTTTTGCATAACAAAAATAAAGCTGCCCTCCTACTAAGGGCAGCTTTATTTTCTTTGTCCGGACAGATCCGATAGGGAAAACGCCATGGTGTGGTAAGCCATGAATCTATAACGCTATAGCTATAGGTAATCTATTCTATGTACAACGAGTAGTTGATGTATCGGCGAATGTATAAGGATGACAAACTTGTGTCTATTACCTATTTTCCATAACATAGACAGATATACAGGCATCCTCCTCCTATTTCCATAGAATGATATGGAATGACCAAATAATAAAGGAGATGGAAAAATATGAGTTCCTGTCATTCTAAAGGAAAAGGAAGTAGATGCGTCAAAGATGTTCTGAAAGAGATCATCCGTGCTCAAAACGAGGTGGCTGATCGTGATCACGGCTGCAGCACGAGTTGTGAGCGCTCAATCCGTGACTTGCTATCCCCAGCTGGGGCAAACGGAAATGGTGATACAACGGTACCATTCACTCTTTACTGCAAAGATTGCAAACCGTTCTTCGCTAGTGGATTGAGAAAGAAAACGGGGCCTGGTTACTTCTGTATCGAAACACCAGTCTTCCGTGCCGTGAAGTTTGTTGATGATCACTGTGTGAAATTGGAATTGCTAAAACCAGTTCCACAGTATTCTCACTACTCTTGGAAGAAAAAATGCGATAAGAGCGTATGCGATGTACTAGACCACGTAGAATATTTCGAATCAACAGGGATCTGCACGACGGTTGACGTCAATTGCTTCTGCGGAATCACTTGTCTAGATACGATTACACCACGACCTTTCAGCAACGCTACTGGCGGTCAAGAAGAATCTTCCTCTTCTTCTTCCTCATCAAGCCACTAAAAAACACAAATAAAGCTAGCGGAATGTTCCGCTAGCTTTATTTTATGTGAAAGAAAACAGGAAAAGAAACGAATGTCTGTAAACCTTGTGAACCTCCCCAATTGGCTCGAAACGTATAATAGACTGTATGGCCTCGTTGTCCCAGAATTTTAACGGAGTCATTTTCTATGTTCCCTCCTTCTATTGTAAGAAGGTCCATCCTAGAAAACGTGAAATGTTCAGGTGATTTTGTATCAAATGTGAACCGTATTTCCTCTCCTCGATCCACATCAATCGTCGGGACACCTAATTCTTTTGCTTCCGTTTGATCGATTCTGAAGTGGCCCGATAAATCACAAGATCTTTCTTTAAGGCAAGCAATAGAAGGAATGAGACGAACCTCTTCATCTCCCACCATCATTCTACTATTCAATATTTTTTCACGTGTCATGGCTTCATATCCCTCACCCTCATCATTTCCGATATACAGAGTGAAAAGAACGACAACAATGCATGCGCAGAGAACACTCAAGTATTTCTTCACATTTCTCTCCTTTCTTCTATCCTTTCACAATGGGAGACTTACTCCACGAACCGAACTCTTTCCTGATTTGGACAATTTGGCCAATGTGGTAGCCATTGTGGAGCCATAGGAGGCCTAGTGTGTCAGACCATTTTTCCAACTTCTCATCGCTGCTTATTAGAATCACCTTCCTGAATTGTCGAAACGTGTTGTGTGATTGTTCCTCGATTTTTCTCCAATCTACTTTCCTATCAAATGTGAACGTATTATAATAACTAGGTAACTCTTCTACTTCTTCCCCACAAAAACGGCTTAAGAATCGAGCGTTATAAAAATTGAGATGATGGATGATTTCAGCAATCGTATTCGCTTGACCCACGTCCACTCTGTAGTGCGCTTCGTAATCATCGAGACCATTGATAGCCGTAGTAAAGCAAACAAAGAGTCGATCTTGATCGTAAATGGCAGCTAACTGTTGTAAAAGTAGTTGTTTCACATTTATCACCCCCTTATGATATACCCCCTTTTTCATTAGTCGACACGATTTCCTTAAAAAAGATGTTTAGTACTGAGTAAGACGGGTAAACAAGGAGCTTGAGAGGAGTTTTCCAAATGTTGAAAAATGAAGAGCTGCGAACCTTTTTGTTAAACAAAGCAGAGCAACTAACAGAAGAATGGTACGAAACCTTAGATAAGTCCGGCACGGGTGTCTATGCGTCCAAAGACCCGAATGTCATTAAGAACTTAAAAGCCCAAAACTTTGAATTCCACCAACATTTAAGTAATGTATTTACCTTAGATCAAAAAGAATTTCTAGATTCCTTTAAGGATTGGATCTATAAAATCGGTAGTGATCCTCAACACCTTGAAACACCGACTCATGACATTATGCGTGAATTCCTGAGAGTACGGGACCAGTACTTAGCTTTCATAGAAGAGTACATCCAATCATTACAGGCAAAACCTTCACGAGTAGAAATTGACAAGTGGAAAAAAGAAATCATAGATGCTATCGATTATGTTCTCATGGGTGTTGTTGAGGAGAAATCCAACTCCCTGAGTGATCGAATTGAAAAACAAAAAGATATGATCAACGAACTCAGCTCTCCACTCATTCAATTGTCAGATGGTCGAGCTCTTCTACCGCTTGTTGGAGACATCAACTCAGATCGAGCTGCGGCTATCCTGGATAATACATTGCAAGGCTGCACCGAAAAGTCAATTGACCACTTGTTCATTGATTTATCCGGTGTTTACTTAGTAGATACAATGGTCGCCCAACAAATCTTCCACCTTCTTAAAGGACTCGATTTAATTGGGGTGACGAGTACTTTATCCGGAATCAGACCTGAAATCGCTCAAATGGCCACACAATTAGGCATCGATTTCGGTAAAGTCTCGATTACAAACACATTAGCGACCGCTTTTTCATTAGATCCGATATACAACAAATAACCCCTCTATTGTGAGGGGTTTATTTGTTTGGTCACGCTCTTGAATTGACTGAGGTTGATGGGTAAACCAACAACTTTCCCATTCTCATCATAGAAAATATGATAGAATGAATAGGAAAATTATTCAATTTAGGAGTGTGATGTTTTGCATCGTATGAAGACAGATGAACTTCTGCAATTAGAAGTTTGCATAGAAAGACTCGACCCCGCTTCTCCTTCTTATTCACTCATTAAGCAGGATTTCTTAAGGAGAACTGCTGGATATGTCGGTGAAAGCACAGTAGATCGTTACCTCCAGTACCTCCCTCCCCATGCTCACTCCTTTCAAGACCTCCGGCTATTTGACGGCATCCAACACTTCCAGATGGATTTTCTTCTTTTGATTGACGGGACTTTAACGATTGTAGAAGTCAAAAACTATAAAGGGAAAATCATATTTGACTTTAATCACCAGCAACTTATTCGAGAACTGGATGGTCGTGAAGACATTTTTCCTGATCCTTTTATACAGGTCGAGCACCACACCGTGCAACTTTCGAGGTGGCTGTCCGAACGAGGATTTCCCCTCATACCTATACAATTTTTCGTCGTCATTTCAAATCCTCAAACGTTGATTGAAACCCGAGGCCATGATTCGCTTTCGTACAAAAAGAGAATCATGCGGGCTAGACGTTTTCCCCACTTGTTACAATCACTCAAAAATCCTAACGACAGCCCTGCATGGACGGATGATGACCGGGACACGTTTATAAGAATAGTCGCTAATGAGAACTCACCTTACAATGGATCCGTTATGAAAAAGTATGGAATTATGCTGAATGATCTCCAATGGGGAGTGGAGTGCCCAGCTTGTTCTAAATCGGGTATGAAGCGCCGGAGAGATCACTGGCATTGTGAATGTGGAAGGAAATCAGATGATGCTCATAAGAAACTCTTGATGGATTACGCCCTTTTGTTGGGTCCAGAAATTACGAATGCAACATTCAGACAGATTGCTTTCATTGATAGCGAATATATAGCTAGAAAACTATTAACAGAGAATTGCCGTTTCAACTTTGGCAATACAAAAAACCGAAGATATTATATAAATATGGATATTTAAGTATTCGACAGAGATATTTCAGAATTAGGAAGCGTTATTTAAGAATTCGACAACGCTACTTAAGAATTCGACAACGTTATTTTAGAATAAACATTCTTAAACTAAAAAAGGGAAACTCCGAGGAGTTTCCCTTCATCATCATCATTATTTTCATTTATCGGATTTGACCTGTACCTTTCATCAAGAACTTCACTGTCGTTAGTGCAGGAAGCCCCATTGGGCCACGTGCATGAAGTTTTTGTGTGGAAATACCGATCTCTGCTCCGAAACCTAGCGCCCCACCGTCTGTGAAACGTGTCGATGCATTGTGATATAGAGCCGCTGCATCAACGAGCGCAAGGAATGTTTTCGCTGCTTTTTCGTCTTCGGTAACGATAGCTTCTGAGTGTTTCGTGCCATACGTTTCGATATGGGCAATGGCATCCGTCAGATCGTCGACCGCTTTTACAGCAATATCTGTGCTCAAGTATTCGTTCGCCCAGTCTTCTTCGCCAGCAGGGACGGCATTCGGGATGACTTCTAAGACATGATCATCACCGTGCACTTGAATATCGTTTTCTTTCAGTGCCGTGATAAGTGCCGTGCTATTTTCAGCTAACCATTCTTTGTGGACAATCAGCGTCTCCGCTGCGTTACATACCGCCGGGCGATCTGTTTTCGCGTTCACAAGGATGTTGATCGCTTTTTCTACATCCGCCGCTTTATCAACATAAATGTGGCAGTTTCCCACACCTGTTTCAAGAACAGGAACCGTTGCATTTTCTACAACCGCTTGAATCAGCTTGCCACCACCACGTGGAATCAACACATCCACATGTTCTTTCATCGTGAATAGCTGGTTCGTCGCTTCGCGGTCTGTCGATGCGATGAATTGCACCGCTTCTTTCGGAATCTTCGTCTCTTCTAGACCTTTATGCATCACTTCAACAATGGCTTGGTTAGAGTTGATGGCATTCGATCCGCCTTTCAGTATGATTGCATTTCCTGATTTCAGAGCAAGACCTGTCGCATCAACGGTTACGTTCGGGCGGGCTTCATAAATCATACCGATGACACCGAGTGGCACCGTCACTTTTTCTACTTGAAGACCGTTCTCAAGCGTCCAGTCAGACAATACCTGACCAGTCGGATCTTCTAGCTTCGCTACGTCACGCAATCCTTGAGCGAAATCCGCAATCCGTTCTTTTGATAAGGACAGACGATCCATGAAGGCTTCTGTAAAGTCTTTCTTACGACCGTTCTCCAAATCTTTCTCATTGGCTTCTAAAATGGTTTCATAATCACGTTCAAGAACATCAGCTAGGTGTAGAAGCGCTTCGTTACGTTCTTCTTTGGAAAGGACCATCAACTGTTTGGATGCTTTCTTCGCTTCAATCGCCTGTGCTTCAACGTTCACATTACTTTTTGTTAGTGTCATCAAAGACCTCCTTGATTATTTTAAACACCTACGGGCAGGGCAACTTCTAAGTGACATACAAAGTCTTCACGTTCTATGGCTGCCTTTTCATATGATTCTAATTCTGGTTCAGTTAAGCCGATCATTTCTTTCATTTCATCAGAAGAGTAGTTAACAACTCCAAGGCCGATTTCTTCGCCGTGCAAGTCGTGGATACGGACAACCGCACCTTTTTTAAAACGTCCGTTTACGTGGTGGACGTTCATAGGAAGCAAGCTCTTCTTCATTTCAACAATGGATTCTTTTGCACGGTGATCGATGATGACGTCACCTTCTGGTCCTGAATTAAAGGCGATCCACTGTTTCTTCTGGTCGAGATTTTCTGTATCTTCTGTAGCTTCGAAGTACGTGCCTTTTGCATTGTGGTAAACCGCATCATAGACGATGTTGTCATTACCGGCTTTTCCTAAGAAGGAAGAAATACCGGATGCCATTGTGATTTTGAAGGCGTCGATTTTGGATTTCATTCCGCCTGTACCGACGTCACTTCCTGGTTCACCTGCGACAGCTTCGATTTCTGGGGTGATTTCGTGGACATTCTGAAGAAGCTGGGCATTTTCATTTTTTCTTGGATCATCATCGTACAGTCCATCGATATCGGACAAGATGATTAATTGGTCGGCGTCGACGAGACCTGCTACTTTAGCAGACAAGGTGTCATTGTCACCGAACTTCAGTCGATCGATCGTGATGGTATCATTTTCGTTCACAATTGGAATGATTCCGCGCTCGAGCAATACGTTGATCGTATTTCGTGCATTGTTATAACGATCTTCATCGGAGAAATCACTGCGTGTAATTAAGATTTGCGACCCCATATAGCCATGAGATAGGAATAAATCGGAATAGGATTCCATCAATAACCCTTGGCCGATGGATGCGGCGGCTTGTTTTTCTGGAAGAGAGCTTGGGCGTTCCAGGCAACCGAGCTTACGGTAACCTGCCGCGACAGCTCCTGAGGATACAAGTAGAACTTCGTGGCCGTCGTCTTTCAGTTGGACGACTTCATCAACTAATTTTTCCAATTTACGGCGACTGATTTCCCCGTGTAAGCTTGTTAGGGAACTACTCCCTATTTTAATAACTACCCTTTTTTTATCTGTTGTCAACATATCACTCCTGATTAGGCTTATTTGCTACGTTCGATTTATTTATTTACTTCCGACGAGGAGACCCTCGATTTCTTTACTCAATTCTTTAGAACGGCTGGCTGCACCTTTGATGGCTGCGGAAATCGCTTCTCCTCCACCACTTTGGTCTAATGCGTCAAGACCAGCAGCTGTCGTTCCATTTGGAGATGTTACATTTTCGCGCAATTCTGTCGGACTTTCATCACGTTCGAGCATCATTTTCGCTGCGCCTAGTAAGGTCTGAGCACCGATCTCTCGAAGTGTTTCGCTATCCATCCCTTCAGCGCGGCCTGTTTTTTCGATGTGTTCCATCAAGTAGTAGAAGTATGCTGGTCCGCTTCCGGCGATGCCAGTAAAGACATCCATCTTATCTTCTTCGATGACGAATACTTCACCGATAGAACGCAATAGTTCTTTTGCAACCAATACTTGGTCCATATCCGTATATTGTCCTGGAGACATCGCGGTTGCTGATTCTCTCAACATGCTTGATGTGTTCGGCATCACGCGGATGACCTGTTGATTTATATTCAAGCGATCCTCCATATAACCGGTTGAAATACCAGCTAACACAGA
The DNA here is from genome assembly GCF_013694105.1 of Halobacillus locisalis. GTDB lineage: Bacteria > Bacillota > Bacilli > Bacillales > Halobacillaceae > Halobacillus > Halobacillus locisalis. Next base: position 541,139 of record NZ_JACEFG010000003.1, on the reverse strand, counting down.
TACGACGACTTGATTAGAATGAATTCGATCTTTGATATCGGCAAGTACCGTATCGATATCTTTCGGTTTCATTGCGAGGATGAAATGATCAACCTCGGAAAAATCGAGATCATCTTTCAATACTGTACGTACACCGTATTTTTCATGAATAAGGTTTAAGCGATCTTGATTACTTCTGTTGGTCACGATGATGTTCTCTTTTGCAATGTTGCCGGACTCGGCCATGCCTGAAATCATCGCTTCTGCCATTGAGCCTGCACCTAGAAAAGCAATCTTTTTATTGATCATGTGGGTTAATCTCTCCCATTCGGATTTTTTTGTTCGCTTTTTTTGTTCGCTCTTTGCAAGACGTGTTTCATCATAACACTGGAAAAATCTTATTCAAGGGGTTTTCCGCATGTCATGCCTATATGAGCCAATTAGTGAGTGTAAACGGTTTCATGGAGAGATATTTCTATTTCAGCGCTTCTCATCGCAAATAATCACGTCTCAGGATAGTATTTGAGGATCGAATTTTTAAGAAAAAACGGATTAAAGCCAATTCCTGAAATAAAGGGAATGTTCTGAAAACTTATTGTGGCAAGCTATACAGCAAAAAAAAACTGTTGAGGGATCTCAACAGGTTTTTGGTGTTACTCATTTAAAAAATGATTCAATTTCGCTAATTGTTGGTTCAGTTCCCCCATCGGAACGAATCGGGCCTTCCGGAACATTTCTTTCCCCTCGGCAAAAACCAAGACGGCTGGAACCGTCATGACAGAGAACCTGCCAGCGACCTCAGGAACTTCTTCGGCGTCGACATGCCTAGAAGAAATGCGGGGGTACTCCCTCAGTAACTCTTCTACTTGTGGCAAAAGGGCATGGCAAATCGAGCAGTTCGGCTGGGAAATATACACGAGCGAAAGTGTTTCGTTCTCAATAAAGGTGTTGATATCCTCTATAGAATGTAATGCATTCATGTTTCTCACCTCTACAGATATTGTACCAATAATGTCTATAAAAAATCTCCTCAGGTGCTTATTTCAGTTTCTCATCATACAGTTTAGCTTGATCTTCGTTGGAGATTTCTTTAAAAATATTTCCTTGCTCAGGTGCATTTTTCAGTACGGCTTTCAATGAAAGTAATTCATCCCTCAACTGTTCGATATCTTGTTTCGTCGCCGGTTTCTTCTTCTCTTTCAATTCAATCCCTACTTGACCGTTCGGCTCGAGCGTGGCTGATTCGATATCACTGAAAGACGTCACATTTTGTTGTCGTAATTTCATTTCTAGTTGATCGACGGTGAAACGGACTTTCTTCATTTGTTTTTCTTGTAGAACTCCATTCACAATAATCGCGACAGATCGACCTGTTAAGAACTTTTCCATAAAATCAACTTTCACCTGTAGCCATTCCATAATGAATAGTGTGAAGACGAGCACAGCCCCGACACCGAAAGTCACCCAAATGTTCTTTCCAGATACCGGCTGAATGAGTAATGACCCTATAGCAATCATGATGACTGTTTGAGATAACGTCATCTGTGAAATCGACTTTCTTCCAGCTATACGTAATATGAAGGTCCCGACAAGAATAATGAGTATAGCTTTCCATATCCAATCCATGGCTGGTCACTCCTTTTGTTTTATCATGCAACGAGCTATTGCAATTCATCCATCGATTCGCTATAATTTCTTCAATACATTAGAAATTCGTGGAAAAAGAGAGTAACGGATTGGAATCTTCAGCGAGTCAGGAACGGTGGGAGCCTGATGATCATTCAATCCGTGAAACGGACTTTGGAGAAGCCCTCTTGAAGTACAGTATGGAGGGTCGGGGCTGTTTCCCCGTTATCAACGTAGAGTGGCTGTCATAGCTATAAGAGTGGTACCGCGAGTTCAACCTCGTCTCTTTTTGGAGACGAGGTTTTTTATTTTCTATGAAAGGGTGTTTAGATGGACAAGCACATATTATCCCTACAATTAGCTCATATTCTCGGAGAATCCTATTCCCGAGAATGGGTGTATGAACAAATCGAAATTCCGAAGAAAGACCAGCTAGGTGACTTAGCTTTTCCCTGTTTTTCCTTAGCGAAAGACTTCCGCAAAAGCCCTCAATCAATAGCCGAGGAGCTGGCAAGTCGATTGGACCATCCACAAGTGAAACGAGTAGAACCGCTCGGCGGGTATGTGAATGTTTTTCTTGATCAAACTTTCTTCGCTGAACATACGTTGAAGCAAGTATTGAGCGAGAGTGAGGATTACGGTAGCCATCATTTCGGTGATGGAAAAACGATCGTACTAGACATGTCTTCACCGAATATCGCCAAACCCTTTTCGATGGGACACCTTCGTTCCACCATAATCGGGCAAGCTGTCAGCAATTTAGCCGAGAAGTGTGGATATGAAACGGTCAAGATCAACTACATCGGTGATTATGGTACCCAGTTCGGCAAACTCGTCGCAGCCTATTACCTCTGGAGTGACCCGGAGGCTATCAAGAAGGATCCGCTGACAGAACTGACCAAAATCTACGTTCGGTTCCATGAAGCTTCTCAGTCTGATCCATCGCTCATCGATCAAGGGCGCGCATACTTTAAGAAATTGGAGAATCAAGACGAAGAAGTAACAACCCTATGGCGTTGGTTCAAAGATGTTTCCTTAGTAGAATTCAACCGCATCTATGAATTGCTTGGCACTAGCTTCGATCTGACACGTGGAGAAGCGTTTTATAATGATAAGATGGATGCCGTTGTTGACCTTCTCGATCAAAAAGGGTTACTTGAACATTCACAGGGTGCACAAGTTGTGCGGTTAGATGATGAAGACCTCCCACCTTGTTTAATCCGAAAGAGTGATGGAACGACGACCTATGCCACCCGTGACCTAGCTGCCGCGATTGATCGTTTTGAGTCTTATGAATTCGAAGAATCTTTATACGTAGTCGGACATGAGCAAACCCTACACTTCCAGCAAGTGAAGCATGTATTGGAAAAACTGAAGTTATCATGGGCTTCTGATATGCACCATGTTCCTTTCGGGATGATTCTGAAAGACGGAAAGAAAATGTCCACTCGTCAAGGTAAGACGGTACTGTTAGAACAAGTACTCCAAGAGGCGATGAACCGCGCTCTTGAGAATATTGAAGAGAAGAATCCGAACCTCGCTGACCGTGAGAAAGTAGCGAGACAAGTCGGCGTCGGCGCCATCATTTTTCACGACTTGAAACAAGACCGCGCCAAGGATATAGAATTCTCATTAGAAGATATGCTTTCTTTCGAAGGACACACCGGTCCATATGTTCAATACAGCTATGTACGCGCCCGCTCCCTTCTTGAAAAAGGAAGTTTCGATCCTGAAAAGGCGAGTGCCACGTTAAAGGATGAACAGGCTTGGGGCGTGGTAAAACGAATAGGAAGCTTCCCGCAAGTCGTCGAGGATGCATTTCGCAGTTATGATCCTTCTAAAGTTGCGAAGTATGTATTGGACCTTTCCAAAGCTTTCAATCATTATTATGCACATACGAAAATCATAGGTAGTGAGCAAGCGAATGAGCGGTTGACGTTGATCTATGTCATCAGCTTGATTTTAAAGGAAGGGCTTGAGCTATTAGGTATAGAAGTGCCTGAGGAAATGTAAGCTATCATAGTTAAAACTTGTACCCAAGATGGCTTGATGACTCGAGGCTAAGGAGCTTTGGTCCTATATGTTAGAAAGACTAGGGTGTGGTGGGTATCCGTAAAAAAGTCTGTACTCTGTCCGAATAGGCCGAGCAAATGTCCGATAAAGCATTTCTCTTGTCCGAATTAACCGAGATTGTCCGAAATACTGAAGTACTTGTCCGAATAGCTCGTGTGGATGTCCGAAATCGTACACCACTCAGAATCTAGCCATTTATCCTTCATAACTTTCAGGATATAACCATGAAAAGCAAAGACTTTTCACTATCTCTTCCGTGTTTCTTCCTATATACTATATACTTGCGAATGTTTAGCGAAGAGGAGAATGATCATGAAGGAAACTCACTATGAATTCTTAGCGGATGACCCGAATTTCAAGGTCAAGCCGATTATGTTTTCACTCATTATCGGTGCATTTTTTGCCATATTGAATGAAACCTTATTAAATATTGCCTTAACGACATTGATGGGTGTCTTTGACATCCCTGCTCCTGTCGTTCAATGGATGGTAACAGGGTTTATGCTCGTAATGGGAATCTTAATTCCTATTTCTGCCTTGATGCTTCAAAGCTTCACGACCCGTCAGATGTTCATTGGAACCATGACGGTCTTTACTATCGGGACAGTGATTTGTGCCGTTGCTCCGAATTTCGGTGTCTTGCTGACAGGCCGTCTGCTGCAAGCCGTTGGAACAGGACTGTTGATTCCGATTATATTCAACACCTTCCTACTGATCTTCCCACCTGAACGTCGAGGTGGTGTCATGGGAATGGTCGGTCTCGTCATCATGTTTGCTCCTGCAATCGGACCGACGTTATCAGGCGTGATTGTCGAAAACCTAGGCTGGAGATACTTGTTCATCACCGTCATTCCGTTTGCACTCTTTTCCATTGCATTTGGGTGGAAGTACTTAGCGAACGTAGGCGAAGTGACCAAACCGAAAGTCGATGTACTGTCCATCGCTCTTTCAACCATCGGCTTTGGTGGCATCGTCCTCGGATTCAGTTTAGCTGGTGAGGGAGAGTCAAGCTTCTTAGCTCCGCAAGTACTCACTCTGATCATTGCTGGCGTTCTATCATTGGTGTTCTTCACGATCCGTCAATTACGTTTAGAAGAACCATTACTTGACGTACGCGTGTTCAAATTCCCGATGTATTCGATTGCTGTCGTCTTATTTATTATTTTGATGATCGCCATGTTCTCATCTGAGATCATCTTGCCTATGTTCATGCAAGGGCCACTGGCTTTGACACCGGAACAAGCCGGACTCATATTATTACCAGGGGCGCTATTGAATGGACTCTTATCACCAGTCATGGGAAAACTGTTTGATAAATTCGGTCCACGTGTCATGATCATCCCAGCTTCTGCTATATTGACGACAACGATGTTTACGTTGAGTCAAGCTAGTGCCAATACACCTGTATGGCAGATCGTGGTGAGCTACATGTGCATCATGCTGTCGATCTCTGCCATCATGATGCCGGCGCAAACGAATGGGCTTAACCAGTTACCGAAAAAGTTGTACCCACACGGTACAGCCATCATGAATACGCTGCAACCTGTCGCTGGTGCTGTAGGTGTTGCGGTTTTCATCAGCATTCTCACAAGCCGTCAACAATCATACTTGAATGGCGTTGCCAATCCAGACGCTCCAGGTGCCATTTCACAGGCCGTTGTTGAAGGGGTGGAACTTGTTTATTTCATCGCTTTTGCCATAACAGCTATCGGGTTCATCGTTTCTCTATTCATTAAACGAGCCCGTCCGAAAGATCAAGAAGACAATCAAGAGAATGCGGTTGCCGAAAGTATGTAACCTCTAAAGAATCGAATCCTTCCGACAGGATTCGATTCTTTTCTTATTTTTCTGTTTTACAAACGGAAGGACCGGCTACGTACTAGTAAAGACCCAACATAGGAGGAACAAAGAGTGGTAAATATTTATTATGCCATCATTGTTGTTGTCAGCTTGTTTGCTCTTATCGGTACGGTCGCAATTGCGATGAATCAGACGAAACTGCAAAGTGCCTCCTCTGCGAAAGAAGACTTCAAGGAGTTAATGGTCGAAAATCGTAAAGGCTCAAGTGTCCCGTTACTCATCGGTATTTATTCTGTGTTCGCCCTTGCTTTAGTTGTTTTAATTACTCTATTTGCTTATACGTTTTAGCTTTGACAACAAATGAAAAACGCCTTCCATCTTAGAATGTTTAGGATGGAGGGCGTTTTTCATTCTATTTAATAAATCACCTGACTTAGTCTACCAGATTCGCTCCACAAACTCCGGATGATCAATAAACGGGTTCCGGTTACCTTGATAAGTAGAATAAATCAATTCGTTCCGCTCTCTTTCAAAGTCATCGACAGGATCTGCCTCATGCCACTCCTTCAATGTCGAAAGTTTTCCTAACACTGGACCGTCTGTCTCCACCCGATCGACTAGTTCAAGATCAGGCTCTCCTTCCCTCTCCCCTTCATAACGCACAGCCATGTAGAAGACCATGCGTGCTACATCCCCTTTCACCTCATCACGAGGTTCCCACGAATCTGAATCAGAGTATGTCCCCTCCGCTTCATCGTGCGCTTCGCCTCCGTTATCAAAATCAAGATTTCCTCTTGAGGAATTAATCGTCGTGTCTGTCGGCTTCAAATGATGCAAGTCTGTACCTGGTCCCATACTTGTTCCAAAATCGCCATGAGACTGAGGCCATACGTGTTCTCTATTCCATTCATCCACGCCACCACCGTTGGCATTATTGGCCATAGACCGACCAGAATACAACAGAAGGACTTCATCAGGTTCAGCAGGATTACCATCCAACTCTATTAAAGCTTCCCATACATCATCATAGGACAATTCGTTATGGGCATCGATGATATCATTGATTTTTGATTTCAGTTCTTTCCCTTCTACCTCTTGAAGACCTTCATAATAATTGGGGGGTTCTAAAGCTTGCTCTTGTTCCTTCTCATCCTCTGTCTGCTTCACCTTCAATTGAGAGACCTGTTTTATTCCATCATGACTAAAATACTCCTGTTTGACCCCAGTGGCTACAATCAAATCCCCTACACGATCAGGATTCGATTCTAACCCGAACTGATGACGATATTCTGAATCCAACTGAACGAAAATCATCGCCTCGACATCAGTTTCCTCTGGATCATCCGCCAAAGCTAAGGCATAGTTACTCGAAAACGTTTGTCGTTCTACATGATTCACTTGGGTTGGAACGCCGACAATATACCCTTCTAACGTGACGTCTTCCCCTGTACTCTCTCTTTTCGCTTCCTCGACAGAGGAAAGTGTCGGGGAGGCCGTACACCCCATGACAAATATGAGTAGAATGCAGATCCAACAAGCTTTACGACTCATTGTGTTTCCTCCTTTATGGTACAATCAAATGACAATGTTCACCTAAACGTTTACTTCAACTATCGATCGGTTAATGACCGAAATAAGTCAAGCATATGAACTGGAGGGGATTGTTATGTATCCCGTATATTATGGAATCATCATTGCCGTCAGCCTGATCGCCCTTATTAGTACGATTTCAATTGCTCGAAACCAGTCGAAAAACGAAGCGTCCTCAACAAAAGAAGACACTGAGAACTTGATGTCCAAAAATAAAGGATCAAGCATTCCGTTGCTAACGACGATTTATTCTATATTCTTCGCTGTGACCATCATACTCATTGCTATTTTTATATTCTAAACCCCTACATCGGCTTAAAAACCAATCAAACCATATGGTTGAACATCCCCTGACAAGAGAGACGGTTTTTAAGTCGTACATAATCTTCGCAACAGATATCATCAACTACGCTAAGCACCTAGTCGATCAATCACCTTCATCTTAAGGCATGAATCTCAAACTCTCACATAAAATGTACTAGCTCACCAGTTGCCCTTTTGCATAGAAGGACAACTCAAAGGGAAAAATAAAAACATCATAGAGACGGAGAGTGAACAACATGAGATTCCTTGGTCTGAAGCTTTTCAACTTAGCAAGCTACCTATATTTATTAGTAGCTTCCTTGTTCTTAGCTGGTGATTTCTATCGCCAAAATGCAGATTCCGTTTATGTCATGCCGGCTCCTTTCGCCTTTTCAATTTGGGGACTTATTTACCTTCTGCTTTTCCTATTCATCATGAAATCCTTCTTTGCAGATGAGACGTTGAACGACATCATCAAACAAATCGGCTTATGGTTTCCGATCAGTATGATTCTTTCTGGAACATCTGTCATTTTAGGAACGACGCCATCCATTCTATTCATCTCACTCTCTTTACTTACACTCTGTGTCGTTTATACGAACCTCAGACGGGTAGGTTCACCCAGGACCTATCGCGCTCCCTTTTCCATCTATCTTGGGTGGACATCCATTGCGACGATTGTGGCAGCCTTCACTGTGTTAAAAGCGAACGGCATTGAAGAACTATTCGGAATAGAAGAGCTCGGCTGGTCCATCCTTTTACTGACGGTTGGTGGACTGATCGCGATCGCTTTCTTTTTTCTACAAAAGGACTACCTCTTCCCTCTCGTCTTTGTGTGGGGATATGGCGCGATTTTCGCCTACCAAGAGAATGAATTGATCCGATTTATCACCGCTGCTTTCGTGATCATCCTGTTGTTTATCATGGCTTACGGCTGGCTCAGAAAAAAATAGAGCGGATCCTTAAGGAGTGAGAATACGATGAGGCCTTATGAATTCCAGAACCTCTCCTACAAAAACATGGACTTTACGCAAGTCTTTTCTCATATTGTGGCTTTCATGAAGAACGAACCGAAAGGCGAGTACAAATTAATGCTCGGAACCGATTCCCAAGTACACCCACGTCACACATTGTTCATTACGGGTGTCGTGATTCAACGTGTAGGGAAAGGAGCATGGGCGTGTTTCAGAAAAGAAGTCGTCGATAGACAAATGACGACCTTGCATGAGCGGATTTCCTACGAAACATCCTTGACCGAACAAGTTGCCTCGCTGTTTACCGAACAACACAAACATCAGCTCATCGATATTGTCCTTCCTCACATTTACAAAGGGGCGACCTTTACAATGGAAGGGCATATCGACATCGGTTCCGGAGAGCGGAACCGGACACGCGTCTATGTAAATGAAATGGTCGCCAGAATCGAATCGCTCGGCATGGAACCAAAAATAAAGCCAGATTCCATCGTCGCCAGCAGTTATGCCAACCGGTACACCAAATAGTCATGCCTGATGTGCCTTTCTCAGCTGCGAGAAGGCTTTTTTTTTACGTGTGGCCAAATAGACGCCGACAAAAATACAGACTAATCCTAAAATCAGGTTCCTTGAAATCGGCTCTCCGAGAAGCGTAGCGCCCCAAATCATGGCTGTAAGAGGAATCAAATACGTAACGGACGTCGCAAACTCCGCGCTGGCTTCTTTGACCATGTAGAAAAACAACAAATGAGCAATACCTGAACCGAGACACCCGAGACCAACAATGGCAATTACGGAATAGGGATCCAGAATAAGAGCTACAGGTAGCCCTTGACCAGTAAATGACATGCCGACGAGTCCTACAACGGCTCCTATGAGCAAGGTGGCTGATGCAACAATCAGAATGCCAACGTTCTGCAAATGTTTTTTCGTATACTGAGAAGAAAAACCGTAACAAACCGTCGCAACAATCATCGTTCCCACTCCGATGAGACTATCCCCGAACAGAGACGTCACTTCAAAGTCCATAATGATCAACACACCGACGAACCCAAGCCAAACTCCCATCCACTGTTGTTTCTTGAGCACGACGGAAAAGAAGAGAACCCCGATCAGGGCGGTACAAATCGGAGTAAGAGCGTTGAGTACAGCAGCGGTACTGCTGTTGATCTGTGTTTCACTGAGTGCAATCAGCCCCCATGGAATGCCGGCATTGAAAACACCGACGATCAGAAAGGCTTTCCACGGTAAATCTTTTGTTACTTGCGTACGCTTTGACCAGAGAAACGGAAGCAATACGAGCGCCCCGGCAAAGCAGCGAAGAAATACCGTCCCCCATACTCCAGCAGGTTCCACTAAGTATTTAATAAACACGAATGATAAGCCCCAAATCAGGCTTAATCCGATTAATGCTACATATTTCTTCAACTATGAAACCTTCTTTCTTAAAAAATGAATCCTTTTCCCATTATAAAACGTATAGGGGAATAAAGGTATCTTTATACTAGAATTCGTTAGGTATGATCATAAAGACTGTAAGGTAAGGAGGACTCCCCATTGAACAACAAGGCGATGACATCGTTCATTACAGGAATCATGTCCATTTTCATTCCCCTCGTCGGCATTGTGCTCGGGATTATGGGAATCCTATATGCCCGTCGCGGATTAAAAGAAATCGAACTGACTGGCGAAGAGGGTAGAACCTATGCGGTGGCCGGGAAAGTATGTAGCAGCATCGGCCTCGCGATACAAATCGTACTCTTTATTATTGTATTGCTCAGCTATTTTGTATTTTCATCATTCCATCAGATCTTTCCTTCTTAGTTCGTTTTCTAGATACGTTTACTCATGAAGAAGACGAATAAGTAATTGTCGGCTTCAAGCACCTAAAAATAGCTCAGAGCTGTGTATGCTCTGAGCTTTATTCGAATTATAGTGTTTTCAGATAATCAAGTACTTCCGAAGGCTCGGCACGATCTTTATAATCTTCCTTCGTATATTCATAGGCTACCTTTCCATCTGTATCAACAATGAATGTAGCTGACACAGGCAATGTCCACGTTTCGTCACCGTTGTGTTCATCAACGCGTAAGCCCTTTTCTTTATACACATCCACTAAGTAATCCGGCAGCGGATATACCAGGTTGTATTCATTGGCAACATTATTCCCCACGTCACTCAACACATGGAACTGCAAGTCATTCTTTTCTGTTGTCGATAGTGAGTGATCTGGGTCTTCCGGACTGATGGCAACGAGTTCGCCACCGGCTTCATGAATATCATCCAAAATTTGTTGATACTGGCGGAGCTCCATATTGCAGTAAGGGCACCAACCGCCTCGATAAAAGGACAGAACGACAGGGCCTTGTTTGAGCTGTTCATATAACTCAACAGTCCCACCCTTGGCGTCAGGTAATGTGAAGTTCGGAGCTTGATCACCGACCGATAGACCTTTTCCATCTTCTGATTGTTCCAATTCTTCAATCGCGCTCTTCATCTTTTGTTGAATATCGTCAGGGGTTGCTTCTTTGAACTTTGCAATGTACTGATTATATTTCTCTCTCAATTCGGTTTTCATTGTCTCCACTCCTTTTCTTCATCTATTCACAAGCCATTATAACCAATCGTTTCACTCTGTTATAGAATTCTGCTCACGTGAAGGCCTGTGAAAGAAGAACACGAGGGTAACGGCAAGTATCCCTGCAGTCAACTTTCCGATCATGACAGGGAGAATCATCGATCGTTCAACCCCTGCAACAAAAGCGAAGTGACTACCTACCACGAAGGCACCACTTACGGCAAAGGCTGCGTTCATCACTTTTCCACGTTCGTCCATATCTTTCATCGTAGCAAGCATCGGTAAATGATGAGCCATGGATGCAAGCAAACCCGTCATGGATGTTGCATTCACTCCAAAGTGATTAGCTACGGACACCAACCTTCTTTCAGCTTTTTGGTTAATAAAAGCAACGAGTGGATAGGCTCCTGCGAGCGTGATTGTAATTTGACCTACTATCTGTATCCCTTCAGAAATCGGCGCCATACCAGGGATCACCGTCCAGCCCGTCAACGTTTCGATGATGATCGCAACTAACCCTGTAATGATGACAAGCTCAACGAACTTACCGAAGGAAGCGAAAAGCCTGATTGTGGCCTCTGTAAAAAGCCAAAGTCCTACGCCGATGACGACAGAGAGCAATAAAGTAGGGAGCAAATTCCTAAGCATCCACAGCAGTTCATACCCTGCAAGCCATCCACCGGTTAAACATCCTACAGGAATCGTCATGAGCCCCATTAATATCCCTTTCGCAAAATAGGGCTGATCCTTTTTCTGAATGACCGTTAACGCTACAGGTATGGTAAATACAAGGGTCGGGCCCATCATCGTCCCTAAAAATGCCCATGAGAAAATCGCCGCTTCCTCTGTCAATGCCAAGGACTGAGCAAGCGGATAGGCACCCATATCAATAGCTAGAAGAGTTGAGGCGAACATCGCAGGATCTGCCCCGAACCACTCATAAACGGGGACAACGAGTGGGGAAAGCAAACGGGATAGCACGGGAGCAAGCGAAATAATGCCGACCATCGACAAGGCGAGAGGCCCCATCATCATGAACGCTTCATAAAAACGCCACCCCAAAGAAAAACGATGGTTCAACACGTAATAATCAAGGGCTCCTAAAAACATAAATACACACATCAAAACGAGCAATACATCATTTACGGACACTAGCATTCCCCTTTGCTAAGGTAGGACGCTTGAACAACCGCACGCCTCCTACCCAATCGTCGATTCCGATTACATCCATTCGGTTCCACTCTCCTGATAACACACGAATGCCGTGCTCTGTGATCGACACAACAGGATCTGCGTCCACCTTTTTATAATCAGGTGGATCCCCTTCAAACGTAATCAGTGGTTGCAATTGCTTGAGCATGTACGCAAAACGAAGGTCTGAGAGTCCGTCCTCACTCCGCTCTTTCTTAACGGCTTCGAATAGATCGATGAACGTTTTTTCTTCCTTTTCCAAAAGCGATAACGTGAGCTCTTCCACACGACGCAGTCCTTTTTCTTTGGAAGGATGATAATCAAGATGCGTTTTCATCGCCTTACAAAGATAGGGTAATGGATGGTCTACATTCTCAATCCAGGATTCTAACGAAAACGGGTGCTTCGATGTATAAGCCCGCCACCCTTCAACGGCTTCCGATTCTTGTTCTTCTGTCACTGGCTGCCTCGTCTCCATGAGTCGGTTTAATTGCTCACTAGATAACTGCCCCATGCCGTAGAACGGTTCAATTCCTGGATAAGCATGAAGCGTCACCATCGACAAGTTATGACCCTTGCCTTTCAATTCGTTCAATAAAAACATCAGCATGGTCTGATCATACAGGTCGTGCTCAAACCAAAGTACAACCTCTTCTTCATAGGGAATCGCTCTTAGTGATGCTAACTGTTTCTTATTAGATTGAATAAATAACGGAGACGGCAGTTCGATGCGTTCTTCAAAAAACGCGGCTCTCCTCCCGATGAAGTCATCAGTGTCCCACGTATGATTCAAGGGTCCCCAGTCATACATTTCCCTCCAAATGATGATAGGGTCAGCCGTGTCCAATCGTTTTCCCACTTCTTCCCCGTTGACAATATGGATCAAAGCCATCCCTCCCGGTTTCGTTCTAATACTTTTGTCTTTCGATGCGGTTCTTTCAAATTCCTTCTTTTACAGGTCGCTTCAACAAATATTGTAAATTCAAAAAGAGCCTCCTGTAATAGGAGGCTCTTTGACAGAGTGTTGAGAAAGCCACTTTCGGTCCTTCAAAGGTGAGAAGGGGCCGGTGGCGTGGAAACGACTCCCTTTCAGCAGGAGGCGGTGAGCTTCCTCGGCCGCTCCTGAGACCTGCGGGATCTCACCCAAGCCTCAGGATCCTGCGGGAGTGTCACCGTTTCCACGCCACCTCATTCCGGAAAGGCTGAACCTCTAGAGATTCCACTACAATGTGGAGCTCTACGGATGCCCGCATCATACTGCTTGGCGAGGTTCTGTTCTACTATTTATCGCATAGTGGGATGGAAAACGGGGAGACTCCCGCGGGAGAAGGACCTAGGCGAGACCCCACAGAGAGTGTCAACGAACGAGGAGGCTTGCCAGCTCCCCCGCAGGAAAGCGAGTCGTTTTCCATCCCACGGTATTCTTATACGATCTAACAGAACCGTTCAACTGACTTCTGCAGACAGCCTGAAAAAGAGCCTCCTGTTTAGGAGGCTCTTTCATGAGATCAACCGATTCCGCATGCGACAGAACCGTTTTTATGAATGTATTTCTGGTGGTATTCTTCTGCATCGTAAAATGTGGATAGCTCGACGATTTCAGATACGATCGGACGCTTGAAGATGCCCTTTGCATCCCACTCCTTCACTTTCTCCTCTGCAATATACTTCTGACTTGCATCAGCGTAAAAGATCGCAGAGCGATACTGGTGCCCCACGTCCACTCCTTGCTTGTTCCGTGAGGTCGGATCGTGAGACTCGAAGAAAATGTTGACCAGTTCAGCATACGTAATCACACTCGGATCGTATTCCAAGCGGATCGCTTCTGCATGGCCTGTTTCCCCTGTCTTCACTTGCTCATATGTTGGGTTTTCAACGTTTCCTCCCGTATAACCTACGCGTGTCGCTGTAACTCCTTCAAATCGTTCAAAAAATGCTTCCACTCCCCAGAAACATCCTGCACCAAAAATAGCTGTTGCCATTTGTCATCTTTCCTTTCCCTTAACGCAACTTCTACCGAGAGCCTCTACGGTGCATCAATGCAACCAAAAGACCCCTTTTCTTATCCAATAAGAAAAGGGGTCGTAAAGATATCCGTACGATCCTCTCATCTCTTAGAATGTTCTCACATTCTACAGGAATTGGCACCGTTCTTATCAATCCTTAGATTGATTCGATGGTTGCCGGGCATCAAAGGGCCAGTCCCTCCGCCTCTCTGGATAAGAAGTTTCCGTTATTATTTTTGTTATGTTTCATATATTACATGGTTTTGGTAGCGAAGTAAAGGAGTGTGCTTACATTTTTTTAGTTTTCGACACATCCAGCTCTCTTGCTTCTATTATATTCAGTAATTACCTGTTCATGCCTGGACATTTCTCACTTTTTAAGACGATTCAAACAAACGGTTTTTCATCGCATAGATGGCGGCCTGCGTCCGGTCATGTACCTCCAATTTACTTAAAATATGACTCACATGGGTCTTGACCGTTTTTTCCGTAATATACAGATCATTCGAAATCTCCTTATTGCTTTTGCCTAAGGTGATCTGTTCGAGTACTTCTTTTTCTCGTTTCGTCAGGTCATGAATGAGCGCCGTCTCCTTCGAGACATCGCTCGTCATTTCTGACATGAGTAAATCAGTGGCTTTCGGATGAAGGTACTTCTCTCCCTTAGCCGCTTTTCGAATCGTTTCAACGAGTACATCAGGCTCCACATCCTTCAGCTGATAACCCGTCGCTCCAGCTTGAAGAGCCGGAATGACATGATCCTGGTCGGAGAAACTACTCAGAATGACGACTTTCACCTCTGGATGACTTTCCTTCAGACGTTTTGTCGCCTCTACACCATCCATCACAGGCATCATTAAATCCATCAGCACAATGTCGGGCTTCTGTTCTTCCACAGCCTTCATTGCTGCCTCTCCATTCTCCACTTCTCCAATGATTTCAATGTCTTCTTGAGTACTAAGAAAAAAACGCAATCCGCGTAGGACGACCAGGTGATCATCGACTAGCAATACTTTAATTCCCATCATTGTTCTCCTTTTTTCATCCAAGGAACAAAAACCGTCACAGTTGTTCCTCTACCAATTTGACTCTCCACATGAAAGGTACCACCCAATAGCTCGGCACGCTCTTTCATACTTGTTAACCCGAGGGCGCGTCCGCTATGGGGCACGGACTGGAACCCCTTGCCTCGATCGACGATGGATAGCTCGGCGCCTCCCTCTAACGCTTTCAACCTGATTGAGGCTTGATTGGTCTCTGCATGCTTGCGAACATTATTCAGTGATTCCTGACTGATTCGCCATAACGCTTCTTGTGTGGCATGAGCCAGGTGAGGGATGTCTTCAACATCGAAGCTGAGCTCCATCCCCAGGTGACGCCCGTAAGTTGTTAACGTCGACAACAACCCGTCCTCAACACCCACGGGACGAAGTTGCCAAATGAGCGACTTCATTTCTTTCATGGAGTCTTGTGACAACGTCTGCATATCTGTAAGGAGCTCTCTTAGCACCTGATCCTCTTTTGGAATGACTTCCTTCGCTCCCCTCGCTGTCAACGACAAGGAAAATAATTTCTGATTGACAGAATCATGAAGGTCCCGGGCAAGGCGGTTCCGCTCTTCATATAGCAGCACTTCCTGTCTCTTCTCTTGAAGATGAATACTTTCAAATGCGAGAGATAAATGGCTGGCTAACGCTTCCAACACTTCGACATCCGAATCTGAGAATAGAGACCGATGGCGACTTCCGACATACAACAAGCCAATGCGTTCTTCTTTTACGGTTAAGGGGAGAACGATAGACGAAACGCCATTTAGAAACGTTGAGTGGTTCTGTTTCGTTCGGATTGTCTCTTGCTTCTTGAACGCTTCGGTCACTTCACATTCGTGATCAACATGGATACGCTCGATATTTCTAAGCGCATCCGTCTGAGAATGAAGGACGAGGTCACTCCCTTTAGCAGAAAAGAATCCTATGTATGGCCAAGAATACACGTCCTCCATCTTTTTGATTGTATCGGCAATGAGGGTGGCATGGTCCTGTGCCTTCCAAATAAGACGGATGACTTCATTCAGTTTGGCAAAATTATCCGCCCGTTGTTGCTGCGCCTCGAATAACCTCGTCCGCTTGATTGCTGTACCGATCTGGTAGGCGACAGATTGAAGCAGGATCAGTTCTTCTTCATCAAAATGCGTCTTCCCTGGAGATGCCACATTCAATACTCCGAACGCTTCTTCTCCCGCAACCAAGGGAATCGTCGCATGGTGGGTGATGCCGTTGGTGCTTCCCCAGGAGTAGCGAACAGCATCATCCAGACGCTTGCATTCGATAATATTGATCGGATCCTTCAGCTCGTCGTTCCAGTATTTATTTAAACAGTAGCACGACCCACTGCACATCGGCTTCTTATTTTCCCAAGCTAAAGATTCAGGTAGTTGATAATCCGCAACCATTGTATAATGAGGCCGCTCATCTGTAAGGAACATCCAACCTGACTCCAGCTTTGTTATAGATAGCAGTTTTTCGAGAACCGTCTGCATCATCTGACGCAAATCATTCGACTGGTTGAGTGTTTCTGAGATCAGTTGTAATGTACGTAATTCGTGTTCCTCTGCCGCCATCGGTCCCCTCCTTTTCTATTATTCTAGTCAAAACCAATAACCATTTCCTCTGTTAAAAGAAGGAGGTCCTCCTCAGACTTTTGACTGAGATTATTCTGACGACACATGGCCTTCTTCAAACGGTTGGACAATGACAAACCCTTCCCCTTTGAATTCCATTTGAATGGATTCACCGCTTCCACGTCCCAAAAGCGTTTTAAAACTGATGTCCGTCCGGAATTCCGGCTCTAAATGTCCAGACCACGCAACCGTTGCATGCGGATCGGTAATCACGGATTCTCCTGGTTTGACGAGTAACGTGAGCGGTTCATAGTGAGAAGTGACAGCAACACGCCCACTCCCATTCAAGGTTACATTGAACAAACCGCCTGACACCATTCCGGCTACTTTCTTCATTAATTTGATATCCCACTCGACACTCGGTTCAAAGGCAAGCAGGTCATTTCCGTTCACCGTAATCGACTCCCCATCTAAGTCAAAAACCGTAATTTTCTTTCCTTGATCTGCTAAGTACAATCGCCCCCGTCCTGACGCTTTCATCAACGCACTTCCTTCGCCTGTCATCGCTTTTTTGAACAGGCGACCGACTCCGTGCTCGAGAATCCCCTCCCGCTCGAATTTGATTTCTCCATTATAAGAAATCATCGACCCTGCTTTGGCCCACACTTGATCCATCAAGTTCACTTCCAGAATTCTAGGGGTTTCAAGTTCGAAATAGTCATTCTCTGATTCATCCTGTTTCGTTTGTTCGATAAACTGTTGAATGGAATATTCACTCATCGTGATCGCTCCTTTTGGTTTATACTTCTATTCTATATGCTGATCGAACCAATTCAAAACCTCAGCTGAATATTCAGGAAAAGAAAAAGTGAGAAGATGCGTCCCATTTTCGATTTCCTTATATTCATGGATCGAATGGTGCTGCTTCATCCTATCGGCAAACGCACGCGCTCTCTCAACCGGAACCACTTGGTCTCTTTCTCCGTGAATCATAAGCACAGGCACATCCATATCTTGGATCCATGAATCAGGATGCAGCCGCTCATACAGTTGTGCATTCTCGTCAGGTGTTCCAAGCAATGCCTCGATCTGCTCTTTGACCGGATCCGGTTGTTCGGCGTATTGCTTTTGTAAATCGGTGATCGTACCGACTGTCGCAACGGCTCTTAAGTCCGTCTGTTGTTGGATGGACAGTAACGACACCAGCCCGCCCCTTGAATATCCGAGCATGACGGTGTTGGAAACATCCACACCGTCCCATTGTTCCATGACCTCTTTCAAATCTAGTATATCCTGTACAAACCCTTCATTCGTGGAAGGACGATATCCAGAAACCACGTGGTCACGGTAATAACTTTCAACTACGACATACCCTTGTTCCGCCCAAAAAGACAAGGCCTTCAATTCATTCTCAGGATCTCCCCCCACTTTCCCGATTCCGCCTCGATTCACGATCAATAACGGAAGATCTTTCTCCTTTTCTACCGGCTCTACAAGAAGACCCGGAATAGAATCCTTCTGACTTTTATACTGAATCTTGTACCCGGTCACTCCGTCCACACCTAATGGCACTTCTTCTTCCTTCAATAGAGTCGCCTTTCCGTTTTCGGCACCGAAAAAGAAAACAACGACCGCGGTAAAGATGATGACGACAAGCAGCACTCCCATAATCTTTTTCAAACGAACCCCTCCTCATTGCTTCCTTATATACGACGCGGATTGTAAAATGTTTCAAAAATCTACTACCCTTATGAGAAGCGTTTGACTCCCTTATTGTGGTAGACTCGAATTATACTAGATGAGGAAGGGTGTCCATCCATGTACGGTTTAGAAGAAAAAAGAAAGCAAGTGCTTGATTTTATTGAAGGAGTTTCTGACCAAGAGGCTCTGAAAAAACCAGAAGAAGATCGCTGGTCGATTCTAGAAGTATTAGAACACTTGTATTTAATGGAGCAACTTGTTGTGTACCAAATTAACAAAGCGATTAAAAACGGAGATCAACAACAAGCAAAGTTGAAGCCACTGAATCGAACGACGAATCGCGACTATAAGGTAGAAGCACCGGAAGCGGTTCAACCAAAGGGAGAATTCCAATCACTGGATGATGCGAGAGACGGATTGGCAAAAACTCGTGAAGCGACGTTGTTCCTCATCCATAACAAAGATGAAGAAACGCTTCAGAACCGTGTATTCCCTCACCCTGCATTCGGTGAGATGAACCTTGAGCAATGGATTGAATTCATTGGCTGGCACGAGCTTCGCCACTTAGATCAAATGAAAGAAGTAAAAGAATCCATCTAAAAAAATCGCCTGAGCCATATGCTCAGGCGATTTCTAGAATGCACGTGAAAGCCACTTTCGGTTCTTCCAAATTGAGAAAGGACCGGTGGCGTGGAAACGACTCCCTTTCCGCAGGAGGCGGTGAGCTTCCTCAAATCGCTTTCGCGTCCTGCGGGATCTCACCCAAGCCTCAGGATCCTGCAGGAGTGTCGCCGTTTCCACTACTTGTAGCATAGTGGGATGGAAAACGGGGAGACTCCCGCGGGAGAAGGGCCTAGGCGAGACCCCACAGAGAGTGTTAACAAACGAGGAGGCTTGCCGTCTCCCCCGCAGGAAAGCGAGTCGTTTTCCATCCCACGGTATTCTTATATAATCTAAAAGCACCGTTCCACTAACTTCTTCAACAGCCTGAAAATCCCCTGAGCCATATGCTCAGGGGATTTCTATACTTTGTTATTGATGGTACTCTTTCGGTTTGATCTCTTCGCCATTCTTACCTGAATAGCGGAGTCCCCAGCCTGTCATCGCTGCAATGAACATGACAATCAAGAGCCCCCAACCTTGGAAAACAAATGGGAAGACTTCAATCGGACTGACAACAGGCACGAAATTGTATTGTTCAGCAGCCCCTCGAATGGTCGCCCATGCAAGAAGAACACCACCACTCCATGGGAATATATAACCGAGCGAAGAGGTCACCGTATCGAGAAAGTTCGCTCGACGATACGGGTGGATATTCATCTCTTTTCCTAGTTTACGAACAAATGGAGCAGCCGCAATTTCTGCTGCTGTATTGATCGTAATGAATACGTTCAGAAACGCGACGATTCCGAACATTGATAGCTCTGCACGACGAACTACGTTGTTGATAATTCTCAGGAAGAAGTTCTTAATGACTTCCATTGTTCCAGCTACTTCTAATAAATACGCAGCAGCAAGAATGAACAAAATGAGAATCGCCATGTTGAAGTACCCACCGATTCCGCTCATCAGTGCGCCTTCAACGACCGCATCCCCTGAATCATTCGTATAGATGTGAATGACTTCTGTTAATGACGTTCCAGTCAAGAAAATAAAGACTACCGATGCGACGATTCCCCACGATAGCGAGGTCAGAAGATGCTGACCACTCAGCGCTAAATACAAGACCAAAGCAAAAGGAATCAGCATTAAGAGTCCATTCGGTGATACTTGAGATTGCAGTTGGTTAATCACCTCTTGGCTTCCTTGTTCACCGCCACCGCCGAATATAAAGAATAGCAATAGTGCAGGAATAGCAGCAGCAATCGAATATTTGAAACGTGAGCGAACTACACCAGGTACATCTGCTTCTTGAGTCGTGGCCGAAACGATCGTCGTATCGGACACTGGGGCTAAGTTATCCCCGAATACGGCACCACTTAAGATCGCCGCTAACAAAATGACAGGATCTGCACCTAAGATAATTCCTGCCGGATACATGAGAATACCGAATGTTGCAACGGTTCCGTAACCTGTACCCACTGCGGTAGCAAATAAGCCCGCAAGTAAAAAGGTGATCGCCACAAATGATCCACCTTCTAGGCCTGTTTGAAAGCCGAGCCACATCAACCCGTCTACTAGTCCACCAGCGGACAATAATTGAGCGAACATCCCTGCCCAAAACCAAGCAATGATCGCAACGACTCCGACTGGTTGCGACATACCCGAAATCAAACTTTGCGCGTAGTCCGACCATTTCGATTTAACAAAGAATAATCCTAAAATGATTCCAAGGACCATCCCGAGCACAAGAGCTTGCTCTGTCACGAGTTGCGTGACACTTAAAACAATCGCCCAAATAATGAAAAATACTAAGGGGATTGTCGCAGTGAATACTCCTCCCCGAAATTCCAACCATTCCACTGACTTCTCTCCAAGAGCTTCATCTACAACTTTATTATTATCTTGATCTGCCACAATCAACCCTCCCTCAAATTATTCTGAATATGGCATACCCCATACTCTACCACTGTAAACGATACCAAGAAAACAATAAAGTTTTTACACGTTAAAGTAAATAAGTGGAAAGGAATCCTATGACAATCCACTTTTATTCTTGTATCATAAAATCATTAGTTTGAAGGAGGATGACGATGATTCAATTGCGTTCTTTTAAGGAAATAGATTTTTATTACTTGATAAAATGGGCAGACACACCCGAAATATTGCTTCAATGGGCTGGTCCGACTTTCGATTTTCCACTAAACAACGACCAGCTCTTTTCTTATTTACATACTCCCGATCAACAAAGCTATACCGCCATTGATGATAGTACGGGGGATAGAATAGGCCATATTGTTTTAGGAAGAATCGATAAAAGAAATAATCAAGCGCGGATCGGAAAGGTGTTCGTCAGTCCTTCCTTTCGTGGTCGAGGGGTTGCTGAAGAGATGGTACGCCAGACCCTTACAATAGCTTTTGATGACTTGAATCTTCATAAAGTGACATTAGGTGTATTCGACTTTAATCATCCCGCTATCCGTTGTTACCAAAAAGTAGGCTTCAAAAAAGATGGAGTGCTTAGAGATCATAGAAGAATCGGAGATGAATATTGGAATACCATTGAGATGAGTCTTCTTCAAAAAGAATGGAGGACATGAAAAATTTGTAGAATCCTAAAGACAAATCTACCGCCCATAAAGTATGCGCTTACATCATTGATGTCACTTCACTTACCTAACATTAAGAATTAACAAAAACCGGTTAGGACCGCATGATGACAAGGCTTAGTATTTGACTATACAAATAATTCTGATAATATTATGAAAACATAAGGCTATTTTTTCAATCGACAAATTAAGACTACAGGAAGGTGAAATTGTGACAACACAACCTAAAATGAATGATCATACAACCCCATTACGACAAGATATCCGTGTACTAGGTGAAATGCTTGGTAACATTCTTGTTCACCATGGTGGAGAAGAATTACTTAACAAAGTCGAAAGCATACGAAAACTGACGAAAGACTTGCGAAGTCAGCCGGATGCCTCAACTTATGAAAAGCTGAAAGAAGAGATCAATAACCTCAAACCTCCGATGCGCTCTCAAGTCATCCGCGCATTCTCAATTTATTTCCACCTCGTGAATATCGCAGAACAAAACCACCGCATCAGACGCAGACGCGAATACCAGTTGCGCGAAGACCACGGCGCACAGCCTTTTTCCTTAGAAAGTGCGGTCAAAAACTTAAAAGCGAATGATTTCTCTAAAGATGTGATTCAAGATGTATTGAATAAACTTTCTCTAGAACTGATCATCACCGCCCATCCGACAGAAGCTACGAAGCGTACTGTACTAGAGATCCAAAAGCGGATCGCGAAGATTCTGAAGCAGTTGGACCACCCACAATTGACCAAGAGCGAACGAGAGGAATTAAAAGATAGCTTACAGAACGAAGTCACCGTTCTTTGGCAAACCGATGAGCTCAGAGAACGTAAACCGACCGTAATGGATGAAGTTCGTAATGGTCTGTACTACTTCGATCAGACGTTGTTCGATGTACTCCCTGATGTCCATCAAGAGTTGGAAGCCCGTCTTAATGAGAGCTATCCAGACGAAGATTGGTTTGTACCGAACTTCCTTCGTTTCGGCTCTTGGATTGGTGGAGACCGTGATGGTAACCCGAATGTGACACCTGAAATTACATGGCAAACGCTACAGAAACAGCGCGGCCTCATTTTAGAAAAATATGAAGAAGTTCTGATTGAATTGATGAAGCGTTTCAGCCATTCTACTGCCCAAGTGACGGTAACAGATGAGCTCGCTCAGTCTGTACAAGAGGGGGAAACCCTTATTGGGGCGGATAAGAAATGGCGTGTGGAGAAAGAAATTTACCGTCGTAAATTCGCTATCATTCTTGAGCGTCTCCGTAAGGTCGGGGAATCTGAAGTTGGGTACGAGCATTCCGAAGAGTTGCTTGAGGATTTAAAGCAAATTCAATCGAGCGCTGCCACCCACCAACCGAGTCACAAGGAATTAAAGAAGCTGCGTAAATTGATTCGTCAAGTCGAGTTGTTCGGCTTCCACCTAGCTACTCTTGATATTCGTAACCATAGTGGAGAACACGAATCAGCCGTTGCTGAACTCTTGAAAAAAGTCGGCATCGAATCCGATTACAGCGAACGTTCAGAGCGCGAGAAATTGCACATTCTACAGCAGGTCTTAAAGGATCCTCGCCCTATTTCTCTGCTTAACGAGGACTACTCGGAAGCTACGCAAGAAATGCTGAATGTTTTCCAAATGATCCGCAATGCTCATAAAGAGTTTGGGGAACGTTCGATTGAAGTCTATTTGATCAGTATGACAGAATCGGCAAGTGACTTGTTGGAAGTACTCGTCCTAGCCAAAGAGGCAGGAATCTATCGTCTACATGCCGATGGTACAGTAGAAAGCAATATCAACATTGCTCCTTTACTCGAAACCGTCGATGACCTCGTGGCTGGACCTGAAATTTTGAAAACGTTGTTTGAGATGGATGTTTACAGCAAGCACTTAGGAAAGCGCGGTAATCATCAGGAAATTATGCTTGGCTATTCAGACGGAAGTAAGGACGGCGGTACGCTGACAGCCAACTGGCGCCTTTACAAGGCACAACAGGAAATCCATGAAATGGCCCGTGAATATAGCGTCGGCCTTAAGTTCTTCCACGGCCGTGGTGGTTCACTTGGACGAGGAGGCGGTACATTGAACCGTAGCCTTCTCTCACAACCCGCAGAAACGCTGGGAGATGGTGTGAAAATCACCGAACAAGGGGAAGTTCTCTCCTCCCGCTACCTATTACGCGACATTGCTTATCGGAGCTTAGAGCAAGGGGCATCAACGTTGCTTGAAGGAGCTGCGAATGTTTCTCAGGAATCCGAGCAGGCCTACAACCGCGAACAAGCGTGGGAGAAAACGATGGAAGAGATATCAGATGTAGCTCTCGAGAAGTATCAATCCTTAGTGTTCGGAGACCAAGACTTCTTGACCTACTTCAACGAAGCGACGCCGCTTCAAGAGCTCAGTGAGTTGAATATCGGATCTCGTCCAATGAAACGTAAAGATAGTTCCAAGTTCGAAAACTTACGTGCCATTCCGTGGGTGTTTGCTTGGACGCAAAGCCGCCAACTATTACCTGCCTGGTTTGCTTCTGGTTCAGGGTTGGCAAGCTACGCCGATAAAGGATCTGAGCAATTAGAGCAGCTTCAACATATGTATAATAATTGGCCGTTCTTCCGTTCGACCATCAATAACTTGCAAATGGCTCTTACGAAGGCAGATATTCAAACGGCTAAAGAATATACAGCTCTCGTCAATGATGAAGCGATTGGCAAACGCATATTCCAAACGATTGTCGAAGAGTACAACCGTACGAAAGACATTCTATTAAAAATCACAGGTGATGAAGAGTTATTGGATCACCAACCGACCATCAAGGAATCCGTCCGCCTACGTAATCCGTATGTGGACCCGATGAACTTCTTGCAAGTCGAATTGATTAAAGAATTGCGTCAATCTGAAGATAAGAATGATGAATTGTTAACCGAAGTCTTGCTGACGATCAGTGGTATTGCTGCTGGCTTACGTAATACAGGTTGATGGTTCAATACAAAACGAAAGCCGTCCAGAAAAATCTGGACGGCTTTTTCAGGCTGTTGAAGAAGTCTGTGCAGAGATTCTGTTTGATCATATAAGAATACAGTGGGATGGAAAACGACTCGCTTTCCACCCTCCTATGTGATAAATAGTGGGAACAGAACCTCACAAAGTATTATGCTGTCATCAGTAGAGCACCACATTGTAGTGAATCTCTAGAGGTTCAACTACAATGTGGTGCGGTGGCGTGGAAACGGCGACACTCCTGCAGGATTCTGAGGCTTGGGTGAGATCCCGCAGGGCGCGAAGCGGTCGAGGAAGCTCACCGCCTCCTGCGGAAAGGGAGTCGTTTCCACGCCACCGTTCTCTTCTCAACTTGGAAGAACCGATAGTAGCTTTCTCAACTTACTGCGAAAGCCGTCCAGATGCTATTGGACGGCTTTTTTTATTAGTGAAAAGATCGAATATTTCGCTTTATGATCCTCATTTGACCGCGGTGACTGATTTCGTCCTCGAGCACATGGAACCATAAGTAATAATTATTATACGCTACATCATTAGGCCATTTGTTTTCTTCATATAACCACTCGTCATGTTTTTCCTTCAACAACGCATAGGTACGCTCCCTTACTTTAGCCAAAGCATTCACGTAGTAAGAAATCGGTTGATTGCGAACGGTCTTCCTAGCTCGATCTCCTAACTCTAAAGCTGGTCCCCACTCTCCAAATTCTTCTTCTGTTAAATCACGGTTTTCAAAAGAAATCACTTGATGGACATACTCGATAGCCGCGATATGTAATAAAAGCGCTCCGATTGAATTCGATCGATCATCTGGTAAATAGTCCAATTCTTCTTGTGATAATGCCTCAACCTCTTCTAAGGTAACGGCCCTTGCGTGATCCAACATTGAAACTAATTCCCCCACTTTTTCCGTAAACCCTTCTTTTTTTAAAACGCGATACTCAATCAATGTATCCCCTCCTTGCCAAACTAATCTTTACCCTACCAGAAAGTGGGGGAAATACTAGACTGATTATTCCGAATTAATTGTGGTACACTATAATCAAGCATAGAAAAAGAGTTAGGCAGCGGAACTCTTTTCTATGCTTTTTGGTATAATGGAAACTCATATCCGACGTAATTGAATACATTCGTAAAGCCCATGTTTTCTACTATGGCAATGCATGACTGGTTACGTTCTAAACAATTCCAATAGGGTACGGTTCCGTTAGTAAAACAGTCTTGTACAAATTTGTGCGCCACTTTTTGCGCTAACCCCTTCCCTTGATAAGGTGGCAGCGTTTCGATGTGAACCCCATGAACCCCTTCAAACACATAGGCTGAAAAACAGAGGCTGACGATTTCTTGTTGATTGATGATCATAAACCCGAAACCTTTATCAGAAAAATCATCAATCGTTTCCCAGTAGTCCAGCACCTTGCTTTCAACGAAGTCACGATTGGAATAACCGGTATTTTCTAGCGATTCAAAAGTGAGAGAAACGACTTGATAGTGTCCAGCAATTAGTGGTTCATTTTCAGCTTTGTAGTTTTGAGAGTGTAGCTTATAAACACGCTGGTTCCAGTTATGCAACTTACGATGTTGAAAAACTCTTTGAATGACCTCATCCCACCTCGGATGCTGACCAACCGCTTCGAACTCTTCAAGATTCTCTTTCTTCGCTTGTTTTACTATGTATTCGTCTATAAAATGGTTGATTTCTTGGTTAAAGGAATCGTTGTCTTCTTGCCCTATAAAATAAAATCCAGCGTTATTCCCCAGCCAAACCATCCCCGTTTCAGGTTTGTGTTTATGATCAACAAAAATTCGACCAGGATTGTTTCCCTTGATGATGGCATTCACTTCAATACTCTTCGTCCGATCAACCATCGCTTCACAACGATGAAAATCACCTGGAGTCAGTTCGACCATCTCATCTTCTTCTCCCTTCCAAGTTTCGAAATTTATGAAATATCCAATCTAACATTAACATAAATATCCATATATTGAATCATAGGCACAGCCTTAAAGACAATATTCACACAATCTTTACAATAGATCAGTTGCAATATTCTAAACCATCAGTTATATTTGTTTGTTTTAAAAAGTAACAGGGTAAGGAATAGGAATAATTAAAGGAGGAACTACCATGTTATTTGAAATCCTTTTTGTACTTGTTCTCATTCCCGCTGTTGGATTCATCCTTTCAAAAGCAAATGACCAACTCGAAACAAAAAAATCCCCCAAAACCGAGTATCCCCAGCTAAGACTTGTCGTACCCAATTCCCCACGTGCACTAAGAAAAAGATGAGTTAAGATCAAACCCAAGAAAAATGACAAACTAAAACCTCAGCACATAGGCTGAGGTTTTTCTGTTAGTATAGTCTACCTTGTCTGTACATGATTGTTGATAATTTCATAACCGAATGGATATAGCAGTTTTGTCTCAATGGGAATGGATCACCGAAGAATTGCGGCAGAATCGTATCCATCGTTTCTTTCATTTTATCGAAGAGGCGTTGATACACTTGCTCTTCAGACATGAACTGCGCTTCCCTTCCTTGAATCCACTCATAATAGGAAACGATAACCCCTCCTGCATTCGCTAAGATGTCAGGAACAATCAAAACGCCTTTATCCGCCAAATAGGTATCTGCCCCCTCCGTAATCGGGCCGTTCGCTCCTTCAATAATGAGGCGCGCTTTGATGTTCTCCATATTATCTTCATGAATTTGATCTTCAAGTGCAGCAAGCAAAAGAACATCTACATCCAACTCAAGTAAGTCATCACGCTCTTTGATTTCAGCTTTAATGTCATGTTCTTCAAGCTGACTTTTCTCTGTTGGTAAATCTCCGTCATTATCTTCTGTGTATTTTACAAGTCCTTGCACGTCTAACCCATCATCGTTATAAAGCATCACATTGTGATCACTTACAGCCACTACTTTATTCTGTAAGTAGTTGCACTGAACGGCTTCTAAAGCAGCGACAGAACCTAAATTACCGAAACCTTGCACGGCCATCTTCAACTTTTTGTCCGCTTGATCAAGGGCCGTGTGTGCAAACGTATTCTCTGTATCTCTTAACCACTTTTTGTTTTCCTGAACGAAATTGTGCATCATGTAACGGAACGTAAAGTAGACACCTTTCCCTGTTGATTCTCTTCTTCCCTTCGAACCACCGTTCATAATGCTTTTACCTGTGAAACTATTTCGGTAAGGTTGGCCAGGGTGTGTCGTTTTATATTCCCCCATCATCCAATCCATTTCGCGCTCGCCTGTTCCTACATCTGGAGCAGGAATATCTTTATCAGGACCGAGAATATCATTGAAATACTGGACGTATTTCTTACAAATCAAATTCAATTCTTTCACCGAGTACTCTTTCGGATTGATGCCAACTCCACCTTTTCCTCCTCCGAATGGAAGCTCATGCAAGGCATTTTTCAGTGTCATCAACTTTGCTAAATTGGCTACTTCTTCTTCGTTTACGCTCTCATGGAAGCGAATACCGCCTTTATAAGGGCCTACCGTATCGCTGTGTTGAACACGGAACGATGGAATCCGAACGATACGACCGTTCTCTAACGTAATCCTCAAGAACGATTTATGTATATGGTTCGGTGTGGATAATAGAGCTACTAAAGATTTGAATGCTTGCTCTCTCGTCTGCGATTGTAAGTCAGGTAAAAACGTTTCATCTTCCATTAGTGCTTTAAGTGATTCTTCAATAATAGTTTGTTGGCGTTGCATCGTGATTTCCTCCGTTCGTGTATTTTTACTCACCTAAAAATAGCTTTCCCTAATTCGAAAGTATGAAACGTTTTCAAAAAGCCGTTTTCAAAAGAAAAGAAGCCTTCTCTTATCTAAGAGAAAGCTCCAACAATGAAAGTAACTTATTTACCCCAAAATGTTATAACCGGAATCTACGTAAACAATCTCGCCTGTTACTCCGCGTGATAAATGACTCATCATCGCCAGTGTCATATCCCCTACTTCTTCCTTCGTCACATTCCGTTTCAATGGGGCCGTTTCTTCAATCTTATGCATAATTTCATTGAAGGAAGGAATCCCTTTTGCCGCAAGCGTCCGGATTGCACCTGCTGAGATGGCATTGACACGAATATCATGCTTACCAAGATCTGATGCTAAGTAGCGAACAGAAGCCTCTAAAGATGCTTTCGCAACACCCATGACATTGTATCCTTCCACAACGCGTTCAGCACCGAGGTAGCTCATAGCGATGAATGAACCACCTTCTTTCATAAGTGGTTGAGCCACTTTGGCTACTGCTACAAGTGAATAAGCACTTGTATCTTGCGCGTACGCGAAGCCACTTCTTGAGGTATCGATAAAATCTCCTTTCAAGTCCTCAGCATGTGCAAATGCGATTGAATGAACAATCCCATGCACGCAGTCGACCTTTGATCCAATTTCATCGAAAGCCCCCTTTATACTCTCATCTTCATTTACGTCACATTGAACGATATGCTTCGCTTCAATATCATGCTCGCCAAGCAGCTGCTCGAGTTTCTTCAAGGAACGATCTTTCCGATATGTAAAAATCAAGTTAGCCCCAGCCTTATGAAGGGATTCGGCGACTCCCCATGCCAGGCTGCGTTTGTTGGCGACCCCCATGACAACGATATTCTTCTCTTGCATCTTTAATAAGTCTTCCATCGTCTACCTCCCAATAAAATTCATGATGTACTCGTAGTTTACCACAAATCACTTCTTACCTGACCAATAAGCTTGATCGCTCATATGAGCAAACGGAATATCGGTATCCACCTTTCCTACGATACGCTCATCCTTAAGATCCTCACCGTTCAGCCAAGCAGAAAAGTCAAATTCAACTGGTTGTTGATCGCCACCAAGAGCGAACCATGCTTTTCGTTCATTCGGCAAGTAGCCTGCTGTGTGGATCGTCCCAGCCCAGTTGCTGTACAACTTCGAGAAGACACCTTTATCTGTATCATTCATCAAACGGAATGCATCTTGGGCACTTCCAATAGATGAACGTGAGTGATTAATCGCATCCATCCGTTTCATTGAATCGACGAGGTGGTTTCGGTTTTCTTTTGTTAAGATTTCAAAGTGATTCGTGCATACATCAGCCTGACGGACTTCTACTCCTCTTGGAGACGCTTCGATGACATAGGTGGTGTTACTTCCATCAAACACTGTGTAACTGAATGAGTGACGATGAGGAATATCACGTAACATGTCAACTGCTTCTTCCACGTTTGCACAGGACTCCAAGATCATTCGTCCGATCATACAGCAAATGAATCCATTGCCCGGACGCTTACGGTGCATGAAATTATAGCCCATGACAAGCCCCTTTTCATTCATTCCGTCCATCCGTCCGGTGATGCGCTGCGTTGGACCGATGATCGCATAGCCTTGATCGGTCGGTTGAAACAAGCTGTAGCGTCCTTCATACGTCTTCGGCATATAATCATAGTTCCGAATCAGATACCCATCCCCCGTCATGATCGAGCAGCCTGATCGCTTGTAATCGACGCGGTACCCTCCGAATTCCATCATAATCCGTTCCATCGGCCAGCCGAGCGCATCCCTTAGTCCCAATAGTTCGTTCCATATCCCCGGGGCAAAACGGGTGATCGCCTCTTTCACTTCCTGTTCTTCCACCGTAAATCTAGGCTTTCTCACCTTCCATTGTTTAACGCGATTCGGCACTGTCAACGAGTCTTTCAGCAATTCCCCCTGTTTGTACCCGAAATCATAATGAGTGCCTCGAAACTGCAGAATATCGCTGTATATCTTCTGCATGCTACCATCCTTCTTTCTGCATATTTTATGGTCTCACTTTATCACTTTTCCTATGTACATCAAAAGATCAGGCCCTTACCTGTTCTTCTTCCATTTCCTTCTCTACTTCCTCAATCAATTCGGGTGATTGATTAATCACTTTGCCAACATAAAAGAATCCACCCATGATGATGAATGCCAATCCCCAATTAATGACCTGTCTGAGAATCAACCCTTTATCAAAGGCCTCTACCCCATATTCGGTTATAAGCCATGCTTTAATAGTGGCTAATAGAATGTCCTGAAATGCAAAGGCTATGACGATCCAGTTGAAAAGTTTGAATATCTTCTTTTTGTGAAAAAGCCGCTTACTGAATGCTCGACCATAGCCTTGCATCTCTACAAAATCTAACGCGAAATAGAGCGAGATCGGTCGTTTGATGACGATTGTCACAAGAAACAGGCCGCTCATCACATAAGCGTAAATGACATTATTCCATAACAGGCGAATCGCTGATCCAGACAGAACATCAACCAAAGTCCCGACTACCAGCGTCCCAATCATGTAAATTCCGAAGACATTGAGCTTTTTTAATGCCATGAATCGATAAACGGAATAGATGATTCCAGGTACAGATGATAAGAGCATCGCATAGTAATCCCCGATATGCTCTCGGGTCAAATGCCAGACCGCTAACGGAAAGACTAAATAGAAAATCACATCATACAAAACGAATTTATTTTGATTCACAGACATTCCCCCCTTTTTCATGTACGCACCATGACCAATAGATGTTTCAAAATTCGGCAACTTATATGAAGAAATGCTCAGTTCTTGTAGTTTTTGTGTCTATTTTTTGGTAGTCTTAAAAATGTAAGAAAACCGTAAGCGTTTTCGAAAATCGAAGAAAAAAACCTCCAATGAATAGCAACTCGGATGGATTTTGAAGAAGGTGGTGTGCAGGGATGAAGAGATTAGTGATTTTGGGTGGTGGATACGGCGGCATCAATATTTTGAACGGACTTCTTGAGAACGTACCGAAAGACGTTCGAATTACGGTTGTCGATCGCAACCCATACCATTCTCTCAAGACGGAATTTTATACAATCGCTGCCGGAACAGAGTCGGACAGACATTCACGTGTCGACTTCCCGACTCATGATCAGGTGGATTATGTTTTTGATGAAATTGAAAAAATCGACACAGAAAACGAACAAGTCATTTTGCGTGGCATGACGGAGAACCTCACTTATGATTACTTAGTGATTGGACTTGGGTGTGAAGATAACTATCACGGTATCGAAGGAGCCGAGCAGTTTACCGAGAGTGTCCAAACATTCGCCAAAGCTAGAAGCGCTGGATTTGCTATTGGAAATCTCGGAGCTTACAAGAAGGTGACTGTTGTCGGGGCCGGTCTTAGTGGAATCGAAGTCGCGTCAGAAGTTCGTGAGAGTCGTCCAGATTTGAACATTCGACTGCTCGACCGAGGGGAAACGGTCTTGAAAGCGTTCGATTCTAAGATTCAGAACTACGTAGAAAATTGGTTTGAGAAAAATGACGTAGAAGTCATTCACGGTGCCAATGTCCAATACGTCGAAAAAGATGGCGTTTGCAATAATGGGGTCTGCTATATGAACGACGTAACTGTATGGACGGCAGGCGTGCGCCCTAATTACTTAGTCCGGGAATTGCCTTTTGAAAAGGACCCTCAAGAGAAAGTCATTCTGAACGACTTTTACCAAGTTCCCACCCACCAAAACGTATATGTAGTCGGGGACTGCGCGGCATCAGAGTATTCTCCAAGTGCTCAGCTGGCTGGACAACAAGGGGAGAAAATCGCCGATATCCTTTCCGCTGTACTGAACAACCGTGTACCTGAACGTCCCGGTGAAGTGAAGCTGAAAGGCGCACTAGGTTCTCTCGGCAAGAATGACGGCTTCGGAAACATGTTACAGAAACCGATGACCGGCGTACTGCCACGCCTAGCCAAATCCGGCGTCCTCTGGTTAAGCAAACGTCACTAATTAATAAGGTTCAAACAAAAGCACCTGACATCATGTCAGGTGCTTTGCAGTATGTTGAGAATGCTACTTTCGGTTCTTCCAAGTTGAGAAGGGACCGGTGGCGTGGAAACGAGGAGACTCCCGCGGGAGAAGGACTCAAGCGAGACCCCACAGAGAGTGTTAACGAACGAGGAGGCTTGCCGGCTCCCCCGCAGGAAAGCGAGTCGTTTTCCATCCCACGTTATTCTTACATGATTTAACAGAACCTCTTCACAAACTTCTTCTAGCAGCTTGATAAAGAGCCTAACATACATCAGTCTGCCCATGTTACGTTGTGACCGCTTTTAATTGGCTTTCTAAATAGCGGGCAAGCTCTAGCATTCCGTATACACCCGCGACCTCTTCCGCATCTGAATTATAGTTCGTATTCGTGTTGACATCATAAGCATACACATTGCCATCTCGGTCCTCAATGGCCTCGATAGCCGCAACGTCCACTTCATTTTGTTCTAAAAACCGTTCATACGAATCTATGAAATCGGGACGATAGTTTTCCAGGATTTCAAATTTTGCTTTTGACGGTCCATCTGTCGGGCAGTGAAGATCTTCGATAGAACAGGCATCTGCCGGGCATAGTTCGAAACCTTCTGACGTATCGACTTTGACTCCATACAAAAATTTGCCGCCGACGAACTCATGACGAATGATAAATGGTTCCGGTGCTTCGACGTATTGCTGGAGAAGGGTAATCCCGTCGACAGGCTCTTCGAAAGATTCACCCTCTACATATTGGCGCAAGGCTTCATGAGAGTGGAACAACTGCACGCCCTGCCCTTTTCCTGCACGGTTATGTTTCGTAATGAAAGAATCTTCACCGAGCTTTTCGGCCGCCTCTAGAATCTGTTTCTTCCCGACAGCTGCTATCGTGGCCGGTGTCTCGACACCCGCTCCATTCAATGCCATATATTGATTCACTTTACTCACTTCAAGTCGAAGCGCACGACTTCCGTTGATCACCTTTCGTCCATGACGTTCAAGCCATGCTAAGACAGCTTCTGTATATTCAGGGGCAAAACGGTGGTCTCTCGTATGCGATGATGCGCTGATTCTATTATAAAAAATCCCTTCAGATGGTTCACTCGTCAAATCCAATTTCCCTTCATCGAGGTGCCACAATTCATAAGGTACACCTAACTCTTGTAATCGTACGACTAAATGATCCGTCCATTCATTATTCTCATGGATGA
The DNA here is from genome assembly GCF_013694105.1 of Halobacillus locisalis. Classification (GTDB taxonomy): domain Bacteria; phylum Bacillota; class Bacilli; order Bacillales; family Halobacillaceae; genus Halobacillus; species Halobacillus locisalis. The sequence goes on along the minus strand of NZ_JACEFG010000003.1, from coordinate 507,496 downwards.
CATAGATTTTACTCACAGAATGAACTCCTCCCTCTTTAAAACTACTCTCATTTTAACATAAAACCAATTTGATTACTCGGAATTAAATTCAACTTGATTAATCTATGAAACTATGGCAAAGTATGGTGTGAAGATTCGTTTATTCAATGGAATAGGTTATATGTAGGGGGACCAGTGGAGCTGGTTGAGATTGTATCCTTTTTGATACTGACCCTTAGAACCTGATCTGGTTTATACCAGCGTAGGGAACATCCGAAACGACTCATAACTCGTTAACGATATTCGGCACCCTAGGTATAACTAGGGTGCCTTTTTATATTCACCCTGTTACGCCTTGCGACGCCCCCTCTCTACACCTTCATGACTTAAACGAAAATCATTGATTATGGAGGGAACATACTTGAAGAAATTTGTGTTATTTTTAATGATCGCTTTGTCTCTGGCCGCTTGTTCAAACAGTGAAGGAGCAAGCACAGATGCACAGGAGACGAAAGACGTGAAACTCGTCCTCGATTGGACACCGAATACGAACCACACTGGACTTTATGTTGCAAAAGCCAAAGGGTACTTTGAAGAGCAAGGTTTAGATGTAGAGATCATGCTTCCTGGTGAAGCCGGGGCCGATCAACTCGTCGCCTCGGGGCAGGCGGACTTCGGAATCAGTGCTCAAGAAACGTTGACCGAAGCACGCATTCAGGATATCCCTGTCGTTTCGATTGGAGCGATCATCCAGCATAATACATCTGGCTTCGCTTCACCCAAAGACAAAGACATCACCTCCCCCGCTGATTACGAAGGCAAAACTTACGGTGGATGGGGAGCACCTGTTGAGAAAGCCGTTCTTGATTCGTTGATGAAGAAAGAAGATGCTGACGTTGAGAAGGTCGACATCGTCAATATGGGAAATTCAGACTTCTTCACAGCTGTTGAAAGAGATATTGATTTTGCCTGGATCTACTATGGCTGGACTGGCGTTGAAGCTGAGCTCCGCGGTCAGGAACTGAACATGCAATACTTAACGGATTATTCCGAGAAACTCGATTACTATACGCCGGTCATCACGACGAATGAAACGATGGTCGAAGAGGATTCTGAAATCGTTCAGTCCTTCATGGCAGCGGCAACAAAAGGATATCAGTTCGCCATCGATCACCCTCAAGAGGCTGCGGATCACCTGATCGAGGCTGTCCCAGACTTGGATCCGGAATTAGTCCGTGCCAGCCAGGAGTGGTTATCGCCGAAATATAAAGACGATGCAGAACGCTGGGGACAACAGGAGCTCTCTGTTTGGAGCAATTACGCCGAATGGATGCTTGAGAACGGACTGCTTGAAGAGGAGCTTGATGCAGAAGCGGCCTTTACGAACGAATTTCTACCACAATAAGGAGGATGCTAGATGAGTAATTCACTAGTCAGTATTCAAATTATCCCGAAGACAAAAGATGGAGAGGATGTCATCCCATACGTCGATGAAGCGATTTCCATCATACACAACTCTGGTCTTACTTATGAAGTCCATCCACTTGAAACGACGATTGAAGGGGATTTATCCGAAATCTTTGCTTTGATTGAAAGAATGAACGAAGCGATGATTGAACGTGGCAGTTCAAATGTCATTTCTCAAATCAAAGTCTTGTACCAACCAACTGGTGCCTCCATGAACCAACTGACAGAGAAGTATCGAGGATGAAAAAAGCGATACAAAAAGGATGGAGACCCATAGTGGTCCTCATCCTTTTACTTATTGTCTGGGAAATAAGCAGTCGAATGCTGCAGATTCCTGATTGGTTGCTGCCAGCGCCCACATTGATCTTCACAGAAGGACTACAAGGTTGGTCCAGCTATTCACCGCACTTATTTTCGACCATCCGGCTGACGGTCACCGGCTTCATCATCGGATCTGCTTTCGGGTTGATGGTGGCGACTGCCCTTCATCTTATGCCGCGCATACGAGAAGCCGTCTACCCCTTACTGATCGTGTCACAAAACATCCCGATTATCGTACTCGCACCACTGCTCGTCATTTGGTTCGGTTTTGGCGTATTGCCGAAGTTGATCATTATCGTTCTCGTTTGTTTCTTCCCTATCGCCGTTGCGACGATGGATGGATTCAGACAGACTAAGGAAGAATTCATTCACTATATGAAAATGGCAGGCGCTACGAAACGCCAAATTTTCTGGAAGGTCGAATGGCCGTATGCGCTCCCTTCGATTTTTTCCGGACTGAAAATATCGGCAACGTACAGCGTTATGGGAGCCGTCATTTCTGAATGGCTCGGAGCAAACAAAGGAATCGGCGTATATATGACGCTGGCCTCCTCATCGTTTCGAACCGACCGGGTGTTTGTCGCCATATTCCTGATCGTCGTTCTCAGTATGCTGTTTTTCTTATTGATCAATCAATGGGAACGTTGGGTGCTGCGTTATCAAAGGAAGGGAGATGAGAAGAATGGCTAAATTGGAACTCGATCGTCTTGCTAAAACATTCGGCAAGCATCAGGTCATTGATGGATTGTCGTTTGATGTAAAGGATAAAGAATTCGTATCTGTTCTAGGTCCTTCCGGCAGTGGAAAAAGCACCTTATTCCACCTCATCGGCGGGCTTTATCAGCCGGATGATGGTGACATTCGATTAGGTGGCAAGTCGATTGTCGGACAAAAAGGAGCGATCAGCTATATGCCCCAAAGCTCCACTCTCTTCCCTTGGCGAACTCTTGAGGAGAATGTCCTTCTTGGTGCGGAGATTGCCGGAAACGTCGACCGTGATCATGCCCTTTCGATGATTGAAAAAGCTGGACTGAGCGGATTCGAGTCCGCTTATCCTCATCAGCTTTCCGGAGGAATGAAGCAGCGCGCTTCCTTCATTCGCAGTCTTCTAAGCCCTCAATCACTCATATGTCTCGATGAACCCTTCTCCGCACTCGATGAGTTCACTAGACAGGAAATGCAGCAGTGGCTTTTGTCCACATGGGAGGAACATCAACGCTCCATCCTCTTCATCACGCATAATATTGAAGAGGCGATCTTTTTATCAGACCGCGTCATCGTATTGTCAGACCGACCGGCAACGATGCGGAAGGAATTCCAGATTCCTTTTGCAAGACCACGGGATCCTTCGCTTATTTTGTCTACCGAGTTTTTGGAATGGAAAAAAGAGATTCATCATTCACTACGAACACTTTAATAAAGAGAATGAAGCACCTTCCTTTATTCCGAGTAATACACTATGTATAATAAAATTAAAGGAAGGTGAAGCGAATGAGCATTCCAAAGCCACTCGTCCAATTAAACCAAGCTTTTATCGTATTGACTGTTATTCTAGGTCTACTCCTTCACTATACATGGTTATGGGTTCCATTCATCGTCGGGGTCGTAACCTTAATCTCGAAGAATAATCCTGTCATCAAGCTAGGGCAGAACTTCTTAAGGAAGCCGCTGAACTCCTATACACCAGAAGATGCGGATCAGCAGCGCTTCAACCAGTGGATCGCCACAATTTGTCTAGGCCTTGCTCTTGTCTTTTTCACAACAGGCATCGAGTTTCTAGGGATCGCGTTCAGCTTGATGGTATTAGGGGCAGCTGGTATTGCGTTAATGGGATACTGTATTGGCTGTACGATCAGATACCGTTATATGATGTGGAAAAATCGTCGCCTCAAAGCGCAGCGTTCTTAATATGTTCAAGCTAACAAACGACGACCAGATCAAGAGATCTGGTCGTTTGGTTTTCATAGACAATTGTAGATATCGTGTGGATAGTCTTTATTTCCCTTAACCGTTTTCCACGTTATGAAGCTTCGAAACTGCGGAGAGAACCTCTATCTCGTCCCTTTTATTAATAGAAAACTCTTAAAGGGGTTTAGACAGATTCTCTCAACTCTTTTGACGGATGAAGGTCACAAAACGGTCGAGAACACGGGGATCTCTACCATTTCCGAAAGCGATACTACATAAATCGGTTTAGAATAGCATTCCCATGCTAGACTCCTTCCCCAGCACAAAAACAGAGCCGCTTCTCTATTTGAGAAACGGTTCCCTTATGCGTTATCCAGCTTTTCGAACTATGTCTTCTTCGACTTTCTTTACCTGCTTCTGTTTTCTGAGGCGATACATGAACCAACCGACGACAAGCAGCCAAATCCCTGCACCTAGCACCATGGATAGGCTATAGGAAAGCCCGAAGCCTTCTGGTGCATAAAAAATGTAGGAACTTACGACAGCGGTCATAAATAAAGCCGGTACACTACAAATCCAGTGGAACTTGTTGTTTTCTAGTAAATACATAGCTCCCGTCCACAACATGACGGTTGCGACAACCTGGTTCGACCAACCTACATAACGCCACAAGAAACTATAGTCCATTTGCGTTAACATAAATGTCGGTACCGCTACGGGAATAGCCAGTAGCACCGGAGCCCATTTACTATCGAAATCTTTTTTGCGGATTTCTTTAAAAAAGTCAGCCAGCATCATTCTTGAAGAACGCAAGGCTGTATCTCCTGTCGTGATAGGCAGAATGATGACACCGAGAACCGCCAAGATACCCCCGAACGTTCCAAGTGTAGTCGTACTGATTTCGTTTACGACTCCAGCTGGTCCACCAGCATCAAGAGCGGATTGAAGCGCACCTGTACTTCCGAAGAAGGTCATACCGGCAGCCGCCCAGATCAAGGCTATGATTCCTTCTGCAATCATAGCACCGTAAAAGACTTTTCTTCCTTCACTCTCTTTCTTCAACGTTCGAGCAAGAATCGGACTTTGTGTACTATGGAACCCTGAGATCGCTCCGCAGGAAATGGTCACCATCAACATCGGCCAAATTGGCAGATTGTCAGGGTGTAGATTGTTTACGGTCAAGTTCGGAATTGATTGATCGAAGAAGAACATCCCGATTCCGATTGAAACGGCCATGAAAATAAGAACCGCTCCGAAGATCGGATACACTTTTCCGATGATTTTGTTGATAGGCAGCAATGTAGCGACAAGGAAATAAGTAAAGATAATAACGATCGATGTAAAGAACCCTAATGGAGTCACCTCTGCCATCAATTGGGCTGGTCCTGCCGTAAAGGCTGCAGCGACAAGCACCATCAACGCAATCGACAAAAGGTTGATGACCGAGCGTGCAGGTCTTCCTAAGTATTTTCCTACGAGTGTCGGATACTGAGCTCCGTTATGACGAAGAGATAGCATTCCAGAGAAATAATCGTGTACCGCTCCTGCAAAAATACTTCCGACTACAATCCAGATAAAAGCTACCGGTCCATAAAGTGCACCTAACACCGCGCCGAAAATAGGACCAAGACCTGCTATATTCAATAGTTGGATCAGACTCGCTTTCCACCAACTCATCGGCATATAATCAAAGCCATCATTTTTTGTGTACGCCGGCGTCTTCTGTTGATCATCGATGCCGAAAATTCGTTCAACCACCTTTGCGTAAACTAGATAGCCGACAACTAATAATAAAATGGACGCGATAAACGTGATCATCGCTGAGCCTCCCCTCAAAAATGAATGTAAGGAGTATTCTAGCGACATCTCTCCACGCTGACAACCCGTTTTCTGAAAATTTATTATTTTTATCTTTTTTTTCTTAAATATAAAGCGTTTCCACCTAACATATGCCCGCTTTTCGTTTAGGGCACGCTTTTGAATCCATAGAAAAAGCAGATCCACAAGTGGTCTGCACAAGAAAATATATCGTCTCTATTCCGTTTTATGATTTTCGTTGTACTAGTTCGTTGGATCTTGTTTAGCATACTGATTGAGTAACTGATCCAACTCCTGTGATACTTCAAGCAGTCGTTCATCCTGAGGGTTCTCTTCATACATCCGGTACATCTTCAAACGCAACACTTCGATTTGTTCTTCTAAACCGTTCTTCTGCTGCATCTTTTTCACTGCCTTTCGTAGATTGCATAGCTCATATAGAATGGATACATCCATAGATAGGTGCCCACAAAATCCTACAAGAGCGGGTGGATTTTTATTTCTGTATTCGTCTTCTCGTGTTAGGATGAGATAAACCAATCCCTACATAGGAGGAATGTTTTATGTTCAAACCGATTTCAACCAATCAAGCACCCGCTGCGATCGGCCCCTATTCACAAGCTGTAGATCTCGGCAATATGCTGTTCATCTCAGGCCAGATCCCTCTCGATCCGAACACCATGGAATTTGTGTCTGAAGATATCGAGGCTCAAACGCATCAAGTGATGAAAAACGTTGGTGCGATTCTAAAAGAAGCTGGACTGGATTATCAACACCTAGCGAAAGCTTCCATATTCTTGGATTCCATGGACGACTTCAGCAAAGTGAACGACATTTATGCAAGCTATCTCAGCGAACCATATCCAGCAAGAGCAGCCGTAGAAGTCAGTCGACTACCCAAAGGCGCAAAAGTCGAGATTGAAGCAATCGCTGTAAAAAACTAAGTCACCCAAAGCAGTGCAGTCATGCACTGCTTTTTCAATGTGCCCGAGAAAGCCACTTTCGGTTCCTCCACAATGAGAAGAACCGATGGCGTGGAAACGACTCCCTTTCCGCAGGAGGCGGTGAGCTTCCTCGATCGCTTCGCGACCTGCGGGATCTCACCCAAGCCTCAGAATCCTGCAGGAGTGTCGCCGTTTCCACGCCACCTCACCTCAGGAAGACTGAACCTCTAGAGATTCAACTATAAGGTTGAGCGCTACTGATGACAACACAATGTTTGGAGAGGTTCTGTTCTCACTATTTGTAGCATAGTGGGATGGAAAACGGGGAGACTCCCGCGGGAGAAGGACCTAGGCGAGACCCCACAGAGAGTGTCAACGAACGAGGAGGCTTGCCGGCTCCCCCGCAGGAAAGCGAGTCGTTTTCCATCTCACGGTATTCTTATATGATTAGCCAGAACCTCTGCGCTGCTTTTTTAATCTTCGTCTTTTACATCCGGGTCCTCAGGTATCGGTTCATCCAAATATGCTTGAATCATCGCCCGGTATTTCTCCATCTGCTCTAAATGAGACTGAAATTGTTCGCGGTTGATTAAGTATTGCTCCCCGTCATGAAGAAAACGTATCTGATTTTCCCTCACAAGACGAGCGATATATTCTTCCGGCAGTTCTAAATACTCCGCCGTTTGTTTGACTGTTAGATACATCCTATCACCTTCTCATTTTTTTATCATAACATATCTGATATTCAATTCTGATCTCCCTTCAATAGGTACTAGGTATCAACGTTAAGATTCCTAGTTTCTGTATTTCATTAATAGGGAAACACTTATACATCACAATCGAGGAGGATCGGTACAATGAGTGCAACCATGCAAGCAAAAGCATCATCAGAAAAAGCCAAAGAAGAAATCAAACCTTGGATTCGACGAATTGGCCGTTTCGGTTACATGTCAAAAGGCGTCGTTTATGCGCTTGTCGGAATATTAACATTCATGGCGGCTATCGGGGTCGGAGGTAAAATGACAGGTACGAGCGGAATGTTCCGAACCGTCGCAAGCGTCCCGTTCGGAGAATTCCTATTATGGGTCATCGGCATCGGCGTCATCGGCTATATCATGTGGTCTTTTATAAAAGCCATCAAAGATCCTCATAACAAGGGGAAGGATGCAAAAGGAATCGTGACGAGAATAGGTTATGCCGTGAGCGGTCTCATTTATACGGGGCTTGCTGTAAATGCGATACAAATCGCAATGCACTCGGGATCAGGTGGTGGAAATACCAACCAAACGATTTCTGCGATGCTGCTTGGTCAACCGTTTGGCAGGTTCTTGGTTGGTGCCCTTGGACTAATCGTCATCGGGTACGGAATCAAAGAGTTTTATCAAGGCTTCACAGAGAATTTCATGTCTAAATTCCAAACTTCTGAAATGGATCAACACGAAAGAAAGATTGCCAGAAACGCTGGTAAAATGGGCTTAATGGCTCGTGGTATCGTGCTTGGAATGATCGGGTTCTTCTTCACCCTTACCGCATGGACCGCTGATCCATCCGAAACGAAAGGATTGGATGGTGCCCTTTCAGAGCTCGCCCGACAGCCATATGGCAGCTATTTACTCGGTGCTGTAGCGCTAGGATTCATTTTATATGGTATTTATCAGATGGCGCGTGGGCGTTATCAGCATATGAGCTTCGGAAAATAAATCATCATAAATAGAAAAAAGCCTCCCTTCTTTGAGGGAGGCTTTCGAATTTTGAGGCGAATGTACCGACGACCACATTCGTCGTTTAGCTTTTCAGCATATACTCCGTCTTACACAAACAGCTCATCGCCTCCTTACTATACCACGGTCCACTTCCTTGCACAATAGAGAATCTGTTCCACCCCTTTCTTTTATAGGGGCGATTGTGATTCAGTCATGGGAACAGGCAGGGGAGATTGTGTTTTTCGTTGCTTACGATGAAGGAACTTCCCTCGTAAATACGTATTCATCGGCTTTTCAATCACGATATAGACGAGGCAGCTTGATAAGACAGACAACACGATCAAAAACAGGAGCGACAAGAAGGAACCGAACAACGCCTCCATACCGAGCCTACTCCAAATATAAATATAAAGTTGCAAAAAAGGACCGTGAGCAATATAGATCGAATAGGAGGCATCACCAAGAAAGGATAAGGGTGCAGGAACTTTACGATCTTTTTTGTCTTTTTCTGCGATTGCGGTTACGACGAGTATGGCAAATATCCAGTAGAATAAGACAGGAGACAGATCGATAAAACCATAGTTATTATTTACCCACACTCCTATGAACCCAGCTAATCCGATGACGAGCAGCCAATCAGGCTTTGGAATGGTGAATCGTAACGTAACATATGCGACCACACTTCCTGAAAGAATTTCGACGATGCTTATACTGAACCAGAACGGCTGCAAGAAAACAACACCTGGGATCGCTGCTAGCAAAGTTAAGATAGACCATATAAAGATAAGAGGCAAGAAGACTTTTGGGAGATATAAATAAGCGCTGAACAACAGATAAAAAGCGAAGATATAGGTTAATGACCACGCAGAAGCGAGTATAGGTTCACCAGGAAGAAGGAAGAACGACCTCCATATTTGACCGTCCGTCATCTCTTGAGCGGCAAACGGAAGAAAGAGGGCCGCGAGCAGTGCCACGGTTGTGAACAGCCAATACAGAGGGAAGATACGGATCGTTCGTTTCATCAGGAACTTAGATACTTTCCCCTTCTCCCCAGCCTGTCCATGATACATATAATAAATCATGAAACCCGTAATGATGAAGAAAAAGTCTACTCCCCCTGTCCGTTCCCAACTCCCCATTTGTAACCAGTCATAGCCCCACTCATCCAGAAACACGACATTGGCATGGCCGATCAATACGAAAATGATGGCGATAGCTCGTGCGATTTGGATCAAATTCAAGCGCCTTCGTCTCGTCTGCTTCACTGTTTCCACTCTCCATCCTGACCTCGCAAAGAACTCTACGAGGTCCTTGAATGTTTTTTGAATGCGTGAAACGAATAGTTTGCGAAATACCACATCGAATGAGGGATCGTAATCTTTCCTACTTTTCGATACGTATTCCACGTTTTTCTGGCTGACTTCCACTTGTTACTGGATAAGGACTGATCACATTTGCGGTAAACGGCCAATTCTTCATCTATGCCGAGTGCTGTAATTCCTTGAGATAGAATCGACAGCCAAAACCCGAAATCCTCGGAACAGTCCCGATACAAAGGCATCCTCAAAGGACCGATTGCTTTCTGATCGATCACGACCGTCAATGTTCCAATCGATGTATTCTTCAATAAGTCTTGATAGCTGACTTGCTGCGGTACGTGAAATACTACGTCTGATTGAATCCCGTCTTCACTCATGATTCGATATGACGTGAAAGAGAAAGCAGCTTGATGTTCTTTCATAAGTTCTAACTGTCTCGACAACTTGTTAGGTTTCCATACATCATCGCTATCCAAAAACGCAATGTAACGTCCGTTAGCGGCCTGAAGCGCTGTATTCCTCGCATGGGCCGGCCCTCCATTCTCGTTCAATGCGATCAAATGAATGCGCGGATCTTTTCGGATTTCCTCTTCAATGATGCGAACCGTTTCATCTTTTGAACAATCATCCACTATCCACATTTCCCAATTCTCATGAGTCTGAGATTGAACAGAACGTATGGTTTCCCTCACATAGCGAGCAGCATTATAAGCGGGTGTAATAATGGAAACTTTCTCTTCAACCATTCGGTCATCCCTCCTGAATTAGTGGACTGCTTTTTGATGGTTAAGTTTTCGCGCTGTCTCTTCTTCGCGCAGCACAGCCGGAATTGATTCCAACCCTTTCGCCTGTTCACGTTGAAGCATGACTCTTATGGTTTGTAGCAGAATCCGAAAATCAAGACCGAGCGAATATTGACGGACATACATCAAATCGTAACGGAGCTTATCTTCGACTGATGTCGTGTAATTTCCTGAAATTTGGGCGAGACCGGTAATTCCAGGTTTCACATTCATCCGTTGACGGTAGTTCGCGTATTGTTCATCAAAGAGCAGGACGAAGTGTTCCCTCTCTGGTCTTGGACCGATCAGACTCATGTCTCCTTTGAGGACATTGAGCAACTGAGGCAGCTCATCGAGTCTTGTCGCACGAATCATAGCTCCCACCGGTGTAATGCGAGGATCTTTATCTGTCGCGAGTACTGGCCCAGTCTTCTGTTCTGCATCCTGCACCATGCTTCTGAACTTATAGATATGAAATGGTTTTCCATTCAGGCCGAGACGCTCCTGTTTAAAGAATGCCGGACCTTTGGACGTCATCGATACCATCAAGTAGACGATGATAAAGATAGGGCTGGTGAGAACAAGGAGCATGATGGCAACGATGATATCCACACTCCTCTTCACGACTCTCTCGTCCTTCGATATATACAAAGGTCTTATGGAAAAAACGATCATATCATCCACTTGCTCTGTGTGAGCACTGCGAATCGATAAGTCGTACATTTCAGGAATGATCAGTACTTCTTTTCCGTACTTCTCCCCCATTTCGGATGCCATTCGCTTCTGCGTTTGGCTCATGGATGGACTGAGCAGCAACGTATCCACTTCATGCATCACAGAGAGCAGCCGCTCTTCATCAAATGCATCTAAGTGGCCGGTGATCTGCACCCGACCTTCGTGCTGACGCATCAGCTTTTGGATAAATGCCTGACTGTCCTGGGACCCTTCACCAATGAACCATACCGAACGTGGACGCCTCCATTTCTTACTTATGTGCCAAACGGTAATCCGAAGGCCTAGAACCAACACGGTCTGGATCGTCCCGGCGACAATGACGAATGAATAAGTAAACCAGGACGTAACAGTTGTCACCACCAACAGGGAAGCAACGCTGAGCATCATTCCTGACACAAGAGTGTAGAGAAGGGTCATCCACGATTTCCTCCTCCAGTCAGAATATACATCCAAAGAAGAAAAGATGAAGAAGGCTACACCAAGCGCTACGGCTATAGATAGGGGGGGTAATATCATTGAATGAAAGAAGAGTTCACGAGCCAGCCAAAACCCTAAAAATAGGAGAGTCAAATCGATTCCGGTCCAAAACGATTGCTTCAATCCACCATTGTTCAAATCGTTCATCATGGATATCCTCCCTATAAATCTTTTATGAGAACGTTTATTCTTTATAAAGAACAATCAACTAAAAAAAGCATCCGATGGTTTCTCTTTCAATGTTTGTTCTCTCTTCTTCATCCTTTTTGCCCTAGCTAAAAGAAATCGATGAATTTTTCTCAACAGGTGTTTCCCATGATATTCAATCCTTTTGCCGTCCATCAGCGCGACACCATTCACGAAAGATACGGTGTGCAATCCATCAGGATAGTCGCTCAAGGGATCGGGTTCGAGGCGATACGCCGGTTCTTCACGAAATTGTTCTGAACTCAACGCAACAATCCGGTTAATGACGACCGCTCCCCCATACGTACGGGAACAATCCTGAGAAGGGCGGTACAAGCTTTCTTCCATCACGAAAGGTGTACCTGCAGATCTTGAAGATCGGACATCGACTTTGACCGGGTTCAATGGGTGTTCCTTCCAATCGCCTAGTAAATCATCTGCATAGAACACATGCAATTCTTCATTGTGACTGTTCCCACCTGAAGCTTTCGTACAGAACATCCACCACTGGTCATCATAATACGTGACGGTAGCATCGACAGCCGCAAAATCGTGTAACATGGTTTTCACTACTTTCCAATGACCTGACCATTGATAAAGCACGACGCTTTTCGCTTCAGATGTTTCCGGTATGCAGTAGGTCGTTCCATCATGGTGAACGATATATGGATAAGACATGTGATGGGGCTGACTCAACGTTCGTTTGTATTCGGTCGGCTCATCTCCATCTCTCATCACCCATTCACTAATGAAGCCGTTCGGTTCATGGTGATCCATCTCTTCTGCTATAATTCTCCAATTTTCGCCGTCGTTGTAAAAAAAGGGGTCTGCGTAATAATGATGCTTCCCTTCCTTCAAAAAGCGGAGGCTCACTCCTTCCTGACTTATTGATGATAAGTCTTGGTTGGAAAACCCGACATTCCAGTACTCATAGGCGAAAGCTTTTTTCAACACTTCTTTGCCCAAGTGCTTCGTTTGGGATAGAACGACATGGAGTCGATCCGCTACCTTAGGATCATCATAAACGGTTGAGACGACGATGGAGTCTGGATATCCATTTATAAGAATGTCCTTCGCCGCTTGAGCCGGCCACTCCACCACCCCCTCCTCCATCGCTCTTTGGTGACGCCTCCTCGAGAAAGGATGCATGTGACGGTACCCTACTTTCAAAGACTGGTAATCTTCATCATGGAACAGCCGAGCCAGCATGACCTCCGATTCTGAATTACGTTCTCTATAGTGTTGGAAAAACGGAACCTTTTCCCACTGATGCCGGAACCCCCATACCCCGTAGGCAGGGAAGTCGATAATAGCGCCTTGCCACCTCCATTTTCCTAAGGATAACAGGACATCGACCGGATGCTCTTTCAACCATTTCATTGTATCGTTAGTCAGATGAACGTCTGTCACGACCGTTCCTGACACCCAGGGAACCCCTCCCCAGCTCGCTGTTTCAGAGACCGATTTCTTACCCCTGATCGTCATCAAATAGTGAACATCCACATGGGGAGAGGCTATCAGATGGTCAATCATTTCCGCCTGCCACTTTGGCATTGCGACGTCTTCGATTAATACGCCAAAAGTGATGGTGCTTCTGTTCATGCTTCGTCACCTCCCCGTACAAACTTAAGTATTCAACAAGCGTCTTTTGGATCATTCGCTCAAGTGAGAAGTGTTGTTCCACTCGTTGTCTCCCTCTACGCGAAATCTGGTCACGGATAGTTTGATGGCTTTTCAGATAGAGAACTTTCGAGCTGAATTCTGCCAGCGAATGATCTCGGATCAAGTAACCTGTTTCATCGGTTAAGATCGCTTCCTTGATCCCTCCGCGATCGATAGAAATAAGCGGAGTGCCTGTCGCCATCGCTTCGAGTACAACCATCGGAAAAACCTCCCGTGTCGAGGTCATAAGCAAAACATCCATTTCCTTGACGAACTCTTCTGGCTTCTCGACCATCCCTACCATCTGTACCCGGCCTTCTAGCCCGAGCTGCGTAATTTTATCCTTGATCCTAGATGTGTCCGGGCCGTCGCCGGCAATCTGGAAATCCAAGTTGCTGCAGCTTCTTAAGGCAGCTGCAATCTCTACGAAAAACGACTGGTTCTTCTCTTCAGAAACCCTTCCTAAGATCCCGACTTTGAATATAGGGTGATCGACTTTCTTAGAATAGGGGAACTGCTTCAAATCCACTCCGTTATGGATCGTCTTGACGATTTCAGGTGTTACACCGACAGCCGTCATGTTTCGCTTTTCAAAATCACTGACTGTGATGACCCGCGCCACTTGTGCATTGATCAATTTTGCAAAAATCCGAGGAAATTGTTGCTCTAATGAAGTCACATTGTGCTTCGTATAAACGATTGTAAGCGGGTGATATTTCTTCAATAGTGCGGCGTACATTACCATCCGCAAACTATTGGCGTGAATCAGATCGATCTGCTTTTTTTTCACGAACCGGGCGAGACTCCAGAGGTTCTTCGCGTGGTTGGTCCGACTCAACCTGAGAAAGCGCTCTTTATATTTCAGCCGACCTTCCAACTCCCCAGGTGCAGCTGCTGTAAAGCATTCTACATCCGGGTGTTCCAGGCAGTTTTCCAACTTGCAGTAATAGCTTTCTGCTCCACCGAATATGAGTTTGTCTGTTAAGAGAAGAACGTTCATATGGCTCCTCCTTTCACTTGCTTACGAACATGGAGATGAACGGACGATTTGTACGCTTGCATTTCCTGCTCTTGCTTCGTCATATACGTCGACAAAACAGCTAGATATAAGAAGAACATGTCGTTGATAATAACGGATAAGAAACCCATTTGTAGAACGAGTCCGATGAACGTCAAAAATAAGTAGGGGCGTTTTTTATACACTTTATATTCAATCAATTGATACAAAACGAGAAGGATAAAAAGAAGATAGCAGAAGATTCCTAACAATCCAGATTCCGATAATATGTCCAGATACGTGTTGTGTACGGTCAATGTATCCTGATATTCATGCCAGTTATAGTCGGAAAAATTGAAAGCTCCAATGCCGAAGAAGGGATATTCCGTGAAGTAATTCCAAGCTCTTCCCCAAAGGTCGAGCCTTCCGCTCCCCCCATCCTCGGTGAAGTCTTTCATCCGGGAGGTGAAGATGTCGAAAATCTGAAACTTGAAATAAACGATAGAAATGTAAGCTCCGAGCGATACCGAAAGCGTGAGAGCCGTGATTATTTTCAATTGTTTCATAGGAGGATTAAGGAACATATAGAGAAGGAAGAGAACGACCATGACCATTAAACCGCCCCTTGAGAACGTCAGCAAGTTCGTCACCACGACTAACAGCAACCCGATTTTATTCATCCACCCTTTCGCGTTCGTTAAGTAAAAAGCAAAGAATAGGGTGTTGTAGAAAACGAAGAAGTTCGGGTCTTGAAGCAAGCCGATCAATCGTGGGTAATCACGATCCAACATCAACCCATATTCGTAGACGCGGTCGCCCTGGAGAACGAATCCGACTGTCTTCAATCCGATGGAATAGAGTGTAAGGCTCATCGCGTTGAAGAAGATTCCGACCATCGATATACTCTTGATAATGACTCGTTCGCTCGCTTGCCCAATGATCGACTTCATCACGAGGTAGCAGGAAAGATAAATGATGATGCCGACGAGTATTCGTAAGCTGGACTCCGGATAAATCGAAAATGCTCCAGAAAGGCTGTACATCAAGTAAAAGACGACCATGGCAACCTCGAATAAATGGAAGCGGACAAACCGGAAAGAACCAATACATACGATCAAATAGATCATGGAAAACACCATGTACGGCTTCAAGGCGAATCCGATATAGATATTATAGTTCGCAAGCGTCACCAGCAAGAAGAGGAAGACAACGATCCAACGGTTTCTTTCCCTGTCTCCTTCTTTATACATGATCACGACCCCCTCCTTCCTCGTCAGCTTGTCGTCCCGTTGTGCATCACGCGTTTATATTTACTGAAGGCCTTCACTAGATTCAGGCGCAACTCTTGATCAAGTGCAATCAATACGACCATAATAGTGAGATGGACGGTAACCGCTGCCCATGGATTCCCTCCAAGGTAGACATCAATCATCCAAAGACTTCCCGCGAATAGGCTGAGATATGGAAAAAGAACGCGTTTGAAAAGTTCTGAACGAGCACGTGTGCAAACCCAGAATCCGATTAAACCGATACATTCAATGGTTACTCCAGCGAATGCTGCCCCGAGTACGCCATAACGGCTACTCCATCCGATATATAAGAAGGCACCGATTAAAATGGCGATCGCTTGAATGATGGTGCGGGCGTTCTGTCTCTCCATTGAGGTCAAACCATCCGCCAAAGCGATATTCACAGCCTGAAGAGTCAACATGAGCGACAGGATTTTTAACGGGAGAGCCGCTTCTGACCACTGTTCACCAAACAGGAGCCGGATGACCTCTTCATTGAAGTAAAAGAACGGGATCGTCATCATCATCCCGATCAACGCCATGATTTTTACCTGCATGCGTTGATGAGAGCGATGGTCATTCAACTGATCATTTTGAAAGGTCCGGAACAATACCGGGTAATAGGCACCAGCGACAACGAAAGGGATTTGCTGGAGAGCCTGAGGAATACGGTACGCAACGGCGAACAATCCGACTTCAGCCAGCGAAATGGTTTTTTCTAATAAAATCGGTCCAAGGTGAGGCAGTAGTACAAATAGCAGTCCGCCGATCGTAAATGCGCCTAAATTCTTCAATAACCCCCGGTGGAACGGTTCAGTGAAAGATAACCGGACGTGCCTACCTACGAGAATGATAGCCACTATGCCCGCTGTTAAATAAGAACCGCCGTACATCGCCGTCACGAGGAGCGGGTTCCACTGAAGGAACATCCCGACCGACATCGACAGGACCAATGCCGTTGCCGAAACCAACCGGATCAGACCATAATACTGCATTTTTTCGATCAATTGGAAGTAGGTGGTTCCGATGCTTTGAAGGGCGACTCCCGTGACCATCGGAACGATTAACACAAAAGCCGTCTGCATCAACTTGGCATTGTCACCGTTCATGATATAGATCACAAAAAACCCTAAAGCGAAAGTGAGAATCAGAAGGAGCAGCCTCATTTTCATGTAAGAAGTAAGCAAACGGGAGTGACCGACCTCCTGCTTCGCTCCTTCCCTAAGGACGATGTCACTCAACCCTGCGTCTGTAAAATAACTCATGATCATCGCGAAGGCTAAGGCTACACTGAATAATCCATATTGATTCGATTGCAGATAACCTGCAAGCACAATCAGCGCCAGGGCGTTAAGACCACTCGATAGAGCCGTACTGTAAAATAAATGAAGGATGTTGACGACTATGGAATTCTTCTTACCCCCCATTCATGAACCCCCTACCCGGTTTGCAGGATTACACCCCATATAGGGACGTTCGTCTGCTCAATGGCCTCCTTCGCCTCTCTTGCTTCTTCGTTCTTGGATTGATGTCTTCTCACCGTCATGACCACTCCATCACAATGATTCATCACCAAGTGAGCATCCGCATAAGCAAGCATGGATGGAGCCTCGAACAGGATCAAATCATAGTTTTGCCGGAATCCTTCTCCCCATTTGACCCATATATTCTGATTCCATAACATAGAAGGCTGTTGTGTATGGGGGCCTGTTGTCAGGACAGAAAGCCCCTTCTGGTATGTTTCGTGTACAAAATCTAAAGGAGAGTGAAGGGTAGAATGAAAGGCGGTCGTCCATCCACTTTGGTTATCGACTTGAAACCATTCATGAACCTTAGGGTAACGGACATTGCAATCGACGAGTAATACCTTTTTTCCTTGTTCGGCAAAAGAGAGAGCGAGTTTTGAAGAAATCAACGATTTTTGTTTCATCGAATCAGGGGACGTTACCATCAACGTACACGGTCCCGTCATTTTCGTCTCCAACCGCGTGCGAATCATCCGGATCTGCTCAGTGCTTATACTTGTATCCCCGAGTCTTACCTGCTGCATCACTTTCCATTGTTTCTTCGCTTTTCTAAACACGGACTTCGCCTCGCTTCCTTCTTTCCTTGACACTCAACTCTTCTTCGATTTCCGTCTTAAGTTGATGCTTTTTTATCGTCCTTTTCCTCTTCTTCATATCCACAACTCCAAGCACTGGTACACCCACCTGTTCCTCCAGCTCACGGGCCCCCTCGACCGAGTCATCCATATGCTCACGCAGCATCGCGATTCCGATACCAGCAAGGACCGAGACAACCACTCCTATACCGATATTGATCAAAATGCTACCGACTTGCTGCACTTGCCCTTCTCCTGTCGGGTCATCGAGAATGACAATATCGTTGACATCGAACAGTTCATTCATTTGCGTGACGGTGGTTCGGACGATGATCTCTGCCATTTTTTCTGCTTCATCAGGATGTGAACTTCTTACGGTCACATTCACGATTTGGGAGTCTTGCGTATTCCTGACGACAATCATCTCACTTAATTCTTCATAAGGAATGGCGAAGTCTTCTCTTACTGAACTCAGCACACTCGGACTTTGAATGAAATCAATCGTAGATGCGAGCAACATGTTCAATTCTCTGTTCTCTCCATAAGTACTGTCGTCTTTATTCAATTTCCCAATGACAAGATTGTGGGTCACTTCGTAGGTAGGCTTAAGGACATATACACTCACTGCGGCCGTAATCAGGGATAAAGTCATCGTAACGAGAAGAATGGTAAGGAACCTTCTCTTCACTACGGTCATGAAACGTTTCACATCCATTTTTTCATTCATTGATCATCCCACCATTGTTTAGTAAGTATGTTCCGTCGCTCAACCATCCTCTCCCTCCCTACTATATTCCCTCTTATAAAGTACACTAGTTCTTTATAAAGAACGTTTTCTTGTATTGATTATAAACGTTCACTCTGTAGAATGAAATCGCTAAAAAAGTCGTTTTTGTTCTTTAAAAAGAACATTATCGGTCAATCCCTCTATTTTTCTCCTATTTACTCAATATCTTACTTTTTCCAACAAAAAAAGCATTCAAGGTTTACGGGCAAATCCCCCACAAATTATGAATGCTCATTCATTATTAATTCCTTAATACAAAGGGCTGGTGGATTGATTCGTCGCCCCATAATCTTCCACTAAATCAGGTGGTAAATTCGACATAAACGAATTTCTCTGAGAATTTTCGTCGAATCGGATCATAGACTCCGAGGATGGAAACGACTCATAATCCCAGACCATTGCTTCGATCTGGTTGTCGGACCCCGTTATAGTGATCGCTGATTCTATATCATCAGTAAGCTGGATTTGAATGTTGATGAATTGATTCCCTGAGACTTCATTCGGTACAGATACCCCACTCTGAAGATTGATACAACGCACGCAATCTTCAAGGGTCAGATTGACGAAGCGGTTACCATTGACGAAATTATACTCCTCCCCCTCAGGAGGGTCTGCCTGAAGCTTGAGCCCTGTATGAAAACCAGTCACGGTTACACCCTCTACATCTACAAAGCTGATAAATTCATCTGATTGATCGGCGTGGAAGAGCACCCCTGTCCCTTGATTGGACCCGCTCGTATTGATGACCTTCACATCTTCAATTCCTGTTTGATCCCACGTCCAAAATTGTTCTTCACCGTCCAGATAGATGACTTCTGATGAAAACCCGTCTGTTTGCACCATCAATAACCCTCCCTCGATCCGGGCATTCTTCTCTACCTTTAGAACACGGAAATCCCCTTCAATCAACCACTCACTTTGATGACCGAATTGAATCTCTACACCCTCTTTAAGAACTATCCCTTTCTGGATGGTATATTTTTGGTGAGTTGTCATCACCACGGGTCCACGTTTTTGTTCCGCACTGGCATCGATCGCCCGTTGAATCGCTTCTGAATCGTCCTTCCCATCATTCCCGACTGCCCCGAAGTCTTCTACACGAAGTACATGATCAGGGGATTCACCAAAAAAGATCATCCATCCCAGAACGACAATCAAGCAAACACCTATCCCCGTCAACCCCATATTCACACCTTTGATGATGGGTCCTCCTCTCTCACTATCCTTAAAATTTCTACCTTTTCCGCGAAAATCCTTCTTCGGACTGAAATAGGTACCGATCCATTTTCTTTCACTGACGCACTGTGGTAGACTATGGTATTACGAAATATGCCAAACTTTTTGGTATAGAGGAGGAAACGGAACGCATGTTATCTTTTGAAGAAAAGCTGGCCGTCATTGAAGAGTTTGAGGAATTGGAAAGAAAGGACATTTCTTTAGGTCGTGTGAATTTCCACTTTGAAGACAGCCTTTATGATAAACAAATCGTCGTCTATCGCCTTCACCCGAATGGCAACGGCTTCGTCTTTGCCGGTGAAATCGAAGACTATCCAACGGACGATAAAGGGATGGTCAACATCCGTGATTATAACGCAGATGAACTACGCGAAATCATCCGCGAATCGATTGACTCTCTCGCCCTTTCCCCCGCTGAAAAAGATCCAGTCATGGAGGAATGGTTGAACAGCAACGACCAGGCCCTCGTGTTGATGAGGGAAGATGATGGCTATTTTGTGTATGCCGATGAGCAGCTTGAGGGTTCTTTCAACTCGTATGAAGAAGCGGCTGAGTTTTTGACGCAAGAAGGGTTCAAGCGTCTATAGGGTTTTCGAGCGACCAGAGCGTGTATCTGGTCGCTTTTTTATTGCATATCGAGGGCTATAGAATGGGTGTCCGAATTCGTGTGTTAATTGTCTGAATTACTCGTGTCGATGTCCGATAAAGTGCATCAATTGTCCGAATCGGGAGTGAATGTCCGGAATAGTTGATAGCTTGTCCGAATAGCCAGATTGGATGTCCTGAATAAAGGTCACCTTGTCCGAAACGGGGATTCCTTTGTCCGAATTTGTCTCGTTAAAAGCACGGAGCATTTCAAATCGACTACCTAGATTGGAACCGTCTGTTCCAATCTTCATATAGTAAGGATAAATGCACTATAGGAGGTCCTTATGCATCCTCATTTCTTCAATCGACAGGAGCAGTCATCGATTCTAGCTTTTGCTGAAGGCGATGTGAACGGTGATTATATACAAGATTATGTTTACATCGTCGGTCAACAATCATCAGACAGTCCGTACACAACGGCCCTCACAATCGTCGTCCAGGACGGAAAAACGAATGCGTTTTATAATATTCCTTTAAAAACGGACTCAGGCTATGAACCTGCCCTATTCCTGGGGGATTTCACGGGCAACGGGGTCGACGACATTTTCATCCGGATCAATTCAGGAGGCAGCGGTGGGTTCGGTTATTTTTATGTGTATTCATTCGCAAACAATCTGGCAAATATCCTTTTTGATTACGAAGTGTTTAACGGGGAAAATCAATATGCTGTCCTTTATGAAGACCAATACAGAGTCAAGGTCATCAACGAGACGATGAACCTGACATCTACAATTGACTTAAGCAATCGTGATCCGCAGTATTTAGCCGACTTGTATAACTCAGATGGCACGCTCATTCAACCACGAGAAGGATGGGTATCCGATTTGAACCAACTCTACCCTATCGATTTTGACGGAGATGGTGTGTACGAATTGTACGCGCTTCAGCGGATCATCGGGCAGTACAACGCGGACGGACTCGGTCTCGTGCAAACACCTTTGAGTTGGGACCAAAATAAGTTCAAACCGTTTTTCGACAATCAATATGTGGCTGTCCTTGGCCAGCCTTACCGATAACAAAAGACCTCTCTACGGGGTCTTTTTCTATGAAAATGGTATAATAGCACGTACCAATCATAGAAAGAGGTGCTGTACATGATACAAGTTGCTTTACTCAGCAAATGGCACGTCCATGCTGTCGATTACGCGAAAGAGGCTACTGAGAACCCTTCAATCAACATCAAAACGATTTGGGATGAAGATCCTGCTCGGGGTGAGAGTTGGGCACAGGAACTCGGCGTCGATTTCAACAGTGACTTAGAGAACGTTCTTTCTGATCCTGAAATTGATGCTTTCATCGTTTCAACACCGACGAACTTACATACCGATGTGATTCGTTCCGCAGCGAATCACGGAAAACATATTTTCACGGAAAAAGTCCTCGCTTTCTCTACGAGAGAGTGTGAGGAAATCTTCAAGGATATCGAGGAATCCGGGGTTCAATTCATGATCTCCCTCCCTCGTCTGACGAAAGATTACTATTTGTACGCCCAGCAGGTTGTCGACCAGGCATTGCTTGGGAGCGTTACGATGATGCGCTGTCGTGTCGCCCATAACGGGGCTGTCCCAACAGAAAAAAACCAAAACGGATGGCTGCCTGACCGCTTTTATAATGAAGAACAATGTGGCGGTGGTGCCTTGATCGACCTTGGTGCCCACCCGATTTATTTAGCGAATCGCTTGATGGGAAAACCAGAAGCCATCAGTAGCCGCCTGCCGCAAATGCGTGGCCTTGGCGTTGATGATCAAGCGGTTGCGCTTCTCGATTATGCCTCTGGTGCGATGGCTGTTCTTGAGACCAGCTTCGTATCTACAGGGAGCCCGTTTCAGCTTGAGCTTTATGGTACGCAAGGAACGTTGCTGATCGAGGATGATACGATTCGATTGAAAAGCAGCAAGCTAGACTCAGATGACTGGACGCAACCGGAGAACGTGCCTGAGGATCTGCCGATGCCGATGGAGCAGTGGGCTTCGGCGATTGAGCAAAACCAACCGGTGTCGATTACGAAAGAAGATGCGTATTTGCTGACTTTAGTGAATGAGGCGGCGGCTCTTTCGCATAAAGAAGGACGCCGGGTGGATGTAAAGGAATTCGTATAAACTAAAAAGGAACTTCCATATATGGAAGTTCCTTTTTCCAGTTTGTTGAGAAAGCTAAGAAGTAAGTGGAACGGTTCTGTTAGATCATATAAGAATACCGTGGGATGGAAAAGGACTCGCTTTCCTGCGAAGGGAGTCGTTTCCACGCCACCGGTCTCTTCTCAACTTGGAAGAACCGAAGTCAACAGCCTAAAAAAGGAACTTCCTGATTTGGAAGTTCCTTTTTTAAATCTATATTAAAAGCTTGGTGCTAAGTCTCTTGCTCTCACTTTTGCATCTTCTTTGATTTCTTCTGCTTTGTCAGGGTTTAGAGCATGTCCTTCTACAAATAACCCCTCAAACGATGGGACGCCGAAGAATTGCATGATTGTATCTAAATAGCGGTGGCCCATTTCCATTTGTGCTGCTGGCCCTTCTGAATAAATGCCGCCACGTGCTTGAATGTGCAAGGCTTTCTTATCCGTCAACAATCCAACAGGTCCTTGTTCTGTATATTTGAAGGCTTTTCCTGCAACAGCGACTGAATCGATGTACGCCTTCATTTTCGGAGGGAACGAGAAGTTCCATAGCGGCGTTACGAAAATATATTTATCTGCAGAAATGAACTGTTCACAAAGCTCTGTCAAACGCTCGACTTTCTTTTGTTCCCCAGCTGATAGCTGATCCCCAGACTGCAGCTTGCCCCAGCCATTGAAAACATCTGCGTCAATTTCCGGGATATGCTCACTATATAAATCGATGTGAACCACCTCATGGGAAGGATTCACGTCTTTATATTTGTCCACGAATTCTTTTGCAACAGCCATACTATAAGAGGCCGTGTCATCGTGAGGGTGTGCGGTGATATACAATACTTTTGTCATGTTGAGTCATTCCTTTCTTGTTCGAATGTTAGTGAATGTAGTGTTTGTAAAAAGAAACCATTCATGCATTATCTCAGGTTCATTTATTATGAATACGAGATTTATTATGCAGAAGAACACTTCATTTTTCAACTCTCATGCTCAAGAAAAAGAAAAAACACCTTCCGCAGAAGATGCTTTAGGTGATTTATTCAGTTATAAAAAAGGGATTGCCGCTAAGGGCTGAACGTACTTCATTGGTTACCATGAACCGTTCTATTTCCTCATTTTCTGACTGCTTAAAGTCGTTGTGCAGCGTTCCGTCGTAATACACAGGCTTATTTTCCATATGTACGTCACCTCCGTGTGTTTAGACTTACCTATATATTACTAATTATTCATGACAAAAGTTACCCTTTTTCATAAAAAAAGAAGCCCCCTACTCAATAGGAGACTTCTACAAAATCCGGTTCAAAACGATGAGTCTTCTCTCATATCCACGAAACATTTCCACCGTCACATCGCCTGTTCGCTTGAATTGGTTCCGTTCAAAGAAACGTAAGCTATCCGGGTTATCTTCATACACCTCTGCACATACCGAATGTAATCCCAGTTTTTCTTTTATATCCCTAAGAAATAATTCCAGTGCCTTCGCACCTATTCCTTGACGCTGCCGTTCGGCAATGACCATACCGATAAATGCATCTTTCGGACTTTGATACAACTCGACTTTTCCGACAGCCTTCCCGTCTTCTTCTATGACTTTAATCATCAAGCGTGGCTTTTCACCACGAAGGTAGGAATGATAGGAATCGATAAACTTCTCATACGAACGAGGTTTTTCAATTCCCGTTTTGACCTGTAACGCTTCATTCATTTCCCACTCATGCATCCGATCAAGATGATGGGGTTGAACATCTACGATTGTGATCATCACTTCATTCCTCCTTTTTTTCTAAAGCGTGAATTTCGGGAATCTGAATAGAATCGCGATGATTCCTGATAGGGCCAATAGAATCGGATAAAAACAGAATGGAACAATCGAGACAGGAGAGATGCTCGCCACCCCTGCTACAGACAAGATTTGAGCTCCGTAAGGTAACAACCCTTGAACTGAGCTTGAGAATATATCCAGTAAGCTTGCCGATCTTTTGGCATCGATTCCGTATTCATCAGAAATCTGTTTGGCGAGAGGCCCCGCTGTGATGATGGAAATCGTGTTGTTGGCTGTAGACAAATTGACGGCACCGACGAGGCCGGCAATACTGAATTCGCCCCCACGATTGGACTTCGCCCGTCGACTGATCGCTTGAAGCAAGAAATCGATCCCACCATTTTGTCGGATCAATTCTACAAGCCCTCCGAGTAAAATGACGAGCAGCGACAAGTTTTGCATACCCTGGAAGCCTTCTCCAAGCAGTGTAACAAAGTTGAAGAGTCCGATATCATTCGTCAAAAGACCAATGACACCAGCAAAAATGATGCCGCCCATCAATACATAGATGACATTGATTCCGATTACGGCGAAAATCAGTACCCCGAGATAAGGGAGAACTTTTACGATTTCAAAAGGATATTCCTCTTGTAACGCCTGAGAAGCATCTGCCGTAATGACACCAAAGATGACGGCGGTAATGATGGCCGCTGGCAGTACAATGAAAAAGTTCGCCTTGAATTTATCTTTCATTTTCGTGCCTTGCGTTCGAACCGCAGCAATCGTCGTGTCCGAGATGATGGATAAGTTATCACCGAACATCGCACCGCTGACAATCGCTCCCATCGTAAGCGCCACACTAATGCCAATTTCATCAGCCACACCCACTCCAATCGGCGCGAGTGCAACCACGGTCCCTACAGATGTTCCCATCGAGATGGAAATAAAGCAGGCAATGATGAACAATCCAACGACAAGTAAGTTCCCAGGTAGAATGCTGAGTCCTAAGTTGACCGTTGCATCAACAGCACCCATTCCTTCCGCTACCGAAGAGAAAGCTCCTGCTAGTAGGAAGATAATCACCATCAAGATGATATCGGGGTGTCCTCCCCCTTTGGTCAGCTGTTGTAACTTCGTTTGAAAGTCCGTTTTTCTATTCATGAATAATGCCACAAGAATCGCCGCAAACAAGGCGACTAGTACGGGCATTTGATAAAAGTCTCCTGTCGCAATTCCTGATCCGATGAATAATAAAATGAAGACACCAAATGGGATCAGCGCGAGCGGATTTCCTTTTTGTTGATCTGTCATGATGTGATCCTCCTTCCAGTATTGGAATAGGTTTTTTATTCTTTTCCCTAATAAAGCACTTTTACACTCTACAATATGGAGCGGGTTACTATCAAGTTTGAACGTTCTTAGTGCATGTTTGGGTATTTCTAGATGTGGGATTGCATTTTTTAGGTTCTCTTAAATCCTGAAGATTTCTTCCATTTTTTTGTGATCGACCATGAATTCTCATGGGCGCTCGCAAATTCCGGTGAGCGCTCGCAAATTCCGATGAGCGCTCGCAAATTCCCATGAGCGCTCGCAAATTCCCATGAGCGCTCGCAAAAAAACGCAGCACATCACGGCTGCGTTTTCTCAAATAACATTCACATCTCAAAATACAAAGGATAGTGATTCGCGCACCCCTCATTAAATGGATGACGACAGCTCGGGCACTCATGAACCTTCAAATACTCCGCAATCGTCATCGTATTCTTACAGTGCCCACACAAGATGGCTTCACGGTCACGCTCGTCCTTGCTCCACTTCTTTGGAGGGTGATCGGCGAGCTCTTGATGACACTGATAGCAGCCGTAAAACTCTTCACAGCAGGCAAACTGTAAAGCCACAACATCGACCTTAGAATGATAATGCGTACAACGCGACTCATCATCAACTTGTACACCTTTGACGATCCGCTGACTCATCATAGATCCTCCTTTTTAGAAAAATGACCAACATTCCGGCTCCGTTGGATGTTCAAATAAAGAGATCGCTTTTGGCAAGGCTTCTGCGTCACTCACTTCGACCGCTCCACTATAGAGAAAGTCCTGCAATGTGGCACATCCCATCAACAAAGAAGAAAACTCGCCAATTTCAAGCGTAATCGTGACATCGGCATGTTCATCGGTCTCGACAGGTTTCCCTTCTTCAAACTTCCATACCGCCTCATAGTCCTCCTCGAGCAACGAGTCATGTACCCGCCATCCGATCCGGACCGTCTCACTTCCGAACGAGTGGTGTTTGATACCATCCAGGAACGGAGGAATATCGACAATCCGATACATCAGTCCCTGGCCCGCTTCACTCGTCTTATGATAGATTGTGTAAATCAAGTCCTGGTCGACATGATTCGGATCATCAAGCAACATCGAGAAACGTTCATCAAATGTCGGGAACACGATTGTACGGACTTGGTCCTTTTGATTATGTAAAAACTGTAAAAGTGATTGATAGGCTTTGATCGAGGTCGTGATGAAATTCCTTACAATTAGATTGTTTTGCAGAAAATGATCCCCCTGATTTTGTTGAAAATCAAAGGACAAATAGCCTGTCAGCTTCCCCTCTTCAAAGACTCCGACATTGTGCCACTCCCCTTTAGACAAAAAGGAAAACTCAAAGCCAGGCTTGTCGCATCCCCCATGTGTCCCACGTGCCCACTCGTGATAACAGCGACTTACCGCATCCCGATCATCTGAAGTCAAAACTTCCGCAGATTCCACATCCTCAAATGCCGGCAATTGAGACGGATGAAAACGGTATGTTGATAATCGCGGTCCTAAGCCGAACCCCATTTTCTTATAAAAAGAAGGTTGGAACGGATAAAGTTGGGTGAGGGGACGCCCCTGTTCTCTCGCATCAAACAAAAACTTCTTGATGATCCGCTTGGCATGGCCCTGCTTCTTGTTTATCAAATCAACGGCTACCGTACCGATGCCTGATGCTTCCATAGAAGAACCATACACGTTAGCGACTTGATCGTAAACGATGTATCCTGCCAGAAGCTGATCCTCATCATATAGACCGATCGTATGCACGTTCTCTTCTTTGTCCATCTTTTTGCGATGTTCAGTGTACCGCTCCCGGTCCTCTTTCGACTTCAGTTTCATTCCTGGATAACAGCGTTCGGACAGTGCTGTGAAGTCGTTGAAATCTTGTATCGGTTTAAAATTCATGTCTTCCACTCCCTTCTTTCTCCAATTATACACGACTCATTAAGAAAAGCCGCACTCATAGATGAATGCGGCTTCCACCATTATTTATAGCTTCCGAGAATTTCGACTGCCTTCTCCGTCAGCGACGTATCTACAGATTCGTTAAAGTCAAATTCCCCACGTGTAGCCCCGTTCTCTTCATACATTTGATATTGCGTCTTAATATCCTCGACGAACATCGCTCCGTTCGGATCAAGACCCGTCACGCTCACTTTTTCCCAAAGAGCCGGGTCCTTCAGAGCCGTGTACTCGGTCATAATCTGAATGACGTCATCCGTTCCTTCCCCTTTTACAAATGCATCATTGTAGTCGCGTACCCCTTTAAGGTATGCGGTCATGAACCGCAAAGAAACATTTGTATCCTCTTCAATAAAATCAGGTGATCCTAGAACCATCGCAATTTGGGCATCCGGTGCAAAGTCGGTCGCATCTTTGAAGCGAACGTGCAAATCTTGCTGCTCACCTTGTGTGATGAGTGGCTCAATTTGCAGCGCAGCATCAATCGATCCGTTCCCCATCGCCGCAAGCATATTCCCGAAGTCCGACATGATCACAGTCTCCACATCGTCTTCTGTCAATCCAGCATGCTTCAACATCTCTGCATAAATGTACTCATCTACCGAATTACGGGAAGATATCGCAATACGCTTTCCTTTTAGATCTTCGTAATCTTTGATTTCATCTGTCAGATCATTGCGGATCACGAAGGAGAAGTACGACTTACCATCGTTATAGTGGCCTTTATCAGCGATTATTTTGACATCAATGCCTTGTGCAATGGCATTGAAGAACGAAGCCGTCGACACCCCACCCGCGATATCGACTTCACCAGCAGCAAGCGCTGGCAACATGTCATCACTGTTCGCGAACTTTGTGAATTTCACATCAATGTTGTAGTCATCAAAGTAACCTTTTTCTTCTGCAATATAAAACCCTGCCCCAGACGCCGCTCCATCTTCCGCAATTAGCACGGTCGTTTTATTATCGAGCGGGGCTAAATCCCCTGAAGGGTTATCTTTGCTGACACTGTCATCAAGGTCTCCCCCTCCCGACGAATTCCCTCCACAAGCCACCAACATGATCAATAACAAAGGAACGAGAAACCACATTTTTTTCATTTTGCACATGCCTCCTAAGTTCTTGAACCTTGCACTTCACTGTCCAAATGACTCCGAATCTTCACAAAATGCTCCGTCATCGTCTGATCCGCACGCACCTCTTCCATCGTACGCGGCCTCGGCATTTCGATTTTAATTTCCTCGGTAATACGACCTGGTTGAGAACTCATCAGTAAGATCCGGTCACTCAATAACAACGCTTCATCAATACTATGCGTGATAAACAGTACCGTCTTCTTCGTTTCCTCCCAAATGCTGAGCAGCTCTTCCTGTAAGATGAACTTATTCTGCTCATCAAGCGCTGCGAACGGTTCATCCATCAACAGAATTTCCGGATCATTCGCGAACGCACGCGCGATACTGACGCGCTGCTTCATTCCGCCGGAAAGCTCTTTCGGATACAAGCGGGCGAACTTATCGAGTCCGACTTTTTCCAAATAAAAAGCGGTACGTTCTTGAACAACCGATTTCGGCAGATGCCTCATCTTCAATCCGAACGCGACATTTTCTTTCACCGTGAGCCACGGAATCACCCCGCGTTCCTGGAAGACCATCGACTGCAGCGGTCGTTCCTTCCCACTGGCCGCAATCTCAAAGCTCCCCGTACTCGGTTTCTCAAGTCCAGCCAAAATCCTGAGCAGCGTCGTCTTTCCGCATCCACTAGGGCCGAGCAAACAGACGAACTCACCATCCTGGATATTCAGATCAATGCCCTCAAGCGCGGTCAAGCTCTGCCCTTTCTTATAGAACACTTTCGTCAACTCATCAATCGTAATTTTCACAAGACCCCTCCTATCTCCATGGCAACAACTTCGTCTGCAATCCCCGTAGAATCAGCGAGAACAAATAACCGAAGAATGAAATCAGTACAAGCCCGACAAACATTTCTTTCAATAAAAACGCATTGTATGAAGTCCAGATTAAGTATCCGATTCCAGAGTTCGCGCCCATCATTTCGGCCGCGACAATCGTGAGCAGCGCAATTGCCTGCCCCATCTGAATGCCCTCGATCATAACCGGCAACGCTCCAGGCAAGGCAATTTTGAAAAAGAAATGTTTCGAGTTTGCACCGTAGTTATTCGCCACATCAAGGTAAATGCGGTCAATGTTGACCACCCCTGCCACCGTGTTGATGACGACTGGGAAGAAGACGCTCCCTGCGATGGTGACGATTTTCGATACTTCACCGACCCCGAAGATGATCAAGATAATCGGTAAGAGCGCGAGCGTCGGAATCGGCATGAGTGCCATGATCAGCGGTGATAGAAAGTGGCGAATCGGCGAGTATAATCCCATGAATAACCCAATAATGACAGCCGGAATAACCCCTAACAGAAAGCCCGAAAAAATCCTAAACAAAGAAATGCCGATATGGTGAAACAGCTCCCCACTCGCACTCATGGCAATAAACGTACCGACGATTTCGGTCGGCGGCGGGAAGAAGCGGGCATCGACTAACCCCGTGCGCGATAGGAATTCCCAGAGAACCAAGATGAAAATAGGAGATGAGAACGTCAGCAATTGCTTCCACCTGTTTTTCCATTGTCGCTTCTTCCATTCTTCTTGCTCGACGGCAAATGGATCTCTATATTGATCTTTCATTGGTCACCACCTCTTACCGCCCATCTTATGTCGGTCCGCCCATTTGTGTGATTTGAATAAAGTCACCTGACTTTTGTCATCTTTGCATGTGAAGCCGACTTAAGACTGTTTTCACGAAGAGCTGACTTCAAAAAGGTCTTAAGTAGTGCGATAAGGTCCTTTTTACAATTCATTCATGCACAAAAGGGTCTTAATGCTCCCCCTTACGACGTTTCCCAATCCCCCCAGCCATCAATAACGTTTTATTCTCATCCTTCGTCACAGTTTCAGACAACAAAAAAAGCCGGGGCACTGCCCCGACTCTCAGTTCACTTGATGATACATATGTTCATCCGCTTCGATTTCTAAATCAGCTGGAACTTCTATATACAACCCTGCGAATTTCCCCATCCACGGTTCACGTCGATCGTCCATCGTTTGACTGATGATGGCAGGTGTCTTGAATGTCTTGTACTCTAGCACCTCGTCAATCATCGACTCTACTCTCAACATCCCATTTTCCATAGATACGTAAGGCTTCCATTCTCTATCGATTCTTACATCCTGGACAATGAGAGGCGTTTGATAATAGTAAGCTTGAATCCCTTCCAAGCCTTCTACTTTTTCCACATAGATCGTGACTTCATCTTCCCCACCACCCATGGAATTGATGATAAGGGGTTCTTCTGGGACAGCAAAACTCCAGAACCCTTTTTGTAAATCGTCATCCAACGCTTCACGATTCCCATTTAACACCTGTCTGTATATCTCATCCGTATCATAAAGATCCTTCTTCTCTTCGAAGCCCGCTGAAGAGGATGTTTCGTCCGGCATCACGATATAGAAGACAACGGACACGAGAAGAAGGAGACTATACCCTCCAAGCATCCAATACCCTGCCTTCTTCGGCATGAGGCTCATCACGATTTGGGAACGACTGACGTACACGATGAAGCTCACGATTAGAATGATAAAAAGGATAAGCACAATAGGCATTATCATCCTTTCACCTCCAGTCGATTAGAAAGTAAGACAGCTACACTATAAAAAATGGCCGCCGTCGCTGTTGTTTTCAATAGATAGAATAGAAGGTTCGCTTCACGGTAATAGAAAGAGAAAAACGCGTTCATCACAGCTCCATCAGAAGGCTGGTAAAGAAGGATCAATCCACCGATCACAACCGCTGGCAGTATGAAAATGAACAGCTTACTCCACTGAACCATCACACCTGCTACATATCCCATCGAACTAAATAAGATAACGGAGCCAAACGTATAGAAAATAATAAGAAGTAAAGAAGCATCGACACTAGCACTGCTGATCACAGCATCCCCTTCTGCCCCGATCAGAAAAACCACCACACGCACAAGGTAAAAAGATAAGGCGGCGGTAACACTACTGATCAATCCGACCAGTGTCAAAAAGGCGATCGTCGAAATATTGCTGCTGTTCCGGTTCGTGACAAACGCAAAGTCATCTTCTCTATAAGCTCTCGTCGTTAACAGGAGGGCTGTGATAAATCCCCAAAAGATCGTGAACACAATGACCATATCCACTGTATAAGTTTGCACGCGCACATCATATCCGAGCGTCGATCTCATAGAGCCTGAAGTAGCTAGCAAGGAAAATAAAGCCCCAAGCAGTTGAATGACGACGAGTGACGTAAAAACGCCCGCATACGATTTACATTTATAAACGAGTTGCTTTCCGATCACTTCACTCGCTTTCATTTGAACGAAAGACATGATCTAATCCTCCTCCCTCTTGCTTTGTCAGAAACATGCAAGCATCTGTCGGCTGGATGCTCGTAACCGAAATACCATCAAGGCGCATGCGTTGAATCTCCCCATCCGTATAGTCATGCTTCACCGCTACTTGCACATCATCCAGGCCGCTTTCCTGTTGATCTAGAACGTCACGCCCCTCAAGCCAAGGTTGAACGCTGCTTACTTTCCCTGATAAACCAATGGCATATTCACGTAAGTCATCCATCGTGGTATGCAGCCGTAATTTACCATGGTCCAGTAAGACCACTTCTTCAAACAAATCTTCCATTTCGTTCATGTAGTGCGTCGATAACAGAATCGTCCTCGGGTGCGCTATATAATCTTTCAACAGGGCCCTGTGAAAATCTTTTCGAACCGCTGCATCCATTCCTGTCGTCGGTTCGTCGAAGATGGTCAGAGGACAGCGTGAACAAAGGCCGACAATCATGTTGAAGGTGCTTTCTTTACCCTTCGATAAATTCTTATGTGACTCTTTTTCATGAAAACCGAAATGCTCGAACAAGCGAAGCGCAAGATCATGATCCCAGTTTTTATAAAAACGACGCCCCTCTTTGAGCAGTTCCTTAAGTGTTAGAGACGGTGGGAAATTCATCTGATCATCAATATAGATCGAGTTCGCAGACACGAACAAATTGTTGAATGGCCGCTTTGAAAACACCTCAACATGACCGGATGATTCACGGAGCATACCAGAAATAATCTTCAAAAGCGTAGTCTTTCCCGCTCCATTCCGTCCAATCAGCCCGATGATTTTGTTGTCATCAATGGACAAGTCCACACCATCTAGTGCGGCCTTCCTTCTGTATTGCTTCGTCAATTCCTTACAATGAATCGCCTTCATCAGTCATCCTCCCCACTCGTTTTCCACAATTCTTTCAATGCTTTTCTTACTTCTTCTTCCGTCATGTTCAAACGCTTGGCTTCAGATACGACATCTTCAAGGAGATGCTTCAGCGACTGACCCTTCCTTTTCTCCACGATAATCGCTTGCGCTTTTTCAGAGACGAACTTCCCGATTCCACGCTTATCGTAGACAATCTCTTCATCCGCCAGCAGCTTCAGTCCTTTTGCAGCCGTTGCTGGATTGATGTTGTACATGTCTGCAAGCTTATATTGTGAGTACACTTTGTCATCTTGTTGTAAGTTGCCGTGAAGGATTTCACTCTCGATCCATTCTGCGATCTGGATGTAGATCGGCTTCAATCCGTCCGTATCAAGGATCATCACTTTTTCCTTCTCTCTGCATGAGTGCATTAGTCATGTAATGTAGTATATTACTCTTCCATTAAAATGACAACTATATTTTTCCTATTTTTGAAAATAAAACGTAAAGTACACCAGTATGAGCTTTTTCTATTGACGGAAGCTAATACAGGATGTATTATTCGATATGTATTATTCCGATGAATTTAATCAGGATTAAAATAGAGGAGGTCATTTTTCATGAAAAAGATATTAGGTTTATCAGCAATCGGACTACTTATTCTTGTTTTAGCGGCTTGCGGTTCTTCGGATGAAGGAACGGACCAAGCAGAGGACACATCAGGTAATGAAGGTTCTTCAGAGGAAACACAAAGCTTGTATGATGAAATTCAAGAAAAAGGCGTGCTTACAATCGGAACAGAAGGTACGTATGCCCCGTACACGTTCCACAATGACGCAGACGAATTGACAGGGTATGACGTTGAGGTCGCCCGCGAGATCGCGGACCGTATGGGAGTGGAAGCAGAATTCAAAGAAACGAAATGGGATTCCATGTTCGCTGGCTTGAACACAGAACGCTTCGATATGATCGCGAACCAAGTCGGCATCAAGCCCGACCGTGAAGAGAAGTATGATTTCTCTACTCCATATACGTACTCCACAGCGG
Organism: Halobacillus locisalis; assembly: GCF_013694105.1. Taxonomy (GTDB): domain Bacteria; phylum Bacillota; class Bacilli; order Bacillales; family Halobacillaceae; genus Halobacillus; species Halobacillus locisalis. Next base: position 473,643 of record NZ_JACEFG010000003.1, on the reverse strand, counting down.
TTCTTGTAGCCCCTAAAGGTGGAGACGTTCAGAGCTTTGAGGATTTAGAAGGCGCGAAATCAGCGCAATCGTTGACGAGTAACTATGCAGATATCGCGAAAGAATATGGCGCAGAAATCGTAAGCGTCGAAGGATTCAACCCAGCGATGCAGTTGCTAGCTAACGAGCGTGCAGACGCAACGGTAAACGATCGTCTATCTGTTCTCGACTTTTTGAAACAGCGTGAAGATGCACAAGTCGAAATCGTGGACCGCCAAGAAGACGCGTCAGCATCCGCCATGATGTTCCGTCAAAACAATCCGGAATTGATCGAAGCGGTCGACGAAGCACTTGCTTCCATGCGTGAAGATGGCACGCTAAAACAAATCTCTGAGAAATGGTTTGGCGAAGATGTATCTGCTCAGTAATTTCTGGCTGAGTGCAGACAATCTGCAAACACTACAGGACTCCTTTCTTCCATTGTTGAAAGGAGTTCTTTACTATACGATTCCGTTAACGCTACTCGCGTTCTTTGCCGGATTGGTCCTCGCCATCACGACCGCGTTATTCCGGATTTCTGGAGTGAAGATTCTGAGCATCATCGCCCGCGTTTACGTCTCTATCATTCGCGGAACCCCTTTACTTGTGCAATTATTCATCGTCTTCTACGGTTTCGGTAACTTAGGTGTCTCGTTCTTGAAGTTCAGTCCGTTTGTCGGCGCACTGATCGCTCTTTCCTTGAACACAGGGGCATATGCGTCCGAAATCATACGAGCATCGATCCTATCGATTAATAAAGGGCAGTGGGAAGCAGCCGAATCGATCGGCATGTCGTATTTCCAGTCGTTGAAGCGCGTCATTCTCCCGCAAGCGACACGCGTTTCGATTCCTCCGTTATCGAACTCGTTTATCGGATTGGTGAAAGAAACATCGCTCGCTTCCACCATTTTAGTAGCGGAGATGTTCCGTAAAGCTCAAGAAATCGTGGCCACGACCTATGAGCCGCTCTTAATTTATACACAGGCTGCCGCGATTTACTGGGTGCTATGTTTCATACTCTCCCTTATTCAAGGTCGTATTGAACGACGCTTAGACCGATACGTGAACTAGAAAGGAGGTTCGATCATGCTAGAAATGAATCACATCTCGAAGAGTTTCGGGAACCTAGAAGTATTGAAAGACATCAGCATTCAAGTCGACCAAGGTAAAGTCATCGTCGTCATCGGGCCATCCGGTTCTGGGAAAACGACATTGCTTCGTTGCTTGAACGTGCTTGAGCGCCCGGAAAAAGGCGAAGTGACCATCGATGATCAGACCATTGATTTTTCAGAGAAACTCGATAAAAAAACCATCCGTGAATTAAGAAAACAAACGGGTATGGTCTTCCAAAACTACAACCTCTTCCCGCATTTAAGCGTAATTGAGAACATCATGGAAGGTCCTGTTACCGTCCAGAAAATCGACAAGCAACAAGCACGTGAAGTAGCGATGCGCCTCCTTGAAAAAGTCGGACTTGGGGACAAAGCGGACGTCTATCCGCACCAACTATCCGGCGGACAGCAGCAGCGTGTCGGCATTGCCCGCGCCATGGCGATCGATCCGAAAGTAATGCTGTTTGACGAACCAACCTCAGCCCTCGACCCCGAGCTGATCGGAGAAGTCCTCCAAGTCATGAAAGACCTCGCCGAGGAAGGAATGACGATGGTCGTCGTCACCCACGAAATGAACTTCGCCAAGGACGTGGCAGATGAAGTCGTCTTCATGGATGAAGGGTACATCGTCGAGCGCGGCGCTCCTGTCGATGTGTTTGAGAATCCGAAAGAAGAACGCACGAAACGCTTCCTGAATTTAATCCAACAATAAAAGCCCAAGCTGACGTCCAGCTTGGGCTTTTACTGTTCTGTCTGTGCGGACTACTTATGACGGTTTTGAAAGGGAGATGCCTTTGAAAGTGCTTTGATCAGCGCTATTAAAGCACTTTTGAAATGCATCTTCACTTGAAACCGTCTTGATAACCTTCCTTATAACCTTTTTCAATGTGAAGAGCATTAGAAACTGTCTTGATGCGGTTTGTCTCAGCTGTTTTATGTGGTGGTGGGCTTGGAAAAGGTGGAGAGACTCTTCTGGTAGTCACCCTGAAAAAAACAAAGGATCTTTAGCAATCTGAAGTGTCTAATGACAATGAATTAATCAGAATGCTTTATTCTTGTAGATGCGAAAGGATACTAAGCCTGAACACACATATAAAATCATTATAGAAGCAACAAAGGCAACATACGCTCCTGTACTTTGCATAGTTAACAAGAATTCTACGAACGCTCTGATTCTATCGTTTAAATCCTGGATAAAAAATGACACAACTAATAAATATAAGCCAAATGCCACAATCGAAGCTGTCACTAAGTAACTGCTTTTAAATTTATAACAAAACGGAAGCATGACTGAAATGGCTGTGACGGCAATCGCGATCATGAATAAAAGATTTTTCAGCGAAGTGAATTCTCCATGGATGGCTAAGTTTCCAACGTAGATGGCTGCAGACACCATGACAGTCAACAGAAGAACTACAATATACTTTGAGCTGACAATTTCTTTTCGAGTGTAAGGTAGAGAATTAAGTAAGATATGTACAGAAGATTTTTCATCGATTGTTACAGCATTCATTGCGACGGCAATACTAAAGACAACCCCTACCCATAACGAAGACACATCCAAGAATAAATACACACACAACCCAATCATCAAACCTATGATCATTTTACTCTGCAAGACGAGATCTTTACGTATTAAGTTGTACATGTGGTACAGCTCCTTTCTTTGTATAGTACATAATATCTTCAAGTGTAGGTGCTTCGATGAGGGCCATTTCTCCGAAGACTTCTTCCGCTTTTCGCTTATTCGAAGTCAAAGCCTCAAATCCGTAAGCTGTTTTTCGAGTAGCTATGAACTCTTGTTCTGTATCTTGATCCAGTAACTCAAGCCCTCCTTTTACAATGGCGTACTCCTCTTCAATTTGGTAAAGGTCCTTTGTGAATATGTGTTCTCCGTCATGTATGAAGGTGATATAATCAGCGATCGAATCTAGATCTGTCGTAATATGCGTCGAGAAAAAGATGGTGGTATCGCCATCCTGCAAGAGTTGATGTAAGATTTCCAATAGCTCTCTCCGAAAAATCGGGTCTAACCCAGATGTGGGTTCATCCATAACAATCAATTCTGCGTGATGAGATAAAGCAATCGTTAAAGAAGCTTTAATCGCCATGCCTTTTGAGAAGGTTTTGATTTTTTTGTTTAAGGGCAAGTTGAACTTGTTCACATAGTCATAAAATAACGAATCATCCCATTTCACATAAGCCCTTTTTACAATCTCCTTCAGCTCGGCCAGTGTGAGATTCTCATAAAATACGCTCTCGTCGAATACAAATCCAATCCGCTGCTTTATTTCCTTCTCATGATTTTCATAATCTAATCCAAATACAGAAACTGAACCACTGTCTGGTTGCAATAGATTCATGATCATCTTGATTGTGGTAGATTTCCCTACGCCATTTCCTCCGATAAATCCTGTAACAAAACCTTTTTTCACATCCAATGAAAAATCCTCTATAAAGAAACCATCAAATGACTTACTCACATGCCTGAGTTCTATGACATTCTGATTCTCCATCAATCTTCCTCCTTATATAAAATGGTAAGCAGTTCTTGCAACTCTTTGAGACTGATCCCGATGTCTTTACTATTCTGGATAGCAGCTAGGAGCTGCTCCTCTATCCCTTTCATCTTTCCTTCCTTGATCATCTCTTCATTTTGATCTGATACGAAGGAACCTTTTCCAACCACCGAATAGATAAACCCATTCTTCTCCAGTTCCTCATAAGCACGCTTTGATGTGATAAGACTGACGTTCAAGTCTTTTGCTAATTGACGCATCGAAGGCAAATGGTGACCGGGTTTCAAATCGTTGGAGATGATTTGCTCTTTGATTTGCGTATGAATTTGTTCATAGATGGGGGTCTTGGACTGATTCGAAATGATAATTTTCATTTTCATACCTCTTTTTATATGTCTGTGTATGATTATATACAATATATACATTATACACAATAATAAAATGGAATTTTTTGTTTAAACTTTTAGGTTGAACCTAGATGTCATTACAAAAAAAGGAACTTCCATTTCAAGAAGTCCCTTTTTAACGAAATGATGATAAGTATAGTTTTTGACTATTAGTCGAGCAACCTTAAGCTGCAAATAAAATTTTAGTTTATATGGGTCCCTATACCACTCAACTAATCACAACCGCTATAAATGTTGGGAATCACTCAAAAGTCTTCTATGGTCTCTATGCAAGAAGACACATCATATATGCTAAACTCCCATATAAGAAGTGAAGATATGCCAGACTTAACAAATCACGTCGTTCTTATTATTGGCTCGTTGTATTCATGACTGGCCAAAATCCTCTTCATTACAGCTTCCACATCCCGGGTTACCATCTCAACTAATGTTGTTAACGGAAGGGCTAATTCGTCGTGTGTGTAACGGTAGTGGATATGGACGATATCGATATGGTCCTCAAGCATAGCCATCGTGGAATAGTAAAAAAGAGGTTGATCGTACGTATATCCAGCACCTGAAAACATAAAGCACACCTTGGTAGAATTATTCTGTATATGAGTGTACGAAATCTTCTTGGCACCTATATTTACAGCCTTTTCTTCTACCTTCATCAATCCCACCCCCTTTTTTATATGATTAACTATATTGATAGACCATGAAGATATCCAAACTCACTAGAAGAAAACAAACCAAAACACTAGCATATATGTATATTTTCTTCTCCCTACTCCACCAAAGCACCCAGGGCATGAGGGCAAACAGTAAGACGCCTGCTTGAATATTTTGGATTCTTTGTTGTTGCTGAAATAAGCTAAGCATCCGTTTAGGATCTCCCTCGAAAGGCTCTACACTTTTCACCTTTCCATACCAATGATACTCAATCACTTGACGTTGAGAGGTTTCCTCTATGAATTCTAGTTTCTTGAAACCTGGCACGGGCATGTTCAGCGAGAAAGTGAAGAGCAATCCTCCTATTACAAAAAGGAGGATTTGCGCCACTGTCTTTCTTTTCACAGAACTCCTCCTCATCATGATACTAGTATTGGTTCTCTTACGAAAATTCAGTGAGCAAGCCTATGTATGAAATAAACCTGAACGTTTGTCCGTTCATATCAAACGTCTCCTCGCTGACCTCTTCTTTAATGAATCCATTCTTCTCCAAAACCCTTTGAGAAGCCACATTATGGGTCGTGGTCTTTGCAAAAACTTTCGTGAATCCGTCATTCTTTAAACGCTTCATGAAAAGATGCAAAGCTTCAGCGGCAACCCCTTTCCCAGTGTGTTGCTTTCCAACTCGATACCCGATATGACCTGTAGTTCGAGAAGAATCTATGTCCACGACATTCATTCTCCCTAAGATATTTCCATCACTGTTCCTTATCAGAAAAAAGAATGCTTCTCCTTCAAGTTGTTCATCTAGTAATTGTCGATGCCTGATCATGAATGTATCAAAGTCGTAATAGTCTTCCCCGCGGCTTGGGACCATAGTTTCAGAATAGATTCTATTTTCCTTTTCAAAATCAAATAACGCTTTTTCGTCTTCATACTCCAACTGATTCACCGTAATGCCCATCAATTTCTCACCTGTCCTCAGGACTAATCTTTGTTTCTCTGACTTCTTTAAATATACTTTTTGCACATGCCGCTGAAAGAATGATAAGTGTGATTGATAAAAGGTCTAGTCCATTATTCAGATCTACTACATTTAGGTAAAGTAAAATCATGGCTGCTATTAAAAAAACTATATTCATAGCGATACTGGCTTTTCGTGATTTACTCAAAAAAACTCCTCCTTTTTTCTGTTATTACTTTCACATATATGATTTTAAAAAACAACAAGAGGAGGAATATTGTCTTCTCCAAGACTTAGAGAGATGCCAACGCGTTCCAGAGAATATGCAATAAAATAGCAGCTGCTAAAGAGCGTTTGATATGAAACATCAAGCCAAAGGATAGCCCCATGACGATTCCAAAAACAACATAACCGTCATGAATAAATCCGAACAATAGAGATGTGATTAGTATAGAAAGCCCAGGCCCCATTTTTTGACGAAACCCATGTAGTAGTAGCCCTCTGAAAAGAAACTCTTCATAGACTGGTGCAAAAATAATGACACCTATCAGGTAAAAGATCGGTTCAGAATAGGAACCGTATGTATAGCTTATCAAAAAGGATTCATCAAATAGAAACTCCATGGAAAAGATCAGTTCCCTTGAGAGATACAACACCAGAAGAAGTATGAATAACCATAAGTATGTAGAACGTTCTATTAACGCCTTTACTCCTACTATTTCAATAAAATGCCGTCTTAATGCAGGGAGTGTCAGAACAACAATGGTTAGTCCCGTAAACATAAGAATACTCATGAAATCTTTGTACACAAACCATTCTGAAGTTGCATCCATGACCGTCGCAAGTAAATAAGCCTCTATCACTAGGTAGGCAATAAAGAATAATAGGATTTGTATCCAAAATAAAACCTTTTCTTTCTTAAGCATGTTGCAGTCACCCTATCTATTTACACCCATCAATGGTTTCTTCAAATAATTCTATCTGTTCATTCTTTCAAGCAGCTATTCGCCCAGCTTTTTTTCATAGATTTCATTTCCCATACCATCATAAATAGATAAGCTTGCCCGAACGTCGGCATCTTCTGTTAAAAGATCACCGTAATAAAAAATAGACGCTTTCGGTGTCCGATCACTTCTCAACTCTGAGGAAAATGTCGTCCCGTTCTCTAGTACCATTTCAAGCGAGGCTCCCTCCTCCGCTATTTCTTGATCTTTAATGATCGTGAATAGATAAGGATAGGCAACGTTAAACGCGACTTTGTCTGATCGTTCTTCCCAAGTATGTGCTTTTGTCGCGAGGCTCCCATCTTGTTTTTTCGACACTTCGTAAAGACCACCCTTGAACAAAACTGCTTTACGTTCGGTTTGTTCCTCATTGGACGAAGGATCGACAACAGCTAATGGCTCCCCTTTCTGCTGTTCGATATATGTTTCAATCTGAGAGTCTAGAGAAAGGGTTTCATTTTCTGTAGTAGAAGAAGAATCTGAGCAACCTATTATAAGTACAGCCATCAGCAAAATGACTATGTATTTGATAAGATCTCCCCCCTAAGGTTCCACCACCAAAGCGGTGTTCATTTTGTTTTCTTTCCAATGTTATATCCCGTCAGGATCCCGACAATCGTAAAGATGAGGAGCCTTTCATCAAAGTCATTGAAAATCCACCCATAGACTATCGAGACAACTATAAAAGCAAGTATTGCACTGATTAAAGCCTTCACTTGACCCCTCGATTCTGACACCCTATTCTCTGAACAACTAAGTGGAGAGTGATTCTAATGTTTCGATTGTGTTCGTATTCGTGTCGATGATCCTTGTGCGCAAGTCATTCTTTGAAAGCAAAAGAGCTTCGCCGTTCTTGTCAAAGCAATAGGCTATCGGGATGGAAAAACCACAATTCCGATACGATCCGTCTGCGTGGCTGGCCCCTATGACGACAGCTTCTTGCTGCATGGCAATCTTACTTGCCTCACCAGACCAATCCGAATATTGTTCTTCGCTGAACATGCCTACTCCAATAGGATTGAATATGATGTCGAGTGAAGTTTCATCCCTCAATCCTTCTAACCCTTGGAAGACTTCCATGCAGAGTAAATATCCGTATGTAATACCACCCTCTTCAGCTTTTGATGGATGATTCAACTGCTCACCCTCAAGGGATTTCGATCTATCGAGGATGACTTCTCCGGACTTGTTGATGATGAGGACCCGATCTAAATTTTGATGATCTTTATATCCTGTTACAATGGACACATGATTTTTCTTTGCTAATTCACAAGTCCTTACGATCTGATCTTCGTTCAAATAGCTTTCTGGATAAAGAATCAAGTCAACAGATTTATGACTTTGAACATCCATTTCAAGCTGATTCATCCCTTTTTCACGATTCGGTTGACCGATAAGAATTTTCACTATATATCACTCGCCTTTAACATTTTTTCACTCACGCTTCTTATCCTCTGTGACCGTCCAATCGAGCTTGTATATATCCATAATATGCACAAGTTCCATGTTCAGATAAATCCTTCACTTCAAAACCACATTTACGATAGAAACTGAAATTATCGGAAGAAGTATGAGCAAACCAATCACCATGCGGAAGCTTTTGTACACATAACTGAACCAGCTTCCGGCCGATCCCTCTTCCACGGTAGTCTTTAGAAACGACTAAGTCCATTATATTAGCCGCCATAACTTGATCTGAAATGACCCTTACCATTGCAATCATTCTATCTTGGTCCCACATAGTAAAAGCCCATGTTGAGTTCTCGAACATTATGGTGAATTTCTCTTTTTGCCAATTGGGTGTTTCTCTTATCCACCCTGCTTCTTGGAATAATTCCTCCACATGTTCAGCAGGCACACCTTGTACACCTTCTCTATGATCAGACCGTTAAAGTATTGATACATACATTCCCTCCTAACCTACTTACCTTTTACAAATAAAAATATGGTAGATTCCTAAGCTGACAGCCAGAACGGGAGTCAAATAAAAAATGGCTACAGAACCGAACATGAATCCGATTATGAAAGGAAATAGAAAAGTAGTCACGTATCCGAGTAGTTTATTGAATTTAAATATGAAGATACTGAGCCACAATCCAAGCAAAAACAAAGACAGCATGACTAAAAACACTATGATTTCCATACGATGTCCTCCTCAGCTTTGAATTCTCCTTGCTCCTCAATCAAGATATACCTGCTTCAGCTACTCAAGTTCCAGTCAAACCATCTACCATGACCATCTGTCTCCCCCATCGTTCTATGCTCCACATGCCCGTTCAGTACCGAATCGACATGCAGCTTGCGGTCATCGATGTTATTGTAGACGTGAAAAATGTCTCGCACTTTTCCTAGTTCATTCACTTTTTGCATCAATTCTTGTTTACTAGTTTCCGGCATCTGATTGGCGACATGCGTATGGAACACACAAATCGTTGTATGAGGCGGAATATCTTTTACCACCTCTGTTAATAGAGAAACGCCATCTCCTTCCGTCAGTTGCGGTGGATTTATCCTCAGTTGCTTAACGGCATCTTCGAAATTGGTACGTCTGTCTTTATGCTCTGGCCATATGAGAGCTTTCAACCACAGGTAGTCTTCTACACTGGTCACATCGCTAATATGTAAGTCTAACCCCTGCCGATCATGGACTGGTGGGATCTTAGATAAAAAACGCCTGGGCAATTCACCTTGCCGCACTCCAGATGTCAGATGAACATAAGAGTTTTGATTACCGTAGAGTTCCGATTCTCCATAAGAATAGGCGTATTGGTCCCACAATAATTGCAGCCCAGCACTTGAGCCGATTTCAATGAGAGATAACGGTTTGTTCGTTTGTTGATAAATATAGTTGAATACAGGATATAAGTATGCGCATCGACGGACTTCATTCGTCTGCACAAGTTTCGTCTTCAGCAAAAGTTTTAGTTCCTCGCGATTTTCAAAGCAAAAGTCCTTGAATGCTTCGAATAAGCGGCTGTCCTCTTTAGGTTCATGAACGACGCTCGGGTAGTATTCCTTAAGATGGTGATGGGTACCTTTGAGAAGTAAATAATGTACAGAGCCTAAGAGCAAATTTGGAACGGGCTGCCCAACTCGCGCTGATGAACACAATTCCAACACCTCATCATCTTTTGCAACCTGTGATGCCAACTTTTCATAGAGGTCGCTTGATCCTTCACACTCTTTCCTCGCAAAGTCATGGAACCTCTCTGATAGAGACGTAAGATCCATCCAATCCCTCCGTTTCAAGCTATCGTAAAGCCTTACCAGAAACGATTTTCTGACTCCATAACCTTCGTCACTGGTGTGTTCTCACTTAACACTTCATCGCAATAAAAATCTTATGTCATGATTTCACCCTGTCTACCTAATTCGACAAAAGGGAATCTTTTCCTTCATTGAATCCATACAAAAAAAGCCAGCAATATATGCTGACTTTTCGTTTACAACATCACCTTACACCTGAATCAAGATCCAAACGGGGAGGAGATGTTGTCAGTCTCGCCCTCGCGCCAAGCGGCACTCCATAATTCGGTTAGCAATGACCGATTTGAAAGTTTTCCACAACGGGGTAAGGTACATCAGAAAAGAAGTCGTGCAGTACTTTTTCAATCTTTCTATATTCGTCGGGTTCTGCCTGCATGTTTCCAATCACTACACCTTCGACTTTGTCAAAAACCCCTGCCTGGTTGAGTTGTGTAAGCATAATATCGATTCTAAATGCAGGCTCCAACACCTCTTCGATCAATAAAATGGCGCCATCCGTATTCACTTGATAAGGCGTGCCCACTCCACTGGCTAGCAGTGCGAGGTTCCCGCCTACGAGTTTCCCTTCCCCCTCACCATCCGACACTACGTTGAGTGAGAAATTGGTGGCATCATGAACGACCGGTTCTTTTGTAAATAGAGGATGGAAGGAGGACAACGTTTCCTCCTTCCTGTCCTTATCATTCAAGTTAGCCACCATCGCCCCGTGGAAGGTAACTAGGTCACTATAATTTCGGATTGCATTATGTAGGTAGGTAATATCGCTGTATCCCCAGAAAACCTTAGGATTCTGCTGTATCATGGCGTAATCGACCTTAGGGGCCAGTCTCGCTGACCCAATCCCTCCATTCGCACAAAATATCGCACGTATTGTTGGATCTAAGAAGGCTTCGTGCAAATCAGCAAGCCTCTTCTCATCAGTAGAACCGATATACTCTTCCTCATCAAATACGTGCTGTCCAACTATGACCTCAAGTCCCATGTTCTCGAATACACGTATGCCCTGCATCAACTGCTCTTGATCTGGTGGTCCAGCTGGTGCAATCACCGCTACCTGATCTCCTTTTTGTAAGGCATTTGGTTTGATCATATACTACTCCGCTTCCTTTCATAACACCCTTATAAAAACGCCAACTGTTCGTTTAAATAAAAGCAGGGTTCTTCTTACTTAAGTTTGTTTTCGCAAAATTTTCTCCATCGCTTTTCCTTTCGCCAACTCATCGATCAACTTGTCCATATATCGAATTTCCTGCATCGTAGGTTCTTCGATTTCCTCTACTCTCACTCCGCAAATCACACCTTTGATCATCGTTCGTGAAGAGTTCAATTCCGGAGCTTGCGCAAAGAAATTCTCGAAGTCCGTCTGTTGCTCAATTTGCGCTTCTAACTCTTCCTGGCTATAGCCTGTCAACCAGCGGATGATTTCATCAACTTCTTCTTTTGTGCGGCCCTTTCTCTCTGCCTTGTTAATATAATGGGGATAAACTTTGGAGAAGCTCATCGTATAAATTTTATGTTTCGTCATGATCCTCACTCGCTTTCATATAGGTTGGACTTATTACTTCAATTATACCATTCTCCCTGTTCGTACATAGTTATCCCCTTAACGCTCTTCTCAGGGTTCCTCTCTTTTGTTCACACGCAAGTCTTGCAAAGGCGAACGGTCTACGAAGTGTTTCTTAACCGACTCCAGCACATGATCATTCCCCGGCAGAGACACCGTTTCAACCGCTTCATGAAAAGAAAGCCAGTTATAGTCATAGTGCTCCTCGTTCAACTCCACCGTTTCGCCTTCAGCCACATACCCTACAAACACCGGTGCCACGTAAATGTAGTTGTATTCGGGTGAATAGATTTGGTCAAAAAGATTCGATGTGTAGAGCGAAACATCAGTAATCCCTGTCTCCTCTTCAATTTCTCTGAACGCGGCTTGCCATGCTGCTTCTCCATCTTCTATACTTCCACCTATGTAACACCAAACGTTCCGCAGAATAGTAGAATTACGTCTCAACAGTAAAAATTTATAATCAGCTCCTTCTCTTTTCAATAAGACAGCCGCCACTCCTGTGCATTTGAATGGTACTTCTACGCTTCCCATGTAACACCTCCTTGATCTGTCATTATCTCAACGGATATACCAACTCGATATCCTTTACATTCTTGAGTGACTGATGATACCAATAGTTATGATCAGCACCGTGAATACAAAGGATACGTTTATCAGGATATTTTTCAATGGCACGCTTCACTCTAGCAAGCATAATATGATGTCTCGCGTTCCATACAATGTTTTGAACGTCGGGATTAACTTCATGTAGCCACGCATACATATCGTTCGTGACCGTATCGTAATTCAGAGAGTTCAAAGGAATATTCCCATGATTCCAAGTGGAAAGCTGCCGGTCGTTCCATTGTCGTAATTGGCTTTCTAGCTTCTGTCTCGTTTTTTCATCAAACCGATCGAACGGTTCTTCTTCAAAAACATCCTCTTCGAACCAATTGACGGGAACGAACTCGATGCCCCGCTCCTCACAGAATGGAAAGATCAAATCTGGATATTCATTTTGCGTCTCCCCTAAAATTCCATGTGGTTCGCCTTCATCTACGTAAAGCTTCCAACTATCGGGATGGACTTCACCGCAGATGACATCTGGATTGAATTCCATCATTAATTCTTTTACCAATGATAATGGGTACTGATACTTCTTCTGCATTTCTTCATCATGCGTCATTCCTAAAATTCCTACTACAGCCAATTTGATCGCTCCTTCTAATTCTAGTTCCTTTAGATTGTTACTTACGGTATTTGCACCTAAAACGTTAAGAAGTGCTTTTAAGTTCCGTTTTTTCCTCAAAATACACAGACTTGCTCGGCATAAGAACCAGTTTGATTTGCCAAACACTCAGCACCAACATCAATGTCGAAGCCGCTATGATGCTGTATCGAACCGGTACAATATCACCTGTAAAACCGATCAGCAATATGAATACAATTTGGAGAACACTTTGAAACGTTCCGTATATGCTCGAGATCCTCCCCATCATCTTTACTGGAACGTTGTTTTGATAGAACGTCATAAATCCAGTCCCAGAGAATGCATTGAAAAAACCTAAGACCATAAATCCAAACGCAACAGACCAGAAGGAAAAGGAAAAAGCATAGATGAGATAGCCTATCGCCACCATCAAATACCCACTGGACAGCAAAGCTTTGATCGACAACTTTTTGGCCGCGAAGGACACCGTGGCCGCTCCTAAAATAGAGCCAACACCTGTGAGACTTATGAGCAGGCCGTAATCTGTCTCAGAAAGGTTCAGAACCTGCTGAGTAAAGACGACCTCTTGAGCATCCATTCCAAGTGCCACAATCATAAACAACTGAGCGATGGAGTACACTTTTACAATAAAACCGTTACGCTGACTGAAGTGAAATACGTCTTTCCAATCCTTTCTCAAAACGCCCAAACTAAGTTTACGCTCCGTTATATTAGTCTCCCCATTCACGTTCGGTAAGAAATACACCATAACAGCCGAAACCATAAAGGAGATTGAATTGATCCAAATCGACACATGAACAGAGGTTATAAGGAGCAGGGCTCCGGAAATGGCAGGACCAATCAGAAAAGCACTTGATGTAATCAAGCTCCTGAACGAGTTGAATCGCTTCCGTCCATTCTCTGGAACCACATGCGTGATATAGCTGATGGCGGAAGGCTCAAAGAATGCTTTTGAAATAGAAAGGAAGAAAAGACAGACATAGATCAGCCATATCGAGCTGAAGAAAGGAATGATGGCGACTAAAAGTGCTCGAATCATGTCTGTCGCTATCATGATCTTTCGTAGATTTAAGCGATCGATCATACTCCCAGACCAAAATTTCGTGAGGATGGAAGCAATGGGTCCTATAATCCACAAACCGGCCACGGCTGCAGCTGATCCCGTTAGTTGCAAGACTAGAACGTTAATGGCTACAAGATAAATGAAGTCTCCTAAGGTAGAAATTCCAAGTCCAAATAGTAATAAGTAAGAATTCTTTTTTTGAGAAATGCTTGTTTGATGAATCGTAACACCTCCACTTAAGAACCTTTCTACAAAAATTGGAAATAACCTGTCAGGAATTGTAGCTGTCACAAAACATTCATAACCCAAAAAGAATCCTCCAACTAGAGAATTCTTCTATTTTACTATAAACTCCATCTTCCTACTCTTGGTCGTCATCCCAATAGACTCATAGAATTCGATGGCCGAAGTATTTTTCTCTGATACACCTAGTTCAATACTATCGACTCCTAGACCTTTTCCAAAGTCGAAAGTGTATTGGGGGAGTCGTTTGGCGATTCCCTTCTTTCTATGCTTTTCAGCTACGCACAAATTGTTTATGACGAAGACCTTCCTCGCTTTGACAAACGAATTCTCAGAGATCTCTTCTTCCTTTGTTACAATCACTCCGACTACCTCATCGCCTAAAGTGGCGACAAAAATATGTTGATGATCATCGCTCAGCTGACTTTCAAATAATCCTTGCACAACTGGCGTCGCATTCTCTTTGTATAAATCTGGTCGAACTGAAACGTGGAGTTCATGAACTTGTCTAAATAATGGCAACAACGACTTGTAATCGACCTGTTCGGCTTTTCGGATCGATACATTCATATTTTCCATACACCTCTTTTCATTTTTCATTGTTTCTTATATCTTTTCACTATTATGATGACAGACTCATTAAAAATCTCTACGTTAACTTAAAAGGATGGGTTTGATTTGACAATCTATGTAATGGGATAAGTGGAAGATTCAATCTAAAGAATGTTAGGGGGAGGAGATCCTTTTGAGGTCATAGTAGGTGAAGAATAGGATTCGATTACATATTCATTCTGAAAAAAATAAGGATTGGAGGTGTCAAAATCTATTTAAGTCTCTGATTGATACGATCCAATCCTTCTACTTTCGCCTTTTCTATATTCAATTCCCTTTTCAATAAAACGTTCTCTGCTGTCATCCCCGCTAATATAGAAATTCCGATCGTCGTTCTTAATACCTCAGGCTCAGTGGTCAAGTAGGTTACGGCGAATACTGAAGCTGCCGCCCCAATAAGAAAGTCAGCCAAAAACCCTAAGTAGATTCCCCTGGGACGTGCTCTTTTTTTAGGGAAGATCAGCACTTTACCATTTCTCATTAAATGAGAGACAACGCCTGTTATACCCCCGATGCACCCAGCAACAATCAACATATTCAAAAGAACGTTCCCCCCTAGACCAAAAAAACGGCAACTGGTAAAAACTTAGAAACATAAGCTACTATGCACTAAATCCTCAACCAAGCTGACCGCTTCGTTTAAGTCCGTTATTTTTTTCAGTAGGAGTGTCCACTATAATGAACACCACATATAAAGTATACAATAGAATTTTCAGAAAATAAATACTATTTTTCAAAAAAATATCTAGATTAGCAACTTATGTCAGATTTGATTCGTGGATTTTATTCAACCATTCATGGATCTGATCTTCATAGTAGCGGACTTCCTTCTTTGAAGTAGAATCAAGTAATTCCTTTCTCAACTGGTGATACTCCTCCCATTGCGGCTTCGTAATGGATAGCTCATTGGTAGGTGACTTGTCTAAGTACCGTTGGATTTCAACAAAATAATGGCGGCTCTCCTCTATCGATTGAGCATTCTTAAAGGAATTCATAAGGTCGTCATAGGTTTCTTTTTCATTATCGTTCATCATAATCAACCATCGGAACCTCCTCTGAATAGTTACTGAACAGTCGCGTTACACGGAGAAGAAAAGTCTAGGAAGGGCAAGATTCTCTTCTACAATTACATGATGTTGAACACCGATTTATACTCCATACCCATTATACAAGATTTACTAACGGATATCGTTAGTCCCTCTTCATTTTATCAAACGGAGGGACGGTTCTTGTGTTAGCTCATTGGTTCACAAACAACAGAATCAGATCAGATCATTCAAGTCTAATCCACGGTCCAGGAGTGTATGTTCATGTGCATAAAGAGGGCTTAAAACGTTATGTTGGACATTCCGAACCTGAAACCGCTCTAAACCTCGACCATAAGACGATTTCCATTATAGTTTGGATTCAATACGGCTTAAGGGCCCCTATTAAAGCCGTTTTACAAAGATCGAGAAAGCAAAAGCGTCTTAAGGTGGTGAATAAACATCAACCTTAGCTCACGCGAACAAGAGATAAGCCGACACCAGCAGCACCAGCAACACGACAACACTCGTCATGAAGACGATGATCCGGTGTGAGGATTCAAAGCGGCTTTCGTTGATGTTTCGCCTCGTTTGGTAATAGTTGATCGTGGCGCCGATGATGGTCATGGCCCCGAGGAATAGTGAAGAAAGACTGACGATGACCGATAAGTCGGCTCCGAATGAGCTCATGTCCGTTATCGTGTTCAAATGTAGTGTGGTCGCTAGAAATCCGACACCAACGAGTGCGATCGCTGTCCGGATCCATGCCAGGTAGGTCCGTTCGTTGGCTAAATGCTGTTGAATCAGTTTTTGTTCATCTACCATACGACCACGTCCTTTCTCTGCTGAAAAATCCTTCTTCTTTTATTTTATCTCTAAGCACCCATTTTTAACAGCGTCTTACAAAAAACAAAAATTTAGGATTTAGATGTAAACTTTTGGATGAATGTGTCGAAATAAGGTAAGTGTGATTTTTTAATACAGGGGGACGTAAAAATGATATTAGATAACAAAGTGGCTGTCATTACTGGGGGAGCCGACGGAATTGGTAGAGCGACTGCCTTGCATTTTTCAAGCAATGGGGCAAAGGTCGTGATCGCTGATGTAAATGAAGAAAAGGGTTCAGCCCTAGCTGAAGAGATTGGCTCTGCGGGAGGCGAGGCGGTATTCAAGCGTACAGACGTCTCCCAATTTGAAGACGTAGAAGCCCTTGTCGATTATACGGTCGATACATATGGCACGATCGATGTGATGTTCAATAATGCAGGCATCGGCGTCAACAAAAATTTCTTAGAGCACTCGATTGAAGACTACCATAAAGTCGTGGATGTCAATCAACATGGCGTCTATTACGGCATGTTGGCAGCGGCTCGGAAAATGAAAGAACTAGGTGTGGAAGGCGTCATCATCAACAATGCATCCGTCTTCGGTTTCGTCGGCACGCTCGGTGTCACGGGATATCAAGCGGCAAAAGGGGCTGTTGTGACCTTGACGAAGCACGGCGCGCTTGAACTTGCGCCTTATGGTATCCGCGTGGTCGGTGTCGGACCAGGTGGCGTCAATACGGACATCGTCGAGGGATACCGCAAAGCGGGACTTCTAGAATATATGGAAAGTCAACAACTACGCCGTAAAATGATTGAACCTGAAGAAATCGCCAATGTCGTCGGATTCCTTGCTTCGGATGCCGGTAACGTCATGAATGGAACGATCGTCATGGCTGATGACGGGTTTACAACGTTCAAATCGGATATTCGCCCTTAATCACTTCCATCTGAGAGGATCGATGTTATGAATACTGTTGAAACAATGCGATTGCATGATACGAAGAAGAAGAACATCCTGATGTTCATCGTCTTTTCTGTATCCTTAGTGGCCGCTTTCGCCAAATCTTTTTTTGAGAACAACACCGAAGCGCTATACATCTTCGGTTCGGAGATCATTGTGTTTTCTCTATTGTTCGTTGGCCTTCAGTTCCTTTTGAAAAAGTACCACCTCTTCCCTTATCTCGCCGTTACGCTGACGAATGTGTTCACGATGGTCGGTGTTTTCTTTGCGGGGGGAGGCTGGATGGTCATCCTCGTTACGTATTTCCTGACGATTTTCTCTGTCATCCATTTCAAACGGATCGTGTTCGCGATTGGGTATATGCTCGGGCTGACGACGATCATTCTGACATTGCTTTATGGAACAAAAGAAACCGCGGGTCTTGCAACGAATACACCGACGATCTTCTTGACGTATCTTCTATCAGGCGTCCTGCTTGGGGTGTTGATTCACTTGAATATCCGCCAAGAACGTGAGATGGAGCGTTTGTTATATGAATCGGAAGAGCATTCGGTCAAACAGAGACGATTGAAGGAAAAACTGGAAACGAGTGTATCGTCCATCATTGAGAGCGTTTCAAGTGTCAACACTCGTGTCCAAACGAATGTCGAAGCGCAAGGTGAAATGAAGCAGGCGTTGATGGAGATGGCGGCCGGGAGCCAGCAACAGAGTGAGCAAATCGGAAGCATCTCCTCTCATTCTTCTACTTCTCATGAAGCGATGCAACAGTTGAGCGATTCGATTCAGGCGCTGACTGTGGAATCGGAGCAAGCGACTCAACTGACGGTCGACGGAGAACAGAAGGTGGAGGAATTCACGGAGGACACAGAAGAGATCCGCTCCTTCATCCATGACTTGAATAAGACGTTCCAACATTTGAGTCAGAAAGTGAAAGAAACCAATTCGTTCTCTGGCCAAATCACGCAAATATCTGAACAGACGAACTTACTTGCTTTGAATGCGTCGATTGAAGCGGCTCGTGCAGGAGAGGCAGGAAAAGGCTTCTCCGTCGTGGCCGATGAAATCCGTAAGCTTGCGGAGATGACGAACGATACTGCCGCTCAGATTACGAGCAACTTGACGCAGGTAAACCAGAACAATCAAGAAACGTTGACCAAAATGGAAACGAGTGAGCAGAAGATCGATTCCATCCACGACTCATCAAAAGAGATCACCAGCTATTTTGCGAAGCTGAAGACAAGTATCGATCACATCACGTCCAATTTTGCCGAAACCGAAAAGATTGCTAATGACGTGATGCAGAATAGTACGGAAGTGGACCAATCCACCGCTGAGCTTGCCAGCATCATTGAAGAAGCGAGTGCCAGCATGGAAGAAATGAGCGCCACCGTCGAAACGCTGAACACGGATAATGGTCGGGTTGCAGCTTCTATGAAGGAAACGGCCGAACAAGCCGAAGCCTTAAGAAGTCAAATGGCCGATCAATGAGAAAGCTGCTTTCGGTTCTTCCAAAATGAAAAGGGGCCGGTGGCGTGGAAACAACTTTCTTTTCGCAGGAGGCGGTGAGCTTCCTCGATTGCTCCGCGACCTGCGGGATCTCACCCAAGCCTCAGGATCCTGCAGGAGTGTCGCCATTTCCAAGCCACCTCACAATAACAAGGCTGAACCTCTATGTACACTACAATGAGGTGCTCTACGGATGACAGCACCATGTTTGGCGAGGTTCTGTTCCCACTATTTGTAGCATAGTGGGAGTGGAAACGGCGAGACTACTACCGGAAAAAGAAACAAGGCAAGACCCGCAGCGACGGGAAGGCTAAGATGCGGCTTGGCGTTTCCCCGTGGAAAGCGAGTCGTTTTCCCTCCCACGGTATTCTTATATTTATAAACAGAACCTTTTCGCAGACTCCTTCATTAGAGTGAAAAGCCTCGAGCGTGATGATACGCTCGAGGCTTTTTTCTATTCTTTATTTAACTGTCTTCTTGGCAAAAACCGTCGGGGTCGTGTTCTGTTGGGCGACGAGGACGGGCCACCAGAACGGCGTGCCGCGCCAGCCGTGCTCTTTCTTCCCTTCCTGCCTTAGTAAAATCATGGCGGGATGATCTTCAGCTACACGTCTAGCGATACTCAATTCTCCCTGTCCGCTTCCCGGGGTATCCGGTGAGTTTTCAAACTTGCCGGCCCCATTCAGACGCTTGATCTGACGTTTTTTCCTGACGACGAGCCAGACGTAGGCCCCCTCTTCATTTTCTGTCGTCAAATAATCGAGGACGCTTTCGTATTCATCTAAATGAAAATCGCGCCCCTCCTCCATTTCTAGCGTCGAATGAATCGCCCTAAGGATTTCTCTCGCAGATGTGGCAGGCACGAGGTAGGCGCCTTCCTTTTCATCCACCGCACGTGTTTTTAACGATGCCACCCAATCATCCACCTTCTTTACGGTCGGTTGGATGTACGTTTTGTAGCCCGTTTGGAAACCGACCGGCAGCATACGCTTGTGTGGTTGGATCATCGTCAGACTCGATAATAGAATCTTGTTCGGGCTGCATGGTAGGATGCGGTTATTCTCTTCCTTCTGGATAAATACGACACCTTGCTCGTGACCCCCGCGTTCAAAGGCGCGTCTCAATTCAGAGTCGAACTCGTGAATTTGCTTCATGACCGCATAGATCTTCGGAGTCGTATAAAAGCGGGTGACCGCCATGTCTTCAAGCGGCCGTGCACCGTACATCCGGGAATGTTGAAGTACGGTATCCTGCTGGAAAGATCGCGGATTTCGTCCGTAGAAAAAGCCGATCATATTACGGATCGTCACGCCACGGTCCAACAATTGCCCGCCGATGAAGATGTTCATCGGAGCACGCAACTGCAGTTCGCCACGACCATCCAATAGCTCATGGACATCTTTTTCCGAATTGACGACGGAACTGATCAAATACTCTTCTTTCAGAGAAAACAGTACATCCTGATAAACTTCGGAAAAGCTTGGTTTCGGTACACTCGAAAAAGTCTGGACGGAGGCGATCAAATCATCGTAGGCGTCACGCGTCAACGTTTGTAAAAGCTCACTTTCCTTGTTTGCGTCTTCAATCAGCCGATCCTCCATATTCCGGATCAACTCGTCCTGCCACGCATGCGCCAGTTTCCCGCGTTCGGTGTGAATGATCATCGCATACTTCTGCTCTTTCTGACCAAGTTGACGTTGCTGAAAGCGTCGGATCGCACTGCCGACGATGAAATTCATGACCGCTTGGCGGATGTTCGGGATCGTCTTTTGGGTCAGGAGCTGATCCATCTTGATTTTGCGACGGTCCATCTTCTTCATCGCATCGAGTTCCTTTTCTGAGACGGCATGATACAAGTGCGACGCAAAATGATCCGGATCTTCAGCCTGATCGAAATACGTCTCCCCTCCGACATATCGATTGTGGACCGGTACAAGCTCTGTGAACGCAGGCCTGACAGGTTGATAGACTTTGTTCTCATGAATCGTCATATCGTCTGGTTGCAAATAAAGCGAATATGGGGTCGCCGTCACTTGTAAAAAGGCGGACGACGATAGCTGCTCACGCAAGGCGTTGATTTTCGTCGCCAACACGCGCAAATGCGTCACGTTCTCATCCTTCTTATGTTCATAAGCGACACTCGCATAATCCGCCTCGTCATCAATGAACAGTACCTTGCGCTTTGCCAGTTCAGGATACGTTTCAAAAAACGTTTCGCGAATGCGATCAAGGTTCTTCGTTTCTTTTTTCACGATGAAGGCAAGCTTCTGTGACAATTCATATTTCCTGAGATTCTCGGGCATCGCCATAATGTCATAGACACGCAGGTCATCGCCCTCGATCCGCTCCTCGAACTCTTGCGTAAGTCGGGCATAGGTCTGTTTGACGAGCGCATTCGTCCCCTTTGTCAAAAGGATGACGGCATCAAATCCGTGATCGTAAGCGAGCCCCATCACACCGATGAATGTGCGTGTTTTGCCTGACTGGATCTTACCGAGCAGCATACCCGGCTTGTTGATATCGGTTCTTGTATGAAGCAAGTGGCTGACGGTATTCACCATGCAGTTGCGGCTCGCTTCATCGTAGTTATTTTTATGTTGTAAGTGATTAAAAAAACGTCCATTTGTTTGTATAGAGGTCATTGTTGTCATGTTTCTCTCTCCTATCATCCAACGGGTAGCATACCATATTTCCTCTTCTTCCTTCATCCTGTTTGTGAGAACATCTGTGTGTTTTTACTAAACCAGACTTGGGAATAAACCACTATATTACATTCAAAGGAGTTTTATTCACATGGGACAGTTTGTAAAAGTCGAACCTGAAGTCAAATTATTTGTCGAGGACATCGGCGAAGGCCAGCCGATCATTTTCATTCATGGCTGGCCCGTCAATCACAAGATGTTCGAATACCAGATGAATCTGCTGCCGCAAAAAGGCTACCGTTTCATCGGGATCGATTTGAGAGGTTTCGGTCAATCGGATAAGCCAGCTTACGGCTATGACTACAATACATTAGCACATGATATCCATATGGTAGTAGAAGCGCTGGATTTACAAGACTTCTTCCTAGCCGGTTTCTCCATGGGCGGTCCGATTTCCATCCGCTATGCAACGAAATATGCGACCGACAGCTTGAAGCAGTTGATTCTGATGGGCGCTGCCGCACCGAGCTTCACCCAGCGTGACGGGTATTCACTCGGCATGAAAAAGGAAGAGGTCGATGGCTTGATCGGTGCGATTGAAAACGATCGCCCGGCTGCAATTGCTGATTTCGGAAGCAACTTCTTCCACACAGATGTATCCGATGAGCTCGCTTATTGGTTCCACGGCCTCGCCATGCAAGCATCTGCTCATGCGACAATCGCTTGTGCGAAGTCGTTGAGAGACGAAGACTTACGTAATGAGCTGAGCGAGATCAAGGTGCCGACACTGCTTATGCACGGCAAGCATGATCAGATTTGCGACTACGAATTTTCCGTAGAGTTAAATGAACACATCCAAGATTCTACTTTTGTCACATTTGAAAATAGTGGACACGGCCTTGTTTATGATGAGAAAGACAAGTGTAATGAAGTACTACTGAATCTATTAGCCTAAACAACGAACGACCCGGTATTCCGGGGCGTTTGTTCAGGTTATTGAAGAAGGTTCTGTTAGATCATATAAGAATGCCGTGGGATTGGAAAACGACTCGCTTTCCTGCGGGGGAGCCGGCAAGCCTCCTCGTTCGTTAACACTCTCTGTGGGGTCTTCCTTTAGTCCTTCTCCCGCGGGAGTCTCCCCGTTTTCCATCCCACTATGCGATAAACAGTGGAACAGAACCTTTCCAAGAATGGTGCTTAGTAAGTAAAGATCCTTATTGTAGTTGAATCTCTAAAGGTTCAGCATTCCTTTGTTGAGGTGGCGTGGAAACGGCGACACTCCTGCAGGATCCTGAGGCTTGGGTGAGATCCCGCAGTTCGCGAAGCGAGCGAGGAAGCTCACCGCCTCCTGCGGAAAGGGAGTCGTTTCCACGCCACCGTCCCTTCTCATTTTGGAAGAACCGAAAGTGGCTTTCTAGTAAGCTTGAACAAACGCCCCGGATTCCGGGGCGTTTGTTTGATTCTACGACCTTCGACGGACTCCGATACACTCCAATCGCATGACCTCAAGTTCATCCCATCCCCCGATTCGCGAACCTTTCTTTCTTTATACAATGAAACTATCCAATACAAAGAAAGAAGGTTTTCAAATATGAAAAACGTTGTACTGATCACAGGAGCTTCTCAAGGACTCGGGCGCGCGCTGGCCCTTGCTTTTGCCAAAGAAGGTTATGCCCTCGGGTTATGCGCCCGAAACGAAGAGCCACTGCGAGCTGTCGTGAAACAGGTGAAAGAGATTGGAGCAGACGTCGTCACAACCACAGCGGATGTCACGAAGCCCGCAGATGTTGATCGGTTCGTCTCGATTGTAGAAGATCGGTTCGGCAAGATTGATGTGCTCATCAACAATGCATCCACGTTCGGACCAGGACCGACGCTCCTCGCTGATTATCCGAACGATGCTTTTCAAGGAGTACTGGAGGCGAACATCATGAACCCGTTTCTCGTCACGAAGCGCGCATTACCGGGGATGCTCGCCCGCCAGACGGGATCGATCATCAACGTCACCTCGGAAGTAGGGAAGTATGGAGTCGCCGAGTGGGGGGCCTATAGTGTGTCCAAATTCGGTGTTGAAGGCTTGACCGCGATTTGGGCGGATGAATTGGAAGGTACAGGGGTCACCATCAACCTCGTCGATCCCGGTGAAATGGATACAACGATGCATGATATCGCCATTCCGGATTGCGATTATGAACTCTCTGATCCCGAAGACGTTGTCGATGTCTTTTTGTATCTCGCGATGAGTGAGGGCAACGGAGAACGTTATGAAGCTCAAGTATTTGACCGGAAAGGAGCGTCGGTCGAATGAATGCCGTTTCTCCATCCTTTACTATCCCGGATTCATTGAACGCGAAGCAGCCCGCCGAATTGACGTATAGCCGGCGGGATCACGTTCGGCTGATGACGATTGATGAATGCGCCACTGTGATGCATGGATCATTTCATGATATCGTTCAGCAGCTCCATGCTGGTGATGTACTTGTCTTGAACAATAGTCGTACCATTCCGCCTGTTCTCAGAGGGACACAAGGGCAACAAACAATCGAAGTCCGCCTGTCTAGAAAAGTAGGAGCTCAAACGTGGGAAGCCCTCATTGTGGGAGATATGTTTCAATCGAACGAAACGATTCGATTTACAGACGGTGTAGAGGCGGCGGTGACGGGACACGGGGCTGAACGTCCACTGATCACCCTCGACTTTTCTATCGAAGGAAGCGCGCTTCTGGACTTCATCTATCAACACGGTGAGCCGGTCCGCTATGAGTATATCGACGATTCCTTTCCACTCGAGACGTACCAGACGGTGTACGGATCCGTTCCGGGTTCTGTCGAGATGGCCTCTGCCGGCCGAGCATTCACATGGCAACTATTAGAAAAATTGAAATCGAAAGGCGTGCACATCGCTTTTGTCCAGTTGCACGCTGGACTGAGTTATTACGAAAACGACAAGTGGCCCTCTCCTACAAACCATCCAGAACATTTCCGTGTTCCTCGTGAAACAGCTTCCCTCCTTAACGAAGCGCGTAAGTCAGGAACTCGGGTGATTGCGGTCGGAACCACCGTCGTCCGTGCGCTTGAATCAGCCGTAACGGAAGACGGATGTGTTGAAACCCGTGAAGGGGTGACACGGTTATATGTCGATGACCAGCATACGATTACGTCTGTTGACGGTTTGCTGACAGGGTTTCACGAACCGGAAGCGAGTCACCTGCACATGCTGACCGCCTTCCTTCCGTATGCAAAACTGATGAGCGCCTATCACCAGGCACTCGAGCAAGGGTATTTGTGGCACGAGTTCGGCGATTTGAATCTGATTTTCCGTCAGCAGCCATGAGGATCCACCACATCGGCTGGTCGGTTGATGATTTAGCGGCTTCTATCAGGCTTTGTGAAAATCTGGGATTCGATTGCGTGATTACCTTGGAAATGGCAGATGAGGTGATGGCTTTTATGGAGAACGGCGCAATATTGATTGAGTTGATCGAATCCAGTCATAAGGAGCCTCTCCATTTTTGCTTTGCGGTGGAAGAGATCGATCAAACGAGCAAGTCGCTAGGGCTATCTCTAATCGGTGGTCCTTACACAATTCCACAAATGGGCTGGGTCAGTTATTTTTTCGAGGCGAGAGATGGTGTGAGCGTTGAACTTTTGAAGCCGGTGACCTCTCTTCTCTAGTGCTAATGAAGATTTCATAGTCATAAATTGGTTTACTCAACCTTTCCTTAAGGGAACACTCATCTTTATGTCCTACTATTAGGAGAACTAAGGTGATGTCTTATAACGAAAAGCAACTTTTTCAAAGGGAATTAGCCATACTCGAAGAACTAAACAGCGAATTATCTGTGTCTGAGGATCATAAGACCTTGCTGAATGACCAGATGGAGTTATTCAATAAAGCCATAGAAGAGATTAGTGAAATCTACTAATTTAAGGAGCTGTTTATTAAGTGGGGGACCTCCTCACTTTTTACATAGGGAACATCATAAAAATGGATTAAAGGTTCTTCCTCTATATCGTCTTTTAAGCTCTCTATCATTAGAGAGCTTTTTAATGCCTTTCTAAAATCCGTCGCGATTTGTCTGAACAAATCGAAGTCCATCTACCGATGAGAGAATATGGCAAAGGTGTTTATCTCGAAGCCAAAGTATGAGACACTATTATAGTAAAGTAATGAATCACCACGTGAGGAGAGATGAAGATATGTTTCATATCGTAAGAACAACGAATGAAAAAGTGGAGTTCTTGAAAGATTCGAGTAGTCAGTTCGCCAAATCGTTTTCCACCTCACAAGCAGCCGATCGTTTTTGTAAGAAATTAAATAAGTCCGTTACCATTGATAAACAATGGAGTGTAGCACAATATTAGAGGTAAGTAGTAGGGGATTCCCTACTTACCTTGTTATTTCATCGCTGAATCGCTCCTATGAATCCACATGTCCTTCCTATTCTACTTGACCACCCGACCTAAGTGACATCGATAAACCACTATCACCCAGAAGTCGATAACGCGTAATCGTCCCGTCCGTGTTCATATTGACTCTTCCTATAACAACAGCCTTCCTTTCTTCTGATTCTTTCTTTTCATAGACAACATCGACCGTAAAATCATAAGCTCCTTCTGTATTCTCATCAGCTTCCACTTCAATGTTTACCGGTTCGAATTGATACCCATTCGTATAGGCGGCATTATGATAATCCATAGCATAAGACCCGATGAACTGATCGTACATCGTTTCACTGAAGTAGGATTGATATTGATCTTCCAAATATAGATCCAACTCGGTAGGTTCTGTTGGCGTTGCTTCTTCATTCCCAATGACCGTTCCATTCTCAGGATCGTCTACTAGATGCATCAACTTTTGATCAGGCCCTGTAAACTGTTGTAGTAACACACTTTTGATTATCTCTTCGTCAGTTGACACACCGTTCGTTGAACACGCCGCTAGTAACCACCCTATTCCTACGAGTAAAAAGAGAACCTTTCGATGCATCGCGATCCGCCCCTTCCATTTTTTTCTACTTCATTTGTACGATTTGTTCTGGAAAAAGTTTCAATCAGACAAAACAAAAGAGGCGCTCTCTATCTTCGAAAGAAGAAAAAGAGCGCCCCTACAATGATTTAGATGATGGTCCTACGATTCAGCCAACGCCCTGTCTTTGAAAAGAATGTCCGCGGCTTTTTATGTGACTGGACATGAGGCTGGCAAAAAGCGTAGTAATCCACTTTCTCAATAAAGGTGATCAAACGCATCATCGCGAACAGAAAAGCAGTGGTTGAACCGATGGAGAAGCTGAGCCCGTACCCATCATATCCAAGCGGCAAGAAAGCAACTGATAGCACTAGATTCAAACTGAAGAATAAAATCGACGTGTACATCGCCCCCCGCCGATCTTCGAAGTACAGTAAAATCAAAGTAATCACGAGCACCATCGCGTTCGAAAAGGCACCTATCGTCGTAAAGCGGAAAATCGAGATGAGCCGTGGATCAAGACTCACAATCGCCGTCACGTATCCGATCGATAGGATGACGAGCAGGGAAAATACTCCCTGACTACGAAGCAGACGCTCCATTTCCTGCTTCAGAACACGTTGCATTTTCGCCTTCGATTTCCTGATCTGATTCAGCGTGCCTCCTTCATTGATGTTTCCATAAAAGACACGGTACCGTTCATAGAATCTGGTTTCCACCGAAACGACGAAAATGATCAAGGTGGGGATGATCGTCAAATACGACCAGAAAATCGCCGTATCATAGATCCGGTGATAAACGAAGGTATCCAGTAAGTTCGAGCGTCCCTCGCCGAACCAGATCACCCAGTTACATACCCAGATACCCGTATTATAGAGAAAGCCTGTCCAGAAAAGGGATGGATACTTATCGAAATAGCTCAAATAGCTGAAAGAATTCTCTGAAGTTCGCGTTCCGAACGTCATGAGCATCGCCAGCAGCAATCCGAACAATGTGACAACCATCCCACTTGTAAATCCTAATAAAAGCATGAAGCTGCTGCTGTGTGGGGGTATGACGAAGGCTTCAATGTTGATGCCGACTAAGACGACAACCCCTATTGAGATCGCGGCACCTATAAGAAAGCTGTAGGCGACCGCTTGATAGAACTTGGCCGCACTCAGAAACAGGAACATGACCCAAATCAAATTGATGGTCACGAACAATGTAAAAATCAACACTTCATAGAGAAAAGGCAAGCTCGAGAACGAGATGAACACGGCCCAAAAGATGATCGCGAAGGCAAGCGTCACCTTCGTCATGCCAATGAACGTCGCAAATACTTCTCCCGCCCGCTTTTCATATATTAAATCCGCGATATAGCGGGTGACCACAAGCTGTTGGATGCCGAAGATCACTTGTGAAAAAATGAAGCAGTAGGATACCGACAAATTGAAGAGCTCTCGTTCCTCTTGACCAAGGTCCGTAAATTGAGCGGTCAACCATTGGATGAGGGCGATTGTGACGATGACGATCAACCATGGCCCTGCCGTAACGAGTCCGGCAAACGCATATGCTTTGATACGAGAGGAGAAATAGTCTTCCTGAAACAGTTTTTGTAACCTAAACCCGATGCCCGCCATATGCCTCTCTCCTCTCTTCATATAATGCCGCATACTGCTCGATAAACTGATGGACTTGATAGTAAGCTTCGACCCGTTTCTGTCCATTCAGTCCGAACTTGATCGCCTCTTCCGGATGACTGTAAAACCATTCACAATACTGTGCAACCTGAATCGGATTGACGGGCGGAACGACGAATCCGGCCGGACCGAATGGATCGTCTTCTCTCCCATAAATTAATTCCGAGCATGAACCGACATCTGTTACGACCCACGGAATCGCCGCTGCCATGCCTTCTAGAACCGCAAGCGGCTGCCCTTCTGATATACTCGTCAACAAACAGACGTCGAACTTCGGTAAGTATTCGATGATGTTCACTTTCCCCACTAGAAAAACACAATCCGTCAGTTCGAGCTGGGTAATCAAGTGCAAACATTCTTCTGCGTATTCTTCATCTTCATCGAGTGGTCCCATGATGTACATGTCAAACGGAATACGTTGATCGGCTAGTAACCTGGCCGCTTGGATCATCGTCTTGATGTCTTTGATCGGAACGACCCGGACGATCGCTCCGATGGTCAGTTTGTCGCTATTCTTCTCTTCCCTTTGCACGACGGATAAACGGTCATATTGGATACCGTTCGGAATGACGCTTAGCTTCTCTTCAGGTGCACCGATATGTGCCTGTAACTCACTATTCCGTTCGAATAGCGTAATGACATCATCCGCTTCCCTATACGCCTGCCTCGATAAATGGTGGAAGAACGTCACCCATCGTTTTTTATAGTAGTCGGCAATCCATGCTGCCTGCAGGATTTCTTCTTCACGCTCACGCGAGTAGATCCCGTGTTCCGTGAGAATGTAGGGAACGTTCTGTTGACGTTTGATAGCAGAAGCGATCAGCCCAGCGTACCCTGTCGAGGCGGAATGAATCAAGTCCACCTCCGGAAAATCAAATTGCAACAGCTCGATGACCGGCGTGAACATGCCTTGCCACATGTAGAAATATTCAATGAAGGAACCCGACTGCTGCTCCTCCTCGTAGCTATTTTGGACGAGCTCCCAAAATAACGGGCTTGAAAAGAATTCCGACGAGCGGCCGAGCTTCTCACCTAAAAGGTCGAGTGCTTCGGAGCGGGGCTCTTTGAACATCATCCATTCGGTAAGGTTATTCTCTTCTTCTTTCGTCAAAGGAGCCTGCTTTCTACTTGCTCTTTGTTTTAAATTCAATGGTAGATTGGTCACCCCGACGACATTGCCAGGAAGCGCATAGCGGTAGTCTTCCGGAGACATGTCTTCCGGTGTGATCGCAATGATTTCAAACTCATGCTCGGGCATCTTTTGGATGACCATCTGCACCCAGCTGGCCACACCGCCGCTGACATAAGGATAACTACCTTCTACGACCATGCCTATTTTCAAGGGCCACCCTCCTCAACAAGTATTTCGGCTTTCGGTTCTGTCAATGTCACCAGGTACAAACCGGCGCTGAACGTTTCAACAGAGCCGAAGGAAAAGTCCCCTTCTTCCAAGGTTTTTCCTTCTTCTACACGAATGAGCAGTGTCGTCGGATTAATGATGCCGTCCCCCTTGATGACTATCCGTTCCGGTTCATACGACACGTCCAATTCTGACTGCTGGTATTGGATCATTTTCTTCGTCGCGTTGGATTGGGTCATCGCTTCTAAATAAGGATAATTTCCTTCGACATGTTGGCCCATCTCTTCTAACGACGTGCGCATATCATCCCAATTCCGACCACTCGATCGATAAGAATCAAGCACGTCATCTGGGTGTATGAAATGAGCGAATACACCAAAGTTTGCGATGACATCCGTTTGCAGGAATTGATCGTCGTTACTTTCTACATATCCACTAGTGATCCTCGGGAAATGATACATGCCTTCATATGTTTCGTCATATTCAAATTCCTGCTCCAAACTTCCCTCATCTCCGCCAATGTATAAGGATCCCACCGTTTGCAGTTCAGGGAGTGACTGTTCCAAAGCGGAAAGTCCCGTCTCGTTGATGACGTTGGATGGTGGAACATAGGATTTCAGGGATTCTTCAGGAAAGTAATACTTGAATAGTCTTTGTGCTTCCTGGACTGCTTCTTCCATTTGCTGTTGGTCTTGCCAAGGCCGGTAGCCAAGTTCAGGATTGATCGGTTCATCCGCTGTCACCATCGACTGGTGGTTGTATCCATGCAAGCCGATTTCCCCCCCGATATTCAGTAGGTTTCGGCCAAAATAAAGCATCGGATAACGAGCGACTTCACGTAATTCCTCCCCTTCAAGCTCCGTATCATCACGATAGGTACCGATCATATATCCCGTGTAGGTGAAATCATAACGTTCTCCGATCTCACGCATATCCTCCCACCAGATGTCTGTGTAGAAGTCCTTGATCGTCAGCCCGTATTCGGCTTTTATTTCTTCTGTCGTTGCATACGGAATCGGGGAGGGGAAATCGTCGATGTGCATCACTTTGATGGCAGCCTGAGCACTGACGAACGTCGGCGGTAATAAGGAAAGCGACTGCAGCATCAATCCCCGCATATTCTTATCCGTGACGGCTGTCGTATTCCAAAACATCACCTCACCTTGACCGAACGGATGCATCCACATGAGCGGCTCGCCCTCAGCAGTCAGATGAACATCCGCTTCAGGTGTCAGTTCAACATCAGCGATACTGTGTGAAAAAAGATTTGAAGTCGCCTCAAGGTCTACGTAACCTGGGAATAGCTCTTTGTTAAACGTCAAACCGTTAATGCCATCTTCAAAGTCTTCGACATCGGAAACCCCGATCAGTTCATTCCATTCTGCATTGATAAACCGACCGGCCACCATCACCCGTCCCCCTTGCTCAACAAACGTCGTGATCGCTTGCTTCGGCCATTCTGTTGAATGCTCCCCTGCAAGCACGAGCACCGTATAAGGAGAGGGTTCGATTTGCTCGATCTGTGAGACACCGATTTCTTCATAAGGAACTTTGGCATACTGAAGCGCATGTTTCATATTTTGAATAGCTCCAGATGATAAGTCGCTATCATTTTGATGAAGATACACACGAATCTTTGTCTCCCCTTCCAACGATTCGGAAGCGCTCATGGTGACGACCTCCTTTTCAGGTGATGCTTTTGCCGGGAACCATTGATGAAATAAATCAAGCCGTATCAATTGTAAGAGGAGGATCATTCCGATCAACAAGACGAATAAAAAGAGACTGACCTGTAACGTCTGCTTTCTCATTGTTCTCTCCCTCCCCCCATGTGTTGAACCACAAAGCGCTGGTTCTTCGGAATGTTCTCTTCCGGTACCCGCTCCTTCATAGAAGATAGGACAGAGCGGATGTGGTGCCAATCTTTTTCCTGATAATAATAACGAAGCAGACAAAGATACCCCTCTGATTGAGAAGGATACCGTTCAATCAACGCCTCTAATGTCGCGATCCCTTTTTGAGGGTATCCATGGAATAAATAGGATTCTCCTAACCTTTGCAACAACCACGGTTGGTCGAGCCCTGCATCGATTTCCCCTTCCATCAATGTCCGATATTCATTCTGCAACCGGCTGAGAGAAGCACCCTGTAACAGTCCACTTTTCAAATAACGTTCGTATGCGAAAAGAAGTGGTTCAAGAGTTGCCGGATTGGACGGTTCATGTCCCCGTTTAGAAAGTTGCACTTCCTTCTCATGCTTATCGGTCAATAAGTTCATCGTTGTCGCCGCATAATGGACCGTTTCGGAGTCAGCGTTTGACAACCCGAGTTCCAAGTAGCGGCCTTTGTCGGTAATATCCGAATTGATCAGGCGCATGATCATATCTTTTCGATGACGGTTCCCTTGGTCGGTGAACGCTTCTGAAAATGGAAGGATTTCATGACTCGCCTCTGCTTCATACCTGAGCTGTTCAAGCATCATCGGCTTATAGGTAACGTACTCATCATAATCCTCCATCATATCGTTCGTCCCCCACTTCTCCGCCGCATACCATACGAGCAGACCGAACAATTCACCAATGACAGGGATGAATACACTCACAATCAGAATCCAAGATACAACTCCGCGCTGCTCTTCTTCGACTTTTTTGTTCATTATAAAAAACACCAAAAACGCAACGCACCCATGAATCACGTAAAACAGTACAATCCATAATGGCTGTGTCCACTCAGTCAGCATAATTCACACCTTTTTCATGTAAAAACTTCTGGATACGCTTCTCGACAATCGTCGCTTTCTCCTCTTCCGTTCCAGGCAAGAGGAAGGAGAAGGTTTGCGTCGACTCATCAAAGCCGATGATATCGAGTTCCCTCAAATACGCACGTAAAATGATTTCGGCTTCGACTTTCGACATCTCATGGAACCCTTCGAAAGGCAGTTCCACGATACTGTAATCGACGCCATAGGTCTCTTTGCGTTGCTGTTGCATCGCTACTTTCTCATCGAAAGCTTCCTTATAATAAATGCGCGTGCCCGGGAACATCTGCGTTTCTTCTTCTTTCCAGACAGCGGTCTGAGATTTATCGATACGGTCCGATACCCAGTCCAGCAACAAGGATAGAATTTGAATTTCATAGGTTGTGAGCTTAGCGAAATCCAGGTCGTTAATGATCAATACTTCCTTCACTTCATAGTTCGACACGACCGGTCCGACTAATACCGGGGATCCATCCTCGTCGTCTACTGTCCGGATGGTGACCGTTTTGTTTGCGAAGAGTCGACGGTACATCGAAGACTCATGATCGACGAAAATCGTTTGCGGAAATACTTCCTTACTTCCTTTCCGGACACTGAGACGCATGGCGCTTCTTGAGGAATCGACCCGATAGATCGCGACTTCGTCCGCTTTGAACAAGTCGGAAATGATTTGGATCGCTTCATTACGGATCAGATCAGGTGTGGGCTGGTCAAGAGCCTTCCCGACTTGATAAATGCGCTTCAATGTGTATTCACTTTCCAAGACACGCTCCTGCATCGATTTTTGTGATCCTTCCATAAGCTCGATGACTTCCTTCATTTCTTCATTATCATCGTTCAATTCGTCATTCCGGTCGCTCAAGGATTCATATCGTTCTTTGAATGAAGTCCCGTACAATCCACCAATGACAGCAATCAACAATAAGAATAGCACCTCGATAAAACGGCTCGAATCATAGAATAGTAGAAACAGATCCCCGCCGCTCCTGGAAGCTTCCATTAAATAATAACCGAGCGTCAATAAAAAGCTCATCAGCCCGACATTCAACCCGTATCGCAAGGAAAAAAGCAGGATAACAAATACGAACGGGTTCAACGTCCACTCCGTCATTTCAAGCGCGAACCATTGGTCGATCAACCCTAACCCGATGATCGCGACGAGCAACTCCACACTCTTCCTTACCATGCTCGTTTGTCTATAAATCATCCAATCCCCCCTAATCATAGTCACCAAACAGTCTTATATATATGAAAATAATGGTATAATAAAATAAAAATGCACCAGGAGGACCTTGCTTTGAAAAAACAGATACGCCGATCCATCCTTTTATTTTCCTCATTGTT
The DNA here is from genome assembly GCF_013694105.1 of Halobacillus locisalis. GTDB lineage: Bacteria > Bacillota > Bacilli > Bacillales > Halobacillaceae > Halobacillus > Halobacillus locisalis. The sequence goes on along the minus strand of NZ_JACEFG010000003.1, from coordinate 439,933 downwards.
TCTTACCGGCTCTGCCCTGCTTTTGTCCAGCCACTTGAATGCATCCGAACAAAGCCCGCTTGCGGAAGTCTATGACTACAAAATCTATTATGATGCCCCGACACCCGAAAGGCTACAAGCAATGACCGATTACGATTTGATGATCATTGAACCGGTCTATTATTCTCAGGCGCAAATCGAACAAATCCAAGAATCCGGAACTCTTGTGTATGGCTATATCAATACGATGGAAGCGGACCGGTGGAACACGGAACTGTTCAATCAGTTGAACGACGATGATTTTTTCATTCGTGATGGTGAACGCGTCTATTATTCCGAATGGGATTCATTTTTGACCGATATTACATCCACTCACTACCAGAACGTCCTATCGAAAGAAGTCGAGAAACAAATCGTCGATAAAGGATTGGATGGTGCGTTTCTCGACACGGTCGGAAATATCGATAATGAACACCACCACGACTCCGGACTTCTGCAAGACCAGCGAGAAGGCATGGCGGATTGGATGGCCTCGGTAAAAGATGAGCATCCTGATTTATCTTTGATGCAGAATTGGGGCTTCGACACATTGACGACCGCAACATCGCCTTATGTAGACGGAATCATGTGGGAAAGCTTCCACTTCTCCAATCTCGTAGCTGATGAATGGGCCCAAGACCAGATTTTTAAATTAAGAAAGGTCCGCGAACAGCAAGGCGTCGAAGTGTTTACGGTATCGCAGAAAGAGGGCTCGGAAAGTACAAGCCTTGCCCGCGCCAATCGATTCAAGCATTACCATTCACCGGAAAGCTACAACGAATGGTAAGCACGACAATAATGCTACACCCTTGATCAGGCGGGTCTTCGATGACTCGCCTTTTTCGTTCTGTTACTTGTCGAACAGACTCTTTTCCGAGTCTTTCTAATAATCTTATACTATCAGATATTGGTTGTTTTTTCCTGAATTTTCGTGTAGATTATGGTGTAAAGTTGGCTATTCTAAGGAGGAGTTCACATGATTTTAGTCACAGGCGGTGCTGGATTCATTGGAAGTCACATTTGTGTCGAACTATTGGAAGAAGGATATGAAGTGGTCGTCATCGATCATTTATCGAACAGCCAGAAAACCTCCCTTGACCGGGTCCAAGACATCACAGGCAGGACGCTCACGTTCTACGAATTCGATTTGCTGGACCGTAGCAAACTTGAACGGGTTTTTACCGAACACGATATTGAAGCCGTCATTCACTTGGCCGGTTTCAAAGCGGTCAACGAATCCGTCGATATGCCTCTTACCTACTATCATAACAACCTGACAGCCACATTCGTTTTATTGGAAGTGATGAATCAATTCAATGTCAAAACGATGATTTTCTCCTCTTCCGCAACGGTTTACGGAAAACCAGCCTATAACCCCATCACAGAAGATTTTCCTACATCAGCGACGAACCCTTATGGCCGCACGAAATTAATGATCGAAGATATTCTCCATGACCTCATGAAATCCGATCCGGACTGGAGCATATCTGTGCTTCGTTACTTCAACCCCATCGGTGCCCACCCAAGCGGCAAAATCGGTGAAGCTCCGAATGGCACACCGAATAACCTGATGCCCTATATCACAAAAGTCGCGGTTGGTCATTATAAAGAACTCAATGTATTCGGAGATGACTATCCGACGGTCGATGGTACAGGGGTCCGTGATTATATTCACGTCGTCGACCTAGCCCGTGGTCATTTGAAGGCATTATATAAAGCTGTCACAGAAACCGGTTATGAAACGTACAACCTCGGTACGGGGGAAGGATACAGCGTACTCCAGCTCGTCAAAGCCTTTGAAAAAGCCTCCGGCCAACCGATTCCATACCGGATTTTAGACCGCAGGGTGGGAGATGTCGCCGAATGTTATTCCAACCCAGCCAAAGCAGAACGCCGTCTAGGATGGCGTGCGGAGAAAACAATCGAAGACATGTGCCTCGACTCATGGCGCTGGCGCGAAAAGAATCCAAACGGCTACGCCACGATGACGACTTAAGAACAAAGGGTATTTCCCTATTTCCGTTGCAATGTCGAGTGTTTGAAGTGCCGGGAAATGACTCGCTTTCCCACCACTAGGCCGCAAATAAGTGTGAACAGAACCTTGCAAACAATTGTAGTGTCATGGGCGCCGCTCATCCTAATAGTTGAACGCTGGAGGTTCAAACTTATTATTGCAAGGTGGCGTGGAAACGGCGACACTCCTGCAGGATGCTGAGGCTTGGGTGAGATCCCGCAGGTCGCGGGAGCGATCGAGGAAGCTCACCGCCGCCTGCGGAAAGGGAGTCGTTTCCACGCCACCGGCTCCTCTCATTTTGGAAGAACCGAAATGGGCTTAAAGAAAAGACCAGAGGGACATGGAATGATCCCCTCTGGTCTTTTATTCTTTATCCGGAAGATCGAATGTTTGAGCAGACGATCCGAACAACCGCCCCATTCGCTCCTTCGCCTGAACCTTCACCCCGTCATCAATATGACTGAGCACTTGATAGACGGCATAGATGATCACAGCACTATCATCCGTGAATCCGGCCATAGGGACGAAATCAGGGATGACATCCGTCGGCAAAATCAGATACCCCAGTGCTCCGGCAATCGTGAGCTTAGCTTTTTTCGGCGTATTGGGGCTTTGAAAAGCGTAGTACAAAAGCAAGCTATAATACACGACTTTCGCTCCGATCCGACCACTCTGCTTGCGAATCTTCTCGACGTAAGCTTTTTCCGAGAAATGCTTACGCCCTCGCTGCACAGCTTTCGCCGGATTCAAACGCTTCAAACGATCCATATAAGATTGATCTTTCATCTATGTCACCATCCTCTTGTCCCTACTTTTCACAAAAAACAACAAGTATAAACCTCTCCGCCCATACGTCGTTCAGCTCTAGGCATACCCTGTTAAAGATGATGAAACAGGAGGAATGTTCATGAATCATTACCAACAGAACCAAGCGCGCGACATGCATGCGAACCAACCGATGCCGCTTCAGTATTACACCCTTGTGGACCCTTTCGTCGTTCAAACTTTGAAAAGCGTAGTCGGGAAAATGCTGATCGTCGAGACGACTAAAGATACGATCCGCGGTCAACTGCAAGACGTCCAGCCTGACCATATCGTACTTACCGCCGGCGATTCTACGTTCTTCGTCCGAATCCAACAAATCGTGACAATCATGCCTATTTAATGGAGAGACGGCCACCTAGATGGGGTGGCTTCTTTAAAATGTCGTGGAGGACGAGCATAATCGGATTCGATTTGGTAGAATTATGGAAAAGGAGGGGTTGATTTGAAAAGTGTGGTGGATCGAAAAGCATTGGCTACTTGGATAACCGTCTCTTTCGTCGTAGTCACGCTCGCTTTCTATTTTAGTGGGCGTGCGCACAACTCATTTTTCGCATGGACCTTTGTTTCTCTTATACACGGAGGATTAACCGTCGCTTTGTTCGGAAATGCAGTGTCGATGCTTATCGAATATCTTCATTCGAAATGGTCAACGATGAACGGACTACTCTATATCACGCTTCACAGTTTCTTCGGATTATTGAGCGGAATTTTACTGGGCAATGTTGTTTTTCTCACCATTGCCATCGTCTCAGCCACGTTATTCGGAAGTGTCGACTACTGGTTGAAGATCAAGAAACGCTCTACATACGCACTTACTTCAATCGGAGTATTCCCCGTTGCAGTGATCGTGGGCATATGGCTTTTTACCAAAATCACACAAGGACCCTTTACAGAAGCTCAAGCCATTGATGTCGCAACAAATGGACAATCGGTTCCTGATTATAGTGGCGAACAAACTGAAACAATCGGAGCCTACGAGGTGAAAAGGACGACTGAAAGGGAAAAAATCGACACTAACACCTATGTCGTCATCTTCATCGAGTCATGGTCAAACGAGTACTATAGCGGAGAATGGTACATCTCCTATAAAGTGAATCGTCATGACGCTGAAGTACTCGATTCTGGAGGAAGACGGGTGCCGGACACGCGGTAAACAAAGCGATTGAAGAAAACCGAAGAACGAGTGCCTATGAAGGTAAGCCTCTGTTGCGGCTTTTTTCTTCAGTCTTAACAGCTTTTGATGTAAAAATCGCAGAAAGAACATCTGCCAAAAAGACGATGAGTGCGCTCATGAAAAAACTCCTTTTCCTATTTCGTAAATAGACCGATGATAAACAGCACAAAGTAAACGACCGGCGCTACAAAAAGCATGAGATAGATGATCATTTTGGCGGGCCAATCGATCTTCCCGCCATGCGGTGACCCCTGTCCCATGATTTTCTGTTGATGGTCTACGGCATCGTTCATTGGTTTTCTCATAAAAGTTTCCTCCTTAAATTATTCTTCCTGCACTTCTAATCGTTGAGCCGTTCGTTGTGGTGGGTTGGATTCTGCTTCCGTCCCGTTCCACTGAATCGAAACCTTCGTTCCAACCTCAAGATTTTCGTGTTCCTCATTGGTCACGTAATAATAGGCCCCTTCATTTTCCTTAGCCAATTCAATCAGCTCACGTTCTGTTTTATTCTTAAAATCGTCTTCGCTCACACCTGGGACAACAAGTAATTGCGTATTTTCATTTGAAGGGCGTTTATCAATGATGACTCCCTCGTTTTTTTCCATAGACGAGCACCCGACAGTAAGGAATAGTAAAAGAGCAAATAGTAGCAGATATCTTTTCATGCAATCCCCCCCTCTATCGTTTCCCCTCATGTTACCATACTTTTTCCATTTTTGATTCCCTCCTAAATAGATGCATAGCAGAAATAGTCTCTCCACCTTTTCATATCGTGTTCACACGAAAAATTGTCGAGACGAGATTCTTCACGACGGTTTTACAAGTTATGAACAGCCCAAATCGTCGAGATGAAGGCGATCAAGACACTTTTGAGCAATATAGGAGGAAAACAGTGACGTGATGGATCTTCTCAAAGCGGTTTTGATGACGTCCTTCTGTGAAAAACGTCTGCAATCACAAAAAAGGCCTGACCACAACAAGGGTAGTGTCTTACCCTCGCTGGACCCAGGCTTATTTTTTTCATTTTATGTGGGGACGGTTCTCATGTTTGATCCTACCAGAACCCTTGTCACGTTCATTTATACTAAAAGAAGGGATCGTTGAAGACCCCTTCTTTTTCCCTAAGGCTGTAAGAAAATCGCTTCGAGCGGAGGCTGCTTACCTGCCAATCCGACTGCGACGGCGGTATAAGCCTGATTCGGTTCAAGTGTCACGCCTGGAACCGTCAGGGCGACTTGGTTCGTCCCCGCGACTCTCACTTCCAAGTCGGCCGTCGTCGGTGGGAGCGTCAAATAGCGTGTCGCTTTCCCGAATGGAACATTCCGGAACAAGACGTCTCCCCCTTTCACCGCCACATCCACAGCCGGTGCGTTCGGTGACAAGTGCCAGAAACGGACTTTCGCTTTTCCAGATGACACGCCGTCACTATCCACGGCGGCGATCAAGCGCAGCTGATCAAGTGTTCCTGCTGCAGCAACGGTGTACTTATTCCCCGCTTCCACCGTGACATTTTGCGACAAGACCGCTTGATCGGTATTGCCAGCAGGGTAGATATCGATCTGGTACTGCCCTCCTGGTACAGATAGATAGTCGCTTTGCTGCTTATAGGTGACGCCTTGAAGAACTTGCTGACCGTTCACGTACACATCGACGGCCGGTGCGTCAGGCGAAGCATGGAGAACCCGTACCATTGCCTGATTTCCTCCCATGCCTCCCGTGCCACCCATTCCCGTCTCGCCACGATGAAGCCTGCACCAACGCTGCATGCAGTCGAAATGCTTTTGATAATAATAGATGTGCATACGTGGATCGATGTATTTATAATAGTCTGCCAACATGCCGTATTTCGCCGCCTGCCAAGCCAAATGATCGCCTTGGTCATAATAGTTCATAGATCTGCCCCCTTTTTAAAAACTCCCACCCTAAGCTTATTCAACTTTTTAAAAAAGAGAACTTTAATGAAACGATTGACCTATATAACCGTATAGGATAGGAGGAGGGATAAGCATGGGCCTATTCGATGTAGATATCAAAAAGAAAGACGACCACTTACGGATCAAATGGCAACTTAGTAAAATCGACATCCCCTTAGACGAAATCAAAGATATTATAGAAGATGAACAACATGAAGGACTGGAACGGACAGGGTTCCAAATCGGGCAGCCGTTCAGAAGCACCCACCGTGTCGTGATCCACACAGCGGCCGAAACCTACGTCCTTCATACAAGTAAAGCGGGCACAAAAAGTCAAATTTTATCGTATATGAACGAATCATGAGATAATAGGATAGGAGGTGCGTCCATGGAGAAGATTTTTTACGGAAAGAATGAGAACCAATTCGGCGAACTACGCCTGCCAGATGGAGACGGCCCTCACCCGGTCGCGCTCGTCATTCATGGTGGTTTCTGGCGTTCTGGATTCGGACTCGACCTGATGCATGACGTCGCAGAAGACCTGACGGATAACGGCTGGGCCACGTGGAATATCGAATACCGGCGCGTCGGACAAGAAGGTGGCGGATTCCCGGGTACCCTTCAGGATGCGGCACAGGCGGCAGACTACTTGAAGACGTTAGCAGAAGATCACCCGCTAGATTTAGGAAAAGCTGTTTCGATCGGCCATTCCGCCGGGGGTCACTTGGCGTTATGGATAGCGGGCAGGCACCGTTTACCGGAGGATAGCGAAATGTACACCACTGATCCATTTCCGATTGCCACCGCGGTGAGCCTGGCTGGGGTCAACGATTTGGAGCGCATGCATGACGTCCATAAATTCAGAGATGAGACGCTCGCACTGGAGCCGAATAATCCTGTTGCGGACTTTGTAGGAGGCAGCCCCTCTGAGAAAGCGGAGCGCTACAAACAAGCATCCCCGGCGGAACTGGTGCCGCTAGGTGTTCCGCAAATCCTCGTGCACGGATCACTCGATGTCCACGTCCCCGTCGGCATTAGTGACCACTACTTCCAATGGGCGGAGAACTTAGCCGACTTCATTAAGTATGTAGAGATTTCAGAGGCAGAACACTTCATGCTGACCGATACGTCGACGACTGCTTGGGCACGGGTTATGGAAGAAATGGATCTATTGAAGGAACACCTATAAATAAAAGACAGGTACACTTGCTTCCGAGCTCGTGCACCTGTCTTTTATTTGTTTTGAAACAATTGTAACGCTCACGTCATCTATGTAAAATTCAGTCTCTTCAAAAATCTTGTCAATCCCTTTTCTTTTCTAAATCATAGACAGAAAAGCCAAAAAATCCTATATTGTCATCTTTAACCTTTAATGGGTGAAAAATCAAATCACTGCTATCACAGCCTTTCTTCCCCTCTATATCCTGCATTTTTTTCACCCGACTCTATCAATCTTCCACATCCAAAATCATCCTGAAATATGACAAGAAAACCGATGATAGGATGAGAGTGTGCAAGACAAACACATTCAAGGAGGATTTCTCACTATGAAGAAAAAATCACTATTTGTCACAGGCGCGCTGGCGCTATCCTTATTAGCTGCCCCGACCTCATCATTGGCAGCGGACGGGGATAAATATTCCTATAAAGTAGACATCAATCAAGGCCAAATCCATCACGTTTTCAATTGGCTTTCTAAGAATGAAGAAGTCTTGAAGAATGGAAGCTTTGATGTTCAATCATTCTTAAAGCAATTCCACGTCCAAAAACCGGAGCCGGCCCCAATGGAAGTGCCGAAACAAGAACAGCCTGAACAAGAAACAGTAGAGCAAGAGCAGCCTAAACAAGAAGCGCCTTCTGAACCAGAGCCGGCACCAGAAGTAGAAGCACCTGCACCTGATCAACCGGATGTTCAAGCACCAGAACAGGAACAGAAAGAAGAAGTCAGCTCAGACGTCTCCGCTTTTGAAAAAGAAGTCGTAGAACTGACGAACGTAGAACGTGAGAAACAAGGACTGGCTCCTCTCAAGCTAGATACAGAGCTTAGCGCGGTTGCGAAAGACAAATCACTAGATATGCAGAATAACGGCTACTTCTCTCACACGAGCCCGACGTACGGTTCTCCTTTTGACATGATGGAATCGTACGGCATCGACTACCGCACAGCCGGCGAAAACATTGCGATGGGACAAACGTCTCCTGAACAAGTCGTAAACGGTTGGATGAATAGTGAAGGCCACCGCGAAAACATCATGAACCCGAACTTCACTCATATCGGAGTCGGACATGCGGAAGGCGGAAACTACTGGACTCAAATGTTCATCGGAAAATAAATGAGGCTATATAAAAATACGGACAGGTCCTCTTGCTCACATGTTGTGAGTAAGGGATCTGTCCCGTTTTTAGTCATCGATCACAAAGAGCCAATAGCTGTCCAAATCGAATCCCATACCGTCCTGCTTCATTGATCCAACAACCCTTACCTTTTGCCCGGGCTCCAGTTGTTCGTATTTCGCCTCTCCGATACTCAGAACATCGATGTCCCCTCTTCCACCGTTCACATTGATGGAAATCGTGACCACAGCTTTCTCTTCATGCATCGTTTTTTCCACTACTTCCCCTCTGAACGAGTGCAGGACCGCTTCATACCACCAGTAGCCGAGTCCCATGATCACTATAACGAAAACAGCTGATGAGATGATCGATTTCTTGATGGAGGCACGAACGGACGCAACCATGACAAAGATGCCGATCAAAAAAAGTATGATCGCAAACAGCGCCATGCCTTCATATTCAATCCGAAATAATATAAATAAGTAATAGAAAATCAACCCACTCGATCCGATCGACAACCCGATTCCAAGCCACATTTTTTTCTTATAATAGGAAAAGACAATCGCGGCAAGGAACAGAAGTAAGACGATTCCCGGAAGAATACCCGCTAAAAAAATCATGATGCTCCCCCACTTCCTAATGTTACCATCCAGTGTATCATCAAATGTTGGAGATAGGCAGTGGAATTTACATAAAAAAGCTTGGACGAGATGATCGCCCAAGCTTCCGGTTATTTATTTTCCAGTCTTGCGGATAAAACCCCCAAGGCAATTCCCAGAAGAGCGCCCCCGAACACTTCCACAGGCTGGTGTCCGAGCAGTTCTTTCAATTCTTTTTCTCGTTCAACGAATTCGAAGCTTGGGAAATCGCCGGACAGCTCCGCGAATTTATCTTCTAAATCATTGACGAGCTGTGCGATTTCTCCCGTATGTCTTCGTATGCCTTGTGCATCGTACATGACAATGACACCGAACACGACAGCGAGAGCCGTTTCCGGATGCCTGCTTCCTTTGTTCGCGGCCATATACGCAGCAAGTGCTGATACCCCCGCAGAATGCGAGCTCGGCATACCACCTGTGGTCGAAACTTGAGTGAGATCCCATTTGCCTGTTAATCGTTTGTACGTAAGTATTTTTAATGCTTGTGCGATTCCGATGGATGAAATCGCCGTTAAAATGCCTCGATTCATTCTTCTCATAACTAGTATTCCTCCACTCCCATTGTCCTTGTTTTCCTTTAATTACCCGAATGCAGGAGTTTTTATTCATAAAAAAGCCAGTGCTACAAGTTACGCCCCGTCTGTGAATCATTGAACAAAATACTGTTTTTTGTGCTATACTTTGAGAAAAGGTGGGATGGGAATGGATAAAATCATCTTATTCGATGGAGAGTGCAACTTTTGTGACAATAGCGTTCAGTTCATGATCAAACGAGACAAGAACGCCCGTTTCTCCTTTGCCTCGTTACAAAGTGAGAATGGCAGGAAATTGTTGGAACAATACAAAGCTCCCTCAGACCTCGACAGCTTCGTTCTCATCGAGAATGGACAATTCCATACACAATCTTCTGCTGCGCTCCGTGTCTGCAAATCGCTCGATGGTGCATGGAAGCTTCTTGTCACACTCTTGATTGTGCCGAGACCGATCCGGGATTTTTTCTATACCACCCTCGCCAAAAACCGTTATAAATGGTTCGGCAAAAAAGATCAATGCATGCTTCCATCAAAAGAACAGAAGAAACGCTTTTTATCAATATGAAGGGACCGGGTTAGAAAACCCGCTCCCTTCTTTTTTATGTGATCAGCTATATTGATGATCGTTTGGGAAATTGTTTTCAAGTTGATTCATCGACTGCTGGTGAGCCGCTTGAATCTGATCACCCATGTTTTGGAGAGACTCTTTACTTAAGGCTTGACGCGCATTATCCGCCGCTTTTTGCATCGTTCCATTCTGATTCATGCGTGAAACTCCGTACATTGCAGCTGCGCCTATCGCTCCCGCTGTACCTAATGCTACCCAGTTTGTGTTTCGGTTTTTAGCCATTTCAACGTCACTCCTATGATGTGATGAATTGGTTGGCATCTTTGCACAACAAGGATAGTTTAGGCGAGACCTTTTCAAACTATCCACCCAATAATGTCCATATGGAAAACGATACTAGACGTAGGCAAGCATGAAAAACACCCTCCTTGCAAATAGTAAGAGCAATTCGATATAGAATGGAGGGTGAAACATGAAAAGTAAATGGACAGCAATATCAGCGTCGGCCGTTCTGTTGTCTGGCCTATTGGTCGGATGTGGCGGAAATGAAATGAACGACCAGCCGGAAGATGTGACGTATGAACCAACTCGTTACGACAACAACAATATGAATTATGACGATGGTGGTCGTGGCATGGATAACGACCGCGATCCTCGTGACCGTAACCGCGACATTCGTCAGCCTGGCGAACCTGACACGCCATACAACATGGACGAAGAGGAGCCGGATTTAGACGAAGAACCGTCTGAAGAAAGAAGAGGTCAATAAAGAAACAGGCGTGTGCTCTCTGCATGCTAGTTTCTGTAATTGAAGAAAGCCTGTCTCCTATTTGGAGGCAGGCTTCTACGTTATGAAGGTTATAACCTTTTTCATCTAATTGTTGTTTGACAACTGTCTTAATGGGCTTCTTTATGACAGTTTTGAAGACATTTTATTCAGAAAAGTGTTGTAAGGAAGCTGATTAAAGCACTTTTGTGCTCTGATTACAAGCAAAAGCCTCGTAATAGAGGTTCTCTCAGCAGTTTTACAATCTTCAAACAGTCATAACTGCATACAGCCTTCTCCCACTACTTCTGATCAGCCAATCGTTTCTTCACTTCATTGTAGGATAGGCCGGACGCGGCGTTCTTTCGTTTGACCTCTTCGATATCTGTGCCTGATTTTGTCTGTCTTTTCATAGTGTCCACCTCCTACTCCTAACCTGCTCCTTTCTAACTTTTTTGATGCACCTTCGATCTACAATTCACCTTCATACGTCCCCATGAATAAAATCGAATCATACTTCTCATCCGCTATGATGTAGAAAAATGGACGGTCCGCTCGGAATTCCTTTGGTTGCTCTGCAAACCCTGATACTTTTTCGAATTCTGCCTGTGTGACAGCTGCCGCTTCTGTCCCTTTTTCCGTCACGTCAATAACGGCCTTATGATTCAATGCAGACAAAAATAAGTGAACATCCGACATGTCAGATAAGTCCGCTTCCGTCTCAGAAAAAACGTCCTCCATCCCTAGAGATTTCAAAGAATCATTGAGCGACTTCACGCCGTACTGCAGCTTGAAGGAAGGCAACGTGAGCGTAACAGGCTCACGGATCATCTGCCCCTTCATTTCAGCAAACGCCTCTGCATCAAACTTTTGAATGAGAGTGTCCAATGACTGATCGATCGGAAGCATGACATACATCGAGTAATTGCCTTCTTCGCCCTCTTCACCGTATGGAAGACGAACACCTTTCATATCTTTTGTTTCCATATAAGAAAACGACTCTTGCTGATGCATCAAATCCAATTGTTGCTCCTCACCACTCACCAAGTGAAACGTTCCTTCTTTCGTACTATTTTCCGAGAAAGGATATTGCCAGGTACCATTGAAGTAAATCGCGTTAGTCAGTAGTAAACGGGTATTTTTGCTATAAGGCTCTTTGATCAGCTGATCGATCATGCCACCTGTATGGCCCTTCACCCAACCATTCATATCCTCTACGATACTCGGATCTGACAACTTTTGCTGAAAAAGTTGAGCACGCAAATTGTCCGTCATAAGTGATTCGAACTCATCTTTCACTTGAAACTCTTCATCCAGCCACATCGAGTTTGCTAGATCAATGGATACCTCTTGATCGTCCTTCGATAGGTAGGCAGAATAATTCTGATGCGTATCAATGATCGTGGAATCATCCATGCCTTCATAATACAGCGCCCGCCTGATTTCAGACTCCGTTTCCCCCTCTGCTCCCGCAAGCGTCATCGACATGACGAGCGAAATACTGTACGGCGAAATGAACACATTCTGGTCTTCTTGCTTCAGTTCCCGAAACAAATCGAAAGCGAACGATCCATTCCCTTGCAAGGTGGCTTCATCGATTTTTTCTTCATTCACTTTCGGTCCGCACGCTACAAGGACAATCAATAACAAAATGGAAGACCATTTCAATATTTTCACTCTCATGCTTCTTCCCCCTCTTCTATCACGTTAGACGTACATCATGGGAAAATGTTACATAAAAACAAAAAACAGCTTCCTTGGCATTCGCCAAAGAACCTGTCCCTTTCCTACGATGTCTGCTCCCGTATCTCCTGTGCCTTCATCGCCGTCTGCTTAATGGCGGCGGCCACTGTCTCACTATCGTCGGTCAACGTTTCAACGGTAGCACTCATTTCTTCCATACTCGCACTCGATTCTTCAATGATGCTGGCAAGTTCGGTCGTCGACATCTCGACATCCTTACTATTTTGCATCACGTCGTTTGCCGTCTGTTCCGTCTTATGGAAGTTGCTTGTGATTTGGCCTATTTTTTCTTTCAATTGAGCAAAATAGTCTGCAATCTCATCGGAGGACGAGTGAATAGCTTCGATTTTCTGTTCACTTGCGTCCATTTTTTTCAAAGTCTCCGCGTTATTCTGATTCACTTCCATCAAGTTATCGGTGATTTGCGACGCCGTATGATTCGTCATTTCCGCCAGCTTCCGTATTTCATCCGCTACAACTGAGAAACCTTTACCCGCTTCCCCTGCCCTTGCCGCCTCAATGGAAGCATTCAGAGCAAGCAAGTTCGTCTGTTCTGAGATTTGTGTAATCTTATCAGAAAACGAGTTCGTCTCCTTCATCTTATCATTCAACTGCTGGAAGGTCCCGTTCAGATCCTGGATGAACGCTCTGATTTCTTCTGCGTCTTCTGTGAAACGTACTACTTTCCGTTCCCCGTCATCCGTCAGGCGTGTCGCTTCTTCTGAATCAGCCGTCAATTGGTGAATCGAGTCGCTAAGCGCGCGCATCTGATCATGAGACGTGACGGCGTTCGAAGAGATTTTTCCGATTTGATCACTCTGCTGCTGACTTCCAGCCGCCATTTCCACAAGCGCATGCTTCATCTCGCTTTGAGAAATGAGGTGGGACTGGATCCGTTCATTCACGTGCGTCACGCTTTCTATAATCGATGACACATTCGCCTCCAGTGTTTCTTTTTGCTGCTTTTGCATAGCGGATTGTTCCTCCGCTTCATAAAGCAAATGCTCCATCTTTGATTCTTGCTTAGCATTCAAGTACGATAAGGCACCTAGAAGAACTCCGGATAGCACGTAAACCAATATGATGTTCGGAATATTATTATGTAACAAGGCGACTTCCTGGGTGCTGTACATAAAGTTCACGATGATGGTCAACAGTCCCAACACGAATGCAAGCGCAAAGACGCCCCGCTTGAATTGAATGACCGAGAAGACCATCAAGAAATACGACACGAGCACTAACATCAACCCTCCACCGGTCAGGAAAATGCCGGCATTGGCAAAGGAGAATGCCATCAACACTCCCGCATATGCGAAGAGATCATACTTCTTCGTCACAAATTGAAATAAGGTAAATAAGAGGACAAATGTCGCCAACTGGCCGCCATATAAAGCGATGGCTACAGGGGCTCCCTGTACAACCGCTTTTCCAAGAGCAGCCACTAAAGAAAAGCAGAACACGCTGAAGAGCAACACGTTCTTCTTTTTTGTTTCCTCTACTCTCATTCGTTCTACCGCATTCATGGACTCCATTCCTTTCATAATTTTTTGTGAAAAACCGATAAATCCAACTTTCTTGTTCCAGACCCACCATTATACCCACGTACATTCTGAATCTTCATTCATTTTATCATATAAATCAGAAAACGCTTACAAAATATTCAAAATAACCATGAAAAAGACAACTACCCAGGCTCTAAAATGCCTAAGAAGCTGTCTTTATGCTCATTCGTCTTTGATTGCCATATCCTGGACCTGTGACTCATCCATGCCCTTGATCAGCCGAATCCGAACCGTCCACTCATCTGATTGTTGATGATAGGTAATGTCTTTAATGGCTTGATGTGGGCTATCATCTTCTACCTTCTCGAGAGATTGTTGAATGACTTCTTTCTCATTCAAGTCCGCTCCCTCGGGCTGCTTCGGTTTGTGGACCTTGACGTCGATTGCTTCCGACTTCGCTGGATAGGACTCCATCACCGTCTCATAACTGACGGTAACCAACTCCCCTATTTCTATGTCTTCTTTCGAATGTTGGAAAGACGTCGTAGCTAAGGACAAACGTCCATCGCCACTCGAAGTTACATATCCCGTTTTTTTATTCGGTTCTTGAACCATAATTTTGATGTCCACGTCCGTTTGTTCATTAATGAATTGCAGCTCTTCTTCACTCAATTCTTCCCTGACAACAAGATCCAGTGCACTCTGTTCCATACATAACCCGGTGCTGACTATTTTCTTTTCGAGCGACTCCTTGCTTGCGAGTTTACTCATGAGCCTATTCTGGTGATCAATCAATTCATCTTTCGTTTTGGGAACCTCCTGCACGACTACTGCCTGATCATTGTAGTACTCTTGTGCATCCTCAACAGCTTTTTCAATCGCTTCTTTCCGTTTTTTCTCTTCCCCTTTCAGTCCATCCTTCAACTGAACAACAATCGACCCTTTAAGAAAATTAAAATTGCCGACAGAATCAATCATCTCGATTCCACCAGCATAACCCTGTGATTCCAAACTTTCATTGATATATTCATATCTCGCCATCTGCATTTGTGCCACTTGAACGTCTTCTAACGACTCTCCTTCAAATGGCTCTGGAATCTCGTACAATGCCTGTTCTTCCTCTGATAAATCCGCAAAAGTCTGCCCACTAAAAGATGACTCCTCACACCCTTTGCCAATCCTGTCGTACTCCGCAGAAGGGTCTGTTTCTTTCGGTTCTGAAGAAGTCGTGTCAGTGGGACCTGGGTTTTCTGTCTGTCCACATGCGACAACGAATAAAAGCAGAATCATTCCTATATACCTTTTCATGATACCTCCCCCTTTATCATATTTGTCGCACACGCAGACAAAAAAGTTTCAGGTAAAGCCATTTTTTGAGGCGAATAAAATTATATGGTAATCCCTTTTATAATACTTTATTTAAATAGCATTTGAATATATATCCAATATCAGGTTTAAAAATACTTCGATTAGGGAAACGCGTGTTTTTGAGGGGGAATATATATGGAATTGCTCAAATTCCTGAAGGAGGAGAAGTATTCTAGAATAAGTTTCAGAAACAAACATAACCAAATTGTGCTAGGTGAGTTAATGAATTTCACTTCGAACGAAGATTTGATGACATTCATTGGCATGAAGCCCACAGGAATCTCCTATTTTCCTATGGACGTCAGACCACACATGATCTGCTTTGACAACATACATTCTTTTACATTTTATCTTTCTAGATAACTTTTCGGCCTTAGCCGACTAGGGGTTCGCTGGTTTCAGTCAACCCCTAGCTCCCCCTCAATACATCTTCATATAAATCTCTCAATACTGTTCTGAACTCGCTTTTTTCGAGTTTTTCGGGCGCTTCCAAATAGGCAAGGGTTCGTTCAAATTGGCCATCCCACCAAACGATCGTCCCCCCATTACCCTCTGAAAAATACTGATAGTAGACCTCTTGAGTATCAAACTGAATTTTCTCATAAGACTCTAATGAACCAGGATCCTCTATTTCATTTATCAAATTTCTCTTCGTGCCTACAATGTACTCCACAGCCTCTCCCGTAACATTGAAAGGATGTTCATAATCTGCTTCCACCCCTTCAGCGTAATACCGTAACGTCAGACTGCGATGGTTCCAATCAGGCCATTTTATGATATACCCCAATGATTCGCCCTGGTCGAACGGAAATGAGGTGACTTGCGTTACGTCATCAGGGTATTCCTCTAAAATCTCTTCTATGGATTTCGGCCCTATTGTTTCTGTACGATGATCACTACAAGCAGACAGAAACAATGGAATGAACAAAATGATCAATGTATATTTCCTCAAAAAACCCCTCCGAGTGTGACATTGATTTATAAACACGCATCATTAGTAGATACCTGGAAATCATTATCATCAAACCTAACAGTTGAAATAAATGCTTCCAGAGCTTGGTTTATGAGGCTGCTCAGGTCTTCCCATTGTTTCGTTGCTGATTTTCTAACCGTTCAACTTTTTCTTCTAGCTCTCTGATCTTATTGTCTCTTCTCTCTTCTCGTTCTTTTTCTTTTGTGCTTCTTGCTCCCCATAACACGATCACAAAAAATAAAAGGATGACCAGGAATTGCACCATTCGATTCGCTCACTTGTTATTAAAGGTACTGCTATTTATTTTCTATGATTCTCACCTAGCTGTTTTTCTCGTATATGCTGACCAACTACTGACTTATCAATCCCGTCCCTGACGGCTGTTGAAATGATAGCATAGAGAAGAAATAGACCTAAGATGCCTCCGACAAGAGATAAGATAAAGAATTCAAACAAAACTCACACCCCCAATGATTTCACAACAAATTCCTCCCCAACTTTAACATAATGGAAGATTTATCTACTACCAAGTTTCAACTTAGTACTCGCCTCACACTTTCAACTACAGGAAAAAGCCAGCAAAGATTGCCGGCTTTTCATTAGAAAAATATCGGTTAAGGCTTTTAAATTGATCCATCCAGTTTTCCCAATCGGAATTCCGTTAACGGCTTTTTTTCAATCATAGTCCCGTCTAATTCCGTCATCTCGACCTGCACGCTTCCATCACGAATAAACTCCTGCAATTTGTCTCCACTAATGTCTTTCTTGATTTTCAAATTATTCCCTGTGCAAAAATAGTCAGTAGGTTCACTACCATCTTCTACACCTTGAAGAAAATTTCGACTGTCTAAAGTTACATTGGAGGCATGATCGACAAACGTCCGTAATTCCCCTTCTACCTTAATATCAACTAGAAATGGCTCCAATGACTCTCCATCCAAATTGTTTTCCATACAGACCTTTGGAGCGATCAAACTTAACTCTTCTACATAAGCAATGTTACTTTCCTTTTCTATCATGCTGATTCTTGATGGTTCTTCTTCACCATTTTCGCAGGCAACGATAAGCAGGAAGACGAGGGAACAAAGCAGGAATCTCACATAAACACCCTTTTATTTTCAGATTATCATATCTTTTTTGATCGCGGGTCACCGCTTCGCTATTGCACGCCCCGCTTCTAGTCCCGTAAACAGACATCCACCTAGAAACGTACCTTCTAGCGCGCGGTAACCATGCAGTCCGCCGCCTCCAAATCCAGAAGCTTCACCAGCGGCGTACAACCCTTCAATGGCTCCACCGTTTTCATCGAGGACACGTCCTGACAAATCCGTCTGCAGTCCACCCAGCGTTTTACGGCTCAAGATATTCAGTTTCACCGCAATCAACGGTCCATTCTTCGGATCGAGAATTTTATGAGGCGGTGCGACCCGGATCAGCTTGTCCCCGACATAGTTGCGCGCCCCTCTCATCGCAGTCACTTGGAGATCTTTCGTGAACGTATTATCAATCTCGTAATCTCTCGCTCTCACCTGTCTTTCTATATCTTCCACCTTCAAAAGCGGATCGTCCGCCAACTCGTTCATGCCCTGGACCAACTCATCTAACGTGTCTGCCACGATGAAATCCTCGCCTTTGTCCATAAAAGCCTGAACAGGGGCTGATGCTCCCGGCAACGCGCGCTTCATCACGTCACGGATGCTTTTTCCTGTCAAATCGGGATTTTGTTCAGATCCAGACAGCGCAAATTCTTTTTCAATGATTTTCTGTGTCAAAATGAACCACGAGTAGTCATAGCCCGTTTTGCCAATCGCTTCAAGTGTGCTGAGCGTATCGAATCCAGGGAAATTCGGTGCCTGAAACCTCTTGCCCTCCGCATCCAACCACACCGAAGATGGCCCTGGCAAAATCCGAATACCATGCTCACTCCAAACAGGCGTATGATTCTTGATGCCTTCCGTATAGTGCCACATCCGATCACGGTTGACGATTCTACCGCCAGCCTGTTCGGTGATTGACAGCATCCGTCCGTCGACATGCGCAGGTACACCTGAAATCATCCGTTCCGGAGCACGCCCCAACCGCTCTGGCCAATGCTTGCGGACGAGATCCAGATTCGCACCGATTCCTCCACTTGAAACGAGCACCGCATCAGCACGGCACTCGAATTGTTTGATCACATCACGGTTGCTGTACTCACCACGTTCCGCTGTACTCGGCGCAAGTACAGAACCTCGGACGCCGACGACGGCTGCCCCTTCTGTCAGGAGCGCGTCTACCCTATGCCTCGCTAAGTATTTCACACGTCCTTCACTCATATGTCGCCGCACTCTACTTTCAAACGGAGCGACAATCCCCGGCCCCGTTCCCCAGACGATATGGAAGCGCGGCACGGAGTTGCCGTGCCCATCGGCGAGATGCCCGCCCCGTTCGGCCCATCCGACGACAGGAAAGAACCGCATGCCCATATTATGTAGCCAGTCCCTTTTTTCATAGGTGGCAAAATCGACGTACGCCTCGGCCCATTTCCTGCCCCAGTAATCCTCATCTTCATCCCTGTCAAAACCGGCGGATCCGAGCCAGTCCTGCCACGCCAACGCTTTCGAATCTTTTATCCCGAGTCTGCGCTGTTCCGGAGAATCGACTAAAAATAACCCGCCGAATGACCACCACGCCTGACCTCCGAACGAGGCTTCCGGCTCCTGATCGACCAACAACACACGTTTCCCCGCATCTGCAAGTTCTGCTGTCGCCACCAAACCAGCCAACCCTGCTCCGACAACAATGACATCCGTCCCCATAGACACTCTCCTTTTTTCTGAATATACAGTCTTTTTATCAGTATATCGATTTTTTCCAATAAATCCAATTCGATACATAGTGATAGAATAGAAGGAAAAGGAGGGCTGTACGATGATCTTTGAACCCATTACAGAAAACAACCTACATATTGCTCAAGAGATTTACAACTCCAACCCGACCTACAACCAACTCGAGAACGGAAAACCGGCTCGTTCGATCGAGGACGTCAGGAAAGAATTTATTCAGGACAAAACCTAAAGTTACATCGTGAATATCGACGATCATCCCGTCGCGCTTGTCGATTATCTCCCGAACAATCCGAAAGACGGACACCCGTGGCTCGGTTTCTTGATGATCCGCGGTGATGTTCACGGAAAAGGAATAGGAAGAGACGTGTACCAAGCGTTTGAAAAGCGTCTGGTTGAGGGAGGAATCGAAACATTACGACTCGCGGTCCTTGAGACCAACGACCGCGGCAAGGTGTTTTGGAAATCTCATGGATTCACCTTCTACCGTATGAATCATGTAGATGACAATCCTGTAGAATGTTATGAGAAGGAATTGTAAGGAGCCGGTTCGTGAGAGTGATGCTGCTCAGGGGGGTGTGGTGGGTGTCCGAATTATCAGAGTGGATGTCCGAAAACGCAGATCATTTGTCCGAATTATCCCTAAATGTCCGAAATACTGTGTTACTTGTCAGAATTGGCTGAGGAGATGTCCGATAAGTCACGTCTCTTATCCGAATCACTCTGCCAAGTGTCCGAAATCACTTTCACAGGAGGCATGCTCCCCACCCCCGAGCTTCCTTATGTTCAGGAACGTTCCTGATTGAGGTCCGTTCAACCAATATAACGCATGGAGGGAAGGGAAAACAGGTAGACTCCTGCGGGAAAATGGAAAAGGCTGTGACCCCGGAGGGTGAAGCCTGAGGAGGCTCAGCGTTCCCCGCGGAAAGCGGACTGTTTTCCCTTCCCTCCCACACGCTCATATTTGAGAACGGACCAGAACATCTTGAAAACAAAAAAGGATCACGAGCGCGAACGCTAGTGATCCTTTTCTTTCGTTTCCACAGCCGGACTGTTCAACAACCGGAACGTCTGATTCATCTTCCAAATGTAATACAAGTGGTGGACAAGGTCGCCTTGCCCTTTATCGCGCGTAGGCGCGTGGCGCTCCAACTGTTTGCGCTCCTCTTGCAAATCATGAAGTGGTGGAATCGGTTGTTCCTGTTCGATCGATTCTTTGATGATTTGGATATTGTCACTGAACTTCTTCTCGACTTGCTGCAACCATTGATGCACATCTTCAGGGTAACGGAAATCTTTTTCATACGACGACGCTACCAAGTGCTTGGCGTAATAGTTGAGTGCCGTGAATAAGGTCACCCTGCGCGGCAGGCCGGAGTATTTCCGTCCTCCCGGTCCTTGTAGAATCGGTTTCGCTTCTGCTTCTAGCGTCTGCAATTTTTCATCCAACGCAAACCCATGCTCAGCCAGTGGTTTTACAGGCGTGGATTGCTGCAAACTTTCAAGGTAAGCTTTCACGTACACATCCAGTTCATCCAAATAATCGATGAGCGTATCCGATACTTTGTCCATCGTCTTCGTCGGGTAAATGTAGGCGGAGACGCCAAGCGCGATGGCCGCTCCGGCAATCGTATCGATCACCCTGGCCCCGAGCAGTTCATAGCTGATACCACCAAGAAGCAAGTCGTACATGAACGCGATCAGCATGGTGATGAATAAACTCATGAGCGTATAGGATACCGTCAATAAATAAAACGCTAAAAAGACGACAATGAAGATAAGCGCGACTTCAAGTTCTGATTGCCCGGACACGAGTCTTGCGACAATAAACCCGATCACGGCACCGATCACGGTCCCGACCGATCGTTCGAATCCTTTCAAGTACGTCCGTCCGACCGTTTCCGTTCCGAGCTGGACGATGAATGTCGTCAGCAACACCCAGTAGGGCTGAATCGGCGAAATGAGATAGCCGACCACGACGGCGATCGAGCCAGCGATCAACGATTGAATCGCTTTTTTCGTCGTCGGCTTCATGCCCTCTTCTTCGGATGCCTCCTCCTCTTCTTCTTCCACTTCCATCTCAACGTCGATTTTTTCCACAGAACGGATCGAGGATTGCACAGCCATCGCTCCCTCGGTGACATGAGAGACCATCGCTTCGATGCGACGGATGATATAGTGCCAGTCTTCCGTTTCTGTTCGGCTGAAGAGGTCTTCGGTCAACGCACGAAGCGATGCCATGACTTTTTCCGCTTCCGCCAGGTTATAGTTTTCAACGCGGTCATTCAACACTTCTGCCTTTTTCAAAAGCGTAATCATCCGGATGAGCAAGGTGCGGATTTCATACATCTCAAAAGCTTGATCTTCCTTCAGCCGCTGCAGACTACCCGAAAGCGTGGCGACCAGCATCGCCGTATCGAACACATACAACTTCAGCTGTCTAGGTTCGAGGCCCGGCCATATGTCGCGGGTTTCTTGTGCCTGCACATCAGCAGAAACATTGGTCGCATATTCGCGTAGTTTGCGCACATTCAAGGTAAGCTTCTTTCTTCTCGCTTCACTCGTTTCGGGCTCCTCGATCACCTCGATGAACAATTCGAATGTGAGGTTCGCTTGTTTATGAAACGAACGCATACTACGCCTTAACACCTCGGCAGAATCTTTGAAAAGGATGAAATTATACAGATACGCATAGCTGATTCCGATGAGAATCGTCAGATAGAACCACGGGAATTGAGCCGGTGATAATTTAAGGAATGAGGATAGGTAAACCGTCATGAAGCCGATCATGCCCATCGAAAAGTAGCGGCTACCGAATCTTGAGAAATAAAAGGCACAGAAGATCACGGCGACCATCAAGGAAGAAACGAGGATGACGTTATTGGCGAGTAACGCCCCTAGTGTCACCCCACAGATGGCGGATACACCAAGCAGCCATGTGGTGATCTGTTTTTTCTTTTTCGTGTCATCCATGACCACCATGATTCCGATCAAACCAGCCATCCCGGACAAAATCGATGGCAGCAAAGCGGGTTGTCCAAGCAACGCTAACAATAGATTACTTGTAAAAACCGCTGACATCAGGCTGAGCGTCGCTTTTCCTGCCTGCATCAACCGCTTGCGCCCAGGATCTGATGCAAGGAATCGCCGAACCCAGTAAGGCCGTTTAGATATTCGCTGCACGCGGTCTCCTCCTTTCGTTTACGTTTTTACATTCTTTCTATATTAAACTATTTCGCAAATCGAAACAACCGGATCGTACAGGTTCATAAGATTCTTACAGAAACCCATCCACTCGGTGTTCAAGCGTTATGCCAAACAAGGAAACGGGTACACTTACATGATTGCAATTTTTTCAAGGAGGAATGAAAGTGGCTTATACGGTTATTACAGGAGCAAGCTCAGGAATCGGCTATCAGACAGCGCTCGCGTTTGCGGGTAGAGGGAAAGACCTGATCCTCACGGCACGACGAGAGGAGAAACTGAATGGGTTGAAAAACACCATTCAAGAGAATCATCCGAATGTTGAGGTGCACCTGTTGATCGCTGATTTATCAGAAAATGAGCAAGTGTACAGCTTTTATGAGGAATTGAAAGACTTTGAAATCGAAACCTTCATCAACAATGCCGGGTTCGGCAACTCCGATCAGATCAAAGATCAGGAATTACCGAAAATCGAGCAGATGCTGCGCGTAAACAATGAAGCGCTAACGATATTATCTACCCTATTCGCAAGAGATTATGCCTCTAAAGAAGGAACACAACTGATTAATGTGTCTTCGAATCTCGGCTACAACATCATCGAAGGCGCCGTCAGTTATTCCGCGACGAAGTTCTACGTGAGTGCCTTTACCGAAGGGCTTGCCCAAGAACTTGAAGCGAACGGTTCGCCGTTGAAAGCGAAAATACTCGCTCCCGCTGCAACAGAAACCGAATTCGCCGGGAAAGCGGCGGATGTCGAGGAATTCAGTTATGAAGAGAACTTCAAGCAATATCATACATCTGAAGAAATGGCCCAGTTCATGTTGGAGTTGTATGACAGCGACAAAGTTGTCGGGATCGTAGACGGGGAAACGTATGAGTTCCAGCTGAAGGATCCGATGTATCCATATGTCTCCCGTTCAACTGACTAATCCAATCATTAAGGAGGAATGAACATGGCCTATACTGTCATTACAGGAGCAAGTTCAGGTATCGGATATGAATCCGCGCTTGCTTTCGCAAAAAGAGGAAAAGATTTGATCCTGACGGCACGACGAGAAGAAAAACTGAATGAGCTGAAAGATAAGATTCTAGAACAACACCCGGAAGTGGACGTCCAATTGATGACCGCAGACCTTTCTGAGAACGAACAAGTTTATCACTTTTATGATCAACTGAAAGAGTACGAGCTTGAGACGTTTATCAATAATGCCGGATTCGGCAACTTCGATCCGGTCCCAGATCAGGAACTGCCGAAGATTGAAAAGATGCTTCGCTTGAACAATGAAGCCCTGACGATTCTATCAACGTTATTTGCACGTGACTATGCTTCCAAAGAAGGCACGCAACTCATCAACGTTTCGTCAGGCGGCGGCTATGCCATTGTTGGCGGTGCGGTCACGTACTGTTCGACGAAATTCTATGTTAGTGCGTTTACGGAAGGATTGGCTCAAGAATTGGATTCTTCAGGGTCCCCGATGAAAGCGAAAGTCCTCGCCCCTGCCGCAACCGAAACGGAATTCGCCGAACGCGCAATGGATATGGAGGAATTCAGTTATAAAGAAAACATCAAGCAGTACCATACGTCGGAAGAAATGGCACAGTTCATGCTGGATCTGTACGACAGCGACAAAGTCGTCGGCATCGTTGACGGTGAAACGTATGAGTTCCAGCTGAAGGATCCGATCTATCCTTATGTGTCCCGTTCAAGAGACTGAATGACAATATGTAAGGTAAAAGGCAGGCCATGTGCCTGTCTTTTTTCTTGTTTGTGGTAACTGGACGAAAGTTGTCTCTCGACCGTTTTAACAGGGAGGCGTCTCAAAAAGTGCTGAGATCCGCTTTATCACATCACTTTTGTAGTCAATTTGAGTCTATAACCGTTTTGATGCCTCTCCTCTCCACACTTTTCAACGTTGATAGCCATCCAAACTGCTGAGAGGGAATCTATCTCGAGGGTTTTACGTGGTCGTGAGCTAGAAAACGGTAGAGAACACGCCTCAGGATGCCACACCCTTGATACCATAACGGACCGAAAGTTGTCGTCTGATATAAATGCGTGAAGTCTGTCTTTATTTTTTAATAAATGAATCCTATCAATTGGACAAAACGTAGAACACTATATCGATAGGTAAGGAGGAAGATGTATGAAAGCCATGACGAAGAAACGGACAAAAGCGGTGCTGATCGACTTGGCCATTTCGGGCGTGGTTACCGCTGGTGTGGAATGTCTTTTACGGAAAAAAGTGAGGAAAGAATGGGTGCACGCGCTCATTACTCCGACGACTGTCGCCTGGGGACTTGAGTATGCTCAACTGAGAAGCTGCGGGCAAACGGTCGGATACAAGGCGATGGGATTGAAGCTTGAAAGCGAAGATGGGTCTCCTGCCTGTAGTGCTCAGATTATCAAACGCATGGCTCACCGCGACATGATCGGTGGTATTGTTTATTTGAAGAATCGCCGAGATTTTGAGGGACAAGATGGGGCTGTCCTCCCTCACGATACGTTCAGCGGAACGATAGTAAAAGAGGAATAGTAAACAGAGGGTAGGGTCATTAGGGAGTATCAGCCTTCCTGGTCCTTTCCCCCTAGTTTCAGCTTTTTCTACCCGGGGAATAGAAGGATTCGTAGCGAAAAAGGAATGAAATAGAATTTATTTTAATATGTAAATATATGGGTTTAAATTCTTTTCGCTACGGGTATCTTTTTATAACTTTTGTAGGAGGGGTCGAATGATACATAATATCTGGGTCAGACGTGCAGCAAGCTGGCTGGGCATTGTTTTGAATATCATTCCTGTACTGATTCTTTTCTCGATTATGAGCGGTGAAGGGGGATCGGTTCCACTGATGTTCTTTCTCTTGACGGTATCACTGGTCATATCGATTGCCGGGATCTATTTGAATAAAGAAAAAAGCCACATCAATATGCGGGTCGCCGTCTTGGGGACTTCGATCACGATCGGGATTACAGCACTTATTTTATTTATCGTATCGATTACAGATGTAAGCCAAATCGTGTGAACAAAAACACAGCCGCTTCCTCAGGCATTCTGAGGAAGCGGCTGGTGTTTTTATGGGGACGGTTCTCGTGTTAAACACCGAACCCAAACATGATAGGTCCGATGAGAGCTACAATGAGGCAGGCATTTATAAAAGCTGGAACGGTAATAATGACTTTCACTGTTTTGGACATTCTATCAAACTCTAGGAACATTTTAGTAAACAGGCCGGCCAGAATCAGAAGAATAGGCAACGAAACGAAGATGGCGAACACGTCAACTTTGTCAAATGGCGCATTGAGGTATCCATCAAGGATATAACTTACACTGATTAATAGAGTGAATATCAAACAATCATACACAAAAAACTTCACATAGGGCACTTGAACTCTCCACCTTCACCATTATGGCTTACCATCTATTATGTAATTCAAAAGATATCCCCCGAACATGAATAGAGGAAAACTGAACAGCATGATGACGTTCGACACGATCAGCCGGTAATGCTTCACTAGGCTTGCACTGAGGATTCCGATTGGCGCCACGATAAACGTGAGGATCCACCATGGACTTGCGGTCTGAAATACTATATTCGGAACCCACACCGCTACGCAAAAGAGGAAACTGACGATAGCAATTGTCTTGAAGAATTTTTCCTTTGTCATGTTAGAGTCTCCTTTCGTTCTCATTAGTTTTGATCAATCAATTTTTCTGCAATATCCCATAGCAATCCAACGATGACGCCTAAGAATATCGAGATTCCGTAGAAGGACGTCATATCGGTGTCGGTCATCATGCTCAAAACTACGTTGACGACAAATCCTGCCACCCCTCCCCCGATTACGGATAGAGTGGTTAGTCCTTGCTTCGTATTCTTTCTATCTCTTTCCATGAAGAACCTCCTAGTTTGATATGGGGACGGTTCTCGCGTTTGCAGACGCGAGAACCGTCCCCATGTTCACCCATGTTCATTCCAAAACGTTCCCAATTTATTGTTTGGTGCCACTATTTTTGTAGTTTCCTCACTTTCAACCTTACTCGGACAATGGCAAACACGTACATACTAATTAGAACGATATACAGCCATTTCATGACCTCTATCATCGAAGCGTTCGGTCTGTTCGGTACGATGATCGTCAAAAAGATCGCCACCGTCATGAGAAAGATCGGAATCAAGAAATTGACCAGAGATTTATATTTTTGAGATTCAGAATGACGATCCGAGTATATGACGGGCTCCTCTTCTGAACCATTCTTCACCTTCCTGAAATAATGCCAGCCGTGGAAACGATCGACATGCTCCCAGCCCGCATCTTCAAAGAACGTCACATATTCTTCAAGATCTTGGTCTGAGGATCCTTTGTAGTCCAGTTTATATACATAATCAGCAGCCTCCGCTTTCTTGAATGTGTATAAACCGAATTTGTACTTGGAGAAATGAAAGCCTTGCTCAGCCATCTCCGTCAGCCACTTTTCTTCCGCTTGATCCTGCCAGGCAAAGAACAACCTGAATATCCGTTTCTTCATTTTCCCCACCCTTTTCTCACCTTGCTCAATTTATACCGATACCCGACATAAGGCATTCCCGAGAATACGAACACGATCATTGTTGCGAAGCCTGACCAAATTAAGACTTCTTCCATGAGACCAGACACACCTTCCAAATTCCCACAGATAAAAAGCAGAATGGTTGCGATCAGCGAAGGCAAGGCAACCATTCCCGTGTTCTTTTTTTCCACTTCATATTTCTCAAGCGTCGTCTCGCGGTCTGAATAGATCGGTTGGGTTCCTTCTGGGCTTGAGAAGACGTGTATGTAATCCACCCCGCTGCACATATGAGTCCAGCCAGCCTGTTCAAAATAAGCGAAATATTCATCATCCGGATCCTTGTTATAATCGACCGCAAATGACAAGTGTTGCACCTTTCCTTTTTTCAACAAAAAGCCGAACGGAGCGAACCGTTCCAATACCCACCCTTGTTTCGCGTAAGAGGTCAGTTTGGCCATATCTTTTTCTTCACCAAAAGCAAGTCCTCTTGACACCACGTATTTCTTTTTCATCCTAATCGGTCTCCTTTCTGATTCAGCACTTGTTTCGCATGAAAAATCATCTGTTCTCTTCTCTTGATGTCTTTTTCCAACAACTTCAATCCCTTATCGGTGGCGATGTATGTCTTGCGCTTCCCTTTCCCATCTCCGTACTGTTCAATCAATTCAGCCGATAACAGTTTCTTGATCGTCGTGTACATCGATGCCGGCCCGATTGAAAATCCGCCATCAGTCAGCTCTTCGATGTTTTGCATGATCAAATATCCATGCCTTGCTTCGACAAGCGACAGCAGGATATAAAAGGATGTATCCGTCAGCTCGCCTGTTTCAAGTGAGTCATTTCTCGCCATATTCATGCTCCTTATGTTTTATATCATTAAATGATATATCAATAAATGTAATATATCGTTAAGTGATATAAAAGTCAACACATTTCCAGGAACAAATTTCCTCCTAGACCTTGTAATACGATGTACCTCGTAATACAATGACCATAACAATAAATTCCATATTAGTGGAAACCTAACAAAAGAAAGCGGGAAGGGGCAAAATCATGGATCGTGAAATTATGAAAGGCAGCATCGACATCCTCATGCTTGGCCTGCTCTCAAAGCAAGATATGTACGGCTATGAAATTGTGAAACGGCTCAAACAACAAAGCGATGACCTATACAATATGAGTGAAGGAACGTTGTATCCTGCATTAAAGCGTTTGGAAAAGAAAGAATGGCTGACCTCTTATTGGTCGGAAACGGCGAGTGGTCGCCGCAAGTATTACCAGATCACGGACGAAGGGAATGCGATGTTAGCTAAGAAGCTCGGGGAGTGGAAAAGCGTCAACGACCTAATTTTGAAGACATCGGAGGAAGGCACATGAATCGATTAGAGAAGCATATCGAGAAAATCCTGAATCAGATGCAAAGTGACGAAGAAGAACGAGCCGAGATGAAAGAAGAAATGCTCACCCACTTGTCTTCCTTGAAAGAACAATACGAGGAGGAAGGTCATACTTCCAAACAAGCGGAGAAGAAAGCGATCGAGGAGTTCGGCGATGCGGGCTTAGTCGGAAACGGGCTCCAGGAAACGATGTATCCGTACCAACGCAGCCTTCTGTACGTCATCGGGTTTGCAACCATTGCGCTAGGCATCTTTCTCCACTTCGCTTTTCTAGCAACATTCAATGAACCATCACTTGGTTGGCTTGCGATCCAGCTAACATTCGGAACACTCGTCACGCTTGTCGCCATGAACATTCCCCTGCTCGGCCGCTTTTATTGGTCAGTAGGCGCGCTCGTTTTTTTGAACGCGGGTTGGAATGGGTTCAGCTATTTTGCCATCATCCAATTTCCAGAACTCCAAACGATATTGTTCGGTATTTACTTAGCTGTTCTCGTACTGACATGTCTCACGTTCATCATCCGCAACTCCTACTTTCATTCGATTGATGAAACGAATGATAAACGAAACCGTCGCCTGAAAAAAGTGAGTCACATCGTCAATATTTTAGCTGGCGCCTTGATTTGCGGCGTCGCCATATTCTTTGTGTACGGATTCATCGCTATGATCGGACTCAATTGGCTCGTTCTCATTCCGGTGAGTTTCGTGGTCGGCTGGCTCTTATTCTACAAACTTTTGATCAAACTCATTGCGCGGAAACCCGTCGCCTCGATGATTCCCGCCTTAATCGTCATCGTCCTGTTCACCGTAGTCACACTGAGACCATTACTGCTATAGGAGGGGATTTGTATGGAAATACTGCACAATTATTGGGAGTGGGGGCTCATTGTCGGACTCTTGGCGCTGCACGTCACCCTTCTCTTTTTCAAAAAAAGAAAAGTGGCCCTGATCACCTCCCGCCTGATGATCGGACTTGGTGGCATTGCATTAGTGGCGGGCCTGCTATTCTATTTGAAATTAGGCATGTACGGCGTGGTCGTCCTCTTACTCGGCTTCGTCCTCTATTTGACGACAAAAGATTTGATGCAAGGAAGGTGAACGCATGAAGCGAATCAATAAAAAAAGCCTCTGGTTTATCGCCGGGATGATCATTCTCTACGTCATCCTCTCGAGCACCGGAAGCATGTCAGCCGGACCGACGGGCTACACCGGACTCGAAGATTTCCCCGCCCTGTCACCAGATGATGAGACCCTGATTTTCCCCTATGCCCATAACGGCACGTCTTCTCTTTATAAAATGGCAATGAATGGTGGAGAAGCTGAACGGATTCTGCCGCCGGATGAAGGGTTCTCCTTCGAAGAGCCCACGTTCGCACCAGACGGAGAATCGTTTACGTTTCTGAAAAAGGGGCAAGTGGAGGAAGACGTTTACGCTCAACTGATGTTGTATGAATATGGATCCGCTCGCCCGCTAACAGAAAAGCAGCACAACGTACTGGATACGGCCTTTACCCCTGATGGAAAATCGATTTATTATACGATGTACCGAAACGGAGTCGTAAAAGATTTCGAATTCCGCAAGATGAACCTGGATTCGGGTGAGAGCGAAGTCGTCGATCATTCTGTTGATTTCAAATTCGGAGCGATTGATATGCTATCTGATAATGAAATCTTTTATTTAAACATCAGTGCCCCCTTCGAGTTCAGTGACCAGTTGATGTTCGCCGATTTGAACACGGGGGACCAAACGCCCGTGACATTGGAAGAAAGCTATGAATCCCAAGCCGGTCACGGCCCCGCTCTCTCCCATCCCGTTCTTTCATCTGATCATGAAAGAATCGCCTTCGCTGATGTCGGATCAACCACAAAGAGTGGGAGGTACATCTACAACATTTTCGTCATGGACCGTAACGGAGAAAATATCGAACAAGTCACAAATGTCCAAGATTACGCCGGCTCCCCGACGTTCTTCCACAATCGCGATCGACTCCTCTACACCCGTGACCGCAATTTCGGAACGAGTCGTGAGCGCGACCTCGAGTATTGGATCGTCGACCTCGAGAACAACATCGAAAAAGAACTCATGATCGACATGCCTTAGTGTGGGTGCCCTAGCGCGGGGACGGTTCTCATGTTTGCATCATGAGAACCGTCCCTATATTCTTTAGGTAAACCCTTGTGGAGGAATGACTATGAAAATTGCTATCATCGGACTCGGAGATATTGCCCAGAAAGCCTACCTCCCTGTCTTATCCGAAAAAGAAGGAATAGAACTTGTCCTTTGCACACGAAACAACGAAACACTCGACCGGCTCGCAAACAAATACCGGATCGAAGAAAAAACGACCTCCATCGATGAACTGATCGAGAAAAAGATCGACGGTGCCATCATCAGCGCGGCGACCGAAGCACACGCAGATCTAGCTGAGAAACTCATCATAAACGGCATCAACGTGTACATAGACAAGCCGATTTCATTGAGTTTTGAGGAAACCGAGCGAATCGTCCGACTAGCAGAAGAAATGAATGTCACGGCCATGGTCGGCTTCAACCGCCGCTTCATCCCTCCCGTCAAAGCGTTGAAAGATAAAGGAAAACCGAGCCTGATCCTCATGCAGAAGAACCGCTTCAATGAACCGGATTACGTGCGCCGCTATGTGGTGGAAGACTTCATCCATGTCGTCGATACACTGCGATTCCTCATGGACACCGAAGTTCTGAACGTCCACGTGCGTGCTATGAAAAACGGGGACATGATGGATCACCTCATCATCCATCTGATTGGAAAAGACTGCACCGCGATCGGAATCATGAACCGTAACGGTGGAGTCACCGAAGAAATCATCGAGTATTCAACCGCTCATGATAAATACGTCATCCAAGACCTTGTGGAAACGACACATTATCATAATAAAGAAGTCAGTTACTCGACCTTTGGCGGCTGGGACCCCACGCTCTATAAACGTGGCTTCTATCAAATCACGGATCATTTCATAGAATGTATCCAGCAGCAAAACGTCCCTTCCCCTTCCATTCAGGACTCGCTTCAAACGCACGAGATTTGTGAGCGGATTGTTCAGCAAATTTGAAATGGGGACGGTTCTCGCGTTTGAACAAACGCAAGAACCGTCCCCATCAACACTATTCCCAGTGCTCCCTATTGATTGTCAAAATCAAGCCCTTCATTTCCTGCAAATTCTCATTTCCCTGGTGGAACACATCATGCCCTCCACCATCAGCCGCCTCCACAAAATATCCTCGCGTCTCGCGCGTCCACTCCGCAATCATCTCATACTCCTGCAAGAACGGCTCCAACTTCCCGAGCTCATCCGCCACCATGCGACTCATCTCCTGCACCTGATCTTCCTCAGGTTCTTCCTGCAACCCGAACGCCAACGTAACAATGTTCGTTTTAAAAGAACCGAGCGCCTGCGTTCCATAAGGATCCGCCTGGATATGATCAGGAGGTAATGAGGTGATCGAGTTCAAGTCCTTCGTCGCTTTCGCAAACGTGTATCCATTTTCGTAATAGATATAATCTTCAGGATTGACTAACCTCGATTCACCGTACTTCTCTCCCCATTCCTCAAGCGTCAGCCGCCCTTCCTCCGGGAGCTCATAGTCCCCCAAGGTACGAGCGATTTCCTGATACCTTTCCGAAAAATCCTCAAGAGGCTTTGTCGAGTCGACGACAAAGGATTCCCCATGCGCGTGCGCGTGCCCGTGCCCATCTTCTTCCCCTTCCGCATGCTCATCGACGGACTCGACATGGTCCTCAACCACATCAGCACTCTCTTCCGCTTCGACCTCCTGCGGCTCTTCAACCGGGGCCTCCTTCTCTGAACAAGCCGCTAAGAGACCGATCAAGGCCAACAGCCATACCCACTTCCTGATCATCGTACATCTTCCTCTCCCTAATCTACCTACCATTCTAGCAAAAAAGTCGAACCAGTGGGACAGGTCTCTTGACTCAGGCGATCAAATGCGATTCTCTGATTTTTTAAATGAGAGAAGCTAGAGTGTCCGAAAAAGCGTGGAGTTTGTCCGAATCGACCGCGCAAATGTCCGAATAAAGGCAGAATGTCCGGAAAACTCCTGAGATGTCCTAAATCGCGCAGCTCTTGTCCGAATTGCTCTGGCAGATGTCCGAAATACCACTCGCTTTGTCCGAATCCCCCACACAGCATCCAATAAAAAAGGAGGCCCCACTGGCTCAGGCCAGTAGGTCCTCCTTTTTGTCATGTTCCACAGAACGTCCGATACGGTTCAGCAGACGGTGCAGGTAACGTCGTATAAGGTTCCTGTTTTTCAGAATAAGCATACGGATCCGCAAGAACATCCAGCAACGCTTCCGAAACCGTTACATCCTCTCTCGCAACCGCCGCCTCGATCGCTTCTTCTACACGATGGTTCCGCGGAATCACCGAAGGATTCGAACGCTTCATCAAATAAAGCGACTGCTCCCACGATTCATCCTGGCGCCCGAGCCGCGCTTCCCACTGCTTGTACCACTGGTCAAAAGCGGCAACACCAGCAAGTCCGGTATCTTCCGGTCTGCCGAGCGTCAACGCTCGGAACGTATTCGTATAATCGGCTTCATTCTTTTTCATAATATCCAGTAAATCTTCGATGATCGGCGCGTCCTGCGCCTCTTGGTTGAACAGTCCGAGTTTCGAGCGCATCCCGTCGAGCCAATACTGGCGATACGATTTCGCAAAACGACCAAGCGTATCTTCCGCCATCTTGATCGCCGTGTCTTGGTCCTCATCAAGGAGCGGCAGCAGCGTTTCGGCAAAACGGACGAGGTTCCACTCCGCGATCCCGGGCTGATTGCCATAACGGTAACGGCCCTGGGCATCGATCGAGCTGAACACCGTATCCGGATCATAAGCATCCATGAATGCACATGGGCCATAATCGATCGTTTCTCCACTGATCGTCATATTATCCGTGTTCATCACGCCGTGGATAAAACCGACGTGCTGCCACTTGGCAATCAACTGCGCTTGACGGTCGATCACTTGCTCGAGAAGATACAAATACGGATGATCCGCTTCTTCATTTCCCGGGAAATGTCGATTAAGCGCGTAATCGGCTAGGGCTCTCAAATCATCCTTCGAACCCCAATTCGCAACATATTGGAACGTGCCGACACGTATATGGCTATCCGCTACACGCGCAAGAACCCCACCTTCATGTGCCGTTTCACGCTGGACCGCTTCCCCCGTTTTCACGACGGATAGACTGCGGGACGTCGGAATCCCAAGACCGTGCATCGCCTCACTCATAATGTATTCCCGAATCATCGCACCATATGGCGCCCGTCCGTCGCCTGCTCTGGAAAACGGCGTACGTCCGGATCCCTTCAATTGAATATCCACACGCTTCCCATCAGGCGTGAGCTGCTCACCGAGCAAGACCGCACGTCCATCCCCGAGCATCGTGAAGTTGCCGAATTGATGCCCGGCATACGCCTGCGCAATCGGCGCCGCCCCTTCCGGCAAAGCATTCCCCGCAAGTTCCTCTGTCACCCCATCACATGGTAAGCCGAGCGACTCCGCCAAGCTTTTGTTGAAGAAGACGAGCTCAGGCTGATCGACCGGTACAGGTTCTGTCTTTGCATAAAAAATACCAGGCAATGCGGTATAGCTATGGTAAAGGTTCCACGCTTTAGGCAGTTGTTCGTTCGTCATGTCATCACCTTTTCATTTAGAATTCGGTATCGTTAGCGTCTGTTCGATTTGCCATCCTATACGTCCATCGTAGCATCGTTCAGGCGATACACCAAAGGACAGGCACCAGCGATTGCCAGTACACCTGTCCTTTTGGTTTCACGATTATTCAACTAGACTTTCCTTGATATCTTCAAGCATCATTTCGTTCGCGATCGGCCCCGTATAAAGCCAGCTTGAATCTTCAGATGCATACTCATAAATGTTGCCGTTTTGAACGGCCGGGATGTTCTGCCAGATTTCATCCTGCAGCATTTCAGAGCCTTCCCCATCATCATTGATCAAGATGATATGATCGGCATCGAGCTGAGCCAGTTTTTCTAGTGAAATCTCAGACCAGTTCGATTCTGAGCTGTTGGCGATTTCCTGCACGACGTTCGGAGCCGTTACGCCCAAGTCATTGTACAATACGTCTCCCGCAGACAACTGATCGTTGACGACATAGAACGTGTTTCCGACTAACCAGATCGCCGCAATCGAGTCATCACCGATCGCGTCTTGGACCGCTGTTTTCGTTTCTTCTACATTTTGCTCATAATCTTCGAGGATTTGAGCAGCTTCGTCTTCTTTTCCTAGAACTTCACCGACACGTTCAAGCTCGGTTCTCCAGTCGTTGTTCTGCGCTTCACCCACGACATACGTAGGAGCGATCCTAGAGTACTGGTCGTATTTATTCCCTTCGACCATGCCGGCTGAATCCATCAGAAGCAAGTCCGGCTCGAAGCTTGCGACCGATTCTAATGGAAGATCATAAGGAATTGTCGGCACATCACCGAGGGAATCCTGGAGATATCCTTGAACCGATTCCCCGCCTTGAACGGACCATTGTGCAGCTGGTGTGACATCAAGCGCTACTAAATAATCCTCTAAATAAGAAGCGATGATATTCTGTGGATCAGCCGGAATCGTGACTTCATTCCCGACCGCATCCGTCAGCGTGCGCTCTTCGCTTGCCGCTTCTTCGTTCTCTGTATTTTCTGTTTCTGTATTCTCTGTCGTATCGGCTTCGTCTTGGCTATCATTCGTATCGCCGCCACAAGCCGCTGTAAATAGGATAAGACCGATCATAGCCAAAGCTATGTAAAACATCTTCATCGATTTCATGTTGTATATTCCTCCTTAGCATCTCTTATACCCTTAACAACCCCAATGATAACAATTATCATTATCACTAGCAAGCTTTTTGTGAACCCATGAACACTCACTTTTCCTAATCCGAGATTGCGAGTATCCAGTTGCTCAATAATGGCGCGTATAATACAATGGTCATGCTTATCCAAGCCAAACACTCTGTAATAATAAGCGCCTGATAGAAATCACACTTGATCAGATGTAAGTCTAGTAAACAACCTACGAGGTTCAATGAGAAGGAGGGCGTTGTCTTTGCCCCAAAGCCATTCCAGAACGTTTTCATTCACGAATAAAACCTTGGCGGCCACCATCATTTTGACAGTGGGGCTCGCCCTTTTGATATTATCGATGGCATTATCCATCATGTACGGAGCGGCAGACATTGACCTCTCCACCATATGGAATAGTCTTAACACGTTTAATGAGAGCCAACCCTCTCACCAAATCATCCGGAACTTGAGGATTCCACGTGCCTTAGCAGCCGCTATGATCGGGGCCGCTTTGGCGATGTCCGGTGCAATCATGCAAGGCATGACACGCAACGCGCTCGCTTCCCCATCCATTATGGGTGTAACGGCGGGTGCGATGTTCACGATCGCCATCCTGCTCGCCCTTTTCCCATCGGCATCCAACGTCATGATGATGCTATGGGCGTTTGTCGGGGCAGGTCTTGGAACAGCCACCGTCTTCCTAGTCGGCTCCGTTTCCAAATCCGGCTTGACGCCTGTTAAGTTAGCCCTTGCCGGAACCGCGGTAACTGCGCTTTTCACGTCGATTTCGACCGCGATCACGATTCATTTTAACGTGGCGAAGGATATCAGCTTCTGGTACGCTGGCGGACTGTCGAGCATCCAGTGGATTCACGTCAAACTGCTG
Organism: Halobacillus locisalis; assembly: GCF_013694105.1. GTDB lineage: Bacteria > Bacillota > Bacilli > Bacillales > Halobacillaceae > Halobacillus > Halobacillus locisalis. The sequence continues at coordinate 403,831 of NZ_JACEFG010000003.1, read as the reverse complement.
GCGCCGGTTTCGATTATCGGATTGATCCTTGCGCTTATGTTAGCAAAGTCGATTTCAGCGCTGAACCTCGGTGAAGATGTCGCGAGAGGATTAGGCCAGCAAACGAAACTCACGAAATTCCTCGGTACCATCGTCGTACTCATGCTGACAGGAGCCGCGGTTTCTGTCGCCGGCACAATCGGATTCATCGGGTTGGTCATTCCGCACATCACCCGCTTCTTAGTCGGAGCGGATTACCGGACGATCATTCCGTGTTCAGCAGTTCTCGGAGCGATCCTGCTCGTCGTCGCGGATACCGTTTCGCGTATGATCAATCCTCCGTTTGAAACACCTGTCGGAACGGTCACGGCGCTGATCGGTGTTCCATTCTTCCTCTATCTAGCCAGAAATGACGGGGGGAGTACATCATGAGCGCATATGTAAAAAGAAGTTGGACCATCGCGTTTTTATTGATCGCAAGCATCATCACGACGCTGATCATCAGCCTGAACCTTGGCGTCATCAGCATATCGCCAATGGAAATCTTCCGCACGCTTACAGGTGACGGAGAGGCACAAAATCAGATGGTCCTCGTCCATTTCCGCTTGCCGCGAATGGTCATCGCCCTGCTCATCGGAGCGGCCATGGCCGTATCTGGTGCCATCTTGCAAAGTGTCACCCAAAATGACCTCGCCGATCCCGGGATTATCGGCATCAATGCCGGCGCAGGCTTTTCCGTCATCCTTTATATCTTTTTCTTCCAAGGAGATATGGGAGGATCTGATCTATCCGTCTTCTTCATGCCGATCGCGTCCCTGTTCGGTTCGACGCTCGCCGCCGTGCTCATCTATGCGATTTCATGGAAAAACGGCGTATCGCCGATGCGCCTCGTGCTCGTCGGAATCGGAATCAACAGTGCCTTTTCAGCATTGATCATCATTTTTCAGTTGAAAATGGATCCGAAAGACTTCACACGCGCAACGGTCTGGCTTTCCGGTAATATCTCCGGCACGGACTGGGTGTATGTCCTTACGCTATTGCCTTGGGTTCTGATCCTTATTCCGTTTGCCATCTCAAAGGCCGGCACGTTGAATACGCTCCACTTCGGCGATGAAGTGGCAGCCGGCCTCGGTGCCGCTGTTGAACGGGAGCGACGGATCCTGCTCATGATCGCGGTCGCTTTAGCAGGAGCGAGCGTATCCGTCGGCGGAGGCATCGCCTTCATCGGACTCGTCGTGCCCCACTTGGCCCGAAAACTCGTGGGATCAATGCACGGTGCCCTTATCCCGATTTCCGCCCTGATGGGAGCCCTGCTTCTATTGGTCGCGGATACCGTCGGACGAAATGTTCTCGCTCCATCCGAAATCCCCGTTGGACTGGTGGTTTCGGTGATCGGGGGTATTTACTTCCTATATCTATTAATGAAGTCATAAAAAAAGTGCCTGACGCCAAGCTTTTTGCAGTGATAAAGCATTGGGAGTCAGGCACTTTACATTTGAAATGAGGCTATATAAAATGAAGCAGTCCAACAAACCTACTAAAAAATTCTTAATTCTGATGTCTATCCTTTTCGGAATTCAAATCATCGTTTTCAGTTATACCGTTATGTTTACACCGTACACTTTTCTAAGAGGGTTGAATCTATTGGTCGTCATTGTTCTATCCTTTGTGACCGGAACATTTGTAAGAGAGCTCTTTATTGCGATTAAGGAAAATAGATAGCTTGTGTAATGGTTTCTACGGAAAGGAAACGAACCGGAGGAAAAAAAGTGAGACGAACGCAATCGACGAAACTCCCATCAATAATACACCCCATACTTTACTACCCTCTTCTACGCAATCTCTATATCCAAGAATGAACCAGTAAACCAACATGCTAGGCGTCCAAACCATCATCGGCACGTCAATTATATGTAACATTGAATCCAAGATAAGAAAAGATAAACTCAGCACCAGTATGATCAACGACGAAATTTTGACGACTTTCTCCAAACTATGATTCCTCCCTCAAGCTGCCAGCCTCACGTCACCCTAAATTCACACACCACCTCACCTGATGATCATTTTTTTAAAAATATAGCATCGTGGGTGCACGGCCCCATCGTTTCTCTAAAAATTCTATGTTTAACTACCCTTAAAAAAAGGAAATAAGTATAAGTTAGGAACAGGAAAGGAAGATAGAAAATGAAAAGCTCAAAGATTCCATTGAAGAAGCTGAATAATTTTGACGAAGCGGCAGATACGATTCTAAAGATGATTGCCAAACTAGCCGATGTGAATACGGTCTTCATTGCAAAAAATGATCGGACCACAAACGAAATCGTCAAGGTTCGGAACGAAGACACAGAATTATTACATACAGGCGAACAGACTCCATTCGATCAGACGTTCTGCAACTTGAGCATCAACCACGGCAATTGTGTGTTGCTAATTGAGGATATCAACAAAAATGAGACGACAAAGGATTTGGAAGTGACGAAGAATCTCGGAAGCGGAAGTTTCATCGGTATACCCATCAACTATGAAAATGGCGACAATTACGGTACAATTTGTGGACTCGACACGACATCCGTCAAATTCTCCGACGACCATGTGGAGCTGTTCGAGACAGCAAGCTCGCTATTGTCGTACGTCCTTGAACTCGATGCCGCCCATAAAGAAATCACCAATCTTTCTGTTCCGCTTGTACCGATTACAGAAGGTATCGGAATCCTACCGATCATCGGCACTCTCAACGAAGACAGGTTGAGGGGCCTTAGTGAAGTCGTCTTGTCGAGGAGTCAGGAGCTGATGTTGGATTATCTCGTAATCGATTTGTCAGGGGTTGATACAGTAGATGAAATCACGATTCAATCGCTATCCCAGCTTGCCGACATGCTCAACCTGCTCGGCATCACTCCATTGATCACCGGCATCCGCTCAGAAGTCGCAATTCAGACGACGAATATGCCCTCTTTGTTCCGAGATATTAAGACAACCTTGAATCTGGAGAGCGCGTTACAGTACATCGGATTCAGACTTGAGAAAAATTGATTATACGAATAGGAGTGCCTGTTCCCCGATAACGTCTTAAGGGGGCAGGCATTTTTCGTGAGAATACTAAATCGATGACCAATTCGCATTCATTTAAGGAAATAATGCCTTATCTCATTCCAATTGTTCACTCTTACATAATCCGTTTCAGCACCATTATAAGGGGAAGTAAATAAGATCCCCTTACCTTTAAATCTTCTGAAATGCTTAGGGTTGTCATCAATCAGGTAATCGGCATCGACTATACTTTTATCCCCGCAAAAGACAAAGTTGCGCTGATCCAAAAAGCCGAAATGTTCTTTCAACCATTCATATTTAGAGGTGAAAGACGTCGGCATCTCCATAGCCGCTGTCACTATGAATACCTCATAATGCTGACTCAGTTCTTTCAGGACTTCTTGGCTGCCTTCCATGACTCTTAAATCACCAAAAAAACCTGGTTCGTTTAATATGTTCATAATCTCTTCTCGTAAATGAGGTCGTACTTCTGTCAAATATGTACTTTGTAAATCGTTTACTGAAATATTCTCATTGTACCTTGTATTAAATATCTCTAAATGTTTAGATAGAGGATCCGCTATTACGTCATCCATATCCACCGCTATTCTCTGCACAAACATTCCTCCACCACCGTTCCTGGATCCAGGCATCATTCGATAACATACATAGAGACTGCCGTATGAGATGGCAGTCTCTTTTAGTGATTACTTTTGATGGTACTGTACACCATCATCCCGATACTTACGATAATGACGCCGATTATCACCCACATAAATACGTCGTATAGAGTCATTTCTTCACCTCTTTTGCTCTTATTTCAAATCAATCTTCCTTAAGAAACCTATTCCAATTGTAACACTTATATGGTAATAAATAACACCACGCCAGCAAATTCACCCAAGAACCTTATGGAAATATTTCTCTTGATTTTGCAACTTTTCCATCTCCTCATTCGTTGTTTAGAAAGGAGGAGGAGAAGCTTTGGATATCAATCAACTTTATAAACAATACATAAACGACGTCTACCGCTACCTTCTCTCTTTGCAGGGACCCAAGCCTGGCGGAGGATTTGACACAAGATACGTTCATGAAGGCATACGGTGCCCTTGAGAAGAGTCCACCTAAATCGATGAAATCGTGGCTTTTGAAAATCGCCTATCATACCTTCATCGACTACGTGAGGCGAAGTAAGAAGACGAATGTCGAGGAGCCGGAATATTTTATGAACATGAAGACAGACACGTCAGCCGAAGAGAAGGTACAGAAAAAGATCGAGAAAGAAGAACTCTACGAGAAGCTCGACCAGCTGAAGGATGTTCAGAAGCAGGCGATAGTATTATGCGATTTACGTGGCTACTCGCATAAACAGGCGGCCGCCACACTTTTGCTTAATGAGAATACATTGAAGACCCATATTTTTCGAGGGCGTGCAAAATTGAAACAGCTTTATAGAAAGGAAGTGTCTCAGAATGAGTGAGGAATGGAAGCAGCGATTGAAAGACTACTATGAAGGCAACCTCTCAGATAAGGAAGCTGCCGAAGTAGAAAAAGAGCTGGAGAAACTCGATACCTACCAGGAAGTCATCGCAGACGAATTGAAGCCTCCTGAGGATACTACGGATGAGTTGGAACCGGATAAAGCCGGGAAAATCATCAAAAACAGCATCCGAAATGCGAGGTTTTCACTCGCTGCTTATGTCACAATGATTATCCTGCTGATTCTGCCAGTCATGATGATGGTCAGCTACCTTTATTATGGATGGGGCCAGAAAGCAGAAGATCTCATTCAAGTCGCGATCCAGACGGTCTATGTTACCGAGCCGAATGTCAGCCTGGAGGAAATGGAGATTGAGCGGACATTCGGATTGTTTACGTTCGATGTTCATATGGATTTATATAAACGCGTCGGGAAAAGCGATATTTCCCTAGGCGATTGGGACGTTTCCTATAACTTTGATCAAGCAGAATTCCCGAACCGCCATTACATCATCGAGAACCCACCTCAGGACATCCCGTTACCTGACCAAAAGAAGCTGTTCCACCCAGAAGCTGAAGTTACGAATCGCGACTTGAACGCGTGGGATAAGCTTGAGAAATTGCCCGAAGGAACGGTTTCGGAACTGTACGTGTCCCTTGAAGGTACGTATTCCCCTACTGAGATGCGAGGTGTGTTGGAGGACGTGAGCGCCGAATGGATCTGGTATGCGATTGATACAGGATTGGAAGCAGAAGGAAAAAGCTCAGAAGGCGGGTTCCTGCCCCCAATCGGGTATCCGGCCAAACCCGACCCTGATGGATGGTCTCCTTATCACTCCAGAGAAATGAATGAAGAACAATTCATGGACAGCCTCCGTTTTTTAAGCAAGTATGAAAACCAGGCAACAAACATTGCTCACGCAAAATGGCTCGACCTTGAGGAACGAATAAATCATTTAGAAACGAATGGACTGAAAGCATACGGAGGAGTTGTGACAGGGCCTACGAAAGAATTGCTGAAGCTTGAGAATCATGAAGCAGTACGGTTAATCCATATCGGGGAGGTGCGGTTATGGAACTGGTGAAAAAGAAACCGAAGATAAAATTGAGGGAAACAAGATTGGGCGTCGTCTCCTTCATTTGCGCATTACTGACGCTCGGATACTTGAATATCTTCCTTTTGTCATTGGAAGGATACAGCCCCATTGCGAATCTATTTTTGCAGATCATTCCGACGACCGGCATCATCACAGGACTCCTCAGTTTGGTTCGGGTGCGCTACCGGAAAACATTCACATGGTGGGCGTTCGGTTTGTATGGATTTATGTTCGTCTGTGTTCTCGTCATTGGATTCATTGAGTTTGCTACGTACACGAAACCATAAGAAAAGTGACTGCACTCAACCGCCCTAAATCCAGGGTGGTTGAGGCAGACACTTTTTCTATTCACACACGTCAAATCGAATTCATCAGGTCATTAAAATCCTTGTATTCCTCAGTAACTATAAAGCGTTCATGAGAACAACCCGCCAGCCAAATGTCATCTCCATTATAGAACATCAAATCTTCTGGCAGCGGAGAAACCCAGTCAAATAAAGCATGGGCTTTCGATTGTAAAAAAAGCTTGGTTTGTTCATTCAACTCATAATAAAAGACATACGCGGTCGCACCGAAGAGTTGGGTTCCCGGCCATTCTGATTGTGCTTTCCTTTCAATGAACGAACTTTGAATATCTTTCACCCATTCATTATGGTATTTCAAGGCTACTTTCTCGTCTGCCATCATATCTCTTCTTTTGACGAAGGCGAATCTATCACATTTCTTTGAAGCAAGTTCAATCAGCGAACGATAATCGTCTCCTTTTAGATCTATATCATGGATTGTGTTCATGTTGTTCTCCTTCTCTCCATCATCATGTTATTTTCACGAAAAGGTCCTTGACGCTGGATTTCAAGTGGATTCATTGTTCATACCGATCCGGACGCTCATGTAATAAATTGCTCTATTTTATTTTTAACTGAAGTATTGTTCGTATATAGTATGTAATCCTCTTTAGTTGTTTTTATCACAATTCTCTCTGTTGTAGCATAAGGGAAGCCTATTCTCATCGCCTTTCTCTCTTCACCACCATAAGTGTCATCACTGATGACTTCTTTGATTTCATTTATCGGAATCTTAACTTTGCTGAACTGCCAGGAGATCAGCACATTTTCTCCACTCTCTCTTACTTTAACCCCGATCATACACACTTTCCTCCAATACTTCATTCATAATCATTCATAGCTATCAAGATAATCTGATAGTACATATACGATAAAAAATCCATTCCGTTTCAATTTAAAAACCAAGAGGATTCCCTAATGTGTAAGCAGTTCTAGTAACCTCGAAAAATCTTATAATCGCGACTTTAATCAAAGTGCTTACGTATTCCAAATAGCGAACGGATTAACAATAAAAAAATACATACATAAAGAGCTCATAATATCCCAAGCTCTTTTTCATTGACTTTGCTTCCTTATTCAATTTAGAAATCCTTAGGACGTATGATTAATCATCTTTTTTGGTTCTGTTTCTTTCTTTCTTTCAGCATTTCTAACTCAATTTCCTTCTCCTTTAAATCCATTTCCCTTATTTTTTGCTGATGGTTCAATTTATTCTTATGAGCATAATAAATCAAAGAAAATCCAACAATTAACGGTAACCAGAGCCAACCCAATATTATATCCCCCTCTCTTTCGTTAACAACACATCTATTGTATATTTAACCGATCCCTACATCTAATTTGATGTTGCCAAGAGTATAAGTATAGTCTTAGTTTGAAAGTACAGTACCAACTCATGAAACTTAGAAAGATTCTTATTTTCCATAAGTAACACTATGAATTGTGTTATATTTCAACTATTGTTATAGCTGCTGAGGGATTAATGATGATCTTCTTGTCATGTGTTGCCAAATGAAGAAAAAGTGAAAAGGATGATGAAACATTTATACCGAACCGCCTATTTTTGATACGATCTTAAATTTATTACTAACATTACTCCAAGTATTTATGTACATAGCCATCATAGGTTTTATTATCTGGTTTGCCTTATCACTAATAAAGACTCTAAAAGAGAAAAACAAGCTACTAGAAGAAATCTCCCAAGGAATTCAGCAGCTAAACCGTCATGATAGGTGAAACCAAAAAGACTGCTTAGGCAGTCTTTTTGCATGGCTAGTTATTCAAATTAATTAAGAATCGCAACTCATAAACAGATTCATTGGGAAATAGAGTGATGTGTGAGACAATTGACATAGTAAGAAACTCAGAAAAAAATAGGAGGTCCACAGTGAATCCTTATCGCAAAATGGAAATCAGTAAGATTTTTGAACTGTATTCCTTCTTAATAGAAAAAATACATACGGAAGAACTATCGACCATCATGTTCCAAGAAACGAACCTCTTAGAAAAAGCGGCTTTAGACAAAGGATTCAAGATTTTCAATTCAAAGAAAAACCGTTCATTGTCGCTCGTTTTTTATTACAAGCACCATTCCATATCACGGCAATATTGGTACCTATCTCATTACTCATAATGCTCTTACTTATCAAGCACCATGCGACATCCTATTGAAACCACCTCATCCTATCTCCCTTTTCCCCGAAAGTCCCTACTGCCTAGTATAATCAAAGCGGCAGATGCATTTCCCTCGTTGGATTATGAACATCAAGCCACTTTTCTTTTTCCATCTCCATCCAACTTCCGAATCCATTCAAGAATTCCAAGATTTCTTCAGGATTTGATAATGGATTGATCGAATACCAAAGCGCTCTTCTCATTTCCTGCTCTTTTTCAGGATAATGCTTCGAAAATAGTTCATACGCAGGGTATAAATCCCTTGTGTATGCACGTTCTTGGTCAATGACCAGCACACCACCCGCTCTGACGATAATTCTCATGATCCATGAACAGCAATCTCGAATGTCCTCAGGATCGTCATTTCCCTTTAATTCTCCCTTGGCCGTATCAATCAGAGATGATAAGTGGATGAGGTGTTCATTCGCCAGTGAGGTGTCGGGTTTATAATCAGGCAGCTTGCTGATCAGGTTCTCCCCGTAAACACATACACCATAGGTTTTGAGAATAAACGGAATCATCGAGCAATACTCGGTCTCCTCCATCTCACTCAAAGGAGAAAATCCTAATTCCACACCCTTTACAAAGGAGAATCGTTGATCAATCAATTGGCACGTTTCCTCTACCCAATCAAGGTTGAGATCTTGAGGATCGGAATAAGTTACGACAACGGCATCCACATCCGATACACCATCTATATCCTCCCCTTTTGGCACAGACCCTCTTATGTAAATGCTGTGAACTTCCTTTGGTAAAAAGGATAGGCAGCTATCGATGATGAGCTGGATAGCCTCTTGAAATTTAGGGTTGATTTTTCCGTGATCGGATTCGTTGATGATGTAGCCATTCTCGTCTACAGCACACAAGGATCCTATTTCTTTAATTTCTGTCATGTTTGAAATTCCTCTTTTCTAAATAAGTAGATTGTATTCAATAAAATAGCTTCTAAAATCATGTTTTTAATTATTTCCTGATATCGTCCCGAAGTTTGACTCTTTGCCATTGTGAAAAAGCAGGGTTTCCTCATATTCTTTACCTACTTCTATTTTATAGAAAAGCTCATGATCTAAGGATAAATTGGAGGAATCAGCTATAGCATCACTTTCATAGCTTACCTGTAAGCTCTCTTTAACCCCTTTCACATCAAACCCAGTAACATATGTAGCTTCTTCTCCTTGATCCACATTAGACTCGTTCAAATATACAAACATTGATTCATTACGCTTATCAAAATAAAGGTGCACCCCATTCTCTTCTTTGACACCTCGGAAAAAGGATTGGGTATCCTTTTTCAACTCTTCTTGACTTACTTCCGCATAAGACAATCCGGAGTTTGTACTACACCCTGTCAATAAAACAAAACCAAACAGTATGAACAGCGCTTTTTTCAATTCATGTCCCCCCTCCGGACAGTTTTCCGAATTTGATTTTTGGTAATCATCCAATGCGATGTATTCCATACTACTTCCTGATTATAGATGAGGAAAATTCGCGGTGATTTATGAGGGATGTTCGTATCTTTTGCCATTTCATTAGAGATCCTCCTGTTTTCAATAACGTTCACCAAGAAGCAATCCATATGCCTAACGATCACGTCGTTTGTCTATACTCGAACCAACAATCAAGCCGAGCACGATGCCTAACGGAAGAGTAATCGCTAGTTGATCAACAGCTACTCCCACACTAGTTCCAATCGCTACACCAAGGACGATTCCTATTCCACGGAACCTTGAGTTTCTCATATGAGCTCTCCTCTCCACATGCTAAAGGGAACGAATACATACTAACAAAAGCGTCGATACATTATATACGGCCATACGCTGCATTCGTTTCAAAAATGTACTCTTGCAAGCGCATGGATAAGGAATGTCCGTCCCTACACCCCCATAGACTTAGAAAGAAGAGAGGAGGGGTTCTCGATTATCGAGTGGAGTATTAGCCTGGCAGCAATTGCGTTTATCATTCTTGTGGTCTATTTGATTATGACATTGCGAAAACTCATGGCCACACTATCCGAAACCAAAGAGACGCTGTCTGACGCACGGCAATCGGTAAACACCATTACAAATGAGGCAGAAGAACTGATGCAGGAAGCGAACGACATTTCCGTTGATGTAAAAGGAAAAATGGAAGCCGTCGATCCTTTAATTGAGTCCGTTCATGATGTGGGAGATATGCTGCATGATGTGACCAGTTCAATGAAACGCACAGCCTTGCAAAAGGAAAACAGGAAGACCGTTCATACACAAGATACAGAAGATAAACAAGAGAACAAGCCGGTGAGAATTAAATTGAAGTAAGAGATATAGATTGAGAAGAGGAAGAAAGCGCCCACTATAGAAGGTGAATTTCTTCCTTTTTCATATGCCAACATTTTTATAGAATCTTTCTCATCTCACCCCTTTTTTATCGCTCCCTAAAGCGTCTCTTCCAATTTGTGAATCTTTGAATGTGAAATCAAATATACATCACTGATAATATCCATTCGGTCTCCCAATACACGAACAGCACAATCTTTGTTCGACGCATAAATATTGATTTCTTCTGATAATGGAGACAGTTCTCTTTGGACAAGATCCATATTATTCTCAAGGTCAAAATGTGCTAAGACAGAAAAATCGTCAAGGCCGATACCGTCGTAAACAGAGCTATGTTCAACTTTGAACCCAGAGCTTTCAGAGCCGAACCCTTTAACGGACATGTTAATGGCACCCGCACTCGCCCCCATCACAACGGCATTGCTTTTCTTAATCCATTCCGATAATTCATATTCCTTCAAAAATGCAATTTGCTTGAGAGGATCCCCACCCAACAAGAAAATAACGGAAGCTTCTTGGATCAACGTTTGGGCATCTTCCTTTAGGACGTGATTGTTAATTAAATGGTATTCATCAAACAGAATGCCGGCTTGATCAAGCCATGATTGTTCAGTAGCACCATCTTCTTCTTCATAAGATGATGGATTCGCGCTGATCATAACGACTGATTTCCTATCTGTTATATCCTCCTGTAAAACGCTTTTCAGATTCTCTGGAAAAAAGTGATTGAACCAGCCTAAATAATAGTGAGTTTTCATATGTACCTCCGTATCGGTATTAACTGATCCTTTTGTGTACCTTTTTGAAATAGTTCAATGCAACAATGGCCATTGTGGTTACAAATGAAGAATGGAATGCTTATATTCGATCCTCATTCTAAAGTGGTTCATTATTCTAATTTGTTCCTCAGTTAGTTTTTCTTTATCCCAGTACATGTGCATCAAATTGTATTCAAATACCTCTTTTAATTTAATGAATAGAGAAAGCTTTTCTACCATTTCTGGGGATAGCACATTTTCTTCTTCGTAGCCTTCTATGAGCGCTTTCGTAATACTTCTCCCATATTCAATTATGTTACCTCCACCGACAAACGAATACTCCATTGCACTATATATCGGGACAGCCAAGTCAAAGATATAAAAATTCTTTTCACAATCTTGAAAATCTATCAAAGTCAAATCCTTGTGTTTATCAACGAGTATATTCTCTAACCATAAATCCCCGTGTAGTAGCCCGTAATTCGAATCATTTATAGGGATTTCATTAATAGTTGATAGTAACTCTTTTGCAATTTCTCGAATTCCAGCCTCTTCTTTAGGAATATATTTGAGAAAATCATATTCCTCGTTATCATTCCAATCGTTGATATATTTTATTTGGTGTAGTTCTTCAAAATTTTTAGACATACGATGCAACTTGCCAATTTGCCTGCCTAACTCTCTTAAAATATCTTCATTCCACTCATTCCTTGATAAGTGTTCCCCAGGTGCGGATTTATAAAGAACGGTTAAAATTTCTTTATGATCAAGAGTTATCCTTTCTACCACTTGACCATGGATAGAAGGTATAGTTGGTGACACTCCCAACCCTTCTTTATATAAGAAATCCGTATATTTAACCTCTTCTAATTGTTCATTGAAACTTTTATAATTTGTAATCCTTGCAAAGTAAATTTCTTCTTCAGCCATGCACCTAAAAATTTCATCCGTTACTGATTCAACTTTCATTATATTTACTGGATATAACCTGTTGAGTGAATCACGTAGCTTATGCACCAAATTCGCTCCCCTTTCTCTCTCAGTAAAAGTAACTTTCATTTTAGAATTGGAAATCCCCATCCTTCATGAGCAGGACTTCAGATCCATCTTCTTTAATTCCCTCCACTTTCATATCCTCGGTCCCAAAGGTCACATTGACTAGCAATAGTGAAGTATTCAGCCCCGCTCTCTTCAACTCTTCCTCGGATTTCTCGTTTCCACTTTTAACATTGGAGGGTGACGCATTTCCGATGCCAATATGACAAGACGTATTTTCATCAAACAAGGTATTGTAAAAAAGAGTATCTGCCTGCGCAAGAGGAGAATTACTAGAGACCAAGGCGATTTCACCTAGATAATGGGAGCCTTCGTCTGTTTCGATGAGGTTCTGTAACACTTCCTGTCCCTTTACGGCATGATAGTCGGTAATCCGTCCATCTTTGAAAGTGAGATAAAATTCATCGATGACACTTCCACCATAAATAAGAGGTTTGGTGCCTACCAATTTGCCATTCACCTGATTTTTATGGGGGGCCGTAAATATTTCTTCCGTAGGAACGTTCGGAAAGAATGGGATTCCCTTTTTATCTGTGACACCCCCGCCAATATAGAGGTGATTTTTCGGTAGACCAACTACTAAATCAGTCCCAAGACTATTTTTAAAATGCAGCGATTCAAATTGACTCTCGTTCAGCATCTTTTTTCGAGACTCGAAGGCTCTATGATGACTTTCCCAATCTTCTACGGGGGTTTCACCATCTGCACGAGCCCCTTTTACTATTAGTTTCCATAAAGATTGCACCGCTTCATCTTCACTTAGGCTTGGAAATACTTTCATTGCCCATTCAACACTCGGGACAGCCAGAAGACACCAGCGTACCTCGTGGGATCTGATCTTCGCATGGTGATCCCTCAATTTGGTACGAGAAGCTTTTTCATAAGAATTGATCCTTTCTGCAGAAACCTCCTTAAAGACTTCTAGATTTTCAGAAATAATATGGATGTAAGCAGCACCTGCATCCTCCCATTCCTTAAAACGGGCAGCCTGCCAATCAGGAAATTGGTCGATAGCACGATCTGATGCATGCATGTAAAATTCTTTGGTAGACAGTTCATCTGTCCAATCTATCCATACATTTGAAGCTCCTGCCTCGTAAGCTGCTGTTTGGATCTGACGCGCAAACGCAGCATCTTTTATATCACTGTGAATAATCAATAGTTGGTTTTCTTGCAAATTAACACCAGCTCGTACAGCAAGTTCTGCATATTTTCTGAGCTGTGCTTCATTTACAAATTCATATATTCCTTTATTCATTTCGTATCTCCCCTGTAATATTCAACATCATTCAAAAAATCCCTTACACACTCCAAAAAACGCGACTCTTCTTCGATATGAGAGTAATGAGAGGAATTTTGAAATTCGACATGTGTACTATCTTTAATCCCAGACTTAAACAGCGATGCTTGTCCAACTGAAATGCCATCAAACTTGCCACTCACAATAAGCGCCGGGCACTTTATTTCGTGTAGCCTGTCACAAATATTATAAGTAGCCATCGCTTCATTTTTTTCAGGATTCCAGATGAGTTGATTTGTTCCTATATCCTTATCTTCTAATGATTGTTTTAAATAATCAGGATACTCAACTCTACAATAAAAATGGCTGTTAAATGCCTTTAATAACCTGTCCCTCTCTACTGTTGAAGTGGGTATCCCATCCCGTTCTTTCTTCATAATCTGTTTTAGTTCATCAGGAGAATGCTTTTCTTCAAACTTCACTCTTTCCTCAAGACATTTCTTCCAGTCCGCAATACCACTATGTAAAATAAGACTCTGTGTTTCTTTTGGATATTGTAAAGCAATGTTCACTCCCAAAACCGTTCCCCAAGAATGACCAAGTAGATGAAATTTCTTTAGGTCCATTTCTGTCACAATAGCATTGAACTGTTCTATAAAGTCTTCAATATGTAGGGAACGGAAACTTTCAGATCTCGTTGACTTTCCACTTCCTAATTGATCATAAGCAATGACTTTCCTTTCTTCGGCTAATTGAAGTAAAGGAGTCAGGCTTGTAAAGGAGAGCCCGGGTCCACCAGCTAAAAGGATGATGGGAGTTGAATCATAGGGATTACCGCGTGGAGTATGAACTTCGTAGTATGTTCGATAGTTATGCTTTTCTATGAATCCCTCTTCGCTTTTGATACGATCACCTCCGCTTAATTTATGATGCTCTTTCACTTTTATCATACTGACTAGTTCATGAAGTAAAAATACAGGATGATTACACTTGTCAGTATGATGGGTGCATAAGAAATCCTCTTCTTAAATCCCGCTTCCACCACATCCAGCTTCGTATCCTTTAATGGAACAACTTGAAAGAATGGATCCGTGAGCATCTTTCTAGAGATCATCCCACCCCAATATTGAATGAAGAAAATAAAACTTCCATAAATGATGATTTTCACCCAAAAAGGAACAATGATAAGAGCAAAACAGGTCAAGCCTACTAGCTGCGCATATGAAAGCATGTAATTCCGATCTCTGAGGAATGACTTCAACTGGAACTCCAACAGACCATTTTCCCGATTTCTTTTCTTGAATATCCTGTTTGAATTCCTGAACAACAATCCTGGTTTTTTGTTGTAATTGTGAGACTTTTTCTCCACCTCTACAGAATGTTTTAAAATAAGATGGGAATATTTCGACCTTTCACTTTGTTCAATACGCATTTCATTCAGTAGCCAGCGATTGTTTTTCGCAAGGTTCCTATGCAGAAGAACAAGAGTAACCAAGAGAACCACTGCGATGAATGCATTAACAGACGGAGGAATGATTTCAATCATAAGGATGAAAGCCATAAATATAATGGCAGTCAGCATCCACTTCCATAACTTCTTATTGAAAACTTTTTTAACAGTAAGAATCGTGAGTTGATAAGCTCCAATGATGGTTACGATATATAAAATATCGCGATAATCTAAACCGTAGATCTGAATTAGAACGGGTAAGGCAATAAAAAAATGATCAAATTTCGCAGTACTGCTGAAAGAAGGGAAAATAGGAAGCCGTATTGTTTTAATTCCCACAAGAGTCGCTTTTTCTGCAACAGGTAAATCAAGTCTGCTTCCCATACATAGGTTCTAATATTTCCTCTGCCTGCCACTAATAGAAGCAGTCCAGCAAGAAAAATGAAAGGGACTTCTCTCCCCCAATATAGATGAACGTTTTCCCATGCATCTATATAAAAAAACGGGAAAACGATCATGAAAGGAACAACTATATAGAGAAGGACACTCCAGTCTAATATGGCACGAACGGGTTTCATCTGTTCCTGAACATCTTGAACGAGTCTTCTTTTGAAAAGTTGGAATCCTGTCATTACGATTCATGCTCCGTCAACTTATCAAAACAATCGAATAAAGACCCATCCAACAAGCCGGCTTTATCCTGAATATCCGAAAGGCTACCTTGAATGACTAGCCTGCCCTCAGAAATCAAAACGAACCTGTCGCACCGTTTTTCTGCCGTATCCAGTACATGCGTGGACATAAGAATTCCCGCACCCTTCTTCTTTTCTTCTTCCAACAAATTCAATAAAATTCTAGTCGCTTTAGGGTCCAGCCCCATGAACGGTTCATCAATTATGTATAAATCAGGCTTTCTCAAGAAGGCGAGAATCAGCATCACCTTCTGTTGCATACCTTTTGAAAAGCTGTCTGGATAATGGTGGATGACCTCTGTTAACTGAAAGATCTCAAGAAGCTCTCCAGCTCTCTCCCTGAATTCTTCTTCATCCGCTTCTAAAATGGTTTGTAGAAAATCGATATGCTCCCACAATGTGGCCCTATCATAAAAGATAGGTCGTTCTGGTACATACGAATAATCGCTCACGTCAACCGTCCCTGTGAAGTTAGTGAGGATGCCAAGGATTGATTTGACTGTCGTGCTTTTCCCCGCTCCGTTAGGTCCAATTAAACCTACGAGTTCTCCTGGATTGATGGAAAAATGGATATCCTTGAGTACCTCTGAACCTTCGGAGTATCCAGCCTGTTCGATGTTTACCACTAGCAAATTGTGTCACCCCAAGTCTATGAACTAACTATCATTATGTACGTGTTTTCTATTAGTGAATTGAATAGAAATATTCCCTTCACTATGATCAATTTCCCACAGAAGAAGTAACCAAATATAATAAGTCACTTATGTCTCCATTAGATTTGATGACTTCTGGAAGATGATAGAAGGTACTCGTCGTTTCAAATTGATTGAATTCATTGTTAGGTGAATGTAGAAATATCCGTTTCCCACCAGCAAGTGCCATTCCCATTTCAATATGACTTCCTTTGCCAGCAGGTAGTAAAATAATGACAAAGTCCGCTTTCTCGACGGCTACCTTCTCCTTTGTACCGATTTGTTTTAACTTCTCGAATGAAGAGGCTCTCTCGTTTTCAGTCCAATCATACGTTTGGATAAACCCTTTTTTTATCAATTCACCACTAACGTAACGGACTCTTTCGATATTTTTAAAGCTTGAAGCGACATAAAATTTCTTCAATACATTACTCCTATCTTATATAGTTCTTATTACTAAGGAATTTCATTAATGAACAAACACTATTTTAAATTTATTGCTTTTTAATCAATCGGAAAAATGTACACCGAATAACTGTCGTCTTTTAATTCTTCAGCAATTTCGATGAAACTAAGGCCGGTGCTCCCCAGACCATGTAAGCAAAGAATCACAGGCCTTCTTTTTTCGCCCCATTCTGTTACGCGTTCATGGATAAAGTACCTTTTCAATGTAATCCTCCCCAATGATCAAAAATGACATAGCTTTTCTTTTAAATTTAGGAATTCTTAGTGAAGTCTAAACTCAGCTTATAGAATATCTCTGTTACCTCAACTATCAATGTGCTAAGGTCTTTTTGGAATACAGTTTGAAAGCACTCATGTTCCTATAACACCTTTTAACCTTTGGACTTTGATATCCTTTCCATTCACCCACTCTTTAAAATCCAACTCTATAGTCTGACTGCTTTGTGCAATAGTAGTTAGAATCTTTGAATCTCGATATGAATAAGAAAAGGTGTGAAGAGTCCCGAAAAGGTTATCATAGTCAGTGAAGAATAATGGGGATTCTAAATTTTTGAACTCATTGAAGGCCTCTACATGAGTCATATTATTTTCATTGAGTTTATGTAGATAGTGATTTCGCTTTAATGACCCCTCGATAGAATCTCGGTTTTTATTTTTCAGATGGTCACCTTGAAAATGATTAACACAAGTTAAGAAACCCTCTCGTCTAATAACGATTTCATCTGGGCTCGCTTCAACAACAGCCATATTTCCCTGACGATCTCCTATCGAGAAGTTATAGCAAGCAGAATGAGGGATTTCTTTCAACAGGACTATAGCTTCATCAACTGTGGTGCACGTATCTAACGCCATTCGAATAGCAATCCATGGAGATATTCCTTTTGCGTAACCTTCATTGCTTACAAAGTGCAGTCCCATTACTAAGCCTTGTTCGTTCACCCCATCATGCCTACCTAGAATCTGCAGGTTATAGCCCGCTGAAGCCAAAGATTTTTCGGGTTGTATTATACTGAAAAGCCCGTCATATAGAGAGGGGGAAAAGTCATAATTTCTAACGTAATAATCTTTCGTGAGAAGAGCTGAGCACCCCATAGCTTCTGTTCTCGGCACATCATAGCCACTAAACAATGCTGCAGCTTTATTAGAAGTCAGCTCCAAGCTCTTTGCTAAACCATCCAACTCCTCAAGTAAGTGTGGAGCAAATGAAGAGTAAATGGACTTCATATTTTCATAATCAATTTCAGCCTTAGTGATTGCTTCGAAAGTTTTAACTATGGGTTGGTTTTTAATTTCTGTTCCGGTCTTAATACCAATATCAAAAGAACTACCCCTAACTTGAAGTACATTTACATATGTATCCGACACAATAGACCTCCTTTGTGAAAATCAGGCATTAAGATTGCTGTGTTTCATGGAAGTATAAGACGACCTAGCTCATATCATTATATTTCTTTTCATTTAGCTTCCACCTCAAGTTTGCAGTAAAAGCACCAAGAAAAAAAGCAACAAAAAGGTACCAGACGCCTGTTACTATCCATTCTCCTAAAAGGGTTGTAGATTCTAGATAGTGCTCAGAAGATAAAAGGAAAATCGTTAAATAAAAAAGCGTGAATAACACACTCATCTTATTCATATAAGATTGCTTTCCCTTTCTTCTTTGTACAACCCATTTAACAAGAAAATCGTTGTCTTGTTTTTTCA
This sequence comes from Halobacillus locisalis, assembly GCF_013694105.1. Classification (GTDB taxonomy): domain Bacteria; phylum Bacillota; class Bacilli; order Bacillales; family Halobacillaceae; genus Halobacillus; species Halobacillus locisalis. Next base: position 385,355 of record NZ_JACEFG010000003.1, on the reverse strand, counting down.
AAATCGTACACCTTCCAAACAAAGAATATATATTAAGCTGCTATTACAATCCAATAACCATCAAAGGATGAAATACACCAATCATTAAGAGTACCTTAGCATTCTTTTCATTAGAATTAGTTGCTTGGTACACAATCACTAGAAGTATCAAAAGAAAAAGAGTTAGCAAGGTTGTGATTAAGTACATGTAATCGTCCTTTTAACCGGGATGAGTTTATTCTCAATCATTACTTTTTGCTTTTTGAATCCAGACACCCCATCCTTCATGATCATCCAAATCTATAATTGTAGTGTCCGCTTTTGCCTGTAACTCGTTGGATCCGTCTTTGATATACCCTGCTTTATACCCTTCTCCAGATTCAATTCTAGTTACAAAAGAACCCATGTCTTTTGTAGGCACTTTCATATTGGTTAGGCCTTCTAGTACCCAATGGTTTTTAGCTTTAACGAATTGGACATCCGCAAGCCATATTGCTTCTCCCGTGTATGTTCCCTTCAATAGGATGAGGGTTTGATTGCCCCTTATTTCATGGGAGCCATATATTTGATCAATATCACTGAATTTGTCCGTTTGCCTAATCGCTTCCTCAGGCGTGTTCACCCCTCCTTCTTCAGCTTGGATACAGCTTGCTAACAGGATCAGTAACGAAACAGAAATGAGCGAGATTACAACTTTCATAAGTTATGCACTCCCTTTTTCTTAGTTTCTAGAATTCCCTTGATATGTAGCCAATTCTCTCTATAATCTGTGGAAATCAAGCCATTTGGGACATTAATAACCCAGTACCAAAAACGAATACATTGACTGCTCCTATCAAGAAAGAAATAACTGCTAGGGAATTTCTTTCATCCTCTCTAAAACAAGCCATAATACCACATACATAAGTGGCTGCAATCATAATTCCTACCGCTATGACACCCAAGTGAAAAGGGACAGGTAGAAAGCCTTTAATTAGTAGGAAGAAAAAAGGCAAAGTGAGAATACTGACCCAAAATGAAATATAACTGTTCGTCATAAATTTCTTCACGAAATGATCTCCTTTTTAGCGGCAATACACAAAATCCACCAAACCTTCATACGCCCCATCACCTTGTAACATCCCGTATTCAAAACGGAATTCCTGTAAGTATGAATAGTAAGGAAGATACTGAAACCATCACAAGAGCGCTACCTCTCCTCTTCTTCCCTTCGCTGAACCATTCTGCTCCAGTGTGAAAGACTGTTAGAAAGGATAGCAAGCAAACAAATTCAGTTAGATTAAAGATGCTTGTTGTTAAAAAGAGGACAATGACCAGAGCACCTAAAGCAGATAGTGAAATTGTTAACTTCTTCATGAAACCCTCCTATTCGGATATGGTCACAAACAGAACGTCAGCTATCACAAAATTAAACTAGAACTTTCAGCAACTCTATTCCTAGACCTAAAAAAAGCACGAATGCTACGAGCAAATACAAACTGAAAGGTTTCTTTTCCTTCTCTTCTCTCAGTACATCTTCTATACCAGAAAATAAAAACATGAAAGCTAAAAAGGAGAGAACATAAGTGAAATTCAAATCTATATTGTGTATGAAGAAATGATAAAAACAAGCAACCAAACCCACGATGACAAAAACCACATTTACAACCTTCAATACCTTCACGCTATCAATCCCTTGGTTGAGAGTATTATGTTTTACCCTCCTATTGAGAAGAACCCCCTACCTTCAAACCTTCTAGAGATGTCCATAATAGTTCACAAATTTTTTGAGTTTCAACATTAAGTACTAACTTCTCGTTTGACGTACAAATAATAGTAGAGATACCATACAAAAAGCCAGCATACCAAAAGACATTAATCCTACAGTTTGAACTACATAAGGTTCATTTACATAACTCAAAGTCCCACCTACTAGACCGTAAATCAATGCCAATACGGAAACGAATACATTTACTAATAACAGCTTTAAAAAATCGACACTCTTCTCCCTGGACTTGTAGAAAGCCATTCCTACCACCAACACTCCAGCATTTAAAAGAAAACCAAGTAATAATATCAAATAAAACATACCCATCTCACCCCGGTTTTTATCATTTTTGTTTTCGCTATACCAGATTAAAAACGAAGTGCTCTGCTATTTACAATCATTTACAACACTGTACCCACAATGAAGAAGTTTCTTATCGATGAATGACACTAATAAAGCAACTTCCCCCTCGTCACATCATCTCTCGCTTCTTTTTATCTTTGTAGAATAAGTGATGAAAGCTTATTTCAAATATCAGAAAGCTTACAATGAGTCCCGCAATATATTGAGACGGTGATTCAATCGCATAGAAAATGATGAAACATAAAACAAAAGTAACCAGACCAGCAAGGATCGAATAAGTCACGTATTGATTACTCAACTTATAGCCCCCTGATATAAATTACGAACAGCCCACTTTAAAGTTTCAAAAATCATCCATTTACACCAATTAACCAGAAACCTGAGTCTTCAACATTCTTCTCTTTCCTTGAAAATATGTATTATGATACAAAGACCTATACCTTCATTCACTCAGCTATAGTCAAAAAATCCTCCAGTTCATTTATCGACCATTCACTACTCCAGTTAACATAGTGACCGCCTTTTACAGCTCTGTACGTTACAGGAAGGTCGTGCTTTTGGATTTTTCTTATGTAATGATAAGTGTTGTTGTACTCTTTTTCATTCAGACCTTTAAACGTTCCGTAGACCAAGTAGGTCGGGACGCTTAACTGCTTCAACAACTTTGGAAGATTGAGGTTGTAGTAACCGAACATGAGATTCAGACCGTTCACGGAGAAGTCGCCTTGATGTTTCATCGCTGTTCGGATGTATTCACTTTCTTCAACGTCGACAATCTGACAAAATTGTTGGATCTGTTTTTCTATATCATTTTTTTGCTCGTCACCTTTCATAAATAACGGGGCAAGCTGCCTTAGAAAAGGCTGCCCGAATGACTGTACACCGAGATTCAGGAATGGAAAGAGATAAGCGAATGGTCCGAATTCAGACGTAGGTGCTTTAGGGAATGGTTTATGTCCCTGATCGAGCAAAATGAGTTTGTTCACTTTGCTTGGGTAATGTACGGCAAACGCTAATGCAATTGCACCACCGAGAGAGTGTCCGATCAGGTTCGCTTCGTGGATTTGTTGTTGTTCCATGTATTCGTTGACCCAGTTCGCTAACGTCAGACTGGTTACTTTGCCTTCCAAGCCTGCGCTTTTTCCAAGTCCCGGGAGATCGATCATATGCGTTTCATAATCCTCTTGCAGATGTTCGGCGATGTTCAGGCCTTCGTTTCCAGAGAACCCTGCTGCAGGTAGAAAAAGGGTCGGTTCGCCTTTTCCGATTCGTTCTACATAATAGTCATATAGGATTGTTGTCATGTTTCAAACCTCCACGTAATTGACCTTCATTGATAAATCTTACGTTCATTTTAACATAAAATGGTAAACTATCATTATACAAAAAAAGGACCCAATCATCGTGATTGGATCCTGCTTATATGAAACTTGGAAGAGGGTCGTACAATCTGCTCCGATCCTGCTAGATTCTTCGTCTATCATCAGCATGTAGTGTCGCCCGATTCCTGGACACGTCATGGACGGTGAGGGAAATTTTTTTCTCATGATGGTGTCCTCTTTAAGTAGATGTTGCAATACGTTCTGCCGCTTTTCTAGCTCCGGCTATATTTCGGGATACAGGACCGATCTCCAATTCTGCAAGGGCTCCTGCAACAAAGAGTCCCTCCGCCCACTCCAAGTTCGACTGGACAACCGGAAAACCACAGGGGGCACAGGGCAACTTGAACTGATGGATAGCCGTTTGGAGCCACTCTTTGCCAGGTAGGCAAGACTCGGCACCAGTAGCCAAAACGAGGGAATTTCCAGTGACTACTGTCTCGTCTTCCATCATGAGATGAATACGATCATCATTGGCCTCACAGCTCAGGATATCACCTGTAAAGACCTTCAGCCTTCCCGCTGTTTCCTGCCTTTGGAGTTTCACCCGTAGTTCTCTTGTGATCGATCCTTTATGCCTCGCTTCGTGTATCATACGACGACGCTCCTCGTAGCAGGTCACTTCGCGATACCCTTTCAGGAACTTAGGACCAAGCCACCCGGGATCACTGTCAAAATCGTGGATCCGGAAAGGGTGGCGTTTCACTAAGGTCACCTCATCAATATGTTCAGAAGTGGAGAGGGTATGAGCGGTGTGTGCCGCCGTCATCCCTCCTCCAACGACGATCACGTTCCCTTGTTCAGGTAGGGGTTGATCAAGATTGAACAGATGCGAAACGGAAGGACGGTTTGATAGTGCTTGCGCCCACACCGGATAGTGGGGAATATGATTCACACCGATTGCGAGAACCACTTGTTCCGCCCCGATCGTTTCGCCCGGAATTTCAACTTTCCAGCCTTTGTCTGTAGGGCTCAATCCTTGTACAACCGCTTGCTTCCAACAATCATGCACACCGGCGTTTTTCATTTCATCAAAGGTATGTTGATTGAACATATCGAGACGTGGTCTGGAATAACGCCCTTTGAAAGGCGCTGTATAATCCTGCATCCGGGAGTATTTCTTCAAACTGTAAGGGTCGTCTGCCAGGTGGTGGACAGAAGGCGACCTCAAATAAGGCATCCCGGTTTTTTCCGTCAATGTCTCCCAAACATGCATCGGTTCAGGATGAGGGTCGATGATGAGCAGCTCTTCCCGCCTCACTTTTTTCTCCAGCAGTCGGGTGGCAATGCAACAACCTTGCACGCCACCTCCAATCACGACCCAAGCATACATGGGAACAACCTCCTGCCCTACCAGCTTGCTTTCTTCACGCCGGGTACTTGGCCTTTATGGGCGTACTCACGAAATGCAATACGGGACATTTTGAACTTTCTCATGTACCCGCGTGGTCGTCCGGTCACTTCACACCTTCCCGTTAAGCGGGTCGGTGAGGAATCACGCGGGAGCTTTCTCAAGGCTTCATAATCCCCTTTCGCTTTCAGTTCCCTTCTCAAATCGGCATACTTTTCCACCATTTCTTGTCGTTTTTTCTCTTTTGCTACTTTAGACTTCTTCGCCATTTTGGCATTCTCCTTTTCTAATTCGTATTGGTTACGATTTAAATTTATCAAAAAAATTTGGAGCTCTTGATAGCTCCTAGGAATTTGAGTCTTCTAGACGTGGTAAAGGGACATAAAACAGTTGTTGATTCCCTCTCGTTTTCAGATGCGTACAGTCGATCAAGCTGACCTCACGCACCATGTGTTCCAAGCGATCCGAGATATGCTCTTCTATATCCTTTAAGGATTGCAATAGTTCGAACAACGTCATGCCTAAATGGTCGGCCGCCTGCTGGTGAGGTCGATCGGTTTCGAGACGCGCCATAAACTCACCCTCTGTCGCGACCATATCAGCCAGATGATCTTCTATATCAATGACATACGTATAAAGTGCGCGCTGATGCTCGGGTAAAGATTGGAGGATATACCTTGTTAAATGTTCAATGACGTAATCACTCATGATAACCACCTCGTAAAATCAAACTATAAATCGTAATGATTACTCTTTGCTGGATAGGAATTTAATGTACCATCATTTCTTATAAAACGCAACCCTGGAATGGGGGCGGGTGTCTAATTTCGTTTTTGATGATTCATTAAACAAATCCCCTTACGTAATGACGTACGCTCGGGGACTTCTACATAGAACCTTATGCAGGCAAACTCTTGGGACCTTTTTGATTCTATTCGTCTGTGTAATCTTTCCATAACACACCCTCACCCTTAACTCGTTCGACGAAAGATTCATTAGCATTGTGTAAATCAACCACGTCCACCTTGTAAGGAATGGTAGACTCTTCAATTTGCTCGAGTAGTTCATCCCATTTAGAAGGAGAGATCGGGGATAAGGATTCAATGGCGATATCGATATCAGAACTATGTTTCTCTTCGTGACGTGCCCAAGAACCAAATAAATAAACACACGCTTTTTCCTGAGCGAGTTGCTCATTCAAAATCGATTTCAATTGACTAAGAATTCGGTCCCTTAAACCAGAAGGACACCCCATAACATCCCTTCCTTTGCCTCTTTTTGCCCTATTATAGCATATGGACCTGTTTCGATAAGGAAGATAGTTGTTTACTGGTTTGATGAACTTTTCGACTAAGGTGGATCAGAAAGGAATGGGGGCGATGTTCGGCTGCTTTATAGGAGATGAGAGGTCAATCCCTAGGAAATGTCTATCCATCTGCAAGGTCTCAGATAGCGCCAGGAAAAAGGCTTCGTACGGGGAGGAATGTTGTTTATGGTCCTGATAGGATGCTTTGGCGATGACCGCCAATATGTCTTCAACATACTCAAAATGGTAGAAATCGAAAAATGTCGTATGGAGACCTTTCCCGAGGGGTATCAGCATCCCTGCGAGGAGTGCGCCTTTTTGGGCTTTTTCCGCTTCGGAATCATTCACATAAACGAACCGGTACGTTTTCGATTCTAAGTCTAGGACTCTGATGACGTCTCCATCCAAGGGGTCGGCCACGTAATAGAATTTGGGCAGAGCCCTCTCACATTCTCTAAGCCAGGAGGTGGTGAAGGTTTGATGCGGGCCTTTTTTACCGTAAAGCTTCATGTACCGCTTCGCGTGGCCAACTTCTCCTCTGGAAAAGTGTTCGGCCAACGCCAGGTTCAAGGCGAGTATATCGATTTTGTCCTTCGGGATGTCGTGTTCGTATAGGAACTTGTGGACGCGCGGTGATTGTTTTTCCAGGTGACGGTCGATCATGTACAGGATGAAGCCGCCGAGTTCGATCATCATTTGATCCGCCAGTTCGCTTGAGATTTCGGCCCCTTCATGGAAGAGCCGTGTGACGTTGCCCGCTGCTTTCATAGATTCATTCCTTCCTTTGTGTATGATGTCTGATGGTATAGGAAGATATGAATCGAGTCGAATGGTGAAGTTTGAGTTTTAGGATAAGGTATGATGGATAAACGTCATGTTTCAGTATAGCGTTTATCCATTTTCATAAGTATGGGATAGGAAGAACGGCTATTTTCACCCAACAGTCGAAAAATGGGCTGTCACCGCCTCTGCAAAAGCACGGCAACGCTCCAAATCATCGTCCGTATCCGGGTTCATCTCAATCGTCAGTCCTTCTGAAACAAGGGTCGCACCGCTTTCTTTCAGTTGTTTCTCAAGCGTGTGGACCGCTTCACAGAACATCGGGTAGATGCGGTCGCCTGAACCGAACACCGCAACGGGAAGACCGGTCAGATCGACATCGGTGAGATCATCATGAAAGTCCTCTACTTCGTACGGCAGGTCCCCGTCATTCCAAGTATAGGAACCGAGTAGTACCGCATCGTAATCGAGCAAGTCTGACGGTTCGACATCGTCGATTTCCTCGACCGTCACCTCGTGCTCCTCTGACAAATGCGACTGCAATACGTCCGCGATATCTTCCGTGTTTCCGGACATACTGGCGAAAGCGATCAGAATATGAGCCACGGCTTATCTCCCCTTCACAAGAGCAGGTTCTGATAACACCGACTTGATTTTTTGGTAGGCGGCCGAGTGCTTCATAAAGAGTTCCTCCTCTTTGTTTTCTAAGGCTTCATCAATTTTATGGTTATGGTAATTCAGCTCAAGCGATAGGTCGACGGAAGTACGAAGCGCGTCTTTCGCGTACAGTTCATCGATGAAGTCGGCGGACATCGGAAATGGCTCCTCCCCCTCTTTCACTACTCCGACGTACCATCCTATGTGATCGACATAGAACGGCTCTCCTACAACCTCGAGTTGCTCTCCGATTTGGAACCTGAGAATTCCGTGGCAGGAGCACCCCTTGTTTCCTTTTTCATATGTAAATGGTCTGAATACGTATAGGCATTGCTTCATCGTTATCGCCCCTCTCTGTTTGTTAGCTATATATTAATTGATAATGATTATCAATGTCAATAGTGGATTGAGGTGGCGGGTGTCCGAATTATTGATGCAATTGTCCGATTTATGGGCAAATGTCTGGAATAAGGCGGAGCTTGTCCGAATTACGTGATGCGGTGTCCGATTTCCAAACGAGGTTGTCCGGATTACAAGATAATTTGTCTTAAATCCGGACTGGTGCCGGATCGGGTGGCGGGTGTCCGAATTATGGGGGATGGTGTCCGAATCCGGGGTTCAATTGTCCGATTTACGGGCAAATGTCTGGATTATCGCGGGGCTTGTCCGAATTACGTGATGCGGTGTCCGATTCCCGATCATGGATGTCCGGATTATATGATGATTTGTCCGATAACCGGGCGGGTCGTCGAATCCAGAGCCCAATTGTCCGATTTGCGGGCGAATGTATCAAGATAAAAGCTGCTGATCAATAACTGATCAGCAGCTTTTGCTTAATTCCATAAGAGAGTTAACAGTGATTAGGTACATATATTCACTTCATTTTCACATTAAGGTCGTATCGCCCATTTCATACAGTCTTTTGACATTATATTTGTCTTATTTTTCTGATAATTAATGAAGTAGTATTACACTCTGTGATAGTGTGTATATGTAAAATATTTCAATTGGAGGGGAAATATGAATAAAAAGATTTTAGTAAATTCGACTATTGCTGGTATCATGACTTTCTCTTTACTTACACCTACTGCTTTTGCTCACGATATGTTAGGTGAGATCGGGATTGAAAAAGGGTCTCAAGATGCAGACCTAAACGATATCCCTGTCATTGAAGGGGATAAAAGTCTCTCGAATTGGAAAGAAGTTGCAGCGGTTTCTTTAAAAGAATATGACGGGATCAAAAATAGTACAGCAGACGTTTATGCTCACAAGGGATACGCATACTTAGGCACACATACGGCGAATGGTGGAGAAGGCGGAGTCCGAATCTTTGATATGAAGGATCCTGAGAACCCTGTAGAAATTACAAAATTTGCAGACGATATTCCTGGTACATGGCAAGAAAAAGTGATTGTGAAAAAGGTGAATACACCTGAGTTCAAAGGCGACTTGGCTGTTGTCAGTGTTCAGCAATTAGATAGCAAACACCCTGATTCTAAGGGCGGCTTCCTGTTATATGACGTATCTGACCCACATGACCCTGAGAAACTCGGTTTTTGGGAAATGGACAAGCGTGTTCCAGGTACTCATGAATTATACCTGACTGTGCAAGATGGCAAGCCATTCGTACTGTCATCGAACCCTTACGCCGACTATTACACTCATGGGGAGCGTAAAGATTTCGCGTTAGTAGACGTCTCGGATCCGAAGAACCCTGAGACCATTTATGAGTTTGACCCGCGTACACTTCCAGAAGTATCAGATGACTTCAACGGGTATCACTGGGATTCCCCAGATGGGAAAACCAGACCTGTTTTCAACCATAGCGCTATGGCCGATACGAATGGAGACAGAGCCCTATTGTCTTTCTGGGATTTAGGAACCATCATACTCGATATTTCTGACCCTTATAACGTAAAATATGAGGGCCGTACAGACTATGCACCAGACGTACAAGGCTCTGCTCACTCTGCAGCTTTAGCGAAGGGTGGAAACGTGTTGATTGAAACGAGGGAAGTCTACAACCCTGTTAAAGAAGGGTACGAGGAATCATACGGATACACGAGGATTTTTGACATCAAGGACCCGGCTAATCCAAAAGAACTGAGTACATTCAAGACGGATTTAGTGGATAACGTGGAAGACGGCATCACATTCGCGAACACCGTTCACGACCCTAAAGTACACGGCAATACCTTGTACCTGTCTCACTATGCGGGCGGTCTAATCGCAGCCGACATTACAGACCCTGCTAACCCGGTCCAAACAGGACAATACATGCCAGAAGGAGCTTTTTTCTGGGGTGTTGATATGGAGCGGAACTATATCCTCGCTTCTGATATGGATCAGGGATTGAAAGTTTTACAGAAAAACAACAGTAAGTAATGGCTTGGAATAAGTAGTTTCAAGGCCATAGAGACTTTCTCTATGGCCTGTTTTATTGTTTTAGATAGTCATATTTTAATTGTTAGAGAGCACTCTTTCTTAAAGGGCACGTACCGATGAGTTGTGGTTCCGATGTCTTGCACCTGCTCTCAGAACACTCTTTAGAACTCTCGCCTCAGCAAACACCCCAGCCATCACGTTCACCGTTTCATAGCAGGCATCGACATCGAGACACTCATCATCCGTATGTTCCATGTGATATCCGACAGACAAGTTCACCGTCTGGACGCCACGTGAGGCCCAGATTCTCGCATCGCTGCTGCCCCCGGTCGTGCACGCCCAGTCACTGTGACTATACTGCCCCGCCGTCTGTTCGACCCACTCGCCGAAAGCTTCATCACAGAAAGGTTCGTATCCTCCGCACGACGTCACGATATCACCGCTTCCTCGCCGGTCGAGGACGAACGCAGCATCGACGTCCCACAAAAACGATTCATCCACGTGACGGGCGCCCAGGAGACCCACTTCCTCCTCGACGGTACAGAGGATTTTCACGGTTCCATTGAAGTTTGTCGCATGGAGACGTTTCAGAGTTTCCAATAACACCGCAAGCCCAGCGCGGTCATCCGCTCCAAGAATCCCTGCGCTCGACCGCCAGATGGCGCCCTCCTTCACAATCCGCCGCCCCTCACAGAATGACCTCGCCGTATCCAAATGAGCATTCAATAGAATCGTCGGTCCGTTCCCTGATCGGAACGCTTTTCTCCCCATCAAGTTTCCGTAGTCATCCACTTTAAGCTGATCCAACCACGGCGTCAGTTCTTCTTTGACAAAAGCACGGATGTCGTCTTCATCCCCGCTGACTCCGTCGATTTGAAGTAAGCGCTCAAGCTCCGTTTCAAACTGTTTACGCTGAATCCAGTCATCGCCTTTTTCGAGGTCTGCCACCTCAAGGGAATGAAGGAGCTCGCACAAATCAAGAAGCTGACCCCGCTCTGTGAAAATCCGCACGTCCCGTCTCCGCTTCATGACTTTGACTCTTCCCGCAGTACGAATCAGGTTCTCCGCTCGTTCCGCCGTCTCTTCATCGACGAATCCGATGTGCGGCGTCCGGCGATCGTGTCCATCGCAGCTGATAATCGTCGGCAGTCCGAGACGGTTCAGCTCTTTCACGAGTCCACTGATATACGTATCAAACTGACGGATGATCAGCTCTGATCCCATCGATTCTGTGCGACCTCGCCCGCGGACGTCGACAGCCTCAAGCCAACGCTCCTCATCCACAGCGGCATCCAGAATGGTGATCATTGAACCCGACTCGGCATAATCGACGCCGATTTTTTCAAGACATGTGAATAGGAATGATAAGTTTCCTTCTGATTCTAGGGATGTGTCGAATACGTGGTCTTTCACTTCCGGCAGGTCGAATCCTTGTCTGATGAATAATCGGTTCCATGTTTTCATGTAGCATCATCTCCCTTATTGGTATGAATTAATTATAAAATAAGGGCGATGACACCCCTGTCATCAGACTGACGCTTTCTCGTCTGGACGGTAAAGGACGGTGTAGGGGTAGTCAGGTCGGAAGAAATATTTATGATCTCTTTGCTCGATGGCCTCCGATAATCCCACGTCTTCCAGTTGACGTCTCAAACGGGAGATGTTCTGTGTAACCGTGCTATTCGAAGAGGGTTCCAACCGATCCCGAAGTTTCGCTAACCGCTCACCGTCAAAAGGATGCTTGCCTGAATATAAGATCAGGTCTCTTAACACATCTGCCCGGGTAAACTGAAGATGGGTGCTGAGGTTTCCATGAAACAATTCAACCCCGCGATCATTGAAGTACAATACCACTCGATCTGGATCTGGGTTGCCTGCTATTTCTTCACATTCGGCCTTCGAACAGTACTCTTCCCCTTCATTCGTCACTTTGACAAACTCCCGGTTCGCCAAGTACGCATCCGACTCCAACAAGCGCTCATACAAAGCGGACATCCCTTCTGAACCTAATGGATCGTAACGTTCTTCTAGGTCCAGGCTGTTCATCTTCTGATACGTTTCATAGGCTTGGTGAAGGCAACTATTAATCTCATATAGATGGGCGTAATACAATTGGCGTTCATCCAGACGATAGATTTCCTTGGCGATTTGCTGCAGGTCGATCGCCTTATCGAAGTGAGACGCCGCTTCTGTATAATGATGATCACGGGAGTAAAGGAATCCGAGACGATAATGCGCAACCGGAAGACGGTTATGTAACGCGATGGCTTTCTGTAGAGAGTCGATCGCATCCCGCGTCCGTTTCTCGTTGCCCATTTTCAAATAAGCCCCGTAGTTGATAAGATTCTGAATCAACTTCTTCTCGACAAACGAGACCGACTCCCGTTCCCGATCCCTTTTGTACCGCTTGATCATCGCTTCGTACACCTGAACCAACCCACTGTATCCATAACGCCCATCCTCTTCAATCAAATCCTGCAGGCGTTCTTCTTCATCAATCAATTCGTCGATCGTCATATCTCTTAAGCGCACATCCCCACTCCCTTTCTACCTAATTAATGTTCCACCCATTATGGAAGATTTCCTGTTTTCTTTTTAAAAAATCAAGTCCCAGCGGCTCAGTCAGAACCGCTGGGACACTGGAGTTATTGGATATGCTGCAAATCGTCATTCATTTTCTTCGATTCATTCCTGAAGTACAAGTAGAAGGCCACCCAGAAGATGGCATACACGACGAGCGTCATGGCGCCGAAAATCAACACATTCGAAAGGCCCGTTGGCATCCAGCCGATTCCGTACGCGAGCACCCCGTAGCCGATCATGACCGTGAAGAAATGGAGCGCCGTCTGTTTCGGAAGCGACAGCGACGGGATTTCAAAGTACAACGGCGTGACCGTGAACAACCATCCACAGATAATCGATCCGAGTGAATTCGTGACGAATCCCCTTGAATCAATTGTGGACAGGTCTCCGAAGAAGATGAAGGCGAATGTCAGCAGAACAGCCAGAAACCCTCCGAAGAAAATCCCGACAACACTTCTGAATAAAAACGTTTTCATATTATTGATCCCTCCTGTTTAATTTTAAGACTTCTTTGATTTTGACTACGTAATGCCTCGATGCATATTCTTTGTAACCAGATTTGAAATGCACCGACAGCGTACCGTTGAAGGACGGTTCGAAATGACGGATTTCATAAAGGTTCGCAATCACTGATTTGGATAATCTAATGAACGTGTTCGAAGGCAGGCTTTCTTCCAATTCATAGAGCTTTTCTTTCAATTTATAAGCGCCATCTGAAGTCGTCGCAATGACATGATCGCCTTCCGAGTGAAAGTGGTGGACGTCTTTCGGATTCAAGATGTGCTGCTCCTCTCCGCTTTTTCCGACTAAGAAATCGGTCTTCCTTTCATTAAAGAAATCGAGCAGTTCTTTGATCGAGTCATCCATCTCCCTGCAGTGGATGGTGACGCTGGTCTCCTCATGCTTCACATCGACGTCGAGTAAGACTTTCATCTCCGCTCCCCCTTTTCTTTGTAGGTCTTAACGTTAGTATAGAACTGGAAAAGCTTGCTGTCATGCTGAATCGGATAAGAGGATGATTTCGTAAGGTAAGTGGCAAATAAAGACTCCTTAGTTACAACATCGGTTTTACCAATCCACCATATGGGTAAAGATAGGAAAAAGTGTGCAATCGTACATATCCACTCAAGGAGCTGATCCCATGACAAAACATAAACCGATCATTCGCGCCGAACGATTCGATAACACGATGGCCCTCATCAATGAAGGCTTTCAATTTTTCCCGAACCAACGTAAAGAATTAGGAACCGATATTTTCGAGACCCGCCTAATCGGAAAGAAAGCGATCTGTATCGCGGGTGAAGAAGCGTCCGAAATCTTCTATGATACCGATAAATTCATGCGCGAAGGCGCAATGCCGAAACCGCTCAAAATGTCACTCTTCGGCGATGGCAGCCTTCATGGTATGGACGGTGAAGCGCATCGTCACAGAAAACGCACGTTCCTTTCCATGTTCACACCTGATCGTGTCACAGAACTGAAGCAGATGGCCCTTCGTTATTTGGATGCCAAAGCAAGTGAATGGGAGAAGCGTGACCAAGTCGTTTTATTTGATGAAATGCAGGAAGTGCTCGCGATGGCCGGCTGTGAATGGGCGGGCGTTCCGCTTGAGAAAGACGAAGTCCAGCAGCGTACGAAAGAAATGATTGATATGATCGATTCGTTCGGCGGCTCCCTCACCCGCTTCCGTGAAGGGAAAAAAGCCCGTGACAGCCACCAGGCATGGCTTGAGGGCATCATCAAAGACGTTCGGAAGGGCCGGTTGAATCCCAAACCGAATACGGCCGCTTATATTATGGCTCACCATACCGAACCGAACGGCAAGCGGTGGGACGTGAAGACCGCGGCTGTCGAGCTCAGCAACTCGTTCCGCCCGCTTCTAGCGACCGCCTATTTCTTGACGCTCGGTGCGGTAGCGATGCACGAGCATCCGGATACCCGTAAGAATTTGAAAGAAGATACCGGCCAGTACAGCCACTGGTTCGCTCAGGAAACGCGCCGCTTCTACCCGTTCGTGCCCGCGATGATCGCCAAGGTGAAGGAATCCTTCACGTGGAAAGGCTATGAATTCAAGAAGAATACCCGCGTCGTGCTCGACCTCTTCGGAACAAACCGCCACCCGGACAGCTGGGAATATCCAGACGCGTTCATTCCGGAACGATTCAACAATTGGCAGGGCAGCCCGTTTGCGTTCGTACCACAAGGCGGAGGCGACCATCACACCGGACATCGCTGTGCCGGGGAATGGCTGACGGTCATCGTGATGAGTTCTTTCTTCGAGTTTTTCGCAAAAAATATCGAGTATGATGTGCCGGAACAGGATCTTTCCTTCAGCATGGAGCGGATGCCGACGTATCCGAAGAGCCGCTTCATCATGACGAATGTGAGAAAAACGGCGGATTATGAGGAGAACTTGAATGAGATGAATCAAGGCTTTTCTGCTGTGAGGTAACTAAAAAGGGACAGGTACTTGGGCTATAAAGCCTTCGACCTGTCCCTTCTTTTCATTCTTTCTTCAGTAACATACTGTTTTTCGCTTCGTAGCCGGTAATCACAGGGGCGGATCAACTTCATTCATTCTGATCCATTTGATTGAGCTTGTTTTCTATTTGCTCCATTCGTTTCTTTACATTCACCAATAAGGCGATGACGATCAGGAATAAAAGCGGAAGCCCTACAAATAAAAACAACGAGGCCAACTGCTCTGCAATCATATTATGGACATGCCCCCTCTACACTTCGATCTACTGAGAATGACGGTTGATCTTTTTCTTACTCCCTATACCTGCCCAAAAGAAGTAAACGCAAGCAGCAATTGAGCTCACCAAGAAAATGATATTCAGCCATAGCCATCCTTCATCTGATACGATTCTGTCGATGTCATGTGCTGCACTGAATAGTAATAAAATCGACAATGAAAAATTCAGGACAGGACTTTTCAGCACACAATCCCTCCTTCAACTCTTGCCCGTGATACAGTATTATGTAAAGAACTTCATGCCACCATAAGCAGCGAAAAACAAGGAAACAACTAGATAGAAATATCCCGACTTGTCTCGGTCTCTCGATAAGCTATTCCACCCTACAATCAGAAAGTTTATACCCGCGACAATGAGAGCGTAAGGTAAAAGTTGTACGGGATAGGCAATAAAAGCAAAGATAATAAAGGCTAGACTCAGAAGACCAAACACCTTCTCTATTTTCATCGATGCACCTCCATGTACCCCATTATGTCAAAATTTACAATAGTAAACAAATGGAAGCCCAATCCTATTAGCCCAATCTCCTGCCTTTTCGTTATCTAATCATAAAAAAGGAGCACAAAACGCGAGGCGCCTTGTACTCCTTTTTCTTAGACCATTTAACTAGTCATCCTTGGTTCTTTCACGAATTCATCAAGTATAAATACTGCCGTTCATACTCATAAGCCGGTACCGGTCTTCCGAAATAGAACCCCTGCACCTCCGTGCATCCAAGCTCCCGCAACGTTTGCAGCTGCTGTTCATTCTCCACACCTTCTGCAATAACGCGTAGATTGAGACTATCGGCCATCTGGATGATCGAGGCGATGATGCCCTTCGCATCGTCTTGCTGGACGAAGGACTGATCGATTTTCAAGCGGTCGATGCTTAACTGGTGCAAATAACTGAGCGAACTGTAGCCCGTTCCGAAATCATCGATACTGATGGTGATGCCCATACTTTGCATCTCTCTCATCTTGGCGTTCACTTCTCGTTCATTCTGCATGACCATCCGTTCGGTGAGCTCGAATTCGATCAGATCCCCGGAAATCCCGTGATATCTTAGTGTGGCTTTCACGTAAGGAATAAACTGCTGTTGCAAGATCGTCGCTAAGGATAGATTGATAGAAACGCGGAACACGGCTCGCCCAGCCCTCTTCCACTCTTCCATTTGAGCGACCACTTTTTTGATGACTAGATTCTCCAACGTGACAATCATCCGGCTTTCTTCGGCAATCGGGATAAATGTCGCGGGTGACACGGGGCCCCATTCCGCGTGCGTCCACCTGGCAAGAGCCTCCGCACCGAATAGTTGCGAGTCCCTCTCGTCACACACAGAATATTTCGGCTGGTAATACACCTCAAGCCGCTCTTCGGCAAGCGCTTTTGACAACTCTTTCTCAATCGAGAGGCTGACTTCCTTCCCTTTGAACTGTTCCGGGATATAAGGTGTCGCGGTGTGACCGCCTTTTTCCTTCGAAGCATACATCGACATATCGGCGAACTTCAACAATTCATTCTGGTCTCCGGCCAAGCCGCCATACGCATAGCCGATACTTGTCGTGATGCTGAGCTCGACGCCTTCGACGATCAGCGGATCGTCGAAATGGGCAAGAAGCGTTTCCGACATGGCATGAGCATCTTTCGACATGCACACGACAAGGAATTCATCGCCTCCTAACCGGATGGCCGTCGCCCCGTAACCCTCTGCCATTTCCTTCACGTCGACGGCGAGCTTTTTCAACAGACTGTCCCCGAAAGAATGGCCGAACGTATCATTGATCCGTTTGAAGCGGTCGAAGTCCATTAATAGAAACGATACGTCCTGCAAGTCTTCCATCGTCAGCTGTTCCAACTTCCGGCGGTTCGGAAGCCCCGTCAAATCATCATGGTAGGCGAGATATTCGATTTTACTCCTCGATTGCAATTGCTCGGTGATATCTTCGACAAGGCCGAACGCCCCGACGACACGCCCTTTCACAATGTTTCGAACAGCCGTGATCCGGATCGATTTCTTCTCTCCGCTTTTCGGAATCAAGGTCGTGTTCAAGTGCGTGACTTCCCCCGTCATCGCCCCCTGAAGATGAGCACTTATGGCGTTGCGGTCCGCTTGACTGACCAAGTTATAAATGTGCAGATTCTTCAAGGTTTCCGGACTGAATTCGGTAAGCGACGCAGCCTGATCGTTGACGTCGAGGATATAGCCTTTTGGATCGGTTGAAAAAATGGCGATGGGATTGTGGTGGAACAGTGACTTGAACGCCTCCACATTCGTCGTACGCACCTCATCACCGAGCGTATCCGGCACAAGCATCAACAGGACGTTCGCCGTGATCATGCAGACGTATGGAATCAGGTAGGAAAAGTCCGTCGTCGGCGTTTGGAACAGACCGACAAACAGCATGTAAGGCACACAAGATAGCGCAAGACCGGAGGCCACGATTCCGAATACTTTCCATTTTCGACTGGAGTAATCCTCTGAATGGATCAAAAGCAGGAAACGGAACATCGGAATCGTCATACTCCACGTGAGCAATAACGAAACGAGCAACAATAAAGGGTGAATGACTATATGCTCATCAAACAAAACGTAAAAAGAGGGAATGTCAGCAATCAAGATGAAGCTTGCGAACAAGATGCTCGCTGCAATGAAAGAGGCTGTTTCTTTGAGTTTCCTTTGGGCGACGGTCAACAAAATGGCACAGCCGATCCAAGAGGCGATTAAATTCCATGATATGTAGAGGAGGTAATGGTCGGTCGTAAAGGAGAGGCCGGTTGAAAGCGCAGCAAATTGATGGGCGCCCCATAAGGTCGCACCGATGATGAATGAGTATAGAATGAGAGGTTTCTTCCGTTCGGATTGTTTGAACCGGCCCAGCCTTTGGTTCGATTCAATGGCAAATAGCAGCCCTAATGTCGTGAACACAGCACAGGCGATGACATAGATGAACTGAAAATCATTGACAGACCATTGTCCCATAGCGCACCTCGATTCCTAGTCCCTTCTTCTTACCAGTTTACTACAAAAAAGGGGGACAGGTCCATTGACTTAGAAAAGCCATACAGCCTGCCCCCTATTTTCATTCCGCTTTCTGCAGCAAACCGTTCTCCAGACAAACGGCTAACACCAATTCCTTATAACCTACCCCGTCGAACGTGATGCCGATCGAATCGCCGCCATAATCCGAAATCAATCCGGGACCGAATTTCCGGTGGATGACTTTGTTCCCGAGCTCGATGTCATCCATCGTCACAAGCGACTCATCAGAAAAGTCCACGTGTCGATTCGGCTTCGACTTCTTCACCGCCGGCTGCACGATTTTCCGGACATTCATGACGAAAATCGATTCCGTGACGCGTTCGTTGCCTTTGTATTGATACGTCAAAAGCTCCAAGTCCGTCCGCGCCCGCGTCATGCCGACATAGAACAACCGCACCGCTTCCTCCATCGGTCCCGTATCCTTCAGGCGGTACTGATCCATATCATCCTTCGACGGAATGACACCGTTCACGAGGTCGATCATGAACACCTTGTCATACTCGAGCCCCTTCGCGCTGTGGAACGTCGTCAGCGTGAGCGCGCTCTTGTTCTTGTTGTATTTCGACGTCTGCACGAGCTGCTCGAGCTCTTTCAAACGGTCCGCGAACCCTTTCAGCGACCCGAGCCCAGACGCGATATTCTCAAGCACATCGAGAATCCCGTTCAAGTGTTCCAGATTGAAGCCGAACTTCTCCGACAGCTTGCGGATCGCCTGGTCGTAACCGAGCTTCTTACGGATCGTCCGGATCGCCCGGTGCGGCTCCATCGTGTTGATATCGCGGAACAGCTTCTTCGCCGTCTTCAACGCCTTCCTCTGATAATCCGGCACCCCGTTCTCGATGAGGACCTCGAATATCGAGTCCCCCACCCGTCCCCTTTTCAATGAGGCGATCTGGGCTTTTGACACATAGGCATTGCATTTCGTATGGAACCGCTCGAAGACGTCGACGCGCTGATCGTTGTAGGAGAACCGCATGAAGTTCAGGATGTCCTGCACGACCCAGTGCTTGAAGAACTTCGGATCGATATCTTTCATGTAAAAATCGATACCGGCTTTGTCGAGCTTGTCAGCGAGCGGCACGGCGGAGTTGTTATTCCGGTACAATACCGCAACCTCATCATTCGGTGCTGTCTGTTTGATCTGCTCCATCAAATGGGTGAGCTGGTCATCGTACGTTTTCATCGACGTGATTTCGACCTGTTTGTGGGCCGGATTCTCGGTGAACATCTCCTTCTCGTAGCGGTCTTTGTTGCGCTTGATGAACTGGTTCGACGTCTTCACGATCTCCTGTGACGAACGGTAATTTTGCGACATGGTGAGTACCGTTGCACCGGGGAACGTCTTCTCGAACTGCAGGAGCTTCGTCACATCAGACCCGCGCCACCGGAAGATCGACTGGTCATCATCGGCGACGACGCAGATGTTGTGCGAGGGACCGGCTAATAGCTCGACGATTTCATGTTGAACGAGGGAATTGTCCTGGCTTTCATCGGTCAGGATATAGTCGAACTGACGCTGGTAGTTCGATAATAGCGCCGCATCGTCCAAGAGCATCTGGTGGCAGTACGTCAGCATATCATCGAAGTCGAGCAGCAGCTTGTGATGATTTTTCTTGAAGCGCTCGTACGCTTTATAAATCGTCGCCGCCTGACTGACGGTGCATTTGATCTTGTCCAAGTCTTTATAGGCGACCATCCGGTTTTTCACGAGGCTGATATACGTCATCAGTTCGTCGATGTCGTCATCTGAAATCTGGCTGCCGTTCGTGTCTTCGTACAGCTTTTTCAAAATGAACTTCTTATGCAGCGGCACGTCCGGTCCGTCGAATCCTTTCTTCAATTCGTCCTCGCTGATGTTGCCTTCGATCAGCTGAAACGCTTGGCCTTGTTTGCGCAGTGCCTCTCGTACGACTTTGAACGCGAAGCTGTGGATTGTCGAGAAGTGCACCTTTTCATTGGTCAAGGTGGAAAAGAAGCGGTCGAAGCGCTCGGACATATCGCGTGCCGCCGCCTTACTGAACGTCACCGCCATGATGCGGTCAGCGGGTACGTTCTTCTCAAGCAGCAGGTAGCCGATCTTCATATTGAGTGTCGTCGTCTTGCCTGATCCGGGTGATGCAAGTAGCAGGAGCGGTCCGTCCGTGTGGGTGACGGCCTGCTGCTGGACGTCGTTCAGACGCACGCCCGTCGTGTTTTCCATGAGGTCGAAAAAATCCGTCGTCATTATTGGGGTGGCCTCCTTTTATTTCTATCGTGAAAAAATCGATGGAAGAAGGCCGAGCACCCCTCTTCCATCGATTCCTTTTTCTCCATTATAGCTTGTCAGAAGGCGGTCTTCTACCTCAATTTTCTGATACTTATCGGGGGTGCGGCGGCTTATGACGGTTTCTAGCGCTGTCGGGCTCGGAAACCGTCTTGATGATACCCCTCACAACGGTTTCCGATGCTTGGATCTGCCAAAACCGTCTTGATTGCATTACTTAAGACGGTTTCATCGAGTCTTTCTCCTCAAAACCGCTTTGATGGCGCTCATCACGACGGTTTCGGCGACACGATACGATGAAATACGCAGTGAGTTTTCATCCCTCGAAAAGCCGTGCCTGTGATAAAATAGGGGAAGTATCATTCAAGCCGTAGAGGAGTGGATCCAATGGAGAAGAAAGACATCGCCGGCATCCGGAAACAGTTCAAAGTCGACAATGACTTACTTAAAATCACCGACATTTTCAATATTTATATCATGAAAGATTCGACCGATATTTATCATTACCAGAACCAGCCGTTCGACATGCTCGACCGCGACCAGCAGGAGTTGTTCATGAACAATTTCAAAAAAGTGCTGACAGGTCAGCTTGATGAAAAATTGTTCGAGCTCAGGTTCCAGCGCGACGTCGAAGACCCGGCGCAGCTGACATTACATAAAGCCCTGCTCAGTAATGACACCGACGAGTGGATGGCATACATGGTCAAGCTGACGGAGCGGATGATCGATGATAACCCGTTTGAAAAAGACATCGTCGTCACGTTCATCAAGGCGGAATACATGAAGCCGATGCGCGGCAACAATGAGGACCGCGAGGAAAGTGGGCGCGACGCCGTCTACTCGAATCCGTTCATCCTCTGCAGCGTCAACCAGACCGAGGAACCGAAGAAGGAAATCCAGTTCGATTACATTGAGAAAGAATTCAAATACAACATCCAGGTCGATCCCGTCATCGATTTGAAGAAACCGATGACCGGCTTCCTGTTCCCGTCGATCACCGATGGCGCGGCAGATGTGAACCACATCCTCTACTCGACTGGTAAATCGAACGAGCCTGACCTTCGATTCATCGAAGACGTGCTGAACGCGGAGGAAGCGACGACCGCGGAAACCGACAAAGCCGTGTTCGAAGAAGTCGTGCGCGAAGTCGTCGGCGGGCAGATGAACCCGTCCACCTTATCGAAAGTGTACGGTGAAATCCATCGGTCCGTTGAGGAAAATGAAGACGACGAGCCGCCGAAGATGGATTATAAAGACGTCGGCCGCATCCTGACCGAGAGCGGTCAGGATGTCGATGAGGAGCAGGTGAAAGTCGCCTTCCAACGTTTCGCGGATGATGACCGTTACGAACTGAAAGCGAAAAACATCGTGCCGAAATACAATTCGAAATCGATCAAGATCCAGACGAAAATCGCCAATATCTCGATCAGCCCGCAGGATCTCGAGTATGTGCGCCAAGTCAACTACAAAGGCAAGCGTGCGATCATGATCGAGATTGATGAGGATGCCGAGATCGATGGCTTCAAGATGCTGCCGGAAGCGTTCGGCGAGGAAGAGCCTGCAGATTCTGAAGAATAACATTACATTAAGACCATTTGCTATTTTGAAATGGCGAAAAACCGTCGTAAATGCTCATTCACGACGGTTTTATTTATGAAGAAAAGTCGGAAACGTCATTAATCAACCATTATGACGGTTTTAACCCAAACAGACGTTGGAAAACGCACTAAGCCTGCTTTTTCAAGAATAATTTAGGCCACTCGTTTCAAAATAACGTTGAAAGGAAGTGAGATGGAGATGGCGAAGAAGACGAAAAAGCATGATGCTGAACAGAAGAATAAAAAAGGATTCAAGCCGGATCGAAACGATACGGAATTCGGCCAGGAGTTCGGCAGCGCTGTGGCTAACAAACAGCATAAAGAGCACGCGAAAAAAGCAAGAAAAGCAAATAAAACACAACAAAAGCTTGATCGTTAGGATATAAAAAAACTATTTTATTCCAAGAATACAGGACTTGAAAATGTATCATAATAATCTTTGTAAAGCGAAAGGAGATGAGACACGATGGCGAAACGTAACAAACAACAACAACGCGAAAACCAACAAAGTCACGAGCCTAAGAAACATCAAGCTGAATTCGCTCAAGAATTTGGTGCTGAAGAGGCTAAAAAAGCTCGTAAAGCTGAAAAACGCGAGAAGTAATCCAAGCGGGGACACCTCTTATATTAAGGGGTGTTCTTTTTTATCGGTCAGATAAGGAGATGATGATTTGACTCAATATACGAAGAAAAACGAAGCCGGCAAAGCTGGAAAGACGATTGTCGACCCGAAGAAGCAGCATCCTGAGTTCGCCAAAGAATTCGGCAATGCGCTTTCGAACCAAGGGCACAACCAAAAACACAAAGAAAACCACAAAGGCGATCGATCCTGATCTTGATGCGAGCACCTCTCTTGTAGAGGTGCTCGTCTAACTGTTGAAGTAGTCTGTGGAACGATTCTGTTAGATCATATAAGAATACCGTGGGATGGAAAACGACTCGCTTTCCTGCGGGGGAGCCGGCGAGCCTCCTGCGGAAAGGAAGTCGTTTCCACGCCACCGGCCCCTTCTAGACTTGGAAGAACCGAAAGTAGCTTTCGATGGCAGCCTGGCGAGCACCTCTCTTGCAGAGGTGCTCGTTTTCAAACATGAGAACCGTCCCCACGCACGCCCACGAACGAGACGGACCCACACACATTCCGTAATAAAGTTGGAACTTTCGACCAAACTAAAGACATCTATGAGCAGAAGGAGGCGTCCGGTATGGACAAAAGTGAGTCACTGGCTTATGCGACGATTGCGATGAATGAACTTGGTTATAACCGCGCGGAAATTGAGAAGATCACCAACAAGATGTATGAAATCCTTGAGCGAGTTCCTGAAACAGATGCCGAAATGAAGGCGGATGAAATCCTGTACGGGACCTACTAAGCCTTTCGACAATCATCGATGTTAAAAATCAACGATGAACGGGAAGAGTAGTAGAGGAATCGAATTTACAAAGGAGTGTAGTTTACATGAACCAACAACAATTCGAAAAAATGAAGCACGGACAAGGATTCATCGCGGCCCTCGACCAGAGTGGCGGAAGTACGCCGAAGGCTTTAGCCGCTTACGGTGTACCGGAAGATTCGTATTCAGGTGAGGACGAAATGTTCGACCTCGTCCATAAAATGCGGACGCGCATCATTACGTCCCCTGCCTTCAATTCCGATCAAATTATCGGTGCGATTCTTTTCGAACAGACGATGGATCGTGAAATAGAGGGTAAATACACAGCGGATTACCTAGCCGATCAGGGCATCGTTCCGTTCCTTAAAGTCGATAAAGGACTTGCGGACCAGACGGATGGCGTCCAGCTGATGAAGCCGATCGATAACTTGGATGAAACACTACGTCGTGCCAACGAGCGTAATATCTTCGGTACGAAAATGCGCTCTGTGATTCACGAGCCGAACGAAAGTGGCATCAAAGAAGTCGTCAAACAGCAGTTCGAAATCGGGAAGCAAATCATCGCGGCCGGTCTCGTACCGATCATCGAGCCGGAAGTGAATATCCACAGTGAAGGCAAGGAGAAAGCGGAGGAAATTTTGAAAGAAGAAATCCGCAAACACTTGGATCAGCTATCTGAAGATGAAAATGTGATGCTGAAGCTGACCATCCCGACAGAAGCGAACACGTATAAGCAACTGATCGACCACCCACGCGTCGTGCGTGTCGTAGCGCTTTCCGGTGGCTATGATCGTGACAAAGCGAACTCTCTGCTTAAAGAGAACGATGGCTTGATTGCTAGCTTCTCCCGTGCACTTGCCGATGACTTGAATGCGAATCAATCGGACAAAGAGTTCAACACCGCTCTTCAAAACGCCGTCGATTCGATTCATAATGCATCCGTCAATAAGAAGTAAGAGAATGAAAAAAGGCCAGGTCCGGTGGCGCACATGCCACTGGACCTGGCCTCTTTATATGCTTTCGGCGTGGGGACGGTTCTCGCGTTCGGTTCACCTCCCATCATTGGGACCTCTGGCCAAACAAGAGAACCGTCCCCACAAAGAAACTTTTTCCTTGTTCAATCGTATTACCTAGTAGACGTACATATTAGGAGTGGTCATATGGAAGAACAAGAACTGAAACGCCTGCGAAAAAAACAATACCTCAAGGTGACCATTGCTATGATTACGGTCGGGGCCATAGCTTTGCTCCTGGGAAACCATATCAGTTCAAAAACAGGATTTCTGCTATTGCTCATCTCAGTTGTAATCGCATTAGCCGTCGAAGCATACGGATTCTTCACAGGACGCTACATCACAGGCAAAGATACCCGTAAACTCATTGCCTATGAGAAAGGAAAGCTCGGAGAAAGAGCGTTTCGGAGAGAAAAACGAATGGGGCTGATTTCACAAGTGTTCGTCATGCTCATGATCGGATTCCAGTACGTGATCGCTGATTCGAACAGTCCATTTTTTCCTCCCAAATTCGCTTGGGTCATCATCGTACTCCTCTCTGTTATGTTGATCATGATGAACTGGAGTTTGCGATCTCGTGCTAAGAGAATTGATGTAGATGGGCCTGTTCAAGGAAAAGCGGTACGCAAGAACACTCTGAAAATCGCCCTGATAACCGGAGTTGTCTTCACATTCACTAGCATCTTGGTTTTCTTCATCATGCTTTCAACCATTTAGACACAAAAAAACAAAAACTCCCGTTCCACTAAAACGGACGGGAGTTTTTCCGAAAGGGGATATATATGAAGGAACAAGAACGTAAGAGATTACGGAGAAAACAACTACTATACATAAACGCCATCATGATCAGCATCGTCGGACTAAGTTTGATCATACTCAACTTCCTATCAGACAAGACCTTCTTTCTCCTTTTCGCTGCCCTCCTGCTGATCACTGGAATCGTCGAACGGTGGAAATACAAAACCGGCCGATACGCATGGACATCCGATATGAGAAAACTAGCCCTTTACGAAGAAAAAGTCATGAAAGAGCGTTCCTTTGAGAAAGAACGCCAATCCCAATATTGGTCCAGGTTCCTCATTGCACCCATGATCTTCCTCCAAGGATTTGCGGCCGACAGCAACAGAACGCTCATCGACCATTCCGGTTTCCTATGGATTCTGACGGCCATCGTCGTCATCCTCATTCCGATGCTGAATGTCGGCCTCATCATGAGGGCGAAAAAGATCGATGAGGGAAGAGGATACTATGAAGAAATCAAGCAGACCAGCTGGATGACCGCCCTCCTCTTTCTCGTGCTCGTCGTCTTATACGCCCTGATCATGGCTTTCGTATTCAACCTCTGACTCAAGCGTACCCGCGCTTGGGTCTTTCTTTTCAAAAAATCGGACTGCCTTTCCATACTTCAACAAAGAACAAGCCAAAAGCAAGAAGAGAAACGAGAAGGGCTGCTGTACCTGTGATTTTCCGTTTGTCCTCACCCTGCAACATAATCAATCCCGTGTTAAGAAAAACAATCCCATTCACAAAGTTAAGCAGCGTATCCGACAATCGATCAATGAAAATATGATAGAAAAAGACACCTGCTAACAAAATTAAAACAACCCCTGTCACCCTTCGCATTCCCTTCATACCAAACACCTTTCTCTCTTTTTTCAAAACTTACGATGAACCCCACCACACAACACCGAACGTTGTGATAATGACAGCCAACGATATCGAAAGGAAGAAGTACCCCACCTTCCGATCCGCCTCCAGATCCAACAGGCTTTCGAGACCAAGCAAGAAAAACACGACAGCATTCAATAATATGACCGTGCTCGCAGATAAGAACATCTCTCTACCACTCTCTGTTAGAAGATTCAAACTCGCTTCGGACGCGCCCGCACCAAATGAAAGATTCCCGACCAATGCCCCTCCGCCGACACAAGCTCAAGATCCGATCTTCTTACAATCTCCAGAATATCCCGGTGAACATGGCAGCCTGTCACCTGGTGGAACACCGGCTCGACACCTTTTTGCAAAGCCCTTATCGCCTTGTTCACACTCAAGCCATGCTCGAGAAGCAGCATTTCGCCATCGTCCTTGCACCACTCCCCGAACCGATTCAACACACGGACAGGATTCGGATAGCTGCACAGCGTCAGCGTCGACACCACATAGTCGAACTGCCCCGCCCGAAGGTCCACTTCCTCGATGTCCTCCACCATCAAATCCGCTTCAATCCCATATTTAACAGCCTGCTCCTGCGCACGCTCGATCATCTTCGGACTGAAATCGACACCCGTCAGCCGGACATCCTTCCCGTAGTAAGGAAAATTCCCACCAGCCCCGACACCAGAATCCAACACCGAACCCTGCACCCCATCGAGCAGCCGCGCCCGCCACCGCTCGATCGTCGGATGCTGCTTGGAATGAAGCTCGACATGGGAATCATATTTCTCAATCAATTTCTCCTTCTTCACGTCATCACCACCTACTCCTACACTTCCACAAAAAGACATTAAATACCTTCTTTGAAAAAGCTATAAGCGAGCATCGATGAACGAAAAGAGGATGCACCTCATAGGAGGCACACCCTCTTCGTCTTTACTTCCGTTTCAGTATATAGAGGAGGAATCAGCACCAAATTTTGCACGCGAGGAATAAAAAAATGAAATTCCATATAACTGGAATTTCATTTTTCATTACAGCGTGATTTCCTCCATCTAAATAGAAGATTCATTAATAGTGGATGGGAGAGCCTGGTCCCAAATTAATGCCAGTCATCATCCAGATAATTAACATGAGTGTCCATGATACAAGGAAGAAAATCGTATATGGGAACATAACAGAAATTAAAGTCCCGATTCCCATTTTTTTATCGTATTTTTGAGCGAATGCAATAATGATAGCAAAGTAAGTCATTAAAGGCGTAATGATATTGGTTGTAGAATCTGCCACACGGTAGGTCATCTGTGTTAATTCAGGTGAATAACCCAACTGCATCATGATCGGTACAAATACCGGAGCCATCATTGCCCATTTTGCAGACGCACTGCCTATAAACAAGTTAATCGTTGCCGCCACTAAAATAAAACCTAAGATTAATGGGATGCCTGATAGGTTGGCCGATTCTAATAATTCCGCGCCATAAACACCGATGACGAGTCCCATATTTGTTTCTGAAAAGTAAGCTACAAATTGTCCGGCCGTAAAAGCAAGTACAATGAACATCCCCATGGAAGCCATCGTCTCAGAAAGCTGGTTTGCCACATCTTTGTCATCTTTAATAGCTTTGACAGCTATGCCATAAAACAACCCAGGAATAAAGAATAGAATGGTGATGATCGGCACAAGAGAACTCATAAACGGAGATTGTATGATTCCTCCATCGTCTCCTCTTAACGGCGCTCCAGCTGGAAGAATCAAAAGAGCAATGAGCAAGGTTGAAACAGCGACAGAAATACCCGCCCATTTCAAACCTTTCTTTTCTGTAGCATCCAATCCCTTTAATTCTTCACGGAATTCGCCTTTGTATTGTCCCAAACGGGGCTCGACAATCTTTTCTGTGACCCATCCCCCTACGAATGTTAGCAGGAATACAGAAACAAAGATGAAATAGTAGTTCATCGCTATGTTCATATTCTCCGCATAGGCAGGATCAATGATAGCAGCAGCATCAATCGTTAACTCCCCGAGTAGCGGGTCTGTCGCTGATAAAAACAAGTTAGCGCTGAATCCTGCAGAAACACCCGCAAATGCAGCAGCAAGCCCCGCTAATGGGTGACGGCCAAGTGCTGCAAAAATGACAGCCCCGAGTGGAGGTAATACGACATAACCAGCGTCAGAAGCAACACTGGACATGACACCTGCAAATACAAGGCCATAAGTGATGAATGGTTTTGGAACGGACTGCACAAAACCACGTAAGCATGCACTAATCAGCCCGGTTCTTTCGGCTACCCCTATCCCAAGCATTGTCACTAGAACAACCCCTAAAGGAGCAAATCCAATAAAGTTATCGGTCATACTGGAGAAAATATACTCAATACCTTCTGCACTGAGTAGATTGTTTATTTCAACTATTTTCCCTTCTTCCCCAGGGTGCTCTACACTCAGTCCAAAACTGGAAACGATAGCAGAAAGTACGACAACTAGTAGTGCCAAGATCGCAAATAGTGTAATGGGATGGGGCAGCTTATTCCCTACATATTCAATGGCATCCAATCCTTTTTGAAACATTCCTTTACGTTTTTTAACCAATACAATTTCCCCTTCTCTTGTTGTAAAAGTAAAACCAGCAATGAATATTCATACCGCAGCCGTTTTTGTCTATTGCTGTCGTTTTTCAGTATAAAGCATTATCGATACAAATGAAGGCGTTTTCAAATATATATAATATTACTTTTATTCTGAAAAAAACCAAAGTAGGTATAAAGTGCCCAGTTTTAGAGAAAAGGAGGAAAGTGCCTTTACCGATGCCTGATTCGGAATGCTTGAATTGATTTTCTACTCGTTTCCAATTAAAAATGGGCTCCAGACACTCAAGACCCCGTCTACGTCGGACTTCACCATCTGTCTTTAATTTGTTTCTTCCAATATATCATAGGTTTCATCCCTGTCATTTCATGGGAAATAACCCTATAATGACCTATTTGCGAAGGAGGAATCATATGGATGGGTAAAGAGGAATCCGGATCATCACTCTCGTCCTCATCATCTTCTGTTTATGCTGTACACAAGTCGTCATACAAGTATCGTCAGCATCGGCCTGGGAATCAGCGGAGGAGCCCTGAGCGCTTCCACCATCAAGATTGAAGGTGAATTGAAAGACCGGATTAAGAAACTGAAAGAATCATGA
Organism: Halobacillus locisalis; assembly: GCF_013694105.1. Lineage (GTDB taxonomy): Bacteria > Bacillota > Bacilli > Bacillales > Halobacillaceae > Halobacillus > Halobacillus locisalis. The sequence goes on along the minus strand of NZ_JACEFG010000003.1, from coordinate 355,936 downwards.
GGAAAGACAGCATTTTGCTTGGTTGAGCCACTTGCTGCCATACGTATGAATGCTGGGGATTGCAGCGTTTTCTACCAACTATCATTCTAGTATACTAGTACTTGACCCCCAAATACGTAAATACTCTAGAGGTAGGCTGGCGAAACGTCGCCTACACAAACCACACTTGTAAGAATGAGCCTGAGCGGGGATCGTTTTCAAAGAAATAGAAAGGAGTTTTATCACTCACTATGGAGTACCTATTATTAATACTTGGTTTTGCCTTATTGATCAAAGGCGCGGATTGGTTCGTAGACGGTTCTTCCAACATCGCAAGACTGCTCCGCGTCCCCCCTATATTGATCGGTTTGACGATTGTAGCGTTTGGTACAAGTTCACCTGAAGCGACCGTCAGCATCATTTCCGCTATGCAGGGAAATGCCGAAGTGGCGCTTGGAAATGTCGTAGGAAGCAACATCTTCAACATCACGTTAGTGGTCGGGATTGCTGCATTCCTTTACCCCTTGATGGTCGAGAGTGAGACAACCAAAAAAGAAATCCCCTTTATCTTACTGGCCAGCGTTGCTTTAATTGTACTCATAAGTGATACGACGCTGCAGGGATCCAGTGACAACTTGCTCACACGCAGCGATGGCATCATATTTCTACTATTCTTATCGATCTTTATGTACTACTTAATCGAAGTCGGTTTGAGAAGTCGTAAGGAATCGATTGCTGCCCCCATCCCATCAGACATCAAATGGGGAAAGAACATGGCCTTGACTTCGATCGGTCTAGTCGCGATAATTTTCGGTGGTGACATCGTCGTCGACAACGGAACCACCATTGCCGTTGACCTTGGCATGAGCAACACATTAGTCGGACTGACCATCATCGCAATCGGAACATCACTCCCTGAACTGGTGACCTCGATATCCGCCGCCTTGAAGAAAGAAAGTGGCATTGCACTCGGAAATGTCGTAGGAAGCAATATCTTCAACATCTTATTCGTTCTCGGGTCCTCAGCTCTGATCTCGCCCCTGCCCGTGAACGGGAGTATATGGAGCGACGTGATCCTCATGACGGTCTTAAGCCTACTGCTGTTTATATTCTCGAGGACAGGTTATAAAGTTGGCAAAGCAGAAGGTATGATTCTAATGACTATGTATATCGCCTACCTCGTGTATATTATTTTAAGGAACTAGGGTTTTTTCAAGAAGCTCTGTAAAAGTTTAGTGTTGATATTACTACAAAAAAGGAACGACCAATAGTATGGAAGTTCCTTTTTTGTATTTGGCGTATTCAACTAAAGCTCCCTTTAATTTAAGAACTCATTTTTCAACATGCTCATTCTTAAACGATCAACAAATTTACCCTTTCTTAAACGGTCTTGTCTTAAAATACCTTCTTCAACATAGCCCATTCTCTTATAAGACTTAATTGCCTTCTCATTATCAACTTCAACTCTAAGCCAAATCTTGTTAAGACCTAATGCGTTAAATCCCCACAAGAGCATTTGGTTCATTGCAGATAAACCATATCCTTGTCCCCAGTAGTTTTTATTACCTATCGCTACGCCTAATTCAGCGTGTTTGTTGAGTTTATCGATGTTTTTCAAATCAATCCACCCTATATGTATCCCTGCGTCGGTGACAATAGCTTTTTGTTCATATCCATTAGTTTTGTCAATGCACATTTGAATCCAATTTCGAGTCTCATCTTTACTAAAGGGAGGGTATTTCTCTGGCATATTCAAGTGTTTTGTCACTTCTTTATCAAGACACCATTGATAACGGTCTTCTACGTCATTAAGAATTAGTTCTCTTATTTGGACTTTTGGTAATTCACTTGTTTTCATCTTTTCTTTCTCCTTCACTGATTCAATTAAACTGCCCGTGTGTTGAAATGCTAGCCTTACCTTTTTAGTCCCTTTGTATAAGAAAATAGGAGAACATATTTTTGAAGACTTAATATCAAGATGAATGTCTTAATTTTCGTTTATTAGATCAAAATCATAATGGTGTACATAATCGTTGTACAACTATACATCTTTTTCAGTAAACCTTCTTTTGTAACGCCTGACCAGAATGACTGAACTTTTTCATTCCAAGTTGTACATATAGACCTAACCTTGATTGATAATCTCTCCAAATTCTATTTTACTAAATATCACTAAATAACAAAGCAGACGCTTTTAATATTTTCCATAGTGCAAAAGATGAAGACCGCTCACTTTAAATGTCCAAGTTTCTCCCATTAACAAGTCTTCTTCCAGCAGCTCATAGTGATAGGACTGATTATACGGAGCCTCTCCATCGCCACCACCATGTGCAACGTCTACATTTTTACCATCCTCATTAAAAACTTCGTACGTTACCGTTCTTGAAGAGGATTGATCAGGATTTAAACGGAACATCGCAAGCATCGTACCTCCTAAAGAATGATACTCATCCTCTAGCCCGATTACAATGACATACTTTCCATTATGATTTCCTCTTTCATAAACCTCTATAAGAGAAACATTTGTATCATGCACCTTTTCTAACAATCTTGGTTCCGTTATACCTTTGCGAATTTGTTCGTTTGACAATGTAAACGTGATTCCTGTTTCGTAAGGCGTTGTATAGGCACTATACTGATCCGGGTTATTTCGTATTGTTTGAATATCCTTCTGAACTAGATTGTACCCGACTATGAGGACCATAGATAAGACAATCCAAATAGATAGCTTGTTCATTTTCTGCATATCAATATGTATCGCTAAGCTGTTTGCTTAAGCTATACATGAGTTTACCTTCATAGGCTCTTTCATTAAATACCTGAACCCCTAACGAAGTCCAGAATGTTAGAGTTTTAGTGTTGGCTGCATGAACCGCGATTTCTATGGTGTCTACTTGTTTGTCCGTCATTAACTCTTCGTAAAAGTGATAAATTTCTCTTCCAATCCCGTGACCATGAAAATCCTGATCAAGTAACAATAGACTCAACCATGGCTTATTTTGGTTCGGTGAACTCATCCCATACTCTACAATCGAGATAAATATGTCACCTTTCTTAACTAAGTATCTTTCTAACCCTAACTTTTCAGCGTCTCTCCAATGTCCTCTTATATCATTTTCATTAAGGTGATTTTTATCATAAGCGATGTTGTTATAATCTGGATTCTTGTTATGTATGCTTTTTTCTATTTGAATGAGGTCCTCACTGACAGGTACAAATTGAAACATTCTCATCTCTCTCCTTTGATACCATCTCTCTTTATACTTGATTTATTTTCTTGAACAGTGCCTGCCAATCCTCTACTGCTCTTTACCTTAGAGGGTAGGAAACAGTTATTTCAGTATCAATTATTGCTCGCTATAAGGGAAGGATCGAATTCAAAATAATCGAGGCAAAGTGTTTTTTTATGATTCATTTCTTACTACATTAACTATTAGTTATATGAATTCTTATTTGTTGATATTTCCCAATTAAGACATTACAATCCCAAGTGTAACATTTATGAAGTATTCCAACGGGGGTTGAAAATGAAAAAATTTCTGCTTTTTCTTTTTATTTCAATTAGTTTAGTAGGTTGCTCATCAACTGATCAAGGTGAAGAGGATAAAGACGCTAACAACAAGGGTGAGGAATTGAGTGAAGAAATAACTATCAATACTGGGGGTAAGGATTACGAACTTGATCCTATATATACATGTAACAAAAACTGCACTTTAAAGGATGATCTTGAGATGGTACATGAGAATTTTGATAGTTATGGAGTTCCTGAAATAGGCACTCCGGCAAAACTACAAATTAAGCAAGCAGACATAGACGTTAATAGTTCTGGAGCTATGATCCATTATACTTCCACAACTAAACAAGTAAACTTAAGTGATGATTATTCACTACCCGTAATAGGCAATAAAGGAGAATCTTCAAAGTATATTTATTATAAACACCATAAGACTGAAGATGAAAAAGTTAAGTATGACATTTACGCTTTTACAGTTATCCCTAATTAAACCGCTCTGTTAAAGTTTAGTATTAATATTACAGCAAAAAACAACTTCCGTTTTTAGGAAGTTGTTTTTGTGCTGGGCTTATTCAACTAAAGTTCCCATTAAAGGACTCTAATTCAAGATATTTTAATTTCCTTTATCAACATTGGTTCATTCAGTTCAATTAAGAAGGCAGTGTCTGCATTAAATCGTAAAAATATTTAGGGTCTCCCGTATTGAAGTAGCTATACCATGCCTCAAGGGTCTCCTCAGAGAACACATCTAACTTAGCTAGTATAATTTGAGCGAATGGTAACGCACCTGCAGAACTAGCTGTTATCAAGTTTTGGTCCGAAATAGCTTTAACGTCTCTATAATAGGATTCTCCTTTATAATTCGAGCTTACCATCTTGAGATAATCAAGACTGTTGCTAGTATGTACACGTTTATTAAAAACACCTGCTTCGGCGAGTACAGTTGTAGCACCGCAAATTGCACCAACGGTTGCACCGCATTCTAACAATTCAACTGCCTTGTTGATAATCGGTTTGTTTTTTGGGTCGTTCCACGTATCTGAACCTGGTAGCAACAAAACTGTTTTTGGTGAAGAAATGATTTCGTCAGTGGTTAACTCTGGTACAACTCTCATTCCTCCCTTAGTTATAATTGAATTTCTGTCAGCACCAACGATTTTAACAGAAACATTATCGCTATTTTTCTTAAAGTATTGGCCAGAATTTAATTCTGACGTCACATATCCAAGCTCCCAGTCTGCTAAAGTGTCCAGTGCATAAATATAGACATTAATCATATTACTCCTCCAATAGAAATACTCTTATTTTAAACAGAAGGAGACAATCCTCTGATATAGAATCGCCCCCGTTTCTTTAAGACTCGAAATCAAGACATATGAAGTTTTATCATACCCAACCTACCATCACCTTAACCTTGGTTAGAGTACGAGGAATCGTCTTACTTAATTTGTTAAGGCGCTGTTTTCAAGAACAATGATTTTAGGGCATGATCAATTAAGAAGAAAGTTATAGCAACCGGTAAAACTATAATGAATAACAATAAAAACAAAGCTGGCGCAGTAGGCATAATAAGAAACGGGAGTATGCATGCGATTATTACATGTAGCATTAATCTCAGTGAGAAGCTATTGTATTCGGTTCTAGATAATAATGTATCTATACCTAAAGATGCGATTGTTCCAATAATTAGCCCTGTTGTTACTATTATTATAATCACAGAGAAGCTTTCTTGTCCTCCTTCTAAAAACATAAATTAAAAGGCTAATAGAGATGCAATTAGTGTAATGGCTGCTGATAGTATTTTTCTGGTGAATGTCTTTAGCATTGAACGCCCCCGTTAGTTGAAGATTCAACTTCAAGATATTAAGATAATTCACCTTAGATTTTTAAGACGTTGTCGTGCGGTTCTAGAGGAATTTGTAATAGGTGTATGCCCTAGGGCTTTCGCTAATCCGAACCTTGGCATATTCCCATAAATTGACTCAAATTGACTAGGTTTAATTAAATAAGTTTCATGGTAAATACCCACTGCATCAGTATTTTGGACTTTTTTATTAAAGTCTCTCCATGCTTTCAAATGTTTATCTCCTCTTGCATACCTTAATAAATCCTCTTCTGATTCCCAATATTGGACCATGAGTGTCGAACGAAAGTTGAAGAAATTCTCCATAGTATGAAACCCTAAATCCTTGTTGCTGAAGAGCTCTCTAACCATAGCTGGCATTGCTAAGAATACAGGAATCCATTTGTGTACTGCCCACCATTTATTTATCCGCATACCAATTAGGAAGACAACAAATTCACTTTCATTCCTATTATCAACAGTAAACCTACCCTTAAATATTTCTGCTCCCATCATTCTTCCTCCTTAAGATTAAGTAAAGTATCTTTTGTTTTTATACACCAATCAATAGCTGCATGAGTAGTACTAAGTCCATAATCTAGCGTAATAATCCAGAAAGGCGCATCCTTATGCTCAGACGACTCTAAAAGGATCATTTTCTTAATACCTTCGTAGGTGTTATATCTCTCAAGAAGTTTTTCATGATAGATTTCAATTTGTTTGATAGTTGTGGGTTTGTCCTGTTGGCGGCTAAAAAATAGCTTTAGAAGTAGCTCATTTTTCTCTATAGGAAGTTCTTGTACAGGTTGTTTTAACCATTGCTTCAGTGCTTCTTTTCCAGACGAAGTTATATAATACTCTTTCTTATCAGGCCTTCCTTGCTGAGACGTGTACTTCACTTCTGCATAACCTTTATCCACTAACATCTTTAAAGCAGGATAAATTTGACCGTAGCTAATCTTCCAAAAATGGTTTAAGCTACCATCGATCATCTGCTTCATTGAATACCCAGTATGATACCCCGTTGTTAGTAGGCCTAGCAATGCATATTGTGTGTAATTTTTCTGAGCCATAGTATACCCCTTAATATCTTTTTGATATATATCTTTTTGATATGTTTAATTTATCAGATATTCAAATAATTGTAAATAAAAATAAAACCCCCTTAAGGAATTCCTTTAGGGGTTTACGCTGAGAGTATATAGTATTGTTCGTTTATTGATTCAAGTCTTCCTAATAATCCTCCTTATCTAAAGAGCAAATGATGATATTAAACAATCGCTCCCAATACAGAAAGACTTGAAATCAAGATATTAGCTTTATTACAGAATAATTCACCATGTTTGATTTAGTTTGCCGGAATAGAAATCTATAGCTTTTCTGTAGCTATTAATCCAGGGATCGGACGATGTTTTAACTAATGCTTCCAATAAACTTGCAACTGAATTTTCTTCTTCGTTTAAATTGTACATAACAATGGCCAAGAAGGTTTTTATCGCTAGATTATCTGGATATTCGACTTCTCCTTTTTCTAATATAGCCTTACTTTTTTGGTATTCACCAATACACCTCAAACTACTACCCAATTGTACATATGTACGCTCACGCAACTCTCCATTTATCCCATAAGAAAGAGCTGCTTCATAAAAAGGTATAGCCTCTCGCTCCATACCTAAAGCATCATGTGAAACTGCACTGTAATAGTTTAGCTCCGCATTTTTCGTACTTTCTCTTACTAATGGAAGAAGTTTTTCACGAGCTGTTTTAAATTTTTTATCTTCAATTAATTTGATTATCTCTTTCAAGATTTAACCCCCTTCAAATAATCGCTCATTTCTCAGTATTGCCCCCTTTAGTTGAAAACTTGGAACTGAGTTATCTCGCATTGGACTTGAATTAAATAACTCTCTAGTGGGAGAGGAAACAAGGTTTATGTTTCCTTTTCTTGTTTGTTTTTACCTGTGAAATCAGGAATAAGTAAACCGCCTCCAAAAAATAAAATAATACCTGTAATTTGTAAGATAAATGCGTATTCAGTAGAACGCAGAAAAAAAGTTCTGACCATAATAATAGCTGCACCCAAAAAAATGATAGTAATTCCAATATTTTTTTTCGAGAACAAAGTGTTTCTCTCCCTTCAACATTACTACTCCTTTAGTACAATAAACGATAGCCGTTGCGCAACTATATCCACAGTTTCCATAAGACTCGAAATCAAAATAATACTTTGTCATTAGATCTGATGTGAAATTATCCACCAAAGGAAAAACCGAATAAGAAGAGAAGAAATATCAAAAGGAATACTACACCGACGATAAGTGTAATAAGAGGTACTATCCTCTTTTCCCGTTCTTTATTTAAGCTCGTTACCCCTAGTATGATACCAACTATGCTTGTATATGGGGTAATTTTAATGAACTGAACCATCGCTCCGAGAAAGTTAATTGACATCATCGTCACAAACAAAACAATCTGAATGAAAAATATAACCAACATTAACAAGCATAACTTTCCTAAGACTGATTTTGGCACAAAAACCCTCCCTAAATTTTCTATTAACCTGTACCAAACTTAAAGAGAAGGATTTCTCTTGTTTCAGAATTGCCCCACCAATTATAAAAGACTTGAAATCAAGATAATTTAGACTTTATATACCTATGAACGGTTAGAACTATTATTATAGATAAAGGAACGCTAAATAAAACATCATAACTACCAAGCGAGTACATAAAAATAACCGGAATGAGTATCATCGCAATAATACTTATAGATTTACTGTATTTATACAAGAAATATCCCATTAGACTAGTGATCATTGTTGGAAGTAGTACTAACGTTATTAATATCATTGAAAGCAACACCTCTATTCTGCTTATATTATGTACACGTTTATCATCAAGATAAATATCATGTTAATTCTACACTGATAATTGCTCTTTCCAAAAGCAACTCAGCATAGTTCCAATTATTTCAAAACTCTGCCAATCACTCAACCTCTTTTACATTATATGGTCATTTATCTCGGAGCTGAGTCTTCAACTAACCCGCCCAAATCATTAAGAAGGAGGCAATTCTTCTGCTAAAGAATTGCCCCCATGAGTTGAAAACTCGAACTCAAGATTTGAGTAGTTTCATCATTATCGATTTTATAGAGATTTTAGAGTTAATATTAAAATAGCATCCTTGCAATCTCCATACCGGATGGAGACGTCCAAGTGAGAATGATGGAAAGTAAGAGGAAAAAAAACCTTTTTCCTCCCTCACTTTTCTCTATTTTATAGATATATAAGCCAACCATCACTCCAATTAACCAGGCTGGAATAATCATGAAAAACTCTGGATAAACAATCCCAGAAATTTCTGGCGTCTCTGCAATACCATGTGTTGCACCAAGTAAAATAACGAAAAACATAAAAATACCACTGACAACGACATTGATCCAATAAATGATTTTCATAATCAAGAGTATCTTCTCCCTCATTTTAAACTCGGTTACATATCCCCATCAAAAGGTAAAGAAAAGGAGACTATACTTATTGAACAAACGCCCCCGTTTCCGTAAGACTTGATTTCGAGATAATTCTCAAATTAGGTTGAGTAAACATGAACTTTTTGATCTCCAAGTACAATTTCCTTATCAAAATCCATCCCTATTTTATTAGCCACCTTTCTGGAAGGCATATTATTAGGTTGAATTAAAGAAACAAGTCTATTTTCACCTAGATCAATAAGTCCGTATTCCTTCAAAGCTTTTGCTGCTTCTGTAGCGTAACCTTTTCCCCAATGTTTTCGAGAAACCCAATACCCTATTTCAATTTCTTCAGCTCCGTCAACTGTTTGTGGTACCAGACCTGCATGCCCTATTTGAGTATTATCTTCCTTATTTTCTAGTACCATTAAACCCAAATCAGGACCAACATCATATGAACTATAAATCCAATTTAAAAAATTTTTGGTGCTTTTCTCGTCTTTTGTATTTCCATCACCTATATACCTCACCATTTCTGGATCTGATAGTAAAGAAAATAAGTAATCGAAATCCTCATCATTGTACTTACGAAACTTTAACCTTCTGGTCTCATATATCACTTTTCTATGCACACTCCTTCCAAGTTTCAATCATCTAAATGCATCACTTATCATTCCTCAGCTTATGAGGGGGTAGGGTACTCTTACATAAGAAATGCCCCCCGATTGATGAAAACTTGATTTCGAGATACTTTCCTCATCAAACTTATCTTAAAAGTACCTCCTCAATTTTTTTAGTAATATCGAAAGGACCAGATTCTATATTGGAAGGTATAACAATCTTCAAATTAGATTCAGGGTAAATAGAAGCTCTAAAGCTGACTCCTGGATCATACCCCATCACATGATATTTATATATTTGCTGCATCCTTTTGTTCATCCATACACCATAACCATAATGGATTTCTCCATTTACATGAACATGCGGTTTAAGCATTTTCATTGTCGTCTCTTCATTCAAAAGTTTAAAGTTAAACAACGATTCCCACAATTTAATCATATCGGCTGCTGTAGTAAATGCACCACCATCAGACCCACCTTTTTTAGGAATAGAATAGATATTTGTTCTCCAGGTATTCTCTTCATGGTTATCAATGTATCCATTTGCTGTGCTCTCAGGTAGTTGGTCCAAAGAGAAATAACCTGAACCTAACATATTGCACCTAAGAAAAACTTCTTTTTCTATGTATTCTGTAAAAGACATTCCTGTTTGTTCTTCTATTATCAGACCTAAGAGAATGTACCCTGCATTGTTATAATGGAAGCTATCCCCTGGCTTGAAGTTCATTTGTTCAGCCTGAAATAGAGGTAAAAAATCTTTAAGAGTATTGATTTGATAAACAGGATGGTCCTTCCACATATCTTCATAATCACTCATCTTTTCTTCATCAAAGTAATCAGTTATGCCAGATGTATGTGTTAAAAGATGATGGATCGTAATCTCTTTATCGAAGTTTGGAAATTCTAGATCTAAGCAGTCAGCTAAACGAGTCTCAAAATTTATTAAACCTCTTTCGACTAACTGTGAAATCCCGATAGCCGTAAATAACTTACATCCAGACGCTATCCCAAAACGGGTGTCCATATTGTTCAGCCTTTTTTCAGACCTGTCCGCATAGCCAAAGGACAAATTCGTTACATCTCCGTTATGTTTCACATGTACCACACCTGAAAAATCAATCTTATCGCTTATGTTAGTGATTATATTGTTTAATTCACTGTTCCCCATCATTTTTTCCCCTCCGCATTGTTTAGCAAATTCAACTATTAAGTTAATTACAGTTTATGCTTCTTAGAGCTTCGGTTAAATACTCAAAATGATTATGAAAAAAACTCACCATAGAAGAGGGCTACCTTTAACAGTGTAGCCCTCTATTTCAACCTCATTTAATTTCTTTGGTAAACAATATTCTTGATTGTTTCAGCAGAAAGAAAGTATTCCTCAGATATCTCATCAATATTTATACCCGATTTGAACTTTTCTTTAATAATGCGGTTCCTTTGATCTAACCTTGTTCTACTACCAGAACGTGTCCCCCACTTCTGATAGTCACTTTTATCTTTAGGTATATAAATCATCTTACCTTGAACGTATTTTTGTAGCTCTTCTAATAGTTCTGGAGGTAGTATACTTTCAGCTTTAACATAACTCATTTCTTTTGCCCCTTATAAGATATTTAAATTGGATATCACAAGGTGCAAAGCCTAAAAAGGTAGAAATGGTTACTAATAGCGAGCGACTTCTTATATCCTCACGCAAAATATCGCTATACCTTATTAGACTTTGCATGAGGCATTAGCGATTTAGCAAACGAAATAACTTGTCTAATTTCAATCCCCCCCAACATTTTCAATTCAAACATATCAAATGAACAGTGCCTATTCCATTTGTTCACTGAGAATTATGCTATCAGTAAAAAAAAAAACGACCTCCGTATTGAACTAAAGCCCCCATTAACGGAAAACTTGAATTCAAGATATTACGCATTATGTAACTGCTCACTAATAATAATTGTCATCACAATTATAATCAATTGTTGCATTTCTGTTATCTGTTTATGACTTTTAATGGAATATTGTTCTCCTAAAACTAAAGATTCTTTTAGAGTTGGAGTAGCAATTGAGCGTTTCTTAATGCTAGAAACCACTAACTCACTTTCTTCATTGTCTTTTACTAAAAAGTCTAATGAACCATTTTTTCCTTTTGCAATAAGAGAGTCATTTCCATCGGGAGACATAGCAAGTATTTTTTGAGACCTGATTTTAAATTCTTGCTGTAAAGTAGAAATTTTGTTCCCCTCGGCATCAAAGACATCTATATTCTTATTAAAACCTCTCTTTTTATTTATATAAGCAATGACCTTTGCTTTTGGATTAGTTATGCACAAGAGCTTACTCCCGACAGAATGTAAGTTAATAAAATTTAGCAATTGGTTTTTCCAGTCTTTTGATGTATCTATAGTTTCCTCAATCATACCTATTAATTTCCCTTCAGTACGTACTGAATACTGGCGACTCTGACTTTTAAATATAGTCTCTTGTTTTATCTGCAGGTTAGAATATGTTGAAAACAATGGATGAATCACTTCCTTCATTTTTCCTCTTATATTTTACGATTAATTGTTATCTCTCGTTTCATTTTTTAGATATTACTTTACTCAAAAGAAACAGAGAATCTTTTAATAGACTCTCCGCTTTTTTGTAACCTAGCTACTGCTTTATTTAGTATCTTATTTCAGATATGCCCCCTATGTTTGAAGACTCACTTTCGAGATACCTGCCCAATATCTTGCAAAAAGTGATAGCCAATTTCTAGATTACCACAATCTGTTAGTTTAGAAAAATAAGACCAAAGGCAGTACTCGTGATTGAGTGCTGCCTTTGGTCTTATTTAATTCACACTGGTTCACACCAGATTCCAGATGCGTAACATTCACATCACAATCACCACCATTAAGTATAATAAAAAGCCAGCAGTGTATGCTGACTTCTATTGAAGTGAATCGGATAAAATGCTTATTAAGGTTAATTCTCACTATCGCTAATAGCTTTTTTAATTCCAAATGCAATCGATATTCCTACAATACCACCAGCACACATAACAATAAATCGTCCCCATTCATATGCTTCATCAGTAAATAATTTTATAATAACTACAGATATAATCGCACCACCGCACCAAGCTAACCAACGAGACTGACCTTTTATTAGGTATATAAATTAGGTAATTCCTCTACTTTGGATTTGGAATTATAAAATAATAGTTAATAGTAGAGGTATGTTCTCCTCCTGCCTCCTTTACCCAGTTAAATGTTATTGTGCCTACAATCTCTTCATTTCTTTCACCACTAACTTCAATAGTGTAATCATCCATTATTACTTGACTACCTGTAGCTCCTTGTTGCTTCGAGTATATAATCTGGTCTGGTTTAGAAAGTGTTTCTGGTATATTTAATTTTATATGATCTCCAATGTTGGCATCAATTTTTACTGGGTTTATTTCTTCTCTTATTTCCTTCAAAGTTAAAGGCTGATCGTTACTGGAACACCCTAATTCAGACTTGCACTCAACGTGAAATTTTGCTTCATAAGGCTCACCCTCATATTCAAACTTAACGTCGTCTAGTATATTCATATCTATTTTCCCGATTATTTCCTTTTCACTTAAGATACTTTGTTCAGATGCTTCTTCGTCAACATCTTTTTCTTTCTGAGTGCAACTGCTCAAAATTACAATTGCTAGTACGATTAAAAATAGTCTTCTCATTTGTGATTCCCCTATTTCAAATTTACTTATTAACCTTTTGTTACTGGCTAACCTGGTAATATTAGGTTATCACATCAGAATAATACATTAAATACAGTGAAGGTCGCTTAAGATTCCGGATGCGTATCAATTCACATCACAACCACCTCCTTTCAGCATAATAAAAAGCCAGCATTAGATGCTGACTTTTAGTCTTTCATATTCAATTAAAGCCCCCATTTTCAGGAAGACTTGAATCCAAGATATAATTTAAGGATAGTTTTACTTTAATGCTCTTTCTCTCAACAATTCTTTTATCCTAAATATACAATTTCTCCATTTTCCTTTTTGCATCGCATCGTAATTTTCCCCACCTTTTGTTCTGGATTGTCATATCCATTTTCTACTTCTTGAAATAGTCTGGATAACAGAGTTTCTACTTCTCCTAATGTTGTATCTTTAGACAGATTATGTACTTCCATTAATTCAACACCTTTATGTGCACCTGCCGTACCTTGGACTTCAACCTCTCCAAATGCTTGAACTTCGATTTCTATTTTCATATTCTTCATCTCCTTTTCATCTCCTTAAAACTATTATTGTATTTAATAATTAACTTCCCAACATGTACAATACTTGCTCTCTTGTTAGTACAACGAGCAATAACCCCTATTTAAGTAAAGCCCCCGTTTCATGAAGACATGAAATCAAGATAAACCTAGAGACTCATGATTCTATTATCTGAGAGATATTAAACCGTCTACTTACTCGTCATCTTATAATTAGCCACAAAAGGAGTTAAGACCATCCCTGATAGAAATATTAATAAACCTATCAATAGTGTAAAAATAGTACTTTCGAAAGGTGTTAAAAACAACCCGAATACAAGGAATGGCACAACACTTAAGAGCGTTACTTTTAATTTCGAAGGAAAATCAATTTTATGGGCACAACTACAATTTCTACATTTACTAAAACCATGAAGGAAATTTGCCTTTAAAATTTCACCCCACCTAAACTGGGTATGACAACACTCACAACTAGTCATAAAAAAACACCAACTTCAAAATATTTAAAAAAACTAACCATTAATTTTCATGATCAATCAAATCAGATAGAACAATCGCCCCCTAAAACGGAAGACTCAGATCTGAGAGATCTACTACCTAAAAAAATTACTTTTTCGACGTACTAGTACTATTAATGGTCATATATACTAAAGTCGGATATAGGTACGGTGGAAATCCTTCTTTCGAAGAGCTAATGTTTAAAAAATAAAACTATTTTTAGGTGCACTCACGTTTTCTCCTCGATTTTCAATACAAAACCTACTGTTTTAGACCCTTGAAATTCTCCGTTTTCATTCCAGGAAGCGGTCATCAAAAAATAATGCGTCCCTTCTCCATACACCTCAAATCGTTGATCTTCAAAGGTCCCAGATTTGCTCGATGAACCCACTAGTTCAATGTAAGACAACTTATCTGGCTTCTCCCCATCCACTTCAATATCGATCACTTTTCCTGGGAGAACTCCTGCTGGCTCGATTCCTTTTGTCTCTTTCTTGATATCGATGCCGCCCGTAATGTTGGAAGGGAACGCAGAACTCTCTGAACAGTTCTCTACCCAACACTCATACTTCGTTTCGAAATTGATTTTGTCCGTCCCCTGCTTAAGGGTAAATGTAGGTTTTTCAAGAAGAGGTTCGACTTGCTCGCTTTCTTTATTGGGCTCTGTATCTTGTTTGCTGGAATCTCCATCGTTTTGACACCCGGTGAGCACTACCGATATCACAAAAACAAGTGAGAATAATCGTTTCCTTGCATTCACTTTTCCACCTCACAATATTCCTCTCCCTTAGTTTATAAGTTTGGTTCATGATAACATCTAAATTACATTTTGTACCACAAAAATGGAGGCGACTATTTTATAAGATAATCGCCCCCATTGATGGAAGATTCAATATCAAGACAAACTAACTTGAATTGAATGAATAAATATAAGAAAAGGAATTTTTTACTTAGACAAATCCCTTTTCTTATCTTCATCATCATCGCTCTCTTCACTTCCCCAATCATAACCTGATTTACCCCAATAGATAAGAAATACAGCTGCTGATACAATCGATAATATTGTTATAATTAACTCGATATTAAAACCACCTTTTCTCCACTATTAAAAATTCTCTTATTTTACATACGATACCAATCCAATTTAGTTTCAAAATACCTAATATCTCGAAACTGAGTCTTCAACTAACCTGCCCCATTCTTGAAGACTCAGTTTCAAGATACCTGCTTCATATTTTGCATAAATTAATATTCTGGTTCATGTATTACCATAATATTTGATTTAAGAAATGTAAGACCAAAAGCAACACTCAATAACGAGTGTTGCTTTTGGTCTTACTCAATTCACACTAATTCACATCAGATTTCTTATGCCTCTTAACAGGAATCCTCTCAAATCCACAAACCTGACTCTGTATGTGATGTATTTCGAGTCTATATCCTGCATCCTTGCGATCTTGATGTTTCTCGGGCTTTTTGCGGCGCCGGTTCTCGGTTTTCTATCCGGGACGGTTGTTCGAGAGTGTAAGAAGTCTGTGTTGATGCTGGTGAATTTTGGCTTCTGATTTTCATGAATTATGGTCTCGTATAGTTTAAGAACTGATTCTTCCCATGTTGATTTCCCTTATATGTGCTGTAACAGAAGTAAGTGCGAAGAGGGTGTGCCTCCAAAGGGATCGCGCCCCAAAGAAAAGGAAAAAACACGAAGATCAGCGATATTTTCGCATACTCGCCACCGTTTCCCTCAACGATCGACCTCGCCACATGGTTGTAGAAATCACCGCTTCCAGCATAAGAACGATTCACTACAAACGCATCACGC
The DNA here is from genome assembly GCF_013694105.1 of Halobacillus locisalis. Lineage (GTDB taxonomy): Bacteria > Bacillota > Bacilli > Bacillales > Halobacillaceae > Halobacillus > Halobacillus locisalis. The sequence continues at coordinate 339,937 of NZ_JACEFG010000003.1, read as the reverse complement.
AGCCGCACAACCGCCTTTCTTCCAAGTCGTTCGTCCCCTTCTTCCTAATCCGCTCATGGTGCCCACATCCCAAAGCGACTGTTCCAATCTCTTCAATTGGTCTGAGATTTTCTCTTTCCGTTTGAACAACAGGCACATTTTCAAATAATACAAGTGTAGAATCAAATAAAGGCGTGCATAAAAGCTTTTAAGATTACCTCAACACCCTTTCCATTAGACATTTACACCATTTGATTGGAAACCTCGCACTTCTAACTATTCTAAGAACCTAAAGTCTAATTCGAAATATGTAAGTGTAACCTTCTCATTACGATACACCTATAATCCTTAAAAGACCTATGATATGGTGTGAGTGGAGGGATAGATAGTGGATGAATACAACATTTTTCTATGGTGCACGGTAGTAGTCAGCTCATTATTTGGATGGATTTTATATTTTGTAATCGGAGCGGGAGCGTTTATCATTCCTGTTATAGCTCTCCTCATTCTTATATCCATTCAGATAAATCAAGTAGTGAGTTTATTGAGGCATGAAAAGTCGTAAACCAAACGGCTTTTCATTGTCACTCATAAGGCTCCTTATCTGAATTATATACTCCTGTATCGATATCTTCTCCAACTAATTGACTTAAATCTATATGGACTCTCTTACTCTTCAGGTGAACAAAAAAGCAATTAATTTCGCTCTTCCATCGTTCTCTTATATTCCATACCTAAAATCATTAGACCGATGATCGTAATTATTATTCCTAATACGAATGGGAACCCTAGAAATAAAGACTGTACAACTTCATTTCCATATTGTTTATCACCAAAAATCGCGTACCATAACTTCGACTTACCAGACCATGCCGTAATCTGAGTTGCATAAATGGCTCCTGACAATATAATCGTTAATGTTATTAATAATCCGCCCAACATTAAAAATCCGCCAATTACGATTCTCTTCATGTAAAATTTCCTCCAAACAAAATCTCGAGGTAACTAGGGTTGACCTTTAACTAACGCCTCTATATATAGTATCGCAGCATACTACCCTATGAATATTTGCAATTGCATGATGTAGGGAAGGACGAATATCAAAAACAATCCAATTAACATATGGATCATATATTTCTTTCTTTCCTTCCCTTCTTTCAACTCCCACAGACCACTCATGACAGAGTATAAACCCGTCATAAATACTACTGCCGATATCAACAGCCACCCCATATCTTCTCTCTCCTTTTTACTGTTTTTCTTAAGCACAACTGATCTGTAACCACTACAGGCGATGGCCGATATTCAGCTATCGCCTATGGTAGTTGAATATTTTCATTCAAAATATATCACTCAAATGCTGTTGCATCCGCTTCTGCCAACCACTCATCTATAGCTTCAACAGGAAAGTAGTACTGATAGCCGATCTTTATGTAAGGGATAATGCTCTCAATATCGTCGCCATTTCTTTTGGGCATGATCTTTTCTAATTCCTCATCGCTTATACCTAAGTAACTCTTCAACTCTATCGGGCTCATCAATTGCTGTTGCGCTGGTGCTTGTGCGTTCACTGTAATGGGTTTAGCTTGGTTTTGTTCTTGTAATGCGTTTGACACCATCCAAGCTCCAGCCAAAACACACACGCCTAAGAATATAAGTGACACATTAATGGTTAGGTGCTTCATAACATTCTCCTCTCGATTAATATAAATGAGACTTCACAAGTACCAATTATTTCAAAGCAAACGTAGAAACTCAATCTTTTCCACAAAAAAAGGGGATTATCTCTTCTTCAGATAACCCTCCTTAAGCTTATGACTCGATATCATTGCATTAGATTATAGAGCAGAACAGTTCACATCACGATTACAGCCATAGGGCATAATTAGTCTCTCCTCAGTTCCTCAAGAATTTCTTTTAGGTACTCATTTCTTTCTTTTGTCCTATTAAGAATAGTAATCAGAAAATATAAGGCGAAACCAATTATTCCTAAGTAAAATAGTATATTTAGAAATCCGAAAACAACAAAATGATCCACTTAACCTCTCCTATTCCTGTTTTCAAATTCTCCTTACTTTTTGTTAAAACCCACTTATCTTACGTGATCATTTTCCAAATCAACTACTCCGTATGTAACATAAAGTATTATATTGAATTCAATTTTACTGTAATTAGAATCTTTCCTTAAACTCATTCAATATATGCTTTTTAAGCTCTACCTTTTCCTCTCCACTCAATTCGCTTCCAACAGGAAAAAGGGTATCTTGCTTATAAGTAAAGTCTTCAGGAATCATCGATGTTAGTGGTTCATCTGACTCCTTTGTGACATCACCATCTTCGGTAGTGGAATGAGTCAGGATCGTTTTAGTATACTCCCTATCCTTTGAATAGTAATCTTCAATTTTTCTTGCCTCAACTCTACGTAAGTCTCCAGACCCTTGCATGATGATTTGGGAATTGATTGCTTTATAAGCACCTACTTCATCCCCCATAGTTTTTGCGATAAAAGCCTCGATCTTCTCATCTTCACCCACTTCATCGTTATTTTCTGCACATGCAGGAACGATCAATAGTAAAAAAATAAGGAAGACTATGAAAATAGGTTTTTTCAAATTTGCACCACCATTATAAAATCCAACTACTCAAATATTTAAAACACGTCACAGAGGAATCCTCGTGACTTGGCTTCTTCTTATGTTTGAGTCTTTTTATTAGAAAAGTAGCTTCCGATTATTAAGGCAAGCCCTATCAAGAAATGTATCAGGCCATTATACACTATGAGACGCCCCATACCTGCTGCCAGAACCCCTCCCCACGGGTCGGAAGCAGCAAGAACGAAAATTGCACCAACAGTATAGCCGACCACAACGCCGAGGAATGCTAAAAGAATACCAGAAGCCCCTAGCGGAAACAGCCCCTCCTTTTGCCATTTAATCATGAATATATTCGCTGCGATTAAAAATGCCGCAAGAAATAAATACATTAATGCTACCAAAGAACTCCTCCTGACAGTATGTCTAATATAAGTGGAAAAGGATGATTTTTCGAAAATATTAATTGCCATACCTTACTTATTGGTCTTCATAACGGGTGTTTATCTCCATACCACTCAAAAACCCTGTTCTACATTATATAGAAGGATTACCACTTTTAATCGACAGACTCGACATCAAGATAGCACCGAGGATTTATTCTTTTTTTCTTACGTGTATGTACTTTTGTGTGTTCATCCCCGCATTAAACACCGATACAATCATGATGAAATAGAAGAGTACCCGAATAGGCAAGAACCTTTCCTCACCCGTAAACTGAATAAATGAGAATGAATAAATAATAAAACCGATGGCAGCTACTAGGATTAAGACAAACTGTCCTTTTATAGACTTAACCATTACTTATAATCACCCCTTATCGTTTTCAGACTTTGTTTCCAATAGTGGAAATGTTAACCTACCCCAACACCACTGATGATACAACGGTTACTCGATTGCGCAGGCACCACGATCACTGTATTTTCACTATATCACCCCCCATCCAAATAATACCAATATCTTGTGATGATTCCAAACTCAAGTCTTCCACTATCATTCCCTCTTTCAACCACAACTACTTCTTTTTGAAAAGCCACGAGCGTGCTTCGATGAATGACAAGAGGATGCCCCCATAGGAAGCACACCCTCATCACCCTTATTTCTGTTTCAGCATATACAATACTTTCGCTGCCTGCGCACGGTTGGCGTCCGCTTTCGGGCTGACCATGTCATGGTTACCGACCATGAAGCCAAGCTCATGCACCGCTTAATAAAAGTGCCTGACCCCCAGCCTTTTACAGTGGTAAAGCAATGGGGGGCAGGCACTCTTTTTGGATGCTTCACACTCACATCAAGGTCACCACCTTGATCCAAAAGAAAAAGCCAGCAATGAATGCTGACTTTTACAAACCTTTTTCATCCTGAAAGATATATACAGTAGAGTGAGATAACCAAATCATGAGTAATCTCTTTCATCGAATCGTTCAGACTTACTACGAGCAGAGGGGATTCCAAGAAGCACACGAACTACTCCAATCACGAGAAAGATGATAACTACGATTAATGCAGCTCCCATAATACCACCTCCCCAAATAGATGTAAGACTGAATTCTTTTCATCTGGAAAATTATTCCTTTGATTAATTTTCCCTTACTTGACTTATGCAAACTTATTATACGCTTTTTAAAATATATGATTACCTTGAAGAAAATTTCACTTGGGACGTATAAGATTCCTTCTACGTCTTAAAAGAAATCTCTCGAATCTCAGTCTCCCACTATCCTGCCCCTTTTTATAAAAGCCACAAACGAGCTTCGACAAAAGAAAAAAGGATGCACCCCATAGGAAGCACACCCTCATCATCCTTACTTCTGTTTCAACATATACAACACTTTCGCTGCCTCTCCCCTGTCGGCACTTGCCTTTGGATCGAACTTGTCATGATAGCCGACCATCAGCCCTAATTCGTGGGCGGCATCTACATCAGCCATGAACAACTTACTGATTTCAGCCTCATCTTCATATTCCACATCCGTCGTAGCTTCGAAATCTGTATCGTTTTTCACATTGTACGCATTCAGAAGAATATGCGCCATCTGCTCTCGCGTAATCAGCTTCCCTGGTTTGAATGAGGTCTCTGAATATCCATGGATGATGCCATGCTCATAAGCAGCGGCAATCGCATCAGCAGATCGGGCTGAGACATCTTGGAACGGTACCTCTTCTTCGTTCTCAAGGCCGAGCATCCGAACAATCAATTCTGTGAATTGTCCACGCGTCACAGGATCTTCAGGACCGAAGTTTCCATTTCCATAACCGAAGATGATTTCATCCTCGACCAGATCATAAATGTACGATGCTGCCCAATGACCATCCTCGCCTTTCGCCACATCATCAAAGACAATCTCTTCCCCGTCATCACTGTTCAGATCCATCGAGTACACGGCAAAACCATCATCACGTGTAGCCAGATAATCGACACGATCATTGTCTTCCGCATATTTCTGCGCTTTCGGCGAAGAAACGAACGTCAGTGTCGCGTCTCCTTCCACCGGTGCAAACGACCAGTTTCCGTTCGCTTGCGGATTGATGGAGTCGCTGTCCTGAATGTAATTGACGAGCACTTGACGGTTCTCGTCCGGAGAATCGATGACGACATTATCCCCATCTGGATTCGCGAACTTCGACGTCGCACGGTAGTTGTTGGTCGCAACGAGGAATTCCTGCTCCGGATCGATCGGCTCCCCTTGGAACATGACGTTCTCAATTCGGCTACTGTCGTTGATTTTCTCCCCATCATTGTTGTAACGCGGCGCTTCCGTGACATCAATTTGATACGTCAAACCGTCAATCACATCGAAGTTGTAGCTGCGGAATTCAGGGTTCACAAGCTCCTGCTCCTCATCCAAGCTAGGGTCCACTTGATTGAACTGGCCTGCGCTCCACTCCAGCCATTCGATCACTTGAGCCCCGTTGATTTTCACAGCTTTCAACGTGTTCGGATATTTGTACAGCGACGTCGTATCTTTGATTGCCAAGCCGCCTGCCGGGATATCCGTAAAGTCGCTCACCCCATCACGCCCCGCTTTGAACGGCGCGGCAGCGGATAGGACAGGTAGACCATCCAGCTCCGTGCCTTGGATGTATTTCTCGACATACTGCTTCTGTGCATCGTTGACGATTTGGACCGTCGGATCATCTTGGACTTGGGCAAAATAACTGTACAGTGGTACTTCCGTTTCTCCTACTGGAGTCGCCACATAATCCTGTGTTCCTTCGTGGTCGTCTTTGACGGCATCAAGGACGTCCTGATCGGCGTCCACTAAAGCTTCCCCGTTCTCATGATCATAGATCGGCTTCGTGGAGGCTTGCCCATTCGTCACCGTCCACTCCCCGTCGACTTTTTCAAGCTGAAGATCGATCATACCGAGATCAGAGCCCCAGAAACCGGCCTGCGTCGTTGCGACGCCGTTGATCGTTCCCTGGTCGAGATTGATGTTGTATTTGCCGTCGAGCTCCGCATAATCCGAGCTCGGGAAGGTCTGGTGCGAGTGACCGAATAGCAGCGCATCGAAGCCATCTACTGTCGACAGCTGATACGTCGCGTTTTCAGCCCCGTCCACGTATTCCTCCTTCGAACCGAGTCCCGAGTGGGCGATACCGACCACGACGTCCGCTCCTTCTTCCTTCATCTGCGGCACGAACTTCTCAGCTGTCGCTTTCAAGTCACGCGTCTCGACTTTGCCTTCCAGGTTGTCCTTGTCCCACGTCATGATCTGAGGAGGAACGAATCCGATCACACCGACCTTGATCGTGTGCGTGTCGCCGTCTTCATCCGTCACTTCTTTGTCCACGATCACATACGGGTCGAAATAATTCTCATTATTCGTCGGATCATCATCCTCATCCGCTTTATAGACGTTCGCATTCACATAGGGGAAGTCCGCACCTTCCACGGCTTTTTTAAGAAAAGTCAGACCGTAGTTGAATTCATGGTTCCCGTAGTTCCCCACATCATAGTCTAGTAGATTCATCGCTTTATAGACCGGGTGTACATTCCCGTCCTCATCCAGTACTTCCTCGTTCACGATGTAATCCGCCATCGGGTTCCCTTGGATCAAATCCCCGTTGTCGAACAGCATCGAGTTCTTCGCATTCTTCCTCGCTTCATTGATCAACGTCGCCACTTTCACGAGTCCGACCGTCTCATCACTCTGGTCACTGAAATAATCATAGTTCATCACATGGCTATGTATGTCCGTCGTCTCCATCAACTGCAGATTGACGACATCCTTGTCCTCTTCAGCTGCGAATGTCGCAGATGGCGCTACGCTCGATACCGTCATGCCGAGTGCGATGGCAGCCGTCGTCCACTTCCAATGATTTCTTTTCCCCATTTTCATCTCTCCTTAGATGTAATGATGTATACGTTTTCATTTTACATGATGGTTTTGGCGATTTGAACCACTTATTCCATTAAAATACAAGGTTAAGTCTTTTAGTCCATACAAAATAGAGACGAACAGGAATTCACCTGTCCGCCTCACTTAAGTACATTCCGTTTCTCTCTGGTCGTCCATCAATCGCTAACGTTCTGTTTCATTATTTTATACTCCAAATAAGCCCAATACGTAGACACCAGGGTGACAGACAACATGACAATGAAAAATGCAAGAGTTGCCCTCAAACCGACAAAGTGCAGGATGACGGCCACACCCAATAGAAGGGTTGTTGCCATCCTCAGTCTCCGTGCTTTCCTTTTTTGGTGTGACATATGCAATCCTTCCTTCCGTTATTCAAAGAGTCCATTTAAGTCTTTTGAAAAATCACCTGAACCTCAACCTTGTTTCAGCCTATTCAGTAATATCAGCACCGGAAGCAGTATGTCCGAACTAGACGAGACTGTAATTCATGAAAATCAGAAGTGCGACATTCACCAGCATCAACACATATTTCTTCCATCCAGGAACGACCATCCCCGAAAAGAAACCGAGAATCGGCGCCGCAAAGAGCCCGAGGAACACCAAGATCGCAAGGATGCCGGAAATAGACTCAAAGTACGCTACGTACAAGCGGATTCCGCCCCAAAGAAAAGCAAAGGCAACCACAAAGAACAGCGAAATCTTCGCGTACACCCCACCATTCTCCTCAACAAGCGATCTCGCTACATGTTGGTAGAAGCCTTCATTCCCTCCTTGAGATCGATTCGCTACAAATGCATCACGCAGACGTTTGCCCATCTTGCTTCCAGGCTGCACGTCGCCTTCTTCGTAATCCGGGGTCATGGTGCCCGCATCCAAAAGCGACTGTTCCACCCGCTTCATCTGGTGGGATATTTCTTCTTTCCGTTTGAACAACAGGCACATTTTCATATAGTACAAGAGTAGAATCAAGTAGAAGCGCGCATAAAAGTTCTTGAAAATACGTTGACATCCTTTCTCTTTTCATCCGTCATTGAAGCCGAATGCCCTTATAAAACCTTTAGCACCGCCTTGAGGTTATAGGTTCTCTCATTTATGTTGTGGTTCAATAAACCTGTAGCGCTCATGAATTATTTAGACTCTTTTTCTTTTAGTTCTATTTTTGCCTCTTTCAAGTCAATTTTTGCTTTGTGACCATGTCTCTGGAGAAGATGAAGCAGATTATTACCATTTAACAAAGTTAAGGGTTTGTCTTTGGCAAATGAATAAGCATCAGGACCATAATCAGCTGTGGATACCAATATTCCTTTTGTTGCACCTTCATTCATTACCGTGCCATATAAGTCACGAACAGCAGACACCCCGACCACATTGGTGTACCGTTTTGCTTGAATGACCATTTTTCCTCCTCTTAAGGGGTCAGGATCAAATGCAACCGCGTCTACACCTCCGTCTCTACTTGCTCTAGTTATCTTAACTTCGCCCCCACCTTGATTGAACTCTCTTTCAAAAAGTTCACGTATAAGGTTCTCGAAGTCCTGCCAATCCATTGCAGCGATGTTCATACTTTCATCGATAGTCTCCGCTACAGCATAAGATGATACAAATCTTGGATCATCTCTATCTATCTTAATGATTGGTGCTACAGGAGATAAACTATGAAGTTTGCTACTTCCTATGCCTTTTAGATTCTTAAAGCAAAGCTTAGGATCGACTTGGCCAAGATTAATTTCTTCAAACTCTTCTTTTCCAGCTTGCACAGACAAAATGCACGCGTTAACTTCTTTGCCAGTCGCTTTATCAATTGAATTGACCCATCCATTGAAAACAATAGCTTCTAAGGCACCAATAGTATCTGCCTCAAAAAGTTCATGCATAGAGCGAAGGGTAATGTTATATAGCAAAGTATCATACATCTTTCTCTCTGCAGTAGCTGATAAGTGCACATCTTTCAGTTCATCTCTGGATTGAACATACTTAACTTCTTTTAACGTGGGTACATCTCCAGGAGAAGGAAGTGAATAGTCCACAATCAATATCTTTGTCTCGGGATTGTAATCAATATCAAACTCTTGAGGAAATTCGTCTGGATATTCGGAGTTCGACAATACCATATCGCAGTAGTCAATTACTGCCACAGGATCTTTAAGTAAGTAATTCTTCCTTTGTTGTTCAATAGCTTCGTTGGTTTCTTTCTGATATAGTTCAAACTCCTTTTTCTCTTCCTCCCATTTTTTCATTTCTTCTTGGTATTGTTCATCTTTCAACTTATTTTGCTCAATGATTTCTTCTTTCTTTTCTTCCCATTTCATGTGTTCTTCATTAAATTTTTCTTCCATTTGTTTTTCTTTTTTTTCCTTCCGAGAAGAAATCATTTTATCTAGTATGTTTAACTGGGGTTGATAAACTTTATCCTCCATATTAGGTTCAGGTGGGCAGGAAACATCTTCAGGTGGTGTCGGCTGGGGTTTGTCGAATTCCCTAGTGTCCTTTAAATTTTCCCAGTCAATAGCATCATCCACGCCCAAAGTATGTATTAACGTACTTTCGATATTTTTAAGCTCTTGTTCAGCTTCTTCTGTCTGGTACAGTGCATAGGATTTCTTTTCTTCTTTTTCCTGTGCTTTTCTTTCTCTAGCTATTCTTTTTTCTTCGGCATCTACTTTCTTCCTCCACATTTCATTCCATTGATTCAGTTGCGCTTGTGCTTTTTGTTCAACAACATGTCGCTCTGCACCACGAATAACCCTATATTTATTAAGGCCATCGTGCTTGATTTCTACTTCATATACGTTTCTGTAGGACATAATTCTCCTCCTGTACTTTTGAATTCAAGAAATTTGATGTTAAGGAACGCCAAATTTCTTAGTTTATTTAACCTATATATAAACTAATATATGTTATTTTGAGGATTAAGAATAAATGTTACATTGTGGTAAAATCATCATATCAACCTACTAAATACTATTTTACCATTATTACCTATTTATGTAATACAATCATCTCTGAAGTAATAGCAATCAGCCGAAGGAGGAGTATCTAATTCAAAAAGAAAATCTCATTCAAATCATAACAAATTTAAAAGTGGCCAAACGCTTTGATGTACGTGCACCGAATAAGCCATTACTTCTTCTCTATGCACTTGGGCAATTCATAAAAGGTCATAAACTAATCCCCTATGAGAGTACGCATCCTAAATTAAGAGAATTACTGCTAGAATATGGACCACCTGTCAAAAACGATGTTACGACTGAAGACCCCTTTGTTCGATTGAAAAATGATGGTCTGTGGAGAGTCACACCAGATATCGATCACAGGAAAATTAGCAGAAAATTACTTAGAGAATTAGATGTTCATGGCGGATTCACAAATCAAGTCGTTCATCTGTTTGAGACTAATCCTTCCATAATACAAGAGGTAGCAGGGGCAATATTAGAAAGAAACTTTCCTGAAACTTATCATGATGAGTTGTTGGCAAAAGTAGGGCTAGATATTGGTGTTAGAACATATCGAAAGAGGGACTCAGTCTTTAGGAGAAAGGTTCTTGAAGCTTATGAGGAACGATGTGCTGTTTGTGGTTTTCAAGCGAAAGTGAATGATTCAGTAGTGGGAGTGGAAGCCGCTCACATTAAATGGCACCAAGCTTACGGCCCAGATACCGAAGAAAATGGCCTTGCACTGTGCTCTTTGCATCATAAGCTTTTTGATAAAGGAATTTTCACGGTGAGACCTGATAGGAAAATTGAGATAAGTCAACTGGCAACAGGAAGTGGTATGTTTAAGGAAATGGTTATAGACTTTCATCAAAAAAACATTCGGACTCCATCTTCGCATCTTTATTTGCCAAGTAGAGAGTTTACGGACTGGCATGTGAAAGAGGTTTATAAGGAATATTATGAATAATACAAAATGCCAGGCTGACGATAGCCTGGCACTTTGTATTTAGACTGATTACATAACTTCACAACAGAAAAGAGCCAGGTTCAAATACATCAAACCTGGCTCTCTCAAATACTTATTAACTCATTAATTTATAACCTTTCACCTAAAGACGTGATATCCACTACAACAGGAATAGATCCTCTTAGCTCACCATCTTTTCCTTTTGCCGGACCATGCACGATGCATTGACCTTTGCTGAGGTTCATAAGCTTCTCTTCCCATTGCTTACGACTAGGAGTGTCGTGAGCGAAGGATGAAGCGATATTGGAAACCTCATTCTCCGTAGGGTTGAAGTAGATCTTCTGAGTCGCATTCTGCAATCGGCTCAAATGATCGCTGGCAAAGCCTTTCATGAATTGAGTCGCAAACCATCCAGACCAACCGAACTTACGTCCTTCAGTCAGAATCTTGGAGGTTGGTGAATCCCCACTCATATCCAGACGTTGCATCTCATCCAATACGATTGGGAATGGTTTATTCTTACTTCCATGTTGAAGCTTATAATACCATAAATCCCATAAGATGAATTCCGTTATCATATTCTGAACGTCAGGTGAATAACCCGTCAATTGAATGATGAAGACCTTGCCTTTCTCTTTGTCGAGAAACGACCAATCGAATTCTTCTTGGTAATCGAAAGGATTTTTATCGATGAGAAGGTTCATTTGTGAAAGAGCAGTTTTGGCTGGACCCGATCCGTCTTCATCCAAGAGCTCACCTAATCTAGGGAGACTCATTCCTTCATCATATAGTTGCATACCTTTGATTACAGCTTGATAAATCGCATTCAGTTGTTGTATTCCAAGAGAGTCATAAATGGAACTTATGACATTCTTAATGCGTTCTGCCACATCAGAATCATCCTCAGGTATATGGATATCTTCATCCAACATCTTCATATTCCTTTTGAATGGATTCACAGGGAACTTTTGCGCTCTCACTATGAACTGTTCTAGGCTATCACCAAGATAATCTTTGAATTCATCCTCTAGCTGCGACTTCTTATACCCATCCGTGTAATCGATGATGATGCTTGATAGGCCTCTCTTTGAAAGCTCCATCAACATGCATTGTATGAAATAGGTTTTACCTTGACCGGAACGACCGACAGTGAACATATGCCTATTCGCTAACCCTTTGTCACCGAACTCCCAGTACACGTTTGCATTCGATCCTCTCACTGTTCCGATCGGGACCCTGATATCTGCCAAATCCACCTTTTCATCTACATCATCAGGGGCAGGTGCAAGTGGAGGTTCAGCCCCATCTTCCCCATCCATCGCTTGGTCTTCACCATCGTCCCCGACACGGTTTTCTGGCTCTTTCTTTTCTGACTCATCATTTTGTGTATCTTCAACCACTTCTTCACTTTCATCTGATTCGTCTTCATCAGAAGGCGGGAATGGAAGTTCTGCAGACTCGTCTTTGCTTTCTGAAGCCCCTTCTTCCAAGACGGACGAATAACTGTGGGATAGTAAATTCTCCGGAATCAAATCAAGTCGTCCCTCTACCATTTTCCTGCGAATTTCTTCGCTGGATGTTGTGATACCAAGGTACGCATCTTCTTCCAGAAGAGTCAGCAACAATAAGTCTCCATCTTTGACGGAAGAACGATAAGGGTACTCTTTTCTGAAGGTCAGTACTGCCCCTTTTCCTATATGTGGTTCCAGGTGTTCTCCTATTTCGAATCCATCATTCAAAAATCGGGATTTCAGATTTTCTACATAGTTGAAGGTATCATCATCCCAAAGTCCATTCGAATGTAATTTCTTCACGTTTGATAAGAGCAGTTGAGCAAAGAAATTCCTATAGAATTTCTTCTTAAATTCATCTTCACCGTTATGTCGAAGATGCTGGTTGAATAGTCGCGCTGTCTGATCGATTTGGACACGTGCCTTTTGGGTCTGAAGACCACCGATTTTCACTTCAATCGGATAGAAATGCAAGAACAGCTTCTCTCCTACTTCTTCTATACCGATCATGAGTATGTCATCGCTGTGCTTACCTCTTGACTGCAGGTTGGACGCAGAGAACAGACCTTCTACCTTTGTAAGATTCACAGCCCCAGCTACACGTAAGATTTCTTCCAGAGAAACCGGTACCCATGTTATGTTTTCATGAGTGAAATAGCTCTCCGCATATTTCATAGCGGCTACGATACTTACTTTCTCACGGGCGAATTGGCCTTTGCTTCCGATGATTCTCAATAACCATTCACCATTGATGGCATTGAAGGTCTTTATCGCTGTATCTATTTTGCCTTCCGATACTGGCACCCCATAGTCTTTGAGATATTCCTCGATGACAACCTTATATTGCTCGGATTTATCCGTGACCGTAATCGCATCATATCTGTCTGAAGATGTATATTGGTCACTATAATGGATCACCAACAGATTCTCTGCAGGCTTCTGGAAGAATTCTAAATCCACGCCTGGATCGATGAACGTCACCCTTCTCGCTTTTATTGATGGTGACTTGAGAAAGTATGCTTCCGACTATGTAGAAAGCTTCATAGAGGAAGTCGGTAATATCGAAGAGCACTCACTGATGGACAAATCCCAGAAAGATTTAATGAAATTGGGCTTTGTACGAAACCGTGAGAATATATGGATGACTCCTTTCCATCCAATGAATATAGCCTATCAATTGAAAGTGAATGATGAATTGGAAGATGAAGAAGTAGGTGTTCATATCCTTAACAGGCTTCATCCTCAGAATTTACTTCCTTTCATCTATGCAATAGATCCGAATCACGAAGTTCATTAAGAAAGTCACTGTAAGCTTCCTCCACTTTTTCAGGGAGGGACAACTCGACTTTTTGCAACCTTCCATATTCGATTGTCGCGCACCGCATATCCTGTTCAATCCAGTCGTGTTCCATCATCAGTTTTTCCTTGAAACTATCATGAGGATAGGCTTCGAATGTCCCTTGCTTCAAGCGGTTTTCAACTAATCGGAAGGATTGTTGAAGCTCCCTCTTCAACTTCCATACCCTATTGGTCTGAATCGGTGTGCTCCTGGTTTGTTTATCATTGATTTGGACTGGTATATGTACACCACCAGCTACCAAATCGACAGGTAGAGGACCTTCTCCCCAAGCGGATGTTTCTATGCTCAGCTTGGATATGACGTCAGGTTTGATTTCAACCATTTGATCCGACTGACTTATCGGAACCTCTTCCTCTATTTCTCCTTCACCTATGACGATTTCATCACTTTCATATTGAAGTGAAATCGAGGATTTATTTTTTGTCACTTTCAGGTCATAAGAAGTCTCTATACCCTTCAGTCTTTCTTGTGGGAATGGGACGACACAGAAGTAGAAAATATAAGTAGACTTGTTATCATTCTCATGTTTGTACCTCAAGTGGTAAAACCCGGGTTCAGCTTGATAAACAGGTAAAGTCACTTTGAACTTTTTACCGCTGGCCACTGCATTTACATGAGAATCCTTATTCCTGTTGTACACATAACTTTTGCTGAGATAGTCATCGAATTCGAAAGTCATATCTACAAAAGCTTCGCCGTGATTTGCGAATATGATGATATGCCTCTTTCTTTGTCCGGCCTTCGTTTCTCCAGAAGGTTTTTCCCAATAGTTCACATGCTTATTCAATTTTTTAGTTTCCGTAGACTTATATGATAATATTTTTGTCTTATTTTGATCATAAGAATCTTTGACCGGTTTGAATTCGGTTTCTTCCCAACCGTCTTTCTTCAGCTTACCAGCTATGTTCTCATCGAAGATTTTTTCCAACTCAGTCTCTTCATTTCCATACTCGTGAACCCTTTGGACACGGTCGAACAGAACAGCGTTGTCATCTAACCTTTTGCGTATTTCATTGACTGGCAGGGTGGAATCCTTACCGATTTGATTGTCAGGAAAAAGGCCTAACGTTTTGAAATCCTCTTGCTCGATTTCACCTTTATCCAACAAACTGAGGACCTCCACATAATCCCACAAGGAAGGTTGAAGAATGACATCATCCAACTTCTTATCCAAATGGTATCGGAGAACCTCCTTCTCAGAAGATGATAGAGTTCCGCTATCCTCCAACTCTTTTTTCAGATGGGTGGTCAATGACTTCACATGGAAAGGCATTCCTTCTCTTTGTAAATCGCTGCTTCCACCACGGATACTATCTAACGTCTCATGACATATGCTCAATAGGGCTGTGTTCTTCCACTGACCTCTTTGCTCCCCTACTTCATTCCTCAAGGTTACAAGGAAATCCGGTGTCACGTCTCCGATTGTAGCTGCAACGACCAATTTGACATCCCCGATTTTCAGAGAAATTGTATGATAGGGGTTACCCTGTTCATGTTGGTAAACGAACTCCTCGCTTCTTTCCATTTCTTTCAATTGATCATAGAAATGTTTGACTTCACTTCTCTCATCGAACTGGAGATAATATCGTTCCCCACCTTCTATATCTTGATAGTCTAAGAACTCGATCAATCGGTTGGATAAATACTTATAGAATCGGTTTAACATACTGCGCATCACCACTATCACTTTTTTTCTCGATCAGATTCAATTTGTCGAATAATTCCTGTATCGTTTCACGGGATTGTCTATCGAAGAACAACCCACGCTTCTCCAGTTCTTTGAAAAGTTGTTTAAGAGACAACTTTTCACTTCTCACGCATACAGCGGTCATCAGCAAGAGGAAATCCTGTGAAACATTCAACGTATGCCCTAAAGACCCTCGGGTTTTGAGGAAGTATTTTTTCCCTATCTGTTCGACTCCTAGAGCGTACCTGGATTCCGTACCTGACCTAGAAGGTTGACTATAACCTTCTTTGATGGTGTAAAAAAGTTCTTTGACAAGGTCATGAACAGCCTCATCGTCTTCCAAATCCACTTCTTCTTTAAGAACAATGGAGGCATACTCTCTGATCCACTCACTTATAGCCTGTTTAATGGATTCCTGTTCATCTGGAGACGCACTCTCGTACAATTCCAAAAGTTCCAAGTAATCCGCGTTCTTGGTCTCGAATATGAAATTGAGATGCTCCAGAGTATTGACATGGACAAGTAAGTTCCTGACTGCTGTTTTCACCTGAGAATAGCCTCTCTTATATGCAGCTCTATTCTTGCTGGATGCTTCCCAATCCAGATTGTAATACAACGGTGTAGGGCCACTCTTATCGGCTTTATCCATTTGGTTCACTTTCATAGTGAATTGAGTGATCGAGAAGAAATAGTAATACGCCAACAATAGCTCGAAATATTGAATGAAGAAATCCTTGTGATGACTAAGGAAGTTCAAGTCTTCCTTGAAGAAATCACTTACATATTCCAAAGGTTGAGTGTATTTATTTTCTATCTCGTCTTCATCCAACGCAGGCATGTGTTCACGTACCAATTTGATCAGGACATGTTCTTGATCCGTCTTATCGAACACTTCACTGAATACGGAATTGTCCCGTTCTAAAAGGGCATCATTCAGATAAAGCCCGATACTTTTCTCTCCGACCGCCTCTTGGTTGTCACTCAAAGGTACATATTTGTACATGAAAGGATGTATCACCTTCATACCTTTTGACCCGGAGATGAAATTTCCGATGACCTTTTCGAAATAAGGTTCATCAGAGGAATCCATCCTCACTTCTGCCTTGATATGTTCTATGACTTTTTCCGTTTCTACAGGCTTATCTATTTTCAATCCTTCTGAATTCCTTATGAACTCACCGACAACCGGAAGAAAGCCATCATTGAATTTAGCCCTCTCAGGGTTACGGGTCTGAAAAGGAAGGAACGATGCACTTTTATTGATGATGTGCGAAAGTTCCCTTTTCTCCCCCTCTCCCTTTACCCTCAAGGATTTTCTCAGTTCTGTTAAACGTTCCAATATATTCACGACTCCCTGCTGAATGTGTACTCTTCAAAATTATGGTCATATTCTAAGCGGAAGAGTTTGTCTTCATCTTGGTCTTCGATCAGTATCACCTTTTGTTGGCTTCCTAGAGGTAATAGACGTTCAATGAATTCTACGAATTGAATAGCGTCTTCTTTATCTTTTTTACTTAATCGATAACCTTGTCTGACTTTACTCAAAGTCTCATAAAGTGGGTAATCGATTTCCACTGCTACAGTTTCATCATCTGCTTTGTACCCTATGATTATGGACATAGTGAACCGCTGTAATTTGCCCTCGCGCTTCTTCGGAACGTACTCAGTCGATTTATCCAGATCCAGTTTTTCAGCTATACGCATGAAATCAGTCTCTTCATCCAGGTATAAGAAACCTTTTTGAGGAGCTCCCTTCCATAGATATAAGGATTTCCACACTTCATGGTACATCCCTCTCAAGCTCTTCAAGTCCCCACTATTGAAAGCATACAAATAAGAAGTGAACTGACTGTATTCCTCATCTTCAAATTGCTCATTCAATTCTGAATCGAATAAGAACGCGCTGCGGACGAACATTTCGCCGACCTGTTCTTTCGATTCCTTATCTAGATAGTAGATAGAACCTACTGAAGAAAGGAGGTCGATCCACACCACAGCTGAGGGATCTGTAATCACTTTCCTATGGAAGTCTGAAAGATCAGTCGTGTTATATAAGCCTATCAATTTCTCATCTATCTTCTGGGACCTGATATTGAGCGGGTCCTGTGAGGACACAGCTTTGAGCAACCCTGAACGCTGTCTTCCTTCGAAAAGAAGACTTGGTAAAAGGTAAGGTAGCATATCTATGATATCTGAAGAATCCATGTCTTCTATGGAAGTAGGCACCAGAATATCATAGATGAAATTGAGAAGCGCTCTAGTCGATATGATGACTTTTTCTTTGATTACCGTTTCAACCAGCAATCTTGAAATGGAATCCCTTACAGACTCGGCTCTCAACATTTTGTAGTTCATCAATATCGGATGGTTCCAGTCATTCTCCATGTCTTTCTTATATGCTTTATAGAATGGGTTCTGATCACTTTCAGAAACAATCCGTTCAAGCATCGTATCGATGTATGGCGAAACAGCACCACTTTCATGCAATTCAAACTCGTGATAGTCACCGAAGTTCACCAAACTGAAAACGGAATGGTCGATTTGCTCATCGATTCCAGTATCAAAAACACCACTCTGATCGATGAACTTCCTCAATTCACTATAGCGTTCTTCTGCATAACCAGATTCCATGAAGTTATGAAGTACACCAAGGTTGATTGCTAAAATCATTTTCTTGTCGCTGGTGTGAATATTCTCATCATCAAAAGAGGACAGGACATCTGCTAATGTATCCAACGAATCTTTTTGAGGATCGAAGCTTTCCGTCGCATCATTATGGATGTGGAAATCTTTCATCATATCCGGATATGTAGACTGCAGGTAAGCGAGCAGGTGTGATTTACCATCTCCGACGCTACCGCACAGAAACACAAGCTGAGCATCACCTGAAACAGATGCTTTCCGGAGTGATTCCTCCAAACTTTCCTGAATAGGACGTTCTATATGCAGATACCTTTTGAAAGGACTCAACGATTCGAATCCTTCTATCGCTTCCTGGGAAGATTCTCGTAATTTATTGAGCTGGTACAACAAATAGCTTCCATACTGTTTCTTGGTGGTGAAGTCCTCCGAAAGTACCGGCTTCTCTTCCCTTTCTTCAGAAGAAGGTTCCTCCTCTGATGGAGTTGCGCCTTTGCTCAGGAAATCATTGAAATGCTTCTTCAACATGGCATACATTCTTTCCTCATCGTCCTCGGGTTGCGGATCTCTATAAGAAGGAATTTTCGCAGCCAATGGACCATAGCTTTCTACATACCAAACAGATATTTCATATAGACTCTTATGAACTTTCAGAGCATCCATCATTGGTAGGGCTTCCAATTCGTGCGCCGAATGGTTCCCCCTTCTCCTGATTCGGTCGAAAGCTTTATTGATATCTCTCGTTATGACGCCTGAGTGATATAATCTGCTCACTTTCTCAGCAAGATTGGTTCTTTCCGGCACTTCCATTTCTTCATTTTCCAAAATAGAATCCACCATGCTCTCAATCAATTTCCGAGCTTTTATAATGGCTGATTCTTTATCTTTGTAAATCGCTTTTTCTATTTCAAAGCTGACATCTGTCCATTTTTCGGACACATGACTCAGAAAACTTAAAGCATGGTCATGTCTTTCCATTCAAACACCTCTGAGTTATATATTAAGATACATATCAACAATTAAATTCTGAATAATAATTCGTTGAAGTGTACAAATACCAATATACACATTATAACAAATTCCATAGTCCATTTAATGTGGAATCCTTTGGATGTTCAATATTATCCATTTGATCCTATTCAGTACAATTCATACTGGATTAAAATCAAAAACCGCCCTTAATGTGACTGTCAGTCCGTGGTCACTCATGCCAATCAATATGATGATTTGCACATGGACACTAATAAAAGTAAGGATATCAAACATTTTTTGGGTACCAGACTCAGAGAAATCAGAATAGCTAAGGGGTTATCACAAGAAGAACTAGCATTCAGGGCGGGGTATGATCGGACATATATAAGCGGTATAGAGCAAGGGAAAAAGAACCCATCCCTAGTAACCATAGGGAATATCGCAGCTTCTCTTGAAGTCCCTGTTCACTTATTATTCATAGAGTCTTCCCCGAAAGAGAATCACTGACCATCTGCTTCTCGGCCGACCAATAAGAAAGGTAGTGACTTTTTGCAACCATTCAAAAGGGAATACATACGTGTTCCAATTAGAGAATATGTATTAGTGATGGAACTTTTCCAGGGGGACTCATGCACGGTCATTTCTCATATCGGACAAGTTTCTTACAAATTTGAAGGCAATTCCAGAACAGAAGCAGTTAAAGGATTGTTGGATTTAATATCAGAAAAAGGGGCTCACTGAACATCAAGATTCAGTAGCCCCTTCCTGTTTTTTGGATTCATCTATGAATTGAGCAATCCATTCAATCGTTTCTTCGAACTTACCCTTTTTCAAGTCATGCTCCCACACTCTTAATATATGCCAACCTTTTTCTCTATAGTATTCGTTGTCACGTTTATCGCGGGCCTTGTTCTTCTCGAACTTGTTCTCCCAAAATTCCGTATTCGTCTTCGGAGTGGATCCATGTATGGGACACGCATGCCAATAGCAAGAATCAATGAAAATGACGATTTTGTATTTCTGGATGACGATATCCGGAGTACCCCTCAATTTCTTAACGTTCTTCCTGAATCTATAGCCTTTATTCCAGAGAGCCTTACTCACTTTATCTTCAAGTTTAGATTTAGCTTTGATTCGGCTCATCGTCTTTTTTCTCTGTTCCTTAGTCATTATATCCGTCATAGATCTTCCTCCCCAAAATCTGGTTGTTATATAGTCATTGCCCGGAATGCTTCATTCGATAACTTTCCAGTGTGTTTTGGGAATAAAAAAAGCCGACCGCTCTTAGCGATCGACTCCTGTTTCGAATAAATCCAGTTGCGAGACATGATCTTCTTCCTCTTCTTCTTTATGAAGCTTCAAAATCTCTTGTCCTATTTTTTCTATGATTCCTGTGACCAAGGCATTACCCATACAGAAATACCTTGTCCGTTCCGGCATGAAACCTTCTGTCCAGTTAGGTGGGAACCCATTCAGCATTTCCGCTTCAAGCGGAGTGATGAAACGGATTCTTCCCGTATTCAAGTCCTCTACGACATGTGAACTTCGGTTCTTAGTCCCTTCACTGGTAAGCATAGTACGGCTAGGAGCATCAAGGTTCTCTGGGAACGCCATGCCACCTTCCGTATAATAGTACTCATGTCCAGTCTGAGAGACCCTTTTTTCTTTTTTGGCACCTTTCTGATACTTCATCTCTTCGAAATCAGAGCGGCCTTTTTTATTTTCATTGTCGTGCTTCAAATAATACTTCTCATCCACTTCGCCCTGAATTTCATCAGCTTTCTCGAGTATCTCCCGTAATGTAACAGGTGATTCATCTGAGTCTGGGATGAGTTCAGCACTATAGATGTCACTGCCAATCAAGATACCACTGTTCTTGTATGGAAGCGAGAAGTGGTCCGACACTTCTACAATATCCTCAGGAAGAATCGCTGCTTGATCAGGGTGGCGATGATTGTGTTCTTCCTTCACAGGAAATTGTTTCACGAAGAACCCTTTTGAATGAAGGATATCTTCTGGCCCTTCGTTCTGAAGACGTTGTGCTATCAGAGTCGATTTGTGGAATGCGAAGATGAATACACGGCGTCTTCTTTGTGCGAACCCATAATCTGCAGCATTGATCACTCTCCACTCTACGAAGTACCCCTCGTCCCTCAAACTGGCGAGCATGACAGAAAAGTCACGTCCCCTTTGCTTTGATGGAGACTTCAAGAGTCGATCGACGTTCTCCAGAAGCAAATACTTCGGTTTACGGGATTGGACGATATTCATGATTTGCCAGAAAAGAACACCCTTTTTACCTTGGATCCCACTCTCGCCTGACAAAGTCCGTGCTACCGAGTAATCCTGACAAGGAAACCCACCTACGAGCAAATCATGCTCAGGGACTTGAGGCCAAACTTCTGCTATATCCTCATTGGAATGCTCACCCGAATCGAATCGGCTCGTGTAGCATTCGAACGCTGGCTGTGATTTCGTTGATGGTTCCCACTGATTCGCCCATACTGTATTGAATTCGTGACTGGCTTTTTCCAAACCTATCCTGAAGCCGCCGACACCGGCGAATAGTTCTACTACGTCCATAACACCGAACATCCTTTCGGTTTTTTATATCATTATACATTATAATTGAAATGACTGTAAAGATCAAATCGTGTCGTACAAAAGAATATTTTATCATAGATGAGTAGGCTGTGACCATCATGTGATATGGAGTAAAAACTGGATTCTACAGGATAAAGATACTACTCTTTCAATTCCGCATCCAGCTGTTCAAGTATATAGTTGTTGTTCAACCAGAACGATTGTTTTGTCATCATCCTCCCATCAGGGAGTTCGTCTCCGCACTTGCGATCATTTCCGATAATTTCACCATCGCCTAATTCATAATACCTCTTACTGGCGTGTGGACGTATGTGAATGACAGGATTATCACTCTTTTCCGGAAAATTGTTTTCAACCGTGAATGTCTTCCCGTTTTTAGAGGGCTTCTTTTCAAGGTGAACCCCTCGACGCACAATATCTTGAATCTTCAACCAGCCATCACGTGCAGCTTCCAAATCTTCATTATTGATGTTCCAAAGTTGCGCCCCTTTCAGCACATACTTGTCGCCATTCTTTTTGAAAACCACGAATAGATAGCGTTTTGAACTCAAGTCATTGTAGAAATCCGATTCTTCCCATTCTTGATATTCGAATTCTTTGAAGCTGATAGAAGGAAAAGAAATACTCTCCTTCATACTTCCGTTTTCCTCTATACGGATGGCTTTCACTTCAATGTTTGCTTTTACGAACTCTTTTGCACTGTTGGACCTTACACCCAACATCCTATATGCCAAAGCGCTCCAGAAACTCTTCGAACGTGAATTCAATCCGAGTTCCTTCTTCAATTGCTCATCAGTTTTTCCTCGGTGAGCATTTATTTTATCGATGATGAGATTTTCGAATGACTGCTCCTTGAGGTCTTGTGTATCTTTCAAAATAGATTCATATGTATCTACTTTCTTTAAGACATATTTGTTCAGTACATAGGTCATATAGGATTGTTTGAAACAGAACGCCCGTTTCCTTGCTTTGGATTCTACAGCATAGTATTTCTGAGGGACTGTACTTTTCTCAGCATTTGACCCCTTAGTGCAAGCCCCCAAGTACATCGTATCCCCTTCAGAAAGTTCATGGGCTTTGCCATCTTTTACTTTCGATATGATTTTTTCGTAGTCCTGTTCAATGATTTTCATGTCCTCTTCCGGTGGTGAAAAAAGCGTCACATAATCAATCGGATAAGCAGTCCTCGGGATTGACCGATCTCGCAAATAATGAATCAATAGTGATAGGTTGAGCTTGTTGTACAGATGTGAGGAATAAAGGTTCTCCTCAACTGCCTTCTCATAGCTGATCATCGAAATGACCAGTCGTTCTCCTGCCGAATAGCCACCTTTCTTCCCTATTTCATAAGGGGTGACCTTCAACTCCACGCCAGCCTCAGGGAAATCAGCTTCCTGATTACTATTCAATTCGTAGCCAAAGTGGAATTTCTCAATCAAATGTCCGACTCCACCTTTGTAGCCTGGCCTATTCACTTTTCCGATGGTTTCTTGTTTCAGTTCATAGGATGTTTCGGCCTCTCTGATAACATCTGCGAAAGTACTTCCTATAAGTTTTTCTCCATACTCTTTTATACTTATGGGATCTTTTTCATCATAATTAATCTCCATCACCCCTACTAAAGTCGTGGTTTGATTATACATGAAATCGTTTTACATTTTAAGGAATGGGTTTTAATGAATATTCATATCTACTATATGTTGCTTCCATTACCCTTGAACCTACCATACTCCTTCCAGAACCCCAACATCACCGTCCCAACAGGACCATTCCGCTGCTTCCTCAAGATCACCTCCACCACATCACTGCCTTCCTGCGTATAGTAATCATCACGATACAAGAAGCTGATGACGTCGGCGTCTTGTTCGATGTTGCCGGATTCTCTCAGGTCGGACATCATCGGGCGTTTGTCCTGGCGTTGTTCGACGCTTCGGGAGAGCTGGGAGAGAAGGATGATCGGGATATTGAGTTCACGGGCGAGGAGTTTCAGTTCGCGGGTAATGGCGCCGACTTCGAGGTCGCGACGTTCGTAGCGGCCTGTGACGGTCATGAGCTGCAGGTAATCGATGATGACGAGGCGCTCGTGATTGGGGTCTTTGACGACAGATGCTCTGATTTTCGAGGTGATGTCTTGGATGGATTGGTCGCGTTCATGGATGGACAGGTTCCATTCGGCGATTTCGCCGATCACGTGGAAGGAGCGTTTGTAGTCGTCTGCAGAGAAGCACATCGATCGCCACTTCTGTCCGTCGATGCGGGCTTCGGAGGAAATCATACGCTGCAGGAGCTGTTTGGAGCCCATTTCGAGACTGAACAGGTCGACGGCTCCTCCGTTTTTGCAATGGTTCATTGCGATGTTCAAAGCGAAGGCGGTCTTCCCCATCGAGGGGCGGGCGGCGACGATGATCAAATCGCCGCGCTGCGCTCCTCCGGTCATTTTGTCATAGTCTTCGAATCCTGTAGAGAAGCCGGTCTGTCCTGGCGATGATGTCATTTCCATGGCGATTTCACTGAGCTGTTCTTTGACGGTCTGCTCTTCCGCTTCTTGGTCTTGATCCATCAGATGCAACTGCTGTTTCAATCCTAGTAGAGCATCCGTACTCGGATTTTCAATGTATTGGATGGCTGATTGTCTCATTTGCTGGTTGGTGTAGGATTCGATGAGCAGCTTCTCATAGACGTGGACGTTCTCGGTCGTCGGGACGGAGCCGGACAGCTCGAGCAGGTAGCTCACTCCCCCCACCTGTGCAATGTCGTCTGCTAGATTCGTCGTGACGGTCACGACGTCGACCGGCGTCCCGGTGTCATCGACCGCCTGCATCGCTGTGAAAAGAAGTCTATGTTCCTGCTTGGAGAAATGAACGGGTTCAAGGACGGTATGCTTGATGCGTTCTCCGTCTACGAGGAAGATTCCCAGTATGGCTTGTTCCGTCTGAAGGTTATGATTCATTGGACTTGTCCTCCGTGAGGGAACGGAATTTGTCCATGAACTGGCGGCGGATCTCATCGGACACTTCGGCGGCTTCTGCTTCCCACTGCTTCATCTGGTCCAAATGGTGGTTCTTCTCGGGTTCGTAGACCGCAATTTCCCCGATGGTCGGTGGGAACGGACTGCGGACGGCGAAATCGGACAGCTTCGACAGCACGGCTTGATAATCCATTTCCAAAAGCTTCGGAATCAGCATGTTCGCGACTCGCTCGGTGATATCGAATTTCTGCGGATACAGTTCACTGATCGTCTCGAGTACGTCGATTGCTTGTTCACGCTTCATGACTGCACCTCCTCTCTCAATTTATCGAACAGGGATTTGTTTTTGGTGGGCTTCTGACGGGTCTTCTTGTGATTCGCTTGAGCGCGTTCGACAGCTTTCAACGTGCGGACACCGGATTGCTGCCACTGCTTGAGGGCGCCTTCACAGTAGCTGAAGAACGGCTTGTTGCTGCGGACGGCGAGCTTCATCGATTCGATGACGAGATCATCGGACAGCTCCTCACACCACTTGGTGATGCTTTCTGCGATGTACGGGGACAACGTGCCGATATTGTTCTCGTAAAAATGATGTGGATTCTCGTCACGTGCTACTACTTCTTCTTTTTCTTTCGTTTCGTTTTGTTTAATTAATGTGTTCGACTTGCCGCTTTGATTGCCGTTCGTGTTGCCGCCACGGTTGTCGTTCTCGATGTCGTTTTCCATTTCTTCATATAACGGGATGATGTGGTAAATCGGGGCCTGGTTGCCGGGTCTTGATGTGAAGGTGATATAGCCTTTCTCGACGAGTTCCTGGCGTGCTTTACGGATGCCACTTTCGCTGAGGCTCGACTTCAGACAAAGGACGCTCATCGGAGCTGTGAATTCTTCTTTCCAGCGAGATTTGTTGTTCACGTGCATGAGGCTGTGCCAAAGGTTGATGGCGGCGGATGTCAGGGGGTTGAATTCTTGGTGATCGTAGAAGGCGTTGATGGCTTTGATATAGTTCATTTGAATTCTCCTATTCTTTTTTGAAAGATGGAGGAAAGTGCACTGAAAAACACTTCCTCGATACTATAATCGAAGGAAGTGTCGGTTAGGTGTCTATAAATTTGAAAGTTTTTTATTTTTTTCGAATTTTTTATGGGGACGGTTCTGTTGTTTGGGAATTGAACTTCAAACAAGTGAACCGTCCCTATAGAAAATTAGAAAATGAAGGAAACCGACAAAATGCAACGACTTCTCAACTCAAGAGAAAGCTCAAATCCTTCTTTGAAGCTGCCGGCGGTCCTGAACAAGATCCACATAGACTAGAAGGTGATAAGAACTGTTACTGCAAGAACTTACATATATCTACAACCAATAATAGTATGTAAAATAGTAGACCTATATGATGGCGAAGACTTCTTTTCAACTAATCATTTAGTCTCTAGTCAGACAGATCATTTCTGCTACAATGATGTAGACAAATCAAAGGAGGGAGTTCAGCAAATGCATAAAAGAACACTATTCATTGGAATTATTCTTTTGGTTTCAGCACTCCTAATTCAGAATTTTTACCTGAGCAACAAATTCACCAATTCACAAATTAGGTCTGATGGAATTGAATCAATGAAAGGCGCGGACTATACACTCACAAGGTTAACCTACATACTTAATATAATTAATTCAAATGATGAAAATGTAGATTTGATATTAGAAACAGAGGCTGATTATCTTAACCATGTTTACAGCCAGTTCAAACAGGACACTCGTGAACTTATAGTACACAAATCAAATGAAAGTGTTGAACTAGACTCATTCAAAGTTTTCAAGAATCTTAATTCTATCGAAGAAATGATATTCAATTATGATTCACTTTCCTTTGAAGAAATTGAAGTCTTAAAGTTCGAACTTAATAAAGCAATTACTACCTTGCAAGAAAGTATAAACTCATATAACCAGGGTAAAATAAAACCTTATTTACTTGAGTTAGACGTAACGTTATAAAGTATTGGCGGATATTTTCTCCAGACTATAAAAGATGATGCACTATCTAATTATCCCAATAAAAAACTTGTAGAAAAACAAATAGTTTTTCTACAAGTTAGAAACTGCAACTCTTGACTATCAAATTTTTAATTAGTTTACATCAACGTCATACTCGTAATCGTGAGTTGTATCCTCGTATGTCCACATGTAAACACTCATGGATTTATATGCTCTAGACTTGAATTGCATGTGAGTTTTTGTTCTTAAATCTTGAGTTCCATAACTTGTGTTGTAAGAAGTATCCATTTCTACACGCATGCCTAATTTATTTCCTTCTTCTTCACCCAAATTAGACTCAGGCATGTTCTCAATTTCATTTAAATCCAAACCAATCTTCTGAGCACCAATATCAACCCATGTTTTACCCACCTCTACAGGTACCGTCTGATAACCTACATATGGAACATACACAGGAAGGTTATAAGAATCAGTCTCATCCGCAACTGGATCAGCAGCAGCCCATTGGACAGCATTACCGTTTGAGTAGAAATATGTGTCAAAATCACTCACTTCATTGAAGTAGAAACTAATGTAACCTTCCTCTTTCCACTTATCTTTTACCTCATCAAAACGTGAGACTGCATTGACTGTATGATAATCAGATTGACCTCTACCTATAGTGTTTGGAGCTACAATTTGTGATCTCATACCGTTAGAAGCATACACGAACCTAGGGTCACCATAGGAGTCTGCTAACAAGCTAAATGTATTTTCATTAGTTTTAGCTTCAGGAGAAGTAACCTCTTTCCCATCAATTAGAGTTTTCTCACTTGTATTAGGTGCCTTACCATCAAAAATAAATGTTTTGTTATGTTCAGGTTTAGTTACACTGACCGTCGCTTTAGAGAACTTATTCTTAGGTTCTTTTTCAACTATTGCTTCAAATGTAAAATCTTCTTCGCCATTAACAATCCCTTCATACTTGATCAAATTTCCATCTTTCATTACTTTTTCACCAATTAGACTTAAGTTGATTTTCTCCACTTTATCTTTAATTGATCCTTCAAACTTTTTTTCTGTAACCTTTAGGTTCCCAATCACTTCTACTCCATTTTTTTCTTTAACATGCTGAGTATCACCTTCAACCTCAATAACAGATTCAGTTATTTGGTATGTACCAGTTGGATGTACTTTAATATTTTCCTGTGCGCTCACTGGGTTACTTACAAATAGTGAAAACAATAAAGTTAAAGCAATAAAAGTTAATTTTTTCATTTTTTTCCTCCTAAGGTATAATTTTGCCGGCAAACAGAATTTATCATCTTTCAACAAAGAAATAAAAGGGAAAAAATCACTTATTATCACTTTTATTGTACTTAATAATGCCTTAACCATTTTTGTAAATGGATAGTAAATTCACGTTAATTAATTGTTAATCACCAAAACCATTGATTTCAATGGTTTTTATGGCATTATTGACTAATATCTACAAAAGTCAATAGATTTCGCTTATGAAAGTTCAGTTCTCATCCCCCTTTTAAAGGGTGTTTTTAACTTATACTTTCACAACATATTTTTAAACAAATATTCGAATCTATATCTCAACTAGTCGAAGGGATGATTTATTCAGACTGCTTAACGTATATTGTGCACCCGAACATACCTTTTAGTTCCGCTGTGTAGTATTTTGCCACATTTTCATCAACCAACGTTCCTGTCCATAAGCGTAATGTGGAATCAAAATACTTATCATCCCCACGCTCATAAATCATCCACCCACATACCTCTTTCAATTTATCATGAGCTTTACCAAATGTATCAGCATCACGGTAGGCGCCGGTAGCCAACCTATATCGACCGTTGTCTGTTGGTTCCGGTACTTTAAATTGGATTAACTGATTCAGCCCGCAACTTAACCTTATTACCAGTGTCAGTTCCTATGCCCCCAGATGCATAAGCATAAATATTTTCAAGGATTTCTCTTATATACTTCGCGTTGTTGATGAACCCAAGTTCTACTAATCTATACGTGATGCCACGCCTTGCAACAGTTTACAGGATGTATAGATCATCTCAATAACTAATCCCACTACCAACTCATGTCCAAACTCTGACTCCGACGCTTTATCCGCCCTTAAGTGCAACAAACTGAAAGTGCATCACCCTTCCTTTACAGAGAAAAAGAAGTGGTGGTCAATCACTTTTAAATCAATCACTCGACTAACCGAGGGCCCACAATCTTATACCCAAACCCTATATGCGTCTTCTCCTCCAACGATTGCTGTTCTACTTGATCAAGCTGACGCTGAAGTTGTTCTGGTACGTCTCCCTCCACAATGGTTAAGTCGCGATTTATACGATCAAAATATACCACTCTTACATATTTTTCACTATCCATTGGTTCGCTGACCATTCTAGGAAACTGCTCTGAATTTGATACGACAAGTTGGTAATAAAGTGACTCCGTATCTTTTTCGGCAACATAGCCCTCGTGATGCGTGCTCAGGGTTGCATTTGATACTTCGGTCGTTTCGCCTGCCATTTGGATAGTAGTCGTTAATTGATCACCCTGGATATTAAAGCCTTCTACTTCAAGTGATGTGGGGATTTTATCAGGTTCCTCCCCTTTAGCGAACCCTCGCTCAGGTAAATCATATATACTTTCACCTTTAAATTCATATGATTTATTCCCTCCACTGTTACAACCTGATAGTACAGTTATGAGTACTATACTCAGTATGAATAGTGTACTTCTCATGTCGTTTTCCTACCTTTCATTTTGTTATGGCTTTATAATAGCCTCCCAAATCTTTATCGTACTAAAGCAGCGGGGAGGAAGACAGTTTTCAGTTTTGTTCTTATTATTTACTACGATCCTCTACCAGCTTTTGTTTTATAAAACGAAGGGACGGTTCTCTTGTTTGGGATTTTAACCTAGACAAGAGAATCGTCCCTATAGAAAATTCTTTCAAACTCGCAATCCTGGATAGTAAAATAAGGAAGAAGTGTTGAATGGATAGTCCATGATGATAGAGAAAGGTGAAACATGATGATAGAGAGTAAGACGAAGCTGGTTAGTTCGTTCATCATTCTATGTATATGTTTTTATTTATATTTTCCTTTTCCTGATAATGTTCTGTTTGAAGCGGAATCTTCGTTCATGAATTTTCCGGTTACTACTCAGGATGGCTACGATTTGCTAGGTGCAACCTGTTCTATTTTGTTTCTAATGGCGATAATATTAATTCTTTTTGGCATGAAGAAGTATCGACTTAGAGCTGTTTTTTTAGTCGTGTTAGGATATTCATTAATTCCTGGTTCTATGATCACACTCTATCAAGAGACTTATGCAAGTGGAGTTGAAGCCATTTCATAGAATGTGACTTTGAATATGTAAGCGAGGATTTAGTAAATGGGGACTGCAACCTTACGTTATACAATAGAAGTAATGAAACGGTGACATTTGAGCTGAAATTCTTAGATTTCAACTTCCGAGATGACTTACGGGTGGAATCACTCATGAATTTATCGGGGCCTTATACGATTACGATTGAAGCGAATCAAAAGAAGTCTATTGAACTAGATGAATCACTCGATTTGTCTGGAGTACAAAGACATAAACATATACAAAGCGGACGTTCCTCGAATAATAACCTTAAGATAATAGACGATGATACTGAAAGAATCCTATAAAGTAAGTTTCATTTTACATAACAAAGTTCATGATCTTTACTATTTATTGTGGTAAAGATTTGGTGATCAGTTACTTTTATGAACTTTATTAGTTTAGAATTTTCTTGATTAACTTGTATCCAATAAATACAAAACCAATTAAAATAGCAAGCATAATAATGATTACTGGATAATTGAATGTGTGTAGCATCTTATACCTCCTAACAAAATCAGGTTTATTTTACCATAGAGTGATAAAGACATGTAAGAGAGCTATTTATTTCTATAAAAATCTTGGGAGAGGATAAATAAACATGCTAGTATCTCAACAAATACATCATAGAAAGGGTGGTGGCATTGAAAAGAGTAATCACCATAATATTCTCATCCATTGTATTAGCAAGCTGTAATCCAACAGATGATTCAAAAGATGCCATTGAGGTCGATAAGAACGAAATGAATAGCACATCTTCAGAAGAAGTTGCGATCGAAGTCAATGGTCAAGAATATGAACCTAGTGTACTCCCAGGATGTGAAGCGGGGGATTCTTGTATTGAAATAAAAGGCGATGGGGATGTTGTTATGTTTGAGGGCAGTTCAGGTGAAGAAGTAAAGCCAACCGAAGTAAAGGCCGATATTGGTGATACGTTATCTCTTCTCTTTCCAAAAGACATTCATGAGCCAAATTCACTCCATTATACAAAAATAAACGGAGCTACTTACACGGACGAAAAGATTGAAAATAATCAAATAGAGGTTTCTGGTGATAAAAACAAGAACATTACATACCTTATTCACGCTAAATGGAATAGCCCCGATGAATCTAGGACAAACATTTTTTATGCTTTCAGTGTCAATTAAATGAAGGGACGGTTCTTCTGTTTGGGATTTCAACCAAACAAGAGAACCGTCCCCACAAAAACTGGCCCAAGACTACTTCAAATCGATGTTCACACTTTTTGTGCCCCAGAATCCGGCGTTGGCTTTCAGGGTCAGTTCGCTCATATCGATGTCTGTTCCGACCTCGAAGACGATCATGCCTTCTTTTTTCAAGCCGGGGTTGATTTCTTCGAGGAAGAGCATCTTCTCGCTCGGCATGACCATGATGAGCTCGCCATCATTCTTCGGACTGTACTCCGTGCCGTCTGCGGCAATCAAGCTGAAGAAGTTCGAGTCGGTCATGATGGGTTCACTCTGCCCGTTGTTAATGACTACATCGAGCACGATGAACTGGTTATCCGTGCTGACAGGATCGATGAACTGATTATCTGAATCAATCGTCTGCGTACTGTTGGCTTTCAAGACGGTGAAGCCGATCTCTTCAATCGTTGCGGTCTCGCCGATTCCGACGGATTTCGATGCTTCTTCTTCTTTTGGTTCTTCCGGCTCTTCCACTACTTCAGGTTCCGCTTCCTCTGGCTCCTCTACGGTCTCCTTCGACTTCTGCTCATCACTTGCAGGTTCGGTTGGCGCAGGTTCCGTTGTTTCCTCATCGCCCGCTACAAGTGCAACCACAATGATCAATGCCATAAAGACCCCAAACGCTATAAGCAACCCTTTTAATAGCTTTTTCACCTTGTATATCCTCCTATTTGCTCGGATGCCTCTCTTGGAAAACATATCTTTCCATTAAAAAACCGCCGCTTAGGCGGTTTTCTCTGAATAGATCAGGCGACCATGTCCGCTTCCTTGCTCTCTTTTCTGATTATGCCCATCAATCCTGCCGCAATCAGGAAGAGCGCTGGAATGATGCCAAACAAACTGATGGAGATGACGAGTCCTACGGCGCTAGCGAGCATCAGCCAACCGGCTAGTTTCGGTTTGAACTTAACGAGAATGCCTCCGACGACTGCAATAATACTGAAAATGAATGCACTGGTTCCGAGCGCGCTGAATTCGCTTGCGCCGCTGTTGAACGATTCGTCCACAGCTCCGATGAAGAGCGCGAAGAATGCTCCTCCGAACCCGAATAATCCTCCCATGATGCCGAGTACCATTTCTGTTGTTCTACTCATGATGATCCACCTTTCTCTGATGTAATCAAGCCCATGATAATCATATGGTGGAGGATGAGAATACAGTACAATTTTTCATGGGGACGGTTCTCCCGTTTGCTCATAATGAAAAGTGCCTGCCCCTTCTACTATAGTGTAAAGCGTGAAGGAGCAGGCACTTTTTTGTTATTCCGGATCGTTGATTTCTCGAATTAACACAGTGTACGATGCATGACCCGGAGCGGTCAATTGCATCCCGCCACCCATATAAGCTTTGACTTTATCACCTTTTTCGAAAGTAGTGCCAAATAAAGAAGTCAAGTATTCTTTGTTATGAATTGTACCATAGTGTTCGTC
Organism: Halobacillus locisalis; assembly: GCF_013694105.1. Taxonomy (GTDB): domain Bacteria; phylum Bacillota; class Bacilli; order Bacillales; family Halobacillaceae; genus Halobacillus; species Halobacillus locisalis. The sequence continues at coordinate 307,367 of NZ_JACEFG010000003.1, read as the reverse complement.
GGCTTTCTGTTCTAGGTACGCAAGCCTTTCTTCCTCTTCTCTACTTTCAATCTCATCCAGAAATGGCTCACTAATAATATGGATCGTATCGTCACTGGTTGATACCACATAGCCTACTTCAGTAGAAAGGATACTCAGAAAGATGAACATTCCGATTAATATTATTAACAGCAAAGTGGAAATGGCGATGAAAATTTTCTTCATTTTCGATTATCCTCCTTTACTCGTTTTAATTAAATGAGGAGTGACGGGTGTTTGATTAATGGTACATTCCTTTAGACTTAGGAAGTTCTTTGTATTCTTGTTTGCTTTTAACGATGTTGAATATATAATCCCTTAACCTAATCATTTGTTTTGTATCATTGGTCGTCGTGCAGTATTTACCAGAAATGAATAATGTGACCGCTCTGCCATCGATCCTAATCTTCCACTCATCTTCCCCATGTGGTTGCTGCACACAGTTATCAGATTCCGGAGTGAAGTTTTTCGTTTCTAGTACGTTGATCTCTTTCATCTTTTTATAAATGTTGTTCATTTGTTCTTTTGTAAAGTTGATCTCTGTCGTTGCTGTTCCATCCAGTATCAAGTCTTTCGTCACGGTACCTTCGAAAGTATTAATTCCATTCTTTTTACCCATACCGAATTGAATGGAAAAGTCGAAGTCGTCAGGCATTTGTTCGGGCATACTTTGGGCATTGGTTTCTTTTGGACCTGAGGAGCTTAAATTAGGATGTAACGGACTACAGGCACCGAGTATCAGAGTAAATAAAAGAAAAGGTAACAGCTTTTTCAAAAAATCACCTCTCAAAATAATTCTGATCAGGAACTGATGTTCAGTTCATTTACTTATGTAGCTTCATCGCCTCCCCATCGATCATAATCTTCTAATTCATGTAATTTCCAATAAAATGGAATCATTCATCAAGAGTATCATTATTTCGTTTCAAAGGAAATTGGTAGCTTCAGAGCATTATGCGGGGACGGTTCTCCCGTTTGCTCGAACCGCCCTCTCAACCGAGGGGAATGAAGCTGGATTGGGTCTGGCGGATAGGATTAGGCGTCGGATGTTATCTTTTGTGTATCTTCTACTTGAGTGAAACCGACCACATGACAGATTCGTATGAAAGGGGTAGGAGGGAAGCAAATGGGTATAGTGATATTTCTTTTGGTGCTTGCTGCCATTATTACGATTGTGTATTCAATTTACAAACATTCAGGGTATCAGAAGGGGAACATCGTCTTACACCTGGATGAATGGTACAAAGATTATAATAAGTATGTAAAAGCGATTGAATCAGAGTTGGAGGAACAAGGTAAAGAGGTACACTACCGCGGAGACTTTGAATTCGAGATTGATGGCAAATCTTATATCTTACATCCGCAGATTGTCACGACCTTTCGTGTCCCCAATCAACGGACGATTTTAATGCCGAAGGACAAGTCATGACTCTGTTGGTACTTTAAGCCACAAAAAGAGCAAGACCGCTATCCAGGCGGCCTTGCTCTTTTTATTCGTATGGGATCGAATGCTCTTCTGCCCATTCACGTGCAATGCGCGGTAGGCTTCGTCTTTGTAGGCATACCATTCCTGGTCGATGCCTAAGTGGAAGGCTTTATCCTTGAAACGGCGGAAGGCTCCGCGCCCCCGGATGTCATATACAGCCTCCTTAAAACCACCATATCTACAAAGTTTTCTCTAAAAGAAACTCAAGGCGATCACAAAGCGAACAGCCCGAGCAGCGCAACGATCACTCCCCCTACACGATTCGCACCCAAAGCAAGGTCACTCGGCTCCGCACCGCGAAGCTTCCAGCCAATCTCCAAGTACCAGGCCGTACGCGAGGAAAAGGTCGCAATCACACCGAACAGCACCATCAGAATGCCGATCGGGCTGCCAGATGGTTCCTGTTCATCCATCGTTGAATGGACCGCATGATTCTGCTTGTAAATTTCCAGCGCTTCCTCTGCCATATCCGTCTCTTCCGAGGTCAAGCTTCCAGAACCACCCGCTCTCCCGGTATTCCCCGTTTCTTCGTACCAATAGTCACGACCATTTTCAAATCGCACCTCATACCTGAAGCCATTCGAGAGCTCTTCATACGAAAATTTGACGACGTCTCCATTCGATAGTTTGATTCTTTCCCATGTTGAGTCGGCTGACACTGGAGTTACGATCGATCCACTAATCAGCAACGACAACAATAGGAATACGATGCGTTTCATACTGTAAATCCCCCATATGTTTTGTTTCCATTATGTATTGCGCTTACTTTCTCGATAAGTAATACTTTGCATTGGCAAAAGAGATGGATCCTGCCAAAAACAGCACCACAATCAACCAGCTCGCCAAGCCGTCGAACTCACTGCCCAAAATAAAGACATTTACTAATGTGACGACAACAATCAGCACCATCACTGCATACATGGCAGTCACCCATTTCATCACTTTCCCTCCTCTTTTATATGCATGTTTTTAAACCCTTGGTTAAGTAGTTCAATCACTGGTATGATTTTTTTCTTTAAGTAGTGCAATGATTTCTTTGTTTTGTTCCACTTGAATGTCGCTATTCACTTTGATTAAACGAATCCACCTGATTAGAAACGCTACTAAAATCACTGGGATGAAAGTAAACAGCGTAGGAATGAATAAGTCCATTCAAATCCCTCCTTCTTATGATGATTTACAACTTCGCATACTTAAATGGAGTGATCGTGATATAAACGGAGGTTAGGATTCCCTGCTTTTAATGACTCTTTTTACTCCCATTACAACCGATGTACCGACTAAACCACCGATCGCTACACCAATAAACGGAGCCCAGCCTATTGCTTCATCGCTGAATATACGTACAACGACTACCGAAATAAGCACACCAAAACACCAGGCTGACCACCTTTTGCTTATATCTTTCATACTTATCACCCCTGCACCATTATCGATCACGTTGATTGTATCAGCAAATGAATCTCTAAACTTCCTATAAGTAAATGACAATCATCGTGATTAAACTCACGATCGTATAGAGGACAGACCCGAAGAACACACTACCTAGATTGGTCTTCAGCGCCTCTTCCTCTTGCACCTGAAAAATAGATAGGGTGGCCGCATAATTGGCTCCTTTAGATATCGATCCTCCGCTACTGTTGAATAAAAAAAGAAAGACGGACAAGCCAAGGCCAATGAAAAAGCTCCACACATTATAGGAAAACGGAACAAGTAGACTCGCTACCCATACGATCAAGCTGATCAGTAGTGACGACACAACAGATTTTAAGATCAGTCGCTTCATATCTAACCCCCCTCTTTCTCTTTACGATAAAAAAGAGGGAAGGTTTCGTTTTTCCTTACTTTCCTCTCCTCAACATGGATGATGTTCTTAAAGTGAACCTATTTCCTAATCGGGCAAGTGCTTGAGCATCCAAACCTCATAGCAGATACCGTGAATTCAAACAACAGAACCGTCCCCACAGCAAGTTTCCATTAAGAGAATATTCAGCTGTGGAAATGTAAAGAAGTGCATAAGAAAAGACCTCGATTGAAGGTCAAATTCATTCCTTATTCACTTGGCATATACCCAATCACCTTATTTGTATCGGGTTCGATTATTATTAATGGTGTGCCAACAACGCTATTCTCCTTATCTTCAAAGGAAACAGATAATACTTCTTTGCCATCATAAGTTCCATCTAATAGCTCGTAGTTGTTGTCACCAACGACTTTTTTTACTTCGGCACTCTGCCAATTGTCCTTTGCAGTATCATTCCAACCTTTTTCTTTAACAAATTTCCAAACGTTTTCTCTCACTTCATTATAATCATCTGCATCATTTGGGCTTACGGCATTTTGATTATCAGAACAGCCAACTAACAAAAGTGCCGAGAAGACTGTTATTACAATATATAAAACTTCTCTTCTCATATCTTTTTCACCCTTCTCATATTAGACGTTTAAAATCCATAACAGTTTCAGTGTAATAGTTGTCTAAAGCCATCGATTTATATGACGATATTATCAAACTTTTATGGAGACGGTTCTTTTGTTAAATCTTATAAGAAGCATGTGGCTATCCAAATCAGTAATAAAGCAAATAAGATCGCTGCGACGTGGTGGACCCAGCTTCCTTAACCCTTTCCTTTCGCAATATCAAAGTCCCTTAGGATGATGGCTCCCCAACCTAAGACGACGAGTACGATGATGATCACGGACAAAATGATGTCATTCATATAAACCCTCCATGTTGGACTATGAACTCTATTGCCTAAAGCGCCCATTTACAAACTATTCCATCGAAGGACCTACATTCAAACCGCCCGCCCCGTTCACATTCGCCTAGAAGAGACTGTCACTCACATCAGAAGGAAAACCGAACGGGAGAACCGTCCCCACGTTTACCCACGTTTACTTCAAACAAGAGAACCGTCCCCACGTTTAAGCCCCATCAAAAACGGATACAAAAAAATATAAGCCTAATTATGAACATTTTGTGTCTAAAGTGAGAATTTTTTGTTACAATAGGATTAAGAAAACGTTTTCAACGTCGAGACATCTAAAAGGGGATGATTTACGTGGATATGATCGTTGTGTTCTTACTATTAGCTACCGTTGCGCCATTTCTATTTATCATAACTAAAAAGACAGCTTTAGCTGTTGTTCAATCTATCCTACTCATCGGCATGTGGCTGTACTTTTTCCAGGTCACGATGTACACAGACCCCGGCGCTTTTTCCATTACATGGTCGATGTTCTATCTAAGCCTGATCGGTGCACATGTGGCTTGGGTAATGTTCATCATAGCTACCGTTGAAGCAAGCCCTGCTTATCAAGAGAGCTTAGACAAAGAAAAAGAAACGCTCCTTCCATGATAATTGGAAGAAGCGTTTCTTTTTTTACTCTTTCGGTTGCAGTTTCACGAGCTGGATCATCGCTTGTGTGAAACTGAGCCCTGTCACGATGAACAAGAGAAGTTTAGGGTCATAGGAGGAATACAAAGCACCACCTAATGAAAAAGCCGTCAGCGTAATGCAAAGGACAAATCCGATCAAATCTTTCCATGGCCAGCCGGCCTCCATAGGCATGTTTCGTTTCTGTTCCATCCTTATAACCCCCATTATTAATGATTAGTGACCGCTATGGTCTTGTTGTTCTTCGTGCTGTTGGTGATCTCCACCGCCACCACCATGGCCATCATGATCAAAGCCGAAGGACATCGTGAACAGAGATCCTGCGACGATGATGCCGGCCAAAGCGAAACCGTGGAACATCATATTCCATGGGACGTGGCCATTTCCGCTTGAAGCTTCGGTGACGTGCATGAACATGAACAATTGCACGCCTGCTTGCAGTAAGGCCAGAATCATGATTCCGATGATGACCCAGCTGACAGGCAAGTCGGATCCGATGGCCGCCCAGGCAGCAACGAGCGTCATGGCTAGGGACAAGACAAATCCGATGACATGGTTTGTTGGGACACGTTTATTTGAACTGGCCATATTACAACACCATCCCTATTAGATAGACACTTGTGAAGATGAAGATCCAAATGACATCAAGGAAGTGCCAATATAAGCTGATAATAAAGAATTTACGGCTTGTGACGTTCGTCAGTCCGCGCTTTCTTATTTGAATCAAGAGCAGGATCGCCCAGCCGATACCGAGCGTGACGTGCAGACCGTGGGTTCCGGCCAGTGTAAAGAACGCCGACCAGAAAGCACTGGACTGCATCGTCGCCCCTAGGTGGGCATAGTGGACGAATTCATATATTTCAAAACCGAGGAAACCGAGTCCTAAGGCCAAGGTGATCGACATCCAAATCGTAAGCCCCTTGACGGACCCTCGGCGCATTTCATGAATCGCAAGTCCACAAGTGAAACTACTAGTCAAGAGTAGGAACGTCATGATCAGCACGATGCCTGGCTCGAATAATTCACCTGGAACCGGTGCATCCGCCGTACGTCCGTACAGGACAGCATAGGTCGCAAAAAGGGTCGCGAAGAGGACGACTTCGGCTCCAAGGAAAATCCAAAAGCCCATGATGCCCATTTGCCCTTCTTGCGTGCGGTATTCTAATGGCCCTGTTTTCAGTTCTTCTGCAGCCATATCATAACCCCCTCGCTTTTTTCTCTGTGCGTTTGATTTCATCGACCGGCACATAATACCCGTCATCATAGTCGAAGGAACGGACGATCATCATGATGACGCCTCCGATTAATCCGAAGATCGCGACATACATCCATTCGAAGACAAGCCCGAAACTTGCGAGTCCGAGCAGAGCCATGAAGAGGATAGGCTGAGCCGTGTAACTCGGCATGTGAATCGGCTTAAGCTCCGACTCTTCATACGTTGTTTTTCCTTCTTCTTTCATACGAAGGTATGGGTCGATTTCATCCACATAAGGTACCGTTGCAAAGTTGTAATATGGAACCGGTGTCGTCGTCGCCCATTCAAGCGTACGTCCATTTCCATTCCAAGAGTCGCCTGTTGTTTCGCGCTCGCTGTAGCGGAAGCTGTAGTACACGTTGTAGACGAAGACCATGAATCCAAGTCCCATACCGAACGCACCGACTGTCGAAATGACGTTAAGCGGCAGCCATTCGGCAACGTTCGTAATGAACAAACGACGCGGCATTCCATCTAGGCCAAGGAAGTACTGCGGGAAGAAGCAGACATGGAAGCCGAAGAAGAACAACCAGAATGCCCACTTACCGATGCGTTCGTTCATCTTATGGCCGAACATTTTCGGATACCAGAATGTAAGACCTGCGAAACAGGCGAATACGGTACCCGCAATCAGCACATAGTGGAAGTGCGCGATCAGGAAGTACGAGTTGTGGAACTGGTAGTCAGCTGCTGCCATACCGAGCATGACCCCTGTGACACCACCAAGAATGAAACTTGGGATGAACGCAAGTGACCACATCATCGGTACGGTAAACTCGATTTTCGATTTATATAAGGTGGCGAGCCAGTTGAAGATCTTCACTCCGGTCGGCACGGCAATCAACATCGTCGAAATCGAGAAGATCGAGTTGACGAAGGCGCCGGCACCCATCGTAAAGAAGTGGTGCACCCATACTAAGAAACTGAGCAATGCAATGACGATCATCGACCAAACCATCACATTGTATCCGAACAAACGCTTTTTCGCGAACGTCGCGATGACTTCTGAGAAAATACCGAATGCCGGAAGAATGACAATATAGACTTCCGGGTGTCCCCACATCCAGAAGAGGTTCGCCCACATCATCGGCATACCTTCCCCTGTCAATGTAAAGAATTGAGACCCGAAAATACGGTCAAGCGTAAGTAGCGCAAGCGCTACGGTCAAAATCGGGAACGCGAATACGATAATGAAAGACGTGACCAATGTCGACCATGTAAAAATCGGCATATGGAAAAGCTTCATGCCTGGCGCACGCATTTTCAAAATCGTGACCATCAAGTTGATTCCTGTTGCCAGGGTACCAATACCGGATAGCTGCAATCCCATCAGATAGAAGTTCTGTCCTGGTCCCGGGCTCATCGCTGCACCGGATAGTGGTGTATAACTCGTCCACCCTGCATCCGGAGCTCCTCCGATGACGAAGGAGATGTTGAAAAGCGCCATTCCGAAGAAGAACGACCAGAAACTCAAAGCGTTCAAATAAGGGAACGCAAAGTCACGGGCACCGATTTGTAATGGAACGATGATGTTCATCAAACCGATCAGGAACGGCATCGCCATGAAAATGATCATGATCGTCCCGTGTGTTGTAAAGATTTCATTATAGTGCTGGGAATTCAAGAATCCCAAATCAGGAAATGCCAACTGCACACGCATCATCATGGCGTCTACGCCACCACGGAATAACATGAGCAGGGCACTTAATATATACATGACACCGATTTTCTTATGGTCGACTGTCGTCAGCCATTCGCGCCATAACCAGCCCCACTTTTTGAAATACGTCAAAAGGAACAGAAGGGCGATTCCAACGAGTACCATCGAAACCATGGCACCGTAGATGATCGGCTCACCGGTGACTAAAATATCTGTAATGTGCATGTCTTCACCTGCTTTCTTTCAGTTCTATTTCCAGGTTTCTTGTTTTTCGATTTCATACAAATGAAGCTTCTCTTTGAAGAGATCACGGTATTGCTCTACTACGTAGCCCATATCTTCGTTCGTATGGTGTTGAAGGTACTCCAGGTGTGTGCTTGAGAAGGTCTCTTTGTCCGTCAAACCAGGTTTGAGCAGCTCATTATAACGCTCACGTGTAAGCTCTGGAGCTTCGGATGATACTTCTTCCACCCAAGCGTTGAACTCGTCTTCACCTTCAGCGTGCACTTTGAAGGTTTGAGCGGCGAACCCTTCTCCGTTGAAGTTCGAATTACGTCCGTCATAAATGCCTTCTTCATCCGCTTGAAGGTACAATTTCGTCCTCATCCCAGCCATGTTGTACTTTTGACCACCGAGAGCCGGAATCCAAAGGGCTGACATGGAATCCGCTGACGTTAAACGGAATTCGATCGGACGATCTGTCGGGATGTGTAAGTAATTGACGGTTTCAATATCCTGTTCCGGATAACTGAAGAACCATTTCCAATCCGCCGTCGTCGCATGTATGACAAGCGGCTCCTTCACCTCTTCCCCTGCTTCAGGCTCTGGAGGCTTTTCTAAAGCATAGTTCGTCGTCACCGTCGGAATCGACAATAGCGCGACAATGATGAACGGGATGACCGTCCAAACGATCTCGATCATCGTATTCCCGTGCAAGTTCGGATCATAGTCCTTATCTTTGCGGCCGGGACGGTTCTCGCGATACTTGATGAGCATGTAAGCAAACAAAGCAAACACGACGACAATGATACCGATCATGAACCAGAACGCATATACAATCAGGTCATATTGCATTTGTGAGACAGGCCCTTTCGGATCAAGTATCGTCATTTCTAATTGCCCACACCCGCTTAAGAAAATGATCAAGCTGAGCGGCAGCAATCCTAACCATCTATTACGGAGATGTTTAGCTTTCATTAATCTGAACCCTCCTATCAAACTGTTACATATTTCTATAAAATGGGATCCCATAAACTACTAGACGTATTAGGGCTTGCCTGATTATATCAGATTTTGACGAAATAAAGACAAGTGTTCACAACTTCGTAATATATCGTTCACGAAGTGTTAATAATTTCGCCATATGTTAGACGCTTTCAAGGAAATTACTTGTATTATGGGATTAAAATGGGGACGGTTCTCTTGTTTGGAATAAAGATTCAAACAAGAGAACCGTCCCTATGTAAGCTTTATTAATCTATCTTCTTCACTTCAAACTCTAATCGGTCTTGATCCCAGACATCGTCATCATAATCCTTGATGATTTTCACCTGTACTTTCTCACCTTCATCGTAGTTCTCGGGATTCTCAACTTGTATCGTTCGTGAATCTGGCCTATTTGCAAATGGATAGGGGGCTGTGGGGGAGTCTGCATCACTAACGGTTGCCCTTCCAAAAATACCGATTTTCATATCTCCGGTTTCTTCATTTATTTCGGTTATGTCTCCTAAAATAAAAGTACCTTTTGGGGAACAACCGATCAAGGTCATAGCTAATATTGCGATTACGATTAGAAGCTTGCTTTTCGGCATATGATCCTCCTCTTTCCTTATTCGTTTTCTATTAAGTTCTCGACTGCAATCTTTGGAATGTTATCACTCGAGATATTTCCAAATTCATTATGTATTCCTTTTCTGTACACATGGTTGATGTTTGAGAAATAAAATCCCCCGTGCAAATCATTCAGAAAAAGGAGGTATTCACCTGACTGCATGGGGATAATTTCATCTGATAGAGAATGTAAATATTCCTCGAAAGTTCCAGCTTTCTTTTGTTTAAAAAACCCACAGGATAGACGACCTCTACCTCATCTCCTCTCGTATAGTAGTTCTCATTAGGATTTTTTAAACTCTTATTTACTGTTACGGTATATACCCTGTCAATTTGATAAACATCGTGTTCTCTGTCTGCAACCTGTGTCTTCACCTCATAATCCCCATCAAGCTCACCTTGAATGATCAACTCAGCATTTTCTTGTAAAGCTTTCAGATCTTTTTCCGCCGAAACCGATAACCCAACGCCCTTTGTATCTTCGCCTTTACTAGAAATCATGATTGCTATTACTGAACCCAGCAGTATGGATGAAAAGATTGTAACCATCTTCTTGAACTTCAACAGCATCATTCCTCCATTCTAGATAAATTATCATTGTAAGAGTCCTCCCTCACTTCACAACAATAAATTAGTGAGCTTCATGATATGCTCCTTTACCATGCATGATTGCTTTCTTAGAGTAAACACTAGGAGAAATCCAACATAGAAAGGAGCCGCAAGATGACGGTTGCGACAATCAAAAAAGAATGGTTCACAAACGTGAAGGGTGATGTTCTATCTGGCATCGTCGTCGCATTGGCCCTCATTCCTGAAGCGATTGCTTTTTCCATCATCGCAGGAGTCGATCCTATGGTGGGGTTGTATGCCTCCTTCTCCATTGCTGTTGTCATCGCTTTTGTAGGTGGTCGTCCTGGGATGATTTCTGGAGCAACAGGGGCGATGGCTTTAGTCATGATTACATTAGTCGCGGATTACGGTTTACAATACTTATTGGCCACTACCATTCTAACGGGGTTATTACAAATCCTATTTGGACTTTTCCGTCTAGCTAGGTTTATGAAATTCATCCCCCGCTCTGTCATGATTGGTTTTGTGAATGCTCTCGGGATTTTGATTTTCACTTCTCAACTGGAGCATTTCCACAATGAGTCGTTCATGATTTACGTGTTAGTCGGACTCACGCTTGCCATCATTTATTTGTTTCCTTTCATTTCAGAGACCATCCCTTCTACCTTAATTGCCATCGTTGTCGTTTCAATCCTTGCGATTACAATGAACATCGACGTGAGAAATGTGGGAGATATGGGGGAATTAACACGGAGCCTTCCCATCTTCGCTCTTCCCGACATTCCTTTGAATTTAGAAACCTTGAGGATTATCTTCCCTTATGCTATAGCCTTGACTATTGTTGGTTTGCTGGAATCGTTATTGACCGCCTCTATTGTTGATGACATGACGGATACAGATAGTGATAAAAACAAAGAAAGCAGAGGACAAGGAATCGCTAATGTTGTAACAGGCTTTTTCGGAGGTATGGCGGGTTGTGCGATGATCGGTCAATCCGTAATCAATGTGAAGTCTGGCGGCTTGACCCGGTTATCCCCCTTGGTTGCAGGCGTTGTACTCATGTTTTTAATTATAGTCCTCGGCGATATTGTAGTTGAAATTCCAATGGCTGCCCTTGCCGGTGTCATGATTATGGTGGCCATTGGTACGTTTGATTGGCATTCCATCACCAGTATTCATAAAGTCCCTATTACAGATGCAGTCATCATGATTATTACGGTCCTGACTGTTGTGATCACACATAACCTTGCTTATGGCGTGTTAACAGGCGTTCTATTAAGTATGATTGTCTTTGCTGTAAAGATATCGAGAGTACGGGTATTGGGTCAGTATATGGATGAAGGTACCCGTAAAATTTATTATGTACAAGGGCAACTATTCTTTGCATCTGTCACGGAATTCTTAGAGGGAATCGATTTTGACGATGATCTAGAGGAAGTCATAATTGACCTCAACGAATCTCACTTATGGGATGATTCCGCAATAGGGGCACTCGATCATATTGAGTCGAAGTTCAAAGAGAAAGGCACCCCTGTAAAATACATCGGCCTGAACGGGCAAAGCAAACGTTTATTGCAGCGATTAGGCGGCTCAACAAAAAATTCCGGTCATTAAGGAGTGGCATCATGTTCAAAAAAATCCTGTTAGCAACAGATGGGTCCGAACACTCATCACGCGCCATCGACCAAGTATTGAAAATGGTCGCTCCCTACAAGGATCACGTGACGCTTGATCTGATTTATGTAGTGAATGGCACTTCTTCAAAAGATGATGTTCTACAATATGGCGACCTCCATACAGCAAAAATGAAGCGAAAAGAAAAATTCTCTGATACTCTCTCTTATGTAGAAGACAAAGGTGTGCAAACAGACCTCATCATCCTACACGGGGAACCAGCTCCTGAGATTACGGAATATGCCAATAAACAAGCGTATGATTGCGTCGTGATTGGGAGTCGTGGTCGAAACAAATTCCAAACCCTGGTTCTCGGAAGTGTCAGCCACAAGATTGTGAAATATGTTCAAGTACCTGTCATTGTCGTGAAATAGAACATAACCTAGGTACTCCCTCCTTTACTAATCGAGCTGAGGGGGACATTTTTTCGTTGAGCTTCAACCCCCATGAAAGAGAGCATCGTGACTGACTCCCTATCCATCACTCTCTAATATGAAGGTTTCCGTATTCCCATTCCACTCCACCGTGACCTCGACTTCAGTATTTTCCGTAGCTTGAGCATTTGTCGGATTCGCCTCACTGCCACCTTTCACAAAACCATTCTCATTCAGGGTGGCACCATTCACTCCGAAACCGCCAACACTATCTAAGCTATACGAAAACTCACCAACAGATTCAGGATCTTCTCCTTTGTATTCCAACAGCAGGTCTTGTGTTTCATAACCTGCATTGGTTTGACGGACGTCTAACGTAGCGGACCAATTGTCTGTCTCACCTGAAAAAGAAAAGTCTTTAGAGCCACAAGCTGCAAGAAGTGCTAGTGAAAACAAAAGTACTACGATAATTTTACGATTCACTCGTATTCCCCCTTAAAAAATTCGAGTTGAGACTTACTATCACAAAAAACGGCCAATAAAAACCTAGCATCATTCGTGAACTTCAAGCGGCCTACATTCCGATCAACTTGATGTCCCAGGAAAGAAAAAGTCCAAAAGTACAGCCGCTCCAACCAGCAGCAAGAAATACCCTATGAATTTGTTCAAGCCGAGGGCGATATCACTCGGTTCGGCATCTTGAAATTTCCAACCTGTGGTGATGTACCAGAAAAAGGTCGGGAACTTCACATTGATGAACCCTACGATGATGGCGATCAAGCCTAAAAATGCATCCATATTTATACCCCTTTGACATTTAGCGTTCTATTATACTGTACGATTTCAACTTCATAACGTTTCACGTACACCTTTAAGGGAGCATAAAGACTTCTATTGGACACAAGCTTACGATTCCGAATGACTTATAAACATTTATTCATTCTTATCGTTTCTTTGCTGTTGTTCTAATTCTTCAATTCTTTCTTCTAACTGTTGGTATCTTTCCTAATTTCTTTCTTTACTTTTCTTTCTCTTTTCAATGATTGCGCCGATCATCAAAATCAAGAAAAAAGCAATGGTAAGCAGCAGTCCCATTGTGATCGCTCCTTCCTTTCACAAGTGTCTGAACCCTATACTTTTTCAGTGATATAGAAGTGGGGGCAAGCACTTCTTCAGCCCTCAATAACCTTCTGCTTTTTTATGAAGCTTTGAAAAGATCAGAGAAATGACAGCACTCAATAAACTCATCAATAGGAAACCTATGCCCATCCACAGCTGAAAAGGTCCGCTCCCAAAATGACTGAACGGGTAGGGTCCACTGATAATCCATACATAACGTTCATCGTCCCCATGGATGAACCAATACAATAGGAAGGGACTAATAAATGAAAGGAAAGAAATGCCTAAAAATAAGGATGATAGCACTCTATACAGGACCTTCAATTCTCTACTCCTTTCAACATTCGACTAATTTCGTAATCGCGTATGGTCGTAAGCTTGAATGACTGATTTCAATTCATACAAATCCTTGATTACATAGTCCGCTTGAGCCATTTCTTCCTCTTTGGCAAAATCAAAATCACAGCCGACCGAAACAAGCCCGTTGTCTTTCGCCGCACGAATATCGGAAATTCGATCACCAACCACCGCACCTTGACTTATTTGGTGCTTCTCGACGATTTGCTGGACTAAATCAGATTTATCCAGCGACTCAATCTGCTCGATGCTGAACGTCTCCGTTACCCACTGGTCTAAATCGTAATAATCTACAATAGCGCTCAAATACTTCTTCAGCCCATTACTCGCGATATAGATAGAAGATCCATCACCTTTCAGATGGCGGAACACTTCCTCGACACCCGGATACAACGCGCCTTTTCCAGCTTCGATATTTAAAACCAACCGATCGAGAAAGTAAGCATCCGTCCTCGTTCTTGCTTCTTGTGTATGATCCGGAAGCAACGTCTTCCACACTTCCGGTAACGGGACACCCATGATATTGCGATATTCTTCGAGGGGCGTTTCTCCTTCCCATTCATCATTTTCTCTCAGGTAATGGAACGTGTCTTCCAAGGACACCTCAAGTATTCGATCGGTCTGAAATAGTGTGCCGTCCATATCAAAAATCACCGCTTGTGCCATTGCCTCTCTCCTTTACTCTTATTGAAATGTTGTTATGTAGTGTAAGAATTAAAAAGCCAGTATTGTTCTAGCTCCTCACCTCTATACTGAAACTCGAAAATACTCTCCCGTTTATATAGACCTCCATCAACCATGTCCCAGCATCTGATTGATCAAACGCAATTCTTCCACCGCTTTGGGCTTGAGCCGACGGGATCTCTTCGTAATTATTGTTACTCGAGATCATCTGCTCGTACATGACTTTTTCTTCGTTACTATTCTCTCTGGTAGCGACCAATCGGTATCTGTTCCCAACAAGTTCCTCCTCTTCCCCCCAGAAATAAAACACATACTTATTTGATTCACCATCAGCTCTGAACCCTTCTTCTTTCAAATTTACAAATGAATCATCAATAATACCAAATTTTCTTTCCTCACCGATTAAATCGTTACCATTTACAATGAACCATGGACTCAAATTGTTTTCGAGAGTCAATTTCTCTTCTCTTTGTTCAGTCCCGGTCACTTTGACTATGACGCCTAAACTAATAACCAATGCAAGTACCATGAGGATTTTAGGATATTTTTTTAAAATGTTAATATTCCCCATCCTTTCTATGCAAAATCAGCTTATCACAGGTTGTTCATTGTAAGAAAGAGGACTCCCGAGAACATACTTAAGTACGAGGTCTGGTCTATTCTCCAGGTCTCAGCTTTATAGGAAAAATAAAAAGCCAGCACAAACTGCCGGCTCAATTTCATTCACTGAAGAACTCCTCGTCATCGTAGGCCCTAGACCAGTGGTAAGGCTGTACTTCTTCTAAAGTCTTAAAACGCAACGGTTGGTTTTCATCAGATGAGGACACGGCCACTTTCACATGCCGGCCCCAATAGATCAACCTTTCCTGACAAACCCCACAAGGCGTCAACACCTTGAAATCATCATTTTCATCATCACGAACCACACAAATGGAATGAGTGACTTTCGTGTTATGCTTGTGCGCTTCTAAAATCGCTCCTGTTTCTATACATAATTCCGTAGAAGCATTGACCACTTCAGGAGCCACACTTGTCAGGATCGATCCATCAGTCGTGTACATGGCCGCTGCTCCACCCCACCCACTCGGGTATCGCTTCTCAATAAGTTTTTTCGCTTCATCATAAAGTCTTTGTTCAATACTCATCCTGTCACCTCAATTACAATCCTCTATCTTCAATATAAGGGAATTTATCACAATATCAGCGTATCATAAATCATACTTGAAGAACTCATTCATTCTATACAAAATCAAACGGCTCACTTCGTTCTATTCCAGACTCCATATTTTTTATTTTCAGCTCATTATTTCTTACTTCTTCCTCACCAATAATGATCACATTCGGTATGTTTTCTTTGTTGGCTTTATCGAGCGCTTTCCGTAATTTTTTGTTGCTCAACTCCAACTCAACCTTATGACCTTTTGACCGAAGATCTTGTGCCACTCGCAACGATTCCTTGGTCGTTCCTAAAGGGATGATATAGTAATCTATATCCGTAGTCTCTTCTATTTTTATAGATTTACCCATAGCAGCATAGATGACATCCAACCCGAATGAAATCCCGACTGTCGGGAACTCTTCCTCTGTTTCGATTAACCCGCTTATCGCATTATTGTACCTTCCTCCACTACCAATGCTTGATTTGATGGATTGATCAGCCATGAATATCTCGTAAATGGTTCCTGTATAAATCTCTAAGCCTCTCGCCAAGAATGGATTGAACATACATTGCTTGGTGACACCTAGTGTATCCAGATAGGATTCAAGTTCTTTCAATTCCTTCAACCCTTCATCGACGAGATCATTTTGTTCTGCAAAAGACTCAAAATAACCGGTTCTTGCATTTTCTTCATCCGTCAAAAACGCCCGTATATGTCCAAGGCTGGAATCGGATACTCCGTTCTCGATGAGTTCGGCCATCACACCCTCTACTCCAACTTTTTCAAGCTTGTCTAAGACGAGTATCGCGGTATCCCTCTTGTCTTCCTCCACTCCAAATTCCTTCAACATCCCGACTAACAGCTTCCTATTGTTGTACTGGATCGTCACATCCACATTCAGCCTATTGAATGCTTCTAGCGCCATACTCATCAACTCAGCCTCTGCTACTTGTGATCGGACCCCTACGATATCGACATCACATTGGGTGAATTCGCGGTACCTCCCTTCTTTAACAGGTCCATCCCTGAACACTTTACCTATTTCATACCTTTTGAAAGGCATCCGTAAATCAGGGTTCATCGCCACGACTTTTGCAAAAGGAATGGTGAGGTCGTATCGTAATGCTAAATCTCTTTCTCCCCTATCCGTTAACTTGTACATTTCTTCTAAAATCTCGGCACCCCCGGCATACTTAGATGCCAGTAGTTCTGTATAATTTAAAATAGGCGTTTCCAATGGCTTGCACCCGTATTGGATGAACACATCTTCCAATGTCCTTTTGACCTTTCGTTTCACTCCCTCTGCGCTCCCGATATAATCCTGCGTACCTTTCACATTTTGGTAATTCATCTTCTTCATCGTCATTCCTCCTGTATTTTTGAATATAAAAAAACCGCACTTGATTTAAGTGAAATACTTAAACAAATGCGGTTCATGATTAATAGTCTTCCTATGTACGATGATTAAATCGAATAGCAAGACTAATTCATATGATGATGTAGTTGTGAACAGGTATTAAAATTAGTAGTTAGCATGTTGTTCACCTCAAGTTTCTTGTCCTGTATCATACTCCATTTTTCATTCATTATCAAACATTTCATTGATACAAGTCACGGATCTGATTTAAGTCTTCTATAAACTGACTCGATTCCTCCTGACTCAATCGAACAAGCATCTGTTCATTCAACGTCAGGATCTGATCATCAGCTTCATCTTTATGGTTATTCAAGTAGTCATAGATTTTATCAAATTGATCTTTGTTGAGGATCGATTGAGTCGTAAAATGCTTCACTTGATTTAACACGAATTCGTCGTTGACCTGATCGAAGGTTCCTTGAATGATTTTTCCATTCACGTCCACGCTACCCACTCCTTTATGGAAATAGTTTATTCCAATCCCTAAAATCTATAAGCTCGACCTCAAAAATGACCTATACAAGATTTTTCACTTTTTGCGGACATGATTTCAAAATATATCATTTTTGATTTTCTCATTCAAAACAAGCAATTTGATTACGATTTATGTTCATATAATTTATTTTTGATCATGAAAAAACAATACCGTTTTTCAACTTTCCCAAGTCGACCATCCACCACCCCTTTTAGCGCCCATTTACCCCTCCTTGTTTCCCAAACACGAGCGATTCCAGATGTGTTAACTTAGTATTAGAACAATTCAGAATTAATCAATAACTCTGGATTGAAATTAAAGGAGGAATTTGATGCGTAAACACTTGTGGAAAATAGCCGGGATGATGTTGGTGTTCGCTTTAGTCTTTTCATTCAATAACATAGCCCAAGCTGCCGTTGAAAAAGCGTCTCAGCAAAAGGCGGAGGTTGAAGAGTACTTAATTGGCTTTAAGTCTAAAGTGAATCAGAATGCCGTTAAAGGAGCCGGCGGGAAAGTACTTCATGAATATAAATATATGAATGTCGTACATGCGAAGCTTCCGGCGCAAGCCGTCAAAGCCCTATCCAATAACCCTAATGTCGCGTATGTTGAAAAAGACCAAGTTGCACAGGCAACGAGTCAAACGACGCCCTACGGAATCTCCCAGATTAATGCAGATGATGTACAAGCTCAAGGAACGACTGGGAATGGTGTAAAAGTAGCTGTACTTGACTCTGGTATCGACGGATCGCATGAAGATCTGAACGTAGCTGGCGGTGAAAGTTTTGTAAGTGGTGAACCGAATGCCTTAGTCGATGGCAACGGTCACGGTACTCACGTAGCTGGAACGGTTGCAGGCGTGAACAATACACTAGGCGTGCTAGGTGTAGCGCCATCTACTGAATTATACGCCGTGAAAGTATTGGGTAGTGATGGCAGCGGTTCTTACAGTGGCATTGCTCAAGGAATCGAGTGGGCCATCAGCAATAACATGGACATCATTAACATGAGCCTAGGCGGAAGCCGCGGATCGGCCACTTTAGAACAAGCGGTAAACAATGCTGACAACCAAGGTGTATTAGTCGTAGCCGCTGCAGGTAATGAAGGTTCTAAAGGTAAGAAAAACACAATCGGTTACCCTGCAAAATATGCAGCTGCGATGGCAGTTGGTGCTGTAGACAGTGCGAATAACAGAGCCTCCTTCTCAAGTGTCGGCGACGAACTTGAAGTGATGGCTCCAGGTGTAGATATTCTAAGTTCTGTACCAGGTAACGCTTATGATCGCTACAACGGTACGTCCATGGCAAGCCCGCACGTCGCAGGAGCAGCTGCTTTGATTTTAGCAGACAACCCTGGATTGACGAATGATGACATCAGACAGAAATTGAATAACACAGCCATTTCCCTAGGTGATTCCTTCTACTATGGAAACGGCGTCATCGACGTACAGGCTGCTGTTCAATAATATTCATAGTTACCAAAACGAAAAAGCGTATGGAATCAGACCCGATCTGATTCCATACGCTTTTCATTTTATATAACAGTCGCTTCAAAATTATACTTTCACCATTTGCTTATCATACGACTGGTAATATCGCGAGATCGACACCCATCACCTCTTTAGGCGGTACCCAATCATTCAACTCATCCATCGCAATCAACACTTCTTTATGATCTTTTTCCATCAAGAAAGCATACACATAGTCCTCCGCCAACCTGAACGGCGAAACCTTTGTATCATTTAAAACTAAACTCTCACCATCTGTTAATCGATTCAGGTTCGCAAATCCTTGCGATTCAAAAAAATCCAAATGATCGCGACTACCAAGGAATGTTTTGAAATCTAAATCGACTTGTTGCGGTATGTACACATCTATTTTCTTGTGTTGAGGAGGATCGTTAATCCAGTCTGCACTCAAAGATTCAATAACCCTCCGCCCCATGACATGGTCTGGGTGCCAATGAGAGTAGATGACCCCTTTGACATCATGAACAGTAGAACGATTGATTTGATTGTAGATCTCTTCTGGTGTATCGATCAATAAATCGGGACCATGCACAAATATACTCGGCCCCATTCTACTGTACGGAACCCCTTTATCCCTTGCTTCTGAACAAACATTACAGTTACAAAGTGGCCGCGGTATCGTGATGGCACCACCCGTTCCGAGAAATTCTATTTCCATTTTGAACAGTCCCCCCCCTAAAGTAGAGTTTAAGATAGATAACGTATACTCACCCCACTGTGAAGCAGCTATCCGTATCTTTTTATGTTGCATATGCCTTATGTCAGTTTCAACTATTAATCCTCTACACAAATCCAAACATCTCCGTTACTCAGTTCCGCATATACACCCCGGTCACACCCAACCACAGTCTGGTCCGCTTCTTTTTCTTCAAGATCCATCGAGCTATTCTTGACGGTGAAGGTGCCCCCGTCCATCCGTTCTTCAATCTCACCATAATTGTAAACCGTGTGACCTTGGTCATCACTCCACTGGGCAAGCATCCGTTCATTCTTCGCGGCTTCGTTCATCGTATAGAATTGACTGGAAGCGAAGATCACGATGCCGATTGCAATCCCGCCCCAAGAAAGATATCGCAAACGCTCCACCTTCTCACGCGGCATTTCAGAACCCTTGTTCTTCAATAGTCCCATGCTACCTAATCCGGCAATGAACACGACTATCCCCAATATGACGAACACCCACGGAACCTGTGAGGATCCATAGGCTAACAATTGTTCTTTCATCCAATCCCTCCTCTGTTTGGTAGTGTCCCTTCATTTCATCATATTTCAAAAATCCTTCGCCTACACTCCCAGAGTCGATATGGAGATATTCTGAGAAAGCGTTCCTTCATTATGTATTTTCATCTTTCCAGCAGAATACGCGTTTGTGGAAGATCGGAAGTATTCTCTTGCCCCGTGGTAAGTCGTGTACCATAGATTATTAATGACTATGAATTCTCCTATCCTTTCATCAAATACGATCGGGTGGTAAATAAATTCAAACCTACAATCTTGGACTTTCACTATTCCATGGGCACTTTTATCATCAAGCCAAACCGTCTCAAAACCCTCCATTTATACACCTCTTTCCCTCTATGCACGACTAAAGGCTTATACTAATTTAACATACTAAAACATGGAAATAAACGAATTTTCTCTCTTTTCTAAAAGGAAACCCATTTGAAGTGGAATTACTATCATGATCCAGCAGCTATAAAAAAGACTCATCCTATTATGGATAAGCCCCCGTTCATTATAAGTAGAAGTCTAAAAGAACGAATACAATGACAATCGGTCCTACAAGCTTTAAAAACCCTTTCTCCTTTCTAATAAATCCCCATAAACTGAATAGAATGCTTAGCACGGCTGCAATGATCGACGTGAAAAATAGCACTTGTAAAATAAGCACGATCATACCTTCAGGATTTACAGGTGCAATGGCGTATGACGTATAGAAAGTTATCGCACCTAAAACACTCAATAGTATTGACCACATGCTGAACTTTTTCTGCATATGGAAGCCTCCTTCTATTCTGATTCATCAGCTTAGCTAGAAGTATCTGTATCATCTGCAATCACAATATTCGCTACATATTGAGCTGTGTTCTCGTCATCCTTAAACGTAGCTTCTAGAATATAGTTCCCTTCCTCGGTCGGCAACAAGAATTCCCGATCCTCATCCAAATCGATCTCGGTTTTTTCACCATTCGTCCATAGGTTAGCCTTGATGGTTGGGTCGGTCCAAATATCTCCACCATTTTCTTCATTCTCTTCGAACCTTAACGTAACATCTTGGCCCGGGAAAATTTCGATTTCATCTTGTGTTGATGCATATTCCTCGATATCATCAATCGTTTCTTCTACTTTGCCACTCGATGAGTCCCAACTTACATTCGCTTCCGTCAATGGCACGTCTCGACTAAGTATGTGAGCATCTATATGTAAAATAGCCTTTGGCACGCCGACATCATAATCTTCACCAATACACCCTGCAAGTGTCCAAATCAACAGCAACCCGGCACATAATCTCAAAGTTCTGTTCATAATCATACACCACTCCCTGTATCGTTACTGTCAAACCTACATGCTTCATGAACATGTCTTTTTATAAAAAATAAGAGTTGCATGATCGTTCAGCTTCTTGCTGACCCCTGTTTTGTCATAACCCATTTTTTCATATAAATAACAATTTCTTTCTTCTATGATTGTAGCTAGCTCCCACGTGGTTGCTTGTGGGTAACGTTCTTCGACTAACGTGATAGCTTTCTGAGCGACGCCTCTTCCTTGATATGAAGGTAAAATGAACATCGGGCTGATCCAAAAATGTACGTCTTCCTTCCATAGAATGCAGATAGCACCTACAAGTTTTTGATCAGCTACAATCTTATAAAAAGCGCCATCGGGGTTGTTTATTCTGCTGATCACTCTTTCGACCGTTTCATTCGCTGGGTTAGTGTCATGATCTTTATACTTATCTAGAAGCGGCATGAATGCTTCAACTTGGATATCAAAAATACTCTGTGCATCTGGAACCGTTGCTTTTTCTAACCTTACCTCCACCATCGCACCCCACTTCCTCCATTTCGTTTTCTAAAAAGCGATGAACGCTACCGTAATCAAAGATCAGGACCTTTTATTAAAGTTGCTGCTATCGCTAAAATCCCGAAAAGTATCCACATATTTATATCTCCATTTTCTACTTACTATAAGACTATGAATGTAAACGGTAGTAAATTTTCATAGTCTGGTTATCCACGTGTAACTTACTTCACTACATTCCTTTTCGCTATGTTTCCATTCAAAAAAAGGTGGGTGAAGAGCTGCCTTGCTGTCACATACATCAATGCAGCTTGCGCAAAGCCGAATAAATCCAGCCATCGACCATCCTGATACTGCTCAGGCTGAATGAACAGCATCGACAATTGCACCCCGCTGATGATCAACGGCGGCACCATCAAGAACAGCCAAGGGTTCAACACCCACTTCCACTTCCTTTTGATGTCACCTTGCAAAGCATCATGCATCAATTCACCAGCCCCAGCTAGTGACGCGACATAAAACAAGAGCGTCCAAGAGTTGAACAAGTTCAGCCCATTATCAAACTCCGGGTGGTAATATTCCATAGCAACGTATGAAATCGAACAAATCCCTACAACCGTCCACATGACAGCCCAAGCGAAACGAACCAGTTTATACGTTGGAAAGAAAGACCGCTTGAACTCCTGATTCAGCTTGCCCCCATCACCGAATGAGTCAATCGCGAGACACACCGCCTCCTCTTCCCTATATCCTTCTATAAGAAGCTCCTTCACATGTTCGTGTAAGTGGCCGACCATCTCTTCCCTCAACTCTTCCTTCTCCGCATCAGGCAAATCCTTTGTAATTTCCTCTACATACTGCTCAATCTCCTTCATCTGAATTCCCCCGCTGTATGTTGGATTAATGAATTGATTTGTTTCCAGTCCTTAAGCTTTCCCGCCAATACCATACGTCCAGTTTCGGTAATGGAATAATACTTCCTCCGCCCACCAGCAGATTCCGTGCACCAATAAGAGGTCACACATTCCTTTTTCTCCAGTCGTTTCAAAGCCGGATACAAGGTCCCCTCCTTCATATGGTAGGCATCCTCACTCAGTGCCCTGAGCTTCTTGGTCATTTCATAGCCATAGCAGTCCGCCTGCGCCAGAATCGAAAGCAGCAAGATTTCAATGCTCCCTTTCATCAGCTCTCTGTCCATTGCGTTACCTCCAAATATTGTTAATTACATTGTATAACTACTTACATCGTATAGCAAGGTAATTTAACCTAATTCCTTCCAAAACACTTATCCTTTAAAACGAAGTGTTAAAAATCAGGTGAACTGATTCGTAATTCCTGAACCAGAGTCACCCATAATTTCATAATTCTATCCCATTAGGCAAAACTAGAACCAACATTCCCACTAGATGCAAATGAGGTGATTCATGGATGCTTCTAAAGTATAAGAACTTCTTTTCAATTCTGGGCTTATGGATCTTCTTTGGGAGCATAATTGGTTTTATCGTAGGCTCGGCAACCACTTTCCTTCTAGAAGTGAACGATTTTCTTGGAGATGAGGTCAGGTTAAAAAGAGATTGGCTCATCTACTTCCTCCCCCTTGGAGGAGCTCTCATAGGATATGTGTATATGAATTACGGCAAGGTTTTTCTGAATAACACCGTAAATGACACGGCGGAATTAAATAATCTGGTGATTGATTCTGTTCATGGAAAAAAAGAAGTGCCGAAGCGGATGGGAGGAATCGTCTATTTCGGTACCTTTATAACCGTTCTGTTTGGTGGATCAACGGGCAGGGAAGGTGCAGCCATCCAGATGGGCGGCAGTGTGGCGGCCGCCGTCAATAAATTCTTTAAAATAAATAAACTGGATAGAAAAACGCTGCTGATGAGCGGAATAAGCGCCGGATTTGGATCTGCCTTCGGGGCACCCATCACCGGTGCTGTATTTGGCATGGAAATGACGGCCATAGGAAAATTGAAATTGGCAGCATTTGTTCCTTGTCTGACGGCAAGCTTCGTAGGGCATTATGTAACGACGGCAGCCTGGGGACACGAGCATGAAACATTCATCATCCAGAGCGTGCCTGAAGGATCGATGATTGCTTTTATGAAAGTGATTCTATTAGCTGTCCTATTCAGCTTGGTCAGCGTAAGCTACTGTCAGCTGAGGCACGGCATCCAGAATATATCTGAGAAACTTTTTAATAAAAACCATATAAAACGAGCCTTCGTAGGAGGATTGATCGTTGTAGGACTTACTCTCGTCGTGGGATCCCAAGATTATAACGGCCGGGGATTACAGATGCTTGAACAATCTTTTCAGGAAGACGTTCCTCCCTTCGCCTTCCTGGCAAAGCTGGTATTCACGGCGGTAACTTTAGGCAGCGGATTTGTTGGAGGGGAAGCACTTCCTTTATTTTTCATTGGTGCCACACTGGGCAATGCCTTGCATGCCTTTGTTGATCTGCCCCTGTCTTTTCTGGCAGCCTTAGGATTAATTTCGGTCTTTTGTGCAGGAGCCAACACCCCTTTGGCCGCATTCCTTTTAGCGATGGAGATGTTTGACGGGAAGGGACTGGAGTTCTTTTTTGTGGCCTGTTTAGTCAGTTATCTTTTTTCAGGACATCACGGCCTATGGCCTTCTCAAAAAATTTACGGCCTTAAGGGCAGATTATATCGTATTCCGCCAGGGAAAACGCTAGAAATTGTGGAAAAAACCAAAAAGTCAAATGGATGGTCAAGGAGGTAGAGGCTTATGGATTTTAACTTCATATGGAAAGCCGTTGTCGTGGTAGTTGGCGGGGTCCTTATTTTACGTCTAGCCGGTCGAAAATCCATTTCCCAGCTTACGGTAGCCCAGACGGTCATGATGATTGCGGTTGGATCCTTGATTATTCAGCCGGTTGGCGACCGGAACATCTGGATTACCATGGTGATAACCTTTCTCATGGTATTGACTCTTCTATCGATTGAGTATGTAGTTCTGAGATCAGATACTTTGGAAAACCTCATCTACGGAAAGTCACTTCTGGTCGTCGAAAACGGCCAGATTAATGAAGCCAACTTAAAGAAATTGCGCTTAACGGTCGATATGCTTGAAGTTCGTATGCGACAGCAGAACATTAAGCATTTTTCTAATTTGCAATGGGCGACCATCGAACCCAATGGCCAGTTAGGGTATATGCTGAAGCCTAATAAGGATTATGCGACGAAAGAGGATATTCAAATGCTCAAATCGTTAATTGAATCACGGCAGTATAAACCACAAAACGATACGTCGAGTGCTCAATCTGATACCTCGGATAACGTTTTCACCGAGGTTAAGAATAGAAAGCACCAGGAGAAGCCTAAGGAGAAGTTGGATTAGCATAAGCCTTGAAGTCCAAGCTTACCGTATCCTAAGACTACTTTCTTTTAGTAAGGTGATAGCTCTGTTTAAGTTCAGTGTTCATATTACTTAAAATAACTTCCCATTTCAGGGGGGTTATTTTTATATTGGCTTTATTTAACAATAGCTCGTCTATGCTTATTTTGTTTTACAACCTGACCTTAATGGGAATTACATGATAGAAGAAGCATAACTTCTTTGTTATGAGGAGGAACCATATGAGTCATGATACTAGGGAAGATAAAATGAGAAGCCAGAGAAAGGCAAAAGAGAAAGAAAATCATTATAATATATTGACTAGTTTGGGTTGGAAGAGTGTTGGAGTATTATTCCTTCTACTAATCATAGTCTTTGTAGTGTACACCTTATTATGACGTTAGGATTATACTTGTTGTGCGATGACATACTTCCAGATAACTGGAAGTATTTTTTTGAAAGGTTCAACATAGATAGATCAAGGAGGCGAATGTACCGTTTTATGATTGCCCCCTTTAGCTATTTTTAAAATCATGTTACAACGCCATGGTAACGGTCACTATTTAAAACACCAGTTCAGCCATTAATCTCTTATATTTATCTCATGTGCTGCTCTTATTCCGGATTCAATGGCCCCTTCGATCCACCCATGAAAATCAGATGCTCCTTCTCCTGCAAAATGTAACCTCCCCTCCGGCTTTTTCATCACAGTACTGAATTTTTCCCCTTGGCCTGGAAGAAATAGAGCAAATGCTCCTGCTGAAAAAGGATTCAATGCCCAATCGTAAGCCACAGTCGTTAAATACTCCTCATATACGATATGCCCATATATTTTAGAAAGATCTTTGAGGGCTTCTTTGACTTTCTCCTCAAATGATAAACTTGTCCATAACTCTGCGTCATGCCCCCAACTATAACTTGCCAACAAAACAGCTGGTCCAGGAGTACCCCTCCCATGACTTGGTATATAAGAGTACCGAGTGGGTTGATCCGTGACCGCGTTCCCAACATCATTCCTCTCCCAAAAACGTGTTTTAAACTCTATCCCTATCTTTACAGCATTGATTGAAATCAGTTCCCTGATGATTTGATACTTATCAAACGAAATAGAATGATAAGGATTGATATCCACGAATTGTATTAAAGGAAATGGGATTGTAATCACAGAATAATCACCCTCAAAAACATGGACCTGGTTCGTTGACGTATTCTTAGTATGAACTTTCACGCAATCTTCGGTATTATCTATTCGTTCCACTTGCTGGTTGAAGAATATATTACTCTTCAGACCGGGATAGAATGACCAAGGTAAGCAATCATTCCCGCCCGTTATTTCTACAAAGTCCACTTCTTGACTGAAAATAGGAAACGCAATATCCGTTAAAATATCAACAAAGGAACACTCCGGAAAACCTTCTATACCTAAAAGAACAGCAACTTCCCTAATGGCCGCTTCAGAAAGACTAATACCAAAAGGATTAAACTTTAAGAATTCTCTCATAGAGTATTGCGAAAACTTATCTCTTAACTTTTCCTGTTCTTGAGGTGGGCTGCCGTAGTATAAGTCGCGGAACGGCTGGGTGGCTTCTAAAAAAAGCTCCTGGGCTGTCTTCCCTCTTTCGCTCTGTTTCAAAGGATATTCTAAGACGTCTGGATTTAACTCATAATACTTCCTAGTAGTAAGAACATGATTAGCATAAATTAAGTCGTTAGGGTTCGTGTTGAAGAATGGGTTTACTGGTAAACGGAATTTATGTATATACTCCATAACCAACTTATGATTGGATGGTATTCTCATTGCACCCACGTCAAAATAATTCCCGGGTGCAAAAGGGGAACGAATTGTATAAACCCTTCCTCCTACTCGATTGTTTGCTTCTAAAATTGTAACGTGGTGGCCAGCTTGCTTAAGTAAAGAACCTGCAACAAGACCGGACATTCCTGCTCCTATAATGATCACTTTCTTTTTGTTACTCCTTCCACCAACGAGTAATCCGTTTCTAATAATAGAAAGCATATCAAATGGATATTGCAGAACATTTTCATACATCATTTCTATCCCCCCTTCTTAAACAGATATTCAAACTTTGCTAAAATATCCCAATCACATAAAAGATTTTTAGCATTCGCTGGGTGTCATGCCATTTTAGAAATAGGATGAGTGTTTTCTCTTGGACAAAACTATGATGCTCTGTATTTCAATAGCGACCCTACCTTAATACAAAATACCCCCACCTCATTGAGGTGGGGATATTTCTTTCATTCTTAAAAAATCAATCTAAGATTGACCACATATCCGGGGTTTTCATTTGAAAAAGTCATCGAAACGGTGAAGCCTTCGGGAATCCTGAAGTAGATCGTCCACTCAAATAAATCAGCTATCGTCCATTCATTTCCATAGTTCTTCCATATACTATCGTAATGAGATAAAGGAGGTGTTCAGATGAGTAAAGATTGTTGTCACCACCACAAACATGACTGTCATAACCATGATTGCCACAAGCATCATCACTGTTCCTGCCAGTGCAGAGATCACCACTCCAAGTGTCACTGCGACCACCACCATTCGAAATGCTGCTGTAATCATTCCTGCCTTTGTTCCGATGATTTTCGTGTGCGCTTAGGCGGTCTTCAAGGTGGACTCAACTTCCGTTTGCGTCAACTAGTAGGCTGTAAAGTTCAAATCGAAACGGAAGGAGGAACCGTTGTCGGGAAACTCTGTCACGTTGGTTCAAACTTCGTTGAATTGCTCGTGAAAGAGAAAGTCAAAGAAGAAGAGGCGGAAAGTCCTGTAGAAAATGAAGAAATGGAAGATCTTGCTGAAGAAGAGATGGAGAGTTCCGCCGAAGAAGAAATGGAAAGTGAAGAAGAGGAAGAGTCAGTTGATATGACGCACAAAAAGCGCAAGCACAAGTGCTACACAGACTTCATTCCGATGGAAGGCATCAGCCAAGTAAAGGTGAGAAGCCGCTGTAAGTGCCGTCGCTGCTGCTAATTCCGAAAAAAACAGGGGCGTATCTGCCCCTTTTTCCTATATGAAAAAAGGAGCTTGATTCAACATGCGTAAACGAACCTATGTATATTTATATACTTGTTCGGGAGAACGACTTCGGGTCTATGGAACGGATTCAGAGGGCTGTTGTTTTTCATCTACATCTTTAAACCTCTTAGCTTTCGATGAAGAAAAGAAAAGGCTACTCGTTCAGCCCGCCCGTCATCATTGGCTATCTCCCACCCAAACATGGATCCCCCTTTCATGCCTTCGCGGATGGCAGGCGGTTCCCAAAGAAGCGTTACCCGTAGCCATACCTCCTTCTCACACTCAAGAAAAAGATGAACCTGAACAAATGAAAAAAGAAAAAAGAAACATCCATATTAAAAAGGACACTTTTTCACAAACCTCTCCCCAACCGAATTATGAAGAGGTCCAACATACCAAACTATCGCATCCTCCGATCCCATCACACAATGAGCTTTACAGTCAAGATGATTCGCCCGAAACGACATTTGAAGAATCTTTAGATGTAGACGATTCCGAACCAAGAATCATTCTTTCAATCGACTCCATCAAATCGTTCACCATTCTAAAGGATTCAGATGATCCCTCATAGAATGGAGAATGAAAAGTGACCCTTTTTAACTTCTATAAGCCTTATCTATGGAGCAGGCTCAGGCTATGTGCTCAACTCAAGCCGTCCTCATCGCAACAGTCGCTTCATAGAACCTACATAGACAAGCTCAAACCAAACAAACCTTCAAGTTACTTCACTTGAAGGTTTGTTTTTTTATTGCAGAAGATCGATCATCAAAATGTGATCTAAATTGAACACTTCTGTCTTCCCTTTATCCTGAGTCACGATACTCCCTTTATTTACATCGGTCAGCAATCCATCTCTGAATTCATCAGACTCTGTGTAGACACGAATACGTTTAGCTTCTACGAGTAGCAGGTAAATGTCCAGCCTGATACGGAAAAACAAGTTGATCAACTCAGGAGAGCCGGAAACGACGCAGCCGAACTGATTGACTAAGAGTTCTCGAAAGCACTCATCGATATCTTCCAAAGACGGTTCATGGTCCATTTCAGCAAAACGCCCGCAAGCTTCGACTGTTTTCATAAACGTAAACGGGACAATTTTCTCCACGCCGTCGTCTTCGAGTAATGCAAAGTCATAGCCTACAAGCTTAAGCTTTCCTTCCACTGTGGTCTCTTCTTCCGCTTGCATCAAAACTCTCACTCGTAATCCAACAATGCCATCTAATAGTTTCATCATGGTCTGTTGTTTGGTAACATCATCTGATTCAGACAAAGCGAGGCTCAACAACAGTTGATTCGCTTTATCGATTTTTTCTTCTAGCTCTTCCGTTTCTTCTTCCGGGAGACAGCTTGTCGGCGAGGGGAGCTCTGGAGTGTTTCGAGTGGGGCATTTTTCATTGCTCATTCTTTTCACCACCTTTCCTATTATGTAAAACAGGTGTGACCAGGTCACACCTGTTCGTGATTAATCCTCCCCTAGCGGAGGCAGATGTTCTTGGAGGTATTCATACACACGGAATATTCCCCAAAGACCCTTCTCAATGCCCCACTGGATGTTCCCGGACCTGTACATATAGTCACCTGGATAACGTTTTATTCCACCGGCTCCACCGATCAATTCCAAGTCTTGTTTTTTACCTGTGACCGTGTAACCGATTGTAGAATCAATACGTGAGTCTACATCTTTCACATCCGATCGCCATTGGTGTCCGTGAAAATGGAATGTCTGTGTCCGGCGACGCTCAGCAGGATACAAGTAACGGATCGTCACCGGTTCACCTGCGTAAGCTTCCAGTAGTGGTGTAGCTGGATCACGGAATGTTTTTGAACTGAAGAGCTGATGCAGAACCGGTTTCTCATTGTAGCGGTTTATGAGCCGCTCATTGCGGTAGTTGAAGGCGTGGGACCCTTGGTCGTACGTATCCACGGATTCCTCTTCAGGCTCATCTTCGAGCAGCACACTCGCTACCGGGTCGACAATTACCTGATCACACTTGTCGAGCAATCGGACCCCATCATGCATAATTAAGACAAACTCTCGAATATCCGGTAAGAACGGATTCCGAATGACGGCACGTGCACCGGTTTTGATTTGACACAGAGAGTAAGGATCATGATACGTGCTACCTCGCGGTTCTGCGATGAACGCCCCGAATGCCCCTTGAGACTTGTGGTTACGGATATCTGCCATATCCCATAATCCACATGCACCATGTGCGGAATCCACAAACCAGCGATACGTACGCTTCTCACCAGGTCCTACCGTCTGATCACCATTGAAACCAACCGTTTCCCCAGACGACGTTTTTACATCAAAATCAATTAACTGTGGATGCAGTGAAATGCGTAGCGATGGCGGGTAACAGGCCTGCTCTTTGACGTCAGGATAAGGATAGATGCCGTCTTGGAAAGGGAACAGTTCTCGTTTCAACTCACTTGTGAGCGTCACTTCCACCGTATCTCCTACATTGGCTCTAATCACCAACGGTTCAGGATTCTTCTTCCCTTTCAAAATGGCTTCCTGATCTTCACGCAATGCGAATACAATCGCGTACGGATCGTGATCGCCATATGAATTATATTGGATCGGCACTTGAAAGGCGACGATATCAAAGGTCTTTAACGGACTCGGTGGCGGGTTCAGCTTCTTGAGCTTCGCATCGGGTCTTGGATCACAAACGTCCGGAACTGCCCCTGTTGGGATATTCGGAATTGGTCGGTCGGGAAGTTTCACTAAGTCCGGAACTTTTTGACCATAAGCACGGATTAACCCCCATAATCCGTTCCACAAATCCTCTTCTGTTTCAAACGCCCATAAATAGTCTCCCGACCTCGGAAGATAACTTTCAAACGTAAAGGATTCCGAGATACCGACATGCCTCTGATCGTCCAGTTTAGAATCTAAATCCGCCCGTTCTTCTAACCACTTCAATCCGTGTACGTTAAAGCTATGGGACTCTTCCTGTGCACCTTGCAAAAGCCGAATGCGAATTGGATCACCTTCATACGCCCTCAGGATTGGAGTGATGGGGTCACCATGTTCAAAAGAGCTGAATGAAAAGGCAGGATCACAATCTTTACCTAGTCGGAACTGTAACGGTTCATTTTTGTAATTCACTCCGAATACGCCAGGGTCATCCTGTGAACCAGGGAATGCTGGCGGTTGAATAGGGTTTCCTTTCGCGTCAAACAACAAGGCAAAATCCTGCGCGAATAAAGCTAGGTCCCGGTAATCAGGAATCAGCGGGTTAGTCACCGAAATTTGAGTTCCGTGATCTACAGTTTCTCCTGTTTCTGAGTCAAAAAAAGAACTAAAACGAGAGTGGACAACGCCTGACCCGAACACACCATGCGGTTGATCGACAACTGCAAATATGTGATCATGAAAGAACCAAGCCTTCAATTCGACATCAGCAAAGTATTCATACGTAATCGTCTGACCTGGTAGAACAGATGTGTCATAGTTCCACCCAATGTTCGACCCATCACAAACGAGCTGATCAAATTTAACAAAGTGAATGTGCATACCGCTCTCATAAGTTCTGGTAACAAGCTGAAAAGCATCTCCGTCTAACACTGAAGGCAGACAGTTAGTGAAATGAACACGAATCGCAACGTTGGCTGGAGTGTGGATGACCAATGGTTCCGGATCTTTTCTTCCTGCCAACACATCCTCTTTATCCTCATCCTTGACATAGATTCTACCTTTCGGATCGTTCCACCCTTGTTTGTTATAGACAATTGGAAGCTCAATCAAAGACACATTAAACTCAATAACCTTCGTTCCAGGTGGAGTAGGATCAGAGAAAACGGCTCCTGGCCTGGCATTTGGTACCGCCGCATTGGCTTCTAACTCTGTTAACCCTCTCCCCCCTTTTATGCCGAGAGGTGGACGGGGCGCTTTGTACCCGACTTTGCCTGGAATGAAGTTCGGAAAACCCGGACGTTCCTTCGTTGGTGCAGGAGGTGCAGGTCGATCAGGTAATGGCTGAAGTGCTTTAATCTTTTCTCCATTTGGATAACATTGGCTGCCATCTTGAAGCGTGTCGAATACCCGGTTCATCCCCCACATTCCAACCATAAAGTGCGGATACAAGTGGCAGTGGACGATTGCATCTCCGTAAGAGCCTTGTAAGCTTCCCAAGCCGTACAAAGGATCAATTGTATAATTAGACTGAGGACTAACAGCTTGAGCATCAATGATATTAGATTCGATATTCGATTGATCACTCAACCATTGGTGCACATGGTAGTGGAACACATGCGTCTCTTTTACTCCCCCATGAACCAATTGAATTCGGGCTGGGTCCCCAACATATCCCTTTAAAATTGGGGAAGCGGGGTCACCGAAGACCCAGGAATCGTGGTGAACTTCTTCTCCATCCGTACCGGGCCCCACCACTCCTTCTTCAATGAGCTGCTGCCTACGATGGAGCGGTTCATAGCGATAATTGACTCCATGGAACGATTCAGTCTCCTGATTGGTCATGGGATCAACCGGATTGTTTCCGGTCAAATCGTTAATTTCCATCTCATCGTGAAAGATCCATGCATACTCGCGGTGCGAGGGTAGTAAAGGGTGATGGATGTCGGCATCGACACCGCTATTGATCGTTTTTCCAGTGACTGGATCCGTCCACCAAGAAAATCGTTTTTGCACAAACAACGCTCCAAACAGACCGTTTCCATTAGAACCTTCTTCACTACTTGACGGATTACCTAAATCCGAAAAGTAGCTGATGCCTTCTTGATCGGCAATAATCCGGTAAACGATTTTCTCACCAGGAGCGACGGTTGTATCTTCATTCAATCCTACCGCTGCCCCATCGGCCTCCTGCACATCATAACTGACATCTTGAAAGTGCATGCCCGTATTGAAGTGGACTTTGTTTTCGAAGAGGATTTCCACTTCATCGCCTTCATTTGCTCGAATGACGAGAGGTTGCACAAGATCAACTGGTGTAAAAGGGTTCTTTCGGACGAGCTCTCTCACTTTCGATTCGTTTTCCTTCAGCACGTACATATAACCATTCGGGTTGTAGTCGCCAAACGTGTTGACGACAATCCGAATCGGAATCGCTACCACATGGTAACACCGTTTCATACGCTGCCTCCTTCGTTAGCCCTCTAAGTCGGGAATTTTCCGTCCCCCTATGCTCTCAATATAAAAGACTTCAATGGAGTGAATGTGAACATTCCAGACCTTCTCTTCCAGCTGAGCGACAGATGTTGTCTCAACATCAATGGTCGCTATGTCATCTATCACTTTTAAAATTTTGCCGATAAACAGAAAAGGAAAAGAAGGCGTTAAAATAAAAACACGCCGCCCTACTCCTGCTACAAACTCATCAATCATCGCCTGATCACGTTGCTGTAATACACTTTGCTGCCTCGGATGGTTCATTGTATTCAACCTCCTTAAGTCAGTGGAAACGCTAAGTCACACGGTACTTCAGTCGAGAAAGATACCACTTTTTCTAATGGTATGCTCAGTGGTAATGGAAACTCATAAAATGGAGCATTAAGCATTTTAATAATGACAGGATCAAGCGTAACGGACCCTTCTGTCACCTCTGACACTTCTCCACAGAAAATCGGGCGGAAGACCTGCCCTAGTAAATTGAGCTGAGCCGCTTGTGTGACGACGAGAATTTCCTGCCCTTTCAAATCCAAGAGGGCGCGGTAAAGATCTTTTTCATTACTCACTGTCCGTTCTCCTTTCCGAAATCTTTTCTCCTGATGAACTCTTTCCAGACGGTGGTCCAACGAACCGTTTTGACCGTTTGAATCGAATTCCACTCGAGTTTCTTTGCTGTGTGGAACGACTTGACCTCCAAGTGCTTCTTCGTAGAATCTTCAACTTTTCCAATGGCTTCATCATCATGAGTCTGAATTACAACCCAAGTCCCTTTCCATTGATGAAGGTTCGTTCTGAGCGACTCCTCAAAGAATACCTCCGCATACGCATTTCGCTGGGACACCGTTTTTCCGAATTCACGACACAATTTATACTGCAGGTTATTATCATAGATAAAATGCTGGTGCGGGTTCGAATAAGTAGGGGAACCAAATGGAAGATCGGCCGCATCGATAGCAAAAAAAGGAACCCACAAACGATGGTGAACCGTTGTGATGCTGACAAAGTCTCTTCCGACCGTTGCGACCTTTCCTTTGTGCGTTTTCCGCTTGGTTCCCTCTTTTGTATGAACGACGACTTCCTGATTTCGTTTACTTTGAAAAAACTTTTTCAAGAGTAGTGTTTTTTTGCGGCTTTCATCATATCGTGCAATCGCAAAAAGGTTGGCTTGATCCATATACTCCATCAGCAAACGCCCTTCTTCCAACGTGCCTTCACACGTAGGTGAGGTAAACGAAACGTGGGCATCTTCCACATGATCTTGATCCGGCATTCCTTTCACCTCGAATCCCTTCTTCTAGCAACCTATGAAAATCTGTGCATTTGGTGTAGTTCATGTGTAGCGGGTCTTATTGCAACCGTTCAATATGATCCGCCACCTCCCTCACATCCATCGGCTTTTGCGACGTGGCCATTGCATGCTTGGAGCGTATGTTTCCGTTCCGATCGACGAGATAAAGCGTGGTACTGTGAGAAACCACCCTCCCTTCTTTTCTGAAGACCATTCCAAAGGCTTCAGCAAGCGACTCCACGTCCTGATCAGACCCTCTTAAGAACCTCCAATTTTTAAAATTTGCATCGAATTTGTCCCGGTAGCTTATTAATGATGAAACGGTGTCGACGGCAGGGTTTAATGTGATCAACAATATTTCATAATGATCGTCCTCCACCCCTCTGTTCACAAGCTCCTTCCGCAACTTTTTCAAGTCCCAGATTGTCAATGGACAGATATCAGGACAATCCGCATAGAAAAAGACGACAACTTTCGGGACGGGCTCATAGAAAGAATGTGAAGAACCATTCAACGATGTTAAGTGTATGTCCGGAACCGGTCCTTCATTCGGCAACTCCATCTCTTTTGGTAAAAAAAGAAAAACGCCGAAGAGGATGACCATTCCAAGAATCACCCAGCGGTACAATCGATCGCCTCCTCACACGGAAAAAGCATATAGCAACAGCAAATAAAACAAGGTGACCGTCAGTGCCATAAACCCAGCTAATCCATCTATTGAAATGAACCACGTATTGGACGATAAGGGAAGCTGACATAGAGCCGGGTTCTTCAGCACCGCTCCAAGCATGGCGCCTGAAATCACACCTTGAAGGGTAAGAAACTGCGAATGAATAATATGGTCGGATCGAACGAATGACCCGAAACCATAGGCTACGATGGTGGCGACCAACCAAGAACCCATCAGCACGACGACGAATGGGCGAGAGTATAGAAGCACGAGAAGAAGAGTGAGTTGAAAAGAGAAAGTGAATGATGCAACGATAGCTACTGTGTTTGCAAAACGATCGTCGAATAGAGACTTTTTCTTGTTGAGGATGATATAAAGCACAAGCATGATGACAATATGCCATATTAGAAAAGCGATGATCACATGAGCATCCCTCCTACGCTCTTTTCAACTTGAAAAAGACCAATCCCATGAGTATCAGAACAACCACCTGCAAAAACCAGATGAACAGATCCATCCCCGTAGCCAATGCCCCCAGCATCGGAGCCATGACGCCGATCATGAAGCCCTGCACCATGCCTTTAAGAAGCGTTTGATAATCGAACAAGGCTCCAAAAGCAGCTCCAACACCCATACTTATGAGAGCAGTGGCGATCGTAATACCAATAAATTGAAATGGGTACAAGCTGATCAACAATACACCATACAACAACCCGACAGAACCACTCGCAACCGTCGTCACATTCATCGCCAGCTGAAAGCCAAGCAGATATCGAACGCGAAACACATACACATACAACCCGAGAAAAAGCAGACCATTACACAAAAGTAGAACCTTCACCCCCACAACACCACCTCTTCTCATATGTATGCACGAGCAAGATATGCATGTTAGGGGGACAGGTTATTTGTCCCCCTACAAGCGTCTTAGGCTGTATTGATCGAGTGTGCTGAATCCGACTTTAGAGAAGATGGGTAGAATGATGAAGGCAAGCGGGGCTACCAGCTGTTGAGTGAATCAGATGGCCAAATAAGCAATAGCTAAAGTGCATCTTGTAGATTCATCTTCAAGATAACTCGATACTGTAATAACAGCTTAAACTAGTCCTCCAGCAACAATCATCCTTATTGAACAATCGCACCAGTTTATGGAAGACTTGAATTTGAAATATCTCTCACGGTTCTACTTTAAACCCCTTTAGTTATAGATAAAAACTTACACGATAGTTGAATATGAAATACATGATGTGATATTTAATCATCATTTCTTATGTATTCGTTCTAAGAATATAGGTGATATATTTAACAAGATAGAAACAATTGTCAAAAACCAAAATGCCTTTGCCATACCTGGTACAACATCCATTATAGCCGCCCAATCTTCCACTTTCACCCACCGAGTTAGATTACTGTAATTTGCACTATTTGTTAATGCTGTAAATGATAATGCCACTGCCATAGCCAGCTTATAATCCTTTCCTGCTGCATACAAAAAAAGATTTATAACCGTTACTACTATGGCAATAACCCCAAATATTACCCACATTACTACACCCCCACATATTGTTATTTGAATGATAACCCATTTTACTTATTAAAGTTTACTGCTCCGTCAGTTAAATTGGTTTAACAAATATGGCTGAGGTTATAAATCGGGAGCCGAAGGACTTATTTCTAACTAAATCTTTGATTACAAGAAAAGCCATTGTGGATATTATAATACCGGCAATTATAGTGTATATATAAAAGTTCGTTATGTAATGGATTTCTAAGTCCCCCTTTTTAAGGCGGGTATTTTTAATGAATAACAGCCCACCATTCATTTTAGTTTTTTCTTCATTACGAAGTTGACAAAATCAGTACCCTTCACATTCTTGGTTTGTTTTGCTAATAATTGATAACCTTGTAACTCGAAAAATGGTCTTGCTGTTATACTTGCTTCAGTAAACACCTCTGTCATACAAATAGATTTAGCATGCTTTTCGATTTGAGTTAATAGTTTAGAGGCAATCCCTTGTCTTTGATAATCTTTATGAATATAGAGCAAGTCAACTTCCC
Source organism: Halobacillus locisalis (assembly GCF_013694105.1). Lineage (GTDB taxonomy): Bacteria > Bacillota > Bacilli > Bacillales > Halobacillaceae > Halobacillus > Halobacillus locisalis. Next base: position 269,785 of record NZ_JACEFG010000003.1, on the reverse strand, counting down.
CTATTTTATTTACATTCCCGAATCCAACAATTTGTTTGTCAATAACAGCAACATAAGTAAAGCTTTCTTCAAGACGTTTTACCCAGATTTCCTCATCCATTATACTGTTTGCCCAATTTTCAACTTGTTTTTCAGAGTAGTCACCGAGATTAACTGTAAGAATAGTTTCCCTGAATAAGTTTATAATTTGTTTTGTATCTGTTATGTTAAACCTTCTAATAAACACGATGAACACCACTCTCTGATTACATAGAAATTCACACTATCTTGTTCAATTAAACAGCCCCATCAGCAAAAAGCGATCATCCATTATTTAATAATCGCCTCCGAGATTGGAGTAAGGTATTATATTTTGATAAATTAAATAGTGTCATCTATCTTCTTTTCAAAATCCTTGGTTTCTTTATCAGACATTATAAAGGAAGAAAGAAATATATATCCTAAAACACAAGAGACCACTCCCCATATCGCCAAGTCAAAAATGTCTTTAGTATCATTTATAAAAAACAAGCCAAAAAATATGATCGTTCCCACCGTTATACTAATAGTACCTTTTATCATAGTCTTGACCATATCCCCATACCTCCCACTATATAATTTAGTGACATTAGTTCGTTTAACTGTTCATTGGATAACTCAAGCTACAGCCACTTTGCAGCTATCGTCCCCGTTTATGGGACACTTAAAGTCAAAATAATATCCTCATCCCCGTTATGTAAATTATTTCAAAATATTGTATGTAACTCAATACTTCTAGATCGAGTTGCCAATGCAGAAATTCTGAGTTTTCCACTTTGAAGTAAGGCCACACGCGACCTTGGGCAACAGAATCTGCATGAATCAAGTCTTACCGATCGTATATCATTGCCACACGCCATCCCGCCTTATTACACTTTCCTGCTGTGATTGATCCTCCTGAACCTGTCCCAATGACAACCAGATCCTATTTGTTGGTCATTAACATTCCTCCTAATAACACTATTTCTAATTACGTTATTTTAGTTAGTAAACTAACAAACCATGTACCTTATCCATGGTTAAAAAAAGTTCACCGTGAGTTACGGTGAACGTAAATCTAACCAGCACAACAAGATAATTTAGAGACATCTTTATCAAACGTCAAACTGGCTAGCTTTAAACCTTCTGCCATCGTTAGGTAGGGAGCCATGGTCTCTTGAAGGTCATCAGCTGTTAATTTGAATTTTACAGCTAACGTAGCTGCATAAATGACATCGCCAGCATTTTCAGCCACCACATGAGCACCTATAAGCTGATTGCTCTTAGCGTCCATGATCAGTTTGAAAACACCTTGATCATGATGATTCACTAATGCTCTTGGCACCGATCCTAATGGAAGAACGGACGTTTTCACATCATAACCTGCTTGGTTGGCTTGGCTTTCTGTCCACCCAATAGAAGCGATTGAAGGTGTTGTAAACGTCACCGCGGGTACATGTTCCAACCTTTGTTTCTTTTTAGATGGTTTAGATACGTTTTGTCCTACGATGCCCCCTTGGTGAGCTGCTACATACACGAATTGAGGACTTAGAGTCACGTCCCCAGCTGCATAGATGTGAGAAATATTTGTCTCCAGATAATCATTTATAAGAACTTCCCCATCTTCCCCCAACGCTAAATCAATGTTTTCTCCTTGAAGTTTTTCTGTATTGGGCTTTCGTCCCGTAGCCACAAGCAGCTGATCACCTTCTATAGTCTTTTTGTTTCCTTCCACTTCCAGGTGAATGTATTTTTTTCCGTTCTTTTCTTCAACTTTTTTATAATTGACCTCTTTCATTAGAGTAATGCCCTCTTCTTTTAACATACCTTCAACGGTTTCAGAGATCTCGGGATCATATTGTTTCAAGAGTCTAGAACTTCGTTGCATAAGTGTAACCTCAGCACCTAGATGTCGATACATTTGTCCTATTTCCAAAGCAGTATATCCGGAACCTATAATAACAAGATGGTTAGGAACTTCTTTCAACTCTAACGCAGACGTACTTGTCAGATAAGATGTATCCTTCAACCCAGGAATATCCGGAATATAAGGGGATGCCCCTGTTGCAATTAAAAAGGATGCAGCTGTGAGTTCTTTCCCTTGTACAGAAATGGTGTGTGCATCAAGGAAGTGAGCTTCTCCTTGAATAAGGTCGAATCCGTATTCTTCAATGAGGTCTTCATACTTCTCTTTACGCAATTGTTGAACCAACTTCTCTTTTTGGTTTTGTAGCTCAGCCATATCCGGTTGTTTAGCCGATGTCATCAAACCACTGAAAGGGTGATGACCGGATTGGAATTGAATATATCCAGCTTGAAGTAGGGTTTTAGAAGGCACACATCCGATATTCACACAGGTGCCTCCGACGTCCCCTTTTTCTACCATGGCTACTCGAAGTCCATTTTCAGATGCTTGGATAGCTGCTGAAAAGGCTGCCCCACCTGAACCTATAATTAAAAAGTCGTAATCGTAGGTTGTATTCGCTGGTCTTCTTTCATCGCCTGGGGACATAGAAATTATTTCCCCTGGTTCATAAGGTGTCTTTCGCAGCTCTTCACGTATAATCTCTTTCTGTCTTTCATCAAGTAAATGGAATTCAGCCTTTCCTTCTTGATGGTCTACCTGAATATTTTCTGCCCCTTTTTCTTGAAGCTTATCTCGTACATGATCTTCACAGCTTCCACATGTCATTCCTTTGATTTCAATTAGAAATTTCTTCATCATATCCTCCTTTATCTATTAAGAGCAGCAGTCCTTATCGGTTGATGTTTGACATCTTTTTTTATAGGTCACTACTGCAAGGATTAAAAATATAATCAACATTGGGAACAGAACGTAATCCAAGTACCCAGTCCATGCTCCAAGCCCCAACACCCCTAACATGATCACTAACAAAGGAGTTGCACAGCAAAGGAGAGTGATGATGAATCCAACTACACTTCCAACAAACCACTTATTCCTTCTCATCTTACTTCCCTCCCTTTAACCACTATCATCAAGAACATTCTCTATAATTGGACAAGCATACAAGTCTCTTTCATTCGGGCAACAATCCTTTAAATTACTTAAGACCTTTTGTATGTGTTTTAAATCATTGATTTTCTTCTCTACATCCATCTGCTTTTCTGAAACGAATTGATACATATCCTGACAACGGTCAGAGTCTTTATCGACTATCCCGAGCAGTTTGTATATTTCACTTAGTGAAAACCCCAAATCCTGCATTTTTTTAATGAAACTTACACGTTTCACTGTGGAATCACCATAAATACGGTAACCGGAATTGTTTCGATATGGTTTTGGTATTAATGATTTCCGTTCATAGTAACGGATGGTTTCTTTATTCACATTACAAATTCCAGCTAACTCGCTAATTTTATATTCCAAAGCAATCACCTCTAGATATAATATAAACCCTGTACCATAGTACAGGGTCAAGTGTTAGTCGATTTTTTTCAATTATCAGTCTCAATAAAGCATGTTGCTTTGACGAAAAATTCACTACCTTTACTTATTAACGATTGTATTATCTCGAAACATAACCATACTATACGAAGCCCGATTCTAAAGAATTACAAGCAGGATTTGTTACGAACATTATGCATAATGTTCGTAACAATAAAGTATTCATTTTTTCATATAAGTGTAAAATCCAAAATCAATCTGAGTGGTATAATGACCTTAACTTTTTCTTGAGAAGGAGAGAGGACATGTACATGCTTATTAGATATGTAGATGACAAAAGACAATCATTAAAGAAATCAAGTTCGTCTGTCACGAAATACTTCGATGACTACGAAGAAGCAGTCGGATTAAAGAATAAAATTAATCAACATACATCTTTACCACAAAAAAATGGTCGGTTGAAAAAGCGGAATAATTTCCGCTTTTTCTTTATGCAAATTTGCTCGAAGACTTGATGGTGAACACTATAAAAAGCCAGCATCAGATGCTGGCTTCGAGTCTTATTCAAGAAATATATAGAAAGCGTCACCCATTATCTATAATGATTTCTTTCAATGCTCTGCTCTCGATGAAATATTCAGATGGCAGCTCTTTAAATTCATCACCACTAGCAATCACCTTAAAAATGTCATGCCCTTTATAACCAATATAGTAATGGTTTCCAGTAGATTCAACATCAATAGAAAAATGGGAAGCGGAATGTTTCTCAAGTAGTGATTCGTCCGTTGAAATAGGATCGATACTCACATGCGCTTGATCATTTTCTTCAACTGACTGAATATCAGCATCGTTATAGATATCGATGACTGCCGTCAATACCTCCTTGTTTTCCAGTAGGTCTATATCTTTTACTAGCATCCCATCATTGTGTATTTTTAGTGTTCCCCACGTAACCTCACTCGCTTTTACTTCATGGCTGCCATTAGAACAGGCGGCCATGAGGAAAATAAGGGTACTGAAAACGGTTATATACCATCTCACATTCACCCCTCCTATCCCTTTTTTTGGATAATGTTGTTTGTACATTCATTTTCGGGAACTACCGGTATCCCCTGATTCCACTCTCAAACGCACCTTGGTCATCATTCTCGATTCCATGCAGAGCCTCTTGTAAGGCGAATGTACTTTTATAGAAGTTTATTCTCTCCAGGATGTTCTGACCCTCCGGATATAAACGGAGGCACCTTTTGACGAAGGCCTCACCATAACTTGCGGCTAACCCGGCAAAATCATAGGCTGGATCGCCAACCTCTGTTTCTCCAAAGTCGATCACTCCAGATATGCTCACGCGACTTGAATCCCACAAAATATTGGATGCCCCAAAATCTCCATGAATGAGGACGGTTTTGAAATCTAGAAGGTCGTCATTCGATAAGAAGGCTTCGAAGTTTTGAGAGACCTCCGACTTCGAACTCTCATTCATATAGGGGTAAAGCTTCTCTTTGAAGTTCGCGTATAACTCTACGATCGATTGACGTATATCTTGAGCACTCTGCTTTTCAATCTCCAACTCATCTACAGGTTGAGCATGCAACTCAGACAAGAATTGAACCAACTCGGAGGCAAGTCGTTCTACGTGACTTTCATCCTCAATATCTTTCATATCATGTGACCATAAGGGCTGGCCTTGAATAAGTGGATAGCCCGTGAACACTTCTCCCACTTCACAAGATCCAAATGAGCGGTACTCAGGATAAGGAATAGGCAGGCTGACTTTCCCTTTAATATGATCCAGCACTTTCGTTTCTTTTTCTAATTTCCTGATCCCTTCGACGTATTTCGGAAACCTGAAAACGAACGTATCGTTCACGATGATGACATCATTATTCTGACCGATCTCATTCATTTCGATTTGATGTATGGATAAAGCGGGATACCGCTCTCTTATCCTTTTCTCATAATCAATCTTCATTTCCATCCCTCCTCCCTTTGTTTAATAGAATTGCTTCCAAAAGTTCTCGATCAAAACCGAGCACACGATGGATAACCTCCACATAATCCTCACAAGAATGTTTATATAAACCGTCTGTCGTACTTAACGTAATCTCCCAATCATCAAATTCCCAATGGGCGACTTCATTTTTATAAGGAATCCGGCATTCGACCAACGGCGTTTCCCTTATTAAACTTTGAGACTTGTGCGCAGCACGATAGAAGGTTTCTGCCTGGATAGGAGTTATATCATATAGTTGTTTGGAGACTTTTCCATTCGGTCTGTGATAAAGTATTTCTACGTACTTACCACTAGGTTGAACCTGAACATCCGCTGCTGGGAAGAACCCACTTTGTCTTTCAACCGTGAAATCCTTATTGTTCTCATCTATGAGTATCGGCATAATCCATTGATCACCCAAATCACATAGGTAGCGATCCCCTAATTCATCCTTTGCCACCACGGCAACATGTGCATCTTCTGTGTTCAGATCATGACCTATGGGATAAGCTTCAATTCCATCTTTCCTAAACTCATCAAGCAGCCAAATTGCTAAATCAAAGCAATTCCCTGAAAGGCCATATTTACGGCGATGTTCTTTCATTAAAGAAACGCCCCTTTGCACGCCACCTTGATCTATGGAATGCATCCATACTTTACTTAGAGTTTCTAATGGAAAATCGTTGAATTTCCTCCATGTGTTTAAGATCTTTTCGCTTGGTTTTATGAGGGCCACCTCATTTCTAAGGAGTTCATGTGGAAGTTCTTAGCCTGAAAGGTCATCTTGTACAAACCCCAGTGCATTCCCATCAATATCAAGGATTGTGAATATTCTACTTCCAAATGGTGTAGTAAACAATTCCTCTACTTCAGCTTTGTCTTTTATTTTACTTATTCCATTCCAATGCTTTTTGTTGAATTTCATCAACAAGATGGTTCTTAGCGTTTATGTATGATTCGATATCATAAGGAAATTGACGGGCCAATCGTTCTTTTAATTCACCATAGTCATCTCGTTCAGTCGGGTGTGCAATCAAATAATCCCTGAAAACTAGATGCCTTGTTATGTCATCACTTCCACCCTGATAAATATGTACATGATGAGACCGGGCATTGCCTCCTTTTTCAAAGTACCTACGTCCAGGGATTCCATTTTCACCTTTTGGTTCATAACCAATCCCTTTCATCGCATCATTATAGGTATCTACAATACTTATGTCTTTCACAACAGGCATGATATCGATGATTGGTTTAGCTTTTAATTCGGGTACAGAGGTGCTCCCGATGTGGTGGATATCGATGAGTTCTGATCTAAAGAGCTCACGCAACTTGCTAGCTTCTTCCGTAAATTTCAACGGCCAGTTCTCATCATAAGCGTACACTTCTACTTTTCTCATCTCACAACTCTCCTATTCTGTTAACTAGTCTCCTTAATAGTTTTCTATAAATAAGCGGAAAAGACCGCACAAAAGAGTAATGCAGCCTTTTCCTTTATTTTGATTTCTAATTATTCGTATACGTTTCCGGAAAAAGTTGCTTAGAAAATATCAAATACACAGCAGCGATCGCTAGCAAAGTACCCGCCAACAAAAATGCATATTGAACTCCGAACACATCAGCGATTCCTCCCAGCAATAAAGAGGACAGGCCGAAAGTTAAAGCGGTAAGCGCCCCTTGTGCCCCATAAATCTTCGGCAGATCATCGCTCGTCGCTTCGGTTTGAAGATACGTTTCCATGGTTATGGACTTGATTTGCTCGACTATACCGAATACGACTGATAACACTAAAGCTAACGAGGCGATCCGATTGAACCCAAACCATAAAGTTGCGATGCTCACACTGACTGACGTGAGAATCATCACCTTTTTCAAGTTTCTCTCGATGAACGAGGGATACCTAGCGCAATACAAACCACCGAGAATAAGCCCGATGAAGAACGTTGTATTGATATAGCCCCACCACGCTTCGCTTTTCTGAAGAACTTCAGAAACAAACACATAAATGATCGCCGCAATCCACACGACGTTCGCGATGGATTCAATGAAAATTACCACATGAATCTTTTGGAAGATGGGCGTATTCCAAATCGTACTCCACCCTTCCTTCAAAACTACTCTTGTGGATTTTTCAATAGATTGACTGAACTCTGTTGAATCTTGCATCAACATCATGAAAACAGAAGATAAGATGAACAGAGTGAAGGTCAGCCATATGACGTTCTGGCCACCTATCCAGGCAACCATGACTCCGCCGAGTGCCCATCCTCCCAACTGGACCACCTGACTTACTAGGGAAAAGAAACTATTCGCTTTTACGATTTCCTGCTTATTCACCAATCTCGGGAGCATGGCACGACTAGCAGGTGCTGCCCACCCATCAAGGAAGGCGATGGTGAAAATAAAGAACAGGATGATCACGATGGAACCCTGAGGTTGGATGGTGGTAAACGTCGCTAACCCAAGCAAGAACAGGGTTTTAATGATTTGTGATCTGGATAATAGGGTTTTTAATGGATACTTTTCAAACAATAGCGGAGATAGATATCCACTGATAAACCGCCCAAATGTATTGATAAATGGCAGCAAAGCTAAATAAAATGCTGACTGTGATGCTGCGTACATAATCGAGATCAGGCCTACGATATAGAACACATCGCCAAGGTTGGCCATGGCTTGCCCGATCCATAAGAACCGAAAGGATGAAGACTTCATTATTCACTACCCCTTTTTGATCGTTTTCGTAATCGATGAAAAAGGGGATACCTACATTGGACGTGAGCCTCCTTATAGAAGATTTTAAATGTTCATTTCTAACGTTCGTTATCTTTATTTAAATCTAGTGGAGTTTTAGAACTTCTTGGGGTAGCTAAATGAATCCTAACGGTTGGTTTGTTTTATTTATGTATGAATTTTACATTTCATGGCCATTGTACCATAAAGGAATAAAATGAGCTTACAACTTCGCCACTATTCATAGACTGACTTCGAGTTCCCCAGTTTGAAATAAACTGTGATTAAATTAAATTCCGCTTCTCAAGGCCACTAGTATCAGTCATACTCCTAACCAATTTTGATAAAACAGCGTTCGTATCACTGATTTCTTTTTCTGTAAGAACCTTGTTAAAATCAGCGTAGAGCTGTTCCTCAATTTCCTTTACTTCTTTTGTTTTACCTTTACCTGTTTGAGACAACTTCAGCAAAGTGGATCTGCTATCTGAAGGGTTTGTAATCCGTACAATCAACCCAGCCTCCACCATGCTTTTGATTAATCGTGAAGGGCTGCCTGTCTCGCATACCAATAACTCACCTATTTCCCTTACCGACAATGGTTGATAAGAATCCAGCACCCTTAATACCTCGGCCTTTGAAGAAGTAAGTCCTAAATGGGCCAGTTTATCGTTCAACATCCTATTCCCTTGCCTCTGAGCAGCGAGTACGAGGTATCTAAGCATTTCGGCCTCATGTTTACTTTTGTTATTCATCAACAATCACTCCTTCCCTTACGTCTGGATCATGGTTCGCGAATACATACCTACAATCCTCTCTTGTTGAAAAATCTTTTACCCAAGCAAGCGATTTATGCGCATCACCTTTATGCACCGTGACTCCGGGCAGGATTTGTTGCATCCAAGACTTTTCAGCATAGCCCACATCACTCGCCAAAAGGACCCATCCTCCCTCCGTTGAAATCAGAACGGATACTTGCCCCTTACTGTGTCCAGGGGTATGGACCAATAATACAGTACCGTCATGGAACAGGTCATACCCTTTTTCAAATGGTCCAAAGGAGATGTCATGGAATTCAAAAGTCTTTACAGGAACATCTTCCCACATGCTTCTCACATATCCTAATCCTCTTTGGGCTGCCTGCCACTCTACTTCACTCGTTAAAATTGTTTTAGCTCCGGTAACGTGTTTTAAACCACTGACATGATCTGCATGTAAATGAGTAAGAATAACGTAATCCAGTTCCTTTGAGGATAGATTCATATGTTCAAGACGGTCTTTGATAGATTCACCAGTAGGCAGATTTCCCTTGAACATGGAGTTAGGCAACCATCCTAAGTGTTTTTTAGAATTTGTCCGTATCTCTTCATGCCAACCAGTATCAATGAGTATAGTTCCCTTGGGGTGCTCGATTAAATAAGCAGACACGGGAAACCATGATTTATTTTCTTTCTTCCTCAGCCAACCTGAATACGGCATCGGGTGCCATGTTTTTTCTTTAAATGCTAACGCTTGGTCTATGTAAACGGATCCTGTATGCCAAATATGAATCTTTGTGGTCATGTAAAACACTCCTCACCGCTTTTTAGATGACATGTCATCTAGTCTCAATATACATGACACGTCATGCATTAGCAAATATTACCTGAATTTACTGCACCCATACCCTCTCAGCCACTTTATCATTTTCACCTATTTTCCTAACCCAAACTTTCACATCATCTTTCACTTTCAATTCTTCAAAACTATTTTTACTTCCTTCGATCCTAGTATTTTCATCAATACGAATCTCATAAGTAGGGTACGAGGCCTCTGGGTCAGTAGCATATGGAGCAATGACAATCGTATTTTCCATCATAGCTTCAATGAACACTTGATTGTAATCTGGATCCGCTTCATCCATATCCGCTGAAGTTTTTTCTGAAGAAAGATGAAACGTCCACGCGATTTCATTGGAGTCACAAACCCTCAGACGATATTCTATTCTTTCACCTACATTGATTTGATTGATTTCAGAGCAACGTGTCTTTCTTTTCCCCCTGCCCGAACCAGCGTATCCATCTTCTGTATTATCAAAAGTATAAAGGATATCCTCTCCATTAAATTGGAGATTATAGAAGATCGGAGCACCTTCGATCGTATATTTAGTAACACGAATTTCATCGTTTTCCCCTGTTAGTACACTAGTTAAAAATGCATCGAACCGTTTGTAATTCACCGTCTCTCCCTCATTATTGACGACAACATCCCCATTCTCGGTTGCCTGTTGAGGTGGATATGGCTTACTTGGATTATCTACGGATGAGCTTTCTTCAGCTGGACTGCTGCAACCTATTAGAAAAAGGAATAACAAGATACTCATGAATGAACCTCTCACATTTCCACCCCCTTGAATAATTGGACGATGGAAAAGGGTAGAGGTTACATCTCCAGCTTTTAAGAAAAATGAATGATTCCTATATAATCATAAATGAAATGACTAAAACAATGACTCCTGAAATGGTCAACGAATCTTGAAAACGATTGAAGTCCCCCGACCTCTTGCTTTTCTTCTTAACCTTCTCATGAATATGTTCATCTGGCGGTATTTCCGGGGTTTGGGAACCGGCCATCCCTCTACCTCCATAGTAGACCACTTTATGCAGTGGCAGTGCACTGATTAAAATGACAAGGCCCGTTAAAAGCCCCCAATTCCCCAAAAACTCCATTGAAATTCTTGAGTTGAATATTAAGGAAAGCACTGTGAGTAGCAGATAGTTAAGACTGACAATAAGTAAAATCGATTGCATTCTTTTCAGCAACCTCTCCACCTCCTAGTATTAAATACGAACTCCAGTCGAAAAGGTTCCTCATACCGTCGTTTGTTGCGTTTTTCAATACGCAAGATCAAAAACATTTTTATGCATTAAAAAAAGCCAGCATAATCTGCCGGCTTTTTACCTGCATTTATTTATTCCTCAAAGTATTATGGGTAATCCCTCTCATCATAACGATCCGATTTACTGCGGGAAGAAGGGATGCCGAGAAGCACACGAACTACTCCGATCAAAACAAAGAAGATCACAATCATTAATGCAACTCCCACGGAAACACCTCCCATAAGTAAATAAAGTCGTCATCACGAACCCTAGTGACTACTTAGCATAATCTCCAATACTAATTACCTATACATTCCTTTCCCCTTTTTAGACTAACTGAAAACTCGGGGAGGACTAAAACCGATCAAACTTATGTCTCATTAATCAGTCCAAACACATAATGATCGACATATTCACCATACAGCAATTCAGACTTCTCCAGACACCCTTCCTTCTTGAATCCCAATCTAGGTGGAATCGCCAAACTCTTTTCATTCCCCGTGGCCACCCTTATTTCGATACGCTTAAGCTGTAGATCATGGATACAATAGCCGATGACAGCCTGACACGCTTTTGTCATCAGTCCTTTTCCTACAAAATCATCTCCAAGCCAGTACCCTATGGAGGTGGATTTGTTTGACCAGTCGATTTTATGCAAACCGACGACGCCAGCTAATTCCCCTTTGTACCAAATCCCCGCTTGGAAGCCGTCATTGTTGCTGAATTGCTTTAAGGTCCCTTCAATAAAGCCCCTTGAATTCTCTACCGTCTTCGTATAATCGATCCAAGGCAACCATTTTCGCAGACTTGTTCTTGAAGAATCCGTCAATTCGAACAATGCTTCAGCGTGCCTTGGTTCTAGTAAACGTAGTTCCGTATCTTCGTTAATGATATAAGTAAACATTCAACATCCCCCTTTGGTTTCAAAACTTTATTTAGACTCCATATTCGCTTCCTAAAATGGAATAGACTTGCGTATCCCTGAACTCACCCTTGATCCACTCATTTTTCCGTAGCGTTCCTTCATAGGTCATACCCAGCTTTTTCATGACCTTTTGAGAACCAAAATTATCCGTATCACATCGACCATCAATTCTATTGAGGTCTAGTTCGTCAAATCCGTAGTAAATGAGCTCTTGAAGTGCTTCTGTCACGATTCCTCGTCCCCAATAATCCTCTGATAAAAAGTATCCCAATTCAGCTGATTGATGGACGTTACTCCATCCAATAAACGCTGCCACTCCAATGACTTGGCCGGTTTCTTTCCATTCAATCGCCCTTTCACCAGACTCGCCTTTTTCGTATCCTTCCGTGACCATTCGCAAGAAATCGTTGGTCATATCGATGGAATTGTTCGTCTCCCAAGTCATAGGATCTGATACGTTAGGGTTGGAGCAAAAGCTATAAACATCTTCTGCATCAGACATAGCCAGTCTTCTTAATTTCAACCTTTCCGTTTCGAATTCCGGCATCCCTTGTAAATAGTACTCATAATCCATCCTCTTCACCTCCACTTGATGCCTGCTCATATATTCAACTGATTTCTTCAGCCGAAAATGTTTCCATCATGACCTTCAGAAAAGGAATCGTCTGCTCGTCTTCTTCCACCATTTCCTCTATCCACTTGATTTCCACTTTCAACAGGGAGATGATTTTCTCCACACCCCTTTTGTGGGAAGAAGGGGTGATGTCCTCATAGATTTCTTGGATGTACTGCTGCTTTTCTTCTGGTAAATGTGTATGTATCGCTTTCAATCCAAGTTGAGAACGGTCTTTCGCATATCGATAAAGCAGGACATTCGATAAACTCCTCATTGCATAACGCAACATCTCGGGTGCCCAGGTAGGATTGCCACGTTCTGCCGATTTTTTATATTGAAACAAAAACCAGGCTACATCGATGACATGGTCCTTGAATTCCTGTTTTGAAAGAGTAAGCTTATCCGCTGTTTGGAATTGAGCCATGACATTGTCCGGGTCGTACAGAACGGTGAAGTAATCCTTATTCTGAAAGGTCTCTTCCGTAACCATAAATAGATCCACATGAAGCCAGTCATCATAGATGGCGATGATTTGTGGGGCGATAATGAAAATGTCATCATAGAACATGATGTCACGATACGATTTCAAATGATCCAACCGGCGAGACAGAAATGCCTTCTCTTCTCCTTCTTCGACCAGGCAATATAAGTCGATATCAGAGTGCTCATCATATTCATTCCTGCCCATTGATCCTTTCAGAAATATGCTTCGTACACTAGGGTCTTGCTTCAAACTTTCTACCAACTTCTCAACTGCCTGTTCCTGACGCATCCTATTCACCTCGAATTTCGTAAAAATAAATATTACGCCATCATACCGCTAATTAACATAATTTTCAATGTTTTTTTAAACCGAGGTAAACCGAGGGACGGTTCTCGTGTTTGATCATTCTTATCAAACACGAGAACCGTCCCTATGATTGCTTGTTTTTGATTTCTTCTAGTAAAGAAATGACCTTCTCGTTCTGTTCAATTATGGTATCGTTCTGCTTCCTGAGTCTTGTGAAGTCATATAAGAACACAATTAATATGATTATGATAAAAATCATCACTCGATTCACCCCGTGTGTATGTTATGGTCCTCTCAATCGGTTTTCACTACATTCCCAATCTTCGCAGACAAGCTGTGCAGTCCGATATAAATGTGATAAAAGATCAGCCCGCACATGGCGCCTGCCAATATCGTCCTCAGAAACTCCCCTATTGTCGTGGACAATAGAAAACGCTGAACGGTGAAATCCTCGAAAATCACAGCTTAAACCGCAGGGAAATAGATGAGCAGAACCCAAATCACCGCTCCACTCAAGGTATAGACCATCACATTCGTTATGTATCGGTTCTTCCACTGAATCAACAAGTACATGATCTTAACGATGACACCACTGCCTATAAAAACAAAAAAAGCGACGATGAAGACGAGAAGGGTATAATCGCCACTTCCGCGCGAAGCAAAATATAGACTGACTACGATGGCAGCCAAAATACTGGTAACGAATTGGATGATGCCTTCACTCAATTTTTTCAATGCGAACCCTCCTTCCCCAGATGGGCGCAGGCTACGTTTAGAAGTCTACTCCCTACAACTTTTTCAAAAAATATGTACTTCTCAAATCCATACATAAATGGCTACTCCGATTAACATGACGATGAGCAAGCTTTTGGCTTTTTTATCCCTCCACATCGTGACCACAGATGTGATTCCGGAGATGATCAGTAAAGCGAGGCCGACAAATTTAATGGCATTGACGGATAGAAGGTTTCCTAGAGAAGCCAAAAATCCTCCTATTGTAAGAAAGCCGATGGTCAAAATGAAACGCCTCGTTGTGAAGTCTTCTATGACGTCACGCTTTTCGTCTTTACTCATTTTCAAATAAGCTACGGTGCACATGACGCTCGGCGTGCCCCATAATATAATAAAACTCACCAATGCATCGGTATTAATGTCCAACATCATTCCCCCTTCCTGTTAATTCGCTCACTTACCGACAAACCATTCTACAAAAAGGATGAATGCGATCGCTACAATCCCCATCACCCATACATACCATCCTGGAACCGCGTAGAATTCGAACATTGGAGCACCGTCCTCTCTCCTTCAGAGTTTAGGATTCTTCTTAAATCTCGGTTTGCTGAAATAGGCGCCGATCAACATGAATGTTAAGGCCGTCAATATTCCTATTGCTTCTTGTTGGAATACGATGGAGACGGAGATGGATAGGGCTGCTAATAGGAAAAATACTTTTAACAACATGTTCTCACCTCTATTAAAAATTCGATTATGAGAGGGTTTCAGTTCTTTCTATAAAGCTTGTATAACTGTCTTAATCCCCAAAACATCATAAGAAAACTGATTCCAAAAATGACAAGGACAATCAGAATTCCGGCTACATACTCTAAAAATAAGTCCATACTTACCTCCAATATCTGAATCGTTATCTTCCTGACTCGGTTCATGATGTCACGCTTACTATAAGTTGCTCTTCATTTTTGGAATTTTCTACTATACTATTCTATTCTACGATTCATTTAAAGGATGGTTTCATCTTCCAATTATTTTTATCGACTCATGTAATGCTTTACTCATTTACAAGAATAGATGATTATGATCGTTATTCAAAACCTCTTAATAGATGACAATTAAGGGGATGTATATTTGTGGATTTATTTTCCATTGATTGTGTGGTTTGATATACTTACACTGTTTACCCTTTAGAGATTGACCGAAGAGGAGAGAATCGATATGGAAACGAAGAAACTACCCTATGTCATGTATTGGATCATCATCGGCGTTGGGGCGTTATCGTACGCTGTACCCTTCTTTCAAGATTATGGATTCGTTACGACCCTAACACTCACATTCCTATGCGGTATCTTCAGCTGGGCGGTAGCTATGGGAATCGGAAAACGATCGTATATGTATATCAGCGGTCTACTATTAGTGAGTCCTTGGCTATTTATTTTATCTCTTGCTTTGTTTGACTGAAAAAACGGGACGGTTCTCGTTTGTGGATCATTCCCAAACAAGAGAACCGTCCCGCTGTTTAATTCGCCGGCACTTTTCCTGCTACGTCTTTTCTTCTGTAAACGCTCAGTACGAGTCCGAATACAATGGCATGTAGTACCATAGGGTGTAACCCGTAGCTTAGGAAAGGTAGGGAAATTCCTATGAAGGGAAGCAACCCGAATGACATCAATACTTGATAGAGTAACGGGAAAGAATAGAAGGCCAGTCCACCTATGATCAGCATGTTTCCGAACGTGTCGTTGATCTTCGTGTTCACAGCCACCAGCCGCGCCATTAATGACAGAAGCACAAGGATCGTGAGGATTGAAACTACCCATCCATAGTTATATATCAAACTAACCAATACAAAATCTGTGTGCCCGGATGGAAGGTCCTCTAGATTCCCGCTATGACCGAACCATCCCGTTTCAGAGAGCATCTCCTGGACTTTCAAATACGTGTACCCTTGTGATTCAGCATAGTCTTGGGGGCGCAGAAATGAATAGAATCTTTCCAATTGATAACTATGAAGCGGTGCAACCCACAACCTTACCGCTATTGCGGCAATACCCCCAGCAATCAATCCAAGCATCGCTTTTCGGTTCAAGTTCCGATACCAAGCCATGGTGAAAAACACCACCAAAAGAATGACCAAAGAAGAAAAGTCGGCGGCATTCAAGTAAAAATAAGACGGTATGGTCACGAGGACCAAGCCTTTCCATAGTTTTGCTTTGGGGCTGGCAAAGAGGGACGAAAATCCTAGTATGAAGAGCGGTAGAAAATATATCGCTCTTACAGAAAGAGGACCGGCCTGCATGATTGGTGTTCCCATTACATGTATGACGGGTCCATAGCCATAAGCAAGACAGTACATCCCTACACAACCCGCCCCATAGAAGACCCATCCCCACTTCTGTAATTTTCGATAATCAAAGAAGAATAAAGTCGCAACCATTACAACCCCCATCAAGGTGTAGAAATACTTACTCACCAATAGGTTTCCTATTTCCTGATCGAAAACCAGTACAGGAAGGAAACTGAACCCTATACTGATGATTAAAAGGGCGATCATCCACCAGTCCGTTCGGGGACGATACATTTGATTAAAGTGCTTCCCGACTTCAACAGGACTCCCCATTTGCTGAACAGCTTCCTGTTCCGATTCTTCCTCAGAAAGTTTCCCGCTTTGCATCAGCCTTCGTTTCTCCTGTTCGATATGGTAGGTCAATTCTTTCGAAACGATCTGTTTCGCCTCTTTGTTTTTTATAAACTGCTCCACATAGGCAAGGTATTCTGTTTTATCCATCTTCATGGTTGCAGCACCTCTGTCAACGATTGCAAAAGGGATTGCTTCCTTGGAGAGGATTCATATTTATCCAAGAGCTTTCCCCCTTTTTTTGTTAAGTGGTAATATTTTTCGTTTCCGTTCTTCCACTCAGCTTGCGTATAGCCTTTGTGCTCCAACCGATGCAGAATCGTATATAAATGCCCTTCGTTGTCTTCAAACCTTCTGATGCCTCTAGCCCTTAATTTCTTAGATAACGTAAACCCTGTTTTCTCCTCGACCAATAGCTGAAAGATGGAAAGGAGCAATTCCTCCTCTATATGGGGGCGATGGAGTTGGTTAAGGATATTTTTCTTATGATTGTCAGTGAATTGAAGATCCTTAAATTCTGAGTTGTTCAGCGATTTCTTTAATTTGTTCAGTCTTTCTTCCATTACAAGCTCCCTCCTAATTGTTCTTTCAGCATGACTTTCGCTCGTTTCAGCCGAGTTTTTATCGTATTTTCATTTATTCTCAAAACCTTAGCCATCTCTCTTGTGTTCAGTTCTTCGTAATAATAAAGATAAATGACCTCACGATACTTGGTAGGCAACTTCATGATGGCATTCACCAGCTCTTTGTCTACGTCATTTTGAATGACTTCTTCCTCTGGGCCCGCATCGCCATCTTCCACACGCATGACCTTTCTTTCTGAAACGACCACATTCCGGTTGTACCAGCTTCTCAAATAGTCTTTGCTATGGTTGATCGCAATCGACCATAACCATGTTTTCAGTTTTGATTTCCCATTATATTTATGTAAGTTCTTATAGCATTTGACGAAGATCTCCTGTGTTAAGTCTTCTGCAACGGCTTTGTTCTTCACATAGGCATACACCAGTTGAAGAACGGATTGTCCATATGTATCCATAATCTCTTGGATGGCTTTGTCTTTATCTTGAATATCCAAAAATTCCTCCATTGACTCTTCCATACTTTCACCTCCTGCTCTATTAAACGAGACGACTTGGCCATTAGTTTTAGTAAATTAAAAAAACCACAATTTCATGGAGGGAAATTGTGGTTTGATAGACTTAGCGTTCGGGAACACTTGCACTTTATGTATTACTTCATACTGTCCCTTACTTTCTTCGGAATCATCACGACCTCAGGCTTTATATCGTGTGGCCGAAAAGTTTCATCAATGCATTCTTCCCAAAACTCCACATGCTTTTGATCCACCCAGTGCTCAGAATGCTCTACCGCTTGTCCGCCTTCTCCTTGCACGGAATACCAGTAAAGAAACTCATCACCATTCAGATGTTCTCTGAATATGGTTTCGACATACATCTTTTCTCCCTCTAATGTGAGAAGCACTTCCTGCATGTGTTCATTCAAAAAAGCCATCCACTCATCGACTCGTTCTGATTTTCCCCTTTTTAACCTTGAACCTCGTCAGTTCCACTTTCATCTCTTGGTCCTCCTTTTTCTATATGAAAATTAAGCTTCACGGAAACCGTATATCCCTATAAAAGTAAAAATAAGAGTGTACACAAGCAGCATGCTACTACAAGCTATCAAAATGTCCCTGAACTTATTCTTCTCTCCGATGAACGCAAACACTAGACCAAGAAAGTTATAGATGTTGAAAAACAGAAGGGATACCGGCCCCGTTGTTCCGAATGTCAATAGATCGTGAACTCCCCAACCGGTGGAAATCGAATAAATCAAGCTGAACCCCATAATAATAAATATTGCTGATAATATCGAAAAGACTTTCTTCATTCTATTCCTCCTCTTTTTCAAATCAACCCTCAGAGACGACCATTTCCAATTGATTATCACCTTGGTTCCACTCCATGGAATAGGTATTGCTTTCGGAGTGGAGTTTGACACCTTTCAGAATGCAATAATGTGGAAAATCGCGGCCGCACTTCTGACCTGTAGGAGTTGCTAAACCTTCCTCGAGATCTCTCATCACTTCTTCTTTATCAGCCTGATCCAAGGATTCAAATGATTGATTCACATCTCTGTTCACGTGGATGAAGGTCATCTTCACTAACCCATCCTCGATTCTTTCTGCTTCTGCTGTATGTCCTTTTGTTAACGTGAATGACTGATCTTCAAAGTATGATAGGTAGTCCTGGTTCACATATTCTTGATTCACCTTATACTCTAGTTCCTTCAACAACTCTTCATCTATATGGCTCTTGGGTGAACAGCCGACGACAACGATAAGGACAGCTGCCGCAGCTAACATATACTTTATTCTACGCATCAAACCCATCTTGTCTTTTTTGACAATATTAACTCAAAATCAATTTGGTGATTATTTCTATTCATTACATTTACGAAGAAAGTGAACAAATGTTTCATATAAATGTGAGGTACATTTGTCTTAGACTGCAATTCCCTTATCTACGTTTCCCTTCTTCCATTATCACTTTTACGTAAGACTTCATCTCCTCCACGTCAGACTGTTGTTTTTTAACCATTCGCTCCAGTTGAGATACTTTATAAATGAGATAAATGAGAAATAAACAGGCAACTATGATCATGATGTATTCTGAATCCTCCTATATTAACAGAATGATCGACTCTATTAATCACTTCTTTTTTACTTACCAAATTCACCATATTCATTAGACTTTAAAGAAACAGGAAAAAGCCAGCATAAGACGCTGACTTCCTCGGTTACCTTTGTTCCATTTTCTTACTTCTAATAAACCCATAACATGTTAACCCCATACCCATGAGTAATAAAACTATGACATAGAAGTTGTCCGTAAGATTAGGCATATCTGGTTCCATGGGGTAAGAACCGTTCCCACTAAGTTTTACAGGAGCCGTCTCCGTGAAGTATTGGAACATGGCTATAAATCTCTCCGCTGTATAGATAAGTCCACTACCTACAATCAAACCTATCCCTGCCCAAAAGCTTTCTTTCTCCATCCAATCATCCTAACTTGTCATTCTATCCAAGCATAAAAATCCGTACCCAATAAATCAATTCAATGATTCAATAAATGCATCAAAAGAATAATCTCCGAGATTAGCATTTACTTTATAATAGTTCTCTACTTTGTTCCCACCATCTTTGTTTGCGAAAATATAATCTGAAATCCCTAAACCAAGTAAAGACTTATTTAGAAAACCAATGAATTCCGTCGTTTCAAACACCTCATATTCGTTATCGAAGCTATAATCACTAGATTCAATGTATTTCTTTAATTCAGTTTGTGTACTACTATAGTTTCCTTCGTGCTGATACATTTCAATCCACTTATCACCACTCACAAATCGAACAAATACAGAATCATCCTCTACATTACTTTTTTCAAGTTGGAATGTATCAGGCAATGACTTTGGGAGCCACAACTTAAAACTTGCTTTCTCTCTTACTTCATTGTGGTCATAGCTTTGACTATTGCAGGACACCAATAGAAAAAACGAAAGGAGCACCAGAAACTTTTTCATCCTATCACCTCTAAAACATCTTGTAACTATTGCTGCAAATATCTTTTACTCCATTATTCTTTAAGCAGACATTTCGATGACTTCATCAAACGGAAATCCTAGATATGTATAATGTACGGTAATCGTAGATATAGGCGCATGATGCTCTACACCTATCGCATACTGGCGAATCCTATCCATCTCACCACTGTACTTTTCCTCAGGTGGCGTCTGGATGGTATGTGCATCAATGCTATCAAACTGAATGCCTTTAGCTGGATTTCGCCAATCGGCAATGGTGGGATTACCATTAGAACGGCTGGTTCCAAGACGAACTTCACTCGGGGTTTCATTACCATTCACAGTGACAGAACGTAGATTCAATTTCGCAAAGCCCTCATTCTCGATTTCCGCCACGATGATTGTGGAGTCCTCGGAATGGAAACTGTACCCTTTGCTATCGAGTGGTTTATTGAGACTTATGTAACCATAGAAGATAAATGCGACGGCTGCGATCATCAGTGCAAATTTCATTAACCTGTTTTTTAAAATAACTTTTTTCATTCGATGGATGACGATGATAAATAGGGAAACCGCAATGATTAATATGATGATGCCTGGAATTGAGAATGTTGTCAGCATTCGCTCGTCACTCCCTTTCTTTCATAGAATAAAGGATTTGGTCCGTTCCATCCTCACTCGATGAACAATCATCTAATAGATCAGGGGGATTCTGAAAAAGGATAGAAGATTTCTTGACCATCTTTCAGAACAAGACTCAACTGATCTGCCTCGAATTCTGTGACCTTCATAGGAACTTTCATGTGCCAAATGGGAGAAGTAATAGAACGCCTAATTACATAAGATTCATTTCGGAATTTAACCTCTTTAATTAAGTCAACATCTGGTGTGTAACCAAAAAATAAAGTTGTGTTTTTATAAGGGACAAACGCGAACAGATCTGTGCTATAAAAATCATCGCTTGCGTTCTGACTGAGTATATTATTCGAACGTAGAATTTCCTTCCATCCCAGCAAGCCTTTTTCCAGGTAGATCCCTTGATAGAAGTCTTCCTTGCGAACAATAGCGATAATCCCATCCTCAAAAGAGAATTTTTCCATCAATTGAGTATCTTTTGAGCTTACTACTTTTTCAACACTGGAGTGCTGGTAATAATAAATGGCTGTGCCTATCACTAATAACAAAGCTACAGACATAGTTATAGAAACCATTCTTTTGATGAAGATTTGATCACAACCTCTTCTATTTGTTCTCATTCTCTGCTTAATAGACATAAATTCCTCTTAACCTTCACTCACAAATAAACCTTTCTCCCCTTTGACTTTGGCATAGCGCTCTTGTTCTTCATCAAAAATGGTCATGCCAGGCTCTTCTTCATCCCACCATACCTTGTATGCTTTCAAACGTTCCGGCATATTTTCATCGTAGGTAAAAAACAATACTACTTGAGCGTCTTCTTCCCTTTCAGGTCCATCTGTACCGTTCCATTCCGTTTCCTCAAACAAACTTCGAATCAACTCTAAGTCCTCTTCCTCGACTAGAATTTGATCATCGGTGTCCGTCATTGTGTCCACTCTCGTCAGTTGATCTAAACGATAGGGTTCAGGCGTTTGATTCGCACACCCAACCAACATCATGGTCAAAATCATTGCCGCAACATGCTTCATCTTATCCCCCCTTTTTGCAACTTAGAGACTTCTTCCGTAACGGTTCTCATCAAATAAACACAGAATATGTTGTAGGATTACCGAACCCTAATTTTTCTGCTAACCTTATGGATGAAGCATTCGATCCGTCGCAATCCCACCTGGGGACCAACCCATTCTCCACGCTATGATTGATAAAAGCTTTGGCAACATCTGTGGCAAACCCTTTTCCTCTAAAGTTTTCGCTCGTCGCAATATCAATTTCTGCAAAATGATCGGAACAAAAGATGGATGTCCCTTCACTCACGACTTTTCCACCAGAAACGATGCAAAACCCAAATCCTTTTTCCAAAAATCTAGTTACAGAACCCCAGTATTCCTTGTAATAGTCCCCTCCGAACTCTAGGGCCTGATGGATGTGGGAGGAATAGATTCGTTGTACTTCATTTTTCTCTTCGGGTGGAAGTGATGACTTTCCTTCTTCTATGTATTCAAAACTGAAACGTGAGTATTGCTTTACTTCATCATCGAGTCGAGTGTGAATCATCTCCTCCCATTTCTCAGAAGCCGTGAACAACGTAAATCTTCTGTGCTCATTCTTATGCTCTCTGAATTGACGAATCAATCTCTCATTGAAATCGTCGTGATTTTCCTCTCCACATACAAAACATAATCCGTTATTCGTCTTCACGAACACGTTCTCTACTAAGTGAGAATTAGAATAAATCTCTCCTACGATTTGTCCGTCCAGTACGGAATGAACGAAAGTCGGCACGAAACACATCTGATTTTGAAAGAGCCTTCTTACTCGACCCCATTCTTCCTGCTTTACTCGTTCCATAGATGATCGCCTCTTTAAAATGGAATAAACTGAAAAATATGTGCTAAGCATACCATACGTTTTCATGAGTAAAAAGAAGCGTTTGAGCCTATCAGGGATCCATAATTCAATTACAACCATTTCAAACAAAATAGAAGCCGGAAAACTTCATAATAAGATTGTTAAGACGGTTCTCTCTCTTATGCATTCCCGAGAGCGTCATAATTCTTGTGATAAGACGACTTTCAGGGTTACAAGTTACGGGAACGGTCTTAGTCAAATGCTTTAGAGCCTTTTCATGATTCAGAGTCAATGAATACCTGCCCTAGCTCACTTTTTCAAGCACAAAAAAAGCCAGCATTTCATACTGACTTTTACTTTTTCCTATTCTATTTAAACTCCGTATCCTCATCAGGTACTACCCATCCGTAAGTATAGATTTTATGACGTCTTTCAATTGGGATTGAGTTACCGCTTCACCTGAAACTAAATAATACATATCGTCTTTCCAGAAAAACATTTTGAAATTGTCACCAAAAGCATCTACATATACCGTCGTGCCTTCAACTTCTATCTGTTCCAGCTTATCTAAAAACGGTGGTTTAACAGTCGCTTCTGCTTGAGAAATCCCTACACTTTTTACCGTCGTTCCAAATGAGTAACTCACTGTATTGACCGTCTCCGTTGTCTCACCTTTGTAGTTCTGAATGTCTACCTCATTGACACTACTTCTGATGTCGCCTCTAATGTCTTCCGGTATCGTATTTAGATTTGGAAGTCGGACGCTGTATGGAACTTTAGATTGTGCCTCTTCCAGGCCAGGGATCAAGGAGTCCTGCTCATCGCGTATCTGTTCGCTTTCATCTTTCGTTTTTTCAGCACTGTTATTAGAATCAGCGCTCACCCATGTCAATCCAAGTAACATGGATACACCCAATGCAAAACTAATTGTCAGTATTTTCTTCATCGTGCACCTCCTGTGAATTGTATGATTGCATACCAATAGTCTTCATCCATTCAATCTAATACGTGAGTGTATTTCATAAAATGAAGTATAACCCCTAATATCCCTAGGGTAATTCCCATATAAAATGGCCACGGATTATCATGTATGTTCTTGTCAAAAGTTCTTAAGCTGAGCACACCGTACACTATGGAAACGAGAGCAATCCAAAGATGTTGGTTGCCGAAAACAAAGCCAGCGCCTCCTATTAACAGCGCAAGGATTCCCATAGGGTTTTGGGAAGGAATAGAATCTATGTATTCTTTCTCTTGTTGAGTTAAATCGTTCTGTGAACTCGTATTCCTCATGAACTGTGTGAATAGATCTTTCATGGCACCATTCCTTATTTATAATCGGTCGTTCATTGCATTTCCAAAAAATGAAAATCGATACAATTAAGCGTAACATTTTCTCTGGATATATGGAAAATCAAAATATGAAAATTCCTGTATTACCTCATAATTAAATAGATTACATAATTTTGATTTTTCTAACAACTATTGGTAATATATTTCCAAGGTGGTGATTCAGATGAAAGATCCAATCATTCTACCTATTGGTTAAATACTTAATAGCTCCAGTTCTTCTGATGGGCTGGAGTCTAGAATTTGCATTTACTAGTGATATTAATGGAAGGAAGGATAAAATGAGTGATTTTCTATTGAGTAGTATCCATTATTTTAGAATACCTGTTGTGAACCTTAAAGAATCCATCAAATGGTATTCAGAATGTTTAAAGCTGAAAATGAGATTCGACAAAGGGGAATTAGCAGTTTTTGAGGTTGGAACAGGTCCACTATTAGTATTAGTAGAAGCGGACAAGGACTCAAGAGGCCATTTTCTTAAAGATGGACAAGCTGAGTTCTCGATCGGGTTCACGACTTCTGATATCCAATCCCTTCATGATTATCTAGTCGATCAGCATGTGACAGTAGAGTCCATCATGGAAGAGGAAGGACATCGGTTCTTCTACTTTTATGACCTCGATGGAAACAAACTTCAAGTGCATAACTAGCTAACAGACATACATATCCTATCACTCAAAAAAGCCAGCATGTCCTATGCTGAGTTTTTTACTTTCTATTATCCCTTAAAAGGTCTTCACTAGGCGTTAGTTACATAGGGCGCCTATACTATCTTCAGGAGTCAGTGTATCTCTGCCACTTTCTATGAGAGTGGCATAAAAAAACAGAGAAACAATAAGGGAAAAAGACAGTGGCATACTCAGCCACTGCCCCCACCTAATCTTTACTGTTGCAAATCGATCTGCACGGATTTCGTTCCGAAGAATCCGGCATCCACTTCAAGCGTCAACGATTCCATAGCCACACCAGCAGGGACTTCGAAGACAACAAGTCCCTCTCTTGTTAATCCAGGATTGATCTCTTCCAAGAAAAGCATTTTCTCTGTCGGTACAACCATGATTAGATCCCCGTCGTTCTTCGGTTCATAAGTAGTACCATCATCTGTGAGCAAGCGGAAGAAGTTCGAATCCATCGTGATGGCTTCTTGTTTGCCATTTTTGATGCTTGCATCGATGACGATGAACTGTTCGGTCGTCGTGACGGGTTCAATGAATTCATTTCCGTCTGGGTCATCGATTTCCTGGGTGCTTCGTGCTTCATTGACCGTGAAAGCAATATCATCGATCGTAGCCGCTTCGCCGATTTTGGCGTTCTCCACCGCCTCTTCTGTTTCCGCTTCACTCTCGCTGTTCGTTTGTTCAGATGCCGTCGTGTCCTCAGTGGAAGTCGAAGTTGAAGCCGTATCATCCCCTCCACCAGATACTAATGAAATGATGATTCCAAGTGCAATGACGGCCACAATCGCAGTCATACATCCTTTGAACAGTTTCTTCATAATTGTTTCCCCCTCGTTTTTGGTTACTTTCATCATAATAAAAAGGGTGAGCAAAAATTTGCTCACCCAACATACGTTCCTAGTTATTGGTAATGCTTGTTCATTTCCTTTACTTCCTCCTGGATCTGCTCCACAAGCGATTCCGGCGACAACACTTTCGCTTTTGCACCCCATGTGAGGATCCAGTTGATGAGGCCGCGGCTCATCTTCGCTTTGGTTGATAAAATGAAGCGGTCCTCGCCCTCTGGTGTAATCGATGCGTCGAGTCCGAAACGGTCGATGACGACATTGACGAGCGAAGCGTCGAACTCGATTTTGACCCAGACGTCTTCGCCCGCGAACATGTGGAAGCTCTGATCGACGTAATCCTGGATGGTGAAATCTTCACGCCGGAAACGCTCATCCGTAATCTGCATGTCCCGCATCCGGTCAAGCCGGTAGTGGCGCATTTCGCCAGTTCCACGGTATTTGCCGATGAGATAATAGTAATCGTTCCGCCAAATGAGCGCGTACGGTTCCACTTCATAAAAGTCGCCACCACGATGGAATTCGAACTCTTTATTCAAGTTGTACTTGCCATAATGATACAGCAGCACCTTTTGGTCGGATATTGCACGATGCGCATGATCGATATTCAGCTTGACCAACTGATAGCTATCATTCGCGGACTGGGAAAAAAGCATCGGGTCCGGCAGGGTTTTTGCAATGTGACGACTCGTCAGCTGCTTCGTCTTCTGGATCAACGTCTTCTTCTCTTTTTCCGTAATGAACTTCGCGGACAAGACGGCATCGTTGATCAAGCGAAGTTGATATGTTTCAAAAACATGGTCCTGATAGCTGTAGTACACTTTTCCGAACCGACCGGTATTGCGGACGATCTCGATTCCCGCTTCCTCGAGCACCTCCATGTCAAGCTTCAGCGTCCTCGGATCGAACGTCGCTTCTGTTCCGAAGTAGAGCTTCATTTTTTCTATGATGTCCTGAAGGCTGAGTTCGTTGTATTCATCGGTTTCTTCGAAAAGGATGTCTCTCAGTTTGAGGAGTCGGGTGTTATTGTTGAGTTCCACGGGTCTGCCTCCTTTGTCCGTATCAAAAGATGATCCCTGCCCCGGCGGTAGCGATGACAGTCTTATCTACATGAGCGGTATAATCGTCCTTGCTGAACGTATGCACATACCGGTTCCATGTGATGACTCCGATGTCGTTCGTCGTATGATACACGACGACAGGATGACCGCTGCGGTTGTAATAAAAGTATGGCTCGATGATGTCAGGCTGGTCCTGTTCCATTTCCCAATCATGCATTTCCGTATCGAAATCGTCGTCAGGGCGGCCCATGACCTGCTCTCTTCCCCAAGAAATTCCATGCCACATCGCGCCGAATTCATAGAGCTCATGGGAGCAAATCGCCGCCTGCAGATAGGATAGTGGGGAGCGGTCACCTTCTACAGCCACCATAAAATCATCAAATGCTTCGTCTGGTTTCGGTGGGTTCAAGAATTCGTCCTCCAACCTCGGACATTGTTCCGGTGGTGGCAACTCCTGATCATCTTTAAGAGCCCAGACGATTCCGTTGCCATTTCCGCCCTCGGTGAATTGATAACCACGAAGCTTGAAGCCGTCTTTGATTCGAAGCTGGGAAAAAGCACGCACGATATGCTCCGGGTTGTGCCGGGAAATCTGCCACCCACCTTTTTCGAATTCTTCAAGTTCTTCTCGGTCCGCCTCGACCATGAGATTCATTTCCGCCGCATGAGCGGTAAATCGTTGGAAACCGATATGATTTCTGTACTGAGTTACCATGTTTTTTCGGATTTCAACCTTCTTTGAATGAAGCAGAGGGCTTAGGTGATAGTAGTCGTCCGTCGTCTGGGATTTCACACGGAAGGTCGGAATCCCCGATTCGTTAATGACTTCGAGCCACTTTTGCTTAACAACACCTAGATTCTTTTGGCCCTGATTGATGCCCCATCCGACCATGATCCACGGATGACGGCTCAGTTCCTCGGTCGTCGCGATTCCGCTCTCTACTGTAAAAGCACCATTTTCGACTAATGATTCAAAGGTAGCGATCGCCTGTTCAGAGTTGGTCTCCCTTAACGGAAATAGATTGTAGATATGTAGCCGCCCATTAAGTGGCTGCCCCTTGTACATTTCTTCGACGATTGAAATCAACTGCCTCATCGTGGGATCTTCCGCCTCGATCCTGCCGCTCGCCTGACCTTCTTTTTCCAACTGATGCTGCAATGCACCATCAAGTACAGCTGATCCCGGATTCAATAATAAACAGGCACCAAGTGAACGATCAGATGATCCCCATTGAATATAAGCAGACGTCCGAAAGATATGGTCCCCTTGTTTGGTGAACGTTCCATAAGACTTCAAAGTCCCAGCTCCTCTTCTATCCTAGTTTGTCCTCTTACCTATTTTATTCTATATAATGGAAAAGTTATCCTTTATATAGAAGGACATGATTAGAAGAATATTCATCATGTGTATCTTTACGGTTTTGACAAAGCGTTAAGGAAGAAAACGTGGAGATGTGGGCGATCAAGACAACTTATAGAAATAGACTTCTTCAAAAGTGTCGTGATCGAGCTGATCTAAGCACTTTTCCAAGAATGAGAGACAAAAAACTGCGTAAATCATCTTGATCTACGCAGTTTTTAGATTGATCAGGTGGCAAAACCGTTGTGATGCTTGCTTCTTAGGAAAGCTTCACAACCGTTCTTCCGCGCGACTGACCTTTCAGGATTTGGGACAGCTTGTCTGGAAGTTCAGACAAAGTGACTTCTTCCGTCATGTCTTCAAGGACCGCTTCTGGTTTCAAGTCTGATGCCAGGCGTTCCCATAGCTTCAGGCGTTGTTCCTGCGGGTAATAGACGGAGTCGATCCCGAGCAGGTTGACGCTTCTCAGAATGAACGGGAAGACAGTGGTCGGTACTTTGACGCCTGCCGTCAGGCCGCTGACCGCGACGTTGCCGCCATACTGGGTGTTGCTGAGAATCGCGGCGAGCGTTTCGCCTCCGACGGGATCGACCGCGCCTGCCCATTTCTGTTTATCGAGTGAGCGGATTTTCTCTGGTGTCACATCTTCTCTTGAAACAATCTCGGACGCTCCGAGCTTCGTAAGATAATCATGTTCCGTTTCTTTTCCCGTACTTGCCGTGACGTGGTAGCCTTTTTTGGCAAGCATCGCGGTCGCCATACTGCCGACGCCGCCTGTCGCACCGGACACGAGAACCGTCCCCATGTCTGGGTTTTGTCCGTTCTGCTCAATTTTGTCGATGGAGAGGGCGGCGGTGAATCCGGCTGTTCCGAAGGTCATGGCTTCTTTCATGGTCAAGTTACCAGGAAGTGGCACAATCCAGTCGCCTGGCACGCGGGCGTACTGGCTGTATCCGCCGTAATGGCTGACGCCGAGCTCGTAACTTGTCACGATGACACGGTCGCCTTCGTTGTAACGGTCATCAGAGGACTGGACGACTTCGCCGGCAAGGTCGATGCCGGGCACGAATGGATACTCTTTCACGATGTTGCCGTTCGGAATCGACGCAAGGCCGTCCTTATAGTTCACGCTTGAGTAATGGACGTTGATCGTCACGTCGCCTTCTGGCAGGTCATCGAACGTGAGCGTCTGCACGCTCGCTTCGACGTCTTCCCCTTTTTTGTCGACGATGAGTGCTTGGAATGTTTCTGGTAGATTCATGTCGTTCACCCTTTCAAAAATAGATTCTGATTGTATGGTACTAAAATTATACTGACTGGTCAAAATATTTATTTCATCTCTGTTTTTTTGTATAATGGAAGCGTTAGGAGAGGTTACGATGGCAGGTAAAGCAGAAGCAAGAAAACAGCAATTGATCAAAGCGGCGTTCGAAGCCGCAACCGATAAAGGATACGAGCACGTCACCTTGCAGGACATTGCGGATTACGCTGAGGTAAGTAAGGGCGTGCCCAACTACTATTTCAAAAGCAAAGGCGATGTCTTCGCCCACTTGTTCGAATGGCTGACGCAGCGGATCTTTGAAAATGAGCGTGCGGCGATGGATGAAGTCGAGACGGCTGAAGAAAAGTTGCAGGCGTACATCGGGCAGGTCTTCATCAGCCCCGAAGAAAACCGGACCTTTTACCAACTCTATCTCGACTTTTTAGCAAGGGTAAAACAGGAACCGGCCTATCAGAAAATTAATGCGCAGTTCTATGAACACTGCTTCTCGATCGGGCGGTCGATTGTCGAGCAGGGGATTGCGGAAGGTGTGTATGAGGTCGAGGATGTGGAACAAGCGGCGGTGATGATCCGGACGATGATTGACGGGTCCTTGCTGCAATGGTTGATGCGAGGTGAGGAATCCCTTCATGATTGGTACCGGGATTCGTGTCATGAGGGGATTCGCCGGATGCTCGGGGCTAAATGACGTTTTTAGAGTGAATTATTGCTGGAACCCGTCTTAACTATGAACTTAGGACGGGTTTCTTCATTATATTACTTTGAAAGTGTTGTAATCCGTTGAATAAGACGGTTGCATGATAGCGCATCGAGAAAATGAGCCTTAACCATAGGCATTTCCTACGATGATCTCGTGAAGTGGATTTAAGTTTATTAGTCTGTTCACGACCGTTTTTTTAATACATTCCTAGAAAACCGTCGTGATCAATACGCTCACGACGGTTTTCTTCATTATAGATTCTTGAAAGTGTCGTGACTCGGGCTGTCTAAACGGTTTTCATAATGGTGGATTGGAGAAAGTGTGTTGATCAGTCCTATCAAAGCGGTTTTCAACGTTCAGCAACCGCATAACTGCTTTCATCCCCCACACCACCATAAAAGAAGACGCACCCCCAAAGAGTGCGCCTCATCAATCATCCGAATTCCTTTTCCAAAGACGCCAGAATATCATCCAGCGATTTCCCGATACTCGCTTCAACAGCCGCCAGATAACTGCCTTCCACAATCGGATAAGACACAAGACGGACATCCTCGGACTCAACAACCTCAATCGCCATCTCGGCGTTCATCTTGGCACTGCCGAGATCGTAGAACACGAGCGCGCCGTCATCGCCAGAACCGGCTTCTTCCACGGCCGCCTGGATTTTATCAAAGTGGGTACCGATATTGCCGTCTTCATCCCCACCAGCCGTGACGATCGAAACGTCGCCGACGACCTGCTTCAATAATTCGTCCAGCCCTTCGACTAACTTTGCACTATGTGACACGAGCAAAATACCGACCATCCGATCACGCTCCTTTCCCGATGACATCCGCGAGTTCCGCGAACAAATAATAGGAAGAAACCGCGCCCGGATCGAGGTGACCTTGTGATTTCTCTTTGAAATACGATGCCCGGCCTTTCGTCGCCGTCATGTCTTCCGTCTTCTGCATCGCCTCTTCTGCCGTCTGTTTCAATCGCTCCGCGTCGAAGTCTTCTTCCTGGAGCGTTCCGAGCACCGGTGCCCAGACGTCGATCATCGTCTTCTCGCCTTCTTCCGACTTGCCGCGCTGCTTGATGCCGCCGAGTGCCGCTTCGACCATATCCGCAAGCACCGCCGCATCGACGTCTTTTCCTTTACACTCCATCGACATTTTCAAAAACGCCGTGCCGTACAATGGACCAGACGCACCACCGACTTTTGACATCACCGTCGTCGCCGTTTTTTTCAATACGTCCGATACCTCATCAAAATCCCCGTCGAGCCCTTCCGCGACCTGCTGGAATCCACGCGCCATATTGATCCCGTGGTCCCCGTCCCCGATCGCACGGTCGAGCTGGGACAAATAATCCTTCTGCTCACTCAATCGATCATTGAACTGCTTCAACCATTGAATCGTATCTTCAACTGTCAGCTGCATCCGAATCCCTCCTTATTTCTTGAACGCCGCCGCATGAGACGGCGCATCGAGCAATTCCTTCAACTCATCATCCAATTTCAGCAACGTCAGCGAGCACCCCGCCATTTCAAGCGACGTCATGAAGTTTCCGACAATCGTATCGTAGACCTTCACCCCTTTTTCTTGTAAAAGGTCTTGTACTTTCCGGTTGAACACATGGAGTTCCATCTCAGGCGTGGCGCCCATTCCATTGACCATGACCGCGACTTCGTCTTGGTCCGCCAAATCCACCTCAGGGAGCAGACGCTCGACGAGTTCCGCCGCGATTTCATCGGCGGTCATCTGCTTGCGCTTCTCGATCCCCGCTTCGCCGTGAATGCCGATGCCGAGCTCGATTTCATCATCCGCAAGTTCAAATCCCGGTTCACCTGACGTCGGCATGATACAAGGGCTGAGCGCAACCCCCATCGTGCGGGCATTGTCAATCACCTTCTGAGCTGTCGCTTGGACTTCCTCGAGAGACGCACCCGTTTCCGCTTTGGCACCAGCGATTTTGTGGACATAAATCGTACCGGCCACACCTCGTCGGTTTTCCGGATCATCGACGGCGATATCGTCACGAACGATGACTTGTGCCGTCTCGATTCCTTCTGCTTCCGCAAGCTCTGCTGCCATATCGAAGTTCATGACATCTCCGGAATAATTCTTGATGACGAGCAGCACACCAGAACCGGAGTCCGTCGCTTTGATGGCCTCGAGCACTTGGTCAGGCGTCGGCGACGTGAACACTTCACCCGATACCGCACCGTCAAGCATCCCTTTTCCGATATAGCCCGCATGCGCAGGTTCATGACCACTTCCACCGCCGCTGATGAGCGCGACTTTACCATCCACTGGGGCATCTTTCCGGACAAGAACCGTCGTATCTTCTAAACGGCGGACGGACGACGGGCTTGCTGAAACGATGCCGTCCAGCATTTCATCAATGATCTGTTCGGGTTGATTGATCAATTTCTTCATCAGAATTCCTCCTTTGATTTGCGAGCGTTAGTCTACTTGTTGCGAGCACACAGCCACTTTTGCGAGCGCTCAAACATGCTGAAAAAGGCACAAAAGGACAGGCGCACGTCACCTGTCCTTTTGAATCTCTTATTTGAACTGACGTGTCGCTTCGACGGCTTTCTGCCATCCTTTGTAAAGATTCTGGCGAGTTTCGTCATCCATTTCGGACTCGAAGATGCGCTCGTCTTCCGCTTGTTGTTTGATCTCTTCTTTACTGCTCCAGTATCCGACGGCAAGTCCGGCAAGGAAAGCAGAACCGAGAGCTGTCGTTTCTTGGACGACTGGTCGCTCGACGGGTACGTCCAGAATATCGCTCTGGAATTGCATGAGGAAGTTGTTCTTCACGGCTCCACCGTCGACGCGCAGGGCTTTCAAGTCGATGCCGGAATCGGCGATCATCGCATCCAGGACGTCTTTCGTCTGGTATGCAAGCGATTCAAGCGTCGCACGGACGAAGTGTTCTTTCTGCGTTCCACGCGTCAATCCGAAGACGGCTCCACGTGCATCACTGTCCCAGTAAGGTGTTCCAAGTCCGACGAAAGCCGGTACGAGATAAACTCCGTCTGTTGAATCGACAGATGTTGCCAACCCTTCCGTTTCAGGTGCGCTATCGATCATGTCGAGACCATCTCGCAGCCACTGGATCGCAGAACCCGCGACGAAAATGCTGCCTTCAAGCGCGTACTCGACTTTTCCATCGAGTCCCCAAGCAAGCGTCGTCAATAAGCCGTTATCCGATTTAACGCCTTCTTCACCTGTGTTCATCAACATGAAGCAGCCTGTTCCGTAGGTGTTCTTCGCCATTCCTTTTTCAAAACAAGCCTGTCCGAACAAGGCGGCCTGCTGGTCTCCGGCGATACCGGCAATCGGTACTTCATGACCGAAGAAGTGATAATCGACGGTCTTCGCATACACTTCTGAAGACGGTTTCACTTCCGGGAGCATCGATTTCGGTACATCCAGGATTTCCAACAATTCATCGTCCCATTTCAAGTCGTAAATGTTGTACATGAGTGTACGGGATGCGTTGGAATAATCGGTGATGTGCGCGGCCCCGCCACTCAATTTGTAGACAAGCCATGTGTCGATCGTACCGAACATCAAGTCGCCGTTCTCCGCCTTTTCGCGGGCCCCGTCGACGTTATCAAGCAGCCATTTCACCTTCGTTCCGGAGAAATACGGATCGAGAAGCAGCCCCGTTTTGTTGCGGAACAGATCGTTGTGGCCTTTCTCGCGAAGCTCTTTACAAATATCCTCGGTCTGTCTCGACTGCCAGACGAGCGCATGGTAAATCGGCTTGCCTGTATTCTTGTCCCACACGACCGTCGTTTCGCGTTGGTTCGTAATCCCTATACCCTCAATCTGACTAGGTTCAACATCGGCTTTTCGCAACACATCCGCTATACAAGCAAGGACGGACGTCCAGATTTCATTCGCATCGTGCTCGACCCAGCCCGGCTTCGGGAAGAACTGTTCGAACTCCTTCTGCCCGGTTTCGACGATTTTTCCTTCCTTATTGAATAGAATGGCCCTCGAGCTTGTCGTTCCTTGGTCAATGGATAAAATGTACGTGTTCGTCATTCCGAATCTCTCCTTTTATGTGTAATTAAACCGCCTTGTTTTGAGCGGGTTTTTCGCCTATTTTCGCTTTTTTCAATTCCGTTTGGACAGCCCCGACGATAATGACCGCCATGATGACGGACAAAATCCAGAACGCAATCGATAGATCCTGCATGAAGATGGCACGGTAGAACACCGCTCCGTATACGCCTCCTAGAATCGGGCCGACAACCGGAATCCAAGCATAACCCCAATCCGATCCGCCTTTTCCCGGAATCGGCAACAGGAAGTGTGCGATTCGTGGTCCAAGGTCACGGGCCGGGTTGATCGCATAACCGGTCGCGCCTCCCAAGGACATCCCGATCGCGACAATCAATAAGCCGACAATCAGCGGATTCAATCCGTCTGTGAACTCATTCGCTCCGATGAAGAGAAGCCCCATCAGAAGGACGAACGTTCCGATGATCTCACTCAATAAGTTGGAGAAAGGACTGCGAACCGCAGGGTCTGTTGAGAAGACCGCAAGCTTTGCTCCTTTGTCCTCTGTCTTGTTCCAGTGAGGCAGATAGTTCAAGAAGACGATAGCCGCCCCGATCATCGCTCCGATCATTTGAGCGAGAATGTACACCGGAACCTTCGCCCACGGGAATTCCCCGATTGCCGCAAACCCGAGTGTTACCGCAGGGTTAATGTGTGCACCGGTGAAACTTCCGACCGCATATACCCCCATCGTTACGGCAAGTCCCCAGGCAATCGTAATGACGACCCAACCAGAACCTTCCGCCTTCGTATTCTTCAACACTACGCCACCAACGACGCCTCCACCAAAAATAATCAAAATCATGGTTCCGATCAACTCGGCTACGAACTCTGTCATGACTTCATCTCCTTTTACTTTTTTTACCATACAGAGACAAAAAGACTCACACCGATGTCATACTTGAAGAAAGTATGCTTAATCAATGTGAGTCTCCATATCTCCGACACAGTTATTAACTTGTTATCTATTAAACTACGCTACTTTGAAAGCGTTGTCAACTTTTACTTTAATATTTTTTGACGATTCTGATACTTTCGTGCTGGATGGTTGGAAAGGATAGGGGTGGATGTTCCCTTTTTCTTCATAAAATGACGAAAAGGGCCTGTTCACTTTCTTTTTCTATCAAGTTGGAAGAGAGAAGGTAGATCTCTTCCCTTTTGTTGCCTAGTACGTGGAAAAGACGAAGAGTAAGCCACCGTCTCTTCCTCTTTTATCGCTACTGGTTTAGAAAGTGACTTAGACACAATGAAGTTTTTTGATTCATTCCATTTCTTGACTTAAATCAAGGCAATGGGGCAAAAGCAGAAGTATGATTAAAGCATATATAAGGAGGGGTTCCATTGAACTTTATTTTGAAGGCTTCAAAACGTTCGGCCGCTCTCGTCGCAGGCATTTCCTTACTGATCATGACGCTCGCCGCGTTCTTCTCATACGGGTACGTGCATAGCACGCTCGTCATTCCAGACGATGCGGCCGCGACATTTGAGAATATCCAGGATTCTCTCGCCTTATTCCGTCTCGGGATTGCCGGGTGGGTTGTGATTATCGCGGCAGACCTACTTGTATCATGGGCTTTTTACACCTTTTTCAAAACGGTTGACGTGCGATTGGCTCAGGTTGTTGGTGGGTTGCGTCTCCTCTATACCCTCATCCTCTCGATCGCTGTTTTTCAACTGGCGGGTGCGGCTGTTATGCGATCTGCTTCTGAGGTGATGGCGGCGATCACGAGTTTCGAAGTGATTTGGTCGTTCGGGTTGATCGTCTTCGGTGTGCACCTTGTGATGACGGGAATTGTTGCTTCAAAAGCGGGGGACATTCCGAGATTGTGGAGCGTTTTATTAGTCGCAGGTGGCGCCGGGTACATGGTTGTCCATGCGTTGTACCGCTTCCTGCCGCAATTCGACAGCGCAACAGCCATCTTGGAGGCGATTTTGATGCTTCCGATGATGGCTGGTGAGCTGGGATTCGGCGTGTGGCTTTTGGTTAAAGCCCTTCAGGTGAAAAAGGCGGCGGTCACGTCATGGCTGGGGGCTTCCTAACCGCTTTTTGATACGGCTGAAGGATTCGGGCGTGATGCCGAGGTAGCTTGCCAGCTGATAGTTCGGCACGCGGTCGATCAGTCCAGGTCTTTTTTCCATCAATGTCTTGAATCGTTCTTCTGGCGCTTGGGACATGTAGGCGGCGAACTCGTCGTGCATCTGTCCCATGCTGCCTTCGATCATCTTGCGCGTCATCGCCTCGAGAGCCGGATTCGCATCGTACGACTCCTGTTCGGTGGACAAATCCCCGACGACCAGCACGCAATCCTCAAGGCAGTTCAACGAGTAGTTCGATTCCTTACCGTTGCTGAAGATGGTGACGCTCTCTTCTTCTGTATAAAAGTTGAAGGTGGTTTCCTTGCCGGTTTCATCGACGGTGTATTTACGGATGCATCCTTTCAATATGAAAAAACAACGGTCTGGAACCTCGCCTTGATGCAGCAATACGGTCCCTTTAGGGAAGCTCGCTACGTCGACCTCCGAGGCCACCTTCTCAAGTTCTGCTTCACTGAGATCCGAGAATTGTTTCATGTAATCGATCAGGATTTGTTTCATTCCACCGTCCCCTTTCAGAGGCATTTTATTCATAATACCATATACCAATCAGGGACAATCAACACTTTCACTAGACATAAAAAAACATGACACCTCCCCGGCTTCCGCTTCGATTATAGAAGTGAAAGGAGGTGATCACGATGGCCGTAAACGCAGAGATCATCGACAGCCAGTTACAGCTGATTTTCGAAGATGGCATCGACCTGAAAGGAAACGCGGTGTACCGTACGAAGTCCTTCAACAATGTGAAAACGACCGCGACGTCTGAACAATTGCACACTGTCGCAAATGCTCTAGAACCGTTGCAACAACGCGTCTTATCTACAATCGAACGTAACGACGAATACATGATTTATGAAGTTTAATTGGTGTAAGGAGGGAACCGATGAAAAAGCTGGAATTTAAATTTCTCAATGAAGATGGCAAAACCGTGACGATCTCGCTCGATCAGCCTGTTGAGCCGGCCGATCCTGCGCTGGTCAACGCCGCGATGGATGCAATCATCCAAGAAAACTGCTTCTATTCAAGTGGAGGCAACCTCGTCTCCAAAAAAGAAGCCCGCATCGTCGAGCGCAATGTGTTCGACGTCGCCCTATAAACGAAAAGCCGCTATGTGGGAGCATAGCGGCTTTTCGTTTATTTATTTACGTTTTTGATGAGTATGTGTTCCGGAAACCGTCATAAACGTTTTCTTTACGACGGTTTTGAATGGTCGGTGTCGTGAAAAGCGCCTTAATGGAGGCGATTAAAGCACTTATAGACACAATCTACTTCCAAAAGTGCTTTAATCCGGCTTCTCTCTGCAGATTCCGAGACTTCGAATGCTCAAAACCGCCGAGAGTAAGCCTGGTCGCACATCATCTATGCCTCACCCTCCGCATCAAAGCGAATCTCAATTTCTTCGTAATCCTTTACGTCCCATATGACTTTTCCAGAGAGTCCTTGGTCAGCGCTTGAATGTTCGACCGAGATGCGCTGTTCGAATTGTGTGGCACTCGTGCGTTCCGGCTCACTTTGCTCGATAAGCTTCATCTCTTCATCGCTTAATCTAACTTCGAGATTTGTTGGATCAGCTTTAAGGGCTTCCTCCTCTTGGTAGATCTCGAAAGTCGCTTCCACAATCAGATCAGTAGCTTCACCAGATTCTTTTTCTATCTTCATTCTTTCACCCAAATTGAATATCTCAAGTCTTCGAGTTGTCTGTACATAGAGAGTATCATAGATCTCTTTCAATTTCTGATAGACTTCCGGGTCAAACGTTTCCGTCATGTAACCGACATCCGTCGATCCCCCGTCAAAAGAGAGAAACATCCCTTGGCCGCCTTCTGCAATGGTAAAGAAATAAGGTGCATTATCACTAGATCGAGAGAGAGATACTTCGAGCGAGGGAACAGCCTGCATCAGCTCATGGTGAGCACGCATCTCGTCTCCCTCTATTTTGAATAAAGAAAGTTCGTTGATGACCGAGAGAAGTTCGTCTATCTTCTCCGGATCATCCGTTTGCGCTCGTTCCAGATTCGTGTTCGCACTGCCCCCTGTTTTCATATTTACTTCCACCACTTCTTCACTGACCGGAAAATCTTCTTCAATCGTATAGGTAGACTGACATCCGATCAGCACGGACAGGAAGAGCACCCCTAGAAAAATCCTCAAGCGACCTCCTCCTTATACATTTCCAAATATTCATTTTTCGCATGCCATCGCTTCTTTGAATCGCCCAATTGTAAGACAGCCGTTACGATTGCACCTCCTATGTAGAAGGAAAAATCCACTCCCAAGATCCATGTAAACACGAACATCCCCGAGATTACACTTACAACTTCCTTCAAAACAAATAGCCGCTTCCTCCCACTCCAGAAGACTTCCCACTTGTGCCACAACGTGTCATTCGACTGCATGCTTTTCAAAAATTCGTAGACCATCGGAACGGCCATGATCATGGATGCATATATCAGTTCGGGAATCGAGCTTGTCACCAACTCAAACACAAGCCCGACGAAGCTGATCGCGGTCAACACGTATAAAAGATTTTTCGCCGATTTACGGTGTTTCGTTCGTTGGTCTAGCGTTTCATCCTCCAACACTTTTTCATACTTCATCATAACCTTCCTTTTTCCATATAGTGGTTCCCATTATACACGTTCACCGAACATGGGGACAGGTCTCACCTATGATCCACTCCGCTCCCCGCAATCAAATCAGCCAGATGACGTTGGTCTTTTCTTATCAAAACCATCACGATGTATGTAAGCGACAGACCCACGGACAACGTCAAACACAGAATCGCAAATAGGTTATCATATCCTTCATAGATTCCCTGGATCGTACTCATATGGCCAAGCTGCCATAGAAAGAACTTGAGCACATTGCGAATCAAACTCCCTTTGACAGGAGAACCTTTATAGAAGACCTTCAGCCCCGTTTTTCTTTTCCCCCACGAAGCGTACGGTTCACGCCCTTCCATTATGGAAAAAAGCAGCACAAGCGGAACAACGGACGTCAACGTCGCCACCCATTGAGATTGGGCGGATGAGAATTCCGGAATCCCGTCAAAGGCGAGCTGGTAAAAAAGGACGGTGATGCTAAGCAACAGTAGTAAATATACGCTGATGAACAGCCAATCGAGAAACAGCTCCATGGCTCGTCGCGTTTGAACGTGATCCGTTTGTGTGTCGTCATAAACCCCCCTTCCTGTTCAATCGATACCTTAATTTTACTTGAAACGAAACAGACGGAACAGGTCCCCTCCCGTGATTCACCCACCAAAATGATTTACACTATATAGGGGCGGGGGTTTATAGAATCTCCGCTTGAAAGGAGTCATTCATATGTACACGGAAAAAGGAATCAAATCGAATCTTCCCTCCTTTTCCATGCTCGTCCTCATCAATTTATTCGTCGGATCGATGGTCGGACTCGAACGGACCATCCTTCCCATCATCGGAGAAGAAGAATTCGGTATCGCATCAGCCAGTGCGACACTCGCGTTCATCGTCAGCTTCGGCTTTTCCAAAGCGGTCGTGAACTTATTCGCCGGCACCCTCTCAGATCGCATCGGCCGGAAAAAAGTGTTGCTTTTCGGCTGGGGCGTCGGTCTTTTCGTGCCGATTCTCGTCATTTTCGCCGAAGCCTGGTGGGTGATCGTATTCGCGAACGTCCTGCTCGGACTCAATCAAGGACTCGCTTGGAGCATGACGGTGAATATGAAAGTCGACATCGCCACGCCCAATCAGCGCGGACTCGCCGTCGGCTTCAACGAATTCGCGGGCTACACAGGCGTGGCGCTGACCGCGATGATTTCAGGTTACATGGCGTCGACGTATTCGCTCAGACCCGAGCCGTTCTATATCGGAATCGGCATCGCCATCGTCGGGTTCCTCCTGTCGCTGACCGTTCAGGACACCAGTTCTCTTGTAAAAAAAGACAAGTCGAAGCCTTCGATCAATATGAAGAAAGCCTTCTTAATCACATCATGGGAAAATCGCAGCTTGTCAACGATCAGCTTCGCCGGGCTTGCGACAAACTTGAAAGACGGCATGGCCTGGGGATTGTTCCCGATTTTCTTCGCGACAAGCACGCTAACCGTCGGCCAAATCGGCACCATCATCGCCATTTATCCTGCAGCATGGGGATTCTTCCAGCTGTTCACCGGCGCCCTCAGTGACCGGATCGGCCGGAAAATCCTGATCGTATCCGGCATGTTCACACAAGCCGCCGCGCTCTGGTGGATTCTTTTTGTAGATGGATATGCCCTCTGGCTGATCGGCGCCGTCATCCTCGGCATCGGCACAGCGATGGT
This sequence comes from Halobacillus locisalis, assembly GCF_013694105.1. Lineage (GTDB taxonomy): Bacteria > Bacillota > Bacilli > Bacillales > Halobacillaceae > Halobacillus > Halobacillus locisalis. The sequence continues at coordinate 229,304 of NZ_JACEFG010000003.1, read as the reverse complement.
CTACCCGACGTTGATCGCCTCGATCAGCGACATCGCCGCCCCCGAATGGCGCGCCAGTTCACTCGGCATTTACCGCTTCTGGCGGGACAGCGGATACGCGTTCGGCGCCTTGATCGCCGGAGTCCTTGTCGACTTGCTCAGTGTCGGTTGGTCGATGGGGCTTGTGGCCGTCTTTCCGCTTGTAGCTGGAATTCTTGCCATGACTCGGATGAAGGAATCGCATTAGATTTTATAACAGAGGGACAGATCTACCGGCTCGCATAGCCGTGAGATCTGTCCCTCCGTTTATCTCTACGGTTTTTAACCGTGTATCTGACTAGAACTGCTGTGGCAGACACCCTCAAGACACTTTCCAGACTCATCATCGTCTGAAACCGTCTTAACCGAGCCTATTACAACACTTTCTCATCACACCCCTACTCAAAACCGTCGTTAAGCTCAAAATTAAGACGGTTTCACCCCTCCCCCCCTCTCAAAAGTGCGTTAATACCCACCGAACACCCATACATACACCCAACCGCCCATATCGACATATCGTATGGTGAGGTGATCACGATGGAACTTTTGTACAATAGAGGCGTTGTCACGAGCATCACTGCACTCGGGCTGGGCACTGAGCCGGACGGCTGCCTTCAATTGGTATCGGTCGAAGATAATAATGGCAACCGGGGCGACTTCACGCTCAGCCAAGATACCTATTTAATCAATCATCAGCCGATTCAAGTCGGCGATTTCGTAACCGGCTATTACGATGCGCTCGCCCCGACTCCGCTCATTTACCCGCCCCGCTACCGGGCGATCGTAATGGTCAAGGAAGTGCCTTATCAAAATGTGAAAGTCGACTTTTTCAACGAACAGCTCATCAGCAGCGATGGGCGATTGAAGCTGAACCTTGCTCCATACACGCCTGTCATACTCAAAAATGGGCAGCCGTTCGGTCATTCTCCTGCAAGACAGCCTCTTGTCGTGGTGTACGGCACGTCGACTAAGAGCATTCCCGCCCAGACGACGCCTTATCAAGTCGTTGTGCTCTGTCCGTCTTCCTGAACGCAATAAATCAATCTCGTTGTTGACATTTCATGCGGGATGCTATATATTTTGCATCAAGGAAACTTTTTGAGCGTTAGTGAAATTTGTAAACTTTCCGCCACATTAAACATATAGTAGCAAGACAAAAATTTTTACCTAAAAAGTTGGTCAAAGGAAAACTTAATTCCTTTTAGCAACACTTATAAAAAACACCAACTTACATTCAAAGGAGGACTGAAGAATGACACAGACAGCGATCAGCATCGAGGATTTACACGTATCGTACTTCGGAAATGAAGCGATCCGTCATGTCAGCTTGAACGTCGAGCCTGGTAATCTCGTCGGCATCATCGGACCGAACGGGGCTGGGAAATCGACATTATTGAAGGCGATGCTCGGTCTGATTCCGCGGGATAAAGGGCAGGTGAAAATCCTTGATAAGCCTGTAAAAGAGGTACGCAAGCAAATCGCCTACGTGCCGCAGCGCAATGATATCGACTGGGATTTCCCGATCACCGTGCTCGATGCGGTACTGCTCGGCACGTACCCCAGGTTGAAACGATTCCGCCGCCCAGGAAAAAAAGAACGTCAGTGGGCGTTGGAATGTTTAGCACGTGTCGGCATGGATGCGTTCAGTAAACGTCAGATCGGAGAATTGTCCGGGGGCCAGCAGCAGCGTGTCTTCTTGGCACGTGCGCTTGCGCAACAGGCAGACGTCTTCTTCCTAGATGAGCCGTTCGTCGGTGTCGATGCGTCGAGTGAAGAAACAATCGTCAAGATTTTGAAAGAACTCGGGGAGCAAGGAAAAACCGTCGTCGTCGTGCACCATGACTTGAGCAAGGCGAACGAATATTTCAACCAGCTCATTTTATTGAACAAAGAATTGATCGGATTCGGAACGGTCGGCGACGTGCTTCAATCCAAGGTCATCGAAAGAGCGTATCAAGGGCAGTTCGCCTTTATGAACGGAATGGGGGTGTAGATCGTGGAATTTTTAGAAGCCATCATGCATTATGAATTTTTACAAAAAGCGTTACTCACATCCATCATGGTCGGCATCATCTGCGGCGTCATCGGCTGCTTCATCATTCTGAGAGGGATGGCACTCATGGGCGATGCCATTTCACACGCGGTGCTGCCGGGTGTCGCGATTTCCTATATGCTTGGCATCAACTTTTTCTTCGGAGCCGTATTCAGTGGGGTTCTGACAGCGATCGCAATCGGGTTCGTCAGTCAAAACAGCCGCATCAAGCACGATACGTCGATCGGCATCATGTTCACAGCCGCGTTTGCCGCCGGGATCATTGTGATCACGATGCTCAAAAGCAGTACGGATTTATACCACATCTTGTTCGGGAACGTGCTCGCGGTCCGATCATCCGATATGTGGATCACGCTCGGTACCGGCGTCGTTGTGCTGATGGCCGTTTACCTGTTTTACAAAGAGTTGTTGGTCACGTCGTTCGATGAAACGATGGGCGCGGCGTATGGATTGCCGGTCCGCCTGATCCATTACTTCCTGATGACGCTGCTTACGATGGTCACGGTCGCTTCGCTGCAAACCGTCGGAATCGTGCTCGTCGTCGCGATGTTGATCACACCAGCCGCCACCGCCTACTTACTGACGGACCGGTTGTCGATCATGATTTTCATATCCGCCGGGCTAGGGGTTGTCTCAGCCGTCGTCGGACTGTACTTCAGCTTTACCTATAATCTCGCATCCGGTGCCACGATCGTCATGGCCGCAACCGCGCTATTCATCCTGACGTTCTTGTTCTCACCGAAACACGGATTGCTTTGGAAAATGATTAAAACGCGTAAGAAACGCGCGTCCCTTATATAAAAAAAGAAACGAGGAGATGATTACATGTCTAAGAAAATTTTGATGATGATGGTGACTTTGCTTACCATCGGTTTACTTGCAGCTTGTAGTTCAGAGGAAGCAGAAGGAAATGCAGAGGATCGTTCAGATGAAAAGGTGCAAGTCGTCACAACCTATTCCATCATTTATGATATTGTCAAAAATGTAGGTGGCGACAAGGTCGACATCCACAGCTTGGCGCCGATCGGTTCCAACCCGCACGAATACGACCCGCTACCTGAAGACGTCAAGAAAACGACCGACGCGGATGCCGTCTTTTATAACGGCTTGAACTTGGAAGCCGGAAACGCTTGGTTCGATAGTTTGATGGAAACGACAGGAAAAGACGGCGAAGATGCGCCTGTGTTCTTGATGAGTGACGGCGTCGAAGCGATGTACCTGACGACCGAAGGCAATGAAGGTGAAGAAGATCCACACGCTTGGTTGAACATTGAAAACGGGATCCAATATGCGAAGAACGCCCGTGACGGATTGATCGAAGTCGACCCAGACAACAAGGAAGTCTATGAGAAAAACGCAGAAGAATACATTGCTGAACTGCAAGAATTGCACGATACAGCCGTTGAAGAATTCAATGAGATTCCAGAAGAAGAGCGCGTCCTCGTGACGAGTGAGGGAGCTTTCAAATACTTTAGTGAGGCGTACGGATTCCAAGCGGAGTATATTTGGGAGATCAACCAGGAAAACCAAGGGACACCGAACCAAATTACGCGTATCGTCGATATCATCAATGAGAAAGAAATCACAGGGCTTTTCCTAGAAACGAGTATCGACCCGCGTAGTATGGAGGCCGTATCCAATGAAACGGACGTTCCGATCATGGGTGACGTGTTCACCGATTCGCTTGCTGAGCCTGGGAATGAAGGAGATACGTACATTTCGATGATGAAATCGAATGTTGAAACGATTAAAGAAGGGTTATCTAAATAAAGTGAAGGCTGCCACCTCAGGGTGACAGCCTTTTTTCGGTTTCTCTGCAATTATCCTCAAGGCCTCGGCCTGAAAGTGTCGTGATGGCGCCTCTTATAACCGTTTCAGAACTCATCGAGTCATGAAACCGTCTTTATTGTCTCGCTTAGCGCGCTTTTAAGACTCACATTTGAGCAAAACCGTCATAATCAGACTACTTAACGCACTTTTATGACGACCGGTCGGGTAAAACTGCGTTAATCGCGTCTCTGTCCTTTTACGATTGAGACACGACAAGCTGACTATTGATCCGAAACTTCCACACGCTTTTCTTCCCGGTTATCTAGACGTCTATGATGCATGACCTGTAGGATCCACTGATCGGAATCTTCTTCGTAGGTTATTTCCCCGATCATCAGGTAGCCGTCCACGTCCCCGACCTTCTTCCTTCTAATAACAAGGCATGTTTATGCATAAGTACCACCCTCTACCTGATCACCCAACAAAAAAATTAAATCGTAAGCGCTAAAATTTTCTTTCTTTTCTGTAAGTTTGTTAAGATAGAAGATAAGAGATTTATAAGACCCACCCCTTCCCCACGATGACACACAACTACACACTAGACTCACCCTATGTTTTAAACACCTTCACGAATTTTTTTTCAGAAAACGAACACGTCTCGCTTCCAATTTTTTCGCTAGTTTATTATAATTATAATCTAAGAGCGATTATAATTTTTTCACACATATAGGAGGGAGCAACAAATATGGACAAGAATGAAATGAAACACAGTCAAGCAGAAGGTTGCCCAGTATCCCACGGTTCTCATGGCAGTAATGAAGAAACGAGTGCCATTACGCCGATTAAAGTCGGAACGAAGAACAAGGATTGGTGGCCGAACCAACTGAATTTGGACATCCTTCATCAGCACGATAAGAAAACGAATCCGATGGGTGAGGAATTCGATTACCGCGAGGAATTCCAAAAGCTCGATTATGATGCGATGAAGCAGGACCTTCGCGAATTGATGACGGACAGCCAAGACTGGTGGCCGGCCGATTACGGACATTATGGTCCCCTGTTCATCCGTATGTCATGGCACGCGGCTGGTACATACCGCACAGCCGACGGGCGTGGTGGCGGTAGTTCAGGTCAACAGCGTTTCGCTCCATTGAACAGCTGGCCGGATAACGGAAACCTCGACAAAGCGCGCCGACTCCTATGGCCGATCAAACAGAAATACGGCAACAAACTATCTTGGGCTGACCTGCTCGTTCTTGCAGGTAACGTCGCACTTGAAGACATGGGCTTGCAAACGGTCGGATTCGGCGGTGGACGTGAAGACGTCTGGCACCCGGAAGAAGATATTTATTGGGGTAGTGAAACAGAGTGGCTGGAAAATGAACGTTATTCCGGCGACCGTGAGCTTGAGCAACCCCTTGCCGCTGTGCAAATGGGACTCATTTACGTAAACCCGGAAGGTCCAGATGGCGAACCTGATCCACTCGGAAGCGGTCGTGACATCCGTGAAACATTCGCCCGCATGGGAATGAATGATGAAGAAACCGTTGCCCTGACAGCTGGCGGACACACATTCGGTAAAGCCCACGGTGCCGGCGATGCGGTCGCACACGTCGGAGCTGCCCCGGAAGCTGCAGATATCGAAGATCAAGGCTTCGGTTGGAAGAGTACGCACGGAAGCGGTAAAGGCCGAGACACGATCACAAGTGGTGTGGACGGTGCATGGACACCGACGCCGACGAAGTGGGACATGAGCTACTTCGACCTTTTATTCGGATACGATTGGGAGCTCACGAAGAGCCCAGCCGGCGCGTATCAATGGAAGCCGGTCAACCCGAAAGATGAGCACCTGGCTCCAGATGCGGAAGATGCTTCTGTAAAAGTCGACACGATGATGACGACGGCTGACATGGCGATGCGTGAAGACCCGGTATATGAAGAAATCTCCCGTCGCTTCCACCAGCGACCTGATGAATTCGCCGACGCTTTCGCACGCGCTTGGTTCAAACTGCTTCACCGTGACATGGGACCGAAATCCCGTTACCTTGGACCAGAAGTGCCAGAAGAAGATTTCGTCTGGCAGGATCCAATTCCAGAAGTCGATTATGAACTGACGAATGCCGAAATCGAAGACTTGAAAGCTCAGATCCTAGACTCTGAACTGACAGTTTCTGAACTCGTCAAAACGGCATGGGCGGCAGCGAGCACCTACCGTGATTCTGACAAGCGCGGTGGCGCAAACGGCGGACGCATCCGTCTAGCTCCTCAGAAGAACTGGGAAGCAAACGAACCGGAGCAGCTTGAAAAAGTGCTATCGGTCTATGAAAATATTCAAAGCAAGTTCGACAAGAACGTCAGCATCGCGGATTTAGTCGTACTTGGCGGTTCCGCTGCCATTGAAAAAGCCGCGAAAGACGCAGGTGTCGAGGTTACCGTTCCATTCACACAAGGACGCGGCGATGCGACTGAGGATCAAACCGATATCGAGAACTTCGAATTACTTGAGCCTATGGCGGACGGATTCCGTAACTATGAGAAAAAAGAATACACACTGAGCCCAGAAGAGTTGCTCGTCGACAAATCGCAGCTCCTCGGCCTTTCCGGACCTGAAATGACGGTACTGGTCGGCGGTATGCGTGTACTCGGAGCCAACCACGGCAACAGCAAAAACGGCGTATTCACCGACAACGTCGGAACATTATCCAACGACTTCTTCGTGAACCTATTGGATATGGGCGTGAAGTGGGAGCCGGTCGACTACAACGAATACGAAGGCCGCGATCGTCAAACAGGCGAATTGCAGCACACCGCTTCTCGTGTAGACCTTGTATTCGGTTCGAACTCGATCCTTCGCTCTTATGCGGAAGTGTATGCGCAAGCGGACAACAAAGAGAAATTCGTGCATGACTTTGTGGATGCATGGGTGAAAGTGATGGACGCGGATCGTTTTGATGTAAAGTAAATGATGCATGGATGAGAAGCACCCTTTGTGGGTGCTTCTTTTTTAGTGGTATTTCCGCTTAAGACGTTTTTAGTATGCAGATGCTTGTGAAACTGCTTTAAATAAGGGGATTATGATACTTTCTGCCAAATGAAGTCATTGAAGAGGTCTTAATCAAGCAGTTTATGACGGTTCTGTATTGATTCATTTTACAAAAGCGTTTTAAGTACTTCCTCACAAATTCAAAGGACGCTATGCTATACTCAACTCATCCCCCATAGGAAGGAAGAAAAATATGCCCCCTTACAAACCTCGAACCAAACCTCGCCATCTATCTATTCTCGAGTTTTTAAATAACAGAATGACATTGTCACCTAGAGAAAAGAAAGACTTAACCAATTGGCAGAAAGGCTACGAAGGCGAATTACATTTTGATGAATTAACCCGACCTTTTGAGTCCACCTTCCTTCTCTTACAGGACCTCCTGTTAAAAAATCACTCCACAACCTTTCAAGTCGACACCCTCTTGATCACACCTAACAAAAATTATCTATTCGAGATTAAAAACTACGAAGGCGACTACGTTCACGACGACGACAAATTCTATCATCTCCCACAATCAGAGATACTCAATCCTCTCCATCAGCTTCAACGAGCGAACGCTTTGTTAGGACAATTGTTGACTCGCCACGGCATTACTACCCCGTTCGAATCTTACCTTATCTTTATTCATCCGCATTTCACCTTGTATCAAGCCCCTCAACACCCATCCATCATCTACCCGACTCAACTCTCATCTTTTCTAAGAAAAATATCACCGGCCAGTAACCCCTTGAAGGGTCATCATCGCAAACTAGCTGACACGCTGACCACCCTCCATGATCCGAACCCTGTTTTACCAGACTTGCCGGCCTATAGCTTTGACTCCTTACAAAAGGGAATCTACTGCCTTCAATGCTCATCTTGTTCCATTGCCTTAAAAGGGCGGTCCATGTACTGCGAGAAATGCGGCCACATCGAAGAGTTCTCTGCAGCTGTCTTAAGAAATGCACTCGAATTCAAGCAGCTGTTTCCATCAAACAGGATAACTTCAACTTCAATCTACGAATGGTGCGGAGAAATTGGGACTCCACGGAGAATTCGCACAGTATTGGAAAAGCACTTCGCAATAAAAGGACGAAAGCGCGGGACGTACTATGTATAAGACCTTTTCGCCACCCCTACTTTTCCTAAACTGTCTTATTCGACATGTATAAAACACTTTTAAGCGATGTCTCTCCACAAAAGGGTACTAACCGCTCCTTTATAACGTTTTAGCATAAGATGACTCTCTTAAACGTCTTTAATTCGAATCATAAGACGTTTTCAGCTAATCGCAAACACCGAAGTCGTCCATAAGTAAAAAGCAAAATCAATAACCGAACGCCCCTATACACTCCCTCATTTATTGATCCCCACCGCGTTTCATATCTTTACCAGAAGGGAAAATTCACCAAAGACAAAACACGTCCCCAAATGACAAGAAAGGAGTCGAAAACCATGTCGATCACACAAGGAATCGTGCTATTATTCATCGGATTCCTCATTTTCACGTTGGATAAAAAACAAGAAAACATTCCCGTGCCAACCGTTCTCGTGTTCATCGGCATCGGGCTGTCCTTCATTCCTTATTTTTCATCCATCGAAGTGACTGAACACATGATTTACAACGTGTTCCTGCCACCACTTTTATTCGTGTCGGCTTACCGGTTCTCGCCCGCCCAGCTGAAGAAAAATATCGGGATCATCCTTTTCCTTGCCACCGCCGGACTCGTCGTGACCATCGGCGCCTTAGGAGGGCTCGTCTACCTCATCAGCGGACCTTTTCTGTCGATTTCGTTCCTCGGGGCGTTGTTATTGGCTGCGATCCTTACCCCGACGGATCCGGTATCGGTGGTATCGATTTTAAAAACGACGACCAACAACGAGGAAATTGCTGATGTGGTCGAAGGGGAATCGTTATTGAACGATGGCACGAGTATCGTCGTATTCACCTTCCTCCTTGAACTCTATACGACGCAGCAAGAATTCTCCCTATCATCTTTTCTAGGTGAATTTGCGTTCGTATTTGCTGGAGGCATTCTACTCGGTATTACCTGTGGCTGGCTCGTGAGTAAAGGCGTTCACTATACCCACAACAAAGAATATCAAGTGATGCTGAGCATCGTCATGGCCTACGGATTGTTTCATCTGGCCGAAGCCGCCGGGGTATCAGGCGTGCTCGCCACGGTAGCGGGAGGGCTCATGCTGTCGTTCGAATACGGCCGAACGAACAAAGAAGAGCATTTCAAAGAAGCGTTGGATGGATTCTGGGGCGTGGTCGAAATTTCCGCCCTATCGCTACTGTTCCTGCTGATCGGGATTGCCGCTTCTTCTTATTTACAAACGTCCATATGGGGATTCGCCTTCCTCGTTTTCGGACTATCCATTGTCGTCAGAGTCCTCGTCGTCTCGGGGACCAGCTCGCTTTTTCCAAGTTGGAGAAAACATATGTCGTGGAGAGAGTCTATAATCATTTCCTGGTCGGGATTGAAAGGGACGATGTCCGTGTTCCTCATCCTTCGATTCCAAATCGAGCAAGCAGGCGGATCGAGCTTGTTCCTATCCTTGGCTTTTGCCACCGTATTGATTTCGCTCGTGATCCAAAGCCTGGGGATTTACCCCCTTTCGAAAAGACTGGAATCCCACTGACAACACACGCAACTAAAAAAGCCTGATCCCTCTATAGGATCAGGCTTTTTCTAGGCTGTTGAAGCAGGTTCTGTTAGATCATATATGCATACCGTGGGAGGGAAAACGACTCGCTTTCCCCTCCCACTATGCTATAAATAGTGGAGACAGAACCTTGTCAAGCATTGTGCTCTCATCAACAGAGCTCCACGTTGTAGTAGAATCCCTAGAGGTTCAGCCTACTTATGGTGAGGTGGCGTGGAAACGGCGATACTCCTGCAGGATCCTGAGGCTTGGGTGAGATCCCGCAGGGCGCGAAGCGTCCGAGGAAGCTCACCGCCTCCTGCGGAAAGGGAGTCGTTTCCACGCCACCTGCCCCTTCTCAACTTGGTAGAACCGAAAGTAGCTTTCTCAAAACCATGAAGAGCCTGATCCTTCGATAGGATCAGGCTCTCTTTCTTACTCTTCTGTATCTGTTGAATCAGACTCAGACTCTTCCGAATCCGTTCCGCCAGAATCATCAGACTCTCCAGTGCCAGATCCTTCGCCCTCAGGCGCATCCGGCTGCTGAAGCTGCTGTGAATTTTGCAACATGGACTGGATTTCTTCCATGATCGCTCCGGCTTCTTCGTAATTTCCTTGAGACATCTGCTGCTGATACTGATCGAACAGATCGGACAATTGCTGAAGCACTTCGTTCGACTCGATCGAAGGTCCGGCATCCGGCGTCTCTTCCGCACCATCATCTTCAGGTGCTTCCGCTTCCGGATCGATCCGTGATAGCAAGACTTCAAGCGCTCGGTCGAATGTCGGCTCCATCACAATCTGGTTCTGATAGGCGACAATGACCTGTTTCACTTCAGGGAGTGATGTTTCGTTCGACGACTGGATATAGATCGGTTCAGCATAGAGAATCGTATCTTCAATCGGCAGGACGAGTAAGTTTCCTCTGATGACTTCAGATCCACCTTGTGACCATAAGTTCAACTGTTGGGAAATGTTACTGTCTTGGTTGATCCGGTTTTCAATTTGCTGCGGCCCATAAATGTTTTCCTGCTTCGGAAACTCATAGACCATCATCTCACCGTAGTTTTCTCCATCGTTTCGAACACCCATCCAGGCAATCATATTCTGACGGTTCCTTGGTGTGAACGGCGTCATGAGGACGAATTCCTCTTCCTCTGCATTCGGAAGACGCATCGTCACATAGTACGGCTCCATCTGAACGTCTTCATTGAAGTATTTCTCTGTCGGGATTTCCCAATAATCTTCCCGGTTATAGAACACTTCAAGGTTCGTCATATGGTACGTCTGATACATTTGAGACTGCACTTTGAAGAGATCGATCGGATAACGGAAGTGATTGCGCACGTCTTCCGGAATCTCTTCTGTGAACAACTGCGGGAACATCTGTTGATACGTCTGAAGCAATGGTTCATCCGGCTCCGCTACATAGAAAGTCGGTTCCCCTGTGTACGCATCGACGGTCACTTTCACCGAGTTGCGGATGTAACTCTGATTGCCGGAGTACGGCTCAGAGTACGGATAATTTTCTTCCGTCACATACGCATCGATCATCCAAGCCATCGTGCCATCATCTCTTACAAAAATATACGGATCATCGTCATACGATAGGAACGGCGCAATGCGCTCCACACGATCCATGATGTTTCGCGTCTGCAATAACTGACTATCGCCGGTCACTTGCTCTGAGACGAACATCCGGAACGATCCTTCATCAAGAGCGAAAAGCGCACGATTGAGACCGGACATTTGGATTCCGGTATCGGCTTCAAAACGGTTCGACATGTTCTCATCCCCTGCAGGGTAGTCGAACTCTTCTACGCCACTGTCCACGACGACGGAATCATACTCTTCTTCACCGAAGTACACTTGAGGACGCGTAATCTCGATTTCCCCTTGAGGCGGCAGGTTCTGAACCATATATTCCGGCTGACCCTGCGGCGTAATTTCGTGCACGTTACTCATCGCGATCCCGTAGCCGTGCGTGTAACGAAGGTTTTGGTTTTCCCACGTTTGCGCCTGAGACGGCAAGTCGGACGTATTCAGTTCACGCGCGCCAAGGAATACTTGTGTGTATTCTCCGTCGACCATATAACGGTCGATGTCGATGTCATTGAATTCATAATACGTACGGAACGTCTGGAGCTGATTGTACACATCCAAAATCGGGCGACTATCGTTGATTCTGACGTTATCGAACGTTCCCGCGTTCCGGTCGACCAACTCCTGGTCGAGCGAAGCCGCTCCCGGATGCTGATCTTCTGTCATATTATCAAAATCATAGGCTGTACGAGTCATCGAAAGGTTCTCCTCTAAATAAGGACTCTCACGAGAGAATTCACTCGGCGATACGACGAAATTTTGTACAATCATCGAAGCCCCTTGAGCAAGGATCCCGACGACAAAATAAAGGACAATCGGAGCAATCATGCCTTTCCAATTGCCACGGAACAACGACCAAATCACCCACACCGTTCCAAGCAATGCCACACCCGCAAGCACATACGATGCCGGGTTGTTGATGACGTCATCCGTATAACTCAAACCATGGACGACACTTTCTTGGAACGCATTCACCTGATTGGTGAGGAGCGAATGAAACGGCTCGAGCACATGCTGCGCCGCAAGCAGCACGCCGATGACAGCAAGCGTCACACCCATATGCGTCTGCGCGTTGCGACTCTTCATGTACATCTGGTAAACCGAATACAATCCGATTTGGACAAAGAAGAAAAAGATCGCAAGACCAAGCACCATCGATAACACAAACTCGATGAACGGCAGAACGAACATGTAGAACGAAACGTCCCGACCGAAGTGAGGATCCGTGATTCCAAATTGTTCATAATTGAGGAACTTCAGCCACGGCTCCCAGCCTACCCCCTGCACGATCATGCTACCAAGCAGCCCGACAATCAAGGCAGCCGAAAGCAGCACTAAACGGCTCTGCTTCTTACTCGTCACCACACCCGGCAGCTGTTCCTCGGAGAAATACCCGACATAGACCCTCCGAATCCAGCTAAGCGTAATGTAAGTAAAAATAGAAAATACAATAAACCCGACAATCCCAAGCATGACCTTACTCGTCAGAATCGTCATGTACGTTTCCTGATAACCGACCGTCCCCATCCAGATATATTCCGTAACCCAGTTGAGCGACAGGAGGACTAAAAGGGCAAGAATGATGAAAAAGACCACTGTTTTACCTAAACGCCTGCCGAGCTTACTCCACTTCTGTTTCTGAGCAGAAGACAGCTGGCTGACGTTATTGAAATTATTGTCCAACAAAACTCCTCCTTTCGTTTCTTTCTTCTATACGAATCAACGTCTAGAAATGTTTCATAAATGTAAATGATCCTACATTAAGTATATCAAATAAGTACCTGTCCCCGCTTGTTGTAGATTCTTTTATCTAAGGTTGTGCGCGGGTCAAGACGCTTTTGTTCACCGAATCGACATGAAACCGTCATAATCCAGTGCTTCACAACCTTTTCAAGGGCTCCTTCCGTTGAAAAGTGTCTTACGAGCACCGATTATGACGGTTTTGATCCTACTGTTGATTCAAAACCGTCATAAGGACGCTTGCCACGTCGGTTTTCACCAAAGATCGCGGCGAAAAGCGCCGAGATCAAAAAAGCGACACCAGGCTGCATACCCGATGTCGCATAACTTCTCCACTTAACCTTTTTACAAAAAGACAAAATACATAATGAACAATCCGCCGAGCGTGTACATGATCGGGTGGACCTGCTTCCAGTCCTTCTTCGCGATCATCGCAAACGGATAAAGAATGAATCCGAGCGCGATGCCGGTCGCGACACTGAACGTCAGCGGCATCATGATCACGGTCACAAACGCTGGGACGACGATTTCGAACCGGCTCCAGTCGATCTCTTTCACTTCCGTCGCCATCAGCGCACCGACGATGATCAACGCGGGCGCCGTCACTTCAGGCGTAATGACACCGAGAATTGGCGAGAAGAATAACGCAATGAAGAAACAGATCGAGATGACGACACTCGTAAATCCAGTTCGTCCACCGACAGCAACACCTGCTGATGACTCGACGAAGGAGGCCGTCGTCGACGTACCGAAGATCGCTCCGACGACACCAGAAGTCGAATCCGCGAGTAGAGCACGTCCCGCATTCGGAATCTCGTTATTTTTCATAATGCCAGCCTGACTGGCAACCGCAATCAGCGCTCCTGCGGTATCGAAGAATGCTACGAATAAAAACGTAAAAATGACAGCTAGAATCTCAGGCGTGAAAATATCGCCGAGGTTCTGGAAAACCACTCCAAAGGTCGGCGCAAGACTCGGTACCTCTCCGACAATCGAACCCGGCACATCGACGAGCCCTAGGAACATCCCGAGAATACTCGTCACGACGATGCCGTAGAAAATCCCGCCGCGGATGCCGCGCACAAGCATCATCAGCGTAATAACGAAACCGAACGCAGCAAGGGCCGTCCCCGGCGAAGTCAACGCGCCGATCGATACGAACGTTTCCTCATTGGCGACGACGAAGCCGGCATTTTTCAACCCGATAAAGGCAATGAAAAAGCCGATTCCGCCTGCAATCGCATGCTTCAAATCTTTCGGAATCACATTGATGATTTTTTCACGGATTTTGAAGAGACTGAGGATGACGAAAATCACGCTCGCGATAAACACGCCCGTCAGCGCGACCTGCCACTCGATGCCCATCCCGATGACGACAGAAAAAGTAAAGAATGAGTTCAGCCCCATACTGGGCGCGATGCCGACCGGGAAGTTGGCAAGCAGTCCGATCAAAAGCGATCCGACAATCGCCGATAACGCGGTCGCCGTGAACAGCGCCCCTTTATCCATACCCGATTCACTTAGAATGATCGGGTTGACGACTAAAATATAGGCCATCGAAAGAAACGTGGTGATTCCCGCCAGCGTTTCCTTCTTGAAATTCGTTTCTCTTTTGTTGAACTCGAAGAATTGTCTCATGATGTTTTCCTCCTCTATTCATCAAACAAAACGTCTTGTATTTGGACGCAAAAAAAGCGCCGGCAATCTACCGGCGCTTACACATAGGGAAAGAACAAATTCGTTGTTTCCCTTGTAGACTAGCTATTTCCGGTAGCTGGTAGAAACGCTCAGGCCGTATCCCTGAACTTATACAAGGTGTTGTATCTATTTTTGAATGATAGGGAGAATCATAACAATCTGTGCGGGGTGGGTCAATCGTTATAGAAAATGTTCGGGAATTCACTTTTTTCTGATATTCTCGCGGTATCGTTTACATTGGCGGATCAAAGCACTTTTGTTGAAAATACTCTATCGAAACCGTCATTATCAGGGTTCTTACGACGGTTTAGAATATCTCATTCTATGAAAAACGTCGTAAGGGGCACGGTTAAAACATTTTCCAGACATTGGTAGATTCAAAACCGTCTTATGCAGCCGGATCACGACGGTACTCATCAAGATTTTTTAGAAAAACGTCATGATCGGCGCTCGCTACACGAAATATCGGCCATCAAACGCGAGAACCGTCCCCACGCACGACATTCCGTAACTCCTGCTCTGTATAGGTCCCCTTCACGCCCGGAACATCCATAAAGTACGCTACGATCTCGTCTTCCTCGAGGCCCGCCGACTTTTGCAGCCCCGTGATGATCGTACTCAAATACTCCACCGACGGCTTTTTGACCTCATCCGGCGCCATCGGCTCAGGATTGGTAAACGTGAAGACCGGATAACCACCCTCATCTCCTAGATAGAGCAAGTTGCCATACCAAGAGTCTTGGACGACTTTAGCGCCTTTTTCCATGACTTCATCAAAATCCATGTCGAAACTGTCGAGCCCGTTCTCCTGCGCGACGATGTCCAGGAATTGCTCCCGGGTCACGAGATACATGTTGCTGTACGTCCGGTAAGCCGGATC
The DNA here is from genome assembly GCF_013694105.1 of Halobacillus locisalis. Lineage (GTDB taxonomy): Bacteria > Bacillota > Bacilli > Bacillales > Halobacillaceae > Halobacillus > Halobacillus locisalis. The sequence goes on along the minus strand of NZ_JACEFG010000003.1, from coordinate 213,869 downwards.
ACGCACGACGTCAATAAACCCGACGCCTCCACCATTCCAACGCCCCGCTTCTTTCGCGAAATACAGCTGATGGTTCATCACGAATGGCTTCTCACTTCTCGGAAGCGTCATATCACGGCAGCCCCTCTCGGTATCGTTCGACAACGCCGGCTTTCCTCCTTTTATGTAGCAAAGAAACCGATCCACATTAATATTCGATCCAAAGCTCGCGTACCACACTAAGTTTTTGTCCTTCATATGCACTCTCCTTTATGGGGACGGTTCTCATGTTTGGCTGAATCCCTCAAACACGAGAACCGTCCCCATATCAAATTACATGTTTTTTTGGAGTTTCTTTAACAAATCGTGCAAGATCACTTGCTCTTCTGGTTCTAGTCCCATAAATTGAGAGGCTTGGAATTGTTCTTGTTGAGGGACCATTTCCTCAAATAGCTCTTCACCTTGCTTCGTTAGAGAAATCGTTTTGGTTTTCCAATTTTGCTCGCGCTTCACCAATCCCATATTTTCCATTTTCCTAATCAGTTGTGTGATATTTCCTTTGGTTACAAACAATTTTTCTCCTAGTTCTTTCTGCGTAAGTTCTTTGTGGACACCGACTTGTATTAACACATCGAATTGTGCGCTTGTGAGCCCCCACTGCTTCATGAATTCATTGTTCAGACGAATACTTTGGTTGTACACACGAGAAAGACGAAACCAGATCATCAATCCAAGCCGTTTTTCTTTTTGAGATAACTCTTTGTTCTCATGCTCATTCATATCGTGCAACTCCTTTGTACTTGGACTGATCTGTTACGAATTTATCGTGTGCCGTCAGTCTGTCGGCAGTGGTTTTAATTTGCTCTCGATTTCTTCTCTCTGCGGTTCCAGGAAAGTAGGTAACGATAAAGTTTCACCCAAGCGACCTGGGTCTTCATCTGTATCAAAACCAGGGCCGTCCGTTGCGAACTCGAACAATATCCCGTTCGGTTCTCTGAAGTATAAAGAACGGAAATAAAAACGATCGACAAATCCTGATGTTTCGAATCCATCCTGTTCTATATGCTCGACCCATTTCTTTAATTCTTCCTCTGATTCTACCCGGAAAGCGACATGGTGTACTCCTCCGCGTCCCTGTCTTTCTTCTGGAAGGTCTTTACGTTGTTCGACATGGATTTCCGTGTCTAATCCCCCTTCAAAGGTTTCAAAAACATGGATTTCGTTCCCCTCAAAGGTGTACTGTCCCACTTCTCTATACCCCATCAGTTCCGTTAATACTTGAGCGGTCGGCTCCAGATATCGAACGGTCAATTTGACGGGACCAAGGCCGAGAATCTGAAAAACTGCTGGAATATCGCTGTTTTCCCCAGTATGTTCGAATCCATTCTTTTGGTCAAATTGGTCTGCCACCAGGGTCATTCGGTGGCCTTCTGCATCTCGGAACGGCAGAATCTTATGGCCGAATCGTTCTGAGATGGGTGATTGATCGACACCCAATTGTGTGAAACGATCCTTCCAGAAGAACAAAGCCTCATCGGACGCTACGCGCAACGACACATTGGATATGCTATTGGTCCCCTCATGATTTTCAGCCAAATTAGGAATTTCAAAAAACGTTAATTCTGTCCCCGGGTTCCCTTGTTCGTCTCCATAAAACAGATGGTAGTACGAAGTGTTATCTTGATTGACCGTTTTTTTCACTAAATGCAGTCCTAATGCTTTCCTGTAGAAGGCCAAGTTCTTTTCTGCGTTGGCCGTTAGGGAAGATACGTGGTGAATACCTTTTAAATTCATATTCTCGTCTCCTTTTATCATTTGGTTTATTGCTGTTCCAGATCCTACTATTGCATTTTTTTGCTTGTTTATGTATTATCAGTTTAGTACTAAACTTAAGAACAGTCAAGATTCATAATCCATAGAATGGAGGGGTAAAAGATGAAACATTTCTTTCATTATAGTGATGAGTCCGCCCATGTCTTTATTCTCCTGCATGGAATGGGTGGTAGAGAGACAGATTTACTGCCTGTTTCTGCACAATTAGATCCGTCGATGTCGGTTCTCGGTATAAGAGGGGAAGTTGGGGAGAAAGGGAATCACCGGTATTTTACTCGCTTAGAGAATGGTTCTTTTGATAAAAAAGAGTTGCAGAATCGGACAGAAGAGATAATCCGTTTTATTCAGAAAAAGGCTGAGAATATCGAACATCTCCATTTAATCGGGTACTCTAACGGCGCCAATATGGCTGCGAGCTTATTGACGTCAGACCCAGATCTGTTCACAAGTGCCCTATTGTTTCATCCTAGTATTTCAACGCATTATCTAGAAAACGGAAATCTCGAAGGTAAAAAAGTATTGATGACAGCCGGTGCGATTGATCAACAAGCACCACCTGGACAAACGGCAGCCTTGAAAAAATTCTTCACTGGATTAGGAGCCTCGGCTTCTCTATCCTTGACCGATCATGGTCATGAATTGATGAAGTCTGAATTTGATGTAGCCGCTGAATGGTGGAAAAGTAATGAGGAGGATGGAGAAGTATGACTGAAAAAAATTTACGTATTGTAACAATTTTAGGCAGTTTAAGAAAAGAGTCTTATAATAAGATTCTATTGCAGGCTATTGCGGATAAGGCCGACCAAAAGTGGGATATCTCGAGTGCAGATATAAGCGAGCTGCCTTTGTTCAATCAAGATATAGAAGCAGATGGTGACCCGGAAGCCGTGACCACTTTTAAAGAGACGATCAAGCAAGCAGACGGCGTTGTCATTGTTACACCTGAATATAATAGTGGCATTCCCGGCGTATTAAAAAATGCACTAGACTGGGGTTCCCGACCTGGCAATTCGTCTGTCTTTATGAATACCCCTGTGGCGATTGCCGGAGCAACACCTGGTGGAGCTGGGACGGCCCTTGCTCAAATGCAAGTAAGGCAGACGCTAGCCGCTATGAATGCGAATGTCATGAGTCATCCGAAAGTATTGGTCGGGGGTGTTCAGAATAAAATCGACTTTGACAGCGGGCGGATAGAGGATTCAAGAACTATTTCACGTCTGGAGGACTTCGTTCACACCTTCACTTCCTTTGTCGAGATGTATCAGCAATCCAGTAAAGCAGGGCAATAAAGCATCTCAAAAAGGTCGTCTAGCCAGCATTTTTCATTTGATTTTTGAAGGCGCTTTTGTGGGGACGGTTCTCGTGTTTGTGATCGAATCACAAACACGAGAACCGTCCCATCATAAACGTTTTACAGCCAATGGCTCCCCAACCCGAACCAAAGAACCACGCTTGACGTTCGGATGCAGATCGACTTTTCCTTTTTCAAATAACAGCACGACCGTCGAACCAAAGGAGAAATAGCCGATCTCTTCCCCTTTTTCAACCTCGGATGAAGGATGGGTAAGTTCAATGGTATTGACCCACATCGCTCCCACCTTCACCAACGCAAACCTCATTCCGTCATCCATTTTCATTTCAGAAACGATTCTATAATTCGTCGATAAGGGGGAATTCCCTAGTGTCATCCCTGTTTTGTTCACAGGAGTGGATTTACCTCCAAGGTCATACTGCTTTTCAACGACCGCCTTACCAGGAGAATGAATACGATGATAGTCTCCTGGGCTGAGATAAAGGACAACGAACAGACCGTCCCGGTAGCGAGCACTCATTTCCTCATGCTTCAAAAGATCTTCTATAAAATACGTGATCCCCTTCACTTCAATCGACGTATCCTCCACTCTCCCGAATTGCTCCACCTTGGCATCTACTGGACTCACAAGTTCATTCACATCCCCCTCGATCGGGCGGGCCTCTTTTTTCAATTTCCGAACGAAAAAATCTTCTAACGAACGGAACTCTCGGCGTTGCTTGTCCAATTCATCATCATCGATACCGAATAGCTTGGCGTATAAAGGAATCACCCACCTGCTTACAGATGACCGACTCATATTGTGAAGCACACCGCCGATCCTTCTACTGTTCAACACGCTAATGATTCCGCGGTACACCTGTTTCTTCACAGTATTCCCCCTCGTCATAGGGACGGTTCTCGTGTTTGTGAACCGATCACAAACACGAGAACCGTCCCCATTGTCACCATATCAACATCACAAGACAGCACACAAATACGATCGCGGTTAGCGGTGTCATCACGAGCTTTTCTTTCTTACTCTTAGAAAAGAAGTTCCCAAACGTATTCAACCCGATAAAAATGGTGATCCCCCACAGCCATGGCGTTGTCGGAACAGCCAATCCATCCGTTATCACCCCCGCGTGTTTTAACAACACATACGCAAACCACAGGAGAATAACGGTCGAAATTAAACTCACCAGCCTCATCGACCTCGGCAACACGCCCTCATACTTCCCTCCCCAACTAAATTCCCCTAAAGGAAAACCAAAAAATAGACACACTTGATAAACCGCCATCACAACAAAGATGATGGCCGCAATAGTCGACGTTAATTGCATCACGCTCTCTCCTGCCATTTAAAGCCCCCTCTTGAAATTACAGCGGGACGGTTCTTGTGTTTGTAGATTATTCCTTGCCACTTCAGCCGAACACGAGAACCGTCCCCATGTTTATTTTATCGGAATCCAAACTTCTTCTACGGCTTGTTCGTCCATAGGGTGATAGGCTTCGGTGAAGCGTTCGAAGTGTTCGCGGTCATCTAACTCATACCCGGAAGACGGAAGCCACGATCCGAATATGTAGCCTAGCGTTTCAGAGAAAGCCTGAGCTGGCCCGTAGTGCAGAAAGACCGCATAGACTCCTCCCACAAGTTCTGTCATCCGCATGCCATGGCTTTCCTCATGACCATCAGACACCTCCACTGCCGCCCATTTTTCAAACGAAACGTCGGCATTGAACTGGGCAGGATTGAATGGTGGGTCGAATCGCTTCATATCGTAGAGATGGTGATCGACTTGATGTGGAATCGATGACCGATTCGGCATAAAACTTTTCCATAACTCTTGCGTCCGGTCTTCGGCAAGCGACATGACGCGAGACTTTCCGACCAACTTTTTTGGCTTAAGATGTACGATTTCCGGCTCCATGACTAATCCCTCCTACATTTTCCTCGACACCTATATTATATACATAAGAACAATAACAAGACTTTAACCGATGATGATCAGGGACGGTTCTCGTGTTTGCATGCTCTTCATTCCCAAACACGAGAACCGTCCCCATGACTGCGCTACATACCAAAGATACGGATAACCTCCCCGAAAGTTTCATAAAAAAGACGGTTCCCGCAGTTTGTGATACCATCACAAACACGAGAACCGTCCCCACGTTTACTTCACCCATTCTCCAATCAAGTCTTCGTTCTCTTCTACCCATTTACGGGCGCCTTCGATCGGATCCTCGGAACCTTCTACATATTCAATGAGCTCACCGATTTGCTTATCGTCCATCTTCCAGTTCTTCAACCATTCGCTCACTTCAGGATAGTCGTCTGCAAATCCTTGACGAGTCGCGTGGTGGATCTTCTCAACGCCACCGAATGTCTCTTTCGGATCCTCAAGGAACTTCAGGTCATGCTTGGAGAATACCCAGTGCGGGCTCCAAAGTGGCGCTACAATCGGTTCCTCGTTTTCTACAGCCTTGTCGATCTCCGCTAACATCGCAGGTTCAGAGCTTGCTAGAAGTTCGTACTCAAGACCGTATTCCTTCATCATTTCTTCCGTCACTTCCATCGTACCTGCACCAGGGTCGAATCCGACGATTTCACTGTTGAACATGTCTTTATTTTCGTTCAAGTCCTCAATGCTGTTGATGTCTTCCAAATAGGACGGAACAATGAGTCCGACTTTGGCATTATCAAACCACGTCGCATCCGAGAAATTCACGCTATCTTGATATTCTTTCAAGTAGTTCGCATCTTGAACCGGCAGCCAGATCTCTAAGCTTGCATCCAAGTCGCCCGCTTCCAACGCTTTCATCGTACTTCCCATGTTCAAGTTGTTCAAATTCACTTCATACCCTTTGTCTTCCAAAATCACTTTCCACATATTCGTAACGGCAATATTTTCAGCCCAGTTGATTTGCCCAATCGACAATTCCTTGTTTTGTTCCTCTGTTTCCGCACCTTCTTGGTCACTCGTTTCTTCCCCACTCGTGCTCCCACATGCTGCCAGGACAGCAATCAATAGAACCACTGAAATCATACTAAGTATTCTTTTCGCCTTGTACATGTTGAATAACTCCCCTTTTACAAAATTTATATCTCAAACGCATTATAAAATATTAAATACGTTAAGAATTTATTTAACAAAAAGTCATAAAGAAGTGCTCTCTTTTTATGAAAGAGGGCATTCTTCATTCAGCCTGTCTTAGTCGCGGCCGTCTTTCGGCAAAAACTCGAAGATTTCACCGCTTCTGATGCTTGCTACCAAATCTTCCAACCAATGATAGTAGGTCTTCGATTCTTCCAGCTGGTCATAATATTTCTTGGCGTTCGCCACAATATCCGGTGTGCTCGCTGGATCCTTGATCGCTTCTATGAAATCTTCCTGCGCTTCTTCGATCGCGTCCAAGTTCATTTTCACTTCACGGTCCCACATCTGACAATAGAACGCCATGAAGGAACGGAAGAAATCTTTCTCTGCGGCATACGTATGTTTCCGTGAACCGCGTGTAAAGGTCTTCTTCACCATTTCGATTTCCTGAAGCCGGCGCACGCTAGTACTCATGCTCGGTTTACTCATGCCGAGTTCTTCGCGCATTTCATCAAGCGTCATCTGATCCTTGAAGTACATCGTCGCATATAAGTTGGCGGCGGCCGGGGTGACCCCGTACAAATCCATCGTCTCGGCAATCGCGCCAATCACCTTATCTTTGGCTTCATCAATCTTGTGCTCGGGTGTTTCGTAAGATTCACTCATATGGTCTCTCCTTCGATCTAAAGTAAACCGTGTTAAATATTTATTGAATTTTCTTCACAGACTTCATGTTAACGTGTTCAGACGAAATGTCAAATAGGATATCGGACATTCTTGGACGCCAAAATTCCCCTTTCCTATATAGTATATCCCTCATGTAAATTCGGGATTCTTTTCAGCTCCTCTCTTTTCCCAGTTCCTTTTGACAACCTCAGAAGGACATGTTACGTTAAGTTTGTTAAATAAATTCTTAATAAACTTAATCCAATCCGAAACAGGAGTTGATAGACGTGAATCTTAAACTACAACATTACATCAATGGTAAATGGGTAGGCGCAGACTCGGAGAATACGCGTACGATTATTAATCCATTCAACCAGGAAGTGATCGCTACGGTTCCTGAAGGGGATGAAACCGAAACGAAACAAGCCATCGCAGCAGCACGCGAAACCTTCGATCAAGGCGATTGGGCGACGACACCAGCGACAGAACGAGGAGCGCTCGTCACAAAAATCGCAGAACTGATTGAACGGGACAAAGAAGAACTCGCTCACCTCGAGTCACTGGATACAGGTAAGACAGTAGAAGAAAGCCGCGGAGACATGGACGATATCGCGGGCGTGTTCCGTTATTACGGAGAGCTTGCGGATAAGAACGGCGGAGAGATGATCGATTCTCCTGTACCGAACTCGATCAGCAAAGTCGTTCACGAACCCGTTGGTGTTTGTGCGCAAATCACTCCTTGGAATTACCCTCTACTCCAAGCGTCTTGGAAGCTCGCTCCAGCGCTTGCCACAGGAAATACATTAATTATGAAGCCGAGCGAAATCACGCCGCTTACGACAATCAAAGTCTTCGAACTAATCGAAGAAGCTGGCGTACCGGCAGGCGTTGCCAACCTCGTTCTTGGAGCAGGCGCAACCGTCGGCCATGAATTATCAAGCAGCACTGACGTCGACCTGATTTCATTCACCGGAGGCATCGAAACAGGCAAGAAAATCATGCAGACCGCAAGCGTGAACGTGAAGAAGCTTGCACTTGAGCTCGGCGGGAAAAACCCGAACGTCATCTTCGCGGATGCGGATTTCGATTTGGCTGTCGACCAAGCGTTGAACGGCGTCTTTTTCCATGCGGGACAGATCTGTTCAGCAGGTACCCGACTCATCGTCGAAGAAAGCATTCATGACGATTTTGTCAAAGCGCTTGTAGAACGAGTGGAAAACTTCAAGCTCGGCAGTGGCTTTGAGGAAGATACTCAGATGGGGCCACTGATTTCAGCTGAACACTTGGCGAAGGTAGAGAAATATGTAGAAGCAGGGATCGAAGAAGGCGCGACGGTGGCCATCGGTGGCAAACGTCCGGAAGATCCTGAATTACAAGACGGATTCTTCTATCTGCCTACGATCTTCACAGACTGCACGACCGACATGAACGTCGTGCAAGATGAAGGATTCGGACCGGTCATTACGGTGGAGAAATTCACGACGGAACAAGAAGCTGTAACGCTTGCGAACGACTCGATTTACGGCCTTGCTGGCGGCGTGTTCACAAACGATATCGCGAGAGCAGAACGCTGTGCCGCGAAAATGCGCATGGGAACAGTTTGGATCAACGAATTCAACCTGTACTTCCCGCACGCCCCGTGGGGTGGATATAAGCAGTCTGGAATCGGACGCGAACTTGGCAAGCTAGGTATCGAAGAATACACAGAAACGAAGCATATTTTCCAGAACTTGAAGCCTGAACCGATCAACTGGTTCTAAGCTATCGAACTTTTATTCAAATAGATCACACATCAAGGAGGAATTACACATGACGGAATCATACGATATCGTAATTGTTGGTGGCGGTAGTGCGGGGTCTGTACTCGGCAACCGCCTTAGTGAAGATGGAAAGAAGAGCGTTCTGATTTTAGAAGCAGGACGTAGCGATTATAACTGGGACTTACTGATTCAAATGCCGGCGGCCCTGCCATTCCCAGCAGGTAAAAGCCTGTATGACTGGAAATACGAATCAGACCCTGAACCTTATATGAACGGACGCCGCATCAAGCATGCGCGCGGTAAGGTACTCGGCGGTTCAAGCTCGATCAACGGCATGATCTATCAGCGCGGAAACCCGATGGATTACGAGCGTTGGGGATCTGATGAAGGTATGGAAAACTGGGATTTCAAACACTGCCTTCCTTATTTCCAACGTCTAGAAAATGCATTGGAATCACCAGATGATGACCTTCGCGGCCACGACGGACCGATCAAACTTGAGCGCGGACCAGCGAAGAACCCTCTATTCCAAGCGTTCTTCGACTCAGGTGTAGAAGCAGGTTACAACCGCACGCCTGACGTGAACGGCTTCCGCCAAGAAGGCTTCGGACCGTTCGATAAGCACGTCTACAAAGGCCAGCGCCTGTCCGCTTCCCGTGCCTATCTTCACCCGGTCATGGACCGCAAAAACCTGACCGTAAGAACGCGTGCGTTTGTGCAAAGCATCGACTTCGATGGCACACGCGCGAAAGGATTGACGTACAAGCGAAACGGTAAAACGCATCAAGTCGAAGCAGGCGAAGTCGTCCTAGCCGGCGGTGCCATCAACACGCCACAGCTGCTTCAACTATCCGGTGTTGGGGACGCGAAACACTTGAAATCCCTTGGCATCGACCCGGTTGTCGACCTTCCTGGGGTAGGCGAAAACTTGCAGGACCACCTTGAAGTGTATGTCCAGCACGCTTGTCCAGTACCTGTTTCTGAACAACCGAATTTAAATAAAGCCCGTATGCCGTGGATCGGACTGCAGTGGATGTTGGGACGCACAGGTCCAGCAGCAACCAACCATTTTGAGGGTGGCGGTTTCGTACGCTCAAACGACGACGTTGACTATCCGAACCTCATGTTCCACTTCCTTCCGGTCGCGGTACGTTACGATGGTCAAAAAGCGCCGACCGATCACGGATTCCAAGTCCACATCGGACCAATGTACTCCGATGCTCGCGGATCCCTTAAGATCAAATCGAAGGACCCGAAAGAGCACCCAAGCATGGTGTACAACTATCTTTCAACGGAACAGGATAAACGCGAATGGGTCGAAGCGATCCGCGTGACGCGTAACATCATGTCCCAACCAGCGATGAAGCCGTACAACGCAGGCGAAATTTCCCCTGGTCCAACGGTTCAAACCGACGAAGAAATCCTGGAATGGGTCAAAGAAGACGCCGAAACAGCGCTTCACCCGTCTTGTACAGCCAAAATGGGACCAAAATCAGACCGCATGTCTGTTGTTGACCCGAACTCAATGAAGGTTCACGGCCTCGATAACGTACGAGTAGCTGACGCTTCTGCCATGCCTTACGTAACAAACGGCAACATCCACGCACCCGTGCTGATGTTGGCAGAGAAAGCAGCCGACCTGATCCAAGGTCGCAAACCACTCGACCCAATCGACGCCGACTACTATCGCCACGGCGTCCACGCACCCGACGCCGGAACAGTTTGATCATGGGGACGGTTCTCGTGTTTGGGATGTCGACTTCGTCGCATCACCAAACACGAGAACCGTCCCTTCGTTTTGCATAAAATCCATCCCTGTTCATGATAATAGAGAGAAAGCTTTATTATGGAAGGGGATGCCGACCGTGAAAGGGAACTTCACTACGGTTTTCAAAATATCTGCAGCCATCATGCTCGTGCTTGTCATCTTCGGCGTAGCCTTACCCGATGCCCTTGAACAGACCACAGCGAATGTCAGGGCGTTCATCGCCAACAAGCTTGGCTGGTATTATTTAATTGTCGTCACGATTTTTCTCATCGTCTGTTTGACCTTTTTGCTCACCCCACTCGGGAGGATCAAACTTGGCAAAACGGACGAAAAACCTGAATTCTCGAGGCCGACCTGGATTGCGATGTTATTCAGTGCAGGGATGGGAATCGGAATTGTCTTCTGGGGAACGGCGGAACCGATCAGTCACTATGCGCTCAGCTCACCGACCGGCGAAACGGGCACTGATCAAGCCATCAAGGATGCCATGCGGTTCACCTATTTCCACTGGGGCATCCATGCTTGGGCAATTTACGGGATTGTGGCGCTTGTCTTGGCGTACTTCAATTTCCGTCATGGCCACGCAGGACTGATCAGCGCAACATTAAAGCCTCTTATCGGGGAAAAAGCGGCGGAAGGAATTCCGGGGAAAGTCATCGATATCCTCGCCGTGATTGCGACCGTCATCGGTGTCGCAACAACGCTCGGCTTCGGCGCTGTTCAAATCAATGGCGGGCTATCGTACTTATTCGATATCCCGACAGGCATTTTGATCCAATTTATCATTGTCGCCATCGTGACCGTTTTATTCATGATATCGGCCTGGACCGGTCTTGGAAAAGGAATCAAAATCCTCAGCAACGCCAACATGGCCCTCGCAGGTCTGTTATTCTTACTCGTTTTTGCGATGGGACCGACGATGTTCATCTTGAACATCTTCACGAACTCCCTCGGCTCGTATTTACAGCACCTGCCGCTGATGAGCTTTCGCATCGCTCCTTTGAATGAAAACACGCGGGAATGGATAAACGCTTGGACCATCTTCTACTGGGCGTGGTGGATTGCCTGGTCCCCATTCGTCGGCGTATTTATCGCGAGGGTTTCACGCGGTCGCAGCATCCGTGATTTCGTCTTCACCGTGCTGATCGTGCCGTCCGTCATCGGCTTTTTATGGTTCTCGACATTCGGCGGGACCGCGATTTCATTAGAGCATAACGCCATTGATACCATTTCTTCGCTTGCGACAGAAAAAGCTCTGTTCGGCGTTTTTGACAACATTCCATTGGGATTGATCGCTTCCATTGTCGCCATGTGTCTGATCGGAACCTTTTTCATTACTTCAGCGGATTCCGGCACATTCGTATTAGGCATGATGACGACCGGGGGATCCGAAAATCCGAGCACGACCATCAAACTGACATGGGGCGTCCTGTTATCCGCAACCGCCCTTGCGCTTCTCTACACAGGAGGACTGCAAGCCTTACAGAACACCATGATCATCGCCGCTCTCCCTTTCTCGATCATCATGCTCATGATGATGATCAGCTTCATCAAATCCATCTACAAAGAAGGAAGAGAACTCGGAGTCGGCCGCTTCAACCCAAAGAAATAGACATGGGTAGACATGGGGACGGTTCTCATGTTTGGTGATATCGACTACGTCTCATCACCAAACACGAGAACCGTCCCTTCGTTTTATGCTATGATAGAGAGAAAACATCCCCTCATGTAAGGAGGTATCAGACGTGGACCGGAACAACGAAGAGGAAGTAATCCGGAATTATCAAAAAGGCGAGAAGATGATGATTTTGCTATTTGCCCAGTGGTGCATCAATCATGACCTGGATCCCGTAGACATTTACCAACAGGCCTATCCCTATCAGGCCAAAAACACCGAACTGATCGACGCGCTCGAGCTGACGGTTTCGAAAAAGGAATCGGATCACATTGATTCTGAAACATTGCTGGACGTTCTATCGATGTACGGCAATGATGACCTGGCTTTTGTCGTGTCGGAATACATAAAATAAAGGGACGGTTCTCGCGTTTGTGGTGTCGACTTCACTACATCACAAAACGCGGGAACTGTCCCTTTTTTCCCATTTCTCCATAATAAGATAATCCCTCGTTTTCACAACCTCAACACTATGTTCTTCACAAAATTTCTGAAGCGCATCATAGGCTTCCGGTGATTTGAACACGACAAGTCTTATATTCATCCCGCTCTTCCGCTTCACCACGGCCGCCTTCTCCTTCCAACTCACACGGAAGAATTTAACGCGTGGAATCTCCTCTGGCTGCACTTCTAACTTCAAAACGGTCCACTTCCATAGGGAAATGCGATAGCTCAGAGAATGAGAGTCAATTTGAAACGAGAAGCGCAAAGCCCGAAAAGCATGGCGATCAGTAAATAGAGTCCATACCTTCCTATTCTTCCGAGCAGCGACTCTCCTCCTACACCACTCGTCTCCAGTATGATAATCGGAGCCAGCAAAGCAGCCATCATCGGAATTCGTTTCGGATACATATCGTACGTCATTGGTATGCCTCCTTTTCATGGGGACGGTTCTGCTGTTCGGAGCAGGACATAATCAGCTACTCCCTCAAGCCCTTACTTTACTCTTTCAACCTCCGTAACCAGATACGGCTTCCCCAAATCCTTCTCTTCAATCGTCACAACTATCGAGTCTCCACCCTCAATGTCTTCTTCCTTTAAGTAATTCATGGCATCCTGCGAGACATCTACATCGAACAACACATCTCCTTGAGAAACTTGGATATAGTTATCCATGCCAACGTACCCCTGAAGCACTACACTAGCTTGACCTGTCACTTTCCTATCCATATAGCTAATTTCTTTCTCAGGTTCAGATTCACCTTGTGTTTCCGACGGCAATAGAATGATGCCTCCCCAAACCACAGAAGCAACTACCGCTCCAAACAATCCACCCAAGAGCTGATTCTTCATCATCCCTACAGACCTCCTCTACGCGGGGACGGTTCTCGCGTCTGAAACCTCCCTCACCAAACACGAGAACCGTCCCCATAAATGCCCATAAATGCTACGAATGAACGATCGGTTTAAATCCACCTAACTCCACTAACTCTTCTCTACCATTCACCTTCACAATAAAATAGTCTTCCTGATCGGTAGCCGATATGTTTTCGACTTTTAAGCCTTTACTAGAATAGAACTCCACAATTTCATTTCTTTCTCCTTCAGAAACTCCATGAGCGCTCATTGCTTTTACTTGGTTCCCATCATCACCTGACAAAATCTCAGATTCTGAAGCAGTCGAGCTTGATGCTCGAATCATTATGTCCCCCTGATTATAAATCCCCTGTAATAACCGGATCACCTCGGAGAACCCAATAAACACAATTCCACTTACCACACCAGTAAGCAATAAAGATAAATCAAACATAATTCCTGTAACAATCCCAATGGTGATCATAAAGAACCCGACAGCAAAAATAGCAGAAGCAACTTTATTTTCTTTCAATCAAATTCCTCCATAATATGACTTCAAAGAACTATTTTCAGTGTACCAACCATAGCTAATATTTACCATATCATACTCACTTCTCTATTAATCGATAAAACCTTATAGGTTACGTCATTTTAAATCGACAAACGCCCTCCCTTAAGCGATTATCCACTCCCTTTCATTTATGGTAGATTAGAGACAAACCATAAAAGATGAGGTGGGATGATATGCGTATCGTAATCTTATTCTTATTACTTGGCGGTCTCGGCATTTCTTATTACGCTCTCTTCAATCAAGCATTTGCAGCGAATCACATGGAATCGTTAGGGATAATTTTCGTTTCCTCCATTGCGCTCGCAGGATTCCGAACCATGAAGAAAGGTCAAAAAACAGAAGGCTCCCTTTACATTGGTGTTTCCATACTCCTGTTCTCTCTAGTCGTAATCGGCCTATTTTCATAGAAAAAACAATCTGCCAAAACACAAGAACCGTCCCTATGATTCAAGCTGCGAGCGGATCTCGTCGGCAAACGGAACCTGATCCGCTACCACAAAACGCCACTGCTGCCGCATCAAAAACGCCTGTCTTTCCCTTAACGCATTCATTTCCAACAAATCTTCCATAGACCTAGCATCCGGTTCCACCTCACTTTTCGCAAGCTGATTGTAATAATGCCTGGTAAACTCCTTTTCCGTACAGTCATTCACACGCATAAAATGCCTTTTCAACTTCCGCATCACCCGGTCTCGCACCTTCCTATCCTTGATCCTCAGCACCGCATGATGAAAATGCTTCAAATCATGACAAGACTTACACAACGACTGAATCTCTTTTAAAATCAACAAGAAGGCTTCCTCATCATAGTCCCAGACTTCATGAGCATGAAGGTTATCTGGATCATGCTTTCCACATATCTCGCACATGTGACCGCTCCGCTCATGAACATGGTTCCGTACCGCATTCCACAAAGAACGGGGAATCGCCTCCCTGACCGTATTGTACTGCGCATAACTCGGCTTCCCTATCTCAATCGTCAATCGAAACTCATCCATCTACAAACCTCCTTTTTCATGGGGACGGTCCTCGTGTTTGGTAGCTTCGCAACCAAACACGAGAACCGTCCCCACACAAACAATTGTTACTAAATCTGTCACGTCTCCCTAGTGAAATCCTCCTCCGAGTTTACTATACTAAAAGGGAATGACTTCATAGAGATGGAGGATTAATGTGACTACAAAGAAAGAATTCAACTATGTCCCATGGGTTGTCGGATTATCGATTGCCATCAACGCCATCGTCGTCGCCCTATTATTCATACCGAAACTCGAACCGCAAACCGGCTTTGACGTAACGATTCTACCGCTATTAAATGCCGTGTTGAACTCGTTTACGTTCGTATTCCTATTAGCCGCATTATATATGATTCTTAAGAAAAACGTCCTGTGGCACAAACGATTCATATTCGCTGCCTTCACCACAACGGCCTTATTTCTTGTTTCATATCTAACTTACCATTCCATGGCATCCTCGACGTCCTACGGCGGAGAAGGCATCATGCAAACAATCTACTACTTCATCCTTATCACGCACATCGTGCTCGCCGCGCTGATTGTCCCACTAGCTCTCCTGACGCTTGCACGCGGACTCACGATGAAAGTAGAAAAGCACCGCAAAATCGCACGCTGGACGATGCCACTATGGTTATATGTCAGTTTAACAGGTGTACTCGTCTACTTAATGATTTCACCTTATTACTGACCACAGAAAGACTCCCTAGACCAGGGAGTCTTTTTTCGTGGGGACGGTTCTTCTGTTTGGTAGCTTCGCCACCAAACACGAGAACCGTCCCCACAAAAACCAACACCAAAACCCAAGGGATATCTCCATCAATCAAGCATACATTTATATGGACAAGAACTTTGGAGCTGAAATGGCGGAGAGGAGTCCATGCATGATCTATATCATCTTTTTCATAGCCGCGTTGCTCGTCGTAACAGCGGCCGTTTTCATCAGTCAATCAGGAGATGTCATCAGCAAGAAAACCTCGTTGAGCGGGGCTTTGGTCGGCACATTCCTGATTGCTGGCGCCACTTCCCTACCTGAACTCACCACGAGTCTGACTGCCATTTATATAGACAACCCTGATATCGCCGTAGGGAACATGCTTGGCAGTAACGTCTTCAACTTGCTGATCCTGGCGATGGTCGATGTCCTTTACCGCAAACACCGTTTCTTCCATAGAATCAATCCAAACGACAATATCCCGATTGCCATGATCGGGCTCACTTTTCTAATCGTCATCATCGCGACATTACTCACGCCCGTTACCGTTCAAATTTTCGGCATTGGCATTGAAATGTTCATCATTGTCACGCTCTATATTCTTTATATTCGATACCTCCCGAATAGTCATGGTGAGGAGGAATCCCTTCCCACAAAAGATATGAGCCTGAACTCGGCGATTACTCTATTCGTTGTGGCAGCCATCGTCGTTTTCCTATCCGGCAGCATTCTGTCCTTAGCGGGCGATAGAATTGCAGAGATTTCCGGTCTAGATTCGAGCTTCATCGGAGGCTTCCTGATAGCGGCGTCAACCTCTCTTCCAGAACTCGTCACGGTCCTCGCCGCCTTCAAACTAGCAAACTACAATATGGCAATCGGCTCGATTCTTGGCAGCAACATTTTCAACATCAAACTGCTCGTCCTGACCGATGTCTTATACCGAAAAGGACCCATTTTAAAATCGATTCAAGAATCGCATCTTTACATCGCCTTGCTCAGCGTTTCCATGACACTATTTGTCCTATACCTTTTACTAGGACGACCAAACCAAAACCACCGTTCCATCAGTCAATGGCGATACATCATGCCCTCCGTCCTCATGATCATCATCTATTTCGCCGTATCTTACATGCTATTCAGAGCGTAGACGCCGAGCATAGGGACGGTTCTCTTGTTTGGTGAACCAACTAGCTAATCTATCCAAATGAAAGAGGTGAACATGATGAGCTTCCATCCAGAAAAATTGTCGGTAACCCTCATCCCTCCCGCCACCAAAATCGAACCGATCGAGAACAGAAAATACACCCTGACCCACTCGGACACAACGGGAGAATTGTTTCTGAGTACAGGGACCGAATATGATATAGCCGCCATCAATCCCGTCATGCGGGATGAAGTCATCGCCGAATGGATGAAAGACGATCAGAACCGTTATTATCTGGCCGGAAAAGCACACGTGGACGGTACGAACATGGACAAATCATCCTCGATGATCCGCTTCAATGTCTTCAAAAAAGAGATGGAGACGGCACTCAAGGGGATCACCTACGGAGACCGAGCTTTTTTCGCTGAATATCCAACTCTGCAGGATGCCCCGATCTACATCCAATACGAATCCATTTATCCAAAATACAACCAAACCTTCTACTACGGCACGCCAAGACAGTACTTAACGTAGGGACGGTTCTCATGTTCGGGCACACATCCCAAACACGAGAACCGTCCCTACGAAAAAGAATGCCTCCCCGTGGCGGTTACAGGGAGGCATTCTTACACAATCAATAGATTAAATTTTTACGTTTTTCACTGCAAACAGAAGAACCGCCATTTTTCATGAACTATTCTTGTCTAGAAAGATCCGTTACATACTCGAAGAACGCTTCACGATCCACTTCATAAACGAGGTTCACTTCACGACCGTCCTCTGACAACTCCGTTCTTCCCTGGCTAACACCTGAATCATGTACGATACTCTTCACCGTTTTCTTCTTCACAAGGTCTTCTTTTCCTACCGTTGTCGTCGTCAGTACGTCCCATAGGAAATAGGTGGAGTTCGTGTGATTATGAACGAGTGGCGGCACCATCGCATAACATTGACCAAGAAAATCGATCCCTAGGTCTTTGCGTTCTGATGCCCATTTTTGGCGGACATCCAACGTCAATGGGACCATGTTTGTACTCTCCAAGGCGACGAGATCAATGACGATCGAGCTGTCCCAAACGCGCTTAGCTGCTTCAGGATCCCAGAAAACATTCCATTCAGCCGTTCCGTCATGCTCAGGCTCTTCCACGTTTCCAACCTCAAGAAACGTTCCCCCCATCCAGACGAGCTTCTCAATTTTCTCTTCAATATCCGGCGCTTGATCAAGGGCGCGAGCCAAATCCGTCAACGGTCCGATGAACACGAGAGTCGTCGGATCTTCTGTTTTTCTAAGCGTTTCAATCAGATGCTCATGGGCAGGCATGTCAGCGAGTGGCGCATGAATCTCTCCTTCTTCATTCAAAAGGGGTAGCGCATCTACGTAGAACGCATGCATACGCCACTCCTTAGGGAACGCGTTCACCCCACGCGAGTTCGATGCTGCTACTTCCACCGATTTTCCATGCCCGAAACGATCGATGATCTTACGACTTGCATAAGCGGCTGGTTCTAAATAACAATCGGCCGGAATCACACCGACACCGGTCAATTCAACATCATCCATCTGTAATAAAAGGAAAAGCGAGATGAGATCATCGACGCCTCCATCGTGGTTCAAATATACATTCTTCTTCATACTAAACTTCCATCCTCTCTTGTGTATGCACGAATAAAAAAAGACCTCTTTCCCGTCATTAAAAAAGGAAAGAGGTCTCGCCGCGCGATTCTTTCCTTATAGTCCAGCTTTGCACGGCAGCTAGGTAGAGACTTGTGGGCCATCTTTCCACATATATATAAGGAATGCTGATTAATTTGAACTTCATTCTAGCAGAGAGTACAGCAAGAGACAATGGAAAAAACATGGGGACGGTTCTTGTGTTGGATTCTCCCTCAAACACGAGAACCGTCCCCATGCCTTACATTACTATATATTCCACATTAACATCATCTACATAATTGATTGTTGGGTTGATTCTAACAAACATTCTGAAACCTTTCCACCACCGAATCCGTAGTAAAATTATTGAATAAAAGGAGTTGATTTCTTGTCAGCTAAACCACTCGTCATCCGCAATTTATCGAAATCATTTAAGACAAAGAAGATCATCGAGGACTTATCCTTCGAATTGGATAAAGGGAAAATTTACGGCTTCCTTGGCCCGAACGGTGCCGGAAAAACAACTACGATCCGTATGCTTGTCAGTCTTCTCCATGCAGACCAAGGGGAGATCACCGTAAACGGGTTTGATTTGAACACAGAACGAAGCAACGCCCTCTCAAGAATCGGAGCCGTTGTCGAGAACCCGGAAATGTACAATCTGATGTCCGGCATGCAGAATTTGAATCACTTCGCCCGCATGCACAAGCCGAAGATTTCCGAAGAACGAATCAACGAGCTAGTCGAGTTTGTAGAATTGAAGGGTGCCATTCACGACAAAGTGAAAACGTACTCCCTCGGGATGAAGCAAAGACTCGGGATTGCGCAAGCCCTTCTCCACAAACCGAACGTCCTCATCCTGGATGAGCCTACGAACGGCCTTGATCCGAAAGGCATAAGACAGCTACGGAAATACCTTCGCACACTGGCGAGAGATGAAGGGGTTACGGTACTCGTTTCCACTCACCTGTTGTCAGAAACAGAATTGATGTGTGATGAAGTCTTGATCATTCAAGACGGAAAGTTCGTCAAGCAATTTTCCATGGACGAGGATTCATCTGAGCAGACGGTAAATGCCTTATTCCGCGGTCCATCTAATCAAGAGCTGATTCCTCTCTTGGAAGAGTTCGGAACCGTTGAAGAAGAGGAAAAATACATAGTCGTCTCAGGCATCCAGCAAGAACAAGTGCCGACTATCATCCAGACCGCTGCAGAACGCGGAATCCTACTCTATGAAGTCATTTTGAAAGATACACTGGAAGATCAATTCTTAGAATTGACAGGAGGCGAAAGCGCATGAATTCACTGATCTATAACGAACTGATTAAGACATGGTACCGGAATGGTGTGAAATGGTTTCTCACTGTACTCATCGGCTTATACATCATTGTCGCCATTTCCCTACGATTCTTTTTGAATGAAAACTCCATTCCGACCGCTGGATCGTTCCTACTCACTTCCCAAACGTTCATCAATGGAACCATCCTTTTATTCTATGGCGTCATCATCACGACTTCCTCCATCACGAGCGAGTTTCATAAAGGAACGATCAAACAGCTGGCCATACGCCCTATTCCACGTTTTAAAGTGCTAGCATCCAAATTGATCAGTGGCTTTATCTCTCTGATCTCACTGATGGTCGTCTTTAATGTGATCATCTACCTTGTGTCCGTATTATTATTCGATGCATCCAATGCATCCGAAAGTTTACTCGTGACGACTCTGACAAGCTGTCTATACCAAATTCCCGTTTACGTGTTCTACTTGGCCCTGTCCGTTATTATCGGGACTTTGTTCAAAAGCACCACCATCGCTGTTGTCTTGTTCTTCGTCATTGATACAGCGGGCGGTATGATCACAGGCCTATTCAGCATGTTAGAATGGAATGCAAGCTACTTCATTTACCCGAACCTCATGCTTGAAGTTTATAGTGACAATACACTCATCAGCAGCCAAACCATGCAAGGAATGATAGCAGGAAGCGGAGAAGGCCTCTTATTCTCCCTCACCATCATCCTTATCTACTCCCTTGCATTAGGATCCATCGGTTTTTACCGATTCCAAAAGCAAGATATCGCATAACTTTATAAGGGGACGGTTCTCGTGTTTGAGACCAAACACGAGAACCGTCCCCAACCTAAAAAAGGAGGAGAACACTATGGATCACCCGACACGTGAAGAATTTGAAAGCTTGAAAAGAGAAGTCGAACAACTGAAAAAGGCCAAAAGCAAAGTGAACACCGAAATCACGAGTATCATCGCCGGATCCGCCATTGCCATCACCGCCATCATCGGCATCTTTTGGTTATAATCAGGCAAATGATAATAGGGGAGGTACATGTGCTTGGTCTTGCCCATAGCACATGTACCTCCCCTACTTTATGCCTTAGAAATGGTGATACGTTCATGAACAAATTGATTAAAACGTTCTTGTTGCTTTTCCGTCTCAAAGAACCTTTTCGGTAAAACAATCGCCTTCGTCTTCGACACATACAAAACGAACATCTCCTCGTACTCATAGACCGAGACAAGGTCACTCCATTCGAAATAATTATAGGACTTCTCCGTTGTCAGATGAATTCCATCCTCACGAAAGGCATACGTCATTGTTTTTTTAAGCTTTGGATCACTATGATAAAGTTTCGACGATCGGCGATGTACACCCAAATTCATGACCCCTACGATGAAACCCGCAGGAATCAACGAAAATACCAGCGCCCAAAAGAGTTGCGTGAACCAGATCGCGTCAATCACATTGAAAATCATCAGAGTGAATAGGATCAATGTAGCGATGAAAAAGCCCCTTCTCAATTTCTTCGTATGGTAATGGTTATACGTTTTGAACTCTTCAAAGCTGAGTACACCCTCAACGGATACCCCCTTATCCTCCTTCATAAAAATCCCCCTACTTAAAGTTGACCTGTAACAATCAAAACTGCTTGCCAAATCACAATCAATTAAAAGCATCTATTATTCCAATCATACCTATTACTATAAGAATAACGGAGATAACCCTCGAAGAATATTTATAAAACGTTGAGGGACCCTCTGCATCAACGCTTGACCTCCAACTATCCCCGATCAACCACATCGTATAGGGAGAAACGATGCCCCAAATCCCTATCGCTAACAAGAACAACCCTACGAACATCAAAACCCCTCCTTCCTTATTCCACTACAAAGTATCATCCTCCAATATCAGATGTTTCTTCCTATCTACTACGATCCGAAAATTAACCAGGTTTCAAGATATACCCTTTTACCAAATGCTTCTCTCCAATAACGAGGCAGTTCTTCAGATAACCTTAACTTAAGTCAATGCTTTCACGACGCACTCCTTGTATCATGAAGACAGTATTGAAAACAAGCTAATAAAAAGAATGTTACCCAAAATGGAGGAGGCGATCAGCTTGGACTTGTTTTTATTCATTTCCTTCATTGTTGCTTTGACCTTTATTTTCTTATATTTCGTCATGCGATACGACTTCAAAAAGAAAGCATTAGAGGTAGAAGAAAAGAAACTTGATTTGGAAAAGAGAAAATTAGAACTCAAGGAAGAACATCAAGACGAAGAGTAAGTTCATAGGGACGGTTCTTCTGTTCGGAAAGGAAAATCAAACAAGAGAACCGTCCCCAAGCTTGTTATGGCCACATTCCCCCCCCTCAAAAAATTTCTAATGACATCTGAAACCTACGCCTGATTCATCCGTAGAAAAGATACAGAGGAATACTTTAAAAGATGGAGTTGGTCATGTGAGGAAGAAACGACTGTACCTAGTCATGCTTAGCATTCTCCTCTTGATAACAGGCTGTTTCAATCAAGAGAAAGAACAACGAATCGTATCAAAGGAAAAGTACACCTTGAAAGAAACAGCATTAAGCAAAGATGTGGAAGCAGAACGAATTGAATACATAAGTGACGGATTGAAAGTCGTCGGATACATCGTTAAACCGAAAGAGGTGGAAGGAAAGCTTCCACTCATGATTTTCAACCGGGGCGGGAACAGAGAGTTCGAAAAACTAGGCGATGATCTCCTGTCCGTTTACCTTCCCTACTGGGCCAAACAAGGCTATGTCGTCCTCGCTTCCCAATATAGAGGGAATGATGGAGGGGAAGGACAAGAAGAGTTCGGAGGTTCGGATGTGAATGATGTATTGAACTTAGCCGAAGTGGCAAAAGAACTTCCCTACGTGGATCAGGACCAAAAAGTGATGCTGGGCGTTTCACGGGGTGGCATGATGACCTACCTGGCCATCAAAGAAGACATGGACCTTCAAGCTGCTGCAGTGATGGCTGGTGCCACAGATTTAATCACCCTGCATGAAAATAGAGGCAAGAGAATGAAGGTGATACTCCAGGACCTTGTAGGAGATGTAGATGAGGATCAAAAAGAATACCAAAAACGATCCGCCGTTAATTGGGCTGACCAAATAGATGTTCCGACCTTGATCATCCATGGCGCTGAAGACCGGTTGGTTCCGGTTGAACAATCAAGAAGACTAGATCGTAAGTTAGAAGAATACAAAAAAGACTATAAATACGTCGAATACCCAGATGCCGCCCATTCTATTGCCACTCATCATGAACGGTCATCGAAGGAAATTCAAAACTGGTTCCAAACCCACTTGGATGATTAACGAGACGGTTCCAGCATTTCTCCGTACTATATAAAAAGAGCATCACACCCGAGAAGTGTGATGCTCTTAACTATAGGTCATTCTTCACCTGATCCTGCCCCGTCACCACGCATTTTAATGGTGTAGTTCTTATGAGCGACAACCGTTTTTTCGACATCTATATTACGCTCTTCGAAATCCTCCATAATCGTCATGTCGCAAACCACGGAGTTTTGTAATCTAGAAGAAGTAACGACCGCTTCTACCTGCTGGCCGTCTTTTTCAAACGTAATGATGTCGCCTTCCGTTGCTTTGTCTTCCTCTTTCATCTTGTTCTCTTCTTCTGCGTTTTTCTTCTTAAACGCAGCATCAACTAAACCTTTACTCAAGTTTTCATCAGCCATAAGAAGTTCCCCTCCTAGTGAATGTCGTATCGTTTGGCTTGTATCCAATTCTGGACAAGGCTTTCCTTAACTATACCCCGAATCATGGGTCCCCACTCTTCTTTTTAACGTAGGGACGGTTCTCGTGTTTGATTCTGCTCACCAAACACGAGAACCGTCCCCACCAGCACCCACCAGCAACTTAGAGAAACGAATTTTCTTCTAAAGGATGCATAATTTTCTAAAATTTGTTATGCTTTGATTGTCCAAGTGAATAAGAAATTTAACTACTAGGGGTGCCCGTTAAGCGGGCTGAGAGGAAAGCGTGACTTTCCGACTCTTGGGACCTGATCTGGGTGATGCCAGCGTGGGGAAGTAGTCAACATACCATTGACAAACCGGGTCCTTTTTATCAGGGGCCCGGTTTTTTGGCTTCCCCTCCTATCATAGGAAAAGGAGGGAAAGAGATGAATCGTACGAAAATGCTCACGACGATGGCTGTACTAACCGCCTTGGGCACACTGGGAGCGCAAATGCTCTGGTTTCCGGCAGGTGTGGCGAAAGCCTATCCTGTCCAGCATGCCGTGAACGTCGTTGCTGCCGTTTCGCTTGGACCAGTGCCGGCAGTGACGATCGCATTCCTGATCGGTGTGTTAAGAAACCTTCTCGGGCTTGGAACGCTGCTCGCGTTTCCAGGAGGGATGATTGGTGCTCTATTTGCGGGGATCAGCTATTATTACACGAAGCGCGTCGGCGGGGCGGTCACTGGGGAAATCATCGGTACCGGTCTATTCGGATCTCTCGCATCCGTGCCGATCGCGAATCTATTGATGGGATCGGAAGCGGGCGTATTCGCTTTTTTACCATCATTCGTCGTCAGTACTGTCACGGGAGCTTTGATTGGCTGGGTGGTTTCCATACGATTGAAACAGACAGCCATCGTCACAAATGTATAAAAACGTTGCTGGGGGCGCGATTGTCGCTGAGATAAGGCTTTGCCTTAGTCCCTTTGAACCTGATGCGGGTCATGCCGACGAAGGGAAGCACTCTGGACACACGAGAGGCTTCCTGTATTCAAAACAAGGAGGCTATTTTTTATGACATTTACTGAACAATTAAGAAGAGAAAACGATGATATTTTCCAGGCCATTTTCCAACATCCGTTTGTACGCGGATTAGGAGAAGGAAAATTGCCGGAGGATGCGGATTAGGAGAAGGAAAATTGCCGGAGGATGCGGATTAGGAGAAGGAAAATTGCCGGAGGATGCGGTCTCTCATTATGTAAAAGCGGACTATGAATATTTGAATACATTTATGCAGCTGTACGGCACAGCAGTGTCCCAGTCAAAAAAACGTGAGGATATCGCCTTTTTTCAGGGGCAGATCGCTTTTGTCCTCGGAGATGAAATCCACCCTCACCGCAATCTGTGTGCCTATATCGGAGTGCCTTATGAACAGCTGCAAGGTTTCCCGTTACCACCGACGGCTGACCACTATCGTACGCATATGAAAAGTGTTGCTACAGAAGGGTTGCTCGGAAAAACGATCTCTGCGATGTTACCGTGCCCGTGGACGTACCAGGAAATCGGGCGGGAGTTGAAGAAAGAATTCTCTACAGGACTGGATCACCCTTTTTACGAGTGGATCGAATTCTACGCCAATGATTCCATCTCGGAAACGACCGATTACCTGTTGAAGCGTCTGGATGAAGAAGCGGAGGCGGCATCACCGGAAGATCGTCAGCTCATGAAGGAATCATTCCGGAAGAGCTGTCAGCTGGAGTATGCGTTCTGGGAGATGTCTTATACGAAAGAAGACTGGCCTTTAGCTGAGGAGGCGATCAAATGAAGCCGTTCACAGCTATAACGATTGCCGGATCCGATTCCGGTGGAGGTGCAGGAATTCAGGCAGATATCAAAACGTTCGAAGAGTGGGAAGTATATGGCATGTCTGTGCTGACATCTCTAACAGCTCAAAATACGACAGGTGTCCAGGATATTCATCACGTCCCCGTTTCCTTTATCGAAGCACAGCTTGGGAGTATAGAAGAAGATTTGCCGATGAATGTCATCAAGAGTGGAATGGTTGCGACGAAAGAAGCGGCAAAAGTCGTGGGGAACTGGATCGCGCGTCAGCATATCCCTTATGTGTGTGATCCTGTCATGGTATCCGCAAGTGGTCACCCGCTCATGGAAGAAGAGACACGGGCTGCTCTTTCTGAATACTTGTTTCCTCATGCATCGGTAGTTACTCCAAACATCCCGGAAGCAGAGACGCTTCTAGATATGGAGATAAAAACGGAAGAGGATATGGAAGAAGCTGCACGGAAATTTGTAGATAGACTTGGAGCCAAGGGGGCACTGGTGAAAGGTGGCCATCTGAACGGAGAAGCGGTGGATGTCCTGTATGACGGGGGAATCATTCGCACGTACCGGGAAGATAGAATTTCTACGGAGAACACGCATGGAACCGGATGCACCTATGCCTCGGCGATTGCTGCCAACTTGGCGATGGGGAGGACGCTTCCTTTCGCTGTGGAATATGCGAAAAATTATATCACCGAAGCAATCCGTCACTCTTTCGATATCGGTTCAGGAAGTGGTCCTACCAATCATTGGGCTCACAGAAAGGAGAGAGTACGATGAATCTTGAAGAATTGCGGAAAAAACGACCGCTCGTCCACCATATCACGAATGAAGTAGTGATGAACTTCTCAGCGAATGGACTTCTCGCTTTCGGAGGAAGTCCGGTGATGGCGAAGGAAAAAGAAGAAGTCGAAGAGATTGCGAGAGTTGCGGGTGCGCTTGTCTTGAACATCGGTACGATACGAAAAGAGGATATAGAAACGATGATCAAAGCGGGACAGGCGGCGAACAAGACTGGGGTTCCTGTGCTTCTCGATCCTGTTGGTGCAGGTGCGACGACGTTCAGAAAACAGGCGGTTCAAAGAATAGTGAAAGAAGTGGATGTCTCAGTCGTAAAAGGAAACGCCGGAGAAATAGCGGCGCTTGCTGATATCCCTTTGAAAGTCAAAGGCGTCGATGCTGATGAAGATGGGGATGCAGTAGAAATTGCTGCAGAAGCGGCGAAGCGTATGCAGACTATGGTCGTAGTGACCGGGAAGACGGATGTGGTCAGTGATGGAGAGGACTTCACCACCTCTTCGCGCGGAACACCCTTACTTGGATCAATTACAGGTGCCGGATGTTTGCTTGGCTCTATAATGGCGGCCTGCATGGCTATAGAGAAAGATAAGAAAGGGGCAGCACTGTTTGCCCTAGAATTTTACAACAAAGCAGCTGAACGTGCGGAGACTAAAGCTGAAGGACCAGGTACGTTCGTTCCTCACCTGCTGGATGAACTAGCGAAGGCCTATGACTGACTACCTTCATACGTATTTCATCATGGGCAGCCAGAATTGCAGGAAGGATCCGGAACGAGTACTGGAACAGGCGATCCAGGGTGGGATCACGGCTTTTCAATTCCGAGAAAAAGGAAAAGATGCATTAGTGGGTGAAAACAAAGTGCAATTGGGTCAACGGTTGCGCCGAATCTGCAAAGACCATGGCATTCCGTTTTTCGTCAATGACGATATCGAGATCGTTCACGAGCTGGAAGCGGATGGCATCCATATCGGTCAGGACGACCGTGATATCAAAGAAGTCCGGGAACTGTTTCCTGATCTTCAGATAGGACTTTCTGTTTCAACGGAAGAAGAACTGCATGTCAGTAGATGGGATCTGGCAGATTACCTTGGTGTCGGACCTGTGTTCAAAACTTCTTCCAAAGATGATGCGAAAGAAGTGATCGGCATCGAAGGAATTCTGGCGATTCAGGGAAAGGTGTCATTGCCTGTCGTTGCTATCGGTGGTATAAACGAATCGAATATTAATGCGGTAAGACAGGTCGGCGCAGGGGTGAGTGTGATTTCAGCTATTGCAGGAAGTGAAACCCCCAAAGAAGCTGTAAGGCGTCTCAAGTTTTAGAAGGAAAGTCATCCCCGTCGGGGAAGATCCCGACGGGGATATTTGTGAGGGAAAAGTCAGGTGTCGGCTTCAAACATTATATCAGACCAATACTTAAAACGGTGCCTGCCCCCACTGCTTTACCAATGTAAAAGGCTGGGGGTCAGGCACCGACATTTCACCACTCTAATAATTTAAAACAACAGAACCATCACATATATCTCAAAAAGGCTGTTGAGGTAATTACCTCAACAGCCCAGAATTGGTGATGCAAATTATTAATGTGGATAACTTCATAAATTATCGAATAGTTAATACGGAATTTTCACGTTCATCTTTGTGTGTTTTATAATAGTAGGGGTCTTGTGATGTTTTACTTGCATCTTTTACTTTCACGCCATTCTCATCCAATAATTCTTCGATTGCTTCAATAAGGGTTTTATCCATTTAGAAATCCCCCTTCAAATTTAACTTACCTATTATTGTATTCCACTTCAATGGATTGTTCAACCTCCAAGAGCCTAATTAAAGAGTCCATAATTTGCTTATCATTCAACCCAGGTCGATTTTCTACTGTAATCACCAATATGCTGGGTCTTCCTCTAACACTTGTTTTTTTCGTAATATAAATCCTATTGTCTTTCCTGGAAATTGGTTCTTTCTTTTTATAACTAAAAGTGTAAAGGCTCCCTTTGTCTAAAATACCACGCAAAATACCTGTTTTAGACTTCTCGAATAAAGCTTTTTCTTTTTCTTGATCTTCTTCGTTCACAAAAAGCAACTCTTTATTGAAGTCAACCTTTTGGAACCAGTCTTCAATGTCACCTGCAGCTAATATTAATAAAGCAAATTTTGCTACATCCTCTTTACTATATGGTTCTTTTTCAACATCTTTCTCAAATAACTCCGTTCTTAACTCTTGGAAAAAGTTAATTAAAGGCTTTTTGTCTTTTAAATCAGGCTTTTTCCCATTATATACGTCTAAAAAATATTGATTTTGAAACATGTATTGAGCTGCTTTAAATTTTTCATAAGTATATTTAGGGATGTGATAGTAATGCTGAAGTATAGTATTATGATCTTTATTTTCCATAACTCTACCTAATGAGTGGTTAATTTTTACAGCTGTATAATCTGTACCATCCTGAAGATAGTAATTGTAGAGTTCTACAGCTATTACATTTTCTTGTGTCATAAGAAACCTTTCGAACACATTCATTACACTCTCGTTGTGAGCATGGATATTTACTTTGGATAACTCTTTCCATAGTGATTTGGAATGGTCTTTTAGGGTTTCACGTTGCTCTTTATTTTCAGCTTGAAGGGTGCTAAGTTGTGATACTCTATCCTTTATATTTTCTCGATGGTTTTGAATGATAATATAAAAAACTGCAAGGAATATGTAACCAACTACAAAAAGATAACCTACTTTAACAGGAAACTCATGGCTCCAAATGCCATCTAAACTCATAAGAGTAAAAGTGAATGCCATTATTGGGAACCCTATAATTATTAGAGCGAAAATCACCTTGGTAAGAACCTTATATAAATCTATATTTCTCAATATCTGTTTAGTTTTTATCCAAATGCCCCTCAACCCCTTTATCATATCAATATAATCTTCAACGGATATTAGATGAAAAAATTCAATTAATCAGTGTATATGATGTTGTTTGAGTCGGGGAGGACAACATGGTCACTGTGAATCAATAATTCATTAGCTTTACGAACATGATTAGCTGAATAATTCAAAGAATATTTTCGTATAGAATAGTTCTTATAAATATTTTTAATTGCATCTTTATTATCATAGGTAGTTATCCATTTGAATTTTGTTAAGGTATCTATTGCATTTCCTAAAGTCACATGATCCTCATGTAAAAAATAATTAGTATAAAGTTTCTTGCCCTGCGTATAGTACGGGGGGTCAAAAAAAATAAACGTGTCTGAAGAATTCATCTCACTTAGATCATTTAATATTAAGTCTTCAGCATTTTTATTTGTCAAATGTATTTTTTCTTTGTATCTTGAAATTTTGTTAATTTTCTTAATTAAGTTTTCTTTTGTGAACCGACAGTCTATTTTATTTTTTCCAGTTTGACTCTTACCACCTATAGGTCCACCACTAATAATTCCCGAGACGTTCGTGCGATTTAAGAAAAATGTTGCAAACCCTACGTCAAGAGTGTTGTGGTGTTCCGATCCCATGACAACCTCTTTCTGTCTTTTCCAATTTTCTAAATCTATAGGAGTCTCTTCAATTAGTTTTATAAATTTACTAGTCTCATTTAGAATCGAGTACCATATTGAGTAGATGTTAAAATCGTAATCATTAATATGAATTTCACTGACCTTCTCTTTGTAAAGTAAAGATAGTGCTAGACCCGCTCCACCAGCAAAAGGTTCTACATACTTTGGTGTATCAATAAAACTATTACTATCCAACAAATCAATGATGAATTTTTTAAGTTGAGTTTTCCCTCCGGGATACCGAAGAGGAGAGTCAGTCACAGGCATTTAAACACCTCTTTCTCGAAAATAACTTTAATGTTGAGCAGTCACTCTCTTCATTTCTTGGAAGACTGAATCAGAAATGATTATTTCGTCTAAAAAATTTTCTTTCGCTACAAAGTCATGAGATTTTTTAAGGTTATAAACAAATTTTTTCACTTCATCTTCATGATCTTCAAGCCAATATTTTACAATATACTCCATTTGAAACATGTTATCCTTAAACCATTCTTTGTACTTACGTCGTTCTTCTCTAAGGTGATCATACTGTTCTGAAAAAGGGCCATTATCTACAAAAGCTATCTTCTTAAACGCCAATCCCTTAGGGTTCTGAGTGTAAAATAGATGATCAGGTTCTAGGTTTCTAGCATACTCCCACAATACTTTTTCCGGCGACTCATTTCCTGGCAATTTCAATAGGTTGTATGTTTTACCTTCATGATGATTATAATCGTTAATTACCCCTCTTAAATATGTGTTGATTTCTTGATCGGTTACATCTCCATCAAGTAAAATCAAGTTATTTGAGAAGTATCTAAAATCTCCTTTCAGCAGATGCAGGAGTTGGTTTTTCCCAAGTGAAACAGATACATGATCTAATTTGTTCGGGTGACTTTTAATAAGTTTATTTCTCTCACAATACTCAAAAAGTATATTAAAAAACCAACGCGCCTCTTCGTCTTCAGAATATACCTTAAGTTCATTCCAGTTACGCTCTGTATATTGATTCAGTAAATCTAGTTTTAGATCCTTAGATGAAGGGTTATTATAAACCTCAAGCTTACCATGGCCTGTTGTTAAATAGTTTGTTTCTATTGATAATGGATTCTCATTCCGTTCAGCGTAATAGGGATGCACACTACTTTGTTTTGTCTCAATGTGTTCTAAAAGCGAAAGGCTATGACTCGTAAATACGATTTGAACATCGTATTCCTTTGAAAATTGTAGTAAAAAATCAAAAAGTCTATTTTGTGCAATTGGATGTAAAGTTGCATCTATCTCATCAATTAATAATAATCCACCAATCCAATCTTTCTCCATTTTTTCTTTTAATCTTTTGAATGAGAGTAGCGCAAGGAGGATTTGACCAAGGTTATCCTGTCCTGAGGAATTCGCCAAAGCATCATACTGAGAAGTCTGGACACCAAACCCTACTTTTTTTGTGTTTTTGACGTTTAGCGTATGCGCCTCATCGTAATCTTCCGAGCTAGCCATTATCCATCTGTGGTTATCATGTAAAAAATTTTTTTCCTCTTCATCTGTAATTTTTATTTTATTTGGATCAACATTATTATCATCGACCTCGCCTATTGGATACAACCTAGAAAGGCCAAGATAGAAAGTAGGCCATAACAATTTTCGTTCTGTATCTCTAACTTGTGTTTTCATTGGCAATAATCGGTACCTTTTACCTTCTTTACCCGTCTTCTGCCAGGTTGCTCTAAAACTCAACTGCTCGACATAAGGCTCTTCTGTATCATCCGGAAGATTTGAAAAAGTGAGCGTGCATTTTTCTGAACCAGACGGATCATGCTCAGGAGAAAACTTCATAATCTCTTTCAGATCCACTTTGAAAGCTTTACCAGTTACTGTAGTACCAATGTTTTTATGTAGTTCAGAAGAGTTAGCAAGAATTCCAAGTATTGTTGATTTCCCTACAGCATTGTGACCTGACAAGCAAGTGAGGTTCTTACCGAATCTTACATTTATGTTTTTAAACTTCCTGAAATCATTTAGCTCCAAATTCCTTACCTTCATGATTTATGCTCCTTTAACTATGAAAAATGATGGATTATGAAACAAACAGTACTTAAAGACTTATTCATTAATACATCTATCAGTTCTCAATTCTAGAAATAAAAAGGAAATCCTGCAAGAAATGACAAATGTAAACAACTTCACTTTGTTTTACTTTTATACTAATAATATTCCACCACATTAAAACTCTAAAATCGTGGAGGCCAGGGACAAGCACCTTTAGCTATTAGGGTGATCCGCTGGATATACACCCCCAATTTGCTTCCTAGCCGCTTCAATAATCTAACAGTCGATAAAGAATTCTCTAACGAATTAATAGAAGGCATCGTTTCGCCTTCTTTAATCAAACTAATAAACTCCTCTGTTTCATAATACACCTCATGGTGATCAAGCTCGGTGCTAACCACTTCTGATGCGCCATCACGATACACAACTTTCATATCATCAAAGGAAGAGATCCCACCTTCAATGAGGAGGCTGCCTTCTTCCCTTGTATTTCCGAGTGAATGTAGGAGTTTTGGATTTTAGAGTGAGTAAGGATCCCCTTCATGCCCTCATATTGAACAATAAGACTGCCTCCGCCATCTACACCAGAATCCAAGAAATCCCTGATGCCTGGATTCCTTTCGGCTCACCGAATTGTACAACCAGGGGGTAGATACAATACCCTAGATCCATTAACAAGCCGTTAGAAAATTCAGGGTTGAACGCATTCAATACGGTTCCCTCTCTATAAACATCATAGAGGGACGAGTACTTAGAGAAATTGGCGTGATAGCGACGGACAATCCCGATTTTGCTCAAGTTATCCTGAAGTAGTTTGAAATTAGGAGAAAGGGTTGATTTCATCACTTCCATCAACAGCACATTATTTTCTTTGGCTACTTTGATCGTAGCTTCTGTTTCTTTTGTGTTTGATGCCAGTGTCTTCTCACACAGAACGTGCTTCCCATGTTTCATCATTAATATGGACTGTTCACTATGTAAAGAGTTAGGACTTGCGATATAAACTGCATCCACTACATCCCTATTTGCCCTCTCTTCTAAACTTGTAAAAGTGTGGTCTGCACCAAATTTAGCTGCAAAGGATTTGGCATTCTACCCCGTGCGTGATTAGACAACGGATAAGGTGAAATCCTTCAAGTCTTTCACTGCATCTAAGAATCGTTCTGTAATCCAATTCGATCCTACTATACAGAACCTAATCATATTTAAAACTCCTTTAGTGAAAAGAGAGGTTAATCAAGGTAACCTGCTCTTTTATTATGTAATGGTCTCTACTTGCGCTTCCCAATAAGCACCTGTCTCTATAATTTTAACATTTTATAGCATTTCGTGGACACTACCGCCACCGCTAATTACCTGTATCCTAATAAAAAAAGAGCAGGAGAATTCCCCTGCTCTTTCATCAGACTTTCCATAGCTCTCGCATTTCCCACCCAACAGACGAGAGTGCGTGCTGAAATCAAATGTTACTTACTTAAGAAGATAGCCCTGGAACGATGGAACCTTTCCTTATGTCCCAACACTAATCTCCTGCTCGTATTCCGTCAAAGCCTTGTCCAGCATTTGTAGTCCTTCTTCAATCTGTTCTTGCGTCACAGTCAATGGCGGGATCATGCGGATGATTTCAGTTTGGTTTCCACCAAAGTAGAATAACACGCCATTTTCTAGCGCTTTATCCAAGATGTTGAAAAGTCCCTCACTATTCGCTTCCCCTGTTCTCGGATCCACGATTTCAATCCCGATCATCAATCCGATCGATCTAACACGTCCAATGACTTCGTGCTTCTCTTGTAGTTCGTGCAGTCTCTTTGTCGCGTAAGCTCCTTGTTCCTTCGCATTCTCAAGCAGATTTTCTTCTTCCATTACCTCTAAAACGGCAAGGGCTGCGGAACAAGCGATTGGATTTCCCCCGAACGTAGTGGCATGGCTTCCAAGGGGCCATTGTTTCATCAAAGCTTGCGGTGCGACTGTCGCACTTAGTGGCATGCCATTCGCAATCCCCTTGGCGATCGCCATGATGTCAGGTGTGACCCCGAACGTCTGGGAGGCAAACCATTCCCCTGTACGGCCGAACCCTGTCTGGACTTCATCAAAGATAAGTAAAATATTATGACGATCGCATAGCTCACGAACCTTTTCTAACCATTTCTTTGGTGGAACGACATAGCCGCCTTCCCCTAAAACAGGCTCGACAATCACAGCCGCTACCTCTTCAGGCGTGACCTGATGGTTGAATAGACGCTTGAAATCCTTTTCTAACTCAGCGACGACGTACTCCTCTGAATCCATGCCAGGAGGACATTCATCCTCTTGTGCAAAAGGAACTTGATATGAACCCGTAGGCTGTAAAAACTGGCGATACTTACTCTTGGAGCTTGTCACGCTGAGCGCTCCCATCGAACGTCCGTGGAACCCTCCGATAAACGACACGATATAAGGTCTTTGGGTCACGTGTTTCGCTAATTTGATGGCACCTTCCACCGCTTCTGCCCCACTGTTTCCGAAAAAGAAACAATCCAGATCCCCAGGGAGCTTTTCAGCTAAACGGTCCGCGAGCTCCAAAATCGATTCATACATGATGACACCTGAAGGACCATGAGCCAGGGAGTCCGCTCCATCTTTGATGGCTTGGACCACTTTCGGATGACGATGCCCCACATTGGTCGTGGCGATACCAGAAGTGAAATCCAAATACGTTTTCCCATCCACGCCATAATAGTAGCACCCTTCCTCTTTTTCGACCGGTAGATTCGGGTGGTCTTTCGCCATACTTGGTGCTAAACGTTGTGACATTTTATCTACGAGATGACTCCATTCTTTTGCCATATTGAAAACCTCCTTTGACTAGTTTAAAAGAATAATAGATGTGCAAGTAACGCTGCGACAGGCAATGTTACGATCGTACGTTGTAAAAAGATCACGAATAATTCAAGCAGCGTAATCGGAATCTTTGATTTAAGCAGTAACACGCCGATCTCCGACATGTAAATCAATTGAGTGAGTGATAGAACGCCGATGACGAAACGCGTCAAATCGGATTCGATTCCACTTCCGACAACAGCAGGAAGGAACATATCCGCAAATCCTACCAACATTGCAGGAGCTGCCTCTTGAGCTTCTGGAATCTGAAGAAGTTGTAAAAACGGAATAATAGGATAAGAAAGATACGTGAAAATCGGCGTGAATTCCGCAATGATCAAGGCGAATGTTCCTAGTGCCATCACGAGGGGAAGTAATCCTATCCAAATATCAGCGACACTATAGATCCCCTTCTGAATCACACTACGAGCACTTTTGACACTATCTGCTTTCTCGACCGCTTTTTCAACACCCCACCTAAAGCTTGATACACCAGTTGGTACCTCTTCATCAATTTGTTTACCGACCGGTTCATGATAGGTGTTCGTTTTCTTGGAAAGCGGCGGGATACGCGGGCATATAATCGCAGCTACGACTCCACAAACCACAACGGTGAAGTAGAACTGGACAAACATATGATCAATCGATAAGAACTTGGCAATGACGAGGCTGAACGCAATCGATGCAATCGAAAAGTTCGTTGCCACAACAGCGGATTCTCGCTTGGAATAATAACCGGCCTCATATTGCTGGGTCGTAAGCAGAACGCCAACCGTCCCGCTTCCCATCCACGATGCCATCGCATCAATCGAAGAACGTCCTGGAAGTTTGAATAAAGGATGCATAATCTTACGAACGACCGTCCCGATGAAATCCATCAATCCAAACTCTAGTAATAACGGCATGAACAAACTAGCAAATAAAAACCAAACCATCAATACGGGAATAAGATCGAACAGTACCACGCCACCTGTGAGGTCTGACGATATGAACGACGGCCCAATGCCGGCTAATGTAAAGAGAGCGAACAATGCGCCGATGAAACGTAAGACGATCCAAAAGGCGCCAACATCGAATAAATTCGATAGAACAGGGTTCTCCTTTATTTTCGGAGACTTGATGCCTTTCATGACGAGACTACCTATCGCCGATAAACCTAGCACACTCGTCATGAACGCAGGGATATAATCTGAAATGGCCCCTTGAAGCCCCTCAGCTAACACCCCGAGTCCAATCGTGACCTTCCCATCAACCGAGATCGGAACGAGGAAAAGTAAGACTCCAATTAGAGAGGGCACAATAAACTTCACTAATTGCCCAAATGTATATGTGCTCTTCCCTTGTACTTCATTGATTGTTTTTGAATGATTACCATACTCCATAATATAATGCCTCCCATGTATAATACTGTATATTAATTAGAATTTTGAGTTGATTAATGCAACCTGAGTAAATAATAATACATGTTTATGCATTAAAATTCAATGGGAGTTTAAGAGTTTTTTCAATATTACACAAAAAAGTGCCTATCACTTCCATAATTTTGTCGATATACACTAGACAAAACAATGGGAAGTGACAGGCACTTATTATATTCGCTATTATTTCTTCTCCAACCAAGTAACACATTCAACATGGGAAGTCTGAGGGAACATATCAACCGGTTGAACCTCTTTCGTCTCATATCCCCCGTCCTCTAGCACTCGCAAATCACGCGCCAGCGTCGACGGATTACAAGATACATACACGATACGCTCCGGTTCCATATCCAGCATCGCTTTCAACAGTTCCTCATCGCAGCCCTTACGCGGTGGATCGACGACAATCACGTCTGGACGCAGACCTTGGTTACGCCACCATGGCATCAGTTCTTCGGCTTGTCCTACGTAGAACTCGGCATTATCCATGTTATTCAGACGGGCGTTTTTCTTCGCGTCTGTGACAGCTTCAGGGACAATCTCGACGCCGTACACTTTCTTCGCCTGCTGGGCTAGGAAAAGGGAAATCGTGCCGATACCGCAATACGCATCGATGACGGTTTCGCCGCCTTTTAAGTCCGCGTATTCGAGAGCCTGGTCGTACAGGGCTTTCGTCTGGGTCGGGTTTACTTGATAGAACGACTTCGGTGAGATCATGAATTTGATATCGCCGATCGTATCGTAAATGTATTCGTCCCCGTAGATGATGTTCGTTTCTTTTCCAAGGATGACGTTCGTCTTCTGGCTATTGACGTTATGGACAATCGACTTCACATTTGGGAAGGCGTCACAGATCTCATCGATCAGCTTGTCCTGGTGCGGAAGCTTCTTTGTTTTCGTGACGATAACGACCATGATGTCCTTCGTATTTTGACCGGTACGGACCATGATATGGCGTAGCGTCCCGCGATGCGTATGCTCGTCATAAGCTGATATACCAAGCTTTGAAGCGATACGGCGGACGCTTTCGACCATGCGATCGTTCATTTCATCCTGAATCAGACACGTGTCCATATCGATGATGTTATGGCTGCGTTTTTGGTAGAAACCCGTCATCAGTTCGCCGTCTTCCTTTTGACCGACAGGAATCTGCACCTTGTTACGGTAGCGCCACGGATCTTCCATACCGATCGTCGGATGGACGGGTACGTGTTCAAGGTGACCGATTTTCTTCATGACGTCTTTCACTTGCTTCTGTTTCATATTCTTCTGCATTTGATAACTCATATGCTGGATTTGGCAGCCACCACACTGATAGAACACATCACATGGCGGCTCGACACGGTCGTCACTCTCTTTCGTCACGTTCAAAAGCTTACCGAATCCGAAGTTCTTCTTCACTTTCACGACCTTCACTTCTGCTTCTTCACCAGGCAGACCATAAGGCACGAACAGTGGATAGCCATCCACCTTCCCGACGCCATTCCCTTCATGCGTCAAGTCCTCGAAGTTGAGCGTGATCGTTTCATTCTTCTGTACAGGCGGCTTAGGTTTCGCCATCATTCATCCGTCCTTTGTTTCGTAGTTGATGTCTATTTTATCACATTCACTCTCTGCATGTTCGAATCCAAATGTCCGATATCAAAAACGGCCTTGTCCCAAATACGACAGCTTTCACCCGAATACCAGGAGAAGCCGTCCGATATATTCCAGGAATTGACCGAATCCAACACTCAAATTTCTGATTCAATTTCTCACTCCCAGGAAAAGCTTCGGCACGTTGCTCTGTTTATGCAGAAGGTGGAGGGAAAACGGCGAGACTCCTGTGGGATGAGCGGGATAGTCGAGATCCCGCAGAGCGCGAAGCGATCGAGGAAGCTCGACACACGCCCACGGAAAGCGAGTCGTTTTCCCGGAACCTTCCCTCCATACACAAAGCAAAAAGCGCTACGAAACGCAGCGCTTTTCCACTATTCCTTACAATGACCATCCCTGAACTTATCTTCCGGTAAGAAAAAGTCCAAATGACGATATAAATTGACAAATTCCCCGGGCAATAATCCACCAAATTCCCCGTCAATATTCAACTGCATCTTCTCATCGGTCTTCACCTTCACGCGGCTCGCCGTCGTGTGAATGAACTTAGGATGGTTGAGATGGTTTCCTTGTGCCGCGAGTGTAGCAAGACGGATGAATTCGGCGATGTTCATTTTCTCAATGATCATCAAGTCGAATAGACCGTCATCCATACGCGCAGACGGGGCTAGTTTCTCCAAGCCACCGACGGAATTGGTGTTCGAAACAAGGAACAACATGATCTCGCCTTCGTACCATTTGCCGTCGTATTCCATCTCGACGCGAGTCGGACGGATTTGCGGAAGCAGCTCTATGCCTTTCAAGTAATAGGCGAGCTGGCCGAGCATCGTCTTCAGCTTGCTCGGGACTTCGTAGGAAATCTCGGTGATCTTACCGCCACCTGAGATATTCATAAAGTAGTGATCGTTCACTCGTCCTATATCAAGTGGCTGTGTGAAGCCTTCTAAAATGATATCGACCGCTTTATGAATATTGCGCGGGATGCACAGGGCACGGGCGAAGTCATTGGTCGTGCCGACGGGAATGATGCCGAGCTTCGGCTTATGGTCCTGTTCAGCGAGTCCATTGATGACTTCGTTGATCGTGCCATCTCCCCCTGCAGCAACAACGACGTCGAAACGGCGCTCGATGGCATATTTGGCGGCTTCGATGGCATCACCGGCACACGTCGTCGCATGCGCGGACGTTTCGTAGCCTTGTTGTTCGAAGCGTTGCAATATATCGGGCAATACTTTTCTGATTACTTCTCTGCCAGAGGTCGGGTTGTATATGATCCGGGCAGTTTGCATAGGTTTGACCCCCTCATCCAGGCGTGGTTCTCTACGGACTTGGACACTATACTTCATTATATGTCACCATCTTGTTTCCATACATCTTACTATCGTGTATTCCCTCAATCAGATGGTTTATATCCGTTTTTTTCTCCACGCTTCACATTCACACGAAAACACGCACTTGGAAACGGTGCGTGCTTTCGCGGAAAGTGTTCTGTGTTGGTGTAGTGTTAGCGTTTCTCCATTTCAGCAAGGATGATTTTGTTGACCATCGGCGGGTTCGCCTGGC
Source organism: Halobacillus locisalis (assembly GCF_013694105.1). GTDB lineage: Bacteria > Bacillota > Bacilli > Bacillales > Halobacillaceae > Halobacillus > Halobacillus locisalis. The sequence goes on along the minus strand of NZ_JACEFG010000003.1, from coordinate 174,730 downwards.
CTTTCGTTTCTTTCATCACTTGACCGACAAGGAATCCAAGCGCTTTGTCTTTTCCGTTCTTGTAGTCCTCGATCGACTGCGGATTGTTATCCAGAATGCCGACGATGATTTCTGTGAGTTGACCTTCGTCAGAGATTTGGACAAGTCCTTTATCTTTGACGATTTTCTCAGGGTCGCCACCGTTTTCAACAAGTTCGGAGAAGACTTTCTTCGCGATCTTAGAAGAAATCGTGCCGTCTTCGATCAGCTTGATCATTTTCGCCAGGGATGCTGGTGTCAAAGCAAGCTCGTGAAGCTCTTTATAATGCTTGTTCATGTACGCAGAAACTTCACCCATCAACCAGTTTGAGGCCTGCTTGATATCCGCTCCTGCAGCAATCGTTTCTTCGAAGAAGTCGGATAGTTCTTTGTTATTCGTCAGAACCATCGCGTCATATTCCGGCAGTTCTAGTTCTTCGATGTAACGCTTCTTACGTGCGTCCGGAAGCTCAGGGATTTGCGCGTAGATACGCTCTTTCCATGCTTCATCGATGTGCAACGGCACAAGATCCGGCTCTGGGAAGTAACGGTAATCATCCGATCCTTCTTTGACACGCATCAGGATCGTTTCTTTCGTCTGCTCGTCATAACGACGTGTTTCCTGAAGGATTTCGCCACCTTGCAGCAATTCCTTCTGCTGACGTACCTCTTCGAACTCAAGTCCTTTTTGTACAAAAGAGAACGAGTTCAAGTTCTTAAGTTCCGCTTTCGTACCGAATTCCTCTTGTCCGATCGGGCGAAGGGAAATGTTGGCGTCACAACGAAGGGAACCTTCCTCCATCTTACAATCCGATACGCCTGTGTATTGGATGATGTTCTTCAGCGCTTCAAGATACGCGTACGCTTCTTTCGGCGTGCGGATATCGGGTTCCGATACGATTTCGACAAGCGGTGTACCTTGGCGGTTGAAGTCGACTAGAGAATAGCCGTCATCGGAGTGAGTCAGCTTCCCGGCATCTTCCTCCATGTGAAGGCGTGTGATGCCGATACGCTTTTTCACGCCATCGACTTCGATATCGATATAACCGTTCTCCCCGATCGGCTTATCAAACTGAGAGATTTGGTAAGCTTTCGGGTTGTCCGGGTAAAAGTAGTTCTTACGGTCGAATTTCGTGTCAGTCGCGATTTCACAGTTCAGTGCCATCGCCGCTTTCATCGCGAAGTTGACGGCTTCTTCGTTCAATACAGGTAGGACACCTGGGTACCCGAGGTCGATCGGGTTCACGTTCGTATTCGGCGCATCCCCGAACATGTTGGGAGACGGGCTGAAGATTTTCGAGTCGGTTTTTAGTTCCACGTGGACTTCAAGTCCGATAATCGTTTCAAAGTTCATTATGCGTTCGCACCTCCAAGGGACGGGCGTTGTTTATGGAATTCTGTCGCTTGCTCGTAGGCGTGAGCCGCACGATAAACGGTTGATTCGTCAAAATGGTTCCCGATGATCTGTAGTCCGATTGGCAGTCCGTCTTCAGAGAATCCGCATGGAATGGAGATTCCTGGTACGCCGGCCAAGTTGACTGGAATCGTCAGAATGTCGTTGGCATACATCGTCATAGGATCGTCGACTTTGTCCCCTACTTTGAAGGCAGGCGTCGGTGTCGTCGGTCCAACAATCACGTCATAGTCTTCGAACACCTTTTCAAAATCGTTCTTGATCAGCGTACGCACTTGTTGAGCTTTCTTGTAGTACGCATCGTAGTAACCAGAGCTCAGCGCGAATGTTCCAAGCATGATGCGGCGCTTCACTTCGTCACCGAAGCCTTCCGCACGGGAACGCATGAACATTTCAAGCATGGATTCTACGTCATCAGCACGCTTACCATAACGGACACCGTCAAAACGTGCCAGGTTCGCAGACGCTTCAGATGAAGACAATAGGTAATACGTGGATAGGGCGTATTTAGAGTGTGGAAGGGATACTTCTTCCCATGTCGCTCCAAGCTCTTCATACTTCTTAAGCGCGTTCTGAACCGCTTCGCGCACTTCCGGGTTGACCCCTTCGCTCAAGTATTCTTTCGGTACACCGATCTTCAAGCCTTTGACGTCATTCGTCAGCGCTTCTGTATAGCTCGGCACATCTACGTTAGCAGATGTAGAGTCCATCTTGTCATAACCCGCGATCGTTTCAAGTAAGAACGCATTGTCCTCAACCGTATTCGTGATCGGACCGATTTGGTCTAGAGAAGACGCAAAAGCGATCAATCCGAAACGGGAAACACGGCCGTATGTCGGCTTAAGGCCGACAACTCCACAGTATGCCGCTGGTTGACGGATCGAACCACCTGTATCAGAACCTAGAGAGTAAGGCACTTCACCTGCTGCAACCGCAGCCGCTGAACCACCACTAGAGCCACCAGGAACGTAGTCTGTGTTCCACGGGTTACGTGCAGCCGCGTAGCTTGAGTTCTCGTTCGATGAACCCATCGCAAATTCGTCCATGTTCAATTTACCGATCGTGACGGATTTCGCCTCGTTCAGCTTTTGAACGACGGTTGCGTCATAAAGCGGATCCTCGAAGTTTCTCAAGAACTGGCTTCCAGCTGTCGTGCGAAGTCCTTTTGTTACGATATTATCTTTCACACCAATTGGCAGACCGAATAGCTTAGCATCGTCGTTGCCGCGCTGCTCGTCCAACTCTTTGGCTTTCGCTTTCGCCGCTTCTTCGTTCAACGTGATGAACGCCTGTACTTCCCCGTCCACTTCGTTGATACGCTTGTAGGATTCTTCTACCAAGTCTGATACGGAAATCTCTTTGTTATGTAGCTTCTCTTGAAGCTCACGTAACGAATGCTCAAATAAAGACATCATCTAACCTCCTATTCCAATACCGATGGCACTTTGAATTGGCCATCCTGATGATCGGGTGCGTTATTCAGGGCATCTTCCTGTTCGATCCACTTCTTCGGCTCGTCTTTTCTCATGACGTTCTTCAAGTCGAGTACGTGTGTCGTCGGCTCTACGCCTTCTGTATCTAATTCATTCAACTGCTCGGCATACGTGATGATATCATCAAGCTGCTTCGTGAATGTTTCGGCTTCTTCTTCTGAGATAGCAAGACGCGCCAAGTTGGCGACGTGCTTCACTTCTTCTTTACTGATCCTGGACATAATCAGGCCTCCATTTCGATCTCACATAATATATGATCATACCAAAAATCTGTATCCATTTTCAACGTCGTTCGAGTTTTTTCACCTCTACTATCTTAACACATCAACCGTACAGCTGTCTTTCGTCGTGAAGATGCGCGTAGTCCGTCACCACAAAAGGATTGGGAGGGAAGGGAAAATAGTTCGCTTTCCGCGGGGAACGCTGAGCCTCCTCAAGCTATCGCTTTGCGGGGTCTCACCCTGTTCCTTTTTCCCGCAGGAGTCTTCCTATTTTCCCTTCCCTCCCTTCGGTAGATCAGATTAACGGACTGTGAATCTCTACCTATTTGAAAGTAACGCCAACGCTTATCCGTCACTCTCAATTGAGTAAGGTGATCGGGGAAATGGGGAGACTCCTGTGGGATGAGAGTGACAGGTGAGACCCCCGAAGGCGTAGCCTGAGGTGGCTCACCGCACGCCCACGGAAAGCGACTTATTTCCACGATCAACTTTAGACTGACTGGGTAGACGGATTCGCTCAAAGGAATAAAAAAAGGAACCTCCGGGGGACCGGAGATTCCTTTTGGTTGATGGATTACATAGATTTCGCTTTTTCGAACTCTTCGACGATCTCTTTCGGTGGTGTACCCATCTTCGAAACAACAACCGCGACGATTGTGTTCAATAGGAAACCAGGAACGATTTCGTAAAGATCGAAGATACCGCCGGATAGGAAGTCAGCCCATACAACAACGGTTACGGCACCGACGATGATACCGGCAAGCGCACCGTTACGGGTGATGCCTTTCCAGAATAGGGACAAGATGATGATCGGACCGAATGCGGCACCGAATCCTGCCCAAGCGTAAGATACAAGTCCAAGTACAGTACTGTCTGGGTTACCTGCCATCAGTACGGCGATTAAGGCAATCGCAGCTACGGCGAAACGACCAACCCATACAAGTTCACGCTCAGAAGCATTCTTACGGAAAATCGCTTTGTAGAAGTCCTCCGCTAGTGCAGAAGAAGATACAAGCAATTGAGAGTCAATCGTACTCATAATCGCAGATAGGATTGCGGCTAGCAAGATACCTGCAATAACTGGGTGGAACAGAATTTGTGAGAAGGTAATGAAGATCTTCTCAGAGTCGGCAAGCATTTGGATGCCGCCTTCTGTAATCACTTCAGCGTTGAATGTGGAAAGGTCCAGTGAATCCGCTGAGTTGATGTAAGCCAGTCCGAATAGACCAGTGAAGATGGCACCATAAAGACCTAGAACCATCCAGCCGATTCCGATGAAACGCGCTTTCGGAACGTCTTTCGGAGAACGTAGGGCCATGAAACGAACAAGGATGTGTGGTTGACCGAAGTAACCAAGTCCCCAAGCCATGGATGAAATGATCGCTAGGGCTCCAACACCTTGTACCATGTTTAAGTAAGTCGGGTCGATCTGTCCTACAGCATCAACAGCACTGCTCCAACCGCCTAGCTCTGAAACCGCTACGATCGGTACAGCAATCAATGCGAAGAACATCAGAATACCTTGTACGAAGTCGGTCCATGATACGGCCAGGAATCCGCCAAGGAAAGTATAAGATATCGTTACAATCGCACCAATCCATAGTGCTTGTGTGTAACTAAGTTCAAAGGAAGCTTCAAATAGCTTCGCGCCGGCAACCATACCGGAAGATGTGTAGAATGTGAAGAATAATAGAATTACAAATGCAGAAATAACACGTAATACGTGGGAGTGGTCACGGAAGCGGTTCTCAAGATAGTCGGGCACTGTAATCGAATCATTCGCCACTTCAGTGAATACACGAAGACGACGTGCTACAAATTGCCAGTTCAGGTAGGCACCAATAGCTAGACCTACTCCGATCCAAGCTGCTGATAAACCACTAGCGTAAATCGCACCTGGTAATCCTAGTAGTAACCAACCACTCATGTCGGATGCTCCGGCAGAAAGTGCGGCTACTCCTGGGCCTAGTCGACGGCCACCTAATACATAATCAGATAAATTGCTTGTTAAACGGTATGCGGCAAAACCGATTCCGAGCATACCTAGTAAATAGACTATAAACGTAATTAACGTTGCAGTACTCATGTCTTGTTATTCGCTCCTCTCAGTGAATAGTGTGATAATAGATAGAATAATTAAAATTGGCATCGGGACAAACAGCCAAAACCACGTAGCTCCCGAAATAGTTGCTGATGTTACAGTTGCTAAGTCAAACACTTGTCCACCTCCTCTATTTCGTTGTATGCAGTTGTATGCATTTGTTCCGACTACTACTTTTCCTGTGGAGAAAGTCGAAAAAGCCAAACACAGGTACAACTATATCATAATATATTTGTAAGAACATTGCAAAAATTTAGAAAGATTACGAAATTTGTATTTTTATTCGCTAAAACCTTATAAAAATTCACATATAGAACAAATATACTATAAACATTCATGAAATTTTTTTGAAAAGATTCTCCCAACTGGTAGATTTTTGGTTTTTCCACTCTGAATCGTACCTATGTAGTATCTCTTTTTCAGGAGAAAAACATCCCCTTTCCCGATAAAAAAGGAGATGCTCTTCCCGACCATTTTATATACCCGTTTTTACAACATTTCAGACGTCGTTTTTCCTTGCATGTGATGAATCAAGTAATCAGGTCCTCCGGCTTTCGAATCTGTCCCCGACATATTAAAGCCGCCGAACGGGTGATACCCGACGATCGCAGCCGTACAACCACGGTTGAAATACAAGTTTCCGACGTGGAAATCTTCCCGTGCTTTTTCAATGTGGGAACGATTGTTGGTGATGACAGCCCCCGTCAATCCGTATTCGGTGTTATTGGCGATTTCGATCGCTTGCTCGAAGGACTTCGCTTTTGTGAAACCGACGACCGGTCCGAAGATCTCTTCCTGCATGATGCGGCTGTCCGGCTTCAAGTCGGCGAAGACTGTCGGCTCGATGAACCAACCCTTGCTATCGTCTCCATTGCCACCAGCCATCAGCTTGCCTTCCTCTTTCCCGATGTTGATGTAATCGAGGATTTTATCATAGGCGCCCTGATCGATGACCGGTCCCATGTAATGGCTATTATCGGTCGGATCGCCGTGGTTGACTTCTTCCTTAGTCTTCTGGACGACACGATCGAGCAGCTCATCATACACGTCTTCATGAGCGACGACACGCGAGCATGCCGAACATTTCTGACCGGAAAAGCCGAATGCGGAGTATGTTATAGCATCTGCGGCGAGCTCAAGGTCTGAGTCTTTATCGACGACGATTGTATCTTTTCCGCCCATCTCAATGATCGTACGCTTCAGCCACTTCTGACCTTCCTGTACTTTCGCTGCGCGTTCGAAAATACGTGTGCCGACTTCGCGGGATCCCGTGAAGCTGACAAAACGCGTGCGTGGGTGGTCGACAAGGTAGTCCCCGACTTCTTTACCGCTCCCAGGGATGTAGTTAATGACGCCATCCGGCATTCCAGCTTCCTCTAGCACTTCCATCATCTTATAGGCGATGATCGGAGTAGAGCTTGCAGGCTTCAACAACACCGTGTTCCCGGATACCATCGAAGCAACCGTCGTACCACACATGATGGCAAACAAGAAGTTCCACGGCGAAATGACGACACCGACACCGAGCGGGATATAATGATAACGATTATTTTCGATCGGACGGGAATTGATTTCCACGCCTTCATCGATTCTGAGCATTTGACGCGCGTAAAATTCCATGAAATCGATCGCTTCTGCTGTATCAGCATCCGCTTCTTTCCATGGCTTTCCGCCTTCTTTGATCAAGTGGGCCGAAAATTCATGCTTACGGCGACGAACAATCGCGGCTGCACGGAACAAAATATCCGCACGGAATGACGCTTTCGTCTTCCTCCACCAGCCGAATGTCTCGTCTGCGATTTTGTGTGCCTTCTCAGCCAAATCCTGGTTCGCTTTCGATACGCGTCCGATCACTTCTTTTCGATTCGCCGGATTGACGACTTCAATCTTTTCATCCGTCGCAATCCGCTCACCACCGATGATCAGCGGATAGTCTTTTCCTAAATCGGCTTCGACCTGTTTGATCGCAGCCTCCATCGCTTTTTTGTTTTCTTCCAAACTGAAATCCGTAAAAGGTTCGTGCTTATAAGGGACTACCATGTCCAACCGCCTCCCGAGTAATTATTTGAAAATTAACAATTTAAGCGTTTCCATTGATTAGTTTATCGTACCTATCGTGCTTGTTCAACTGAAATACATCTATATGGAGGAATGTGTAGTCATGTAGGAGGTTGAATAGGATTTATAGTTGATTTGCTTCTTTTTCCTACGTATTGTTGCATATTTCCGAATCTTGTCGAGGTTTGGAGAATCGTTGAAGGATAGCAGAAATTTATCAGAGCTGTTTTCAAGTCAGAGGATGATTAAAAGTGGGGAGAAGAACCCTATCTGAACAGTTTCTGCCGAGGACAAGTTCAAAAATTGCGGTGAGACGATTGATTAAAGCGGTTTTGACTGTTGTAGAGTTGTAAAAGTGCGGTGACAGTCGCGATTATAACCGTTTTGACTGGCGACATTCCGTAAAAGTGTGGTGATGACCTCAGAGACTCCATTCATTTTACCCACAAAGAAAAAGCACGGGAAACGATTCGCTTCCCATGCTTCAGACACTTACTTATAAATATGGACGAACGGCTCTTCTGCCCCAGCTTCACGGACGATCAAGCTTTCTTGACGATCCATGCTGTATATGTTCACTTCGACATCGTAATGCTCAGGGAACATTTCGACTACGAGGCTGTACACGTACTGCGTAAAGCCGACGACTTCCGACTGTGACCTGAACTGGATCGGAATATTGATCGACACTTCCTGTAATTCATCGTTGATGTAGAATCCGTTGGCGATCATGCCGACGAAGTTCGGGAAGTAGTTGGACACCTCCGTCCGGAAATCGGAGAAGATCTGCGAGTCATCAAAGTAATTTTCGCGCGCTTCGGATGATGGGAATAGAACGTGTGTCTCGTTCAAGTCTTTCCAATTATTGATCGACATGTCTGCGCCTTCGACGTACGTCTTACTCAAAAACTTGCCGGGCACTTTGGAGCTCGCTTCTGCTTCTTCATATAAAGCGAACACGACAGGGACATCCGCCAGCTTCTCGTTTTCGCGGAGTCGCTGCAATATCGTGCTCGCGTACTCTTTCCCTTTTTTCATCAATTCTTCCGTCGAGTGATCGACCTGATAGTCTTTTCCTTCAGTCGTAAAGTTGTAGACAGTCCGGAGCGAGATTCCGATGGTCACGCCTTTCACTTCGACGACGTTTTCCTCTGATTTCACGAGGAAATCCTGCTCGACGATGTTGGAGATGTATTTCGGATTCTCTTTGAACTGGGCGACCGAGGCACTATCTTCATCAAGTTCCGGGTTCAATCCCTCTTCAGAATCTGAACCTCTGGACAGCCAGGAAATCAGCTCTTCACCACTCAGGAACTGACCGGGTTGGAAATAGTAATTCTCCGGGTCATAGTACTCTTTGGAATGGCGACGCAGTCCGCTTTCGAACTCACTGATATCGAGGCGGTTCCCCATCTGGTTCGTCGTCACGGTTCTCGCGGTGGAGACCTTCGAGCTGTCTTCGGTCAAGATCATGCGGTAATTCTCATCCGACATCCGGTAGTTCGGGACGATGGCGCTCTGGTCGGTATCTTCATCGGTCGTTTCTTGAATCACTTCATCGCGATTATCGAAAACGGGCGTACACGCGGTGACAAACAACAAAGAACACAACAACAATGCGTGTAACTTCCTCATGGTTTCACTCCTCATTTTCATTCAGGGAGAGCGTTCTTGAACTGCTCTTCATCCCAAATTTCAATCCCCAAATCTTCAGCCTTCTTGTATTTCGATCCGGCATCTTCACCGGCAATCAATAAATCAGTCTTCTTGCTGACGCTGCCTGTGACGCTTCCGCCGAGCTCTTCGACGATCTTCTTCGCATCACCGCGTGAGTAGTCCTCCATCTTCCCTGTCAAAACGATGGTCTTGTCTTTGAACGGGGAGTCGGCAGGCCCTTCACTCGGTTTCGCCCCTTTGTACGTCATATTCAATCCGAGCTCTTTCAATTCTTCAATTAATTCGACCACTTGCGGCTTATCGAAGTAGCGGGCAATCGAGTCGGCCATCTTCTCTCCGATTTCCGGAATGTTTTCAAGCATAGCCGCATCCGCTTCGAGAAGCGCGTCAATATGTTCGAAGTGTTGCGCTAGCGTGCTGGCGGCTTTTGTTCCGACGTAACGGACGCCAAGGCCGAACAAGAGACGTTCGAGTGAGTTCTCTTTCGATGCCTCAATCGCTTTTAATAGGTTCTGAACCGATTTCTCTCCCATCCGGTCGAGCTCAAGTAATTGTTCACGTTCAAGCTTATATAAGTCCGCGATATTGTGAATCAATTTCTCTTGGAAAAGCTGAGCGATGACCTTCTCACCTAAGCCTTCGATATCCATAGCGTTACGCGATACGAAGTGGATCAGGCCTTCGCGCAGTTGAGCTGGGCAGTTCGGGTTGATGCAGCGCAGCGCCACTTCTTCTTCCAAACGGACGAGCTTACTCTCACACTCTGGACAGAATTCCGGCATGTGGTACGGCTCTTCGTCACCTTCCCGGTGTTCGGTCAAAACACGTACGACTTCCGGGATGATGTCCCCTGCTTTCTTGATGACGACGGTATCGCCGATACGGATATCCCGTTCGCGGATCAAGTCTTCATTATGAAGCGACGCGCGTCCGACGGTCGTTCCGGCAACTTTGACCGGTTCCAAAATCGCGGTAGGTGTGACGACGCCTGTACGGCCGACGCTCAGTTCAATCTCTTTGAGCGTGGTCACAACTTCTTCAGCCGGGAACTTGTAGGCCGTCGCCCAGCGCGGGCTTTTCGCTGTAAAGCCGAGCGTTTCCTGTTGATCGAGGCGGTCGACTTTGATGACGATGCCGTCGATTTCGTAATCGAGATCCGGACGGCGTTCGACCCAGCCGTTGACGTATTCGATGACTTCCTCAATATCCTTGCATCGTTTCCACTCGGGGTTCGTCTTCAAGCCGAGTTCTTTCAGCTGATCGAGACGCTCGCTGTGGGAATCTGTCGGGTCTTCTTCCCATAATCCGACTCCATACAGGAAAATATCCAAGTTCCGTTTGGCTGCGATTTTAGGATCGAGTTGGCGTAGCGAACCGGCTGCCGCGTTACGCGGGTTGGCGAACGGCTCTTCCTCTTTCGCCTCGCGCGCTTCGTTCAATGCGACAAACGAGCGCTTCGGCATAAACGCTTCCCCGCGTACTTCAATCGACTCCGGTCGACTCAAGCGGAGCGGGATGCTTTTGATGGTTTTCAAGTTTTGGGTGATGTCTTCGCCTGTCGTACCGTCGCCACGTGTTGCGCCGCGAACGAACAAGCCGTCTTCATAACGAAGCGAAACCGCCAGTCCGTCGATTTTCAATTCACAGACGTAGCTGACATCCTCATCCGTGCCTCCTCGGACGCGGCGATCGAAATCGCGAAGCTCTGCATCGTCGAATGCATTCCCGAGACTGAGCATCGGGATGTCATGCTGGACTTTTACAAAAGCTTCTAAAGGCGCTCCCCCGACGCGTTGGGAGGGAGAATCCGGCGTTTGCAGTTCCGGATGTTCTTCCTCAAGCTCGATGAGTTCACGCAGTTTCTGATCGTACTCTTGGTCTGAGACGCTCGGTTCGTCAAGCGTGTGGTATTCGTAATTGTAACGGTTCAGCTCTTCGCGGAGAGCGGCTATTTTATCAGATGCGTTCATATTTCCACTTCCTTAGGCTTTCGTAATCGGAGCATAGCGGGCAAGTAGTCGCTTGATGCCGGTCGGTGCCGGGAATGCGATGTCGAGTTCCATTGAGTCGCCTTCGCCTTGGACTTTGACGACGGTACCTTCGCCCCACTTCTTGTGCGCGGCTTTGTCACCCGGATTCCAGCCGATCTTCTCGCCACCACTCGATGGTTTCTTCTTCGCTACGCGTTTCTGAGGTTTCGGTGCTGCTTGTGCTTGCGGCTTCGAGATATCGCGTTTTTGGTTGAAGAATGGCAGGTCCTGCTGTTCTTCTTTGCCTTCGATCAGGTCATCCGGAATTTCGTTTATGAAACGGGAAATCGGGTTCATGTTCGTACGTCCGTATAATGTGCGCATTTTCGCATGAGAAATGAACAGCTCTTGTTCGGCACGGGTGATGCCGACATAAGCGAGACGGCGTTCTTCTTCCATCTGCTCATCATCCTGCAAAGCACGGCTGTGCGGGAAGACCGTCTCTTCCATTCCGATCAAGAAGACGACCGGGAATTCGAGTCCTTTGGCTGAGTGAAGCGTCATCAGTGTTACGGTGTCGTCACTTGTAGGGTCTTCATTCATGGAATCAATATCCGCAATCAAGGCAAGATCGGTCAAGAACGCGATCAGCGTCTTGTCTTCGGCGTTCTCTTCGAAGTTCTTCGTAACGGACTTGAATTCTTCGATGTTTTCAAGACGACTTTGTGCTTCGATGCTTTTCTCATTTTTCAACATTTCCTCGTAACCCGTTTTGTCTATGACTTCCTGGACCATGTCGGTTGCAGATAGGAACTCCTGCTGCTCGGTCCAGTTCTGAATCATACGGCGGAATGACATGATCGCTTTCGCGGCTTTGGCGCTGACGCCGACGAAATCGACTTCGGCAGCTGCTTCGTATAAGGAAATATCGTGGTCTGCCGCATACGCCATCATCTTGTCCATACTCGTCTTTCCGACGCCCCGCTTCGGTTCGTTGACGACACGCTGGAAACTCAGGTCGTCATTCGGGTTCGCGATCAGGCGCAAGTAGCCGAGCATATCTTTGATTTCTTTACGGTCGTAGAACTTCGTGCCGCCGATCATTTGATACGGGACGCCCGCTTTGACGAACGTTTCCTCGATCGTACGGGACTGAGCGTTCGTACGGTACAGGATGGAGACGTCTTTATACTGGTAACGTCCCTTTCTAATCAAGTCTTCGATCGTGTCCGTGACAAACAACGCTTCTTCGCGCTCGGTGCCTGCTTGTTTATAGTGGATTTTCTCACCGCCGCTGTTGTCCGTCCATAGACGTTTCGGCTTACGGCCACTGTTTTTATCGATGACGTTGTTGGCTGCGTTCAGAATCAGCTCAGTGGAGCGGTAGTTTTGTTCAAGTAAGATCGTGCGAGCGTTCGGATAGTCACTTTCAAAGTTCAAGATGTTCTGAATGTCCGCTCCGCGCCAGGCATAGATCGACTGGTCGGAATCCCCGACGACGCATAAGTTCTGGTAACGGCTCGCTAAATGTTTGACGAGCTGGTACTGCGCATGGTTTGTATCCTGGTACTCATCGACGTGGATATATTGGAAACGACGCTGATAAGATTCGAGTACTTCTGGTACTTGATCGAAAAGGGACAGCGTCTGCATGATCAAGTCGTCGAAATCGAGAGATTGGTTTTTACGCAGCTTTTTCTGATAGCCTTTGTAAATTTGCGCGATTTGTTCTTCGTGGGCGTTATCGGCCTGCTTCGCGTAGTCTTCGGCGGTCATCAGTTCGTTTTTCGAGTTACTGATGGCACCAAGCATCGCACGCGGGTCCCATTTCTTCGGGTCGAGGTTGATTTCTTTCAATACTTGCTTGATGACGGACAGTTGGTCACTAGAATCTAAAATCGAGAAGTTGCGGTCGTATCCGATCCGGTCGATGTCGCGTCTTAGAATGCGTACACACATCGAGTGGAACGTCGACATCCAAATTTTCTCGCCGTCTTTTCCAACGAGTGATTCGACACGGTCCTTCATTTCGCGGGCCGCTTTGTTCGTAAACGTGATCGCCAGAATATTGCGTGGGCCGACGTCTTTTTCACTAAGTAAGTAGGCGATTCGGTGGGTCAAGACTCGGGTCTTTCCACTTCCCGCCCCTGCCATGATCAGCAATGGTCCTTCGGTATGGGTCACGGCGTTTCGTTGTTCTGTATTCAAGCCTTGGATCAAGGCATTCATTGCTTGTGTCATCGTACACCATCCTCTTTCTTTATCGTTTCGCTGCTTGTACGGTCGAAAGCGCAGCGTCTATATTTTCATAAATGACATTTCCTACAACAATCAAATCGGCATGAGCACTCATCTCTTCGGCTTGCGTGGCATTAATAATGCCGCCTCCGTAGACGAGCTTTGTTTCGTTCAGTTCATCCGCGACTTGGCGGACGAGATCCTGGTCTCCATAGGTTCCGCTATATTCGATATAAAAAACCGGAAGCTTCAGCATATGTTCAGCCATTTTCGCATAAGCGATGACGTCTTGTGTCGTCGGGAGGTCGCAGTCGGTCCGTTGGTACACTTTCGCCTCTGGATTGAGGACGCAGTAGCCTTCGGTCATAATGCTCGTCCAGTCTATGATATCGCCATATTCTTTGATCGCATCGTGCTGGACATCGAACATCCACCGTTTGTCACGGCTATTCAACACCATCGGTATCAAATACTTGTCGAATCCGGGCGCAATCGCTTCGATGTCAGAGACTTCGAGTACACACGGAAGCTCATACGGCTTGATCCGTTCGTACAAGTCTGTGACGTTTTCGAACGTGACGCCATCGGTTCCACCGACGATGATCGCATCGGTACCAGACAGGCAGATTTTCTCGAGTGCGCTGTCGGTTATCGTTTTGTTCGGATCGAGTTTAAACACGTGATCCCATTCGTTGAACTGCTTCATGTTCATCCTCCAAACAACCGTTATCCATTCACTCATTATAGCAAACTTTTGGGTGTCGTATGAATGGCTAAGGGAGAAAAAACCACAGCTTTGACAGCTGTGGTTACGTTAAGATTCATCGTCCATATATTTTCTATAAAACAAGGTAAGATTCCAGATCTTGCAAATATCCTTGAAGACGCTCCTCGACTTGCTTTTTAGTTCCGTACCGAATGATCTGTTCACGATTCAGCGTCTTCTCCTCTAGCAGTTGATGATGCTCAAACGCCATGGTCAGCAATTTGATGAACACCTCAATATGTAAGTCCTTCTGTTTCTGTTCCGAACCATCCGTATAGCTTTCTGTAAACCCTTCTGCATTCGCCTTTAACTTCGCAGCATGGATGTGGTAATCCCCTTTGCCGAAACGCTCTGTATCTGCAAACTTCGGAAAAAGCATCGTATAGTTGAACACATGGTTCGCCGCAAGTGATGTGCCGGTTGCCAGAAGTGGAAACGGATCGATCATTTTGGCTCCGTTTTTCGAGAACAAAATGTTTTCTGGAGACGTATCCTGATTGGTGAACACGACTTTTTCTCGTTTGATGGAGCGCTCCGCGAGTAACTGGCGGCCAGTTCGCTCTACTTTTTCTTTATCAAAAGAGTAAGAGCTTGCAAGAAGTGTGTCCAATTCACTGAGGTATTCGTCCGTTTCTTGAACAAGGAATTCCTCGGCGTTCATCTCATACGGCCCCTTCAGCTGCCCCTTTTCGTCTAGTTCAACATAGCCCATCCCTGCAAAAGGAGGGTCCAGCGTTTCAAGGAGACGGAAGCACTCGCCCAATTCGCGTCCGTACTGTTTGGCTTCTTCGATCGTTTGATGTCCAAGTCCAATCGATTCGCCGACGTAGGATTCGATCGTGTACGTGAGCTCTTCACTGACATAAAAATCGAAATACTCCGGACAGATTCCTTTTTTAGCACGATTGGCATGCTCGTAGAAAGCTTTGGTAGCTGCATATTCTGCTGTCAGCTCTTGTGGATTGAATTCAACTTCCTTGTCATAGGCGATTTTCTTCGGAATACGGAGGACGAGCTGCTTTTCTTCGATAAGATAAGCCATATGCCACGCCCCTTCTCCAAGCGGCTGAACCGTACCCGTTATTCCCTCCCTATCTAGGGCACGTTGAATGTGTTCGCGGTCTTTCATCAAAACCATAGGACGACCTCTTCTCTTTTTTTCAATCGTACCATACATAAGGAAATTTTTTCATGAAGTTGTAGGGGTTTTCGCGGTGGTCGCCATGGTGACAAGCGCCACACTTAAGATGGCGATGGTGGAAAGCAGAAGCGTTTGAGTAGAAAATAGATACCCACTGATGCCGATGATGATGGCGTCGATTAAGAAGATGACGAAACCGACGTTCAGCTTGGAAAGGTCCGCAATCATCTGCGCCAGCAAGTCGGTCCCCCCTGTGCTTGTACCGTTGCGGAGCATCAGTCCGATTCCACCCCCAACAAACATCCCGCCCGCAACTGAACTCATCGCAGGATCAAGCGGCAGATGGTAGGGTCTTAGAACGTGGAGGAAGTCGATGAACAATGAAGAGATGAGCAGTCCGTGCAAACTGTTGTAAAAATAGGGGCGATAGCGGAACCACGCGATCAAGAAAATCGGAATGCTGCACAAGATGATCGTGAAGCCGACTTTCATGCCCCATACGTAGTTGGCAATTAGTCCGACGCCGATGATGCCACCGTCAAGTACGTGGTCTGGGATGAGGAAAAAGTTGATGCCGAGGGAGATGAGCGTGCTTCCGAGCATGATCACGAACGCTTTTTTCAACAAAAATTTCAATGTCGTCATCCCCCTTTACAGAGCAGTCTTTCTACTACCCTATGCTTGTCTTGGTGGGATTAGAAGAGAGAGGTTGTTCCAAGGTGAGTGCATCGGTGGCGTGGAAACGACTCCCTTTCCGCAGGAGGCGGTGAGCTTCCTCGATCGCTTCGCACTCTGCGGGATCTCACCAAAGCCTCAGTATCCTGCAGGAGTGTCGCCGTTTCCACGCCGCCTTGCAATAAGAAGTGTGAACCTCTTTAGATCCAACTACTAGAAGGGACGCTAACGATGACAGCACAATGTTGGCAAGGTTGTGTTCCCAAATTCTTCACTTTCGAAAGGTCGTAGCCTGGGAACCGCTCATCGAAATCGTTGAATAACGGCTGCAGTGACTCTTCGTCCAACAGCTCATTATAAGTTCGGAACGTATGTTGAGTCCTTTGTCCGAATAAGTGGATGTGGTGTCCGAAATGTGAAATGAAATGTCCGAATTAACGGCAATTGTCCGGAATACGTGAGAGGATGTCCGAATTAGCGGGGACGGTGTCCGATATACACGAGAGCACGTCCGAAATGCCTAATCAAATGTCCGAATCCCCCGCCACCGCCCCTTCTCACCTTTGAAGAACCGAAAGCAGCTTTCGCAAACACAAAAAAGACTACCTTTATATCAGGTAGTCTCTCTGTCTACGATTATTTCGTTTCTTTTTCCTGCACGCGGTCAAGCGCTAGCGTGTAGGCGTCGTTGCCGTAGTTCAGGCAACGTTTCACACGTGAAATCGTCGCTGTTGATGCGCCGGTTTCCGTTTCGATTTTATGATACGTGAACCCGTCACGCAGCATACGAGCGACTTCTAGACGCTGAGCAAGCGACTGGACTTCGTTCATCGTCGCCAGATCGTCGAAGAATTCATAGCATTCCTCTACATTTTGAAGAGATAGAATCGCTTCGAACAACTGATCGAGCGTTTTTCCGCGTAATTTATCGATTTGCATTCCGGTTGACCTCCTTAATTGGTCACGTCCACACGCGTGCTCCCCTGGATGATGTTGACCCAAGTCTGCCCTGGTGTGAAAGATAATGGTTGTCCATCTTTATAAGGAAGGATGCGTCCATCGACGCTCTTCCATTGTATTTCTTGAATCATTCCTTTTTGTAAAAGATAAGCTTCTCCGCCAGATGTTAAGTCTACATCTCGCCTTCCGACGTTATCGATGATCGAGTGACCTGTACGGACGATGAAGACGTTATCGAGAGCTATGCGTTCACCATTTGCCTCATCGAACGACTTCTCTCCATCGCTTGAACGAAGATACTGTCCGCTTGATTCGTCATAACTGTAGCTGACGCCTTCACGGTCGTAATACGTCACCTGGACGTCATCCGCCCGCGTGCCTTGTGGCGTGATGTCTTCTTTGAAAGGAAGGGAAGGAGTGGTTGTCTCCGCCGCATACCCTTGCTGTTCGACAGCACGATCAATGCCGTTTGTTAAAAAATAAGAATCATGCGGTGGTCGACGTTCTGATGATCGTTCAAACAACCAGCCGTTGCGGTCGTAAGCCGCTCCATCTAAATAGTCGATTCCACTGCCGGCGATGTGACGATTGATATTCGTCGATGCGCCGTGATAAGTATAAAGGGCATCGAAGCCAGCTGCAAGTTCCATATAATAAGGACGAGCACTTCTCACGGGACCGATCATCTCAGGAAGTTCGCTGTGGTACAACGCTAGAAAGCGGGTGATCTGCCCTTCTGCGAGCACCTCATATACGACATCCGCCTGACTAAGCCCCGATTGCGGACGTGCCTTCGTGTGGTTGTTCACCATCACCGAGACGACGCGATGATCGACCTCTTCATTCGTCGGTTCACCGGTTAATGGATAGACATTGTCGAACGTCACCTCTTCTTCTTCAGGCTCCTCTTCCACAACGACGTCCACTTCTTTTTCTTTTTCTGGCTGTTCACTCGTTTCCGAACGCTCGGGAGGTTCGGTTTGGTCCGCTTTCGACTCCTGACTTGCTCCCGCTTCACCCGAACAAGCCGCTAACAAAAGAAGGACCAGCAACAAGCTGAATGACGCAAGCTTCCTCAATGATAGCACTTCCCTACAAAATATTTTCTTCTTCTAGTTTAACGCATTATCGAAGGGAAGAGTACCTCTTTCTTTTTCACATCCATGATTCCAAGAGGTGTGATTCTTGTAAAAGGCAAATGGACAGAAGATAGGAAAAGCAATGTGTACACAGGATCATTGTAGGTGAAACCGTGTGCATTCAACTGTTTTTTCAACTCCGCTTCCTCTTGAATCAACTCTTGCAGCGGCAAATCGGACATCGTTCCACCTAAAGGTAGCGCCATCTCGAAAATCACTTCACCGTGATCGACGAGTACGATTCCTCCTCCGATCTCTTTCATCCGCTGGAACGCTTTTCGCATGT
Organism: Halobacillus locisalis; assembly: GCF_013694105.1. Taxonomy (GTDB): domain Bacteria; phylum Bacillota; class Bacilli; order Bacillales; family Halobacillaceae; genus Halobacillus; species Halobacillus locisalis. The sequence goes on along the minus strand of NZ_JACEFG010000003.1, from coordinate 156,573 downwards.
CCGATTTCGATTTTCCGATAAAAATGATGTCGCCCGTGTTCGAATACGAACTGACAAGTCCACCAAGCGACTGCGTGAACCCTTTCAACAACGTGTTGACCGCCCATTCCCCTTCGCGATCGATCAGCGAAAGAAAGGCCTCCTCATTATCACTCGCGATCCGGTCGACCGACGCATCGGTATCGACCGCATACGGCTTCATGATCACATCGTTGATCATCTCAAGCCCGACCGGCATCGAGAATTGTAAATCATTATCTTTTAAATCCCAATCCAAATCAAGACGGGACACCCCGTTTCTCTCCCACTCGATCGGCGTCTCCTCGTGATTCACCCACTCACCCTTGGCAATCACTTTTACAGGCGTAGGGTCATTCGGGTCTTGTAAAAAGTTCAAATGAGCAACGCGTCCGACATTCAGACTACCCACACGGTTGTCAATCCCGAAATGACGCGCAGGTTCATATGTCGCCATCATGTACGCATCAATCGGAGGGACACCTTTTTCAATCGCGATTCGAATGCACTGATTGATCAGTCCTTCACGATAAAAGCCAGGCGTCGATCCGTCGGTTGTGAACATCAGGTGGCTGTAGTGATCGTGCCCTTGATTTTGCAACCCTTCTAAAATCTCAGGTAAGTCCGGTCGAATCGACGAATAGCGTAGCCCTGTCTGATAGCCGAGCTCAAGACGCTTCAATACGTCATCCGCGTTCATCGATTCGTGTTCGGAATTCATCCCGAGCAGGCGCATCTTCACAAGCGTTTTTTCAGAAGCTCCCGGCAAATGCGCTTCAAGCGGCTTGCGTGCCCGTTTCGTCTCCTGCATCCAGTGCAGAATACGGTCATCACCGCCGTATAAAACGTCCGGCCACGCCGTCAGCTCGCCGCCTTGAATGACCGCATCATGCTCGATCCAATCCGGAATCTGATTTTCAAAGCGTTTCTTATCCTCTTCCCGGAGTGCCGATTGCGAGTCGAACCGCGCCCACCAGTACATCGTCGCGGGCACTTTCATGAACTCTTCTAAAAGGGAAAACGCTTTCTCTTTGTCCGTTAAAAAAAGCCACATCAAATTATCATTGACGAGCGTTGTCGTTCCCGTCTGAACTGCATATTCCGCTAGGCTTCGGGGATTATATAACTGAAAAGGATGTGCATGCGGCTCAATATAGCCCGGCACGATATAATGATCCTTTCCATCGATGATTTCCGTACCTTCTGTATTTGAAGGCAGTTCTGTACCTGTATAAACAATTCGATCTTCGTACAACCATATATGTCCAGACATCCATTTTTTCAAATAGACGTTCAAATACGTAGTATGTTTGATCAACTTGGTTGGAGCAATGGCGCCGTCGATCACTGCCGCATGTTCGCGCAGCTGACGATTCCGCCAACGAAAGCGTGTTTCATTCATGGAGCGTCCTCCCTTGATTCAATATGTACTATCGTAACACAAGCGTCCCCGAAGGAGGAAGTGAACCGTGAAACCGAATATCGGAATAATGAACGCTATGATCCGCATCACCGCTGGATTCAGCATGCTTACTTTTCTTACCATCCGTGCTGGAAGGAAGGAAGATGCATCCATCCATCCGACCTGGATCGTCATGTCTTCTCTGAAAATCGCAGAAGGCATCGTGCGCTACTGTCCGCTGACGGCTGCTTATGAACAGCTTGCGACGGAGCGTGACGGCAAGGAAGAGAGCTGGGGTCAGAATTATGATTACGACCCGGATGAAGATAAGGATGCGTGTAGGCACTTGTGATTGGAGCACGGTGAGTGGGGTTGTGCACGACTCTTGTGATTTGTGAGCGCTTGGCCGGATTTGCGAGCGTTCAGCCCAGTTTGCGAGCGTTCAGCCCAGTTTGCGAGCGTTCAACCGGATTTGCGAGCGCTCAACCGGATTTGCGAGCGCTCAACCGGATTTGCGAGCGCTCAACCGGATTTGCGAGCGTTCAACCGGATTTGCGAGCGCTAAACCGGATTTGCGAGCGCTCAACCGGATTTGCGAGCGCTCAACCGGATTTGCGAGCGTTCAACCGGATTTGCGAGCGCTAAACCGGATTTGCGAGCGCTCAACCGGATTTCCGAGCGCTCAACCGGATTTCCGAGCGTTCAACCGGATTTCCGAGCGTTCAACCGGATTTGCGAGCGTTCAACCGGATTTGCGAGCGCTCAACAGAGTTTGCGCGCGACTCCAGCATTCTGCTCGCCGTGCAATTAAAGAACTTAAAAGAGCTTCAAAACACAAAAAGAAGGAAGGGCTCGCCCTTCCTTTCATTAAAGGATGATCTTAATGGATTTCATGGAGTATTTCACAGACGTCGGATTCGTCATCGTCACGATCATCGGGACGATCGCAGCACTACTTTACGTGGCGACTAGACGCCGGCGCAATTGATGAAAGACCGATATCACGACGGTAGAAGAAGTCTTTGTTGCCGTCGAACTGTTGCATATAGTCGTAGACGTTTTCCAGTGCTTCGGGCAACCGTTCGGCTTGTGCGCCGACGAGGAGTACCCGCCCGCCACTGGATACATAGCCTTGCTCCGCTTTTTCCGTACCGGCATGAGTGACAAATACATGATTGGACTCGATCACCGGCACAGGACGGCCTTTTTCATAGGCGCCAGGATAGCCGCTTGACGCGACCACGACACCTGCACATGTCGAACGAGACCAGCGAAGTTCAGGGTCACGCCCCTCGAGCACATCGACAAATACTTGGTCCAAATCATTCTCGAGAAGAGGCAGGACGACTTGCGTTTCCGGGTCGCCGAAGCGCGCGTTGAACTCGATCACTTTCGGTCCGGCAGACGTTTGAATCAAGCCCGCGTACAAAATCCCGACGAACGGACGGCCCTCTTCGACCATCGCATCCGCTGTCGGCTGCAAAATCGATGAGACGGCAAACTGATAATCCGATTCAGCCAAGTCCGGCACCGGGGCGAAGGCACCCATGCCACCCGTGTTCGGGCCTTGGTCGCCTTCGAACGCGCGCTTGTGGTCTTTCGCCGTAATCATCGGGTAGACGTTGCGGCCGTTGACGAACGCCATCAACGAGAACTCTTCCCCAGCTAAAAACTCTTCGACGACAATCTCGCGACTCGCATCGCCAAACTGACCATTTCCGAGCATATCCTCGACCGCTTCACAGGCTTCGTCCACTGTTTCCGCAACGACGACGCCTTTTCCAGCTGCCAATCCGTCCGCTTTCACGACGATCGGTGCGCCTTTCCCACGAATATACGCCTTCGCCGGCTCTACTTCCGTGAACGCCTCGTACGCCGCCGTCGGAATCTCGTACTTCGCCATTAGCTGCTTGGCGAAATGCTTGCTTCCTTCGATCAACGCCGCCTCCGAAGACGGACCGAACACCTTCAGTCCCGCCTCTTGAAAACGATCGACAAGTCCGTCCAACAACGGGTTTTCCGGTCCGACAATCGTCAAGTCGACCTCGTTTTCTTTAGCAAAAGCTACAAGTTGCGCTTGATCGGTTTCGGGGATGGCGACACACTCGGCCACCTGCTCCATTCCGGCATTCCCTGGCACTGCATAAATCGTGGACACGTTCGGGCTTTTTGCTAAGGTTTGTGCGAGGCTATGCTCTCTCCCACCTCGTCCAATCACCATCACTCTCATCAATCTCCGCCTCCTCTTTTCCCTTTATAATAAAAATGAATCGAATTGCACCAGCATGTTCCAGTAGGAGTGGTTCCGTTCTCCTCATTTCGTTAAGAGGGAAGAAAAACGGTGAGACTCCTGTGGGATTAAAGTGCAGGGTGAGACCCCGGAAGGTGAAGCCTGAGGAGGCTCAGCGTACTCCCACGGAAAGCGATCCGTTTTTCTTCCCTCTTGCACACCACGTTTCGTTAACGGAACCTCACTTAATGCTTGAAGTGGCGCATTCTTGTGAAGACCATGGCGACACCGTGCTTGTTGCAGGCATCAATCGAATCTTGGTCACGCTTCGAGCCACCCGGCTGGATGATCGCTTTCACGCCAGCTTCAGCTGCCGCTTCGACGGTATCCGGCATCGGGAAGAAGGCGTCGGACGCCATGACGCTGCCTTGTGCTTGGGCACCGGCTTGTTCAAGCGCGATTTTCGCTGCGCCGACGCGGTTCATTTGGCCCGCTCCGACGCCGAGTGTACGGTCGTTCTTCGCGATGACGATCGCATTTGATTTAACGTGTTTCACAACTTGCCAAGAGAGCTTCAAGTCGTGCATTTCCTGTTCGGTCGGTTCGCGGTCTGTCGCGACTTCTAGTTCCGCATCGGCAAGCGAACCTTCGTCAGTGTCCTGAACGAGCAGGCCGCCGTGGACGCTTGTCAGTTTGTGAGTCTGTCCTTCGGGCTTGTCCATCGTGACCGTCAACAGGCGCAGGTTCTTCTTCGCTGTCAAAATCTCGATCGCTTCGTCACTGAAGGACGGGGCGATGATGATTTCAAGGAAGATCTCTTTCAATTTCGATGCGGTTTCGGCATCGACTTCGCGGTTCAGGGCGACGATTCCACCAAAGATGGAGACCGGATCGCCTTCGTACGCTTTCGTGTAGGCATCATAGAGTGTTTCGCCTACACCCACCCCACACGGGTTCATATGCTTCACGGCTACGGCGGCAGGTTCACTGAACTCTAACACCACTTCGAGTGCCGCGTTCGCATCCTGGATATTGTTATAGGAGAGTTCCTTACCGTGTAGTTGCTCAGCGTTCGCTAAGGACGCGCCTTTTTCATTGGCTTTTTTATAAAAAGCGGCGGTCTGGTGCGGGTTCTCGCCGTAACGCAAGGACTGCACCTTCTCGTAAGTGACCGTGTACGTTTCCGGGAACGGTTCTTCGGTCATGTAGCCGGCGATCATTGCGTCGTAGTTCGCCGTGTGTCGGAATACTTTCGAAGCGAGCTGGCGACGCACGTCATGTGTGAGCTGGTCGTGCTTTAGCGCTTCGATGACTTGGTCGTAGTCGCTTGGATCGACGACAACCGTGACGTCTTCGAAACTTTTGGCAGCAGAACGAAGCATCGTCGGTCCGCCGATGTCGATGTTTTCGATCGCTTCGGCTTCGGTTACATCTTCTTTGGCAATCGTGTTTTTGAATGGGTACAAGTTTACAGCGACAAGGTCGATCGTCTGGATATCGAGCTCATCGAGTTGAGTCATATGATCCTCACTTGAACGTTTGGCGAGCAGGCCACCGTGGACAGATGGATGCAGCGTTTTGACGCGGCCGTCCATGATTTCCGGAAATTCGGTCACCTCAGAAATCGACATCACCGGAATACCGGCTTCTTCGATGCTGCGTTTCGTTCCGCCTGTGGAGACGAGTTCGTAATCTAGTTCGTGTAATTGCTTGGCAAATGCGGCCAAGCCTTGTTTATCGGATACGCTCAGTAGGGCACGCTTTTTCATTATGATTCCTCCTTGACGAGTAAAGACTGAATGACACGCGGATAGAGCTTGTGCTCGACCGCCTGGATTTTCTTCTGAACATCTGCTCTTGTATCGGCCGGGTCGATGCGGACCGGTTCCTGATCGATGATCGGGCCTGTGTCCATGCCGTTATCGACGAAGTGTACGGTCACACCGGTGACTTTCACTTGTTTGTCAAAAGCTTGACCAATCGCACCTTTCCCGGGGAATGCCGGTAATAGAGACGGGTGAATGTTCAATATACGATGTTCATAGGGCTCGAGTAAAGTCGGACCGATCAGACGCATGAAGCCAGCGAGAATGATATAGTCAATGTCGCGAGATTGGCAATCATGAAGCAGCGCACGTTCGTAAGCGACTTTATCTTCGTAACATTTCGCGTTGAACACGACAGTATCGATGTTGTACTCTTGTGCCTTTTCGATGACGGGCGCTTCGATTTTGTCACAGATGAGCAAAGAGACACGGGCCTCGAGCGTTCCTTCTTCGATGGCCTGAATGATGGCGTCGAAGTTCGATCCTGTGCCTGATGCAAAAACGGCTAAATTGATCATGACCAGTGGATTCCTTCCTGATCTGTGACATGACCGATAACACTCGCTTTTTCTCCGTCTGCTTGCAAGGCCTCGACCGCCTGATGCTTATCTTCTTCCGAGACCACGACGACCATACCGATGCCCATATTGAAGACGCCATACATCTCGTCTTCATCAAGGTTCCCTTTCCTTTTCAACACATCGAAAACGTGCGGAATCGTCCATGAACCTTTCTCGATCTGGGCGCCCAGTCCTTCCGGCAACGTACGAGGGATGTTTTCATAAAAACCACCACCGGTAATGTGGGCGATGCCTTTGATCTTCAACGTCTGCTTCAACGCTTGGATCGCTTCGACATAAATGCGCGTCGGCGTCAGCAGTTCTTCTCCGATCGGTCGTCCGAAATCGCTCGTATCCTTCATGTCACCGACGATGCGGCGGACTAAGGAGAATCCGTTGGAATGGACACCCGATGAGGCGATGCCGATCAGGGCGTCTCCCGCTTTGACGTTGTCCCCTGTAATGATGTCGTCTTTATCGACCATGCCGACCACGAACCCGGCGAGGTCATACTCGTCAAGATCATACATGCCAGGCATTTCAGCCGTTTCGCCGCCGACCAGCGCCGCTCCAGACTGTTCACAACCGTCTGCGATGCCTTTGACGATTTGTTCGATGCGGGCAGGATCGTTTTTACCACATGCAATATAATCGAGGAAAAGCAGTGGGTCTGCGCCTTGGGCGATGATGTCGTTGACACACATCGCGACGACGTCGATGCCGATCGTGTCGTGACGGTCCATTTCAAACGCGAGCTTCAACTTTGTCCCGACACCGTCTGTCCCGGTGACGAGTACGGGGTGATCATAGTCCATGCCTCCGATGTCGAACAATCCTCCGAAAGCGCCAAGGCCACCAAGGACCTCTTTCCGCATCGTACGTCCGACATGCTTCTTCATTCGTTCGACCGCTTCGTAGCCGGCTTCGACATCCACACCAGCCTGTTTATACGATTGACTCATAGATGACCTTCCTTTCGTTACGCCTTTTCGTAAGGGTGTACGGTATTGGGATAGATTTCCGTTGGGTAGTTCCCTGTGAAACAAGCCATGCAACCGCCATGTTCCATCGATTCCTGACCTTCGTAAATCGCTTCATTCAGTCCATCCGTTGTAAGGAAAGACAAGCTATCTGCGCCGATGATCTCTTTCATCTCTTCAATCGAGTGGTTGGCTGCGATCAGCTCTCCACTGTTGGACGTATCAATGCCGTAGTAACAAGGGTTCTTGATCGGAGGAGAAGCGATGCGTACATGCACTTCTTTCGCTCCCGCTTCTTTCAGCATTTTCACAATCCGTCTGCTCGTCGTTCCGCGAACGATCGAATCATCGACCATGACGACGCGCTTCCCTTCGACGATGCCTCGTACAGGAGACAGCTTCATCTTCACGCCTTGCTCACGTAACTCTTGTGAAGGTTGAATGAACGTCCGGCCGACGTAACGGTTTTTGATAAGCCCTAGTTCATAAGGGATGCCGGATTGTTCAGCGTAACCGATCGCCGCTGAAATACTGGAGTCCGGAACTCCGGTCACGACGTCCGCTTCAATCGGCGCTTCTTTCGCGAGCGATTTGCCCATCCTTTTGCGGGAGGCGTGGACGTTTTTTCCATCCAAGTTACTGTCTGGTCTTGAAAAGTAGACATATTCCATCGAGCAAAGTGTGCGCTGAATCGGTGCCGAGAACTGTCTGGACTCGACGCCTTCATCTGAGATGATCAACAGCTCACCAGGTTTCACTTCACGCTCATACGTCGCTCCGATAATATCGAACGCACATGTCTCAGAAGATACGACCCAAGAGTCACCAAGGTAACCGAGCGAGATCGGTCTAAGACCACGCGGGTCATTGGCGACGAACATCTTGTCTTCGGTCATCATCAAGAAAGCATAAGCTCCTTTGATCATCGACAATCCTTCTGTAATCGCATCGGCCAATGGCAAATGACGGGCCCGCTTGATCAAGTGGGCGACGACTTCTGTGTCAGATGTCGTTTGGAGAATGCTACCTTGCGCTTCAAGCTGGCTTTTCAATGCTTGAGCATTGACTAAGTTGCCGTTATGAGCAAGAGCCAGTCCGCCCGTTTGCGAACGGAACAACAGCGGCTGGATATTTTCATAGCCGCCGTCTCCTGCTGTCGCATAGCGGACATGTCCGATCGATGCGTGCCCTTGAAGTTCATTCAATTGATCTTGAGAAAAGACATCGTTGATGAGTCCGTGCCCTTTATGAAGCTTGAGTTGGTTGCCGTCCGTCGTAATGATGCCCGCTCCTTCTTGCCCGCGGTGCTGAAGGGCATGTAAGCCGTAATACGTCAGTTGAGCGGAGTCCGGATGACCCCATACGCCGAAGATGCCGCATTCTTCATTTAACCCTTTGATTTCAGCAAGCATGGAATAGCTCCTTTCCAAGATGTTTTAAGCGCTGATGTTTGCTCTTCCACGACCGTATCGTCACCCGATACAACGCGATACGTGCCCTCGTCCGTGACCGTTCCGATCGGCTTCGAACCGCGGAACAACGCTTCGAACGCGTTCTTGTTTTCCGGTTTCACAGACAATAGGAAGCGCGTCTGAGATTCAGCGAATAGAGCGGTCGTTGCGTCCCTTTCCAGGTTCACTTCACAACCTAGTTCCTGGTCGAACAAGCTTTCGGCAAGCGCGACACCAAGTCCGCCTTCTGCCAGATCGTGAGCCGACTGGACAAGTCCTTTTTCAATCGCGGTACGAACCTGGCTTTGACGTGTCATTTCAATATTCAGGTTGATCTCAGGCGCTTTTCCAAAGTGACGGCCTTCGAGCATGCCTTGCAGTTCACTTCCGCCGAACTCAGGTTTCGTTTCTCCAATCAAGTAGATCAAGTCCCCTGGTGCGCGGAAATGCGATTGGGTGATGTAATCGGTATGTTCAATCAGTCCGACCATGCCGACGATCGGTGTCGGATAAATCGCCTGACCACCGAACGATTCATTGTATAAGGATACGTTCCCGCTGATGACGGGTGTCGATAGGAAGCGACATGCTTCACTCATCCCGTCCACGCTTTTTTCCATTTGCCAAAAGATTTCCGGGTTCTCTGGAGATCCGAAGTTCAGTCCGTCTGTCAGACCAAGCGGTCGTCCACCCGAACAGACGATGTTACGCGCCGCTTCTGCGACCGCGATTTTGCCTCCGACTTCTGGATCGACGTAAATGTAGCGCGAATTACAGTCGGTCGTCATCGCAAGCGCTTTGTACGTACCGCGCACGCGGATGACGGCAGCATCGGAACCAGGCGTGACGACAGTGTTCGTCTGGACCATCGAATCGTACTGATCGTAGACCCACTCTTTGCTCGCAATCGTCGGTTGACGGAGAAGCTGGTGGAGTGTCTCTTTATGATCCGTGATTTCCGGTACATAATTGTCCATCGCTTGGAATTCTTCATAATAAGCCGGTACCTTGGACGGTTGGTGATACACCGGTGCATCTTCAGCCAGTGAATCGACCGGGACGTCTGCGACGACCTCGCCGTGGTGCTCAAGACGGAAGCGTTTCGTGTCGGTCACTTCCCCGACTGCGACTGCTTCTAGGTTGTATTTACGGAATACTTGAGCGATTTCTTCTTCCCGGCCTTTTTCGACAACGAGAAGCATACGCTCCTGTGATTCCGACAGCATCATTTCATAAGCTGTCATATGTTCTTCACGCTGAGGGATGTGGTCCAAGTTCATCGTCATGCCTGTGCCGGCTTTACTCGCCATTTCACTGGCAGATGACGTAAGGCCTGCTGCCCCCATATCCTGAATGCCGACAAGGGCGTCATGATGGATGACATCCAGACACGCTTCAATCAACAATTTTTCCATGAACGGGTCTCCGACTTGGACGGATGGACGCTTTTCTTCCGATTCCTCAGAAAGCTCTTCTGATGCGAACGTTGCACCGTGAATGCCGTCACGTCCTGTTTTTGCCCCGACATACATGACCGTATTGCCGATTCCAGCCGCGATCCCTTTTTGGATATCTTTATGATCGATCAATCCGACACACATCGCGTTGACGAGCGGGTTGCCGTTGTAGGCATCATCGAACTGGACTTCACCGCCGACTGTAGGAACACCGACGCAGTTGCCGTAACCTGCGATACCACGGACGACTTCTTCGAATAAATACTTGACGCGTTGACGCTCAAGCGAACCGAAACGCAGTGAATTCAACAACGCAACCGGACGGGCGCCCATCGAGAACACGTCACGAAGGATGCCGCCGACACCTGTCGCCGCTCCTTGATAAGGCTCGACGGCTGACGGGTGGTTGTGGCTTTCGACTTTGAATACGACCGCCTGCTCATCACCGATATCGATGATGCCAGCTCCCTCGCCAGGTCCTTGCAGTACTTCTGGACCTTCCGTCGGGAACTTTTTCAACAATGGTTTGGAGTTCTTATAACTGCAGTGTTCCGACCACATGACGGAAAACAAACCGGTTTCCGTGTAATTCGGGCGTCTGCCGAGAATCTTCGTAATCGATTGGAACTCCTCATCACTCAGTCCCATCTCGCTGTAAAGGCGCTGTTCTTCAATTTGTTGTGGACTGATCTCAAGCATTGATGGCATGTGTATTCCTCCAGTGTGTCAAGATGGATTGAAACAATCGTAAACCGTCATCGTTACCAAGAAGCGCTTCGACCGCACGTTCCGGGTGTGGCATCATGCCGAGCACATTGCCTTGTTCATTCGTGATGCCAGCAATGTCACCGACCGATCCGTTCGGGTTCGATTGATATGTGAAAGCGATCTGATTGTTGTCTAGAAGCTGTTGGTGGGTCTGTTCATCGCAGAAGTAATTGCCGTCTCCATGGGCGATCGGAATCCGGATCTCTTCTTTATCTTCATAATGCTTCGTGAACATCGTATCGGCGTTCTCGACCACAAGCGTTTCGTAATGGCACATGAATTTGAGGTGTTCGTTCGGCAGCATCGCACCGGGAAGCAATCCAATTTCAAGCAATATTTGGAATCCGTTGCAGACACCGAGAACAGGTTTCCCCGCTTCTGCCGCAGCAAGGATTTGTTCGATGACCGGGGACGTGGAGGCGATCGCACCTGAACGGAGGTAGTCTCCATACGAGAATCCGCCAGGCAATAGAATCGCATCGAAACCGCTCAAGTCTGCTTCTTTATACCAAACGAGTTCCGCTTCTTCTCCTAGAGCATCTTTGACGGCAAAGTACATATCGCGGTCACAGTTCGAGCCTGGAAAAACAACGACAGCAAACTTCACTTAAACAACCTCCTCGATCTTGTACGTGTAATCTTCGATGACCGGGTTCGCAAGCAGTTTGTCACACATTCGATCGACTTCCGCCTCGATATTCTCCGTGTCTTCTACCATCAATTCCATATATTTTCCGACGCGGACGTCATGGACGTTGTTGAACTCCAAGGATTCTAGTGAATTTTGTACGGCCTTCCCTTGGGGATCGAGAACCCCTTCTTTTAATGTGATGTACACTTTTACTTTGCGCATGTATATGCCTCCAGTCGTTGTAAGATCGTTTCATACGTATCAATCAAGTTTCCGATGTCTTCACGGAACACATCTTTATCCATCTTCTCTCCTGTTTCCAAATCCCAAAGGCGGCATGTATCAGGGGAGATTTCATCCGCAAGCACGATGGTTCCGTCCTCCAAGCGGCCGAATTCCAATTTGAAATCGACCAGTTGCAGACCGACTTCACGGAAAAGCCCCATCAACTGCTCATTGATCATGCGGGCCATCTGTTTGATGCTAGAGAGTTCTTCCTCCGTCACATCCGTCAGATGATAGGCATGAGCATCATTGATGATCGGGTCATTCAATTCATCTTTTTTATAAAAAAGTTCGACAAGTGGTGGGGTAAAGCGCGTACGTTCTTCAATGCCGAGGCGGCGGGTGATGCTGCCTGCAGCAACGTTCCGTACAACGACTTCAAGTGGGATGATCGTCGTTTTCTTCACAAGTTGTTCGGTCTCGTTCAACGCTTTAATAAAGTGGGTTTCTAACTGGTGTTGGTGCAAATATTCGAATATGTTCGAGGTGATCAAGTTGTTCAGGCGTCCTTTGCCTTCGAACTCGTCTTTCTTTTTGCCATTGAATGCGGTGGCGTCGTTTTTATAAGATAAGATCAATTGATCCGATTCGTCTGTCGTGTAGACTTTTTTCGCTTTTCCTTCATATAAAAGAGAACCTTTCATCGCTGTGCACCCCTTTTGTGATGATTCCCCCGCTTGCTAGCGGGGGATGTGGAATTATGTCCCGTTTACAAGCCGATCCGTTCAAAAATGCGATCGACGTTCTTCAGATGATGCGTATAATCGAAACACGCGTCCAGCTGCTCAGACGATAGCGTGTCCGTGATTTTCGCATCCGCTTCGATCAATTCACGGAACGGAATGCCGCGCTCCCATGCTTCCATCGCCTTCGGCTGCACAAGATCGTACGCTTCTTCGCGGACCATGCCTTCATCGATCAACGTCAATAGAACTCGCTGAGAGAAGATCAAGCCGTATGTTTTCTCCATATTCTCCTGCATGCGCTCAGGGAACACCGTCAAGTTCTTCACGATGTTGCTGAAACGGTTCAACATGTAATTCAACGCAATCGTCGCATCCGGTAAAATGACGCGTTCTGCTGATGAGTGCGAAATATCGCGCTCATGCCATAACGGCACATTCTCGAACGCCGTCAGCATTTCACCGCGCAGTACGCGCGCCATGCCTGTCATGTTCTCCGAACCGATCGGGTTACGTTTGTGCGGCATCGCAGACGACCCTTTTTGACCTTTTGCGAAGAATTCTTCCACTTCTCGCGTCTCCGTCTTCTGTAAGCCACGAATTTCGACAGCAATTTTCTCAATCGAAGTCGCAATTAAAGCAAGTGTCGACACATAGTGTGCGTGACGGTCACGCTGCAAGGTCTGTGTCGAAACGGGCGCTGGTTTCAGGCCTAACTTCTCGCAGACGTGCATTTCGACAAATGGATCGATATTCGCATACGTTCCAACGGCTCCAGATAGTTTGCCGACTTCGATGTGATCGATGGCAAGATCGAGACGCTCCAAGTTACGCTTCATTTCTTCAAAATAGAGCGCGAGCTTAAGGCCGAATGTCGTCGGCTCGGCATGCACGCCGTGGGTACGCCCCATCATGACGGTATGCTTATGTTCGCGCGCTTTATCTCCTAAAATATCGATGAAATTGACCAAGTCTTTTCGAATGATGTCATTCGCCTGCTTCAACTGATAAGAAAGCGCCGTATCGACAACATCTGTAGACGTCAGTCCGTAATGGACCCACTTCCGCTCTTCCCCGACCGTTTCAGACACCGCACGGGTAAAGGCCACCACATCATGACGCGTCTCCGCCTCGATTTCATGGATCCGCTCGACATCAAACGATGCTTTATCGCGTAATTTCTCTACATCCTCTTTCGGAATGACACCAAGCTCACTCCACGCTTCACACGCGAGCAACTCGACTTCCAGCCACGCCTGGTAACGGTTTTCCTCCGTCCAGATCGCGCCCATCTCGGGTCTTGTATAACGTTCAATCATTGTCTTCCTCCTCGTTTTTCTACCATAGGTGCACCTGATTATTCTCTATGATTTCATCAATTTCCTCAAGGCTTTCGCCAACAATCGTCAAATGCCCCATCTTTCTATGCATGCGCGCTTCCTTCTTCCCATAATCGTGAAGATGGATCCCGTGGTATTGTTCGATTTTTCCCATCAAAAGGTCATGATGTTTGCCAAGCACGTTCACCATGACGGCAGCCGGGAAACTGTGCACCTTCAATAACGGTAAACCGCAAATCGCGCGGACATGCTGTTCAAACTGCGAAACGTTGCACGCTTCGATCGTATAGTGCCCGGAATTGTGCGGACGTGGCGCCATTTCGTTGATATAAATTTCATCCCCGACCACGAACATTTCGACCGCGAACGTGCCGACAATATTCATCGTCTCCGCCATGCGCTTCACCGCGTCTCGTGCTTTTTCAACGACCGCATACGAGACAAAAGCAGGCACGCGCGTTTCTTGTAAAATATGATTCTTGTGTATGTTTTCAGCGACAGGGAAATAAACGATCTCCCCGTCTATGCTTCGTGTGAAGACTTGCGAGATTTCGAGATCGAACGCGAGCCATTGTTCGACGATATAGACGCCGCCTTCTTTCATAAACGAGCGAGCCTCTTCAATAGACGTTTCGTCACCAAGCTTCAGCTGGCCTTTTCCGTCGTATCCTCCGCTGATCGTTTTGATGACGGACGGATATCCGACGGTTTCCAAGGCTTGTTCCGCTTCTTCGAACGAATGCACGATGCGGTATTCCGGTACCGGCAGCCCCGCATCCACCGCGACTTGTTTCTCTTTTTCACGATTCTGTGTCACTTCGAGCGAATAAGCCCCCTGCGGCAATTTCCCTTCTTGTTCGAAAAGCCTGGCAACATCCAAATCGACGTTTTCGAACTCATAGGTAATGACATCACTCTCATCACTCAACACCTTCGCCGCTTCCTGGTCGTCGAAGTCCGCTTGGATATGAAGGTCCGACACCGTAGCGGTCGGGCAATCTTCTGCCGGGTCGAGAACCGCAATCCGGTAGCCCATATGTCTCGCTGCGACCGCCATCATCTTCCCGAGCTGGCCGCCTCCGAGGATTCCGATCGTTTGACCTGGTCTGATCACGTTAGCTGTCACGTAAATCACTCCTCATCCCTTCGACTTTTTCTACCATGTGCGTTCGATAGGTTTGAAGACGCTCCGCCACTTCCTCGTCAAAAGCCCCCATCATTTCCGCTGCTAGAATGCCAGCGTTCTTAGCTCCTGCGCTTCCAATCGCGACGGTCGCAACAGGTACGCCGCCTGGCATCTGCACGATGGATAAGAGGGAATCAAGTCCCTGCAACGCTTTCGACTGCACCGGTACGCCGATGACCGGGAGTGTCGTTTTCGAAGCGACCATGCCTGGCAAGTGTGCGGCACCGCCCGCTCCGGCAATGATCGTTTTGATCCCTTTTTCGCGAGCTTGTTCCGCATAGGTGAACAAATCTTCCGGTGTCCGGTGAGCGGAGATGATTTCTTTTTCATAAGAAATGTGTAATTCATCAAGTACATCGCACGTATGTTTCATCGTTTCCCAATCCGATAGACTCCCCATAATCACGCCAACGTCCGGCATATGATTCATCCTCTCTCTTTATACTTCCTTCTATATATCAACCCTGGAATATTCAAAACAAAAAAAGCCTGCTTAACGCCCTCTACAATGAGAGGAGTTAAACAGGCAGACGTCGCACGTTACGAATAGAACGCCACACTCCCCTCATAGTCCGGAAATTTACGGTTTCCAGGTAGAGACGAACGGGCCCTATTCCCGTCTTATATGAGGCTTCCTATGCAATTTCTGTCCTTATCATAACAAGAGCTTCACAGCGTGTCAATCAAATAACCGAACGTTTTATTTCCGATTACTTTTAATTGTTCGGCTTTTACTGCTTGATCGCATGAAAGACAATCGTCTTCCCGACAGGCTCCATTACCTTTTCCCCGTTCCGCTTCTCTTCACGGAAAACCGGTTCTTCCGCACGACGGATTGGTGTGTAGCCTTCTTTCTTCATCCGATCGAGACATTGCCCGATCGTTTCATTCTCTTCCACTTCAAAGCGCTTCTTGCTGTTGTTCTTCTTGGGCACGTTGGATCTTTCCTTTCTTGACCGACTTCGCCCAGAATCCACCATGGATCTGTTTCGGCTCATAGGCGACAATAAAGGCTTTCGGGTCGATTTCATGAATCGCCCGATAAAGAGTCAACTCGTATTTCCGCGGTGTCAGGATCTGCATATTCAAGCGATCCCCTTCCATCCCATACGCATACCAGCTCGTTACCCCGTAGCCTTTGTCACGAAGCTTCTTCGTAAACTGAATGTCAGGTTGTGAAGAAATCACGTTAACTGTAATATACCCGAGAGCGAGCTTCTCTTCAATCTTCATCCCGACAATGACACCTAGACCATAACCGACCGCATACGCCACAACGTTAATCCACTGATCGAGACGTTCAAGGACAATTCCGAGACCGTAAATATACGTCACAATCTCAAACATCCCTATCGTGGCCGCAATATACCGCTGCCCTTTCAGTGTGAATATCATACGAAGCGTAAAGAACGACACATACACTACATTCACCATCAAAATGATGGCAATGATCAACCATGGATTTTCCATGTACATCCCCCTGACCTAGGTGTCTCTATAATATTGAAGAAATGAGATAGTTGATCGTCCTTTGAGACATTCACCTAGTCGTATTTCTTGCATACACTATAAACCATGGGAACTCGATGGCACAATGATTTTTCACCGCAAATCCTGACAATTTACGGAGGTAGATGTTGTGGATCAATTCAACGATTGGAAAACCAACCTAGACCGCGTCTTCGGCGATGATTTTTGGAAAGGATTCGAAGGGATGATGAAGAACTCGTCCACCCCATCTAAGAATGGGGGGAACGACCTATTCGGAGGCTTCGAAAGCATGATGAAACCCGCCATTCCAGCGGTCAACATGTATCAGTACGACAACGAGCTCTTATGCTTCGTCAACATCCCCGGCATGAATCACCCGAAGAACGTCGAAGTACTCGTCGATCAAACCACCCTCACCCTGCAAGGAAAAATCGACATCAACAACCGCGGCGGCCACCAAATCAAATCCGAAATCGCAGACGGCACCTTCGAACGCACCCTGAACCTGCCATTCGCCGTCCGACACGACAAAATCGAAGCGACGTATAAACACGGCTTACTCATCATCCAACTGCACAGACAAATCTCCGACGCCTCCACACGCAAAGCTGTAAGAATCCGCCACTTACAAGATGAGTAAATGGCGGATTCTCTTCTTTTTATGGAAAAAGTCCGGAATAGTCGTTCTGATGTCCGATATCCGGCGCATCTTGTCCGGATTCCTGGATGCGGTGTCTGATATTTTCGTGCAGATGTCCGAATAATCGTTTCAAATGTCCGATTCGGCTGCTTTGTCCGAATAACTGGACGCGGTGTCCGATATCCTCATGCAGATGTCCGAATTCCCGTCTCAATTGTCCGATATCAGCCGCTTTGTCCGAATAACTGGACGCGGTGTCCGATATCCTCGTGCAGATGTCCGAATTCCTTATCCAAATGTCCGAATTATCCTAGTTCTACTAAGCTAGGAATACAAAATACAAGACGAATATCAAGAACAGTCCATACATAATCGGGTGAATCTCCTTCGAACGCCCTTTCAACAGCATCGTAATCGGATAGAAAATGAATCCGATCGCAATCCCTGTCGCAATACTATACGTCAGCGGCATTGCAGCGACCGTGAAGAAGGCCGGTACGCCGATTTCGAATTGATCCCAGTCGATATTTTTCAAAGTTGACGCCATCAAGACCCCGACGATGATCAAGGCAGGCGCAGTCACTTCTGCTGTGACGACCGATAACAATGGCGAGAAGAATAGCGCTAGTATGAAGAACCCGGCCGTCACAACCGACGTGAATCCGGTCCGACCACCCGCTCCAACACCGGCAGTTGATTCAATATAAGACGTCGTTGTCGATGTTCCGACCGCAGCACCTACAACCGTCGCCGCAGAGTCTGCAAACAACGCACGTCCTGCACGTGGCAATTTATTATCTTTCATAAAGCCAGCTTGCGTCGCAACCGCGACAAGCGTTCCGGCTGTATCGAAGAAATCGACGAACAAGAACGTTAAGATGACCACAAGCATTTCAATCGTGAAAATATCTCCGAAGTGAGCGAAAGCGGCACCGAATGTCGGCGCAACGCTCGGCGCAGCCCCTACAACATCACCAAGACCACTCGGCGGTGTAATCAGCCCCGTTACCATACCAGCAATCGACGTCAACACCATTCCGTAGAAGATACCACCTTTGATGCCGAGCGCAAGAAAGATGACCGAAACGATGATCCCGAAGATGGCAAGCATCGTTGGCCCTGCCGTTAAATCTCCAAGCTGAACAAGCGTTGCATCGCTGTTTTGAACAATCCCGGCATTTTGAAAACCGATAAAGGCGATGAACAAACCGATTCCGGCTCCTACCGCAAGCTTCAAGTTTCCAGGAATGGCATCAATGATCTTTTGACGTAAGCCAGTAACCGTAAGAACGATAAAAATAAGACCAGAAGCTAATACGCCGGCAAGCGCCGTTTCCCAAGGAATGCCATAACCGAGAACCACCGTGTAAGCGAAGAAGGCGTTCAGCCCCATACCAGGCGCGAGTGCAATCGGATACTTCGCAAATACCCCCATAATCAAGGTACCGACCGCCGCGGCAATCGCTGTTGCCGTGAAGACCGCTCCCTTATCGATTCGCGTGACACCTTCCGGAAGCTGCTCAATTCCGTCTAGCGCAAGCGTTGATGGGTTGACGAATAAAATGTAAGCCATCGCAAGGAAAGTCGTCAGTCCTGCCATGAATTCCGTGCGATAATTCGTTCCAAGTTCTTTAAAGTTGAAAAATTTCTTCATATCTAGTTCCTCCCCCTAGTTGTCATACCGTTTCTCTATATCTACAAAAAAAGAAACCCTTGGGAGTCCAAGAGTTTCTTCGTCGGGGATCGGACGATCGAATAGAAATAGACTTCTATACAAATCGCCCGTTCACCAACGTAGTCAGACCGATTTACGGTGGTCTGGTAGAAACTTATGGGCCCTATCCCCAAAATTATACGACGGTGTTGCTTATATATTTTTATGATGACGATTTATATCTTACAAGGTTCGACAGCTATCGTCAACCCCCATTTCCGAACATTATCCAAAATAAAACACCTGAATGTTCGCTTTATTATTCCCACTCGATTGTTGCAGGTGGCTTACTCGTCACATCGTACACGACGCGGTTGATATGGTCGACTTCATTGACGACACGTGTCGAAATTTTCTCGAGCACATCCCAAGGAATGCGTGCCCAGTCAGACGTCATCCCATCAATGGAGGTAACGGCACGGATTCCGATCGTATAATCATACGTACGCTCATCCCCCATGACACCTACGGAACGCATGCCCGGAAGTACGGTGAAGTACTGCCAGATATCACGGTCGAGTCCAGCATTCTTGATTTCCTCACGCAAAATCGCATCGGATTCACGGACGACCTCAAGCTTCTCTTCCGTCACTTCTCCAAGCACACGAATCGCAAGTCCAGGACCAGGGAACGGTTGGCGCCATACGATATGTTCCGGCACACCAAGCTCAAGGCCTAAAGCACGCACTTCGTCTTTGAATAGCGTATTCAAAGGCTCGATCAGCTGGAATTCCATGTCTTCCGGAAGACCACCGACATTGTGGTGAGACTTGATTGTCTGAGCCGTTTCGGTACCACTCTCGATGATATCCGTGTACAACGTCCCTTGTGCCAGGAAGTCGATTTCTTTCAATTTGTCTGCTTCATCATCAAACACATAAATGAACTCGTTGCCGATGATTTTACGTTTTTCTTCTGGGTCGGATACACCGTTCAGTTTGCTCATGAAACGCTCTTTGGCGTCAACTTTGATGATGTTCATGTTAAAGCCATCACCCAACGTGCGCATCACATCATCCGCTTCATTTTTACGAAGCAGCCCGTGATCGACGAAAATACACGTCAACTGATCACCAATCGCTTTATGGATCAAGGCGGCTACGACAGAAGAGTCCACACCGCCACTTAGCGCACATAAGACTTTACGGTCGCCGACTTGTTCACGGATCTTCTCAACTTCCATTTCGACAACGTGCTCCATCGTCCAGTCATCCTTCGCCTCGCAAACGTCAAAGACGAAGCTGCGAAGAATATCATTGCCATATTCAGAGTGACGGACTTCCGGGTGGAACTGAACGCCGTACATACGCTTGTCTTCATCACTGATCGCTGCGACCGGGCAAGATGGGCTCGTGGCGTCCACACCGAAACCTGCAGGTGCTTCGATGACTTTATCACTGTGGCTCATCCATACGACCTGTTCACGAGGTGTTTTACGGAAAAGAGACGGGTCTTCTTGAACCGAGATGTCCGCTTTCCCGTATTCACGCTGCTTAGCACGCTCGACTTTACCACCGAAATGATGCGTCATCAGCTGCATTCCGTAACAAATGCCGAGTACAGGGATTCCGAGCTCGAACAGATCCTCATCACAACGGAAGCTATCCTCACCGTAGACACTGTTCGGTCCACCAGAAAGAACGATGCCGCTCGGGTTCAATTCCTTAATTTCTTCCGCCGTCATTTTATGTGAACGAAGCTCACTATACACACCGAATTCACGGATGCGTCGTGTAATCAATTGATTGTACTGGCTCCCGAAGTCGAGGACCAGAATCATACCTTCTACCTTTTCCATACCTTCCACTCCTTTTATATATCGTTAGTGTACTCACCTTATCAAAATATAACTGCTCATGGTATACGATTTCCGTTACAAAGTCTAGCGCTTGAAGGGCTGGGAAATCACTCGCTTTCCGCGGGCATGTGCTGAGCTTCCTCAGGCTCCGCCTTGCGGGATCTCACCGATCATGTACATCCCGCAGGAGTCTCGCAATTTCCCATCCCTTCTTACTATTGTTAGGAGAACGGAAACATGCGATGGACTGGTTCACGTCACAAGAATTACAGATATGCGGAAATCATATAAGCTAGAATCTTGTCCTTAGACAATTATCAACTATGATTATGGGTTCGTTCCTCTCCATGCTGAAAGGGGTGGTTTGGAAACAGCGAGACTCCCGCGGGAGAAGGACCCAGGCGAGACCCCACAGGGAGTGTCAACGACCGAGGAGGCTCGGCGGCTCCCCCGCAGGAAAGCGAGTTGTTTCCAAACCAACCCTACACCTCATCCGATGACGAACCTTTAGCAAAACTGCATAAAAAAATGGATTTCTGCCTTCTATGAACAAGTCATTACGAAGGCAGAAATCCACATACGTGTACACGTATCGAGATTCCCACCTTCATAGTCAGGGCGTTTACGGTGCCCCGGTAGAGACTCTCGAGCCATATTCTCGAGGATATACGAAGGAAGAATGCGATTAAGTTTCATCCATTCTATCAACCGTATCGACAGGAATCAAGACAATGCTTTTTTGATTAAATTTTCCCATAATTCAGTGACTTTGTTCCACTGCATGTTCTGATGATCATTACGGTACAGCATACGCTCATAATGATTGGTCAATTGACGCATCTCATTCGTCTGATAATGGCTGTCGACCGACCGAGCATAGTCACGAAGCGTTTGCTCAGGGTTTCGTTTGACCCCTTTATGCGCTAACACTTTTAACAAGAATTGGTACGCTTGCTCATACCGATCCGCACTCCCTCCTTTACGGAAACGACGCTTCAGAAGAGAAGACATCCATCTGAATCTCGTAAAGTAAAGGATGATTCCCGTAATGACAACGAGACCGAGCAAGATGTAGAGCCACATGAAGCTTCCGTTTGAAGAGGTTCCACCGGCTGTATCCGTATTGGATTCCGCCTCTTCTATCTCTTGTGGGTTCCCCATATTCTGGTCAGGTGTATCACCTGTTTGACCAGCGGTTGGATCTTCACTGTCTGTATCGATATCACTATAGAAATCGGTGTTGTTCGAGAATCCTTGCGTCGGTTCGAATGGAACCCATCCGATTTCCGGGAAGTACACTTCGACCCATGAGTGAGCGTTGGCACTCGTCACTTGGTACGTATTCTGCAAGTCTTCCGAGAACTCAGTCGCTTCGGAATCGATACGCTCTCCGGCTGTAAATCCTTTCACCCAACGGGCCGGGATGCCTTGAGAGCGCAAGAGCACAACCATCGAAGTCGAATAGTTATCGCAATACCCAAGCTGTGATTCGAATAAAAACTGATCGACATAGTCTTCATTCTCACTTGGAACGTCTACATCAGTCGTCGAATATTCGAAACCGTTAGAAGAGAAATATTGCTCCACTGCTTTCGCTTTGTCATAACGGTTATCCTCATCGGCGACGATTTGGCTCGCCAGGTTCTGGACACGGCTCGGCAGACTGTCTGGAAGCTGCAAATAATTCTCCTGAATCTCCGCAGGATCCTCCCCGGTCGCTTCTCTCAGCTGACCATATTCGAAGGACGGAAACTCGTAATTGACGACGTAATTGTTGAGTTTGGCGGGTGAATCTCCACGCAACGTGTCGATTTCACCTGTATTTTCATGAAGTCTGAAGTTACTCTCTGATGGTGTTCTCAGCAATGAACCGAGTCCGTACGGGTACACAAGTTTCTGGAACGTTGCCCCGTTGTTCATTTGGATCATTGCCGTCTGTTCTTCGACTTCTACGTTATCCGTGAACGTTTTGTATTCCAGGTTTTCAGCATCATAGATGTTGGTAGGCTGATCGAGGCTGTCCACCCAACCTTTACCAGTATAGGTGTCCTTCGATTCAATCCGCCAATACCGATCACCATCAGCCATCGCGCGGAATACCGGCGTATTATCCTGGACGAATGAACCACCTAAACGGCTGTCATTTTCACCATATCCGACTTTTTGAATCGCCGCTCCACTTCCACCTGGTCCCGGCCCTCCTGTAGCACTTTTCAAGTAAGGGACGGGGTCCGGCCATTGCGGCGAAAGTTTAGGTGATGCGTACGCCGCAGCGGTCGAGAATACAATCACACCGAGCAGAGGGAGCACCCATAAATGGACCCGCTTGAACCAATGTGAAGGAATCGATTCTTTGTCCATTTCTTTTGCAAAACTGGACATGCCAAGAGCCGCCATCGCTAGAATGAACGTACGGACGATCGCCCATTTCCCATCATAGAATGTAAATGTGTCGATGACCGTGACGTAAACTAGCGTCAATACGACGAAGATCAGCATCCGCTTCGCTACGACAAACCAATAAAACAACAAGTAGCTCATCAGCCAAAGCAGGATCAGGAACAATAAGCTCCGGAATAACGGCGTCATCTGCCACCATTCCTGCGTCTGAATCACTTGGATATTGAAAATGATCTGGTCGTAAACGACAGAAAACCAGTCACGACTGAAGATCCGTTCGGCAATATATAATCCATCTAAAATAAAGGCTAGCCCGATGAACTTGAGGGGCATGGAAATCCACCATTGCACTTGAAGAAACGAAACGAAGAAACAGAATGCCGCATAGATGAAGAAAATCGATACGTCATCTGTGTTCGTGATGGTTTCTAAAGGAAGGAGCCATTCACAAAATAAGAGAAAGCCAATCACATAGATGGTGAGCTTATAAATGAACGGTTGTTCGTTTGTCTGTTCATTCATCAGGTATTCACCTCAAATTCCTTCTTCAATAATTGCTCTTCCGAAAGCACGTTGACGAGGACGCCCTGATTCTTCAACTGCTTCACATTCTGATGGTCCTGAAATGTCATTTGCTTACTGGAACGAACGTAGAAGAATACGAGACGTTTACTTTTCTTAGCCAGTTTGAGAAGGGACTGACGGATGTCTTCATCAAGATGGTGGCTGATGATCATCGTGACCATTCCAGAAGATAGCCGTGCACGTTCCCGTTCCAACTGTTGCGCGAAAGGCGTCCTTCCAATGGCACGAATCTTAGCCAAATGCCCTTGGATCATCTGCTTTTGGGTAGCATCCTTTTGGAAAGGGAAATAGCCGCGCCCGTCTCCGAGCGTCATGAAGGCAAGTTGAGACGTCGACTTCTGCATCTCTTCGAGTAGGGAGGAACTGAATTCCACCGACCCTTCGAAGCCGACCTGGTTCATAGAAGGATGATAGACAGCATTCAAGATGATCATCATATCGACGCTCTTCTCCTGTTCGAATTCTTTTGTCATCATCTGGTCCATTCTCGCCGTCGTTTTCCAGTCAACCCACGCAAACCGGTCGCCTGGGATGTACTCACGGACGCCTGTCACGATATTCGTATTTTTCTCATTCAACTTAAACGACGGGCTCGCCCCTTGTTCGAAGCTATAGACACTTTCCTTCAATTGCACAGGTCGTGTGAAAGGAAAAACGAGGACCTTATTTTCCGCCTGAAATACATGCTCTTTTTTCACGAATCCGAAGAAGTCACCTGTTTTCACGCGCAATGCTTTCAACTCATGTTCTCCGCGCGGAACTTTGTCGAGCGTGTACCGGAAACGGATTTTCTTACTGAACCATGGAAACGTGACATGCTTGATCTGTCTTGCTTCTTCCATTGTTTCCTCCCGGTCCATGTGACGGTACTTTTCAAAATGGGTATCCTTCTTCTTCAATGAATGGGGCAAGTATTCTTCTACAACACAATAATAGATGGGAAAAGGCAGAGTACGCCTCAACGTCACTTCAACCTCTATACTCTCGCCGCCTGTAGCCACGCGTTTAGACAGCTTGCGCTCGACTTTCCATTTGTGGATCGGATAGATGGCCACACCAAACATGTAGATTAAAAATGGTAGGAAGGCATAGAAGAGAAACCAACTGACAAATCCACCTTGAAACATCGCATAGGAAAATAAAACCGCAAATAGAAACGCGACGACGGTTAGTTTAAGGATGAATTGGACCGTTTGTCTCATTCACCGATGTTCCTCTTCACAGGAATCGATGTGGAAGAAAGCAACCCTTCGATGATCGTCTCAGCTGTCGTCCCTTCAAAACGAGCTTCTGACGTTAGAATCATACGGTGCGCAAGAACGAAAGGAGCCAAGTACTGCACATCATCGGGCACAACATAATCACGGTCGTGAATGAATGCGTAGGCTTTCGCTGCTTTCATGAGGGAAATCGATCCACGAGGACTGACACCTAAGTAGACGCTGTCATGCTCACGGGTTCCTGTAATGAGGTCAATGATGTAACGGTTGACCGTCGTATCCACATACACTTCTTCGACTTCCTTTTGCAAACCGACCAGTTCATCACGGCTTAAGACGGAGGAAATCGTCGTAATCGGATGGGCCCCTGAAGTACGGGAGAGCATTTCCATCTCCTGTTTAGCTGACGGATAACCCATCTTCATTTTTAACAAGAAACGGTCGAGTTGCGCTTCTGGCAAAGGATACGTCCCTTCATATTCAATCGGGTTCTGAGTCGCCATGACAAAGAACGGTTCACTTAATGGAACGGTATTCCCATCTACTGTAATGCTCGTCTCTTCCATTCCTTCTAATAGAGCGGACTGCGTTTTTGGAGATGTACGGTTGATTTCATCCGCAAGCACTACATTTCCAAGAATGGGACCTGGGCGAAATTCGAACTCCATTTCTTTCGGATTATAAATCGAAACACCCGTGACATCGGATGGAAGTAAGTCCGGAGTGAATTGAATCCGTTTGAAATCACAATCGAGTGACTTCGCAAGCGTTTTGACAAGCATCGTCTTTCCGACGCCAGGCACATCCTCCAATAGAACATGACCCTTTGCGAGAAGCGCGACGAGGCTTAATAAAGCGGCTTCTTCTTTTCCGATCATTACTTTATTGATATTTGTAATGACCTCAGATATTTTTGGTTGTAACAAGAACGTTTGCTGAGACATCAGATGTTCTCCTCCCCTTTTATATCAAACTATTTTCAGAATTATCACGCTCATTCTAACTATACTATATCACCGCTAATGGGACAAAATATGCGAACCACTGGATATTACAGGAAAACACTGTCATATCAAGGATGAAGCCGCGAAAAAATTGTCGAACAGGGAAGCGGAACAGACCTTTGAGTATAGGGGATGGCATGAAGCATAACTATGATTTTCAATATGTTTCCAAAAAACCAACAGTTCAAAAATACCATATTCTATACCAGAGTAGAAAGATTTTTGTCATAAATAATTAGATTTTTTTAATTTTTTCGACAACATTATGTTTAAATAACATTTATTCGGGTAATGTACACACTACACCATCATGTGGAGGAGAGTTATTATTCTGTGAATGGCTTAGAAAAGAAAATCGAAGAGACACGAAAGAAAATGTATGATTCTTATTTGAGTGAACAAGATTACGATCAAGTTCTTCGTTTCTCACAGGAACTCGATCGTCTACTTAACAAATGGACAGAATTGAAATCCCCACAAGTAAATAGATAATACGAAAGAACAAATAAAGCCCTCTCGTCCATCGAGAGGGCTTCTTTATTCCATTATTCTTTTTTAAAATCGATCGTGCTTCTTACAGTATCGATTTCGCGTACAGACTGCTCGATTTGCTCACGCTTCGGCTCGAGCATCGGTGGCAAAGCAAGCTTTTCTCCTAATGTTTCATACGGTTCATCACCCATGAATCCTGGTCCGTCTGTTGCGAATTCGAACAATATTTGCGGAGCTACGTTGACATAAAGTGACTCGAAATAGTGACGATTCACATAACCGGACGTACGGAATCCGAATTGTGGCATGCGCTCGATCCACTCGTCCAGCGCTTCCCGATCTTCTACACGGAACGCCGCATGGTGAACCGTCCCGTATCCTTGTCTTGCAGGAGGCAGGATATTGTTGAACTCGACGATGACTTGGGCGCCGTTTCCACCTTCCCCGACCTCGAACAAACGAAAGGATCCTTCATGGGCAAGTTCTCTGAACAGGAGGACTTTTTCCAGCATCTTCTTAAAGTATTCCACATTGTCTACACGGACATGAAGCGGCCCGAGACCTGTAATCGCGTATTCTAACGGAACCGGTCCTTTTTGCCATGGGACTCCCGCCGCAACGCCCTCAATGCCTTCATCGGATACCAGCTCATACGATTGGTCATCAAAGTCGACAAACGGCAGGACTTTTTTACCGAATCTCTCTTGGATTCCCTTGTGCTTCACGTCCAAACGATTGAAGCGCTTCTCCCAATATTCAATCGCCTCGTCGCTCGGTACACGGAACGACGTACGGCTGATTTCATTTGTTCCGTGAGAGCCTTTCGGGATGCCAGGAAAATCGAAGAAGGTCATATCCGTCCCCGCGTTCCCTTCATCATCCGCGAAAAATAAATGGTAGGTTTGAATATCATCTTGGTTGACGGTTTTCTTCACCAACCTCATCCCTAAGATGTAAGTGAAAAATTCATAGTTCTTTTCGGCACTGCTCGTGATGGCTGTAACGTGGTGAATCCCTTTCAATTCGTTCATTTTCATCCCTCCATTGGATCTATGTGAAATAGTCAATAAAATTATCTCAGTTTCAAGATAAATATAATAAATTTTGAGCTGAAAGTCAATCGATATGCCGCGATTACCTGCTCAGTGACTGCAATCACTCGTGTTTTGATTAATAAAAAAGACATACGCTTTCACTTTTTTGTATTTTCGAACATTGACGAAACTACTTGTCAGTACAACTCGAGACTGCTAGAATCACAATCATTCAAAACTATTCGGATTCCTTATATAAATGTGGAAATATGGTCCACAAGTCTCTACCCGGCTACCGTAAATGGCTGGACTATAAGGAAAGTACGTATATGACGTGTACCCTTCTTTATAGGGGAACCGCTATACCTCTTTCCTTTTTCGGGAAAGAGGTATTTTTTTTAGACTCATAGAGGTCTGACGTCATACTACCTCCACTAAGGAATCCACCATTACTTAAGGAGGAATCATCATGAATTTTCTAACTGGAATCATCTCATTACTACTTCTTATCGCACTCGCTTGGCTGCTGAGCAGCAATAGGAAAAGCATCAAGTGGCAGACGATCATCGTCGGGCTCACACTAGAGGGATTGTTCGTTTATTCGATGCTCAATTTAGCGTGGGGGAAATACCTTCTAAAACAAGCCGCTCTATTCGTACAAGGAATCATCGATTATAGTTCCGCTGGAATCGACTTTGTATTCGGACCTCTTTTTCAAAACACAGACATCAACTTTCTTTTCGCCATTAACGTTCTAGCTGTCATTATCTTCATATCCGCTCTGATTTCTGCCTTATACTACATTCGCTTGCTGCCTTTGATCGTCAAACTGTTAGGTACGGTTGTCGGCAAGCTCTTAAAGACATCCAAAGTGGAATCGTTCAGTGCTGTAGGGAACACCTTCCTAGGTGTTGCCGAAGCGCCGCTACTCGTCAAACCTTACTTGGAGCGGATGACCCGTTCGGAATTATTCGCAATCATGGTAGGAGGAACCGCTTCTGCGAGTGGAGCTATTCTAGTCGGTTACGTGGAAATGGGCATCGATTTGAACTATCTACTCATCTCCATCTTCAGCGTACCGCTCGTCTCCCTGGTCATAGCAAAGTTACTAGAGCCAGAAACCGAAACATCTGAGCTGAACGACAAGGTCGAAATGGCCCAGTCCGAGCATGTCAACGTATTCGAAGCCATATCAGATGGTGCTGTAAACGGGGTGAAGCTCGCCCTGAACATCGGAGGACTGTTGATTGCCTTCATCAGTATTCTAGCGCTGATGGATGGTATACTCGGCCTCGCCAATTTAGATTTGGCGACAATCTTCGGCTACTTGTTCTATCCTTTCGCCCTGCTGATTGGAGTTCCGTTCGGAGACGCATTCCAAGCGGCATCCCTAATTGGTTCGAAGCTTGCCGCTAATGAATTCATCGCCTATGCAGGTCTTACGGAAATCATGGGGGAACTGTCGCCGAAGACGGTCGCCATCATGTCGGTCGCCCTCTGTAACTTTGCCAACTTGTCGACCATCGGACAATTGATTGTCGGCTTAGGTACGTTAGCTCCAGGGAAGAAAGCCCAAATCTCAAAACTCGGCCTCAAAGCGATTGTAGGCGGAACACTAGCAAGCTTCATCACAGCTATTTTCGTATCCATGTTCATCTAATTCTACGAAACAGGTACTTTGCTTTTTCCCCTTTTCAGACAAAGTACCTGTCCCTGGTTTTTTTACCACTTCATGACAATAAATGTTTATTATGGGTGATAAAGAAACCACATAGGTGTTTACTATAATGGACAAAATTACTTATAAAGGACCGTACCCCGAGATTTTGTTTAATGCTACAATTCAACTTGTGATGAATAAAGTCGAATTCTGCAGAATGGCACACTTTTTCTCAACATCTTATTTATGGAGGTCCAAATGAAACGTATTCTTCTGTCCGCCGTATCTGTCGCAGCTATCGCTTTGCTATCCGTCGTTGCATTCGATCAACCATCCGAAACAACACAAGCCGCATCACCTCAACAAACGGAAAGTCTGTCTGTTGCTGATTTTTCAGGTGACAGTCATGCCGAACAAATTCAAAACGCCATCAACGCGGCATCCAATAACGAAATCAAAACGGTTTTCGTTCCCGCTGGCGACTACTATATTTCTTCAACCCTGACGTTGAAAGAGAACGTCAAACTTCAATTCGCACACAACGCCCGTCTCGTCATTTACGGAAACCAGGATGTGCTGAATGTCGAGCGTAACGCAAGTGTCGACGGCGCTTATATCGCCATTGACGATACGAAGTTCCAATCCAATGTCTTCTCTTTCGACGGAGCGAACAAATATTATAATTCATGGCACCGCTCCACGTTCGAAAATATCAACATCGTAAACTGGACAGGCAACAATCAAGGTACAGGAATCGAGTTGTACTCTCACGGGGCCGGTCACGAAATTTCTTACCTTCACTTTGAAAATATTAAGATGGCTGGACTCCACACAGGAATCCACCTTCAAGCTGACCCTGCAGAGGGCGGGTACAGCTGGGTGAATGCCAACAGCTTCGATCACATTACGATCGACGATACCGTACGCGGCATCTGGTCGGAATCAAGCATCACGATTCCGAACGAAGTGAGCGGAAACTCGTTCACCAACCTTCAAATCCAACTGTCCGCTGCAACGAAGAGCGCTCTTCACGTCACAGGTGAATTCAACGCGTTCAGCGGTGTGATTTGGGATACGCATATGGTCAACGATCCAAGCTCCCTCATTCATTTGACGAAGAACAGTCAAGAGACTGAGCTTGATATGCGCGGTAACATCGAAGTGCTTGATCAAGGAAGCCGAAACCAGTATTAATCTCGTAACAGAAAAAGGGGAGGTCGCTTGGCTCATGCCAACGGACCTCCCCTTTTTTATTTCGAATGGATAGCTTGCGTCGCTTTGTGTTGATCTTCCTTTTTGACATAAAACTTATATTCCGTCGCGTACTCATCTGATGTTCCTATTGGAGAAGACGACATATTTGACGTCGTCGCTACCCGGAATTTTACGGCACCTTGCAGCTTAGAAGCGACCTTGACATATTCCTCCCGGTTAAATGTCACATACACTTCCGTCTTTTTACTCGAGATCAAACACTCGATGATATTCATCCATACACTCACCTATGATCCCCCTTAGTACTCTATGGATTGATAGACCTCTCTCATAATCTCTTCAAACTGTTCCTTAGTCGGATCTTCTTCTCTTGCATAAGCATTAAAGTAAGATAGGCTGTAACCTTTCCCGTCACGCGCCCAGTGGAGTGAAGCTGCCGGGATGCTTGGTGAATAACTGAAGTACACCTCTTGATCACCGAACATTACTTTTTCAACGTCTTCGTGCTCTTTAATGCTTTTCAATCCAGTTTCATAACCCGCTACTGTGTAGTCCAAGTATTGAAAGATATCATCCATCGGCCGTTTTGAACTATAATCCAACTCTACGCCTTCTTTCACATACCGGACCTTCACCCCTTGCCGGTCAGGATTATCGATATGTTCATAGATTTGCGCCCTTGAATCGCCTTGTTCAAAAGGCAGAGTAGTCGGCAAGGGCACATCGTAATCCAGTTGATCCAACGCTTCATCTATTGATATATCTTCGTAAAATCGCAGTCCATCTTGTTCTCGTTCTACTTCAAGGTCAATTTGATTCTGGCAGGCACTCAGTATGATCAGCAGTGCAGCAAAGTATATTACTTTTATTGTTCTCTTCATAGTTTCCTCCTTGTGTCCATTTACCTCATCTGAAAAATCCTCTCAACATTTTCTACGAACCAATGCTCGTAAAGTTACAATATGAAGAAAATCTCTAGAAAAAAGATAATCAAGCACTAAAAAACAGGTGCCGGGGTCGATCCGGCACCTGTTCTTATCATCTACTTGTTGTAATGGTAGTAAAGCCATTTTCCGCTTTGGTCCAACTTGCCCATAATCCGTTCTCGAACAATCGGTTCCAGGCTGTCTAACCCTTCCATTACAGCGTATGTTTTGTCCAATTCTTTTTCAACTTTAGAATACTTCAATGAATGATCCGGACGCTTCATCATGACTTCCCACTTCTTAAGCGTATTGATCAACTTTTGCCCTTCTGTATGATGAATCGCTCCTTTAGGGATGTAGATCGTTTTCGTTTGGTCAATGAGTTGTTGCACTGTTGCCAATACGGCCTCTTTCGGTGTTTCACCAGGGTTGACCGCCGCTTCTCTCCAAGGTCCTTTTCCTAAAGCATCAACGGAAGGGGCACTGGCTTGACCAAAGGCGAACATATTTACACCTGAAGTACCATATGCCGCTGCTCGAACATCTTCAACCGCTGCCTTTTCGCTCAAATGATGATAGAAGGAATAGATTCCCGTATAATACATCATCGAATCTGGTGTCAGTTCCTTGCTTGCTTGAACTGTCGCTTGAATGCTCTTGAAATCATGACCATAGGCTTGAGGGATAACGCCATCGATATCGTCCACCCAGTCACTGATCAACGTAGCCTCTGCACCAGGTTCAGGTGTAGCGGTAAGCATGAAGGAGGGATCTATCGCGTTACTTTGGTCATGTAGTTTGTCAACGAATTCATTCTCCTGTTCACGTAACCACGCTTCCCACTCTTCCCATAGATCATCCGATTCATCTAATTCCATCGGATCAACTCCATACACTTCTTCAAAGCGATTTCTGTTCGAATCACTGAAGCTATAACTCTCTTCAAAAGAATGATGCGGATAGCGCATATAGTCGATATTCAATCCCGTGATATCATAGTTTTTCTGCTGCTCTTCATAAACCTCCAACATGAATTCCTGCACGTCTGGGTTGGCAATATCGAGCCAATAATAGTTGCTCTTCGAATCCGTCCCGATTGTTCCTGTTTCGTCATTGCGCTGCACCGCTGTCCATTCTGGATAGACCTCAAATTGAGGAGATACTCCGAGGCTGATGTGCCCGACCATGAATCCGTCTGTCCATGACTGCACGGTAATGCCTCGCTTCTTCCCTTCCTCCACAAAAGCCTTCAAAATATCTGAACCGTAATCCCCGTACGTCTTGTCAGCAAAATTAGGGTGCTGTTTCGGGAGACCATACGCTTCCATCGTTTCACTTGGGAATATGGTATATCCCCAGAACGTCGTTTCAAGATAAAGCGAGTTGAATCCTGCTTTCTCCATGCGATCAAGTGTCGTTCTCACATCGTCCAAATCCTTTTCTTCTGGACGATACCAAACCGCACGCTGTTCCCCTACTTCAGAGGACAGAGAATAATAGTATCCGTCGTAGGCTGATTGTGTTGCTTGTTCTGTCAAATCGAGCGCCTGCAGTGGATCTTCTTCTTTCACTTGTTCCGCTTGTTCTAGCAGTTCTTCCGCTCTTGCAATCGCTGCTTCCGATTGATCATATGCGGCGTCTACATAATGATTTCGCGCCTCTTCAAGACTAGCTTTCGCTTCCGCTAAGGCTTGTTCACTTTTAAAAATAAAAGTGGAGGCATCTTGGATCAATTCCACGGATCCACTTTGATCATATTCTACCTTCATTCCAATCTCGGCGTTCTTTAAGTACGTTGCTCCCGTTCCATGGCCACTGACCACAAACCCTTGAGCTGGAATATCACTATCTCCTCCTCCGACTTTGGTTACTACACCTTCAACTACTGTAATTTCATAACCATACGGATTCGTTCCTGTGCTTGTTCCGAAATCACTGGTGTATAGCAAAAGTTGGTTGGACCCGCGGTTCCCAGGGAAAGGGGCACCATCTGGATTGGATTCGTCTGTTGGGTTGATATCATCCAATTGGTCTGGATAGCGTTTTTCAATCGGTTCTTCAATGGTGACCTGTTCTCCTTTATCCAACCCTTTTAGAAAAGGAAGAATATCTGATGTTTCGCCGTTCGTCGACAGCACCACACCGTTTTCTGGAATGGCCTGATCGCCTGACCCGGAATCGATCACCATGTACTTCGTTCTTTCGACCTTTTCTAAGACGACTTCATACGATGACCCGCTTGTTTCTGTAAAGTAACTGAAAGTCGGATCAAATAATACAAGCTTATTAGTATTACTGCGATCATTCAGACTGTCCACCGCCAACACTTGCCCTTCTTCATCGGTAACCGTTACGGCCTCAGATTCTTCGGCCGCTATAGCTGGCCCGAAAATACTGAACATGATTAAAGCAAAACCTATGACGACACTGCTAAACAACTTCTTCCGTCCCCTCAAATACGCACTCATGATACACCCTCCTGTTTAGTGGTTGTATGCGCTTTCATGATGTTACTCGAATTCTACCACAATTTTCTGTTAATAAAGGATGTTTTCTTCAAAATAATAAATAAGTTGGATAAATCCTTCAAATCAAACCACGAAGACAGGCCTTTCTTCATAGTTGTTCTTTGATGAAGAACATGCGGAATAGAGACTTTCAGCAGAAAGCCTCTTTTCGGTCTTCAAACTATAGTATCCCTACCTCAGGCCAATGAAGCGCTACACCTAAATGCTCAAGTTTCTGTTGGAACGCCCAAGTCAAGTCAGCATTCTCATGAATGGATAGTAAAGATGCTTTATGATCGATAGCAAAAGCTGCCAGAGCGCCAGCTGATTCTCCGATGTTCCATTCGACAGGGTGCACCCTCATACACCCATTGGTCAGGTGTGTGCATCCTATATTTTTGCAGGCAGGGATCAAGTTCTTCAGCCGCTTCGGAATCAAGGCCCCTAAAGGTATTTCGAATGGATAGCTGGGCGCATAGAACAACCTGTTGGTCTCTGTAGTCGGATGGAGATCGATGCGATAAGCACCAATTCCGATAGAATTCTTACGCTTGCGAACACCTTTATAAGGAGAGTAGTCCGCATTGATATCCTGTTCGACTACGGTCTCAAGCGCTTCGATTCTCCTGGATTCACGGATATAAGGATGCTTAGCGATTCCATCCTCTGTCCCCACTATATCGGGACGGAGCTTCAGCCCTGGGTACCCGAACCCACCGTCATCCCTCGGAGCTTCGGTCTGAAGCCAGTACAATAGAGACAGACTCAATTGTTTCGCTTGGTATAACCGATCTTGGCGGACTTCTTCAGGGACATCGACAATCGCCCCTTCCCAGAAATCGTTCTGTGGCCAATTGATCAACGAAAGATCTCCTTTGAAGAATCCTTCTTCAAATAAATTCGCATCGATCACTCGACGATATTGCCAAAGGCCGAGTTCTTCTCCATCATTGAACATCCGAAAACGTTTTGATTTTCCAGTGTCGGCATCCGGGATATCCCAGCTCAACTGCAAATGTTCAAGAAAACTTGCCTGGTACGACTTCCAATGCTCATACATCAGTGGCTTGTCTATCGTATGACTTCCTTCAGGGTCATATTGTAGGGCAAAGACTTGAGTAAAGGACTGCATATCGCCTGGCCGGTAT
The DNA here is from genome assembly GCF_013694105.1 of Halobacillus locisalis. Classification (GTDB taxonomy): domain Bacteria; phylum Bacillota; class Bacilli; order Bacillales; family Halobacillaceae; genus Halobacillus; species Halobacillus locisalis. Next base: position 121,922 of record NZ_JACEFG010000003.1, on the reverse strand, counting down.
GTATCAAGCGCGTGCGGTTCTCCCGTCATGTCCTTCGATTCCGCCCCCACTCGGTATTCCGCTCCAGCAAGTGGAAGTAAGTCCCCACATTCTGTTGCATCTAACACATATGCCCCCGCGATATCGAGCGTTTTTCCCTTTTTCTTCACGGTAACGGACGTGATCTGGTCCCCCATCACCTCTACAGAAACAGGTTTAGTCTCCAGTAAAAGAGTAATCTGTCCATTACTCAAGTAGGGTTGGATCATGTCTTCAAGCAGTTTTTTGGCCACTTTCGGTTCATGCGATAAACGACTGACCCAAGCAGATCCAGGGTTCAATAAAGCGTCTCCTCTCGCTTCTTCTCTGATTGGATAATGGGTCCTATAGTAATCTCTCAACCGATTACGAAACTGCCGGTACGTAGCCGTGCACCCGAAGGACTCGATCCATGGATGTTCATCTGGAGGCACAGCCTGAGCCGTCAATTGCCCACCGATCCAATCGGTCTCTTCCGTCAGAATAACGCTTTTCCCCATTCTAGCAGCAGATAGGGCTGCGAGTGTGCCTCCGATCCCTGCTCCAATGACTAAAACATCGGCGTTCATTCCGGTTCCCCCTTCCGAAGTTCAAAATCGATTTCAAAAGTACGATCCCAAGGATAGTTGATGCCCTCCACCTGCCACTCGTTGGCATAGTCATGTAAAAACGCGGTCGCCTTCTCAATGAATAGCGGCGTCATGACTTTTTCAAGCGTCGTGCTGTCTGACATCCGTAACCTTCCTTCTTTACGGACGATAGACTGATAGATATAATCATCCAGAAAACGATGAAGAAGCTGTTTTTTCAGAGCGTTGTGGGTCTGCTTTGTATGGTTGTCCGCAAGCCACATCAGTGCTGCTTGTGACACGACCGTACCGATTGAATTCCCGGCCGTATTCCAGCCGGCAAACCCGTAGAGACGTTCCCAATTTACATTTGCCATTAACATCGGAGTCAGTTGCGGATCCACTCCGTTAGCATAAGCGACGTCGACCATCGCGACAGGTTTTCTTTCCATATAAGCCTGTAATCGTCTCAACCACTCCTCAACATTCCGATCATTCGTATCAACCTGATTCAGGTTTAACCCAAGAGCTAGATCGCCTTGCTTTCTCCCTGGCACATTGACGCCGAGAATAACGTCTGACCTACTCATCTCGTCTTCAGAGCGTGAGCCGACCGCTGCGATTTGACCTTTGACAGATTCACAGATAGGCCGGTCTTCGTACATCGCAGGGCTCAATGCTCCCCTTGCACCACTATAGACTGGGTAAAAACTAGGGGGAGAGACGTTTTCTAACTGGAAGATTAAACGAGTCACAAGTGTACTCGCCACTTCATCCGCTCCTGGATATAGCAAGGCCTGTTCTGTCAACTTCCGCTCTCTGATCGCTGCTTGCAGTTGTTCCTGCTCTCGAACATTCCAACCGTATTCACTCGTATCATCTTGCGGGAAAACAAGATGATCGATCGTGTTGTCCTCTAATAGTGTAAGCAAGGATTGGTTGACCGCAAAGTTTATCTCACGTGTAGATTGATAGTCATCCAGTACATCTGCGGGGACTTCATTCTTCAACTCTTCTAATCGAAGCAAATCTGTTTCTTCTTGTAGCTTTTCGTAACGATGAGAGTGATAGGAAACGCCCCAGATTGCGGTTCCATAATCCTTCCAATACTCTTTTTCTTCTTCATTGATATTATTGTTCGATATCCTCATCGTGGAGCTTAACGCCATAATTTTCAGATCAGGGTATTGTCTTTTCCATTCTTTTATGACGACAAGACGCTTTTGGAGTTCTTTTTCCGTAAGGGAATGCATCCGGGAAGGGACGAGCCCACCGTAAAGCAGCATGTCGATTGAGAGGATCATGCCATCCACTTCCGCAGCCACCTGATCAAGCCACGCAATCAAGACATCGGTCTTTGCCGGCCGCTTCAAGAAACCGAGCAACTCTTTTTCGGGTGCCATGACTTTCCACCCGGCGATTCCCGCTAAGTCGATGGGAAGCTGTCGTGTCACCGGTCTTGCATCAACAGGTAATAAAGCGATTTTCTTTTTCATCTTAGCCACCTCACGTTCGGAACAATTGGAATGTCTGGATCGTTTTACTTGGAATAATAAGCTTGTCGCCTTGTTTCTCACCTTTATGAAACAGGTCATGTTCTGTCGTTACGTTTGTGCGAAGCATATCTTCCATAGGGTTCCACACCCGCACTTCTACGTAGTCGTGTTTCTGACGGATCGCACTTACTTGTATATAAGGGTTTGAAAACTCGATCAAGGAAGGGATCGCCTTATTTCCTTGTTGAATAAGCGGTGCCCTGCGGAAACGGTCAGCCTGATACAATGCCGCGACCGCTTCGTCTTGAAAACCGAAACCGTATTCGAACCTCCAGTCACCCTGACACTGTGCATCGGGTGTTTCAAAAGAAGGACCCGCTCCTCCTCCGCGTGTACGAAGATCATCACGCGACAGCCATCCGACACTGCGGATTAAAGTTACCGCAATTTCGTTCTTTTCGGTCACCTGGTATTCTTGAAGTCCTCGATGGACGAAACTGAATCGGTTCGCATAAACAAAGGAAGCACTCGGCTCAACGACCACTGGCACTTCCTTCTGTTTTTCCGCCTCGAAACGTTCTTCCTTCTGTGCGATTCTTTCGATGACATCAAAAGCCGTGTCACTATAGCTTGCCTCAATATTTTTCTGCAAGGGAAATCCTACGCGAAGCCGCTGGTCATGTGCGGAATTCTGGACGTGTAAAGACACTTGAGCGATCGGATCGTTCTTGAAGAGGCGAATGGATACATCGATCAAGATTTCAACTCGCTGATCTACCGGACCCGTCCGCTCTTGATTCAAAGACACAGGGACATCAAGGGAGATCACGTACCGGAGTTCTTGGATAGACCCGTGATGATGAACTTCCGGTGCACCTATGCAGACACCTTCGGTCAGAACATCGTGGACCGGCGGCGAGTAATTGTATTCATCTCCCGCATCCATTGAGGTTGTAAACCGGTTCATCCCTTCGAATACTTCTCCCGTCGGAAGGTCGGTCACTACCAACTCACTTCCTCTCAACTCGATTTTCAGAAACTCATTTCCTATCGAAGTTTTCTCCTCTAGTTGCGCGTCAGGTCCTTTTTCTTCTGTTATAGAAAACACCTGTATCGATAGGGCCGGTAATCCTTGAACGAGAAAGGCGATTTGGTAATGCCACACCTCTTTGAATTCCGGGAAAGCATCGGTCGGAGAATCAAAGTGGCGACTTTTCTCTTTCTTAAGAATAACGGTTTCTAATGGTTTTCCGTCACGTGACTCCACGATTATTTCACTGTCTTCATAGAGCCATATCTCTCCTTGTACCCATCCATCGTAGGTGTAGGCATGAGGATTGAACACAGTGAATGTTTCCATATCCGAGAAAGGCTTCCTCGTTGCATGTCCCGTCATAGATAAATCCTGAGCCCCCACGCGGTACATCGCTTCTTTTTTCAACACATCCATACGCTGTCTAAGGCGCATCGTTCGTGTTTCCATCTCTTTATGTACCTCATCAATGCTGCAGCCACAAATGCTGTCATGAGGATGATTCTGTAACAATAGTTTCCACGTATCAGTCAGGTACCTTTCAAGATGAGGGGCATCCGCCAGTGTGAGCATCGGCTCTACATAACGCGTCAACTCATCCTCTATTTCCTGATTCTGCTGCTTTAAATACGTGCGTGTAGATAAGACATTCGGCAGCACATAGATATGCTCGTTGGAACGCATCTCCCCTTCGTACGTCGCTAGGTCAGATACCTCGCTCCGCACACTGTCCATGAAGTGTTCATACGTTGAAGAAATCACATCTAGTCCTGCTTTGTTAGAAGCTTCGATTTTATCGTTCATGTTCTCCCATGAGGGCATCAAATGATCCCCACCATTCGTCAGCAGCACATGAGAGGTATTCGTGTAAGGTTCGACTTTTTCTATAAAAGTACGAAGCGCACTTGTGGTCTCTTTTTCATTCAAAACCGGCTGGTAGTATCCTTCTGGAAGGAAAACGGTGAAGACTTCTTCTCCGTTCGGGCTCCTCCAACGAAACTCTGAGCTGTCGATTTTGATGCCGCGCCAGAGTATGGCGTTGTCGATATCGAAGGCTTGAAGGATTTGTGGCATTTGACTGATATGACCGAACGTATCCGGTAAATAACCGATCGACTGCGGCTCTCCATACTCACGGGCCATTTCCATGCCGATCTCGAGGTTTCGCCACAGAGACTCACCTGAGACCAGAAACTCATCAGCCAGTACATACCATGGGCCGATGATCAGTCTCTCTTCAGATAAAAGTCTTAGCACGCGTTGTTTCTGAGCTGGGGAACATACATCAAAGTAATCCTCGATGGCCGCCATCTGACCATCAAGGACAAACTGATCGATCTCCCCCTTCTCCATTCCATCCATGATTCGTTCCATCACATGCATGAATCGGTGACGGAACGTTTCAAAAGGAAGGTACCATTCCCGGTCCCAATGCGTCTGAAAAACGACGTGACAGGTTTTGTCGTGCTTGCTCATCCTTTCACCGCTCCTTTCATCGCTCCTTCAATGAAGTAGCGTTGCAGGATCGCAAATACGATGATGATCGGCAACACGGAAATAATCGAACCAGCCGCGATATAACGCCAGTTGGACGAGAAGTTCCCTTGTAAAGACTGTACCCCGAGAGGAAGAGTGTACATACTTTGGTCATTCAGAATAATCAGTGGCCATAGGAAGTCGCCCCATGCCATCATGAAGGTGAAGATCGCGAGCGTCACCATTGATGGTTTGACGAGCGGCATAAGAATCCTCCACCAAATTTGAAAGGCATTTGCGCCGTCCATACGTGCCGATTCATCCAACTCGTACGGAATGGTCAAGAACGCCTGCCTCATGAGAAAGATCCCGAAAGCGGTCGTCGCATGAGGGAGCACTAGCCCAAGGTACGTGTTCTGAAGCCCCAGATTAAGAGCGAGAATATAAATCGGAATCATTAAAAGCTGGAACGGAATCATCATCGTACTGATGATGAGGATAAACACAATGTTTTTTCCTCTGAACTCCATTCGCGCTAGTGGATACGCAGCCAGCGAACAGAACAATAAATTAGCGCCTACCGTCAAGATCGCCACGACGGTGCTATTGAATAAGTAGGTGAAGAATGGAAAATACTCGAGAACGGCCCCGAAGTTTGCAAGCGTCGGATTTTCCGGTATGAATTGCGGAGGATAAGCAAAGATGTTTTCAGACCCTGATTTCAGGGAAGTAGCCAATAACCATAGGAACGGCCCCACCATAATGATGGAAACAATGATCAACATAAAGTAAGACAACGTTTTCTGCCACATTTTACGAGGTGAAAGCATCGGTTTCTTGCGATGCTTCTTAAGCTTGATCGGTTTAGTATAAGGTTGTTTCTGTCCGTCTTCGGATAAAGGAGCCTGTTCTTCCTGTTTCAAAGCTTCCGAGTTTTGATTCATTGATTCCTCACCCTTTCATCGCTTGTTCACGTTTATTCATGAAAGCAATATTCACAATGGAGAACATGAGCGTCACTATGAAGAGAATAACGCCTGCTGCACTTGCATACCCCATCTCTAAACTATCGAACGCCTGATTATAAATGTAGTAGACGAGCGTCATGGAACTATTCAATGGACCACCTTGCGTCATGACATAAATCTCTTCGAACACTTTCATCGCTGAGATCGAGGACATGATGGTGACGATCATGATCGAAGGCATGAGAAGCGGAATGGTAATATGGATGATTTGACGCCACTTGCTTGCGCCATCAATATCGGCCGCTTCATAAAGGTTAGGCGGAATAGCTTGCAGACCGGCTAAATAAATGACCATATAATATCCGAGACCCTTCCAAATCGTGACGGCCATGATGGCAAATAAAGAGGTTGAAGTAGAGGTCAGCCAGTGTACCGGATCATCGATGATTCCTAGACTTTGCAGAATAAAATTCAATACCCCTTGATCGGCATACATCCATTTCCAAGCGATTCCGACTACAACCATGGATGTTACAACAGGAAGGTAGTAAATCGAACGGAAAAATGTAATCCCTTTCAACTGTTGATTCACTAAAATCGCCAGAAAAATCGGCAGGAATACCAGGGCCGGAACGACTATAATTAAGTATAAAAGCGTCTGTCCAAGAACTTTCCAGAATAATTCATCTGCAAATAACTCTTTGTAATTCGCCACCCCAATGAAATCAGGATTTTGTTGAATCATATTATAATCAGTGAAACTAAGCCAAATAGCCTGGATCATTGGATAAAAGATAAATGCTCCGAGAATAATGCACCCAGGCAGCAAAAACATCATCGGCGTAAATTTACGTTGTTTCATGTTCCTCTCTCCCTTCCTTCCATGCTTCTAAAGCGATATGAGCCGCTCCATACATTCCTGCTTTGTTCAATTTCGTTGCGCGGGCAAGTTCTGTTGTGATCCCTTGTTCATGTAAAGCCGATAAAAAATCTTCCCACCAGTACGTGTACGATTCGACTACGCCTCCGCCCACAATGACACGGTCAGGATCGATGCTTGTCGAAATGTTCCCTACAACAAGTACAAGGTTTTGAATAAACTCTTCAACGACTCGCTTTAATCGATCATCCTTCTCCATGCTTTCAAAAATCTCTCGACCATGTGTGAACGCTCTACCCGTCTGTTTCTCTGCTTCAGAAAGAAGTGCTGTCCCAGATAGATACTGTTCGATACAACCGTTCTTCCCACAATTACATGGCCTTCCACCAGGGTATAAGACGGTATGTCCCCATTCACCCGACTGGTGATGGGCGCCGCGAACAATCTGACCGCGGATATAGTTCGCACCACCCACCCCTGTTCCCAGCGTGAGAAGAACAGCACTTTCTTCGAATCTGTGTTCAGAAAGGAATTGCTCACCGATTAAGGCGGTATTGGCATCGTTATCGACGCTTGTCGGAATGGAATACTTTTGTTCCACCCAGTTCTTCAACTGAAATCCATTCCAACCTGGCAGGTTATCCGTAGCGAAGACGACTTCCCCTGTTTTGGCATTGATTCTTCCTGCACTCCCAATTCCAATGCCGGCAATCGCCAAAGACGAGTTGGTCAGAGTATCTAATACGTTCGACAAAGCAGTCAAAATAGCTTCCTTCCCCTTTGCGGCGTCCGTGTCTACGGAGAACTCCTTCACGGTCTCCCACTGAGCATTGAATACTCTGCCTTTTATTCTCGTCCCTCCGATGTCGACACCGATGACATGCATATCCCTTCACCTCTTTTGCATCAATAGATTTTATTGATTACCGATCGTGCTGTCTTTTCTTTCATTTGCAAGGAGCTTTCTTTATCGTGAAGAGCGAGTCCCGTACACAGGAGATCGATGATGAACAACTGAGAAATCTTAGCTGCCAGTGACCCTCCTTCTAACGGAGACTCTTTTCCTCCACTTAACAATACATAGTCAGCCAATTGCGTGATGGGCGACCGCGCGTAATACGTAATGGCGATGATCGTTGCCCCGTTTTTCTTGGCAATCTCTAATGAATCGAGGGTGTCCTTTGTGCTTCCGGATACACTGATTCCTACGACGACGTCCCCTTTCCCCAATGTCGCGGCATCCATAGCCTGAATATGTGGATCGACTAAGGCATCGCTATGCTTCCCAATTCGCAGCAGTCGGTTTTTGGCATCCAAAGCGGTCAGCCCTGATGTTCCGACACCGTAAAAGTGAAGGCGATTCGTTTGATCGATCGCTTCAATACAAGAATTCAATAACTCTTCGTCCACCATCTCCAAGGATTCATCTATGACGGCTTTTGTATTTTTGGCAATGGCATGAGGGAATCCGTGCTCAGATACATCGTCTTCCTTAGAATCGTTCGAGAGTGTTTTCGCTAGTGTCAATTTGAATTCCTGATACCCTTTGAACCCAAGCTTGCGACAAAAGCGCAAAGCGGTTGTTTCCCCCACCCCTGCTTTATCCGCTAAATCCGTTACGGAACAATACAATACACTTTCGATATCCTCTAATACCATGTCGGCCACTTTCTGTTCCGATTTTGTAAGAGAAGGGTAATAACTACGAATGACGCTTAATAAGTTTCCGTCCAGCAACTTTTGAGTCATGTTCCACACCTGCTTTCTTCAATTGATCTGTAAATCGTTTGGTAATCACTTGCGGTCTAGTGATGGCTGAACCGACCACGACACTGTGCGCCCCAAGTTCTAATGCATGAATGGCTTCTTCAGGACTCCAGTAGCGCCCTTCTGCCAATACGGGAACGTGGACGTGTTCGACGAGACTATGAACTAAGTTAAAATCAGGTCCTGTATGCTGAGGAGAATACGCTGTGTACCCTGACAATGTTGTCCCTACACAATCCACACCTAAACTTGCTGCACTCAGTCCTTCTTCCAGAGTTGATACATCCGCCATCACTCCGACGCCTGCTGATTTCACTTGTGTAATCAAGTCCGCCAGTTTCTCATTTCCTGGCCGTTTTCTGCCGGTCGCGTCAAGAGCAATGATGTCCACCTTCGCACGGATGAGTTCATCTAATTCTTTTTTTGTCGGCGTAATATAGATATCAGAGTCATCATAATCCTGCTTGACTAACCCGATGATCGGGAGGTCCGTCACTTGTCGGATGGCTTCGATGTCATCGTACCCATTGGCGCGAATAGCCGCGGCTCCACCCATTTCAGCGGCAAGAGCTAATTTCGCCATTGTTTTTGATCCATGAAGAGGTTCGTCATCCAGCGCCTGACAGGAAACAATCAAACGACCTTGTACGTGTTCAAAAAATTGATCAACTTTCATTTCTTCACCACCATCCACTATACTTCTGTCCGATGAAATAAGGAACTATATAAAAGAAGGAAGAGAACACGCCTCTTCCCTCTTTTTCTACTTACTGCAATGCAGCATTCCACTTCTCTTCAGCATCTGCTAAAGCTTCCTCCACAGACATTTCCCCAAGCATGGCGGCTTGAAGCGCATCTGTCATCGCTTTTTGTAGATCCGAGTAATTCTTCATCGGTGGAACAAGCACTTCTGAATCCTTCAACTGTTCTGCAGAAATGATACGTGCACGATCTTCTGGAGATGGATCCTCCGGAAGCTCATTGAAGTACGGATCATCGAGCGCTGTTTCAATAGATGGAAGGATTGGTACGATCTTATCGAACTCGACCTGGTTTTCCGCATTTGTCATGAATAAGGAGAACTGTACGGCTGCATCTTGTTTGTCGCTTTGTTTCGGTACGACCAAGTTCATCGCAGCTACGTTCTTCAAATTCGTTTCTCCTGTGATGACCGGCGCAACACCCGTCGCTTCATAAATATCTGGTGCGTTCTCGTTAACCGTGTTCAAGAATTGTGGTCCAGATGCAAGAATCGCCAATTGTCCCGCTTGATACATATCGACGGCTTTCCCGTGTCCTTCCGTCAACACTTCACGTGGAATCAATTCATTCTCATACATGTCTACAAAGAATTGGAAGGCTTCTTTTCCTTCTTCCGTGTTGAACGTTGCTTCCGTCATGTCTTCGTTCGTCAAATCTACTCCCATTGTCACCATCGTCTCAAGTAGATGACTTCCATCAATCGATGGGAAGAAAGCATAGTTCCCTGTCTCTTCTTTAATCGTTTTGGAAACTTCCAATACTTCTGAGAACTTCGAAGGAACATCTTCTTCAGATAACCCTGCCGCTTCGAAAATATCTTTATTGTACATGCTTACTTGAGATGATAAGTACCAAGGAATACCGAACGTTTTGCCACCGAAGGAATTCGACTTCCAAATACCCTCAAAGTACTCGCCCTTCTTATCTTCAGAGACCGCTTCATCCATATTAATCAAGGCATCCAGCTCCGCTAGCTGTGAAGCGAATTGAGGGTTGAGGTTTGCAACATCAGGCGCTGTTTCAGAAGCGACAGCCGAGAGGATCTTCTTCTCCATGTCCCCCCATGGTACGTCTACCCATTTCACGGAAATATTCGGATTCTCTTCTTCAAAATCGGTAATGACGCCTTCAATGTACTCCGTGAATGTAGGTTTTAACTGCATCGTCCAAAACTCAATTTCAACGGCTTCCTCTGAATCCGCCTGCTCACTGTCTTCTCCGTCTTCTTCAGCCTTTCCTTCTTCACTTGACCCTGTACAAGCTGCTAAGACAAAAACCATCGCAATCATAAGCCCCAACAAAAATGAAAATCTCTTCAAACCCCTCATCTCCTTATGTTTAATAAAATATTTTAATGGCGGAAGATAAATTCTCACGCCAACACTCCCATAGATGATCATGATCGAATTCATGGTAGATCAATCGCTTTGTTGTGAAAGCTCGATGGACTCGACGATTCCTAGTCAATATGTATAGGCATTCGCCGGTGATCGGTGATCGAAACGCCTCTTCCTTCGTGCCAACAGATTGATAGACTTCCCATGGCAGAGCTAAGTTTGCATGTTGTACCTCTTTTACGTCCTCTTCTGAGAAGGCTGGAGACTGAAGAATTAAATGAGTCCATTCGCTCGGTTTATCAAGGGCTATTCTCAAGCTTACGGCTCCCGCTAAGGAATCGCCCATCATTCCGATTTGTAAGATTGAAGAAAATCTTCTCTTCAATTCTGGTAGTAATTCATGGTAGATGAATCGTTTATAAGCTTGATAGTTTCGCCCTTCAGAATAGTACAAGTTCCAACGATCTTCAGAAGACCCCGGAGGAAGTAAAATGAAACAGACATCCGTTCCTAGTCCTTCGCGCAAGTCTAGCTCGAATTGCTCCCTGAGGTGACCGATTTCGAGGTAATCATCTCCGTCATGGACAATCATCAGCCTGACTCCACTTGAGAGTTTCTCTTTTGGACTCAGGATTTGGTAAGTGAAGTTTTTCTCCAAACATGAACTCGTAATGGAATGGTGCGTCAATACAGTCTTCATAGCGTTCACCCCAAATACATGTAAGCCTTTTCATGTATCAACCTTAGCATATGGTGATACTTTTGTGAAGTTTTTCTTCAAAAAATATTTAATAAAAGAATATATCCTCCTAATTATCTAACAATTATCGACTCGTGATGATGACCTTGCCCGTACTTGTATTAAAAAAGTCCCGCAAATGCCTATACAAGCATCGCGGAACTTCATCTACTGTCCTCTTCCTATTTTGCAACGTCGATCTGCTCTTTCTCCTCAATCACATTGTTCATCCACTTCCTCGACAGCGTCCGCCTCACACCAACGATCGCTCGAACGACTTCATGGACATTCGCAAGCAAAAAGACGATATAAACAGGCCATTCGAAGACGAATGCTCCGATCGCTGCGAGCGGGAATCCGACTCCCCATACACCGAATAGATCCAGGTACATGACGAACTTCGTATCGCCACCAGCACGAAGAACACCGACATTGTTGATCATATTGATGATTCTCGGTGCCATCATGACAGCGAAGATAAGCAAAATGTATTGGGCTTGCGAAGCGACAAATTCGGTTACATCGTATATGGAAATGAAGAACGGGGAGATGATGGTTACAGCCACCCCCAATACGATCGACAACAAAACCGACAACACGAGGAAGGTCTTCGCATATCGGAATCCTTTGTCTTTTTCCCCTGCCCCGATATTGTTCCCGACCATCACCGTCGACGCATCACTCAATCCGACAAATAAAGCGGTGAACACGAAAATCAAAGGATCGACGAGCGTTGCGGCCGCAAGCTGACTCGTTCCCATCTGGGCATACACCCAGAAGAATGACGTTTCCCCTAGCGTCCAAAGTACATGGTTGATGATCGACGGAACCGTGACAGCAAAAAACACTTTCGCTAACGATAGATCGAACGCTCCAAGCGATTCCCTCGAGAACTTCAACGATAAATATTTCACAAGCAACCACGTCATGAACAGCGCTTGAATGATGCGAGAAATGAGCGTCGCAATCGCAGCTCCCTCTACACCCCACTCCGGAAATCCGAACGACCCGAAAATAAGGAGATAGTTGAGCAGTGTATTCAACCCGATCGCTCCGACACTGATGTATAACGGCCGCTTCACCTCTCCCATCGATTTCAACACAGTAGAGAAAAGCACGGTCATCGCGGTAACGATATAGCTGAAGGCAACGACGCTCAAATAAGAAGACCCGATGCTGATGACCGCCGGATCAGCTGTGAATATCGCCATAAACGATTCGGTGAAAAACAATAGAATCGTAGTGAAAAGCAACGTAATCACCGTCATGACGACAAAAGTCAAAGCTAGAATCTTCTTGATCCCCGCCGTATCTCTCTTGCCCCAATATTGCGCCGTGAAAATCGCCGCTCCCGTAGAAAATCCATGCATCACAACGATCAGCAGCGAAGAAATCTTATTCGCCGCCCCAACAGCTGCAATACTCGCAACTCCCAACTGACCGATCATCATCGAGTCGACCATATTCAACGAAGAAATGAGCAACGTCTGAATAGCGATCGGTATAGCGAGAGAGAACATCTTTTGATAAAACTCTTTATCTTGAAATAAGAATGCAAACACGTTCCATACCCCGATTCATAAAAAAAAGACTCCTCTCTATTAAAAAGGAGTCCTGAAGCGTTTTCAATCTTTCTTTATTTCTTTTTATCCCAATAACCTAGAGTAAGAGAATAGCAGGTTTACTGATGGTGCTATGGAAGAAACCCGTTCCGATCACATAGGGAGAAATATTTACGCTGTAGCAGATAGATTCCGAGAGCCTATACCATGGCGAGGGGAGGTGGAGAATGGTGAGACTCCGGCGGGATTTAGTGGGACAGGTGAGACCCCACAGGGAGGTACGACCGAGGAGGCTCACCGCCCGCCCCGTGAAAAGCGATCCATTCTCCACCTCCCCTTTTACTCTGCAAACGCCTCGGAATCAACCCCCATAACCATATAATGGTAAAATGTGACTCATAGTCTACATCACGATCCCACCATCAACATGAAGCGCGTGCCCATTCACATAACTCGCCTCATCCGACGCCAAGAACAAATAAGCATTCGCAATGTCCTGCGGATTCCCAAGTCTCGCCAACGGAATCTGCCCCTTCAACTGATCAATCACATGATCCGGTACACTCTCCACCATACTCGTTTCCGTGAAACCAGGTACGACCGCATTGACATTGATCCCTTTTCGTCCAAGCTCTTTCGCCCACGTTTTCGTCATCCCGACAATGCCTGCTTTGGCTGCGGCATAATTCGTCTGTCCAACGTTTCCATAGACACCTGAAACGGAAGAGGTGCTGATGATTTTCCCTTTGCCTTGCCCTACCATCACGGGTAACACAGCCTGAGTGCAATGAAAGACACCCGTTAAATTGACATCCAATACTTGCTGAAATTGCTCGACCGACATCTTTTTCAACATAGCATCTCGAGTGATCCCAGCGTTATTGATCAAAATATCAACCGTTCCATACGTATCGACGGTTTCTTTTACCAGGGCATCAACACTGGTACGGTCCGAAACGTCGACTTTGAAGAATGTACATTCGTAGCCATCCTCTCTCAAAGCCTTAACACTCTCTTCTCCCTTTTCAACATCAAAATCAGCCAGTACAACGCGCGCTCCATGTTCAGCAAATGTCCGTGCTGCATAAAAACCGATGCCTTGTGCGGCTCCTGTAATGATGGCTACTTTATTCTCTAACCTCTTCATACTGATCCTCCCTTGGATAGACGGTTGACGGAACCGAAGAAAGATTCCAGCGATGAAATCAATCGATCAGGCACATCAATCAGCGGCGAGTGCCCACATATATCGAACTCTTCATATGTAGCCTGCTCTCCTAAATCGGACCGGAGTTCTTCCGTCATTTCTTTCGTCACAACAAGGTCATCCGCTCCCCAACTGATCCAGACGGGTATATCGAGTTTCTGAACTTCACTACTCACATCGTGGTGATTGAGCGCATGATACGTTTCCGCTAAATTACGTTGTGTTGTCATATCTTCCAAGTACTTCTCATAACGATCCTCTTCCGGTTTATTATGAACATAAATCAACATGTTCCAAATCTGACGCAACGCTTCATAGTTGTTCGACTGATAGGCCCCATTAATCATGACCGCACGCGCATCCTGTTCCACTTCTTCTAGTTCATTCAGTCGATGAGTGACATCTGGCAGTCCATCTTCTCCCGTTTTATAAATCGGATATCCTCGCGTCGAAGCTGAGGCCATCAAGTAAAGCGCTTTGCATCGATCCGGGTACTTCACACATAGTTGTTGTCCCACGGCTCCCCCGAGCGACCAGCCGACAAGCATGCACTCCTCCACTCCTACTTCATCAAGGAACAACTTGATATCATCTGCAAAATCCTCAATCGACAATACCTTTTCATGATATGTCGATAAACCGAACCCTCTTAAATCCGGTGCATATACCTTATATTCATCCGACAACCCTTCTAACACGATATCCCAGTGCACCGAGGATGTCATATTTCCGTGAATGAGGACGACGACCTCTTCTCCACCGTCTCTTTCTTGATAAGATAACGTTTCTCCATTTGATAACGCAGCTTGTTTTCTCATAATATTCATGATTTTGCCTCCTTCTGGCCCCATTGGATGATCGTCGCACCCCACGCGTACCCGATGCCAGCTGACACGAGAACGACGATATCTCCATTTTTGATTTTCTTTTCTTTTAATGCCAGTTCCATAGAAAGGATCTGGTCGATCTGTCCGATATGACCGTAGTGATCCAAGTAAATCGACTGTTCCTCAGATAAGCCAAGCTCTCTGAGCACATATTGATGCGCCGACCGCTTCATATGAAGCATGGCGATGTAGCCGATATCCGACTTGTCGAGACCGCTTTTCTCAAGCGCTTTTTTCACACATGTAATGAAGTTGGCCATCGATTTCTCATCAAGGCGCTCCTTCATTCCGTCTGGATCCATCACATCAAGTTGGTACAATCCTTGCTCCAGCGTTTCTTTCGTAACCGGATTTTTCGTGCCGCCTGTCGTGACGACGATATCTTCTGAGAACGAGCCATCCGTCATCAGGTGCGTCCCGAGCACCCGGTTTTCCGAACGTCCTTTTTGCAAAATCACAGCCCCGCCACCCGCCCCGAGATTGTACATGAACCGCGTTCTGGGATTCTGGTAATCGATGAAATCGACATTGCGATACCCACCCGCTAGCAGCACCGTCTCGATCTCAGGATCAGCGATCATCATATCTTTCGCGAGCTTGATAGCCATGATTGCTGTTCCACATCGCAACGCGGTGTCAAAAGCCCACGCATTTACCGCACCGATGTCATGCTGAGTTTTAATGCCAGCTGTCCATAACGGGTATTCTTTGTGTTCCTCTCCGATACACATGACCACATCGATTCCAAGAGGATCAATTCCCACCCGCTCGATTGCAACACGTGCTGCCCGAACCCCCATCTCCACGGTGTGGTCCTCTGGTCCGGGCACCGTCTTTTCCAAGATGCCCATCTTCGTTTCAATGATCGATTGCGGGATTCCAGAAGCTTGCGCGATCTCTTTTGCCGTCATCCTTTTTTCCGGAATGTAGGTTCCGATACTGACAACGCCAACATCCTCCATCCGATCCACCTCCTTCGTCTGTTACGTTCGTCTTGCCCGCCATTTATAGAAGCGATCGACGAGTGTTCCGACGATGCCTTTCGGAAAGAAGACGACAATCAGAATGAAAATCGTACCGTATAAAATGATCCACCGTTCGAAGATCCAGTGCACATCAGATAAATCGGACAGCCAGTGGTGAGCGAATTCGATCAAGCTCGCCCCGATGATCGGCCCAATCAACGTCCCGACACCGCCGATGATCGTCATGAGCAGCACATCAATCGTCAAATCTGTCGCAAACACACTTGTGTCGACGAACCTTAAAGACAAAATGTACAAGACACCGCTATAACTCGCGACAATGCCTGAGACGACACTGACAATCACTTTATAATGCAGCACTTGATAGCCGAGTGATTCTGTGCGGCTTTCATTTTCACGAATCGCCACAAGCACTTTCCCGAACGGCGATTTCGTCATCCGGCGCAACCCGAAGAAAATCAACACGAGCGACAACGCTGAGACGATATACAACGCAAAAGAGTCACGTAGGATATCCGGTAGTCCGAACGTAAAGCCGTCACTCCCTCCTGTGAGCTTGCGCCATTTCTCTGCCCCGACGAGAAACAACCCAGCAAGAGCTAATGTGAGCATTGCGTAAAAGTGGCTTTTCAACCGGAGCGTAAGCACCCCGACAATCAAGCTGACGATGCCGGCAATCACACCAGAGATGATAATGGCAAGCGCAAATGTCAACATCGTCGGGTCAAACCGGTCGAATAGAACCGCTGTCGAATACGCTCCGACACCGAAGAACATGACGTGACCGAAAGAAATGATGCCCGTGTAGCCGAGCAGCAAATCATAGCTCATCGCAAAAATGCCGAACACGAAGATTTGGATGATCAGAAACTGGACGCTCCTTCCTGTTGCGATAAAGGGGACAACAAAGAGCAGGAAGGAGATCGCTACGTAGACCCATGTACTTTTTTCTACCTGTGCTAGATTCATAGATTCTCCTCCTCTCTATCGTAATGCGAATAAGCCTTGCGGACGGAAAACGAGAACAATCGCCATCAGTAACATGTTGGTCGCAAGCGATAGCGCCGGCACGTAATAGGCCATGAACGCTTGTGTCAATCCGACGAGAATCGCAGCAAGAAGCGAGCCTTTGAAGTTCCCCATCCCTCCGATCACGACGACGATAAAAGCTAGAATTGAAAACTCAAGACCCATCTCAGCATAGATGACACCCGAATACGCCGCATGCAGCATGCCACTTAAAGCAGCGAGGGCAGCACCTACCATAAATACGAGAAGAAAGACGAGCTTGATATTGACACCAAGAGACTGGATCATCTCTTTATTCATGACGCCTGCGCGGACAATCAGCCCGACCCTCGTTTTCTTGAATAAGTAATAAAAGGCGAAGTAAATGAGGAACCCGACCGCAATGATGAATAAGCGATAGTTGATGAAGACGATCTCTCCGATGATGAAGCTGCCCTCCAAATAGCTCGGCGGGGAAACGATTTTCTGATCGGGTCCGAAGACGACCTTGATACATTCTTGCAGGACGAGCATAAATCCAAGCGTAATCAGGATCTGTTGAACATGACTGCCATAAACCGGCCTCACGATGAACCGCTCCGTCACAAGTCCAAGCAATAACCCGACACCGATCGCCGTGACAATGCCACCAAGGAAACTTCCCGTCATCTGATACGTCCATACACCCGTATACGCTCCCCAGATGAATAATCCTCCGTGAGCAAAATTCAAGACATCCATCAGTCCGAAAATCAATGTGAGTCCGGCCGCCAAAAGGAAAATGAGCATCCCTGTCGCTAAGCCATTGATGGCTAAACTAAATAATACGTCCATTTCGATCCTCCTACGAAATGCCGAGATATTTTTGCAACAACACCCCGTCTTGTTTTAGTTCGTTCATTTGTCCTTGTTGAACGGTCTGACCGTCATCGATGATATAAAAACGATCGCCGATTCCGCTTGCCATCATGAAGTTCTGTTCGACGAGCAGAATCGTCGTCCGCTCTTTCATCTGATGAATCGAGTCCATCACTTTCTCGACGACAATCGGCGCCAACCCTTTACTCGGTTCATCAATCAACAACAGTTCGTTATCATTCACATAAGCGCGTGATATCGCGAGCATCTGCTTCTGACCTCCGCTCAGTTGTCCACCTGGCTTGTTCCAGAACTTCTTCAAATCCGGGAAAAGGTCAAGAATCCAGTCCATCCGTTCTTTCGTTTCCTCGTTCTCTTTCTTCATCGCAACACGCATGTTCTCGCCTACCGTTAGATCGTGGAAAATGCCTTGATCTTCCGGCACATAGCCAATCCCACGGTTCGCAATCAAGTGCGGCTTCTGATTACGAATCTTTTCTCCCTTGAATGTGATCTCCCCAGCAATCACAGGGGTCAGACCCATGATTGACCTCAGTGTCGTCGTTTTTCCAGCTCCATTTCGTCCTAATAAAACGGTGACCTCTCCTTTCGGTACGTGAAACGAGATGTCATGCAAAATATGGTATTGTTCGATATTGGCGCGCACATGGCTCACCTCAAGAAAGCTGCTCATTGTACATGCCCCCTAAGTATGCCGACTGGACGATATCATTGGCGATGATGGATTGGGGACTTCCTTGAGCGATCAGTTCCCCGTGGAACAAAACGAGCACATCATCCGACAAGTCCATGATCATATCCATCTTGTGCTCAATGAGGACAATCGTTTGTTCATGTTGTTTCTTAATTTGTTCAATCACTTCTATGATCGCCGGCACCTCTTCAAGCGCCATCCCTGCTGTCGGTTCATCCAATAGCAAAACCTCGGAATCCAGCGCGAGCAGCATCGCGATCTCAAGCTTGCGTTTCTCCCCGTGTGCGAGGTTCGCTGCCACGGTATCCGCCTTCCCGATCAACAACACTTTTTCCAACAGATGATAAGCTTCTTCTTTGAACTCCTTATAATGAAGGAAGTGAGCCATCATCTGATAACGCACCTTGCGCTTCGACTGGACGGCAAGCCTCACGTTCTCAAGCACCGTCAAATTCGGAAACACATTGGTAATTTGAAAGGAACGTCCAATGCCGAGCCTCGACCGTTTCGTCGGCGATAGCTTCGTAATGTTTTGACCCCGAAAATAAATCTCCCCGCTTGTCGGCGAAAGCTGGCCACTAAGCAAGTTGAAAAACGTCGTCTTCCCAGCGCCGTTCGGTCCGATAATCGACGTGAGTTGCTTTTCTGCGATATCCACCGTTACGTGATCGACCGCGGTATGGCCGCCGAATTGAATCGTTACATCTTTCGTTTCCAAAAGAGCTGCCATCGTTGTACTCCTTTCCATCCTTCAACTTAATCAGGGAAGCTCGACGCATCGAACTCCCCTCAACATGACTGCTTACTTGCCGTTCATAATCGGTGGAGCCGTCTCTTCAGGTGTCAGGACTTTCTTCAATTCTGGAACCGGATAATCATGCTCGTCACTTTCCACAAGTGTCACCGCGTACATTTCCTGTAAGGCTTGGTGATCTTCAGGACGGAAGGTCATCGTTCCTTTTGGCGTCGCAAACTCCATGCCTTCCATCGTTTCGATCAATTCAGCCGAGTCCGTCGATCCTTCTGTTTGCTTGAGAGCCTCGATGACAGCGAGTGCTGCACTCATCCCACCTGGTGTGAACAAGTCCGGCGCTTCGCCATGTTTCTCCTGATGCTTCTCGATTAGCCAATCGTTCACTTCGTTATCCGGTAAGGTGTGGTAATACAACGTGAATCCTTCCATACCAACAAGTGGAGCCATCATCGGAAGCGTCGCGCGGTCCGCTACACCTGTTGTAATCTTGATGCCCTGTTCTTGGACTTGCATATCCACGATTTGATTCCACGGCGTATTCGCTCCGGCCCAGACGACGTACAAATAGTCCGGATCCGCATCTAAAATCTTTTGAATGTTCGCTGTAAAATCGGTCGCCGTTTGGTCGGCATACTCTTCGTGAATGATTTCCGCCCCCAAGTCTTCAGCTGCTGTTTTAAAAGCGGAAACGCCGTCTCGACCAAATGCGTAATCAGGCGCTAGTGTGGCAATTTTCACGCCTTCATCCGCAATCGCCGCCGCTGCAGAAACCGCGTCTTGCGAGGAGTTGCGTGACGTGCGGAACACGTAATCGTTGTACTCCGCACCTGTGATACCGTCCGCCGCCGCTGGTTCAACGACCATCACTTTCTCATATTCTTCAGCAAGCGGTGTGACCGCGAGCGTATCGCCTGAGCTTGACGATCCGACAAGGAAGTCCACGCCTTCGTCCTCAAGAAGAGTCAACGCTTTTTGACGAGCGACTTTCGGATCGGTTTCGGTATCTTCATAGACGACTTCGATTTTCTTACCAGCGACTTCCATCGTGCCGTCTGTTCCATACTCAAGTCCCAACTCGAACCCCTTCTTCGTTTGCTGTCCATAAGCTTCCAAGGCCCCCGTCAATGACGCGAGCACGCCAATTTTAATCGTTTCGCCCCCCTCTGCTCCGCTTTCTTCCGTCTCTCCACACGCCGTTGCAAAACCGAGAATAAGAACCATCATGAATACGAAAAGCCCGTAACGCTTACCATTCATCGATATTCCCCCTTTATTAATTACCTCCGTGCCAACGGAGAGTCGTCGCAGCCCACGTATAACCCGTACCTGCTGAAACAAGGACGACAATATCACCTGGATGAAGCTTTCCTTCCTTTTCAGCAAGATGCAATCCATAACAAGGATCGAGTGCTGACATATGACCATACTGCTCTAAATAAACTGCCTGACTTTCTTCCAACCCTACGCTCTCTATGATTTGTTCGAACATCGACCGCTTCGTGTGCAGCGGAAGCAACACGTTCAACTCCTCCAGCCCGACCCCGCTTTTCACCAACGATTGTTTGATCACCTTTTCAAAATTCCCAAGAGAAACCGGATCGAGCCGCTCCTTCATTCCCTTCGGATCCGGGACATCGATATAGCGCTCGTGTTTTTCCGGATGAGGATGGACCGATCCACCCCCAGGAACGAGCACATCTTTCGTAAACGACCCATCTGTCAAAATAGATGAAGACAGCACCTCACTTTGGGAAGCGTCCCTCGAAAGCAGTGCCGCCGCCCCGCCATCGGCAAACGGAAACATAAAGCGTGACCTCGGATTGTCATAATCCACAATCATCGACTCCTTGCACCCGCCGACGAGCAGAATGTTCCGAATCTCCTCATCTGACTTGAGCATATCTTTCGCCACTTTGACCGCAAGTGGAAAGCATGAGCTGACGTTCATCATTTCAAACGCGTACGCATTCGGAATTCCAAGTTCATATTGAATCTTCGAACTTGCTGTCCATACTTGATAATCCTTGAACGGACTACCGAAGTAGATGACGACATCGATGGTATCGGGATCGACGCCTGACAGGATCTCTTTACCCGCCGCCATCGCCAAATCCGATGCGTGCACATCCTCACTTGCGATCCGTTTTTCACGAAGACCGAACTTTTCGATGATCACGCGCTCTGGAATCCCTGTTTTCTCAGCCAATTCACCAGCCGTGACGACTTGTTCGGGTACACATATACTCGTTCTCTCAATGCCGATCATGATTCGGAGACTCCGAGCGTCATCCAATGCTTATGGATCGCTTTTTTATCGATTTTACCTGTCGCATTCTTCGGCAGTTCGCTCATGATGATGACGTCTTTCGGGACTTTATATCTGGCGAGTCGCTGCCGGCAATACGCTTGTATATCATCTTTCTGCAGGGATTGAGTCCTATGAAAACTGACAAAAGCGACGGGCACTTCCCCCCATTTGTCGTCCGCCACACCGATGACGGCGACTTCGCTCACTTCTCTGAATTCATTGATGTGCTGCTCCACTTCGAGTGGATAAATATTTTCTCCGCCTGAGATGATCATGTCTTTCTTCCGGCCGGCGATGTAAAAGAAACCTTCGTCGTCCTGTCTGGCCAAATCACCGGAATATAGCCAGCCATCACGAATCGTTGAAGCCGTTTCATCCGGCAGTCCCCAATATTCTTTCATGACGTTCGGGCCTCTGATGAGTAACTCTCCGACTTCCCCCGGTTGTGCAGGTGTCCCATCTTCCTTCATCAACCGTACATCACAAAACGTGACGGGTTTTCCAATCGATCCCGCTTTCCTCTCGCAGTCTTCCTTTGCGATCATGAAGACGGTAGGAGCCGTTTCCGTCATTCCAAAGCCCTGCCCAAAGCGCAAGCCTCTATCGAGATATGCTTGAATCAATTCCTTCGGACACGGTGCCCCACCGCTGTAAAACCAGCGAACAGACTTGAAATCGGCCTTTTCGAATGAAGGTGATTGACGAATTGAGTTATGAATCGTAGGAACCCCCATCACGACGGTAATCTGATACTGCTCGATCCACTCGATGACTTGTTCCGGATCGAATGCCCTTGGAATCAACATCGTTCCTCCCGTCAACAACGTCGGCAAAGCGAACAATCCTACGCCCCCAATGTGAAAAAGCGGAAGGATGACGAGCGTCCTGTCATCTGACGTCAAGTCGAGAGCATGCTGATTGTTGATGGCATTCCAGAACATGTTCTCCTGCGTCAGCACCGCCCCTTTCGGCTTACCTGTCGTACCTGAGGTATAACAAATGATGAAAGGATCATCGCTTTTCCCGTGATGACCGACATCCCCTTGTGCTTTTCCAATAAGTTCACTGAAAAAGTAAGCGTTTTCAAAATTCGCGAGATCTGAAAGCTCCTCATACAAAGCTTCCATCTCTTGTTCATACAACAACGCTTTCGCTCCGCTATCGTTCACTTGAAACGCCAGTTCAGCAGCCGTCAAACGGACATTCAACGGAACGATGATCGCCCCAAGCTGGGCCACCGCAAAATAGGCGATCATATACTCCTCCCGGTTCTGTGAGAGAATCGCCAGCCGGTCCCCTTTCCCGATGTGCAGCTTCGACTTGAACATCCAGGCCATTTCTTCGACCTTTTGAGAGAGTTCTTGATATGTAAATTGATGACTCTCCCCGATTATAGCCATTCGTTCAGGCGTGATCTCCCCACGTTTATGAATCCACTCATCCATCGTGTGCATCCTCTCACCTCCTTTATGGGGTCAATCCATGAAACACAAGCTCCATAGCTTCTTCAAATACGTATTCCGGTACTTCTTGTTCTTCCCAAAACACCCAGCGCATCCCGATGAATTGACCGATTCCCATCAAACAGTAGGCAATCGCTTCTTTATCCAGCGTTTTGCACTCTCCGTTTTCAATCGCCTCATCCAATGCGTTCATGAATCCGTTTGCGAGTTTCTCGTAATACCAGCGGTACAGTTCCTTATCGACCAGGACAGATTGTTGAATGATGCTGTATGAATTCCGGTGCGTGATCACCCACGTGAAAAAAGCTTTAAATCCGGCCCGCTGCTTTTGCTCAAACGACTCTTCTCCTTCGATTGCTAGCTTCACATTGTGACGGAGTGTCGAACTCAAATCACGGACGAGCTCATCATAAATAGCTTTTTTGGTCGGGAAGTAATTGTAGAAGGTTCCCTGCGCAACACCTGAACGGAACGTGATCTCTACAATCGAGGCATCAAAATACCCTTTCTCACTGAAGACGGATTCGGCGACTTCCAATAGCTTTTTCCGAGTCATCAGTCCCTTCTTGGTTAATGGCTGACTTTTCATTTCTGACATGTGAACCACCTCTCAGTTTTTAATTATATTTAGTTGTCAGAATATTATCAACCTAAACTTTTCCAAAATTTCCTACATAATTCGCCATAGTTGAGGCGCCTCCTTAGCGCATTGAATGGTTTCATTCGGTAAAGAAAAAAGGAATGGTGAAATATGTCATGAGAAGGAGTGAATAAAGATGAATAAAAGTGCTTTAACTGTGCTGGAAGATTATCGTAAAGGGATTGAAAGGCTGACCGAATATGTACCGGACACAATTCAAGAATACAACCGCTTCACTGGAGAATCCTTTGCAGACGGAGAGGTCGACCGAACATATAAACACTTGATGGCTCTAGCGATTGCTTTAAAAGAAGGAGACGAGGCAAGCATCACATACCATATGGACCAATGCATTGCCAAAGGCTGCTCGGACCAGCAGATCTATGAAACGATGGCGGTCGCAGCAGGATATGGTGGTGGCTCTGCGATGAGTCAATCGGTTACAACAGGAATGGAAGTTTTGGATCAATTGAGGGAGAATGGTTCGTGAATGAGGGACTTTGAATACGTCCAGGGAATATCCTTGGGCGTTTTTCATTTGCCTATTCCTCTTTTCCTATTCGACGTTTAAGTCAAAAGTCTCACGGGAAGCGATCTATAAATTACCAATGCCATGAGACCAGTTTCCATACTATAATGGCTTTCGTATGTAAATAACAAAGGAGGATTCTAATGAAGACAAAAGTTCTATCTACTTTCTTTATTTTGCTGATGCTCATCCCTGCGACCATATTTGCAGAGACTTTCGGATCCGAAGAGGGTGTCCAGCTTGATAAAGAATGGACCATCACATTCAATACCCCGATCAACGATCAATCTTTTGATGAAGTGTATGTGCACAAACAAGGACAGCCAGATCAAATCGTGACAGAAGCAGTGACGCTCTACGATGATCACCAACTTAAAGTTGCAGCTCCCGTGAACGGATATGAACGAGGAGAAAGCTATACGCTACATATCGGAAATGTGACATCCGTTCAAGGAGTCACCATGGAAGAAGATACGACCTACGACTTTACAACAAAAGCGACCGAGACTGCAACCGTCAGTCGGATTGTAGACGGAGACACGATTGAAATCGAAAAGGACGGAGTAACCGAGACCGTGCGTTTGCTTCTTGTCGACACTCCTGAAACGAAACACCCGACAGAACCGGTCCAGCCGTTCGGCCCTGAAGCCAGCGCCTTTGCTGAATCTGAATTATTAGGTAAAACCGTTGAGCTCGAGTATGACGGACCAAAGCGTGATAAGTATGATCGTTTGCTCGCTTACCTTTGGGTAGACGGTAACAACTTTAATGAGCAGCTACTCGAAGAAGGATTTGCCCGTTATGCGTATGTGTATGACCCACCTTACACGCATGCCAATTCCATGATGAAAGCACAAAATCGCGCAAAAGAGGCGGAGCGTAACATTTGGAGCCTGCCTGGATATGTGACAGAAGATGGATTCCAATACGAAGAAGACCCAGTGGATGAAGGTTCTGGCGATGATGGCTCTACGTACGATGGCCCGTTCGATCCTTATGGCGATGACCGTGACTGCGGCGATTTCGACACGCACGAAGAAGCGCAAGCCTTCTTTGAGGCAGCTGGAGGACCTGAAGAGGATCCACACCGCTTGGACCGTGACGGAAACGGCGTGGCTTGTGAAAGCCTGCCTTAAAAAGGTAAAGCACTCTTCCATTTTTGGAGGAGTGCTTTTTTGTTTGTTGAGAAAGAGGTGGCGTTGTAGGACGAAGCTTTGACTATGATGTCTCTCTCAACCTTTTTAACAACCGTATTTATTTAAAATTGCTGAGAGAAGTGCCATCTCATCACTTTTCCAATCAGGATGGGCCAAAAAGTGTTGAGATAAGCTTTCTCTCCACTCTTTTTAATGTTAAGAGCATTCAATACCGTCATGATGAGCCTTCTCTCTGCTGTTTTGAAGGACGAGCACATGCAGACATGTGTCGAGAAAAGACTACCTTCCATAGAAAAAGACGAGCTCAATGCCCGTCCCTTTCTCACCGGTTAAACTCTATCAGATTCCCGTCTGGATCACTGACATATACTTGATGCCAAGGCGTTTTGTTCGTAGGCTTGTTAACATACTCGACCTCATGTTTCTCAAGACGTTCCAATAATGCTTCCATATCCTTTACGCGAACAGCGAAATGACCGTCACGCGTATCGATTTCTGTCGTACCTCTGAAGGTCTTCCCGTCCTTATGTACAATCAAATGCAGCTGCGTTTCCCCTATTTGATACCACGCTCCTGGAAAACCGAAATCGGGACGTTCGCTGCTTTCTTCAAATCCCAATACCTCTCCGTAGAAACACTTCGCTCGTTCGATATCCGTAACAAGCAATGACACGTGATGAATGCCCTGATACATTACCATCGTCCTCTCTCTGTTTGATCCTTCCATTTTATCATGAATCACTAAAATTTCTTTCGATTGGACATAGTAAGACAAACAGATTTATGAAAAGAGGAGGACATGGATTTATGATTAGCATTTTAATCGGATTAGGCTTATTGATGCTGCTAGCCTATCTAGGCTGGTCCATCATCTGGATTGCACCACTTGTATCAGGAATAGTGGCGATTCTAAGCGGCATGAACATACTCGAATCCTATACAAGCACTTATATGGAGGGGTTTGTCGGATTTGCGAAAGACTACTTTCCGATTTTCTTATTCGGAGCGATTTTCGGTAAATTGATGGAAGATACAGGGGCAGCCCAATCAGTTGCCTATAAAATTTCGAGCTTGATCGGGGAAACGCGGGCCATTCTCGGAATGCTTTTGTCTGCGGCTATCCTGACCTATGGCGGTGTAAGTCTGTTTGTCGTCGTATTCGCGGTTTATCCACTAGCGGTAGCGATGTTCAGACAAGCTAATGTTCCAAGAAAATTAATTCCATCTACGTTCGTTCTTGGTGCATTCACGTTTACCATGACGGCTCTGCCCGGGACACCTCAAATACAAAATATCATCCCGATCAACACGTTCAAAACGTCGACGATGGCTGCTCCGATTCTCGGAATTGTTGCGGGACTGATCATGGCCGTGCTAGGTTATTTTTATTTGAAATTCCGGGAGAAACAACTGGTCAAAAACGGAGAAGAGTTTACGGAACCTCAAGGAGACAGCAAAGTGAAAAGCATCGATGAAGAGGAACTTCCGAACTGGATTCTTTCCGTCATCCCATTGCTTGCGGTCGTACTCACATTGAATTTATTCGACCTGAACATCTTAATCGCCCTCCTTATCGGAATCGTGTTAATCATGGTTTTCAACTTCGACGAATACAAAAGTTTCATCGATTCAGTTAACGGGGGCGCTTCGGGATCGGTTATGGCGACCATCAATACCAGTGCAGCTGTCGGTTTCGGTTCGGTCGTAACGGCTTCGCCTGGATTTGATTCGGTAAAAGAATTCATTTTCTCGATTCCATTCAGTCCCTACTTTTCAGAAGCGTTTGCTGTATCACTACTTGCGATGATTACAGGCTCAGCATCAGGTGGTATGGGAATCGCACTAGAAGCATTAGGACAAGAATATTACGATATCGCGGTCAATCAAGGACTGAGCTTAGAAGCCTTCCACCGTATTACGTCTGTGGCATCAGGTGCATCGATTTTGCCACACAACGGTGCCCTGCTTACGTTGTTCACCGTTACCGGCCTGACGCACAAAGACTCTTATAAAGATGTCTTCGTCGTCGGCCTCGTCATTCCGATGATTGCGACCATCGCGATTATCTTCTTAGCTATGATGGGAATTAACTAATTCATGAAAAAAGACGTCTCCTTATCGAGAGGAGACGTCTTTTTGTTTCATGGTAAAGTACAACTATTGAAATATTATTGTAGGAGGCACCGTGATTATGAACATCCATTTCACCCCCATGACGTTGGCCTATGCCAAACAGATTGACAGTTGGAATTATGAAGGTTTTGTTGAACAGGTAATGATGACACCTTACTTTGAATCGCTATCCGAAACAGGTCAACTGATCGGCCCAGGCGGCTGTGATGGGTTTATCGCTATATATAATGATGAGCCCATTGGTTTATTCGAATTCAATGTAGAGGATCAAGGACTAGAAATCGGATTAGCGTTGAAACCGGAATTCACCGGTAAAGGGTGGGGGGAAGAGTACGTCAAGCAAGGTATAGATTTTGGCATTCGCCACTATACCACCTCGTTCACTCACGTCCAGCTTGTGGTCGAAAAGGAAAACAAGGCCGCCATCCGCGTTTATGAGAAAGTCGGTTTCCAAAAACAGAAGATTTCGGAGAGCGACATGGAAATGAAGCTCGAATTGACATAAAAAAACCCCCGAAGAGACGACTACACCTCTCGGGGATTTTTCATCTTTTTTATTGAACCGTATATCCGCCATCAATAACAGCCGCTTGACCAGTGATACTCTTCGCTTTCTCACTACATAAGAAAATCGCATAGTCTGCTACTTCCTGTACTTGTAGCAAACGATTCTGGGGAACGAGAGGATAGATGACCTGTTCCAATGCTTTCTCTTTATCGATTTTTCTCGTTTTCGCCAAATCTTCAAGCTGATTCTGTACAAGTGGTGTATCGACGTATCCAGGACAGATAGCGTTTACCGTGACTCCTTCGTCCGCTGCCTCAAGCGCCGCTACTTTCGTCAGTCCGATCACCCCATGTTTGGCGCTATTATAACCAGCCTTCCCTGCAAACCCGATTAACCCGTTGATCGATGCCATGTTCAGAATACGTCCATAGCCCTGCTTCTTCATATGAGGAAAAGCGTATTTGATGCCGTAGAAAGGTCCTTTCAACATGATGTCCAAGATCAATGAATACTTCTCACTCGGAAATTCTTCGATCGGAGCCACGTGTTGAATACCTGCATTGTTCACTAAAATATCAATGCGCCCAAATGTCTCCACCGTCTTCTCGATGGCATTTTTCACATCATCTTCTTTAGCCACGTTAGCGATGACACCTTCTGCCTCGAAGCCTTGATCCGTCAGTTCTTTTACCGATTTGTTCAATGTATCCTCGTTGATGTCATTCAGCATGACTTTCGCTCCAGCTTTTGCAAACTCTGTCGCAATCTCCAGTCCGATTCCTTGACCGGAACCTGTAATTAAAGCAGCTTTACCTTCTAGCATATCTATGTCCTCCTTTTGTCCACTTGTTTTTAATCTGCCCAGAATTTGCATTTCCATGATTCCCCCAACGAAAAAAAGCACAGACACCGAATGTCTGCGCTTTTTTCGTTAATGATATACACTTTTAAAATTCAACAAGAAGTCTTTTCACTTTCCTCTTTTTCTTCTAGATAAAGCAGGTAAAACGGACCGACTGACAAAACGAGTACAATGAGGTAGATGATCGCCTTTGACAACCACCCTATGACAAATATAGTAGAGAGAAAGAAAGCAACAACAAGGAGCAAAGGTACCAGATAAACATACACCATAACCTATCCCCTTTCTACGCATCTATTCTGACCGTAGAAGTATAAATTATTCATTCTCGTGGACACTGATAGTAACTGTCAGATGTGAGGGGGAAGGTGATTCTTATGACAAAGTGGTTAGATAAGTTAAAGCGTAAAGAACCGTTGAATGAGTCTGAGGAAACATTGGAAGATTTACTCAAGACACTTAAGAAATCAGGGGATTTTATCACTTACTCTTTAGGTGGCCACCCCCCTTGCACCATATCGTATATTAAAACGTTAAGTAAATCTGATTACATCAATGATTTTGTTATAAAGCCTTTAAAAAACGCAAAGTTGCATTCATTGAAAGAGATGGAGAATGCCATTACCGTAGAAAATATTGAAATGACCGATGAGCTTTCCATTATTAAAGAAAAAATCATGATTGGCTATGCGTTGATTCAAAGTGATGCAGACAACAAACAAGTACTTCTAATACCTGCCACTTCCTTTGAATCTCGGCAAGTAGGAACCGCGGAAGTTGAATTCAGCGTTGTCGGCCCAAAAGAAGCCTTTGTAGAATCCTTACACTTAAATATCAACCTTGTGCGCAAACGACTCCCTCTCCCCCAACTCAGAATAGAAGAACAGAAAATCGGCAAAGTCACGAACACAAGAGTCGCGACTATTTTTATTGATGGCATAGCCAATCCTGATAATGTACAAACCGTAAAACAACGACTTCAAGATATTGAATATGATCAGATCATAGATAGCTCTTTTATTACACAGATGCTTGCAGACAACTCAAGTTCCCCTTTTCCACAACTACTAGATACGGAAAGGCCGGACAGAGCCGTCAGCACCCTCGTTGAAGGTAAGATTGTCATCATTGTAGATGGTTCTCCACAAGCCTTGATTTGTCCAACTACAGTCGTCGAATTCTTCTCTGCATCGGATGATTATTTTCTTCCGTGGCATCTTGCTACCGTCTTCCGTTTGATCCGTCTTTTTGCCGTTCTTTTCTCTGTTTTAAGCACACCTTTATACGTAGCAATCCTTACCTTTCATCACGAAATGATTCCAAGGGAGTTGATGGCGACAATCGTATCCTCTCGTTCTGATATTCCTTTCCCACCTATACTCGAAGTGATCATTTTAGAATTAGCTATTGAATTACTTAGAGAAGCAGGTGCTCGTCTTCCTACAAAAATCGGTCAAACAATCGGGATTGTCGGCGGAATCGTCATCGGGACAGCGGCTGTAGATGCAGGCCTCACAAGTAATGTCTTACTCATCATCGTGGCGCTTAGCGCACTCGCTTCCTTTACAACCCCTGTATATCAGATCGGTAACACAATTCGATTAATTCGCTTCCCTTTCATCATTGGAGCTCAACTATGGGGGTTAGTCGGAATAGCGATGGTCATGATTTTCTTTATGGGACATTTGATAAAGCTAAAATCCATTGGAAGTCCATTCTTTGAACCTTTATATCCGTTACGTATTCAAGACCTAAAAGATGCGTTTATACGATTACCTTTCAACATCCAATTCAAACGCCCTATGCTGACACGCTCCCCTGATCAATCGCGAGTGAACACTAAGCGTGTGAAAGAAAAGAGGGATATTGATGAGTAAACCTCTAAGGTCTAGTGTGGGCGCTAGCGTACCCGAAAACTTGCAAATCACCCACACCTACGTGTTTTTCCTTATTGCAGCGATGCAAATCGGAGTAGGTATCTTAAGCTTAGAGCGTGTTGTTGTCCAAACAACAGGCTATGATGGGTGGATATCGATTTTCATTACTGGGATGGTCTTACATGTAGTGCTTTGGATGATGTATCATATTCTGGCAGACTGCAAAGGAGATATCGTCACGGCAAATCAATTAGTTTTCGGCAAATATATTGGAGGGATTTTGAGTTTGGCTTTCAGTCTTTACATCTTGGTGCTCACCTTGAATGTATTGGTTAGCTTTATCGAAATCATAAGAGTTTGGGTCTTCCCCAGTCTTAACTTATGGATATTTGTAGCCTTTATGATTGCGTTGATTTACTATTTCGTTGTAGGGGGGTTCCGAGTCATAACTGGATTATGTTTGATGAGCATTCTAATAGGCTTACCCATTCTATGGTTGAAGTTCTTCCCTACACAGGCCGGTGATACTTTAGAGATCTATCCCATCATCACCCATAGTCTAAAAGAAATCCTACAAGGCTCTGAAGTTACACTATTCAGTTTTCTTGGTATGGAACTATTGTTGATTTATTACCCTTTTATTAAAAACCCCCAAGCTTCTAAGAAATGGGCACACTACGGAGTGTTTTTTACTACTATGATCTACGTAGTAAGCGCATTGGCGGTGTTTATCTATTATAGTGAAGAGCAAATTCGACAAGTTACATGGCCTACCATTTCTACGTGGAAAATTGTTCAGTTTCCTTTCATCGAACGCTTTGAATTTATTGGTATCGCCATGTGGATGTTCGTGATCATGCCTAATATTTGTCTGGGGTTATGGGGGTCTACACGCTTAGCTAAACGAGTATTCAATATCAATCAAACGTACGTCCTTGTCATAGCCTGTATTGTTTTATACCTGTTTACAGGAGCCATTAATGAGAGGATGCAAATTAAAGTCTTAAGTGACTATACAGGTAATGTGGGGATGTATGTGTACCTATACATTCCCGTACTTTTCATATTGATGAAAATTAAAGGAAGATGGAGGAAGATGATTTATGAGTAAACATATCGGGTGGTGTGTACCATTCCTCCTTATAATCATGACAGGATGCATTCCAACATATGGGGTAGAAGATAACGCCATCATCCAAACTGCAGGCTATGACCCCGGTGAAGAAAACGAGATTCAAGGAACGGTTGCGATTCCTAAATTTATTGGAGGGGAAGAAAAATCCGCTATAGAAGAACAGTATGTGACAGTATCTGCAAGTTCTATAAAATCCGTTGAAGATCAAGTGCAAAACCGAATTTCTCAGCCCGTTTCGATTGGCAAGTTGAATGTAACGCTCTTTAATGAGGAATTAGCTGAAAAAGACCTTGGTCAATTTATTGACGTGCTAAGTCGTGATCCGCGACTTAGCAGGAACATGTTTTTAGCCGTTACAAAGGGTAATACAAAAAGCATTATTGAGGGTGGGCATAAAAAGGGAGAAACGATTTCAGATCAATTGACCGGCCTTATTCAAAACAATATGAATAATGATTTCCCTTCCACGGATATGCATGACTTTTTATCTTCTTACTTTGCATTTGGAAAAGATAGTTTTCTACCTTACCTAAAATTAGAAGAGGACAAGATTGTACTCGAAGAAATTGCTCTATTTGACAAGAGTAAAATGGTAGCCACCCTTTCTAAAAACGAAATGTTCGTATTTAGAATTTTAAAAGAAAATTTCAACCAAGCAATGGAAACATTGAATTTCAAGGAAGGAACGGTGGTTCTAGAGAACATCGGAAACCGCGTTCAATACCGAGTCGATCACCGAGATGCCCTCCCCTCTTTCACTATCCAACTAGATTTAAAGGCGGTCATCAATGAAATCAGGGGGATTGAGCACACCGTAGATAAAAAACTAATAACAGAAATGGAAAGTGACTTTGAAACATACTACCAAACAAAAGCAACAGAAGTGATTTCTTTATTTCAAGAGAAAGGAATTGATCCGCTAGGGTTAGGACAATTCTACAGAAGTCGCACCAGAAACTTCAAAGAAAACGAGTGGGATGCTTTGTATAAAAACATCCCTATTAGCGTGCAGGTTTCTGTGTCCATCAATGAATTTGGAATTACAACATAATTATTTGTGTACCTTCTCCTCGAAAAAAAGCGCAGACATCGAATGTCTGCGCTTTTTTTATCAATTATGAATGTATTTTTCAAATACGTCTTTGAAGTCTTTCTGTGTGTGCTCTTGATATTTATTAGAGAACCACGAGTAAGCAAAGTTCACCGCTTGTTCGAATTCCTGGGAAATATCGTTATCATGGAAGCGATTGTCTTTGATCAAGCCACTCGCCGTATTCACACTGTTCTTCGCGAACTCTTGCTGGCGCTCATTTTCTTCTTGGATGTGTCCAATCGCGACAAGGGATTTATATAAATCCGCAATCGCTTCGCCCTCATCCTTGGCGATATCGACACTGAAGTATTTGCCGCCCATTTCAAACTTGATCTCAAGATCTAAATCGATTGTACCGGCTGTTTCAATCGACACATTTTTAATGGCGTTTTTATAGTAATCGTAACGATAGATGTTGCGCTTGCTGCTGGACGCTTTCTCACCATCGAGGTGAATCAGCGCACGGTTCGTAAAGCAATATTCATCGGTCTTCGACTTGATCAGAAAATGGATCTTCTCCCCATCTTCCGTTAAGACGAAATCATCGGATTGGGCTTTATCAAAGTCTTCCTTGCTTATGATTCGACCAATATCACTTAAACCTAAAGCATCGCTTGCAATCTTTTTGAACATCCCCATCGACCTCCTGAGTAAAATGTTGACCTTCATTTCTATCGTAGCATAAGGGAATTTCGACCAAAAGGAATTTTCACATAGAAAAAGCCCCCACCTCGTCCTTGAGGCGCAGGGCTTGGTTCGTGAACACGAACGCGGTCGCTAAGTATCTATGTACTCAGGACAAGAATAGTATATCATGCAGATTGTATATACGAAAGTATTTACATCCACTCTTCACAAAAAACTTAAAGATTCTTTTATGTCTCTACTTACAGTATACATTTTATCTGTCCAATATCATAGCTTTAAGAGGGGATTATGAAAAAAATCTGATTCTTTTGCGTGGAAACTTTTACGATTTGAAGAGAGACTTGATCAATCCACCTAGACCTTTCTTCTCTTCTCCTTCTTGCTTTGTATCCTCGGTGGTCTTGATATCGATCTTTTCTTTATCAATCGCTTCTTCAACCGCAAGTACCGCACCAACATCTGTTTCCACTTCCTTGTTATCCACTGTGGTATGCTGGATTCCATGTTCATTGGCTAGCTGTCGGTAAGGCTTACGAAAACGGTAGCTTACCTGTCGATCCAAAAGCAATTTCGCCTCAGGATAATCCTTCATCGCTTGAGCTAGTTCTTCTAAACCTTGTTCCCTCATCAGCTGACCGTTTGTCAAAACAAGAACAACGCGCTCTCGAATTGTCCCTAAGTATTTCTTCCGTTCTCCAGGCTTTGTTTGTCTTGCTCCATATATGCCTTCCTGCAAATAATCATCGACATCTTTTTTCACCGTCTTCACCTCGTATGAGTCATGTTTATGAACATAA
This sequence comes from Halobacillus locisalis, assembly GCF_013694105.1. Classification (GTDB taxonomy): domain Bacteria; phylum Bacillota; class Bacilli; order Bacillales; family Halobacillaceae; genus Halobacillus; species Halobacillus locisalis. Next base: position 87,750 of record NZ_JACEFG010000003.1, on the reverse strand, counting down.
TACCCTTTTTTTATCATAATTAATAACATTTGTTTCTACACCAAGCATCTTATATACTCCAAATACAGGAAATAAATGGAGGAGGAACAATCGATGACGACTAGCGAAACGCTTTATTCCTCGAATTTCAAAATCGGGGCTTACCCCTTTTACAAAGAACAACGTGCCCAACAGCCCGTGTTCCCTGTAGGAAGTGAGAACGGCTATACCTCTTGGATTGTAACGAAATATGATCATGTCAAAGAATTATTGAAATCGCCAAGCTTTATGAAAGATCAAAGCAACCTTTATCCCTCTTCCGATCGCGGTAATGAAGCGGAAAAAGTAAATATTTTTGGAAATATGATGCTTGATGTAGACCCTCCTGACCACACTAGACTTCGTAAACTGGTTCAACCCTCTTTCAATCCGAAAACGATCAAGCAGCTGGAGCCAAGAATTCGGGAAATTTCTGATGGATTGATAGAAGATATGAAAAAGAAGGAAGGATCCGTCAATCTAGTGGATGACTATGCTTTCCCCCTACCAATCATCGTCATTAGTGAGTTACTCGGGGTTCCAGCAGAGGATCGCGACAAATTCCGAAAGTGGTCAAACACCATTCTTGCGGCCTCGAGTGATAGCGAGACGGAATTCGTCGAGGATGTTGAAGCTTTTACTACATACTTGACCGACCTTTTTGAAAAAAGACGTGAGCAGCCTGAAGACGACTTGATTTCACAACTTCTACAAACCGAAGAAGATGGGGAGCAATTGAGCACCAATGAATTGTATTCTATGGTCGTGTTACTAATTATTGCGGGGCACGAAACGACCGTAAACTTGATCGCCAATACGATGTTTGCACTATTTGAACATCCCGAACAATTGAAAAGGGTTACACAGGATCACTCCCTTATTCCAAGCGCGATTGAAGAAGGGCTTCGCTATTATAGTCCTGTAGACTTCTCGACAGCGCGCTGGTCAGAGGCTGATATCGACTTTCACGGGAACCGGATCAAGCGTGGGGATCTCGTGCTTGCTTCCATCAGTTCAGCAAACAGGGATGAGGAGAAGTTCGAGAATGCAGACCAATTCGATATTACCAGAAGACGTAATGCACACGTCGCGTTCGGGTTCGGCATTCATTTCTGCCTTGGTGCGCCCCTTGCCCGTCTCGAAGGGAAGATCGCTCTAGAGAAGCTTTTTGACGCTTTTCCTGATATGGACTTGAACCGAACAGAGCCGTCGCCTGAGTGGCGCCAAGTATTTCTCCTGCGCGGACTTGATGCTCTTCCTGTTCGATTATCGGACTAACAAACAATCAATCCCAAGGATGTCGAAACCGTCTCCACCATTTACCCGACCATTCTTGTCAAAAAGTGCTATGAGAAGCTTTATCTCATCATTTTGGCGATTAAATCAATCGGAATACCGCTGTGACAGGACTCATCTCCACACTTCTACATATCCGAGGCACTCAAAGCGGCCGAGAAGAAGCTTCTCTCTACCTTTTTATGAAGGAGTGTTCTTATAAAAGGTGGTGTCACCTTTTAAGGGGCAAACCTAATCTGACAATTTTAAGAAAGGGAGCCCTATACGGACTCCCTTTACTATTAACCTAAGCTTTAACGACATGATACACTTCTTATTCAAGATACATCTGAAGAACGCGGACAACTTTTTCTTCACCAGCCACAACTAGAATCTTCGGTTTCTCCATCTATCTCCCTCATTTCCTTACGAAAGATAAAACATCAGCGATCAGAAGGATCAACGAACATCCATATGCTGTGTACACGACAAGTGGAACATCCGCTGACTGATTCTGGACACTGATTCCGATAAACGCCCAAATAAACACAAGCGGGTAAATCCGGTCTCGTTCTCCCCGAATGAAATGAATCGCCAAGATAGTCGCAATCAACAAAAGAAGGAATGTCCAAATCGAAGCTGAAATGCCGAAACCATCCCAACCGATATGATTCAGAAAGTAACTGATATTGGCTATCGTCGCCACACTGATCCAGCCGAGGTATACGGAAAAAGGAAGCACATCAAAGAAGGAAGCACCAACAGCCTTTGCCCGAACATATAAACGAATCAAAGTCAGTAGCAAAGTGAGCATGACCAGAACGGATACGCCGAACCATTCAAAATGCCACATGAAAATCCACAGGCTGTTCAGGGCGCAGCTCAGGACGAATAAGAAGCTCGTCTCCTTATACACAGGTAGAGATCTGCGACTTTTAGGGAATTGACGGATAACCCAGATGCCTAGCAGTAGATAGATGAGCCCCCAAATGCTGAACACATATCCAGCAGGCGTAAATAAGACGTTTAATCGATTTGATATTTCACCAGTCGTTTGACCATTCAACGGTAAGGCATTGGCTAGTCCATTGACGGTAACGACTACAAGAAAAGCAATGAGATGGATGATAGCTCTTTTCATAGAACGGCTCCTTTTCGATCTTTGTTCCTTACTATTCCTTGTTTGACTGGATTCAAACATAGACTAAGGGACAGGAAACGTAACTTGGGCAGCTACGATTCCTGTCCCCCCGAATGCTTTATTCCTTTTTTCTAAAGTGTTAGCTCTTTCGCCAAATCATAGAGCCTGTCATCAATTTCAAATGTTCGTGACAACAGAGCTTGAAATTCATAATGAACAAGTCGATTATTTTCCAATCCTACGAGGCTCCCTGAATCCTGATCGAGCAGCAACTCGACCGCATAGCAACCAAGGCGACTGGCCACGACACGGTCTCTTGCTGACGGAGTACCTCCACGCTGTGTATGTCCTAGAACGGTTACCCGCGACTCGATCCCTGCCTCTTCTTTCAACTTTTCGCTGAGATCGATTCCATTCCCGACACCTTCTGTCATGACAATGATGCTGTATCGTTTGTCACGACGCCCACTGCCGCTTTTCATTTGTTCAATGATCGTCTCGATCTCTTCCTTTTTTTCAGGGATCAAGATACTTTCCGCTCCGCCTGCGACGCCAGACCATAAGGCTAATTGCCCTGTGTCCTTGCCCATCACTTCAATAATGGATGTCTTTTCATGAGAAAAAGCCGTATCACGAATGCGATCGATATGATCAATCACCGTATTTAACGCTGTATCAAAACCGATCGTCTCTTCAACACCCGGAATGTCATTATAGATTGTCGCCGGTACAGCCATAGTAGGAAAGTTCTTGCCAGCAAGGCCCGCGACAACTTTAAGGACATCCTTGCCCCCGATGACAATCAAACCGTCGATTTCTGAGCGTTTCAAATTCGCAATCGCTTGATTTTGTCCTTCATCAGTAAGAATCTCCTCGCTCACGGAAGACTGGAGAATGGTTCCTCCACGCTGAATGATAGAACCGACAGAATCAGCGTCCATATCCTTCATGAACCCATTCATCAAACCATAGAATCCATACTGTATTCCGACCATTTCTATATTATGAAATAACCCTGTTCTAACTACTGAGCGAATGGCCGCGTTCATGCCCGGCGCATCGGCCCCGCTCGTTAAGACGCCTATTCGATTCATTCTTGTCCCTCTCTTTCTTCAAAAAGCACTTTACATACCGGAAAGGAAATCGTTATGTAGTCTATATCATATCAGAAATCAAGCCGGTGTCGATTCGAAACCCTCTCGACAAGAAAAAAAGACCCTGTTCCTATAGCTTACAGGGCCCTTCAATCCTACCCTTCTTTCCTTGCTTCCAATTCTTCAGACACCTGAATGACCGGTTCGTCCCAAGGGTGATTCGGATAAATCCCCTCCTTAATGATCTTCCTCAGCAGCGATTCGTCTCGAGGAATCGAAAACTCTAAACGAAAAGACGTAACCGTTGTTCTCTCTCCGGCCGTCCCTTTGGTTGGTACAGCCTCCTCAGACGGAACAAACTGCTCCACTCCATCGGTCGATCTCCACATCACGTTTTTATAATGCCCGACTTGTAGTTCATCGACCTCAAGGATGCCTTTTACGACCTGATCGAGATGCTCTGGAACGACATATGTTTTGACACGATAAACGTGTACTAATTTCAAGAGTCCTCACCTCCTTCTATCACACTTCCTTATAGTAATGGCTCTCCATAAGGGGAAGCATGCAAAAAGGCCTTTCACTCATCAAAGTGAAAGGCAGAAATGACTAATCAAACATGACACTGACCGACTTCTCTTCATGCACACGTAAGAGGGCATCGGCAATCAGAGGGGCGACAGAGAGTTGTACGATTTTTTCGGTATGTTTTTCTTCCGGTAAGAAAACGGAGTTCGTCACGACCAACTCTTTGATCGGCGACTCTTCCACTTTACGGACCGCCGGATCAGACAGAACCGCATGAGTGCCGCACGCATAAATGTCATTCACGCCATGTTCAATCAGCGCTTCGGCAGCCTCTAACACCGTTTCGGCTGTATCAATCATGTCATCCACAATGATGGCGTTCTTCCCTTCAATGTCTCCGACAACATTCCGCACTTCTGGCATGTTCGCTTCAGCACGGCGTTTATCCACAAAAGCGATCGGAAGGTCCAAGATGTTCGCCATTCTTCTAACACGACTCAGTCCACTCGTGTCCGGCGCTACAACGACGACATTCTCCAAGTTCTTTTTCTTGTAGTAGTCGGCTAGAAGCGGCACACCCAGTAGCTGATCAACAGGAGTATTAAAGAAACCTTGAATCTGCGGAGCATGCAAGTCCAGCGTAAGTACCCTTGAAATCCCTGCTTTCTCCAATAGATTCGCCATCAATTTTGCCGTGATCGGTTCACGAGGGCGAGCTTTGCGATCCTGTCTTGCATATCCATAATAAGGAATGACGACATTGATTGTTCTCGCCGATGCGCGTTTCAACGCATCAATCATAATCAACAGCTCCATAATATGCTCGTTGACAGGTTGCGAAGTCGATTGGATCAAGTACACATCAGCGCCACGCACACTTTCTTCGATTCTGATTTGAACTTCACCGTCACTGAAGCGGACGACAGAACTTTGTCCGATCGGCACCTCTAGAATTTCAGATACCTCGTGTGCCAAAGGTTCATTTGAATTTAAAGTAAAAAGCTTCATATCAGATTTTGAACGCATACAATCTCTCCTCTCATGATAACGGACAAGTACTATTTTCTTTTGACATTATATCATCAAATCGATTGTCAGACGAAGGGACGGTTCTTGCGTACTAAAGTTCTTGATTCTTCTCATGAACACGGTTCAACGTCTTCACGAGCGATGCTTTAAATTGGATCAGCTCTTCTTCATCCATCCCTAATTGGTCGACGAGCTGATGGGGGATCGATGAGGCATCCTCCTGCGCCGCTTTTCCCTTATCTGTAAGCGAAATAATCACGCGCCGTTCGTCTTCAGAAGAGCGATGACGATACAATAATCCGGCACTCTCCATACGCTTCAACATCGGCGTAAGCGTTCCAGAGTCGAGATAAAGCTTGCGCCCCATCTCGTTCACCGTCACGGAATCCATCTCCCACAAGACAAGCAGCACCAAATATTGCGGGTACGTGACATTTAACTTTTCAAGCAGCGGCTTATACATTTTTGTCATTTCACGAGCTGCTGCATAGATGGAAAAGCAAATTTGATTTTCTAACTTCAGGTGGTCTCCTGCCATGACGATCTCTCCTTCTTCTCCAAGTGTACCCAATCTTCCACTAGACGACAACAAATCGCTATCTTTTGACAAACAATTATGGTTGTTGTAAATTAGGTTGTGCACAATATAATAATACAAAATATAAAAAAGGAGATGTCTATATGGAAAAAGCATTGTACACAGCAAAAGCAACTGCTCAGGGTGGTCGTAAAGGGACGGTAACATCAAGTGACGGTACAATTGATTTCGAACTATCTATGCCAAAATCTCTAGGCGGTCAAGAAAAAGAAGGGTCCACCAATCCAGAACAGCTTTTCGCAGCTGGGTATTCAGCGTGCTTTGATAGTGCCCTCCAACTCGTAGCTTCTCAAGCGAAAAAATCCATTGAATCTGTCATCACGGCTAATGTTAGCATCGGAAAAGAAGGCGAAGGATTCGGATTGGCTGTCCAGCTAGATGTTGAAATCAAAGGCGTCGATCAGGAAGAAGCGGAAGAGTTGGTCCACAAAGCCCACCAAGTCTGCCCGTACTCTCGTGCAACACGCAATAATATTGAAGTTACATTGAACACTACAGCTAAATAAACAGGTTTTCTGACCACACGAAAAAGCTCGGATATCATCCCGAGCTTTTTTGTGTGGTTCGTTACCATACAAAGTTGAGGGGTGGCTTTGAAACAACTCACATTCTTCCGTTGCAGAATTTAGGATCTGAAGGGCAGGTAAATCACTCGCTTGAAGTGGCCCGACAGGACGTTGGGTCGTTCGACGTTAACACACGATGTCGCGATCTTAGTTCGAACATCCCCTTTCGGTGAGCTTCCTCAGGCTTCGCCTTGCGGGCTCTCACCGATCATGTACATCCCACAGGAGTCTCGCAAATTCCCGTCCCTTCTTACTTTTATGGGGATAACGGATACATAGGATTAGCTGGTTCACGTCATAAGAAAAAACTGGATGGAAGGATATATTGGTAGTTAGTGCACGTTCGATAGGGCACACGCACCGACACGTTGAGGGTTCGTTTCTCTACATATAGAAAGGGGTGGTTTTGAAACGACGAGACTCCCGCGGGAGAAGGACCCAGGCGAGACCCCACAGGGAGTGCAACGACCGAGGAGGCTCGGCGGCTCCCCCGCAGGAAAGCGAGTTGTTTCAAAACCACCCCTAAACTAAATAAGGTTACGAATCCTTTTTTGCTCGCCTACTCGAACCTCATTCGTTTCATCCCCACAGATAAGAATAGCACCGTGAACCCTAGCAGGATGGCGATGGGTAGGAGGATATCGGTGAACGTTCCCGCTCGCGCACTCAATTCCGCAAAGCCTTCCAATGCCCACGTCTGCGGTACAAAATCAGCGATGCGCTGCATAAACTCAGGCATGATTTCAACCGGCCAATAGACACCTGCCACCATGCACGTCGAAAAGATGATCAAGTTCCCATAAATCGCCTGCTGCTCGGTCGTTTGAACGAACCCAGCAATGAACAATCCCAATCCGATCGTGCAAAGCAGAAGAGCTGACACGAGTGCGGCATTACCGAGGATGCTTCCCCAATACACACCGAAAATCAATGAGGAGGCGACCATAAGCACACCGAATTGAACCCACCCGATGAGAAAGAAAGCGAGCAAGTAGCCGAATATGATCTCGACTTTTCTGGCAGGCGTTGAAATCAGACGATACCAGACACCACTTTGCCTCGCCTCAAGCAACACACCTGTACTACTAAGCATAGCGATCATGACAAACATCACGGCGAAACCGGTGGCGCGTGCCGTCATGTTATCCAACACAACTACGGTTTCGCTCGTCGATACATTCACCATTTTAATCGTTTCCTGTGCCAGAGGAATAGGCTGATCCATTACAGCAAAACTTTCTCCCCAATCTTTTCCTGTCAAAGATTGATAGTGAGAAGCCGCTTCTGCTTTCACTGCAATTCCTCTCATTTGACTATCGATCCATTGAGTCAGTGTCGAAGCTCCTTGAAAAGCAGGGAGATGAGCCATTGTCACGTCGGGCAATTCACCATTCTTCAGAACCTCTTCAAAAGAAGCATCGACCGCTATATACCCCGTGATGGACTGGTCTGAAAGGTACTCCACTGCTTCCTCCAGCGACATTTCCGCAGTCTCCATCAGTTCAGACTCTTCAAGCCTATGGACAAAGGCTGTCGAGACGTTCGATTGGTCTTGATCGACGATGCCCACGAGCGGCAGCTCACTCTCTCCTCCTTCTCCACTGAATAACGCACCGAAAACAAATGTGAATAATAGTGGCATTCCGAACATGATGAGATACGATTGCGGTTTCTTAAACATCCGCTTCCATTCAAAAGTCGCCAGTGTCCAAATCCGTTTCATATTTGATCACTCCTCTACTGTAATTTTAATCGCATCGATCCCATCCAGAGACACAACAGCCCGAACGCCAGCAATAACGATGTCGGGAGGATGAGTTCAGTCCACGTTGTTCCTGTCATCACGGATATAAATCCGTCCAGTGCCCATTTGTTCGGGATGGCATTGGATACGGTTTGCAGGATATCAGGAAATGCGGCAATCGGAATCATCGATCCACCAAGCAAAGCCAGAACCTGTACGCCGATCCCTCCGACCGCATCGATCGTTTTTTCTTCCTTGATCACACTCGCAAGCATCATCGCAAGACCCGAAACCGCTACGCCATATGCCACACCGACCGCAAGGACTTGACCTGGACTCTCCCCCCATGAGACATCGAAAAATAGATAGGTAGCGATGAGAAATAAGAGGAACTGTAGAAGCGAATAAAATAAAGTGCCGAGAAATTTCCCAACCATGACGGGAAAAGGACGTATCGGCGTCATCGCAATTCTTGCAAGGGTTTGAGTATGTCGTTCTTCAAGAACAGACCTTGCTCCGATCGTTGCGTTGAACAGGATGAACATCACCCCCATCGCCGCGGCGTAATATTGCATGCCGGTCAGCGACGCCTGACCTTCTTCAGCTGCACGGACACTCGTTCCTTCCGCTCCGGCAACGGCCCTGAGATCAGCCATCACCTCTTCGGTAGCACTTTCCACATCCACTCCGCCTTCTGCTCCCATTTCAAAAGCGAACACGTTGGCCGTTGCTGATACAGATTGGATTCGATCGACGAATGAGGTTAGCATCGAGTGCACAATCGACGCTTGAATCGTTTTCTCAGGATCGGTCCAAACCTTCACTTCTGACTCACTCATCTGTTGTCCCCAATTCTCGGGAAGCACTACGCCGACATCAATCGCTTTTTCTTGCAAAGCCACCTCCAATTCCTGACCATTTTCAAAAGCCGTTACCGTCACTTCGTCATTTGGGAGCACCTCATTCACCCACTGGTCGGTCATCTGGTCCACTTCATCGAAAGCCACGCCTACAACCGTGTCAGGCATTGAGGAATCTTCACCGAAATTCCCACCCAATGCGGATCCCAGAATGGCGGTTAATAGAATCGGCATAAGCAACATCGTTATGAGTCCTCGTTTATCTTTCCAACGCAAGCGTAAATCCTTCATCGCAATGGTCCACATCTTTTCACCCTCCTAATCCCGTAGTGATCGACCTGTCAGTTGCAAAAACAGAGACTCCAAATTCGGTTCTTGCACAGATATCTCAGATAGTTTCATTCGATATTCAACCGTCGTATCCATGATGTCACTGATCGCCTCGTCCGGTCGCTTTACGAAAACCTCATACGTATTTGACTCCGGATCTGAAGCGATTTGATTTACACTTGCGAGTTGCTGAATGGCTTGCATGCCCGATTCATTCGCACCCTCCAGTTTCAGACGAATCACCGTCCCCCCGATCAATCGCTGACAAAGGTCCTTCTGCGTGCCGCTCGCGATCACTTCTCCATGATCCATAATGCCGACCCGGTCACAGAGAAACTCCACTTCTTCCATATAATGACTCGTATAAATCATCGTCATGCCCTGACGGTTCAACTGCTTCACGGTTTCCAAAATATGATTTCTGGACTGCGGATCGATTCCTACCGTCGGTTCATCCATGATCAACAACTCCGGCTCATGCATCAGTGCGGCTCCGATATTGATCCGCCGCTTCATCCCACCTGAGAATGTTTCAATGGTTTCTTTTCCTCTGTCCTTAAGACCGACGATGTCGAGTACGTCATCTGCTCGCTTTTTCGCCTCTTTCCTCTTCAACCCATACATACGCCCCCAAAACAACAAATTCTCCTTAGCCGACATGGTCGGGTAAAGGGCAATCTCTTGAGGAACGATGCCCACCTTCTTTTTCATCGATGAGGTCATCGGCTTATCATGCCAGCTGATTTGCCCCCCGTCATACGAAACCAACCCGCAAATCATGGCAATCGTCGTCGATTTGCCGGCGCCATTCGGACCCAGGAGCCCGAACGCCTCCCCCTCCTTCAACTTGAACGACACATTCTTCACGACTTCCTTCTGCCCATATCGCTTCTTCAACTCACTCACCTGAAGCATCTCCGTCACTCCTCGTCATTTGATGTCTTTATCGTACCTCGGTTTCGAAAAAAGAGAATCTCCAGAGCGATAGAAATACATAAAAAAAAGACAGCTGAAATAGCTGCCTCGGCATGTGCCAATAGTCATGATGGGAAGGTGGTGATTCCGTATCGAACGGCGAAAATCGCGGCTTGCGTACGGTCGCGTACTTCCAATTTTCCTATCAAATGCGATACGTGGTTCTTCACCGTGCCTTCTGAAATATACAATTGTCCTGCGATTTCTTTGTTATTGAGTCCCTCGCCGAGTTTCTTCAACACTTCCCGTTCTCGATCGGTCAAGTCATGGATGAGAGCCGGGACGTTATCCGCGGGAAAAATCTCTTTCTCCAATTCCTTCTTACGCTTCATTTCATTGATGATTTCGGCAGTCAAATGCTGCGGCAGTACAATTCCGCCTGCATGAACCGTCATGACCGCCTGGACAATGGAGTCGGTCGGCATATCTTTCAGCAAATACCCGTGTGCACCTTCTGTCAGCGCTTCGAGAATCAGTTCGGTATCGGAAAACGTGGTGAGCATCAACACCTTGGTATCTAAGAGAGAGGATGTAATCAACTTGGCTCCTTTTACCCCATTCGTCCCTGGCATTCGGATATCCATCAAGACGATGTCCGGCTTTTTCTCAAGGGCCATTTCGTACGCTTCTTGCCCATCTGAAGCTACACCGACGACGGACAAGTCCTGCTTCAAATCCAGTATGGTCGCCAGCCCGTCACGCATCAGTTCTTGATCATCGACGATCATGAGTGTAATCATCTGCTCCACCTACTCTCCATGTCATTCGTTTCAACGGAAATTCGGCCCGTATGGAAAACCCCTGTTCAAGAGTAGTCTCAAACGCCAACCTTCCCCCGTGGTCCTGGACACGCTCCCGCATATTCGTCATGCCGAATCCAGGCTGCACTTCGCTCGACCCTTTTCCATCATCCGTTACCGTAAGAATAACGATTTCTTCCTTGATGACCAGTTCCACCTCGCACGTCTTCGCTCCTCCGTGCTTCACCGCATTCGTCAAGGACTCCTGCACTAACCTTGTGAGTGCCAACTGGATAGAAGGAGGAATCATCAATGCCTCCCCTTCCACATATAAGGTCGATACAAGACCAGTCTGCTGCTCATACTCTCCGAGCACTTCCCTCACTTTTGTTACAAACGACCTAGCATCTCCTGCATCGGCACGCAACGTGCGTACCGACATCCTCGTTTCATGTAACGCTTCACGTGCAAGGCCTTCTGATACAGTAAGAGCCTTGCTGCTTTTGTCTTGATCGACTTGTTGAAGTTCTTTCGCCACCTGAAGCTGCATAAGGAGGGCTGTCATCTTATGGCCGACCGTGTCATGGATTTCTCTCGAGATGCGGTTACGCTCCTCAATCGCCGTCAACTCTTCAACCTGCTCGGAATACTGCTTCAACTGCTCGTGAGCGCCCTTCAATTCTGCATACTGATCGCTGACCGTCTGTTGCGCTTCGGTGAGTCTGAAAATCAATCGTCCTACAATCGCACAGAATACGACGAATGCACCACTGATCAGATTATCAAAGATCGAAAACTCGCCCGTCACCTGATACGTGTAGAGATTAATAGACACGAAGGTTGCAAGAAAAGAGGCGGCAAAAGGGAGAATCACTTTTTTACGATTCTCAACAATCAGCAAGGTCACAGCTTCGACGCCGAATAAAATCAAATACAGCGTAGAGCCTGGATCAAGTAAACCAAGCACCAAAATCAATCCGAAGTCCACCGACAGTATGTATGGAAGATAATCGTCTCCTTTTGGATGATATAGCGCAAAATGGGTAGCTGTGAACCCGAGCACGGCAAGGATGACGACTCCTGTATGGAAAGTCGTGTCAGGAAAGTTGAGATAGTAGACTGAACTGATCAGATAGAACATCACAAGCCGGATGATATTCAAATTATTTAGCTTCACGGGCGTCACCTCTTTTGTTCTAGTTTACATGAATTTCGGTGAAAAGTGGACGTTCTATTCTAAAGCTCACAACTCCCAACAACCGGATATGTACGCTTTTTATTTTACCTTCCCTCAAAAACGTCATAAGTGCCTCGCTTAAAGCGGTTTTGCCTTTTCCAGATGTCTAGAAACGTCATGATTCCTTCTATTAAAACGGTTTGACCTGATTATATGATCGAATACCGTCTTAATCACCTTCCTCGCAACAGTTTCACTCCCTTCACAATGAAGAAATCGATAAGAGACCTTTTCTGAATGACGCCCAGAACCGAGACAATGCCTAACACAAAAAACGATCACCCCAAAAAGGTGATCGTTCCTCATCATTTATGACTCATAACGGTTCCACTGCACGACGTCTTCTAATGGAAGACGCGTTTTTTGGAATCCAGCTTTTGTTCCCTTACCAAGAGATAATAGCATCACGGACGTATATTCCTCCGGCACGTTGAAAGCTTTCAAGAACTGTTCTTCATCATAACCACCCATTGGAACAGTATCGTAGCCTTTCGCTTTCGCAGCCAACATCAGTTGCATGCCGACAATTCCCCCGTCGATGTGAGCGATTTTCGCAAGACGCTCTTCAGGGAAGTTTCCGTAGTTATCAAAGATGCTGTTCACATACATATCTTTAATGTCTTCTGGCATATTTCCTTTTTCAGCGATTTGAGAATAGATTTGATCCGCTCTCTTGTAGGCTTTCTTATCGCCGAGAATCGCAATGACGGCAGAGGCGTCTGTGATTTGCTGTTGGTTATTCGCAATCGGGAGCAAGCGCTCCTTCTCTTCCTGATCGTCAATCACGAGGAATCGCCAAGACTGCAAATTGGAAGATGACGGCGCAAGTGTCGCTGTTTCCAACAACTCTTCAATTTCTTTGCGGTCAATCTTGAAGTCTGGATCATACTGACGTACGGAGCGTCGTTCGTTTGCGACAGTTAGAAAGTCTGTATCTTTCAACACCTTCGGCGCTTCTTTCGTTGTATCGATTTCTTTCACTTTATTTAAATATTCTTCTTTTGTCATCGTTTTGTTAGACATGTTGATGTCCTCCCCATAACTGTATCTTTCACAGTTACAGTATAGAGACTTAACTGTTCCTTTGTCAACTACAGTTCATTGCAAAAAGAAAACGAAACGTCAGCCGTTTCGTTTTACTGGTCGATTAAATCAGATAAGTTTTTCGTTCGTAAGCCTTCTAAAATCCACGATTCCATTTCATTTTGTAGATTGCAAAGGGATAGTTGGGATTCTCTTGAGAAACAGTGCTTCCCTTCTGTTTCGAAATAGTCTTTGGCCACTGTCTCCGCACTGATCGCTTCATAGACCTCGGACAATTGGATTTCTTCCGGCTTTTTACTAAGCGAATATCCACCATCGCGCCCTTCTTTCGCACCGATGATGTCCGCCTTCACTAAGTGAGTCAAAATCTTACGCAAGTAGACAGACCGCGACTCCAATTTTTCTGCAAGCTGGCCGCTCGGGCACCTGTTTTCGTTCTCTGCTAATATAATCAACGCCTTCAGCGCCATGCTGAACCAACGTACATTGTTCATTTTATCTGCCATCGTTTCACCTCTTATTCAAGGTTTATTTTGAGACATCCTTAAACAAAAGTCAAAACGATCATGTTTAAAACTATTGAGCTTCGTCTTTTTCCATGTGATGTCCATCTTCCGTTCTTCTATTCAACACGCTGAATAAATCCCCACCTCGGTACAAGAGGTACATCAACAGAAAAATCCCGAAGCAGAACAATTCTAGATTTATGTAATACCAAACGCCATCTCCAAGCACATCTAATGGGGTCGAAACATCCGGAGTCCCAGCAAGAAACAAATAATTAGTACCGATCATACGATTGAGAATGAAAATGAAAACCGCATACCCATTCAACTTGGCAAAGACTTGCAGCATAGATTTGAATGTAATGCGTGTTGATGTCGCCATCACCAAAAACACCCCAGCCCACGCCAAGGCCATATGATGGAGAAAGAACTTCATGAAGCGAAAATGAGGAAAGGAATAGAATACCTCCGGTGTGAACAACGTAATGATTGCCGGAAGTATGGCAATGAAATAAAGGGTTTGAATCAACTTTTGATTGGAGTAAATTAAGGCCACCATAGCTAGCAACGAAGCGATGCCGCATAAGTGTAACGGAGCATGTTCTTCCATATTCCAGTTTTGATTGGCTAGCCCCCATACTTGATGACCGGCTTCACTGAACAATAGCAATACAAATAAGGTCCATCTAGTAAATTGTCGAACCCTTGGTCGATGATGCAAGGTTTTTTGACCAGCAAGCAAAAGAGCGATTCCTGAAAAAAGGATAACAAGCATAACGATGTGTTCAGTCGAGAACAATTGGAAAGAGTCTTCTATATTTGTATCAAACCAACCAGGCATAACTGGCACCTCCCAGACATATTTCCCAATAATTGTATCAAAAAAATTCGAATGGGATCAGCTTTCTGATTAATTTATGAAAACGCTATCATTTTACTGGATTCTTCTTATCACCAGTGCTATAATGAACGTGTAAATAAAATAAATTCTACAACTTAGGTGGCTCAACCATTGCGAGTTCGTTTCCGTTGAACAGGAACGAATGCTGCCGGGACGGAGGGAACACACATCCAGTGCAGAGGATGCAGATCAGCCCTAAACTACGGCCAGCCGAAGAGACCGTCATGTTAGAAGCACGTGAGTCACAAACCTCATGGTCCCTTGTTCCACTTAGAAGACCATCACTTTAAAAAGAAGGTGCACAGTCTATTTTAAAGAGAGCGTCAGATTATGAGGAACACTTGCAAGTTCTCATCTTCTAAAGTAACGGAATGTGAGGTCCACGACTTGGAAGAAGGAAATGAGGATTTTAAAAATTACACTTCACCACAAGTAAGAAGGGAACGAATTCTTCATAAGAATAATCCTTCTGGTAAGTTGATAATTTGAAACATAGTAAGAATCGAGGATGATTCTTATATGGTTGGGTCACCTAAGTTGTTGAATGAATACCAGTCCACATAGGCTGGTATTTTTTTGTGATCTTCTCCCCTTTAAGATAGGAATCATCATCCGCATTATTCTATTCGGATTGAGTCTTATTTCTCACAAACTAAAAAATGGTAACGATTTCACATTGCTAGGTATTTAACGAAACCAATGATAAGATAGATAGACATCCGTTTTTAAAAACGCAATGAATCCTTATTGGACGCCAGTAAAGGTTTTTGTCCTCATCAATCTGATACGTCTGAAAAATTATGTTTAAATAATATCTTAACAAGGTATAAAGTACTATACAAAGCTACGACGTTATAATGCGTACGTTCTAAGGAGAGACAAAATGACTATTTATGATTACAAAATTAAAACATCAAGCGGATTAACAAGAGGAATGAATCGATATAAAGGAAAAGTGATGTTGATCGTTAATACAGCGACCAACTGTGGATTCACTCCGCAACTTGAGGACCTGCAGAAGATCCAAGCCCGTTATGAAGAGCAAGGCCTTCAAGTCCTCGCTTTCCCTTCCAATCAGTTCGACGACCAAGAACCTTTGAAGGACGGAGAAATCACCGAATACTGTGCTTTGAACTTCGGGGTAAACTTTCCGATCTTCAAGAAAATCGATGTCCGAGATAAAGACGCTCACCCATTATTCCAATACTTAAGTGAACAAAAGTCTTTCGAAGGCTTCAATACCGAACACCCGACTGCCAAGCTGTTGATGGCGATACTTAATGAGAAATACCCTCACTATATGGAAGGGAACTCCATCAAGTGGAACTTTACGAAATTCCTCGTTAACCGTGATGGTGAAGTCGTGCAACGCTTCGAGTCCACGACCGAGCCTTTAGAGATGGAAGAAGATATCAAGGCTCTTTTATAATTGATTATCGAGGTATTTACCCTTTAAAGAGAGACCAGCCCCAAAGGACTGGTCTCTCTTTTTGATTTACGATTTACACACCCTTCTGTTGAGCGTTACAGACTTAACTAAAGAACCGCTTCACTTTATCCAACGTCTTCTCAATATCAGAAGACGACTCATGAAACGCGACATGACCATCTGGTCGCACGAGTAATGTATGCCCTTTTCTCATTCCAAGTTTCTTTTCTAAATGTCTATGGACATCATAAATAATCGAGTGTTCTCCACGGTTGTCCGACACGGTTCCACCTTTGGCCACAAGGACGACCTTCATAAGGTCCGGGTAGGCTTCATTCAATTTGTCCGAAAACGAGCATGCGCGATCAAGAAACGCTTCATCTTCGCTATCAATATACACGAGACAGAGATGACCGTGCTTTCTGATTAATGGATAGATACTCTCATCTGTCGTTCCATCAAAAAACAACAAATGATCAGGCACCCGCTGACCTGCCTGAATGGCCCCCTTCGGTAGAGAAGAATCGCGCAAGGACTTATTCCGAGGCGTGTCTTCATACTCGTTGTAAATGTTTGACAAGTGGTTCGCAATTCTGTCCTGAACCCAGTCTTGAGTAAGCACCGCTTTCCCTGCCCAGTTCCGAATCTTCCCTGGAGTCCCTTCTAGATTGGCAATTTTAAGCATGCGTGATGTCTCTTTCAGTACATCTTTTCCGAGAGGCCAGCGCTCCTCATGGTAGCTATCGAGAAAAGCATCACCGGCATACCCTTTCAGAACTGCCTCCAGTTTCCAGGCAATATTCGCGACATCCTGCAATCCTAGGTTCATCCCTTGGCCGCCCATCGGATTATGAATATGTGCGGCATCCCCTACAAAAAACACATTCCCTTTACGGTAATTCGGTACCTGTCTATGGGACGTACCGAAATAGGAAAGCCACTTCGGGTTCTCCACTTTATAAGGCTCAGACATGATGGTATTGATACTCTCTTGCAATTCATGCAGCGGCAACTCGTCTTTATGAGGAAGACCTTGTTTCGAACGATCCAGTCCGACTACCCGATAACTTCCGTCCTTATAAGGGAAAAAGGCAACATCTCCCCTGTCGTTCAAATGCATATTAATGTATATATCGTTGAGAGCGGGAACATCCACATCTCCTAGGAAAAAGGTGTACCCATCATCCTCACCGACGAATTCAACATTAAGCGCTTCGCGAACAGGACTATGTGCACCATCACAAGCCAACAAATACTTCGCTTCATACGTAATGATTTCTCCGTCATGCTTTGCCTCTACGCGAACCCCTTCATCCGTTTCGTTGATATCTACGACGTCATGCTTACGATGCACCTTCCCACCGAGTGTCGATAAATGATCCTCTAATATTTCTTCCGTTTCACTTTGCGGGAGAACCAACATATAAGGGTATCGACTTTCGATATGATAGAGCTCGACTAATGACGGACTGTCCCCACCTAAATGCAATTTCGCCCCTGGTCCTGGATAACCTTTTTTCAGAAAAGGACGATGAACGCCCAGCAGCTCAAATAATTCGAGCGTCCTCGCTTGGATTCCCAGTGCTTTGGAGAGGTCAGACGGTGCTGCATTTTTCTCTAGGCAGACAAAATCCAGCCCTCTTTTTTGCAACTCGTTGGCTGCCATAAGTCCTGTTGGTCCGGCTCCGATAATGAGGACGTCGGTTTCGATCGCGGATGTCATCAGTCGTTCTCCTTTCTTTCCGTATCCATAGTTGTACTATACGATACCCTTCTTCCCTGTTATCATGCGTAGTTTGGCATATCGATGAGACTTTCTTTGTGGTGTCCAAAATATAGTTACTCGTGCCCGAAATATTCTTCACTCTGTCCGAATTCCAACTTCAATTGTACGATTTCCCATTCCTATCCAAGTAACCTATTGTTTTCCATACCTTTCTTGTGTACTATTTAAATAGTACACTCATACAAAAGGATGGATGACGATGAACCAAACCGCTTTTATCGGCTTATGGAAAAAAGAATGGGTTCTCATGCGTGGGTATTACTTCGGATTGGCTGCTTTTAATGCCCTCTGGCTTGTGCTCGCCCCGGTGATTATCCAAACCGAACAGTACCTTATGACAGCAAGCATTCTCCTGATTCTTCACATGTTTTATTTGTCGGGACTGTTCATGCACAGCTTCAACAGAGAGGCCGAACAGCTCGAATTGACGCTCCACTCCCCTCAATCGGGTTACATGATTGTCGGAGTGAAAATGCTTCAATCCTTTGTTGTTTTCCTCACCTCTCTTGTTGTAGTTTCTGGCGTCGGAATCTTGGCAGCAAGTTATGAATTGATGTTAAGCATGCAAGAAATCTTCAGCGTCTTCACGAGAATGGGGATTCTTCTGATCGGGTTCAGTCTAGCTCTTGCTTTACTATTGTTCTTCCTGTGGTCGCTACATCAAGTGATGAAACGATATATTGGAGGCTTAAGCGTGTTTATCTGTATCGCAATCTTCTTCGGAATTTCTGCTTTCCTCACGTGGATCCAGGAAACCTACGTCTATCAATCACTCACATCCTTTGCTCCGTTTCTCTTCGAATATGAAGTGGACAGTCTAGGGGGGATGCTGTATGTAAACTTTGGCGTAGATGCTTTGTCTGTCGGAGATCTGCTCTTTTACTTCGCATTCAACAGTCTGTTCCTTTTGTTCGGTATGTGGATTCTGGATCGGAAGGTTGAGGTGTAATGGGCATCGACTTTCAACCAGATAGACCTATATATCAACAGTTGATCGACCGACTGGCAGGAGAAATCATTCGCGAAAAACGAAAGCCCGGCGACAAACTTCCTTCTGTTCGGGAATATGCCGTTGAAACAGGGGTGAATGCGAATACGATCCAGCGTGTGTACCGCGAAATGGAACAAATGGAAATCGTTCAATCGAAGCGTGGTCAAGGAACCTTCGTCACGGAGAATCGTGATCGGCTTCATGAACTTAGGGAACAAATGAAACAAACTTATATCGAATATTTTGTCAAAGATATGAGTGACCTTGGATTTACGATTAGCGAGATGACAGAGGGACTCGCGGAGCATGAAGCAAAAAAGGGGGAGAAAGAATGATTGAGGCACATCAAATCACGAAACGGTTTCTGACCACGAAAGCCATCGAAGGGATTGATTTGCGAATCGATCCGGGTAAAATATATGGCATTATCGGAGAAAATGGGAGTGGAAAATCGACACTACTGAAGCTCCTATCTGGGCTTTTGCATCCGTCCAAAGGATCCATCACGATCAACGGAGAACCCGTAACGAGACAGTCCGCTTCTACCATTGCTTACATGACCGATTTCGACAGGTTCTATCCCTATTTCAAAGTAAGCGAATTAGTCTCTTTTTATGAAAGTCAGTTCGTCGATTTTAATAAAAACAAGGCGGAGGATATTCTCGATTTTCTTGCTATCGATCATGAACAAAAGCTCAAACATCTATCCAAAGGGAACCTCGGACGAGTCAAATTAGCGGTTACAGTTGCGAGGGAAGCCCCCTTCCTTTTATTAGATGAGCCTTTATCAGGACTCGACCCTATGGTTCGAGAATCGATTGTCAAAGGGATCATCCAGTTCGTCGACTTCGACCGGCAATCCCTCGTAATTACAACACATGAAATCCGTGATATCGAGCCTTTACTAGATGAAGTCATCATCATCCATGAAGGCAAGAAGCTCGACCAACAACGGGTGGATGACATTCGCATGAAGGAGCAACTCGATGTAGAAGGCTGGCTGAAGCGAAGAACTCGATAATGTTTTCCAACAAAAAATCCCGTGATCTATGTTTAGCAGATCACGGGATTATGAATTACCCTCGATATCGTATCGTTAAGCCTTTCAAGAAATTCCTCGCGTACTTATCGAGACACTCTTTGTAATTCTTGTGCCCTTCTTTCCTTAATAAAGCGCTCAATTCCCCTTTAGTGATTGTAACGCCAGCATCATCTAAAATATTAATGATGTCTTCGCTCGTCAGCTTAAGCGCGATTTTCACTTTTTTAAGCATGACGTTATTCACACTCGAATGGTTCTTGATCGAGCGGTCCGGTTTCACCGGCTGGCCGTCCTTCGTCAACTGAGGTCCTCGCTTGAAGATAATCAATCCATTCAAGAAGGATTCCAACATACTATTCGTACACTTGATATAGTCTTCGTATTCATCAACCTCATCATAGTCCGCTTCTTCCTCGACTTTAGTAAGGACCAGCTGAACGTCTTCTTTCGTCATCTCCACGCCTCCGAGGCGGAAAATTTCGACCATATCTTGATCTTTTATATCGAGCGCATAACGTAATCGAATTAGGATATCATTATTATCCATAGATAAACCTCCCATAATACCTTTCCTTAGTCACTTAAGGATCTATACCTCCCCCATCATAACACGATTCTTGTCCTGTTAGTCTTACCTAATACGAAAAGTTTTACTATGGCAGAATGAGTGATAGCAGCGTTTGACTATATACGACCAAGGGAATAAATAGAGCGTTCATCATCTACTCATTCGCATAAGGAGGGAACGATATTGGTTGTATCAGGAAAAATTCATCATAAGCATCATCACATTGATTTTGAAGTGAACCTGGATCATGAAGGGATACGCGAGGGGAAAATTGAATCGGAAGACGCGAAACGCGCGTTAATTCAAGCCATCAACCGTAAATTCCGGGTCATGTACCCACTCTCAAGTACGATTGATCCTGTACATGTCCGCACCTTTTAAGCTGAGTATGTTCACAATTCTTACATAAATCATAGCTCTTGCCGTAAGGACACTCTTAAGGGTGTCCTTTTTTCTGCAAAGAGAATAGTATTGACGGCTACCATAAAATACATTATTATCATTATCAATAATGATAATAATGAGGTGAATCTATGACATCAAAAGCCGATTTAATCTTGCACCCTGTCCGAATGCAGATCATACAACGTTTAGCTAAAGGACCAGCGACTGTCCAAGAACTGATGGACGCACTGACCGACGTCCCGCAAGCCACGCTATACAGACACCTGAAAACATTAACGGATCACGGTATCCTCCACATTGTAGAGGAGAAAAAAATACGTGGAACGCTTGAGCGCACGTATTCCTTAAAAGAACATGACGCCGCTCACATTAACGCAGAGGAAGCATCGAAATGGGATAAGGATGAACACATGCAAATGTTCATGACTTATATGGCTGGCTTGATCAATAAAACAGAGCGTTACTTAGACGGTCCGACCGACATGCATCAAGATGTCTTCGGCTACAGTCAAGTCGACCTCCACCTTACCCCTGAACAATGGCAAGCATTCACCCGGGACTTACAACATATCTTTGGAAAATATACGGCACAAAAGCCGACAGATGAAACGAAGAGCGCAACGATGGCTCAACTATTCATCCCTGAAAAAAATCATGAATAGGAGTTGGAATGTATGAAGAAGAAGCTTGGGATATCGTTCATTCTCAGTTTATTTGGAGTAATTGGCGGTTATTTCACCGCCCGCCAAACGCTTGAATCAGGATCTCTTCCCATTCCAGAGGATGTGCCGTTTGTGTTGATCACCCTCGTGCAGACAGGCGTGCTTACGTTTCTTTTGAGCCTGGCTGGTCTATCCATGCTGAAATACACACCGTTCACATTCAAGTCAAAAAGCGGAATCGGGCTATCCGTCGTGCTGGGTGGCTTGGTAGGACTCATTCTTGCTGGCTCTGATGCCGTACTATTTTCACGATATCTCCCCACCCTCACAGAAAATGAACCTGCCTTCTCCTTATTTGGATTACTCATGGGCGTTTTTTACGGAGGAGTCGTCGAAGAAGTGATGATGCGGTTGTTCCTCATGACGCTGATCGTGTTCCTTGCCGTCAAAATCACAAAAAAGAGAGAATTTCCGTCCTTCTTTTACTGGGGAGTCATCTTCATCGTCAGCCTCTTGTTTGGAATCGGACACCTTCCAGCCAACTTCATGCTCTTCGGTGAACTCTCTCCTCTTATTGTGGGAAGAGCGTTATTGTTGAACGGAATCGGCGGAATGATTTTCGGCTATCTATACTGGAAGCACGGGTTTATAGCAGCTGTTGTATCTCATATGAGTGCACATATTTTCATGCAGTTACTGTTCATCCCTCTCTTTTACTAAGAAAGAACCTGCTGAAAGTCAGCAGGTTCCTTCAGGCTGTTTAAGAAGTCTGTGCAGAGGTTCTGTTAGATCATATGAGAATACCGTGGGATGGAAAACGACTCGCTTTCCTGCGGGGGAGCCGGCGAGCCTCCTCGTTCGTTGACACTCTCTGTGGGGTCTCGCCTAGGTCCTTCTCCCGCGGGAGTCTCCCCGTTTTCCATCCCACTATGCTCAAATTAGCTGGAACAGAACCTCACCAAGTATTGTGCTGTCATCTTTAGAGCTCCACATTGTCGTTGAATCTTTAGAGGTTCAGTCTTCTTTTGTTGAGGTGGCGTGGAAACGTCGACACTCCTGCAGGATCCTGAGGCTTGGGTGAGTTCCCGCAGGTCTCAGGAGCGACCGAGGAAGCTCACCGCCTCCTGCGGAAAGGGAGTCGTTTCCACGCCACCGGTCTCTTCTCAACTTGGAAGAACCGAAAGTAGCTTTCTCAACATACTGAAGAACCTGCTGATCTTCAGCAGATTCCTTTTTATAACTATTCACTTATTCCTCATCCCCAGGCTTCAACGTCTTCATCCGATACATCACCACAGTAAATAAACACGCCCCAAATATAAAGCCTACCTTTAAGTATATATTCGGAGCTATGTAAAACGCGGAAAATAAGAAAGAAAACCAAATCATCACAAGTACAGAAATCTTCGCTTTTAACGGAATCCCACGCCCCGCTTTATAATTGCGTATATACGACCCGAACCATTTATTCGTCATCAGCCAGTTGTACAGACGATCGGAGCTTCGAACATAGCATGCAGCCGTTAGAAGCAGAAATGGTGTCGTCGGCACAAGTGGCAGGATGATGCCTAACACGCCGAGCACAAGAGACACGCTTCCGATCACGATCAATAAGACCTTCATAACCTGTTTCATCGTCGATCTCCCTAACACAACTTTTCCATTAGCATACCATTTCATCCTCATTCCATCATGTATTTCACTTAGACAAATAAAAAAGGCGACCGCATCCGCTATACGGCCACCTTATTGAGTTAGTACGGCTTCCACTTCACTTGCTTCGCCTTCTGATAGCGGTCGGTGACAGCTCCCCAATGGACCACGTTCCACCAATGCTCGACGTATTTCCCGCGATTATTTTCATATTGCAAATAGTAGGCGTGCTCCCACACATCAAGCGGCAACAAAGGAATGACATCCCACTGACTCAAGTTCTGGTGTTTTTCTGCCTGCAAGATTTCAAGACGATGAGACCTTGGTGACCAGACTAAAATCGCCCAGCCGGATCCTTCGACTTTTTTGGCGGCTTGTGAAAAATGTTCTTTGAACGCTTCGAAGCTTCCGAAGCTCCGCTCGATTTCTCTCAGCAACTCTCGCTTAGGTTTCCCACCACCTTGAGGACTCATGATTTCCCAGAAGATCGTATGCAAATAATGGCCCGCCCCGTTGAATGCCGCTTCACGCTCCCAATGTTTGATCAAATCATAATTTTTCGTTCGTCTCGCTTTTTGCATTTCATTCTCCGCTTTATTCAATCCGTCCACATAACTTTGGTGATGTTTGTCATGGTGCAGACGCATGATTCTTCTGTCGATATAAGGCTCAAGAGCCGCATATCCATAGGGGAGTGGCGGTAATGTATGACCACCGATCGGAACCGGCTTTCCTTGCCTTTCCTGCCCGATGTGACCCTCGATACTCTCGGCCCGTTCGTGAAGAAGTTGAGCTTTTTCAAAGGTAAAAGACGGTGGATCACGATTCCAATCCTCGATGTTCGAAAGCAGACCGTCCAGCTCCTTTTGAAAGGATGGATCATCTGTAAATGGACTGTTCTCATTGGCTTTTGCGATATCGTTCGCCCATGAATCCATATCGCGGAGATACTTGATCAACTCCTGATTGTCATTCACGTGGTACGCCTCCTTTCATCCACTGTCTAAATTTATGCATCGCCGCAAGGTTTTTTGTTTTCTTTTTTCAGTTCGACGTGATGATAAAAAGATTGACTTCATTCGACACTATTTCTATAATTAAATTACAGAATAGTCTGATAAACGCAAGGAGGACTGAGTGAAGTGGCGCCAGGACCTAACCAACCTACTCAGGAAAGAAAGCCGTCATCGACCGGTTTACAGGAAAATGTAGGCGGAGTGTTAGCGTATTTGTTAGGGTTCATCAGTGGAATTGCCTTGCTGCTTTTAGAAAAGGATAACCAAACGATTCGGTACCATGCCATGCAGTCGACAGTCGTGTTCGGTGGCATCTTTCTGCTTGGAATTGTTTTGAACTTCATTCCCATCATCGGTACGATCATCAGTATCCTACTCTCACCAGTATCTCTTGTGTTGTGGATCATCTTAATGGTCAAAGCTTACCAAGGAGGGCGATATCACCTTCCGATCGTGGGTGATTTCGCAGACGAACAACTTAAGAAATTCTCATAATAAAAAAAGCTTGTCCCGATAGTATTCTCGGGACAAGCTTTTTTGTGAGCGTTTAGATTTTACTTCCAGCTTTCTCAGCAAAATCAAACTTGATCTTATATTCTTCATCGAGTACTAAGGCCGTACTGAACGATTTCTTTCCTTTACTCTTGAATCCTTTTAGCACTTTCGTACGTTTTTTCTCACACAGCGTTTTGATCATGTTCGGCGTCAGCGACTTTCCAGCTAATCGCTTCGGAAACGCTACGCTACAGTTTTTCTTGTATTCCGAACACGCATAAAATTTGTACCGGTCCATGACTGTGCCCGTCTGGCAAGCGGGACATTTCGCAATCGGCTCATTCCAGCTCTTTTTCTTCTCTCCCGTATCACGTATGTTCACGTTCTCAATCAAGCCCGGCGTTTCTTGAATCAGTTTCTCGATGAACTGACTCGTCTGCTTGATGAACACCTGCTTAGAACCCTCGCCGCTTCCGATCTTTTTCAGATAAGATTCCCATTTCGCGGTCATGGAAGGACTCGATAATAACGTCCCTTCAATCGATTCACACAGCATAATGCCTTTATTGGTGACATACACATTGTTTTTTCTTACGGAAATGTACTTCTGCGCCTTGATCGTTTCGATGATACTCGAACGTGTCGCCTCGGTTCCAAGGCCTTCAACTTCTTTCAAAATCTCCACATCTTCCTCATCATCGACCAGCTTTCCGCACGTTTTCATCATATTGATCAGTTGACCTTCTGTATAAGGCTTCGGCGGCTTGGTCATGCTCTCCTTAATATGAAGGTTTGCGCCTACTTGTTCGCCATTCTGCACGTTCGGCAGAAGAGGATCCTTTTCCTGATTCGCTTTCGACGGTTTCGGAAACAGCTCTTTCCAACCTTGTTTCACGTCCCGTCTGCCCGTCGTCTTGAACGGCAATTCCTGAACGTGTGTCCAAATCGTCGTCTCTTCGTAAACATAGTCGCCGTGGAACATCGCAAGCGTCGTCGCCATCACTTCATTGTAAATGTTGCGTTCTTCACGGCTGAGGCCCTCCAGCTTTTTCTGAGTCGGAACCGTCTTCGTAGGAATGATGGCATAGTGCTCCTGCACCTTGCTGCTGTTAACGTACCTTTTATTCGGCTTCGTCGAAACAGGTGTGAACGAGACATCCATCGCTTTTTGATACCCGTCCAAGTTGTTCACGAGGTAGTTGAATTCACTATTCGTAATAAAATTACAGTCCGTTCGCGGATAGGAAACAAGTCGCTTCTCATACAGTTTCTGCATCGTCTTCAGCGTCTGTGAAGGCGTATATTTCCACCGTCTGTTCGCCACACTTTGCAACGTGGACAAGGAATGAAGTTTCGGAGACTTGATGTGCTTCGTCTTTTTATCTACCTTTTGCACAATTCCTGGTGTGCCTTCCTTTTCTTTCAGACCATGCTTGTCCATCAACGCCTGCACTTTCGCTTTATCTTTCTCTTTTATTTCAGCAAGCCCTTTGTACGTTCCCGCTTCAGCTTTAAACTGTCCTTCAATTTGGTAAAAAGGCTCCGGCTTGAAGTTCTCAATCTCTTTATGTCGTTGGTAGATCAAGTAGACGGTAGGAGACTGCACACGACCGATCGATAAATAGCTTCCGAACCCTTTTTTCTGAAGCAGCACCGTGAACAGGCGACTTGCATTGATGCCCACCATCCAGTCACTGATCTGACGCGCCTTCGCTTCATCGAACATGCGTAAGTCCTGCTCATTATCGCGAAGGTTCTGGAACCCTTTCTTCACTTCCTCTTTCTCAAGCGAGTTGATCCACAACCGCTGGATCGGCTTACCTTTAACACCGGTTAACCGAAGGATGCTGTAGAAAATATTCGATCCTTCCCGGTCGACATCGGCCGCATTGACAAGGACGTCCGCCTGCTGGAACAGACGCTTGACCTCTTTGAACTGATCCCACTTTCCTTTTGACACTTTCTCGAGGAACCGGTCGGGAACAATCGGTAACTGCTCAAGCTTCCAGCGCTTCCACTCCGGCTTGTAATCGTGCGGTTCTTTTAATTCGACCAGGTGACCCACGCCCCAAGTGATGATAGCCCCATTCGGGAACGTGGCGTCTGGTTTCAATTGTATGTAGGTTTTCGTTTTTTGTTGGACGGTAAAGGCCTCGGCATAGGCTTTTGCCTGCGAGGGTTTCTCAGCTAAGATGACCACTCGTGTCATGGTCGTTCCTCCTCTATAAATGGTAGAGTCAACAGAAAAACGCCGGAAATCTAAGAAGCTCCCAGCGTTGTATTTCGGGTTTTACCATTTCGTTGTTTCATTTTCTTATATTTTACCATATAAAGGGCGAGCATTATATGATGCTCGCCCTCTCGACCTTTTTGATGTAAAAACTGAAATAAAACCGTTGAGAACGCTATTATCTAAGCACTTTCAAGCATCCTATATTCACGAAACTGTCGCGAGTCATCGTATCTAAGCGGTTTTGAAAAGATCCGTTCATCAAAACCGTTGAGAGAAAGCCGATCACGACGGTTTCCGAATATCACATCTCTTGAAACTGCCGTGATCAACCCTTCCTCTTTTCTTTCAATAAAAATACCTGCCCCCCCAAGTCGGGATCAGGTACTTCGATTACTACCCTTTATTAAATCGTGACCTCTTGGCCATAATAAGCCGCCACTAGCAGTTGTTTCATTTCATCAACGGACGTTTCACGAGGGTTGGTACCGCTACACGGATCCTGTACAGCATTTTCTGCCATCGTGTCGACGTGTTCCTTAAAGAACTCTTCCGAAACGCCGAATTCATGAAGCGTGTTCGGTACGTCCATTTCGCGATTCAGTTCACGAATCCACTCTATTAAGGAATCCACTAATTCCTTATCCGTCTGACCTTCTAGCCCGATTCTTCTCGCTAATGCGGCAAAACGATCTTCCACGACACTGCGATTGAATTGGATGACATAAGGAAGATAGATGGCGTTGGCGCAGCCATGCGGCACTTCAAATGTCGGACCACTCTTATGGGCTAGACTGTGTACGTTACCAAGTACAGCATTTGCGAAGGACATTCCAGCCATCGCTTGGGCGTAATGTACTTGCTCACGACTTTCCTGGTTACCTTGATAAGAAGACAGCAGATGATTTTTCAAAATCTCAGCCGCTTCAATCGCAAGGGCATCGGTAAAGGTGGTGCGCGGTTTCGCCACGTACGCTTCAATACTATGTGTGACAGCATCCATTCCGCTGTAAGCTGTCACACGTTTAGGCATCGACTCAACCATAACAGGATCGATAATCGCGAGGTCAGGTGTCAGCTCAAAGCTCGCTAATGGATATTTGACCCCCGTTTCAGAATTGGTGATCACGGTAAGGTTTGAAATCTCTGATGCCGTTCCGCTTGTCGTCGGAATACCGATGAATTTCGATTTAGAACGAAGTTCGGGCAGCTCGAATGGCTTCGTTGCCGCTTCGAAGCTGAGATCCGGATGTTCATGGAACAACCAAAGCGCCTTAGCCGCATCCATCGGTGATCCACCACCAATTCCGATGATCCAGTCCGGTTCAAAGTCATGTACAGTATTAATATGTTCATTCACAAGGTTCGTCGAAGGCTCATCTGTAATCCCTTCAATCAACTTGGTTTCTATATTCGCTTCCGCTAAGTTCTTTTCAATGGTCTCAAGGTTCCCGTTTTCTTTAACAGAACCTCCGCCAATGACGAGTAACGCTTTTGTTCCTTTTATGGATTTTCAATATATCAAGAGCATTTTCACTAAAATAAATATCGCGCGGGATCGTAAAACGGTTCATATGATCTCCTCCTCTTGTTGGGTACAGTATTACAGCGAATAACGACAGCCCTTAAAGCAAATAATGAAACTAATGAGTAGCGAAGGAGGGACGACGGATGAAATCAAAAGCACAAATGGCTAAAGAGAAACGATCCACACTCACGAAAGCACAAGAAGTGAAGTTCCAGAAAGAATTCAAAAGAGCAGATAAAATCGTTGAGAACACGAGAATGAAGTAAGAAAACTTTGAGTGCCGTTCTCAGTGAGCTGATCTGTGCCATCTATGAAAAAAAATTTGTAAAAATGGCAAAGACACCTGACATCAAAACCTTTTTGGAACGGTTACACACTCAACATGTAAGAGATCATGTGAATCAGCGCTACTTTTTTCCAATACTGGAATCGAAAGTGGGACTGATAAGCTTGGTCTCTTTTTCTTTTTCTTTTTCACGGATCCTCACGGAAAGTGTCACAGAGCCCCCTGACCTCTTCCACAACAACAAAAAAAGACGAGCAAACGCCCGCCTTCATCAAATATTATCTATATTGTTTTCTACGCACCCACATCGTCGCTGCCCACTTCTCTCCAGCGATCACCTGAGAGCCGCCATGCAGCGTACGCTCATTGATTACTGGATCCGAATAAAAGTACTCAAAATAAACGGCCATGCCTTTTTGAGGCGTCACGGATAGATTCATGTGAGGAAAATACGTTTGCCCGCCTTCTTCCACATCGTTCAAATACATCACAAGCGTGCTGATTCGCGGGTTCTGTGTCGTGCCATTCATCTTCGGTTTGAAGTAATCGTAGTGCGCTTTATATTCTTGCCCTGGTTTGTAATTCAGAACGTGAAGGCCTTCCCCGTGCTCGACAGGTACATTCATAATTTGTGCAATCCGCTTTTCAACTCTTGCCGTAATGTCATCATCTTCGAGAAAGGCACCACTGCTTGTACGAATATCGTTCACTTCATGTGTGGAACCGATTTTCGAGCGATTCATACGGTTCTTCGATTGACGAATGAGTTCATCACACTCATGCTCACTTACCACGTTTCCGAGAATAGCAATCACCGGCTCTTCCATTCTAGCCAAAATCGAAATCTCACGGTCTGCGGTCACAATCTTGTTGCCTGTGTAATCAAAGATGGAAGCTTCTTTCACGTGCGTATTCACTTTTTTCATCGTCCTCTTCATGTTTAATAAAAGCATAGGATATGAAAAATATCATATCATCCATTTACTACATATGGTTATTTTTTGATAAAAATACCAATATTGTTCACAAATGAATATAAATTTGATAAAACGAGTGAATTAATGATTGCAAAAAATGTAATGGATGGGATTAAGTTAAGTAATCAAAGCTGCTAATAAGAAATCACTTAAATATTATTGATTTATTAATTGAAAATGGTTATCATTATCAATGATTACATTTTAGTGAGGAGAATAATAGATGAAATTACGTACATATACCATGTTTGCACTACTAACAAGCATTCTGTTACTGGTCGGTTGCTCTGAAACACAGAGTTCCACAAACGATCAAGAAGAGACAGAACAAACAACGGAAGCCAAAATGATTTCACACTTAAAAGGGGAAACGGAAATTCCGGAAAACGTAGAGAAAGTAGTGGCTCTTCGCCCGAGTTACTTCGACCACTTATTAACGATAGGTGTTAAACCAGCTGGGGTAACAGCACAGGCACAATATGGCGGCGACTACATTCCCTACTTATCTGATCAGCTTCAAGGAGCTGAAATTGTTGGTTCAGCAGCTGAAGTGAATTTAGAAAAGATACTGGAGATCAACCCTGATCTTATTTTAGTAGATGATTACACAGCTTCTCAGGTTTACGAAGATCTAGAAAAGATAGCACCGACTATCGTCTTAGGTGCCTCTTCTGATGAAGAAAGAAATGACCCAGACTTTTGGCAGCAAGACTTGATGAAAATCGCAAAAATCTTCGATAAAGAAGACCTTGCAAAACAAAAGATTGCCAATCTAGAAGAAAAAGTAGCCAAAGCAAATGAAAAGATCTCGAACATGGATGATAATGAATTAGCCTTCCTTCGAATCCGTGAAAAACTCATTCAAATCTACCCTGAGACCACTCACCCGATGGTATCCATGTTATATCATGATTTAGGTTTCGAACCTGCTGACTTAACAGCCCCTAAAGAACGTGGCGATCTATCCATGGAAGTTATACCAGAACTTGGTGCCGACCATATTTTCTTACAAGTGGACTCTTCTGGTGGCCCTGAGAACTATTCATCTATCCAGGACAGTAACTTATGGAAAGGCCTGGAAGCTGTTGAGAATGAGAACGTTTTGAAGACTGACTTTTGGATCTATAAGGCATGGGGAGCAATTGGCCGTGCACAAATGATTGACGAAGCGATGGAGTATGTAAACGAGTAATGGAAAAAGGCTAAACTTCTTAGTTAGGTTTAGCCTTCTCTTTTTTTGAGTTCTTGAATAAGTGTGGGCACGTTCCGCAGCAATGAGCTAAATCACGGTCATGTAATAAGTAAGAAAGGCAGCAATGCTTTCGGATGTAGAAGGGATCACCGTCCTCTGGATTGTGCAATTGGAACGTGAAGGCTAAAGGATTCTCACCTTTCTTCTCAAACAACTGGTCGGTTGTAAATAAATCCAAATAGTCTTGAATGGTTTGAGGATCTGCAAGCTTTTCTCGCTCCAATAACAAGCTGGGCTGAAACAGATTATGGGCAACTAAAGAGTGGAGATGTTCAGCTTTACAACGGGCAGCAGTTGCCACGGCATTGAAAAAAGGTTCAAAGTGACCTTTCAAAAAGGTCCGAATGTATTCATGCACCTGATCGACGCTTAAATATGAGACATCCATTAAAGCTTTTTCTTCTATAAAATAACGATTAGGCTTTCCCTCTTCAAGCTTGATTCCGATGAAATGAGGTGAAGTGTCAATCATGATTCCTCTTCTAATGAGTAGTGAATAGATCCCCATAGCTAATACGGAGTAACGTTTCCCCAGCAGTGTGCCGACAATAGTTGTATTTTGAGCTCCTCTATGGCCCTTCTGTATATCAATGAATTCCTTAGCTTTCGTTTCGCTTTCAATCACATCAGAGATTCTAAAATCGATTTTGGCATCAAAATCGGACTCAATATGTATGAAAGCTTGCTTAGCTAACAATTCGTAAAGCTGCTTTCGTTCTTCTGTTATCATAAGGAACCTCCAAATTGATCTTTTAAAATGATTTTGATAATCATTATCAATTATAAAGGTCATTCATGAAAAAAACAAATAGCGTTTACATCAATGTTTAGGAAACAAAGGTGGAGAGAAACATGGCAATTCCAAAGGAACGCATATCGAAAGTTCCGAGACGACACTCAAATCGAAAAGAATATAAAAGCCGCCCCTTGATGGCATCCCTCATTCTTATCGTCGGAACAGCGATGATGATCTTAAGTATAGGAGTCTCTGTAACTCTCGGGGCTGCAGATATTAATTTGAAGACCGTTTGGGATGGTATCTTCGATTATAACCCTGACCTTACCTCTCATCAGATCATCCAAGAATTGCGTATGCCCAGGGCATTAATTGCAGCCATCATCGGGGTCTTTCTAGCAGTATCGGGAGCAATTATGCAAGGAATGACACGTAACCCGCTTGCCTCCCCTTCTATTATGGGAGTGACAGATGGGTCAGCTTTGATGATTGCCATCGCTTTCGCGTTCTTCCCTGGCACATCGCACCTCGGACTTATGATCTTTTCTTTTATCGGGGCTGGGATTGGAGCTGGAATTGTGTTCTTGATCGGCTCTTTCTCAAAAGGTGGATTATCCCCCGTTAAACTGGCCCTTGCCGGTACGGCTGTAGGTGCATTAATGAGCGCTTTTTCCTCAGGGATTGCCATTCACTTTGAGGTCGCTCAAGATATGAGCTTCTGGTATGCAGGAGGCGTTGCTGGCACGCAGTGGATTCATGTCCAATTCATCTTACCCGTCTTGTTGATTGGTGGAATCATCGCCTTGATCATCGCACGTTCTGTTACAGTATTAAGCCTTGGAGAACGTGTTGCGAAAGGGCTTGGACAACGAACGACCATGGTGAAAATCCTTGGTACAATTGTCGTTTTACTCATGACAGGTGCAGCCGTATCTGTAGCAGGGAGTGTCGGATTTGTCGGGTTGGTCATCCCCCACATCACCCGCTTCTTAGTTGGACTAGATTACAAATGGATCCTTCCTTGTTCCGCTATATTAGGTGGATTACTACTCGTACTAGCAGACATCGGTGCGCGTATGGTGAACCCACCTTATGAAACACCCATCGGGGCCATCACAGCCATGGTCGGAGTGCCTTTTTTCCTCTACTTAGCACGACGTGAAGGGAGAGGACTTTAATGGATTGGATTCAAAAAAGAAATAGAAAATCTTTATTGACTATAGGATTGTTAGCTTTACTCATCATCATCAGTTTATTAGTTAGTTTGCACACTGGAGTGATTAAGATCGGCCCTCTTGATGTGGTTCGAACTATGCTCGGGGTTGGAACGGATCGTCAGGAACTGGTCTTGTTCGATTTTAGACTACCGAGACTTGTGATTGCTATATTAGTAGGAGCAGGTCTAGCTGTTTCTGGGGCTATTCTACAAGGAGTATCTCAGAACGGTTTAGCAGATCCAGGTATTCTCGGCATAAACGCAGGGGCTGGATTCGCCGTCGTTCTATACATCTATTTTTCACAAGGATTAAACTCGTCATTGGGTACCTTATCGATTTTCATTTTACCTTTCATGGCGATGATCGGCGCAACAACGGCTGCCTTTCTTATTTATGTATTGGCTTGGAAGAAAGGGGTCACGCCTATTCGTCTGATTCTTGTCGGAATCGGTGTAAATGCTGCATTCGGTGCCGTTCTGATCATTTTCCAGTTAAAAATGAACCCACGTGACTTCATGCAAGCAACCATTTGGCTCTCTGGAAGCATATGGGGAACGAATTGGAAGTATGTACTGGCAACGTTACCTTGGATTGTATTGCTGATTCCCTTTGCAATCTATAAAGCCCGGTTCTTGAATATCTTGAATCTGGGGGACCGTATGGCAACTGGGCTTGGAACAAAAGTGGAGTGGGAACGGCGGGTCTTACTCCTCGTTGCGGTCGGTCTGGCCGGAGCAAGCGTTGCGGTTGCAGGGAGTATCGCTTTCTTGGGACTTGTAGCTCCCCACCTGGCCCGTCGTCTGGTCGGCCCGAAGCATGAAATGTTAATTCCAGCCTCCGCTCTTATCGGCTCACTGCTTCTATTAATTGCTGATATGATCGGTCGAAACCTACTAGCTCCCTCCGAGATTCCTGTTGGCATTGTCGTATCAGCCCTTGGAGCACCTTACTTCATCTATCTATTGATGAGAACAAACTAGAGGAGGAATTTGTATGTCATCCATATCAACGAAGGAACTTAAAATTGGCTACGGAGATGTGACGGTAGTAGATGATCTGAATCTCCATTTACCAAAGGGAAAAGTAACGACCATCATTGGACCAAATGGATGCGGAAAATCGACGGTTCTTCAAACCATGTCGCGTCTCATTCAACCTAAAAAAGGCTCTGTGTATTTAGACGGAAAAGCCATTCATAAAGCCTCCACGAAAGAAATTGCAAAGAAAATGGCTGTCCTCCCCCAAACACCAGACGCTCCAACTGGACTCACGGTATATGAGCTCGTATCCTATGGTCGCTTCCCTCACCAGAGAGGGTTCGGCCGTCTGACAGAAGAAGACCGCGATATTGTAGAGTGGGCTCTAGAAGTGACAGCCGTGCAAGAGTTTGCCGACCGATCCATCGATGCGTTATCAGGGGGGCAACGTCAAAAAGTATGGATTGCGATGGCGCTGGCTCAAGAGACAGAATTACTTCTATTGGATGAGCCGACTACTTATTTAGATTTGGCCCACCAACTGGAAGTCCTACAATTATTGGATCGTTTAAACCGAGAGGAAAACCGTACCATCGCCATGGTTCTTCACGACTTGAATCATGCCGCACGTTTTGCAGATTTTATGGTGGCAATCAAAGACGGTCAGGTTGTAAAAGAGGGAGACGTGGAACGTGTCATGACAGAGGATGTGCTGAAAGAGGTGTTTCAAATCGATGCACAATTGGCAAGAGATCCTCGTACTGGTCGACCTGCACTATTAACTTATGACCTTCTCAGCAACTCTCGTGAGAAAACGGAAGTGCTCGTTTAGCAAAATATCAAAATCAGGGAAAGATTCTTCCCCTTGCAAAAAAGCAAGCAGGCCACTAAACTAGTGGCCTGCTTGCTTTTTTATTTCCGTACCAGCTTCACAACCGATTCCACATGATACGTCTGCGGGAACATATCGACCGGCTGAATGCCTTCCACTTTATATCCGTTCTTCGTCAAATACTTCAAGTCCCTCGCCTGTGTTTCCGGATTACATGATACATACACAACCCGCTCAGGCTTCAGCTTCACAACACTGGATAAGAAGGCTTCATCACTTCCGCTCCTTGGGGGATCCATGATGACGACATCCGCTTTTTCCTTGCGCGCGGCCATATCGACCATGAATTCTCCTGCGTCCCCTTGGTAAAAGCGAGCGTTCTTCACACCATTTCGCTTCGAGTTCCGAACCGCATCTTTCACGGCGTCTTTATTGACCTCGACACCGATCACCTTACCGGCTTGTTTGCTCGCCACGAGTCCGATCGTCCCGATGCCGCAATAAGCATCAATGACGGTTTCTTTCCCTGTCAGCTCGGCCATTTCAATCGCTTTTGCATACAGTCTTTCCGTTTGGACCGGATTGATCTGATAGAACGACTTCGCCGAAATCTCGAACTCCAAGCCGCACAGCGTATCGGTGATGGTGCCTTTTCCGAACAGCACGTTCTCCTGATTACCGAGCACGACGCTTGTGTCCCGTTTATTCACGTTCAAGAGCATCGTAGTAATCTCAGGGTGAGCTTTTCTCATTGCTTTAATAAAATTGTTCTTACCCTTGAACTCCGGTGACGCCGCCACAAGGACGACCATGATCTCCCCGCTGACTTTCCCGACCTTGATCAGCACATGACGCAAGAATCCACGTCTCGTGTCCTCATTGTAGGGCTGCATCTTCGATTTTCTCATGTAGTCTTTAATCGAATTCGCAATCTCATCCGCTTTCGGATCATGGATGAGACACTCTTCCATATCGAAAATCTCATGTGTATTCTGTGCATACAACCCGCCAATGACTTGACGCTTCTGATTCAACCCGTACGTCATCACGTTCTTATTCCGGTAATCATACGGATGATCCATCGTGTAAATCGGTTCCGGCTTCCCAAAAGGTTTCATGAGCTTTTCCATGTATTGTTGCTTGAAACGTGCTTGTGCAGGATTGCTCATATGCTGCAGCTGACACCCTCCGCAATCGTAATAATACGGACATGGTGCTTCAACACGGTCTTGAGAGGCATCAATCACACGTTTCAGCTCGGCATTCACGAATTTCCCTTTTTGAGAAACGTGAACTTCTGCTTTTTCACCAGGGAGAAGATAAGGCACTTCAAGCTTCTGCCCTTTCCACTCGGCTATCCCTTTCCCTTCATTGGTGAAGCCCGTACACGTGACTTCGGCGGTGATTGTCTTCCCGCCACTACGATGCTGCTTCTTTCCTTTGGGTGGATGAAGCTTCTTTGCTTTATGGTTGTTTCGTTTACTCATAGGCACTTCCCTGTCTTTTCTGATTTGCCTTCATTATAAACTACCCGAAGCCGGGGGTAAAACGAACGAGTGAAAAGAAGCTCCCCACTAAAGTGAGAAGCTCCCAACATTAAACCTTTTTAAACTGTTGAATCACCAAGTACCCACTTACCATCGTGAAGAAGACCAACAATAACCCGATGAATCCATTCGTAAACCCCGTACGTTCAATCGCAAACCCGAACAACGGAAAACTGATCATGATCACAAAGCTTTCCATTAACCCGATCAACGAAAAGAATGTGGACCTGACATGGCTTTTCAATAAGTTTTGTACAAACGAGCTGAAGATCGGCTCAAACAGACTGAGAAGCTGTGCCAGGAAAAGGAATGATAGCAGGATCGCCCAATCTGTTGCAAAAATGAACAGTAGGAAGAACACAATGAATAGCACTAGACCATAGTACAAAATATTGAAAAACGGAAATCGTTCTTCGACCTTGTACGCAATCTTGGCCATCACGACACCGAGCAGCCCCTCCACTGTAAACACAGCTCCGACCACAACAGAAGAGTATCCTAATTGAATGAAGTATTCCTGGCCATAGAATACGATGATGACCATCACCGCACCAGCCAAAACAAATAGGACGACAGGGGTGTGAATGATGGGATTATTTCTCCACACGCTCACGCCCAACTTGAACTGGTGCACCCACTGATTATACCAGCGGCCCCCGATGTCTTCCGTTTTTTCACGTTCCGGCTCTTTCAAAAAGAATAAGGGCACAAGGGCAAGGACATGTGTGAAGATCGTCGCCCCATACACCCACTCCCAGCTGACCTCTGCCATAAAGCCCCCGAGGAACTTGGCAAGGCTGAGTGATAGCAAGGCAATCGCCGTCATGTTTCCGATCACCTTCGTGTACTCTTTCTCACGTCCCTCATTCTTCAACGTGTCATAAGCAAACGCCTGCTCCGCGCCGGAATGGAACGTCACCATCAACCCCATCGATAAAAAGGCCAGTGTAAACATCGAAAACGAGCCGCTAATCAGCATAAATAAACTATATAGCAGACTGAATACGTTACCGAAAATCAGACTCACTTTTCTTCCATATAAGTCCGCAATCATTCCAGTCGGTACTTCAAACAAGACAATCGCCAAGTGGAGAAACGCCTCGATCAGACCGATTTCACCGAACGTCATCCCTTTGTCGCCTAGATAGATGACCCACAAGGCCCGGTCGAAAAATAACTGGGCAAAGAATAAATAGACATACAACATATAAATATTTCGTTTTGTTTTAAACATATACTTTCGTCCTCTCTTATACATAAAAAAGACACAGGAGTTCATGCCCCTGCGTCTTCTTCGCTATTATCAGGAAATCATGCTTTTAGTTCACATCTATGAAATTTCAGCTAAAAAAGGACAGACTTGTCCCGAGGACGGCTGAAACTCCAAAAATAGACATCATGAACAAGAGATGTTGTGTCTCGATTTTGATGCCTAACGTGAACGATTGCATGATTTTCCCTCCTTCGTGTATAAGATGTCTTTCTATTATAAAATGCTTTGGAAACCTACACAAGGCGGAGATTTCAAGAGAGATACGACTGCTATTTCGGACATCTATTCGAGCGAATCGGACGAGAGATGCGTTATTCCGGACATTCATTCAGGCTATTCGGACATTTCCTTTTTATTCGGACAAGTGTGGTACGTTATCGGACATTTGCTCGGTTTTTTCGGACACCCGCACACTCTCTACAGAGAAAAAACCATGGCTCCTGCCTGATGCAGAATCCATGGTCATTTTCTGATTGTTTAAGCTCCTGCCCAAACATCCTTCGCAAAGCGTCCCGACTGTTCCAACTGGTACAGCCACTCCGCCGCTTCTTCTTTATTCGTCTCATGTCTCTTCTGATAATGCTGAACTAATGTCTCTGTCACTTCCGGCGCCATCTTGCTTCCGTCACCGCAAATGTACAAATGCGCCCCATTCTCAAGTAGATAAAGCAAATGATCGATATTTTCTTCCATCACATGCTGCACGTACGTCTTCGGCTTATCCGGCTGCCTTGAGAAGGCGGTGTGCAAGGTAACGAGCCCCTGTCGATCAGCTTCCTTCAGTTCTTCTTCATATAAAAAGTCCTGTTCGGGATGACGCGATCCGAAATACAAATGCGCTTCACCAAGCGTTTCTCCAGCGTCCTGCTGCACGCGTCTTGACTGGATGAACCCACGGAATGGAGCGATTCCGGTTCCTGGTCCGACCATGATGATCGGTGTCTCTGGCTTTTCCGGAAGCTGAAAGGCTGTTTCCGGCGTGCGGATGAAGCAAGCAATATGATCACTTGGTTCCACGGAAGCCAAATAGTTCGAGCTGACGCCTTTGTATTCTCCATTACCGTTCCACGCTTCGCCACGTACGACGCTTACCGTAATGGTTGTACGCTCTTTGTCGACTGTCGGTGAACTTGAAATCGAATAGTACCTGACGCGAAGAGCGGGAAGCAGTGCAAGAAACTGTTCAAATTCCATCAAGCAAGAAGTGTATTCTTCAAGCAATTCAAGCATGGTCATACGCTTCTCCAGTACCTCTTTTTTGTACACCTCATCTTCAAGCAGCTGCTCAAGCTCTACTTTGTGAGGAGGACAAGGGTTACTTGCCGCAAGTGCTCTGATTTGTGCACGAGTCGCTGGCTCTTGTAGTTCCACATAAGATGAAAACAATTCGCCCAGCTGGACCGGATGATCGGTCGGGAGGTGTTTCGCTTTTCCTGTTCCTTCGCCGAGCATAACGAACCTCTCCTGCTTCAAACCGAAGCGAACCATGACACGTGACACCAATTCCTGACTATTTTTCGGAAGCACTCCTAAGTGGTCGCCTTCGTTAAATGAGACGCCTTCCGGGAGTTTCATTTCAATATGACGCGTACTGCGGTCGCCTGATTTTTGAAGCTCTCTGTTATCAATCACTTCTGCTGTAAACGCTCCGTACATTTGCGCTGTCGGTGTATAGCTTTCCCCGCTCACGAAGTCGACAGCAATCGTACTGGAGGCGGTATCCGTCTCTTCGACATTCAAATCGAAACGGGACGCTAATCCTTCCCATAGAGCGGTCTGCCATTTTTCAAAGTCTCCGTCAAAATCTTCACTGGCATCGCCTTCGCCACGCTCAGCAATCTTCGTCGCCCCTTTAGCTTGAAGCGTTTCATCGATGGTCGTCGGGATGCGTTGATACGTTGTTGCCCAGTTGCGATCGCCACATCCGAACACCGTGTAATTTACGCCTGCAAGCTCCTTATCTTCAACAGTTGAAATCCATTCCATGAATGTAGCCGCATTGTCCGGCGGATGACCATTATAGGAAGCCGAAACGAATACGATTGCTCCCTCTGACGGGAGATCACCTGTGTACTCATCCATCGCGGCTGCTTTCGCGTCAAACCCAAGCGCCGCTCCTTTTTCTGCGAGCTCACGTGCAACGCCCTCCGCTGTGCCCAAGTTAGATCCGTACAACACATGCATCGGCGTGCCGTGAGAAGAAGCTGAGATCGGCGCAACGTCTTCGACTTTTTCGTACGATGACTCCTCAACCGGCTGTTGCATGACTGTCCCCTCTCTCCGTGGGCGGACTTTCATCCTCAGGTCATCCGGCTTGAGCGTTAGCGTTTCTTTCACATCTAGCTGGTAATCCGTGTGGTCGATGAGTTCAAAATGTTGAAGAACCATACCAAGGACGAGCGTTGCCTCATGAAGGGCAAACTGCTGGCCGATACATGCGCGCTGTCCGTTTCCGAACGGTTTATACGCATGGTGCGGAATCTGCGATGGATCCTCGAATCGCTCAGGCTTGAAGGTTTCGACATCTTCTCCCCATACCGATGTGTCCCGGTGAAGCTCTGGAATCAACAGCGTAAATGAATCGCCTTCTTCAACCGGATACTTGTCACCGAGTGTCGTATCTTCTTTGGCATACACTGAAAAAGCCGGAGCCGTCGGCCATAAGCGCAGTGATTCATTCAGAATCATGCGGACATACTTCAACTGCTTCACTTGTTTATAAGAAGGCGCCGTATCGCCAAGGATGGAATCCACTTCTTCGTAGGCTTTCTGCAATTTATCCGGATTTTTCATCAGGTAATACAAGGCAAACGAAAGCAGTCCACTCGTTGTCTCGTGACCGGCAATCAAGAAAGTGATGATCTGGAAGCGAATATTTTCATCATCAAGTGCCTCTCCTGTCTCCGGATCTTTTCCTTTCAACATATGGGCAAGCAAGTCGTCTTCGCCCTGATCGCCAGCTTTCCTGCGTTCTGCAATCAGATTATCGACAAGCGTGAACATGTACTCTATATCCTCGTTGTACTGTCGCTTCGATTTAATCATCAATTTATCTTGAATCCCAAGACGCTGAGTCTGGTTCATTGACTCATCGAGCGCATTGACCATCTTCTCAACAAACGGATGCATATTCTCTTTATAAAAACTATTGAACCTGAAATCGAATCCACATAACCCGATCGTATCAAGCGTCAGGCGCGTCATATCATCAGGGACTTGGACTTCTTCATCTGGGTTCAAGCGCATCCATTTCTGGACGAGCTGTTCGGCAAGGTCGAGCATTTTGTTATGGTAGCCTTTCATCGCCTGCTGACTGAAGCTCGGGAGAAGGATATTATGCGCCTTCTTCCAATTCGGCTCCTCTGTACTACTCGTAAACAGCCCATCACCACCAAACGAACGAACCTTTTGCAGAGCTGGCCCTACTTTCTTATCAAAACGGGTTTCATCACAAATCTCAGCTGCGAATTCTGCGCTTGAGACGAAAGTGCTGACTCTTCCCGGGAATTGAAACTCAAAGATCGGCCCTAAATCTCTCGCCATATCCATAAACGACTGAATCGGTTTATCCTTATTCAGAACTGGCAGGTTCCCAAGCGGTCCATAAACTTTCGGTCTTGGCAGATGATTGGTTTGATTCATAGTTTGTCACCTCATTCAAAGTATGCGGAATGAACGTTCATTCCGTTTATGATTTAAAGAAAGCCATCACGGGTGATGGCGTACAGCATCCCAGCAAGTGTTTTCGACCCCTTGCATCAATGCCTCCGTTCTCTCTAATTCCCCTGCGCGTATCAGTTGATGAAGCTCTAGAAATCCCCCGAAGATAATGGCGATCAAAGCGAGAGTCGGCAAGTCGCGAATCTCGTTTTCAGCTTTCCCTTCATCAAGGAAGTCTCTTAGAATCGTCCAAAGATCCGTAAAGGCTTCTCGGCTGGCGTCGTCCAGGAAATACGCTGCGTTATGCGTTTTGATAAAATACAAAGCGTGCTCTTGTTCATCTGTAAAACGGATCATCCGCTGAAACAAATGATGAAATTGCTCACGAATGGAATGATGTTCGGGAAAATCCTTTTTCAGCAACTCGGTAAACACTTGAACATAGTACTGAAATAATGTATTCACCAAGACTTCTTTATTTTCAAAATAACGATAGATGGTTCCCGCCCCGACGTTTGCATCCTTGGCGATCATCGGGATCGTCGTTGCATCAAATCCCCGCTCCGCAAAAAGCGTGAGCGCACTATCAAGGATATTATCTCGTTTCTCTGTCATAGCTGCCATGGATGATTTACTCTCTCCTTCAGCCCGGAATGATTATTCATTCCAGTGTAAATTTTAATCTATATCACGTTATCCTACAATCATTCCATCGATAATTGAGAATATTTCCTCAGGACACATCTCCTGTATTTCGTCTTGATCTAAACCATATTCTACATGAAATCTTCTGTTATCTCTAGTGACTGCAAAGCTACAAACTTATCGATAGATCGTTATTGTCTGAATGTGTCCTCATGTTTCATTTTATATTGAATAAATGGAAGGAATAGGGTAAGATTCTATCAAACGATATACCTACACCCCCATTAGGAGGGCTAGACATGGGAATTTTAGTTGAATTCTTCGTAAATATTTGTATTGTTATTACACTTTTGTTCGCTTACCTTCAATTAAGGTGGAATAAGCTTGAAGGTACTTACTCTAGAAAAGTTATGACGATCATCGATGGACTTGCCGGTGGAATACTAGGGAATATCCTGATGTATTTTTCTATTCAGGTTACCGATCAAACGATTGTCGACCTGCGGCATATTCCCGTTATCATCCTCTTCTTATTCATCGGGTTCAAACCTGCCATCCTATCAGGGCTTCTGATTATAGCTGGAAGGTTCATTTATGGAATCAACGCTTCCTCTATTGGAGCATTGCTACTGATGATCTGCCTTCTTGTAGGCTTTTACTTCATTCGGAGACAACACCGTAAAGAAGGTCATCTGTTCAAAGAAGCGATGATCATGCTCGTTCACTCCAACCTTGTATTCTTGATTGTCATCGCCGTGCTCGTACAAAACTGGAATCTATTGAAATCACTGATCCCTATTTACTGGGCCATCTCGTTTGTCGGTGGTTTACTCTCCGTATTTGTCGTCAATTACTTGAGAAATTCGCATGAGTTGTTTAAAAAGTATGAAGAACAATCGACTGTTGATTATCTGACAGGGTTGAATAATGTAAGAGAATTCGATAAAGCCGGCAACACCTTATTCAATCAGGCCCAAAAAGATGACTTGAGGCTCTCTCTGCTCATGATTGATATCGATTACTTTAAACAAGTCAACGATACCTACGGCCACTCCTCTGGTGACCTTGTCCTTCAACAGCTCGGTGAGGTATTAAAAGAGAATGCCAGGTCCTTTGATGTCGTATCAAGAAACGGCGGAGAAGAGTTTTCAGTGATTTTACAAGATTGTTCGAAAGAAAGAGCATTGGAAATAGCTGAACGTATCCGGTCAGCTGTTCAGAATCATTCCTTCACTATTAGCAATGGAGAGACCATTTCAATCACCGTCTCCATCGGTGCAAGCACGTATCCAAACAAAGTAACGAGCATTGATGAGATGATCAAACAAGCTGATCAATCGTTATATAGCGCGAAAAGAAATGGGAGAAATTGTGTGAAATCTGCTTAGGTCACGACACTTATTCTGAGCCATAAACAAAAAAAGCTCCCCTTCGAAAGGGGAGCTTTACTAATGTTCTACATACAATTTTCTGCAGCACGCTAGATGAAATGAAAGAAAAGCTCGGCATGAGTAATGCTGGCTTTGAATATGGTGGGAAAAACGTGGAATAAAGGCGTCAGAAAGGATTGATATGTCGTCAACGATGATCCCCACCGAAGCTTTTTCGACTACTGCACAACGAAATGGCGCACGGCCACGTCATCCAATACGAGCGTTATTGAAGATAGCATAACGAAACTTGGGAAGTTGATTGCACATCCTGAGGTAGGATCATAAGAAATAATTTGGAACTCCCATCCACATAAAAGAGGGGGAGCAGCTTATTGACTGCTTCCCCTCTTCTACTCTTTACTTTTCAATCGAATACACGACACTCTCGTATGGAGATAAACGGTCCCGCTCCGGACTGTCCACATTCGTGATGACAACCTCTCCGCCTTTCACAGATTGAATAAGGTCCTGATCAGGCACTTCTACCGTTTGATCAGAGAAATTGCAGCAGACAACAAGGTCCTCTTTATCTCCCACTCTCTGATACGCAAACAACT
Organism: Halobacillus locisalis; assembly: GCF_013694105.1. GTDB lineage: Bacteria > Bacillota > Bacilli > Bacillales > Halobacillaceae > Halobacillus > Halobacillus locisalis. Next base: position 43,967 of record NZ_JACEFG010000003.1, on the reverse strand, counting down.
GAGGATGCTCTCTCAATAACAACTCGAATGATCCCTCGGTGATGACCTCTTTTTCTTTTCGAAGCTGAATCAATTGTTGATAATAATAGAAGATCGAGTCCTCCTGACCTAACGCTTGTTCAGCATTAATATGAGTATATCCAGGATTGACCTTGATCCACGGGTCGCCCTCCGTGAACCCTGCATTCTCAGAACGATCCCACTGCATCGGCGTTCGAGCGTTGTCTCTCCCTTTTATATAAATTGCCTCCATAATCCGTTCATGAGACCATCCTAACGCCCGCTTCTCTTCATACATGTTCTTCAGTTCAATATCTCTGTACTCATCCAAACTGTCAAAATGAACATTCGTCATGCCCAGCTCTTCCCCTTGATAAATATACGGAGTTCCTTGCATCATATGAAGGCAAGTAGCGAGCATTTTAGCTGATTTCTCTCGAAACTCCCCATCATTTCCGAACCTTGAAACAATACGAGGTTGGTCATGGTTATTCCAGTAAAGACTATTCCAGCCGACACCGTGCAACGACGTCTGCCACTTTTCGAAGTTTTCCTTCAAGTCGACAAGATCTAGCGGCTTGACGTCCCACTTGTCTCCGTTCTCAGAATCAAGATCCATATGCTCGAACGTAAAGATCATATTCAACTCATCATGGGCAGGATCCGTGTAGGCTTTCGCTTCTTCCGGCGACGCACCGGGCATTTCACCAACCGTCATAATGTCATATTTCGAAAGGACTTCTTCGTTCATTTCCTGTAAAAACTCATGAATTCGCGGACCGTTCATGAAGTGCGGGCTGCCATCTCCATGCTCTCCATCCGGGTAGCTGGGATCTTTGGAGATGAAGTTGATGACATCCATACGAAAGCCGTCCATCCCTTTATCGAGCCAGAACTTCATCATCTCGTAGATGTCCTCACGCAACTTCGGGTTTTCCCAATTGAGGTCCGGCTGTTTAGTAGCAAATAAATGGAGATAATACTGCTCTGTACGCTCATCATATTCCCAAGTCGACCCGCTGAAAATCGAATTCCAGTTCGTCGGTGGCTCGCCGTTTTCTTTTCCATCTTTCCAGATGTAATAGTCACGATAAGGATTGTCCTTACTCTTTGATGACTCTACGAACCACTTGTGCTCATCAGAGGTATGGTTCACGACAAGATCCATCACAAGCTTCATATCTCGATTATGTGCTTCTTCAAGTAAACGCTCCAGATCGTTCATATCCCCGAATAAATCATCGATTTTCTTATAATCTCGAATATCATAGCCATTGTCTTCTTGCGGAGAATCATAAACTGGCGACAACCATATGACATCGATGCCAAGTGTTTTTAAGTAATCCAGTTTTTCAATGATACCAGGGAGATCTCCAATTCCATCTCCATTCGTATCATTGAAGCTCTTCGGATAAATTTGATAGACGACGCTCTTTTTCCACCATTCCGTTTGGCTAGACTTCTTTTCGGTTTCATGTTTGACCATAAACTTCTACTCCTTTATCCATCGAACGTTTTTTTCAAGTCCAATCCATTCGACCTCTAAGTTATCTAAGGAGGTGGAAACAATTGCGCTCCATTCTCCTTCTTCCTCTTTTATAGTAATACGGACTTCATTTCCAAGATGATCGGTTACCGTATGCTCCAAAGGGTCATTCACATAGACTTTCAGTAAAGGGACCTCATATTGATCCACGCGATTCCCAACATCGGAACCAAGCTTCTGCGTTTTATCAACATTTAATAATAATGTTGTATTCATCTTAACAAAAACAGGAATTTCATGAACGTGTGATTCAACCTTGAAGATCGTCGGTCCTTGAAGAACTTCATCAGTCCAAAGGTTTACCCACATCCCTTCAGGCAAGTACACAGATCTTGTTACCGCTCCTTCCTCAATGATAGGTGCGATAAGCAGGCTTTCCCCGAACATATATTGATCGTACATCCCGTCCACTCGTTCGTCTTCTGGAAAATCAATCATAAGGGACCTCATCATCGGGAGTCCTGTACGACTTGCTTTTTCTGCTTCCTGATAAATATATGGCAACAGGTTCATCCTCACATTAGCGAAGTAACGATACACATCTATGACCATGTCTTCCCCGGTTCGTTCAGCGATATTCCAAGGTGTACGGTCCTGGCTGAATTCGGCTTTACTTTCAGCATGATACTGCATGATCGGACAGAACGCCGCCATAGAAGACGACCTCATGAACAACTCCGCTGTGGGAATATCGCCGTTGAAACCAGCTAAATCCCAACCCCAAAACGGAATGCCAGCAAGACCTGCATTCAACCCGGCAATCAACGAGCGTTTAAATGCACCGAATGTAGAGCGTTCATCACCCGCCCAGTGAGCCGGATAATTTTGCGCTCCTGTGTAACCCGCACGACTGAAGGTGATTCCATCATTTTGTTGAGCAAAATCATAATACGCCTCAATGTAGTCATTCGGGTACTGGTTACGCATTTCGCTTCCTGTCTGCCCGTTCGCAAACTGAAGCTCCTTTCCAAAAACAAATTCCCCACCATCCGTCTTAAAGCCATCGACACCAAGATCGATAAGATACTGACGTTTCCGGAACCACCATGTCCGGCCCTCCTCATGACTGAAGTCCATGATTAAACTGTTCGTAAACCAGTTCTCTGGAATCCGGTAAGGAGTACCGTCTTTGTTGGTCACGACATACCCTTGGTCGATCATGTAGGTTTCATCTTGATCTTTCAGTGGGTGATGCTGCTTATTCAAGTATTTCTGAATCGGGATCTGCCATAAAATCAGCTTCAAATGTTCATTATGAAGGTCTTCTACCATCTGCTTCGGATCCGGCCATCTGCCCCATTCCGGAAATTGCATCTCATCATAGGAATGCACATACCCAGGGTCTTTCAACTCATACTCAGCGTCATTGAACATATAGTACGTCGCTTCATCACTCCACTGCTCAAGGACGATGACCGTCGCAGGAATGCGATGCCGCTTCGTCGCAGCCACCTCTTTTTCTACAATCGACTGACGGTCCCAATTGTTGCTCGACATCCACGGTCCCAGTGCCCAAGCTGGCAGCATCGTCGGTTTGCCTGTATCATTCGTATAATTTATTAACTGCTGTTGATAGCTACCTGGATATATGTGTATTTGTGTTTCTTTTTGATAGGGTACTTGTTCAATCGTCCACGAGCATTTGTCTTTCACGTCCCTGGCAAGATCGAACGAAGTGTATGTTTGTGTATCTATGAAACAGCCATATCCTTGGTTTGTCATATAAAAAGGAATTGGGATATATGTTCGTGTGCCCTGGTCGCGGTACTGGTTATACACATAGCAATCAATCAATTCTCCACGCTGTTTTGTGGCATTGTACCGCTCCCCAAAACCGTAGAATTGTTCTGAAGAAGGAGAGTACCAGTGAATCGTAAACTCTTCCATCTCCCCTTTCACATTTTCTTTCCATTCCAGTGGTGAAAACAGAGGGTGTGTGGAAAGGATCAACTCTTCCTTTTTATAGAGCGAGATCCTTGGTTTCGATAACGAAATATGAACCGAGTATTCATCATGTTGCATTGTTACCACTTCTTGTTGAGTAGCCGCTGCAGTTCCTTCGATATGCTGCTTTAGATTTAGCTTCAAGCCTTGTTCATCAAAAACAAACTGTATGCCGTAGGGCTGATCATCCACCTTTACCATAAGCTCGTTTTCATCCGACTGAATGAGACGGAATTGCTCTACGCTTTTCCTTAATCGAGTCGACACCTCATATATATCAGAGCGAATCTCTCCCCCACCCTTCAAGTGCGCCTTAAACAGATACGAAAAAGTTCCATGTTCATTGAAGGGTTGGACGATTGCCTCATAAATGTCTTCTTTCAACGTAAGTTCATATTCTTTCTGCCATGACTTCGCCTCATTCTGTACAATCACAGTCACTTGATCAATTTGTTTCCCTGTCACGACGCGACAAGGAAGAGTTACATATTCGTCGGTCATAGGATGATGCGGTTTACGCTCGGTCTGCTGTGGCTCGTAAACATTTTCATTGCCTAAGGGCTGATGAACGATCTGGTTCGTCTCCCGTTTCGCTTCAGATGAATAAAAATGATAGAGATCAAGCAAAGTCTCGGCAAGTTCTGAATGACGCCCTGCCGCCTGCTCGGCGTGAAGATGGGCTGTTTCAAACTCTGATTTCTCTTGGTAATATAAGGCTGCGAGCGCAGATGCCACTGACGACTTCCCCGGGGATCCGATGTAGGCAAGTAGACCGTCTCCCGTATCTAATTGATTAGTCATTTTTCTAGAGGCTTCCACAATGACTAAGTCTTCAGGGGAAAATAAGCCATACGGCATGACAGCGAGCCACTGATCAGCAGCAAGCGTCCGCTCCTTTTGCCCATTCAGAACGGTTCCTCCAGACAAAAGCTGTTCGAATACAAAATCACGAATCCGCGTGATGGTCTGCTGAACATAACTATGTTCTTTCTTGACATTTTTGTATGCCATTAGCGCTGCGTAGGCCATGGCGAGATTCGACAAATAAACATCTTCACGTCCATTATCCCAAATACTTCCCTGAGGTTTTGACCAGTTTTCTTCTATATAGGTAATGAATGGAGCAAAGTCTTCCCCATCACCGTTCGTTACGGTGCTATGGTTTTGCCAAACCCATGTCCAGGTTGCGATAATATGAAAATCATCCTTGGCCAGGTCTGGCTTTGCGTTTCTCAATAACTCTTCAGATGCTGTATAGTCGCCTTTCAGCTGAGCAAGGTGGGCGCGGAGAAGGTTGACATAGTGGTTGGATGACATCTGTGACACTTCCTTTCAAAGGAAAGGATATATGCGTAAGATCCACATATATCCTCGTTTCCATTATTGATTCATGATGTTTTCGTATTCCGATTCAAGCGTGTTCAACACTTCTTCTGGCGTCTGATCTCCATTCAGTGCTTTTTCAAATTCTTGATTGGTCACATCACTGATTCGGCTCCAATTCTCTACAACTGGTGGAAGGACCAGGCTATCAAGCGCTTCGAATACCGCTTGACGATTTTCTGGAGGCGTCTGTTCAAGATAAGGACTAAGAATGTCGTCGTTCGTGATTGCCGGTAGTTCCCAAGATGCCTCGACACGAGTTTCAGCCGCTTGATCACTGGCACTCATAAAGGCCGCAAACTTATAAGCTGCTTCTTGTTTCTCTGAATCCGCAGATACCGCCAAACCATTCGCGAAGAAATGGTGAGCTTTTTGCGTATTACCAGCTTCCACCTCTACGTCCCACTCAAATGGAACATCTTCAAATTGTCCAAACATCCAAATCCCTGTATGCAAAATCGCCAATTGTCCGTTTTTGAAGAGATCTTCAGACGCTTGACCGGACATATCAGATGGGGACGGGGACACACCATATTCCGTTACATTCTCTACCATGTATTGCAGAGCTTCTAAGTTTTCTGGTGTGTTGATTGTCGGATTTCCTTCATCATCAAACACTTGACCACCGTTTTGGGCTGCAACTTTATAGAACTCGTTCATCGTCACTGGTGCATAGGTTCCCCACACATTGTTTCCCTGATCTGTCAGTTTCTCAGCTGCAGCACGCTCATCTTCCCACGTCCAGTCTGAGGTCGGATAGTCTACACCTGCTTCATCAAACAAATCTTTATTATAGAATGTAAGTACATTGGAAAAGCTCTCGACCATGCCGTATTGCTTACCGTCATATTGGTACGCCTTGAAAGCTTCCTCGTTCAACTGATCTGGATTAAAGCTATCATCTTCGTCTATGAAACTCGACAAATCAGCGAGCGTCCCTTTGGATGCATACTGCACGAAGTTTTCATAATTCAATTCAAATACGTCTGGTGCATTGTCGCCAGCTATCTGTGTTTGTAATTTTGTAAAGTAATCATCATAAGCTGCGAGCTCAGAGTTCACCGTAATATCTGGGTTTTCTTCCTCAAACGCTTCAATGATTTGGTTCAACTCTTCTTCATAATCAGGGGTTGCCGAAAAGCTGAAGTACGTGATTTCTGTCTGACCATCTTCTGACCCTTCTGTGCTTCCCTCAGTAGAACATCCAACAAGACTGACCATGGCTAATAAACTGAATACGATAAAAACAGCAACTTTTTTCAACATGGTGACCTCTCCTTTATATATATGGATTTATTCTTTCATTCCGCTCATCGTCATCCCTTGAATGAAATACTTCTGAGCGAAAAGATAGACAGCTAGAATCGGAACAATACTAATGACCACGCCTGACATCATCAAGCCCCAGTCCGTCCCCCACCTACCTTGGAGCAAGGACAAACCAAGAGGCAATGTAGCCAAATCTCTTGAACTGACGACAATAAGCGGCCAGAGGAAGTTGTTCCAAGATTGCATAAATGTGAAAATGCCTAATGTCGCAATCATCGGTTTGATTAATGGCATGCAAACATTCAAAAATACGCGAAAGTGACTGGCGCCATCCATAAAGGCTGCTTCCTCAAGCTCCCTTGGAATGGAAAGCATCGCTTGGCGCATAAGGAACGTTCCGAAAACAGCGAACATCGTAGGGACAATCATCGCCTGATACGTATCCAGCCAACCAAATTCCTTCATGAGGATGAACTGCGGAATCATCGTAACTTGAGTCGGAACCATCATCGTCGCTAAATATAACAAGAAGATCTTATCTCTTCCTTTGAACTGCATGCGAGCAAAGGCATAGCCAGCCATCGCACTGAAAATGATTTGCCCGATGGTCGATAGAACGGCTACGAGTAACGAATTCCATAAGAAGCGCATCATCGGGAATTGACCGGTTACTTCTTGGTAATTCTCTGTTGTCGGCTCACTGGGGATGAACTCTGGTGGAAAAACCATTGTAGCACCACTATTTTTCAATGAAGTCGAAATCATCCATAGAAACGGGACAATCATAATGAATGCTCCGACAATCAACAGCACATAAAATCCAAAGGAACGGAAGAACTTGTTTATGCCGTTTTCTCCATTGGCCACTTATACCGCCCCCTTATCTTGAAACTTCATCTGAATATAGGTGAATATGAAGATGACGATAAACAATGCCCAGCTCATCGCGGCAGCATAGCCCATTTCAAAGTAACGGAAAGCGTAATTGTAGATGTTTTGGACCATGACAGTCGTCGATCCCCCAGGTCCGCCTTCGGTCATAATCATGACTTGGTCAAAGACTTGGAAAGAGTTGATCAACGATATGATGGTCACGAAGAAGGTCGTAGGTGCAAGTAAAGGGATGGTAATGCTTAAGAGCTGTCTGAGTTTTGATGCCCCGTCGATAGAGGCTGCTTCATAATAGGACGGCGATATCGTCTGTAAACCTCCAAGGAAAAGGACCATGACAAAGCCTGTGTCCTTCCAAGCACTTGCCAATATGATCCCAATCATAGCGGTACTCGGATCGTTCAGCCACTGGGGACCAGTGATGCCAATCAGAGATAATAAGTAGTTGATAAGACCATAGTTCGGGTTGTACAGCCACTTCCAAACGAGGGAGACAGCGACCCAACTCGTGATGACCGGCAGGAAATATGTAGCTCGGAAGAAAGCTCGTAACTTCATCGGTTTATTGAGCAGTAAAGCGGCAGCTAATCCGAAGATCATGACTAACGGAAGATAGCCGAAGATGAATAAGAACGTGTTACGGAATGCTCGCCAGAATTCTGGATCTTGCACTAAACGAATGTAATTATCGATACCTGTGAATTGTAAGGAGCTGACCAAATCCCAGTTCGTAAAGCTGATCACCAGCGAGGCCAGAATAGGAGCACCGATAAAGATCAGGAAACCAAGCAGGTTGGGTAGCAAAAAGATACAAAGCCAAAACAGTGTTTTTTTCTTCGTCATCCCTACCATGGTTTTTCCCACCTCCTCTTAAGATTTCGCTTTTGCTTTCTCATAGATCGGCTCTTGGAAAATATGGTTGATGGCTAACAGAGAAGCACCTTCTAACCATGCTTCGTCTTTTAGCGTAGACTCGACAAGGTCTGTCGCAATGTCTACCTTAGAGAAGAAGTTGTTGTGAGACATGTTCTGGACTTTCTCCATGAATAAATCACTGTACTCCATTCCTTCTCCAGCCATTACGATTTTGTCCGGATTAAAGGTGTTAATGAGATTCCGGATTCCATGGCCTAAATATTTACTTAGCCCCTCGAATAATGTCTGGGCCAATTTGTCCCCTTCTCTTGCTCTAGTGGCCACTTCAGTGAAGCTGAAATTTTCGATTGCCGTATCAGGATATTGATTGATCAGTTCTTGACCACGGTTCTCAAAATAAAATTCAGATGCGTACATTTCTAGACACCCCCGCTGTCCACAGTGGCAAGGATAGCCATCAATGACGAGCGTCGTATGACCATACTCCCCTGCTCCACCGATTGATCCATAATAGATTTTCCGATCGATAACGACGGAAAGACCAATACCTGCTCCAACGGAAACGACGAGAAAATTATTATTTTCCTTTCCTTCTCCTTTCGTGAGCTCAGCTAACGTGTAGCCGTTGATGTTGTTGTCGACGAAGATTTGGGTGTCTGGAAATTGTATCTTTAACATCTCTGTAATCGGAACATCCCTCCAGCCAAGCATAGACGACCTGATAATCGTTCCATTATGACGATTCACGAGACCTGAAGAAAGCACTCCAATTCCAAGAAGGTCCGATAGATTCTTCCTTTGAGCTTTGGCAAGCTTCATAATTTCCTCCTCGATCACCTTCACAACATGCTCTGGGGTGACGCCCTTCTCTATAGGGATGCTAGCTCTTGATAGAAGATTCGCTTCCATACTTGTAAGCGCTATCAAAATTTGCCGTTCTTCGATTTTTATACCGACTGAAAAACCAAAGTCCTGATTAAACTCCAGCAACTTCGCCCTTCTCCCACCTGTAGAAGACTGCTCTCCTACTTCGTTGATCCATCCAAGCTCCTTCAAATCTTCGATAATATAGGAAAGCGTTGAGGTGCCCAGTTTATAGTGCTTTGTGATTTCACTTCTGCTGATCGGATACTGCTGGCGAATGATATTCAATACCTTAAAACGGTTGATTTCCTTGATGAGTTCCTTACTTCCATTTCTCAGCACCTTCACTTCGACCACTCCTGAATGACTCGCTCAGAGTTACTTCTTTCATTGAACGAATAAAGTATATCTTTACTATAAGCATAGATTTTGAACAGCGCAAGCTACAATTTTAATTTTCTGACAAATTAAAAATTTTGGTACCGATTTCAATCAAGAGCCTGTTGCGATAGACTTTCACACAAAAAAATTTAAATTTTTATGAGATTGAAACGTAAATAACAGAAAACGGACCCTTTACGAATAAAGAGTCCGTTTCCCACGTAGCAAGACAAGTCCCCTTCTATTCCCGAACAGGAGAACCGTCCCCACGTAAAGCCATATTCAAATAATCGACGAACAAGGCGGATTGTTCTTTTACAAGCACTTTGTCTTCTGGCAGCATGGCATGATCGAGTGCAAGACCGTCGACGAACGTGATGATGGAGCGTGCTATGAGGTCGGGTTCATACGTTGTTCGGAACTCGCCTTCTTTCTGCCCCGCTTCAATGATGTCCGCATAAATCTTGAGTCCGATTTCATAGCGCTTCGTCCCGTATGCCCTTCTCCGCTCATCATTTCTTCCTGTGATGAAAAATTCGAGCTTACTAGGAGAGAGTGGGTCCATTTCGGCATCTGGTGTCGCGTCCTCTCCGAACATGACTTGCATGAGCAAGTGCCAGTGCGAAGCAGACGATTGCTTCAGCGACTCCAATGATTGATGCGCTTCTTCATTCAGTCCTTCTTCCAGAATCGCCTCGAACAAATCCTCTTTATTGGAAAAGTATTGATAGAGACCTCCCCGACTTACTCCTGCCGCTTCCATGACGTGCTTCATCGTCGTATGTTCATAGCCGTGCTCGATAAAAACGTCCGTCGCGGCCTTCAGAATGCTAGCCCGACGTTGCTTCAGATGTTCCTCGCTCACTCGTGGAGACATGGCCATTCCCTCTCTCTACTTTATTTTTAGCCAGTAATCCGATCAGTGAGATGATGACGAGCAACGATGCGGTGATGATGAATGTCGGAATGACTCCGAGGATCGTCGCCATCCATCCACCGAGCAATGGTCCGATAATCGTTGCGGTCGTTGTCACACTATTGACGACACCGAAGACGCGCCCTGTCATATGAACAGGCGTCTCGACCTGGACCGACGCCTGAAACGGAACGAAGGTCAGGCTTGCTGAGAAGCCAGCAAGAAATCCGAGCAATGCCGCCCACACAATCGAATAACTGAGATCGAAATACGTGAATACTCCTAGCATACCAAAGCTCAGTCCGATTCCACAAACCCCGATAAGCATGAGAGGAAAAGCCTTGTAATCCGTTTTTTTCGTTAAATAAACGCCTGCCAAGAACATGCCGGATCCCGATGCTGTCACGAGGTAGCCGAACAAATCTGGAGAAGCCGTGGTCAATTCTCTAAGCAAGACAATGAGCTGTGAATCGGACAGCTGCACCATCAGCAAACTGATTGCCAATAACAACAGACCCGCAACCATAAACCGACTCGACTTAATGAAGCGTGCCCCTAGAATCATCTCTTGCTTGAACGATTCTTGCTTCTCTGTTTTCTCCGTTTCGACAACCTTGAGTGTTTTAGGAAGGAACAAAAGAAGAAGCGCCGATAATAGGAACGTCCCTGAGTCGATGATGAAGACCATCTGCGCTCCCATCAGCGTCACGAGCAGACCACTCAACAAAGGTCCGAGGATTTTAGTCGACGAATCGATGACCGAGGTCAGAGACATCGCCCCCTTCATATCTTTCTGATCGACAAGTTCTTTCAGCTTGCCATTCTTCGCTGGAATGAAGACGGAAGAAAACACCCCGACTGCAAGTAGAATCGCATAGACCATCCACAATTCGCTCACGACAGTCAGCAGCAGAATCAACGCAGCCCGGACAACATCCGAGACAATCATCAGCACTTTCCTGTTCAAGCGGTCCGCCACAATTCCAGCTACCGGTCCGAGTAACGCCATCGGCACCGCCAGACAGAGAATAACGAATGACACTTCGATCGGTGATGCGTTCCATTTCAATCCGACAAGTGTGATGATTGCGACAATACTGAGCCAGTCACCGATACTTGAGATCGCCTGTGCCCCCATCAAGGTCAGGTACCCTTTGTTTTTCAATAATTTCTTCATTGTTTTGCTCCTCCCTAAAACGACACCGTTGTCGTTTTGTTATTTTTATTATAACGACACTAATGTCGTTTTACAACCCTCTTCTTGATAAATGGGCATAAAAAAAGCGGGAACCCCCTATTTCAGAAGTTCTCGCTTTTTGATAAGAGACTAACACAGAAACCCGTCACGCATAGAATCCAATTATACGTAAGACGGCCACTCCGATGCCCGTCGTAAGGATTCCTGTTATGGCCGTAACGAACGTCGTTCTCACGCTTCTTGTTTCAAACCAAACCATGACAACTAGGATGATGGTAAAAAGAATACCGAAAAATAAGGATGCCAACGGATTGGTCGGGGTAATCCAGTCGAACCATTGTATCATATTCATCATCGACTCCTCCATTCAAGTGTGGAATAAGGGTTATGTGATATACGTGCTGATCATGGTAAGGTTTCATTTATTTAGGATATGCTCGCTCTTTCATTTCTTCACTTGTTTATACAGAGCCTCTAACTCCTCGTTAATTGTCTCCTTATCGATTCTATCAAAAAGAGGTTTTATTTCATTCAAATGAACGTCTTCAACAATTACTTCTTCCCACCCTAAATCCTCCAGGTTCAGCATCCGCTTTACCTTTTCACTTGAGAAAGGAAGAAATGGATGTAAGAGTTGTGCCAAATTAGCAATGATATACGTACACGTAGCGAGTGTATCCTTACAAGATTGTCGGTCCTCTTTCACTTGAATCCAAGGTTTTTGTTCATCAAAATACTTGTTGCCATAGCGAATCCAGTCAAAGATCTCTTCAAGAGAATTCTTGAACTGCGTATTCGCGATAAATGTTCCGATTCTCTCATAGAGTCGGTTCACTTCTACTCTGACCTCTTCGTTGATTTCTCCTTCTGGAACTTGAGCATCAAACGACTTCTCTATGAATTTCAACGTGCGATTCACGAAGTTTCCATAGGCCCCGAGCAACTCACTATTATGACTATAAATAAATTCGCGCCAAGAAAAATCGGCATCTCTGTTTTCTGGCGCATTGATTGTCAGGAAATAGCGGATCGAGTCCGGATCATATCGCTTTAACAAATCATTCACCCAAACAGCCCAATTACGACTTGTTGATAACTTCTTATGCTCTAACGTCAGATATTCATTTGAAACAATATGATTTGGAAGAGATTCATTCTCGATCCCCAGTAGAATGGCTGGCCAGATAATAGAGTGAAAAGGGATGTTATCTTTACCATGAACATAGTAAGAGACTGTATCACTTCCCCAGAAACGCTGGTAATCTTCCTGGTTTTCTTCCGCCCACTCGATGCTTGCTGAATAATAACCTGAAACAGCTTCAATCCAAACATAGATCTTCTTATCTGCGTATCCACGAACGGGAACCGGGACACCATTATTCAAATCTCTAGATGCCGCCCGATCATGCAGCCCTTCTTTTAGATATCTTTCCGTTAAGTGTACGGCATTACTTCTCCAGCTATTTTCTGATTTAGCATCTGCCACGTAGTCTTCTATCTCCTTCTGATAGGAACTCAATTCAAAATAGAAATGCTCTGTCGTTTTCGTTACAGGAGTATCACCACATACTTTGCACGTTTTCTTATGCAAATCGAGCGGGTCAAGCATTGTAGAACAATGATCGCACTGATCACCACGCGCTTCACTGTTGCAATTCGGACAAATTCCTTCCACAAAGCGGTCAGGTAAAAACTGTGCACATGTGTTGCAATAGCACTGTTCCACGTTTTCTTTATATATTTTCCCTTGATCTAATAGCTTCAGGAATATCTGTTGGACCACTTCATGATGGTTTTCTGTATCTGTTCGGGTGTACTGATCAAAAGTGAAACCTAACCCTGAAAAGCTATTCACAAATTCTTGATGATAACGATCGGCAACCTCTTGTACCGTAACCCCCTCTTGTTTTGCTTTGATGGCGATCGGTGTCCCATTACAATCACTTCCCGAAACATATAGGACCTTTTCGCCTTTCAACCGGTAGTACCTAGCTAAAATATCTCCAGGTAAAAGACTCACGATATGGCCAAGATGCAGTGATCCGTTAGCATAGGGCCAAGCCCCTCCAATAAAAATACTCATTCTGAAAACCTCCTCGTAAAATATAAAAAAACCTCGCCCTCAGACAGATGAAACTGTCTAAGGACGAGGTTTGAAATCGTGTTACCACCTTAATTCACCAACCACTCACATGGTCAGCCTCCATAAGTACGGAACTATTGAATAGTCCTTATACCCTGACATTTATAACGAGTGCCAAATCTCGTCATAGCTTCACCATAGCGGCTCGGCTACGCAGCTCAGAGACCATATTCAATCAACTATTCTTTGCTTCTTTTCAGCAACCGAAGCTCTCTGTATAAAGAATGAAGTCAATCTACTCTTCTCTTCCATAAGAAGATCCCTTCTTAAAACGCTTATTCAGCTGTAACAGAAGCTGTTTGTTCAGCTTGCTGAACCGCTTTAAACGCATCAACATAACCCGCTCCCACTTCATGGTACTGATAACCTGGCATAGGCTCTGCCGTATTTTCTAGAAGTGCCAATGCCTGATCAGGACTAAGATCAGGGTTTGCTTCTTCCATTAGAGCTATGATCCCTGATACGTGAGGTGTTGCCATACTCGTGCCACTAGATGTCGTATAGTAAGGAAGATTTTCTGGAGCAATATAATCTACATCTTTCATCGCTCCAAGTGTATTAAGTATTAAACCAGTTGATGATTTGGTTGCCACGATATCTACCCCTGGTGCTGTAACATCCGGGTGAAGTAATGCATCACCCGCTATACCACGGGAAGAGAAATCAGCCAACTGCTTATCTTTTGTCCCTGCAGCAACAGAAATTACCCAAGGAGCTGCAGAATACGGGTTCAACGTATTGTCTTCAGGTCCTGCATTTCCTGCTGCAAATGTTACTGTCATTCCATTATCATGAGCTGCCTTGCTTGCTACGTTGATTGGGTCATTAGGAGAATATTCTCCTGTTGTCCCCCAACTATTACTGATGACATCAATCCCATATTCTTCTTGATGTTCGAGTGCATAGTTAAACCCTTCAAGAGCCCAAAGGATATTCAGTCCTTCTCCAGCTCCTAAACCAACTAATTTCGCATCCGGCGCAACGCCTGCATAAAGTCCTTCGCTTGCATTTCCCAACCCAGCAATTGTGCCGGCTACGTGAGTACCGTGTCCTGAACTCGTATCTGTATTAGGTACGTTCTCAAGATATAAATCCTCTTGACCAAAGATACTGCTTCCAGCCAATAATTTAACATTTTGTATAACTTTTGATCCGTACGGAAGATCTGGATGCGTTCCATCAATCCCACTATCTATGACAGCTACAGTCGTTCCTTCTCCTGTATAACCTAAATCAGCCCAAACGCTTTCGACCCCTATTAGCTTCCTACTATCTTTCATTAAATAATCCAAATCCTTATTCGGGTATATCGATAGTGCGTCTAGATTTTGATTTAAAAGACTTTCGATTTGAAGGGCTGTCCCTTTCACGCCCACAACCGGTAGTTTGCTAAACTCCTTCAAAGAAAGGCCTAAGGATTCAAGAAGATTCAATTGCCCTTCAGTTGGAAGTGCATCGTAAGTAACGATTGCCTCTACTTGTGTAGAGTCCTTAACGTCACCTAGCAAATTCAACAATTTACTATCAACTTCTAGAACGCTCGCTTGTGCTTTGTTCGTGTTAAAAGATAAAAAAGTTGCAAGGACCATAACCAATACTACTGAGAGTTTACAGAATACTTTCATGTGAACCTCCACGAGTACAAATTTACATCCCAAAAATTCTTTTAGAATGTATAGTTAAAGTATAATGGGTTCAGCGCTCTTTTTAAATTGGGAAAGTTCTGAATTTTATGACGTTTAAACACCCTCTTACAGCCCCTACATTCCCAACTTTTTGCGCTTCTCACCCATATGCTTACGGTCCCATGCGTCTAGCACTTTTGGTCAAATCAATTCATCATGTACTCGCATAACTATTGAGACCTTTATCTCACTGTTTTATTCTTATTCAAAGATGAATATAAGCGTATCAAAATAGCTAGTCGTTGGATACAATATTTCTTCATTATTTGTCGCCTGCCAATCACACGAGGATCATCCACCTCGGAATAAGTGACGTATCCGCCTTCCGATTGAAGTTAATCAACTAGAGATATCTTTAGATAATCAATCACTTCATATAATCATAATTTGTAGCAGCCACCACAACCCCAACTACCATGAAAGTATTAGAAGTTTTTATAGGAGGCTTTGCTAATTCCAACCTTACTCTTTTAGTGTACCGTTGTAGGGAAATTAGATTAAAAGAACCCCCCATACTATTTTTCTAATCCTGCTACTCCAAAACCACCAGGACCAGAATGAGTCGAAATCATGCCGCCCGCTTGGATCCATCGGACATGCTCGAAACCATTTTCTTCAGCCAACTCATCCATCCGCTCCTTGATCCTTTCATCGAGTCCGATCGAGTAAATAAAATAGAGCTGATGCCGATCCACATTGAATTCCTTCAAGTAATCATGAAACAGTTTCTCAGTAGCTCCACTCATTTTCCCGCGGTACTTCTTTGTAGACACTAGCTTTCCGTCCTTCAATTCGATGCATGGCTTTATTTTCAACAATGTCCCGATCAGAGAAGCCATATTGCTCACCCGTCCACCCGCTTTCAGAAACTCGAGGCTACCTGGGATAAACGAAAGCCTTGATTTAGGGACGGTGGACTCTATTTGTTCTATTAAATGTTCCGGTTCGATGCCGGGTTCTTTTTCTAAAACTTGAGCGGCATGTAATACGATTGCGCCTAATCCGCCTGTAACGTTCAGGGCATCAATGAGGAAAATGTCTTCAAAATCTTCCGCAGCTATTACAGCATTTTGAAAAGAAGACGATGCTTTTGATGTATAACCGATATGAACAATGATGCTATCCGGGAAAGTCTCTCTTATATTCGCAAAGAACTTAGTGTACTCATGAGCGTTGGTGGCCGTCGTAGAGGGTATCTTCTTCGTACGATCGTAATAGTCATAAATATCCTGTACTGGCAGATGACCGTCTAAATAATCTTTTCCGTCCATAATGATGTGCATGGGAACGACTTGAATATCATACTTGGCAGCTAAATCACTCGGCAAATCGGCACCGCTTTCGGTCGATAAGATGATTCTTCGCATGATTATTTCCCCCTTGGATATAGTAAAGCCTCGTTCGATGTTTTGCATGTTGCTTTTATTATACATGAGAAAAGCTTGTTACAGACCTCGGCCTACTCTTGACCAAGTATTCTCCTAAGCACATCCACAGGACTCGACTCTTCATCTATCCTATAATCCGGCAGATGTTCCTGACCTGAAGGGATGGTATGCTTTCTCCGGTTCACCCACACCGCGTTCCAGCCGGCCTTCTTCGCACCTACAACATCATTTCCGTAAGAGTCTCCGAAGTAATAGGCATGCTCTGGCTTGATTCCCATCTTGTCTTCTACAATCCGGAAGATCTCCGTGCTCGGCTTGGCGATCCCCAGTTTTCCAGAGATGAAGATATGATTCTCATCCACCCAGTTTCTCATTTGTAATTGTTCAACTTTATTCGCCTGGTGCTCCCCAGGTCCATTGGTGATGATGCCGATCTTCAACCCTCTCGCTTTTGCCTCGTTCAGCAGTTCTTCCATCTCAGGGGCAAGCTCTATCCCCTTTTGGTGCTTAGCATATAACCCTTGGAATCGCTCCGCTTCCTCCCGAGAAATCTCAATACCAAAGTAAGCAAACGCTTTGCTGATGCGGTAAATATGCATCTCGTGTTTATCCATCTCGCCATTGCTGACTGCATCGAAGACTTCTTCGCTGTAATACCTGCTTTGTATAAACAATTGATTGACTGGCACGTCAAGGTGACCAAAGAGTTCTTGGTATGCTTTGTTGAAAGGGGTCAACTGATCGTAAAGCGTGTCGTCTACATCTAATAGGATGTGTGTCATGGATTCCCTCCTAGTTCACTGAATATATCTATGGATCTATGCATTCTATTTCATTCTAATTGATTGTAGCTTACATTCCATCCATAATAAAAGCCCCGCTTCATCCAACCGGACGAGCAGAGCTTCCCTATTATCCCGCATATGCTTTTCTTGCGTCTTTCTTCGTCAACGTGAAGAACAATGTCGCACCGATCGAAGCCGTCGTAAATAGAATAGCTCCCATCGGAACAGCCGTCGTCTCATCAATACCGACTAGCGGCGAGACCATCGCGCCGAACAATAGAGGCAGCATGCCAAGCACGGCACTGGCACTCCCTGCTCGGTGGCCTTGATGCTCCATTGCAAGCGTGAACGTACTGGTCAACACCATCCCCATCGCTGTCATGTAGATGAAGATTGGGACAACAATCGAATACAGCGGTCCTTCGACAATCGTCATGACTAATAAAAAGCCAGTTGCACTCACCGCAATGATTACGGCAGCCCGGAGCAAGCTTCTCTCGTGAAAAATGCCTCCAAGACGTCCGACTAGAAAACTACCTGTAATAATCGCGAGGCCGTTCACTCCGAACAAGAAACTGAACGCCTGAGGCGATACGTCATAAATCCCCTGATAAACGAACGGTGTTCCCGAGACGTAAGCGAAACTCCCGCCGTGTACAAATCCGATTGTTAAGGCGTAACCGATGAAAGATCGGTCTTTCAACAGACGGCCAATAGTCCGGATCGACTCTTTCACGGAACTTGGAATCCTCTGTTCTACTGGAAGGGTCTCTGGCAATTTGCCTGCCACGGTGAACACGATCGCGAACCCTACGATACATAAGAAAAGGAAGATCGTCTCCCATGTAGCAAATGGTAACAGCAAAATCGCTCCACCTGTAATCGGCGCAACCATCGGAGCCGTAGCATTGATGACCATCAATAACGCGAAGAACTTCGTCAATGCCCTTCCTGTAAATACATCACGTACGACCGCCTTGGAAAGGACGACACCGGCAGAAGCCGTGAAGCCTTGAATGAAACGAGCGATGACGAGCACATAAATATTCGGCGCAAGCGCACAAGCAAAGGATGCCACCGCGAAGAGGAATAGGAAGATGATTAATGGCTTCTTCCTCCCTTGCGAATCACTGATGGGTCCAACAACAATTTGACCGACCGCAAGCCCGATCAAACAAGTCGTCAAACTAAGCTGCACGAGTGACGCACTCGTTTCTAGATCGGATGCAATCCCCGGAAAGCTCGGAAGATACATATCGATGTTGAGTGGTCCTAGTATTCCAAGCATGCCTAGTAAAAACGCTAGACCTATTCTTTCTTTCCCTTTTGGGTTATGTAAAATGATGAACACCTTCTTCTTATTCTGGCTGTTGAACTATGATTTTAACTTCATTCATTCTGGAAGTCTATTCATAAGCACATATTCGGATCTATTGCTGAATCGTTAAGCAACGTGTCTCATTCTACTGAATCTCTGCAATAGTTACCACCGGAAAATAATAAAAATGCTTCTTACTTAGAAGTGTAGAAGAGGCGACATTCACCTATTAGGTTCATAAGCCGCATGTGCTTCTATTAAAATAATTATAGCCTGTCCCTAATTTAGAGACAGGCTTACTACTCCTTTTCAAATGGCTTCTTAAAACTCTTCCATTACTACAGGCAACGAAAGCACTTTTAATAAGCCGACAATTCCTAGTAATAAAAAGATCATACTATAAGCAGAATACGCCAAAATCCACCCAAACACTGCCGGCCCGAGAATAGCGCCGATATTCAACACGATGATACAGATGCCGAAGCCTTGGGCTGGGAATTTCGGAAAGACTTTCGAACTCCAGATCGGCAGGTATGCGGCGTATAGCATGAAGGAAATACCAAACGTCAACCCCGAGAAACAGACAAGCAACCACCCTTGAGACAAGAACAAGACAGACATACTCAAGGAATAAAGTATAATCGTGAGAGTGAACGTGAACCGCATCCCCCACCTACTGATCAACTCTCCACCTAATAATCCTGCGAGCCCTCCTATTCCTGTTATTAAGAAGAAGATCGCATTGGAATTAGCCATCGAAAAATTCTTCTGCACAAAGTCCGCAGAATAGGTCCAATACGTCGATTCGGTGAATCCGAATAAAAATGCCGAAGCATAAAATGGCTTTTTATCACTGGTCAGTAAAGGCTTCAAGTCAGCAAATCTGATTCTCTTAGCACTCGGCGTCTCACTTTTATAAGGTATTGTTTTATACGCCCACCAATAAATGAGGTATCCAGCAACCGCTCCACCGCCCCAGATCAATCGCCAATTTCCGTCCAGGAATAAGTAGATCAGGCAAATGATAATCAACCCTACCGTAGATCCAGTGCTGATGATAGCAAGTGACCTCTTCTGAATATTCATAGGGCAATGCTCATTAACACATTGGGAAAATGAAGACCATGTCAAACCAGGGCTGAACCCAGCAAGTAAACAAGCGGCAGCAAAGATCACCCAATTATCCGTAAGAGATGCAATCAATAATCCCGTCGAAGCGGTCATAATCCCTGCCATAATGACATGCCGTGCCCCAAACTTGACCACAAAGAGCACAACAATCAACGCCCCCGCCAAAAAGGTCACGAATGTGAGACTAGAGATCACCCCTAACAAAGAGGTGGAAAGACCAAACTCTTCCTTGAATTCACTGAACAGCAAACCATAGCCGTACCGAAACCAACCAAAAATAATCGTCAACGCCAGCAAACCCACGAGGGATACTGTTGGTATTTGCGCTTTTTTTGTCATAAAATCCTCCCACCACCAAAGTTATTATTGTGGAAAAATTTTACCTTTTTTCCTTAAGATCTAAACCTGAAACATTTTGTATAGAACTTATTCGTTCAAAGGTCTCAGACTCGCCACTCGTTTTTCCGCTTTACATGGCTGAAGTAAGGCAAAAAGTCTTAGGTAGTTAAAAAGGGGCTGATACTACTTCGCTATAACTAAGTTAAAACTATAACTATCCTTATAAAGGGAGATTGATATGCTGAAGTAGTTCGTCATGTTGAGTCAGGTGATGCCCATCTCATGGTCGTGGTACCACAAGTTGGCGCTGGCTGGTGATTAAAAGCGTGCCTGACCCCAGTTCGCTAAAGTGTTACTGAAATAGGGGTCAGGCACGCACCACATATAGGATTCAGACTATGTCATATCAATGTTTTCAAACTCTATTACTAAGTCTCTATTCACTGCTTCCCACAAATATAAGGATGCAATCGTATAGTGAGGGGTCCATAAATCTGCTTTTGACTTCAATAGTTCCTTTCCTTCTTCTCCTCCATATAACCACTTAGCTGCCCGCTGTAACCCAACATCATCTAAAGATAATACATTCGTTCTTCCTAAAGAAAAGATTAAAAACATCTCAGCGCTCCATTTTCCAATTCCTTTGACATTGGTTAACATAGCTACAACCTCTTTATTATGAAGTTGATTCATCTCTTCAAAATTCAGATCACCTTTTAACACTTTATCCACTAAATCACGAATATAAGAGATTTTTCTGTAAGACACTCCCGCATTACGTAAGGATTCGTCTGAAGAAATAGATAGGGCATAAGGTGTTACGTTTCCGCACATAAGCTCTTCCACTCGATTATTTATGGTACCTGCCGCTTTAACAGAAAGTTGTTGGTCAATAATAGTTTTAACTAAAGATCTAAATGGATCTGACGATAGGGTTATAGTCAAATCTCCTATAATTGCAATCAGTTTCCCTAACTGTGTATCGTTTTTTATCAATTGATATATGGCTTGATCATTCTCAACATTCAATATAATCGTTTCATTATACATACTCTATTTCCTCCAAGATAAAGAATTGTAGAACTGAAAAGCTATTGAATCGTCAATTGACACTTTTTAAGTTCTTTCACTTGGAGTCTCTTCGGCAAACATACGAATTACTTTTTATTTATGATAAACCGCGGGGACGGTTCTATTGATTATTATTCACAAGAAATTTGAATCTTTTATCCGAATTGACTCCTCCTAACTTTGAAGAAACGAATCAATATATCGTGCAGCGTCTCCAGCCCCATTCTCCAATTGAATATCCTTACCTAATGTGTAAGCATTCGATTTAATTCCTTCACGTTGCATGCCACGTAAACCTTCAGTCATATTGTCTACTGTCAGTTTTTTTCTTGGCACTGGGGATGGACCCACACCCAACTCTTCTGTTCTTTTCCCCCATGCGTACTGATCATTTCCATGAGGGATGACAAAACTTGGTACACCTGCGCGGAAAGCAGCAGCTGTTGTGCCTGCACCACCGTGGTGGACCACCCCTGCTAGTTTAGGAAAAAGCCAGGAGTGAGGGACACTTTCTATAAAATACATATCCTCCGTCCCTTCAATGCCTTCCGTAGAGTTCCAGCCTGTTGCTAATATACCTCTTTGACCTGCTTTCCTCAGAGCATCTATAACTAGTTCCGTAGTTTCTAGAGCTTGGTCATCATAAATACTTCCGAAGCCGACGTAAACCGGTGGCCGCCCCTCCGAAAGAAAGTTTTGAAGATCTTCAGGGGGATTCCAAGAACTTAGGTCTTCATCCAGGAACCAATATCCAAACCATCGGGTATTTTTTTTAGGCTCTTGAAACACATGGTGACTGACAGAAGCTATTGCTAGATAATCTTCTGTTTGTTCGTTGCTGAAAGGATTTTGGAATGATTCAGGCAAAGTATCAAAATGCTTTTTCCAATACTGCCGAATCGATGGTTTTACCGTCATCCAGAATCCCTTTTCAAAGAGTTTGTGAGTAAATAAATTAAATTTTTTCCCAAACTTCATTTGATAAAATATCAAAGCAGGGTACTCTTCTGTGGGTCCCATCGGGAAAGGAGATGCCAAGATAGTAGGAACACCTTTAAGCTCTCCTACAAACTTTCCAATAGCAGCACCTGGATGATAAATTATGGCTTCAGCATCATCACAAGCTTCATACAAGTCTTCTTGCATTCTCATTTGCTTATCTTTGATAAGAGGCTTTATTTTACGGAAGCTAGTAAAAAACTGGATTGGATTATTCGACTTAATAGAACGTTTAGCCATTTCTTTAGATATTTCTGAAATGTCTCCTTTTATGGGATGAAATTTCAGATCATGCCTTTCAACTAATTGCTGATAGTTTTCAAACCCAGCGAGTTTGACTTCGTGTCCTAATTGTTTCAGCTCTTTGCCTAAAGCGATAAATGGTTGGGTATCGCCTCTTGTGCCGGTCGTTAATATAGAAATTTTCATTTTTTTCCTCCCGTAATTTAGTTTGTCTAACTAATCATATGGTGGGAGATGATAACATTACTCACCTCTTTTATCTTTTATAAAATCCCTTAACTAATTTATTGAGTGTAGATGAAAACTGATCTTCCTCTTCTTTTGTTAAGGATTGGCTAATGAAAGAAACGTATTCTTCTAACGCCTGTTGTTCTAGTTGAATAAACTTCTCGCTAGTTTGTGTTAATGAAACATGGTAAATACGCTTATCTACATTAGATTGATTTTTTTCTGCGTAACCAAGATTGACCAGTTTATTTACACCCGCCGTAGCTGAGGCTTTAGTTATATTTAATTCAGATGCAATTTCACTTAATGTAGGATTCCCTAATTTCCCTATCACTTCGATATATTGAATTTGGTTTACGCTTAAATTTTTCACACCTGCTGTTTCCATAGCATCTTCTACTAGCCTTTTAAAGGAGGTATCCAAAGTGGTGATAAATTCCCTCAGTACTTTTTCCATCTATAATCACCTCTGTTCGCAAATTAATTAGTTTGTCTAACTAACATAAATACTCTTATCAAGAATGTCAAGATTTTTAAAAGGGTAGTTCCTATTCTTCTCTAAGCGTCCCTGCCTATACTACATGACATTCCTTACATTTTACCGCAATCCATGTAGACAGGTTAGTAAAGAAACACGGGAATATGAAGACTGTCAATGGCGTTGAATTCGAGATGAAGGTTGGGGAAGTAGGTATTTGGTTTTCTAGGACCGAACGGGACTGGTAAGACAACTACGATTGAAATTCAACTGCAGTCCACTTCGCTGTTTGAGTTGCTGAGGGTTAAAGGGATTATGTAAATGTACGCAAGCTTTTATCCAAGCCATGTCTCGAATCCAGAATTAATCGATAACATGCTTTTAACGGAAAGGTAAAAGGATTATCGGGAGGACAAAAGCAACGCCTTAAATGAAAGTGCCTGACCCCCACCGCTTTACCACTGTAAAAGATTGGGGGGGGCAGGCACCGACATATAAAGACAAACAAAAACGCAAGTGAGAGTCACCCATTACCTCACTTGCGCTTTTGTCTGTTTCACCTTTTTTATAATCTGGTTAAGCACTTCCGAGAACACGAGCCCAAATGCAATAGCACCAGATATCGTAAAAGCTTTCGCTGCAATAGAGGTAGCGGCGCTGTAGTCATTTTGTACAAAGTTCCGCATCGCGTCATAAGCGAGACTTCCTGGTACGAGAGGGATAATCCCTGGTACGCTAAATATAATCATAGGCGTTTTGAATCTCCTTGCCAGCGTCTGGCTGACCAGGGCAATAACAAAGGAGGCGATGAGTGTAGCCGGGACACTGTCGACCTCTTTCCATACTAAGAATGCGTAAATCATCCAACCAACCATGCCGACGAGACCACATTTGACGAGCGTATTTCTTGGCGCCTGATAGATGATTCCAAAGGCAGCTGATGCAAAAAAGCTTGCTATGGCATATTCAATCCACATAGTCATTCCCCACGATCTCTAAAATAGTGCAAACATAACAGCAATACCTGCCCCAATTGCAAAAGCCGTTAGAAAAGCCTCCGCCCCCTTGGCGAGTCCTGAGATAAGATGACCTGCCATCAAATCTCTTACAGCGTTGGTGATGAGCAGACCAGGGACCAACGGCATGATAGAACCGACAACGATCTTATCAACTTCCTTCCCAATACCGAATGAAAAAAGGGAGAAGGCTGTAAAACCGATCAACAACGAAGCAACGAATTCAGCAACGAATTTAATTTCAAATAATCGAATGAAGTTAATCAATGCAATAAAACCCAGTCCTCCTGCTAAGCAGGCTGGCAGGAAATCGTACCAGCTTCCCTGAAACATGATAGTAAAGAAACCACTCGCTAACGTGGCAGAGATGATTTGCATGAGCACGGAATAGTCTGTAGGACTGGTTTCAATCTTTCTGAGCTCTTTATACGCTACATGAGTAGACATTTCCCCACTTGCAATCTTTCTGGAGACATCATTCGCAAGGTTCACTTTCTCGAGATTTGTCTCTCGTGCCGAAACCCTTACTAATTTTGCATGGGCACCAGGGCTAATCGTAAACATAATCCCAGTAGGTGTTACATAACTTTGGGATTCATCCCGTCCGAAAGATTGGGCAATCCGCGTCATCGTATCTTCCACACGATAGGTTTCCGCTCCATTTTGTTGCATGATCTTCCCCATTAATAAACATAACTCAATCAAGTCCTCTGTACGCTCCACTCGGTCACCTCAATTCGTATTACAGTATGTTTAGTGTATCTAATCATATACTAAGAGCTTAATACCCTTTTTAAAATTCCCACAATCTCAAAACTTCTCCACTTTCTCTTGCACGACTGGCCGGATCTTAGCACCATATTTGTTCTTAAAGGCTTCCCAATGTTGATGTCCATCAAAGAAAATTCGTCGTAAAATATTCGTCTCCACACAAGTACAATACCACATCATCAAGGCTGTAGTATTGTCAAAAGTTATACATTCTTTACTTTGAACAAAAACTAACAAAAAAACTATCAGGAAAAGAGTGTAATTAAATTGTCACAAAGTTTAAACGTACGGTATTTTCCTAGTTTTCCATGATTATCTTTGATGTTTCCTATTAGATCAGTTAATGAGTATACCCAAACAAAAAAGGCTCCTCAAAAGTTTGTTCAACTAATGAGGAGCCTTTATCTGTAACAAGATGTTAGCATTTTGTTAGCAAAATCATTCAAAACCCTTATATACCAAGGGTTTGAGCGGTCATTACATCATGCCGCCCGTAAGGTGAGAGGGTGTAATATCTAACACGTTGTGTGCGTATAGTGCGTTAAATCAGTGTTTTCTCCAAAGGTTGTTGTAATATCTTTCACTTCATATGACCTCTTTTATTTTATTGTGTTAGCAATATGTTAGCATTTACGGACAGATTCTTGAACAATAACCTCTCATCTTTTCGTGCATTACATGGTGCCTGATCCCAATCATATTACTTTATGTATTTAGCAAGCGAAAAATGGCTCTCCCTCAGTTTTGGTGAAAACTCACGGCCTAGTCTTATGGAAGTAATAAGCAAAGGTATAAACTGTCATTTCTGCCTGAAATACTTTCTCCGGTTTGGTGTAGTCATTCATGCTTTCTTTTGTATAAAACTTGGCTTGAGTTAGTTCATGTAACAGAGTCTTTGTATCTTGCTGCACATTACGACAACTTAACAGTTCCCAATAAAAAAGATGCATATGTAAGTAATTGAGTTTCTGGTGTCACAGATGCAACTCATATGATGCATCTAAGATATTGTTTGGCCAATTTCAGCAACAATTTTCACCAAAAAGAAGGAAGCCTGTTTCTTATATTTTACATTTACCTTCACTACATTTAGATTTTCCATTTACTTTTCTATTAGATGCAACATACTGATAAACTTTTTGCGCTGCGCCCACTCTTTGCGAAATACCTAACAAAGGGGCGAGTACATTTAATAAAGGGACCCTTTGGGTCATTTGAATAAACGTATCTACCCCTCGAAAGTAAACAGAACTACCTTCCTCTCTCGAATGCATTTCTTTTTCCAATTCCCTCATTGGTACTGAGACAGAATTTCTCACTCTTTCTTCACGAAAGCTTATAAAGGTAATTTTCCTTCTTACATCAATCCTTACCCACTTTTCCTTTACGGAAATACACAATGGACAGTTCGAATCATAATAAACTATCAGATTTCTACTCACGTTAACCACCTTTTCATTTATATTTTTTTGCAGCTTTTGTGGTTATTAAATAAGAAAATGGACTCATTTTACATTTTATTACATTTATAGGTTTATTACCCATTACTTTTACCTTATAATTGGTAACTGTAGTGATTATTATACAGATTTTTCTAAAAATGCACAATATTAGACAGGACTATTATCTACCTAATATATTCACAGGAGGTTACATACATATGCAAAAGTACAATTTAGTATTTATTTCGATGTGCATATTTTGGTTCATGTTCTTTTTTATCTCTATTGTTTCTTCAATGTCGTACACTCCATTTCAATTAAGTGATTCAGTAAGAAGTAAAGTAAGCGCACATGCATTGCAAGGTTGGGGTTTTTTTAGTAAAAGTCCCCGTGATGAGCTTTATGATGTACATATACTAAATGAAGGTAATGACCAAAAAGTTAATTGGCCCAACAACATACCTAGTAATTTCTTTGGACTAAGCAGAGAAGGAAGAGCACAAGGAATTGAATCTGGAACATTATATAGCCAAATTTCAAGTTTAGAAACTAATGAATGCGAAGGGAACATTGAAGAATGTTTAAGAGAAGCTAAAGTTGCCAAAGAAGTTGTAAATAATGATAACGATCCTACTTTATGTGGGACAGTAGGGTTTTCTTTTCAAAAACCAATCCCTTGGGCTTGGAGTGATTACTATTCTAAAGAGGATATAGAATCTAAGGTTATTAAAGTTGAAGTGGAGTGTAAAACAGGATGAACGAGAAACTCATAAGAATTTTTGAAAAAATAAATCCTTGGACTAATGTTTACGGACTAGCGAGAACTTTATTAGCTACCTCTACTTTATTAACACTAATTATGAATGACATTTCAACATTATTTAAACCTACCAGCGATTTTGCCGATTACCCTAGTTGCGGTGTCGATTACTCTCTTTTCTGTATTTTTGACTTAGGAGATACAGGACTAGGTATATTAAAGTGGCTTTGCATTATTCTTTTATTATTAACTGCAAGTGGATGGCGTCCAAGAATAACTGGTATTATCCACGCATGGATCACGTTTAGCTTTTACCATTCAGCTGTAACTGTAGATGGGGGAGAACAAGTTACCACTGTATTCACTTTAATCTTGATACCGCTTACTCTTACTGACAATAGGAAATGGCATTGGCAAGACCCTCCTAAAGATAAAACCAACTTAAGTAAAGCAGTAGGAATAAGCACATACTTCGCTTTTAGAATTCAAGTAGCAATCCTATATTTTCACTCAGTAGTAGCTAAAATATCCCAAGAAGAATGGATAGATGGAACCGCTGTTTGGTATTACATGCAATCCCCGATGCTTGGGATTCATCCGAAAATTTTTGAAATAATAGAACCAATATTAGGTTCTCCATTAGTTGTAATACCAACTTGGGGGACACTCATTGTCCAAACTATTTTATTTGCTTCCTTATTTATGGATAAGAAACATTGGAGAAAAGTACTAATCTTAGCAATTTTAATGCACGAACTATTTGCAATTATTCTAGGTCTAGTAACCTTCTCCATTGCTGTTATTGGAGTATTACTTCTTTATTTATGGCCACTAGATGATACATTCAAATTTAAGGGGGTGAAAAATTTATCTAGTGGCTTGAATAAAATAAATATATTAAAAACTAGGAGGACTTAATTTTGAAAAAGAAAAGTTTGTTTTCAGTATTAGTTTCTATAGCAGTTCTTGTATCAACAATCACAATTAGCTTTAACACGGTATTTGCTGCAGATGGCACCGCATCTTACACTGGTAAAGAAATATTTAAAGGTGTGATTGCTGGGCAAGGACCAGCTGCGAAAGAATTTAGCAATCTATGGAGTGGCGAGGATTTAGAAAGAGCTAACGAGAAGGAAAATGTAAAACTGGTTAATGAAGTAGTTGATAAAATGGAGGAAAATAACCCAGCTTATTTTAAAAAACTTGAAAAGTCTTTACATAGTAAAGATCTTAAAAAAGTAGAGAAACTTTTAACTAAAGGTTCAGAGGATTTCCTTAGTACTATGAATACTGATTACGCAGCTGAAGTTAAAAAGGGTGTTGTCGATACGAACTGCTTAGTACTTGCGCTTACTATGGCTGTTGTTGTAACTCATGGTGCAGCTGTAACTTTCTACCTTGAAGTAGTGGCTGCCGGTCCTGGTCTAGACTCTGCTGAATCGGATACTTCAAGAGAAAGTCTTGTCGTAGACATGGTGGAAGCAGCAAATTAATTCTTAAAAATCTTCATTAGTAATGCTAAAACCCTAGCCTATTTTGGCTAGGGTTTTCCATGAATAAAACAATTTAGAGGTCCATATTAAGCCTTTGAATTACTGAGCTTTTTGTAAATTCCAAAGGAAACTATTACTGAAATCACTAAAGCACCCACCAATAATATTAAAATTACACTTGTCGTAAATTCTGGATAGACAAAGGACAACCCGATAATTAATAGACCTACAATAAATAATAGTTTCCCGGAAAACCTATTGGACTTTCTCCAAACCTTCTCATCTTTTAATGTCCATGGAGTTCTTAAGCCATATACTGCGTTTGGCTTAGTTTTTTGCATAGGATTTGCCACTGCTACTGTTATGATTCCCACTATTATCCCCACATAAAAATTGTTGTCTAAATTCACGTCTAATCCGAAAGATAAAATCATAAGGTGAACGAAGAATAGAATAACTAAACTAAGATTATGAGTCTTATTAATAGTTTTTTTGTTATCCTTACCTCCCTGGTATTTATTAGTAAGCCATATACTCAAAGAGGATACAAGCATTAAGATTGGGAGTATTAAAATTGCTAGGCCTTTTGAAACGAACAAATCTGCCTCTCCTGAACTCCAATGAATTGGAACTTCTTGGTGCATACTAGGATATGCCATAACTCCTATCAAAATTGCAACTAGAATTACTGTTACTGGTACAAAAATTTTTTTCATAATGCATCCACTCCTTAGACTTTTTTAAAGTTTAGAACCCAATTAACAATGTCTTGAAAAACTGTGGTGTTTAAAGAGTAATAAATCCTTTGGCCATTTCTTTCACTTATAATTAAATCTGCATTTTTAAGCAGACTTAAATGGTGTGAAATGCTGGGTTTACTTATGTTGAAATTTTCACTTATCTCTCCTGCTGTTAAGTTATCTTTCTGTAACATGATCAAAATCTCTCTTCTTGTGGGATCTGCTAATGCTTTAAATACGCTGTTCATATTTAATCTCCTTCTCCGGATTAGACATTTAGCCAAATATCTAATTACAATATATACCATATAATAGTATGTGTCAACACATGTTTTTTTGTTTGGTGCCTATATTTTTACACCATTGGGACCAACCAGGCTGCTCAACAACCAGCATCATCGTAGTTGTACTCTGTTGACTCAGAAATGATTGAGTGGTCAATTCTAACTACCTTCTATTCTATGTAATGGTATGCAGAAGTTAAATGTATGCTTATTTTCTAATATTCCATTATTTTCCTTGATGACTTTCCTGTTGGATAAATTAATGATTATAACCGAACAAAAAAAGGCTTCTCAAAAGTTTGTTCAACTAATGAGAAGCCTTTATTCGTATCACAATGTTAGCATTTTGTTAGCAAAATCATTCAAAACCCTTACATACCAAGGGTTTGAGCGGTCATCACATCATGCCGCCCATTCCGCCCATGCCACCCATGTCTGGCATGCCGCCACCGCCGTTGTCTTCTTCAGGAAGATCAGCGACGACTGCTTCCGTAGTTAAGAACATAGCTGCTACAGAAGCTGCGTTTTGTAGTGCGGAACGTGTAACTTTTGTTGGGTCGACGATACCTTGCTCGACCATGTTGACCCATTCGCCTGTTGCGGCGTTGAATCCGACGCCGACTTCTTCGCCTTTAAGGCGCTCGACGATGATGGATCCTTCAAGGCCTGCGTTGTGAACGATTTGACGGACTGGCTCTTCTAGGGCACGAAGAACGATGCTTGCGCCTGTTTCTTCGTCGTCTACTAGTCCAAGTCCTTTAACAGAGTTGATGATGTTGACAAGTGCTGTACCACCACCAGCGACGATGCCTTCTTCTACAGCTGCTCGCGTAGAGTTCAGGGCGTCTTCGATGCGTAGTTTACGCTCTTTCAATTCTGTTTCTGTTGCTGCGCCGACTTTGATGACAGCGACACCGCCAGAAAGTTTTGCAAGGCGCTCTTGTAGTTTTTCTTTGTCGAATTCAGAAGTGGATTCTTCTGCTTGGGCACGGATTTGAGCGACGCGGGATGCGATTTGCTCTGGGTTTCCGTTTCCTTCGACGATTGTCGTGTTTTCTTTCGTGATGACAGCTTTAGACGCGCGGCCCAGCTGTTCAAGTGTTGTATTCTTCAATTCAAGGCCTAGGTCTTCTGTGATGACCTGTCCACCAGTTAGTGTCGCAATGTCTTCAAGCATCGCTTTACGACGGTCACCGAATCCTGGAGCTTTCACCGCTACAGCATTGAATGTACCGCGTAGTTTGTTGACTACAAGTGTCGCAAGTGCTTCGCCTTCTACATCTTCAGAGATCAATAGAAGTGGGCGGGACTGTTGAACGACTTGTTCAAGGACAGGAAGAACTTCTTGGATGTTGTTGATCTTCTTGTCTGTGATCAAGATGTACGGATCTTCAAGGACCGCTTCCATCTTGTCTTGGTCTGTGACCATATATGGAGAGGCATAGCCGCGGTCGAATTGCATACCTTCTACCACTTCTAGCTCTGTGTTGAATCCTTTAGATTCTTCGATTGTGATGACACCGTCGTTTCCAACGCGCTCCATTGCTTCTGCAATCAGCTGTCCTACTTCATTGTCAGCAGCAGAGATCGATGCAACTTGTGCGATTGAATCGCGGCCTTCGATCGGCTTCGAAATTTTGCGAAGCTCTTCTGTTGCGACAGCTGTCGCTTTCTCGATTCCGCGACGGATGCCGACTGGGTTCGCACCAGATGTTACGTTTTTCAGACCTTCACG
The DNA here is from genome assembly GCF_013694105.1 of Halobacillus locisalis. Lineage (GTDB taxonomy): Bacteria > Bacillota > Bacilli > Bacillales > Halobacillaceae > Halobacillus > Halobacillus locisalis. Next base: position 12,650 of record NZ_JACEFG010000003.1, on the reverse strand, counting down.
GATCATCGCTTGTGCTAGAACCGTTGCTGTTGTTGTACCGTCACCGGCAACATCGTTTGTTTTAGAAGCAACTTCTGAAACGAGTTGTGCACCCATGTTTTCGAAGTGGTCTTGTAGTTCGATTTCTTTCGCGATTGTTACACCGTCATTCGTGATTAACGGAGAACCGAATTTTTTATCTAGAACGACGTTACGTCCTTTTGGTCCCAGGGTTACTTTTACAGCATCTGCTAATGTATCTACACCACGCAGCATTGAGCGGCGTGCGTCTTCACTAAATTTGATTTCTTTAGCCATTTTAAAAATGCCCTCCTTATTAAATCGTATCTCTTATAAGTAAACGTTGTCCGATTTTACTGAACAACAGCAAGTACGTCAGATTCGCGTAGAATCAAATAGTCACTGCCTTCATACTTTACTTCAGTACCTGCGAATTTCGAGTAGATCACGCGGTCGCCTTGTGCGACTTCTAACGCAACTTTCTCCCCGTTATCCGTAATGCGGCCGGTACCGACGGCAACGACTTTCCCTTCTTGCGGCTTTTCCTTCGCAGAGTCTGGAAGTACGATTCCGCTCGCGGTAGTCTGTTCTTCTTCAACAAGTTCAATTACAATACGATCACCAAGTGGCTTTAACAATTAGGACACCCTCCTTGATAAGGTTCTTCAAATTTTTGTCGATTATTAGCACTCGACATGTGAGAGTGCTAACACAATTCTTATCATAATGAATTCGTTACCAATTTTCAAGTCAAAACTACACAATTTTTTGAGATATTTTTCGACAGGAATAGAGTGTCAGCCCTTATGCTTCATGACGGGGAGAAAACTGTGATAAAATACAGGAAGTATGTATTTGGAACATGGATATTTCTGCTCCTTGTTCTTGATGACAAAAGGAGTCGTGACAGATGCCAAAACGTTATTGGTACATTATTATCACTTATATTGCCGCCCAGCTTTCAGGAATCATCGGCTATCCACTGCTTTTCGCTGTTGGGTTATCAGAATCCGATGCCATCGCGCTTTGGTCGACGATCAGCTTCACGATTGCGACGATCCTCATTTTGTACTTCTTACGCACTGAAATGAAGTCACCGGAGCACCGCGAAGAACGCGCAAGCATCGGGGGCATCGTCGGCTGGTCGATTGCAGGTGTGTTTCTTGCGCTTGTTGCCCAAGGTTTAGCTGCATATATCGAAACGACCTTTCTCGGAATTCCGATGGGTTCAGAAAATACGATGAACATTATGGAGATTGCTAGAGAATCACCGCTATTCATTCTACTCCCCGTCGTATTCGCTCCGATCACGGAAGAAATCATTTTCCGTAAAATCATTTTCGGCAGCATTTACAAACGGACGAACTTCATCGTGGCCGTGCTGATTTCCGCACTTGCTTTCGGAGCGTTCCACTTTGATTTTCTGCACATGTTAGTCTATTTCTCCATGGGCATTGTATTCGCCTTCCTGTACGTCAAAACTCGTTCCATTATTACACCAATCGTGGCGCATATGGCGATGAATACGTTCGTTGTCGTGACCCAGTTGAGTGTCGATGAAGAACAGATCCGCCGCATGCAGGAACAACTCGAGACGATATTCATTGGAGGCTTTTTGTAATATGAGAACTTCACCTTTATTCATGGCGTTCCTCTACTTCGGCATGGGCCTTGCGTTCACGTATATCGCCGCCCAGGCTGCTACAGAAACGATTTGGAACGCGACGACGATCTTGCTATCCATTGTCGCCACCTTCAACATCGTCGTGGCTGTACGATTGGTCAAATTCCACATCAAGCTGAAAAACTCGAAAAAAGATAAGTAACGTATGCAGACGAAAAGCGCAGGGGATCATTCCTCTGCGCTTTTTTCATCTTCTTCATCATCTTGTACTCCTTTTAAAATAAACGAGAGCGGCAGTGCAATGAGCAGGACGACGGCTGATACTAGAAACGCTTCATTGATTGTCTGAAGCTTCGCCGCTTCTGTACTGATATCCGATCCCATCGCCACCTGTGCGCGTCTTACTTCATAATAAATGGAGAAAAAGACGATACCGAGGGATGAGGAGATCTGGCGAATGATATTGTTCATCGCAGATCCTTGGGCAACGAGTTTATCATCAATCGCGTTCATTCCGGATGTCGTTGCCGGGATATTGCTCATTCCCATGCCCATTCCTCGAATCGTATTTAACACCATAATGAGCCAGTACGGCGTCGATAGCTTGATGAACCCTAAACCGATAGTCGCGGAAGCCATAATCGCAAGACCGGGCGGGACGACGAACTTCGGTCCTTTTTTATCGAGGATTCGTCCACCGATCGACATGAAAATGCCGCTGGCAGCAGCTGCAGGTAAGAACAAGAGTCCCGTCAAGACTTCGTTCAAGCCATACACTTCCTGAATCAATAACGGCAATAAGAAGATACCGGAAAACAGTCCAATCGATGCGGATGAGGTGACGACGATCGAAACCGAATACGTCGGAACTTTGAAAACCGTTAAATTAAGTAAAGGATCTTCTTGCCTCAACTCGTACAGAACGAAAATCACAACAGCAATCAACCCACCGACAACAAGCGTGAGGTTGAGCGGGTCAAACAGCTTCTCTAATGTACGACCACGTCCGAGCGCATAAAGAACCGAGCCGATACCTGCCGTGATAATCAGGAATCCGACTAAGTCGAATTTTTTCGCCGGGTTCGTTTCCGTCTTCTCCAAGAATTTACTCGATAAAAGCAGACCCGTCAGGCCGAACGGAATGTTCAAGGCAAACAGCCACGGCCAGTCTACATACTGAATCAATAGACCACCGATCGTCGGGCCGATGGCTGGTGCGACCATAGCGGCGATGCCGTAAACACCGACCGCAAGTCCCCGTTCATGTTTCGGGAATGAGTTGAAAATCAGGGCCATGGCAATTGGAAGCATCAGTCCCCCAGCGACTCCTTGAATCGCACGCGAGATGATGACCATCGACAAATTTTGCGAAAAGAAGCCACAGATAGAACCGATGATAAAAATCGACAGACCTGTGATATAGACCTTTTTCTTACCGAATCGATCGCCGAAATAACCGGTGAGGGGCATCGTCATTCCCATCGCGACCATAAAGATGGTGATGATCCAACCGACAGCAACGGCGTTGGCGTCGAAGATTTGGATGAAGCGCGGGAGAATCGGGTTCAACATACTATTATTTAAGATGACGGTAAACGTCCCGAATAGGACGGATACGACGACGAGCCATTTTTTCGGGATTTTCTGTAACAATCCGACGCCTCCTCTCATGGATAGACTACCTTTTACTATACCACCGACGCTGTTCCTTAACCGTGATGGAGCCGATTTCGTCGATTCTTTCACGAAAACTGTTGAGAGAACTCTTGGTAACGTTTCCTATGCTCATATGTAAACGCTCCCCTTTTTTCCATAGGTTTACAATCCGATTCAACGTGGGTAGAAACCTGACATAGGAGGCGATTCATTTGAGATTAGAAAATAAAATAGCAGTTGTGACCGGTTCTGCGACAGGCATTGGAGCTGCAACGGTTCACCTTTTCGCAAAAGAAGGGGCGATGGTCGTCTGTGCGGATGTCGACATAGACGAAGTGCAGAATACGGCGAATGAAATAAAAGAGAATGGTGGAAAAGCCGAGGCATATGAACTGGACGTGTCAGATGCCGATCAGGTCGAGGCTTTTGCCCAGTATGTGAAGGATACTTACGGAACGGTAGACGTGTTATTCAATAATGCCGGTGTCGATCAGGAAGGCGGAAAAGTGCACGAATATCCGATTGATCTGTTCGACAAAATCTTGTCCGTCGACTTACGCGGAACATTCTTAGTGAGCAAATTTCTCCTTCCATTAATGATGGACCATGGTGGATCGATCATTAACACGACTTCGATGTCAGGTCGTGCAGCGGACTTGGACCGCTCCGGGTATAACGCAGCGAAAGGCGGGGTCATCAACTTCACCAAAGCGCTCGCCATCGACTACGGCCGCTACGGCATCCGGGCAAACTCGATTGCACCAGGAACGATTGAAACACCGCTCGTCGATAAACTGGCAGGCTCTAAACAAGAAGACTCTGGTCAGGACTTCCGCGAAGCTCAGAAATGGGTGACGCCACTCGGTCGCTTAGGTGCTCCGGAAGAAATGGCTACCGTCGCCCTGTTCCTTGCGTCAGATGAGAGTTCATTCGTGACAGGCGAAGATATTCTGGCTGATGGTGGTCTGCAGGCGTACACGTGGCCTGGGAAGATGTTGATTGATAAGAGTTGGAAAAAGGACGTAGAGTAAGGATCGGAACAGAATGCCCGGGAGGCATTCTGTTTTTTTCTGCTTGGATGAGCTACCGAAAGTGCGCTGATCAGGGGTATTAAAGCACTTTTGCAACATCCATCCGCCGAAAACCGTCTTAATCAACGGCATCAAGACGGTTTCGAGAGGATGACGATCACAAAAGCGTCTTAACCTGCTTCCTTATGACCGTTTCTAGAGATGATGCCGACTGAAACCGTCTTAAGCCGCCCCACCCCTCCCCCCCCTTCCAGACCAAACAAAAAACAGCACACAAATTTGTGTGCTGTTCTAAACTCACTCTTCTTCCACCGCTTCCTCAAGCGGATAATGCTTCAAGAAATACACGAGCGCCTGCAGCTCAATGGCGAGATCAATATGATGAACACGCACATGAGACGGCACGGTGATACGCGCTGGTGTGAAATTCAAGATGGCGGTCACGCCCGCTTCAACGAGGCGCTCGGCCATGCCTTGCGCTGCTGCGGATGGGACGGTGAGAATCGCGACCGATACCCTGCCGATCTTATCCTCGAGATCATCGACATGCTCGACCTTCACCCCGCCGACTTCTGTGCCGACGCGGCTGTGATCGGCATCAAAGGCAATCTGGATTCTTGTATTGTTATTTTTCGTGAAATTGTAATTTAAAAAGGCTGTTCCCAAGTTTCCGACACCGATCAAGGCGACTTCTGTCGTCTCATCCTGATCGAGCGTTTTTCGGAAGAAGGATAGCAAGTACTCGACATTATAGCCATACCCTTTTTTTCCGAGGGCTCCGAAATAGGAAAAGTCGCGCCGGATCGTGGCAGAATCGACTTTGACCGCTTCGCTCAATTCTTTCGATGAGACCCGCAGTTTCCCTTGGCTATGTAGATTGTTCAAAAACCGGTAATAGAGTGGTAATCGCTTCGCTGTCGCTTGCGGTATTTTGGTTTGTTCTACATCCATGCCTGTTCCCTCCTTTTAACGATGATAGTCTCCGCTTTTCCCACCTGTTTTCTCTACTAAGTGGGTCGGGCCGATGACCATCCCTTTATCTAATGCTTTGCACATGTCATAGACGGTAAGCGCCGTTGCCGATGCAGCGGTGAGCGCTTCCATTTCGACACCTGTGCTTCCTTTTGTTTTGACGAACACTTCGATGTGAAGAACCTGTGTCTCCCCGTCCACTTCCCAGTCAAACGATATATCGACACCGGACAAAGAAAGCGGGTGACACATCGGAATCCAGTCCGACGTCTTCTTCGCCGCCATGATTCCGGCGACTTGGGCGACCGATAGCACGTCCCCTTTCGCCATCTCCTGGTTCGTCACTTTATGATAAATCTCTTGGTTAACTTCTACACTTGTTTTGGCAATGGCCGTCCGCACGCTTGGTTCTTTACCTGAAATATCGACCATCCGCGCACGTCCCTGCTCATTGATATGAGTCAAATCCGACATCACAACGACTCCCTCTATTCGCTGATTGAGACATTACCCTTATTCTATCAAAAAAATGCACATAAGTCGTTAAATGTTTCACATAGTGAGACCATAGCCTTGCTTGTCGATTCCTATATAAGATACACTTATTTTATTGAGGTGAAACGACATGATTCTCATGCAATTGAATCAGCTCGAGAAACGATTCGGAGCTGAGTTGATTTTATCGAATATTAAATTAGAAGTACAAACGAATGACCGGATTGCCATCGTCGGACGTAACGGCGCTGGGAAATCAACATTATTGAAAATGATGGCCGGTGAAATGAGCTATGATTCGGGCGAGATTTTCAGTCCGAAAGAAACGACCATCGGATATCTAGCCCAGAACACGGGTCTTCAGTCTGATGAGTCGATTTGGAATGAGATGGAGAAAGTGTTCGCTCATCTGAAGGACTTGGAAAAAGAGTTACGTTCCATGGAAGCCGATATGGCGAACCCAGAGTTGATCGCGGATCAGAAACGCTACCAGCAACTGCTGGCAGATTACGATCGTAAGCAGGAAGCGTTCAAAATGGCCGGTGGCTATCAATATGAAGCCGACATCAAATCGGTTCTGAACGGCTTGAACTTCCACGACTTCGACTGGAGCACTTCGATCACAACCCTTAGTGGCGGCCAGAAAACACGTCTTGCACTAGGTAAATTGTTGCTGACGAAACCAGATGTTCTCATTTTGGACGAGCCGACCAACCACCTGGATATCGACACCCTCGCCTGGTTGGAAAACTACTTGCAAGGCTATGATGGCGCCGTCGTCATCGTCTCCCACGACCGTTATTTCTTAGACAAAATCGTCAATACCGTCTATGAAGTCGCGTTCCAATCTTCCAAACGGTTTACAGGGAACTATAGTGACTACTTGAAGCGCAAAGAAGCAGATTATGATATCGAGATGAAGCACTTCGAGAAGCAGCAGAAAGAAATCGAGAAGATGGAAGACTTCATCGCGAAAAACATTGTCCGTGCGACAACCAGTAAACGGGCGCAAAGCCGACGGAAGCAATTAGAGAAATTGGACCGATTGGAAAAGCCGAAAGATGACAACCAATCCGCGAAATTCAGCTTCCAAGTGGCGAAGAAAAGCGGAAACGACGTTCTTCGTCTTAACGACTACGCGTTCCGCTACCATGATTCAAAGTCCTACCTTTTCGATAACCTCCGCTTAGACTTGAACCGCGGCGATTCCGTCGCGCTAGTCGGACCGAACGGTGTCGGCAAAACGACGTTACTGAAGACGATCATGGGGCAGCTTGAAGCCTCTAAGGGTACGAAAATGGTCGGAACGAATGTCGAGATCGGCTATTATGACCAGGAACAGACGAACTTGAATCCGAAGAAAACCGTTCTCCAGGAGCTGTGGGATGACTATCCGATGAAGAACGAAAAGGATATCCGCACCGTACTCGGAAACTTCTTATTTTCAGGCGAAGATGTCCTGAAGCCCGTCTCAGCTTTGAGTGGTGGCGAAAAAGCACGTCTATCCCTCGCGAAGCTGATGATGCAGCAAGCGAACTTCCTCGTACTCGATGAGCCGACCAACCACTTGGACTTGGATAGTAAAGAAGTATTAGAGGCCGCACTCGTCGATTACCCAGGCACCATCCTGTTCGTCTCGCACGACCGTTACTTCATCAACAAAATCGCAACCCAAGTCGTCGAAATGCTGCCCGAGCAAACGCGCGTCTTCCTTGGGGACTACGATTATTATGCAGAAAAGAAGCAAGAAGAATACGAACTGCAGCAAATCGAAGAGGCTGAACGAATCGCCAATGAACCAGAATCAGCTGAAGCGAAAGCGAAGAACAGCTTCCAACAAGATAAAGAAGCGAAACGTGAAGAACGTAAGCGGAATCGACGGATTTCAGAGATTGAAGAACGAATCGAAGAACTCGAAGCGAAGCTTGAAGAAAATGACGATCTGTTATGTGACCCTGAAGTATATCAGGACCATGAAAGGTCACTCGAGCTCACAGAGAGTAATGAAAAAATGAATCAAGAGTTGGAGGCGCTGATGGAAGAGTGGGAAAGCCTTCATGAAGAATAGACACCTCGTCATGAGGTGTCTTTTTTCTAGTTCTCTACCGTTTCTATGATGACCTAGTAGCAAAACCGTTGAGATGGGAGCCCTCAACACGGTTTTCCCAACTAAAGAAGAGCGCATGTGCTTTGATAGGAGCGATCTCGGCACATTCAGGCCAACCTGATAAATGAAAGTGCGTTGATCAGGCGAATATCAACGGTTTTCAAGAGACACCTTACGAAAATGTGCTGAGATCCACCCCCGCCTAAATAAGTTGTGCATAACAATGTATGAATCGCCATTCAGTACCCACACCTTTTCCACATGACAAACACCGATTTTACGGTTTTCAACAGGTTTATTCACATTATCCACATTTACTAACAGACTTATCCACAATTTTGGTAGCGATTTCTTCACTTTTATAGAAAGACCCTGCACAAGTTATCCACTGCATGTTTATACATTTGTGAATAACTAATATTACCATCATTTCTGTATTCCCTCTAAAAACAGGAAAAACTCAGAGCCAAGTGCTCTGAGTATCCCTCTATAATAATGTGGATAACCCGTTTATCCACAACTCTTTATTTCTTACGCTCCCCGTACATTTCCAAATCGAGACCTGGATTCGCATTCAAATCCCATCCAGCGCGGTGTCCTTGGTTGAAGGCGACCGCTCCAGCTGCTGCAATCATCGCTGCATTATCTGTACACAAGTGGATAGGTGGAATCAGCAATTCTGTATCCACAGCCGCAAATTTTTCTTCTAACGCCTGCCGCAGTCCAGAGTTCGCTGCAACACCACCGGCTACAATCATCTGTTTCACGCCATACTCTTCCGCTGCTCTCACCGCTTTCGTCGACAGCACGTCCACGACACTCGCCTGAAAACTGGCCGCGACATCTTCATCCTTCAGTTCCTGACCTTTTTGCTTGGCATTATGAAGCGTGTTGATAACAGACGACTTCAAGCCACTGAAGCTGAAATCATACGAATCTTTCTCAAGCCATGATCGCGGAAAATCGATTGATTCCTCTCCCTCACCGGCTAAACGATCAATATGAGGACCGCCTGGATAAGGAAGCTTCAACGTCCGTGCCACTTTATCGTATGCTTCACCAGCCGCATCATCACGCGTTTCCCCGATGATTTCAAACGAACCGTGCTCACGCATCAAGACAAGCTCCGTATGGCCACCAGAAACGACAAGCGCAAGCAGCGGGAACTCGAACTCTTTTTCTAATCGATTCGCATAGATATGCCCGGCAATATGATGAACGCCGACGAGTGGCTTCTGTTTCGCAAACGCCAGAGACTTCGCCGCATTTACGCCAACGAGCAGCGCCCCGACTAACCCAGGCCCTTCCGTGACGGCAATAGCGTCGATTTCATCAAGCCCAAGTCCGGACTCCTCTAACGCTTCTTCCAATGTAATCGTCATTTGTTCGATATGATGCCTGGAGGCAATCTCCGGCACCACGCCACCGAACCGCTTATGACTTTCAATTTGAGATGCGACGACATTCGTCACGAGTTCCCGTTCATTCTTCACAATCGCGACCGCCGTTTCATCACAGCTCGTTTCGATCGCTAATATATATTGATCTTTACTCATTTTAATCCCACCCACATCACTAATGCATCTTCACCATTATCCGTGTAATAGCGTTTCCGAATGCCACCAGGCACGAGACCGAACTTCCGGTACATATGCTGAGCCGGCGTGTTCGACACCCTGACCTCAAGCGACAGCTGAACCGCCCCTTGCTCAATCGCTTCATCACAAGCATAACGGAACAACTGCTCCCCATACGTCTTCCCGCGGTAATCCGGATGAATCGCAATGTTCGTCACATGGGCTTCATCAATGATCAGCCAAATCCCACAATAACCGAACACATGCCCATCCTCTTCAATCACCGAGTAGAACGAATACGGATTCTCCTCTACCTCTTTTACAAACGTCTCCTCATCCCAAGGCACAGCAAACGAAGCACGCTCTACCTCCATCACAGGCTCCACGTCCTCTTTCGTCATCGAACGAATCGTAATCATCCTACTGCCCCTTCTGCTGCTCCAACCACTTGGCCTCCGCCTCAGGGATGCGCAAATAGTTCGGAACAAGCTCATGAACAGGACCAGGCTCCTTCACTTCTCCGGAAAAAGCGATAAGAGATGGTCTGGAATAGTGGTATGGATACGCTGGAATGACAGCCCGCTCGCCAAGGACATCCCGAATCAAGTCTTCATGAACAGCAAGGTCTTGGCTGACGAACAAAATGCGCTCATCAAGCTGCTTCAATTCATGCAGCCACTCTTCCATCAGCACATTCTTCTCCTTCTTCATCACGTCCATATCCTGACCGTATAACCCCGTATAAACGAGGCCGCGGCGTGCATCAAAGAAAGGACAAATGTACCCATCGAAAAAGGCCCCTTGTCTCGCAACAGCTTCCAGACTCGATATCCCTACTACCGGAATATCTAGCGCCCAAGCCATCGTTTTTGCCGTCGTCAAACCGATCCGAACTCCTGTATAAGACCCTGGTCCATGGGCGACAGCAATCCGGTCCAATTCCTCTGGAGAAGTGTTCGTTTCTTCCATCAGTGCATCGATCGCCGGCATGAGACGGATGGAATGGTTTTTCTTTAAGTGGGTGACATACTCCCCTGCCACAACACCGTCTTTTACAACGGCGACGCCCATCACGTAATTGGATGTATCAATCGCTAATATATTCATGACGTTATCTCCTTACAAAGCTTATCAAAATGATCAGAACCTGCTTCCAGTACAATCGTCCGATGCGTCTCATCCTCGTACGCGATACGAATCGCCAAACGTTCTTCAGGGAGAAATTCTTCTATGAAGTGCGCCCATTCTACGACACAAACGCCTTCACCTTCAAAATACTCATCAAATCCTAAGTCTTCATCACTATCTTCAAGACGATACACGTCCATATGATAGAAAGGCACGCGCCCTTGGTATTCTTTGATGATTGTGAATGTAGGACTGTTGATGGTGCGTTTGACGCCAAGGCCTAAACCGAGCCCTTTCGTAAACGTCGTTTTTCCAGCTCCTAAATCACCTTCAAGCGTGCAAACATCCCCGGACTGCAGTAACTTACCTAAACGCTCAGCGAATTGCATCGTCTCTTCAGGTGATGTGCTCGTCCATTGGTAGGTTGCCATTCATTCTCCCTCCTTTTTCAAATGCGTATATCCAGATTTTCTTAATATCGTCCTTCCTTCTTCTGTTTCTATATATACACGTGGTGTTTCATCGTTCATCTTTTTGACTTCCCCTATAACGGTTACCGCTACCCCAGTAGCGGAAGCGGCTTCTTCTACAAGTGACCATTCTGCCTTCGAAACCGTTCCGAGCAATTCAAAATCCTCCCCACCAGAGAGGCTCCACTCTTGGACTACTTGAGGAAAAACGGCCTGAATGGCTTCAGATGTTGGCACAAAATTTGCTTGAATGACCAAATCCACCTGCGAGCTTTCCGCAATTTCATTCGTTTCATTCGCAATCCCATCACTCACATCATTCAGCGCAACCCGTTTACAGTTCTTCAAGGCTTGAGCGAATGCGACACGAGGTGACGGGCGTTGATGTCGTCCGATTAAGTAGTCAATCTCATTTGTTCGGTTCATACTCTTTTGCATGCAGGCTAATCCTGCTCTCGAGTCACCTAACGTCCCGGTTACAAAAACGACGTCTCCTTCTTCAGCATCCGATCGATAGCGGGCCTTGTCTTTATCCACATAGCCGAAAACGGTGATCGATACACTCAGCTCACTCCCGCTCACTGTATCTCCACCAATCAAGTCCATCCCGTGCTCATCTGCTAATTCGCTCATCCCCTCATACAACTGATGCAATTCTGCTTCAGACCAGGACTCGGATACGACAAGAGACACCAAGTAAAAAGCCGGAGTACTCCCCATTGCAGCTAGATCACTGATATTAGCCGCGAGCGCTCGATATCCCACATCAGATGGGGTCATCGTCTGTCTTGAAAAATGAACACCCTCGACCATCGTATCAACTGCTGTAACCACATCTTCTCCTATCGGACGGAAAACAGCCGCATCATCATCTATGCCTTTGATAAGGCTCTGTTGCTTATAGTCTTTCGGACGAATCGATCGAATAAAAGAAAACTCATCCATAGAAACGCTCCTTCATCGAATTCAATATTCCTATTATACCAATAGAACACACGTGAAAACAAAAAGGAGGAAATCTGGACTCGATCCTTCTTAAAAAAATCCATAACAAAAGCCTTAGGAAAGCATCCTAAGGCTGTAAATTTAAAATTAAAGTGGCGGTCCGGACGGGACTCGAACCCGCGACCTCCTGCGTGACAGGCAGGCATTCTAACCAACTGAACTACCGGACCAACTTTGGTTGCGGGGACAGGATTTGAACCTGTGACCTCCGGGTTATGAGCCCGACGAGCTGCCAGACTGCTCTACCCCGCGATAATGTGAGATGATGATCTCATTATAAAGTTAATGAAACGTAATTTAGCGCCACTTTCGTGAGTGCTTAAATATGTAAAGATAAAATAATTTGGTTGCGGGGACAGGATTTGAACCTGTGACCTCCGGGTTATGAGCCCGACGAGCTACCAGACTGCTCTACCCCGCGATAATGTGAGTTATAAAACTCATTATAAAATTTATAATGACGTGGCGGCGTCCTACTCTCACGGGGGTAAACCCGACTACCATCGGCGCTGAAGAGCTTAACTGCTGTGTTCGGCATGGGAACAGGTGTGACCTCTTCGCCTTCACCACCACATCATATAAGGT
>NZ_JACEFG010000002.1 GCF_013694105.1 Halobacillus locisalis | reverse complement strand
CAGCTCGCTTCCCGCGCTCGACTTGCATGTATTAGGCACGCCGCCAGCGTTCGTCCTGAGCCAGGATCAAACTCTCCATAAAAGTTGAAGTTTGACTTGCTCATTTGCACACCGAATGTGCTTGTTTGAATTCCTTCTATAGTAGAAAGAACATCTTGACGTACTGGTTGGTTCGTTCAGTTTTCAAAGATCAATTGAACTGCCTTGCGACAGTAAGTAAATTCTAGCATATGGTGTAATGTTGTGTCAATACACTTGTTAGAATTTGTTGAAAGGAATTTATTCTCATCATCCTTTGTTGCTTTGCTTAAGAAGCAACGTTATTCATACTACAAGTTTATAAGAGTAGAGTCAATAGTTTTTCGTAAATTAATTAATAGACACTGAAAAAACATCTGCAAATGAGAAGAACCCTAGGAAACCATTCTATTCCCGAGGGTCCTCTAAGTTTGTATATAATATATCGCTTGTTTTTGTTTTTTCCGAATGATTTTCGCTGCTATTTTTGCACCTCGCAGGTCATCCGTTACAAGTAAGATTTCTTTCCTACACTTCATTCTATCCCGCAGCTCTCTTTGTAAATAACTAAGCGGTATATTTTCAGCCCCTGGATAAGGAGACCGATGCGATGAGATATAATCTCTAATATCAATGATGCAAAAGTTGTCTTCAAGAGGCTGCTGCTTTAAAAGTTTGAGTGAACTTTTTCTTACAATGAAAGAGATGGTCACTAACAATAGAACGGTAGCTGTAATATAAATAAAAGTCATCGGTGTTGAACCTTTCTACTTAAAAGACTAGCTCTCCATCCCAATTCAACATACCACCTTGCATGTTCTTCACATTGGAGAAACCTTTTTCATTCATAAATTCTGCTGCGTTCATACTTCTACGCCCAGATCGGCAAATGAGCACATATTCTTGATCCTTAGGTAAATCATCTACGTGATTTGGAATTTCACCAAGTGGGATGTGCTTTGCTGTAGGAGCCATACCCTGCTCGACTTCTTCATTTTCTCGAACATCTATAAGAACAGTTCCATCTTCTTGTTCGATTTTTTTCTGTACTTCTTGTGGAGAAATTTCTTCAATATTACTCATTTCAACGCCTCCTATTATTTTTGTATGCAGAATCATTGTATTAGAACGATAGTGAAAGTCAAGAATTCAACCTTGAATTTACCATTCGCAAGAAATCTATTCAACAATATCCCCCTTATCTTGAATACTCGAAGTTGAAATGTTTGGGTCCTCTTCGTAAGTAAGCGTAGGTGTGGTGGGAAATGACTCGCTTTCCTGCGGGGGAACCGCCGAGCCTCCTCGGTCGTTGACACTCCCTGTGGGGTCTCGCCTTGGTCCTTCTCCCGCGGGAGTCTCGCCATTTCCCACCACACCCACCGAAAATAGTTAGTCGGACCATTCATTGATGAAAAGAAGCACGTCTGTCTGAGTAGGCTGAGTAAATGTCCGGTAAATTGCCACTCTTGTCCGAATCGTAAGGAAATGTCCGATATAGAGGATCACTTGTACTGATTGAGCAGATAGAGGTCTGAAATCGTACATCTGTTGTCCTGATTGCTTAGGTAAATGTCCGAATTGGGGTGCGTTCATCCAATACACCCCCCTGGAGTCGCATTGTTCACGGACTCCAGGGGGATGATTTCGAGGGACTATTTTGGCAAGGGGAGATGGGGAACGGGGAGACTCCTGTGGGATTAAGTGGGACAGCTGAGACCCCGGAGAGCTTTAGCTAGAGGAGGCTCTGCGCCCGCCCAACGGAAAGCGACTCGTTCCCCATCTCCCCCTTCCTCACTACAAAAGTCTCGAAATTGAGTGTTCAAAATTACTGCCCGATTATAGAACAATTCATGTTCATGTAAAAAGCCGCCTCTTAGTTAAGAGACGGCTCATGATTCATTTAGTTCGCTACAATATTAACAAGTTTTCCAGGAACAGCAATGACCTTTCGCACTGTTTTACCTTCTAGCCATGGTTGAACTTGGTCATTTTCTAACGCTTGCTTCTCTAAATCTTCCTTAGAAGCATCCTTGTTCACCATGATTTTAGCACGTACCTTTCCTAGCACTTGAACGACAATCTCTACTTCATCTTCCACAAGTTTCGATTCATCGAACTCAGGCCAAGGCTGGTAACTGATCGTACTCTCATGTCCTAACTTCGACCAAAGTTCTTCCGCTAGGTGTGGCGCTACAGGGGATAATAGCTTCACAAAACCTTCTACATAACTTTTCGGAAGTTCTTCGACTTTGTACCCTTCATTAATGAACACCATCATTTGAGAGATCCCTGTGTTAAAGCGAAGCTCCTCGAAGTTTTCAGTAACTTTTTTAACGGTCTCATGGTAGACCTTCTCTAGGTCTTGATTTTTACTATCCTCTTTAATAGAAGAAGATAGTTGTTCGTCTTGGATAAATAGGCGCCATACACGATCCAAGAATCGGCGTGCGCCATCCAGTCCGTTTGTAGACCAGGCGATGGACGCGTCTAATGGTCCCATGAACATTTCATATAAACGAAGCGTATCCGCTCCATGAGAATAAACGATATCATCAGGGTTCACGACATTTCCTTTTGATTTACTCATCTTCTCATTATTCTCACCTAGGATCATTCCTTGGTTGAATAGTTTTTGGAAAGGTTCTTTCGTTGGTACAACACCTGCATCGTACAATACTTTATGCCAGAAGCGAGCATACAATAGGTGCAAGACGGCATGCTCCGCTCCACCGATGTACACATCAACAGGTAGCCACTTCTTCAACTTCTCGTAATCAGCAAACGTTTCGTCGTTGTCTGCGTCGATATAGCGCAAGTAATACCAGCAACTACCAGCCCATTGAGGCATTGTGTTCGTTTCACGACGGCCTTTCATGCCCGTTTCCGGATCTACGACGTTCACCCATTCGTCGATATTTGCAAGTGGTGACTCACCAGTACCGGATGGCTTGATTTCCGTTGTCTTCGGAAGTTCGACAGGTAGTTCTTCTTCTTTAACAGGTGTAATCGAACCGTCTTCCCAATGAATGACAGGAATCGGTTCTCCCCAATAACGCTGGCGACTGAATAGCCAGTCACGCAAACGGTACGTTGTTTTCTTCTCACCTTTATTGTTTTCCTCTAGCCACTGGATCGCTTTCTCCATGGCTTCTTCTTTCTCTAATCCATTCAAGAAATCAGAGTTGATGTGTTTTCCATCTCCAGTATAGGCTTCTTTATCAATCTCTCCGCCTTCAAGAACAGGTACAATAGGTAAATCGAAAGTTTGAGCGAATTCGTAGTCTCTTTCATCGTGAGCGGGAACAGCCATAATCGCTCCGCTTCCGTAACTCATCAGCACGTAGTCCGCCACCCAGATCGGTAGTTTTTCACCATTGATTGGGTTGACCGCATAAGAGCCGGTGAATACACCTGACTTGTCTTTAGCTAAATCCGTTCGCTCTAAATCGCTCTTATTCTGCGCTTTTTCGATGTACTCCTCGACAGCTGCTTTTTGTTCAGATGTGACAATTTGATTGACTAATGGGTGCTCAGGGGCAAGTACGGCATACGTTGCGCCGAATAAGGTGTCAGGTCTTGTTGTAAACACATCGAACGTTCCCTGGTCCCCCTCAATGTCGAACGTAACCTCTGCTCCTTCCGATTTACCAATCCAGTTTCTCTGCATGTCTTTGATGCTTTCAGGCCAATCCAAATCCTCAAGATCTTCTAACAGGCGATCGGCATAAGCCGTGATCTTCAGCATCCATTGTTTCATCGGTCGACGTTCTACCGGGTGTCCGCCTCGCTCACTCTTTCCATCAATGACCTCTTCATTCGCAAGGACGGTTCCAAGTGCCGGGCACCAATTAACAGCCACTTCGTCAATGTAGGCCAACCCTTTTTCATAAAGCTTCAGAAAGATCCATTGCGTCCATTTATAATAACCCGGGTCCGTAGTATTCACTTCGCGGTCCCAGTCATATGAAAACCCAAGCTCTTGGATTTGGCGACGGAACGTGTCGATATTATGCTTTGTGAATTCTTCCGGGTCGTTCCCTGTATCTAAGGCGTATTGTTCAGCCGGAAGTCCAAATGCATCCCAACCAATAGGATGAAGAACTTCGTAGCCCTGCATACGCTTCATTCTTGAAAGGATATCGGTCGCAGTATACCCTTCCGGATGTCCTACATGAAGACCCGCTCCGGACGGATAAGGAAACATATCCAATGCGTAGAATTTTTCTTTGTTCGATTGACTGTCTGTTTTGAATGTTTTTTCTTGCAGCCAGTGTTTCTGCCATTTCTTCTCGATCGTCTTATGATCAAAAGCCATGTCTTTTCCTCCTCATATCTATCTGAATATAAAAAGCCCCTCATCCCATATCACTAAGGGACGAGAGGCTTGATTCCCGCGGTACCACCCAAATTAACGTTTATGTAAAACGTTCACTCGAAAAAAGGTCTATATCGGCGACTTCACCGGCAAAAGCTCGTGGAATCCATTCGCTCCTGCGACATCCAAGGTGAGTTCACAAAGTTCAAGGACAACTTACACCACCCGTTGCCTCTCTTTATGCTTGAAACTTCATTACTACTCCTCTTCATCGTCATGCTATATATACTCGTATCTTAATGAAACGAATGATCTTTGTCAAGCATCTCGGGAGAACGAAACACTTTTCAATGGTTTACGGATCGATTATGATAGAGACATGAGGTGATCAAAGTGAAGAAATTGATTCGTAAAGGGATCCAATACGCGAAGCAGAATCCGGAAGAAACGAAGAGATACGCGAAGAAAGCTTTTGACACTGTTAAGAAGTACAAGAATAAATCAACGAAAACGACTAAACGTTAGCTTGCGCCCTTTTGGGTTGCAAGCTTTTTTCTATAGAAACGACTTGTGCTACAATAATTCAAAGAATAGGAGGATCAAAATATGACGTTACTTCGCATTTTAGACTATGCACACTCGTTGATGGAAGATAGCTTGACTGAAGGAGATATTGCGGTTGATGGAACGTGCGGCAATGGACACGACACCCTTTTCTTAGCAAATCTTGTAGGTGAAACAGGGCACGTGTATGGATTCGATATTCAACCTGACGCCATTGCTAACACGAAAGCACGCTTAGAAGAACACGACGCTTATGTCCAAACTTCTTTGATCCATGATTCACACGCTAATCTCAGTGAGCATATCCATAACGATCATCATAATCAGATTCAGGCAGGTATTTTCAATTTAGGTTACTTACCAGGCAGTGACAAATCTGTCGTTACAAAACCTGAGGAAACCATCGCCTCCATTGAATCGCTTTTACATCAAGTTAAAAAAGGTGGGCTGATCGTCCTCGTCGTTTACCATGGCCACCCCGGTGGTAAGGAAGAGAAGGAAGCTGTTCTCCGATATGTCGAATCACTCGATCAGAAGAATGTACGAGCTCTCCAATACGGGTTCATCAATCAAAAGAATACCCCCCCGTTCATTATCGCTCTAGAAAAACAATAAGCCTGGGATCTTACAAAGAGCGACCAGGCTTTAATTTATGGTACATTTTTGTGTTGTAATAGAAGAACTTCGCTTTGTGGCCGCTTACTTTCAACAACCCTTTGACGAATGCCTTTCCATTGTTTAACTTTCCTACTTTCCGGTCGGCTAGATACATGCCGACTAACCCTTCGTGAATCATCTGGTGAAAGGCGGGGTCCGGAAGCTTTTGGATCTCCCCATGCGTTTGCTTCACGAAATAGGCGAAGCGCTCTTTCATTACGTCTTCATGAGAGTAATAGGAACAAAAGTTGAGGTCCCCTTCTTCTTCATCCTCTTGTTGGTCGATATAATAATCAAGCAGGATGTGAAGTCCTTGCATGAAAGGAAAATAACTTCTTGCCACTTGCTCAGCCAATGACTCATCGATCTTTCCGCCTAACATATAGGACACGAGACAGAAAATCCCTAAAGTAGAGCCTGAACACGCCGAAAATTCATACCATTCCAAATGCGGCCACTCTTTTTGATGGTCATCAAACCACTGCTTCAAACGAGGGATTCTTTCCTCTTCGATGACATGCTTATGTACTTGAAGATCATTATAAAGAGAACCCAACTTGATTGTATAGGGATGGACCAAAGAGTAATCCCTTGACTCTCTGAGAATCGTTTGACACGTTTCAACTAAATCATGAAGGTAACCACCATCATCTTGGTCTGTTCGGTAAGCATAGTAATTTTTCAAATCGTTTTCCGGCGTCAGTGCATCCGTCATGGATTGGTGTAATAAACGGAAATCATCAGGATTCATCGACGTGCTTCGGTCGCACAAATTATCTAGATAATCACTGATTGTCTGATACGCGACGATGAATCGAATGGCTCGGTCTTTGTTTTTACCAGCTAGCAGACTATAGATGCCACCTCCCTCACAATGGAAAGTTTTTTCTTCAATACTTGCAAGTGCCTGGACCCGGAGCTCGTTATTTGGGATCGATTTTGCCCGTTCAATCCAATGATTCAGTTCTTTATGGACACAAGGAAACACTTGCTTGTACACATGAAACATTAAATGGACAGCATTTTGCGGTGCATGACCAGACAAGACGAATCCTCCCTTTTATAATTGGCGGTTTATAAAATCTAGTGTGTATTGATACACGTCTTTCCATTCAGGTTCATTATAAATTTCATGATATAACGAAGGCCACTGCTTATAATTCTTTTCACTCGTATCTACTAAATTGAACCATTCCTTCGTTTTATCAACGTCGACCATCTGATCTTCCTCTGCTTGCATGACAAGAAGCGGTACGTTTGGAAACTCGCTTACATCCTTGAAGGCAGCTTTGATGGCCCTACGGAATTCATGGTACCAACGAACGGACACCTTATCGAGGATTAAGGTATCCTGAAGGTCTTTTTCGATCATGTCCTGATTCCGAGTGACCATTTCCGGCTTCATAGGGGATTTTACGCGCAGTGTCGGCATCACTTTATCCAGTACCCGCGATACCGCTTCTAGAGGTTTCCCTGCTCCGTTCAAAATCCCTGCGGCTGGTGAGGACAAGATCACGCCACTTACCTCAGGTTTCAATGTTTCCATTGTACGCATGACGATCGTGCCCCCCATGCTGTGACCGAGAAGAAATACAGGCTGTTCTGTCCCTGCTTCTTGCAGCCACGCTTCCACGGTTGATATGTACTGGTCAAATGAACGAATATGACCTGCTTTACCGACCGTGTGACCTTGGCCAGGAAGATCCCCATGAATGACAGAGAATCCGTCAGCCTGAAATTGTTTCGCTAGAGCCTCGTACCTACCACCATGTTCAAAAGCTCCATGAACGATGACAATTGTCGCTTTACTTGGTTGTGCAACCCACTTCTGCATCCATCCACCTCTTCCCTTTTGTTATACTTAGTATAATCACATTATAAGGGGGTTCAGTATGATTTGCGAATATAAAGGAAAACGGCCGGTGATTGATTCTAGTGCTTTTGTGGCAGAAGATGCCGTCATTACAGGAGATGTGACCATAGGTAAAGAAGCGAGCATCTGGTTTAAAACCGTCATCCGCGGGGATGTGGCACCTGTACATATTGGAGATCAAGTAAACGTTCAAGACTTGAGCCTTTTACATCAAAGTCCAGATCAACCATTGATCATCAAAGACGGGGTAACCATCGGACACCAAGTTACGCTTCATTCTTCTATCATCGAAAAAAATGCACTGATTGGAATGGGGTCACTTATTCTTGACGGAGCAGAAATTGGAGAGGAAGCCTTCATCGGAGCGGGGAGCCTAGTGCCTCCCGGCAAAAAGATACCTCCTCGAACACTTGCATTTGGTCGGCCTGCTCAGGTAGTACGGGAATTGACAGAAGATGATTTCAAGGAAATGAACAGAATAAGAAAGAGTTATGTAGAAAAGGGTCAATACTATAAGAGTACATTAGAGTAGCCTTCTACTGCCTAGTACCTTATACAAATGAAGCCGAGGAGGGAATCAAGTTAAATTCCCTCCTCGGCTTTTTTTGTCTATTTATTGAAATCGGCTTTTCAGTTCTTCTGCTTTGTCCGTTCTTTCCCACGGAAACTCTACATCCGTACGACCGAAGTGTCCATAAGCAGCCGTCTGTCTGTAAATAGGGCGACGTAAGTCAAGCATTTTAATGATTCCAGCCGGACGTAAATCGAAGAGCTCACGAATCGCGTCAACAAGTTGTTCCTCTGAAACAGTTCCTGTACCGTTAGTGTTGATGGAAATCGAAACAGGTTGAGCGACCCCAATCGCGTAGGCAAGCTGTACTTCCACTTGTTCGGCTAAGCCAGCAGCCACAATGTTCTTCGCTACATAGCGAGCCGCATAAGCAGCGGAACGATCCACTTTCGTTGCATCCTTACCACTGAAGGCTCCTCCACCATGACGGGCATAACCACCGTATGTGTCGACAATGATTTTACGCCCCGTTAATCCAGCATCCCCTTGAGGACCACCAATCACGAATCGGCCTGTCGGATTAATAAAATATTTCGTCTGATCATCAATAAAATCAGCAGGTACAACTGGGTCAATTACATGCTTTTTCAAATCACTCTGGATTTCTTTCAGCGTGATCTCTTCTGAATGCTGGGTAGAGATGACAATGGTATCGACGCGCACTGGTTTGTCATTCTCATCGTATTCAATCGTTACTTGAGTTTTACCATCTGGACGCAAGTACTCGAGTGTACCGTCATTGCGTACATCCGATAAACGCTTAGATAGCTTATGAGCTAACGCAATCGGCATCGGCATGAGTTCCTTCGTTTCGTTGTTAGCGAAACCGAACATCAACCCTTGATCTCCAGCACCAATCGCTTCAATTTCATCTTCACTCATCTGACCTTCACGAGATTCATAAGCGACATCTACCCCACCAGCAATATCTGGCGATTGTTCATCAATAGCCGTCAACACCGCGCACGTATCGGCATCGAAACCGTATTTCGCCCGTGTATAGCCGATATCTTTAATCGTTTGGCGAACGATTGAAGGAATATCTACATAAGTATTCGTACTGATTTCTCCAGAGACGAGCACAAGTCCCGTAGTCACTGTTGTCTCACATGCAACCCTTGCGTTCGGGTCATTTTTCAAAATTTCGTCTAAAATAGCATCAGAAATCTGATCACAAATCTTGTCAGGGTGACCTTCTGTAACAGATTCTGATGTGAATAACCGGCGATTGGCAGGCATTCTTCAAAACTCCTCCTTCTGTAAGTACAAAGTATTAGACGGAACTCTTTACCAGTATGTGCAGAAGCCTCTCTAGAGAAGCTTCCATATATATGATCTGTCATCTAGTCACAACCTAATGGGCAGCCCGGGAGTGAAAATCACTCCCCTACAAAAAGAAAAACCCTTCCTAATCGTTGAGGAAAGGGGTTGCTTCCTTTCGCTCTTATCGTCCAAGAAGCTCATAAACTCCTTGCTTCAGGTTAGCACCATGTCATAAGATCATGACGGTTGCTGGGCTTCAAAGGGCCTGTCCCTCCACCAACTCTGGATAAGAGAGTATCCGTTCTTGATAATCGTACCGAAAAGCTATGTTGATGTCAACGATTGCTCTGTCCATTATATACCCCATCTTTATAGACACTCTCTCGAAATCATAAACAGAAGTGTCCCCTGTGACATATGATAATTCATAGCATGGTTGTGACTCACCTTTGCAGGGAACACAAAAGAAAAAACGGAATAGACACTGGTCCATTCAGAGGATAATAAAATTCATTAAAACGTTTTCAATAATAGTATGGATTATTAAATTGAATGTGTTATACTAATTTCACATTCAGTCAATCATGATCACTAAAATTCATTATAAAGGCGGGTAGACACGATGAGTGCTATTAACCAAATGTCAGAGTTGAACCTTTTATTAGCTCAAGAACAAGTGCATCACCAATTGTCCGTCTCACAATTGGTCGAAAAAATCTTAGATCGAGATGAAGGCACATTAACAGATAAAGGGGCGATTCGCTCCACAACGGGGACGTACACGGGAAGATCTCCGAAAGATAAATTCATTGTGAAAGACAATCAATCTTCTGAAGACGTCGAGTGGGGATCTGTAAATCAACCTATAGACGAAGATGTTTTCATTAACTTATACCACAAAGTTTTACATTACTTACAATCAAAAGAGGAGATTTTCTCATTCAAAGGGTACGCAGGAGCCGATCAAGACTATCGCTTACCGATACAAGTCATTAATGAATTCGCTTGGCATAACCTTTTTGCAAAGCAGATGTTCATTCGCCCAGAATCTGAAGAGCTGAACGAGCACGAAACTGAATTCACCGTGATCTCGGCCCCTTCCTTCAAAGCCAAACCAGAGGAAGACGGTACCCACTCAGAGGCTTTCGTCATGATTTCCTTTAAGCACCGCATCGTTTTAATTGGTGGTACGGAATATGCCGGTGAGATTAAGAAATCGATTTTTTCTGTTATGAATTATTTGTTACCGAAGAAGAACGTCCTGCCGATGCACTGCTCGGCAAACGTCGGTGCAAAAGGGGATGTTGCTCTGTTCTTCGGTTTGTCCGGAACGGGTAAAACAACACTCTCAGCTGATCCTGAACGGGGATTGATAGGCGATGATGAGCACGGATGGTCCGATCAAGGCGTGTTCAATATGGAAGGCGGATGCTACGCCAAGTGCATCAACCTGTCGAAAGAAAAAGAACCTCAAATCTATGATGCCATTCGTTTTGGTTCAGTGTTGGAAAATGTCGTTCTAGACTCGAACAGAGCACCCGACTATGACGATACATCACTGACAGAAAATACACGAGCCGCTTATCCGCTCGACCATATCGATCAATCCGTCAAACCAAGTGTCGCTGGGCATCCGCATGCCATTATTTTCTTAACAGCTGATGCAACAGGCGTTTTGCCACCGATCAGCAAGCTGACTAAAGAACAAGCTATGTACCACTTCTTAAGTGGATATACAAGTAAACTAGCTGGAACAGAAAGAGGCATTACGGAACCACAAGCTACATTTTCTGCTTGTTTCGGATCTCCGTTCCTCCCTTTACCACCCTCCACTTATGCGGAGATGTTGGGAGACAAAATTGATGAATATAACGCAAACGTCTACCTTGTCAACACAGGTTGGACGGGTGGCGCTTACGGGGAAGGTTCACGAATGAAACTCTCCTATACCCGTTCCATGATTCAAGCAGCCCTGAACGGTGATTTGGATGATGAACAATTCCATAAAGACCCGATTTTCGGTTTAAATATCCCGGCCAAATGTCCAGGTGTTCCTGAACAGGTTCTTATTCCGAAGAATACGTGGGAGAATCCAGAAGAGTATGATCGACAAGCAAGAGAACTAGCTCACAAATTCCACTCGAACTTCAAGAAATTCTCGTACGCAAGTGATGTCATCAAAGGAGCCGGTCCAGCCTATCACGGGGACTGAAGACTTCCTCTCTCTTGATTGAGATAAAAGAACCGGACGCAATGTTGCGACCGGTTCTTTTCATTTTCTATCAATTTTGATGATGCTGTTCAATTCTTCGAAGGCATTGAGGTAGGACCTCATCTTTCATCATGAAGCTGAAACGATTATTCCTTTTCAATTGATCCGGAAGTTCGTCCAAAAGCACAGGTCCATGAGTCTCATAATAATGTTCTTGATTACTCAACAAAGCAATCGTTGCGTAATAGACATTTTTAATGACAGTGCCGCCTTTGCCTTCTACAAAGTACTGACCGACATAAGTAAGATCGTCGATTTGTGCTCCTGTTTCTTCTTTCACTTCGCGAAAAGCCGCGTCCTCTGCACTTTCTCCTTCTTCGACTTTCCCACCCGGAAACTCTAGCCCTCGATCTTTGTGTTTTGTGAGCAGCCATTGGTCTTCATAACGGCAAATGACCCACACATGTTTCGGTGACTTTGAAAAGGGATGGTCTTCAAAGGATAATTTCACAGGATTGTGATAAAAATCATAAAAAGTTTTCATGTTTGATCAACTGCCTTTAAAGCTTTATGTTTGAGCATGTTTCTGATGATTGGTATTTCATCACCGATAATGACCTTCTTAAATCGTACCACAAGCCAACGGAAATACAAACCAGTGCGTTCGATTCATTTCCCCTATTATTCCTCTCCCTTACCCTAGGTAAACCTTTCTAAAATTTTCACTAGATATTGAAACCATTTACCATTTATTCCCGTAAATAAGATAGGACACTACGAAGGAGGAATTTTATGAATAAGAAATGGCTCATTTTTATTAGTTTACTGGCTATGGGATTCATCATTAGTGCTTGTTCCAGTACAGAGGGTCAGAAATTAGAGGAAATCTACGCAAACGCAACAGAAGCTAGCGAGAACCTTGAAAGTCTGGCCATGACGATTGAGTCGGAGCAAAC
The DNA here is from genome assembly GCF_013694105.1 of Halobacillus locisalis. Taxonomy (GTDB): domain Bacteria; phylum Bacillota; class Bacilli; order Bacillales; family Halobacillaceae; genus Halobacillus; species Halobacillus locisalis. The sequence goes on along the minus strand of NZ_JACEFG010000002.1, from coordinate 1,196,222 downwards.
TTTTGAAGTCGAAGGAGGAGATGGGTCTGGTGAAACCAACTCCCCTTTCCCGACCGACGTCCCAATTCAATCCACGATTGAATCCGAAATGCAGATGGATCCAGTCGCCTTTCATCAGACAATCGAGACAATGGGACAATCTATGGAACAATACTACACCAAAGAAGGATTTTACATGACATCTCCCATGGAAGAGGGTTGGATGAAAGCTCCAAAAGAATTACTTGATCAGATGAACGCGGTTTCTGCGCAGCAACAAACACCTGCAAGTCAATTGGAGACACTGAAAGATTATGTAGATGAATTCGACCTGGAAACAGAAGGGTCCCTTTATATTCTATCCTTCTCTTCAGAAGGTGAGAATGTCCAGAAACTGATTGAAGATAGCGTAAAGGAAACCATGCCAGAGGGTATGTTCTCTGAAGACATGATGGCAGGAGTCGAAATCAATGAATTAAGCTATCGCTTTGCCATTGATAAGGAGTCCTACTACCCACAAAATATGAACATGGATATGAATATGACGGTCGAGGAGAATGGAGAGAGCATCACGATTCAACAATCCATGTATGGAGAGTACAGTCGTTTCAATGAAATCGAAGAAATCACGATCCCTGAAGAAGTCATCGAAACAGCTAAAGAAATGCCCGATATCCAAGGCTGAGGCGTAATACAGAAGCCGCTCCTATCTAAAGAGGAGCGGCTTTTCTGAGTGTCGAGAAAGCTCATTTCGGTTCTTTCAAAATGAGAAGTGACCGGTGGCGTGGAAACGACCCCCTTTCCGCAGGAGGCGGTGAGCTTCCTCGGATCGCTTTCGCGTCCTGCGGGATCTCACCCAAGCCTCAGGATCCTGCAGGAGTGTCGCCGTTTCCACGCCACCTTGCGATAGGAAGTGTGAACCTCTTGAAATCACCTACAAAGAGGGCTGCTACGGATGAACGCACAATGTTTGGCAAGGGTCTGTTTCTACTACTTGTAGCATAGTGGGATGGAAAACGGGGAGACTCCCGCGGGAGAAGGATCTAGGCGAGACCTCACAGAGAGTGTTAACGAACGAGGAGGCTTGCCGGCTCCACCGCAGGAAAGCGAGTCGTTTTCCATCCCACGGCATTCTTATATGATCTAACAGAACCTTCTTCAACAGCCTGAAAAGCCGCTCCTAACAATAAGGTCGGCTTTTGTTTGTTTTATTCAGGAATACAGCAAATGAAGAGGATGCTATAGTTCCAAAACCCCCATCTGCTTGATCAATCCCTTTGTTTCTTCATCACCAAAATCATAAATCTTCTGGAACGCCTCTTTCATACTTGCATCAAAGTCATCGTTCGCTTGGTCTTGATGGTAAGGTTGAAAAGGAACATGCGAGCGCCAAAAAGATCGGTTGTCCGCTTGTTCAATTTCGTCAAAAAGCTCGCGTAAGTTAATGATTTCATCTTCTGTTGCATGCACGATGAATTCGTCATTATTCCCATCTTTATTAATTGAGATTTCCTTTGTACCGATATTCACGTAATATTTATTTTTGTCCAAAACAAGCCCTCCTTTATTGTTAGTTTGAACCATAAACGGAGGGCTTATGAATTTAAATGGAGTAGACATATGTTTGAGTGGTTACATGCTGTAAAAACTCTTCATCGACGACGACCCCGATGCCAGGATTTGTAGGTACCTCGATACTTCCATTTTCTAGTGTGATTCCTGGCGAAATGATGTCACGCTCGAAATAACGTGTTGAACTGGATAAGTCACCAGGGATGGAGAAGTTCTTTAGTGAAGCCAATGCTAAATTGTGAGCTTTTGAAATCCCTGACTCCACCATTCCTCCACACCAAACAGGAATCTGATGGTGCAAACAATAGTCATGGATAGATTTCGCTGCCGTCAAACCACCGACTCGGCTGATTTTTATATTGATAACGTGACAACTATTAAACTGAACGGCCTGTACCGCATCATGAACATTCATAATCGATTCATCAAGACAGATAGGCGTCGAGATCTGCTGTTGGAGTTGTTGGTGCAAATAAAAATCTCCTGGTTGAAAAGGTTGCTCGATCATGGTTAACCCTAGCGGATCCATCGATACTAAGTGGTCCATATCGTTTTTAGAATACTGTCCATTGGCATCTATCATGATGGGTAAGCTGTCATCAATCTGTTGCACGGATTGAACAGCAGCCAACTCTTTACCTTTTTCAACTTTCAATTTAAACCGTTCGTACCCTTCCCTTTTCAATCGAGAAAGGTCTTCTTCCAAGGAGTCACTCAAGCTTAAAACCGCTCCCGCCTTTACCCTTTGCCTTCCTCCACCAATTACTTCACTCAAACTTTTTCCGAGCCTTTTGCTGTACAAATCCCAAAGAGCCCCTTCGATTCCCGCTTTCGCCATTGGATGACCTTGAACGAAAGATGTCTTTCCAGCAAAAGTCGAAGGGTGTTCAATGCTTGACCAGTCTAGGGCTGGAAGAAGAACATCCTTGATTACATGCCAGGCGGTCGAAAGTGTCTCATATGTGTAAAAGGGAGTCTCGAATGCCGTCACTTCTCCGTACCCCTTCATACCATGACGGTCCACCACTTCAACGATGATCAACTTCCGCGTTGTTACTGTACCTTGGTGAGTACGAAAAGGAGCCTTCAATGGTAGTTCTACTTGCTTGAAAGAAAAGTGGTCAATCTCCATACTCTTCCCCCTCGATAAGAGAAGTCAATTGTCGCCTCAGCAATTTGTTGGAGGCGTTTCGCGGTAACTCTTTGACAAAGAAATAGGCGTGAGGAAGCTTATACTTTGCTACCTGTTCTTTAATAAGATTGTTGATTGTTTCCTTACTCCACACTGCCTCATCCTCGGTGACGAGGAAAGCGACAGGTACTTCCCCCCATTTTTCGTGAGTTCGACTTGTCACACCTGCTTCAATAACTCCAGGCAAGCCGGCCAGAACACTCTCAATCTCTGCTGGATAAATGTTTTCCCCACCAGAAATGATCACATCCTTCACTCGGTCGACGACATAGAGGAATCCCTCACAATCCTTGTATCCTAAGTCTCCCGTCCGAAAGAATGGCTCTTCACTAGGCGGGTGATTGTAATAGCTTTTGGCTACCATAGGTCCACGAACTAGAATCTCCCCCACTTCACCATCCTCCTCCGAGTCAATGACTAATGATGCAGGGCTGAGAGCTTTTCCAGCAGAACCTAGTTTACGAAGGGCAGACCCTGGGCTCAAGGTGGCGATTTGTGAGGAGGTCTCCGTCATGCCGTAAGACTGAAAAACAGGAATATTTCGTTCTGCTGCCTGTTCAAGGAGATGTCTAGGTACAGGACCGCCACCAAGTAACATACATCGGAAATGATCAGGGTACTGACCATGTCCTAACTTTTCAATCAGCCTCTGTAACATGACGGTAACAACGGATACATGCGTCACCCCGCGTTGATAAATCGCTTCTTCAATGGTTTGCTCATCAAATGACTCTAAACATTCCACCGTCATTCCATAGACGACGCTTTTCATCAAGATAGAAAAGCCGCCTACATGAAAAAGCGGTAAACATAACAACCACTGATCGTCTTTATGAAGTCCTAAATTGAGCGCAGAAGCAACCGCGCTATACCAATGGTTGCCGTACGTATGCATAACGGCTTTCGGGCGCCCCGTGGTTCCAGAGGTGTACATCATCGTAAACACTTCATCAAGGTCTATTTCTTCGATTAAGGATTCACCATCATCTTTCGATTGATTCAATTCCTCCAAAACATATTGACGACAATCAGGTAAAGTTGATCGTGCCTCCGTAGCCTTATCCATCCATTCTTGACTTACAAAGACGTCCGTTACTTCTGCATCTCTCAATTGATAGGCGATTTCAGATGATGTCAATCGTGTATTGAGTAGAACCAAGACGGCCCCTACGTAACTTGCAGCATGTATGAAAACGGGCACATCCGCTTGGTTATTCGCTAATAAAGCAATATGAGACCCTTTACCTATTCCTTTGCTTTGTAAAGATGTGGCTACTCGCCTACTTTCGATTCGTAGTTCAGAAAACGCGAGAGTAGCTCCTCTTTCGAATCGTATCGCCGTTTTACTTGGGTTTAATTGGGCTTGTTTCTCTAACCAATGAGGGATTTTCTCACCCATAATGAAACCTCCTACTGTAAAGAAAGGGGCAACCCTGAAGTGGGATGCCCCTTTCTTTCTTATCGTAAAATTTATCAAATCATGGGAAACGAGGGAACTGACCGAAGTCAGGTTTTCTCTTTTCCTTGAAGGCATCGCGGCCCTCTTTCGCTTCTTCCGTTGTGTAATAAAGCAGTGTTGCATCTCCACCCATTTGCTGAAGTCCTGCAAGACCATCCGTATCAGCGTTGAAGGATGCCTTCAGGAAGCGAAGAGCTGTCGGGGACTTCTCAAGCATTTCTCTACCCCACTGGACAACTTCTGCTTCTAATTGATCTAAAGGTACAACCGTGTTGACAAGACCCATGTCTTCCGCTTCTTTAGCACTATATTGGCGGCATAGATACCAGATTTCACGAGCTTTCTTATGACCAACGATACGAGCTAACAATCCAGCTCCATATCCAGCGTCAAAGCTGCCTACTTTCGGTCCAGTTTGACCGAAGATTGCGTTGTCAGCAGCGATCGTAAGGTCACACACGATATGTAAAACGTGACCTCCACCAATCGCATAACCAGAAACCATTGCCACTACAGGTTTTGGAATGACACGAATCAGACGTTGTAAGTCCAACACATTCAAACGAGGGATGTGATCATCGCCAACATATCCTCCATGACCTCGGACTCTTTGATCTCCACCTGCGCAGAAAGCATCATCACCAGCACCCGCAAGTACGATGACTCCGATTTTAGAATCGTCACGCGCATAAGCAAATGCGTCGATCAACTCATGTACCGTTTGAGGGCGGAATGCATTGCGCACCTCTGGACGGTTGATTGTAATTTTCGCGATACCTTCAAATGTATCATATAAGATATCTTCGTATTCGCGTTCGCGAACCCATTCAAAAGACATACTATTTCCTCCTTATTCATTAACGGAAAACCGCTTTCATTCATGTTTTATTGTATCATGAACGTATCTACAATTTTAGCAAAAATTCGTGGTTTCTCAAGGTGAATTGCATGACCGGCATCATCGACCTCAATCCACTCCACTTGGCGCAGCTTTTGTTCCATCAATTGGTTGATGTTCTGAAACTTTTGATCAAGCTTACCGGTAATTAAAATGACAGGTACATGTATATCATTCAATTGATCCCACCAAGAAGGTTGAGCCCCCGTCCCCATCCCCATCAGAGATTCTTGTAATCCAAGAGCCTGATGTTGAAGGCGTTCATCTCTTATCTGTTTTTTTGTTGATTCAGGCAATGTCACCTGTGAATCAAATAGAGGGATACGCTCCCAATAGTCGACAAAGGCAGTCAGTCCTTGTTCGTCCAACATGGTCGCAAGCGCCTGATCTTTCACTTGACGTGCCAGCTGTTCTTCAGATGTAGCAAGTCCCGGGGAAGAACTCTCCAAAAATAGACGCGTGACTTTTTCAGGAAATAAGTTGGCAAAAGAAAGTGCCGTTCGTCCACCAAGAGAATATCCTAGGATCGAGACCTCGGGTAAACCCAGTTCTTCTAAAAGAGCTGATAGATCCCCGCAGAACTCTTCCATGGTGACCACACCGATAGGACCAGTTTGACCATGCCCTGGCAAATCAATCTTAATCAGTCGATACTCCTCGGTCAACTCATCGATCATACCATTAAATGTGTGCGTGGTGCCAGTAAACCCATGAAGTAGAAGTAGAGGAGCACCGTTTCCTAGGTCCTCTACCCAATACCTTCGTTCTCCAAGTTGTTTATACATCGGTGTCACGTCCATGTAAAACCGCTTCTTCAATGCTTTTCCACTTCGACTTATGAAAGGCTACATGGTCTTCCCGATTCGTCACCACTTCAATAACCGTGAAGCCAGAAGATTCATAACTCTTCCTCAGCGCTTCTTTGTAACCGGACCATGACGTTACTCTCGAATGAATTCCTCCATACATCTCTACAGCCTTAGAGAAATCGATCCCGACGGGGGTTCCAAAAAGCTGCTCGAAATGGTCAGGGTGTTGGACTTGTGGTAAATAAGAGAAAATGCCACCCCCATCGTTATTGATACAAACAATGGTCAGTGGGATTCTATGCTGCTTAGCCATCCATAGTCCATTCAAGTCATGAAAGAACGATACATCTCCAAGCAATAACGTCGTCCGCCGACCAGTTGCAGCTACACCAATCGCCGTTGAAACGACTCCATCAATCCCGTTCGCTCCTCGATTTGCCATCACTTGTACATCTTTTGGGGTCCCCATAAAGAAACTGTCGACATCTCGAATCGGCATGCTGTTCCCGACGAAGAAAGATGAATCATGGGGCAGCGTTTCAGATAAGTACACCACCGCATGTCCTTCGTTCAAATCTTCGTCAGGTTCTGTCAGCATAAGGTTTTTAGCCATTCGGTTAATTTGTTGCCAATGACCTAACCACTCTGATTCTTTCCCTTCATCTGCTAGGAGTGATGCAGCTCGCTCACAAAACGACACGGGATCCCCCCATACGAACTGAGCGGCAACCCCTGCAGGTTCCCGGTAGCTCTTCTCAGCGTCGACAATATAATGATCTACATCTAAATCTCGCACCCATTTCAAATAGGCTTTGGACACTGGCATAGCTCCGAAACGGATGATGTAGTCAGGTAAAAGCTGTTCTCTGACAAGTTCTGATTTTAATAACGCATCATAATTTTCAATGACATTCCTTTTATCATGAACCCCGGCGCGCAATTGAGATAACGGGTCTGCTAAAATGGGAACACCTAGACGATGGGCGAGTTGAGTTGCCGCTTCTCTCAAATTCTCATCAACTTGAGGTCCGACAACGATCACCCCTTTTTCTTTCTGCTTCCATTCTGAGACAAGCTCATCCATTTGTTCATGGGATGGGACGGCTCCACTTGCGATTGAGCGAGGAATCGGTTTAGCTCCCTCTCTCCACAATCCATCTAGTTGAAAGTCAGGAATCAACGGTTCACGAAACGGAAGATTCAAATGAACCGGTCCTAGTCGCTCTCCAGTCGCTTCTTCCACCGCTCTTGCCGCTTGGCGCCTGGCATAGAGGTGCATATTAGGTTCAGGTAAGGCAAGGTCCTGATACCAAAGAACGTACTCCCCGAACATCTTGATTTGATTGATGGCTTGAGGAGCCCCCACTTCCCGAAGCTCGTGTGGCCGGTCGGCGGTAAGCACAATTAAGGGTACGCGACTATAGTAAGCTTCAACAACCGCTGGATAATAATTAGCGGCAGCCGTTCCGGAGGTACAAACAAGCGCCACCGGTTTTTGTTTACTCTTTGCGATTCCTAAAGCGAAAAACGCCGCAGAACGTTCATCTAGGTGAACCCAGTGACGAAGACCTTCATACTCAGCCATCGTCATCGCAAGCGGAGTAGAGCGCGACCCCGGTGAGATGACGACATCTTCAACCCCCGAAAAGGCGAGTTGATCGGCGAAATGCGTAACATATTTCGTTAATGACTCCACATGTTCCATTAGTATCCTCCTAAAACGGAAAGCATCGGCTTTAACTTCACCGCCGTTTCTTCATATTCAGCTTGCGGATCTGAATCTTCGACGACTCCACAGCCGGCAAACAAAGAGGCTTCATCCCCCTGAATTAATGCAGAACGGATCGCAACGGCAAATTCACCGTTGTTCCGATCATCTAACCAACCAACGGGACCAGCATACCAGCCTCTGTTCAACGTTTCGTGATAACGAATATATTCGACGGATTTTTTCTGGGGCAATCCACCTAATGCCGGTGTAGGGTGCAGGCGTTCAATTACATCAATCAAAGTAAACCCTTCGTCTAAAACCGCTTTTACCGGCGTATACAAGTGCTGCAAATTCCGTAATGGATATAGAACGGGTGCGTCCGGTACCTCAACGTGATGACTACAAGCTTCCACCGCTTCTTTAATCATCTCGACCACAAATTGATGCTCTTGACGGTTTTTAGGATCATACATTAGTTCCATGCCTAGACGCTTGTCCTCTTCCTCGGTATCGCCCCTAGGAATCGTACCAGCCAGACAAGTTGAAATCAGTTGTTGATTCTCTAATTTCGCCAAGCGTTCAGGGGTTGCACCGACAAAATATTCCCCTTCGCTTTCAAAAGCGAAAATGTAGCTATTCTGTTGGGTTTCACTCAGCGCCTTCAATACAGGCTCGATTTCGACCGTATTATCGAATGTAATTCTTAGCTCACGAGCCAATACGACCTTCTCGAGGACTCCACGCTTGATGTCCTCCGTTGCTTGCTGTACAGTTTGTTTCCACTGTTCTGGCTCAATTTCTTTTTCATCTACTCGAACGGGCACACTTGAAGAATAAGGTTTCTCCATAAATAATTGTTCTTTTTGGTCGCCCCAGTTCCGGATGATTTGTTTCTGATGATCTTCAGGAAAAATGATGAAATTGGACGTCAGATAGGAAAGGGATCCTTTATTCGTTAGAAGATACGCTGGAATCGTCAGCTGACTTGCAGGAAACGACTCCCAAGGATGATGATTCTTTTGTTCAGGATCAAAACTGAACCCACCTAAGGCGACAATGCCCGTTCCTTTTTCCCCATATTCATCATAAGTCACGGCGCCTTCTAGGAATGTGTTCCATGACTGCTGTAATTCAGTAAATCTATATGAACCGGAAGAACGCATCGTTCGAGCCGATCCGATTCCAACCATCGTGAAGTTCCCTTCCGCACTGCGCCAAAAATGACGGTGACGGTCAATACTCTGACCAGCATATAAAAATTGGAACGGATCCATTTGATCCATTCGTTCAACGACACTGACCATCTGAGGTTTTTCTTGTTGTTGAGCTTTCTTGATGGCATCCCCAATAATCTCTTCTATATGAGGTACTTTTGTATGAAGCATCCAGATTTCCTCCCATTCTTTAAGGGACGTTTTTAACAGAGCAGGAGTTTGATGACGATGTTTTATTAAAAATTAAATATCAGACCACTCGTCATTTATCCTTTTACCCTTTTCTTATATAAAGCAAAATGATGTTTCCATCATAAATAAATGTAATTAGGCGTCACTTTCTATTTTATTCTCTTTTTTCCCTTGACTCAAGGATTCTCCCTTTCCTTTTGCATATTCTTACATTGATTGACACCACACGAGTGTTTCCCTAAACTTAAGATGTTATCATTAATTAAAGATTTAGAACAAGGGAGAGAACACCTATGAGCTCAGTGCCTAATCAAAACATGAAAGCTTCCTTGAATGAACGTGAAGGTTTTCAAGTATGGTGGCGACTCTTACGCCCACATACGTTAACAGCAGCATTCGTACCCGTATTTGTCGGAACAATGCTCGCGGCGATGGAACAAACCATTGATTTTTGGTTATTTGCCGCCATGTTACTGGCATCCATTCTCATTCAAGCAGCAACCAATATGTTTAATGAATACTATGACTACAAAAGAGGATTGGATAATGAAAACTCTGTTGGAATCGGCGGAACCATCGTCCGAGATGGTGTCAATCCACGCACCGTATTGACGCTTGCCCTTGCCTTTTTCTTCATAGCAGGCTTGCTAGGCGTTTATATTTGCATAGCTTCCAGTTGGTGGGTAGCTGCAATCGGACTTGTCTCGATGTTATTCGGTTACCTTTATACAGGTGGACCTTACCCGATCGCTTACACTCCATTCGGTGAATTAACAGCTGGTGTGTTTATGGGAACCATCATTATTGCCATCAGTTATTTCATCCAACAAATGACCGTGTCTTGGGAGGTCATATTGATTTCTGTTCCTGTTGCGATTTTCGTGGGGACAATCTTACTTGCGAACAACATCCGAGACCGTGTCGGGGATAGGGAAAATGGTAGACGAACCCTTGCCATCCTTTTCGGTCACAAAGGGTCGATTATTTTCTTGACGACTTTAATGGCGAGCGCATACTTGTTAACCATCGCTTTTGTACTAAGTGGACTACTTCCTTATTGGTCGCTGATCACTCTCATTAGTATTTATAAAGCAAGCCAAGCCATACAAGGATTTCGCGGGAAGCGGGAACCTCTTGAAATGCTCCCAGCGATGAAAGCTACCGCTCAGACGAACACCATTTATGGAATGCTCCTTGGTCTGTCACTTCTTCTACAGCTGTACATTCCAATCGGATAAAAACAACACAACACGAGTGACGCACAAAGAAGGATGGGACTAACCATCCTTCTTTGTCTGTATTAAGGACAAATGAGGGTGTAATTTCACTCGGTTCCAACCCGCAGGTTTGAACCTTTACATAGTGGGAATTATAAATGAAAGGATGAATGAATAATGAATGAAATGATGACGAATACGTTGATGGAAGCACTAGGAATGGAGATCAAGCAAGCCGAACGAGATATTGTAGAAATTCATATGCCCGTTGAAAACCGGACGAGACAACCGATGGGATTCCTTCATGGTGGAGCAAGCGTCGCTCTAGCTGAGAGCGCGGCCAGCATAGGCGCATATTTGAATGTCGATCCGAACCAGTACCAGATCTTCGGCATCGAAATAAACGCCAACCATATTAAAAGCATCCGAGAAGGTACCGTCATCGGCAAAGCTACTCCAGTCCACATCGGTAAAAACACGATGGTCTGGCATATAGAAATCATGTCTGAAACGGGTGAAAAGATCTCTGTTTCGAGGTGTACCATCGGTGTTGTCCCTTTAAAAAAATAACCCGCTTGTTCGAAAGGAGAAATTTTCATGTTAACAGATAAACAAATTGAACACTTTAAAAAGCAATTATTGGATATGAAGAAAGAAGCTGAAGAGAACTTAGAGGAATACCGGGATGACCGGGCAAAAGAAGATTATCCTAATGACGACACCGGTGAGATTTCCAGTGTAGCGGACCATCCCGCTAACTTGGGAACAGATCAACACGAACGCGCCAAAGAACAAACCTTCTATGAGCAAGCACGAGAGAAACTAATGGAAGTAAATGATGCCCTGCAACGAATTGAGGAAGGACGCTATGGTAAAAGTGAAATGTCTGGTGAGCCGATTCCTGTCGAGCGTTTAGAGGCTATGCCTACAGCGAGATATCGTGTTGATGAACAGGAAGATAGCTCACAATAATCGAACATACAGAAGTTGCCTCCTATAGGCAGCTTCTTTTTATTGAATGAATGATCAAATAGAAAGTCAAAAAAAGAAGCCGCCACTAGAGTGACAGCTTCAGTAAATATATTTATGCTGCGGTGGAAGACCGCACGCGTTTTTGTTTCAGCCATGGTTCCATCTTCGCAAATAACAGGACAAAGAGAGTCCCTACAATAATTCCTTTTAACGCATTGAAAGGTAAAATCCCTGCAATGATTGTTGTCCATTTCACACTCGCACTCATCGTTTCCCACCCCATAAACCAGCTGTAGGCGGGTAAAACCAAGAAGTAGTTGAGTACACTCATTGCGACAGTCATGATGATCGAGCCAATCACTAAGCCAGATACCAGTGATTTTGTAGATTTAAACTTGTGATAGATCATGGCTACAGGAACAACGAATAGTACCCCTGCCGTAAAGTTTGCCACGACACCTACCGGATCGGCAGCACCTGTGTAAATCAAATACAACGTATTCTTTAATCCTTCAACGACAATACCAGCTACAGGTGTAAAGAGAATCGCTGCAATTAAGGCCGGAATCTCACTGAAGTCAATCTTCAAGTAAGGTGGCAGCATCGGTAGCGGGAAATTCACCAGCATCAATACCATAGAAATACTTCCGAATAAAGCTAAAATAATCAGTCTGAACAATTTAGATGATTGGTTCATCATCCATCTCCTCCTTCATCCTTTTCATCGATTCACATCCCAGATGAAGGTGAACGGTGTCCCTATAGATACCAAAACAAACCCCTGAATGCCGGTGGGCGTTCAGGGGGGGATAATCAGTCCATAGGAAACTAGAGGTAGAAATTGCATACATCCTACCTGCTTCGCTCGACATCTTCTCCCATCCAGACTTTAACTGTCGGTCCTGGACTTTCACCAGGTCCACCGCTCGGCATACGCCTTGCGGGTCACGGACTTAGAACGAAACTCGCTCCTTACCGTCGGTCGGGAATTGCACCCTGCCCCGAAGATGGAATCGATATAATGTTGTACTGATAGTTTATACAAAAATTGAAAAGTTGGCAACTACTTTGATTTCAAATTAATTTACAAATCTAACGGATTCAAACTTTCGTTACCTGACATGTTCGCAATCATGTCGACTAATAAGTCTATTTCTTCCTCGATATCTTTGATGCCGACTGTTTCAACAGGTGAGTGCATGTAACGTAAAGGCAAAGAAACAAGGCTGACGGGTACCCCCTTTCCAGTCAAGCGCATTTTGTCTGCATCTGTTCCCGTTAAACGAGGCGTCAATTCATATTGAACATCCATATCTAGGCGTTTCGCTGCTTTTTCTAGCATGTCATTGATATTACGATTGATGGGCGCACCTTTCGCAAGTACCGGTCCACCATCGACTTTGATATCCCCGTGCTTCTGTTTGTTGACTCCCGGATAATCCGTTGCAAACGTAACGTCACATGCGATGGCCATCGTAGGTTCCACTCCAGCGGCCGCAAAGTATGCACCACCCATGTTGGTCTCTTCGTTTACTGTGCTCGCTGCATATACGCCGACGTTCAAATTCTTATCTGATAATCTACGCAGCACTTCACCTACAATAAACTGCCCTGTACGATTATCCAGACCACGACCAGAGATATAGCGGTCCATCATCACTTCCGGCTCTCGCTTGTAGACAGCAAGGTCACCAATTTGGACAAACTCTTCCATCTCTTCTTTCGTTTTGGCTCCACAATCAATAAACAAATCTTCCAAACCAAAATCACCTTTCAGACCGCCGTGGTGCTGTGCATTCACTCCTATGACACCCGTGATGGTCTTTCCGTAACCGAGAACGGTTACTTTCATACCGACTGCTGCTTTAGGGTTAATACCACCCATCTTATCGATATGTAAGTAACCTTGTTCATCTATGCGATTCACGATCAAGGCGATTTCATCACAGTGACCAGCAAGTAATACTTTGAACTCAGCCTCTGGATTCAATACCGCAATGACATTCCCAGCGTGGTCCGTACGAATCTCATCTGCGTATGGATTCATTTCTTTCATCCATCTTTTCTGTATTTCCATCTCCATACTTGATGGTGACGGGGTATTCAATAGTTCTAATAAAAAGTCCAGTCGTTGTTCTTCCATTGTTCTTCCTCCTCTATATGTATCTTTACCTATCATAACAAAAACAACCTTGAAAATCGTATTGTTGAACATAATCCCCCATATCTTGAAGACTCGAAATGGAGACTTATGGCCCTCTTCGAAATTAGGTAGAGGGTGTGGCGGGAAATGACTCGCTTTCCTGCGGGGGAACCGGCAAGCCTCCTCGGTCGTTGACACTCCCTGTGGGGTCTCGCCTGAGTCCTTCTCCCGCGGGAGTCTCGCCATTTCCCACCACACCCATCCCAAATAGTTGGTCGGACCATTCATTGATGAAAAGAAGCACGTCTGTCTGAATAGGCTGAGTAAATGTCCGAATTGGGATGTGTTCATCCAATACATCCCGCTGGAGTCGCATTGTTAACGTCCCCACTTTTCGGGGTGTGATTTCGAGAGACTATTTTGGCAAGGGGAGATGGGGAACGGGGAGACTCCTGTGGGATTAAGTGGGACAGCTGAGACCCCATAGAGAGGGGACTACTTGAATATACTTCCTTGCTCCCTTGCGTCGAGAAAGCTTGCTACAGAGCGATACGAGCAGACGCAGGCGCACGCTCTTTTAGCTCGAGGAGGATCAGCGCCCGCCCCACGGAAAGAGACTCGTTCCCCATCTCCCTCTTCCTCACTACAAAAATCTCGAAATCGAGTGTTCAAGGTTACTGCCCTATTATAGAATAAAAAGAATTCAAGAGTTTTGGGAAATGACGCTTAATACATGATTGATTAGGGAACATGCCCATGTACGACGTTAATGAGGAGGATTACGATGAATTTAGACGAGTGGTTCCACAAGGGCATGACAGCACAAGAATACGTCGACTCAATGGAGACACATCAAGAAAACCTTATTTATATATATGAGAATTTCTCTATAGCAACAGATGATTATCCTTTTTTTGAATCCCTACAAAAAAGAGATCTAAGAGCCATTATTCTGACGGAAGACTGGTGTGGTGATGCGATGCTTAACATCCCCATCTACTTACGATTTGCCGAAGCCGCACACATTCAAACTCACTTCTTAAGAAGAGATGAAAACCTTGAGTTGATGGACCAATACTTAACAAATGGAGAATCAAGATCCATTCCAAAAATTATATTTCTTGCTTCAAACGGAGATGAAATTGGTACGTGGGGACCACGAGCTCCCGAAATCCAACAATTCCTCGACGACTCCTTAGCTAATTTACCTAGTAAAGAGGCTCCAGATTATACGGATAAACAAAGACAGATGTTAACCTTCATTACAAAAGCCTATCGTGATCATCAAGATTTTTGGAACCATGTGTATGTGGATTTGAAGGAAACATTGAAATAATCTCTAAAAAAACTTGCCCCTGAGGCAAGTTTTTTATGTTTGAATTGTTAGTCGTTAAGACATAATGAGAATAAAAAGGGGCGTACACTATGCAACACTGGATTCGCCTGTATTTTCAAGTACCTTTGTTTCTCCGGCTTCTCGGAACAGTCCTCATCATGATGAGTTTGTTCGGGATGATTATCCATAGCATTGAACCGCAAAGTTTCCCCACCGTCTTTGACGGTATTTGGTGGGCCTTTGTGACAGGAGCTACTGTCGGGTATGGCGATTATGTACCATTAAGTTTATGGGGCAAGGTTACGGCAATTATTCTGATCTTAACAGGTGGTGGACTCGTTACCTTTTATATGGCCATGTTATCAGCATCAACCGTAAAACACGAAGAAGCACTCACTGAGGGCAAAGTCGACTTCCGCGGAAACAACCACTTCATTTTTATTGGATGGAATGAGCGGACGAGACAATTAATAGATATGATGGGCCAACAACAACTCCAAGATAGGATGGTTCTAATCGACCGAACGATGAACAGCTTTTATCAAAGGTTATCTACTGTTCATTTCATTAAGGGAGATGCAACGGAAGAAGAAACCTTAATGAAAGCCAATGTCTGCGAGGCACGCATGGCTGTCATTACTGCTGATCCGTCGAAAAGCGAAGCACAGTCAGATCAATCCGTCATTCATCAGATTGTTGCTTTAAAAGGACACCAACCTGATTTGTTTATCATCGCTGAAGTTTTGACCGACCGCCAGCGGATCAATGCCGAGCGTGCGGGCGCCAATACAGTCATTCGTTCCAATGATTTCATGAGCAGCTTATTCTTTCATGAACTTTATCGAAATGACCCCGTACAGCCGTTCGAGTTACTCTTGGAGTTACTGACTGCAAGACAATTCCACGAAGAAAAAGTCCCTGTCCGATTCATCAATGAGCCCATAATAAAAGCACTGGAATATTTTCTTAAGCAGAATTGCCAAGTGATCGGAATACGTAAGGATGAGAGAATTTCTTTTGATTTGCATGCAGATGTCAAACTGGAGGAGGGGGATGACTTGTTACTCTTTTCCCCTCTGCGCCAGTAATTGTTGTTCTGCTTGAGCAAGAATTTCTCTCCCGGTGCCGATATGCTCTTCAGGAAATGATGCATCTTTGTCGACAGGTTCCTGAAACTGGTCGAAAATCGCACGGAAGTTTCCCTCTTTCACATTGTCATCAAGTCCAGGGTTATATTTATGAGAGAGCAAAAATGGTTCCTTCATCTGAACGGTAGCATAATCACTAGGAGAATCTAAAGAGCCCGAAATGACAACAAACGGTAAACGAAGAAACTGATACCCTACATGATCATCTATTTTATAGTCAAAGTAACCATGCTCATAATCCCAGTTATCAGATAATTTAAACCCGATTGGAGTTAATCCTTGTTCTACCTCTTCTAAAGTAAACTGTTGTTCTGTAATGGCAGAAGATAATGGTATCATCGCTGCTCCACTCCTTTCTTTTTCTTACTATGCCCAATAAAAAAACCTCTGCTCATCCATTTTTTGGAGAGCAGAGGTTTCTTTCATTTTATTTCAATCGGTTTTCTAATTCTTCTTTCTCTTTTTCGAATCCTGGCTTACCCAGAAGAGCAAACATGTTCTTCTTATACGCTTCTACGCCTGGTTGGTCAAATGGATTGACCCCAAGTAAGTAGCCGCTGATCGCACACGCTTTTTCGAAAAAGTACACAAGATAACCAAATGTATATGCATCACGTTTTGGCAAATGAACAATCAAGTTTGGAACTTGTCCGTCTGTATGAGCAAGCATCGTACCCAGATACGCTTTTTCGTTCACTTGGTCGACCGTTTTTCCTGCCAAGTAGTTTAACCCATCCAAGTTCTGTTCATCTTCTTCGATGGTAATGTCAGAATCAGGAGTCTCCACGTTCAGAACGGTTTCAAATAAGTCTCTGCGACCATCTTGAACATACTGACCTAGTGAGTGAAGATCTGTCGAGAAGTTCGCAGAGGCAGGGAAAATACCTTTCTGGTCCTTTCCTTCACTCTCACCAAATAGCTGCTTCCACCACTCAGAGAAATACTGCAAGGATGGTTCATAGTTCACTAACATCTCGATTGTTTTCCCCTTGTTGTAAAGAACGTTACGAACCGCTGCATATTGGTAAGCAGGGTTATCGGACAATTGGTCAGAAGAGAGCTCCTTTTGTGCCGCGTAAGCACCTTCCATCATCTGATCGATATCAATGCCGCTCGCTGCAATCGGAAGAAGTCCAACTGCTGTCAGAACAGAGAATCGTCCACCGACATCATCCGGGACGACGAACGTTTCATATCCTTGTTCAGAAGCTAGAGTTTTAAGTGCACCTTTTTCCTTATCCGTTGTTGCATAAATGCGCCCCTTCGCTTCTTCAACGCCATATTTGTCTTCTAAGAACTTACGGAATAAACGGAAGGCAATAGCCGGTTCCGTCGTCGTTCCACTTTTAGAAATGACATTGATGGATACATCTTTATCTTTCAATACGTCAAACAACTCATTCATATATGGTGCACTTATACTATTCCCTACAAAGAAAACTTGTGGAGTATTGCGATCACCAGAAGAGAGCTCATTATAAAAGCTGTGATTCAACATTTCTAGCGCAGCACGCGCTCCTAAGTATGATCCACCAATTCCGACGACTAACAGGACATCTGAATCGGATTTGATTTTTTCAGCTGATTGTTTAATGCGACCGAATTCTTCACGGTCATAATTCTCAGGAAGGTCCAACCAACCTAAGAATTCATTCCCAGCACCTGTTTTCTCATGTAACGCTTTATGGGCAAGAGAAACAGAGTCTTGCATATAATCAAGTTCATGTTCACTAAAGAACGGCAACGCCTTCTCATAATCAAAACGAACGTGCGTCATAATTTCGACCTCCATTGCTTTATTTTTTACTTAGACCATTTTCACTTTATCGAAACCACACCATCAAATCAAGCAATCCTACAATTGTAAACGGATACAACTAAAAAAAGAGCCGAGAAAATTCTCGGGCTCTCTTTATAACATGTGACTTACTTTGACATTTCTAGAATTTTTTGCACATCTTCTTCATGCAACTTGTTGAAGTTTCCGAATGGACCACGCTTCATGGCACGGTCGACAATCGTATCGAACTTCTCATCGGAAATATCGTAGTAACGAAGTGTTTCCGGAGCACCTAAGGATGACCAGAAGGAACGCAATGCTTCAATCCCTTCGATGGCAACATCTTCATTAGACTTGCCTTCTGGATCAACACCAAACACTTTCGTTGCTAATTGAACAAACCGTTCTTCATTGACATGAAGGTTATGACGCATCCAGTTCGGGAACAAAATAGCTAGTCCACCCGCATGAGGGATATCATAAACAGCTGAAACGGCATGCTCGATGTTGTGACTCGCCCAATCCCCACGGTACCCCATTTGAAGCATACCATTCAACGCAACCGTACCAGAATACAGAATCGTTTCTCGGTGTTCAAAGGATTCCATATCGTCAAGCAGCTTAGGCGCAGTATCGATTACAGTACGCAATACTCCTTCCACCATCTCATCTTGGACAGGTGAAGCTGTAGGGTTGTGGAAGTATTGTTCAAATAAATGTGTCATCATATCTACAATCCCGTAAATCGTCTGGTCACGAGGGACTGTCATCGTGTATTGCGGATCTAGAATAGAGAAATTCGGGTTCGTGAATGGAGGGTATCCCCATCCATACTTTTCATTCGTTTCCCAGTTCGTGATAACCGCTCCAGCGTTCATTTCTGATCCTGTCGCCGCTAACGTGAGAACCGTCCCGAATGGAACTGCATCTGTAGGAGTCGCTTGTCTCGTTACAAGGTCCCAAGCATCACCATCGTATTTAGCACCAGCTGCAATCGTTTTTGTGCAGTCAATGACACTACCGCCTCCGACAGCTAATAGAAAGTCTACATTTTGTTCTTTGCAAATCTGTACACCTTCGTGAACAGTTGTCAATTTAGGGTTCGGCTCAACGCCAGAAAGTTCCAGCACTTCAACGCCAGCCTTATTCAGTTGTTCCATGACTTGGTCATAGACTCCGTTCTTCTTAATACTTCCTCCTCCGTACACCATCAGTACTTTCTTTGTATCAGCAGGAAGTTGGTCAGGCAATTGTTGAATTTGGTCCTTACCAAAAATTAATTTTGTAGGGTTATAAAACGTAAATGCATCCATTTCTAAAACTCCTCCTTTTTTTGACTAACGGTTCATATTATCTCTAATTCAGATTCATTTCTCAAAGAATATGCACCATGCATATTATCCTCTTCAACGTTCAAGCTATAACCGAAAGTAAAAAAACATACAGACAGGAGGGGAATCATCATGAGTTGGATTCAACGTACAGCTCTTTTACTGATCATCGTCGGAGCAATCAACTGGGGCTTGATTGGGCTTTTCCAGTATGACCTTGTTGCAGGTTTATTCGGTGGTGGTGAGCAGAGCGGAGCATTTGCACGCGTTATTTATTCGTTGGTTGGGATCAGTGGACTTATTGCCATCTCCCTATACTTCTCCCCAGCAGCAGAATATAGCGATACAACCGAAAAAGCGCCTGAAGCTTAAAAAAAAACGGACTCGTAAATGAGTCCGTTTTTTTCAGTGTGCCCTCGAAAGCCACTTTCGGTTCTTCCAAGATGAGAAGGCACCGGTGGCGTGGAAACGACTCCCTTTCCGCAGGAGGCGGTGAGCTTCCTCGGATCGCTTCGCGACCTGCGGGATCTCACCCAATCCTCAGGATCCTGCAGGAGTGTCGCCGTTTCCACGCCACCTCAACAAAGGAAGGCTGAACCTTTAGAGATTCAACTACAATGAGGACCTTTACTGCCGACAGCACCATTCTTGGCAAGGTTCTGTTCCCACTGTTTATCGCATAGTGGGATGGAAAACGGGGAGACTCCCGCGGGAGATGGACCTAGGCGAGACCCCACAGGGAGTGTCAACGAACGAGGAGGCTTGCCGGCTCCCCCGCAGGAAAGCGAGTCGTTTTCCATCCCACTGCATTCTTATATGATCTAACAGAACCTTCTTCAACAGCCTGAAAAAAAACGGACTACTTAATGAGTCCGTTTTTGTGTTCTACATACGTGGAGTTTTCTGATAAGAGAGAATTTCAGGCAATAAAAAAACCCGGCATAGCCGGGTTTATGAAAACTCCGATTATTTACGGAATTTTTCACGATCGTCAGACTGCTTGATCCAGTCTTCCAATTTGTCTTTTAACGTATTGAAACCAGCTTGCGCATCTTCTTGCTGTTGCTTTGGTGCAGCTGCAGCTTGTTTACGTGGACGACGAGCTTTCGGTGCTTCTTGTGTCGCACGAATAGAAAGAGAGTACTTATTCTTCGCTTCGTCGATGTTCAAAATTTTAACTTGAACTTCGTCGCCTTCTGAAAGGTGCTCGTTGATGTCTTTCACATATCCGTGAGTCACTTCTGAAATGTGTACCAACCCTTGTACTTTTTCGTCTAGAGCGACGAACGCACCATAAGGCTGAATTCCTGTGACTTTACCTTCTAATACTTGACCTTCTTGAAACTTCTCTGACATGCTATACAACTCCTGATATTTATATTATTCGCTTCTTTTCACGCAATTAATGATTCTACCACAGTTCAGCCGATTTAGCAAAACCCCTTATTGCGATGTAATGTTGTATCTGATCGCATTTTGTCAACAGAATGTCGGTATTTCGGGCCCTACCACGTCCCCTCCACATGGTATAATAAGATAAAAGTGTAAGGAGGAGTCGTTATGTCTGTTGGAAAGAACATTCGCAATTATCGTGAACTTAAGCAGTTAACGAAAGAGGAGTTAGCTTTAAAAGCACGGATCGGCGTCCACACACTTGAGAGCTATGAATCCGATGAACGAGCCCCCGAACTCGATACCGCTTTAAAGCTATCGACTGTACTCGATATCCCAGCATCTGAACTATTAGAATATAAGGATGTTGATGATGCCAAAATAGACGAGGAACTTGAAGCCTTGATAAAAGAGATAGGTTCAAAAAGTTCCAAATTAATACTGAAGAAGGCCAGAGACTTCTCTGAACAAGACGTGTTGAAAGCCATGAATCTGCTATACGAATTAAATCAGCAAAAAAAATAAAAATAGAAGGTTTAGAAACTATGAAATGAGGTTATACTGATTAACGTAAGACTTTCTCGTATTCCCCCTGTGTAAGCAAAGCGAACGTTCGCTTTGCTTTTTTTTGTCTTATTTTATATTAACTTAATCCATGAACAATTATTTTTCCTAGTGCTGAGTACATATTATTTTCATCCATTCTTCAGAATCGGTTAAGATAAACCTATATAAAATGCGATGGAGGGATAAAGTTGAATCGGTTTGAACAAGTGACACCAAGAAAAGGAACGAGATCTGTAAAATGGGACTTGCTGAAATATATGTACAAAGATGAAGAGGTTCTCCCTATGTGGGTAGCGGATATGGACTTTAAAACACCTGAAGCTGTCACAGAGGCGATCAGCAAACGCGTGGAGCATGGTATTTTCGGATATACATGGCCAGATGAAGATGTGAAAGCTCAGATTAAAGATTGGATTCAGAAGCGCCATGATTGGGAAGTACAACCCTCTTGGATTACATATAGCCCAGGAGTCATCCCTTCCCTGCATATGATCGTCCAATCATTGACTGACATTGCCGATCATGTCTTAATTCAAACACCCGTTTACCCCCCTTTTTACAGTGTAGTCAAAGATCACGGTCGTCATATCGTAAAGAATCCACTACAATTCTCTAATGGACAGTACACCATTGATTTTGAGGATTTCGAGGAGAAAATAAAAGAGAACGATGTGAAAATGTTCATCCTATGTAATCCACACAACCCTGTCGGTAGAGTGTGGACCCAGGATGAGCTTACTAAGATGAAAGATATTTGTGTAGCCCATGATGTATTGATTGTGGCAGATGAAATACACGCGGATTTAGTATATAAAAATCATAAACACATCCCTATGGCTTCCTTGTCTGAAGAAGCGAACAACCAGACAATCACATGCCTCTCCCCAACAAAAACGTTCAATTTGGCTGGCTTACAAGCATCCTACGTCATTACATCTAATGAGGAGATGCGGAAGAAATTGGACAAACAGTTCCATAACCAAGGAATGATGATGTTGAACACTCTGGGTTTGACAGCCTTAGAGTCCGCTTACAAATGCGGCGCTGATTGGTTGGATGAACTTTTAGAAACCTTAGAGACGAACAGAGACTATGTGGAAGCACGCTTCCATGAAGAGACGGATACCGTTCAAGTGATTCACGCAGAAGGCACGTATTTGCTTTGGTTGGATTGTCGTGACCTCGGAATGGCTCATGAAGATTTGAAAACCTTTATGCAAGAAAAAGCGAAGGTGGGACTGAATGACGGCGCTTCCTTTGGTGATGAAGGAGAAGGATTCATGCGCATCAACATCGCCGCGCCCTTCTCGATTGTAGAGGAAGGTGTCACGCGTATCATCAACGCCGTGCATCAATTGTAAAAAAACAGGCTTTTTATTTCCGAGAGGCCTGCTTTTTTAGAGTACCCGCGAAAGTCACTTTCGGTTCTTCAAGATGAAAAGGGGCCGGTGGCGTGGAAACGACTCCCTTTCCGCAGGAGGCGGTGAGCTTCTCAGGCCGCTTCGCGCTCTGCGGGATCTCACCCAAGCCTCAGGACTGAAGGTGTGTCGCCGTTTCCACGCCACCTTACTACAGGAAGGCTGAACCTCTAGAGATTCAACTACAATGTGGGGCTCTACTGATGACAGCACAATACTTGGTAGGTTCTGTTTCAGCTGATTTGAGCATAGTGGGATGGAAAACGGGGAGACTCCCGCGGGAGAAGGACCTAGGCGAGACCCCACAGGGAGTGTCAACGACCGAGGAGGCTTGCCGGCTCCCCCGCAGGAAAGCGAGTCGTTTTCCATCCCACGGTATTCTTATATGATCTAACAGAACCGTTCAACTGACTTCTTCAACAGCCTAAACAAGCAGGCTTCTCATTTCTGAGAAGCCTGCTTGTTTATTCTTGTTTCTTATCCGGTTCTGTTGGATCACTCGTTTCATCATCGTCAGCTTTTAGTGTGATTTCCCCGCAGGCAATCCGATCCCCTGAATCCCCTGCAGGCTGCGTCATTCCGTCATCCGGACCACTATGAATCACAATCGAAGTCCCTTCTTTACGAAGCAACGATTTTTGTCCTTCTTTCAACGTAGCCTCCGGAAGCATCAGCTCTGTATCGACTAATCCGCTTCCATCCGCTTCAACATTCGGCATATCTCCAGCATGGGCACCCTCTGAATTCATAAGTCCGTGATCTTTAGACATCGGGTTGAAGTGATTGCCTGCCGATTTAAAATCAGGAGTGTCACACTTAGCAAATTCATGAATGTGAACCCCATGTGGACCCGGTTCCAGTCCTTCTACTTTCAGTGCCACTTCAATACCCTCTGGGCGCTCTTTGAATGTTGCTGTCCCTATTTTATCATCGTTTGTATTATAGATTGATGTTTCCAAAGGAGATCTTTTCTCGTCCATGCAACCACTTAACACGACTGTAGCAAGAACGAATATACCTATCCATTTCAACATAACGAACCTCCGTTCATCCTAGTTTCCTACGGTTAGTCTCTCCTTTTTTCATGAAAAATATAACAAAGCCGTGCTCATTGGCACGGCTTTGGTCAATATTCCTTCTCATGTTGTTCAATTTGTGAATGGGCATGATCGGTTTTCTCTTCTTCTTTTCGAGAAGCTTTTATTATGAATATCATCGCTACACAGGCAAGGACGATAAAAAATAACAACGTAATGATAGCAGGAATATATTCAGACTTGTCTTCCGGGAAGTACAGGAACTCCATCATACACGCATCATTCCTTTCTTTGCTTCTCATAGTATAGCAAATTTTTTGCCCATCAAGCATCCTCTTCACGATTTCTTCACAATTAGATTCTTTGATACACTGTTCTAAGAGGAGGATGATCATGGAAGAATTTAATTCTGGTGATATCGTTAAAGCTCATTATAAAACTGGCATCTATGTAGGCAAAGTCATAGAAGACCGTGACCGCTTTTATCTTGTCCAAATCTTAGCCGTAGAAAAGCACCCGATGCAAGGGGACTTGCATAACCCAGGCAAAACCGAAAACGTGTTCTTTCATCAACGGAAAGCCCTGAGTTACTTGGAAAAGGCCAATATCCAAAAAGAGGCTGTCCACCCCTATGAAGAATCCATCCCCGATTATACGGAGTCGCTTAAACAATCGGTGGAGCAATTACGAAAAAAATTGGAACGACGGGAAACAGAATTCAACGTAAATGCCAAGCAACAGCTGGAAGATTTAGAAAAGCAATACTTTAGCTGAATCCATGAAGAGACGCAGGGCTATACTGCACTGCGTCCTCTTACTATCTAAAAGGTCTACCACATCGCCTAACTTCCTGGTACTTTTAAATTCTTTTTCTTCTTCACAGGCTTACCGTAAACTTTATTGGCAATCTTACCCGCTTGCTCAAAGAGCAACATCCCCACAAAAGCAGCAATAACGATGTATAAACCACTAAAAATCTTCAACATCCCCGTAGCGACACTTGCGATAACAACAGAGAATTCGCCCCTGGCGCATAAAGAAAAACCTGCTCTCATCGATGCCCGTTTGGACAAACCATATAGCGGACCACCAATGATACCCAGTAACACCTTCGAAAAGACAGACCATACAATGATGGTGACCAGCAGACCTGCCATCGGTACACCATCTCCTAGGTTGATGGTTGTCCCGAAGTAAATAAAGAATGTAGGCAACATCAAGTCACGAACGGGATAAACCGTTTGCTCTACTTTTTCAATCTTGCCGATCTCAGCAAGCATCATGCCAGCAAGAAAAGCACCCAGCACTTCTGACAGCCCTAAGAATAAAGCTAGTCCTCCATAAGACAAGGCAATTCCAATCAGTAAGGCAATCTTAAAGTCCTCATCATCAATCTTGTCGAGAAACTTCTCAAACCGTTTGAACAACGTTTTCCCAAGAATAATCGCAAATCCAGTAAGTCCGACAATTTTTCCGACTAGGATGAGAAAATTGACTGACGTGAAACTTTCCCCTGAGCTTACGCCAAACAGGATAGCCACAACAATCGGAGCGACTAAATCCTCAAAAATGAGAATGGCAAGAATGAATTCGGTTTCCGTATTGGCCATCCGACCACGATCATCCAATAACTTTGCGGTAATAGATGAACTCGTCGCATAGACAATTCCTCCCACTAAGAAGCTGGAGAAGAGGTCCAAGCCAAATAAAAGAGCAATACCCGTCGTGACCCCAAGACTTAGAAATACATCCAGTAAACCTGACGGCCAAATGCGTTTAGCGATTCCACCGAGTCTGTCAATGTTGAACTCCAGCCCCAATAAGAAGAACAATAGAACGATTCCTATTTCACTTGCAAAATGAAGCAATTCACTATCATGCACGACATCGGCAAGAATAATTCCAAGTATGATATATAGAATGACGTTGGGGAGTTTGATTTTGATTGCTAAATATCCTAAGTAAAAAATAAATAGCAAAATAAGCCCCGCCCCAAGCAAGGCTGGGAATTCATTATGCACCAGTCATCATTCCTCTCCTTTACACAAGTCAGACAAGGTATCGATTTGATCTTGTTTTCCTATGGTCATGATGACATCTCCTGGTTGTAACTTCGTATCTGCTTCCGGAATGGCGATCGTTTCATCCCCTTTTACGATTCCTATAATCGTGGCCCCTGTTTTATTCCTCACTTCAGATTCTTCAATCGTCTTATAGGCAAGGCTGGACTTCTCTAGCAACTCTACCCAATCAATGACGATTTGATTTTGGAAGACTTTCAACTTATCAGCATCAACAGGTTGATACGTCGCCCCTAATAACTGAGCACCAAGCTCTCTCGTTTCATCTGAAGTCAAGTCCATAGCAAAGTCCGCTTCCTCACTATCCGCATCATCAAAAAAGTAAAGCTCTCGCTTCCCTGTATGATGAACGATGAGAACCAGCATGCTATCTTCACCTGTTTTCAAAGAGATTTTCTGTCCGATTCCAGGTAATTTTGAAATGGAAATATTCACGTTCTCTGCACTCCTTACTCGCTCCTTGAAATTAGAAGCTTAATCATTCATCATTTTGGTGATGAATACGGTTGTGTGTTTCGATAAATCGATAATTTCTACATCATAGTCATTCATGAGCTCATTATTGGCAAAAGCACGGACAACCGGCCTTTGAGGTAATCCTTTGTTTTGAGCTGTAATGGTTCCATACTTCCCATTGGACAGCCGGACATTCGAACCATTCGGATAGATGGCAATACTTCTTAAGAATTGCCACACCATATCATGTTCATACCAGGTTCCTGTTAAACTAAGTATCTTTTCACAGGCTTCATAAGGCATTAACGCTTCCGATCCATCTACCGGAGCCACAAGATTGTCAAAGTCATTGGCAATGCTCACAATCTTCGCATAGGGATGTAGCTTCTCTTTCGTAATCCCCCTTGGCTCGCCACTCCCATCCAATCGTTCATGATGCTGGAAAGCCACGTGAGCCACTAACGTACTCAGCTCTCTACTCTGACGAAGTACATTGAAACCTCTCCATGTGTGGTGCTGCTCTTTTCCGGGCTGACGAGGCAGTGACTTACCTACATCATGAAGCAATGCCCCTGTACCTAATTCTTGCAAATCTCGAGGAGGATAACCGAGCTTCATGCCAATCAATACAGACATAATCGCGACGTGTGTAGAATGGACGAAGAGTTGATTCCCTTTCGTCCGTATATCACTGAGGTGAAGCAATACATCTTTCGAAGACATGAGCTCTTCCATGATTTTTTGAGCGGATTTCCCGATTCTTTGAGGGTTAAAGTCTTTGCCCGATTGAATATAATCGAACGAACTCGACAAATTCGCCATCACTTCGCGTTTTGTTTGCTCATCGAAGGAATCTTCTTCCTGTTCTACTATTCCTTCCCCATCCATTAAGTAAACAGCTTCGACCCCCATATTTTTGAGACGAGAGATTAAGCCGACAGTGAACGTCACACCTTTACTTAAAAGTACGCGTCCGTCGTTGGCGTATATATTTTTTCCTAGTTGATCATTTTGTTTGATATTTTCAATCGAAGCATAGCGCATAAGTCCCTCTCCCAGCATTGTTCTGTAATCCTATTTTATCAGCCCCACACATGAATACAACATCATTTGTCTTCTAAGATTCTGTGTGGTACTTTAAAATAGTCTAAAGATACGGAGGAGGTCATACCCATGACAACACACATCGGTGCAAATCCTGGAGATATTGCAGATAAAATCCTTCTACCAGGTGATCCACTACGCGCAAAATATATTGCTGAAAACTTCCTAGAAGACGTGACATGCTATAACGAAGTACGTGGCATGTACGGCTATACAGGTACTTACAAAGGAGAACGTATTTCCGTTCAAGGTACAGGAATGGGCGTTCCATCTATCTCTATTTATGTGAATGAACTCATTGAAGGCTTTGATGTTAAGAAATTGATCCGAGTTGGGTCATGCGGCGCACTTCAAAGTGATGTAAAAGTCCGTGACGTCATTCTTGCTTCTACGTCTACAACAGATTCCCAAATGAACCGCATGGTATTCGGCGGAATCGATTTTGCTCCAACAGCAGACTTCGGTCTACTCAAAAATGCTTACGATGCTGGTGAAGCAAAAGGCTTGAATCTACGCGTCGGTAACGTATTCACGAGTGATAGTTTCTACCGGGATAACGCGATGGACATGTTCAACCTATTAGCTAAATACAATGTGTTAGCTGTAGAAATGGAAACAACAGCATTGTACACATTGGCAGCGAAATATAATCGTCAGGCTCTATCGGTCTTAACCGTCAGCGATCATATTCTGACTGGTGAAGAAACGACTGCCGAAGAACGTCAAACCACGTTCAATGATATGATTGAAGTTGCACTAGAAGCTGCTATTCAAGATTAATCACCTAGACACCCTCTACTCGGTAGGGGGTGTCTTTTACTCAA
This sequence comes from Halobacillus locisalis, assembly GCF_013694105.1. Lineage (GTDB taxonomy): Bacteria > Bacillota > Bacilli > Bacillales > Halobacillaceae > Halobacillus > Halobacillus locisalis. The sequence continues at coordinate 1,168,390 of NZ_JACEFG010000002.1, read as the reverse complement.
TACTTATTACCTCCCCCAAATCGAGCCAAATCACTCGATCTCCGACCTGGATATAAATCACTGAATCATCCCAGCCATACAACACTCCAAGGACCGAATATTCATGTGTACCGGCATTGATATAGGTACCCAACCTATCCGCAAGCCGAGATGATGGATACAAAAAGTGGGACATACTCATCCGCCCCTCCGATAGACTTCCTATATCTTATACACCTCTTACTTTTTTTGTTTAGGCTTTGTTCGTGTTTTTCACTAAATCAGGATGAAATTGTGGTGTCCGAATTACGGTCAGCTTTGTCCGAATTACACGAACCGATGTCCGGTATAGACTTTCTTATGTCCGAATCATTGCCAAATGTCCGGAATACGCGAGACTGTGTCCGAATCACACTAGCCGATGTCCGGATTAACATTTCATTTGTCCGAATTATAGCCCTGTGTCCGAAATACCCGCGGGCTTTATCCGTTCCTTGAAGAAAATGGCCACACAAAAAATCCCTGAGTGTCTTCAGCACTCAGGGATTTCATTTATCTGATGATATAGCTCGCTAATGTCTTAGACATGACTCCTGTTGGACCTTTTGGACCTAGTTCATGAGGTCCTTCTGCTACCGACGTTCCGGCGATATCTAAGTGTACCCACGGCGTTTTGCCTACAAAAGCTCCGACGAAGGCCCCACCCATGATCGCGTGCGCCTTCCTTGTCGGAGAATTATTTAAATCAGCAATGTCACTCTTCCTCACTTGCGCCTTGTAATCCTCATTATAAGGAAGCTGCCAAATCGGCTCTCCCATCAAAGAAGCTCTTTCCTCAAGGTCAGAGTAAAGCGGCGCATCATTAGTCATAGCTCCCGTCATCCATGAACCCAAGGCAGTGACCACACCTCCAGTCAGGGTAGCAACGTTTATGATGCGTTCCGCTCCCTCTTCTTTCGCATAGGTCACACCGTCTGCTAAGGCTAAGCGACCTTCAGCATCTGTATTCAACACTTCGATTGTCTGGCCACTCATAGACGTAATCACATCGTCTGGCTTGAAGGCATCCCCTGAAATCATATTATCAGAAGACGGGATGACGGCAATCACATTCTTCTTCGGCTTTTGCATACCAATGGTTTCCATGGCACCAAGAACAGCGGCCGCTCCTCCCATGTCACCTTTCATTCCAGGCATGCCGGTTTTCGGTTTAATGGAGTAGCCTCCTGTATCATACGTAATGCCTTTTCCGACAAATGCGGTTACATCCGACCATTCCTCAAGACCTTGATATTTCAGGACGATCATTTTCGGGGGTTCTGTAGAGCCTTGATTCACGGCTAGTAATGCCCCCATACCTAAGTCTTCCATTTCTTTCTTATCAAGGATTTGAACATCCATCCCGTACTTCGCAGCCAGTTGCTTTGCATGTTCAGCAAGTTTTGTTGCTGTCACGATATTGGCTGGCAGGTGAACAAGGTTCCTCGCCGCGTTCACGCCTCTAGCAAATGCATCCCCTTTTTCTAAAAGAGATAACACATCTCCACTCTCGCGCTCTGTTCTCACATGCAGTTTCTCAATCTTGTTAGACTTGGCCTCTTTTGACTTCAATGTTGGCAATGCATACGTGGACACCACGAATGATTCAGCCAATTGCGGGACGCTTGTTTCAAAATCAAGATGACCGATGAACCCGTCCAAATCGACGGTCAATTCTTGAATGCCATCTTTTTGGACACGTTGAAACGCATGACCAAGCACTTTTCTAAACCGGTCACTTGTGATATGTTCCTTTTTCCCTAACCCGACTACATAAATCTGCTCAAGGGACTGTTCATTCGCAAGCAAAATGGGCGTAACGGCTTTGAATTTTGCCGAAACATCACCTCTGTTCACATACGTATGTAGCTCCTCACCTACTTCAAATGAGAGCCTAACTTCCTTTTCGTCTTCAAATAAACCGACCAATACGGTTTTTGTAACGCTCTGATTAATCGATTGAATGGTAAACATGATCAAGCACCTCCTTCCTCAGTATACAAAAAAATGTAATCTTTGCCTTGTGAAGAGGATCAAGTTTCTATGAATTATGATATAATAGCCTTGTTCTTGCTTGGATAAAATACACAAAAAAGAACCATTCATCAACCTCATGTAGCCGGAAAGGATGTCACCATGTTGTTCGATTTACTACATAACTTCCCCTTATGGGCGTCGATCGCCTCCATTTTTTTCGCTCAAGCAGTGAAGGTACCGATCCAATTCATCGCCTCACGTCATTTCAATCCGACCTTAGCCTTTAGTACAGGTGGCATGCCCAGCAGTCACTCTGCTGCGGTCACAGCCCTTGCTACAGGCGTAGGAATTGAGCAAGGATTCGACTCATCTATTTTTGCTGTTGCTTGTGTCTTCACCATTATCGTCATGTTCGACTCTACTGGAGTGCGTCGCCAAACAGGTGAACAAGCCATTATGCTTAATATCTTAGTTAAAGACTTCAACCGCATTGTCCATGAAGCCAGGGATTGGGGCAATAAAGAAGAATACCAGAAGAAAGAGGAATTGAAAGAACTCCTAGGTCACCAGCCCATTGAAGTATTCTTTGGAGGTCTGACCGGAATCCTTCTCACCTTCTTATTACACACACTTATTTATTAAAAACAAAAGATCACCTGTCCATTTAGGGAAGGTGATCTTTTGTTTTTACTGCTCTAACATTTGTGAACGAAAAACCTGTAATGCCTCGGTCTCATTCAAAGCCTTCAGCTCATCTTCCGTCAGTTGTCCGTTTCCTTCTTCAACTACATAAACATCCACTGTCTTTTTACCCCATTGTTCATACACATCATCCACCGTAGAAAAATACAAGTCCAGCTTGTCTCCTTTGATTGCGCTTCCCTTGTCTGCAACTACCCCGTAACCGTAGCCAGGGATAAACAGAACCGTTCCAAGAGGAAAGACATCCAAGTCAGCGGCAATTGTCGAATAAAGATCCCGTTTCACCTCCACACCAGAAAACGTTATGCCATACTCTGGATGATCCGGAGTTTTCCCAGTCGATTCGATTCCTGCTGTGTATCCAGTGGCTACAACGGTATGGCTTGGGTAGTGGCTTACGTCAATCGCTTCCTCTAGTGTTTTGACCGCTTCTATCGCGGAAGTTGAAACATATGTCTGTTGAGCATTCTTCACGTTCAATGATTTGTCATTCAAATCCACCAGACTTCTATCTACAGGAGTCCCTTCGAATGTTGTTTCTTCAAACTTTGAAGCGATCCACTCATCGAAATCAGACAGCGATAGGTTCGATATATTACTGATCGTACTATAAAGAGCGAATACGAATAAGAGTCCTAAACCGATGTTCCAGTAACGGTTGTTCATCATAATCACCTCTAGGTGTCATCATGTCCAAACGTTGTGAATTTATTCATAGAAAAACGCCATCACCAATAGGCGACAGCGTATGTATTAGAACATTTGATATCCATTTTTTCTTAACCATCGTATAACGAGTCCAGCCACAATTGTTCCAGCAAACCCACTTGCCAAAATGATGATATCAACGATTTTCAAATTGCCTATTTGTTCAAACACCACCGGAAAGGCTTCCCCTGGTTGTGAGAAGTAATCTGTCCATGGAAAATCGTCAACGATGAACAACACTATGATTGGATAAACGATGGACATGATCCAGGATGAACGCAAAATCATATTTAAAAGAAAAGAAATACCGAAAAACAACACGAAAAATAGTAACATAGATACAATAAACTGTACGATATTCAACACATTTCCCCCTAAAAAAACATCACCAAAACACATTTTATATCTGTTTACTCAAAATCGCAAGCTAGTGAGAATTGAGGCCTGGACTCTTTTCCTTCCAAGCGCTCGCAAAAAAAAGCAAAGGCATGGGGCCTTTGCTTTTTAAAAGATATTAGAAGTTAAAGAAATTCAATTTTCCTTTTTTCAGTACAAGTGGAACGCCACCAAGTTTCAGAAGGTAACGGTTATCAATGATCTTCTTCATGGCAGTCGCTTGCCAACCGAATAGCTTCTTGCCATCAAAGATGACACCAATCGCATCGTCATCACCTAGTGATGCAACTGTACCTTGAATGTTCGGTTCAAACGGCTCCACATGACCTTCGCCACGAATAATGCTCTTCAGGTTAGCCGCTAGCTGTTCCGCTTGCTGAATGGCGATTTGCGCAGTTGGAGGATAAGGACGGCCTGTCTCTTCATTCATGATCAAGGCACAATCACCTACGATGAATACATCATCGTATCCTTTTGGACGCAGTTCATCGCTTACAGGCGTACGACCACGGTTCGATTCGAAGCCAGCATTTTCGACTAGTGAATTACCACGTACACCAGCAGCCCAAACGACTGTGTTTGTCGGGATTTCCTCACGCTCTTCGTCTTTTTCGAACACAAGCTTGTCCGCTGTTACTTCTTTGATCATCGCGCCGATTTTGAATTCAACACCTCTCGCTTCAAGAGAGTTCATTGCATACTCCACAAGAGCAGGGTCAAATCCAGGTAGGGCCGTCGGCGCAGCTTCGACGTTGATGATTCGAACGTTCTCACGTGGGACGTCGTATTCTTTACATAGTTCTGGAATACGATTCGCAAGTTCACCGACAAATTCGATTCCAGTGAAACCAGCACCACCGACAACGATATTCAAGCGCTCTTGTTTTGTTTCGGCTTCGTTGTTGTACTTAGCAAAGTTGTATTCAATATGCTGACGAATCAAACGGGAGCTGTTAATGTTGTTAATCGTATAAGCGTGCTCTTCTAATCCAGGGATTCCGAATGTCGCTGCTTCAAAGCCTAAAGCAATGACTAAATAGTCGTAAGAAAGATCTCCGTTTTCAAGGATGACTTTTTTCTCATCAGGCTTGATTTCAGTCACAGTGTCTTGAACAAAGTTCACTCGGCTCGTATTGACAACATCTTTGATCTGAATGCGTGTACGATCGTGGTGTAGGGTACCTGCTGCGTTTTCGTGTAGCCAAGTCGTTTGGTAATGGTAATCGTGCTTGTTCACCAAAGTAATCTTAGCATCATTGGCACCTAAACTTTTTTGTAGCTTAACAGCGGTCATAATTCCTCCGTAACCAGCACCAAGGATGACGATGTTAGGGTTTTTCATGATCAATCACTTCCATCTCGTAGTATTTTTATCCGAAGACTATTGTTTGTGACTACTTTCACATTATGAAATAAAAAAAAGCCTGACGACTTATAGAAGAAGTTGTCACAATTTCGTAATAAGTTATCTAGTCCCATCTTAGACCTTTTGATTAATATTTTCAACCCATAAAACAGTTATCGAAATAATGGAATAATTACGCTTTTTGAAAATGCTTACATCACGTAGAATTCCCATCTAGAAAAATTTTATGATAGAATGTTGTTTAGTGACATTTTTCAACAGGAGGTTCATTATGAGTGACAAAATATATGATATAACCGTTATTGGTGCTGGTCCTGTAGGGTTGTTCACCGCTTTCTACGGTGGCATGCGTCAAGCAAGTGTAAAAATAATTGAAAGTCTTCCTCATTTAGGTGGCCAACTGAGCGCATTGTATCCAGAAAAATTCATTTACGATGTAGCTGGATTCCCTAAAGTACGTGCTCAAGAACTTGTAGACAGCCTTGAAGAACAAGCAATGGCTTTTGACCCGACCGTCGCACTTCAAGAAGAAGTGAAGCATGTAGAACGAGTCGAGGACAATGTACTTAAACTAACGACGAATAAAGATGTGCATTATACAAGAACAATGGTCATTACAGCTGGGAACGGTGCCTTTGCACCGAGAAAGCTGAAAATCGACAACACAGAAAAATTTGAAGATACTAACCTTCATTATCATGTGAGCGACATGGACCAATTCAAAGATAAGAACGTCTTGATCGCAGGTGGAGGAGACTCGGCTGTGGACTGGGCTTTAATGTTGGAACCGATAGCCAAACAAGTTTCAATCGTTCACCGTCGCGGTAAATTCAGAGCCCATGAGCACAGCGTCGAACAACTAAGAAATTCTACTGTGAACGTGTACACTCCTTATGCCCCAGAAGAACTTATTGGAGAAGAACGCATTGAGCAAGTTAGAATCAATGAGGTTAAAGGGGATAAAGAAGAATTGATTGAAGTGGACGATGTAATCATTAATTACGGCTTCATTTCATCTCTTGGACCTATTAAAGACTGGGAGCTGGAAATCGACAAGAACAGTATCGTCGTCAACTCTAAAATGGAGACGAATATTGAAGGCATTTACGCTGCAGGAGATATTTGCACATATCCTGGTAAAGTCAAACTCATCGCCTCAGGCTTCGGCGAAGGTCCAACCGCTGTCAACAATGCTAAAGCCTATATTGATCCAGATGCTCGAGTTCAACCGAAACATTCCACAAGCATGTTTGATAATTAATAAGGAAGGAGCTACCCAGCTCCTTCCTTATTTTGTCTACCTGAGATCTATGGGAGAGAAAAAAAGCAGTTCGATGTTGGATGAACGGAACTGAATCCGGACAACTGATGCACTATATCAGACATCCATTTGCTCAATTCGGACAAGCGACCTTCTATATCGGACAAGAAATGCAATAAATCGGACATCTATTCAGCCGATTCGGACAGATTGCACGCTTTTCCGGACATCAACACTCCATCAGCAGGCAGACTACATTCTTCTGAAAAAAATGGTCCGACAATCTACATTTTGATGGGTGTGGTGGGAAATGGCGAGACTCCCGTGGGAGAAGGACTCAGGCGAGACCCCACAGGGAGTGTCAACGACCGAGGAGGCTCGGCGGTTCCCCCACAGGAAAGCGAGTTATTTCCCACCACACCCTAGTCTTTACTTCGAGGAGGACCTAGTATAACCACTATCAATAGGTAAAAAATAACCCTCCACTAGGTGGAGAGTTATTCTGTCGTCTATTAGCAGTTTGGATCAGGCGTTCCAGCATTTGTCGCTGTTTTGAACGAAGAACCACAACCGCAGGATACTATGGCGTTTGGGTTATCGATCGTAAATCCTCCGCCCATCATGTTTTGTTTAAAGTCTATAGTCGTACCTTCTATAATAGGAGCATCTTGTCTATGGATCACAACAGGAATACCGTTTGATTCCTCTGTCAAATCTAATTCTTCATTAATGTCTTCCTCGAAGCCCATAGCATAAGATAATCCACTACAGCCCCCACCTTTAACACCGAAGCGCAGACGAATACCTTCAGACTCTTCTTCCTTCATCATTTCTTTAATTTGGTGACTAGCGGCTTCTGTAATATTCAGAATCATCCCGAGCCTCTCCTTTCTTCTTCCTATTTTCAGTATACTCACCTTGTTTTCGATAATCAACTTTCAGGACAGCTTCTTTCTCAATCCATTATTGTTGAATTCCATGAACCCTTATAGGATAATGGTAGTAGTTATATAGGAGGTGAACATGGGAATGAATACAAATATCGAACCTACTTTCAGCAAAAAGACTCAATGTACCTTCTGCCATCATTCTTACACCACGACAAAAGTCCGGTCCCGTTTCGTGAAGCCAGTAACAACCGACTCCCTTTTTTATACAACCTACGAGGATGATTCATGTAATCCTCTGCTTTATCACGTCCACGTCTGCCCTGAATGCGGTTATTCCTTCAATGATCAATTCTCCACAAGCTTTCCTCCGCACACAAAACATGAAATTGAGAAGAATCTGACCAATAAATGGTCTGGACAAGATTTAACAGGTGTGCGAACTTATTCGGATGCGGTCCGTTCATTAAAGCTCTGCATCTACACAGCCACATTAAAGGAAGAGAAACCGGTCGTCTTAGCTGGGCTGTATATACGTACGCTATGGTTGTATCAACATATGGACCGGAAAGACCAAGAAGAACGGTTCATGCGCTTAGCTGTTGAACAATACGAAAAAGCGTATATTGAAGACCGACTGGATCAACCCGATATGACTCCGCTAAAAGTATTGTACTTAATTGGAGCGTTGTATCATCGCTTGGGTGATCAGAACAATGCCCTTAAAAATTTTGCAAAAGTCGTGGAGAAGAAGAACGCTGTATTCGACCCGAAAATTGTTGAGATGGCACGCGATCAATGGCAGAATATCCGAACAGAAATGAAAAAAGACTTCACCATGTCGTGAAGTCTTTCATTCGTTATAGGGTTTCGTCCAGATGATCATATATATTATCTACAAGTTCCTTCGGGGTATCAGCGATTATGCGTTCACCATCAACCAGTGCATAAAGCATTTGTGAACAGAGACCGCAATTACGAAGACAGCCATAGTCTACTACATCTAAATCTGGGTCTTTATCAAGTGTTTCAAACGCTTCTTGGGAACCGTTTATTAAATTGTTTACACAGAATTCAATCAATGGATTCATCCGTCTCACCTCATTTACTGGATGAAACCCTAATCACCGTTATTTTATCATAACACGAACAAGAAGAATATGATTATGCCCCTTCTGCTAAAGGCAACCCTTTTGATTCTAAAGCTTTATAGATCGTCTTTAATCGTGGGTTTCCTTCTGCCACTATTTCTCCCTGGATCGTCACTAAAGGATAGAAAAGCTCATCATCCAGCAGTTGCTGAAGGATGCCTTCATCTGCCCCCTCCTTGTTTTCGGGGGAATGAATATCTACGTACTGATAAGTTACTTGCTGGTCGTCATACTTTCTCGCAATGGCTGCTTGCAACCATTCATACGTCTCTTTAGCACCAGGAGCATTTACGCAGCTTGCACATTTCACTTCTGCCCCGTAGACCGTTAAATGAATTGTTTGAGATGCCATACAACACCCTCCACCTTCCCCATATTTATTCTTTATTTCATTTTACAAAAGATCCTAAAAAAGATAAAATGAAAATAGTTCTCAATCACTTTAAAAGAGGCTTTAGCCGCTTGATGACAAAGGCTTCGCGTAGGGAACAGTGCTATAACGCTTTGTTGAAGGTAAGATATAGTATAGATTTTTTCTGGTATTCGTTTTATAATAAAGAATATAGAAAGGGGACGATTGAACATGAATGAACAAGTTCAAGAAGTACTTAATAAACTTCGCCCATTTTTACTTCGTGACGGAGGAGACGTTGAACTCGTTGATGTAGAAGATGGCATCGTACGACTTCGACTGATGGGAGCTTGCGGGAACTGCCCAAGTTCAACGATCACACTTAAAGCCGGTATTGAGCGCGCTTTAGCTCAAGAAGTACCTGGCATTTACGAGGTAGAGCAGGTATTTTAGATTATAAACTCCAACAGAGCTGTACGGGATGTCTATTATAGACGTAACGTACAGCTCTTTTTATCTGTTTGAGTGCTTTTTCATCGATTGCTGACAGGGGTTTTCACACTCTTCCCTTTAAAGTACCGATCAATATTCTCCAAGCATAAATCCATCATCTTATAGCGTGTTTCTTTAGAAGCAGAACCAATATGCGGAAGAGCCACGACTTGATCCAACTGTAAGAGCGGGTGGTCTTTAGAAATCGGCTCCTCTGCAAATACATCAAGTCCTGCACCAGCAATGTCTTCATGAATCAAAGCCTCATATAAATCCGCTTCAATGACAGTCTGTCCTCTAGAACCATTGATGAAGATGGCTGTGTTTTTCATTTTTCTAAACGTGTTCTTATTAAACATGCCTTCTGTTTCCCTCGTCAAAGGCACCATACATACGACATAATCGGCTTTAGTTAAGAGATCATCAAACGTCGCATAAGAAGCATTGAATTGATCCTCTGCTTCCTCATCCCTAGAACGATTGTGATACAAGACGTTCATATCAAAACCCCTCGCTCTTTTGGCGATCATTTTACCTATTCGCCCCATTCCGACGATTCCCATCGTTTTATGATGAACATCTGTACCCGCCATCAATAAAGGCGACCAGTTCTCCCACTTTCCTTCTTTTATATAACGCTCTGCTTCAGTTAAACGGCGCGCGGTAGCCAATACTAATCCAAAGATCAAATCGGCTGTCGTATCTGTCAAAACATCCGGTGTGTTGGTGACTTGTATATCACGACGCTTAGCCGCTTGTACGTCAATGTTGTCGTAACCTACAGCCAAGTTGGCAACAATTTTCAAGTTTTCAGCTTTGCCCAAGAGTTCTTCATCCACATTCTCAGTGAGCATCGTTACTAATCCGTCCGCTGTCACCGCTTCCTTTTGTAAATGCGTGTGATCTACTGGAACGTCTGTTTCGCTCCACATTTCAATGTCCAAATCTTTACGATAAGGTGCGACAACGTCCTCTGGTAATCGACGCGTAATATATATCCTCGGCTTTGTCACGATCTTCCCTCCTCAGTCTTTTTTTCAGTGTACCACACGCGTGCTTTTGTAACGTTTTACTATGGTTCTGGTATAATGGGAGTAAGCCCTATCGTTTGTGAAATAATAAAGACGGGAATAGGGAGAGAAGGTAGTTGAAGAAGGAGGTTACGTACATGGCAAAAGAACATAAAGTGACAGCACTCGAAAAAGTGGCAAGAGAATGGTTGATTGAGCGCGGCGTTACCATTGAGGACATAGCTGAGCTCGTTCATTACTTACAATCTAAATATCATGAGGAGTTGACGATGGAGGATTGCCGACATAATGTAAACAAAGTCCTTCAGAAACGTGAAGTTCAAAACGCTATCCTTACTGGTATTCAGTTAGACAAATTAGCTGAAGATAAACAGCTAGCTGAACCACTGCAATCCACCATTGAAGTGGATGAGAGTTTATATGGTGTAGATGAAATTATCGCCTTCTCCATCGTAAACGTATATGGTTCCATCGGCTTTACAAACTACGGATACATCGATAAGCAGAAACCAGGTATCCTTGAAAAACTAAATGATAAATCATCCGGAGCGTGCCATACGTTTTTAGACGATATTGTCGGAGCTATTGCCGCTGCCGCTTCCAGTCGCCTTGCGCACAGCGCAGCAGGAGACACGGAAGACTGACGAAAGCCGAAAAGTCACTATTATAGTGGCTTTTTTTATTATTTTGAATCCTTCTTCTTTTTTATTCGTACATAAGATAGACTAGTTAAATGGAAGGAGTTGGATGGATTGAAGCAATTGAAGAAGAGTTCCGTGTGGCTTGCCCCTGTTATCATCATTCTCATCGGAATAGGCATTCTCTTTATGGAGAATTACGCACAAGTGACAGAGCCTCCATCAGATGGATGGAGTCGAGAATTACAAGTGGGTATGACACCGAATGTAAGCGAGCCTTATCTATCAGCAGATGATTCAGGAAACTGGTCCATCGCTTATATTACAGAGGATGGTGTCAGGCAGCATACATATGACCGACAGTTCGAACAAATAAGTGAAACAAGCTTTGACATTCCCGTCAATCAGTACACCCAAATATTTCTTGGTGAGGATGCGTTCATTTATAGTGATTACTACGCTTTGTATAACGGGGATAACAGTGAAGAAATTACGGATATTCAAAAGTTTTACCCTTTAGCAGATACAGCCTACTACCGGAAGGATAATGTCATTTATCATTTAGATCCTTCGACGCTTGGGTCAGAACAAATTTTGACAGTGGATAGTGAAAACACTGAAGTCATCATCGAACAGAAAAATGAAGAAACTCATATTTTAACTAACACTATTGACCAAACCGGCAACCACTTAACCTTTTATACAGTGTCTGGAAACGAGGCTACTGAGAAAGGAGCAGCCGTTTTCACTTTGACCGGAACAGAGGAAGTACAGGATATACAGTTTGCCTTAGATGACAATTCCTATGCTTTACTCGTAAAAACGCTACAAAAGCAGAGCATGTCTGGTAAAGTATCGAATCAATATTACTATTCAGAAGCCACTTTAGGAGATGCACCTGATCTGCAAAGGATTCAATTCCAAGATCCACATGGAGGTATGGCTCTTCAAGAGATTTCTGATGTAGAGATGCAGTGGACTGAACAAGGAGCAAGCATCCTATTTAAAGCTTTCGGGTCGACCAACACCCGTTTTCGTGAACCCTTACAGTTCAACATCTACACCGCGACTCTCTCGTCGTCAGGACCCTTGGATGTAAAGCGACTAAGCAATACCCCAAGCTCGTCAGTCGAACCTAATTGGATCAACCCGAACACCGTCCTATGGATTGATCGAGGCAATAGTGAAGAACACCGAGTACTCGTTTCATCAAGTAACTCAACTATTATTGCAGAAGCCAAACAACTCACGATGCCAGCATTCTTGCAATCGCTAGGGAAGACTATGGGTATGCTTTCTACAGGAATGTTTGCCGTCGTAATATCGCTACTCTGGTTTATTTGGCCGCTTCTATTTCTTTGTGTCGTCATGTTCACCAACAGTCGGGCTATGGATCAGGACCGGTCGTGGGTATTTTATATCGGTGCATTGATTTATATTGGTGCGGCTGTCATATTGAACGACCTCATGTTCTCTAGCCGAGGTATGTTAAATGCTCCAGCATACCTGAACTTTACAGGAAGTGCTTTCATTTACTTGCTCGGTTTTGCTCTATTGTCTTACGCCATATTAAAGGCAGGGTTATCCATCAGAAAATGGTCCCCTTCGATTCAGTTGACCTACTTTATCGGCATACATGTCATATGTATCACCATTTTCTTCGGGCCTTATCTTCTATAGGTTTTCATAAAAAATCTCATTTGAAATGTTCATTAATCCAATAAAAATCAAAACAAACCGTCCATATATGACCAGGACGGTTTGTTTTTTTTACTTATTAAGTGGTCTATTCGCTTTTTAATGCTGCTATGACATCGGTGAGGTTATTATACGTATACGTTGGTTGATGGTTGTAGCCTTTGATCCCCTCGAAGGTACTGACCCCTGTTTCAACCATTAACGTATCAAGTCCCGCCTTCATACCTGCCGTAATGTCTGTAAGATAATTATCTCCCACCATCAGCACGTCTTCCTTATCCATTCCTATTGCCTCAAGCGCTTGACTCATGATAACGGGCTCGGGCTTTCCGATAAAAATCGGCTCAACACCTGTACTGACGGAAACAACAGAAGTAAGTGCTCCATTTCCAGGGACCATCCCACGTTCAGTCGGGATGGCAATATCCCCGTTCGTACTGATGAGCGTAGCTCCCGCTCTCACATTCAAGCAAGCTTTCGTCAATTTTTCATACGAAATGTCACGGTCAATGCCCATCACGACATAATCAGCGTCTTCCTCTACCAACGTGTGTCCTTCTTCTTCCAGGGCATCGATCAGTCCATACTCTCCGATAGCGAATACCCTTGCCTTCTCATTTCGATCACTTATATAGGAGGTGGTGGCCATACTGCTGGTGAAGACTTGCTTCTCATCTGCCGGTATGCCTAAACCAACAAGCTTCTCTGCAATTTGATTTGCTGTTTTGGAGGAATTATTAGTCAAAAATAAGTAAGGAAGGTGTTGCTTCTTTAAGTAGTGAACAAAGGAGGCTGCTCCCTCAATTTCGACTTCACCTCTATACATCGTTCCATCTAAATCAATTAAATATCCTTTATATTCCTTCATTTGTTCACCCTACTCATCTTTTCTGGAAAAAGCAGACACTGGCCCCAATTCTTGTTCAAGGTATGTACGAACCTTGACTGGGAATTGTTTTAGTGAAGACTTTTCTTTGTTCCAAACCGCTACTAAATGTTCGTGGTTAATAATAGTGTATTGTTGAACGACTGACTTACGTAATCGGACAAATTCTTTATACCCTTCCTGTTCCTCTTCAGGAAGCACACGCTCATCAGTCAGTATATCGATAATATCATCATAACTGCCAGGGTCACGCATAATAAATCCATCAATCATCATATTTCCAACATCAAGGATGCATTCAATACTGACATGAATCAAGCGCTCCAATAATAATTGATCAGCAAAAGATTGATACGAATGTTTATTCAGCTCATCCATAACCGTTTCCATATAGTTTAAGATCTCTTCCATCTTTTCTCGATTTACAAAATACATTGTTCACCCTCCAAAGGACGTTATTACATAAATCTAACCATAATGATAACATAATTCAACCAAATCTAGACTCAGCTGACGCGACATATTATGTGGTCAAAGCGTATGCAATAATGTATCACGCTCTACTGAAGATCACAATTTTAAGACATCACCCCACTCGAGTGTCAAAACATGATTAAAAACTGCAAAAATAAGACTAATACACACAAGATAGGAAACAATAAGTGTGTTCCCATTCTGAGCGTGTAGATTTAACGAAATTCATCATACGGCTACAAATCATTTAGAAAAGGAGATGATACTGAAATGGGAGAACGTCCACTTTTAGAGGACCATACACTTGAAACACGTACACGATTCGTGTCCTTTACAGCTGGGAGTCATCGCTTTGAACTAGCTTTAATGAAAGCAGAGCGCTTCAACAATCAAACCATGGTCATTAATTTGCCAAAGAACAGACAAGCATTGCTTGACCATGACACGATTAACCAAGATGGCCACTTAGAGCATTTATTTCAGTTGAGCGCTATGGAAGCAGAGGAATTAAGGAACTATCTACCGGACCTTTTGTAACATCCATCATTCCTCAACATGCCACCATGATTTCTCATTGTCAGAAGCTAAAGGAGGTTTCGTTATGGGGTCAAAAGATAAGAAGAATTATTCCGATTTTGCCAATGTGGAGGCACAAAGGAACTATTTAACTCCTGAGCAACTCCCAGAAGGAGCTTATGGTTCACCACGCAACAAAGAGAAGCCCGTTTCCAATGAAAAGAGTGCTCCATGGACAAAAAAACAGCGTTATTACAGTGCGTTCAATTATGAGTACAAAACTTTACACCAGGACCTCCCCAGGCAAGAGGACGGAGCACATCCAACGCATGATGAACCAGGCGAAGATGTGAAACCTAATGAAGAAGAAATGGAATAAATAAGTTGCCTCATCATGAAATGGCGCTTGTTTCTACTAAAAAACCGGTGTGCTTTAGTGAAAGCACACCGGTTTTATTTCTGCACTTTTTTCATGACGAAATAAGCGCACCCAAAGTTACAATATTCGTATAAGTAATCCTCTAACGTACTGATCTTCGTATCAAAGCTTGATTTAGAATTTTGATCATCATAGAACCCTTTCAGACGAAGCTGGCCATATCCCCAATCGCCTACGATAAAATCATACTTGCTTAAAATATCGCTGAAGCGGCTTTCCACATCTTCTTGCTGAAAACCTTCACGATAATCTTCAACGATCTCATATGTTTTCCCGAAAAATTCGATCACCTTCATCACCTCTACTCTTCTACATAGTGTACCATATTTTCATCCTGACAATGAATGCCAAGTAACTAAATGTCGAATGAATCTCATAAAACAGACAAAACTAAATATGAAAAAACTATACGTTAAAAGGAGGAAAATACGATGTACAAATCGTTGTTCATTCCCTTGTTTATCGTTTTAATCATGATGGCTGGATGCATGGAAAACGAGAATAAACAAGAAACAAGTAAAAATGAAGACACGTTGAACGGGAATGCCATGGATAGTTATAATGAGGAACCGTTAGATGGACAAGTAGGTTATGTCCGATTCAAGAAAGATCAATTGGACCAAGAGGTTGAGCAGAAACGTCAGATTAAAGTAAATAAGGAACAGATGGCGGATATGATTTCACGCATGATTCTACGCTACGATGGGTTTGAAGATGTCGCAACGCTAGTTACGGATTATGAAGTTCTTGTTGCCTACCAGGCGCCGGAAAATCACGATCGTGAAGAAGCAGCCGATATGGTTCAAAAGACAGCCTACTCGATGGTACCCGCTTTTTATCGCGTCTATACTTCTGATAAGTCAGCCGCTTTCACCGATATCCAGAGCGTAAGTACTTCAACCGTGTACGACGATCAATACCGCGAAGTGATTGATAGTATCATTAACAAAATGAAAGAAGCACCTCAAGGTAAAGTTCAGCAAAATGATGACCAAATGGGCGACCATGGAATGAGTACTGGATCTTAATTCCCTTTGATTCCCAAACATAACCTTATCTACAGTGCTCATCCTAAAGGTATCAAATCCTTGTAGGTGATAAGATGAAAATGATTCGTGTGATGCTAGTTATGTTATCCGTATTACTCGGAGTAAGCCATCCGGTTTACGCAGAGAAAAAGGATGACAGTCAAGCCCGTATGGCGTTATATCAAAAAACGGAAGCTGTGACAGGTATTCCATGGGAGTACTTGGCAGCTGTTGACCAATATGAGAGACAGATTCATGACAACCCTAAAGAAGGACGACTCACAGCTTTGGAAGCAGACCCTATGTTCTGGACCGGAACTGCTGGAGAAATGCCGACTGATTTCTTCCCTGAAGGTTGGGGAGGGGATGGAAACGGAGACGGCAAGACAGACATCAATAATGATGAAGATGTTCTCTGGTCTCTGGGGCAATATATCAATAGTTACGGGACTACTAAAGAGGATATTAAGATTGCATTATGGAATTACTACAAGCGTGATTTAACGGTTCAAACGATTATGAACACAGCTAAAGTATTTCAGAAGTTTCAAACCGTCTCGCTGACGGATCGATCTTTCCCTGTTCCTATTGAGGCCAATTATAGCTATCGGACAACGTGGGGGGATGCAAGAGGATTCGGTGGCCGTAGAATTCATGAAGGAACGGATATCTTCGCCAATTACGGTGTACCTGTTAAATCGACCACTTATGGCGTAATTGAAATGAAAGGGTGGAATCGATACGGAGGATGGCGTGTCGGTATTCGAGACATTTATAACATTTACCACTATTACGCTCATCTTCAGAACTTCTCTGAAGATTTGAAAGTCGGTGATGTCGTTCAACCTGGTGATGTGATTGGTGGTGTAGGAGCTTCCGGTTACGGTCCTCCTGGAACCTCCGGTAAGTTCCCTCCTCACTTACACTATGGAATGTATCAGGATAACGGAAATAATGAATGGTCTTTTGATCCATATCCTTACTTGAAGCGTTGGGAGCGAATGGAAAAGAACAAATAAGAAAAGCGTCGCTTGAAAGAAGCGACGCTTTTTTACCATATAGATTATTTGGATTTTTTCACTGCATTGCCGATACTTGCGGCAAGGCCTCCCCAAATAATCACGATTCCGATAAGCATCATAACAATTGCACTAGCTGTCATATTAGCTTACCTCCCTTTTTTCTTCTTCAAGTGAACTTGTGTGCCAACGCTTAGCCGTCATGAGGAAACCGACTGCAATCGCGAAGATGGCCACGGACCAACCACCGAATAGGATAAATGTATCTGAATATCCTTCATAGTTCCCCGTGTCTGTTTCAAATTGCTTGAACAAGTTCTTCGTAAACAATTGGAACATCATGATACCAAGTACGATCGGAGTAATAACTCCTAAACATACTTTCCACCATCCGCCAAGATGCAGGTCAGACACTCCATTGGCATGGTTCTGGAAATCGCCAAGCTTCCGTACGAACCAAGCAATGACAACTACTTCTACAAGGCCGACAAAAGCTACACCAAACTGGTTGATGAAGTAGTCAGCAGCGTCTAAGAAGAACAATCCACCCTGAGTCGCGAATAGCAGGGAAATGACAGCTGCCAGACCTCCACCAGCCGCAACGGCCGCTTTACGTGACAAACCGAATTTCTCTTTTATCCCTGCAACATACGTTTCAGAAATCGAAATCAAGGAAGAAAGTCCAGCTAACACGAGTGACATGAAGAATAAGAATCCAAACAGACCACTCAATGCCGGAAATTCATTAATGATTTGCGGGAAGACGACAAATGCAAGTCCTACCCCTCCAGACACAACTTCCTCAACACCTACACCATTTTGCTGCGCCATGAACCCTAGTGCACCAAAGACTCCGATACCTGCCAACAATTCAAAACTGGAATTACTGAAACCAGTGATGAAAGCATTGTTCGTAATATCAGATTTTTTCGGTAAGTAACTGGAGTACGTGATCATAATGGCAAAGGCAATGGATAAACTGAAGAAGATCTGTCCATAAGCCGCCACCCACACGCTCGGGTTCATAATCTGGCTGAAATCAGGAGCAAAGAATGTCTGTAACCCTTGAGCTGCCCCAGGTAATGTAATGGCACGGATAACGATAATTAAGAATAAGACGACAAGTGTCGGAATGAAGATTTTGTTCGCTGTTTCAATTCCTTTTTTAACACCTGCAAATAGTACGCCAAGCGTAATGACCCATACGATCACAAGCGGGATGAGAATCCCCATGACCATATTCCCTGTTTGGCCAGGAGTAACCGTCAACTGTAAGAAATCATTGAACAAGAAGCTCTCTGTGTCTTCTCCCCATGATAGGTTGATGGAAAAGAAACTGTAGCGGATTGCCCAGGCAATAATGACGGCATAGTACGTTGAGATCACGAATGATACAAGTACAGCCCACCAACCAAGCCATTCGGTTTTCTTATTCATGCGGAAGAACGATAATGGTGCAGAACCACGATACTTGTGTCCTAATGTAAACTCCATCACAAGTAGTGGGATACCTGCTGTTAATAAGGCAAATAAGTACGGAATGAAGAATGCCCCTCCGCCATTTTCATAAGCTACTGCGGGGAAACGCCAAATGTTACCTAAACCGATTGCTGAACCAACAGCGGCTAGGATAAACCCGGCTCTTGTCCCCCATTGTGCACGATTTTCCATGTGTAGACCTCCCTTTGATATTCCAACCTTTTCAGCCCACCTATTAACTAAAAAGGATGTTTCATAATTTTTCTTTTTTTCTGATTATTTCTGTTTAAATTATAACCATCCCTTCCGTGCTTGTCAAAGTGATTTTTAAATATTTAGAAAATAGAAAATATTGACACATACTACATAAACAAATGCTTTCATTTTGCTGCCTGTTTAATATTAATAGAAATAAAAAAAGGTAGATGCTCATCGTGAGCATCTACCTTTTTTTGCTTAATTTTTTTCCATAGCTTGGCTATTCGACCGGAAAAAGTGAATAGCTAGACCTACAGCCAAAACAATGAGTAATGTGACAGCGAACGGAATCCATACAGAACCGGTCAATCCAAGAATGACATAGCCGACAGATGCTGCGCCTGCCGCAATTAATGCATATGGCAATTGTGTCAGCACGTGATCAATATGATTTGCTCCTGCCCCCGTTGAGGATAAAATGGTCGTATCTGAAATAGGTGAACAGTGATCACCAAAGACAGAACCGGCTAGCACGGCAGACAATGCAGGTAGAATCATCGTTGGATCGGTTACAGCAGCGATTTCTCCTGCGATTGGTAACATGATCCCGAATGTTCCCCATGAAGTCCCAGTCGACAAAGCCATAAAGCCTGAGATGATGAATATGAGCAACGGCAAGTAAGCTACATTTATATCTGCTTGACTGAACTGCTGAGCTAAATATTCACCCGTTTGCAATTGACTGATGATATCGCCGATCATCCAAGCAAAAATAAGGATATATATGGCCGGAAGCATCGCTTTTAGACCTTCAGCAAACACACGTCCCGTTGATGATTTCTCCCCACCTTGTACAAGGTACAAAATAGCGGCAAGAATAACCGAAGCGAGTCCACCGACAAAGAGCGAGATGTTTACATTAGTATTAGCAAAAATCGCCAAGGCGTCGACAGGACCCTCTGTTGTATTACGAATTCCTGTTATGATCATGGATGCCACTGTTCCCACAATCAAAGCAATAATCGGCAAAATCAAATGATAGATTCGGCCGTTTCCGTGTTCTTTGAATTCATCATTCAAATCCCCTGGAACGTCCCCTTTATCAGGATTTGTCAGCTCGCCTGTTTGAAGCGCACGTGATTCATGCGTCTTCATAGCACCGATATCCAACTTCATGAAGATGGTCAGAAAGACGAGCAACAACGCTGCAAATACATAGAAGTTCGCCGGAATCATCAAAACAAATGCTTCAAGAGCTTGATAGTTTGTAATTTCATTAGCGGCTAAGATGCTTCCAATCGTTCCGATGATATAAGCACCCCAACTTGATATAGGTGAAATCACCGTAATCGGAGCAGATGTCGAATCTATGAAATAAGCGAGTTTAGCTCTCGAAACTTTATAACGGTCGGTTACAGGGCGAGCTACTTGTCCTACCGCTAAAGCATTGAAATAGTCATCAATGAATATGATAATACCTAAAATGGCAGGGATCAGTTTCGCTCCACGACGAGTGCGAATTCTTTCTACCGCCCACTTCCCGAAGGCTCTACTTCCTCCAGAAGCTGTCATAAACGCGGTCGTTATCCCTAATAAGAGTAAAAAGGATAATAGATAGATGTTACCCATATTAAGGGCACCTTCACTTACAAAAATAGTTGAGAATAAAGACCAGATCAAATTCACACTTGCACCAATATCGAGTTGCGTGAGCATGATTGCTCCAACTATGATACCGATCCCAAGTGATAAGATGACCCTCCTCGTTAGTAAAACAAGGACCAGCATAAGGACTGCTGGAATTAATGAGTAAATTGTTCCTTCCATGATGTTCCCTCCGTAAAAATCTAATGATGTAAACGGGATTTGGAAGGCTACTGTGGATTAAAATTGAGGAATAAAAAAAGACAATGATAGAAAATAACCTACCATCGCCTCTAGTGGCAATTTGATTATCCTCCATTTCGATCAGTAGCGCCCCATGCACCCAAAAAGCATGCATGACAGTGTGTCTTTTATTCAAATACACACCAGCGGAAGAAAGCTTGACATCACTTCCTTCTACTTCGGCAGGCCCCCCTTTCACCAATGATCAATGCATGTCGGACTCCCATTGGTTACTCATGACGCCTGCGCCTCTACCTCACCGATCTGATAAGGTCACGCATATTCAGTTCTTTGCCATTCTATCAGCAGATTCATATTATTGCAAGGGGTCCATCGGATAAGAAAAAGATGGAGACTGATTGCTATCCCCTGGTGCTCCGTAGAAGTTTGGAACTTCCCCTAGAATGGTAGCGGTATCAATCGGAATATCAGTCGCTACTGTGGTCGTTTCGGTGGAGAACGGAATGACGATTCTGACATTGACTTCAATATGAATCGATAATTCAAACAACGCTGCATTGATTCCATATTCGGTCAGCTCATTTTCAAAGTTTGATTGAACATCCCCAATCACCCTGAGTTGCACGGGTACCTTAGGGCCTAGGTTAGCAAGAAGTGTGTTGTTCGTTGCCTGACCGATTGGAATTTCAATCAAAGTCGCTGGCTGTTCCCCTAACTCCTCTTGTGTCATCTCAGGATCCAACTCCGCTTCAATCGAGGTATCCTCCATAGGTAATTCATTCAGTTCCATTCGCTTTAAGTACGTTTGTACACGGAGCGTCGTATTTCTTAATACGCGGTTTACCACGACCGAATTCCACCCCATATACACAATGTTGCCATCGTTGTCGGTTTCCATTTTCACAAGGTCTTTAAACTGAAGATCTTCAGAAATTTGTTTGCTGACGGCTTCATTTATAGCATCTCTCGCGAATTGCTGAGTCTTTGTTTCAGCAATTCCAACTAGGGCTGGAGTCAAACCGCGGTTGATATACCAAAGGCTCGCTCCTGTAAAAAGTAAGAAACATAGAAAACTGATGACAATTCTTTTGCCCACTGAGGGACCATTCGTCATCCTCTTGTTTGGCATAAAACAACCCCTCCTGACCTATCTATATGATGGGAAGGAAGGGTTTACGCATTAACTGACGGAGATTGTATCACAATTTTTCACCACGATATTCAACTCGACAGATAGATCGATATCATACTTTTCTTCAAGCTTCAGACCCTGCTCTTCAAAAATTCGGACCAATGGACGGTCGCATAAATGGTCATTCTGCTTAACGACGACTCCTTTGCGCCCATCATTCAACTCGACAGAAAGGCCGTTCGGATAAACCGCAATGCATTTACGGAATTCCTCTACCATCTGATGATCAAATAATGTCCCCGCACCTGAATACAGAATCTCCAGCCCCTCGTGCGGAAGCATTGCTGATCGATACACCCGGTTGCTCGTTACAGCATCGAAGACATCAGCAATAGCCAGAATCTTTCCGTATAAATGAATTTCATCATTTTTTATGCCTCGTGGGTACCCGGATCCATCGAGTCGTTCATGATGCTGAAAGGCGCAATGAGCGGCTACTAAGGGTATGGACCTCGACCCTCTAAGCAATTCAAATCCCATCTCAGCGTGAGTCTTGATCGTCTCGAATTCTTGGGCTTCTAGACGTCCAGGTTTCAATAGTACTTCCCTCGGCACCATCATCTTACCGACATCATGCATAATGGCTCCCAAACCTAATTCTTCTAATTTGCTGTAAGGGAGTTGAAGTTGCTTACCTAAAGCAAGAGCATACATTGTAACGTTTAAGGAATGTGTAAATATGTAATCGTCATAGGTGAAAACATCAGATAACAATGTAATCGCTTCTCTATTCTGTTGAAGTTCATCCATGATGGATCGTACGATGCTCGTCATTTCTGTCGCAGATTTCTCAAAGACAAGACCATTTTTAAGGGTTTCATACTCTTGAGCCGTTGCAAAAGACCGCTTAATCGACCGGACTGACTCTAAACGTAACTCTTCGGAAATCGGATACTTACTGTCGATATCCTTCGTATCTTCATCCTCAATATACACATACGTGATATGATAGTCTTCCATCCGGTCGATCATTCGCTGCGTTAAGATAACCCCTTTATTTAAGAGAATCTGTCCATTTTCATTATATATGGTTTTTCCTAGTTCATCCCCTGCTTCAAGTGCGCTTCTTATGATTAACCTCATGGCATGCTCCTAAACAAATTGTTGTGTACTTTCAAGAAGTTATTGTAATAAAATGACCAAGGACACTAGTATATTCTATTTTGTAATGCTTCTGCAAGCAAATCCCTAAGCAATTCCGGCATGTAGTATGTCTTCTTCTTTGCATAGGCAACTTCCGGAATGAGTCTGCCAAAAGTGAACGTATCTGCTGTCGCAAAGGTGTACACACGATCAAAGTCGATCGGTTCACCGTCTATTCTTGCCTCTCTGACATAGTAGGTGCCGTCTTCGCCTTGTTTCCCTACAATTTCTATACCACTAAAAATCATTTTCCCTATAATTTCTCCACGGAAACCGAAGCCTTTCAGACGGATTTCGGTCAATTTTTTTGTATGGGCAACACGAATGACTTCCATGACCTCGTCACCCTTCAATTCCACCTTACATGGATTCATAGGGTGAGGACATATACGGTGCACATCTTCGTAAGTGATTTCGCCCTCAAATAAATGATCGAGTAACACACCCGCGTTTAACATCGCGATATCCGAACTCGTCCAGTCTCTCAATTCATCTGTTAACAGTTGCATCAAACGACTCTCTTTGAACCATGCAATGTTCATGGTCTCCTTTAACGAAGTGACCGGTGTACGGAGGTAACGAACAGCCTCTTCACGCTTGCGTTGTACATCCAAGTTTGCTTGCTCGTCCTTTTTCATATTTTCGGTCGAAATCGCATAGGCCTGTTTATTTGTTACTTTGGCTTGATGATCATCCCATTCCAAAATCACTTCACCAAGGTGGGTGCCATGTTTTCCTGCAGCCGTTAATAAAGTGCCCTCTACAAACTCACCATTCTGAAACAAATGATGGGTGTGACCCCCGATGATCACATCAATGCCTCTATACTTGCGTGCGATTTCTTCATCGTCATTAATACCAAGGTGAGAAAGCAAAACAACAATATCTGCTTGTTCACGTACTTCAGGGAGGACCTCATCCATGACATCTAATGGGGATTGAACATCCCACCCTAGCTGTTTATAGAACGTTTTAAATGGAGCTGTTAATCCTATAATGCCGATTTTTGTTCCCTGTTTGGATGTCATGATCTGATAAGGGCGCAACCATTCCGGCTGAGAACCGTTCATATAAGTCAAGTTTGCACAAGCTACGTCGAATTCTGCCTGATTATAAAGTTGATGCAAGTTCTCTTCAGACAGGGTAATGCCTTCATTGTTCCCTAAATTCGCAATATGGTAACCAGCTTGATTCATCAGCTCGACATTCCCTTTTCCCATCAGCCCTTCAGCAATGGGATGAAAACGATCAACGTGGTCCCCGTTATCCAACAGCCAGTAATCCTCACCTTTACGCTCATGCTTTTTCTTTTGTTGATTAAAATAGCCAATGATTTGAGGCCAATTCTCAAAATGACTATGAAGATCACTTGTATAGTATAGAAATAATTTTTCCTTCATCATCATTCTCCTCATCCTATTCCTTGCCAGATTAAACGAACCCCAATTAAAATGAGTAGAACCCGTAAAAACCATTCCACCAATTGTCCGTTCATTCTCCGGTTCACCCTTGCCCCGAGCATTCCTCCCAAGTAGGCACCTGGTATAAAGTAAAGAGTATGAGCCCACTCAACATGTCCTAATAAAATGTGTGTCCCTGAACTCGATATGCTGGCAAAAAAGATCATAAACATCGAAGTCGCTGTCGCAATGTGGGGAGGGATACTAAATAACAGAATCATGGCTGGTGTCAACAAAGACCCTCCACCGATTCCAAGGAGTCCCGAAAGCAAACCGACAATAAACGACAACACCAACCCGATTGCTATCGGCATTTGATAAGTGTACGTTTGTCCATCTATGACTTTTTCTCGCTTCATACCGGTTTTAAATAAGGGAGACCCAGCTTCTCTCCTCGGTAGAAAGAACAGAGCTGAAACGAAAATCATCACGATGCCGAAAAATAGCGAGAATCCATCTGTCTTCATAAACTGATTGATCCAGGCACCTAAGATTCCTCCGGGTATACTTCCTATCAAAAACAGATACCCTATTTTTTTATCGACTCGATCATGCCTCATATAAGATAAAGCAGAAGACATTCCAGTAAAGATCATGACTACTAAAGATATACCTACAATCGCCTGAGGGGTTACCCAATCAAACGAAGAAAAACGTTCTCCTAAGAAAAGGAGTACGGGGACTAAGATCACGCCCCCTCCTAAGCCAGCGATACTTCCTACAAACGCTGTGATCAATCCTATGACAAACATGACGACAAACATACCGAACATCCTTTTACTCATTAATAGATAATATTATAGTATCACGATTCGTATTCTTAAAACATCAAACCAACCCTGTTTTGAATGATCAATGGAATCTTAGCAGCAACTTATTCAACAATCGGGCAGTAACCTTGAACACTCAATTTCGAGACTTTTGTAGTGAGGAAGGGGGAGATGGGGAACGAGTCGCTTTCCGTGGGGCGGGCGCTTATCCTCCTCTAGCTAAAGCTCTCCGGGGTCTCAGCTGTCCCACTTAATCCCACAGGAGTCTCCGCGTTCCCCATCTCCCCTTGCCAAAATAGTCTCTCGAAATCACATCCCGAAAAGTGGGGCCGTGAACAATGCGACTCCAGCGGGATGTATTGGATGAACGCACCCCAATTCGGACATTTACCTGAGCAATCAGGACAACAGATGTACGATTTCAGACATCTATCTGCTCAATCAGGACAAGTGATCCTCTATATCGGACATTTACTCAGCCTACTCAGACAGACGTGCTTCTTTTCATCAATGAATGGTCCGACTAACTATTTTCGGTGGGTGTGGTGGGAATGGCGAGACTCCCGCGGGAGAAGGACCAAGGCGAGACCCCACAGGGAGTGTCAACGACCGAGGAGGCTCGGCGGTTCCCCCGCAGGAAAGCGAGTCATTTCCCACTACGCCCTTTTCTTACTTCAGTAGAGAACCCAAACACCTCATCCTCAAGTCTTCAAGATATGGGGGAGTTTATGGAATTAATTGTAATGAGAGAACTGAGGTTAGTAGAACGATAAAAAAGCAACAAAACCGCCTTGAGCGATTTTGTTGCTTTTATTTTGTGTTAGTAGAGTGAAATTAACCGATTGAACCTTCCATCTCGAACTTGATAAGACGGTTCATTTCAACGGCATATTCCATTGGAAGTTCTTTCGTAAATGGTTCAATGAAGCCCATAACGATCATCTCTGTTGCTTCCTCTTCAGAGATTCCACGACTCATCAAGTAGAACAGCTGCTCTTCAGACACTTTTGAAACTTTCGCTTCGTGCTCAAGAGAGATATTCTCATTCATGATTTCGTTGTAAGGGATGGTATCGGACGTTGATTCATTGTCCATAATCAACGTGTCACATTCAACGTTAGAACGTGCACCTTCCGCTTTACGTCCGAACTGGACAATTCCACGATACGTTACTTTACCACCATGCTTGGAGATGGATTTAGAAACGATCGTTGAAGAGGTATTAGGCGCCAAGTGGTGCATTTTCGCACCAGCATCTTGGTGCTGCCCTTTACCAGCAAGAGCGATGGATAATGTCATACCACGTGCCCCTTCTCCTTTAAGAAGGACGGCAGGATACTTCATCGTCAGTTTAGAACCAAGGTTACCATCAACCCATTCCATCGTCGCATTTTTCTCAGCAACAGCACGTTTCGTAACTAGGTTATACACGTTGTTCGCCCAGTTTTGAATCGTAGTATAACGGCAATAAGCGTTATCTTTTACGAAGATTTCTACAACCGCACTGTGAAGGGAACTAGAAGAATACGTTGGTGCTGTACAACCTTCTACATAGTGTACGGAAGAACCTTCATCTGCGATGATCAACGTACGCTCAAATTGACCCATGTTCTCAGAGTTGATACGGAAATAAGCCTGAAGTGGCGTTTCAACCTTCGTATCTTTAGGAACGTAGATGAATGATCCACCAGACCATACAGCTGAGTTCAATGCAGAGAATTTATTATCAGAAGGAGGAATCACTTTCCCGAAATATTCACGGAACAGATCTTCATTCTCCTTAAGAGCAGAGTCTGTATCCTTGAATATAACTCCAAGATCTTCTAAGTCTTTCTCCATGTTGTGGTAAACGACTTCAGACTCATACTGTGCCGATACACCAGAAAGGTATTTCTGCTCAGCTTCTGGAATTCCTAGACGGTCGAAAGTATTTTTAATTTCTTCTGGAACCTCATCCCAAGAGCGTTCGGAACGTTCCGATGGTTTAACGTAATACGTGATTTCATCAAAATCAAGTTCGTTAAGGTCGCCACCCCATTGTGGCATTGGCATTTTATAGAATTGCTCTAATGACTTCAGACGGAAGTCGAGCATCCATTGTGGTTCTTCTTTATAATTGGAGATCTGTTCAACTACTTCTTTAGTCAGACCTTTTTGGGTACGGAAAATCGAGACATCTTTTTCGTGGAACCCGTATTGGTACTCTCCAACTTCAGGTGCTTTTTTAGCCATGTTTATATACCTCCTTTTGGTATGAACAAACGATTAATCCTGCTTTTCTTCGTCTACACCTTTCTCCATTGCCTTCCACGCGAGTGTCGCACACTTAATACGTGCAGGGAATTTGGCCACTCCCTGTAAGGCTTCGATGTCCCCAAGGTCAATGTCTTCTTCCTCAATGTCATTGCCTTGCATCAATCCAGAGAAAATTTCAGACATTTTCAAAGCATCGTCTACTGGTTTTCCTTTGATTGCCTGAGTCATCATAGAAGCAGAAGAAAGACTGATGGAACAGCCTTCTCCATCAAACTTTGCTTCTTTCACTATGCCATCCTCGACTTGCAATTGTATTTGAATACGATCACCACAAGTCGGGTTATTCATATCGACCGTCATATGGTCGCCTTCGATTGAACCGCGGTTACGAGGGTTTTTATAGTGATCCATGATAACTTGGCGATACAACGTATCTAAGTTATTAAAAGACATCGCCAAAATACTCCTTTGTTGTTTGTAATCCTTCAACAAGTCGGTCGATTTCTTCTTCTGTATTATAAAGGTAGAAACTTGCTCTAGCGGTAGCGGATACTTCCAACCAACGCATCAACGGCTGGGCACAATGGTGACCTGCCCGCACCGCAATTCCTTCTGCATCAAGAACAGTAGCTAAGTCATGCGGATGAACATCAGAAAGATTGAATGTGACGAGTCCAGCTCGTTCTTGTGGACCGTAAATCTTCATTCCTTCGATTGTATTCATACGCTCTAGTGCATATTGGGCAAGTTTGTGCTCATGATCTTGAATTTGATCAAGACCGATTTCATTTAAGAAATCAATCGCTGCACCTAGACCGACAGCGCCTGCAATGATCGGGGTTCCACCTTCAAACTTCCACGGAAGCTCTTTCCAAGTCGAGTCGTAAAGATTAACAAAGTCAATCATTTCTCCACCGAACTCTACAGGTTCCATGTCATTTAATAAAGCTTTTTTTCCATACAGTACACCTATGCCTGTTGGCCCACACATCTTATGAGCTGAAAAAGCGAAGAAGTCTGCATCCATGTCTTGTACATCAATCTTCATATGCGGCGCACTTTGAGCTCCATCCACAAGAATAACAGCTTCTTGATCATGGGCCATTCGCGCAATTTCTTTTACCGGATTGATTGTACCAAGTACGTTAGATACCTGCATGATCGCTACCATCTTCGTGTTAGCTGTAATGGTTTCTTTAGCGTCTTCCAGACGAATTGTACCGTCTGGCTGCAATGGCATGTACTTCAGTGTAGCACCCGTCTCTTTGGCTATTTGCTGCCATGGGATGATATTACTATGGTGTTCCATCGGGGTGATGACAATTTCATCACCTGCTTGGAAATTTGCTCGACCATAGCTTGAAGCTACCGTATTGATCGCTGTCGTTGTACCTCTTGTGAAAATGACTTCCTGGGTACTGGATGCATTGATGAAGCGACGAACTTTTTCTCTTGCCCCTTCATATTCATCTGTAGCTCGAGTACCTAGTGTGTGCACGCCTCTATGAACGTTAGAGTTGTACCCACGATAATACTCGTCTATCTTTTCAATCACTTTTCTTGGCTTTTGAGAAGTGGCTGATGAATCAAGGTAGACGAGTGGATGACCGTTGACTTCCTGATGCAGGATCGGGAATTCGTCACGGACGGCTTTTACATCCATTAATATACTTTCCTTTCAATCACTTGCGTTAATTGTCGCTTTACAGCTTCCACTGGCAACTGTTTTACAACCGGTGCCAAGAAACCGTGAATGATTAAACGCTCTGCTTCGAATTTGGAAATACCACGACTCATCAAGTAGTATAACTGGATCGGGTCGACACGACCGACCGAAGCAGCGTGACCAGCTGTTACGTCATCTTCATCGATAAGAAGAATAGGGTTCGCATCTCCTCTAGCATCCTTACTAAGCATCAGTACGCGGGATTCTTGCTCTGCGTTAGACTTAGAAGCGCCATGTTCAATCTTACCAATACCATTAAAGATGGCAGATGATTTGTCTTTCATTACTCCATGTTGAAGGATATAACCATCTGATCCTTTACCGAAGTGGGTGATGTTCGCTGTGAAGTTCTGCTTTTGATCTCCACGACCAATAGCAACGGTCTTCGCATTTGAGTGAGAATTATCACCGATCAGGTGCGTAATGTTTTCAGAGACTGTATCTCCTTCATTCATTTGTCCTAATGCCCATTCGATTACAGAATCGCGATAAGCCACACCGCGACGGTTTGCGTAAACAGTCGTTCCTTTTTCAAAGTTATCAACTGCTCCGAATGAAACCTTCGCTCCATCTTTAGCAATCACTTCAGCAACAATATTCGCAGATGTCTTCTCTTCTTTATTATTAGAAATATAGTTTTCTACATAAGTGACCGAGCTATTTTCTTCAGCTACAACCAAAATATGGTTGATCAAGGAAGCTTCCGGATCTTCTTGCCAGAAAATCGCTTGAATCGGATCTTCGATTTGTACGTTTTTAGGTACATAAAGGAAGACTCCACCATTCATCAATGCTGCATGAAGCGCCGTCAGACGGTGTTCGTCCATATGGACAGCGTCATTCATATAATATTTTTCTACAAGATCGCCGTGCTCGCGAAGAGCTGTAGCCATATCAGTAAAGATAACACCTTGTTCTTTCAGTTTTTCGTCGATCGTACCAAAAGCAAGTGTGTGATTTCGTTGAATGACAAGGTTTTTCTGTTCTTCTTCTTCATCTAAGAAGTCCTTGATTTCCACTGGCAGTTGATCAAGTGAATCAATGGTTTCTCCTGCCACGTGGTGGTTGAATTCTGTGAAATTCCAACCTTGAATGTTTGTTTTGTCAGGCTTCGGCAATGGAAGAGACTCTGACTTATCCAATGCATTCAATCGAAGGTCCTTCATCCACTGAGGCTCTTGAAGCCCTTGGGAGAATTGGGTAACGTACTCTTTATTGTATGGTAGTGAGACTTCTACTGTCATATTAACCCTCCTATCTGGTTTACGCTTTTTGACCGACTGTCTCGTCTTCGATACCGAGCTCTTCTTTAATCCACTCATAGCCTTCTTCTTCAAGACGTTGTGCAAGCTCAGGTCCACCAGATTTAACAACGCGGCCTTGCATCATAACGTGTACATGGTCTGGAGTGATATAGTTCAATAGACGTTGGTAGTGGGTAATCATTAGGCAACCGAACTCACTGTTGCGCATTTCGTTGATTCCTTTTGCCACTACTTTTAGTGCGTCGATATCTAAACCAGAGTCAATTTCATCAAGGATGGCAATGGCTGGTTGTACCATCATCAACTGAAGGATTTCATTACGCTTCTTCTCTCCGCCAGAGAAACCTTCGTTCAAGTAACGCTGTGCCATATTCTTATCCATATCTAATGTGTTCATCGTAGCGTCCATTTCTTTGATGAATTTCATTAGGGAGATTTCGTCGCCTTCTTCACGGTGTGCATTGATTGCAGAACGTAGGAAATCGGAGTTTGTTACACCACTGATTTCACTTGGATACTGCATAGCTAGGAAAAGACCCGCTTGTGCGCGTTCATCAACTTCCATTTCAAGAACATCTTCGCCGTCCAATAGAATTTCGCCTTTAGTTACTTCATATTTAGGGTGACCCATGACAGCGGAAGCAAGTGTTGATTTACCTGTTCCGTTCGGTCCCATAACAGCGTGGAATTCCCCACCGTTGATTGTTAAGTTAACACCTTTAAGAATTTGCTGACCTTCGATTTCTACATGAAGATCCTTAATTTCTAACGTTGATCCTGCCATAAAAAATACCTCCAGTATCTATTATTATTGAGTGTGCTGGTTGATATGGATCAAAGAACCATTCTCAAATTATTCTCATTACAATCTTATATCATTTAGAAATTGTAATCAACTTTTTGCCCCTTGTTGAAAAGCTCAAGGAATAGACAATTATTGAGCGTTTCAACCATATTCCTACATTATTATAACACGAAAAAAATCAGGTGACGAAGGCTCACCTGATTCTTTATTTTTGTGATTATCTATGCAATTGACGGTCAACCTGCTCGATCATTTTTCGACTTTCCTCAAACTCGCGTTGCCTTTTTTGTTCAACTTGCAGACGAGTGTCTAGTCTCCTGCTGTACTCCGCATACCCCATATTATGAGCACCATGCATGGCTTTTTCCATTCCAGCAGTATAATTCAATTTCAGGTCGTCAGTGATAACGAATCAATCCTTTCAGATTATTTACACAATTTAGAATATCACAAGACAATACCCCCGCTAAAATGGAAATAAACGTCACATTCAAGGAAATTTGAGTTTCACTTTTCATGTAAGCGCTTTTCTCTTGAACACCTTTACGTTTAATCGATTTCTCTTTAATTTTCTAACAATTCAATCAATTAACAGGATTTTGCAAGTCTTTGTAGGCATGTTGAACGAGTGTTACAGCTTGACTCAATGCTGCACCTCCACCAAAGGCTGCCGCTACCCCGCACGCTTCCAATATCTCTTTCTCAGTTGCACCCTGATCGACGCAACCTTTCGTATGATAGATCATACAATACTCATCTTGTGCGACAATGCTTATTCCGAGCGCCATCAACTGCTTGTTTTTCTTAGATAATTCTCCTTCTTTAAAACAAGCTTCGGAAAATTGGCTGAACTGATGAGCGACTTCCGGCATATGCTCAGAAAATTGACCCATCCCTTCTTTATAATCGTGCAAGTAATTCTTTGTCCAGTTCATGTTTTGCTCTTGCATGGTTGATACCTCCCATAAAAATAAAAGTGACTGCGGTTAGTATCCACCGCAGTCACTAGGTTTATTCTTGGGATCCGTCTACAGGAACGACAGCACCATCATATTCTTCTTCCATGAACGTTTGAATTTCTTCAGAACGCAACACTTCTACTAATGTTTGTAATGCTTCAGAATCTTCATCTTTACTTTGTGCAGCAATCACATTCACATATGGTGACTCAGACCCTTCAAGGATGAGTGAATCTTCACTTGGGTTCAATCCAGCGTCTATGGCATAATTCGTGTTGATCGCCACAAGAGCACCTTCTTCACGCTCATATGTTTCAGGTAACAGAGCCGCGTCAACTCCAGCATCGAATTCAAGGTTTTTAGGATTTTCAACAATATCATCTTCTGTTGCTTCAATCTTATTGATGCTTTCATCTAACTTAATTAACCCTTCGCGTTCAAGTAGAGAAAGGATACGACCATGATCGGCAATGGAACGGCTCATGATGACCGTTGTCCCCTCTTCGATATCATCTACACTAGCAATGTCTTTTGAATAGATCCCCATTGGTTCGATGTGAATGCCACCAAGATTGACGAAATCATAGCCATTCTCTTCTTTCTGAGCATTCAAGTATGGGATGTGCTGAAAATAGTTGGCGTCAATACGACCTTCTGCCAAGTCCTTGTTTGGCAAAATATAATCCTGGTAAGTCTCTACATTTAAAGTAATGCCTTCTTCCTCTAATAACGGCTTGGCTTCTTCTAACACTTCTGCGTGCGGAACGCTAGTCGCCCCTACTGAGATTTCAGTTGTTTCGCTTGAGTCTGCTGTCTCTCCTTCATTTCCACCTTCAGCGTTTGTCGACTCATCCGATTCAGATGATCCACAAGCCGCCAAGAATAGAACGAATAGACCGACAAGAATACTACTTACAAATTTTTTCATCTTTAACTCTCCCCTTAACAAATAATTTTTTATCTTTTATCCAATTTTCTCGAGGCGAAGTCCCCGATAAATTGAAAAATAAACACAATCAATACAATAAGGATGGTACAGATTAGTACCACATCAAAATCGGAGCGTTGGAACCCATAAAAGTAGGCAAAGTCTCCAAGACCGCCAGCTCCGATGACTCCTGCGACAGCCGTATAACCAATCAAGGCGATGGCTGTCACGGTAATACCCGAGATCAAAGCCGGCATCGACTCAGGAAGTAAGACTCTGAAGATGATGGTCGTGTATTTCGACCCCATGGATTTCGCAGCCTCGATCACACCTTTGTCCACTTCTTTTAAAGCAATTTCAACAAGTCTTGCATAGAATGGTGCGCCTCCAATGATAAGTGCTGGTAAAGCTGCTTTCGGTCCTCGGATCGTTCCCATAAGGAAATCGGTGAAAGGAAATAGTAATAATATCAATATGATAAATGGAATCGCTCGAAAAACGTTGACAAGAGATGCTGTCACCCAATTTAGTCCCTTGTTCTGCCATAGACCGCCTGGACCTGATAAATACAATAACAATCCTAAAGCTAACCCTAGAACGAATGTACCGGCTACAGAGATGAGCGTCATGAACATCGTTTCGTTTGTTGCTGTGATAATATCCTCTACTGATACATTAGGAAATAGTTGTTCAAACACTTGGACTCACCTCGACCTCTACGGACGTAGATTCAATGTATTGAACCGCCCGATCGATTTCATTCTTCTCGCCTACAAACTGCACAAACATGGTGCCGTACGCCCCTTTTTGGGTTTGCGTGATTTTACCATGTAAGATATTGACGTCGACTTCAAATTTTCTAGACACATCACTGATCAGTGCCTGATTTGTGCGTTCACCTACAAAGTGAAGCCGTAGAATTTCCCCGGTCTGGTACTTGTCGTTAATCAGTTGAAGAGAGTGTTCTTTCTCTGGATCTCCCATCACCTGATCGACGAAGCGTTTCGTCACTTTCTGCTTCGGATGCAAAAAGACGTCGAGTACATCGCCTTGTTCTACAATTCTCCCATCCTCCATGACCGCAACTTGATGACAAATTTTGCGAATGACGTGCATTTCATGTGTGATCAATACGATGGTTAACCCCAGTTTTTCATTGATATCGACAAGCAAGTCTAATATCGAATCCGTCGTTTCAGGATCTAATGCGGACGTCGCTTCATCACATAATAGAACTTTAGGATTGTTAGCAAGAGCACGAGCTATTCCGACTCGCTGCTTTTGTCCCCCACTCAGTTGAGAAGGGTATGAATTACCTCTGCCGCTAAGACCGACAAGATCGATTAGTTCGTTCACACGATTCTTCCGTTCCTGTTTTGAGACACCTGCGATTTCTAGAGGAAATGCGATGTTATCAAATACAGTGCGTGACCAAAGTAAGTTAAAATGCTGAAAAATCATGCCGATTTCCTGACGAGCTATTCGAAGTTGATTCTTATTCATCGCCGTCAGATCTTGATCATCGACTGAAATGTTTCCGCCTGTCGGATCTTCTAATCGATTCAACAAACGGATGAACGTACTTTTTCCGGCACCGCTATACCCGATCACTCCGAAGATTTCTCCCTTGTCAATGGTTAAACTAAGGTCGTCTACGGCGCGTACTTCCTGATCTTTGGTTTGGAAGACTTTCGATAAGTCTTTAATTGAAATCATGTTGTCCTTCCCTCCAATAAAAAAACACTTTTCTGCAAGAGAACAGAAAAGTGTTTCATAGACTTCATATCTGTTCTCTCATCTGCCAAGGCTTCAGCCTCGCAGGAATTGGCACCTTTCCGAGTCTATAACTCGTTGGTTGCCGGGCATCACAGGGCCAGTCCCTCCGCCACTCTGGATAAGAGATTTTAACTTATTAAATTATTATCGCTTTAGTCCGTTTAAGCACTATAAAGAGGATTCTAGCACCGAGAATCATCCTTGTCAACGGAAAGTTGAAAAAGTCTGAAGATTGCTTATTTCAACTGGAAACTAAAAAAATCCCTTCTTTGGAAGAAGAGATTCGCGCGTCCTATGCTCTTCTCATCTTTCAAAGCTGCGAAAGCTTTGCTGGAATTAGCACCGTGTTTGATCAAACCGGTTGCTGGGCATCGTAGGGCCAGTCCCTCCGCCACTCTGGATAAGTGAAGATAACCGTATTATGTTATAAAATATGTTAGCATAAACAATTGAAAGACGTCAATCATTTTAGAAGGAGGTATTCGTGTGATTAAAGCTCCACATTTCACCTTACCTTATATGTTCTCTGATGAACAATTTGAATTGCAAGAAGAGATCGGAAAAGTTATTGTTTTAACTTTTTGGGCTTCATGGTGCCCCGATTGTGGAAAAGATCTACCAAAGAAAGAGCAACTATACAAAACGATGAATCATGATAAAGTTCGTATGCTCACGATCAATGTAACGGGGCGGGAACGAAACCCAGATGACGCAGTCAAATATGCTGAACAGTTTCTCACCCAACCGACATTAGTTGACAACGGTCGAGAGATTTACGACCTTTTCGAAAGTGACGGTGTTCCAACCACTGTAATTATTAATCAAAATGGCTATATTCACGAACAATTCGGGGACAAAGCTTCGTTTTTAGAGATCGTTGAATCCTTAGGTTCTCTTATTTAGACAAGTAAAGCAAAGACTCAACGAACAGCATATTTTTCATTGTGCCACTACACTGGATGTCCTCACCAGCATCTGTAAATAGTTTCATTTCACCCTTAAAAAGAGATATGAGTAAGAAATCCGTCGTGGAGATTGACACTTTCGGAAATCCATTCTTTGGTGAAGATGGGTAACAAACACCGGAATGGTTAATGGATAATCGCACAGGCGCACCATCACCTTTAAGGATTAACTCACACTCTCTCAGCAAAGGGGTTAAATCGCGCCTGCGGTTCACTCGATTCATCCAATCGTGTATGTGTTCAATGATAAAAATCCCCCCTTCCTTTTCATCTATTATTTTCTCGAAAAGGAAGGGGGTTCCCTCTATCTATTTAAAAGAATCCTTCGTCATTTCCCGGGGAATACTGCGTTTATGTTACAAATTTAGATACGCGGTCATACATATGGGGAACTGATTGGAAAGCATAGATTCGATCCTCGACTTCTCCATTTCTAGTGATGAGAAGACACGGTACGCTTTTCACTTTATACTCCTCCATCAAATCCGGATTCAAGGAAGCGTTGCACTGATTGAAAATCTTTTTTTGATAAACGGCTTCTATGGTTTCCAACATTTTTTGTGCAACGTGGCACGTGCCACAAAAGGGACTATGAATGAACGTTAACGACTGATCCAATTCATAGAGTCTACTCTTCGCATCTGTTCCTAAATCTTGCACATTGATCCTCCTAGATTAAATAGATGGCCTTTACAGTAAAATGATGGTTTAACATGGCTCGAGCAAGCTCAGGTTCCGGTGTCGCTGCTACCTCACGAAAGGCCTTATCAATATAGATGTGTGAAGCATGAGGTAATTCCTCTGTCAGCTGTTTTCTAAGCTTATACCCCGAATGATCTTCATCCACTAGGATAAACACAGTTCGATCATCTAAGTTGTAGTCGAAAATCATCTCTTCCATCCGTTCGATACCCAATGTACCGTACGTACAAATGATTTCGACCTCTTCATCCAGTACTTTCTTCAACTTTTTCTTATCCGTGATTCCCTCGACAATTACTATACGCTCAGCTTCCAATTCTATCACCTACTATATAGAAACAGACCATGTCTAGCGGACATGGTCTGAACATGATTAATGGTTACAAGGTCATGACAGATAAGGATAACAACACCCTACCTGTATCATGAGAACGGATTAATCTTCATCAATCATCGCTTCATATTGTTCTGCAGACATTAACTGATTTGCATCATCAGCATTGTTTGGTTCTAATACCACCATCCATGCCTTATCATAAGGTGACTCGTTCACAAACTCAGGGCTGTCTTCCAGCTCTTCGTTTACTTCGACGACTTTTCCGCTGATTGGTGCATAAAGTTCGGAAACGGTTTTAACAGATTCAACTGAACCGAATGGCTCGTCTGCTTCGATTTCTTCACCTACTTCAGGAAGTTCAACAAAGACGATATCTCCGAGTTCGGATTGTGCAAAATCTGTAATACCGATTCGCACGTTTTCTCCCTCATCTTTTACCCACTCATGCTCTTCAGAATATTTCAGCTCTTTTGGTACTCCCATCAGAATCCCTCCACAATATAATTAATCTAATTCATAGTATAAAGATAAAAGCACCTAAGCTTTTATTTTCATTTGCTCCATACTTCCTTGAATTGTTCCTCTTTAAACCCTACGGTCGCTCGATGTCCGTCCGTTGTAATAGGTCTTTTAATAAGCATGCCGTCAGATGCTAACCATTCCAACATCTCTTCTTCTGTCGCATCTTTTAGCTTGTCCTTCATGTTCAACTCTCTATACTTCTTGCCACTCGTATTGAAGAATTTCCGCGGTGGCAAACCACTTTGGTCAACTAAATCTTGTAACGTGTCCTTAGACGGTGTGTCCTCAACAATATGTACAGTAGTATAGTCGACTCCTTCTTCATCTAACCATTTCTTCGCTTTCTTACATGTCCCACAATTGGGGTACCAATAAAAGGTGACTGGCATCATCTATCCCCCCTACTTTATTGTTGATTTATATTTTACCATATAAAAGGGGAACGTTTCATGAAATAAATATCAAGCACTCCAATTTCGTAAAAAACCCTTCACCCGATCTAGGTCGAGTAAAGGGTAGGTTCATTATATGACGTATTTCTCAGCTTCAATAAGGTTCGCCGCAATTTCACGTTTCTTCGCAATCACGTTTGTTGGCGTATGACGAGTAAGCTTTCTAAGAGCTCCTAACATCATACGAAGTGAATCTCCTGATTGAGCAGCAATCAACGTCTCTTTCGCATGTCCTTCAATACGGTTGAAGGCTTCTTGAACATATACTTGAGTATAAAGAAGTTTTTGCTTGTTTTTCTCTTCTCCACCCTTATTCATCGCTTTCTCCGTGCGCAATACAGCGGATTCTAAGTTATAAATCTCTCCCACGATATCTGCGATGTTCACAAGAATTTCTTGTTCATTTTCAAGTTTTTCTCCATACTTTTGTGCCGCAAGACCCGCAGCTAACAAACCAATTTTCTTCGCATTTTTAAGCAAGTACTTCTCCTGCTCTAGAGGCTCGATCCCAGGCTCCTCTGGCATCATTGTCATAATCTCTTCCTGTAAAGCTTGAGCCTGCTGAAGAAGCGGAAGTTCGCCTTTCATCGCTTTCTTCAAAAGCGTTCCTGGTACGATCATGCGGTTGATTTCGTTCGTACCTTCAAAGATTCGGTTAATTCGAGAGTCACGATACATACGTTCAACTTCATACTCTGCCATGAAACCATATCCACCATGAATTTGAACCGCTTCATCGACAGCAAAGTCAAGAAGCTCTGTACCGAACACTTTATTCAAAGAACATTCAATGGCGTATTCAGCAATAACTTTCGCTACAGCCGCTCCATCCTTTAATTCCTCATCCGAAAGTTTACCCATACTTTGCTCAAATAGACCGACCGTACGATACACAGCACTCTCGTTGGCATAGGTATTTGCCGCAACAGACCCGATCTTTTCTTGAATGAGCGGGAAGCTTGCAATAGGAGTTTTGAATTGTTTACGTTCTTTAGCATATTTAACAGATAGTTCAATCGCGCGCTTTGCTCCACCGACACCGCCAATGGCAAGTTTGTAGCGGCCGACATTCAGAATGTTAAAAGCAATCACGTGTCCTTTGCCGATATCACCTAGAACGTTTTCAACCGGTACTTCTGCATCTTCTAAAATCAATGTTCTAGTAGAAGAACTCTTGATTCCCATTTTCTTCTCTTCAGGGCCAGTGGATACACCTGGGAAATCTCTCTCTACGATAAAGGCTGTGAACTTATCCCCATCAATTTTTGCATAGACAACGAAAACATCAGCAAATGCAGAGTTCGTAATCCACTGCTTTTCACCATTCAATACATAGTGAGTACCTGCCTCATTCAATTTCGCTGTAGTCTTCGCACCTAGTGCATCCGAGCCAGATCCTGGTTCTGTTAACGCATAGGCAGCGATTTTTTCTCCTGTAGCTAATACAGGAAGATATTTATTCTTTTGATCATCGTTACCGAAGAAAACGATCGGTAAGGATCCGATTCCCACATGAGCACCGTGAGTGACGGAGAATCCACCTGCTCTTGAGAACTTTTCGGTAATCAAGGATGAGCTGATTTTATCTAATTGCAGTCCGCCATACTCTTCCGGAACATCTGCACCTAGAAGACCAAGATCGCCGGCCTGCTTTAATAGAGCAACCGAATGTTCAAATTCATGGTTTTCCAAATTCTCTATTTTAGGTACGACTTCTCCTAAAACAAAGTCTTCCGCTGTTTTTGCAATCATCAAATGTTCATCCGTGAAATCCTCTGGAGTAATGACATCTTCTGCTGCCAAATCCTCCACAATAAATCCGCCGCCTTTGATCATTTCTTTTAACTCGCTCATTTATTTTCCTCCTCTTATACTAATTCGAATACGCCAGCTGCACCCATTCCGCCGCCAATACACATCGTTACGACACCGAATTGTTCATTTCTGCGTTTCATTTCATGAATCAAACTGAGTGTCAACTTTGTTCCTGTACATCCGAGAGGGTGACCGAGAGCAATCGCTCCCCCGTTGACATTGACTTTATCCTGATCAAGCCCAAGTTCACGAATCACTCGTAATGATTGAGAAGCGAAAGCTTCATTCAATTCGAATAATCCGATGTCTGATAAACTTAACCCAGCCATTTTCAAAGCTTTCGGAACTGCTTCGATTGGACCTACACCCATAATCTCCGGTTCTACTCCGGCAACAGCGAAAGACCTGAACTTAACAAGTGGCGTCAGTCCTTCTGCTTCAGCTTTTTCGCGATCCATTACAAGAACGGAAGCTGCTCCATCACTCATTTGTGAAGAGTTTCCTGCTGTGACAGAACCTTTCGTATTAAAAGCTGGTCTAAGTTTACCTAGTACATCTGTCGCCGTGCCAGGGCGAACCCCTTCATCCATTGAAAACGTAAAGGATGACTCATGCGCCTTATTATCTGATCCCACTGTTTTTGATGTCACATCTACGGGAACAATCTCATCGACAAACTTTCCTTCCTCGATTGCCCTTGCTGCTCTTTCGTGACTTTGGGCAGCAAAAGCATCTTGGTCTTCTCTAGAGATCTCAAAGCGATTTGCGACTTCTTCGGCAGTGTGACCCATAGACATATAATACTCTGGAGCATTCTCCACCAGTTCGACATTAGGCTTGATGACATGCCCTCCCATTGGAATCAAACTCATCGATTCAGCTCCTCCAGCGATCGCGGATTCGCTGTGACCGAGCATGATCTTCTCCGCGGCATACGCAATACTTTGGAGTCCGGATGAACAGTAGCGGTTTATAGTGATGGCTGGGACTTTATGATGAAGTCCTGCCAAACCTGATATATTTCTCGCCATATTCATACCTTGCTCAGCTTCAGGCATTGCACATCCGATGATCACATCATCGATTGGGCCTTCGTAGTTATTTGCGCGTTTTAACGTTTCTTTTATAGTAAGTGCGGCTAAATCGTCCGGACGAACTTGTGCGAGCGACCCTTTCTTGGCTCTCCCCACAGGTGTCCTGGCACCAGCAACAATAACGGCTTCTTTCACGTTCCTTCCCCCTTCGATTAATTACGTAGTGGCTTACCTTTCATAAGCATGTGCTGCATTCTTGCTTGAGATTTCGGTTCTCCAACAAGGCTTAGGAAAGCCTCTCTTTCTAGGTCTAACAAATACTGCTCATCAACAAGCGTACCTTCTTTAACGCGTCCTCCAGCTAATACGAACGCTAACTTCTCAGCAATCTTCAAGTCATGTTCACTAGCATATCCACTTAATGCAAGTGACTTAGCACCTAAGAGCATCGTTGCGTACCCTTGCTCCCCTACTACTGGAACCTTCGTACGCTTCGGAGCTTGGTAGTTGGAATCGGCTAGACCAATGACCTTCTGCTTGGCATCATAGAGTAAGTGATCACCATTGACACTGATTTGGTCCATTTGATCAAGGAAACCATTCTCTCTAGCCTCTTCTCCAGAGGTCGAGACCTTAGCCATTGCGATCTTCTCGAACACCGCATTGGTCACCTTCTGCAGATCGATATCCACTCCCTTAGGCAGGTTTCTGAGGTGTTTCATATATAATTCTTTGTTTCCTCCTCCACCTGGGATGAGGCCTACACCCGCTTCAACGAGCCCCATATAGGTTTCCTGAGATGCTTGGATGGCGTCAGCCGGCAAACAGACTTCTGCTCCACCACCTAATGTCATGCCGAATGGTGCTGCTACGACTGGCTTATCAGAGTATTTCATGCGCAACATCGCTTCTTGGAAATTCTTCACGACCATCTCAATTTCAAAGAAATTGAAATCTTGAGCTTCCATCAGAATCATGCCTAGATTAGCCCCTACACAGAAGTTCTTTCCTTGGTTTCCGATCACAAGACCTTTGAAATGGTCATCTACGTGGTCGACAGCGAAGTTCACCATTTGAATGATGTCGAGACCGATCGCATTGCTTTGAGAATGGAACTCAAGACCAGCGACACCGTCTCCGAGGTCGATTAAACTCGCTCCCGCGTTTTTCTTGATGACCTCTCTCGTTTCTTTAAGACGTTTCAAGTTAATGGATTTAACGTTGAAATGCTGCTGTTCGTATTTCCCTTTATGATAATAGTAAACGTTTCCATTTTCTTGTTTATAAAAAGTAGTGTGACCGTTACTGATCATCTCTTCAATCCAAGCCGGAATCGTTTCTCCTTCTGCTTTCATTCGTTCAATAGAGGACTCGAGTCCGATGGCATCCCACATTTCAAATGGCCCTAACTCCCAGCCGAATCCCCAGCGCATCGCTTCGTCGATAGACGGTACATCATCCGCGATTTCGCCATACAACTCTGCTGAATAAAGTAATACGGGCTTCACTACGGACCAAACGAGGTCACCGGCCTGATCACCTTTGGCAGATACAAGAGCTTTCAGCTTACGTTTTGCCCCTTTTTCCTGCTTTGCCATTTCCGTTGCTTTCGTCTTCAATTTTCCTCTTTGTTCGTATTCTAGCGTTTCTGTATTCAATTGAAGGATTTCGCTTCCTTTTTCCCCTTTTTTCTTAAGGAAAAATCCTTGACCGCTTTTCGACCCTAACCAACCATTCTCAAGCATCGATTTCATAAAGGCAGGGATTTCAAATGCTTTTTTCTCTTCACCTTCTACTTGGTCATAGACGTTATTTGCAACATGAATGAATGTGTCCAGTCCTACAACATCCAATGTACGGAACGTTGCACTCTTCGGTCTTCCAATCATCGGACCGGTTACGGAATCAATCTCACCCACACTGTAACCTTGCTCCAACATTTGCTGGACCGTTACCAATAAACCATAGGTTCCGATTCGGTTCGCAATGAAATTCGGTGTATCTTTCGCTTCGACTACCCCTTTACCTAACACGTCTTCTCCGAATGTCTTCATGAACGATAATACTTCAGGATCTGTATCCTTTGTCGGGATGACTTCTAACAGTTTCAAATAACGCGGCGGGTTGAAAAAGTGAGTGCCTAAGAAGTGCTTACGGAAATCTTCGCTACACTCCGATGCCATCGCCTCGATGGAAATTCCTGATGTATTCGAACTGATGATCGATCCTGGTTTCCTATGTTCATCTACTTGGTCGAACACTTTTTTCTTAATATCCAAGTTCTCTACAACGACCTCAATCACCCAGTCAACCTCTGAAATCTTCTCCATATCATCGGTGAAGTTTCCGATTTCAATTAAATCCAAACTGGCTTGGCTCGTTAGTGGAGATGGCTTTTGTTTCTTTAAAGCTTGCTTATTGGAATAAGCGATACGATTTCGAACCGCCTGATCTTCTAATGTTAAACCTTGCTTCTTTTCTTTTTCCGTTAACTCATTCGGCACAATATCAAGCATCATAGTAGGTATGCCGATATTGGCTAAGTGAGCAGCAATCCCGGCTCCCATTACACCTGATCCAAGGACAGCTGCACGCTTAATTTTTCGATTCATCATTGGTCCCCCTATCACTTTGAATGAATACTCATTCATTTTATAGCCAAAAAAATAAGCTACGTCTTAATATGATCTACTTATAATATAAAATATTTTCTGACATTTCGCAATCCTTTTTCTCGAATATTGTAAAAAAAGTCACCCTTACAAAAGGATGACTACTTGCCAAATACACCTTTCAATACAAACGCGACATTCGCAGGACGCTCAGCTAACCGGCGCATGAAATATCCATACCAGTCATTACCATACGGAACATACACTCGCATTTTATATCCTTCGGCTACAAGTTCTGCCTGGCGCTCTGTTCGAATACCGTAAAGCATTTGAAACTCGAATTGATCCTTCGGTATATCTTTCTCCTCGACCAAACGTTTCGTAAATTCAATCATCGCATCATCGTGGCTGGCGACAGCAGTATAATTGCCATTTAAAAGGTGCATCTTGATGATTTTTTTCAAATTCTCATCTACGTCTTTTTTATCAGGAAAAGCAACCTTTGGTGACTCTTTATAAGCCCCTTTTACAAGGCGTAAATTAGGATTGTATTGATTTAAATCTTCAATATCTTCTACCGTCCGATATAAATAAGATTGGAGAACTGTACCGATATGTTCATATTCTGATCGTAGTTCTTTAAAAATGGACAAGGTCTTCTCACAACGTTCATGATCCTCCATATCAATGGTCACAAATACATCTTTTTCTTCCGCGACATCAAGGATCCTCCTCATGTTCTCCATGACTACCTTCTCAGATATATCAAGTCCCATTGAGGTCAACTTCAAGGATAACTGTGAATCAAGGTTATGTTCGGCAATGGCCTTGATGGCATCAATACAACCATCAGCCGCTTCGCGGGCTTCTTGTTCACTATCTATAAATTC
Source organism: Halobacillus locisalis (assembly GCF_013694105.1). Lineage (GTDB taxonomy): Bacteria > Bacillota > Bacilli > Bacillales > Halobacillaceae > Halobacillus > Halobacillus locisalis. Next base: position 1,124,217 of record NZ_JACEFG010000002.1, on the reverse strand, counting down.
ACCCAAGTGGTCGATTGTGACAGACATCCCTTGTTCATTCAGTTCTTGAATGGTCTGCACAGCCGCCGGAACCGTTTCACCCGCTACAAACTTACCGGCTCCAAATCGTAAACCGTATCGTTTCGCTAACTTCGTGAAGAAGCGATTTTTTGATAAAAACAAGAAGAAATTTCGCAACAACTGCTCCATACTCATGTCCTCCCACTACCAAGGTGTCTCTCTGTATATTATTCTGAATCTTCTATTTTGTAATCGTTATCACAAATATATTTTATCATTTTATTAACAAAAAGGGTAACAATTCGTATAATTCCGCCAATTTATTAAGAAAATAATTCCATTCCCGAGTCCTCATATCTATCTAGAAAACGCTCATACTATGAGATGACTAAAGAAGGAGGATGAACGTATGCAACAACAGCAAGGTCAACCACCTATCAACGAAGCGAAACCGATGACACAAGTCCCTGAAATGGTCAGTACAAAAGATCAATTGTACATCACTGATATGTTATCTTGGAATTTACTCGCGTGTAAAAAAGCTCATTTCTTTGCTCAGAACTGTCAGACTCCAGAGATTCAGGCAGCGCTGGAAGAAGCGGGTCAAATGCACCAACGACACTATAATAAAATACTGAATCATTTGAATAGTCAAAAGCCCAATTAAAGGAGGATCTTTATGAACCAGGCATCTAGTAAGATTCAAAATCCTGAAACAAGTGTTCCAAAAACACCTGAAATGAACGAGCGAGATTTCTTGAACGATCAATTAGCGACTGAAAAGTATATGACTGCTTCTTATACGACCGCACTGAACGAGGCTAGTAACCAGTCACTATATCAAGACTTAGCTACAATTTTTAAAGAGACGCAAGATTGCCAACGCAACCTATATAATCTCATGTTCCAAAACGGTTGGTATGCCGTCGAACAAGAACAGCAACAAAAGGTACAGCAGTCTTATCAACAATTTACCGGGTACAAGTCTCAACTCCCTTACAGTATTCAGTAGGAAAGCTCGATTGAATCGGGTTTAAAAAGCGCCCCATGCTAACACACGGGGCGCTTCTTCTTATCATCAACCTACAGCATCATAACCTTGTGCTTCAATCGCTTCTTTCATTAAGTCTTTACTGACAAAGGCATCATCATAGCTGACATCTACCTTTCCACTTTTCAGATGCACCTCAACACCGTGAACACCCTCTAATGTTTCTAGTGCCCCTTTCACCGCTTTTTCACAGTGCTCACACGTCATACCATTCACTTCTAATGTTAATTGCATGTATAGAACCTCCATTATATTCATTTCGTTCTTACAAATACTATTCCACATTAATGGGCCTGACTAACCCTTTTTTTCTTCTACCAACTGATTTGATTTCGTCCCTTTTTCTTTGATTTATACATCGCATGGTCTGCTAATCGGATCAACTCTTCTTTATCGGTTGTATGATCAGGATAAATCGCCATACCTATACTCAAATTCACGTGCACCTTCTGACCATCTATAAGGAAGGGCTCTTGGATATGGTTCAGTATAGTTGTGGACTCTTCATGCATCTTTTCCTCATTTACTAAAGGGTGAAGTATGACTGTGAATTCGTCTCCGCTCAACCGGAAACTCTCTCCGTTCAGATCGGCTGACTCAAGTTTAGTTGACACTTGTTGCAATACTTGATCGCCCACCTCATGTCCGTAACGGTCATTGATCGATTTGAAATGGTCCAAATCGATAAACAGAAGGCCAAACCGATTGTCTTCAATAGCCATGATTTCATCTAGGGTTTTATTGAATTTTCTGCGGTTGGGTAAGCCCGTCAATGCGTCATAATGGGCCATATATTCCATTTTTTGTTGTGATTGCTCTAACTGCTTCTTCTTTTCTTGCAATTCCTCATTCATTTCATGTGTAGCCATATATTTCTGCTGCCACTCATTAACAATCGCCTGGAAATTCACCGACAGCGTTTCAAATTCATAAATGATGCTTCTTGGTAATTCAATTTCCCGGCTTATATCCGGCAATGCTTCGACGACTTCGCTAGTCGTATTGGAAAGTGACTCAAAACGCTTTAGTAATCTGTCAGTCAAGAGTTCTCCGATAATCAGCGTGAGAATCACGACAGCTAAGACAATCGCCAGGGCCTGATTCATCAACTGATAATCAATGAAAGGAGTAAAGGCTGCCCCCACTACGAAAAAGGCACCCGCGTCCGTTAGGCTCTCACTTGTCATCTTATAAATGGACTGCTTCCACATTTGCATGGCTGGAACGTCCGTTTGGTAGGCGATCACTTGACCGGATTCCATCGTTTGCAATACCTTCGCTTCGCTATTGTATGGATACCTCGCCCCTGATTCGGCTCTTGGATTATTGGAGAAAATGACCTGGTCATCTTCACTGATCAAGCTTACCATTATCTCTTGCGGACGTAGCGGATCTAAGATGAACGCTTCTACTTCTGATAAGGAGTGCCGTGTTTCCAACGCTCCCTCTATGCCATCGATTTCTGATTGAAGAGACAGTTGGTTACCCCCCTCATCAAACATATACATGCTTGAATCTAAAGTATCAACTACTGCAAGAGACGTAGCAGATGAACTGGTTGTCAAACCTTCTAAGTAGGTATCAATGTTTTGCGGGTTCGGCGCTGCCTCTTCCAAATTATTAAGCACATCATTGTGTTCTTCCTGAGTTTCTGTGAACCAATTTTGGTAAAACCGATTGACTTCACTCAGTTTATCTTCTGCTGTAATGGATAATTGAGAACGGTCCTTCGTTTGTTCATAATAGCCGATCAGCATGACAAGCGTAAAACTCAATACAAGCAAAACACCACTGCTCAAATATGAAACAACTTCACGCATCGTGTACATGGAAGAGTATTTCGATTTCCAAACGTTTGCGATAAATACGAATAGGAAATAAACGAATTCAGCGACCCATACATTCACAAGTCCGTTCATCGTATCCTTTAAAGCGACTAGGATCGTACCCTCTAAACCGAAGTTCAAGAAACTTCCATAAAACACAAAAACGAGAGGCCCACCGAGAAGCAGCCAATACAAGGCGTCTCTTATTATAAGATTTGATAGTTTGTCTTTGAAAAAGTAACCGATGAATAGAATTTCCAATGAGAAAATGAATAACGCATATGGATGACTCCATATGAAAATCGTGTACGACTGAGCAATGATTGCTCCGATAAATGCGGGCCAGACTCCTAACTTTTTCAATAATATGATTAAGGGAATCGAACCAAATAAAAAGTGAACGCCATAGTACAGACTGACGGTCAACGTATTCAAATAATAGCTGGCGGTGGTCAGGATCAAGAATATCGCCAATTTTTTTGTTATAGTAGACATAGATTCAACTCCGCCATTCCTGACATACAGGAAATCAATCTTTTAATATTTGATAATACTATTATACCATGTGGAAGGTTCTCCTACGAAAGTAAGGGTCTGCTCCAAATGCTCATGAAAGGAGGCTTACGATGTTATCCCGTACATATACAGCTGTTGCTTTAGGAGGAGGAATCGGTTCTGTCCTCCGTTACCTTATTTCTTCTATAATTCCAACCGTGAATGGTTTCCCGTACGGGACAATAGCGGTCAATTTAACCGGTTGCTTTCTTCTTAGCTACCTCTCACAGCTCTTTTCTAAACACTGGAAAATAGATATGATCACTCAAAAAGCCATCATGACCGGATTGATTGGTTCCTTCACCACATTTTCGGCCTTCACAACAGAATTAGTACAATTGATGGAGGACGACGTGATGATTGGAAGCTTTTATATTCTTGTGACCTTCATAGGGGGGCTCGGGATGACCTTTATGGGGGCCAAAGTAGGAGGAAGTAAATAGAGTGGTTACTACAGTGCTCATTTTTATGGGAGGTATGCTCGGCGCTATGCTTCGCTTCCAACTAGGCAGATGGTGGAATGACAGAAGAATTCCTTTAGGAACGTTTGCGGCCAATTTTTCGGGAGGTTTATTACTAGGGTGGTTGATTCACGTCCAAGGTGAAGGGTTCTTTCCAGAATGGTTATGGTATTTCCTTGCTACTGGATTCTGTGGCGGTTATACCACGTACTCTACTTTCAGTTTCGAAATCTATCAACTGATTCAGGAACAATTATGGACCAAAGCGATTCTCTATGGTGGGATATCGATTGGGGCGACTTGCACTGGAATATTATTCATGTTGTAACGTGATTCTCATTCTTTTATAGGTATCAAAATAAATATCCCTCTTCTCATTTTGAAGAAGAGGGATATTTCATACATATTTATTTAACGCCATTTGTAAAGAGCTCAAAAACTGAATTTCATTCGGCAAATTGATTTCTTTCAGCTGTTTTGCCTGAGCGGGTTGTACACCAATAAAGGAGATTTCCGATCCCATGTAAACTAAGGAAGTGATAACATTCAGTAACACATGAACACCTGACCGCTGCATCTCTCCAACCGCCGTAAAATCAAACAACAGTTGATCGACCTCTGATTCTTGAGACTGTTGTAGTAGTTGGCTTTCTACCGAATACATTTTCTCTTCCGTTATGTCGCCAAATAGTGGAATCAATGCGGCTTGGTCGTTCAGAACAATAAATGGAGCCGATAGCTGATTGTTTTGCTCGACAGCCTCCTCAAGCTTTTCCTTTTCTTCTAATAGCTCGAAGTTCGTATCATTCAATCGTGAACGAAGTTGATCTAACGTACGGGTCACCTTCGTTAGTTTTTCATCTTTGACGATTAACAAAACCTCACCATACAAATCATTATCCCATTTCACATGCAAATCGACAGTCAGTAGGTCCACACCTTCTTGCTGTGACTTCACATGCACCTCCAAAGAAGCTTTATGAATATCTGGTGTTACCCACTCCTTCATTTTCTCTACACTGTCTTCATCAAGTATTTCTAGTAAATTCTTAGGCTCACCGAATAACTCTTTCGCTTCTTTAGAATACGAGTAGATAGAATGATTTTTATTGATAGTGAAAAAAGGAAGGGGATAAGAACGATCAACTAGTTTCATTAATGACGCCTTCCCTTCCTTCTTTAAACCATTGATGCAAGTGAGGTAACCCCTTGATGACCATCACACGATCCGATTCAAATTCTTCCAAGTCGAATTTACTGGCCATACGCCCTCCCACCATAATCAAAGGCCTCCATTCCAGTTTTTCAAACTGCTGAATTAACCCTTTAACTGTGGGAAGACGATACGACAGTGCAGCTGATAAACCGATGACGTCCGGCTTATACTTTTTTATTTGTGCGAGTGAGTGTTCGAGCGTTAGATTGGGTCCTAAATAACGGACTCTCCATCCATAATCCTGGAACGTTTCAGCTACCATTTTCATACCTAAATAATGCTGTTCTTTTTCTACACCGAAAAGAATCGCTTTATGCTTTCGTTGTTTTCTCGCTGGGACACCTGATGTATCAGCTTTCAATTTAGATAAGACGAAGTCACAGACAGCCGTTGCTAAATGTTCATCAGCCACTGAGATCTTGTTTTTCTCCCAAAGGTCACCAATATAGTACATAGACTGGGTGATGACCTGTTCAAATACGTAGAATCGCGAATAAGAATTCAATAATTCGTCGATATAGGATAATGCTTCGTCTTCTTCTCCCTCTAAAAATAAATGGGCAAGTTCTTCATGATGTTCAGCCAAATTTGATTCACCTCTTACTAGGAAAAGTTTCCAAATGCTGGAGTGCTTTTTGCAAATACTCGATGAATGATTGTTGCTCTTTTTCATCTTCACATTCCATGTCGTTGATCAGACGTGCCAATCGCTCAAAATTATCGACAATAAGAAACGTTCCCACTCCACGTGAAGTAAGAACATTGTTCAACCAAGTGGTATAGTCGATAAAGAAATCAACACTATCCATTTCATAAGCAGCTGACAAATGGTCCAAGTGATGATGGTTGTCTTCCTCTGTACGGTCACGCCCGTTTTGCCCAAAGCGCTCCCATAGGTGAGGGTAGTGTGCATAGATTTCTTCTGCGACTTGATACACAAGTGTATCCTTCTCCTTCTTTCTCACGTGGCGACCACCTCATACTTCTTAACTTTAGGAACGATCCCTTGAAGTTCTTGGTCAGGGTATTGCTTCTCCAATTCATGGATTTTCTTAAATTGTTCACTCCTCGCCCAATTCAAATATGCTTGTTTGGACTCCCATTCAAGGTGAACCGTTAACTCACCTGGTTTTCGATCATTTTGTAGCAGCTGGAAGGACAAAAACCCTTCTGCTTGATCCACAAGTTTAGAGCGATGTTGATAGATATGTATCAAATCGTCTGCTTTGTGATCGGGGACTACTACGGTGGAATCTACGACAAACATTTTTATATTCTCCATTCTATGAATATTATTTTATGTAGATATTATTCTACCATATTCCTCTCGAACCTGTATATCTAACTGGGCTCAACTCATTCCATATATATTTTTCAAATATAGTAGAACATTAAAAAGCGCCGGAGAGTTCCGGCGCTTTTCGCGTTTATTGGACCACTTCATTAATGACATGCATTTCCTCATGATCCAGTAGGTTCTTGTTCACCATATCTTTCGCTTCTTTATTCATATTGTCCTGTAAGTCTTTTAATTCTTCTTTATCCCCGACGAGGTAGAACTGCTCCCAACCGTATTCTTTCGCTAACTTATCAAGCTTAGGGGCAACGCTCTTGTACCACCGATAACGATTGGCCTCGAAACGCTCCTTGAATTCATCCTGCTTGGAAGACTTCGCTCCGCCTGTTCCCATGGAAGGCTGTGCTGCGTGAGGACCTTGGTGCTGCCTCCAATCTTCCGTATTTAAATCAAGCTCAAATAATTGCGTATCATTCAGTCGACCTAATTCAGCATCGATGACTTTGATTTGATTTTTCTGTGTCAAAACGATTCCCGTTTTCGGAAAGTCTTGCTGCATTTCTTTCAACTGATCGAGTTTCGGTGTCTCTTCCCAATAAAATTCTGTTTTCACAGGCATTTGGAAGCGTTCTGCGAACCATACTGTCCCGTCCCCGCTTGCAATAATCACGACGCTTTTAGCGAAGTGTTGTTCATTTTCCTCAATGTATTGATGCACTTTTTCTTTGACAGCCCAATAATTTCGCTTTTCATCGGAATCATCTTCTTCTTGAAGATAAGACTCAAAGTTGTTCAAACCATTTTTTAAATGGATCTTCCACTCTCCACCTTGTTGATCTGGGTCAGATGGGTCTGTGTTTAGATACATCGTAAACACCTTTTGTGGTTTCTCTAAATGTACATGTTCTAGTTTTTGTATTTCTTTATTGATATCCATAAATGTGTGTCCCCTTTCAAGATGTTTGGAATAACATTTACAGATATGTTTCCTAAATGGAAAGCCACTAAACTAGATTTTTTTATAAACCTTCATTTTTCTTTGCCGAAAGCCGTTCGATTTGTTGCTGTAAGTCTTTCATTTCACAATAAAAACGGTCCGTTTCCTCGCTTGTCAGCTCTTCCAATCCATATCGGACTTTTTGATAAAGTGTGGTTTGAGAAGTTTCTAATCCAATCCTATCGAACCAGTCGTTAATCGACTCATTCGGTTCACGTCCTACACCTGACTTCGCAGCATTTTTTTCGAATTTCTCGAATTGTTTTCGAATCGGGTTATTTGCTTTAGACCTAGAAAAGCTGAACATGGATGATGTATCGCTCATATCAGAGGCAAGTTGATAGCTCTGATACGACAGGCCACTCCCTTCGTCCTCGAACCCTTCTCGATTCTTATTAAATCGATAAACGATGAAGAGCACGATGATGACAGCCGCAAGGATCCCAATGATCAGGCCCCACTGCGTGGCATCTCCTATCCGATTCACGACAGATCCGTCATATTCTGTCGCTTCATCTTGTGGACGCATTTCTTCCATTTTATCAAGCAGTCCTTGTTGCCCATCTAAGCTCTCTGATGGCTCGATATCGGAAACATCCAGACCAAAGAACTGAAGTCCTGCAATTACACCAGAAACCCCTTTTAGGAAGATGAACGAAACGCCACTCCATAAGAAACCGACTACGGAACGTACCCCCGGTAACAAGATCAGTAAACCGATCGTTGCCAAAGGAATAGCGACAGCGAATCCTAGGATGTTCTTCTGTCCTTCCGCTCGGTCCGCTTTGGACACTCGGTAGTAGTGGGATAAATTGTAGCCCATGAACAGAATGACGTACTGTAGCAATAGCGCGACCATGAGCGAAAGGTCGCGGTAGAAGACTAACTCGGTAAACGCAAGGATGGTGGTCATGATCAATAAACCATGCTCATTCCCTTGTTCGGGATCCACCTCCATGGCATTATACCTCCAAACGAGACCACCCGCTAAAGCCACACCAATCAGCCAGTACAGTCCAGTGACAAAGGTCAACCCGATCACGATGATGGGAACAACGACGACCCGGCTTTTGTAAGCTTGATAATAGGTCGTCACGAGTAACCCTGCGATACCGGCACTTGTGACGATCAAGTAGGAAGAAAGGGAGAAAGGAAGCGAAAGCCAATCCACCAGCAAGTAGAGGAAGAAGTATAAAACGATGACCTGACTCATCATTTGATAAGCGAGTGTAATGTTTTTACGTCCTTCGATCATGCCGCTCCCCCTCCTTGACCTATTCGTACGAGTACAGGATTTTCCTGTTGGACATCAAGGACAAAAACCCGTACCCCTTGATTCTGCCACTTTCGGATGAACCGGTAACAACTCTCCGGAATTTCGCCTAGCAAAAGGATCGTTTTCTTCTTATACATTTGCTGATGAATCCGATACATCAATTCTTCCATCGGCATAAGCAAGTGGTCTTTATTGAGCCTTGCTAGAAGTTCCAGTGATTCTTTCAAGTGTTGAGGCCCCTGTCCTTCAGGTTGATAGTAATACGGGCGGTCATGCGGCCGTCTCATATTCAATGACATCTCATATGAAAACGATCGTTTCGTCGCTTCTTGGCAAAGATAACTTGCATAGGATAATAAATCCTCCAAATGATTCGAGATGTGCTGGTTTCCCAGGCGTGTATGCTCAGAAAGGTTTACAAGAATCGTCCAGCTCATATCCACTTGTCGCTCATACACCTTCGTCTGCAATTGTTGCGTCTTGGCACTTGCTTTCCAGTGGATCCTGTGAAACGGATCAGACGTCACATAGTCTCTCGTTCCGATTGGTGTCAGCAAATCTTCATAAGGCGATATGGAAGCCGTCTGGTCACCAATCGATAAATGAAACACTTCATCGATTCCATATACAGGCTTTTGAGTAGGATATACGATGACTTCCGTGTGGTACTTGTGCTGGTAATCCATAATGATCGGCTGAAACTTGATCAAATGCGGAAATTTGTATTGTAACCTGGAAAACCTTGTTACTCCTCTGTATTGAGCAGTTATCGGCATCGTGACCCCTGTTTCACCTTTATGAACAACGGACAAAGGCAATTGATAGATAAACCCTTTCTGCGCTTGCCTGCTAAAGGCCTCTCTCCCTTTGACAATCGGTTCGCTATAAAAAGACAGCTGACCGTTCAAGATCGGGGCTTTAGAGTCATTCCTCATACGGAAGGTAAGATTCGTCTCATCACCCGGAAATAGTCGGATGGATTGCTTCGGATTCATCAAGCTCAGTTTTGTACCGCCATAACGGTCATACAATTTGCTCATGATTGCCACAGCCACTAACAGACCCGTTGGGATAAGCAGAAGAAATTCATTAACAATAAACCCTGTCAATCCAGTGAGAAGAACCATCGCAATAATGATGTCGTAGTACCGATGACTATCATCACCTAATTTACGATTCCATTGTTTCACTGTAATTGACCCGCTTCCACTGGAACTGGAACCTGTTCTATCATTTCTTTCACGATTTGTTCATTCGACTTCCGAATAGCCCCTTCCATCGATAGGACAATCCGATGCTCAAATAGATAAGGTGCCAGGTACTTGACATCCTCTGGAATTACATAGCTCCGCCCATTCAGCATGGCTTTCGCTTGAGACGCTCGCATAAACGCGAGAGCTCCGCGTGTACTGACACCCAACTCGACATCGGTATGGTTTCGAGTCATCCTCACAAGGTCGAGCAGATAGTTCAGTGTATCATCGGCGAGCGTGACCTCTTTGACTTGCTCCCTCAATTTCAATAGATCGCCCAGTTTGATTTTAGACGTCAACTCATCCATCGGTTCATTCCGCTGATAGGTAAGGAGAATGTTTTTCTCTTCTTCCGCAGATGGGTATCCCATATTCAACTTGAAGAGGAAACGGTCGAGCTGAGCCTCCGGTAAAGGAAATGTTCCTTGGTTCCCCTCTACAGGGTTTTGGGTCGCGACTACAAATAAAGGCGCATCAATCTTCATCGTCTCGCCATCCACGGTCGTTTGCTTTTCTTCCATGACCTCAAGAAGACTGGACTGCGTTTTTGGTGTAGCACGGTTGATTTCATCTGCGAGCAAGATATTCGTCATAACGGGCCCTTTGCGTAATTCGAACTCTTGTGTTTTAGGGTTGAAAAATTGAATACCGGTTACGTCACTCGGCAGAACATCAGGGGTGAATTGGATCCGGCTGAACTTTCCATCCATCACTTTCGCAAAACTTTTCGCCAGCTTCGTTTTCCCTGATCCTGGAACACTTTCTAATAACACATGGCCATCAGCTAAAATGGCGGTGAATAACAACTCCACCATTTCTCCCTTACCTAAAATAACTTGATTTATCGCCTCTTGGGCTTGTCTGATTTCTTTTTGTTGAATCGTCACTCCTAACCTCTCCTAACTATGCAAAAAGTCTGACTTTTCCATTATAACAAGAATATTGGCCAAAATCTTACTTTTCTTACAATGGAACGACAAAAAACCCCAGACCTTATAAAAGTCTGGGGTCTCACACTTTCTTATTCTGCTGTCCACTCATCGACGAGATCTTGGTTCTCATCAATCCACTGTTGTGCGCCTTCTTCGGCCGTTTCAGCTTCATTGATCATTCCCATCAAGCTTCCAAGCTGTTGGTCATTCAACATAAATTTGTCCCACCACTTCACGACTTCTGGGTGGTCTTCTGCTAGACCCTTACGAGCAGCATAGGAAATGTTTTCCGATTCACCATAGACATTTTTCGTATCCTCCAAGAACTTCAGATCCATTTCCGCGAAGGCCCAGTGAGGTTTCCAAAGGGTAACCACAATCGGCTCTTCATCTTCAATCGAGTTCTTCAGTTCTGCTGTCATCGTTGGTCCTGATGAAGCGGCTAAAGAATAATCAAGCTCATATTCTTCAAGAGCTTCTTCTGTCAATCCCATAATACTTGAACCGGCATCAATGCCCACGATTTGTTTCTCTTCAAGAGCATCGGTTGTTTTAAGGTCTTCTATCGTATTAATATCTTCCATATAAGAAGGTACGACTAACCCGAGGTTCGTCCCCTCATACCAATTTTCACGCCAGTCAATTTCTTCTTTGTATTTCTCATAAAACGACTTGTCTGTATGCGGCAACCAGATTTCCGTTCCAATATCCAAATCTCCTGCAGACAATGCTTCATATAAGAAGCCTTTCTCTACACTATTCAACTCCACCTCGTAGCCTTTTTCTTCGAGGATCAGTTTCCACATATTAGAGACGGCTACGTTTTCGGCCCAGTTGTTCATTCCGATACTGATTGTACCTTTTTCTTCAGTTTCACTGTTTTCTGTATTCTCTTGTCCATCATTACTGCTCGTTTCTTCCCCTTCGTTACTGGATCCACAAGCTGCAAGAAGTACTAAGAGTGCTCCTAAAAATAGAGCAGGTAACCATTTACGTAAATTCTTCACGTCATGTCCTCCTTAAGATGATGTATATACAAGAATTTCAATCACAATAGTGAATTATACCATAAACTAAATTTAGTTCAAACAATTTATACTGTACAGATTGTCTTGTGAACAGATTAAGGCAGCTCCATTAAAAAGAGCTGCCTTTGCCTCCGTTCTTAACGACGGCGGCGATTTATTTCTTGTTGTCGTTTATGAGCACGCTGGTCTGCTGCTTCACTTCTTTCAAGTGCTTCGAAATCGTCTTGGTCAGCGATTTCTTCAGAGAACTCTATATCAATACCAGGGTGTTTTTGTTGCTTAGGGGTCTGAGGTAACTTGTACTTTTTCTTACCTTTTGAGTGATGATGCTCATCTCTACCCATGTCATTCCCTCCTCATAAGTCGAACAGTTATAGGTTTTGCAAATTTGATCTTTTTATCTACACCATTTTTTTCTAACCACACCAACCTAGCCAATAATCTGCGACAAAGTCTTTGTAATTAAAAACGGCTGCATCTCGATAATTGTCATTCTCGAGTGCAGCCGCTCTATTATAAAGGCGTGATTAAATTCTAATATCTACATTTGATCTGCTCGTTAAGAATCATGAATTGCTTCCTGCCTGGTCGCCACTTGTCCTCTCGTAATAGAGAAAACAGCCGTACCAAGAGCAAACAAAATGAACAGTCCCCCCACTGTTGCATTGTGGACGACGGAGGTTTGACCGATGACCATTCCACCGACAGATGATCCCGCAGCGATTCCGAAGTGTAAGGCAGAATTATTCAAACTCTGCTGAATATCGGACGTTTCAGGTGCTGAGGTAATCAAAAAATTTTGTTGAGCAGGTGTAATCGCCCAGCTCAGAGCACTCCAGATAATCATGACGACTAAGAATAAGGGAAGAGAGAATGTGACAAACGGAATCATAAATATGGCTACGGCAAAGGCTATGATGATTCCGATGATGCTTCGCTCAGATCCGAAACGGTCGGACAATGAACCACCAATACCGCCCCCTGTTACAGCTGCTACACCAAAGATAAAGTACACGATACTTACCCACGTAGCGCTTAGACCCATTTCCGCTTTAAGAAAAGGAGTCAAATACGCATACAATGTCAAGTGACCTGTCAAAAACAGAAAGGAAGTCAGCTGTGCAGAAAAGATTTTCTGATCTTTCAACGTACGGATTTGCTCTTTAATAGAGATGACAGGTTTTGGTTCGATTTTACCAAGTGTTAACGCAACCGCTAGCATAGAAGCTAGGGTGAGGATGGCAATGAACAAAAAGGGTGCACGCCAACCGAAAGCATTTCCGATTGTCAGACCGATCGGAACACCTAGAACGAGTGAACCGCTGATTCCCATGAAGATCGTACCAATGGCACGGCCTCTATACTCCGCTTTTACAATGGATGAAGCAATCGTGACAGCCAGTACAACGAGCAAGGAACCACTTGCCGCAGTAAATATCCGGGCCGCCATGATGACGCTATAGTTCGGACTCCAAAAGGCTAATAAATTCCCTAAAAAGAAAATCAACAACGTCCATAGCGTCAACTGCTTCCTCTCATACCTTGCTGTCATGGTCAGCAAAATCGGAGAAGCAATCCCAAATACAACAGAAAAAATCGTAATCAATAAGCCAGCTTGACCAAGGCTCACTCCAAGATCGTCTGCAACTAAATCAAGAAGTCCTCCTATGATCAGCTCAACCGTTCCCACGACAAAAGAAACAATCGCCAATAAGTAGACCTTTTTATTCATATCTTTCATTCCCTCTTTTCGTTTGAGTTACCACTACAATGGTAACCATTATAACAAAGGAAAACAAAGGAAAACAAGAGGAAATTCCATTCATTTTACGTAAATGTCTGAACCGTGTATTCTTAGGAAAGGATTACTGTGAGAAGAGGGGTAACATGCTACAGAAATTTGGATTCACCCAATATGAAAGTCAAGTCTTCGAAGTGTTGACAGCAAGCGATGAACCGTTGGATGCAACGACGATCGTCAAATATTCGCGCGTACCGAAATCGAAAGTCTACGAAGTATTAAATCGCCTCATTGAAAAAGGTTTACTGAAAAGTTCCTATACGAATAGAAAAAAACTCTATACAGCACTTCCTCTCGATACAACCATTCGTAAATTAACGGCGGAGTTTGAAGAGAACGTTGAAGAGTTGAAAAATAAGAAGTACACGCTGACACCGAACGACGACCGAGTGTGGACGATCAAGAACGCAACAGCAATCTCAAGTGTCACCTCTGATCTACTGCAACAAGCCCAATCCAGCATTTATTTGTCAGGATGGAGCGACGATCTCTCCCCGCTTCTTCCTACATTGGAGCACAAGCAACAAGAGGGCGTCACCGTCGAAGTCCTTTCTGTTGGAGAAATGGAAACGAAGTTAACCGCTCCTCACGTATTGGTGCCCGATGAGAATCATGAAGCGTTAGAGCGTCACCAATTGATCATCATAGACGAGAGGGAAATTTTACTTGCTGGGGTTGAACAAGAAGAGTGGCAAGGTATTCATACCCTTTCAAGTCCCCTTGTCAAATTCTTTACGGAGTTTTTCTTTCACGATGTAGCTCTGACTGAAATCACAAGAAAGTACGAAGATATTCTAAAAGAAGACGAACAACTTCAGAGTATTCTTATGAAATTAAGGTATTAAAAAAATCCCAGCTGAACTGGGATTTTTCTTTATACCTTTTCTACGACATATACGTTCTTCTCACGATAATATTTTTCCCCATTATCGCTGGAATGCTCAAAGAAACCGGCATAGGAATGAACCACCTTATACTCTCTATCCGGCTCATTAAACAGTTGATTTTCGTTATTCGAAACAAGCACGACGTCTGTCGTCGAAACAAAACTATCTAATTCTTTTGCTGTGTAATTTTTCCCTACTTCTACGTCACTTAAGCGATATTGAGTCATATCCAATCCCTACCTTTCCTTTTCCATTCTATTCCCAGGAAGGAACAAGAATAAACTAGATAGGAAGCAATCGCTTACGATATAGACGAATGACAAATTCAATGAAAAATTTCGGGAACTTTCTTGGGAAATAGCGTTTTTGATAATAAGAGAAATACGCTTTTTTCAAATCATCCCAATGAGGACACTCTTCTTCTTGAGTGAAGCGGACGACATCTATCACTTTAATAGCCCCCTCTTCGGTCAGGAGGATGTTCTTCAGATGCGTGTCAGATGGGTTAAGCCCTTGGCTTCTGGCATACTGCATCGCAAGATCCACTTGTTCAACCATTTCTTCTGTGATCGACACGCCTTGAATCAAGCAATCGTACAATGTCTGACCTGCCACATATTCAAGCACTAGAAATCCATCGCCTACATCATACAGTTCAGGAAACAAATCGTGGTTGGAAAGTCTCCGGTACACGTCTGCTTCTATTTGAGCTAAATGTTTATACTTTGGATAAAAGACTTTTACGACTTGGTTTGTTTTTTCAATTTTATAAGCAACCGCACTTCTGCCTTGGCCAATCCAATCAAACTGCTCTGGATAGGAATGAACCTTATCCCCATTCCATGTCATCTCATCCACTAGTTGCTTTATCTTGTTCATTGAACTCTCTCCCGTGAGTGTTCACTCTTATTTTCTCTATTATATCAAATATATGCGCGTACAAGCCGATTTTTGCTTTAACTATAGGAATAATCAAACAAAAAAAGAAGGTGCACGAACACCTCCTTTTCCGTTACTTCTTAGATTGTAAATCGGTCTGCGCCCGGAGCACGAGCTCTTTCACCATTTGCCCACCTAAGGACCCGCCGATTTTGCCTGCTTGCCTCGTCGTTAAATCGCCATTGTATCCTTTTTGCAAAGGTACACCTTTTTCTCTTGCCATTTCATATTTCGCATCGGCAGCCAACTTTGTCTTAGCGATTTCTGCTTTTAATTGATCTAGTCCCTCTCGTGCTTCGGGAACGAGGATCTTATTTCTTCTGTTCATTTTGTTTTCGTCCTTTTGGGAAACGTTCTCTAGATAGTGGCTCCCCATCATGACTGATTAAATTCCCTTCGTCATCCACCTGATCGATGCTGCCATCTATCGTACCTTCCATATAACTATCCTTTGCTTGTTCTTCTGTTATTTTAAATCCTTGGTCATTTTTTGGTCGTCGATTCATGTCCATTCCTCCTTCTTTTATAGGTTTTGCAAAAAGAAAGGAATCATTCGATTGAAACTTCTAAGGATTTCAACCGTACGTATAAACAGACTGTAAAATAAAGGAGAATGTACATGCTTTTCAATGCATTCCTCGGTATTGCGGGCATCTATGTCTTATTAAGTATTCTGCTTACCCCTTTGCAATACCGCTACCTTGAAGCCATGAAAGAAGAACAGAAAGAAAACCAAACTCAGCAAGAATATTTTGAGTCGATGCCCATTCAAGAAGAAGTTCTTCATGTGAATAATCACGTCAATCCCTTATTCTTCTTGGTTAATTTTTTTCGCCTGGTTGATTTTTAAAGCAAAAAATAAACGATAGTAATACGGAATCCTTCATTTAATGTGAATATCACAGCATGTAAAGGTCGGATAAAACTCCTCCACTAGCTCAGACTAATAGCGGAGGTGATCACGCATGAGTAACAAAAGCAACTCCGGAAAAAGGAAAACACCCGCAACCGTTAATCCTCAAGGTCACACAGAGGATGTAGCCGATCAACAACCGAAATCCCAATTAGAACAAAGAGCCAAACGAACCAACCGAAAAGGATAAACAAAAAGAGCTGACGTCAATGCGTCAGCTCTTTCTTTGTAGAAATTGATCGGCGAGTGTGATAGGTCCTTCGTTATCAAACGTGTGGTAAATCGTTTGTTGTAACCGAATAGGATCCCCAAAGAAAAACCGCTCATATAACGTCTGCCTTGTTCCGAATCCACTCATCGTCAAATCCCATGCGAGGCGAAATAAGGCGACCTTCTCTTCCCCACTAGATTCACACGTTTTTAAATAACCACTTAAATCCGTTCCGATTTCTGAATGGAAGTCCCTTTCTGTTGGCAGTGTAATCAAGCCACTTGCTCCGAGCAATTGGATGATTTCCGTAAAACGCGGATACAGATCTTGAAATTGGTTGATTGCGGTGTACAGTGGAAGGCGGGCAGGAACCATAACCCCGTCTTCATTCTTACTGGCGGTCTGTTCTGAATGGTGAAGAAGAGCCTTCAGCATTTCCGTACCTTTGACCATCTCTGCAATTTTGGATTGTACGTGTTGGTACTCTCCGATGTTGATCTCATCGACGATTTTCAAAGCAATGCCCAGGATCAGCTCGGCTTTGATGACTTGCCTTGAAACGATTTGATGCAATGTAAAAGGTACGAACATTCCTTTTACATATAAGTTATTGGCAGCTCGGATGTTTTCATAGAAGAATACCCGATCCCACGGAACACATACATTATCGAAGAGGACAATGGCATCCATCTCTTCAAACCTCGAAGAAAGAGGGGAATTGAATCGACTGTTATCATTAGTGAGTGACGAGCGACAGACAAAGGTTAGTCCGCGAGTATCTGTTGGGACAGAAAACGCGTAGGCCTGTTCCTTTTCTTGTGCACCTGGAGCCGAATACACGAGGAGCTCATCTGTAATCCCTCCTTGTGTTGCCAGTAACTTTGCGCCTCGGATGATTATGCCATCATCTGTTTTCTTGATGATGCGAGCATTTTGATGATCTTTTTCTAGAAAGGCGAGCTTTGAACGATTATTTTGGGGATTGATAAATGTATGAGTAAAGGAAAGGTCCTTTTCTCTCGCTTTCATATAAAAGCGTTCAAGTGTATCAGGAAAGCAGTTTTCCTCGTTTTGAAAAACGGATTGGGAAGCGACGAACGATGCAAGGACCGTATTCATATAGTCTGGGCTACGCCCCATGAGGCCTCCCGTATGACAAGCCCACTTCTGAACCATTTCTCTCCTTTTCGTGAGGTCAGCTTTTGTTTTAGGAATTAAGTAAGAGGTGCCGAACAATTCACCGTTTTCTATTGTTGTCATCGTATCTTTAAGAGCAGGGTCCGTTTGTAAGTCATAGAGCGCAGCTTGAGATTGAACTGCTCCCCGAAAAGCAGGGTGCTCTCCTATATTACCTGTAATTTTCTCACCATCGTACCAGACTGTGGAGGTCAATGCTTCGATCCGCTTCTTGTAGTCCTCTCCATTGATCAAGCTCATCCTCTCCCCGCACATAAAATAGCTGATGAATTATCTTATTGAAATGAGTGGGCGGATGTGCACGTACAAGAGAAGCTTTTATGTTGAATTTCACATTTTTCGTGCAACATGAAAAAAAGACCCCCACCTAAGGGAGGTCTTGAGATTATGTGGAGTGTATTTTATCTTCTGTAAACTGCTCTGCCTCTGTAGACCCTTTCAATGCAACGGTCGAAGAAGTCCCACCTGAGATGATTTGAGCTACTTCATCAAAGTATCCTGTTCCTACTTCTCTTTGGTGACGAGTAGCTGAATACCCTTCGCTCTCACTTGCAAACTCAGCTTGCTGCAGCTCTGAGTAAGCTTCCATTCCTCTGTCCCTGTATTGTCTTGATAACTCGAACATGCTGTGATTCAACGCATGGAAACCAGCCAAGGTCACAAATTGGAACTTGTATCCCATCTTACTCAACTCTTGTTGGAAGTGGGCAATCGTTTCATCATCCAGTTTCTTTTTCCAGTTGAATGAAGGCGAACAATTGTAAGCGAGCATTTTATCAGGATATTTCTCATGTATCGCTTCTGCAAACTGTCTGGCTTCTTCTAAATTTGGTTCGGATGTTTCACACCATACCAAATCAGCATAAGGGGCATAAGACAATCCTCTCGCAATCGCTTGATCCAGTCCTGCTCTTGTTTTGTAAAAGCCTTCTGCCGTTCTTTCACCAGTAAGAAATGCGGCATCAGCAGGGTCGATATCACTTGTAATTAAATCAGCAGCATTCGCATCTGTACGAGCGATGATAATCGTCGGAACTCCCATGACATCCGCCGCAAAACGAGCGGAAATCAAATTCCTTACAGCCGTTTGAGTCGGCAGCAACACTTTCCCACCTAAGTGCCCGCATTTTTTCTCTGAGGACAATTGGTCTTCAAAGTGAACCGCTGAAGCACCCGCCTCAATCATGCCCTTCATCAATTCAAACACATTCAATTGACCACCGAAACCAGCTTCAGCATCAGCCACGATCGGAGCGAACCAATCGATGTCTGTTTGCCCTTCCATATGATGAATCTGGTCAGCACGTTGAAGTGCCTGATTGATACGTTTCACCACTTGAGGAACACTGTTCGCCGGGTAAAGGCTTTGGTCAGGATACATCTGGCCTGCAATATTGGCGTCTGCAGCCACTTGCCACCCGCTTAAGTAAATCGCTTTCAAGCCGGCTTTCACTTGTTGCATCGCTTGGTTTCCTGTCAACGCCCCTAGTGCATGGACGTAGTTCTCTTCATGTAACAGGCGCCACAGTTTCTCAGCCCCTTTTTCAGCAAGCGTATGGGTGATGTCCATAGAACCGCGCAAACGGATGACATCCTCTGCTTC
Source organism: Halobacillus locisalis (assembly GCF_013694105.1). Lineage (GTDB taxonomy): Bacteria > Bacillota > Bacilli > Bacillales > Halobacillaceae > Halobacillus > Halobacillus locisalis. The sequence continues at coordinate 1,104,774 of NZ_JACEFG010000002.1, read as the reverse complement.
ATAAGGCCGCGTAACACCGCCCCAACGCTTTTCATCCTGCCAAGATTGTTGTAGTTTCTCTATTCGTTCATTTGTCATTTCCGAATCCCCCTTAAGATAAGTGCTTATATGCCTCAATCGTTAGAAACTCTGCAAAATCATCGTCCCGAATCAACTTCTCAAACAACGCTTCCGCTTCTTTATAAAAACCGGACTCAAAGGCTTCCAATCCCACCTCTTGTTGAATCGCCATCATCTCTTCTTGCTTCCATTGATCGAACCATTCAAAGGTTACCTTCCGACCGTCTTCGAGAACCCCCTTAGGGTGACGGATCCACTGCCAGAGCTGAGCTCTTGAGATCTCCGCTGTTGCTGCATCTTCCATTAAATGATGGATTGGAGCTGCACCTCTTCCAGCAAGCCAAGAAGCCATGTATTGAATACCTACGTTTATATTCGTTCTTACGCCTTTTTCAGTAATGGATCCTTCGGGAACGGCGATTAAATCCTCTTCGTTCACTTGGATATCTGTAATCAGTCGGTTGATTTGATTCGGTGTTTTCATTTTTTCATTGAACACCTGAAGTGCTGTTTCAACCATAGCCGGGTGCGCCACCCAAGTACCGTCGTGTCCGTCGTCGACTTCTCGTTGTTTATCAGATCGAACTTTGTCAAAAGCGGCTAGGTTCTTTTGTTCATCATGTTTCACAGGGATTTGCGCTGCCATTCCCCCAATGGCAGGAGCTCCCCTGCGGTGACAGGTCTGAATCGTCAGCAAGGAGTACGACCTCATAAAGGGTACGGTCATCGTCACCTCTGCTCGATCAGGCAAGATAACTGCTGGGTCATGACGAAACTTCTTCAAATAGCTGAAAATATAATCCCATCTTCCACAATTCAAACCTGCTGAATGTTCTTTCAGCTCATAAAGAATTTCATCCATTTCAAACGCAGCCAATATGGTTTCTAGGAGCACGGTTGCTTTAATAGTTCCTCTCTGTATTCCCAGTGCTTCCTGTGCAAAAAGGAAGACTTCATTCCATAGTCTTGCTTCTAAATGGTTTTCAAGTTTTGGTAAGTAAAAATATGGACCCGATCCGTTTTTCAGAAGTTCTTTTGCATTATGGAAGAAATAAAGCCCGAAATCGACGAGACTTGCTGATGCCTGTTCTCCATTTAACGTTAAGTGCTTTTCTTGAAGATGCCATCCTCGTGGTCTTACCATTAAAGTAGCCGTCTCTTCGTTCAATTCATATGTTTTTCCTTTTCCATTTTGAAAGTTGATTGTACCTCTGATCGCATCCCGTAGATTGATTTGCCCTTGCACGGTATTTCTCCATGTCGGAGAATTCGCATCTTCAAAATCAGCCATGAACACTTTGGCCCCAGAGTTCAGCCCGTTGATCACCATCTTCCGGTCTACCGGGCCGGTGATCTCCACTCTTCGATCTTGTAAATCGTGTGGAAGAGGACCAATCCTCCACTCACTTTCTCTGATTGTTACTGTTTCTTCTAGGAAGGTCGGCTTTGATCCTTGAATGATTTCGTGTTGGATCTGCTCTCGCCGCTTTAATAGTTCTAATCTCTTGGGGTTGAAACGTTGATGGAGTTGTTCTAAAAAGATTAAGGCTTCAGGGGTCAGTATTTCTCCAAAGGAAGGAGAGAGTTCTCCTTCCACCATCCAATTACTTGTTTCCGTTTCCATGTATCCGCCACCTTTTGTTATACAATAAATTAAATTAAAATAACCTGATATATAACAGTTACACTAAAAAATTATTCATCTTTCTTAGAAAGACAACGATCACATTCCATCATGTACGTATAGGCCTGTGACTTCACTTCTGTACCACATTGAGGGCAAGAAACCGTAAGTGTGTGATTTGTTTTTTTCATTTTAACTCCTCCTTTTGTGTAACAGTTAATATCTTTATTATCTGTTATGGTACAGTCTACGATGTTAAACCGAAAAATGCAACAACTTTTTTGAATTTTTTCACAATTAGTTCAGCTGCCCATTCGTGAGTTTGCATCATCCTTACTCTACAGAATTAAAAAAAGTCCGCCACAATAGGTGGCGGACATCATGCTTCTTAAGAAAAAATGTCATCAATTCGCTTGATCTCATCTGAAGACAAATCGACCTTCAATGTATTTAGATTATCAATGACTTGTCGTTTTCGTTTCGCACCAGGAATAACCGCATCAATGGACGACTGATTCAAATACCATGCCAATACAACATGAGGAACATCCACTTCTTTTTGTTCTGCAATAGGCCTGAGTTGATCGACTTTGGCTAAATTCTCTTTGAATGCTTTCCCTTGGAATAGGGGGTTTTTCGATCTGAAATCATCAAATGTAGAATGCTCATCATACTTTCCGGCTAACAACCCAGAGGAAAATGGGAAGTAAGGAACAAATGAAATCTGTTCAGATGCTGTGTACGGAAGCATCTCCTGCTCCGCTTCTCGTTTGAATAAGTTATACTCTGATTGAATAACGTCGACATACCCGTCCTGATTGGCCTCTTTCAATTGATCCACAGAAAAATTAGAAACACCGATTGAGCGGATTTTGCCCTGTTCCTGCAATTCTCTCAACGCCCCTACCGCTTCATATTTAGGCGTGTCTTCATCTGGAAAATGAATGTAAAACAAGTCGATATAGTCCGTTTGTAATCTTCTCAAACTCTTTTCAACTTGTTCCTTCAGAAAGTCCGGGCGGTTGTTGAGAACGACGTCATCACCTTTGAATTGATGTGCCCCTTTCGTTGCCAATACGATTTCATCACGACTTCCGTGCTCTATCATCACCTGTCCCACTAGTTCTTCCGATCGCTCTGGACCATAAATGAATGCCGTATCAAGAAAATTCATACCATGCTGAAGTGCGGTACGAACCACATCTTTTCCTGCTTCTTCATCTAAGTTCGGATAGATGTTATGCCCCCCGACCGCATTGGTGCCAAGACCAATAGGATTCACTTTCAAGTCTGACTTCCCTAACTGTATTCTTTTCTCCATGTGTCTCATCCTCTCTTCAAATCTACATTATCGATTACCTCTTTTTCTTGCAGTGAAAACAACTAGATGCTTTTACCTTCCTCAAGTAAATCGATAAATCTTTGTATAGAAGGTGATAACCATTTCTTTTGCTGATAAACCAACTGAACGTGTAAGTGTAAATCCACATCGAAATTCAACGATATTAATTTTCCACTTTTCAATTCTTCTTGCACTGCCATGGCGGGTAACATAGCAATGCCAAGCTCATCTACGACACACTGCTTTATCGCTTCAAGACTTGTAAAAGAAAGTGTGGACCTCGGCTGAATGTGTTGGCCTTTCAACAGTGACTCCAAGGATTCTCGATAGGTGCACCCTTTCTCTGTAAAGATCAAAGTCTCATCTTTCAGCCATTCAATGTCCAGCCGTTCTTTTTTAGAGAATGAGTGTGCAGGTGAAGAAACAAACACCATGTTCTCTTTTTTCAAAGGGACAGTGTTCAAGTGGGGATGATGAAGGGGATGGTCCAACAAAATCGCTACATCATATTGCCCCTCAAGAATCCCGCTCTTTAGATTCGGACATAATCCAGACTCTAATTTGATTCTTAAGTCAGGATTTTCCGTTTTGAATACTTTGATTGCGTTCGTTATGTAATAAGCAGCCAGCGATTCTACTGTCCCTATCCGTAGGGTTCCTCTCATTTGAACTTCCTGAGATACTTTATCTTTTGCTTCCTCAAGCAAGTCAATCATCGTTTGTACATAATAAAACAGCTCTTCTCCAGATTGAGTAAGACACATTTTCTGACCGACCCGCTCGAATAATTTGATTTGGTAGTATTGTTCGAGTTTTCTCATTTGTGCGGTTACACTCGACTGTGCATATCCTAGCTCTTCCCCAGCTTTTGTATAGCTTCCCCACTTTACGACTTCTTTGAATGTATAAAAATATGATGTATCCATGACAACCTCCATCGAAATATTCAATACTATGCATAGAAAATTATAGATAACTACAATCCATCAAGCAATGCTAGACTAAAAGGAAATGAAACCAAAGGAATGAGTATGATGAAAATATTAGCCATTTTAGGAAGCGCGCGTAAGGAAGGGAACACGGAGTATTTGCTGCGGAAATCGCTTGAAGGTATTGATCATACGCAGATTCGTTTAACCGATTATCACATAGAGCCCATTATAGATGAGAGGCATACTGAAAAAGGGTTCTTCCCGGTAAATGATGATTACGAAAAACTTCTCGAGGTATTCCTTTCTCACGATATCATTATTTTTGCCACGCCCGTCTATTGGTTTGGCATGTCAGGTCAAATGAAGGTTTTCATTGATCGATGGTCGCAGTATATGCGAGACGACCGCTTCGATTTCAAAGAGAAGCTGGCTGAGCAGAAAGCTTATGTAATCGTTTCTGGTGGAGCAGACCCAAAGATTACGGCTCTTCCTCTCATTCAGCAATTCGGGTACATTTTCGATTTCGTCAACATGTCATTCGAAGATTACATCATCGGGAATGCCGTCAAACCACTCGACATCATAAAGGATACCCCGTCTATCCAAAAAGCCAACCAGTGGAGGGATGCATTTTCTGAATCAAGATAAACAAGAACAAATGTTCTTGTTTTGATAAATGAATTCGTTTACAATGAATGTAGACAATCATTCACAAGAAGGAGTGTATTTATGAAGCATCAAGCGACCCCTTATTTTACATTCAATGGGCAGGCAAGAGAAGCACTGGACTATTACAAAGAGGTCTTCGATGGAGAAATTACAAACCTTCAGACCTTTGGAGACGCTGATTTTGATACACCACCGGAGATGGAAGACCGAATCATGCATGCTCGCCTTCAAAATGGAAACTTCTTATTCATGGTTTCCGACAACTTCGGGAATCATGAGGTTCAAACAGGCTCGAATATTTCCTTAGCACTAGAATTGGAAAGTCCAGAGGAAATCGAACGGTATTATAACCGCCTGAAGGAAAACGGCAAGATCATCATGGAATTACAAGATACGTTTTGGGGAGCGACTTTCGCAAAAGTTAAAGATGCTTACGACATTACGTGGGACTTGAATTTCGAAAAGCCTCAAACCTAACAAAAGCGGCTCTGTAAGCCGCTTTTTTCTCATCAATCTAAATGTGAGGTACAGTTGAATCTTTCGAAATGCCAGCCTTTCTTTTCCCTGATCACCTCTGTTAGAGAAGTATTCCTGATATGTTGCACTTCGGACTCCTCTTTTGTCATCTCCTTCACAAGATGACTGATTAGGGCTCCGTGACTGACAATCAAAATACGTCCTCCTTCATGTTCAGCCAAGATATCTTCTAGAAACGACATCCCTCTATTGAGAACATCATCCTTTTTCTCTAAGCCCAACTCCATACTTCTCCAGTCTTCTCCCCATCTATCTACTCTTTCTTGCTCTGTCGTCCCTTCAATTTGACCGCCTCCTACCTCTTCAAGCCGACTATCTTCCTGAAGCGGGATTTGAAGCTGCTCTTTTATAACCTCAGCTGTCTGCCTCGCACGGGTTAATGGACTCACATAAATCTTTTCCCAAGGCTCACATTTTAAGCGATCTGCCAATTTTCTCGCCTGTTGTATTCCCTCCTCGTCAAGAGGGATGTTCGAACTGCCTTGAGCTCTTCTCTCTTTATTCCACAATGTACTTCCATGCCTGATGATTCCTAACCTAGTCATTTCTCCCCCCCTTTATATACTCTTTTTACAGTAAAGCCCAGAAGCATCCTTATACGCTTGAGCATAGCCTAAAGAACGATGGGCTTGTTGACTTAATACGTTATCTGATTCCACGTCAGAAGCCATGTGTCTGCACTTCTTTTGTTTAGCCCACTTTTCTCCTAAGTAAACGAGTCCACTTCCTAACCCCTGACTTCTTAAATCCTCATCAACGTACCACCCCTCTATGTACCCGACTGGGGAAGACTCTACGAAAGGTAATTCTGGGTATAGTGACAGCTCGATAAACCCTCCAAGTTTACCGTTCGTCCTCTCAATAACCAAAACCTTCCATGTAAGCTCATGTTTATAGAATGGTTCCTCTTTATAAATGTGAATCATATTTTTCATATGTTCTTCATCGTTTGCATGGGGCCATAACGTACGGCGCATACGCAAATATTCTGATTGATCTTTCTGAAAATCTTCAATCTCCCTGATCACTTACAAGACACCCCCCCACCCAAATTTGTCTTGTGCATACTCTGGTGATGGTTGTAAATACAAAATATGGACGAAAACCACATAACAAGATAATAAATAGAGACCGCTTTATAAAGCGGCCTCCATAACTTAATCTAAATCCAAATCTGTGACCGCTCCCTTAGCAGAAGAGGAAACGAGTCGAGCATATTTAGCCAGAACACCTGTTTTATACCTTTGTTCCGGTCGTTGCCATTGCTGTTTACGATGTTCGAGCTCTTCGTCTGTGACTTCAAAGTTGATTTGTTGTGTATCGCTGTCAATCGTGATCGTATCCCCTTCTTTTAACAACCCGATTGGACCACCAACAGCAGCTTCAGGAGCTACGTGACCAATTACAAACCCATGTGATCCACCCGAGAAACGCCCATCCGTCAATAATGCGACTTTGCCGCCTAACCCTCGTCCAACAATCATCGCTGTGATGGATAACATTTCAGGCATGCCCGGGCCTCCTTTAGGTCCGACATTTCGGATGACTAAGACATCGCCTTCCTTAATCATATCGGCCTCTATCGCTTCTGTGGCTTCAGCCTCACTATCATAAACCCGTGCTGGACCTTCAAAACGACTGATCTTCTGACCTGACATTTTTGCTACGGCACCATCAGGAGCTAGATTCCCTTTCAGTACCACAAGTGGACCACTCGGTTTGATAGGTTCCTCTAGAGGCAAGATGACTTTCTGTCCTTCTTTCAATGGTTCTGCCTCTGCCAGGTTTTCAGCCACTGTTTTTCCTGTGACCGTCAAGCAATCACCATGAAGCAATCCGTGTTCATGGAGCAATTTCATGACCGCCGGTACCCCACCACTCTCATATAAATCCTGCATCACATATTTCCCGCTCGGTTTCATATCCGCAATGTGAGGGACGTTTACCCGAACGCGCTCGAAATCATCTAAGGTAAGGTCCACTCCGGCTGAATGGGCCATGGCCAATAAATGAAGGAAGGCATTGGTGGAACCGCCTAGAGCCATGACGACGGTAATCGCATTCTCAAAAGCCTCTTTCGTCATGATATCTCTTGGATAAATCTCACGCTCTAGCAAGTTCAACACCATTTCGCCTGCTTGATGGCATTCTTTTTCTTTGTAATCGGCAATCGCGGGTGTAGAAGACGAACCGGGAATACTCATTCCGAGGGCCTCTACTGCTGAAGCCATCGTATTGGCCGTGTACATGCCTCCACACGCACCGGCTCCAGGACAAGCACTACATTCCACTTTGTGAAGTTGTTCGTCATCAATCTTTCCCTCTTGGTACTGTCCTACCGCTTCAAAAGAAGAAACAATATCAATGTCTTCTCCGTTCAATTTCCCCGGTTGGATCGTTCCACCATATACATATACGGCCGGAAGATTCATTCTACCTAGGGAAATCAAGCACCCCGGTGTTGTTTTGTCACAACCACCTATAGCTACTACACCATCTAATCGCTCCGCGTTCGTTACCGTTTCAATAGAATCAGCAATCACCTCTCGGCTGGGCAGTGAAAAATTCATCCCTTCATGTCCCATCGCTATTCCATCCGCTACTGTAATCGTATTGAAAATCATCGGTGCGCCTCCACCTTCGCGAGCACCGTTTTTCGCTTCGCGCGCTAGACGATCTATATGTACATTACAAGGAGTCACTTCACTCCATGTACTTGCTATACCAATCATGGGTTTCTTAAAATCCTCATCCGTGAAACCGACGGCTCTTAACATCGACCGGTTGGGAACCCGGTTCACCCCTTCGCTGATTACCTTACTTCTGATGCGCAAATCTTTCTTTGTTTCATCCATAAGTTCCACCTCTTTCACCGTAATTAGGAATCGCTTATACTGATGATACTAACTCCATCACTGCTTGGCAATCATTTTTCAGAAAATATAAAACATTCTTTTAATTGAAGCGCTTACAAAAAAAGACTCACCCGATTTAAGTCGGGTAAGTCTTGTATAGGAACTTTTATCGGGTGGGCTCAAACGTTTTACAGTCTGTTTCCTGACTCGTATTCGCTTGACGGCCACGGTGACTAACGACAAATATCTCTTCTGCACCGCAACTTTTCCCATTAAGGTTATGCACACAATTGGAAACTTCACACAGTACATCCTTTGCCATCACCACACACCTCCCTACCCTCTTACTATTCACATGTTGGGCTGAAGTTATCCTTCCATTTGAATCGATTGTCTTACCAAAAATATGATAGAATAAAAAGCGTGCAACACAATCGGATGCTGAAACTTTTTTCAACAACCAGCATAAACTAACTATAAAAATGGCGAACGACCCTTAGTTGGAAATGTCCTTTGATGGATGAACAACTTACTGAAAATACAACAAATATAGGACTGGTGTTCATGACGAATAAAAAGAAAATATATACGAAACTGATGGACCTCGTCAAAGAGGAAAACGTGAAAGTGGATGAGCTGCTAAAAGACCACTTGTACACGAAACTTGGAGGAAGAGCTGATTTCTTCATTACGCCCACTTCCTTTGAAGAAGTACAAAACGTAGTGAAGTTAGCAAAGGAAGATGGAATTCCTTTCACGTTATTAGGAAATGGATCGAATCTAATTATCAAAGACGGTGGCATTCGCGGAATCGTAATCAATTTGAAACATTTAGATTCGATATCCTCAGAAGGAAATACCGTCGTCGCCCAAAGCGGCGCTCGTATCATCGATGCTTCAAGGTATGCACTGGGTGAAAATCTATCTGGTTTAGAATTCGCTTGTGGAATCCCTGGAACCGTCGGTGGCGCATTGTACATGAACGCAGGTGCTTACGGTGGTGAAATTAAAGACGTACTCGCATACGCCCATGTCGTCGATAAGGACGGAAACTTAGTAAGAAGGGATGCCTCAGAGCTTGACCTCGACTACCGTACAAGTAATATTCCAGACCGTGGAGACATCGTTGTTGAGGCTACTTTTCATTTAACTCCTGGGTCTCATGAAGAAATCAAAGCGGTGATGGATGATTTAACGTACAAACGCGAATCCAAGCAACCCCTTGAATATCCATCGTGCGGGAGTGTGTTCAAGCGACCACCTGGATACTTTGCCGGCAAGTTAATTCAAGATAGTGACTTACAAGGAAAGAATATAGGCGGGGCAGAAGTGTCGACAAAGCACGCTGGGTTCATTGTAAACAAGGATGATGCTTCTACATCGGATTATATTTCTCTGATTGAACATGTTCAAAAGACGGTCAAAGAAAAGTTCGGAGTGGAACTAGAACGCGAAGTCCGTATCATAGGCGAAGATCCATCCTAAAAAGAGCTGCCATAACGGCAGCTCTTTCTTGTGTTTAAAACTCCAGCTCTTCTTTATCTCTGAAGAACTTACCGTTAGGCCCATCATCCTCTAATTGAGCCAACCAAAGAATCCCTTCCATGGCCTCCTCAGGTTCTCTTTTCGCTTTCTCTCCTCCAAGGTCCGTCTTTACCCAGCCCGGACTCACGGAATTCACCTTCACGTTCTTTCTTCTCGTTGACCCAGCAAATAGACGAGTCAAGGCATTCAAGCCAAACTTGGAGGCTTTGTAGGCCCCTGCCATCGGAGCATCCATTGCAGAGTTGACACCCATTTCAGCCGCTAAGTTTACGACACGACCGTAATCATTTTCAATCATGACAGGAATAAACGTGTGCATAAGGAAATAAGGGCCGAAGTAATTGACGAGCTGAACATCCTCGAATGTGACCGTATCCACATCAAGAATCGAATCTTTTTTATCAGGGAAGATGCCTGCATTATTCACAAGCACGTCCAGTTTCCCGTCCGCTTCTATAATCTGATCTTTCAAGTGACCGACTTTATCGGGTTGAGCTACATCACAAAAAATGTAATGGACATCAAGACCTTCGTCTTGCAATGTTGATGCCGCTTCCTTTCCCTTTTCTTCATTTCTAGCTCCTAACCACACCTTAAAACCTGCTTGAGCAAGCTGACGACTCGCCTCGAATCCCAGACCTCGATTGGCTCCTGTTACGAGTGCATTCTTCATATGATGCCTCCTCATCCATTCATTTACCTCCTTATATCCCATTATGAGACGTCAAACACATGTGAATGCGTTTTGAATCGGTTTGTGAATGTGAAAAAGCACTTCACTTAAGATTGCCCTTTATTCATAAGCACCCTTCGAATAAGTCAATTCATAGCTATGCGTATAAATCTCAAAGACGTTGCCGAACGGATCTTCGACGTACACCATCTTATAAGGTTTATCACCAGGGTAATATTCACGGATCGGCATGCGTTGTTTACCGCCATGTTCTTTGATTTTTTCGACGATGCCTTCAATATCAGGGTCCTGGACACAGAAGTGGAAGATCCCTGTTTTCCAGTATTCGAAATTGTTATCGGGCTTTTCGTTATGGGAGAACTCGAATAGTTCAATTCCAATTCGATCTCCTGTAGATAAGTGAGCAATTCGGATACTTTCCCACTCACTACCAAATACATCACGGCACATTTGCCCGACCGGTGAGTCATCATTTTGAATAGTGGATGGTTCCATAATGGTGTACCAGCCAAATACGTCTGTATAGAATTTAAGAGCTTGTTCTACATCAGGAACAGATAATCCAATATGAGAGAAATTTCTAGGGTATGGTTGCATGTGCAAGACCTCCTATTGTAATTGTGTTGACGCGTTCTATGTTATACCATTACGATAATGAGCGTAAGAATGCACTTTTATGTTAGAAACTAACCTGAAAGTAACTAAGGAGTGAAATAGATATGAGTGAACAACCGAATGTGGACGAACAGGGGAAGTTGAAGTGTTCAATTGAATATACATTGAACAAAGTGGGCGGAAAGTGGAAAACGGTCATTCTTTGGCATTTAGGCGTTGACGGCATCCATCGATATAATGAACTGCGCCGCTTACTTCCTGGTGTCGCACATAAAGTGCTGAGCCAACAGCTGAAAGATTTGGAAATGGACGGGTTGATTCAACGCAAGCAGTATGATGAAATCCCTCCTAAAGTCGAGTATTCCATGACCGACAAAGGGAGAACGCTGCTGCCGCTTCTAGAAGAAATGCACCGTTGGGGGACAGAGCAAAGTCAAAAAGAATAAAAAAAGACGACTCCAATTAACAGAGTCGCCTGATCAACGTCGTTATGACATCCACTTCGGTGGAGTATTTTTCTCCCAATAGATTTCTCCTATGGAATGGTGTTTCGTAAAGTTATCATCTTCTAAATGATAATGGAAATTGAACCAGTAGCCCTCTCCAGGACGCTTGTCCCTTCGTACATCAAATCTCGCTACTTCTTTTTGTGTTTTCTGATGGACAAGGGTGAAGATTTTCTCACCATATCCTGGTGTCAACTCTTCTGTAATTTCATAGTAAGGCAAGTCCTCTTCAGTGACCTCACCTAAAATGGAAGCGACAATTTCCTCGATTTTCGGTAAAATCTCTTCTGTCATGTCCCCGTCCACTTTTTCAATGATACGTGGCCCCATTTTCGTAATCGTCTGCTCTTTCGCTTGCTCTTTCATCTTCTTTACATAATCATCTGCATTAAGAGGAAGATCCTCACTGGCTTCTTGTTCTAAATCATGTGATGGCGGATCTTCAATAACGGTTCTGCCACTCGTTTCGTCTTGTGGAGCAACTTCTTTATTCTCTGCCGTATCCGTAGCGGCATAGGTAGGCGGGATATACAATCCTAAGGTTAGTGCAGATATGAGTACGACAAATAACTTTCTTCCCCAAGTTCTCATTTCTCTATCTCCCTTTTCAATCCTCTTTTCCTCATTTTATCATGAGTGGAGGTACTGTCTATGTATAAAAGGTATCAATTTCGTGACTCGATTGTTACAGGAAGCCTTTCAGGGGCATGAAGCGTGTAAATGCGTTTGTCCTCTTTCACGAATGGTCCCGTGAGTTCCGCACCATTCGATTTTGCCATCTTAGCAAATTCATCTGCGTCATCAACGAGCACATGAAGCCCCATGACTTGTCCACTCCTTCTGTTCGATCCGCTCCCTGAGCAATCCAACTTTGTCCCTTCCGGATGTGAAAGGTGCTGATAACCTAATATCCTCAATAGAAGTACCTCCATAACACTTGAATTATTTGAATATTTCATCATATACCTATCAGCTTAACACGAATGGACACTTTTGTGGGAGCTCTGTCAAAATTAGACCTTTTTCCACCCATACATGAGATTCGCGGTAATGGGAAACCTGAATAAGAATCACTTTACAGGAGGTTTTCTTATGCAAAATCAAAAGCAGCAAGGCACTCAACAAGGACAAACGATGATGAACATGAATCATGGGGGCCATGAGTTATTTGATGCTCATGAAGTCATTGCAGGAATGATCAGTCTTTTGGACCAATACCAAATGTACGATCAGCACATTCAAGACCCAGAGCTGAAAGACATCCTCACACGTCAATCCAATTTCGTGCAGCAAACGTACAATACGATCGTGCACAGCTTTTCTACAGGTCAAGACCCTCAAGTACCGACGCAACAGTATAAAATGAACCAAAATAACGATGCCGTTTATGGGGTCAAGCCCGGCCAGCCTAAAAAGCCGAACCAATCCGTTCAGGACCTTTCCGACCAGGGGCTATCAGCCTACATGCTTAGTCAAACCAAGTCACTTGCCAGCCTCATGGCTATGACGGCTCTAGAAATGACAAACCCGGTGCTTCGTCGGGTCATCGCAGATAGCGTACCGAACTTTATTGAGATGAGTTATGAAACCTTCCTTTATCAAAACAAGCACGGGTATTATCAAGTTCCTCAATTGAATCAACAGGATATGACGGCTATGTTAAAAAGCTATACACAAACTCCTGGGCAGGGAAATCAAACGCACTAACACGAACATTCAAACAAAAAACAGAGGATGACACGACGCAACGTGTCATCCTCTGTTTTTTTTTCATAAGCTTGTCCCTCTATTGATATAGTAGTATCAAGTATGGAAAAAAGGTGGGAGAACTGCTATGGGCATTTTCTTAAGTTATATTGTATTAGGCGTATCGTTATCTGCACCGATGGGGCCGATCAACGCAGCACAGATTGATAAAGGTATCCGCTTCGGTTTCATGCACGCGTGGTTGCTCGGGGTAGGAGCCATGCTTGCCGATGCTGTCTTTATGCTGATGATTTATTTCGGACTATCTCAATGGGTCGATACACCTTTGGTCCAGACATTTCTATGGTCGTTCGGTTTCTTCATCCTCTGTTACACAGGGGTTGAAAGTATGATCCATTCCTCCCGCGTATCCGAAACACCTCACGAAAGGTCCGTACAAGAGAAGAAGCGAAAATCAATGCTTACGGGGTTCTTCCTTGCGATATCAAACCCGCTGAGCATCTTATTCTGGTTAGGCATTTATGGGGCAATGCTCGCTCAAACGTCTAAAAGCTACGCTGGGGAGCAGCTGCTACTATACAGCGGGGGAATCTTTATCGGAATCTTAGTGTGGGATGTATGCATGGCAAGCTTAGCCTCGGGTGCTAGACGATGGATTCAACCTCGCATGCTTCAAGCGATTTCGATTGTCTCGGGAATCGTGCTAGTCATCTTCGGTCTTTATTTCGGGTTTCAAGCATTCCATATCCTTTTTGCATAGACAAACACCTATAGCTCTCTCTTTCATACGATAAGGTGTGTTCAGCCTTAGGAGGGAGAGTCATGCATTTACTTACAAAGTCTTCGATTGAACAACAAGCGTCATCACTTGAACCTTGGGAGCAATCGGCTTTCGACTATTTCAAACAGATGATGCTGGATCGTAAACATCCGTATCCTTGTGTTCCAGGTATCCAAGGATTCCTGGAAGATTCACTACGCTATGGTTTTGCAGGAAATCCTAAAAGCTACAAAACTGCCGAGCAATTAGCATCATTACTCAAAGCATACGGAAAAATCTCTAGAGACACTGGCCGCTATGCGTCTATTGTGGTCTTTTTCGATACACAGGATATAGAAAGAGCAACCTCTATTTCGTCGTATCAAGAAATCTTCTGGACGCTCCTTTCCCGTGTCCACGAACTAGATGAAGAGCCCTGGCCAGATGATATTTCCACATGCCCTGAAGATCCTTCATGGGAATTTTGTTTCGATGGGGAACCGTATTTCGCCTTTTGTGCCACTCCGGCTCATTCAGAGAGGAAAAGCCGTCATTCCCCCCACTTCCTTATCGCTATGCAACCTAGATGGGTTTTCCATGATATTCACGATGGAACGTCCTATGGTCGAAAGTTAAAAGCCGCCATCAGAAAGCGTCTGGAGGAGTATGACGAAAGACCCGCACACCCTGCGTTAAAATGGTATGGGCAGAAAGATAACTTGGAATGGCAACAATACTTTCTTCAAGATGACGACACAATACCTTCCAAATGCCCGTTCAAGGCGATGATGCAGCGAAACCAAAATGCTTAATTCCTGCACTGCTTGATCCAAGTTGCTACAGTAATCAAGATAAGGAAAACAAAACTGACCCATAATCCTGTTCGACTAGTGCCATCAAATAAGGTTCCGACAATAGCCACTGCAATGATCGCCGCTGCCACCACGACTTTCACCAAAGCCAATCCTTTAGGCTTCATCATCGACCGGTACGAAAATAAGATGAAGATCCAATTATACAACAGCATCAGACCGGCTGCTGTCGTGATATAGGCAAAGATGTTATTTGGCAGCAACAGAGCAAACACTACGGAAATCACCACCATCACCGTTGTCAGGATAAAAGCCGGAAGAGGCGTATGTTCTTCTCCTTTCTTCGCAAATAAGGAAGGAGCGTCTCCTTCTTCTGCTAAAGCTGTCACCATCGTTGTGACAGCATACAAGGAGGCGACCATCGTCGAAAAACCCGCAATGATCAAGATGCCGTTGAATACATGAGACACCCAATCCCACTCGAGTGGTTTCAATGCCGTGATGAACGGACTTTCTTCTGTATCAATATCTTGAAGCGGCGCTAAACGGACAACCAGAAAAAAGGAAGCTACATACAGAATGGTCAGTAAGAAGAGCATGAGACGACCGGATTTCTCGGCTTCATTCGGATCCTTCAACTCCGAAGCCATCAACCCCATCACTTCCACTCCTCCAAATGCATAGAACGCATAGAGCAGAGCGATCCAAAGCCCTGTTCCTCCCTCCGGAAATAGCTCCAGTGTCTGAGTTTGTACGTCTGCTCCCTCATTGTGCAACAAGCCAAGCATGGCTGCTCCTCCAATCAGGACAAACATGACGATAGCCGCCGCTTTCATCAATCCAAAGATATTTTCCAAGTCCTCGATCTTTTTAACACCTAGATATAAAACAAACAATCCGATAACAGAAAAGAAGGCCGCACATAACCAAACGGGGGCATAAGGGAACCAAAATCGAGCAAAAATGGCAAGGGCCGTCAATTGACTCCCCATAATCAACAATTCCGCTGTCCAATACACCCAGCCGTTACTGAACCCTGCCCATGACCCAAAAGCTTGTTTGGCATAGGTGCGAAAAGATCCTTTCTCCATATGATCAGCCGTCATTTTCGCCAACGCTTGATAGACAAGCCATGTGACGATTCCAGCTGTTAAATAAGCGATCAGGACAGACGCCCCTGCTTGTTGAATGGCTAGACTTGAACCTAGAAAATACCCAGTCCCAATGATACAACCGACTCCGATTAAGGATAACTTCCACCACGAAAGTCCTCGTTTACTCATCTCCACCTCTCCTTTACGTGTAGTGTGAGGTAGATGTAAGCAGAATATGTGAGGGAACAAGTATGACCGCCGTTTACGAGGAAATAGTAAACATAGACCAAATAAGGGAGATGAGACGTATGAAATTGCATCCTAGTTGTTTTAGCGAACACGAACCGTTACAAGCTGTGATTGTCTGTTCACCCGCACCCCTTGATATCCCTGACCAGCAAACGGCCGTCGACATTCAATGGGAAAAACCGTTTGACTATCAAAAAGCTGCCCACCAGCATGCCGCCATGGTCAAAGCATTAGAAGATGCTGGAGCCATGGTCATCGACTATTCTAAACATATAGCCAACCAGGACACCCCTTTTCACAACCAACTCGTCAACCGTCTGTTCACAAGAGACTTGGCTGGGGTATGCGGAACGACCGTGATTCCAGGTGAAGCGGCCACTTCCATGAGACAACCCGAATATATCCTTTCCCATCAATTGTTCGAACAATGGTTTTCTTCGGATCAATTTGAAATCGTTAAAAACGAAAAATGGAAAGCGTTAGAATTCGGGGATGTCTATGTACTCAACAAAGACGCTGTACTTATCAATACCGGAATGCGAAGCAGTATGGAAAGTGTGGAAGCAGTGAGGAATAAAATGTTTGCAGCTGGTTTTTCAGAGGTCGTTGCAATCGACCTCCCTAGAAGAGCGGATACGATGCACCTCGACATGAACGCGAACATGATAGGCGGCCATCATTTCCTCGCCAAAAGTTTTATGCGGTATTTCCCTGTCCGCTTGCTGACACAAAAAGGAGGCATGTACCTCATGCTTGGCGATTTCTTAAGAAGGCACGGAATAGAACCGGTCTGGACGAACGAAGTCAAACGGACGCTTCCTGACATCAATTTTCTTAATCTAGACCCTGAAACACTCTTAGTCAGTTCAAAAATGAACAAACAATTAAAGCATCACAAAAAATTACGTAAACATAAGGTGATCGAAGTGGAAGTTGATGAACTTGAAAAAGGTGGCGGTGGAATACGGTGTATGACTCTTCCTTTGATCAGAGAAAAACTCTCCTAATGGAAGAAGCCGTCACTTGATATAATTTCTCCCCAGTTCGGTGCATAGAATAGGTAAACAAGTTTTTAGAGGGAGTGTCATCATGAGCCTATTACAAATGTACGTTTGTGTATTGATTATGGGGTCCATCATAAGTTCAGCGATCATATCAAAAAAATGGAAATCAAAATTGCTCCATAGTCAAAAAATGATGATTTCTATGTACTCAGGTAATAGTATAGGTCTCTTGGTAGGTGTAGTACTCACCATGGTTATAAGTGGGGACTTTTTCACTCTGACTATATTAGGAATGGTGATAGGTGCTTCTTGCGCTATGTTGTTCTGCTGGAATCTAGGGATTACCTACATACTAGGAGGGCTTATGTCAGGACTAATGGGAGGAATGATGGGGGCAATGGTCGGTTCGATGGTCCACATTTCCCAGCTCATTGCTTTGACCAATATCTTTGCCCTCCTATTGGTCAGCTCCATCATTTTATATCCAATTTTCGTTGAATCTGACCGCCCCATTTCTAAAGCATGGGTTCTAAAGCCTTTCATCGTCTTCTTGATCATTTCAGCAATCTTAGTTGGGGGAAGTTCGCTTATTCATGAACCTGTATTCCTGCATAATGATGGAATGGACCATTAAGAATAAAAGCGGACCATCTTTGAGATGGTCCGCTTTTCAGAGCTACGCGACCTGCGGGATCTCACCCAAGCCTCAGAATCCTGCAGGAGTGTCGCCGTTTCCACGCCACCTTACATTAGGAAGTGGGAACCTCTAGATATTTAACTACAATGTGGAGCTCTATTGATGAGAGCCTCATGCTTGGCGAGGTTCTGTTCCGACTATTTATAGCTTAGTGGGATGGAAAACGGGGAGACTCCCGCGGGAGAAGGACCTTGGCGAGACCCCACAGGGAGTGTCAACGAACGAGGAGGCTTGCCGGTTCCCCCGCAGGAAAGCGAGCCGTTTTCCATCCCACGTTATTCTTATAATCAAACAGAACCCTTCCACTAACTTCTTCAACAGCCTGAAAAGCGGACCACCTTTAAGATGGTCCGCTTTTATTCACTATCCATTGATGTATAAATTACGCAATGCTTTTACATGCATCTGCACACTTAAAGCATGCCTCAGCACATTTCTGGCAGTGGTCATGATCATGTTTCTTACATTCGTTTCCGCAAGCTTCGCAAATCTTAGCACACACTTGTGCAAGCTCCGCAGCGAATGGAGTACCTCTTACCAAAGATTGCTCAAGATAAGCACAAATATCGGCACATTCTCTGTCCAGACGGATACATTGAGCCATCATGCTTACGTCTTCTTCTTTTAAGCATGCATCATAGCAATGGTTACATGCTTCCATACACTCATGTAATGATTGTATAGCAGATTGATACTGTTCATGTGACATGTATTTTTTCTCCTCCTTCATCATTTATGTCTCACAGATAAGGTAACCTGAATACTACATAATTAAACATATTTGTAAGGATTTACTCCCCCCATTTATATCCAACTCCCCAAATTGTTTTCAAGTGGGAATCGATAGGAAAACCTTTCTTACGTATTTTCTCCCTTACATTCCTGACGTGGGAATCAATCGTTCTCCCCTCTGTTTCAGAATCAAATCCCCAGACTAGTTCCAACAAATCTTCCCTCTCATAGACCTGATTTGGTCGTTTCAAGAGTAGACCTAAGAGTTTAAATTCCTTTGGCGTCAATTGAATTTCCGTTTTGCCATAATGAAGTTGATGGGACTCTTGATTCCATGTTAGTCCATTCACCTCTATACTCCGCCTGTTCGTCCCTCTGCGTAATAGGGCTTCCATGCGTGCGAGTAAAATTTCCTCATCGAACGGTTTTGAAACGTAGTCGTCTGCGCCTATTTTAAGCCCTTTGAGAATATCCTGTTTTTGGTCTTTCGCGGTAAGCATGATGATGGGCGTTTCGGTAATCTCCCTCATTCTTTTGCACGTTTCAAAGCCATCCATATCTTTCATCATGATATCTAAAAGGATCAGGTCAAAAAAGGATTGCTTCAAAAGGTCCATAGCCTGATAGCCTCCTAGAGCTTGATCACATATAAAACCATGAGGTGTTAAGTATAAAGAGATTAGGTAAAGCATTCTTTGTTCATCATCTACAAGCAAAATCTTTGTCATAAGCTACCATCCCTTGGCCACAAGATTTGAATAGTCAATCCTGATTGGTTATATGCCTCGATTTCTCCACCATGCATTTCTATTATTTCCTTTGCAATAGCAAGCCCGAGTCCGCTGCCTCCTGAGTTTCTCGACCTAGACTTATCTGTCCGATAGAGGCGATCAAAAAGATAAGGAATTGATTCTTCTGGCACTCCTGGGCCTTCGTCTTTTATTTTAAGGATGACTTGAGAATTTGAAGGTTCCGCGTGTATGGAAACACTTGGACTCAAACCACTATACCTAAGAGCATTATCTACAAGGATCACCATCACTTGAGTAAAACGAGTCGGATCTGCGTACACGGTTAGTTCTTCAGGACATTCCACATTCACCCTACCACTATAAGAGGATATCAATGGGTACATTTTCTCTTTCAACTGCTCGAGCAAAAGTCGCACATCACAAACCCTTGGCTGGATATTGAACGTGTTCTCATCCATTTTGGCTAATTGAAATAGGTGTTGAACCATCCCGGATAGGCTTTCTGATTCTTCTTTAATTATTTTGAGGTGTTTGATTCGTTCCGCATGCGTCGTCTCTTCTCTTGCAGCGATATCTGCGTATCCTTTTAAGTACGTTAAAGGGGTTCGCAGTTCATGTGCAATCGACGATAGGAAGTCGTTTCGCTCTTGTTTTATTCTTTCCAATTCTTCAGCTAGCCGGTTAATGGAGCGTGCTAGAACTCCGAGCTCATCATTATAATGATCATGCAACTCCAAGTTTGTCTCACCGCGGCTCAACTTCTCCGTCTCCTCTTTCATACGTACCAATGGTTTGGTTACCAACCTTGAAAGAGTAAACACAACAATTAACGTAAGGATGATCGTGAGCAACATTACAATGAGAAACTGCTTAGTAAGATGGGATGTTAGGTCGCGAATGATTGTAGAGGGCGAGAACATATACACATTCCCTTTCAACTCTCCTCCTATGATTATAGGTGATATCGTGGCAACGTAAGGAGAAGTTTTCCACTGATCTTCAATAATCATCCCCGATTGTTCAGATGACACCGGATATTCTTTCAGCAATTCTCTTTGTGATGGATCAGTGGATGATGAATTTGAAAGCACCGTCCCATCTTCATCTGTAACAACGACATCAGTGACGGTTTCGGATTCCATCAAATCTACATGAGTCAAAGTAGTTTGATCAAACTTCTTCTCCAATACGTCACGATGACTCCCGCCACGAGTTAAAAGCCCATCCAGCACTTCTTCAATTTGATAACTAGAAATATTTGTATATAAAACAAAGAATAAGGAAAGCTCGATGATGATCATCAGAATAAAAAACAGCATACCTATTTTCAAAGATATTCGTTTACTCATATTTGTTCCTCAGTTCTAAAAAAGAATGGAGCTGATCAAAAGCCTGTCCACCCTCCGAAAAATTGGCTTGTGATGAACGATGTGAATTCAGTCATCCATCCAAAGAAAAGAAATACCCCCATAACAATCATTGAATATCCCCCTACTTTAACGATTTTCCGGTTATGTCTTTTAATCCAACTCATCCGTCCGATAAATACAGCCATCAAGAAAAATGGGATAGAAAAACCAAGCACATAACTAATCATATAGATGACCGCTTCATCGGGGGAAGATACCCCTAGAGCAATGACAGAAGCAAGTATAGGTCCAGTGCAAGGTGTCCAACCTGCAGCGAACGCCATTCCTACGACACTTGAGCCCAAGTAACCAGGCGGGCGATTTTTGATCGACACTTTATATTCTTTCATGAATAGTGTCGGCTTATAAAAACCAACAACTACAAGTCCTAAAAAGATAATCAGTACTGCTCCAAGCTGACGTATTAAATCATCATACCGAATAAACCAGCCACCGATCCATGATGTCGAAAAACCGATGGCAATGAAAATCAAGGAGAATCCGATAAGAAAAAACAGAGTATGCATCAGCGGTTGTTTCTGGAACAGCTTCTTTCTTTCTTTTAAATCGTCCACAGACATGCCCGTGATATAAGATAGAAATGCTGGGTATAACGGAAGACAACATGGAGAGATAAATGATAAGAAACCTGCACCGAATGCTAAGAATATGTTTACATCAGCCATTCGGCTCCCTCCCTTTATCCGGCTGGATCTTTTTCATATAATTACGGATTTGAGACTCTGTTAGTCCTGCCGTGGTCCTATCGACAACTTCACCGTTTTCGTCCACTAGAAATGTGACAGGAATCAGACCAATGCCATACGCACCAAGTAACTCCTCGCGTTTATCCAACAGCACCGGGAAAGTCATTCCTTTTCGCTCAACAAAGGAAGCAACCGCCAAAGAATTCTCGCTGACCTCAATGGCTGGAACTTTTACACCTTTATCTTTAAATTTCTGATACTGACTCTCAATATAAGGCATCTCCTCCTCACAAGGCTTGCAATACGTTGCCCAAAAGTTAAGAAATACTCCTTGTCCTCTGTAATCAATGAGTTGGACGGTTTCACCAGATAATGTTTTCAATGTGAATTCAAGGGCCTTATCCCCCGCTTTTACAACCTCGGAATCTCTAGTGAAACCCTGGTATAATACAAAGCCAATCACGACAACAAAGATACCTAAAAGCAGTGTTCTCATCACCAATCGCTTCTTCTTTCGATTTCCCAAAATGATTTACCTTTCTTTCCAAGCGATGTCATTCATATTATTTCGTTTGTCCCTGATCGAGAATTAGCTCCCATGAACCACCTGAATCCTCTGTCAAATAACTGCTTCCTTTGATTGTGAAGATGGCGTATTCTTCCTCATTGGTGCCATGCTTAGAAATATACATCACTGCATCTTCCGATAAATCTGGGAGTGGTAGTTCTTTATTTGATTGATCAGCCCAGTTATATTCAACCATAGAAGGTTCTCCTGTATAAAGACCATAATATAGTTTGTCTTCAGTAAAATACAGACCGCTTCCCTGACCTTGGTCTGACACCTTTTCAAACTTCTCTCCACCATCATCACTTAAGTAGATCCCTGTTGCACCTGCTACGGCTACAAGGCTCTCATCATCTGGGTGTACGGCAATCTGGAAAATTTTCTCCCCTAAACCATCTGCCGCTATTTCTTCCCAGGTCTCCCCATCATCTGTACTTTTATACAATCCCTGCTCCATCTCTGAATTCGGTCGTTGATTCAAAACGTATATGACGTGATTTCTTGCTCCGACTCCCATAGCATGAAAATCACTTTCCCCTTCAAATGCGAGGGAAGCTAAGTCTTCTTGGGTCACCTCACCTTTTTGAATTCCAATAGGGTTAGGTAAATCGCTTTGTTCACCAGGGTGCCCTGATGTGTAGAATCCGTCCTCTACAACCGTAAAGCCCATATAGTCATTTTGATGATACTTGGATGAAAGCCAATTCCCGTCTTTATAAATCTTGATCCCTGAATGTGAAGCATACGCAATACTTTCCTCATCCAAATACCCATACCATGTACATGTTGTAGAGTTCCGTCAAAGGATTCTGTCACTTCTTGTAACGACACGTCTGAACCGCCTTGTTGCTCACTCTCTTGTTGACCGCTTTCCTCTTGACTGCACCCTGCAACAGTGATGATAGAAGCCAGTGCCAATGATGTTATGAATTTCGCTTTCATGTTATACACTCCTTAAGAAAATCTCGTCTCACCTTCTCAAACAAATATCGAGAAATTGTGAAGAAAACCACTTTGTCATAAAAGTAGCAGAACCGATGCTATTACCTTAGTATCGGTTCTGCTCCAACATCAAGGGTTATTGTTGCTTTTCCCTCCCAATTCGAAAGGTGAATACACCCCTTCATAGTCAACGATCGTCACCATACCACGCTCAGCATGATTGTTGTCATGACAATGAAAAAGCCACTGCCCTTGATTATCAGCTTTAAAATAGATGGTATAGGTCTCTCCAGGTTTAACGTGTACTAAATCTTTTACAATAGGCTGGTCGATTGCCTGCCCATTTTTTGATTGAATTTGAAAATGATGTCCATGCAGATGCATAGGGTGATTTAACCTACCTGAATTCGTAATCTCAACTTTTACAATGTCTCCTTCACGTACGTTGATAGGAGGAGTATTCGGAAATACTTCTTCGTTGATTTGAAAAACCACTCCCTCTCCCATATTCATCCCCATGCCGAGGTCCATTCGGTAAGATACATCCTCTTCCTTGACCTCATTGAATAAGAGTTCTTCGCTACCATTTGTCAATCCACTTCCGGTTGATGTAGTAGCAGAAACATTTAAATTACTCGCTTCTTCGGTCGTCTCAGTCACGACTGGAATTTTCATTTGTTCAGCATTCTGCAATTGAGGATCTTCCCCGATCACTTCTGCCCCTTCCCCTTGTTTTGTATAAGCTACGTCAATTCGTTCCCCGGGGGCGATTTCAAGCGTGTTAAGTGATTCCTTTTGTTCTAACACAGCTTCTCCATCTGTAGCTATAACTTTCATTGAACCCTCCGGAAAAATGATACGATGTTGTTGATAACCTGCATTAATGAAACGCAAGCGTGCCGTATCTCCTGCCTCTAACTCCAATGGTCGAATAGCAGCCCCAGATTTGCCGTTGACCGTTAATGTATCATACATCTGTTTCGTATCAGCTTCTCCGTCTCCTGACATAGACCCCATCATCATACCCCCCATATTGGAGAGGCTCTGCTTTTCCTGATTTACGGCCCATTCATCCAACATAAAAGTTTGATCTATTTCGATGGTTCGTTCCTTTTCCTCAACCACAAAAGCTCCATATAACCCTTTATCCACCTGTTTTGAACTGTGCTGGTGAGAATGATACCAATATGTCCCTGCGTCATCAGCTACAAACTCGTAAGTAAATGTCTCACCAGGTTGGACGGCATCTTGAGTCAGACCTGGCACACCGTCCATCTGATTAGGTAAAATCACACCATGCCAATGGATCGTGACAGGAACTTCCAATTCATTTTTCAGATTTACCTTAACATAATCTCCTTCCGTCACGCGAATGGGCTCTCCTGGTACCTTTCCATTATATGTCCATGCTTGCACGGATTTATTTTCATTGATTGACCAATCCACCTGCTTAGCAGTCAGCTCAAATTTTTTTACAGGCCGATCACCTGGTCCTTCTTTCTCCAAGTCTAAGATGCTCTCTTCACCTTGTGTGACACTCGTAGGTAAGTCTTTCTGCGCAGCGTCAGAAAAAGGTGATTGGAAATACATCCATGTTCCCATTCCCAATAACAGAATTATGAGAATGGATCCAATTATCTTCCTGTTCATCTTTACCTCTCCTCTAATCTTTTTTTTACTTTTCGATTTTCTTTCTTAATCGGTCATATTCATCCTCAGAAATTTCACCGTCAGCTAATCGTTTCTTCAACGCTTCAAGTGAGTCCGTTTGAGAGGATGTATCTTTGTTATTTGGTCTCATCATCCATATAACAATGAAGATAATCGCCACCAATATTGTGAGACCAATGAAACCAAAACCAAAAAAGCCGCTGCCCATTCCGTTTCCATTCATCATTCCGTTCATTTCACTTCCTCCTTCACTTTCAATATACCCATACCACGGATCGTATTTTAATAATCGTGGTTAGAGGACGTTTTGTATCAATAAATGATAGCCCCTATATCCAATGTCCCCCGAAATCGTGCATTATTTGTGCAGAAACTATGTATATTTTGTATTTATCTAACTGTACATTTAACTTGAGGTACGCAAAAAAACCCCCAAATGCAAGGAACATTTGGGGGTTCGTTTTATTCAACTATGAATGTACCAACCATACCCGCTTCTTTGTGGCCTGGTACGGTACAGAAGAATTCAAATTCGCCTGTTTCTTGAGGGATAAATTTAATCTTCACCGTTTGGCCTGACTTTGCGTTCATATGAATATTCGTAGCATCGTGACCTCCATCATGGTCACCGCTGGCATGTACTTTCTTAACACCTAACACTTTATCAAGGAGTGATACCGACTCTGGGTGATCAGCCATTTCACCCATATAGGTAATTTCCACATCCATCTCTTTCTGGGTCAGGTCGTGAAATACTTCTCCATCATTATTTAGGATAAGTTCATATTCTTCTCCCTTTTGTAATGTAATTTCTGAAGGATCATAGCCCATCTCGAAGGCGGACACATCTATTACATTGGTAGAAACTTCAGAGTCACTATTTTCCTCTGCTTCTATAATAGTGTCTTCTTCCGTCGTTTCCTCTTTGGTACTGTCGGTACTGTCACCCTGTTGCGTTTCTTCTGTACTTTCTTCAGGTTGACTGTTCTCCTTCGCTTCTCCAGAAGATGAACACCCTGCAAGTAGTACCACTGTACATATGATACTCAACAAAACCATAAGCTTACGCGAAATCATGTCTCTTCCTCCTTGTATAAATCTATTTTCAATCATAGACAATACAAGGTTATTGTTGTAGTAGAAATGAGTACACTTTATACAACAGAAGGTAGTAGTATAACTAATACCATAAGCATTGAAACTAGGACTATATTCTTATTCATCTGAATTATTAATCCATCTAATCCGACTCTTCTATAATCCCTTCTTTTAAAGCGAATGTAGCAGCTTGGTACCTGTTCTTAACATGAAGTTTTTGAAGGATATTCCCTAGATGTTTTTTGACAGTATGCTGGCTGATAAACAACTCTTTACCTATCTCATCGTTAGAATACCCTTTAACAACTAGCTGGAGCACTTCCGTTTCCCTGTCACTCAAGTTATACTGATCCACTTTTTGAGTCTGGAGTTGTTCAGCCATGCTCTTAAATTCATTCAATAGTTTATTCGCTAACCCTGTTGAAAAAGATGCTTCACCTCTTAATACTCCTTCAATATGTGAAAACAACTCTTCAAGGTTCATATTCTTTAACAAATATCCATTTGCACCGTATTTAATTGAATTGTACAAATCAGCCTCTTCATCCGAAACGGTCAACATAATGATTTTCACTTCTTCATTTTGCATACGGATTTGTTTCACAGCTTCTAAACCGTTACATTGAGGCATTTGAATATCCATTAATATAACATCAGGATTTGTTTCCTCTGTAAGTTCTATCGCTTCTTTTCCGTCACTTGCTTCCGCGATAACTTCCATACCATCCTGCAGGTTCAACAACTCCACAATCCCTTTACGCAGAATCTCATGATCATCACAGACGAGTATATCAATGGTTTTCAAGATGCTCCCCTCCTTCAGGTATGTACAATGCAATCTGTGTGCCTTCACCCCTTGAGGAATTAATTTCGACGTATCCTCCGAACAAGTGCGCTCTTTCTTTCATGATCTCTAATCCATAATGTTCTTTTTGATCTTTATTCATTTCATAATCAAAACCATTCCCATTGTCTTCAATTCTGATTCTCCAAAAACCCACGCTAGCAGGTTCTAACTCTACTATTACGCTTGAAGCACTCGAGTGCTTCTTACTATTAGATAGGGCTTCCTGAATAATACGTATGACGTGTACTTTCATTTCTGAAGACAAATTTGCTTCTCTGAATGTAAAGTCTTCCCGAACCTTCACCTCTACTTCAATCTCCGTATGTTCTTCAAATATATCGGCATAGTTCATTAGTGAATCTAAGAAGGGCTTCTGCATTTGAAAAGGAGTTCGCAGATTAAAAAGATGATGTCGGATTTCGTGATAGGCTTCATTTGTTAACGTCTCCAAATCACGAACGAATTCCTTTAGCCTGTCGGAGTCAAGACCATCGCTTCCCTTCCGATAGATAAGACTCTTCACCACTTGGATTTTCATTGATATAGAGCTGATTTCCTGTGCCAAACCATCATGCATTTCACGTGCTAAACGCTCCCGTTCTTCGACAATGGTGACGCCTCTCAACTTATTATATAAGTGACTGTTTTCTAATGTGATGGAGAATATTTGTTTAATACTCTTGATAAGGTCCTGCTTCTGCATGGACGATTGCATCTGCTCTGTTCCTTCCACTAAGATGAACCCCAGTGTATGACCTTCCGTTTGTATGGGAACAACCAACTTATTGTCTTTGAACTCGTATGAGGCGAGGCGACTATGCTCTGAGAAATCATAATCTTGATTTCGGAAATTTGGAGTGGAAGCAATACATGAGAATCCATCATTATGGGACCTCTTCAAGTATAAAGCCACATGATCGCCCTCTAATAACCGTTGAATTTTATTCGTGACATCCCTGAATGTTTTTTGTGTATCTAACGCACTCAAGTCACGTATGGAAGTCATTTTATGAGAAATTTGATACAGAATTTCAGTCTCATAATGCTTTTGCGTGGCTTCCGTATACAATTTTTTTATTACATTTTCCATCTGTTTTCTTTCAGACAAGTCTCTCACGATAATGGCGATTTTTTCTTGATTGGTAAACAAATCGTTCATAAAAGAAAAAGTGAGACTAACTGGGGTAGGTCCGTTGTCTTTTGTCTGTAATGACTTCTCGATAATAGGGGATGAATCATTATCATTCTTATCCCTATAGAATCGGAGTGAATGCAGAGTTTCGTCGAATAATATCTCAAAAGTCAAGCCGTCCTTCTGCTTCCATCCACTCAATAATTCAGCTCCTCCATTCATTTCGAGGACTTCTCCATCCGAGTTCAATACGAAAATGGCATCCACACTATTCTCAAACATGATCTTCGCTTCAATTTCTTTTTGATAACTTTTACGCTCCAACTTCTCTAACGTATTGAAAATCACCTGTGAAATGATGATTGAGATAACTATAAACAGAATGGAGGACACTACGACGTCTACATCCCTTGGCAAAAAGTGAATGAGTGTATAGTGTCTTACCAACTCGTAGCTGACGATAAAAAAGCTGGTCAGCAAAATGGCTAGAATTTTATACTTTTTGTACCTTTTCATAAATCGGCACTCCACCTAAAATTTTGTATTTTCATTACGTTGCCCTTATATATCGTACATCATTTCTCTCATTTATTATATGACCATCCTACCCACCAAAAATGAGTCCAAGATAAAAAGAATCCTCATATCAGAGGATTCTCAGAGTGTTGAGAAAGCTACTTTCGGTTCTTCCAAGGTGTGAAGGTACCGGTGGCGTGGAAACGACTCCCTTTCCGCAGGCGGCGGTGAGCTTCGCGACCTGCGGGATCTCACACAAGCCTCAGAATCCTGCAGGAGTGTCGCCGTTTCCACGCCACCTCACTACAGGAAGAATGAACCTCTAGAGATTTAACTACAATGTGGAGCTCTACTTATGACAGCACAATACTTTGTGAGGTTCTGTTCCAGCAAATTTAAGCATAGTGGGATGGAAAACGGGGAGACTCCCGCGGGAGAAGGACCTAGGCGAGACCCCACAGAGAGTGTCAACGAACGAGGAGGCTTGCCGGCTCCCCCGCAGGAAAGCGAGTCGTTTTCCATCCCACGTTATTCTTATATAATCTAACAGAACCGCTCCACTAACTCCTGCAGGCAGCCTGAGAATCCTCAGATATGAGGATTCTATATTTCGGTCTTCTACCAATAAGTAAGTGTATCCAGCACCCCTACTACGATCAAGAGGATACCAGCAATTTTTTGAACCATCCCTCCGAGCTTTCTTCCCTTCTTCATGAATGAACCGCTTAATTCAAAATACCAAATGAGAAAAATAGAAAAAATAAGAGGAACCGATGTCCCTATCGCAAAAATCGTAGGCAATACAGCCCCGTAGGAAGTAGATAGAACTACTGGCATCAGTGTCATGAAGAATAAGATAAACATGGTCGGGCAAAAGGCCAAAGTAAAGCTGACTCCCACCAAAAAGCTCCCTACTGGATTATCTTTCAAATAACGATCCGGTATTTTGCCGAGGTTAAAATTCCACTTCATTTGGAATATTCCCATCAAGAACAAGCCCATCACTACCAATACAGGGCCGATCATTTTCCTGATAAACGGGATGAATGCTGTCAAGTTGCTTTGTATTTCTTTGCCCATCACCCACACAACCAGTCCCAAGATAGAGAATACAAAAACCTTCCCCATGATAAACAACGTCACGTGAAGCCAAGGAACCTTAGATTGCAAAGACCGGTTCCCATAAATCGTGATCGCTCCAATATTCCCGGTAAACTGACAAGGTGCAAAGGCCCCTACTAAACCAAGCAGAAAAGCAGAAAGAATCGGAATGCCCTCCCATTTCAGAGCAAGACTGTGAAATGGCCCACTTAAAAACGCACTTATTTCGCTGAATATCTGATACATGTTATCCTCCACCTGTCAGGACCTTTATTATCTCAACTATAACGCATCGATGTGCAGAATCTATGTAGTTTCCAATTCTTTTATAAAATAATAAGCGGGACAAAGAAAATCCTTTGTCCCACTTTTTTATTCTGCCTTCAACAACTTAGCATTAATCGCAACTACAACTGTACTTAAACTCATTAAAACGGCTCCCACAGCCGGACTGAGAACAAAACCGATAGGAGCTAAGACACCTGCCGCTAAAGGTATGGCAAAAATGTTATAACCTGCAGCCCACCATAGGTTCTGCACCATCTTCTTATACGTGTTTTTAGATAAACTTACAATGGAAACGATATCTTTGGGATTACTTTTCACAAGGACAATATCTGCCGTTTCGACAGCTACGTCTGTTCCGCTTCCTATTGCAATACCAACATCCGCAGTGGCCAGAGCAGGTGCATCATTAATGCCATCTCCTGTCATCGCAACCTTTCTTCCTTGAGACTGAACCTCTTTCACTTTATCCGCTTTGTGGTCAGGTAATACTTCAGCATACACTTCATCAATATCCAGCTGTTCGGCCACCCAATTGGCCACTTTTTGGTTATCTCCCGTAAGCATGACCGAGTGAATACCATTTGATTTAAGTTCTGCTATCGCTTCTTTGGCAGAATCCCTTACCATATCAGCCATTGCGACCATACCTATGAATTGGTCGTCAAGCAGGACGAAGACCACTGTTTTTCCTTCTTCTGATAGATCATTAAAAGCATCCGTGTCGTAAGTATAGCCTTCGTCTTTCATATAACCAGGACTCATCACTTTGACTTCTCTTCCATCAACAGAACCTCTTAACCCTTTACCTGTGATCGATTCAAAATCCTCTACTTTCCCAAGTGATATCTCCTTTTCACGAGCTTTTTCCAGGATTCCTCTGGCTAGTGGGTGCTCAGAGTTTTGTTCAACGCTAGCTGCCCAATACAATACTTCGCTTTCCTCATTTTTATTCGAAATGACATTCGTGACACCGAATTCACCTTTTGTTAATGTACCGGTTTTATCAAAGATAACGGCGTCGATGTTCCGTGCATTTTCAAATTGAGTTCGATTCCTGATCAACAGTCCCTGCTTAGCTGACAATGATGTCGAAACAGCTACCACCAGCGGTGCAGCAAGACCTAAGGCATGCGGACAAGTGATGACCATAACCGTTACCATGCGTTCTAACGCTATATCAAGCGCATACCCCAAAGCAAGCCATACGATAAAGGTCGTGATCCCTGCTCCAAGAGCTAAGTAAAAAAGCCATTTTGCTGCTCGGTTAGCAAAGTCCTGAGCCCGGGATTTTGAACCCTGAGCTTCTTGTACTAACTCTATCACTTGAGATAGGTACGTATCGTCGCCTGTTTTTTTCACTTGAATCGTGAGACTGCCTTCTTTATTGATCGATCCACCGATGACCTCATCATCTACGTCCTTCTCTACAGGCATGGATTCCCCCGTCAGCATCGATTCATCAATAGCTGATTTCCCTTCTGTAATTTCACCATCGACAGGAATTTTCTCACCGGGTTTTACGAGGACGAGATCCTCTGAATGAAGTTCACTTAACGGGACGTCTTCCGTCTCACCATTCTCTTTTAAACGATGAGCTTCATTCGGCATTAATTTCACTAATTCCTGAAGAGCATTTGAAGCTCCCATGACAGACTTCATTTCTATCCAATGACCAAGAAGCATAATATCAATGAGTGTCGCAAGCTCCCAGAAGAAGTTCCGACCTGACCATCCGAACACAACAAGTGAACTATACACATAAGCGACGACGATCGCTAGTCCGATCAAAGTCATCATGCCAGGATTTTTCTGTTTGAGTTCGTCTACTGCTCCTGTGATGAAAGGCCAGCCACCATAAAAGAATACAAAGGTTGCCAAACCGAATAAAATATACTGGTCGTAAGGGAAAGAAAAGTCGATACCAATAAACTTTTGAATCATTGGGGATAATATTAGTATAGGTAAGGTTACAATTAAGGAAATATAAAACCTTTTCTTAAAGTCCTCAACCATCGCCCCGTGATCATGACCTTCATGACCATGACCATGCTGATGTTCATGGTCGTGATCTTGTTCATGATTATGCTGATGACTATTTTGACCATGGTCATGGTTTTGATGGTCTTTTTGTTGATTATGGTTACTTTGTTCGTGTGACAAATTAATCCTCCAATCCTGATTTAAGTTATTCTTTTTGATACTGTTACCTAGTAGGGGTATAAATAAACTGGTTTTTTCATCTTGTAGTAAACATAAAAATCCTGAAGGTCCAACCTAAGTTGACTCCTCCAGGATTTTTCCATACTCAATTGCTATTATTCAGAGACTACCTCGTAGCCCTGCTCTTCTACCGCTTCTTCTATTACTTGCATATCCACATCTTCACCGGCAGAAATTGTAACTTTGCCTGTTTCCAAATCCACTTCAACCTCGTTCACACCATCAACCTCATTTAAAGCACCCTTTACTGCTTTTTCACAATGTCCGCAAGTCATTCCTTCTACTTTAATCGTCTTTTGCATATTAACGCACCCTTTCTGTATAAATCATTATATTTTCACCCGCTTCAACCTAAGCGAATTACTTACAACACTGACCGAACTGAACGCCATAGCAGCGCCAGCCACCCATGGGGCTAACAGTCCAATCGCAGCAATTGGTATTCCTGCTGTATTATAAGCGAGCGCCCAAAACAAGTTTTGTCGGATATTCTTCATCGTCTTACGGCTCAAGTGTATGGCCTTGCTTAAATGTTCAAGATCTCCACCAATCAGCGTAATATCAGCTGTTTCGATGGCGACGTCCGTACCGGTACCGATAGCTATACCAATGTCAGCTGTAGCTAGAGAAGGAGCATCATTGATTCCGTCCCCAACCATAGCCACCGTCTGACCTTGTTTTTGCAATTCCTTCACTTTATCAGCTTTTTCTTCAGGTAATACTTCAGCAAATACACCGTCTATCCCCACTTGTGCAGCAATAGCTTTAGCCGTGCGCTCATTATCCCCCGTGACCATGAATACCTGAATTCCTAAATCTTTCAGGTCGGCAATCGCTTGTTTGGAAGTATCTTTGATGGTGTCTGCGACTGCGATATACCCCTTTATTTCTTGATCAATGGCGATGAACATAGCTGTTTTTCCTTGGTTCTCTAACCTTGAAAAGTCTTCTTCATATTGCTGATATGGCAAGTTCTCACGGTTCATCAATTTTCTAGTCCCCACTAGGACATCTCTGCCTTCAACTTTAGCTTGGATACCATAACCTGGAATCGCTTCAAAGTCTGCAGCTTCCTTCATTGTAACGTTCTTCTCTTTACCATAGGCAACGATAGCCTCGGCTAGAGGATGTTCAGATGCCTTCTCTGCAGCAATCAAATCAGGTAGCCACTCTTCCTCATCCCTAGAGAATGCAACTAAATCAGTGACCTCAGGCTTTCCTTTCGTCACGGTCCCCGTTTTATCCAATAACACAGTGGTTACACTTTGCGTTCCTTCTAAATACTCTCCACCTTTGAAAAGGATGCCCTGCTCTGCACCTTTACCCGTTCCTACCATGATTGATGTAGGCGTAGCGAGGCCGAGCGCACATGGACAGGCGATCACGAGTACAGCGATTGCAGCTTCAAGTGCTGCCGGAAGCTCACCAGGCGCCACGAATACATACCAACTAATAAACGTGAGAACAGCGATTCCCACAACGATTGGTACAAAAATTCCAGAAATAACATCCGCCATTCTTTGGATAGGGGCCTTGGAACCCTGAGCTTCTTCCACAATTTTAACGATGCCTGAGAGCGCTGTGTCTTTTCCTACTCGCTCTGCTTTCATTTGGACCGTTCCATTTTTATTGATGGTTGATCCGATAACGGGGTCCCCTTCATTTTTTTCTATTGGAATAGATTCCCCGGTAATCATCGACTCATCCACAGATGATGAACCTCGAACCAAGCTTCCATCGACAGGGATTTTTTCGCCGGGCTTAACTAACAAGATGTCCCCGACTTCTACTTGGTCTACCGGTATCTTCTCTTCTTCTCCATTTTTAATAACTGTCGCTTCTTTAGCTTGAAGGTTCAGCAGCTTGGTTAAAGCCGCTGTGGTGCGTCCTTTGGCAAGGGACTCAAATAATTTCCCCACCAGAATCAAGGTAATGAGAACCGCACTCGTTTCAAAATATAGTTCTGGCATGATCTGAGGGTTAATCTGCCAACGCACAGCCTCTACCAAGCTATAAAAATAAGCTGCCGACGTACCTAAAGCAACTAATACATCCATGTTGGCACTTTTATTCCGCAAGGATCGATAGGCCCCCACATAGAACCGAGCACCAATATAAAACTGAACTGGCGTTGCTAACAGAAATTGAAACCAAGGGTTCATGAATAGTTCAGGAACAGGTAAACCAATCTCCCAAGGCAAGTGCGCCATCATTGTATATAAGAGAGGGAGCGAAAGAAGAGCAGATAGCCACAACTGGCGCTTCTTCTTCTTAATTTCTTCTTCTTTATAGTCTTTTTGTTCCTCACGATCTTGTTTAATCACGGCATTATAGCCAAGCTTCTCCACTTTGGCAATGATATCATCGACGGATACTAGACTCGGCTCATATTCAACAAAACCTGCTTCAGTAGCTAAGTTAATAGTGGCTTGGTCTATACCCTCCATCTTGTTTAATACTTTTTGAATACGGGAGGAGCAAGCTGAACAGGTCATACCATGGATATCGAGCTCCACCTGTTCCTTCTGTACACCATATCCAAGCTTTTCGATTTTGTCCGTAATATCAGAGGGTTGGACCTTTTCTTCATCGTAATGAATGCTCGCTTTTTCCATAGACAAATTCACGTTTGCTTCAACGCCATCCATTTTGTTCAATACTTTCTCTATACGAGTCGAACAAGCTGAACAGGTCATACCCGTGACCCCTATATTCATACCTTTTTGTTCACTCATTGACATGACCTCCTATTTGGAGAATTGCTGGATCACTTTCATTAACTCGTCAATGGCTTCCTCGCCATTTCCATTTTTGATGGCACTTGCCACACAATGATGTGTATGACGTTCCAGTAATGAATGGCCGACTTTATCTAACGCCTTATTTATAGCTGATATTTGGATCAGAACATCAACACAATAGCGATCATCCTCAACCATTTTTTGAATTCCTCTTACCTGTCCTTCTATACGTTTCAAGCGGTTCATGACAGCTTCTTTCTCTTGTACTGTTCTCGGTTTTACGGGTTTCTTATTACTAGCCTCGGGTAAGTATTGTTCGTTCATTATCAATTTCCTCCCTTAATAGCTACAATACCCCTATACGGTATTATTAGTCAACAGTTGTGATCATTATACCAACCTCTAGTTACTTTGGTTTTAAAAAATACCATTACTGGGTATGTGAACAGTATTGTACTAAAACAAAGAGGTGATTGTATGTTAGTTATAGTTTCATGGATTGCACTTTCAGCAGGACTACTCTCTTCCCTTATCATCATAGTTGATGTAATCAGGCATCCACAAATGATGAAGATCATGAATTTCGTCTGGCCGATCAATGGATGGTTTTTTGGACCATTCGCTCTCTGGACATACTTTAAGTGGGGACGATTAAAAGCTAAGAACTTGGATATAGATGATCATCGCGGGCGTCCGGCGAAAGTATTCGTATCCACTAGTCACTGTTCAGCTGGCTGTACACTGGGCGACGCAGTAGGGGTTCCAATAGTAGCTCTGACAGGCTTAACGATAGCAGGTTCAACCCTGTTCGCCCACTACACGGTTGAATTCATTTTAGCTTATATCTTTGGTATCATCTTTCAATTTTACGCTATCTACCCGATGGATAAAAGTAAAGGGGTTATGGGGTCGATCAAAGCTGCAGTAAAAGCCGATTCATTTTCTTTGATTGCCTTTGAAGTGGGGATGTTCGGTTGGATGGCCCTTGTACACTATGTATTATTCACAGAACCACCTAAACCGAATGAAATTACTTACTGGTTCATGATGCAGATTGCCATGATTCTCGGTTTTATTACCAGTTATCCAGCTAACTGGGTGCTTGTGAGGAAAGGGATCAAAGAGGAGATGTAGACAGGAAAG
The DNA here is from genome assembly GCF_013694105.1 of Halobacillus locisalis. Classification (GTDB taxonomy): domain Bacteria; phylum Bacillota; class Bacilli; order Bacillales; family Halobacillaceae; genus Halobacillus; species Halobacillus locisalis. Next base: position 1,069,205 of record NZ_JACEFG010000002.1, on the reverse strand, counting down.
GTAATGTGAGTTTCTAAGTGATTTACAGAGACAAAATTTAAAAGGCCTTTCCGCTGTAATTGGAGAGGCCTTTTTATGTTACCTTGACGGGGTATGTTGAGGTCCTCTTTTAAAGTGAGAGAGGTGAGGTCACGTCCATTTTTTCTTGAAAACGGCTGAGTAAATGTCTTATTAAGTGCATCTCGTGTCCGAATAAACAGGGAATGTCCGATATAAAAGGACGCTCGTCCGGATTAAGCATATGAAAGTCTGAAATCGTGCTTCTGTTGTCCGGATCGCTTGGATAAATGTCCGAATTGAGGTCTGTTCATCCAATATATCGAGGGTTGGAGAAACAGCTCGTACAATAGTAAAAAAATCATAAGTTTTACAAACGGAAAACTTATGATTTACGTCACAAATTTGAACATAAAAAAACCACCAATATATGTATTGGTGGAGACGGTGGGAGTCGAACCCACGTCCGGAGATATCGGCACTCGGGCTTCTACAAGCGTAGTCGATATATTATATTTCACTTCCTCTTCAGCCTACCGACTGGCTTCCAAGGAGCTAGCCTGATTAGTCTCTTCGTTTTTCCTCAGGCGGTGGAAAAACGCGTAGCCCACTTCAGTTTGAGACCCTTCATCTAGCACATGGGCGATACCAGGAAGGATCAGCTATAGACTACTTACGCAGCTACAGCTAGGTTTTCGTTAGATTCGCCAGTTATTATAGGCAAATGACGTTTTACGAGACGTCACCTCGACTCGCAACCCGAGCTCGACCTATCCCCGTCGAATCCGTAACGTCCCCGTTAGGATTAAGACAGAGCGTCAAGCTCTATTCGTGCTGTCGTCTTGAGCGACAATACCTATTATAGCACAAACATATTTTTTTTCAAGTCTACTTTAGGCTTTCCTTGATTGCCCGATCGATTTCCCGCTTCTGTTGTTTACGTTTCAAGTCTTCACGCTTATCGTATTTCTTCTTACCGCGTCCTAGACCAATCAACACTTTGGCTACACCATTCTTGATATACATTTTCAAAGGGACTAATGAATACCCTTTTTGTTGGGTTTGTCCAATTAATTGATTGATTTCTTTGCGATGCAACAATAATTTACGCGCTCGCGTTGGCTCATGATTATGAATATTCCCTTGATCATAAGGGGATATATGCATATTGTGCAAGAATACTTCGCCATCTTTGACACGTGCGAAACTCTCTTTCATATTGACTCGGCCGTTCCGAATCGACTTAATTTCCGTCCCTTGAAGCACAATTCCCGCTTCAAATGTTTCTTCAATCTCAAAATCATGTCTCGCCTTCTTATTCTGGGCAATGCTCTTTCCCTGTCCTCTTGGCATAACGGTGTTCCTCCTCTATTGCGTACGCTTTATTTTATCAAATTTCAGCCTCATTTCCAATTCATCCCCCGAGGACATAATACTTAAACTATAATGATGGACTTTTTCTTTCAATATGTGAGACTATATTTTTGCACTAGTTCGAATAGAGGAGCGCGATACAAATGGAACAGGTGGCACAAGTAAGAATGCTGACCATAGATGATTTACCCCTTTTACAAGCAATGGATACGGGAATAGAAGATGATTATGTAGTACGTATTTTTGACAGGCTGATTGATTCGGATAGCCATGAGCTCTTTGGACTTTTTCACGAAGACCAAATGATGGCTGTTGCTGGTTACAGCTTATTCGGTCAAAATAAATTCGCGATGCTCGGAAGACTGCGAAGTGACCGGCGTTACCAACAACGCGGACATGCGACGAAATTACTTCAACCTATCATTGACCACCTTAGAGAGCGTCCGGACGTCGGTTGGATTGGTGCCAATACGCACTTAGGAAATATTCCAGCCCGTCGTGTCCTGCAAAAGTTAGGCATTGACCAAGGCCCCGTCATCCACTACTTGACATTAAACCAACCAGACAAGCTAGTCGGCCAGACGCCCGGCCCTGTTTGGACAGAGGTCGAGGATCTCAACAAAAAGCACGAATTATTGAACTCACTAGAGAGCAACGCACTAGGCATGTTCCCATATGAATGCTATTACCCTTTTCCATACGACGATGCCTTGTTTACTGATGAGTATATCGCTGATTCCACCTTTTACGTAAGCCCGGACGAATCACGTTTCGTCGTCATTAAGAACGATACAAAAAAATATGATTATTCCCACGTCAAATACTTTTGGAATGATCATTATACTCAACCCGGATTTTTCGAAACTTTGCTTGATCACTGGAACAAGAACCCTGAGAATGTAGGATGCTGGATCGATTTCTCTGCTGAAGGGTTCAAGCATATTCCTGACTTGTCTGCATACGATGTACAAGAACCATGGATCTTGTACGGCATCTGGAAATAATATCCCTTTCCGCTGTTAAAACCCTTACATTGTGATGGTTCTGTGACAACCGTTGACTTTGCTTGGTAGAGTTAATAAAATCCTTAGAGGAAAAATTCACAGGTCAAGAAAGGAACGTTGAAATGAACTTTTTATTTGCAGCTCGCCTACTCGATGAAGGACACGCTTTAACACGGAAGTCATGGACAGATGAAGGATATATATTCAAAGATGAAAAAGGACGCTTGCAGTTTTTCGATCACAATGAACCGAATGTCTATCAGCCTACTGTAGAAGATACACTAGCGGACGACTGGAATGAGGTAGCAAAAGATCGTTGGACCATCGTCTCCGTCGCTCATGATGCTGAGCTCGTTAAAGACAAATTGTTTATTTCCTATCACATTTGCTCCAACCACAATGGACTGGTTACAAACAATCACCAAATTGATCAAGCCGAGTTATCCACTTGGTCCAAGTGTGTCGATGTCGATTTAATTCAGACAGCCGCTCATTTGAATGAACAGGATGTAAACCAAGTCAAAAATGCGATCAGTGCATAATGAATATACAAAAAACGCGCAGGGGAGCGGACTTCCCTGCGCGTTTTTTGCTTTATTTTTTCTTTTTCGTACCTTTTTTCGGCACTCCTTTATTACGATAGAACGGTTTGTTGCCTTTTTGCTTTTTCTTCTTTTTCTTTTTACGATCCGGTGCACCTTTTTCTTTTGATTTAGATTCGATATTTTTTGGCCTAGCTGGACGTGGTCTCTCTTTTCTAGGCTTCATCCCGTCAATTTCAAAATCAACGACACGTTCATCCAAATTCACATTAGTAACACGAATCGTTACTTCATCACCAATACGGAAGACATTTCCTGTACGCTCACCAATCATCGCGAATTGCTTTTCGTGGAAGTGATAATAGTCGTCTGTCAATGTACTGACATGAACAAGACCTTCGACTGTATTCGGTAATTCTACAAACATGCCGAAGCTTGTGACAGAGCTGATGACGCCTTCGTACTCTTCACCGATTTTATCTTGCATGAATTCCGCTTTCTTTAAATCATCCGTTTCTCTCTCAGCATCGACGGCCGCTCGCTCCATCTCAGAAGAGTGACGGGCGATTTCCGGCATCTGATCTTTCCAATGCTTACGCGTTCGATCATCCAATTTCTCTTCAACTAAATACGTACGAATCAGACGATGGACGATCAAGTCTGGATAACGACGGATCGGTGACGTGAAGTGTGTATAGAAGTCTGTCGCAAGTCCAAAGTGACCAAGACCTTGAGGATCATATTTCGCTTGTTGCATGGAACGAAGCATCAATTTCGAAATAATCATATCCTCTTGTGTGCCTTTTACTTCTTCCAACACTTTCTGTAAGGCTTGAGGGTGGACATTATCAGCCGTTCCTTTCACGACATACCCCATATTCGCAACAAACTCGAAGAAGTTCTGCAGTTTGCTTTCATCCGGGTCTTGGTGAATACGGTGGATAAACGGTACGTCCATCCAGTGGAAATGTTCCGCTACCGTTTCGTTCGCTGCCAACATGAATTCTTCAATTAATCGCTCAGCAACAGAACGTTCACGCAAGCGAACATCGACTGCTTTACCTTCTTCATCTACTACGACGCCTGCTTCCTTGAAGTCAAAGTCAATCGCTCCACGTCCCATTCGTTTGCCGCGGAGTGTCTTCGCTAATCCTTCCATCTCTTGGAACATTGGAACAAGATTTTTATATTTCTCCATAAGATCAGGATCCTGATCTTGCAGAATGCTGTTGACGTCTTTATACGTCATACGCTCTGTTGTCTTGATTACACTTTGGAATATCTCATGTCCAACGACATCTCCATTTTTATCGATTTCCATCTCACAAGATAACGTCAGACGGTCGACTTTTGGATTCAGTGAGCAAATGCCATTCGATAGACGATGAGGAATCATCGGAATAACACGATCCACTAAGTACACACTCGTTGCTCGTTCTCTCGCTTCCTTGTCAATCGGAGAGTTCTCATCGACATAATATGTTACGTCAGCAATATGGACGCCAAGCTTGTAGTTACCATTGTCCAATTTTTTCACCATGACCGCATCATCTAAGTCTTTCGCATCCGCTCCGTCGATCGTCACAATCGTTTCATCACGCAAATCACGACGGTTTTTAATTTCATCTTCTGAAATTTGATCAGGGGTTTCGGCTGCTTGTTCTAACACTTCATTAGGGAAATCCACTTTAATTCCGTGTTTATAGATGATAGAGATGATGTCGATGCCTGGATCATTCTTATGTCCAAGAATCTCAACGATCTCCCCTTCAGCGCTCATTCGATCTTCCGGGAACTTGGTGATATTCACAATCACTTTATGGCCGTCAACGGCTCCGTTCGTTTGACCTTTTGGAATGAAGATGTCATTCGGTATTCGTTTATCATCGGCAATGACGAATCCGAAATTACGACTGGACTCATACGTTCCGACTACTCGGGTCGTTGCGCGTTCTAAAATCCGAATGACCGTACCTTCTGGGCGTTGTCCATCGTCATCCCTTTTTTCAATACGGACAAGGACTTTGTCATTGTTCATTGCAGAATGTAAATCAGAGTGGTGTAGATAGACATCGTCCTTGTCTTCTTCGTCTGGAATAAGAAAAGCAAACCCTTTCGCGTGCATTTGAATCCGTCCGCGAATGAGGTTCATCTTTTCCGGTAATCCAAAGCGATTCTTCCTTGTACGGACGAGCTCCCCTTCTTCTTCTAGAGCATTCAAGGTTTTCATCAGTTCCCTGAAGCCAGCAGCGTCTTCAAGGGCCATAGCGTCTTCGAGTTCCTGCACCGATAATGGTTTGGACGCGGTTTCTTTAAAAAAGTCTAAGATTTGTTGCTTCAATTGTTCGTTCATTTTCGCCTTACCTCCTTCGGTATGAGGACAATACTCTGTTTATGACCAATCTAAGGATTCAAGAAAAGCTAGAATATCTTCATGAAGCTGTTCCTTTTCTTTATCCATCGTAATGACGTGTCCAGAGTTTTTGTACCATTTTATATCTTTTTGATCGGTTTCAACTTGTTCATAAATATAATTCGCACTCTCAGTGTTGATCATCTCATCTTGCTCAGCCTGTACGACAAAAGTCGGTGTGTAGATTTGATCGACCTCGTCATGGACGTTTTCAATAAGACTGCCCAGTTCTTTGAACATCGGTTCAGACTCTTTCAGCATTTCTTCGATTTCTTGGTCGATTGTAGCTTGGTCCTTACCTTCTAATTGCTTGTACTGTTTCGCTTTCGCTTGAAAGCCCTGTGTTAATTGTTTCTCATTATCGAAGAACATAGGAGCACACATCGTGATGACACCCTTAATCGGCTCTGAGTAGGCTAACTTAAGACTCAATACTCCGCCTAATGACAAGCCTGCTACCGCAATCTTCTCATAACCGAGTTCTCTCAAGTGATTGAGCGCATCCATCACATCTGCCCACCACTCGTCAGGACGAGCATCAATCAGCGCCTCCAATTCCTGGCCATGCCCTCTATAAATTGGTGCATGTGTGGTGTATCCGTTCTTTTGCAAATATCTTCCAATCATCCGCACATCAGCGGAATGTCCTGTAAATCCATGTAATAATAATACCGCACGTTCGCCTGCTTCAAACGTAAATGGTTGGGGTTGTTTAATTTTCATTGTCATTCTCCTTACTTCATCTATTTCCTTATTTATAAATTTCATTCTTATTAAGAGCGGTTTCTATTTTATCCCACTATTTTAAGGTGGCCAAACACATCGTTTTTTTTCATATAAATGGTAAAGGACTCAGATATAGAAAAACCGCGCTTGAATAAGCGCGGTTTGTTCAACCTATATTTGATCTTAGCCTAAAATATAAGCGGATAAGAAAGCCAACACGAAGAATAATACACCTGTTACAATCGTTGCTTTATGCAAAACCGCATCGATGCCTCGTGCTTTTTGTTTCCCAAACATTTGCTCCGCTCCACCAGAAATCGCTCCAGATAAACCAGCGCTTTTCCCTGACTGTAGCAAGACAAGAGCAATCAAAGCAATTGTATCAATCGTTAATAACGTAATTGCGAGTGTTTCCATGATGTGCCACACCTCCTAAAGACGTACAAATGACTAGTTTAAATGTAGCACAAAACATAGCCTTCATCAACAATATTCTCAATTCGATTGACATTGATAATCATTTTCAATTAATATATACGTACATTATAATTACGGAGGTGATTCTATGAAGGTGACTTGGAAGGAAGAACTCCAGTTATTCGTAGATGATGTTATTGAACTCGTGTACCAATGGCCTGCTGAGAATCGGTCTACCATTCGAATATTACAATTGATTGAACGAAAGCAAAAACAACTGAATCATTCCAATTTCCCTGACTTTGGATGCTATTACCTTCAGTTAGCCCAAATCATAGACCATCTTCTTCAACAAACCATCGATCATAAACCAGACCTGTCTTGGTTCTGCAAATACTGGGAGACGTTTGAGAGAGAAGAAAAGTTGACGCTGAATCATGTCATCATTGAGGAACATCAGCAAGAGAGGACCTTTAAAAAGTTTGTCATTGAAAGAGACCCTGAGGAAATGAAGCTTTATCGTAAGTCCGCTATCCAATGTTCTTACCACATGTTCCATGCGTTACCTGATCGAATCGAAACGTTTCATTTATTAACAGGGGAATCTTACATAGAATGGACGAATCCCCAACGCTTATCTTCTTAAACCACAGTTGAATGAACTGTGGTTTTTGTTTTGGGAATTTGTCCGAATTCAATGGGCAAATGTCCGATTACCTGGCTCTCTTGTCCGAATCTGACGTAAATGTCCGAAATAGTACGTCGCTTGTCCGTATTTGACGAGAACATGTCCGATATACCGCACTTCTTGTCCGAATAGCTCAGGTGGATGTCCGAATTGGATAGCTTTGCCAGGGTGCTCCTTTTAATGGTTTCAACTTCCTCCCCACTAAACGCATTCATGATTGCTTTTGATAGATTTTGATTATTTTTGATTATTTATGATTGAAAATGAAAAGGCTTTCTTGTATGATATACACAGAAAGTGATCAAGGAGGCTGTAAAATGCTTACTCCAGAAAGACAACAGCTAATCTTAGAAACCGTCAAAAAACGTCATACAGTCAAAATAAAAGAATTAGTCGAACAGACCGGCTCCTCTGAATCCACCATTCGAAGGGACCTCGATCAATTAGAACAAGCCGGAGAACTTCGACGCGTTCATGGTGGAGCATCCATCCAGACCTCTGCGAGCGATGAGCCTAGCATGAGTGAGAAGTCGACGATTTACACACCTGAGAAAGAAGCGATCGCACTGCATGCAGCCTCTCTTGTAAAGGACGGCGATTGCATTTTCATCGACGCAGGGTCTACGACTTATGCGATGATTCAGCATCTAAAGGGGAAGGACATCACGGTGGTCACTAATGGCCTGAACCATTTAGATGCATTAAGTGAACATCAAATTAAAACCTACGTTCTAGGAGGGCTGGTCAAACACCGTACGCGAGCAGTCGTAGGAACCGGTGCTTTGCAAACCTTGAAGCAATACCGCTTTGACATTTGTTTTATTGGAGCCAATGGCATTAGCTTGAACGATGGGTTTACAACACCTGACCCAGAAGAAGCAGCAATCAAGCGAGAAACACTCCTTCAATCTAAAAACCGGTACGTACTAGCTGATGCCTCAAAGTTCGAGGAAGTGACGTTCTCCACGTTCGCCGAACTGCAAGAAGCAGACATCATCACGAATCATCAAGGCTTACCGCTCGATTCCTATCGAGATAAAACGACGATAAAGGTTGTGACACCATGATTTATACTTGCACACTAAACCCTTCGATCGACTACGTCATGAACGTCGATCAATTTCAAGCGGGTACACTGAACCGTTCCTCTGAAACCTATTACTATCCAGGGGGTAAGGGAATCAACGTCTCGAGAGTGATGGGCGCATTAGGCACCCAAACGACAGCCCTTGGCTATATTGGCGGCTTTACAGGTGACTTCATAAAAAGTGCTTTAGAAGAAAACAACATTTCACATCAGTTCATTGAAATTGAAGGCAACACACGAGTGAATGTAAAGCTGAAGAGCGCGGACGAAACAGAAATCAACGGACCGGGTCCATCGATCACACAAGAGCAACAAGATCGCTTGTTAGAACAGGTTGAGCATATGACAAAAGAAGATCTATTAGTGATTGCCGGAAGCGTCCCTTCTACTCTACCTGAAGATTTCTATGTCACCATCGCAAACCTATGTGAAGAACGAGAAGTGAAGCTCATAGCAGACACCTCAGGAAAAGCATTGAACCAAATCGTCGGTTCTCCCCTTTTTCTCCTTAAACCGAACCACCATGAATTAGGAGAACTTTTCAATACGACGATTGAAACGAAAGAGCAAGCCGCCACTTATGCGCACAAACTTGTGCATCAAGGTGTTAAACATGTCATCGTATCCATGGGTGGCGAAGGTGCTGTCTATGTAGGAGAAAAACAACAGTTGTTCGCGAACGTACCTAAAGGAGAAGTTAAGAATTCCGTTGGTGCAGGAGATTCTGTTGTAGCTGCCTTTACAGCAAAGGTTCAACAATCTGAATCCATTGAAGAAGCGTTTCGTTATGCCGTCGCTGCAGGAAGTGCCACTGCCTTCCAAACTGATTTATGTAACAAAGAAGACGTCGAGGAACTAGTACCATCCATCCACGTTTCTTCAGTAAAAGGAGGATAAACCTATGAAAATTACTGACTTGTTAACAAAAGACACCATCGTACTGAACATGAAAGCTTCATCAAAGTCTGAAGCAATTGATGAGCTGGTCGGTCAGTTGGATCAGGCTGGCAAACTAGAAAATCGTGACGAATATAAACAAGCCATCCAAGCACGTGAAGATCAGAGTACAACAGGGATTGGTGAAGGAATCGCGATTCCACATGCGAAGACCAGTGCCGTTAAGGACCCTGCCATTGCTTTCGGTCGCTCGCAAGACGGATTGGATTACGAATCGTTAGACGGTCAGCCGACGAACTTATTTTTCATGATTGCTGCGTCAGAAGGCGCGAATAACACACACTTGGAAACACTCTCTCGCCTTTCTTCCTATTTGATGGATACAAAATTCCGCGAGCAATTAGAAGCGGCCAAAACGGAAGCCGATGTCATCGAAGCGATCAATGCCAAAGAAGCGGAAGAAGAAGACGAAGAAGAAACAGAAACATCCTCAGCTGGCAAAATTCTAGCTGTTACCGCTTGTCCGACTGGTATCGCTCACACGTACATGGCAGCGGACAAGTTGAAAGCGACGGCTAAAGAAATGAACGTTCCGATTAAAGTCCAAACTAATGGATCAAGCGGAGTGAAAAATCAATTGACCGCAGAAGACATCGCTGAAGCGGATGCGATTATCGTAGCTGCTGATGTCAATGTGGACATGGCTCCATTCAATGGTAAGCCTGTCATTGAAGTACCTGTAGCTAAAGCGATCCATGAACCAGAAGAGTTAATCAAAAAAGCCGTTAATAAAGACGCACCGACTTATCAAGGAAGTGGAAAACAATCCAGTTCCTCTGAAGAGAAAGGACAGCGCACAGGGTTCTATAAGCATTTAATGAACGGTGTATCCAACATGCTTCCATTCGTCGTAGGTGGCGGGATCCTCATTGCGATTTCGTTCTTCTGGGGCATCAACTCTGCGAACCCGGATAATGCCGATTATAATCGCTTTGCTGAAATGCTCAGCATCATCGGTGGCGGCAATGCCTTCTTCCTACTAGTACCGGTACTCGCTGGTTTCATTGCATCTAGTATTGCGGATCGCCCTGGTTTCGCCCCTGGTATGGTCGGTGGTTTAATTGCTGTTACGCAAACGTCCGCTGAAGGTGCCGGCAATGGTTCTGGTTTCTTAGGAGGACTGATCGCAGGTTTCTTAGCCGGTTACTTGACATTGCTCATTAAGAAATGGTTGGAAGGTTTACCTGCCGTATTGGACGGTTTAAAAACGGTTCTATTCTATCCAGTCCTAGCTATTTTCGGAACGGGAATGATCATGCTCTTGATCAACCCAGCATTAACCAGTGTTTACACAGGTCTATTCAATTTCTTGGATAACATGAGCGGTTCCAACTTGGCGCTTCTCGGGATCATCGTCGGAGGTATGATGGCGGTCGATATGGGAGGTCCTGTCAACAAAGCGGCCTACACCTTTGGTATCGCAGCGCTTGATGCAGGGAACTATACATTTATTGCAGCTGCTATGGCTGGCGGAATGGTCCCACCACTTGCGATGGGCGTCGCAACAATGATTTTCAAAAATAAATTCACACCTCAAGAAAGAGAAACAGGAAAAGCAGCCCTTCCTCTTGGAACGTTCTTTATCACAGAAGGCGCGATTCCATTCGCCGCAGCAGACCCGATCCGTGTCATCCCGTCTATGGTTGCCGGAAGTGCATTAACAGGGATGCTCGTCATGCTATTCGGCATCAGTTTACCAGCCCCACATGGCGGTGCCATCATCATTCCACTCATTGAAGGTGGCTTTATGCAAATCGTTTTATATATCGTAGCCATTCTAGTCGGAACAATTCTTAGTGCAATTGTTGTAGGATTCTTGAAAAAAGACCTTAGAAAGGCTTAAAATAATAAAGTTAGGGTAACTCACAAACTAAGTACTTTTTTTAAGGAGGAATATACAATGAAAGAACAAACATTCAAAATCACATCAGCAGATGGCGTACATGCACGCCCAGCAACTGTACTTGTCCAGAACGCAGGTAAGTACGAGTCTGATATCAATCTCCACTATAAAGAAAAGGCGGTCAACCTGAAGTCCATCATGGGCATAATGAGCCTTGGAATTCCTGCAGGCGCAGAAGTAAAAATCACAGCAGAAGGTGGCGACGAAGACGAAGCCATCGAACACCTAACAACAACTATGAAGAATGAAGGCCTGGGGGAATAATATAATGACACATCTTCAAGGCATTGCAGCTTCTAGCGGAATCGCGATTGCGAAAGTGTATCCGCTGGAAGCTCCAGACCTTTCTTACAGCAAACAAGACATCCAACAACCAGAAGAAGAAGTCAAGCGCCTGCACGAAGCTCTAGATACGTCTAAATCAGAGCTTGAAACAATCAAAGAACACACTAAAAAACAACTCGGTGATGAGCACGCAGAGATTTTCTCCGCTCATTTACTTGTCCTGAGCGACCCTGAACTTATTCAGCCGATTGAAGATAAAATCAAGTCAGACAACGTCAATGCGGAAGCTGCATTAGATGAAACAGCTAATATGTTCATCGACATGTTCAAAAACATGGACAATGAATATATGCGTGAGCGTGCTGCCGACATTCAAGACGTAACGAAGCGTGTTATGGCACACCTACTCAACGTGACCTTCCCTGACCCTGCTTTGATCAATGAGGAAGTTGTCATTGTAGCTGATGACCTTACGCCTTCTGATACGGCTCAATTGAACAAGCAATATGTCAAAGGTTTCACAACGGATATCGGTGGACGAACGTCTCACTCAGCTATTATGGCAAGATCTCTTGAAATCCCTGCTGTAGTCGGTACAAAAAACATTACCTCTCAGGCTGAGAAGGATTCCATGATTATCGTTGACGGAATCAATGGCGATGTCATTGTAAACCCTACGGATGAACAAGTAGCAGAATACAAGAAAAAGCAAGATGAATTCGAAGAGCAGAAGAAAGAATGGGCGAAGTTGAAAGATGAGCCTACCGTTACTTCTGAAGGTGAACACGTGGAGCTAGTAGCCAACATCGGTACACCTGAAGACGTTGAAGGTGTACTGAACAATGGCGGCGAAGGTGTCGGCCTTTACCGTACAGAGTTCTTGTACATGGGTAAAAGCCAACTTCCAACAGAAGAAGAGCAATATGACGCTTACTCCTCTGTTCTAAAGCAAATGGGTGACAAGCCTGTTGTTGTCCGTACATTAGACATCGGTGGCGATAAGGAACTTGATTACCTTGAGCTGCCTGATGAAATGAACCCATTCCTTGGGTATCGCGCGATTCGTCTATGCCTTGAGCGTGACGATATTTTCCGTGTCCAGCTACGCGCCCTACTTCGTGCGAGCGTTCACGGAAACTTGAAAATCATGTTCCCGATGATTGCTACACTTGATGAATTCCGTCAAGCAAAAGCGATTCTTGAGGAAGAGCGTGAAAAACTGAACAACGAAGGACAAGACGTATCCGATGACATTGAAGTCGGAATGATGGTAGAGATTCCAGCAACGGCTGTGATTGCTCGCCAATTCGCTAAAGAAGTCGATTTCTTCAGTATCGGAACAAATGACCTGATCCAATACACGATGGCTGCAGACCGTATGAACGAGCGCGTTTCATACTTGTATCAACCATACAATCCTGCCATCTTGAACTTGGTCAATAACGTCATTGAAGCAGCACACGCTGAAGGCAAGTGGGCCGGTATGTGCGGAGAAATGGCTGGGGATGAGATTGCGATCCCAATCCTTCTAGGACTAGGACTCGATGAATTCAGCATGAGTGCAACATCCATCCTTCCAGCGCGCACACAGATTCGTGACCTTTCTAAGAAGGAAATGGCTTCTTACAAAGAAGAGATTCTTTCCATGGGTACTGCTGAAGAAGTCGTTGCATTTGTAAAAGAAAAAACACAATCTTAAGTAGTAATCCTAGAGCATTTGTGGCACAATAAATCGTGTGAGGCGAAATACGTTCACAGAAAGCGAAGTGTTTTCATGACTTTCACCGTGATTATGATCGTTTGTGTCGGAATAGTTCTTGGTATTGCTGCGATGTTCGGAGCCGCTGTATCGAAAGGATACGATTATAAGCATAAGGTCGATCCTTTACCAGATGATGCCGACCATTATAAATATGAATTTGATGAAGATAAAAAATCTGACGCAAACTAATGCGTCAGATTTTTTTATTTACAGAAATTGCAAAGATTGAATTCTGGGTTCGTTATTGTATAGAGAATAGGGGTGGTTTTGAAACAACTCGCTTTCCTACGGGGGAACCGGCAAGCCTCCTCTGTCGTTAACACTCCCTGTGGGGTCTTGCCTGAGTCCTTCTCCCGTGGGAGTCTCGCTGTTTCAAAACCACCCCTTTCGACATGAATAAGAACGAACCCTCTACATAAGATTAGCATTCTCATCATATGCACCAGAATGCAGCGAAGCTCATGACATGTTGACCTTAAGGCGAGTTACTTTCTCTCCCCCTAGCCTCCATTTCAGAAATACCTGAGCGCCTTACTGCGGCTATTCATAAAAGGTGATGCTCTCCTCAATCTGTGCCCTCTGCTTCGGCTTAGGGATGCGGCTTGGGTATCCGACTTGAAGCACTGAAACCAACTTGTAATCACGTTCATTCAGCCCAACATCCACAGCAAACTGAGCATCATGAAGATACGGACTCGTCGTCCATAACATACCGATCCCTTGCTCCCAGGCGAGCAGCTGAGCGTTTTGAATGAAAGCACATACCGCCGCATAGTCCTCCTCATATTTCATCTGATCTACATCTCGTTCCATATAGACGAGAACATGGTGAGGGATATTGATGAGAAACTTCTTGATCCCTTCTCTCATTTTACCTCCTCTATCGGCATCATAACCGGAGAAGAAGCCTTGTCTGTCGTAGCTATTCAATACATGAGAGGCATAGGAATCGATTGCTCCACCTTGATAGACCTTCATCATCCAGGGTTGTTTCATTCGATGAGTAGGCGCCCAGGAAGCACGTTCGAAGATTTGCTTCAGATCGCTACTTGGGACCTGTCCCTTTTTAAACTCATGAATGGATCGACGTCCTAAGATTGCTTCTTGTACATCCATTTTTCTTCACCTCAATCAGAGAAAACACCCGTCACTTCTTGTCCCATCAAGTACACCCATTCACGCAGAAAGAATGGCAGCTTTGTTTCCATCGTTTCATAGGCGGAGTACTTGGTTGGCACACCTGTGACATCCATGCCTTGGCTTTTTGCTAATTCTACGGCCCGCTTCAAATGGTATTGATCACTGACAAGCAAATAGCTGTCGATCCCTTCATCCGTTGCTACCTGTTTAGCATTGATGACATTGTCTCTCGTCACCAAAGACTGGTTTTCAACGAGTATATCCTCTCTCGGAACACCATTGGCCATGGCGTAGTTCATTCCTACTTCCGCTTCCGATGAAACGGCATTTTCACTTGTTCCACCCGTGAATACAAGGTAGTCCACTTTATCATCATTGTATAATTCGATCCCCTGCTTTAATCGCCCTTCAAAAACAGGACTGGGTTGTCCATTCCATTGTGCAGCTCCTAGAACAATCGCTGCATCGGCTTTAGGTATATCAAGGTTGTTACCATATGTCCATAAATTGTAGCCGGTAATGAGCGCATAGGCGACGCCGACTAGCAAAATCATACGTATCAATAGTTTCATCGGTTTATGACCTCTCCTATATCTATTTCGGGTCTACACCTCATCATACCATAGAAAAAAGCCTCTCTGAATAATCAGAGAGGCTCAAATTCAAAATTATTTGTTCAAGTTATAGAATGCTTTTCCGCCAGCATACGTAGCTGTTCCAAGCAACTGATCTTCAATACGAAGAAGTTGGTTGTATTTCGCTACACGGTCTGTACGTGATGGTGCACCCGTCTTGATTTGACCAGCGTTTGTCGCAACAGCGATGTCTGCGATTGTCGCGTCTTCTGTTTCACCAGAACGGTGAGAGATAACAGCAGTGTAACCAGCGCGCTTCGCCATTTCGATCGCTTCGAATGTTTCTGTAAGCGTACCGATTTGGTTTACTTTGATAAGGATAGAGTTACCTACGCCCTCTTCGATAGCGCGGCCAAGCTTCTCAGTGTTCGTAACGAATAGGTCGTCACCAACAAGCTGTACGCGGTCGCCGATACGGTCAGTAAGAAGTTTCGTACCTTCCCAGTCGTTCTCGTCAAGACCGTCTTCAATGGATACGATCGGATACTTGTTTACAAGCTCTTCGTACCAGTCAACCATCTCAGCAGATGTACGAACTACACCTTCACCTTTCAGGTTGTACTTACCGTCTTCGTAAATTTCAGAAGAGGCAACGTCCATCGCAAGCTGTACTTCTTCTCCTGGCTTGTAACCAGCTGCTTCGATCGCTTCGATGATTGTAGAAAGAGCTTCTTCGTTTGAACCAAGGTCTGGAGCGAATCCACCTTCGTCACCTACACCAGTATTGTACCCTTTGTTACCAAGTACTTTCTTAAGTGCGTGGAAGATTTCAGCACCTGTGCGAAGTGCTTCTTTGAATGTTGGCGCACCAACAGGCATGATCATGAATTCTTGAATGTCTACGTTGTTATCCGCGTGCTCTCCACCGTTAACGATGTTCATCATTGGTGTTGGAAGAGTAGTGGCAGTGAATCCACCAAGGTACTTGTAAAGTGGAAGTCCTACAACGTCTGCTGCTGCGTGAGCAACCGCCATAGAAACACCAAGAATTGCGTTAGCACCTAGGTTCCCTTTGTTTTCTGTACCATCAAGTTCTCTCATCATTTGGTCGATGATCACTTGTTGAGTTACGTCCATTCCAAGAAGGTTTGGAGCAATTTTCTCATTTACGTTTTCAACAGCATTGAGAACACCTTTTCCAAGGTAACGTTCCTTATCTCCGTCACGTAGTTCTACAGCTTCGTATTCACCTGTTGATGCACCACTTGGTACAAGGGCTGTTCCGAAAGCTCCAGATTCCGTATAAACTTCAACTTCTACTGTTGGGTTACCACGTGAGTCTAGTACTTCGCGTGCATATACGTCAGTAATGTATGGCATGTAAATCTCTCCCTTATTTTTTAATTAATGATGTTCCTGTCATTTCTTCAGGTAGGTCAATGTTCAATAAGTCAAGTAGTGTCGGTGATAGATCTCCAAGGATCCCACCATCACGTAATTCTGCTCCTTCTTGTGTCACGATGACTGGAACAGGGTTCGTAGTATGAGCCGTCATGGCATCTCCGTCTAAAGTCGTCACTTCATCGGAATTCCCGTGATCGGCTGTAATGATGGCATGTCCACCTTTTTCATGAATCTTATCTACAATTTTGCCTAGACATTCATCCACCGCTTCAATCGCTTTGATTGTTGGCTCTAGCATGCCTGAGTGCCCAACCATATCCGGATTGGCGAAGTTTAGAATGATGGCATTGTGTTTATCCGCGTCAAGTTCGCCTAAAAGAGCATCTGTTACTTCATAGGCACTCATTTCAGGTTTTTGATCATAGGTAGACACTTTCGGTGAATCGATCAGGATGCGCTCTTCCCCATCAAATTCATTCTCTCGTCCACCACTCATGAAGAACGTGACGTGTGGATATTTTTCTGTCTCCGCGATACGCAATTGTTTCTTGCCATGATTAGCAAGCACTTCACCAATGGTATTCTTCAAGTTGTTCGGTGGGAAAGCGATCTTCGAATTGACGGCATCACTATACTGCGTCATACCGACGAAATGAAGGTTTTTCGGCGCGTTTTCTCCACGGTCGAACCCGTCAAAATCATCGTTCGCAAACGTCTTGGATATTTGAATCGCACGGTCAGGTCGGAAGTTGAAGAAGATGATAGATTCTTCATCTTCCATCGGTCCTACAGGCTGTCCTTCTGAATCTGTCAGAACGACAGGCTCTACGAACTCGTCATACACTTCTTCCGCATACGAGTCATCGACCGCTTTGATCGGGTCCTCGTATTTGACACCTTCACCGTAAGCGATGGCATCATAAGCTTTTTTGACACGTTCCCAGCGATTATCACGGTCCATGGCATAGAAACGACCGGCAATCGTGGCGATTTGTCCGACACCAAGTTCTTTAATTTTATCTTGTGTCTGCTCGATATACGTTTTGGCTGACTGTTGACCAACGTCACGGCCATCAAGGAAAGCATGGATATACACTTTCTCAAGCCCTGCATCCTTCGCTAGTTGTAACGTCGCAAACATGTGTTCAATATGACTGTGAATTCCACCGTCAGATAATAAGCCGAAGATATGCAATGCCTTATCTTTCTCCTTGGCTTGATTCACAGCTTTCACTAACGTTTCATTTTCGAAAAAATCACCTTCACGAATCGACAAGTTGATGCGTGTCAGACTTTGATACACGACGCGTCCGGCCCCGATATTCAAGTGACCGACTTCCGAGTTACCCATTTGACCCTCTGGCAATCCTACAGCTTCTCCACATGCTTCAAGTTGAGCGTGTGGGAACTGGTTCCAGTAACGATCAAAGTTCGGCGTATTCGCCTGTTTGACAGCATTTCCTTTTTCCTCATCACGAAGTGCGAATCCATCGAGAATGATGAGTGCAGCTAAGTTTTGGTTACTCATGCTTACCTGCCTCCACTAATTTTAGGAAAGAATCAGCTTCTAAGCTTGCTCCACCTACAAGTGCTCCGTCAATATCTGATTGAGAAAGCAACTCGTCTACGTTTGCTGGTTTTACAGAGCCTCCGTATTGAATACGAACCGCTTCTGCTACGCCTGCGCTCACAAAATCGCTTACGACTTTACGGATGTGCGTACATACTTCGTTTGCTTGTTCAGAAGTTGCCGTACGGCCCGTTCCGATTGCCCAAATTGGCTCATAAGCGATGATTACTTGTTGACTCTGCTCATCTGTCAGGCCTTCAAGCGCTTTTTTCACTTGTGCTTCAACATGGTCCATCGTTTGGTTGGCTTCACGTTGTTCTAGTGATTCACCTACACATACGATTGGAGTCAAGCCATGGTTGAAGGCAGCATGGACTTTCTTGTTCACTTCTTCATCTGTTTCCTTGAAGATCTCACGACGCTCGGAGTGGCCAAGAACAACATACTCGACACCAAGCTCTTTAAGCATGACCGGGCTTACTTCCCCAGTGAATGCCCCACTTTCTTCAAAGTGCATGTTTTGAGCACCAATCTTCAGGCTTGTTCCTTCTGTTTCTTCTACAAGCTTCTGAAGAAAAGGAAACGGTGCACAAATGACCGATTCAACTTGATCAGAAGATGGCACTTCGTTTTTAGCTGTTTGAATGAAATCCTCCGCTTCACGGTGGTTTTTATTCATTTTCCAGTTACCTGCAATCACTTGTTTACGCATGTTCAAATCACCTCTCCTAAATTATTTGTCGTTCAGTAGGGCTACACCTGGAAGTTCTTTACCTTCCATGAACTCGAGCGATGCGCCTCCACCTGTTGATACATGATCCATGTCTCCTGCATAGCCGAATTTCTCGACAGCTGCTGCAGAATCCCCGCCACCGATCACGCTATAACCTTCGGTGCCTGCTAGAGCGTTTGCGACGGCTTTTGTACCGTTTGCGAACGTTTCTAGTTCGAATACGCCCATCGGACCATTCCAAATGATCAACTTGGAATCCTTGATGATTTCAGCGTATTTCTCTCTCGTTTTCGGACCGATATCTAGTGCTTCCCAATCGGACGGGATGCTATCGATCGCCACTTCTTTCGTGTTGGCAGAATCAGAGAAATCATCCGCAACGATGACATCTTCCGGCATGTGGAAGTTCACGCCTTTTTCTTCTGCTTTTTTCATATACTCTTTCGCCAAATCGATCTTATCTTCCTCTAATAAAGATTTACCGATTTCGTGGCCTTGTGCTTTAACGAATGTATAAGCAAGTCCACCACCGATGATCAAGTGATCCACTTTATCAATCAAGTTATCAATGACACCGATTTTATCTTTGACTTTCGCACCGCCGATAATGGCTGTGAAAGGACGTTCAGGATCAGAAAGCGCTTGGCTTAGCACGTTGATTTCTTTCTCCATTAGGAAACCAGCAACTGCCGGAATGTGTTCCGCTACACCAGCTGTTGACGCATGCGCACGGTGAGCTGCACCGAATGCATCATTCACATAAAGATCTGCCATATTAGCAAATGCTTTTGCTAGATCCGCATCATTCTTCTCTTCGCCTGGGTGGAAGCGTACGTTTTCAATCAATAGTACGTCACCATTTTCCATTTCAGAAATAGCCTGGTCGACTTCAGCACCATGAACATCATCTGTTTTGGTAACGGTCTGTCCAAGAAGGTCACTCAAGCGGTTAGCTACAGGATCTAAACGTAATTCTTCTACGACTTCACCTTTAGGACGACCTAAGTGACTCGCTAGAATGACTTTCGCTCCATTACCTGTCAAATGTTGAATTGTCGGTAGAGCGGCTCTGATTCGTGTATCATCTGTTACTTCTTCTCCGCTCATAGGAACGTTGAAGTCAACACGACAAAATACCGCCTGTCCTTGTACCTCTACATCACGAATGGTTTTCTTATTCATGAATTGCAACCTCCTTAATTGTGGTCAGGGTTATCCCCGCCCCCTATGTACGTTTCCACATAAGAAACGATTAGAAACGCAGGACCCTAAAAACATGGATAAAGGAGGAGGACATGAGACCCCCTCCTTTACCTTTAGTGCTTATAGTTTTCTATCGTGCGGATTTTATTACAATCCTTGGTTTTTAAGGTAAACAGCTAGGTCTACACAACGGTTAGAGTAACCAGTTTCGTTGTCATACCAAGAAACAACTTTAACCATGTTGCCTTCAAGAGCAAGTGTAGAGATGCCATCGATTACAGAAGAGTTCGTGTTGCCATTGTAGTCTGTTGATACAAGTGGCTCGTCACTGTAACCTAGGATTCCTTTAAGGTTGCCTTCAGCTTCAGCACGAAGAGCTTCGTTCACTTCTTCTGCAGATACGTCTTTATCAAGTTCAGCAACGAAGTCTACGATGGAAACGTTCGCTGTTGGTACACGCATCGCCATACCAGAAAGCTTACCATCAAGCTGTGGAAGTACTTTCGCAACGGCTTGAGCAGCACCTGTTGTTGTAGGGATGATGTTTTGAGCTGCAGCACGCGCACGACGGTAGTCTTTGTGTGGCAGGTCAAGGATTTGCTGGTCGTTTGTGTAAGAGTGAACTGTTGTCATCATACCGCGCTTAAGACCGAATTTCTCATCAAGAATTTTCGCGTATGGTGCAAGACAGTTTGTCGTACAAGAAGCGTTAGAAATAACGTGGTGAGAATCTTTGTCGTACTGGTCTTCGTTAACACCCATAACGACTGTAAGATCTTCTTGCTTAGCTGGAGCAGAGATTACGACTTTTTTCGCGCCTGCATCCAAGTGTTTCTGAGCATCGTCACGCTGAGTGAAACGACCTGTAGATTCAACAACGATCTCTACGCCAAGATCTCCCCAACCTAGTTGAGCTGGATCTTTTTCAGAAAGTACTTTGATTTCTTTTCCGCCTACGATCAAGTTGTCTCCGTTTGTCGTTACTTCTTCAGGAAGTGTACCGTGAACAGAGTCATATTGTAGTAGGTGTGCAAGCATATTTGCATCTGTAAGGTCGTTAACCGCTACCACTTCTACTTCATCATTTGTTAGAGCAGCACGGAAAACATTACGTCCAATACGTCCGAAACCGTTAATTCCAATTCTTACTGTCATGCTAAAATTCCTCCTTGAGTGAATTGCTTAATTTATTTAAAGGGACGAACCCTTTAGTAACTCCTCCGCTGCACCTTCATCGGTGATCAGCACATTGCTTTGTCCAGGCTGAAAATACGAGGCAATCGCTTCTGCCTTCGACTTTCCGCCAGCTACGGCAATGACATGTTTCGCGTGTTTCAAATCCTCCAGTTGAAGGCCTACGGTTCTAACCTTGTGGACGACTTTCCCGTCGGTATTAAAATAATACCCGAAAGCTTCTCCGACGGCTTTACGATCTTGAATGATATCCAATTGTTCTGTGGATGTCTTCCGACGTTCCGCCATTGTCATCGCGTCACCGACGCCATGAATGACTATTTCTGCACTTCGGATAATATCGAGCACTTCTTTAATGGAAGGCTCTTCAATGATCGTTTGGTAGGATTCTTCACTGAGTGGATCAGGGACATACAATAGTCGATAGTCACCACGAGCTCTTTTGGCCATTTCAGCACAAATCGTGTTCGCTTGATTTTCGACCCTCTCTCCTAGCCCACCTCTTGCAGGTACAAAAAGGCATTGTTCAGCATCCTTAAACGGACTCATCATTTGAGCGACGGCAGCCATGGTTGTACCACCTGTAATGGCAATCGCCTGATTCGGTGTCATTCGATCTTTCAAATACTGGACACATGCTCGTCCCATCTCATGCTTGACCCAATTGAGTTCATCGCTGTCCCCTGGAACAACAACGACACAGTCTAACTTTAATGTATCCTTTAATTGTTGTTCTAAAACCTTTATCCCCGTGACTTCCTTGATGAACTCAGCTAATTGTTCTAGTATGTTTTGCCCTTCATAGGTTAAATGCATTCCTCTTGAAGTGACTTCGACGGCTCCTTGGTTGTTGAGAAAATCAACTTCACTTCGAACCGTACGTTCAGCTAGTTCAACGTTTTCGGCTAATGCGCGACGCCCGACTGGTTGCATCAGTTGAATATGATACAACAGTTGATACCTTCGCTGCATAACGTCCAACACATCAGGGAATAATTTCTTTTGTAGGTCAATGAAAGCTCGCATGAGAAAAGCTCCTTCAAATGAATTTGAACCGTGTGGGATGTTTATGTCCCAGCCAGTCATATTCTGTCCCGCTTGGAGCAAAAAAATATCCTTTTCAGCTATTATATTAACAGTGGGGGTGTACGGGTGCAAGTGAAATCCATCTGTTTTTTAATGTAAGCGTTTTTCAAGAGATAGATAATCAACTGAGCGATAATCCATGGTCTCCCCATTGATTTCCACAACTGGGACTTCCAACATAAACCGTTCCAGTAACTCATCATCTTGTTCAATATCAATCTCTTCAATCTCCAAAGCATAGGTATCCTCGAATAGATCTAGTAAACTCTTCACCTCATCACAAAGTGGACATTCTCTCTTTATGTACAGCACAATATGATTCATTCCGTCCCCTCCCGACTTTAGTATCCTTCTATGATTGCATCTCTATTCATCATGTACATAAGCGTCAAAAAAAGAGCATGCCTTAGGAAGCATGCCCCTTATTATCGTAAACGCCGTTATCGATTTTCAGTTTTCTCTTCCCTAGGAAATCAGATAATTCTTCGCCAGCATAACTTTTCGGTGTTCGCTTCAATGATTCATAATTGAAAGAAAGCTTCTGCTGTTCTTGCATATCGAACACATGAATCCGTCTGTCTTCAGAAATTTGCTCGGTCGACAACATTTTGTAACGGATTAGGTTTGTCATAAATACCCCTTTTCTATAGATAGAAGCGAAAAGTACGTGACATCTTATATCTTACTACATTATACCATAATTATATCCTTTAATAAACGCTTTCAATATAATCATTGAGTTGGTAATGAATAAGTATAGGGAAGCACTCCATGAACTTGTTCATTCACAAATTCATTTGTATGTCTCTTCCTATTTAATTATACCAATATAACGAATAGAATGTAAAAGGAAAGGCATCCCCTTTTCGAAGAGGATGCCTTTCCTTTTTATTAGCGCGCCCGAGAGGATTCGAACCCCCGACTGACGTAGAACCGGAATCTACCGCTCTATCCGACTGAGCTACGGGCGCAAATCGACATGCAATAAACATTATACGAATAAATGAACAAAAAATCAACCATAATTCGTAGCGGCTTTCCGTGACTTTTAAATGGAATGGTTACCCCATAATCTATAGGTGCCGTAAACCGAAAGACTTCCGGATCCTCCAGGTACACGAGTTCATTGATTGTCCGAAAGATGCACCTTTTTCGGCTATTCTTCAAAACTTATGACCTTGATCCGTCATCAATAAAATTATCTTCCTCCCCCACGTTTATCAAAGAAGATAAAGGGAATGATGGTAGAAGGAAAATGAAAGAAAAGGTCGATCGTTTTTGTTTGACCTTATCTGACCTTAATTGTATGATAAATATATTCCATCATAATCTATTGATGATAAGGAGGAAACACTATGAACTTAGTTCCTACAGTAATTGAACAAACAAACCGCGGAGAGCGTGCCTACGATATTTACTCCCGCCTACTTAAAGACCGTATCATCATGTTAGGTAGCCCGATTGATGACAACATTGCAAACTCTGTTGTTTCTCAACTGCTTTTCCTAGCTGCTGATGATCCGGAAAAAGACATCTCTTTGTATATTAACTCACCAGGTGGATCCATCACAGCAGGTATGGCCATCTTTGATACAATGCAATTCATCAAGCCTGACGTTTCCACGATCTGCACAGGTATGGCTGCTTCAATGGGAGCCTTCCTTCTGAACGCTGGTGAACCAGGCAAGCGTTATGCACTTCCAAACAGTGAAGTGATGATCCACCAACCATTAGGTGGTACACAAGGTCAAGCGACGGATATCGAAATCCACGCGAAGCGTATCATTAAAATGCGTGAGAAACTGAACAAAATCTTGTCAGAACGCACAGGTCAGCCACTAGAAGTGATTGAGCGCGATACGGATCGTGACAACTTCATGTCTGCTCACGAAGCTGTAGAATACGGCATGATCGACAAAGTAATGGAGAAAAACACAGACAAATAATATTGAAACCTAAGAAAGGCCCCGCTGTCATGCAGCGGGGCCTTTTCAGGTCGTTGAACAAGTTAGTGGAAAGTTTCTGTTAGATCGTATAAGAATACCGTGGGATAAATAGTTGGACAGAACCTCGCCAAGCAGCATGGTGCAGTCATACGTAGAGATCCTCACTGTCGTTGAATCTCTAGAGGTTCAGTCTTTTTATTGTGAGGTGGCGTGGAAACGGCGACACTCCTGCAGGATCCTGAGGCTTGGGTGAGATCCCGCAGGAGGCGGTCGAGGAAGCTCACCGCCTCCTGCGGAAAGGGAGTCGTTTCCACGCCACCGGTCCGTCTAATTTGTTAGAACCGGTAGTAGCTTCTCAAACACACCGAAAGCCCCGGCTGTCTTAACAGCAGGGGCTTTTTGTATATCAATACGTTTCATGTATGGGAACGATTCCTTTTTATGAATACGTTCATTAATTCACAAGTATTTTCATACGTTTATTCCTGCACGTAATCTGTCAGTTCCTTCAGCGCCTCTTCTTCGTCCGTTCCGTCAGCAATCAATTTGATATCTTCCCCTGTACCGATTGCCAAACTCATCAATCCCATGATACTTTTCGCATTGACGCGTTTTTCGTCTTTCTCTATAAAAATATCAGACGTGAAACGGTTGGCTTGCTGGACGAACTGGGCTGCAGGTCTTGCTTGTAATCCCGTCTCTAGTTCTACTGTAATCGAGCGTTCAATCACCGATCATTCTCCTTTCTGTTTCATCATTCACGTTTCGAAAGCGCATTCAAAGTTTTTAAGAAAAAACGCTTTCGACTAAGAAAGCGTTGGAATTGTATTCATTATAGCATGAATATTCTGTAGAAAACATTAATTTCGTGTGTTTTCTGTGACTTCTCCTTTTCGTACCTTTTCAGCAAATTCATCAATCTTTCTCAATCGATGATTGATGCCGGACTTACTGATTGTCGCACCGGAAACGTACTCTCCTAGTTCCTTCAACGAAACATCCTGATGCTGAAGTCGCAAAGAAGCAATTTCTCTCAATTTATCGGGCAATGCTTCTAGACCGACAGTGCGTGAGATGAACTTGATGTTTTCCACTTGTCTGAAGGCGGCACCAATTGTCTTATTCAAGTTCGCCGTTTCGCAATTAACCAGTCGATTGACCGAATTACGCATATCCCGGACAATTCGCACATCCTCGAATTTGAATAAAGCTTGGTGGGCACCGATATTACTGATCAGCTCGGTGATTTTGTCCGCTTCTTTCAAATAGGTGATATACCCTTTTTTACGATCCAGGGTACGGGCATGTAGTCCGAACTGGTTCATAAGCTTACACAACGCCTCGTTGTGTTCCTCATCGGAAGAATAAATCTCGAGGTGGTAAGAAGATGTTTCCGGGTTGTTCACCGATCCCCCAGCTAGGAAAGCTCCACGCAAATAAGCTCGCTTACAGCAGGTGTCTTTCATATACTTTCCAGGGATATTCGGGTTGATGGATAACGGCCCTTTCAATATCTCTAAATCCTCAAGAACGAGTTTCGCCTGTTCCGTCATACGAACAATATAAACATTGTTCTTTTTCAAACGCATCTTTTTTCTCACAAGAAGCTCCACCGGATAGGGATACAACTTCTTTGTGAGCATATAGATTCTTCTAGCTATCGCTGCGTTTTCGGTTTGAACATCCAACATATATTCTCGGTTAGACAGGGAGAACGTTCCATTCATACGGATTAATGCTGCTAATTCTGACTCCATGCAACAAGTATCCGCTTCTACGTTCGTTAATTCTTTTTTGATTTCTGATGCAAAAGACATAGATGTACACCCCCTCTTAGCACAAACTTCCCCTTAAAGCATGGAATGCAAAAGTTGGGCAAGCTTGCTAGTATCATGACGAAGCATAGGTTGGCTATGGTCAATAATATCTTCTTCTATTACTTTGATTCCCATCGACTTTATTCGGTCAATGTCATAGATCACCGGCTCTGCATTCTCTCTAGCATACGCCTTTTTATACTTTTGTTCAATGGGTTGGTTATGGACGACAACTGACTGTATGACATCATTCCCAATATGATCAAATAATGCTTGTAAATGATCAGCGGCTGTATATTCGGATGTTTCCCCTTCCTGCGTCATGACATTACAAATATACGTGACGTCCGCTTTGGTTTCCCGAAGCGCTTCGCCAATTTCTGGAATGATGATATTTGGCAGGATACTCGTGTAGAGACTACCTGGCGATATGATGATCAAATCAGCTGACTTGATAGCATGAACCGCTTCCGGCAGGGGCTGCACAGGGGTCGGGCTTACATAGACACGCTTGATTTTTTTATTTTGTTTCGGAATTTGGGATTCACCCGTAACGACGGTTCCATCTTCCATCTCAGCGTGTAAATTCATCGAGTGGTTCGCAATCGGATAGATCTCACCTCGCACATTGAGCACACGTGAAATCTCTTTGATTCCTCTGTAAAAATCACCCGTCATGGAGGCCATCGCAGCTAGTAATAAGTTGCCCATCGAATGACCGGACAATCCATTGCCTTCTGCGAAGCGGTGCTGAAATAAATCCAACAACATAGGCTCCGCATCAGAAAGAGCCGCTACGACATTCCGTATGTCCCCTGGAGCAGGAATGGCTAATTCTGTTCGTAACCGCCCTGAACTCCCACCGTCATCAGCAACTGTGACGATGGCAGACAAATGGATCGGTAAGTCTTTTAAGCCGCGTAATAATACCGGCATCCCCGTCCCGCCACCAATGACGACGACACGTGGTTCTGTGGAATTGCCCATCCATTACAAACCCTTTCTTTTATCAATATCTCTATGTGTTACATGAGTGAAAAAGTCCCCTGAAAAGTGATCCGACAAGTACTCGGAAATGGCAACAGAACGATGCTGCCCCCCTGTACACCCAATCGCTAAAACAAGCTGACTCTTTCCTTCTCTCTTATATTGCGGAAGCATGAACGTAAGCAGGTCCTTCAGTTTTTCTAAGAATTTTTGAGTATCGGACCATTTGAACACATAAGAAGAAACTTCCGTATTCAATCCTGTCAGCGGACGCATATGTTCTACATAGTGCGGATTCGGTAAAAATCGTACATCGAACATTAAATCTGCATCAATTGGGACACCATATTTGAAGCCGAACGAGACGACTTGAATCGAAAACACTTGTTGTTTTTGTTCCCGATACCGCTCGATAATTTTCTCGCGCAGATCTTTCGGCTTCAATGTGGTCGTATTGATGATCGTTTGCGCGCGTCCACGTAATTCATCGAGCATTTTCCGCTCTTTCCGGATTCCCTCAAGGGGCAACCCATCTTTCGCAAGTGGGTGGGAGCGGCGGGTTTCTTTATATCGGGAAACCAACGATTGATCCTCTGCATCTAAGAACAGAATATGCTCTTGAATCCAATCCTCTTTCCCAAGTCGATCAAGAGAGTCAAAAAGAGAATCAAAAAATTCTCTACCACGCAAGTCCATCACTAGTGCGACGTTTTCGATATTATTTCGAGAGTCTCTCATCAACTCCAAGAATTTCGGTAATAAAGCTGGTGGGAGGTTGTCCACGCAAAAAAAGCCAAGATCTTCAAAGCTTTGTACGGCAACCGTTTTCCCAGCTCCTGACATCCCTGTAATGATGACTAGCTGTGTATTATGGTTCGTTTCAGACATCTTTGATCGCTCCCCATTCATAAGGTTAATTAGATGGATTCAAATCTTGATCGATTAACTTGAAGTCCGTGGTGTACACGAATGTTCCATACAATTGCCCGTCAGTATTCAATAGATGATCGAATATAAACCGATCTCCTTCAGCCATCGGCTTATCCAGAACTTCCTGGACAGGTACCCATTCCAGTTCGCCTTCTTCACTTTCATCTAATAAGTCGCCAGAGCAACTGGTCGTGTAAAACGTGAACATCATCCATTCCTGGACGGTCTTTTCATCTTCTCTCATAATGAACGTGAACGAGCCTCTAAGTTCGGGATTCTCAATAGCCAAACCCGTTTCCTCTTCGAACTCACGCACTACAGAGTCTTTGACGTTTTCGCCTGCCTCCATTTTTCCACCTGGAGCGACATACCAACCACGTCTCGGTTTTTTTAATAGTAGGACTTTATCATCCATTTTTAATATACAATTTGCTACGCGTTGCACTAACTGTCACCTCATTTTTTGTCTAGAGGGCACCTCACCCCATTATACAATGAATACGTAAACAGCCACAATAATATGATCGAAATCCACACGTCATCCCCCTTTGGATAGCATGGAAAAGTTCACAAAAAAAAGCACAGGTAATGGCACCTGTGCTCAATAGAGATCTATCTATTAAAAGGGGGTCAATTCATTCACTCACATTATAACGCACCAATGTTGCACACGTGTTACAACAGCGTTAAAAAAGAGTTACTTTTGAACCGCTTTTAGTTCTTCTAGAAGATTCTCAATATAGTGCTGGGCAGATTGGGCCGCAATACTACCATCGCCTGTCGCCGTAACGATTTGGCGTAATTCTTTTTCACGAATGTCTCCGGCTGCGAATACGCCCGGTACTTTCGTTTCCATGTTCTCATCCGTTTCGATATAACCTTGCTCGTTTGTGATACCCAAGCTTACGAACGGAGTACTCAATGGAATCATACCGATATAAATGAACGCACCGTTGGTTTCGAAATCATACTCTTCGTCTGTTTTCTTGTTATGAAGCGTAACACTTCCGACTTTGCCGTCTTTATCGTTGATGGTTTTTACAACCGTGTCCCAAATAAAGTCGATTTTATCATTATCGAAGGCACGATCTTGTAGAATCTTCTGAGCACGTAGTTCATCACGACGGTGTACGATTGTGACTTTGCTGGCAAAACGAGTCAAGTACACTCCTTCTTCAACTGCAGAGTCACCGCCACCTACAACGACAAGCTCTTTATCACGGAAGAATGCACCGTCACATACTGCACAATAAGATACTCCACGTCCACCGAGTTCTTTTTCACCAGGTACGCCAAGCTCTTTATATTGTGCGCCTGTCGTTACGATCACAGCGCGGGCTTTATATTCTTTATTGCCTGCTTTGACTGTTTTATATTCTTTTCCGTCGATGACTTCTTTAATATCACCATACGCGTATTCAGCTCCGAATTTCTTCGCATGTTCAAACATTTTATTAGAAAGGTCTGGTCCTAGAATACTTTCATACCCTGGGTAGTTTTCAACATCTTCAGTGTTCGCCATTTGACCGCCTGGAACTCCACGTTCAAGCATAAGCGTATCGAGGTTCGCACGAGATGTGTACACAGCGGCAGTCATACCTGCTGGACCGGCACCTGCAATGATTACGTCATAGATACGATCTTCCGTCATTGATTATCACTCCTTGTGTGTCCACTAAACTAACTGTTTTCTTGTAAATATCATAGTAAATCATACGTACATCGTCCATTAATGTGCTTATAACAACAGCATACCCCACAGGGATCTATCTATGAATCCAAGGCCCACCTTCAGAACTGAGCTTCGGAAAGCTTTGGCAGCCCTTCTCCCATAAGTGAAGAGCTTTTGATGGGTTACCTGTATGGTAAGCCGCAATGCTATACCACTTATAGTAAACCCTTCGCTGAACGACTTGTTTCCCCTTCAGCATACGGAAACGTTCAACGGCTTCAGAATAATACCCAGCACGGGCAAGCGTCTCTGCTACAAATAGCTTTTGCTGTTCGTGCATTGGAAATACATTGCGTAAACGCTCGAAATGAGGTTTCGCATCTTCCGAACGGCCTTGTTCTAGCAGAAACGTCGCCAAATTTACATGGCAATGAATGTTCGTCGGCTCTTTTTCTAACCATTTCTGTTCAATCTCAATCGCTTCATCTTGCTTGCCATTCATGAACAGAGCATAAGCATATTTATGTCTCGCCAACGTGAACTCCGGGAAGAGCTCCGTCATTTCATCTAAAATCGATAGCGCTTCTTCCCATTCTTCTTGTTCAAGGTGATAAAAAGCGGTCTCTTGATAAATGAGCAAGTCATCTTCATCATCAAACGCCCATTCATCATCGTCTCCATCATCCTCATCAAGCGATTCCAGCATGGCAAGAAGCTGTTCAGCCGCTTCTTTAAATTCACCATCTCCAGGTTGATCTAAATACGTCTCGGCATATTTTTTTGCATCATTCAATAAACCTAAGTGCGCATAATTATTGGCCATCAAATAATAACAATCCACATACTCTTTGCCAAACTTCGCAAGTACGTCCGTCAGCACTTGGTTCGCAGCATGATAAGAGCCCAGCTCTGTATAAATGACAGATAGTTGGCAAGCGTACAAAGGCTCCTCTGGATCGGACTCCACTGCTTTTTTCAACCACTTGACAGCAGCCTGAAACCTGCGCTTCTTGAACGCCTGGATTCCATGCGTGAAATAAAAGTGACCAGTAGGCACGAAAGGTATGATGTTCGATTCTTTGATTGGGCTGTCTAATGAAGTTGTCATGACTGTCCCCCTATTTCCGTTACAAATCTCACTAATAAAGGAGTATAACATATATTTCAATTCTAAAATAGGACGAATTTCGCCAAAACTCAACCTTTAAGATTTTACATCGCCACATCATGGAAATGTTGATAGAAGTCTAAGTGCCTGAAAGAAAAGTTCGAATGAAGATAAAAGCGCATTAGAAAAGCGAGTAAGAGATTACACCTTCTTACTCGCTCATCTTTTGTCTTTCTTTACGAATGACGCTTTTCTAAAACAGCAAGAACATCGTCTAATGGAACTTGGCGATCTGTCAGCAATAAAAGCAAATGGAACAGTAAGTCCGCAGATTCTAGCGCCATTTCCTCTGGATCATCATTCTTCGCAGCGATAATGACTTCGCCCGCTTCTTCACCGATCTTCTTCGCTATTCGATCGACGCCTTCTTGGAATAGTTGAGAAGTGTAAGAATCTTCCGGAAGCGTCGATTTCCGCTCAGCTAAGACATTCTGGAGTTGATCCAAAATGGCATATCGATTGTCTTTCGGCCCCTCATCTGATCGCATCAGTGAATCTGAGAAACAGCTATAGTCCCCTTTGTGACAAGCGGGTCCCTCTGGAATGACTTGAACAAGAAGGGCATCTTGATCGCAATCATAACGTATGTCCTTCACCTTCTGGGTATTACCTGACGTTTCCCCCTTGTGCCACAGTTCTTGTCTCGATCGACTATAAAAGACCGTTTCACCACTATCTAATGTTTGCTTCAAGGATTCTTCATTCATATACGCGAGGGTCAGAACCGCCTTTGATCGTGCATCTTGAACAATAGCGGGTACGAGTCCTTGGTCATCAAATTGAATGTTTTCTACGTTCATCGCACGACAACTCCTCTCTCTTTCAAGTATTCTTTCACGTTTTGTACAGACGTTTCTTTATAGTGAAAAATAGAAGCAGCTAAAGCGGCATCCGCATTCACTTCAGTGAAAACGTCGTAAAAATGCTCACTTGACCCTGCTCCGCCTGAAGCGATGACCGGTACTTGAACGACGTCTTGTACGGCTTCTAATAATGGTAAGTCAAATCCAGACTTCTCTCCGTCCTGATTCATGGACGTCAACAAAATCTCGCCGGCTCCCAGGCGTACCGCTTCTTTCGCCCAGTCGACGACCGTCCATTCCGTCGGCTTCCGTCCTCCGTGTGTGTACACGATCCACGTGCCCTTTTCCTCATCATACCGGGCGTCGATCGCTACGACGATACATTGACTACCGAAATAATTCGCTCCTTCTGTAATCAGTTCAGGTCTGTTCACTGCGGATGAATTCAACGATACCTTATCCGCTCCATTACGCAACGTTTCCTTGATATCTTCAAGTGTGCGAATACCCCCTCCAACAGTGAAAGGAATCGCTAACTCTGATGCGACTTTGCGGACAACGTCTATCATCGTTTTCTTTCCTTCGTGAGTCGCGGAGATATCAAGGAACACCAACTCATCTGCCCCTTGTTCATCATAGACCTTAGCCAGTTCGACTGGATCGCCTGCATCACGAATATCGACAAACTGGATGCCTTTGACGACACGTCCTTCTTTCACATCCAAACATGGAATGATTCTTTTCGATAGCATCAGTCTTCCTCCACTTCTAACGCTTCTCGTAACGTAAAGCGATTAGCATACAACGCTTTTCCGACAATCGAACCGATGACGTGTTCGGTTTGGTATTTCTTCAACTCATTCAAATCCTCAAGACCTTTGATTCCACCAGAAGCGATGACGTCCACCTTCGTCTCTTCTGCCAATCGGACAATTTCCTTCACATTCGGCCCCTCGAGCATGCCGTCTTTCGCAATGTCCGTATAAATGAACGTTTTCGCCCCGGCTTGTGCGAGCTCACGACCGAGATCGACCGCTGTAACCTCGGATGATTCTAGCCATCCCTCTGTCGACACATATCCATCTCTGGCATCGAGTCCGATCACGATACGCTCTCCATACTTCGAAAGCAATTCCTTCGTTTTTTGGGGATTACGAACGGCAAGAGAACCGATAATGACACGATCTACGCCACGGTCTAAATAAAAGCGGACATCCTCTTCTGTGCGAATCCCCCCGCCAATTTGCACACGACTGCCAAGTTCTTCTGCCACCCGCAGCACATGTTCAGCGTTTTGTTTCGATCCTTCTTTCGCGCCATCTAAATCGACCATATGAATCCATGAAGCACCGGCTTCATAAAATTCTTTCGCTACATCGAAAGGGCTATCTCCATAAATGGTTTCTTTATTGAAATCGCCTTGTTCCAAGCGGACACACTTGCCCGCACGCATATCAATCGCTGGATAAATCGTAAATGACATATCGAACCCTCCTCACTGTTTGACCATGACTTTGCAAAAATTCTCTAATAGCTGCATACCAGGATTCCCGCTTTTCTCTGGGTGGAATTGACTCGCCACAACGTGATCGCGACCAATAACAGCCGGGACATCCAAGTGATAATCAGCCGTTGCATATAAAATCGATTCATCAGATGTTTGAGCAACGTAAGAGTGGACGAAATAAACGTACTCTTTCCCGACATCAGTCATTAAAGGAAGTTCAGGTTGACGCACGTCTAGCTGATTCCATCCCATGTGCGGTACTTTGTATGGTTTTCCTCCATCATCCACTCCAGGAAACTTGACGATTTTGCCTGGGAATAAACCAAGACCTTTCGTGTCGCCCCCTTCTTCTGAGGACTCAAACAACAATTGCATCCCGAGACAAATCCCGTATAGTGGATACCCTTCCTCCACTTTTTGTTTGATGAATGGGATGAAGCCATGATCATCCAAGGCTTTCATTGCATCAGGAAACGCACCGACGCCAGGTAGGATATACCCGTCGCAATCTTGGAGCTCCTCAGGACGATCACCAAGCTTGTAGGGTACGTCTAACCGCTCAAGCGCCTTGGATACACTGAACAAATTCCCCATGCCATAATCAATGATTCCGATCATGATAAACTTCCTTTCGTACTCGGAACTCCTTGGACGCGAGGATCGATTTGCGTTGCCTCATCAAGGGCTCGGGCAAAGGCTTTAAACATCGCTTCAACAATGTGGTGGGTATTGTGGCCATGATGAAGAACGATATGTAAATTCATTCGTGCTTCGACGGCTAACTTCCAAAAGAATTCATGTACATTTTCCGTATCAAATGTACCCAAACGGTCTTTCGGTAGTTCAGCGCGCCATTCTAAATGCGGACGATCACCAAGGTCAACGGCCACCGTGACGAGTGTTTCATCCATAGGTAATGTCATGGAACCATATCGTTTCATCCCGTACTTATCACCGACTGCTTCTCTGAGCGCTTGTCCAAGCACAATCCCGATATCCTCCGTCAAGTGGTGGTCGTCGACTTCAACATCGCCATAACCTTTCACTTGTAAATCAAACAATCCATGTTTGGTAAACAACTCGAGCATATGCTGAAGGAAAGGAACTTGGACATCTAAGTCCGCCGTCCCCTGTCCATCAACAGCGAAAGTCAACTCTATATCGGTTTCTCTTGTCTTTC
The DNA here is from genome assembly GCF_013694105.1 of Halobacillus locisalis. Taxonomy (GTDB): domain Bacteria; phylum Bacillota; class Bacilli; order Bacillales; family Halobacillaceae; genus Halobacillus; species Halobacillus locisalis. Next base: position 1,035,135 of record NZ_JACEFG010000002.1, on the reverse strand, counting down.
TTGATCGTTGTGCTTTTCGTTCTTCCGTCATTTCCATCGCTCCTTACGCGTTTCGACAGCTCTTGCGTGGGCTTCCAGTCCTTCAAGACGAGCAAACCGGGCAATTTTGTCTCCATTTTGTTGTAAAGCTTGTTGACTATATGAAATCACACTAGATTTTTTCACAAAATCATCGACATTAAGTGGACTTGAAAATCTGGCCGTTCCATTCGTTGGTAATACGTGATTTGGTCCAGCGAAATAATCGCCGACAGGTTCACTACTATAAGGACCCAAGAAAATCGCTCCTGCGTGTTTAATTTTCGCGAGGTGTTGGAATGGGTCTTCTGTTATGACCTCCAAATGTTCCGGGGCGATTTCGTTAATCGTATCTACCGCTTCATCCCATGTTTCACATAGAAGAATCATCCCATAGTCTTCGACACTTTGACGAGCTATATCTTGACGAGGCAATTCTTTCAGCTGCTCTTGAACTTCTAATTGTACACCTTCTGCTAACTCACGGCTTGTCGTAACAAGTACACTCGACGACCTTGCATCGTGCTCGGCCTGAGAAAGGAGATCGGCAGCCACTTCGTTCGCACGAGCCGTCTCATCGGCTAAGATCGCAATCTCACTAGGTCCTGCAATCATATCGATATCGACATCTCCAAACACTTCACGTTTAGCTAAAGCGACATAGACGTTGCCTGGCCCCGTAATTTTATCAACAGCCGGAACGGTTTCGGTACCATATGCTAAAGCGGCGATGGCTTGGGCACCTCCGACTTTATATACGTCTTGAATACCTAGAATGTGTGCAGCGATAAGCACGCCCGCTGGCACGGATCCGTCACTGCCTGGAGGTGTAACCATCGCAATCCGTTCAACCCCTGCGACTTGAGCGGGAATCACGTTCATGAAGACCGATGACGGGTAGGCGGCTGTGCCACCTGGTACATATACACCGACAGCATCAATCGGAGTGATTTTTTGACCGAGGATCGTTCCATCAGGAGATGTATCGAACCAAGAAGTGGAAAGTTGCTTCTCATGAAAAGCGCGGATGTTGGCAGCCGCTTCCTCTAAAATCGTTACGAATTCCCCATCCAGCGAATCATACGCTTGTTCAAATTCTTCTGTTGTTACTTTATAATCCGGAAGAGATACTCGATCAAACTGTTCCGTATAGCGAAGTACCGCCTGGTCCCCATCATTTTTTACATCTTCGATGATGGATTGGACCGACTTTCGTTGGTCTTCTGTCCCTTGATCGACACGCCTGCGTAACGACGCGCGTTCATTTTGATTGACGATTTTCATGACGAGGCCTCCTCCATGACATTACTAAGCTTGGATACCATTTGGTCAATCTCATTACTCTTCATCCGATAACTCACAGGATTTACGATCAAACGGGACGTAATATCCGCAATTTTTTCATATTCCACGAGTCCGTTCTCTTTGAGCGTCCTTCCTGAGGAAACGATATCGACAATTCGATCAGCCAACCCGATCAACGGGGCTAACTCGATCGATCCGTTCAGAGGGATGATTTCGATTTGCTCCCCTTGCTCACGGAAATAATCTGACGCAACTTTCGGGTATTTTGTTGCAATTTTCGGTGCAATACGGCTCAACGGTTGATCCGGGACGCCTGCGACGGCGACATAACAAGGACTGATTTTCAAATCGAGCACTTCATATACATCCCGGTCCTGCTCTAACAATACATCTTTTCCAGCAATTCCGATATCAGCTGCCCCATACTCTACGTATGTGACGACATCCATCGGTTTCGCCATCATAATCCGGATGTTCTGTTCAGGAAAGTCTAAGATGAGCTTCCTTGATTCATCTAAATCCGCTCCTAAGTCGTAGCCTGCTTGCTTCATCAACTCAGCAGCTTCTTCATAAATTCGGCCTTTAGGCATAGCAATCGTCAAACGGTTACTCATCCCTTAGCACCTCCTTCGTTTGTTAGGTCGATCGTTTCGGACAGTTGAGAACGAAAAGCTTCCACATCGGCTATTTGGTCTCGGTGCTGCAAAAGAACGGCATATCCTTCCGCTCTCTTATTCTTCGCTTGCTTGATGCCTCTCGCATAGGAATCATTATCTACAATGATCCCAATCCGCTGATCTTCATCTTCCTGTACGTTCAACGCCTCGACAAGCCTTTCCAAATGAACCGCAAATCCAGTAGCCGAAGCATTCAATTGAAAGGAAGGAAGCAAGGTGTCATATCGTCCACCATTACATAGCAAAGCGCCTAAATTCGGTGCATACCCTTCAAATAACACACCCGTGTAATAATCCATGTGGCTGATTAAATTCAAATCAAAGTATATCGATTGTTCAACACCGTATTCTTTCAACAGACGGTAAAGTTGTTTCAATTCGTTGACTGCCTGCATACATGTCTGATTACGCGCAAGAGAGCGTCCGGCTTCAAAGACCTCCTCACCGCCACGAAGCGTCAGAAGTTGCAGAAGCGCCGTTTGTTTATCCTCGCTGATTGGAAGTGCTTTGACAGCCTCTCGATACCCAACATAGTTCTTTCTGTATAAGAATTGAAGAAGCGTTTCAATTGTTTCTTCATCTTCACCAAGTACATCACGGAAAAAGGCTTTCACAAACCCGATATGTCCAACGGTAATGACAAAATCGTTCAATCCCGCATTTTTCAATGACTCTACCAATAATGCAATGACTTCCGCATCCCCGTACGAAGAGTGGTCCCCGATAAGTTCCGTTCCGACTTGTTCGAATTGAGCCGGTTTACCACCTTCCGTTTGTTGAGCACGGAATACCGGGCCTTCGTAGGCTAGGCGTAGAGGGAATTCAGAGTTCTTCAATTGTGAAGCGGCGACACGCGCGATAGGTGCTGTCATGTCTGGCCTCAGTACAAGCGTATGACCTTGTTGATCTAACAATTTGAACAGCTGCTGATCTAACGTCGCACTTACTTTTCCGACCGTCTCGTGATACTCCATCAATGGCGTATCCATGAAAGAGTATCCGTACGACAAGATTGCATCAGATAATTGCTTTCTGGCTTTTGCCTTTTGATTATAGAAAAAAGGAAGCGTATCCCGCATCCCTAAAGGTTTTTCGAACATTAACCGTTTACCCATCGACCATCATCCTCCTAAGAATCCTTTAGCTTGCTAATATGCTAACAAAATAAAGGTATATCGTCAATCATCTTATCTATCTCTATGATTCCCTGTTTTCTTTTGCAGGAAACAAGACGCTATGTACGTAAAAAAAGCGGCAAATGCCGCTTTTTTACCAGCTTGTTGATGAAGCACTATCGGTTCTAACAAAACGAGATGGCCTCTTATTTCTGAACACTATTGAACAGTGGATAAGCCTAATAATTCATCTGCAAATTGTAGTACGAGCGGTTGTCCCCCGACAGGTTCCTCACCATATAAACTTTGCACAAAAACCTTCGCCTGTTGAACGTATTTTTCCCCGAGTGCAGCCGCTTCTAGGGCGACCGTCGCTTCGTAGCAAAGAACCATTCGCTCAGCGATCTTTTTACTATAGTACGTTTGGGTATCATGCGTTTGTATCAAGATATCATCGATCCACAAGGATAATCCCTGCAACTCATTGTGGATGAGAGTTACCTCTTCTTCCATTCCATCCACATGATTTAAACGCTCTCGCAAGTCTTGGAAGAACAGTAGATGCGCTTCAAACTTGTTCAACAGACGGATTACTTCCAAGCCCACAATATTTGCAGTCCCTTCCCAAACCGTCAATACTTGTGCGTCACGCAACAATCTTGGTGTGACAAAGTCCTCAATATACCCATTCCCACCATGCATTTCAATCGCTTCATGACTGAAGTGTACCGCCTGTTCAGCTGTTTCCTTTTTGATCAAAGCGATTCTCAAGCGAAGCAGCAATCTATCTTCTGAACCTTTATCTTCAGCTTTTTCGATAATCGAATCGAACTGTTCAATGACATCAAAAACGGTCCTCGTTTCGATTTCTTGTTTGACTTTCATATGAACGAGCGTTTCTTTGATCATCGGATAATGGACCAATGGCTGACCAAAAGCCTCACGTTTTGTAGCGTAAGCATACGCTTCGTTATAAGCACGTCGCATAATTCCAACCGATGCCACCGCATTGCACACTCTTGATAAATTCAGGGCTTCCAACATGTAATAAATGCCTTGATCAGCCTCTCCAACTAAGAATGCTTTGGAGCCATCAAACTCCACCTCTGCCGATGGTACGGCCCTTACCCCCAGTTTATCCTTCAAACGCCGGATTCGTATGCCGTTCAACCCGCCGTCGCCACCTCTCCAAGGAACAAGAAATAGACTTAACCCTTTCGTTCCTTCAGGAGCACCTTCTATACGCGCAAGAACCATCGCTACTCCACAAGCCCCCGCATTACTAGCAAAATATTTTTCCCCATAAATCCGGTAGTGATTCTCTTCTGGAGCAGCCTTCACTTCGTTCGCTCCGACATCCGATCCTCCCTGACGTTCTGTCAAAAAGGTTGCACCTTCATAAAGTTCCACTTCTCCGGTCGATAAGACATGAGGAAGATACTTTTCTTTCAGCTCATCACTCGCATAATGGTCGATTAAATAAGCGGTTGCCATCGTCAACGTTACTGGGCAATAGAACCCCGCTTCTGCTTGAGACAATAAGTAACCTTGAGCAAAAGAATAGGTGTAGTTCCCTTTGTGAGAAAGGGCCGGGATTTCTTTATGTATATAGCCGACGATCCCTTTCCCGTATGTCTCTGCAATGGTTCGCTTATATCCTTCGTTCAACCAAACCTCTGAAATATCGTTGCCCATCTTATCGTATTTAATTAACCGGGGGCGTCCTTCTCGATCGGTATGAACCGCTCGTTCATCAATATCCGTTGCACAAAGCTCCCCAAACGAATCGAGTTCTTCCTCCGCCCAAGCCCAGAACTTTGAATCGAATTTTTCCTTCATGATCGATTGAAGATTTGAATCGCTTTCAAAAAAATTCATTTCGTCCACTCCCTTAGGGAAAAGTGTTGATATGAATCATTATGTTTGAAAATTCTAACATTAATTTTACACTACTTTGTGGTTTTTGTTCAAATGGACTAAGGTTCGTTTTCGTATTTGGTGTAGGGGTATTTTTGAAACAATTCGCTTTCCTGCGGGGGAGCCGGCAAGCCTCCTCGGTCGTTTACACTCCCTGTGGGGTCTCGCCTGAGTCCTTCTCCCGCGGGAGTCTCGCTGTTTCAAAACCACCCCTAGCGACACAGGGAGGAACGAACCCTCAACGTGGTGGGTGCCTCTGACCTATCGAACAATGTGACAGTGAGGAAAAATCCACATATTAATTTCTTGTGATGTGAACTCATCCAATGTTTCCGTTCTCTTTAAACCAGCAAGAAGGGGCGGGAAATCGGCAGACTCCTGTGGGTTGTACATGATCGGTGAGATCCCGCAAGGCGAAGCCTGAGGAAGCTCACCACATGCCCTCAGAAAGCGATTGATTTCCGGCCCCTTCAAAAGGTAGACATTGCAACGGAAACCACCAAAAGGCCATCTATCCCAATCTACATGAAGTCTCGTGATTGGATGATGAAGAGGAAAGCGATCAGTGAAGATGGAATCTCGTCCTTCTTTTTCCATTCAATCAGGAACCCAGGCATTTGACCAAAGTGTTCAGGTGCATCTTTCATAAGTGCTCCCCGCTTTATAACAGCCCAAGTTTCTCCGTTCTGATCCTGGACAGTGAAGTGACCAATCACACTGTCTCCTTCTGCTCTCCATTCCGAGTCCGTTCCCCCTTTATACCTGAAAACCGTTTGTCCTGTCGTTTTGTTCTTTTCTCGAACGGTATAAGCAACATAATCTCCCTCATATCGTTTTACGTAACTCCGCCATGTGAACCCACCTTTTCTCTCAATTTGATAAAGCGGGGTGCCATCTACTTGTTGAACGATGTACTGAGCTGGACGAACAGATCCGCTCAGGAGAATGGATTCGATACGGGCAAACCAGTGATCCAGTTTAGTCGCCTTCTCTATAGCCCTTCCGTGGGACAGGCCATCCAAATCATATAAATCGGCTTCAAATTGCTTAGAAAGTTTAGTTCCAAGGTACATTCTAGGCGGCAAAGATTCCGTCCACTTTTCCGTTTCATCACTTGAGAAAGGATTCGGTGTCTTTGATTTTTCTAAATCGTGAAAACCCGTTCTGATCAGGCTCGTACCACTAAATACCATGGCCGCAGTAAATATGATCATGTATAGAGAATTGAGCGATATTTCCACCATAAGCAATCCGATCGTGAAAGCAGCGGCAAGCGCCAGAAAAAGGCTACCTGTGATCAATTGCTTTCGTCCATCTGCGTGAATCATTGTATGTACAGGTTCCATATCTTCCCTCCTTCTAAAAACATCTACGGATGACACATGAGAGAAGTTTCATAAATCGCCCTTAAAGAAAGACCCTTCCCAAGAAGAGAAAGGTCTTTCAGTGTGTTGAGAGAGCCACTTTCGGTTCTTCAAAGGTGAGAAGGGGCCGGTGGCGTGGAAACGACTCCCTTTCCGCAGGAGGCGGTGAGCTTCCTCGCTCGCTTCGCGACCTGCGGGATCTCACCCAAGCCTCATGATCCTGCAAGAGTGTCGCCGTGTCCACGCCACCTTGCGATAAAAAAGTGTGAACCTCTAGAGCTCGCCCCTACAAAGAGGAGTGCTATCGATAACCGCAGAATGTTCGGCAAGGTTCTGTTCCAACTATTTGTAGCATAGTGGGAGGGAAAACGGGGAGACTCCTACGGGAAAAAGAAACAAGGCAAGACCCCGCAGCGACTGGAAGGCGCGAGGAGGCTTGGCGTTTCCCCGTGGAAAGCGAGTCGTTTTCCCTCCCACGGTATTCTTATATGATTGAACAGAACCTCGCCACTTCTTCAACAGCATGAAAAGACCCTTCCCAAAAAGGGAAAGGTCTCTGTTTCTTACACATGTTCTATTGGCTTCACAGCTTCTTCCATCAGCTTTTCTAGCTCTTCTGTATATTCTTTCTTCTGTTCATCACTATAGTTTAATTCTTTAGCCATATAGTCAATGACAGAGTCTTTATGATCACGAACATATTGAATGTTAAAGAACAAGGCAGCTGTACGACGAATGAAGAAGTCCACTGGCTTGTACGTCAGCTCCGCTTCCATTCCATACACTAACTGAGCAAATACGATTGGATCGATGTTTTCCTTTTCTGCGTCTTCTTTACGATTTTTGTACACGTGGAAGACTGCATCGACGTTCGCTCCATACAATTGAACAAGTTGAGATGCCGTTTGTTCATCGATTCCGATTGAGGTACCCAATTCAACGCGCTCTTTCTTGAATTGCTTGAACCCTTTCGAACCATCTACTTCTCCACCTGAAATCGGCATGTGCTTCGTTTCTGAATCTGAGAAACGGATGCCGTATTCTTCCATCAGTTGATCACGGACGATATCGACTGCCTGCTGTGACATTTTGCGGTACCCCGTAAGTTTACCACCAGCCATAGAGATCAGTCCGGAATCTGAAATGAAGATCTCATCTTTCCTTGAAATTTCAGAAGGATCCTTTCCGTCTTCATGAATCAACGGACGAACACCGGCCCAGCTTGACTCGACATCATCAGCTGTCACTTCTACCGATGGGAACATCATATGAATCGCATCTAAAATGTAGTCGCGATCAGCCTCCGTCATTGTTGGATGGGCAATGTTGTCTTCGTATGTTGTGTCCGTTGTACCGACATACGTTTTACCGTCTCTTGGAATAGCAAAGATCATCCGACCATCAGGACTGTCGAAATAAATGGCTTGTTTCAATGGGAATACGCTTTGGTCGAAGACAAGGTGCACACCTTTCGTCAACTGAAGCGTTTTACCTTTCTTCGAGCCATCGATTTCTCGAAGGTCATCAACCCATGGACCACCAGCGTTGACGATTTTCTTCGCTTTCACGTGATACTGTTCACCCGAAACTGTATCTTCAATCTTCGCGCCAGTAAGCGAGCCACTTTCATCGTAAATGAAGTCAACGACTTTTGCATAGTTTGTAGAGGTTGCGCCGTATTCGACTGCCTTCTTCATTACTTCAAGCGTCAGGCGTGCATCATCGGTTTTGTATTCTACATAATACCCTGCGCCTTTAAGCCCGTCACGTCTCACTAGAGGTTCACGCTCAATCGCTTCCTCTGGTGACATCATCTTCCGGCGTTCTGATTTCTTAACTCCTGCCAAGTAATCGTAGACACGAAGGCCGACATTTGTTTGAAGCGGACCGAAGTTACCACCTTCATGAAATGGGAGCATCATCCATTCCGGCGTCGTTACATGGGGGCCATTCTCATATACGATTTCGCGTTCTTTCCCGACCTCTGCGACCATCTTCACTTCAAATTGAGCCAAATAGCGCAAGCCACCGTGGACGAGTTTTGTGGACCGACTGGACGTTCCGGCAGCAAAGTCTTGCATTTCAACAACCGCTGTCTTCATGCCGCGACTTGCCGCATCCAAGGCGATCCCTGAGCCCGTGATGCCTCCACCGATCACGAGTACATCCCATTCTTCCTGTGTCAATTTTTCAAATTGTTTTTGTCTATCGTAACTAGAGAACCGTTTCATACAAATCTCTCCTTAATCAGATTTACTTCTAACTAGTCTAATACGGTTATTCCCCGAATCACATATAAGTATGTCTCCGAATGCTTTATTTACTTCAGGAATTAAAAAAAGAGACCACGAACTTCTTCATGCCATAGGCATAAAGGCTCGTAGTCTCTCCGTATCTCCGACCAGCTATTAACTTAATTCCATTATACAAAAGAACAAGGGATTGTCAAAAGGTTATGACTGCTTGAAAACTCTTGTCGCTTCAACAGCCTTCTGCCAGCCTTTATACAAGCTTGCACTTTTCTCTTTATTCATGGAAGGTTCGAACTCCCTCTCGATATTCCATTGCTTTTCAATGTCTCGGCGATCTTCCCAGAACCCTACGGCTAAGCCAGCAAGGTACGCAGCACCTAATGCTGTCGTTTCGTTGACCTCCGGACGTTCAACATTTACATCAAGCAAGTCACTTTGGAATTGCATAAGCAAGTTGTTCTTGACGGCTCCACCATCAACACGGAGCGTTTTCAATTCGATTCCAGAATCCTCAACCATCGAATCAACTACATCTTTTGTCTGGTAAGCCAGAGACTCGAGTGTCGCTCTTACGAAATGGGCCTTCTTCGTTCCGCGTGTTAACCCAAAAACAGCTCCTCTGGCATCACTATCCCAATAAGGAGTTCCGAGGCCGACGAAGGCAGGGACCACATAGACGCCATCCGTCGTGTTCACCTCTCCCGCAATCTCTTCACTTTGAGGCGCACTCTTGATCATTTCTAACCCGTCACGTAACCATTGAATGGCAGATCCTGAGACGAAAATGCTACCTTCGAGGGCATACTCGACTTTTCCATCAACGCCCCAAGCTAAGGTTGTCAATAATCCGTTATTCGACTTCACAGCTTCCTCACCTGTATTCATCAACATAAAGCCACCTGTACCGTACGTGTTTTTAGCCATTCCTTTTTCAAAGCAAGCTTGACCGAATAGTGCGGCTTGTTGGTCACCCGCGATACCGGCAATCGGAACTTCTTTTCCGAAGAAGTGATAGTCCACCGTTTTGGCATACACTTCAGATGATGGCTTCACTTCTGGTAGCATACTCTCCGGTACACCTAGAATATCAAGCAGCTCCTGATCCCATTTCAGATCGAATATATTATACATCAATGTACGAGACGCATTGGAGTAATCCGTAACATGTGCTTTTTGACCAGACAACTTGTACACAAGCCACGTATCAATCGTTCCAAACATCAAATCTCCATTTTCCGCTTTCTCACGAGCACCGTCTACATTATCTAAGATCCACTTCACTTTCGTTCCTGCGAAATAAGGGTCAAGCAATAGTCCCGTTTTGTCGCGGAACGTATCGTTGTATCCTTGCTCTCGCAATTCATTACAGATTTCCTGAGTTTGGCGGGACTGCCAAACGATAGCCTTGTACACTGGTTTGCCCGTGTTTTTGTCCCATACAACCGTCGTTTCACGTTGGTTCGTAATGCCGATTCCTTCAACCTGCCCTGCTTCGATGTCCGCTTTGCGTAAAACATCAGCAATACACGCGAGAACCGACGTCCAAATTTCATTGGCATCATGCTCTACCCAACCCGGTTTCGGGAAGTACTGCTCGAATTCCTTCTGACCCGTTTCTACAATTTCACCATTATGATTGAACAAAATCGCTCTCGAACTCGTGGTACCTTGGTCAATTGATAAAATATACTTTCCCATAATTCTCTTCCTCTCCTTTATTTATCTTTTAAGCTGAAACACTCGCTTTTCGTAATTCAACTCTCATAGAAGCAAATAGAATCGCAAGTACAAGTATGGTCGCAATCCAAAACCAAATATTCGGACTAGCTTTGAAAATGGCTTGATAAAATAATCCACCATAGACACCACCGATCACCGGACCTAAAACCGGGATCCAGGAATAGCTCCAGTCGGATCCTCCTTTTCCGGGTATCGGCAATACCGCATGAGCGATCCTCGGGCCTAAATCACGGGCTGGGTTAATGGCATATCCCGTCGTAGCGCCAAGCGACATACCGATTGCCACAATGAGTAAGCCGACGATCAACGGATTCAACCCCTCTGTAAAATCGTTGGCACCTATAAAGAGAATACCCATGACTAAGACGAATGTTCCGATGATTTCACTCACCAAGTTTGAAATGGGGCTGCGGATCGCTGGGTCAGTACAAAAGATGGATTTGATCGCCAACTGATCTTCTGTGTCTTTCCAATGAGGTAAATAATGAAAAAACACAATCGTCGCTCCGACAAATGCACCAATCATCTGAGCTAGAATGTACATGGGGACTTTTGCCCATGCAAAATCGCCAACAGTGGCAAGACCAAGCGTAACCGCTGGGTTAATATGTGCTCCGGTAATCTGACCGACAGCGTACACACCCATAGCAACGGCCAGACCCCAGGCGACGGTAATCAATACCCAGTTTCCTTCCGCTTTCGTCGCCTTCAAGTTTGCTCCAGCGATGACTCCACCACCAAGGATGATAAGAATCATTGTTCCAATTAATTCACCCATGAATTCCGTCACTGTTCAGGTGACTCCTTTCCTGTACGGATCTTAGGGACAAAAAAACCACACAGGTCTCTTAAAGAATTCCTGTGCGGCTTCTGTATTCTCACATTCGATTTTTATGTAGCGACGGCTTAGAATGGCCATAAATCTGAACGTGAAGTCGATATAGCAGAAGCCCCAGACTTGAGCGCTCTTTGTACATCGTCATCGGTACGGACTAAACCACCCGCAATGACAGGCGCGCTCACTCGATCCTTTATCTCAGTTATCATTCCCGGCAATACGCCTGGTAAAACTTCAACAAAATCGGGTTCTGTCTTCTGTATGATTTTCACGTTGTGCTCAATCGCTTGACTGTCTATCAAGAAAAGCCGTTGGACAGATAAGATTTGATATTTTTTTGCTTGCTTGATTACATGGGCTCTAGTGGAAATGATACCGTCTGGCTTCACTTCCTGGGCAATGTATTCCATCCCGTATTCGTCCGCTTTCAGCCCTTGAACTAAATCAATATGAATAAAGATCTTTTTGCCTTCCCGCTGACCAACCTTCACTAATTTCCTCAACAAGCCCAGTCTAGTTTCTAGCAAAATGATGACCTCGGTGTTTCGAGCAAGCAATGACTCAAACTCTTTTATAGATTTAACGGCAGGCAGGACGGATTGCTGAATGATCACGCCTCTCCCTCCTCTCGAAGATGTTGATCAACCTTATTTCTTTCCTCCATCTCTTGCTTCGTATAAATCGTTCTCATCGGATTTCCTCCGACGAATACACCCTCAGGCACATCCTTATGCACGAGCGTCCCAGCTGAAACCACTGCTCCATCGCCTATGGTAACGCCGGGTAGAATCGTCGTGTTGGCACCGATTAAAACCTCATCGCCGATCTTCACATCGCCTAAACGATATTCTTTTATTAAATATTCATGGGCAAGAATGGTCGTATTATAGCCGATCACAGAGTTCCGTCCGATACTGATACGTTCAGGGAACATAATATCGACCATCACCATTAAGGCAAACGCGGTTTCATTTCCCACATTCATTCGCAAGAACGTTCGATACAACCAATTCTTCACTTTCAAAGACGGTGTGTACCGGGCAATCTGGATAATGATGAAATTTTTGACGACCTTGAGAAAGGGAACTGTTTTATAGATGTGCCAGAGTGAATTGGCGCCTTTGACTGGAAACCGCTCCGTTTTCCTCATTCCATCAGCCTCCTGTAATGTCGAGAAGCTCACTCATATGTTCAAGCATATAATCTGGATGTAAACGATCGAGAACCTCGCGCCCCTTCACAGTCCAAGCCACTCCGGCCGTTTTCGTGCCGGCATTCTGACCTGCCTCGATATCATGCGTGTTATCTCCAACCATTATCGCTTCAGAAGGAGCCGTATCAAGAGTTTTCAGCGCTTGTTGGACGGGCTCTGGATGTGGCTTGGCATGAGTCACATCATCTAACGTCACAACGGTTTCAAACAGCCCGTCAAGATTGGTCAGTTCAAGCCCCATTGTAACCGTATGACGCATTTTCGTCGTCACAATTCCTAAACGGAAACCAGCAGATTTCAGTTTTTGAATCGTCTCCACAACCCCGTCATAGGCTTTCACATATTGATTGTGGTTTTCGATGTTATGCTTCCGGTACGTATCCACCATAGCCTCGACTTGATCGGGGTTAATTTTAGCCAGACTTTCCTTTAATGGTGGACCGATAAAATCTAGAATTTCCTCTCGTTTGTACTCACGCGATCCATATTGTTCAATCGTATGTTGGAACGAAGCAATAATCAGCTCGTTCGTATCGATCAGTGTTCCATCTAAATCAAAGAGAATGGTACGAATGCTCATCTGAAGTTTCCTTTCTTTGTTGTAATCTATTCCAGACAAAACCAACAATGGCGGTCAGGACGATCGCTGTCGTTAATCGAATTAACAGAAGCGGCCAAACGGGTATTCCAAGAGGGATAAAAATCAACGTATCTTCTACAACGGCGTGGCATGAGACGAGAAACAGAATTGCTAAATACATATCTTTTCGAGACACTCCGTCTTCCTCGACGGCTTGAATCATCAACCCTGCCCCGTAAGCAAGTCCGATCGTCAATCCCGCTACGAGCGTCATCGACGTATTCCGCTCCATGCCTAAGAATTTCGTAGCAGGTGCAACCCAGCCAGAAAAGCGGTCCAGCCATCCTTTTTCCCGCAAATACTGCATCACGACCATTAGTGGAATCACGATAAGGGCAAGCTGTACAATCCCTAGAATGGCAGTCTCTAACCCTTGCCCAATGATAGCGAACCAACCTTGTGGATCAGCTGAGCGCTCGGGTGCCAGTCCATATTTAGCTATTTCCCCTCCACCTTTCCAAAATACATTGATTAAAAAGGCAGACAAAAAAGCGAGACTTAGACGAACACCTGCAACAAACCACCAGCTCACTCCGACTCGCTTAGCGACCGTCGATTCAATCAATAAGTTGTGGGAAAACGACATCATGATGGCCATTATGAATACTTCTTTTACGGTAAACTCAAAAGAAATGATCGCGGCGATACCGGCATATAAATTCAGAAAATTCCCGAGAACGAGAGGTACCGCTGCTTCACCGGATAATCCGATCCAGCTCATCAGCGGCTCCAAACGGTCCATAATCCACGGTAAGATAGGAGTGAATTGAAGGATGGTGACAATTAACGTGACAGGAAAGATCACTTTTCCTAATGTCCACGTCAACTCCAATCCTTTTTTCCCTCCTCTTAGTATAATCCCTTTCATGAAAATATTCCCCTTTATCCGCCTTCACATGCCGTTGTCCCACCCTTTGGTCCTTAGGGGGAAAACGGCTTGCAAAGGACCGATTGCTTCCATAACTATCAGTTGTTCTTTCTCCAACAGGTGGTCCGTTTCACATTACTTCACTTTTTTTCCGTTATAATATCGATTCGAAATCCCTGACTTGCGAAGGTAGTACATAAGGGCAACCGATAAGACGACAAGTACAATCGAAATGAACTGAGCCGTACGAATCTCACCAAATAAGTACAAGCTGTCTGTACGCATGCCTTCGATGAAGAAACGGCCGACAGAATACCAGATGACATAGCTTAAGAATACATCACCACGACGCGGATTGAACTTGTGACGCAGGATCAGTAAAAACACAAAACCTGCAATGTTCCACACGGACTCATATAAGAAGGTCGGGTGATAAAGCGTTCCACCGATACACATCTGCTGATTGATGAAACCAGGCAGATATTGCATGAAGTTGTTATAAAAGGCTTCCGATACAGGTCCACCGTGAGCTTCTTGGTTCATAAAGTTTCCCCAACGTCCAATGGCCTGTCCTAGAATAATACTTGGTGCTGCAATATCTGCAATCTGCCAGAAGGAGATCTTACGGACACGTGTATAAATCACCGCAGTCAACACAGAACCGATCAAAGCCCCATGTATGGCGATACCACCTTGCCAAACGGCAAAAATATCCCACCATGGCCCTTCGCCAATGTAGCGGTCCCACTCAAATAGCACATAATACAAACGGGCAAATAGAATCGCCGCCGGAATCGCATAAACGACAATATCAATCATATAATCTTTTTTAAGTCCAAGACGCTCGGTTTCTCTAGTAGCAATCAACAAGCCAAGAAATGCACCTGTCGCAATAATCAGTCCGTACCAATAAATCGAAATCGGACCTAGCTGTAGAAAAACCCGGTCTAAGGCTTCAACTTCACAGGACATACGTCAGTCCCCCCTTATGAATTCTGCTGATCTTGATCGATCACTTTTGTTAAACGCTCAGAAAATTCCTCCGCTGCGTTGACGCCCATCCGCTTCAATCGGAAGTTCATAGCCGCAACTTCAATAATGACCGCTAAGTTACGTCCAGGTCTTACCGGAATCGTAGCCTGAGGAACTTCGACATCCATGATTTTCATCGTCTCTTCTTCTAATCCAAGACGGTCATATTGCTTGTTCTTTTCCCATAATTCTAGGTTGATCACTAGAGTGATCCGTTTATAACTACGAACGGCACCCGCACCGAATAAAGTCATCACATTGATGATGCCAAGACCACGAATTTCGAGAAGGTGTTCAATTAATGGAGGACTGTTTCCAATTAAAGTATCATAGTCTTCTTGACGAATTTCGACACTGTCATCCGCAACTAAACGGTGGCCTCGCTTGACCAACTCAAGTGCGGTCTCACTTTTACCGACGCCACTTTGTCCGGTAATGAGCACCCCAATACCGTAAATATCGACAAGTACACCATGAATCGCTGTAAAAGGAGCAAATTTCGTTTCAAGAAAATTGGTAAGTCGACTAATGACCCTTGTCGTTTTGAAAGGGGATAGCATCAGCGGAACGCCGGCCTCTTGTGCAGCATCCCGGAGCTCTTCCGGAATATCCATCCCCCGGGTAATGACAATCCCTGGTGTCACATCCGTACATAGTCTTTGTGCTCGCTCTTGACGCTGTTCTTTCGTCAATTCATTAAAGTAAGACATTTCCGTTTTGCCGAGAAGTTGCAAACGCTCTTTCGGATAGAACTTGAAATAACCTGTCATTTCTACTCCAGGTCTTGATATATCACTCGTATGTATTTCACGGTGGACGCCGCCCTCGCCCGCCACCAATTCGAGTTGGAATTGCTCTAATAGATCTTCCGTACGCACCTTGCTCATCTTTTTGACCTCCTTGATCTTCGTTCATTCACTAGCCCCTATTGTAGCACATTTTCAAATAACAACCTTTGACAAAATTTCAAAGATGCGAAGACTGCAGAATTGATACGATCCGGTCCTTCTCAGAATGTGGTCTAGGGTGGGGCGGGTGTCCGAAAAAACAGGGTCTTTGTCCGAATCGCCTGCCCAAATGTCCGAATGAACAGCGTTTGTCCGATATATCACGTTACTTGTCTGAATTAGCAGGATGGATGTCCGAATTCGTACACCTCAAGTCCGATTAGCTCAACTAAATGTCCGAATCCACCCCACCTCCCCCTAAAAAAATCCAAAAAAAATCGTATAAGCCGGAGCTTATACGATAAATGTTACTTAAGGTCTTTGATTAAACTGTTTAAAACGAGGTTAATGATGGAAATGATAATCGCAGCCACAATAGCCATCCCAAAGCTGCTCATTTCAAATGTACTGCCCAGCAGTAAATCCGTAAGGCCGAGGGTGATGGCATTAATGACGAACAGGAATAATCCTAGGGACAAAATAGTGATCGGCAATGTTAATACAACGAGAATCGGACGTACAATT
This sequence comes from Halobacillus locisalis, assembly GCF_013694105.1. GTDB lineage: Bacteria > Bacillota > Bacilli > Bacillales > Halobacillaceae > Halobacillus > Halobacillus locisalis. The sequence continues at coordinate 1,018,684 of NZ_JACEFG010000002.1, read as the reverse complement.
GCATTCAATATCGATAAGATGAAAGCCGCTAGAAGCGCACCACCGACTCCCGAAATCATAATGCCTTCAAACAATGCACCGACAGCAATAATCGCAATCGCGTTCACCACGATGTGTAACAACCAACTTTTCATGACGTTCACCTACCTTTTTCTACTACTTACGGTTTGCTTTGATCGTAACAGACCCCGTCTTCGCTTCCGCTTCGATATGGAACGAATCCTCATGTTCAGGGAAAGCTTCAAACTCTTCTATCTTATTCATGAACTCCTTCTGTTGCTTCAAAATCGTTTTGTTTTCTAAAGGACACTCGATCGATCCTAGATGAGAACGAAGCACACCGTTCACACGCTTCTCTTGTGGAAGGGTCACTTGAACATGACCTGTCGTCGTTTTATAAAAACCGCTATACGCTCGCGAGCCTGAGTGGTCCACCGTCACTAGTCCGCTGATTGCGGAAGCTTCACTCTTCCCATAGTTTCCTTCTAATGTAATTTCTCCATGCACCGTTTCGGCTTTGCATGTTTCCAAGTCAGATTCAACGACGGAAATAGCTCCATGACCTGTCTCCACTTGGCAGGAATCCCCTTTGATTTTATTCAAAGCAACCTTACCGTTTGCCGTTTTCAAATGAAAATGGTTACTCCTTAGTGAAGCCAATTCCATATGACCATTAGCTAAATATGCTTTCACAAATTCATAGCTTTGTGACGGTACGGTTAAAGAAACATCGGTCTTCACTTGCTTCGATGGACTTGCTAAGCGAAGCAATCCACCACTCAATGTAAACTCTCCATCCTCAAGGAAACGCTGCCTCGCTTGTTCTTTTGTGTTTACTTGGTAGACTTTCACACCAAAGTCCGCTTTCACATAGTCCTCTTCCCATGTCTTAATATCTAATGATCCGTTTGTGATCAATAAATCAAGATCGGTAATCGGAGCCTGGTCGAGAGAAATAGTATGATCGAACTCTACATATTCCCCAAAGGAAAAGTCCAAATCCACATTTTTAATTTTCTCATAAGCATCATCAAGAAAATCGAGAATGCCGTATTTCCTTCTTTCACTATTGCGGTGCTCTTCGAATTCAGAGCTTGCCTTCAGCAATTCTGCACCCTCTTCTGCTGAGATAATGCCTTCTTCAATCATCTTCAATATTTTCATCCGTTCTTCACTCATCTATGGCAAACCTCCTTATCTTCCTATATACAATATTCCCTTCATGCTTCCATTAGAAACGGCCAACCAAGTCATTTCCTTTGATTTGATTCTCTCTATCTATTCGACCAAGCAAGAGAAGTATTTGTAAGTAAAAAAAGACATCTTGAAAAAGGCCCGTGCCGTTTCCCAAGATGTCTTTAGGTTATGAAGTGAACGAGTACTTGTAGAATCGTTCTGTTTTGAGTCGTTCCAATTGTTCAGACTGCTGATCTTGGCTTTTGATGAGACTCATCATTCCATCTGCCTGTGATAAATGTGCTTGAATCGCCGCCAGCTTTTCATCCCAAAAAGGCGTAACGTCATAGACAACGTCCGGTTGCCCTAGATCTTTTTCAGAATCATTGGAAATGGCATGCATCCATATTTCCGGACGATCTTGCTCATCCATCAACCGGACAGCTTCCACGACCGCAGCACCGAGAGCATCGTGATCAGGGTGAACCGCGTAACCAGGATAATGCGTAATGATTACACTGGCTTCAAGAGCGCTGATTCTGTCTTTCAGGTGTTTCGCTATTTGCTCACGCGGTTCGAATTCTAAGGTCTTGTCGCGGTAACCTAAATATTCGACATCGATATCCAGCTGTTTCGCTGCTTCGTTCAATTCGTCTTTGCGAAAAGTGGATAAAGTTTCACGATTTGCGAACACGGGATTTCCCATATTGCGCCCCATCTCTCCAAGCGTTCCACAGAGATAGGTAACAGGGGTTCCCTCTTTTCTGAACTTCGTGATGGTCCCCGATGCCCCGAATGATTCATCATCAGGGTGGGGGAAAATGACAACGACGTGATTTTTACTCATCGATATCAGCCTCGTAAGAAAACGGTGTTTCACTGATTTCAAGAGCGACCATCAGACGTCCTTCACGGTCATGCCCGGCCATGAGCAGACGGTCTTTGTCATCAATTTCGAAGTCGGAAACTCCTTCGGCATAGACCCAACCGATGTCGAGTTTCAACCCTACACGGTATGATCCGCCTGTGCTGATGATTTTACCGTGTTGATAACGGACATGGGCGTTTCGAATGAACGCCCCCACGTTATAGGCTTCTTCATCAAAGTGACTGGCATAAGCACCATTCGTCGTTTCTAGATGAATATAGACGTCTTTATTCGCTAATTCATTGATTTTATCTTGTACAGCTTGTTGGTTTATCTTTTCCATTTCTTCGTCCCCCTTTTAGCGTCTGATCTCGGTTGGATTCAATGACAGAATACGTAATCCCGTTGCAAACGTCAAAGGATCTACTTATTCGAAACCTTTTCTTTCGTCTTGATCTTCTCATCCATCCGCTTTCGGTCACGTTCTAAAACAGGCTTCAAATAGTGACCTGTGTACGAATCCGACATCTCCGCTACTTGCTCTGGTGTACCACTTGCGATGATTTGACCGCCTTTTTCTCCACCTTCAGGACCAAGGTCTATAATATGATCCGCCTCTTTGATCACGTCTAGATTGTGTTCGATGATCAATACGGAATCCCCGTTCTCAACAAGACGTTGGAGAACTTCCAATAAACGAGAAATATCGTCGACATGCAAGCCGGTGGTCGGTTCATCTAAGATATAGAAGGATTTCCCGTTGGAACGACGATGAAGCTCACTCGCTAACTTCACACGTTGCGCTTCACCACCTGATAGGGTCGTGGCCGGTTGTCCTAGCTTAATGTATTCAAGTCCGACGTCCGCGACGGTTTGAAGCTTACGCTTGATTTTCGGAATGTTCCCGAAGAAATCGAGCGCCTCTTCAATCGTCATCTCTAAGACATTCGCGATGCTTTTGCCTTTATATTTAACCTCTAATGTTTCGCGGTTATATCGCTTCCCATCACAAACTTCACAAGGAACGTAAACATCAGGAAGGAAATGCATCTCGATCTTGATGATTCCGTCACCGCGGCATGCCTCACAACGACCGCCTTTCACGTTAAAGCTGAAACGACCTTTCTTGTAGCCACGAATTTTCGCTTCATTGGTTTGGGCAAACACATCACGAATGTCGTCGAATACACCCGTATAAGTGGCCGGGTTCGAACGAGGTGTACGTCCGATAGGTGATTGATCAATATCAATCACTTTATCCAGTTGATCGATTCCTTCAATGGTTTTATGCTTCCCTGGCTTTTGCTTGCCATTGTGCAGCTTCATAGATAACGACTTATACAAAATCTCGTTGATCAAGGTACTCTTCCCTGAACCCGAGACACCTGTTACCGCCGTAAATAAGCCGAGTGGAATGTCAGCATTCACACTCTTCAAATTGTTCTCTTCCGCTTTTTTGATTTTCAAATAACGTCCGTCCGCTTTCCGTCGTTCAGCAGGGAGTGGGATGAACTTCTTACCTGATAAATATTGGCCGGTCAACGATTTGCCACTTCTCATCACTTGTTTCGGTGTCCCTTGTGTGACAATTTCTCCACCGTGAGCTCCTGCTCCTGGGCCGATATCAATCAAATAATCAGCCGCAAGCATCGTGTCTTCATCGTGCTCGACGACGATCAGCGTGTTATCCAAGTCTCTCATGCGTTGCAACGTTTTAATCAAACGATCATTGTCGCGCTGGTGTAAGCCGATGGACGGTTCATCTAGTACATATAATACACCTGTCAAAGCAGAGCCGATTTGAGTCGCCAAACGAATGCGCTGTGCTTCTCCCCCCGACAGCGTTCCTGCCGAGCGTGATAAGGTTAGGTAATCCAGTCCCACGTTCGCAAGGAATGTCAGGCGTTCGCTGATTTCCTTCAAAATCATACGAGCGATAGCTTCTTCTTTTTCGGTCAGCTCGACACTTTCAAAGAACTCTTTCGCTTCTGTTACGGAATAATCCGTCGTCAATCCGATGTGCTTGCCGTTGATCAACACAGCCAGCGCTTCTTCATTCAAACGGTTCCCCTTACATTTCGGGCATGGCTTCTGCGCCATATACTTCTCCATTTGCTCACGAATATAATCAGAGCTTGTCTCCCTGTATCGTCTGGAGATATTCGGAATGACCCCTTCGAAGTAAATCTCGTTTTCTCGAACTTTACCGAAATCATTTTCATAACGGAAGTGGACCTTTTCGTCTCCGCTTCCATAAAGGACACGTTCCATATGCTCTTCTGGCAAATCCTTCACAGGTGTATCCAGATCAATGCCATAATGATCCGCTACACTTTTCAACAATTGCGGGTAGTATTGGGAGCTCGTCGGTTCCCACGGGGCAATAGCATGATCTCTTAAAGTTCTGGACCAATCCGGGATTACGAGATCAATGTCCACTTCTAACTGCGTACCCAAACCATCACATCGGTTACAGGCACCATAAGGACTGTTGAAAGAAAACATGCGTGGCTCAAGTTCACTGACAGAGAAACCACAAATAGGACACGCGTGGTGTTCACTGAACATCAACTCTTCTTCGTCGATGACATCGACAATCGTATGTCCTCCGCCAAGGTTCAAGGCCGTCTCGATTGAATCTGAAAGTCGTCCTTCGACGCCGTCTTTGACAACGATACGGTCGACAACAACTTCTATCGAATGCTTCTTATTTTTGTCGAGTTTTATTTCCTCGGAAATTTCACGCATATCACCATCGACACGCAAACGGATGTATCCCTCTTTTTGAAGCTGTTGGAATACCTTTACATGCTCCCCTTTTCGTCCTGAAACAACCGGAGCTAAAATTTGAAGTTTCGTTCGCTCCGGATACTCCATCACACGATCAACCATTTGCTGAACAGTCTGTGAGCTGATCTCAACACCATGATTCGGACATGTCGGACGTCCGATTCTAGCAAACAACAATCGCAAGTAGTCGTAAATTTCCGTGACCGTCCCTACCGTCGACCTCGGGTTTCGACTGGTCGTTTTTTGGTCGATCGAAATCGCTGGAGACAAACCTTCAATGGCATCCACATCCGGCTTATCCATTTGTCCTAGAAACTGGCGAGCATAAGCACTTAACGACTCGACATATCGACGTTGGCCCTCTGCATAGATTGTATCAAAGGCGAGTGACGACTTCCCTGAACCTGAAAGACCCGTCATGACGACCAGTTTATTTTTCGGTATATCGATATCTACATTTTTTAGGTTATGGGCACGTGCGCCCTTGATGCTAATATATTTACTGGCCATAATACCATCATCCCTCCGCTTTTAGTTCCAGTAAGACGTCACGCAGTTCGGCTGCTTTCTCGAAATCGAGATCGCGTGCGGCTTGCTTCATTTCGGTTTCTAAATGATCGATCGTTTCCTCGCGTTCTTTCTTCGTCATTTCAGAAGGACGCTTGCCACCGGACTCATACGACTCTTCCCCTTCAGCGACCGCTGTCGCTTTAATGACGTCACGCACTTCTTTCTTGATGGTCTTCGGTGTAATGCCGTGTTTTTCGTTATATTCAATCTGCTTCGTTCTTCTCCGGTACGTCTCATCGATCGCATACTGCATCGATTTCGTGACTTTGTCCGCATACATGATGACCTGACCGTTCTCATTACGCGCAGCACGTCCGATGGTTTGAATCAATGAACGATCCGAACGTAAGAATCCTTCTTTATCTGCATCCAAAATCGTCACGAGCGATACCTCCGGGATATCCAAGCCTTCACGCAATAAGTTGATCCCGACGATGACATCATACTTACCAGTCCGCAAGTCCCGAATGATTTCAATTCGCTCTAGCGTTTTAATCTCAGAGTGCAAGTAGGCTACTTTGACACCTAAATCCTTCAAGTAGTCCGTTAAATCCTCTGACATCTTCTTCGTCAATGTCGTCACAAGCACGCGCTCATTTTTCTCTTTACGTTTATTGATTTCGCCTACTAGATCATCAATTTGACCATGGATCGGACGAATATCAATCTCAGGATCAAGCAAGCCGGTTGGACGAATGATCTGTTCGATCATCTTCGGTGTGTGTTCCATTTCGTAAGGACCCGGTGTTGCAGATACGTACGTAATCTGATTGATGTGCTTCTCGAATTCCGGAAACTGCAAAGGACGGTTGTCCATTGCCGACGGTAGGCGGAAACCATGATCGACTAGTACTTGTTTTCTAGCACGGTCTCCGTTGTACATGCCACGGATTTGCGGAATGGTGGCATGCGATTCATCGATCATCATCATGAAGTCATCTGGAAAATAGTCAAGAAGCGTATAAGGCGTCGCTCCTTCTTCCCGAAACGTCAAATGACGGGAGTAGTTCTCGATACCAGAACAAAAACCCATTTCATTCATCATTTCTAGGTCATAATTGGTGCGCTGTTCCAAACGTTGTGCTTCCAACAATTTATTCTGTTCCTTCAACTCTTTGACACGTTCATCTTTTTCTTTCTCTATGTTTTTGATCGCTTTTTTCAATTTTTCTTCACGTGTGACGAAGTGGGAAGCCGGGAAAATCGCAACGTGTTCACGGTCTCCGACAACCTCTCCAGTGAGGACATCGATTTCACGGATCCGATCAATTTCATCGCCGAAAAACTCGACGCGCATCGCATGTTCTTCTCGTGAAGCCGGAATGATTTCAACTGAATCTCCCCGTACACGGAACGTACCGCGTTGGAAGTCGATATCATTGCGCGCATATTGGATATCGACTAGGTTACGCAACAGCTCATCACGATCTTTTTCCATCCCCATACGGATCGATAACACTTGGCTTCCGTACTCTTCCGGAGAACCTAAACCATAAATGCAGGATACGCTGGAAATGATGATGACATCGTTACGCTCAAACAAAGCAGATGTGGCGGAGTGACGTAACTTATCTATCTCATCGTTGATACTGGCATCTTTTTCAATGAACGTATCCGATGATGGGACGTAGGCTTCTGGCTGGTAGTAATCATAGTAACTGACAAAATACTCGACCGCGTTATTAGGGAAGTATTCCTTGAACTCACTATACAACTGCCCAGCTAACGTTTTATTGTGTGCAATAATAAGCGTCGGCTTATTCACCTGCTCAATGACATTCGACATCGTAAACGTCTTACCTGTACCGGTAGCACCAAGTAACGTTTGGTGCGTGTCGCCTCGGTTGATCCCATCAACGAGTTCCTTGATGGCTTTCGGTTGATCTCCCTGAGGGGAATATTGAGAATGCAATTCAAATTTATGGTCCATGACGAAAACCTCCGTTCAGACTATTCATCACTAGTTTACCACACTATGTTACCATTCTAACCTCTAACGAACAAACATTCGGTATCGGATAGGTTTCTCCTATATTATTGAAAAAACTCCCGAGCATCTAAAGCCCGGGAGTTTCCATTTATTGATCATCCATAACCAAAATTTGTCCATTCTTTTTATCTCGTATAATCGTCTGTAGGATAATTGTAGAAAGTTTCCGTAACGGATAAGGTTTCACTAGATAGCCTTCCACCTTAACTTCTGCAGATTCATCCGTCTCGTTCAATGCACTGGAAATGAAAATCGGAACGTCCGATAAATGAGGTTGTTCTTTAATGGACTCTATGATATCCCAACCCGTCACTTGATCCGCCAACGTCAAATCGATAATGAACGCATCAGGCTGCAAATCCGGAAGATGCTTGAGAACCGTAGCACCCTCATTATAATGAGAAACCTTGATGGCCACTTCTTCCAACTCATCCACAATCAAATCCGATAGTGTCTGATCGTCTTCAATCAAGATGACTTGAGGGTGGTGATTGTTCTGTCTCTCTTTGCCTGCCACCTCTTCATATAACGGTAGAAGAATAGAAAAGACACTTCCAACGCCTACTTCTGAATGAACCGCAATCCGCCCTTTATGCGTTTCCACAATTTCCTTACTGATTGCGAGCCCAAGGCCTGTTCCCCCGATTTTACGCTGACTGGAATTGTCGATCCGATGGAATTTCGTAAATAACTTCGGAAGCTCGTGCTCTGGAATGCCGAGCCCTTCATCAGATATATGGATATATAACTGCTCCTCATCATTATTCAATACCACCACAACTTCACCGCCGTCTGGCGAAAACTTCACAGCGTTTCCAATAATGTTCGTAAACAGCTGAATGATTTTTCCGCGATCCGCTTGAACAAGTGAACTCGACGTTTGATCCAGAATGTTGATCGTGTGCTCTTGGTTGCTGACTTGCAAGTTTTCAACGACAAGTTCCGCAATCCCTTTTATATCCAACACTTCTTTTTTAAAGTTCTCTCTCCCCGTTTCCATACGCTGCAAATCAAGGAAATCATTAATCAAATTCGTCAGCCGTTTCGCTTCATTATGGATTGTATTCAAATACTTCTTCTGACGATCTTCCGTCAAATCACGGTGGATCATCAATTCAGTGTACCCGAGCACACTGGCAAGCGGCGTGCGCAACTCATGACTCACTGTACTGACTAGATTCGTCTTCATTTCATTCACTTCATATTCAGAAGTGATATCCCGAAAGACGAATAACGTCCCTTCCTTCTCATCATGATGAACAATCGGTTCCCCGTACAGTTCGATGACCCGCTTCTCCGTTCCATTCTCCACTTCAATCTGAAGCGTATTCGTAGGATGATGATCCGTGAAGATCATTCCTTTGCAAAACTCGACGAAACGCTCACAATCTGCGATATGACTGCACACCTGGTTCAGCCATTGCTCAATGCTACGCCCCGCCCATTGATCATGACCATAATAATGAAGCTTGAGAAACTTCAGCCAGTTATCATTCAACTGCACAATACGGCCCGATTCATCGACAAATAATATCCCTTCATTGATATTATCTATGATGTCTTGATTCAACTGACGGTTGATCTCTGTCTGTTCATACGATTCAATTCGTTCCAAGTATAAAGAGACCCTCTGTAAGATGTTGAAGATCCCGTCAATTTCATCTTGTTCGAATCCTTTCCCGATTCTTGTGGCAACAAGTAACGCAATACGATTTTGATTGGAGTCATACAACGGAACATGAAGATCATAGGCCGGAACAGTCGAATCCAAATGCCCTTGCTCTTCTCCATCCACCAGGCGTTCCCGTAAATAGTGGGACGCCTGATGACCCAGTCTTTCCAACACATGACCAAATGATGTCTTCGAATACCGGTGCACCACGTCTTCCGACATACCTATTGTAGCCGCTTCCTCTGAATCTAGTAAAAGGAAGATCCCATGGTCGAACGGATACAGATCGGCAAGCCTTTGAATGACGACGTCCAACAATTGACACGTATCCATGGTGGTGGATAAATCCTGATTCAACGTGTTCAGCTTCTCAATCGTACTATTCGTCCGCTCCGTCTCCACAAGGGCTTCTTTTAATTGTTCAGCCGTTTTTCTGCGTTCCGTAATATTTTGCTGAATCACGATGTATTGATCTAGTTCTCCCTGTTCACTAATATAAGGAACAACAGCTGTATCCGCGAAGAACAGCTGACCGTCTTTCCTGACGCATGCAAGTTCTCCTTTCCAAACGCGACCTTGTTCTAGACCCGGGAAAGCTTGCTTGATATCTGTCTGCTGCCCTTTTCCTTCTATTAAACTCAAGAAGTGTCGTCCTTCTAATTCTCGCTCTCGAAACATCGAAACATCGGCTAGATTTCCATTACTAGACTCGATCCAACCACCCTTATCCAAACGAGCGACCATTGACGACTCATTCAAAGCCAAATCTTTGTTCCTTAAGTCATTTACATAAGATTCAAGCATATCCTGTTGAGCTACCAGTTCTTCATTTTGTGCAGACAAATTCTCTTCTCTTTCTGAAATCTGTTCTGCCATATGACGAAACGAGCGGGTCAACTTGCCGATTTCGTCTTTGCTTTGTGAGGAGGGCAAATCTACGTAACTGCCTGCAGCCAAGGCCTCTGATGCTTCTGATAATTCAGCTAACGGACGGCCGATTCCACGGCTCAAGATTCGGAAAGCAGCCGCAAGAATAGATACAACTAGGACGAGCAGCCCAAACATGAGGTAGGAAATAAGCTCTACACGATTGAGAAATTGCGCGTTTACATCGTTCAAGTCGGATTGTGCTTGCGTTTCGATTTGTTGCAACAGATCAATCAGTTGATTGACCTCGTTCGTCGTACTGCTGATCCCTGCTTCATGAATCGCTTCATAATCTCCATTGATGAGCCACTCTTGCACCGGAGGAAACCGCTCTTCCCAGTAGGTGTTCACAAACTCATCTAACGACTCCAGCAATTCATATTGATCAGCACGCCAACTCATTTGCTTCGCGTCTGCTATCAAAGACTCCAGAACCACTCGATCTTGTTCTGATGCTTGCAGTTCATTTTCATTAGAAAACGCCAAATACCCTCTGACACCGAAGACCATCGACTGGTAGGCCTCTGTAATGTCATTCAGAATGTCTCTCTTTTGCGCTAGCTCTTCTGTCACTTCCTGCTGGTGTGATTTGTTTGTAAATTGCACGAAAAACAAGATAGAAGTCGCGAGACAGGTGATGACAATCACCGACAGCATCGCAAGCAAAAACTTTCTCCTGATCGATTTTTGGAAAAATTGAATCATGTGAGAATTTCCTCTACCATCTGAATCAATTCAATCGGACTAAACGGCTTAGCCATGAAGTAACGAATTCCAACGTCCTTCGACTTCTGAATATCGTCCTCCTGTGTTTTTGCCGTAAGCATCACAAGTGGTGTTTGTTGTTTCCATTCATCACTTAACTGTTCGGCCACTTCAATCCCTGTGTATTCAGGCATCATGTAATCCAGGATGACCAAGTCAAACGATTGTTTTTCTATCAATGACAAGGCTTCAGCTCCATCAGCCGCTTCGACCAATTCATACCCTTCATCTTCTAACGTATCCGTGATGAGCATCCGTAGAACGTCCTCATCATCAGCTACAAGGATTCTCTTCATCCTTTTCTTCCCCCTTTATGTCTCCGTACAATACGACGGATCCTTGCGACCAATTCGTCCATGCTGAATGGCTTGGTCATATAATCATCGGCTCCTAGATCAAGCGCCCGTATAATATCATCCCCTTGCTGCCTTCCGGTCAACATGATGACAATAGCGTCCTGATCCTTTTCTCTTAAATCATCGAGCACGTCAAGTCCATCTTTACCTGGTAAAATACCATCCAAAAGAACGACATGCTTATATTTGGTCGTGTGCGTCTCTTCGAGAAAACTTTCACCATCCTCGTACGTTTCGACGCGGGCATTCGAATCGTAAAAAGACAACTCGGACAATCGATCTTGCAGCATTTCCCTGATCGTTTGGTCATCATCAACAATCGATATATGCACCAGCTTCTCCATTTGTAAAATCTCGTTCAATTCTAGCCCGTCCTCATAATTTACAACCACGCCTTTTCCTGATCGTTTTCCTTGATAGAGAGCTGTGTCAGCTTGTACGATCAAATCTTCCATTTTCTTTATATCGGCATTCATTTCGGCAATTCCAGTCGTAAAGCTGAGCGTAAAGGAATCGTTATCCGACGCATGTGTAACTTGTTTGAAATGACCTAGAACTTCTTGCAGTCTCACTTGTGCTAATTCTTTATGAATGTTCGGCATGACGACAATGAATTCTTCTCCGCCATAGCGTACGACGACATCTTCAGGTCTCGTTTTCGTATGGAGCACTTCTGATAGATTCCTCAATACTTGATCCCCGACGACATGACCATAGGTGTCATTCACTTGTTTAAAATCATCTAAGTCTAAAATCGCTAAACAAAAAGGTTCAGGCTTCCGCTTATAGCTCTTCTTCTTGCGGTCCAATAGCTCATAGAGGTATGTACGGTTATAGGTTTTCGTCAATTTATCTGTCGTTATTTGTTTTTTAAGGGAATACACGTGTAACAAGCGATTGCGAATGATCGCATTCATCATCTCAAAATCAATCGGCTTCGGTATGAAATCAATGGCGGTCGTTTCATACACTCGTCTGGCAAGTTCCTTGGAATGATCTGCACTAATGACAATGATGGGGGTAAGAATACTATTCGCCTGTGTACCAATTTCCCCGACGATATGCAATCCATTTTTGCCTTGTAAATAATAGTCGATGATGAACAGATCCGGCTTTTCATCATAGAAAAGGGTCAACGCCCGTTCCTCGGTCGTTGCCATAAGCACGTTGTATCCATAGGACTCCATATTCTCTCTGAAATAATGCAAAAAATCCAAGTCATCTTCCAGAATCAAAATAGTCGGTTGCTCTTGTAATGGTTGGCTGGCAGACGAAGAAAAACCATGGTCTATTAGGTCACCATCTCCAAAATCGAAGTTTAATAAGATCGGTTGGAACAACTCAGACCACGCCTCTTCATCCCAAGGATCCGTTGCTTCAGGACGAATAGATCCCATCATAGACTCTGCCTCATTTGAAAGATCATCTAACCCAATTGATGCCGCCGTTCCTTTTATCGTATGTAATAACTGATAGATGTCCTTTTCTTCTATAGCGTCTTGTTTATGCCACCCGGCCAAGCGCTTCGAGATGTTCTTCAGAAATAATTGCTGATACTTCTCATAGTTCTTCAAAGTTCCACTCCTAAACAAGTTATTCGCTTCTTTCATTATAATGGAAAATAAGTCATCATTCCTAGAAAAAAGAAAATATACTACTATCTATGACTTATAGTGATAATTTCTTGAAAGACTTCTACTCGAACGAAAGCTGGATGTGCGTAAATTTTTTCGAGCTTGTCCCTCGCTCGATGGATGAGACGCACTCACCTAGTTGCGGGTTCGTTCCCCTCAATGTCGAAAGGGATGGTTTTGAAACAGCGAGACTCCGCGGGAGAAGGACCTAGGCGAGACCCCGCAGGAAAGTGAGTTGTTTCAAAACCACCCCTGCCCTTCATGAAGCGAGAACCCTCACACAACCTAAAAACCACTACAGCCGTGTGTAGTGGTTTTAGGAAATCTTATTCCATTGTTTGATTATATTCGTTGACCTCAAACAAGTCGGTCAATTCAACATCAGGGTTCTTATCTTCGAACCAACGAAGAGAGAAATCATTTTTGAATAAGACAAGCGGGTTGCCTTCACGATCCTCAACAAGCATATTACGCTCATCAAATAGAGACTCATCCACTTGATCTTCTTTCAACCAACGAGGAATACGCTCACCGATTGACGTTAATTCAACTTCCACATTATATTCATTCTTCATACGATACTCGAATACTTCATATTGAAGTTCACCGACCGCACCAATGATATAGTCCTCAAAGCGATAACGTTTGAATAGCTGAATCGCGCCTTCTTGGACGAGTTGCTCTAACCCTTTACGGAACTGTTTCGACTTCATGACGTTCTTCGCCGTTACTTTCTTGAACAGCTCTGGAGGGAACTGTGGCAGCTCATCATACTGAAAGTTCGATTTTCCTGTCACAATCGTGTCGCCGATGCGGTACACGTTCGGGTCATAAATTCCTATGATATCACCAGCGTATCCTTCTTCAACCGTTCCTCTGGAAGAAGCGACAAACTGCTGGGATTGAGCCAGTTTGAACGTTTTGCCTGTACGGGAGAGCGTAACGTTCATGCCACGCTCGAACTTACCGGAGCAAATACGCACGAACGCAATACGGTCACGGTGCTGCGGGTTCATATTCGCCTGGATTTTGAAAATGAAACCGGAGAATTCCTCGTGATCAGGAGATACGATGCCTTCTGTCGATTTACGAGAAGCAGGCTCTGGGGCCATGTCGATAAACGAGTTAAAGAACGTTTCGACACCGAACGGCGCTAAAGCACTACCGAAGAAGACAGGCGTTTGCTCTCCTTTCATCACTTTGTCCATATCAAACTGATCGCCCGCTTCATCAAGAAGAGACATTTCGTCTTCCGCTTCTTTGTATGTCGGGTTTTCCGTCAGTTCTGGATGCTGATCCAATTCACTGTATGGAATGTAGGACTCTTCTTCATTTCCTGTATATTGGACGAATTCTTCATTATTACGGTCGAAGACACCGAGGAAACGTTTGCCCATTCCGGCCGGCCATGTCATCGGGTACGTTTCGATGTTCAACGTCTCTTCAATCTCTTCCATCAATTCAAAAGGCTCGCGTCCTTCGCGGTCCATCTTGTTGATGAACGTGAAAATTGGAATGCCACGCATTCTACAAACTTTGAACAATTTCAACGTTTGGGCTTCAATTCCTTTTGTCCCATCAATGACCATGACCACACTGTCGACAGCTGTCAGTGTACGGTACGTATCTTCACTGAAGTCTTCGTGTCCTGGTGTATCTAGAATGTTAACTTGGTAATCCTTATAAGGAAAGTTCATCACACTGGAGGTTACGGAAATTCCACGTTGCTTCTCGATTTCCATCCAGTCAGACGTCGCGAATTTACCTGACTTTTTCCCTTTGACCGTACCCGCTGACCGGATCAAATTTCCGAACAAGAGCATTTTTTCCGTCATCGTCGTTTTACCGGCATCAGGGTGGGAAATAATAGCGAATGTCCGGCGTTTTTTCATTTCATCTTTTATATTCATCGTCATATCCTCCATTTTTTATATTTCACGAATGCTTTTGGTAAGGATATACGTTTTACATCGGCAATTTCCTTCCATTAAGAAAAACCGCTCCCTCGTGCGAGCGGATTTATCGATTTTTATTCATACTTTGAAAGGTAGCATACCCACGGCTCAAAATCAATATAGGCCGTCTCTTGAGAACTGTCGAAAAGCGTTGCAAATCAAGGAAAAAACGGTCCATTTTCCCTTCCCAAATTTGTTATAATAGATAGATGACTATTTTAGAAATGAGATATAGGTTTGTTACGACCAATAACTTAAAGTAAGGATGCCCATTATGCAGACATACTTATTACAACCAAAAGATATAAAAAAGATTACAGGCGAAGAATTTTACTCAAGAGGCAAGAATTATTTCGACAGAGGGAAGGTTTACGGCCTATCACACAATAGCGCAATCCGTTCCTGGAGAGCCGTTGTAGCAGGTACCCATGATTATGAAGTGCGCGTCTTCTTTTTTGAAGATGATGACGTCGAAGCGACCTGTGAGTGTCCTGCTTATCACAGCTATTACACATGCAAGCACATTGCTGCCGTTCTCATTGCCATCCGTGAAAAAGCGCTGGAAGAACTTTCTCCGAAACTGGCTGAGAAAGGCAACCGCGATCGGAATACGACCACAAATCACGACCGTTTATTTGCGATGCGACTCTATGAAACCTTTCGCGAAAGACGTGAAAGTACTCAGCCAGATGACTTGAAGAAACGCTTGAATATCCAGTATCACGTCCACGTGCAAACCTTGTTAGGGACGAAAAGCGTAAGTGTCGAGATGAAGGTCGGCGAAAGTTACTTATACGTCATTAAAGATATTCGTGAGCTACTTGAATATATGCACAAAAAACAAGCATACCGGATCACGAAGAAATTCACGTATGACCCGGCAGAATATGCCCTCGATGAACAAGATGCGAAAATTACCCGGTTGCTTTACGAAGCCTTCGAACAGGAACAGTTCTATGAGCAACAATGGAACTATTCCGATAAGAAACGATTGCGACTGTCTCCCCTACTCGCACAGCAGCTATTTCCTCTTTTAGAAGATAAGGAAGCTCACGTTGTCGAACGAGGCGAAGAGGTCGGACGGTTATCCTATCAATCCGAATCCCCTGAATTATCGTTTTATATTTCCGAAGAGCGTGGTCATTTCCATATGCACATGAACCACTTGAAAAACTACGACTACTTGTCGGAGTACCATATGTTATACAAGGATGCCACCTTCTATGCGATCGATCGCCAAAAGGAAGACGTTTTAGAAACGCTCTACAGCGTGCTTCCATACAATTCAAATGGCAACCATACGATCAGTCATTTTGATATGGAGGGGATCGTATCTTATGTTCTGCCAGAGCTGGAAACGATCGCTAACGTGAATTTGGATGAAGCAGCTTCTAAGAAAATCGTCCAGGAAGATTTAAAAGCAGAGGTTTACTTAGACTTTCAAAGTTGGACGCTGACGATCGACGTCAAATTCCGCTACGGGGATATCGTCATCGATCCATTCAAAGCGACCGAGCAATCCCAAACCATTATCAGACGAGACAGCCAGACGGAACAGAACATCATGCAGATCATTGAAGCAGCTGAATTCAAGTTTGATGGCGACATGGTCTATATCGAAGATGAGGATGAATTAGAAGCATTTCTCTATGAATACATGCCGAAATTGAAAGAAAAAGCGGATGTTTTCCTATCATCCTCTGTCCGTTCCTTGTTGGAGCAATCTTCACAGGAACTCCTGCCGTCCATTCAGATGGAGAATGAAGGCAGCTGGCTCGATATCAATTTCAAAATTGACGGCATCAATGACGAAGATGTCTCAGCCGCTCTGAAGGCTGCTATCGAGCGAAAGAAATATTATCGGTTATCAGACGGCGCGTTACTTTCACTTACGACGGAATCCTTTGAACGTTTCCAGCGCTTAGCCGACGAACTAGACCTTTCTGCAAAAGACGTCGACGAGAACGGAATCCAAGTATCACAAGCCCGCAGCTTGCAGATCGAGAATGCCTTGCAACCAAACGAAACAGAGCAGGACGCACGCTTCACGCAGCTTGTGGAACGTCTGAAGGACCCTCAGACTCTGGACGTCGATGCACCTGTTGGATTAGAAGCCGATTTACGCTCTTACCAGCTGACCGGTTTTCGCTGGATGAAAACCCTTGCCACTTACGGGCTTGGGGGCATTCTCGCCGACGATATGGGGCTCGGAAAAACCATACAGACCATCTCCTTCTTGCTTTACGAAAAAGAAACTGGAGAAATGAAGCAGCCCGCCCTCATCGTCACGCCTGCATCGCTCTTGTACAACTGGAAAAAAGAAGTCGAGAAATTCGCACCTCAATTGAAGGTGCAAATGATTTCTGGTGATCCCGTGTCACGACAAGGGGCGATCAGCGAAGCACAAGAGGCCGACGTTTGGATTACTTCGTATCCACTCGTTCGCCAAGATTCGGAAACGTACAAAGATCAAAAGTTCCATGCGATGGTGTTGGACGAATCTCAAGCGATCAAAAATGAAACGACGAAAACCGCAACGGCCGTCCGTACCATTCGGGCCAAACACCGTTTCGCCTTGAGCGGGACGCCGATTGAAAATTCTTTGACAGAGCTTTGGTCCATTTTCCGTACCATCATGCCAGGCTTCTATACGAGTAAGAAAAAGTTCCTTCAAATGAAACCGGAGAAAATAGCACGCATGACACGACCATTCATTTTACGACGTATGAAAACGGAAGTACTCGATGAACTTCCAGACAAAATCGATACAGTCCAATACTCAGAATTGACGCGAGAGCAAAAAGAAGTCTACCTAGCATACTTGGAGCGGATTCAAAACGATATCCAGGAAACGATCGCAACGAAAGGGATCCAGCGAGGAAAACTCGAAATCCTCGCCGGGCTGACCCGCTTACGCCAAATCTGTTGTCACCCGTCCTTGTTCTTGGAGAATTACGAAGGTAACTCTGGGAAACTTGAGCAACTGAAGGAACTTGCCCAAGAATTGAAAGCAGGCGGTCACCGATTACTGATCTTCTCTCAATTCTCAAGCATGCTGAAGATCTTGCATCAAGAACTCGGAGACATCGGCCTTGACGCCTTCTACTTGGACGGCAGCACCAAATCAGAGCAGCGCATGAAGATGGTCGATCGTTTCAATGAAGGAGAGAAAGATGCCTTCTTCATTTCACTAAAAGCAGGAGGAACCGGACTGAACTTAACCGGAGCCGATACTGTCATCCTGTATGACTTATGGTGGAACCCAGCGATCGAAGAACAAGCCGCCGGCCGTGCACACCGCATCGGTCAAGAACGGGTGGTCCAGGTGATCCGGATGATTTCGGAGGGAACGATCGAGGAGCGGATTTATCAGCTACAACAAAAGAAACGCGACCTCGTCGACCAAATCATCCAACCAGGCGAATCCATGATCACTTCGCTCAGCGAAGAAGAAATCCAGGAACTATTCAAATAAATATCCAAAACAAAAAAAGCAGGCCACAACCAAATCAAGGTTGCAGCCTGCTTTTTTAGATGGACTGTAATAGTTCAGAAAGGGTTCGTAATCAAATTAGGATTAGGGGTGGTTTTGAAACAAGAAGAGGCACGAACCCTCAACGTCGTACGTGCGTACGGCCTATCGAACAGTGCGCTTACTTAAAATATAACAGATCATCCAATGTTTCCGTTCTCTCTACAAAAGCAGGAAGGGCTGGGAAATGGCGAGACTCCTATGGGATGTACATGATCGGTGAGATCCCGCAGGGCGAAGCCAGAGGAAGCTCACCACATGCCCATGGAAAGCGAGTCATTTCCCCGCCCTTCAAACCACTTTACTCGTTTATGCTGTTCTTTTCTGTAGCTTGAACCAGTAACCGCCGAGAATACTTGCCCCGATCGCCATCGTGACCGTTGAAAGAAGCATATGAACCGAAGAAGCTTCGACCACGTTGCCTGTCACTACAATGACAAAACCGACGACGGCATTCAATAATAGTGAAATCAAATACAACCACGAGAGCAGGACATGGTAGTTAAATCGAGACGCATAAATGACAAACCAAACCGCTGCAACCAGAATCACGACCGTTGCAACCCAGTGCAGAGAGTAAAGCATATTGGCAATGGACTCGCTTGTCACCAGATACTCCATCGCCGGAATATCGAGCATGACATTGCTTGCCCGGCTATGCTTGAAAAACGCACCGAGAATGACTTGTGCCACATACACGGTGAACCCGATCAAGAAAGCGCGGTAACTCATCGCAACCGACTCCCAGCTTGATCGTGAAAGCTCTACTTTTTTATCATGAAGACTGTACGTTAGTAATACGAGAACGACCAGCAACATCTGACTGAACGTGACATCGAGCGTCGTGAATCCAGGCGGAGTCCCGAGAAGGACATTCAGACCACCGATGATTGATTGGAATACCAATACTCCAAGGCTCATCAGCGATAAAATCAATACAGACTTACGCTTTTTATGCTTGTACAATGCTCCCAGGGCATTGATCCCCGTAAGCACAATCAATAATGGCACCATTAACCGGTGCGAATATTCAATAATGACATGATAGTCGGTTATATCAGGAATGACTTGACCATTACATAACGGCCATGACGTTCCACAAGCATCTCCTGAATCTGTCGCTACAACTAGATTCCCTAAAATGAGAGCAAGGAACGTGACGAACGTTGTAAGAATTGAAAATTTCTTCATAGCCTTACCCTTTCTCTATATAAAATCAATAAACATAAGTTTCCCATTAAATCATACCATGAAATACAAAGCTTAGAGAACGGGAAACGACGGGGAGGTCATGAACTTTTTGTGAACGCACGCTTCTTCTTCCATTTTTTATAAAATAAATAGACGAGCGACAGAACAATCAAGGTCGTGTTGATCAAGGAGAAGATCCCCGCATAATGGTCATCGTCCCAATACGAGACAGGGCTGTGGAAGGTATAAGCACTGACGGGATAAAACATCGGCACCGCATCTTGATTGTGCGTCAATATGTCGATGATGACATGACCGAGCCACCCATACATAAGCGCCGTCGCCTTCGTCAACTTCCGCCCCTTCCAGACGAGTACAATCGCAAAGACCACGGCCCAAACAAATAAAGAATGTCCAGCTTGTCTAAGTATAAAAACGACAGGGTGTTCGAATAAATCATGTACAAGGCGGAATAGGGAACGCATCGGACTTTCATCGCCGATCACCTGAAACGCATTCCGTGTAATAGCTAAATATATAAACATTACATAATAAACGATATCCGGCAGAATGCTACCAAAGATGAACCAGCCTGTATGCCTCTGTTTTCTTGCTGCAAAAAAGGTCCAATACCCATGATGCAATGTGTTCATAGAGTTCCCCTCACTTTCCGTACCAGTTTACCATGATTATAGATAGGGAAACGAATATTTGAGAAAGGGATGATTCATATGACTTATCAAGGGTACGTCTTTGATGCTTACGGAACGTTGTTCGATGTTCATTCCGTAATGGAAAAAATTCACCAACACTACCCTGATCATGGTGATACGATCAGTCAAGAATGGCGCTCCAGACAGATCCATTACTTCCTTGTGCGACAAATGGTTAATGGCTACCGCCCATTCAGCGACATTACACAATGGGCTCTGCTCGACGCCCTTGCCTACAGTGGTGTGGAAGTGAAACCGGATATCGTAGAAGACTTGATGAAGCAATACGAAAAGTTGACACCTTACCCTGAAGTGAACGATTTGAATGACCGATATCCAGACCATACGTTTACTATATTCTCAAATGGAACGCATTCCATGCTTCAACCATTACTAGAAAACAATCAGCTCACAGACACATTCGGGCTGCTTAGTGCCGATGACCCGAAAGTGTACAAGCCTCACCCAGATGCTTATAAGCATGCTGAAGAAAAACTCGGATTCGAGAAGGAGGATGTCCTCTTTTTCTCAAGTAACCCTTGGGACATTACAGGCGCCGCATCCTATGGTTTCCATACGGCATGGGTGAATCGAAACGATCAAAAATGGCCGGAACTCGGTATAGAACCGACATATATCATTAACGATTTAACGAATATCCCAGAATAAAGAAAAGGGAAAGGTACGTTGGCTACACGAGCCGTGGTACCTTTCCCTCTTCTTTTTATAAATCTTCATATAACCAAATCTGATCTTTTCCTTCTCGCTTCCCATAATACAAGGCTTGGTCAGCCGTTCGGAATAAGTCATCAAGTGATTGTCCATCGGCTGGATACATCGAAACACCAATCGAAAAGGACGAGACCACTTTCACCCCATTCAGTTGATAAGGTAAACGCAGCTGATTTAAGATCCGCTTGGAAATCTGACGCACATGACCTGTGTCCTGAATATCGCTCAGTAATATCGCAAACTCATCTCCACCGATCCGACCGATCGAATCACTTTCTCGCAGGCATTCTTTCATACGATTGCCGACTAAGCGTAAGAAATCGTCTCCCATATCATGTCCGTACTCATCATTGATACGTTTGAAACTATCGCCATCCAAATACAATAACGCAAACGATTGATTCTTACGTGAAGCTTGGACAATCCCTCGCTCTAAACGGTCTTCGAATAAACGGCGATTCGGTAATCCTGTTAAATAATCGTAAAACGCAATCCGCTTAAGCTGATCTTCATACTTCTTTTGTTCAGAAATGTCCCGACCTACCACGACGATCCTATTGACTATCCCTTCATCAGAAAGTACAGGCGTCCCTCTGCATTCGAACCAAACGGCTTTTCCCGTCTTTCCTGTCAATTCCAACGTTACAGTAAACGCTTGCCCGTCTATAAAGCATTGCTTAAACGCATTTGATACTCTCATAAGATCATCGAACTCGATCATTTGAGTGAGTTGTTCGTTTGGAAGTTCAGCAGGATTGAATCCGAAGAACTTTGTCAGCGAGGGAGAAGCATAATACAACTCTCCATAAGGTGAGAATACACAAATCAAGTCATTCGAATGATCCGCTATCAGTCTAAACTTCGCTTCACTCTGCCTCAAGGCTTCTGTAGCACGCTCCTTACCAGTAATGTCATCTAAAATCGCATACATGCCGACTCGTTCATCTTCATTAATGATCGGGACTAGAAACACATTGGCGATGCGCTCTTCCTGATTCACTCGCAAAGATGCCTGAAACCAGACGTCTTCCTCTAGGTCCTTATGCTGGCAATACTCTTCGACCCATTTCGCCTGTTCGTCCGGCAACAGCTCGGATAAAGAAACCCCTGCCAGTTCTTCATCCGACTTGTTCATCATCTTCAAACTAGCTGGGTTTGCATTTTGTACCGTCCCGTCCAAGTTCAACGTCAGAATAGGATGTGGATTATGTTTGAATAACGAATGGTAGCGTGACCGGCTAGCCGCTAATTTTCGTTCATTCTCTTTAATATGAGTGATATCGCGAACGATGGAGCTAATGCCGATTGTCTCTCCCACCTCATTATGAATCGGAGAGACCGTCATGGACACGTCAATGCGCGTCCCATCTTTCCGCTCGCGAACGGTTTGGAACCCGGATACCCCTTCATTTTCTAAAGCCCGATCAATAATGGACTGGGCCTCTTCTTGCTTTTCTTTTGGAATAAAAGGGAAGACATCCCCTGACAATTCCTGTTTTGTGTATCCATATAGTTTTTCTAGCGCAGAATTGACTTCGACAACCTTCTGATTCGTGTCAATGACGAGAATGGCATCCGCTGTATTCTCCATCAAAGAGCGATAGACAGCATTAATTCGATTTAGATCACGTTCTTTTTCCACGACATCCGTAATATCCCGCGTAATACCTAAAATATAGGTGACATCTCCACCCTGATTTTTTAATGGAGTAAGAGACGTATGTCCTCTGAAAACTGTGCCATCTAATTCCATTTCATCCTCGTACGTAAGTGGACGATTTTCATCGAACACATTCTGATATCGTTCAATCAGCGGTTCGGCTTTCTCCCTATCCAATAAATCTTCTATAAAACGACCTTCCCATTCGACATCCTCTATAGGATGTCGGGTTTTCGCAGACTGATTCACGAGCACGTATTTGAAACGATTCGGTGCTATGACTTCCATTAGGAAAATATAGTCCGAAATGCCATCCATCAACATATGTAAGAGCGGTATCATATGTTCTGTGGTATCGATCATCCCTTTTTCAAAAATATCACGCACATGATCAGCCATGGTCCATCCCCTCATCTATTAGAATCTGTCTGAATAGCCTTAACAAGTGTGTACACATTGCTTCTATCATAACATTTTTGGCGGTTTTTCTACACTTAAAATTCTTTTAACTCGAGATATTTGCAGAGTAAGGAAAGACAGGAAATAAATAGTTTTATACGCATTGTCGTGTTCTTTACACTCTTATTTCGGAAAGACGATGAGTTACAAGGACAATACTCAAATGACATAGTAAACACACTGGAACATCCATTTAAGAACATAGAAAAGCCCGCTAATCCATTTGCGAATTAGCGGGCTTTTAATGTGTTCTATTACTACCGCAACAGGACAACTCATCATCCTTTGCGTTCGATGCTATGAAGTTTGAGCTTGAACCTGTGCTTCTGCTTGGGCTTGTTTGATTAGACAACGCCCTTTCCCGTGCGGTATACACATTGGTGTTCCGAACAACGGATCCTCCCGGACATCACATGTCATATCGAATACATGCTGCATCAAATCACAAGTAATGACTTCTTCCGGTTTTCCTTGATCGAAAACGGTTTTATCCTTGACGGCAATCAAGTGATCCGCATAACGACAAGCTAAATTGATATCGTGTAAGACCATAACGACCGTACGTCCATGATCCTGGTTTAAGTCAAACAGCAAATCGAGAATTTCGATTTGGTGCGTCATATCCAGGTAAGTGGTCGGCTCATCGAGTAGAAGGGTATCAGTATCTTGTGCAAGCGTCATGGCAATCCATGCACGTTGACGTTGACCACCAGATAAAGAATCAACAGAACGCTCTTTGAGCTCGGTTAAATTCGTATCCTCAAGCGCTTTCGTTACCGCCGCTTCGTCATCATTCGACCAACGCTTCGTCAAGCCTTGGTAAGGATAACGTCCCTGTTTCACTAATTGATAAACGGTAAGCCCTTCTGGTGTCGTCGGACTTTGTGGTAGAATCGCCATTTTCTTCGCAACATCTTTTGTTTTCATCTTCGAGATGTCTTGACTATCTAAGACGACTTCACCATCCTTCGGTTTCAATAAGCGAGCCATCGAACGCAATAACGTCGATTTACCGCACCCGTTTCCACCGATCAGAACCGTCACTTTGCCTTTAGGAATTGTTATATTTAATGAATCGATAATAATAGAATCGCCATAACCTAATGTTAAATCCTTCGCCAACAAAGTATCCATACTGTCGACCTCTCCTTTATGTCCTGCGCCTCACTATATGTCAAAAAACGTTCGCATAATAATCCGTACTTCTAAGTTTATGGGCTTCAGAGTTATCTGTCAATGAATTTGAGAATCATTTTCAGCATCATAAAGGAGAAATCTCAAATTCAAGAGGTATGTATAAGGAGTTGAAGGACCGTTTCCCTACAAGACGAATGTATGCATGCTACGCCTACGTTATGTATTCTCTACGCTGACAATTCAGGATTACTGTTACTGCCATATATCTTGGAAATTCGAAGGTGAGACGCTCTTGTCCTCCTCGAAATAGAGACTAGGGTGTGGGTGTCCGGAAAACCTGAGAGGATGTCCGATAAAGTGGATCAATTGTCCGAATAGCCAGGGCATGTCTGAAATGATTTGTCTCTTGTCCGGATAGGGAGGGAAGTTGTCCGAAATCGAGCCGCTCTTGTCCGAATAGTTACTACAGATGTCGGAAACAGAAAAATCTTTTCCCTGTTCCATTTCTGAGGAGCATCAGCTGCCCCCTACCGTGCTGTGAATAGAGATTTCTACCGGAAGCAATTTTACTGAATAAGGTCCGTTCATCCAATATAACGCAAGGAGGGAACGAACCTGACCCCACTACCACAGCTCGCTTCTTCAGTAAATTACGAGTCAACATGGAAGCTCATCAAATCCACAAAAAAAGAGCAAAAGCTATGTAGAGAGCTTTTGCCCAGTATGTTTAAAAATGTTCATGTTTAGCAGATTCATTGGCTGTGCCACGAGAATAGTATTCCTGTTCCAAGGCTTTGTGGTCTTTAACGGCTACATTGGCTTTTACTTTACGTTTTTCCGACTGGTCAAAGTAGACGGTAAAAGCAATCAGTGTCACGACAAACGTTAACATGAGCCAAACCATACCTAAACCTCCTAGGAGTTAGTGGCTTACACTATATCTATTCCCTAATTCCTTGTCTATATTCCTATTACAGCCGATTATATCGAAGATTTTTCTTTCAACTCTTCTACTTCCGATCGCAGACGATCTAGCTCCTCTACCAATTCCATCACCATGTCATCGCTCTTACGTAACTCTTCACCTAGAGCTTTAATGGTCTCCTCTTCCCAGATGAATGGGTCCCCTTGTTCAGGTGTGATGGGAATGTTCTCATAAACAATTCCTTCTTCTTCATCGGTCGGTTGGAAATAAATCGCTACCTCACAACCCGCATCACCAACGGCAATCCGTTTACGCAAATTGACTTTGCCGTATCCCATTCTTCTTGATGCAATTCCTCCGAAAACACTGGAGGTCATCATGCATAAATGCGGGGCATCTTTCACAGCCTCACCGAACGGACAACCTTCCGCTTTGACAATAACGCGATCCTCATGAACTTCTGTTATATGAAAATGGCCACCAATCGAATTTTTCAAATCAACGATGACGCGCGCGTATTGATCCGGGGTCCAATGGGTTCCTTTTTCATCATAAAAGGATTCGATCCATTCCCCTGTTTTAATGCCGAGTTGTTGAATATATCCTTCTGCTTTCGATCCTAGTGTACGGTTGTGCAAGTGAGCATATTGAGTAATTAGTTTAGACAAAAAAATCGTTCCTGATAATTTATCTCGCATTCTAATTACCTTCCTCTCTTGTCTTCTTTTTTCCATTATAATGCAATATGGTCAACAAACCTATTAATTATTGGTGAATATTTCATTATTGTAGAGTGGTCCCCACCCTGTTCGTTCCCTTTACTAGGAAATTACCTATCCTATTCGGTCGTAAACATCCTGTGTCTCTTATCAATCCCACCCAAAAAGAACAGAAAGCACGATCCATACTCCACCATAAGCGATGAAAGCTTTTCAATAAAGGAGAATAGAGGAACAGATTAGTAGAGAAATTTAAACAGGAGAGAACTTTATGACCTATCCACAGCGACATCCAAAAAAAATGGACACCCAAAATCCGTCTTGAGTCTATTCAAGCGGGATTTTGCGTATCCATTCATTAGCATTGCTATATCTTATATTAGTGTCTGAAACTCCATTATTCTAGTCCATCGACCTCAGCACCAGCCCAAATCACAGTCTTTCACATAACCTTCTTCTTGGGTTGATTTATTGTTGGCATTCTTTGGTGGTAATGAGTGAATGGTCGTTCTACTTCTTGGAGCTGTCTCTTTCTTAGCAAACTTTGATAAAATCCATTTAATCATTATAACACCTCATCTATTCCAATATTTCATCTCCCTTGAGAGAAGATGGTTACCAATATAACACGGCTGATTCAAATCATCGACATATCTGCTTGGGCCAACTCCCGTGTGGATAAAAAACAATTAACCGGGAATAAAAGAATACGAAGCAAGAAATTCAGACACCCTATTAAAAAGGAGTGTTACCCTGATGACAGAAGAACAAATGAAAGACGTATTTGGATCTTACGGGTATAAAGAGTTGTTCACACGTTTTAAGACACCATTATACGTAACAGGATTGCTTGATGAAGTGGAGGAAGATGTGTTGGAGGACTTCTTTGATACGATTGAATTATCTTCTGATGTATTCTTTGATGAATTCCGCTTCTGGTTTCAATATTTTTCAGTTTCCAAAAGAGAAACCTACAACTACGGTGACATCTTCGGCTCATAATCAGCCAAAGGTGTCACCGTAGTATTCCCTTGAAGACCTACCTCAGTTATTGAAACCGCCTTGGAATCCTTCAACGAAACCGTGTATGAAATTCGGCGCTTCCATAAACACGATGGCCAGCAATACCCCTACTCCCATACCTCTTAAGAAGACCTTACCTTTCCGATTACCTCGCCAATACAAGACTACGCCAACAATAAGTGATAATAATAAGAAAATAAGTTTCATCATAAAACCTTCACTACTTTCTACGCTTAGAATGATATCGCTTCATGCTACTCTTTGATATTTTTGTACAATCATAAAGAAAATTACTATGTATTATAGAGTCGTTTTACAAACAAAACACGATCTTGCGCGGGACCATCATAATCAGAAAACACCGATATTCCATCAACCTCTTTATCGCCAGCCATTATATCGAAGCCCATCTTGGTATGATAGGCAACGGACACTTTGTTAACAGGTGAGGTTATCGCTTTAACGATCGTGCGATTTTCTTTTCGAGCTGCTTGATAGAATTTTTCATAGAGGCGTTTACCGATGTTATGCTTTCGGCAATCCGGATGAACTCCAACGAAGTGTATATAGGCTTCCTCTAAGTTAGATGGTGATAAGAAGCCTATTATAAACCCCAACAGTTTCTCGTCCTCCTCTACAATGAAGCTGGTAGTAGTGAAGTGCTCAAAAAACAACCTTGGCAACATGGATGACATATCCCTGCCCCCCACCACTCATTGATCAATTTCGATACAACATCAAAATCTGAACGTCTAACGTTTCTGAGCCCCATGAAGACCCTCCCACAGATCAGAAGATGCTATTCCACATTCATTCACACGATTTTATAATGACGAAGGCACTTCAGATGCGCTCTTCGAACTGACCCGCTGTAGCATGTATTCAAGCAAGAATAGATAATCTTCCTGATGACCTGTGTTTTTGGCAAGTTCGGATAATTGCTCTAGTATATAGAGACAATCGTTCTCGTACAAACTATAATTATCAAACCCTAAAATCGTCTGACGGGCGAACTCCCACAGATCATTGTGCACCTCTTGATCCATCGTTTTACTCAACAGCGAAACCATCGTTAAAAGCTCCGTCATCACAGTCGAGTTCTGATCTGCATATTCTCGAATCGAGGCGAACCCCTTATGCAGGTAATAGCGAAAAGGCTTTTGATCCAATATGATACGAAGCTCTTGTTGCTGGTCGAAAAGGTAGGGAGAGAAATTCGTAGACTGCCCGATGCTTTTCAACAAATCCGCAATTTGGTGAATCGTGTTCGTCACCGTAAGTGGATCATTGTGACCTAAAGCTTTGATGGCTACTTCGGCAAGCTTGATCAGCCCATACTCGAGGTCTTGAATTTCCGTTTGTTTACTCCCGATCTCCAATGATTTGAAGTAGCGGTCAGGATTAATAGGTTGTCCATGTTCCCAATACGTAAGTAAAGGCGTTCCCTCTATGACAAACTCTCCAATACGAACATCGAACCTCAAGAGAACATCATCTCGACTCGCCTGCTTAATCAGTTTTGCAAAATCAGCCACTTGCAGATAACCGGACCGGTCTGTTTTAATAACTTTCCCTTCTGATTCATCTGGAAGAGACTCTATCGCCACCTCTTTATCAAGATGATGTGGCTTCAATTCTTTTTCAAGAGACGCTTGCACCGATTTCGACTTGGCATTCATGTTGAAGCTGATATTGTGCACCTGCATCCAGGTCGTTGTATGGTTGATAAAATAGATGAACGTCACAGCCGCCATAATGGCCGTAAGAATCGATAACACAGGTGTCGCGACAACATATTCTTCTTCTTCATGCGTCACATATAAGAAGTTCAAGAGCACATAAATGAAACTCCCGTTAAATATACCGAGCACGTGCTGAGTCGCTCGATCACTGACAAAGTTTACGAGCATCTTGGAAGAAAACTGCCCGCTGAACGTCGTCAATGCGACGAGCAGGGAGTTGATCGTAAAGGCACTCAAGGTCAGAACCCCACCTACAAGCGCGCTTAAGAGAACCTGCAACGTCTGTCCACTGAAGCCGATGGCGGCCGGCAAATATAGACTCACATCGACCACATAATCAAGGTAATAAGTGAATATGGACAAACCGATCGCTCCGATGATATACCATAGCGGCATAAACCAAAGCGTTGATTTCAATTCACTTTTCCGCTGACGTCTCGACATTTTGAAGTATTTCTTTATATAGTAAAAGAGCCCCATATGATCACCCGTCTATTCTTAGAAGTTGTAATACTTCTAATTCCTACCCTTGAGAAAAGTGATTTAACCTACATATTCAATCTTCTTTCAAAAATAAGTCCTTATAGGTGGGCTGCTTAACCTAGAAGTTCATCTACCATTTGCGGAAGACATCACTTCGAGAAAAGCTGGTGGTTTCCGTTGCAACGTTCAGCGTTTGAAGGGCCGGGAATATGGGATGTGAGGCATGTTTACTCATTAAAACAGGGAATTGTTTATCCCGCTAACACAACCACCATATTCGAGGGTTCGTTCACTTTAATGTCGAAAGGGGTGGTTTTGAAACAGCGAGACTCCCGCGGGAGAAGGACTCAGGCGAGACCCCACAGGTCGTGTAAACGATCGAGGAGGCTTGCCGGTTCCCCCGCAGGAAAGCGAGTTGTTTCAAAACCACCCCTGCACTACTTCAAAAGCAAGGAAGATATGAACACGATACTAAAAGAAACCGACTGACGATTCATGTTTGGGTGGGGGCTCAACAAATACAAGACCTAACTCATAATGTTCCCCTTCATACATCGCACGCTGCACATAACGATTTTCGCCCCATTCATCCCGCACTTCTAATTTGTTGAACGCCCCGTTGACTTGCAAGGCTTCATAGAACTGATTCTCTGTCCTTACTGGCATATTGTTCACTCTTTCTACTAACTCGCCAGGAATGAGTCCCATTTGGGAAGCGGGGCTTCCTGGAATGACGCCGAGAATGCGTATTCCTTTTGGCTGAGGAGTGAAAAAGGGAGGCTGATCTTCCCTTAAGCGATGACGAATGTTGATCCATTCACGCCCAAGCAAACTGATCGCGACCGCTACTAGTGAAAGAATAGAAATAAAATAGCTCGCAATCGATACAATCAAGACGAAAAAGCCTAATACGAACACATGACGTCCGATCGTTTTAGCCGCTTTCTCTGGTGGTTGCGCGCGCGCAATCCATTCAAAGCCTGTCAGTAAGGGAACGACAATGAGACCGAACGATTCGCCTCCGATGGACAAGACGGGCCACCAATCGGCAAAGGGCGTGATTCCTCCGACAGGCATGAGGGCAATAAACGGGACCACCGCCATTTTCTTCGAACGGTGTTGACCGATCCACATGCCGCGCCGGCCTTTTTTCCGCTCCGGGAACGTCTCATCAGGAGACGTCTTCAACAACAGAAAAGCTTCCACAACCAGTAACACACTCAACAGTATGGCAATCGATGTGAGCGGCGTCTGTTCAATCACATCCACCCACGGATTCGCCTTGAAACGGTCTGGCAAATAGGGGAGCATCAAGACGACGATATACGTCAGCCCGAGCGTATAAGCCGCTGAATACCAACTGAATCGCAGTGGCAGACTGACCAGGATGAAAATCAATCCGATCAAGAGTAGCAAGGGGTACGTGACGACAAGACCTCCCGCTACTGAAAAAATCGACAACACAAGTCCGGCACTGAGCGCTACGCCCCATGTGCCTTTCATTTCAGAAAAAGCAGGGAAGACACGCGTCCCGAATTGTTCACGCTCTCTCTTTATTCGATTCCTCGATGAAATCCAAATCATGATGATGGCTATGTATAAGAAAGGTTGGGTGAACGCGCGTCCTGCCCCTTTCAGTAATTCCAATATCCAAACGTCCAACATGGTGACTCCTTTCAGAAAAAAATCCGCAGTCGTAGGACTACGGATTTAATTTCGTCATTTAATTGCAAATTCCTGCTTATTTGAAGAGAACGTCCAATGCTTTTTGCATTTGCTTGTCGTTTTCTTCTTTACGTACTTCCTCCACGATTTGTTCTTCCAGCTTGCCACCTGTTTTTTCATCGATTTCACCAGTGACGTCTAAGCCCGCATCGCTTTGGAAGGACTCAACAGCTTTTACCGTTTTTTCACTATAAAAACCGTCGGCACGACCTGGGTCATAGCCAAGGCCTTTCAGCATTTCTTGTATATTCTTCACCTTGTCGCTATTGTCATTATAGCCAAGCGGCTCTTCAACATCGACAGGGTTCGTATAGAAGTAATCCGGCTGCTTGACTTTCACGGTCGGCTGGACCCCTTTTTCATGAATCCAGTTGCCATCTGGCGTCAACCATTTGAATAAAGTCAGCTTGATCGTGCTGCCATCCCCCATCGGAATGGCCTGCTGGACTGTTCCCTTACCGAAACTCTTCGTTCCGACAAGATCATAACCGCCCGCTTCATTCATCGTTGCAGCCAAGATTTCAGAAGCGGATGCGCTTCCTTCATCCATCAGCACCGTGATCGGATAGTCTTTTTTCTCTTGAATATTCGAGAAGTAACGTGATTTCTCGCCATTGCGATCTTCGACTTGCACAATCGGTTTGTCATCCGGGATGAATTCCTTCAAGATTTCTTGTACATCGGTGAACAGGCCACCTGGGTTCCCGCGCACGTCGATGACAAGCCCTTCCATCCCTTCGTCCTCAAGTTTCGTCAACGCTTCGTGGAACTCATCGGACGTTTTTTCAGAGAAGGACGTGATTTCGATGACGCCCGCTTTCTTGCCATTGATCTCTTTCGTATCTGAATACACCGTTTCTAAGGGAATATCATCACGAACGATATCAATACTTAGCGGATCAGACACACCGGGGCGACTGACTTCAAGGGTGACTTCTGAACCTTTCTCACCACGGATCTTCAATACCGCGTCATAAAGGTCCAATCCTTCGACACTCTCGCCGTCCACTTTCAAGATCTGGTCGTTCGGCTTCAAGCCAGCTTCTTCTGCTGGAGAGCCTTTGATGGGTGCCACGATGGTCACCTTATCATTGACCATGCTGACCTCAGCACCGATGCCTTGGAATGAGGACTCAATCGTCTGGTTGAACTGCTTCATCGTCTCCTGGTCCATGTACACACTGTAGGGATCCTCGAGCGTATCGAGCATGCCTTGGATTGCACCTTCGACCAATTCACTTTGCTCCACGTCTTCTACATAATTATCTTTAATGATACTGTAGGCTTGTTCCACTTTCTCCAAGTCGGTTGTCGAGTTTCCGGTCATATCTTCAATGAACTTCTTCTGTTCTTCTTCCGATAAACTCCCGAAATTCTCGCCGCCTTCATCTGCCGTAGCCAACTGTTCAGCTTGCGAGTCATTCTGCTCAGCCTTTGCAAAATACTCTATGCCTATATAAGAGCCGGCTGCTCCCAATAGGACCGCAAGCGCCATCAGAAGCGCAATATAACGCGGTTTCACATTCATCGCATTCACCCTTCTACATTGGATTTCTCGTTGCCTCTATACTAGCAAATAAGCGCCTTCACCGTAAACGTAAGATTCGCTCTATTGTAAAGCTATGCCAAGAAGTAGAAACTTAACCCAACTTCTTCTCACACGCTATACTTCTTCATTCTAGCACGGATCCGGTACCGGTCTGCAAATTTTTGGTACAAAGTTCTTCAATGGCATCGAAAAAGACTGTCCCCCTGTTGATGAGACAGTCTTCTGAATCAATACTCGTATCCGTATTCTCCGCGGGCTTCATCACGCACGACCATGCCATCTTCAATCGCGATCACTCGTTTACGGATCGTGTTGACGATTTCTTGGCTATGCGTCGCCATCAGGATCGTCGTGCCGGTTTCGTTGATCTCTTCTAGGATATGCATGATTTCCCATGACGTATCCGGATCCAAGTTCCCCGTCGGCTCATCGGCAATCAAAATCTTCGGGTAGTTCACAATCGCACGTGCAATCGATACACGCTGCTGTTCCCCACCAGAAAGCTCATCCGGTAAAAAGCGCGCCTTGTTCTTCAGACGCACCTGATCGAGCACGTCCATCACGCGACGGCGGATATTTTTCGGATTCTCTTCAATCACTTCAAGCGCAAACGCCACGTTCTCATATACCGTAAGCGTCGGAAGCAGCCGGAAATCCTGATAGACGACACCGATTTGACGTCTCAGCTTCGGTACGGAGCGCTGCTTGAGCGAAGCCATATCAAGGTCAATCACGTTGACCGTCCCTTTTGTCGGCTTTTCCTCGCGGTAGATCAATTTCGTAAATGTCGATTTTCCGGCACCACTTGGTCCGACGACATAGACAAATTCCCCTTGCTCGATTTTTACATCTAATCCATTCAGCGCCGTGACGCCGTTCGGGTATGTTTTATAGACTCCTTGCATATCAATCATATGTCTCTCACCTTAATTTTTATAGTTTAACGAAAGCTTAGCAAACAACTCTATTATAACATTGATTTCAGCCCTTTTTTAGACTAAAAATATTACAGTTCTATTAAGTCATTGAAATCATTGAGCAACAAAAAAAGCCTAGCATACCGTCGCTAGACTTTTCTAAGTATCTTATTTCATCGTTGCCAACCAGCTTGCTACTAACTGAGCGTCTTCATCAGACACTTGTCCTTGAGCAGGCATCTGGCCTTTACCATTTTTAATGATGTCGACAATTTCGTCAGCTGAGTACTTCGATCCAACTTCTTGTAAAGCTGGTCCTACTCCGCCGCCCATGTCGCCACCATGACAGCTCGCACAGTTGTTTTGATAAACCGCTTCAGCCGCTTCTGCGTCTACGGTGTCGCCACCTTCTTCAGAGCCTTCCATATCACCAGAGTCTCCACCAGTGTCGCCATTCTCCTCATCCATGCCTTCCTCCATACCGGAGTCTTCGTTTTCGGCCGGCTCTTCATCGCCACCGCCGCCCCCGCAGGCACCGAGAACAAGGATAAGTACGAGAAACATCGCGCTTAACCACTTCTTCATTTGTTAACCCCCTATAACAGTTTATAGAGGTATTATACCCAATCAAGTCGTCTTAAAACCTTCCCCAAGTACTTCCGTCGCATTCATCGCGACCACAAACGCCCCGGGGTCGACCCGCTTCACAGTTTGTGTCAATTTAATGAATTCATTCTGCTGCACGACGCACATCACAACGCGGCGCTCCCGTTCCGTGTAACCACCCGCACCGCTCAATACCGTCACACCTCTGTCGATTTCAGAAAAAATGGCATCCCGTACCTCGTTGATTTCTTCGGTCACAATCATGACGTTCTTCGACGTATTGAATCCGACTTGAACGATATCGATCGTCCTGCTTGTCGCAAACAGTCCAATCAACGCATACAGCCCTTCTTCCACCGAGAACACGATCGCTGATGTCAATACAATCATGCCATCCAGCATCGCGACGCTGATCCCGAGCGGCAGATGCGTGAACTTATGCAGCACTTGAGCGGCAAGGTCGATTCCCCCGGTCGAGGCTCGTCCGCGAAAGACGATCCCAAGCCCAAGTCCCACACCCATTCCGCCGAAAATCGCCCCGAGAAGAGGGTCTGGCGTGGCTGGTTCAAAATCACTCGTCAGAATTACAAACAACGGGAGTACCAACGTCCCGACGAGTGACTTCACCCCGAAGTTTTTTCCTAAAATGAACAAACCCGTAAAGAATAACGGAATGTTCAGCACCCATTGAACAAGACCCGGTTCCCAGCCGAATACGCCTTTTGTGATCGTACTGATTCCGGCCACGCCGCCTGAGGCGATGTTGTTCGGTAGTAAAAATATATTAAAGGCAAGCGCCACAAAAAACGAACCTATAATGACTAATGCATACTCGATCCCGTGCCTGAGAAGCGGCGGCATCGGTTCTCTTCTATATTTCTTCGCCATCATCATGTTGTTCTCTCCCTACTCTGTTATGTAAACCGTAAAGGAGTATAACACTAGGGAATACCCGTGTAAATGCGATTAAAATAACGCATTAATACGGTAAAGAGCTGGTTTCGCTTAGCGTTTACCAAGCACTGGGATTTATACGTTTGAAAGTTTCTCGACCGTTTCGGAGCTTGTATAGACTCAAAACGGTCGAGATAGCGTCTCTCACCGCACTTTCTTCCAAAGAAATTCGCCTATACGGTTGAGATCGTCTTGATCACGGCGGTTTTGCTGACTGATCCCAAGCAAAACCGTTGAGAGAGAGCGTCTCACTACACTTTTATGGAACCTGCAAATTAGAAACTGTGGAGATAAAAAAGCAGCGATGAGAGCTCATCACTGCTTTTTGGTATTCTTCTGTTCATTCAGCACTTCTTCCATTAAATGAAGCACATCGTCGCGCATCGACTCGCGCTCCATTGCGAGGGCAATCGTCGTTTTGATAAATCCGAGCTGATCCCCGACATCATAGCGGTCGCCCTTAAATTCATAGCCATACACAGGCTGGGACATGTTCAAGCGTTCGATCGCATCGGTCAGCTGTATTTCACCGCCCGCTCCGATGTCTTGTGTGCCAAGCAAATCCATGATTTCAGGCGTGAAGACGTAGCGGCCGATGATCGCCAAGTTGGACGGCGCATCTTCCACGGCCGGCTTCTCGACGAAATGCTCGACTTCATAACGGCGTTCGGTTTGATTTTTCGGTGCGATGATGCCGTACCGGTTCGTCTCTTCGTGAGGCACTTGTTTTACGCCGATCACAGATGATTCCGTTTCATCATACTGATTGATCAACTGTTTCAAACAAGGCTCATCCGACCTGACGATGTCATCCCCAAGCAAAACCGCAAACGGCTCGTTGCCGATGAACTTGCGGGCACACCAGACCGCATGGCCGAGTCCTCTCGGTTCTTTTTGACGTATGTAGTGAATGTCCACTTGCGCCGACTGCTTCACTTCGTCCAAGAGTTCGAACTTTCCTTTCTTATAAAGGTTGTCCTCCAGCTCAAAGGCATGGTCGAAATGATCCTCGATCGACCGTTTCCCTTTCCCTGTCACGATAATGATGTCCTCAATGCCTGAGGCAATCGCTTCTTCGACAATATACTGAATCGTCGGCTTGTCGACAATCGGCAGCATTTCTTTCGGCATCGCTTTTGTCGCTGGCAAAAAGCGTGTCCCAAGTCCCGCCGCCGGGATAATCGCCTTTTTCACTTTCATCGCACCCACCGCCTTTTGGAAATATTTTAGTAGTTCTATCATAGCAGAGATTTTATGCCTAGGGTAGCGAAAAAGGAGACGCCCACCGCAGTGAGCGTCTCCTTAGTGTGCCCGCGAAAGCCATTTTCGGTTCTTCCAAAAAGAGAAGGAGCCGGTGGCGTGGAAACGACTCCCTTTCCGCAGGAGGCGGTGAGCTTCCTCAATCGCTTCGCGACCTGCGGGATCTCACCCAAGCCTCAGGATCCTGCAGGAGTGTCGCCGTTTCCACGCCACCTTGCGAGAGGAAGTGTGAACCTCTTGAGATCCCCTACAAAGAGGACTGCTATGGATAAACGCATAATGTTTGGCAAGGTTCTGTTTCCACTATTTGTAGCATAGTGGGATGGAAAACGGGGAGACTCCCGCGGGAGAAGGACCTAGGCTAGACCCCACAGAGAGTGTTAACGAACGAGGAGGCTTGCCGGCTCCCCCGCAGGAAAGCGAGTCGTTTTCCATCCCACGACATTCTTATATGATCTAACAGAACCTTCTTATTACTGATCCATTTTCGAACGGAGGTAAGCGTTGATGAACTTATCCAAGTCGCCGTCCATAACGCCTTGCGTGTTCCCGATTTCCGTATTCGTACGGTGGTCTTTGACCATGGAATACGGGTGGAAGACGTACGAACGGATCTGGCTTCCCCAGCCGATTTCTTTTTGTTCCCCGCGAATATCATCAAGCTGTTGCTGTTGGCGCTCGATCTCGAGCTGATAGAGTTTCGCCTTCAACATTTTCATCGCTTGCTCACGGTTCTTGATTTGCGAACGCTCGGACTGACACGTCACGACCGTGTTCGTCGGCAGGTGCGTAATACGAACGGCCGAGTCCGTCGTGTTGACGTGCTGTCCACCGGCACCACTGGAGCGGTACGTATCGATCTTCAAATCTTCCGTCTTCACATCGATTTCGATTTCATCGTTGAATTCAGGCATCACTTCACATGACACAAACGACGTGTGACGACGACCAGACGAGTCAAACGGCGAAATACGAACGAGACGGTGTACGCCTTTTTCCGCTTTCAAATAGCCGTAAGCATTGTGACCTTTGATTAACAGCGTCACGCTCTTCACGCCGGCTTCATCACCCGGAAGGTAATCCATCGTCGAAACAGAAAAACCACGGCGCTCGGCCCAACGCGTGTACATACGAAGAAGCATGCTCGCCCAGTCCTGTGATTCGGTACCTCCAGCACCTGGGTGCAGTTCCAAAATCGCATTGTTTTTATCATACGGTTCGCTTAACAAGATGTTGAGCTCATATTGGTCGAGTGAAGACTTCAGCTGTTGCACTTGTTCGACTAATTCTTCGCGAAGGTCTTCATCGTCTTCTTCTTTCACAAGCTCATAGGACACTTCTAAGTTCTCGTGCGTTTCTTCATGCTCTTCAAGCGTATGCACAAGCCCTTTCAGTCCGTTCACTTCATCGATGACTTTTTGCGCCGTCTGCTGGTCATCCCAGAAGCCAGGCTCGGTCATCTGTTCTTCTAATTCAGCAATGCGGGTCTTCTTTTGATCGACGTCAAAGAGACCCCCTGAAGTCCGCTAAACGTGTAGCTGTATTGTCTAATGCATGGCGAATTTCTGCCATATCCATACCAATCACTCCTATTTCTTCTATAGACAAGGGAAGACACTCTCAAAGACAGAGAGTGCCTTACGTCCTTATTTGCCGTGACAGTTCTTATATTTCTTCCCGCTTCCGCAAGGACATGGGTCATTACGACCGACGTTATCACTTTTTACGAACGGGGATTTCTTCTTCGGTTCTTTACTTTCCTCGCCCCCTGATACTGCCTTCGCACCTTGTGCGACTTCTTGACGCTGCAGGTTGTTGCGGATCTGGGCTTTCATGACGTAGCGGGATACTTCCTCATCAATCGTCGCAACCATTTGCTCGAACATGCGGAAGCCTTCGAAGTTGTACTCACGAAGCGGATCGTTCTGACCGTATGCACGCAAGTGAATTCCTTGGCGCAGCTGATCCATCTGGTCGATGTGATCCATCCACTTCTGGTCGACGGTACGAAGAAGGATGACTTTCTCGAATTCACGCATTTGTTCTTGCGTCAATTCTTCTTCCTTCTCGTCATAGCGCATCTTCACTTTTTCCAAGATAAGCTCTTGCATCTCTTCCGGATCTTTTCCTTTCAGAGCCGCTACTGAGATATCTTCTTCTTGTAAAAGGTTCGCACGCACGTAATTGACAATGGATTCTAGCTCCCAGTTCTCTTCTTCGTCCTCATTCGTGTGGGCTTCAACCGTATTCTGTACAGTACGCTCAATCATCTGTTCAATGATTTCACGAAGATTCTCAGACGTCAGGACATCGTAACGCTGGTTGTAAATGACTTCACGTTGCTGACGAAGTACATCGTCATAGGAAAGAATCGTCTTACGTGCATCGAAGTTATTTCCCTCGACACGTTTTTGAGCTGATTCTACCGCACGGGATATCATTTTACTTTCGATCGGCTGAGAGTCATCCATGCCGAGACGATCCATCATGCTGCGAATGTTATCGGATGCGAAACGACGCATCAGTTCATCGTCTGTCGCCAGGTAAAACTGGGACATACCCGGATCCCCTTGACGTCCAGAACGACCACGCAGCTGATTATCGATACGACGGGATTCGTGACGCTCGGTACCGATGACGGCAAGGCCACCTAAATCTCTCACGCCGTCGCCAAGCTTGATGTCGGTACCACGACCGGCCATGTTGGTTGCGATCGTGACCGCTCCCTGTTGACCTGCGTTTTCGATGATTTCCGCTTCACGGAAGTGGTTTTTCGCGTTCAAGACGTTATGCTTCACGCCCGCTTTGGTTAAATAGCGGGAAATGATTTCAGACGTCTCAACGGCAACTGTACCGACAAGAACCGGCTGTCCTTTTTCATAACGCTCTTTGATATCCTCGACAACCGCCTTGAACTTCCCGTCCATCGTCTTGTACACGAGGTCGGCTTTATCATCACGGATGATTTCACGGTTCGTCGGGATGACGATGACGCGCATATTGTAAATGTTCATGAATTCTTCTTCTTCCGTCTTCG
Source organism: Halobacillus locisalis (assembly GCF_013694105.1). GTDB lineage: Bacteria > Bacillota > Bacilli > Bacillales > Halobacillaceae > Halobacillus > Halobacillus locisalis. Next base: position 979,617 of record NZ_JACEFG010000002.1, on the reverse strand, counting down.
CTGTACCCGTCATACCGGATAGCTTTTCATACATACGGAACAAGTTCTGGAACGTAATCGAAGCAAGGGTCATGCTTTCGTTTTGGATTTCCAAGCCTTCTTTCGCTTCGATCGCTTGGTGCAATCCATCACTATAGCGACGCCCTTTCATCAAACGACCCGTAAATTGGTCGACGATGACGACTTCGCCTTCTTCCACCACATAATCCGTGTCACGCTGCATCGACGTGTGCGCCTTAAGCGCCTGGTTGATGTGGTGAATCAGGGATACGTTAGATAGGTCGTACAAGTTCTCAATCTTGAAGAAGTTCTCCGCTTTGTTGATTCCTTCTTCCGTTAATTGTACGTTCTTCGTTTTCTCGTCATACGTATAATCTTCTTCAACAGCGAGTAGACGTACGAAAGAGTTTGCGGATTGATAAAGATCGGCAGACTTCGAAGCCGTACCGGAAATGATCAGCGGCGTACGCGCCTCATCAATCAGGATCGAGTCGACCTCATCAATGATGGCAAAGTGAAGCGGACGCTGCACCATTTGCTCTTTATACAACACCATGTTGTCACGCAGGTAGTCGAAACCGAACTCGTTGTTCGTACCATACGTAATATCCGCATTGTACGCTTCACGTTTTTCTTCTTTCGACATCCCGTTCGAGTTCAGCCCGACGGTCAGACCAAGGAACTGGAACAGCTCGCCCATTTCCGTCGCGTCACGGCTCGCTAAGTAATCGTTGACGGTGATGATATGGACGCCTTTACCTGTAATCCCGTTCAAATAGGCAGGCATCGTAGAAGCAAGCGTTTTACCTTCACCGGTTTTCATCTCGGAAATGTTCCCTTGATGCAACGCGATGGCGCCAAGTAGCTGAACTTTAAACGGACGCATGCCTAGCACACGTTTAGAGCCTTCACGTACAACCGCGAAAGCTTCTGGTAATAAGTCATCTAAATCTTCGCCTTTTTGGTAGCGTTCTTTAAATTCATCTGTCTTTTGTCGTAATTCATCATCAGAGAGTTTCTCGTACTCTTCTTCGAGAGCATCGATATCTTCAGTGATCTTGTCTAATCGTTTCAAATGACGTGAGTTCTCATCGCCAAAAATTTTCTTTAAAGTTCCTAGCATTGAAACCGCTCCTCTATAGATATCAAATCTCGGTTGAATACTATAATCCATTACTTATCATAACACTAAGAGAAGCAGGCTCGCAATTAATCCACGAGGGAATCTGGAGGTTATCTGGCTGAAGGAAAAGGAAGAGGTTGTTCACGAAGAATCTGGTGCTCGACACCCATCTGTCGTTTATGTAAATCAATCACTTTCTGATTCGTCGATCCGATAATCTGAACAAGCTGAGCAATCGTTTCTTCTTGCTGCTTCAATTTTTCATAGACATAGCTGCAATCGTGGCAGGTTCCGTTCATTCCATCACCTCCTCTCCTTCTTTTTTACCATAGGGAGCGAAAGCTGTCGAAATAGGGATTTTGCATTTTTCTAGGTGATTGAAGGTAGAAAAAACCATTTTCACTATGAGAAAAAGCGTTTTTTGAATGCTCCATGATGAGAGAATCTCTTTTTCTATCAAAAAGCCACCCCTACCGAAGTAGAGGTGGCTTGCGATTACTAGATCATGTTTCGATTAGGCCATAACGACCGTCACGACGTTTGTACACGATGTTCGTTTCATCCGTATTCGCATTCGTGAATACGTAGAAATTGTGTCCAAGCATGTCCATTTGAAGGGCTGCTTCTTCACTATCCATCGGTTTCAGATCGAATCGTTTCGTTTTTACAATTTCAACATCAAATTCACTATCTTGTTCCTCTACCGCTTCTTGGCGTGATTCACGCTCAAGTTCAGCGAAGACATATTTCGGAGCACCCTCTTGGCGGAAACGACGGTTAACCTTCGTTTTATGCTTGCGAATCTGTCGCTCCAATTTATCAACCACAAGGTCGATGGCAGCGTATAAGTCTGTGTTGTGTTCCTCCGCGCGAAGAAGCAAGTTCTTCATCGGGATCGTTACCTCGATTGTCTGCTCATCATTATAGACACTTAAATTTACGTGAACCTCAGAAGATGGCGGAGTATCAAAGTAGCGTTCAAGCTTGCCCACCTTTTTCTCCACATAGTCCTTAATAGAATCTGTCACTTCTAGGTTCTCACCACGAATGTTGTATTGTAGCATAAGAAGTGTCCTCCTTTCATCCTTATGTGATATATATTCTATCATACCCGGGGGCTTTCCTGCATAAACTTTCGAAATATTTTGTCGTTTTTGTGTCGGTATTTGTTGGAAGAGGAGGAAGCGGTGATGAGGGCTTGATGGGACGGGGAATAATTTTGTAAGTTATAGACTGAATTTAGATTCGCGAATCGGAAATTGACCTCTTTAGGCGGATTTTGTTGGAGAGCTCATCAATTAAAATAATAAAAAAGCACCCACGCGCAGGGTGCTTTTCTAATTAATGCGCAATATGTGGTTTGATGAACGACTGAATCCGAGCTTTCCACGATTCAAAGGCAGGAACAACCTGATCAGCCAGCAATCGACGCTTCTCCTCATTCGACGAAAGCGTGAACCATCCCTGCAATAGCTTTACGATATCGTGGAAATCCTCAATCAACGTTTGCACTTCTGGATCATTTTCAAAAATCGTCACCATCTGTTCATGGCTGACACTCACCTGTTCAAGCGCAAGCAACGTATCTTCAAACACACGCTGTGCTTCAGGTGGTGCTTCTTCTGAAATGTTTTGTTCTAAGTATATAAGCCCCTCACTGATTGTGTTCAGAAGCTCGTCGTAATGCGTTAACATTTGATGCATATCTTTTGTCAGTTCTACCAAAAAATCACCGATCCTACTTTTTAGAGTCTAAAAACATCCCATCGTAACTCGATACGTTTTGATAGGGATTTGTGTACTGCTTCTTGCTGGCCTTCTGCTTCTTATTGTTACGCATGTCGCGCTTCAGGTCATTGAAAAGAAACTCAAGCTTTTGATTGATCTTGAGATCGCGTTTTTTGACTTCTTCGAGGAGCGGTTTTTCTGCTTCGGTTGGTTGGGGAAGCTCGTACATGATCGCTTCCCGTTCTTCTAATAGACGTTCTACTTCCTCAACAACATGCGAGCGTTTTTCAGTCGGACTATGAACGATTTCATCCAGTTTTGTCGTGATGGTCAAAAATTGTTGCCACGTACTCACTACGCTTGCCCACTTTGTGCATGCTGAGACTGTCTCGTTTGCAGAATGACCTGTTTCCACGTGTCACGAAACTCAACAGCTAGTCCTTGAACTTCATCTAAGATTTCAAGGTCATTCTTGGTATTCGCCTCCACCAAGCGACGGTTCATGTAATCATAAAGAGGCAGAATCTCTTGGGAAACTGCATAGTCTTGATTCATCGTGACCATAAGCTCTTGAATGATGTTTTGAGCTTTTTGGATATTTGTATTCTTCTTTTCAATTTCTTTATTTTCCATAGCTTTACGACCCGCTTTAATAAACTTGATGCAGCCATTATACAACATTAATGTCAATTCGCCTGGGGAGGCGGTTTCTACTGAATTATTCTGATAGGCTTGGATGGACATATAGCCAACACTCCTTTATTTAATACGTTAGCCGAAGTTTTGCATGATAAACGACGACTGCTGGTTCATCTGTGAGATGGCTTTTTCCATTGCACCAAACTCACTCCAATAACGATCCTCCATCATATTAAGTCGATCCTGGAAATTATCCATTTCTTTATTTAAGTCCTCAATTTGACGACCTAACATAAAGCTATTATCTACGGTCGTTGATTTACCTGCTTTTTTCTCAATTGAATTGATCGTACCCTCAATACTTGTCTCAATCCGGCGAGCTACACCAGGATTCTCATCTGTACCAGAAAATAATTTGTGCACAGACTCTGGATCTTTACTAAGAGCCGTACGTAATTCATCCTCGTCGATCAGTAACTTACCACCGTCACGGTAATTTGATGACGTGGAAATTCCGATTTCAGACATCATTGAGTACGCTCCATCATTCTCAACAGGCGTGTACCAATCTCTACGCATATTATTTAACGCTGACTCAATCGATGTATCGTTACGAAGCATACCGCTCTTCGCTTTTTCTTCCCAAAGTTCGATCTCCCGTTCTTCCATGTCTTCTTTTTGCTTTTCGGTCAATGGAGGGAAATCTCGGTAACGCTTTTCATCTGTTTTTCCATTCAAATCTTCTATGACTTTGTTGTATTTGTCGACGAATTCAACGATTTTATCAACCGCTTTATCCACATCGTTAGAAACATCAACTGTAATGTTCCCATTTGTAACAGCATTGAATTTGAAGTTAACTCCGTTTAAGGTGTAATCGTTCGATGAAGAAGTGATTTCTAAACCATTATTATAGGTGAACTTGGCATCACTACCACCTTTTTCATTCAATTCCCAAGTACCTGTAGAGTTATCCCCGTTCTTAATATCTAGTGTAGTAGACATGAAGCTATTAGACCCGTCAAAACCAATTTCTGCGCCTAAAAATTCTCCGCTATTTTGATTGAAGTTACCTGTCTCCGTCCGTTCAATCATCACTTTATCAGCACTCTTATCATAGAACGCCCTGACACCTAAATCAGAATCACTTATCTCTTTCAGAATATCATTCAGTGATTTATCACCAGCTACATCAAAAGTCCTTTCATTCTTCGTCCCGTCTTCATTATAAGTGGTTAATGAAAAAGACTCTGATAGATTTATTCCGTTCTTGAGGTTTCCTTGCTGTGAACTCAATGCCGCGTCGGGGTCGAAGGTTTCCCCAGTTTTAGTCAATTTGTTTTCACTATAATTGTAAGCAGCCGTTGCTACTTCTTTTACATCTAGCGTATAAGAGCCATTGCCAGCCGCTGCCGTTGCTGTAGCAGATACAGCTGGATCAGATGAACTTGTATTCTTTGAATTAAACGATCTTTCTAATTTCATATCGAACGCCATTGTATCGAGTTCATTCAACTGTTTATTTACGTCACGATAAGAATCCCGCTTCCACTCGAGCCATGATTTATCTTGCTCCATCTTATTCATAGGCTGACGCTCTGCCTTCATTAGATCGCCAACTAATTTATCAATATCCATTCCAGAGGCCAAGCCTCCGATTCTCATATCACTCATACTTTCACCTACCTATATTTTGTGATCGACGATGAATCCTAGAGATTCTGCAATTGATGCATATAAATCCAACATTTTCTTAGGCGGTATCTCTCGGATTATTTCCTCTGTGCTGTCGTCTACGATGGCGACGTAATATTCTTCTAATTTATCATGAAATTCAAATTTAAGTGACGTTTGAACAGGCTTTAATAAATCATTCATACTGTTCGTCATCTCTTCCAACTTTTCTTTCTCTTCATTCGGTGAAAGAATAGAAGTCTCGGTCACTTTTTCTTCTTGAATCGTTTCTCTATTCTCTTGCAATGTTGTAGGTGCTTTATTCTGTTGTGAGTTCTTTTGCAAGAGCTGTGGTTGGCTTAAATTATTTTTAATTTCCACCCTTAACAACTCCCCGACTGTATTTTGCTGTTATTACTAGTATCGGGTAATAAAAGGAATTGTTGAATAAAAAAGCGCATCAATTTTGTTCTAAAAGGGTAAACACAAACAAGAACATACATTCGCATTATGGTGGTGATGAACTTGGAGAAAGTGTGGACAGAATTACCCGAACAAGCTAAAGCTAGGATAACAGGAAAACTGTTAGGAGATGGCGGAATCATTAAACAAAAGGGGCGTAAACCTCGTTTTCAATTTACTCACTGTGCTAAGGATAAAGAATGGAGTGGACATTGCTACACCAACTTATCCGATTACATTCCACTAACTGAACCAAGTTACAATAAAATCACAGACCCTCGTTTACGAAAGGGGTATAGTGAACGGTACATCTGTCAATCAAAAACTTCACCCTTAGTGACCTACTTACACGAACAGTGGTATGCATGTGAAAAAGTAATCCCTTTCCACTTAATTCATGATTATATGACGCCAGAAGCCTTAGCGTGGTGGTATCAAGATGATGGCCACCTAAAAATGGAAGGTCGTAAGCCCGCAAAGATTATTTTATCTACTGAATCATTCACAAAACAGGAATGTCTCGAACTGATCGATTTGCTTTATAAAAAGTATAACTTGTTGTTCTCATTGGATGGTCAAAAACGATTAGTGATTTATAACAGAGCATCTATCAACTACTTTCTTTTCTTAACCTCACCCTTTCACCATTCTTCAATGAGTAGAAAAATGTTGAAACAAAAGTTGAGGATCAGCCCCACTCCCTCCAAAAGAACGACCCTTTCGATTCCAGCAAATATTATCTTGACGAAACCGACAAACCAAATAAACCAAAAATTAGAGAATCTAACCGAAATTTTTGAGTCAATTGAACAAAAGGAATTCTATCATCGATATCAATTTATTTTCAGAAAAAAGAATGTCCCCTCTAAGAAATATCAAATTGTCGTCAATGCAACAAATCTATCTTATTTAGAAGCCTTAAAGCGATTTACGGGATTAACATACAATGATTTAGCCTTAATATGTTTTCAAGAAAAAAGAGATCCCAGATGATTGGGACCTCTTTTCAAAGTTATTAACGTAGAAGTTGTAGAACTCCTTGTGGCATTTGGTTTGCTTTCGCAAGCATTGCTTGAGAAGCTTGAGACAGAATAGAAGACTTCGTTTGGTTCATCATTTCTTTCGCCATCGTGCGAACATTTACTTTCATAAATGACTAGACTATATCTTCACCCTACTTACAATAGCTAGGGGTCGGGCACTTCGGATCGACAATGCTGAACCGGCATTGTGTCCCCTACGGATTTCATCACCTTAGACGGTGGTCTATCCTAGTCGTTGAACCTTCTCCACTCTTTCGAGACAGGAGCTTGGCTGCTGATTGCCCAATCTCTTCTTTTTTCAACCTTCGCGTCTGTCGTTTCCAACTCCGCTGTGGTAAGAAAAGTTTCAGGGGTTTCCAGCAATTCACCCGATTGTAATCTCTGACCGTTACCAGTCAGGACGACTGTGCTTTTGCCTACGCGGCGAAAGCATAATCTACGTCGCGGATACGAGATTCCGCAGCAGTTAGGTTTTCAGAAGATGTACCTAGGTTATTGATTGTGTGATCTAAACGGTTTTGAACAGCACCTAACTTAGAACGCTCGGCAGATACAGTTTCAATCGCATCATTGATTTTAGTAATTGCTGTATCTGCTGCCGATTGAGAGCTAATGTCAATTCCTCCAGCTGCTACAGCATCCGTCGTAGCTCCTCCAGCGAAAGTTGCTGCTGAAGATGTTGTAACGCCAATATCAATTGTTGCAGAGGCACTCCCATCTACTGATCCATCCAAATCAACTGTCAATCCTTGATTTGCTGCACTTGTAAAGGTAGCTGAAGTAGCATCTTCTTTAACAATAACGTCTTCTGAACCGATTGTTAATTTAACTTCATCAGCAGCTAAGCCATCAACACTATTTGCTACATCAGCTGTTGCAGAGATAGCACTAGCATCGCCAGTAGCTGCCAAGTCAATATTTGCATCGTTAAATGCAGTGTTAATATTTGTTGCACTCCAGTCGCCAGCTGTACTACTTCCTGTAAGCGTAATTGTCTTTGCATCAGTATCGATAGAAGCTGCGGGTCCACCAGAACCAGTAGTTTCTGTGGTAATAGTATAACCATTATATGTTGATGAATCATCAGATGACTTAATAGTAGTTCCTGTTATACCAGCTGCACCTGATGCCCACTCTGTTTTCGAAGCGACATCATCAGCATTTAGTGATAATGATGCACCGTCAGAAAGGGCTGTTCCTAATGTACCACTTAACTCTGCACCTGTAACGTCTGTTGCACTAGACACAGTAGCAGTTTGAGTATCTCTAGCAACACCCAAAGTAGATGCATCCATTGCACCAATTTCAAATGATAGATTTTGCCCAGCATTTGCTCCAATATGGAAGTTAGCTTTTCCGAGGTTATCTGAGTCTATACCACCATTAAGTAATGTTTGAGTGTTAAACTCAGTGTTATTTGAAATTCTAGTCATTTCTTTTGCTAGTTGGTCAACCTCTTTTTGAAGTTCTTCACGGTCGGTTGCTGTGTTCGTATCGTTCGAGGATTGAACAGCAAGTTCCCTCATTCTTTGAAGAATGGAGTGGGATTCGCTTAATGCTCCTTCTGCTGTTTGAATCATGGAAATTCCATCTTGAGCGTTACGCTGTGCTTGATCTAGCCCTCGGATTTGCCCACGCATTTTTTCGGAAATTGCAAGTCCTGCTGCATCGTCTCCAGCTTTGTTGATACGAAGACCAGAAGATAATTTCTCCATAGAGTTCTGTTGCATGTTATTTGCTTGACCTAGTTGGCGGTGCGTGTTTAGCGCCGCGATGTTGTGATTAATTCTCATTTTAATAATTCCTCCCTAGAATGGTTGTTGGGTGAACATCCTTTTTCACCCCATATATATTGATCTACACAGACAACGGGCCCTGTTTATCTGTATAGAAACAAACGAAAATAAAAAAAGGACGAGTTTGGTGTAGAGAAATGGATGTCCTATCCATGTTTCTCTATTCCAAACTCGTCCTTGAGTTTATGTATTACTTATTATTTTGTTGTTGTTCCTCAAAAAGTTCACCGCGTGTGATTTTCACTTCTTTAGGTGCCTCTATAGCTAAGCGTAAATGACCTTCTTCACTTTTTACTACCTTCACCATAATATCATCATCCAGCATGACATACTCTCCTGGTTTTCTTCCGATTACTAACAATCCGTACAACCCCTTTTATCTTTTTTATATACTTAGTACAAAATAAGGATGAGTTAACAAACCTAAACATTTGTCTAGGTTCAATAACTCATCCTTGAGTAGATCTCTTTATGTACTCATTCATCCTTGAATAAGTGTTTTGTAAAGTAATTAAATTTCTCTATTCAATTACTAAAATTTATATAGTGACTTATCTTACTCTTTATATCGGATGACTGTTAGATATGTTAACCGATTTTTTTATATTTTTCCATAGAATTTTAGACAAAATTAGACAAATCTACGAGAAATAAAGTATATAAAACTAACATATAATCCATAAAAAATAAATATAGTTTACTTTTAAAATTTCAATTCATAAGAAAAAGACCTATCAAATGATAGGTCTTTACCAAAATTAACGCAGAAGTTGAAGAACTCCTTGTGGCATCTGGTTGGCTTTCGCAAGCATTGCTTGAGAAGCTTGAGACAGAATAGAAGACTTCGTTTGGTTCATCATTTCTTTCGCCATCGTGCGAACATTTACTTTCATAAATGACTAGACTATATCTTCATCCTTCTATTATAGAAGGAGTCGGGCACTTCGGATCGACAATGCTGAACCGGCATTGTGTCACCTACGGATTTCATCACCTTTGGCGGTGGTCTATCCTAGTCGTTGAACCTTCTCCACTCTTTCGAGACAGGAGCTTGGCTGCTGATTGCCCAATCTTTTCTTTTTTTGACCATCACGCCTGTCGTTTCCAACTACGCTGTGGTAAGAAAAGTTTCAGGGGTTTCCAGCAATTCACCCGATTGTAATCGCTGACCGTTACCAGTCAGGACGACTGTGCTTTTTCTGCTTATGCAGCTAAAGCATAATCTACGTCACGGATACGAGATTCCGCTGCCGTTAGGTTTTCAGAAGATGTACCTAGGTTATTGATTGTGTGATCTAAACGGTTTTGGTATGCTCCAAGCTTAGAGCGTTCACCTGATACCGATTGTATTGCATCATCAATTGAAGAAATAGCTGAAGATGCTCCAGTTTGTGATGTAACATCAAGACCACTTACACCTAAAGCGCCTGAACGCATATCCTTTATAGATATATTCATTTCTTGGCCTTCATTCGCTCCAATTTGGAAATTCAGTGTCCCATTACTGTCAACAGATACTGTGTTTGATGCAGCAAGTCCAGTTAGGTCTTGGCTTACTTCAAGTTGAAGGCCTTTTGAACTTCCATCTTCAATAGTAATTGTATTTCCTTGTGCTGAGAAATTAGTATAACCAGACCCTGCAATTGAAGCATCTGTACCAGAGTCAGTTGCCATACCGGTGAAGTTTCCTGTCACTCCAGCAATTTCAATCTTAGAAGAACTACCTTCACTATCTGAATTTAGTACCAACATATCTGAACCATCAATAGATGCGGTAACTCCTACACCTGAATCATTTATGGTTTTTATTACGTTATCGGCAGACTCCCCACTTGCGAAAGAAAAAGAAGTACCATTTATAGTGACTTCACTATCTGCAGTTAGTGCTCCCCCTGTTGCAGCTGTTGTGGCTGTTGCTACTGCTCCAGTTGCAGCTGTTACATCAGTAATAGCAACTGAGGAACCAACAGTTGTATCACCTGTTCCACCTACAACTTCAACACCAGTTAAGTTTGCCCCAACAGTTCCAGCAACATTCGCTCCGCCATTTAACAGGTTTTTAGTGTTAAATTCAGTAGTATTTCCGACACGGTCAATTTCTTCTACTAATTGATCAACTTCTTTTTGGATTTCCGCACGGTCATCGGCTGTATTTGTATCGTTAGAAGCTTGTACAGAAAGCTCACGCATACGTTGAAGGATAGAATGAGTTTCATTCATTGCACCTTCAGCTGTTTGAATCATGGAAATACCATCTTGAGCATTACGCTGAGCTTGATCCAAACCACGGATCTGACCACGCATTTTCTCAGAAATTGCAAGACCAGCTGCGTCATCTCCAGCACGGTTGATTCGAAGACCTGAAGAAAGTTTCTCCATAGAATTCTGTTGAGCATTGTTTGCTTGACCTAGTTGGCGGTGCGTGTTTAGCGCCGCAATGTTGTGATTAATACGCATAAGTAAATAATCCTCCCTGATTTCTTACCCCACGTCCTTGTGGGATGTAAAAAAGTTATTTTAGTTGTGCCAAATGAAAAAGTCGGCCGACTTTAGGTGTTTGGCTGTACACCTATTATATCGACCGACTTTCCATATTCTTTAATCCTTTTTGTTACTTTTCAGCAGATTCATTAAATCATCTGTAATCGAAGCTGCTACTTTGTTTTCTTCTTGTATCGCTAAATAGATTTCTTTCCTGTGAATCTCTAAATTTGATGGAGCATCAATTCCAATCCTCACTTGGCTTCCCTCTACAGAAAGGACTTTGATTTCTATATCATCACCAATTTTAATCGACTCATCTGCTTTACGATTAAGGATTAACATGGTGATCACCCGCTTCCAAAGGAACATGAACAGAATGCTTCGTATGGTAGTCCGTTCCATTCAAGATCAGTTGCTTCGCTTTATTGTTCTTTTTGTTGATGACGATCGGTGCTTGAAGATTAACGGTAGACTTTTCAAAAGGATCGTGCAGAGTCATGACGGTGTACAGACTGACATCCTCGGCGTCCTGTAGGTCCAACTCGTCTTTGGACCCTTGATCGATATCAAATTCATAGTTCTTGAAGAACACATAAGGATTAACCACAATAAAAGCGATGGTTGAATCCTCCGCGGATTGAAGCACGTGATACAGTGGAGCATCGGCTAGCGGAATGAGCACAAAGTTATGAAGTTGTTTGAATCCGGGTACTCCCTGCTTAAAATGAAGCAATTCACTCTCATCAATGGTTACATTACCGAAGTATTTTGTATTGAGATTCATAGTTATCTTTCCTTTTCAATCAGATTATACTTTCCAATCAATTTGAACATCAGGCTTTTGAGCAAGAGAAATATCAACATTCCCTTTTTGATAGGTTAGCTGTGGATACCTTGGAGTTGAATCAATGATCGGGTCATTGCGCTTCACTTCAATATCTGCAGGGTTCGCCTGATAGCTGATATCAACAAGTTCGTTAACCGGACGCCCGCCAGGTTTATAGTCAAAGTCCCATACCGCGTTACGTTTCGCTTGTGAAGCAATTGGATCTCCCTTATTTTCAATCCGCATCAATTCATCACCTTCTCGCGACACGCGTGCGACTCCCTCAAGCCAGTCTTGCCGACCTAACTGAGCCGCTTCACTGACAATCTCTGAACCGGACTGGAACTTTAAGTTGTCCCAAGCTTTAGTCTGATCGATTGATAGTTTCCCAGATCGTTGCCTAATTTGAAGATCAGCTTTCGGCTGCTGAATTTGTTGATCTGCCTTTTGTTGTTTGAGATGTAAAACAGCATCTTTTTTCGTAATCCCGATTCTCCCCTGCGTTGTCGACACCTGAAGCTTTGGCGCTACACCTTCTACCATTGATTCCACCTCCTACCTTTTAGAAAAAAGAAGAGCACCACGAGTTCGGGTGCTCCATGTTCCATTAACGTAAAAAGTCCATGAGGGTAGGCTGAATCACACGAGCTCCTACACCCATTGCAGCTCTATGAACACTCTCTTGTGTTTTCAAGTCGGTAATCACTTTTTCCATTTCTGCATCTTCATTATTCGAAAGCACTCGGTTCGCGATGATTTCTTGCGTACCTAAACGGTCTTCAACAAGATCTCGGCGATTCATTCTGGCACCTAGGTCCGCTCGCTCATCAACGATTCGGTTCGCGTGATCATCAATGCTTTGGATATACTTACTTAAATCTTTATCACCAGTATCAGGGTTCTCCAAATCTCCAACCAATGATGACAACGTATCGAACAATTGACTACCATTCCCGTCTACGTTTTCAGATCCAAAGACCTTCACAGCGTTCACGTTCGCCTTTAACTGGATACCTTTAGAAACCTCAATGTTCACGGCCTGGCTATTCTCAGAAAGTTTCCCATTTTCTAAGTCAACAGGTTCTGATGTCGTATTCGTCCCATTGAACAAATATTTGTTGTTCACTTTCGTGTTCGCAATATCTTCAATGTGATCCTTGATTTGCTTGATTTCTTTCGCAATACTTTCACGTTCTTGAGGACTGTTTGTCCCATTACTAGCTTGAACCGCCAGCTCTCTTACTCGTTGAAGCGATTCGTTGGCTTTATCGAGTGCCGCATCCGAGTTGTCCATCCAGTTATACACTTCACCGATATTACGCTGAAACTGTTCGATTTGGTTCAGTTCCGTACGATAATTGATTCCATTCATCGCGACAACCGGATCATCGGACGGTCGACTGATTTTCTTTCCGGTCGAAAGCTGTTCCTGATAAGTCGCCATACTCTCATAACTCTTACTCAAATTACGCAACATGTTGTTCGATAACATTCCTTGGGTTACACGCATTTATTCAGTCACCTACCTTCCTACTCGTCCCATTTGATTTATGATTCGGTCGATCATTTCGTCCACAACCGTTATATTTCGCGCAGCCGCATTGTATGCGTGCTGGAATTTCACCATGTTCGTCATTTCTTCATCTAATGACACAGCACTGACCGAGTCACGCTGGTTTTGGACAGAAGCCTGAAGCGTCGCGGAGTTATCAACCATTCGACGGTTTTCCTGCGCATCCACCGCCATACCACCGATCATGCCTTCATAAAAGCTATTGATGTTCGTTTCATTTCCTAATAAATCATACGGTTGTTCTTGAATATTCGCTAGATCCTCTGCATTTCCACCGTTACCAGCAAAAACCGCGTCATTGCCTGCAGCATCTGTTGAAATATTGGAGGCTGCGATATGATCTAGGTTGCTTTCCACCGCATCTGTAATGCCTAGATTACTCGCAATTCCCTTGTAATAAGGGTGACCTGTTCCTTCACCTTCTGCATGTGTGCTCTCCAGTGATTGACCATAGGAGAAAAAGTGAGGGCTGTCTGTCGCATCTGACGTTAAGTTACCACCGCTCGAGTGAACCTCATTGAACTGCATCGCAAATGCAGAAGCCATCACGTCCAAGTCCCCTAGCATATCAGAAAAGTTACCAGACACTTCGTTCATTCCTGTGAATTCTCCGTCTAGTTGAAGAGACTGGGCAGCCGATCCTTCTACCTTCATCGTGGCTCCTGAGCCTTGAGCAGTAGATTTTACAACAAGGCGCTGGACGCCATCTTGGTTTTGAATCGTCGCTTCGATCCCTTCATCAGGATTGTTCAACTGAGTGGCTAAGTCCTGTAACGTCATGCCATCCGTAATCTCAACATCAACGGTTTCCCCCGTCGTGAACTCGCCCTCTTCTTCGGTCGAACCTGTAACAGAAATGGTCTGACCTGTCATAGAGCTAGGTAAGAACGCATTGCCATCCTCGTCTTCCTTGAAGCCTTGTCCGACAACATAAGCAGGTTCAGAAGGCGTACTATTCATATAGCCCCCAACCTCCATCAAACCCTTCAACTTCCCAACCGAAGAAAACTGATCCACCGTCATCGTCTGCTCCCCGATCGTCACATCCTTCACGACGGTCTGATTCGCTGTATCCGCATACGAAACCGAAATCTCATTCACGGTATCCGTTGCACCATCAACGAGTGTCATGGGTGGGTTTACAGGCTGACCGATTTCATCTGCTAATCGTATCGTTGCAACTCCCAGAGCGATATCCTCTGAGCTATCTCCAGAAGGACTGTAGGAAACGTCGATACTCGCCATCTCGGATAGGTCATCGATAAGGCGGTCGCGCTCATCGTACAAATCGTTCGGCAGGTAGCCGTGAGGCTCGACTTCAGAGATTTGTTGGTTCAATGAGTTGATTTGGTTTAACGTCGAATTGAACTGTCTGGAAGCGACATTCACTTGGTTTTTCAAATCCTTTTGTACCGTCTGTAAAGAATTCGATAGATAGTTGAACGTTTCTGCTACGGCAAGGCCACGTTGACGGACAACGGAACGTGCACCTTCGTCTTCTGGGTTCACAGACATGTCTTGAAGCGACTGCCAAAAGCGGTCCATCGTTTTCGCTAGTCCTTGGTCGGTCGGTTCGTTCATGATTTCTTCCATTTTGTATAGCGCTGAACGCTGGGCGTCGTAGTAGCCGACGTTTTTCGTTTCATTACGGTATTGGATGTCTAGAAACTGATCGCGCACACGTTCAATCGATCCAGCCTGTACACCGCTTCCCATTTGACCTGGGATTTCCGGGCGGTTTCGTGAACCAGGTGGAAACGGACTCGTTTGCTCGAAGTTGACACGTTGTCTCGTGTAGCCATCGGTGTTGGCGTTGGAAATGTTATGTCCTGTTGTATAAAGGGCGGACTGTTGTGTGAAAAGACCTCTTTTCGCAACTTCGAGTCCGTTAAAGGTTGAAACCATGTGAATTCTCCTCTTCTATTAAGCTTTCGAATCAAAGACGGATCGTTTCGGCTTGTGCTGCTGTTCTTCTTTGCCACCATAATTGACGCTGTTCAAGGATGGCTGCAGCATATCGAGCGACAAGTTGACGAATTGCAGGGACTGCTTCGTCAGTTCAGCGTTCAACAGTTCCTGCTGCTTGAGCTCAGCCAGCACGATGATCAGCTCATTATACGCGGCATTCAATTCTTCGTGATCTCCGCCTTCCAAGTGGGACAGCATTTCAGAAATCGTCGGTTCAGACGGATTCATACCGTTTACTTGATACCAATGCGTGACCGCTTCGACACGCTTTTTTTCCATTTTATTAATGGCCTGTACGTGCTTTCGTTCATTCGTTAATAGCTGCTGAAGTCCGCTTGTATCATTCGATTTCAGCGCGTCTGTTTTACTTTTAGATAGAGCGACTAAACTTTCGTGAAGTTGCTTCATTTGATTCATCACCTGGATGACCGTTTGAACACTCATATCTAGACTCCTTTATGTTTCAGGTTTATGTAAACATCAGCAAAGACCCTCACAGGATACCCTATGAAGATCTTTGCTTCGTTTTATTTACTCCAAAAGTCGATCATTTTCTTGGCGGTTGCTTTAGGATCCACTTGATAGTTTCCGGAATCAACATCCTGTTTGATCTGATTCACCAGTTTCTGGCGCGCAGGGCTAGGTTGGTCGTTCCCTTGCATCTGCTTGGCTTGATTGGAAATCTCCAGTTTGTCCTGACGGTTGCCTTGCTGTTTCATGTCCGTCTGCTTGTTGAGCTGCTTCTGATATGGATTGAAGTTTGTTTGATTTGGACCATTGATCTTCACAGCTTTCACCTCATTTCTACCGTTACATTGATTTACTTCCTATATCGACCATTTTACCTGATAGTTAAATCTGACTTTTTAATCATTCTTAACTGAATAATAAGTCCTGTTCCGGGCGGATTCGGCTTGTTTCTTCTTTTCTTCAAGCTCCTGATTTCGGGCCACTTGCTTCAGACCGCCTTCGATTTCTTCCGTACAACTCGAGCACAGGCGACCGTCCTGGATCCCTGCGCCGCATTTCTCACAGCTGTACATCAAATTCGGGAACTGGGCTGGGTGCAGTCGTTTTTGCGCTACGAACCTACGAATCAGCTTTTCTTCTACACCTGTATGGTATTCAATTTCCTTCACGTTCGCAGAGCGATTCTGCTTTTTGCGCATAAACGCATACACCGTTTGGAAATCTTTCTCTTCTTGTCTCTGGCAATCCGGGCAGACCGTTGCTGCACCTTTCATAAAAATCGCGTTACAACGCGGGCAATTGGCTACTTCACCCATATCGTCGCCTCCTTTTACATCTCTTTCTATTATATCGGCAATTTTCCGAGAAGCCAAAGTGTTATTGGCAAATTACCTGAAAAGAGTCAACGAAAATACTTGAGGACAGCCGCTCTGCTTCAGTAATGACGCCGCATGACGGATGGTCGTACCTGTCGTATAAATATCATCCACAAGTACAACAGGTGTATAGATAGGATCGATCATCGAAAATGGATTACTAGAGGCGACACGTGCCCGGCGTTGTTTCTTCGACTGCTTTTCCGTACCCGTTCGACGTAATAGGTTCGTAGATTTTTGCCCAAGCGACTGAATGATCGCTTCCGACTGATTGAAGCCCCGCTCTACCAAACGACCGCCACTTAACGGAACCGGAACAAGCGCATACGTATCCCATTCCGTTTTTTGAAAAAGCGAACGAAGCTGACACTCGAGCGACTGCAGCAATTCATAGTCCCCGCGATACTTCCACCGCGCAACCCAGTCTTTCGCAAAATCATTATATTGATAGAGAGCCACATTTTGTTCAAGCGGGTCTTCCTGTTCCATTCCCCATCGCTCACAGTCAAAACACAGTCCCGTACTGTCCGGTCGACCGCATTTCGGACACGCTGGAACGATGTGTTCAAACTGCCGCTCGCAACCGTAACAGATTTTCTTCACTTTTTGCGGCAAAAGAAACGTACTCCACGTCACCTCTGGCAAGATCTCTTCGAAGCAGACATAACACCTCATCGGCCTTTACCCAGCTTGTTCATTTTCACAATCGAATCATGAGCATCAAGCATCGCATTCGTTTTCCCGGCATGGTAAAAGCTTACGTCCCCATCTGGATCATCCGGACTCCGACCAGCCCGTCCGGCAATCTGAACGAGCGCCGCTTCATCAAACACTTGATGACCGGCATCGATGACGAATACATCGACCGACGGAAACGTTACGCCGCGCTCTAAAATCGTCGTCGTCAACAATAAGGAGGCTTTCTTTTCCCGGAAACTTGTCACTTTCTCAATCCGCTCCGGATCTCCCGCATGTACTTGTTCAGCATGGAGACTATGACTCTCAAGCACCTCTGCCACCCACTCGGTCATCTGAACGCTCGGTAAGAAGACGAGCAGTTGGCGAGCCGTCTGTTGCTGTTCAACAATCGCGTTCACAATTGAAGCAGGAAGTTGTTTTCGTTTCATATGGTAAGGAAGAGTAGGGTTTAACTGGAGTTTTGGCACAGGGAGAGGGTGTCCATGGAAGCGTTTGGGGATGAAGATGACAGGCAATTTCTTCAGCCGCACCCGCCATTTTTCTTTTTTCCGAGGCGTTGCCGTTAAATAAATACGAGTCGCACCGGGCTTAGCTGCTCGTTTCGCTGCAAACTGCAACGACTCCTCATGATGAAACGGAAACGCATCCATTTCATCTATGATCATCACGTCAAAAGCCGAAGCATAGCGCAACAATTGATGCGTCGTGGCAACGATGAAACTGGCGTCCGTCCCTTTATCTGGGCTATCGCCATATAATCCTTGGATCACCACATCGGGGAAGGCCACTCTCAATCTCGGCACAAGCTCGCGCACGACATCTGCTCGCGGCGTCGCCAAACAGACGCGCTTACCAGACTCGAGCGAGAATGCGAGGCCCGGAAACAACATTTCCGTTTTCCCAGCGCCACATACGGCCCAGACTAAGAGCTCCGCTTCCCCTTTTGTCATGGCATGGACAATTGCATCTGCGCCTCGTTGTTGCGCTACTGTCAGTTGCCCGTCCCACTGCAAGACGTCCTCATAACGTGGCCATTCAACATAAGACGACCCGCTGTATAACGGTTCGCACTCCATCACGCGCCCCATTTGAATGCAATGGCGACAATAGCGACAGTTCTGACCACAAGTAGAATGTGGCATGTTGCCGAATCTATACGTTTTTTGTTTGCCACATCGATTACATCGATAGCCGAATCGTAGCTTTTCAATAGAAGGGATTTTCGTAAAAGTAGGAGAGGTTCGTTCATCGGGAGAGAGTTCATGGTGGAGGTACAGTTTTCCTGCATGAGGGTTCACAGCATTCACATCCTAATATAAAAATAGAGCCTGCTTGAGTCTCACAAACAGGCTCGTCGTATTAGGATTTCTTATACCAGCCGAGTCCCATCGCACCCTCACCGAGGTGGGTGCCGATCACCGGACCGAAGTAACTGACTTCGACCTCGACATTGTCGAATTGCTGTTCGATTTCCGCTTTCATCTGCTTCGCTTCTTCTTCGCGGTTGGCATGGATCATACACGCTTTGTACTGACCACCTTGCTTCACGTCTTCTTCAAAAAGCGATAAGATGCGCTTCAATGCTTTTTTGCGCGTACGGATTTTTTCAAACGGTACGATCTTCGTATCGACAAAATGAAGCACAGGCTTCACTTGAAGCAAGCTTCCGACAAAGGCTTGCGCCCCGTTCAATCGACCGCCGCGCTGCAGATGGCTTAGGTCGTCCGCCATGAAGTAAGCGCTCATCGACTCTTTCATTTCATCTAAACGGGCAAGAACCTGCTCCGGTGTCGCTCCGTTATTCGCAAGGTCCGCCGCTTCAAGGGCATAGAACCCTTGCATCATACAGCTCGTCTCGGAATCGAACGCATGCACGTCGATGCCGTCGACCATATCGCCCGCCGCCAAGATACCTTGATACGTGCCGCTGATACCGCTCGACAAATGAACCGCAATGACTGCATCGTAATCCGCAGCCAGCTCTTCCAGTTTTTCCGTCATAAGACCGATCGAAGGTTGAGACGTTTTCGGCAAGTCGCCGCCCTCTTTGACCATGTCATAAAAATCGTCCGCTAGTATATCGACTTCTTCCTGATACGATTCATGGCCGAAAATCACGTTCAATGGCACCATATGGATCTGCTTCTCTTTACGGATTTTCCTGGGTATGTATGCTGTACTATCCGTCAATACCGCCGTTTTCATACCATCTCACTCCTTCATGTGTGCTGATTTTTCTTTCAATATATGTATAGCTTTCTATTCTATGCGTTTCCTCTCATTTTACATGAAGCTTGTTCATTTTGCATCTGAATTCTAAGCATTTATCTACTATCCTCACATTAGGGTTAAGCACATTTACAAGTCTGCACTTCTTAAAAACCGTCTTAAGTCGGCACATAGAACGGTGTGAACTCACATTCTATATGGAAAAGGTTATATGGAGTTAATAATGACTGTTTCGATTCCCTCTCCCCTCTTAAACCGTTTTATCTCAAGAGATTCTGACCGTTTCGGCTTAGTTTAAGGCGTTCAAACCGCTATAAGAGAAGAAATCAAAAGGCCTGAAGAGTTCAACACCCTTCAGGCCCCGTCAACGACTAGATTACTTCAACCCAGCCATTTTTAATTGCTGTTACGACCGCTTGCGTACGGTCATTCACGTTCATTTTTTGCAAAATATTACTGACGTGGTTCTTGACGGTTTTTTCGCTGATATACAACGATTCCGCTACGCCACGGTTACTGTTTCCGTCCGCAAGAAGTTGAAGTACTTCACATTCGCGGCGAGTCAGTAAATGGAGAGGTTTGCGGTATTCGATGGTGCGGTAAGCATTGCTGCCGTTCGTTTCGGACAAACGACGGTATTCAGCAACGAGGTTATGCGTCACTTTCGGGTGAAGGTACGATCCGCCTTCACTGACGACTTTGATTGCTTCGATCAGGGCATCCGAATCCATCTCTTTCAACAAGTACCCCTGTGCACCCGTCTTCAGTGCATGGGTCACATAGTTCTCATCATCATGAATCGATAAAATGATCACTTTCATGTCAGGGAATTTCTTCGTGACTTCAGCTGTCGCTTCGACACCGTTCATGCTCGGCATATTGATGTCCATCAATACGACATCCGGCATATATTGTTCAATCAAGTGAACGGCGGAAGTACCGTCGTCCCCTTCTGCTACTACTTCAAAACTAGATTCAAAGTCTAATATTCTTTTAACGCCTTCACGGAATAATTTATGGTCATCAATCAGGACTATTCTTGTCGTCATGATTATTTCCTCCTATTTCTTTGCCTTTAGGGATTTTTTCCCCTAACCTATACTCTCTTTTTGATTTGTCTTTTCTATGTCATGTTTTCTCTCTATATACGGGAATACGAAAAGCCGTCTACGCTTTTCCATACCCACCTAATCCTTTTCCCATATTATAAACGATTCACGTCCATTTACATAGTTTTTCTATCATTAACCATTAATTGGTATTTGAATCGTGACAATCGTCCCTTCTCCTGGACTGGAGTCGATACTTAGTTCCCCGTCCAACATGTCCACACGTTCGCGCATGCCGACAAGGCCGAATGACTGATCTTTCTTCTCATTCAGGTCAAAACCTTTGCCGTCATCTTTTACAATAATCATAGTTGATTGTAACGTCATCTCCACCTTGACTTTGATATGAGAAGCTTCCGCGTGCTTCAGTGCGTTCTGGACGGATTCTTGCATCAACCGGAAAAGGGCCACTTCATATTTCGATTCCAACCGTCGTTCTTTCCCTAGTGACGTGAAGGAGATCGTTATATTCTTGTTGTAGTCTTCCATCGTTGCGATGTACTTCTTCAACGTTGGAATTAATCCAAGATCATCAAGGGCCATGGGACGGAGATCGTAAATGATACGACGCACTTCATAAAGTGCCGAACGAACCATTTTCTTCAGACTTCGCATCTCGACCATCGCTTCCTCTACACCACGTTCACGGTAGGTACGATCGACTAAATCGGACCTCAGCATGACGTTCGCCAACATTTGCGCCGGCCCGTCATGGATCTCGCGGGAGAGACGACGTCGTTCTTCTTCCTGCGCCTCAATGATTTTCAATCCGAATTGTTGCTTCTCTTTTGCATCTTCCAACGCATCACTGACATGTTTAAAATCTTCGGTTAAATAATTCAATACGACGGAAATTTTCCCGCCCAATGCTTCGGCACGATCGATGGTCTCTTCCAGCCCTCGCAACCTGACTTCTAAATCATCGCGCCGTACTCTTAGTTGCTTTTCTTTTTCACGGTTCATCGATAAATCCATTTGCAATCCGTGCGTCTGTTCATAGACTTTGCGAATGTCTTGTTCCGAATATTGCTGGAACTGTTTACTCACTTCAGATAAGCGCATGCGCGAGAACTTGACTTTCTGTTCTAGCTGATCGCCTTCATTGATGAGCGCATGGACTTGTTTCTTCGTTTCAACTAACTCATGGCTGAGCTTCTCAAATTCCGTACGTGAGTCTTCACTGATTTGAAAAATCTCATCCTTACTGTTTGTGACTGTATCCACCATTTCATTGATGATAAAGTCCAGTGCCTTATCTCCAAGTTTGTTTTCGCTCATGACAAGTCCCTCCATCAATATTCACACACACTCATTCGTTAGACCTAAGTCATTTTATGGGGGTGTTTATTATCCATATTTCGATTCTTTTTCTAAATTTCCTCCATTTGCCGAATCGCTTCGACGGTTATATAATTAGAGTTTAGGAGGTTGACCCATATGCTAGAAAGTTATTATACCGTAAAACCTGAGGGATCAGAAGAAGTGACCATACAAAAATCCCGCTTCATCGGCTATGTGAAGCGTTGTGAAACCGAAGAACAAGCGCAAGATTTCATACAATCTATCAAAAAGAAACATAATGATGCGACCCATAACTGCTCCGCCTATATGATCGGCGAGCATGACCTTATACAAAAAGCCAACGACGATGGTGAACCGAGCGGAACAGCAGGCGTCCCGATGCTGGAAGTTTTGAAACGAAAAGGCATCAAAGACACGGCCGTTGTCGTTACAAGATACTTCGGAGGCATCAAACTAGGTGCCGGCGGGTTGATTCGCGCGTATTCCGGTACGGCCTCACAAGCGATTGAAACGACAGGTGTCGTACGTCGTCAATTGATGAAAGAAATGAAAGTGACCGTCGCCTATCACCTGCTCGGTAAGCTTGAAAATGAAGTGCGTCAGTCCACTTATACACTTGAGACGATTAATTACTTAGAAAATGTGGAATTAATAATATATGTAGAAAGTGGTCAGGAAGAAGAATTCGAAAAATGGATCATTAATTTAACGAGCAATCAAGCGGAAATCACTCCAGGTGATTCATCTTATGTTGAATTCGATGTCACCTCAGAATGAAGGAGCATGAATCAACGATGAAAAACAAAACGCTTAAAATCATTCTTTGGACGCTCGCCTTTGTCTTACTTCTCGGCATCGGTACGGCAGCTGGCTATGCCGCTTACGTCACCGATCAGGTGAGACAGACCGCGACCGAGTCCCATGAAGAGCTCGACCGTGGTGAAAAATCTGAAAAACGCGTGGAAGTCGTCAACCCTGCCGATGACCATACGTCCGTCCTTTTTGTCGGAATAGATGACAGTCAAAAACGATCGAATGATGCAAATGGAAATCGGAATGCTTTGTCAGATGCACTCGTCCTAGCTACATTCAACGATGACAATAAAACCGTGAAAATGCTAAGCATCCCGCGAGACTCTTACACGTATATCCCGGAAGTCGGGTACAAAGACAAGATCACCCACGCCCATGCGTTCGGCGGCATCGATTCCACAGTAGAAACAGTCGAGCGTATGCTTGATGTCCCTGTTGATTATTATGTCCGACTGAACTTCAATTCTTTCACAGAAATTGTCGATTCTATGGGCGGTATTCAGTATGATGTGCCATTTGATATCTCAGAGAAGAACAGTCGCGACATGCACGGCGCGATAGAACTGGACGAAGGGTATCAAACTCTTAACGGAGAAGAAGCACTCGCTCTTGCCCGCACAAGAAAATACGATAGCGACCTCGCCCGTGGCCAACGACAAATGGAATTGATCCAAGAAATCGTCCGCCAGTCGATGACGACAAGCACGATCAACAATATCGGAGACATTCTCCAGTCGATCGAAGATAATTTAAGCACCAACTTAGCCTTCGATCAGATGATCGCCTTTAAAGAGTACTTCTTCCAAAAAGAAGGGCTAAGCTTTGATAAAATGCAGCTCGATGGAGAAGGTACGTACATCAATAACGTCTGGTACTTTGACGTCGAAAGCGATAGCCTAGATGAAACAAAAGACCAGTTACGCACACACCTTGGTTTAGACAGTCTCCAAGATGATGACGACGAGATAAATTCGTTCGCAGAAGATGATGATGAAAATGATTCGATGTGATAGATAGAAGCATGCAGGCCACTGACTTGCATGCTTTTTCAAAGCTTTTTTTAACGAGGCAGCATGCCAAAAGTGTGGAGAGGAATCTCCTCGTCACACTTTTAAGAATCATCTTCCATAAAAACTGAGGTGATCGCCTCTCTCTAAGCGCTTATGAAACGCTCCCTCCTTCAAAGACGCGGAGATACAGACTCTCTCTGCGCTTTCAGGCTACTCAACCACAAAAAAGTGTTCAGACTGACGTCACGGCAAAAATCCGTCCTACCAAAAAACGCCCTTGCTACTTTGCAAGGGCGTTCACTCATTATGGAGTTGTTTCCTCATCTACTGGATCTTCCGGATTGTCAGGTTCAGGATCTGTCCCTTCATCATCCGTGTTATCTTCGTCATCGTTCTCTTCCTCTTCTTGCTCTTTCTTCTCTTCTTCCGTCAAGAACTTCTCTTCGACCACATAGCCGTCTTCAAGCAACTTGCGATCATGACCACCAAGGAACTTGTCTGCACGGTACATGTAACCAGCGATTTTCTGTCCCCAGAATGGATCGGATGCATATTTAATATTCATCCCGCCTGACTTATCCCCAAGGTACGCACCGTAATACTTCCAGTTCACAGGGTTCAAGTATTCTTCGTCCAATACTTTTTTCGCAATAAAATCAATGCCAGACTCTAAAGATTCGAAGGTTTCCGCACTGTCATAAGCGCTCCCGTCGTAAGCTTTATATCCATACAAGTTATTTTTATCACGCGCAATATCACTTGTGCCCCACGCGCTTTCATGAATGGCATGAGCCATCAGATATAGAGCGTTGACATCATATTTCTCTTCAGCAGCAATGAAGGCTTCACCAAGACCTGCTAGTCGGTTCTCGTTATCATATGGATATTGTTCTTCCAAGAATTGATCCAATTGCTCTTCATTATAATGCGATTGTTTCGTCAAAAGAAGATCGTTGAAGAACTTCGCATCCTCCCAATTGAAGGACCCATCAGGGCTATAGACCTTTTCCCCCTCTTCTAGGTCAGCTGGGGCTTGTCCATAATTATAAGAGGGGCTGTAGCCGTTTAAGTAAAGGCGGTGATACAAGTCTCCTCCGACATTTTCATAATAGGATCCTCCCTCCTTAAATGGTTCAGGAACAAGCGCTGCACTATCATGATCAATGAAGTAAGTCTCTCCTGCGAGTACGACTTCAATCGAGTTCTCTGTCGAACGTACATACTCCATCTCGTTGCTGCCACTGACATAGCTGTATGCATCCTTTAATTGCTCGTCACTATACAAATAAGTGAATCCTTTCGAGAACAATTGACTCCCTTTTGGTGCCCACATCAGTTGTCCTTCGTGAATGACACCTTCTTTACCATCCTCCTGTTTCGCTTCAGCGACCGCTTCATCTAACGTATCGTATGACGAGGCAAGCTCCCAGTCTTTCGGCCCACTTTGCAATTTCACAATCTGATAAGCCTTCGATACGTTGAATGGCAGGATGATCGCCTTTTTCAACGTTTCTTCTCCTTGAACGGACGTCAAACCGTTCTTAATATGTAGCTCATACGCTTGATCGACCGTATACGGTTGAGCCGGTTCAATAACCAAATTCTCTCCATCATTGATCAGGTTAAGACTGACGTCAATCTTCTCTCCCGTTTCTGTGTTTTTTACAAACACACTTTCATCATTCACTGTTTCTTCAGTAATACTCGTATTAAACGTAATGTTCCACTCTTTATCTGGGGATACATTTAATCGATCTACCCAGGTCTCCACGTTCTCATCTGCAAAAGCTAATCCACTGAACGAACATATGGAAAAAGTGATCAAGATTACACTCATTAACCATTTTTTCAATTGTATTCCTCCCAAACTAGTAATCTACCAATTATTATATCGGTTCATGGAGGGCAATTAAATAGTCAAAAAGTTCATAAATACTTGGTTATGATACCAAAAGGTGGATATAGTAGAAGTTTGGCGAATATTACCCCGGAAATATTTATTTTGTAAGTCTGTAGAATGTTTGGTGGATCAGTCTGAAACAAAATTCGGACATTTGTTCGGGCTATTCGGACAAATGCGGCGCTTTTCAGGACATCGATGTTCGTAATCCGGACAAGCACCTCGCTTATTCAGACATTTGGTTCTAATTCCGACATTTGATAGCCTTTTTCGGACATCTACACCCACTATTCAGACAACCGCTCCGTTATTCCGGACACTAGCCCCTCCCCAACAACCGCGCAGAAACAAAAAAAGCTCTTCCAGAGGCATACTCCGGAAAAGCTCTATCGTTTATCGTCTCGTGCGATAATCCCTTATTAAATTCAATATCGGTTTATAATCTTTACCGATTAAACCAGTCATTTCAACAATCAGTTCAACCATCAAGACGAGGAAGGCGATGACGAAGATCGCGCCAAACATCGTAGCTTTCGTGAAGATGACAGCCGCTAAACTGAATAATGCGGCTACTGCATAAATCATTAAGACCGTTTCAGGGTGGCTGTAGCCTAAATTGATTAAGCAGTGGTGCAAATGTGATTTATCTGGTGCAGATAAAGGTTTACGCTGAATGATTCGTCGAACGATGGCAAATAGCGTGTCCGAAATCGGAACACCAAGAATAATGACAGGAATAATGAAAGAGAATAACGTAACGTTTTTAAACCCAAGCAGCGACAGCACACTGATCATAAAGCCTAAGAACAGTGCTCCTGTATCGCCCATGAAAATTTTCGCTGGGTAGAAGTTGTAAATAAGGAAACCAACTGTAGCACCAAGCATCATGAGTCCAGCAAATACAACGAAGACGTTCCCCATTGTAATCGCCATTCCGGAAATGGTCAGCAAGGCGATCGATGACACACCTGCAGCCAACCCGTCTAAACCGTCAATCAAGTTAATCGCGTTCGTTATGCCGACAATCCATAAGATGGTAATAGGAATACTTAAATAGCCGAAATCAATTTGACCGCCGAAAGGCAAGTTGATGAATTCGACGAGCACGCCACCGTTCACTACTACCCCAGCAGCAACCAATTGGCCGGCAAGTTTCAGCTTCGGTGACAATTCCATCATGTCATCCAAAACGCCTGTAATGATGATGATGGTCGCACCGATTAGAACGGGCCATGTCAAATCACTTTTCGGGAAGAAAATTAACATCCCGGCAGCAAAACTTAAGAATATCGCTAAACCGCCAAGTCGTGGCATGACGATTTTATGCACTTTTCGATGATTCGGTTGATCCGTCGCTCCAATTTTTATTGCGATTTTCTTTACGATTGGTGTAATTAGAATAGACGCAATAAAACAGAACAACAAGGCCTTATACTCCATAAAGACCCTCCTCAAGTTTAGTATGTCCTCACAGGCTTCCGTGTAAAGCAGATATATTTTTCCATACTTTTTTGTATAATTTTCATCATGTTGTAAATGCTAATCCTAGACGATTATAGCACAAGTTCCGCTATACAATAAGTAGTTTTTTACCTATAGTTCGTTAACCTTTAATGACAACTTCTAAACACATTTCATTAAGATGCAACAAAAATGTAAAAAAGATCCGTCGAATTATGTATATCTATTAGACGAATTGGCCAGACTAAAGTTTCATTATTTTAAAAGACCGGGTCAGTGCTGGCACACCACCCGGTCTTTCTGTATTTATTCAATCGGTGAAGCGTAGTAATTCTCAATGCCTTTCACGATGGCTTTGGCATAAATATCTCGGTAATAATCAGACAACAACGTTTCTGCATCTCCTGAGTTCGAAAGGAAGGCAAGCTCTACAAGAACGGAAGGTGCGAACGTATTACGAATGACATAAAAATCATTCCATGTGCCCAATTCACTTACTTTTACTCCTCGATCATTCAAACCAGTCATTTGAGCAATCTGTTCGTTAATTTTTTTCGCCAGAAGGCAACCTTCTTCTTTGTTGGATGTCTTCCCGCCATGGCACCACGTTTCGGTCCCATTGACGTTCGTATTCGTTGAGGCATTCGCATGAATACTGACAAACATATCATTATTATTGTCATCTGCATATTGCACACGACCGCCTAATGTTTGATACGTATCGTCGTCACGGGTCATAAGAGGTTGAGCCCCTTTTTGCTTCAAAAGGTCGTATACACGTTTTGATACATCCAAGACGATTTCTTTCTCCTGGCCACCATTTCCAACGGCTCCTGGATCATGTCCACCATGCCCCGGATCAAGGACGATAATTTGATCCTGCAACACGCCGCCTGTTGTAGAACGAAGCTTCATGTACGTTTTATGAACGTATGCCTTCTGACCATTATGCTGTATTTCAGCCCAGTATCCGTCAAAGTTATAAATATTGACGCGGTCTCCTTCAACCAACACGCCTACTTTCTCAGAACCACTCGTCGGCTCTTTGCGAATATTCAATGTATCGGATGTTACCGTACCATAGGAAACAATGTCTCCACCTGGGTCTGGAGCTAACACGTCACGTTCTGTAATGAATGTCTTCACATAACGATCTTGCATCTTCACCCCAGATGTGAATTCAATTGTCTTCCCGACATAAAGCTTGTATTGCTCTCCGCCTCTATATCCTTCTTCAGGAGACGGGACTACAACCGTATTCTTGTCTTTAACATAAGCATCAGGCACGTTCACTGTCTGCCCGAATGAATCTTTCACGACAATATTGACACTACTGAGACTTTCCTCGACGATTTCGACACCTTCATTAAACTGTATTTCCCATTCCTTGTTTACACTCACTCCGTCAGCTTCTCCCATATTGATATGAGTCACTTCAGCTTGAGCCATAACCGGAAATACCAAAAACATCAATAACGACAAGAGCAAGACAGTCGATCTTCGTGTTGTCATCCTAATCCCTCACCTTTTTTTATTTGTAGACATGCTTGTCTTTAAAAAGACCAGACAACTCTCCTTTGTCTGGTCTCGTTGCATTTTTACTGAACTGGTTCTTTGTAATAATTTTCAATACCCGTCGCAATGGCTTGTGCATATAAATCGCGATAATAATCGGACATCAATTTCTCAGCATCGCCATCGTTCGTTAGGAAGCCCATTTCGACTAAAACAGAAGGTGTGTGCGTGTTACGGATAACGTGGAAATCCCCGAATCCTCCACGGGTTCCTTCGACTACACCTCGATCATACATACCAACGAGATCAACGATTTGTTCATGGATCTTCTCAGCTAGTAAACATCCCTCTTCTACATTGGATGTTTTATCAACATAGCAGAAACTTTCTGTACCGTGAGCACTTTCAACGTAAGCGTTCGTATGGATACTTACGAAAAGGTCCCCCATCTGCTTGTCCCCATACTCGACACGCTCAGATAGCTCTAAGAAGGTATCATCCGTACGAGTCATCCGAACATCGGCACCTTTTTCTTCTAATATGTCATAAACACGTTTCGATACGT
Source organism: Halobacillus locisalis (assembly GCF_013694105.1). Lineage (GTDB taxonomy): Bacteria > Bacillota > Bacilli > Bacillales > Halobacillaceae > Halobacillus > Halobacillus locisalis. The sequence continues at coordinate 950,352 of NZ_JACEFG010000002.1, read as the reverse complement.
CTAAGTTAATATCCTTTTCAAAACCGCCGTGATCTGAAGCCCCATTATCATGATCGCCATGACCGGGATCGAGAACGATGATTTGATCTTGTAAAACGCCGCCTGTTAAAGCGCGAAGCTTCATATAGGTCTTATGGACATATCCAATTTCACCATTGTGACGAATTTGAGCCCAGTACCCTTCAAAACCGTAAATCTCTACACGATCACCTTCGACATATTGTCCAAGTTTCTCTGCACTTCCATCTGGACCTTTACGGATATTTAACGTATCGGATGTTACGGTTCCGTATGACACTACATCTTCACCTGGAGCTGGTGGATCTAAAATTTCTCGTTCTGTGTAAAATGTCTTCATATAACGATCGCTCATATTTACGCCTGATTTAAATTGAATGGATTTACCAACGTAAAGTTTATACTTTTGACCACCTTGGTATCCATTTTCAGGAGCAGGTACGACAATTGTATTTTTATTTTTCAAATAGGCGTCCGGTACATCTACCGTCTCACCATTGGAATCTTTCACAACAATGTTCACATCGCTTAAGCTGTCCTCAACGACCTCGACACCTTCATTGAACTGTACTTCCCATTCCTTATGTACTCCGACACCGTCAGCTTCCCCCATATTTATGTGGGTGACCTCGGCTTTAGCAACTGACGGAAACAACATCAAAACCAACAAACCGACAAATGCGACGACGGACCTTCTAGTTGTCATTGCTTTTCCTCCTATTACTTGTAATTCCACTGACTATAATGAATTTCCAATAGTATGCAATTTTCACTTCTCTTAGAATACCATGATACCGACCGGGATTTCTATACGTATAAGTAGATTTAGTAAAAAAGATAGGGGATTTTGTCAAGAGAAGGGCCTTCCCTCCTGAAAACCTTCCTCATAGTCTAGTAACTCGACACAAATTCATGATAAACTAATATTTGGTGATTACTACTTCAAGGAGCGTCAAAACTATGATTGATTCAATGAAGAAAGTGTTCGGAGACAAGACCGAGCGACAGTTGAAAAAATATAGAAAATCAGTCGAGCACATCAACGGATGGGAAGCTGAAATCAAACAGCTGACAGATGATGGGCTACGTCAAAAAACGACAGAGTTTCAAGAGAAATTGGCAAATGGTGCTTCCATTTACGATATTCAATATGAAGCCTTCGCCGTAGTGCGTGAAGCATCACAGCGTGTCATCGGGTTGCGACATTTCGATGTCCAATTGATCGGTGGCCTCGTTCTCACAGAAGGTAATATTTCAGAAATGCCTACAGGAGAAGGGAAAACCCTCGTCGCCTCTCTTCCTAGTTACTTGCGTGCGTTGGAAGGAAAAGGCGTTCACGTCATCACAGTGAATGAATACCTGGCTCGCCGTGACTTTGAGACGATTGGTCCGATTCACGAATTCCTAGGATTAGAAGTTGGGTTGAATGTCCCTCAAATCAGTCCGGAAGAGAAGAAACAAGCCTACAAAGCCGATATCACATATGGAATCGGGAATGAATTCGGCTTTGATTTCTTGCGTGACAATATGGCTCAACAAAAAGATCAGCAAGTTCAACGCCCGTACCACTATGCCATTATCGATGAGATTGATAGTGTGCTGATCGACGAGGCGAAAACCCCTCTGATCATCGCTGGAAAAACGATGGCTAGTGCGAACTTACATAAAGTTTGTGCAAAGCTCGGGCGTTCATTTAAAGAAGATGAAGACTATACGTTTGATAAACAAACCAAAGGTGTCAGCTTGACAGAACAAGGAATGTCCAAAGTAGAACGTGCCTTTGGTATCCAAAACCTATTCGACCTTGAGCACCAGACCCTTTATCATTACGTCATCCAAGCTGTACGTGCGCATGTCATGTTCGAACGCGACGTCGATTATATCGTGCACGAAGGTGAAGTGAAGTTGATCGACATGTTCACAGGCCGCATGATGGAAGGCCGCACGCTATCTGACGGACTTCACCAAGCGATTGAAGCAAAAGAAGGCTTGGAAATTACGGAAGAAAACAAAACCCAAGCTTCCATCACGGTTCAAAACTACTTCCGTATGTACCCGGTTCTATCAGGGATGACTGGTACAGCGAAGACGGAAGAAAAGGAGTTCCAAACGGTTTATGGCATGGATGTCATCAAGATTCCGACGAACAAACCGATCGCCCGTGTTGATCAACCTGATAAAGTCTATATGACCAAAGAACAAAAGTATAAAGCGATGGTTGATGAAGTGAAAGAGCGTCATGCAACAGGACAACCGATTTTGATCGGTACGACCTCCATCCTTCAATCAGAAAAAATCGCTGATTACTTAGAAGAAGAAGGAATCGCCTTCGAGCTATTGAATGCTAAGAGTGTCGAACAAGAAGTCCGCTTGATTTCACTTGCCGGTCAGAAAGGCAACATCACGATTGCAACGAATATGGCTGGTCGAGGCACCGACATCATGCTAGGTGAAGGTGTGGCCGAGCTAGGCGGTTTACACGTTCTTGGTACAGAGCGCCACGAAGCGCGCCGTATTGATAACCAGCTGAAAGGCCGTTCCGGACGCCAAGGTGATCCTGGTTCCACACAGTTCATCATTTCGATTGATGATGATATGATGCACCGCTTCGCAGAGGAAGAAGTCGAACGGAAGAAAAAATCGATCAAAACCGATGACAACGGACTCGTGCTCAATAAGGACTTGACGAAATTCATCGATACCGTCCAGAAAATCAGTGAAGGTAGTAACTACAACATCCGTGAGTTCACCTTGAAACTCGACGACGTCGTGAACGATCAGCGAGAGGTCGTCTATGAACTTCGCGACCGTTTACTAGAGGACGATGATATCATCAAACTCGTTTCTCCTATGATCCCGTCCTACTTCGATCAATTGATTGATAAGTACTGTCCAGAGACCATCGTTCCGGAAGACTGGCCACTGGATCAGGTAGAAACAGAATTGAACCGCGCGGCACCAAGTGTTCAAACCAAACTTACTGAGAAGAAAATGGAAAGCATCGAAGACGTTCGAGCATACGTACAAGAGGTAGCGGGCGCATATCAAGGACAGCTCGAATCCTTCCAAGAACACCGCATGCTCCAAAACCGTCTGAGACAAGCAGCCCTCGCTGTTCTCGATCAGCAGTGGATTCGACACTTGGAAATGATGAACCGTTTGAAAGAAGGCGTCGGCATCAGGCAGTATCAACAAGAAGACCCTCTTCGCCTCTATCAAAATGATGGCCTGGACGTGTTCAATCACACGTATTTCGAAATGAAAAAAGGCATGATCCTTCAGTTAGCACGCTTCGTTCAAGCGATCTATCAACGAAAAGACCGAAAAACGAAGGAGAGTCGATGATGTTTAACTTATTCAAAAAGAAGAAAACAGAAGAAACGGAATCCACGAACTCCGACGGATCTACGGTTTCCGCTTCGGAATTGTTTGAAGGCGAACAGCAGGCACAGTCTGATGAACTCGTCGAAACCGAACTTTCCATGCATCCGAATTGGAGACTGAGCGAGGAAGAAACGTACGTCTATCAATTTATGAACAACGACAACCCACCACTCAAACCAGGACAGATCTCGCTCGCTGGCTATGAAATGAAAATTCTTGATCCAGAAGTTGCTGTAGGCGCCTTTGTCCGGAACTCACTGGATAAGAAGATTTCATTCCAAAAAACGAACCTGCTCCTCGTGAGTGAAGACGGGCAAAAGCTTGCGCGCAAAGAATTCGACCTTTCTGATCTAGGCGAACTGCCTGCCCAATCCAGCCGACCATCTGCCTTCATCTTTAACAAGAATGATTTACTCGTTCCGATTGAAGAGATTCCGACCGAGGGATGGAAGCTTGCGTTTGAACTTCGTAAAACACCACGCAAGCATGCGTTAGACCTTGCGGAGAGCTGGCAGAAGTCTATGGCAGAAAGTGACATTACAAAGCTCGAACAATTCGTCGAGAACTTGAATGCACCAAAAGCCGGAGAAGTGAACTTCTTAGGTGTCAAGCTGATTGAGTCCGATGAAGGAAACTTGCACGTCACGATGCTGATCCGTAACGGCAGTGAGAAGAATTTGAACCTTCAGCAACTCCCGCTTCAAATCGAAGATGCGAACGGAGACATTGTGGCTCGAGGTGGATTCAAGCTAGAAGACTTCGAAGTCAAAGCGAATACGAGTAAACCATGGACATTCATTTTCCCGAAAGACATGGTTCTGAAAGAAGATTACGACCTGAGTCGCTGGAAAGCTTACCCGATTCAGAATCAGTAGTGTCTTTGAAAGGGAGAAGTTAGCTGCGGCTATCTTCTCCTCTTTTTTATGGGCGGAGGAGGGGCGGTGTCCGAATTAGTGCGTCATTTGTCCGGATTATCGATACGGGTGTCCGATTTCCTGTTCCCTTTGTCCGAAAAAGCTCGAAATGTCCGAATTACCATACCAACTGTCCTAATAGTTCCAGCAATTGTCCGATATGATAAACCGTTTGTCCGAATCAGCCCCCCTAACCTTACTACATCAGCCAGTTGTAAATAAAAATAAGGCGACATCCGATACACTTCCCTCGGATGTCGCCTTATTCGATCATTACTTCTTTTCGTATTGCTGCTCCAGATTGTACTTAAGTATATCGTAAACGTTGACGCTGTAACCCTTCGCATTGTTCTCAGCTTGATTCAGCTGATGCAAGAAGAAATTCGATGCTAAGGACATAAACGCACTTTTACTTACACCTAGCTCTTCAGTCTTATTTCCTATTTTATGATATAAGTCTTCTTCAAGACGGACACTCATTTGCTTTTTCTTCATTTCTCAAAAACCTCCTCACATTATCATAAGTCTTTCTATAAGTCTTGTAAAGAGCTCTTACCTTGTATTCTAGGCAACTTGAACTACTAGACACTCCGCTCTCTAGATTTTCAATAAAAGGCGCGCCAAACTTGGCGCGCCCTCTCTTTTCTATTATCTTGTCATAAACCTCATTGTTCTTGATTCTTTCAATTTCAGACCATAGGCAGACTCTAAATCATCTGTGACCACGAGCTCGAATAAGTGGTCCTTAAGGAAGTTTCCGTCCTTGGCTGAAATCGAAGCGATGCGTTTCGTTGCATCAAGCTCAATATTCACCGGTACTTTGTTCCCTAAGTGATTGGTGACATAAATGTTTTCAGATGTAAACGTATCTTCATCCATTCTTGTATTGAACGTCACTTCCCACGTTTTGTTTGTAGGATGAATATTGTATTCAGGAAGGTTCATCGCTTCCACATCATCTGTAGAATCATCATAAAAGGCTTTTAGCTGATCGAAGAACAGCACGTTTTTGTCCTTCTCTGACTCTGTCGTTTCCGCTAAATAAATCTGATCCAGCTCAAGAGGCAAGGTTGTTGAAGATGGTAGATCCGCTTCAACGTACTTCCATCCCTTCCAGTTCAGCTGATCTTCTTCCGTAAAGTTGATGGCGTATTTTTGACCGGCTCCATCTACGATTCTAGCACGCAGCCAATGATCTGCGTCATCTCCGTACACCCATAAACCAAGGTGATTAGGCTTACCAGGGATATCAATTCCACCACGAGGGACCGCATACGTCGCGGCTGTGCCTGACTCTCCTACACGGAAGTTGTAATCGAACCGTAGAGACGAGCTACCTTCCGCAATCGGCTCAAACCCTTGAGCCGCGCGAACCTGTCCCCATGCACGAGCTTCTTGAACCGACCATAGATCTGCATTATCAAAGTCAGATAAGACAACGGTCTCTCCACCGACTTGAACGTCCGCAGAAACCGATTGGCCATTAATCGTCGCCGTCACGCTTCCTGTTGACGCTTGGCTAGATGATGTCAGTGTTCCATCTGCATCGATGGCACCGACGTCCGTCGACCATTCTACTGCATTTTCCGGAAGAATGATCGCGTTACCTTGAGCATCCTTCGCCTCAAAATTAAACGTTTGTTGTGTACTCGTACCGATTTGCAAATTGTTCGGTGATACAGAGAAGTTATCAATCTCGTCGACAACCGTGACTTCTTTCTTCTCGACAGCGTCTTCATACGTAGCTACGATATGTCCTGTCCCCGCCTGTTCCGCGACAAAGGTTGTGCCGTCCATCCGGCCGACATTCCCTTCGACAGACCAATCGATATCGCTAGCATCCACATCCTCTAAGTACGTGAAGTACTCATCAAGAACGTAACTGACGCCTACATTTATAGAGGCACCTTCTAATAGTAAGCCCTGCTGATCTTTATAAAAACTAATATCAGCAGCACGCTCATCCGGATTCTCTATCACGGCCATGAGAGAAGTCGAAATACTTCGCTCCACACCGTCGGAAGGATTGTTCATAATGGAAGGATAAATGTACGCTTTTTTACGCGCGACCATCTCAGTCGACCCTCCACCATCCAGGTTAATAGCATTATAGACTCCTAGACTTTGAAGATATCTGGCGAAGTCATCCAAGCGCATTCCGTCCGCAATTCCACTTCGTCCATCAACCGTAACAAAATAAACTTTGCTTCCATCCGCATTGGTGCCGACAGCCGTATGAGGCTGAGGCAGCGTCACTTTAGGACTGGTTAGATCAATCGATAAATCGACTTGTCCATTTTGAACGAGCAAAGGTCCACTTGCGAGCATGAACTCTGAATCATCCCATGGATCATTGATATCAATTGAAAATTCAATGTTATCCCCAGGGCGTAAATCTGTATAGTCGCTTGCTATTTCTCTACCAAATGAAAGAACAAAACCATCATCCGGAATCTCAGCCCAATCTCTGTTCCCGTAACTTCTTACGGCAGATACTGTTCCTTCGATGGTATCCCCGAACTCGACTTCTCCCCCATCAAGAGGTTGATCTACACCCGTGACGACAACTTCATAGCCATAAGGGTTAGTCTTTGTGAATTCCTGTCCGTATGAGCTCGTGTAGACGATCACTTCATCTGAGCCACGGGACGTATTCATCGAATCGACTACTGTTGTTTCACGGTCATGTTCGAACTCCATCTCCAGTTCGTATGTACCTGTCATCGCATCGCCATTCTCATTCATACCGAAGGCGGCTGGTGTGTACATAAAGTCATTCGACTTTTGAGAGATCGCTCCCATATTGATGATTCGTTGATCTTTCGAAACAAAATAAGCCGGATTCTTCGTTAGAAAGTGAAAGAAGGATCCGTTGATTCCTCCAACGACCCGGTTGCCTTCTCCACTTACCGCCTGGGTTTGATTTGTTAATGTATCCAATGACGGATAAGGTGTCGGCAGACCCAGCTGTACCGTTGTGTATTGATCGGAGACATCGATCTCCATTACATTGGCCATTTGATCGATGCTTCCACTATTTTGTTTTTGTTGCTTATATGTAACAGATGGTGCTGGTTGAAAAGAATCTATCGTTTTCAAGTCATAGGTTGCGGCATTGGCCGGGGCCACCCCTGTAAAAATCATTCCAAAAGCAAAAACAGATGCGAGAGCCTTTTTGATGTTCCTCTTTTGATTGCTCATACGTTCCTCCCCAAATTTCTTAAAAAAATCGCTCGTACTATGACAGTATAAATCATTTAGTAGTGGAAATTTAGAGAAAATAGTCGGATATTGGGATTTTTTCTCTATTATGTCTTCCTACCTATTCCCATATTTTATCAAAATCGAACCACTTTCTACATATTATTAATCATTTTTAAAAGATTGATAAAAAATAGTTTGTCTCATATACTATCCTAAATAAAAGGCCACCTTCATATGTAAACGCTCGCTCTTCTTATGGCTACGACATGCATAAGAAGCATGAACTCTTATGCATTAAAAAAAGCCCTCTTAGAAAGAGAGCTTTCAAATTAATGTTCTACGTTAACGGCCTTCGGTTCAATTCGTCCTGCTAGAATCGCTTCATCAGAGAACACCATCGGAATTTGCAAAATACGGTAATCTTCCTTGTCCTCTTTGTACGTAAAGGAGAAGCGTTTTTCGCCTTCCTGGGTATCTATGACCAATTCTAGATCATGGCGATCTTTTTCCCCCATTTGCTCAGCATCGATTTTCAATGCTTTAGCGATGCCTGCTACATCTTTCAAAATGGGTTGTTTGTCTTTTACTACTGCTGTCATTTCTCTATTCCCCCTGGGCTTATGAATTCACGTAAACTTCAGAGTTTTGAAGCTTAGCTACATCGATTCCTTTAATTTGAATATTTCTGAAAGAATCTCTTTCTTCATTATACGTCAAATCTATCGTTTGATCACCCGCAACCATATAAATACTAGCATCTTTAGAGGCTTCAGGGATGTTGCTTAATTTGATTTCTGCGGCGGCGACTCCTGTTATGACATCAACGGCTTTTCCTTCGACTTCAGCAAATGTATAAGTGGTTGCTGATTTCTTCTCTTCATCTGATCTTGGTGTACCGTTTATGTTCTTATTTTCAGAGCCTGAGGAAGCTGATGAACCGTCGCTTGATGAGCTTCCATCAGAAGAACTACTCGTACCGTCTGAAGAGTTGCTACCTTCAGAAGAATCACTCGACGAGCTGCTTCCATCAGATGATGATCCGTCGCTGCTGCTACCGTCGGTTCCCTCTGAATCACTACCTGAGGCTGATGAACCATCAGAATCCCCATCTGCTTTATCGCCGCTTCCTTTATCGTCACTGGACGGATTCTCTTTATCTACTTCTTCGCTATCCTTTGATTCTAAACCGTTGGCATCCTGTACTTGATCACCAGAACAAGCGACAAGAAAAGCCATAAGTATGATTAGTAATACAACAACAAATCCATTACGTTTCAAGTTATTTTCCTCCTTGGTGCTTAAAGTTGTACTATCGTCAGTATAGCATGACATCGTCCGACGATTAAATATTTTCTTGATATTTACAGAAAATAATACCAAAGGATGAATCTCTGAAACAATACTCTGCTAGGTAGGTATATGTACATAAAAACGAAAAAACCCTCTTTCCGTTAAGAATGAGAGGGTTTTTCATTGTTTTGATTATTCCATAAGTCTGTCAATATTTGAAAACGTTCACGGTCTTCTTCATCAATGGCACGGTCGATCAGACGACGCAAATTTTCCCTTTCAAGCTCAACGATGATTTCATTTACTTCTTCCATAGACTCCTGCCCTTCTAGTTGTTCATCGTCATCATAGTAAGGAGATACTATAGAACCAAGTTGTTTAATAAATTCTGGAAGTGCTAGAAGGTCCGCTACAGATACGTACACCATTTTTTTGCCACGTTGGAAGACAAAAATATCAAATACATTGTGGACGCGTTTACGACTGCGATCGATAATGATTTCTCTCGATTCCATAGGCACGAATTGATACAACTCTTGATCAATAAAAAGTGAGAAATACTGGTAGGCTAGAACGACCCTGATAAAGCGTTTATCCTCTTTCACATAGTACGGTTTCAACATCTTTATATTCAGCATGATGCCCACCCCTTTATTAAATCAGAATTTTCAGTATTTTATTCTATTATCGCCGATTTGTCAACGAATTGAAAGCCCTTTCTTTACAGAATCCCTGCATATTTCTTCTGATTCCCTTTGCCAAAGCCTTTCATCATTTGAAAAAATATGCCCATTTTGTAAGAAAAAACTCCAGCACAAGGCTGGAGTTCAATGGTCAGATAAGCGCATGCAAACGTTCGTTGACCGTCGTCTTCAACGATTCAAGCAGCTGTTCGCTTGCTTCTCTGGAATCGGTTTTCACACCGTAATAAAATTTGATCTTCGGTTCTGTACCTGATGGACGAAGACAGAACCAACAGTCATCTTCCAAAATGAATTTCAGGACATTCGACGTCGGTAGATCGATCTCCTCTGTCGTCCCTTCTTTCACGAGGTGGCGCACCGTGGCCTGATAATCTTCAATCGACACGACTTTTTTACCACCAACCTCTTTGATCTCTGCTTCGCGGAAGTCGTCCATGATTTTCGTGATCGTATCGGCACCTGATTTACCCTCCAATTTCACAGATTGCAAGTCTTCGAGGAAGTAACCATGTTTCTCGTATAGATCATCTAATGCATCAAGCAGTGTCTTGCCTTGGTTTTTCCAGTGAGCGCCGACTTCTGCAATAAGGACAGCCGCTTGAACAGCATCTTTATCGCGAGCGAAATCTTTCACCAAGTAGCCGTAGCTTTCTTCATAGCCGAACAAGAATTGATATTCACCCGTCTTCTCGTATTCACGAATTTTCTCACCGATGAATTTGAATCCGGTCAAGGTGTCTAATGTTTTCGTATTGTGAGCATCGGCGATGATGCGCCCGAATTCAGAGGTCACAATGGTTTTGATTAACAATCCGTTGTCAGGTAAATCCGGCGTTTGTTCTAAAATATAATCAAGCATGAGCGCACCCGTCTGGTTTCCGGTCAATACGACATATTCGCCGTCTTTATTTGGCACAGCCACACCTAGACGGTCGGCATCAGGGTCTGTCGCCATCAACAAGTCCGCACCGATTGCTTTCCCTTGGTCAATCGCTACAGCAAAAGCTTGATGCTCTTCCGGGTTCGGCGATTCCACTGTGGAAAACTCCGGATCTGGCGTCGCTTGTTCCTCGACAATGTGGATTGATGAGAATCCACTTTGACTTAACCCTTTTTCCACTAAGTCACGAGCTGTACCGTGCAAAGGAGTGAAGACGAGAGAGATGTCTTTGTCGATTTCTGGCTGGATCGTGACGGTTTTTAAGTGTTCTAAATACGCCGCGTCCACCTCTTCATCAATCCAATTCAGTAAGCCTGACTCTTCTAATTGCCCTTGATCGGCAACGTCAACATTCAGTTCATCTTCGACCTGATTGACAAAATCGATCATCGAAGCCGCCTGTTTCGGTGGTAGCTGACCGCCATCTTCATTGTAAGCTTTAAAGCCGTTGTACTCCGGCGGATTATGGCTAGCTGTGACGACAACACCCGCTGCCGTTTGCAAATGACGCACGGCAAACGAGAGCTCTGGTGTCGGGCGCAAGGAAGTGAATACGTACGATGGAATACCATGATGCCCGAGAACACGAGCCGTTTCGACGGCAAATTCTTTCGACATGTATCTGGAATCATAGGCGATTGCGACGCCCCGTTTCGATAAGCCTCGGTCGTTCACATACGAAGCGAGACCTTCCACCGCTTTTCGTACCGTATAGATGTTCATGCGGTTCGTTCCTGGTCCAAGCTTCCCTCTCATGCCACCTGTCCCGAACTCTAAATTCTTATAAAAAGCGTCTTCTAGCGATTGTTCGTCAGCATCGATGGTGTTCAACTCATCCGCTAATTTCTCATCTAAATTTGTGAACGCTTTCCAACGATCGTATTCCTTTTTCCACATGTACACCACTCCTAGAAAAGTATTGGGTTATGCTTTATTTGAATGAGAGACAATCAGAGTTGCTTGTCCCTTCAGTTGAAATGAATCCATGGTGGCCGGGATGATCAGATGATCTCCCTTCTCAAATGCAAATGAACCGCCATTTGCGAGTACCTCACCGCTTCCTTGAAGGACACTCATCAATTGATACGTTTGCGGCTTCAATTCTTTGCTCAAACCATCTAATCCCCAGTGATACACGGAGAAGTAGGCTTCTTCAACCAAGGTTTCTTTTCTGACACCTGCCTCTAGCGTATAGGTGCGATGGATGGTCGGATCCTCGTGAGGAACGGTCGTCACCTCTAAAGATTTCTCCAAATGAAGTTCGCGCTTCTCCCCATCTTTACCCACTCGATCATAATCGTAGACACGATAGGTAATGTCTGAACTTTGTTGCGTTTCAAGAATTTGAATGCCTTCCCCGATCGCATGTATGGTTCCACTCGGGACATAGAAAAAGTCACCAGGTTGAACTTCGATGCGACGTAAAAGGCCGTCCCATTCTTCATTCTCCACCATTCGCTCTAATTCCTGTTTATTTGTTGCATGATGTCCAAAAATTATTTCCGCACCGGGCTCACAATCAATGACATACCAGCATTCGGTCTTGCCATAATTCTCCCCCTCCACTTCGCGTGCATATGTATCATCAGGGTGAACTTGGACGGAAAGGTCTTTCGAAGAATCGAGAATTTTCACAAGAAGAGGAAACTCTTCCCCTGATCCACCTGCAAACAGTTCCCTATGCTCATTCCACGCATCGGCAAGCGTCTTTCCTTGGAGTGGTCCATTCTTAATCGTATTCGGTCCATTGGCGTGGCCGGAAATACACCATGCTTCTCCTGTCTGTTCAGAAGGGATCGAGTAGCCGAAGAGTTCTTGCAGCTTCGTCCCTCCCCAAAGGCGTTCTTTATATTCTGGTTGTAAAAAAATCGGTTCGTTATACATCGCGACCATTTCCCTTCTCTGTGGTGTATCTTTACAAAAATTGTACCATATTTCTAAGCGCTTACGTGAGTATCTACTATGGTTTGTAAGATTTGCTGGGGTGGTTGTCTGATATCTTGTTTCTCTTGTCCGATTAGTGGGGTGACTGGTTTATCATTTCATTTGTCCGAACCCGCGCAGAGTGTCCGATAAGCTGTTCCCTTTGTCCGAATTATGCTTCTGGATGTCCGAATCATGCAGCCAAATGTCCTAATCCGGTCGGAATGTCCGATATAGCGCCTTACTTGTCCGAATCCCAGCCGCAGATGTCCGATATATCACACCACATGTCCGAATCCCCTAACCACATGTCCTGATCCATCCTCAAATCAGCCACACACATTCAGAAAAAATGGACCACTTCAGAGAAGCAGTCCATTTACAAACATTATTTTGTTTTCTCTAACATTTTATCATCGTATCCGAACGCCCACGTCAAGCCAAACGCGACACCGATCGCGATGGCATTCGTCACTACGTACATGGCGAGACCGAAGAACGTATCAATATACAATAGCGAACCTGGAATTACGGTGATTGCCATACCGGATGCTGTGATGTTCACAATAGATGCAAAGAATCCACCGGCCGCACCACCGATCAGCCCCATGACGAATGGCTTCATGTAACGGAGATTAACACCGAAAATCGCAGGCTCCGTAATACCTAAGAATGCGGACAAGGAAGATGGAAGTGCGAGAGCTTTCATTTTCTTCGCTTTTGATTTCATACCGACTGCAAGTGCCGCACCACCTTGAGCGGCGATTGCTGCTGTAATCAGTGGGTTAAAGGCGTTCTCACCTACGCGCTCAAGCAATTGGATCTCAAGCAAGTTGAAGATGTGGTGAACACCTGTGATCACGATGACTTGGTGAAGTCCACCGATGATCAATCCACTGAGTCCTAGTGGCAGGTCCAGTACCCAAAGAGTCGCTGTGAAAATTCCGTTCTCAACGATGTGGAAAATAGGACCAATCAAGAATAAACCTGCTGTAATCATAATCAATAAGACAAGGAACGGCGTTAAGATCAAGTCGAGCGCTTCTGGAATCCGTTTCCGTAACCCTTTTTCCAATTTGGCACCGATAATACCGACGATAAAGGCTGGCAATACGGAACCTTGATATCCGATGACCGGGATGAATCCTAGGAACATGATCGGATCGACTTCGCCTCCTGCTGCGGCCCATGCGTTCGGCAACGCTGGTGAGACGAGCATGAGTCCGAGCACTATACCGAGAATCGGACTGCCTCCAAAGACTTTAAACGTGGACCATGCCACTAAAGCCGGGAGGAAAATGAACGCTGTATCTGTCAGAACTTGTGTGTACAGAATGAAGTTTTGCGAAATATCTTCTGGTGCGAGACCGAAGAGTGCCAGAATCTGTGGTTGTGTAACAAGTCCACGAAGTCCCATGAACAACCCGGTTGCGACGAGCGCCGGAATGATCGGAACGAATACGTCACCAAAAGTACGAATCCAACGTTGGAATAGGTTCCCTTGGTCCTTCGTTTCTTCCTTCATTTCTGATTTCGTTTTGCCCTCGATATCCAGTTTCATCACTTCATCGTACATTTTGTTGACCGTACCTGTCCCAAAAATAATCTGAAGCTGACCGGAGTTATAGTAGGCGCCTTTGACTTTCTCTATCTCTTCAATCGCAGAAATATCCGCTTTTTCTTTGTCATGCAACATAACCCGAAGACGTGTCGCACAGTGAGCTACAGAAGCAATGTTCTCCTTGCCTCCTGCTGCTTCAATGACCTGTTTAGCAATTGTTGAATTATCAGCCATTGTTCATTTCTCCTTTCAATAATAGCTTCGACATGTAATCGATTACACATTGCATAAAAAAATAAGTGCGTTAAGAATAATTGTTTTTTCGGTTTTTCTTTTTTTAATAAAACACATATGATCACAATAGTTATGAATCAATGTGTGAACGATTACATGATTACGCTTACACCATGTACTATACACTATCTCGTAAAATGAGTCTATAGGATAGCTCAAATTTGGGATCGATTTTTTCATTTTTTAATTGTCTCAGTAGCAAATGCGCTGCTTGCTTGCCTGCTTCCTTGTTATGATAATCGATCGTCGTCAAGGATGGCGTCATGTACTTCGACATCATCGAGGCGCCGATTCCTACTACAGCGATGTCCTCTGGAATGGCATATCCCTGCTCCTTCAAATATTCTATTGCTCCTATCGCCATTCGGTCTGTTACAGCGAACAAAGCAGTAGGACGATCGGATTTACTATTTCTCAAAATGGTTTTCACTTGCTCGTACCCAGACTCAATACTGAAGTCCCCTTCACCGATCCAGGCTTCATTGATCTGGTGACCGTGTTGTTGCATCATATCTCTATAACCTTGCTCTCTCAAGACACCAACAGATGGATCATCCCGTGTTACACCGATAAACCCAATCTTTTCGTGACCTTTTCTCACCAACATATTGGTTAGGTCAGCGGCTGCGTGATAGTCATCATAGACAAGAGACGGAACTCCTGGAAGTTCTTGTCCGATGGCGAGTACAGGAATATCGACTTGTTGAATCGTCTGAATCAATGCCTCATTAACATTCGTCGCAAGCAGGATGATGCCGTCTACATGTCTGCTTTTCAATAATCGTATATAATCGATCTCTTTTTGCTTATCAAGCTCTGTGTCGGTCAGCAAGATCTGAAACCCTTCTTTTGCGAGCACCTCATTGATGCCATTGACGACACGTGTAGATGTTTCCGTACTTAACCTTGGTAAAATGACGCCGATTACACCTGACCGTTTCGTTCGGAGAGACTTCGCCGATTGATTTGGCATATACCCCGTTTCTTCTACAATCTGCATAATTCGTCGTCGTACATCTTCACTGACGTATCCACTATTATTCAGCGCTCTCGACACGGTTGTGCGAGAGACGTTCGCCATTTGTGCAATATCATTGATTGTTGTCATACCATTTCATCCTCCATGGAATCCTTTTCATCCTTCATCGTATTGAAAAAATAGTTCCTTGTCTAGGAGGGGGGGTGAAAACAAGGAAAGACAGGGAAGTCCGACTCCTTAATAATGGTGAGGGTAAATAGAAGTCTAAGCGTAGCGTTTGTATGTATGTATCGGTGATCAAACTAGGTGACGAATCTTTATTATGACTGAAACTAACAAACTGGTCGTAATAGACAGGATTACCAATAGTAGTAAGGATGTCTTCCTTCCGATCGTCTGCCTTCTATTTTATGAGGAACTACCTTGGTAAAAAGCTAAGTAAATGTTTTCGAATGAACGCATACATCTCAAGGTCGATTTGCGTTTCAGAAAGACCGGAGTGAAGGACACCTTCCGCTTCATAAACCGCTTTTCTACCTTCTTGTTTAAACTCTTCTAATTTTCCTTCTACACCGATATCGACAATAATTTCATCAATGACGGCTTCAAACCTTCGTAACGGTCCACCTAATGAACGGAACATTTCAAACATGTTGCTCACCTCCTTATGACTAGTTCATATTATTTATAGATTATTTGTCAAAAATAGTCAAGATGCGTTTTTTTACTACAAAAGTCCCCATTATTTAAAAACGAGTAGTATAAATTAATAAAAACTTCTATTTCCATACTTATCAAGTTTAAAAACTCCTTTTTCCATAAGACTTCGTTGAGAAAAAGCAAAAATGCTCTTTCATTCTTTTTGGATAAATCATAAAATAAAATTAATTCAGATATTTTCTTGTAACTGATACCCCTTTTCGTTACAATGTCCTTTATATAAAGAATATTGTATATACCAAGTGGACAAGGAGTGTGAACGATGCAAAATACCATTACCGTCGGATTACTCGGTTTAGGAACAGTCGGAAGTGGGGTCATAGAGATTCTTCGTGACCATCAAGAACAAATTCAACATAAAACAGGGTGTGCGGTCACCATTAAATCTGCACTAGTCAGTGACTTGTCAAAGCCTCGTGAGTTGAGTGGTTCAACGACGACCTTGACCGAACGATATGAAGACATCACGCGCGATCCTGACATTGACGTTATCGTAGAGGTAATGGGTGGGATCGATCACACATTAACGATATTGTTAGAAGCCATCGAACATGGAAAGCACGTTGTAACGGCCAACAAAGACTTGATCGCCGAGCACGGTGCCGAGCTTTTCGAAGCCTGTCAGAAACATCAATGCGACCTATATTATGAAGCAAGTGTCGCTGGAGGCATTCCGATCATACGCTCTATTATGGATGGTTTAGCTTCTGATCGGATTACAAAAATGATGGGGATCGTGAATGGAACGACCAACTATATCATGACGAAAATGGCGCAGGATGGTGTCGATTTCGACAGTGTACTTAAAGAAGCTCAAGAATTAGGGTTTGCAGAATCTGACCCTACAGCTGACGTAGATGGTTTGGACGCAGCAAGAAAAATGACCATCTTATCTATTTTAGGCTTCTCTATGCCGTTTGAATTGAAAGATGTTGAGGTGAAAGGAATCCGAAACATCTCGCTTGATGACATTCGCTATGCTGAAGAACTCGGCTACAGGATCAAGTTGATCGGCATTGCCGAAAACGATCATGCCGGTGTATCGGTCAGTGTAGAACCTTCCTTGCTGCCCGTTTCTCATCCCCTTTCTTCCGTAAATGATGAGTTCAATGCCGTCTATGTGTATGGCGATGCAGTCGGGGAGACGATGTTCTATGGGCCTGGTGCCGGGAAATTACCGACGGCAACTGCCGTTGTTTCCGACTTGATTGCCGTCTTGAAAAACATCCGTCTCGGTACCACAGGAACAGCTTACGTACAGCCGCAGTTCCCTCATCAACTGAAAGCGAAAAGTGAGAAATTGACGAAGAAATATATGCGAATGCAAGTATTGGATGAGCCTGGTGTGCTGAATGAAATTACGCATGCCTTCGCGGAATACGGGGTGTCATTCGACCAAGTGATTCAACGCTCGACAGATGACGAAAACACACGTGAGTTGATGCTCATGACGCACCTTGTCAGTGAAGATGACTTTGAAAAAGCGAAGCATGACCTCGAGCAATTAGCTCCAGTGAAACACATTCACAGCATATTCCGGGTAGAAGGAGGACAATAACATGTGGCAAGGGTTACTTCATCAATATCGTGAATTTCTTCCAATGACAGATGACACACCACCCTTGACGTTACACGAGGGCAATACGCCTTTGCTTCCGATTCCGACTCTTTCTGAGGAACTCGGCATCGAAGGGTATGTCAAGATAGAAGGAGCTAACCCAACAGGGTCCTTCAAGGATCGCGGCATGGTCATGGCCATGGCAAAAGCAATCGAAGCAGGCTCCAAAGCGGTCATCTGTGCGTCGACCGGCAATACGTCAGCCTCAGCCGCTGCCTTTGCAGCCAGAGCCGGACTACGTTGCATCGTTGTCATTCCTGATGGAAAAATCGCTCAAGGAAAGCTCGCGCAAGCCGTCATGTACGGCGCTGAAATTTTTGCGATCAAAGGGAACTTCGATCAGGCCTTGAAAATGGTACGTGAGATTGCCGAACATGAACCGATCACGCTCGTCAACTCCGTCAACCCCTACCGGATCGAAGGGCAGAAAACGGCCGCTTTTGAAGTATGCGATGCTCTCGGAGAAGCCCCAGATATTTTATCCATTCCGGTCGGGAACGCCGGTAATATCACCGCCTACTGGAAAGGGTTCAAAGAATATCAGGAACGTTTCGGTTACAAAGTGCCGAAAATGATGGGCTTTCAGGCGAGCGGGTCCGCCGCTATTGTGCGTAACAAGATCATAGAAGAGCCAGAAACATTAGCGACAGCCATTCGTATCGGGAATCCCGCCAGTTGGGAAAAAGCCATTCTTGCTCAACAAGAATCACAAGGGCTATTTGATGAAGTGACGGACGATGAGATTGTCGAAGCGTACCAACTGTTGGCAGAGAAAGAAGGCGTATTTGCTGAGCCTGCCTCTTGTGCCTCGATTGCCGGCATGATTAAGAAAGTGAAACAAGGACATATCCCACAAGGTTCGAAAGTCGTCCATGTGCTGACCGGAAACGGCTTGAAGGATCCTGTTACAGCAATCGACACAAGTCCTGTCAAACCGACTGTCATCGAAAATGACATCGAAGCGTTTACGGCGGCTGTGACAGGAGTCAAATCATGAGACCGTTTCGTGTTCATATCCCTGCAACGTCCGCGAACCTAGGACCGGGATTCGACTCAATCGGGATCGCCTTATCTAAATACGTTACGCTTGAATGTACGGCATCCGAAGAATGGCACTTCATCGTACCGGAAAAGGATCAACCGTATATTCCTTCGGGTAAGGAAAATCTAATCTATAAGTCAGCCATATATACCGCTCAATCTCAAGGTCATTCATCCCTGCCCCCCTGTGCCGTTAAGCTGTCGAACGATGTTCCCATCGCCCGTGGGCTCGGAAGCTCATCGACAGCGGTCGTGGGGGGAATTGAACTCGCCGATCACCTTCTGCAGCTGAATTTGACCGATTTTGAAAAATTGAAGATCGCCTGTGCTATCGAAGGTCACCCGGATAACGTTGCCCCAGCCATCTATGGAGGAATCATGATCGCGAGTTATGACGGCGGAGAAGTAGACTTCGTCCGTTTTACAGAAGGATTAGAAAACCTCACATGGCTTGCGATTGTTCCTGACTTTCATCTTGAAACAGAGAAAGCACGGCAGCTATTGCCAAGAGAACTCCCTTACAAGCAAGCCGTCCATGCGAGTGGAACAGCTAACGTACTCGTCGCTGCACTAGCCCAACAGAACTGGGAACTCGCCGGAAAAATGATGATGCATGATGAGTGGCATCAACCTTACCGAAAGCAGCTGATCCCAGGGTTTGATGATGTCTTGAAAACCGTCGATCAATTTGGCGCATCAGGCCTTTACATCAGTGGAGCCGGTCCGACGATGGTCGCCTTATTCGATCAGTTTTCTGACTCTGCTTTTGAAAAAATCGAGTCACAACTTCCTGAATACAAGCATTTTTCATTACGTGCAGATTTGGTCGGGGTCCATACTGAACCTGCATCGATCTCGCAACAATAAAACCAGCGCATGGGCGCTGGTTTTTGTTTGTGTGTGGATTTTTTTCCTGTTCATTGTGGTTCTCATCCTTTTCTTGAAGCGGACTCTTTCAAAACGGTTGAGATAAAGCTATTCACAGCACTTCTGAATGTTCTTAACATCGAAAAACGCTTAGAGGAGGGTTATCACAGCACTTTTTCAACTACCTTGTTAGAAAAAGTGACGAGATATCACTTCTCACAGCACATTTAACGAAGGCTAACTATAAAAACCGTTGAGAGTAAATGCGTCATCCAGAAGAAAAACAGTACTTCTAGGAAGACCTCCGGTGAAAGAGCAAGATAAGTATCCCCGCTGCCAAAGCCCCAGCACCATCTAACACCACATCCCCCACATAAGGCGTTCGATTCGGCGTGAGAGACTGATGAAACTCATCGAAACCCGCATAAGCAATTGTCACTACGAATGACGTCAGCCACCTCGTCGGAAACGACCACATCACTAAACGGGTGGTTGCGATGTACATTGCCACCATCAATGTGAAAAAGACCGCAAAATGAGCGAATTTCCGAATAATGAATTCAATCATCCCTGCAACCCCATGACTCTCAACACTCACAATGCGATTGTGATAAGGAATTTCAATAGACGCCACTAACGGTTCCAAAACATCCAATGGAATATGATCGTTCATCGCTGGACGCAAATCTTGTTCATGGTAGGGTTGGGATGAAAAGATGAATATGATTCCCATAATCGATACCGGGGCAAGTATATAAAATATTTTATTACGCATTTCATCCACACTTTCTACTACTTTTATACGCTGAGTATACTACTTTTTTACATTACATACACAAAAAAGAAATTATCGTCAAAATAAATTAATAATTAATACTATTAAATAACTTCATTTTTGTATACAATGTTTGTAGAACCAGAAAAGTGAAGCTTCAATCGTTAGGGAAGCTTCTTCTCCCTATTGATTGTTAGTTGAACAAAACAGACCTTTTACAGGCATTTTATCTCCATATGTACCTTTTTGCGGTTTATATTAAACCCTCGAAACGGGGATATTATGGCGTGTTAAGGCGAGATAAAAAGGGGATTTGAACATGGCGAAGAAAAGTAAGCAATACGATTACGACCTCAGCGAAGTGAAGCGATTGATTGGAGAAACAGATAAAAACTATCGTGAAATCTCCGCTGAGACCGGTTGCCCATACGCAAGCGTTGTCTACCACGGCCGAAAAATCCGTGGGCGCGTCAACCGCTCACATAAGTATGAGGCGATGGAAGAGAAGTCTCCATCACCGGCTGCCAACTTGCATGTACCTAACCAACCACAAGAACAGCAGGGATCTCCAACAGCATCAAACGGAACAACGTTGAGCATTTCTCGCAACGACATTTCTATTGAAGATGCAGAGAGAGAAGCAGCCAAGATGATCAAAGCTGCTCAAGCCCTAGGGTTGAGCAAAATCAATTTGACCATCGAGAAATAATCCATAAGAAAGCGTGCGGGATGACTACCCACACGCTTTTTTTGTTATCTTATATGGAGTCAATCATGTAGTGTGTCTGATGAGGGGAAATCGTTCTCTGAGGCACATAGAGGTTCAGAATATTATTATAGATCAACGTTCAACTCTGCTTTCAATTTATTGCGTGCATGCCGACCCCAATTCTTAACTGCATCCTTCGACACTCCCTCTATGCTTGAGATTTGTTCAACTGAATAATCGTGAATGATGAAATAATGGATCCACTTCCACTGATTCTCGGATAAAAGGGATCTGACCTGCTGCCACAAGTACAAGTCTTCCGTCTGGTTTTCCACTGTAGTGTACAAATCTTGTGGGGGCAGTTGTTCTTTGTATATTTTCTCCGTCTCTTTCTGTCTCGAGTGCTTTCGTATGTAATCGATCAGGGCATTCCGTATCTTCCAGCTGATGAACGTCGAAAAGCTTCCCTTCTTTTCATCATACATTAATGAGGCCTGCCACAAGGCTACTTGTCCTTCTGCAAAAAATTCACCTGTCGAGTCGTGAACGCCTAAATGTCGAATGTGATGATGAATCAACCGTTCATTCTCCAATAGTATTTGCTCAAATCTCAAATCGTCCATTTTTGCTCTCCTACCTTTTCCTGAATTTTGTCCTTCATACTATAATCGTTAGAAAAAGGGTTTTTGGTGTCACAAAATGGGCAAAAATTTAATTTTTAACAAAATTTAGTGTCTAAAATAGATTTTTTGCTAGGAAAAACTTCCTTTTTTATTCGTCTTCGATAATAATAGAATAAAAGGAGGAACAAATGAATACGATAACCTTTAAGTCTCTTGAAAAGTTGATTTACTACACGCTCCGAAACCTTCACATTCCCCCACCTTTTGATGACCACTTCCAAGAATCTTATGTCATTTTCAAAAAATGCTTAGGCCAGTATGATGGAACACGTGCCGAGTTCTCCACTTACTTCACCAGCCAGCTCCAATACCATTTGCGGTCTTTCCTCAGAAATGAACATCGTCACCAGCAAGTCATTCAACAATTGAGTCAGCAACCCCAACCCCCAAACGGAGAAATGCTTGATGATCGCCTTCTACTCACAGATATCCTCCACTTCCACCAATTGACTTCCTTAGAGCAACAAGTTGTTGAACTCTCTTACGCAGGATACTCCGTCAAACACATCGCCCATACCACAGAAGTCAGTGTATCTACCATTCTTCGCACGCGGAAACGTATTAAACAAAAACTCTCTGAAAATGCTGTTTATTTATCTTGATAAAGGGAAAAATCATAGTATTACACGAACGGAGGAATCCATGTGCAACAGCCTTCACGTTCTTTATTTCCGATCAAGAAAATTTGGTTAGACGATAGTCCGACTTCGTTTACGCATGCTTTTGTCGAGCGACTCGCCTACGAGTGGATGGTTGAAATTGTGAACCCGTTCCCCATCCCTTTCATGGAACACCGTGAATATGTGCTGAACCTCTCGATTGAGCAGACAGACGGCTCTTACTTCCCTTCCTTAACCATCGAATCGTATGAGATCGTTGAAGGAAATGAATTTACCGTGTATCGTTTTTTTATGTATCCACCAGAATAATGGTATAGTGGTAACAGTTTGATAGGAAAGGAAGAGTTCGTTGTTTTATTTATTGTTCGCTTTATTTTTCTTAGGATATTTTCTAGTCGGTTCTCTGACCGACTTGGTGGAGCTGTCACCTGTCGCATCCATCATTTCTGTCGTATTCGTTTTTGCCAATGTGTACCTTTTCTTCAAATCGAAGAAGGAAGAGAAAAAAGACGAGTAAGGCTATGTATCAAAAAAAGTCCCGGCCGCCGGGACTTTTTTTATTGAAGTATGGTTAATACGATCGGAACGGTGACAACACTGATGAGCGTCGTAATCAACGTGATGCTTGAGACAAGCTCGGGTTTTGAATCGAACTGCACAGCATACATCGTCGTCGTGGCAGCAGAAGGCATCGCTGCCGAAATGATCAGCACGCTTGCCATTAAGTCACTCATCGGTAAAATCACTGTCAGAGCCCAAGCGATCAACGGAGAACCGATCAGACGTACACTCGCTGCATACGAAATTTTGTCCCACGCTAAATTTTTCACCGTAATATTGGCAAGCTGCATCCCTAATAGAATCATCACGGTCGGAATCGTCGCATCCCCTACAAGGCGGATGCTCGACATGAAGTTCTCTGAAACCGGGATTTCGGCATATTTGAAGACTAATGCGATCCAGACCGCATGAGTCGGAGGCATTTTGAGTACGGTCTTCACCGCCATACTGATACCAGCTGCGCCTTTAGCTGCGTAATAGACGCCAAAGAAGTTCATGACGATTTGCTGAAGCACCATGAACGAAACAGAATAGACGAACCCCTCTTCTCCGAAAGCGAACAGAACAATCGGAGCTCCGTAATTTCCGGCATTCATAAAAGCGGTGGATAGAATGGCGCCACTCTCTGTCGGCGTATCGTAACGGAGAAGCTTAGCCGCTGCTTTGTTCACTCCGATGATGGCAAATAACAAGAGTGCTGAGAATACGACCATCATCAAATAGTCCTGGTCGAACTCTGCTCCATAAAACGTCTCGAACACAAGACATGGAAGCATGATATATAAGGCAACGGTCGACACCGATTTAATTTCAAGTCGGAGGAATTTTTGTAATACATACCCGGCTAAAAATACGAGAATCACAGGTAGTACGACTTGCAAAAAGATGGCCATGGACGTTTCCTCCTTCATAGAATATACAGTAATAACTGTATCATTCTATCAAATAATGAGAGGAATCCATAGCCAAAATACTTTATATCTCATTACCCACGTCACATCCTTTTATAGCAAGGACTGCGTCACGGGACCGACGATGCCGTCAACGTCTATCGCGTGGTCTTCTTGAAATCGTCTGACAGCCGCTTCCGTCACAGGACCGAACCTTCCATCCGCACCGTGCTCTCCTAAATGATATCCATAATCGAGCAGTTTGCGCTGCACTTCTTTCACGCCTGAACCTTTGTCTCCTCTTTGGTAGACCAAAGCGTTGGTTCTCGGCCATTCGAGGTGTGGATAATCCGGAAAAGAACGCCACTCCCCTCCCCAACGGAAGCCGAGCGACTTCGCGATCGCAGCTACTCTCTTCCAATGACCATTCACTGTCCACAAAGCCGTTTTTCCATCTGAGGATACTAGAAAGAAATCGACGGCCCTTCCCTCATTGTGTACACTCGCGCCAGGTCTCGCATGTGTCACGATTCTTCCTGCGCGCCCATACTTTACACCGTTCCAAGAGTAGTCCGGTCTACCTTGTCCGTACAGTTTCGCCTGTTCCTCATAGGTGCGGTATCCTGATGAGATTTGTACACAGATCCCTTCTGCATAAGAAAGTTCAATCAACTCGACCGCCTTTCGTCTGACAGGCTCCCTCACATTCCCCATCTTCTTCACACTTCTCTGGATTAACGTTTCCTTGGATATCATCCTATCGCCTCCCTACTTCTATAATCGATAGATGTGTAGAAAAGGTAGCGGAAAAAAGATGCGCATGATTCTCCCCGTCCATCGATACAATGATACAAAAGGCTTGGATTATTTTAGAGTAGTTGATTTCGATACTTTTGTGAGGAGAAAGGGGCGCTGGGGAACGAGTCGCTTTCCGTGGGGCGGGCGCTGAGCCTCCTCAGGCTTCGCCTTGCGGGGTCTCAGCTGTCCCGCTAGATCCCACAGGAGCCTCCCCCTTCCCCAGCTTCCCTTTGCATAAACTGCTCTCGAAATCACACTCAAATAGTAGTCATCAAGCCGTTGCCTTGCATAAATGCCGATACTCTACGTTTCGGGGGAATATAAAGTTCGTCATCTTATCATAAAAGTGGTCCACAAACAGATATTCGGATGGGGGTGGTGGGAAATGACGAGACTCCCGTGGGAGAAGGACTCAGGCAAGACCCCACAGGGAGTGACAACGACCGAGGAGGCTTGCCGGTTCCCCCACAGGAAAGCGAGTTATTTCCCACCACACCCTCCCCAAATTGGATAGTGGACCTTAAGAGACTTATAGAAAGGAAGATTGCGAATGATTTGTGTTCATTGCCAGTACGAACAAGAGAATGGAAACTATTGCACAGTTTGCGGCACACCCTTTTATGACGCCCTGACCACGTATGAAGAAGAGCCGGTGACGTATCAGATTATCGAGAAAGAGCCGACTGTCCACACAACAACCGGCTCACGGGCGGAGCGACATCAGAAGGACAAGACTCCTTTTTCCCAGTACGTAAAAGATTTGTTGAAGCGTCCTGGAAAAGGATTTGGAGCGGATGAGGAATTCTTCACGTACGGGCTGATCACCATTATCTTTTATATGTTCGCGTTCGCATTGAGTTTCTACTTCCTAGCCAACAAATTGTACACAATCATGATGGGCGGGCTATCGACTTTATTTACGGAAACCGGCTATCAACAATCGCTCCCTTTTCTTAACCTCACTTCAACCATCTTCTTCTTCATTTCACTATTCGTCCTAGCAACGTTACTCAGTTTATATACAGCATCCAAATTGATGGGCGAAGGATTGCCCGTCCGCTTGCTCGTCGCACAGTTTGGAAGTGTGATCTTACCCTTTACGGTCGTCAATGTCATTGCTCTTGGATTCGGTTTAGCGGGCGCGGCGGGACTTACGCTATTCACAACGGGTTTGTCGTTATTTTTCATTACGGCGATTATGCCTGCCCTCTTCATTTATCATCGTGGTATGAGAAGCTCCAAGACGCTGAATATCGTGTACTGGAGCATCGGTACAACGGCTGTATCGATGTTGATCTCCTATTTCATCGTCCGACTTTTCATCGTTGATTTTGTAAAACAGATCCAAGATGTGGCGACCTTCCTATAAATCAGATTAATGGATTTCACCTTTATCCAGGCGTACAATAGACGTGTAATCTAAAGAAGAGGTGAATCATATGAAAATTGAGGTTTGGTCAGATTTCGTCTGTCCTTTTTGCTATATTGGGAAGGCTCGTTTAGAGGATGCCCTGAAAGATTTCGAAGAAAAAGATAGCGTCGAAATGGTGTACAAAAGTTTCGAGCTTGACCCGAATGCTGAACGGAACACGGGGCAGAATATTCATGAAAAACTTGCAGCTAAATATGGCCGTTCATTAGAAGAGGCGCGTGGGATGACGGCTAATATGACAGAGCAAGCTACAATGGAAGGGCTTGATTTCCAATTCGACCGCATGGTCCCGACGAACACGTTCGACTCCCACCGCATAGCAAAATTTGCTGAATCGAAAGGCCTCGGCCTTCCTGTGGCCGAACGCTTCTTTAAAGGAGTGTTCACAGAAGGGCAGGACCTTGGCGACCACGAAGTGATTACGAAGCTAGCTGTAGAAGCAGGACTGGAAGAAAATGATGTCACGGAGGTTCTTGCGGCAGGAAGCTACGGGGATTAAGTACGTGCAGAAGAAAGTGAAGCACATCAAATCGGTGTACAAGGCGTTCCGTTCTTTGTCATCAATCGCAAATACGCGATTTCAGGTGCACAACCGAAAGAAATGTTCATCCAAGGGTTGAAAAAAGCGTTTGATGAAGAAAAAGCAACGCCACAATTTGAGACATTCTCTCAAAATGATGATTCCGCTTGTACAGAAGATGGATGCGAAGTACCGACCGACAAATAAAAGAAACACAAGAAAAGCCCCAGCATTTGTCTGGGGCTTTTCTTGTGTTAGATTTACAACTGTTCCAAAATCATTCCTTCGAGCATAGATACACTGCTTGCCTTAAAGCGGATGCCTTGATGGTCGATGACGATGACATGTCCCGCTTCGACTTGCAACACGTCACGGAACCCTTCTTTCTCATCAATGTCTTGATGGATCACCTTCGCCGCCACACCCTTTCTGGCCAGCAATATTTGCAACGCCTTCAGGGATGAATCGGGGTTCTCTACCTGCTTTCCTTCATAAAACGAGACAATGGTCCATTCTTGGATTGTGCTCGGTTTCCATGGTTCGATCAACTGCTGATTCGATACTTCTGCTCCACATCCGACGAGTAATAGGACAGAAAATAGGACGGCTACACTTTTTTTCATGCGCTCACCTTCTCGTTTTTACTCTATCCTACGCTTGTCTAGTTGCGGATATGAGACCATGAGCAAAACCTATTTACTGTTGCGTTAACAATGCAGCCCCAATGACACCCGCTTCACCGCTCAGCGCGGCAGGTTCTAAATGGATGTGTTCGACAAGACCTGGATAGACATAATCCTCTAAACGATCTCGCAATGGTACCCAAATCAGCTCCCCTGCGTTCATTACGCCGCCACCAATGACAAACACTTCAGGATTGATGATGTGGGTAATGTTCGCAATGCCCATCGCCAAATAATCGATTGCTTCGTCAACGATGCGCTGCGCCTTCTCGTTGCCTTGACTGACGAGTTCGAAGACGTCTTCCGCTGCTCCGTATTTTCCGAATTGATCCGAGAACCGCTCTGCCATAGCCGTTCCGCTCGAGTAGCTTTCTAGTGCCCCTTTGTTCAAATTGCTATATTGGTAACCATGCGGATTCAGTATCATGTTGCCGATCTCTCCTGCATAGCCTTGTGCCCCGTTGAAGACGCGACCATTGATGACAAGTCCTCCACCGACCCCTGTACTGACGGTAATATAAAACACGCTTTCGTAGCCTTTCCCTCCACCGAAACGCGCTTCCGCTAAAGCGGCTGCGTTGGCGTCATTGTTCAGTTTTATAGTGGTTTGAAAATGGTTCTTCAAATGGTCGACAATCGGCACCTCGTCCCAACCTGGTAAATTGGGTGGAGCCAGAATCACTCCCCTGTGAGGATCAAGTGGTCCTGGAGCCCCGATTCCGATTCCTTCAATCGATTGGTCACCGGCGACGGACTCGATCATCCGAATGATTTTTTCAATCGTGTACTTCGGCCCTTGCTCTGCTTCCGTCGGTTCCTGCATCATTTCATCTACTTCTCCGTTTTCCAACACGGAAGCGACTCTTACATTCGTTCCACCTAAATCAATTCCTATATGTAATCCCATTGGTACTGCCTCCCGACTATTTAATCATTCGCTTTCCTTCTTTTGATCATCTCTACAACTCCTCGTATAAGGAAATAGACCAAGCAGAAAGCTAAAAACCCTAACAGCCCTGCCATCGCATCACTGAATTGCATATTTCCACTTCCACTGATTTTTTGTTGAATTTCCAGTGCAAAGACGAAAATGATGACAATAGCTAAGCTGAATAAGAACGAAATCGCTGTTATACTCACTTTTGCCAAAGCATGAAAAAGCACATCGACAAATAGCAGGCCCACTAAACCGAGGATGCCAATGATCCAGAAGTGTAGTTCTGTGTCTGATAATCCTAATCCGAGCTCGCGAGATATATCTAATAGAAGGTCGTGCCAAAAATCGATGAACTCTGAGATCAACCAAATGCTTTCCTTCATCCTATACCCCTTTTATTATAGCTGTTTCCCTCTTACCTCTATTCCCCAAACGGCCCTTTATTTCCTTCTTGATATTGTAAAGAGGAGCGCTTAGCTATAAAATCCATATAAGTACATGTCACGCGATTAAGGAGTTTTTCCATGAGAAGAAGATCGGATTGGAATCGGTGGTTTAATTAGTTGCCCCCTTTTCAAATCATCGTGCTGTTCTATGCATCAGCAGCTGTTATATCGACAACATTATTGAATCTTCCTTTCCTGCACCGCGAAGGGATGAGTTTGTCGTTTATAGATAGCCTGTTTACAGCCGTCAGTGCCATCAGCGTTACGGGGCTGACCGTCGTTTCAACAGCGGATACGTTCAATGAAGTGGGGTATTTTTTCTTGATGTTCATACTACAGTTCGGTGGAATCGGGGTCATGACCTTAGGTACATTCATTTGGCTTCTTCTAGGCCAAAAAATCGGATTGAAGCGTAGACAGCTGATTAAAACTGACCAGAACCGTAGCACATTCTCAGGAATGGTGACGTTGATCCGCCAAATCCTTCTCCTCATTCTCGTGATTGAAATCATCGGGGCCATCATTTTAGGCATTTATTTTACGCAATATTTCCCTACTCTCAAAGAGGCCTTGATTCAAGGAGCATTCGCCTCGGTCAGCGCTACGACGAATGCCGGCTTTGATATAACCGGAACATCGCTCGTCATGTTCGAGGACGACTACTTTGTGCAGCTGGTCAACATTTTGTTACTGACGCTCGGTGCAATCGGCTTTCCAGTTTTGATTGAGGTAAAGGATTATATTACGAAAAAGCAACAGGACTTATTCAAGTTTTCTTTGTTCACCAAGTTGACCTCTGTCACATTCGCTGGCCTCGTCGTCGTGGGTACGATTTTCATCTATTTGTTCGACCGTAACCATTTCTTTGCAGGAAAAGCGTGGCATGAATCTTTCTTCTACGCATTTTTCCAATCGGTTACAATGCGTAATGGAGGTCTTGCAACGATGGATGTCAGTGAGTTCACCGTACCGACGCTGCTGACGATTTGTGTACTGATGTTTATCGGAGCTTCACCGAGTAGTGTCGGGGGAGGCATCCGGACCACGACGTTCGCGATTACAACGCTCACGATTTTCGCCTATGCAAGAGGCCAAAGGAGAGTGCGTGTCTTCCGAAGAGAGATACCTGAGGATGATATCTTCCGTTCGTTCATCGTCATCAGTACGGCGATCATGGTGACAGGATCAGCAATCATCTTACTGACGCTAGTTGAACCCCAGTTCGATACGATTGCGATCATCTTCGAGGCATGTTCCGCTTTCGGTACGACTGGATTATCGATGGGGATTACTTCGGATTTACACACGTCTGGAAAACTGATCATCATCGCGCTCATGTTTATTGGGCGGATTGGGATTTTCTCGTATTTGTTCATTCTGAGAGGACGCGCAGTCAAGGAAACGTACCGCTATCCAAAAGAGCCGATGATTATTGGCTAAAAGAAAACCTTTCAAGCCGCGCGGCTTGAAAGGTTTTTTTGGTTCTTATTTGAAAATCATGACTTTACCAACTGTACCGTCGTCACTTTGACCAGTCACACGGAACTTGAGGCCGTATTCTGGAACATTACGTCCAGCATCAACCAATCCAGGGTTGGAGTAATCGGCACTATCATCAAATAGTGGATTGCGTTTTGTAAAGTTATCTTTCAGTGTAACGCCTAAAAGGTTACTGTAATCCAAGTACATTTTTTCAGATTTATCTAAGCTAAATGCAGCATCATGTACTTGGAAGCGTGTAGCGGCTACGGATCCATCACTCCACTTGTTTATGTGCTGATCCGCATCGACCACGCCTACGAAACCATCACCAGGGTGGATTCCTGTCCAGTTTTCAGAGTACTGCTTGTCAACGTACCATACAACTAGTCCATCATCGAATGTCATCAAGCTGTCGCCACGACGGATGTTGGCAAGACCCTCATCTACACCGTTGTGGCTACGCCATTCAAGAAGGTAGTAATGGTCAGAACGTTTGATACCGTCATCCTTTGTGAAACCATCTAGACCGAACTTCGGCTCTCCCTCAGCATCGTCGAAAAGGACTTCTTCTCCATCTACAACGATGGAAAGGTCATCCGCATAAAAACCAGGGTTAGAAACATAAGCGTCTGTCACATATTCAATAGCTACTTCCACTTCTTGTCCTGCATAATCAGAAAGATCGAAAGAGGCATCAATCCACCCATCTGAGCTTCCCGTAATGCCATTTCCAAGATTCGAATCGTTTGGATTTTCATTCGTTGTAATTTCGCCAGCAATCTGCTCACCATCTACGGTTACATAAGCGTAATCCCAGTTTGTTTCAATATCGTACCACGCTTTGAAATCAAAGCTTGCATCCGTAGCATTCGTTAAATCAACCGTTGTAGAAAGAGTATTGTTCAAAGCATCCGCACTTCCAGAGAAGTACGCATACTCTCCGCTTGCCGGAGTCACAATAACCGTTTCTTTTTCAGGAAGTGTCACTTTCACAACATCATTGTTTGTTCCTTTTGTATTGGCTTCATCTAGAGTGAACTCTTGACCATTCTCATTCACATCTTTAAGGTCGATTTCCGTGCCTGTTAACCAGTTTCCTTCCGTTCCTTTATTATCTACGACGGCTGAAGCTTGTAGCATCTCTTTCATATACGGACTGAAACCAGTCGGCATCGTTCCAGGAATATCCCCTGCCCAGCTTCCGCTTGACATGATCGACCAGTAACTAACCGGTTCTCCAGCACCTGTGTACTGTGTATCATATTCATCTGGAAGACCTAGGTCGTGACCGAATTCGTGCGCCATGACGCCAACCGCTCCGTCTTCGGGCTCGATCGTGTAGTCGTAAGCGGCCATCGCTCCACCCCAGTAAGGTACCGTAGCTTCGGTTCCTGCTAGAGGCGTGACGCCACCTAAGTTCCAGCGGTGAGACCAAATCGCGTCAGATCCAAGAGATCCACCACCTGCTTCTTCACCGACACCGGAGTGAATGACCATCAAGTGGTCGACAAGGCCGTCTGCTTCTAAATAATTTCCGTCGCCATCTAGATCGTAACGATCCCATTGGTCATAGTCAGCAATGTTAACATTTGGATCAGCAGCTGCTTTCGCTAGCGCTTCCTTGACTAGCCCACGTGCGTTTACATCGCTTCCATCAGGTTGAGGGTCGTTAGCTCCATAAGCAGCGGCAGGTTTGCTCGCTGTGTACCATCCAGCCACATCCCCTTCTACAGAGTAACTACCGCCTGATTGTTGCTCATAGTACTGCTTCATAGATACATAGTTTTCTCCGTCAGGACCTGTCCAGCCGCCCGTTCCGAACAACATATCTTGGTAATGCGCAGGAGAATAAGCATCTTCCCCTTCGTAATACATATCTGTTTCGTCTGAACTCATAGAGTTATGAGGTTTGTCCGGATAATCGACCAAAAGAACCAATACTTTATCCGTTCTCATCTCCCCATCGTAAGCTTCTTCTTCCACTGAATCAGGTGAGTCCTTCTTCGCTTGACCTAATTTGTTTCCTTTTCCGTTCGTTATGCTATTGTTTTCCATTGCTTTTTCCAGCTTTTCTTTTGACGCTTTTTGCTCGTCTTCTAACTCACCGCCGGCTTTCTTCATAGCGGACTCTTGTTTCGACTTCATAAATTCTTCTAAAACTTCCTGTGCTTCAGCAGCCGAAGCGTCACTCGCGATCTTTCCACTCTTCTTCAACATTTCTATGAGTCGATCATCGTTTGCTATCGCTGCATCGAAAGGCATGCTCATATGCGATTTATGTACACCATGATCGTGAGAGACATTGGGTGACTTGACAGTACTTGCACTTGCGCTCATCGGTCCGACTGCAAGAGCCAGAGCTAAAGCGGATGTTACAATTTTGCTTGTCTTCTTCAATAGAAAAAGCCCCTTCCTTTGGATCTTTTTTTATCCTACATTTACTAATCTATCAAATTCCTGCAATATAGCAACGCAAATAATTTAATTTTCAGAAAAATAAGAGAAAAAGCCTAACCTCCTATATTCATAATTTTCTTCGACAAGAATAGAGATGAATAATACAGTTTTGTGTAAACTAATGTAAATTTTAAGAGGACATAATCCCTAATACGATCTACAACCATAGCGAATAGTCCTGGATTTTCACATATTTTGTTGATTATATTGAACTACCCTTGAAAGGTAGTTATCCTCTTTTTGTAAAAATACGATGATGTGAATACCGGTAATAATAGACGACGTTCGCACTCAGGGTCTCTACCTTTTCGTGAGCTGACTTGTTGTAAAACGGTCGTGATCCTCTCCCTCACGACTATTTTGAAACACCCTCACCACCGAAACAGCTTTGAGAGCCTCTATCACAACCTTTTCTATCGTGATCTTTCGGTGAAATGGTTGTGATAGAGGCTCTCATGACGATTTTATAGCTCATCCTATTCCAAAAAGGTCGAGATAGAAAAACTCCCTTTTTCGTGCAAAGGGAGTTTTTAAGGGTGCTGCCTGATCTTTGAAATGGGGGGGTAGATGATAGAAATCTCTAGAGGTTCAGCCCTCCTGCTGTGAGGTGGCGTGGAAACGGCGACACTCCTGCAGGATCTGAGGGCTGGGTGAGATCCCGCAGATTGCGAAGCAATCGAGGAAGCTCACCGCCTCCTGCGGAAAGGGAGTCGTTTCCACGCCACCGGTCCCTTCTCATCTTGGAAGAACCGAAAGTAGCTTTCACGTAGACTATGAAAAAACTCCCCCTTCATATGAAGAGGGAGTATTGCCTTAGGCCCACCACATCTCTGTAGCCGGCTCTTCTATGATGACCGATTTCAAATTCTTCACGGCCTGGTTGAATCCTTCATTGATCGACATGATCGGGTCTTCGTGCTCGATGCTGACCACATAATCGTAGCCATAGGTGCGAAGCGCACTGATGATATTCGACCACTCCTGCGTACCATGACCATACCCAACCGAACGGAATGTCCAAGCGCGAGTTTTCACATTGCCGTATGGTTGCATGTCTGTAAGACCGTACATATTGACGTTTTCTTGATCGATGTACGTATCTTTCGCATGGAAGTGATGGATCGCATCTGCGTTTCCGAGAATCTTGATCGCTGCAACTGGATCGATGCCTTGCCACCATAAGTGACTCGGATCCAAATTGGCCCCGATGGCATCGTTGGTCGCTTCACGTAACTTGAGCATCGTATAAGGCGTATGCACAAGGAAGCCTGCATGCAGCTCGAGGCCGACTTTTACGTTATGCTCTTTGGCAAATTCGCCCTGCTCTTTCCAATATGGAATCAACTTCTCATTCCACTGCCATTCCAAAGCATCGGAATACTCAGGTGGCCACGGTGTTACAGGCCAGTTTGGCGCCGTATCATTCTCATGTCCTCCCGGCGTACCAGAGAATGTGTTAACAACAGGCACATCCATGAGACTCGCAAGCTTCACAGATTTTACAAAAGCGTCGTGAGACTCTTGTGCGAACGCTTTGTCAGGGGAAATCGGGTTTCCGTGACAGCTGAACG
The DNA here is from genome assembly GCF_013694105.1 of Halobacillus locisalis. GTDB lineage: Bacteria > Bacillota > Bacilli > Bacillales > Halobacillaceae > Halobacillus > Halobacillus locisalis. Next base: position 916,331 of record NZ_JACEFG010000002.1, on the reverse strand, counting down.
CACTGATTGTCAGGCCACGTGAATGAACTTTATCCAGATATTCTTGGCGTTTCTCTTCACTTTCCAGAAGCTCATCCACTTTACAGTGAGCATCTCCAGGATAACCTCCTGTGCCGATTTCGACAGCCTGGAGGCCTGCTTCTTTGGCACGGTCTAACATTTCTTCAAACGATTTATCTGAAAATAAAACGGCGAATACACCTAATTTCATTGAGGATTCCTCCATTCAGTTATTTTAGTCGGACACTTGTTCCGGTTTCACTACTTTCATAGATCGCTTCGATCAGCTGACTGACTTTCAGGGCTTGCTCGGGTTTGACGACAAGTTCGTCTGTGCCGAGGCAGCTGTTCACAAAGTTTTCAGCCTGGACGAGCCCTGCCGCTTCTTCGCCACCTTCTACCTGAGAGGTCGTCTCCATCATCGATCCGAACTTCGGTTGATACACTTCAAATGGATAGACGCTTAGTCCACCATCTGCTCCGGATATGGTCAACGTGGTGTGATCTTCCTTAATGTTTGCAGCCCAGGAACATTCGAATTGCATCGATGAACCATCTTCAAACGTTATGTAGCTTGTGACATGGTCATCGACATTGAAAGTCTCATGGTCAAATGTGCCCCAGTCATTCACCTGATTCGGTACTTTACTCAGACGATCATACGTTTTCCCCATCACTTCGACAGGTTTCGGGTCGTCTAATAGCCATAAAGCTAAATCGAGCAGGTGGCAGCCAAAATCGATCAGGCTTCCTCCGCCTTGCAATTCTTTGTTCGTAAAGACGCCCCATCCAGGTACTTTACGTTGGCGCATCGCTTGGACGCGGGTTACGAGCGGGTCGCCGACTTCCTGCATCGCTCCTTTGGCAAGACGTCCTTCTGCAGTATGACGGTAATGGTAGGCAATCGATAATAGACGGTCATTCTTCTCGGCTGCCGCAACCATCGCTTCACACTCGGCGGTCGTCATCGCCATCGGTTTCTCACACAGGACGTGGACGCCAGCTTCTAAGGCAGCGACACTGATATCCGCGTGGAACTTATTCGGCGTGCAGATCGTGACAGCATCGACTTTTTCAAAAAGGTCTTGAATGTTATCGAAGGCGTAAGGGACGTCGAATTTAGTCGCGACTTCTTGGGCGCGCGTGCCGTTGACGTCCTGGACGGCGGTGACTTCTACGTTTGTCATTTGTTTAAAGGCGGGGAGGTGCCGTGCTTGGGCGATGCCTCCCACACCGATGATGCCCATTTTCAGAACACTCATTTGGATACCTTCTCAAGACGGCTGATTTGGCCGGTTTCGCCTGAACGGAGCGCTCCTAAAATGACATCAAGGGACTTCATGCCTTCTTCTCCGGTGATCAATGGTTCGGTACCATTCAGGACGCTGTCGACAAAGTGGTCGATGACGTGGGAGTTGTTTTGTCCGCCTTCGTCATTGGACTGGATTTTTCCGAGCTGATAGTTGACGACATCACCGTTCGTGTACTGGGCAACGAGGGAGTATTCTGGGTCATCTTCTAAACGAAGCGTTCCTTTTTCTCCGTAAATGACGGTTGAATTGTCTTCGTTCGGGTTGTACGCCCAGCTTGCTGCCATAGTACCGACGATCCCGCTTTCTGAACGCAAAATACAAACCGCATTATCATCGACTGTGATGCCTGATTTGGCGTTGTTTTGGACGAATCCAGCAACATCTACGAATTCCTGTCCTAAGATGTAGCGAAGCAGGTCGGCTTTATGTACGCCGAGGTCGCCCATGGCACCGATGTAGGCTTCGTCTTTTTTGAAGAACCAGCTCTCCTCACCATCTACGCTCCACCCTTCTGGGCCCCCGTGGCCGAAAGCGGTGCGGAAGCTATAGACTTTACCGATCGCGCCTTCTGAGATTAATTCCTTGGCTTTTTGGTGAGATGGGACAAATCGCTGATTGTGCGCAATCATTAAGGTTTTGCCACTTGCTTCAGCCGCTTCAATCATACGCTCTGCTTCTTCGCGGGATGTCGCCATCGGTTTTTCACACAAAACGTGGTTGCCTGCGTTCAGTGCCGCGATAGATACGGGTGCGTGCAGGTAGTTGGGAAGGCATACACTGACGAGATCCACATTTTCTTTTGCGAGCAACTCTTCATAGCTCGTATAGGCTTTTGCGTTATATTTCTGAGCGACTTTCTCGACACGCTCTTCTACGAGATCACAGACAGCAGTGATGCTGACGTGTTCATTGGCCTGATACTCTAGCAAGTGACGGTGTTGAGCAATACTTCCACAACCAATGACAGCAACATTCAATTTAGACATAATCGACCACTCCTTTTATTTGGTTTTGATTTCTTCCAGTGGATTAGCGTTTCCATAAACAGGTGTAGGCGTTTCGTTATTGTTTACCCACTGGACGCCATTTCTGATAACTTTTTGGACGTCTTTATGATAATATGTCGGATACGTTTCGTGACCGGGACGGAAGTAGAAAATCTTTCCGCGTCCGCGACGGAAGGTAGCTCCGCTTCGGAACACTTCTCCGCCTTCGAACCAGCTCACAAAAATCAACTCTTCCGGCGTGGGAATGTCGAAGTGCTCGCCGTACATTTCTTCTTTTTCAATATCGATGTATTCTCCGAGTCCTTCTGTGATCGGGTGGCTCGGATCGACGACCCAGATGCGTTCTTTATCATCCGCCTCACGCCACTTCAAGTCGCAGGATGTGCCCATCAATTTCTTGAATGGTTTTGAAAAGTGAGCGGAGTGCAGCACAACAAGTCCCATACCATCCAGGACGCGTTGCTTCACTTTTTCCGCAACTTCTTCACTTACTTCTTCGTGCGCTTTATGTCCCCACCATACGAGTACGTCCGTCTCTGCCAATACTTCGTCAGTCAGACCATGTTCCTCTTCATCCAATGTCGCGGTTTTCACCGTGGCGTGATCTTCCTCAAGAAACTCAGCGATCGCGCTGTGGATGCCTTCAGGGTAAATATCACGGACGACTTCATTCTCTTGTTCATGTCGGAATTCATTCCATACAAGTACGTTCATCTGTAAATCTCCTCTCCGTATCTCTTCTTCATTGAAATCGATTTCAATAACAATTAAAAAAAGAGAAGGTTGCGTTATCCTTATTTTTGAATGCGTTTACAATAGATGCTAAAAAAATCTGCACCGAGGACGGTGCATGAATTATGTAAATCGTAACATTCATTCTTTTTTTATACAATATAAAACTATCAATTCATCATGGTTTCTTCATAACATGCATAACAGAGTTCTGCAATCGTCGTCCCGATTTCTTCTATGATCATCAATTCTTCTCGTGAGACTCCCTTACGGCAATGCCAGCAGAACGCATCTGTACAGTTGATTCGTTGCAACATTTCGTTCACGTTCCCCGCCTCCTTTCCCCCTCTATTATAAGAATCTCTTCAATAATTAGCGAATACCGAAAACGATATAATTCGCGCTAAATCTCTACTATTCTTGGTTTTTCTACTACGTAAATCATAAATTTCATAGGCGTATGAATTCGAAAAGAGTAAAAATTGTTATATAATGGGGCAAATACAAATAAAGGAGAGGATCATGATGACAACGATTCCTGTTGCTGCACAACTCTATACGCTTCGGAATGAAACAGCTGAAGACTTTAAAGGTACCCTTGAGAAGGTAGCCGAATTGGGATTTGACGGTGTTGAATTTGCCGGATTCGGAGGGCACTCCGCTTCTGAGGTAAAAACGATGCTGGACGAACTCGGTCTTAAATCGGCATCCAGCCATATTCCTTTAGACGATCTACGTAATCGCTTGGACGATGTAATCGAAGAACAGAAAGTGATTGGCAGCAACTATATTGTATGCCCTTACATAACAGAGCGTACGGAAGAAGATTACAACGTGTTGATTCAAGACTTAGATAAGATTGGGGAGCGTTGCAAAGAAGCAGGATTGACGCTTTGCTATCATAATCACGACTTTGAATTAGAAACCCTATCTGACGGACGCACGGCTTTAAAGTCGATCTTTGAAGATACGTCATCCGCTCACCTTCAAACAGAATTTGATATTTATTGGTTGCAGAAAGCGGGAGAGAATCCTGTGGAATGGCTACAAACCTATAGCAACCGTTCCCCTCTTGTTCATTTGAAAGATATGACCGTTGATGACGATCAGTTCTTTGCTGAATTAGGAACGGGTGGCGTTGATATTGGAGCGGTTTGGGAGAAAGGAAAAGAAATTGGTGTGGACTGGTTCATTGTTGAACAGGATGAAAGTCGACGGACGCCACTAGAAAGTTTGGAAATAAGTATGGAGTTTATCAAACAAAACTTAAAATGATAGCAACCAAAAATCCGCTGACCCAAGGGCCAGCGGATTCTTTATTATACTCTACTTAGTCTTCACTGATGAAATCTACGAATTCTAGAGACTCATCTAATACTTTAACCATAGCGGCACGGTCAAGCTTGCCATATGGATCGAAGTTTCCGTTTCCACGACCATTAATGACACCAGCTTGTACCATACGCTCGACAGCGTCACGTGCGTATGTCGGGATACTTCCTTCATCTTCGAAGTCCATGATACTTAAATCTGTGTTAAGTTCCGCACTATCATACCCTACATATTCGAATAGACGGTCAAGCATCAAGACACCTTCAATACGTGTCAATTCAGCATCTGGATCGAATGTGTTATCTTCACGACCTTGGACGATTCCTGCTTCATAAACGGCTGCGATTGGATCCGCATACCATTTTGATTCACGAATATCTGTGAACGGAAGCTCTGCGTTTTCATCCGCTAGTAGTGCTAAACTACGGGAGACAAGAGCAGAAAATTCAGAACGACGGATAGAAGATTGTGGTTCGAATGAGCCATCTTCTTTACCTTGAACGATATATTTTGCTGCTAGTTTCTCAACTTGCTCTTTGTTCCAAAGATCAGCAATGTCCGTGAAGGATACATCGTCATTTTCTACGATGGTGTATTTACTGTTCGTTTGGCTCTTCATTGTTGCAGAGCTACCATTGAACAAAGTAGGAATCGGCATGAACGTACCGTCTGGCTTTAACAGGACAGCTGTTGAGAAAGTTGCATTGAAATCATTTTGACCTTGAATGGAACGACTGACGTATGATTTGAACTTCGTTACGTCTTTCACTTGGCCATTACTAGACTTCGCACGCACTGTGAACTCGATTACTGGAGCCGTTGTACGTAAGTTGTTGTTTTGAATAGCCGTTGTAGACTCTGCATCGTCTTCAGAGACTACGTTCACCTGAATTTCAACTTCAACATCGTCTTCAGAATCTGCCCCTAGGTCTTGAGCAAACTGAGCCAAGTCAATTTCTTGAACAGGCAGCTCATAAGCAGCATCCTCTGTACCTACTTCAAGAATCGCATTCGGGTTCTTCTCAGCAATGGCTTTCACAGCTTTAGATGGAACGTTGATAACCGGAATACGGTTGGCATCGTTACCATTCGTGACTTTGATCGTTATTTTACGAACTTGTTCAGGATCAAGATCTTGAATAGACTTTTGGATACGATCCCCATCGACGTTTACATTTACACGCGTTTTACCGTCTGCTGTTTCTTCTTCTACAACGTCAACGGCTTCTTCATCAACAAGAACTTGATCGTCTTCTGGATCAACGTCTACGACTAGATCGTCGTCTCCGTCTTCACCTGGTTCTTCTGGATCAGTTGGATCTGTCGGGTCGGTTGGATCTGTTTGTCCGTTATCTCCGTCATCCCCACCTGTATTACCGCCAGTATTTCCTCCAGAGGATCCTCCTCCATTGTCGTTATCATCATCGTCTTCATCATTACCATTGTCCACTGGTGCTGTTGCTTCAAGCAAAGCTTGGATAAGTATCTCTTGTGCTTCTTTCATTTGGTCCTGTTGATCGTCAGTAAAAGTATCATCAGAGTCATTTTCATCATAAATAAGGTCGATGTAGTACCCCATGATTCCGTCTTGTCCGAAGATTACCTGGTCATTTAACTTTTCATAAATATCTTCGTTAGTAGAAGTTAGACTATCTAACGAATAGCGATATGCATTATTTAGTAATGAACGATAATCTTCATCATCATTAGATAAAGCAGCTTCTGCTACATCATCACGATTATCTTCCATGTACTCGAATGCTCCACTTTGAACACCGACTAGAAACTTAAGAAATTCATCAAAAGTTACATCAAGTGTATCTTCTAAGTTAACCTGGTCAGGACCATCACCGTTGTATGTACTCTCGAAGTCTTCTACTGAGTTGAGCAAATCTGTATAAGAAGAGAAATTCATTATGTTAACGATATTTTCAATAAACTCTTCCTTTTGATCTTGGCTCATACCTTCAATTTGAACAAACGAAGTAAAATCTTCCCAAGATACGTTTCTACGGAACAAGTCTTTTGCGTCTTCAAGCTTGTCTACCTCTTCGGTGGTAAGCTCACTATTAATGTCGTCTAGCTTCTCCATCATATCTAAGATGTTTTCTGTGTCTTCATCCGCATGAGCCTTATCTACCGGAAAAGCCAAAACCGGAGTCGCGGCCATTGCTGTGACTAATGCACCATTAACTCCACGCTTTAATTTCTTATTCATACTTAACCATCACCTCTTCAACAAATTTTAGTTCCAAACCCTCAAGTGAGATGAGTACAAAAAACTACATTATAGGAATCACTTGGAATTTAAAAAGAATAATCTAAGGATACCCGATTCCCATCTATTATTCAATTAAATAAAGGAAATAATATGACAAACTTCGAGCATATATTACAAACTCTATTCAACATACTATAAGTTAAACAAAAGTTTAACTTATAGAGAGTATAACGTTTTTCATCAATGGATAGTAGATATGAACTAAGTTTTACTCTATAATACCTAAGTGAGCTAAATTGACACTAAGATTCATCATTATATGACCTTTTTTGACAATGAACCATACTAAAGTATGATTCATCTCTCTCTTTCTATAATTATCCATGCTATACTATCAACTAATTGAAAATTTGGAGGTGGGCAAATGAAGAAGAAATACATTGCACTTGGAATTCTTGCTGTTCTACTTATGGTAGGGGGCTACTTTACATACTTATTCACTATGAAAGACTATGACACAGCGGACGAAACTGTCGATGAAATTGCCGATACAGAGTATGACATCGACTTGCCTGATGATGCTGCTCCTACAGGTGAGGACTCTGATTCCGATAAGAAATCATCAAATAAGGCGAGCACCGCATCGAAGTCCGGCAATGACGGTGACGAATCATCTCAGAACTCGAACTCTTCTAATGATGCCACTTTCGAAACCAATACACCTGATGAGAACGAGGATTCAGATGAAGGTGGAAACGATGACTCAAGCTCAGACGAATCCAACTCATCAAGCGGCAATTCATCAAACGATAGCAATGGATTTTCGAATAATAACATGGACTCTTCAAACAGTTCTAACAGCAATAACAATAGTAATGGTAATGACAGTTCAGCAACAGGCAGTAATGACTCAACGTCCAATGACACATCATCAAACTCATTGTCTGTAGCGGAGATTAAAAGTAAATATCGCCCTAGCTTCAGCTCACTGGAATCTCAAGCACAGTCACGCTTGAGTAATCTAGTCGGCCAAGCTAAAAGCGAGTATGTAGCGAAAAAAGAATCAGGAGAAGACATTTCGTACGCTTATTTCTATCAGAAATACAAAGCGGCCGCTTCTCGTCTAGAAAGTAAAACAGACGCCGCTTTCTCAAGCGTTTACGGGGCAATGCAAAACGAGCTGGCTAAACATGGACATAGCAAGAATGCAGCCAGTGAGTTCAAATCTCAATATGAGAGTGCCAAGGAATCTAGAAAATCGAACCTCTTAAGTCAAGTGGCCGGTCAATTTTAATCAGAGCTCCAGACCCTACTCGGTCTGGAGTTTTTTCATGTCGCTATGACTTGATAAATCTAGAAATTTCCCGATATAAGAAGAAGGTATGATCACATTCAGTTCGGAGTGAAACCCATGCATAATTTAGTAAAACGATCCTTAGCTTCAGCTTTGATGCTTACAGCCCTTCTATCCCTTCCTATCACGATTTCTGCCGAAGAATTAGAAGATGCGATCCAAGAAGAACTCGGGGTAGAAACCTCCTTAACACCAGATGAAAAAGCGGAAGTGGAAGAACTCGACTTATCCCATTACGAGTTGAATTCTCTTGCTGGGATTGAAAGGTACAAAAACTTGAAAAGATTAGATCTATCCCATAATGAATTGACATCGATTATGTCACTTTCCTATTTGGAAAACTTAGAAGAACTTCAGTTACATAACAACGTCATTCGGGATATAGAAGCTTTGGACGGAATGGAGACTTTGTCTATCCTTTCTTTGTCTGCGAATCAAATTACAGACATCACGCCGGTTCGCTCTCTTGTGAATCTCCGTGAACTTAAGCTGAATAGCAACCGTATTTATGACCTTAGACCTGTCCGTAATTTAGACTCTCTACGTCACTTATATGTTAATGACAATGAGCTAGACTCACTAGACGATATACGCCCATTATCAAAATTAGAGACACTATGGGCAGATCATAATAATATCTCGGATGTAAAGCCGCTAAAAAATATGACCAATATGAAGAGTCTGCATTTACAATCCAATCAGTTAACGGACGTGGCTCCGCTTCGGAATCTGGTTCAGACAGAATCTCTGCTTTTAAGCGATAATCAATTGACCACCCTTTCTCCATTATACAAATGGGAAAAGGTCAAAGAGCTTCGCGTAGAGGAAAATGTGCTGGACGTCACGACTCCTTCAACCGAACTGGACTGGATGAACAGACTACCAATCGAGTCAGGTTCCCTGACATACTTACCACAGCAAGGTAGCGAGTCCGGAAACGATACCGACTCCACCATTCAGTTTACCGACCAGAACTTTGAAGAAGCGATACGTGAATTTCTCGATAAAGAAGACGATGAGGAGATTTTCAAGAATGAGGTGACGCACATTCCCGTGCTCGATCTTCAGAATAAGAATCTATCGAATATAGATGGAATCGAACATTTCCACTCTTTAGAAGAACTTTATTTATCGAATAACCAGATTGAATCGATCAGTCCATTGCAAGACTTGACCGATTTACAAAAGCTATACGTCAGTAACAATCAGATCGACTATCTATGGGGATTAAAGGATCTAAAGAGCCTGACGCACTTAGGGTTATCGAACAACCTCATCACGTCGACCATCTTCTTGGATGACTTGGATAAATTAGAATGGCTGAACTTATCGGACAATTCCATTCTCGATGTCCATCCTTTAGGGCAACTGACGAACCTTGATTCTCTTTATCTATCCAACAACCAAATCAAAGAGATCGAAGGCTTGGAACCGCTGGGTGACTTGAAAAATCTATGGATTTCAGACAATCGTATTACAGATATCGATGTCCTCGATGAGATGAGAGATTTGAAATCACTGCACATGAGTAAAAATAGAATCAAGGATTTATCTGATATCGATCGCCTTTCCCGATTAATTGAACTGTACGCAAATGAGAACGAGATTGAAGACCTCAAACCGCTCAGAGGTTTGAATCGTTTATCGCGAATTCACCTCGCTTATAATCAAATCGAAAGTGTCGAGGACATCGATCAGCTCCCCTCTTTAGAGCATGTGAACCTAGAGGGGAACCTGATTTATGACTTATCCCCATTGGAGTATGAGTCATTCTCTGATGTAACGTTCAACCTGACCATGAATCAGCTCATGGTCGACCACCCCGACACGAAAGACCTGATCGATGAATTGACGGAGGATGGAAACATCGTCGAATCAGATCCACAAGATACGTTACAGTTCCTGAACTTCGGGAGAAAATTGAACGTCGCGACAGATAAAGAATGGACCATCACCTTTAACAGCAAGCCTGACTTACATGGTGATTCGATCTTCCTGCTGGATGAAAATAAGGAAGTCATTCCCCTATCCACAAGCATTCAGGGGGATACCGTGAAAATCCGTCCTGCATCAGGTGGCTATGAGTATGATACGACCTATCAGTTATTCATTACGAAATTCAATACATTCGGTGAAGATGACCTCCCTCTTGGTAAGCATGCGATGATGTCATTTACGACTCAATCCGAACATGCAGTAGACGCGAAGCCGACCGTGATCGACTTAGGTGGAGTAGTTTTGACCTATGAGAATCATTCCACAGAAGTAATCATTGAATCTTCACAATTGGACTTGTCTAAAGGAGATCCTTATTTACTCATTGATGGGGATCGATTAAATTTCGTAGATGACGAAAACGGCTATTATCGCTTGGAAGACATCCCGAGCTATTATACGAAAAACGAACTAGAAGGAGCTGTCGTGCACTATGACTAAATGGAAATTAGGTTGGGGGCTCCTGTTAGCGTTGGCAGCTTCCCTCATTCTCACGCATACGGTCAGCGCCGAACCGACCATTTCGATATACGGTAATCACACATTGATTTTGAAAAAAGACTCCGATGAGAATGATCATCTACTAGGTTGGGGATGGAATGCGTTTGACCAGCTGGCAATCAGCGATAATCAGACATCTGTTCCAAAAGAGATTTCTACAACCATCGATCAGAAAATTTCGAGTGTCGAAACCGGGGATATCCACTCACTCGTCGTAACAGAATACGGAGAGGTGTTCTCGTTCGGCTCGAATGATAGTGGACAAGCAGGGACTGGAGAAGCAACAACAACAGAACCTGAGCTCTCGCAAGTCATGGCTTTTGAAAAAGATGGTTCAGATGAGTTCGTCGAGCGAAAGTTATCGAATATCATACAAGCCACAGCCGGTGACAGCCATTCATTAGCTTTAAAATCCGATGGTACAGTCTGGAGCTTTGGTTCCAATCAATTCGGACAATTAGGACAGCACGAATACAAAGCGACCGGCGAAAAGCTGACAGCTGAACAAATTATCGGCTTAGAGGATATCGTACAGATTGAAAGCTTTGAACATCATAATCTGGCGCTTGATGAAGACGGTGCCGTTTGGGCATGGGGAGAAAATTGGGGCGGTCAAATGCCGGTCAGTTTTGCCTTTACCAAAACTCCTTATAAAATAAAAGGCTTACCTGACATCACCCAAGTCGCAACAGGGACTTCCCATTCATTAGCACTAGACGAACAAGGCCGTGTGTGGAGTTGGGGGAAAAATGACTTCGGCTTGAATCCAAACGCAACCGATATCGCCACCCCTTTTGTTGTCCCAACATTACCAGCGGTGGAACAATTGGCAGCCGGCGCTTTTCATAATCTTGCCTTAGATAAACAAGGAAACGTTTGGGCATGGGGTGATAATGCGGTCGGCGAATTAGGCATCCCTGTCTCAAGCCGAATCACGCAACCTCCTACGCAGTTGACAGCCATCAACGATGTTGCCGAAATCGATGCCGGGAACCGTTATTCGATCGCCAAGACTGCTTCAGGTGACGTGTACACATGGGGGCTGAACGAATACGGACAACTCGGAGACGGAACAGCGCTGAACCGCAGCCTGCCGACAGATTTGATTTTGTCGCTTGCTGAAGGAGTAGAAATCGATCGCGAAACCATTACCTTAACGGAAGGCGATGAAGCTCAGTTAAACGCAAAGCTCATTCCGAAGGGGGCTGTTGAAACAGAAATTCAATGGTCATCAAGCAATACGGATATGGTAACCGTCTCGGACGATGGAAAAATTCAAGTCACCGATGATATGACACGAATAGAAGGCAACCGCGCGAAGATTACAGCTTCGATTTTAGATGGTGCCTACACCGATACGGTGAATGTCATCATCGCCGTTCCTGTTACAGGTGTCGAGTTGAACAAAAAGTCCGTTACGCTTGAGCGCGTGCCTGAATGGATAGGCGTAACCGAGGATACCATTGAGCTTGAAGCCCTCGTTTATCCCTATAACGCGACAGATAAACGAGTGATTTGGACTTCTGATGATCCTGACATTGCAACGGTCAACACGCAAGGTGAAGTCACCTCGGTATCTGAAGGACGAACGACGATTACGGCTACAACGATTGATGGCGGCTTTGAGGACTCTGTAGACATCGAAGTCTCCGTACCTGTTGATCGCATTTATATCAAAGGATACCAGAATGATTTATATCTAGAGCAAGACGAAGAATATCAGTTGGAGTACAGAATTTTCCCACTCAGTGCCACCGATCAATATGTGTATGAATGGGAAAGCAGCGATTCTTCTGTCGTAAAAGTAAAACAAAACGGAGAACTCGAAGCCGTATCAGAAGGAACCGCTGAAATTACCGTCACCACCTTATATAAGAGAAAAACAGGCAGCATTACTGTTCACGTCTATCCAGAAGACTATGTCGATCTGTCAGCTTTTGAAATTGCAGAGAGTACGGTCGAAGTCGATGCAGAAGATAGCATCCGCTTAACACCGACTTTCTATCCAAGTAACGCAACCAATAAGAAACTGACCTACTCTTCTAGCAACAAGGATGTCGCCACTGTTTCCCAGTCAGGAAAAGTGACAGGGGTCAGTACAGGGACAACCACCCTATACGCCCGCTCCGCTGATACTGGAAAAGTAGACAGCGTCAAAGTCGTCGTCGGGACAACAAACGATGGCTGGGTAGTCAAAAAAGCAAAAGACAGCGTTTTAGAGAACAAGTACTGGAAGATAGCCTTCAGTACAGATATCAATCCAGACACCATCAATAATCGATCTGTCTATATCCGAGAGGAATCTAGTTCAAGAAAGCTGGATATTAAAGTCGCTTTAGTAAGTAATCGTGAGTTATATGTCATACCTGAGGATCGCTACGACCGAGGCGAAGATTATGAATTGTATATAACGGACGACTTGAAGACGCCTGATGGGGAAAAGTTGAGTCATAAGGTGAAGTTTAAGTTTCGTGTTGAGTAACAAACAAACCGGGTTGACTACCATAGTTAACCCGGTTTTTAAATGTTTTGATTATAGAAGAAAGCCCGAATGCTTACTTAGCATCCGAGCTTTCTATTTTAGTATTCAATTAAGGTACATCGTTGTATGGTGCGAAGAATGGTTCAAGGACACCAATACGATCTAGCTCACTAACAGGAATCTGTTCTAGTACTTGGCGCATTAGATCAGGTTGCTGCATTAATTCATAAAGAGAGATTCTCTTACCGAATACATCTGTAATCTCTGGGACGTAGTCATTTTTAAACTCAGAACCAGGAGCTCCTTGTAAACGGAAGATTCTTGTTACTAGTTCATTTTCATTTACATCGTAAGCTGTGATCTCAAGCTGTGTTACATTTGAGCTTAATCCAGCAAAAGTTGCTGTAAATTTACCGTTCGCACCTCGTTCAAGCATGCTACGCTCATCCTGGTTAGTTGTAACCGTTAAGTAGGCTACATCAGGATCTGCTTCAACATCGACGTTTGTGATGTTCGGAGCCACTTGAGCGTCAGGAGCAAGTCCTTGACGATAATGGATGGTTTCCACGTTACGGATGTACACTTTCGGCACATCGATTGCGATATTATGACTCGGTGTTTGTAGAAGGCCTGAGTTCAACTCGTAAGATGATTTATCAAGAAAGGCATTCTTGAATCCATCAGCCGTTTTGAAATCTACATTAATCGTACTACTTTCTGCAAATGCACCGCCACCGTAATGGTCTTTTACAATCCCTGGTTCGATAACCAATTCATAAATGACGTCCGGGCGAAGCAGCTTCTGGTTATTGTCACCATGTTTAATTGTAATAATCAACTCATTCGGTCGATTTTCATTAATACTTGCAGTAGCAGTCAAGTTTCGGTTATCTCCAGAAGAGGAGATCTGTAGTTTTCCATCTGGGTTACCATTCAATTCGATTTTATCTCTAAAGCTAACAACAAGTTGCTGATTTAATCCTACCCCCAACTTGTTAATTCCAACCAATTCCGGAATACGATAAATATCGTCAGTAGGGTTCAAGCTGAAAGGAGAGTAGTTATGATCAAATGTATCGTTGCCTGGATTAAAGAATGTACTTGCGATTTCTGGTTTCTTTTCTGTGAAAAAGATAATTTGGTTAAATTCGTTACCTAAGTTCAGCTGGCCTAATCCAAAGGTACCTGTATCTAATGCCAAGCTACCCGCTGGAATACTTACGTAATATTCTTTACCAGGGTCTAATGCTACGAAAGGAATTTCAAGTATTGAATCATCTGAGTTATTTAGACTTACCGAACGATCATAATCTCGAAAATCTTCCCCATCGCTACCTACTATTTGAATTTGTTCACGACCTTTAGAGGTTATAGCAATGTCATCATCGAACCTTAGTGTCACTTCTCCTCTTCTGTTAGAAGCCACACCTCTCAAGTATCTGAAGTCCTGATCAGTTGGGGTATTTGATACACTAAACCCAGCCTGACTATTTCCAGCACCATCTAATAGAGATGGGAATGGATCTGTTGAGAAAAGAATCTCGCCATCTCCTGTGAAAATTTCTTCAGAAGAATTATCGGAAGTTGCACTAACGAACTCTGTATGAGGAACATTGATGATACTGTTCTGGCTCTTGTCTAATACCCCATTGTTGTCGAATTGAAGAATCCAAGAATCATTTTTATTAATTTCAACACCGTTAGAGATTGTCATGTAGTACTTGTAGTGTTCAAAGTCAGTAGTTCCTCCAAAATCACCTTGATCTCCAAACAATTGATTATCGAAATCAAATTCAAAATCTAGAAGAAGGTCCCCTGAAGCATTTTCTTCTAAGTTTTGTGTAAAAAGAGCGTTACGAGAAGTGCCATCTAAGTATTGAACTTTAAAGTCACGCTCATTAGGGTCACCTAAAGAATCTCCGGTGTAAGTCACACGTACGTATCGATCTTCTATAAGTTCGGGAGACGAAGCGTTAGGCTCAGTGTGACCACTGTCTACATCTACATTCGGTTTATCCATTTCAGGTGACGAAGCACCAACATATAATCGATAGTTCTTGTTTTCAGCCAATCCACTCAAATTAATCTCTTCATTTGTAAGACCTGATCTTAAATCTAGATTACTTCCATAACGAATGACTTTACCACCGTCTGTATTCAGCAAAAGATCTGGGTTTGATAACCCATAAACTTCTTCACTGTCCAACATAGTTTTCAATTCGCTTGAAGCATTAAATACATCGGTATCTGCTAATTCATCATTGCTATCAATTAATACATAAAATAGTCTACTAGAATCTATACCATCGTCAGATTCTTTCGTATCAAAACTAAAGTCTGCATTACTAGCACCGATGTTTTCTAAACGAAAGTCACTGAATTCATCGTTCAATGTCCCGTCTTTCAAACTCGCCGCACTAGCCTCATTGGGAACAAACAACGTTGATAAGACACTTAATATGACGACAAACGAAACAAGTTTCATGCTTTGCAATTGTCTCTTCACTAGAATCCCCCATTTACTTTAAAGTAACTTTTCTCTCCGTAATCTTCTCATTGAAATAATCATAGGCTATAACTGTTACAACATCCCGGGACTCAAGTCTTGGCGTAGCCAGACTGAACGTACTATCAACATCCGCATTCATTTCAATCTTCGTACGACCAGATACGACTTCCATACGAGAAACCTTATCCGTCACTTTCACCGTAATCGTATGAACATCAAGGAACCCGACATAGTCCGTTGTAACGCCAATAATCTGATCTTCAGCAACATAAGGCTTTTCGTCGCCATCAAACACAATCACTTGTACAGACGTAGTTTGCTGCGTATCTCCCACTTCACCAGAAATCGTGTATTCCCCTACGTTCGATGTATTGACTGTATCCCACTCGACACCTTCATTAGAAGTAGTGCCATCCTTGTAGGTTACTTGAATACTAGATGGAAGATTTGGTTGTTCTCCTTTTTGAACGGTGATCGGAGAGATCTGTTCGATTTGTTTCACATCCGATTCGATAACCGAAAGGTCAAAGCTCTTCGACATCTCGGCACCTGTGCGATCTTCAACCGTTATATCAATCGTTTCTGTTTCGATGTCGCGAGGTGAACCAGAAATTTCACCTGTCTCTTCATTGATTTCCAGTCCAGATGGTAAGTTGCTAGCATCCCAAGTATATGGGGCTTGACCATAATTCGCTTTCATAACGTGACTGTATGGTACCTCTACAAAAGCTGTATTTACTTCTTCTGTTTGGATTCTCATCATGCTCGTTTTCTTACCGACAATGAATTCAAGCAACTCTTTCGCATCTTTCTGAGAGATGTTTCCATCCCCATCGATATCCGCGAATTCCAAGTCCTCGCTACTCAGCGTACTGGATCCGTTCGCATGTTGAAGGATTTTCATAGCTTGTGCTGCATTTAACTCGTTCGTATCGTTTACATCACCCATGGAACGTTCATAGTAAACCGCTCCATCATATGTGGCTTCTACTAAGTCTTCATCATCTGCATCTTTGAATGACACGTTCTTTAACGTTATGTCATATGATTCTCCGACGTTGGAAGAATCCTCTACTTCGTATGTAACGTAACCAAGAATCGAAGAATCGATATCGATTTCGTTAGAACCAGAAGCCAAGAAGCTAATGTTGAGCGTATCTCCCTCTTCTCGAGATGTTGTCGTAAACATCCCTTTATCAAACTTCGGTGCCGCTTCAAATCCATCCAAGTCTAAGTTAGAACCTTCCACAGACACTTGCAAACTACCGGAATTAAGATTTCTTATATTGTGCATCTTCACAGCTACTCGTACTTCATCACTTGTCGAATAGGTTTGCGTTACTTCGACAACTGAATCACGATAAGCGAACGCTTGATTCGATGGGAATAACGTCGCTATAAGAACAAGTGCTGTAAATAAGCTGATGAGTCTCTTATTCATACCGTCGCCTCCTGTTGTTATTTAACTGTAAACGGCACTTTCACCGCTTGTTTCAATCGTGTATTGGTCATAGATCGTACGTTCTCAGAAACAATTAAACTATAGTCAAAGTAACGGCCCAATTCCTCATCAGGTGTAACCGTCAGGACTGTACCATCATTACTTAGTGACAGATCGGCTTTTACTAGATTTCTTCGACTTTCGTTAAGAATGTAGACACTTTGATTCGTGATCGATGAAGATAGCATAGGTGTACTGAACGTTACAGTCCACGTTTTATCGCCGACTACTTCCTCAGCTACTTCTATTTTTCCGTCGAATGGCTTTACGTATCCATCTTCAAGAGCGACCTTAATTTCTTCTCCGTCCTCATCAAAGACCTGTGTTGCAACTAATTCAAGGTCTGTTGCTTTCACGCCTTTTTCATGGGTCGTATAAAATTCAAGGTTCAACAGTTCTCCATCAGAAGAAAGTTCTTCTGTTGAGATCCATGCAAATTTGATGATGCCGTCTTTGGCTGCTTCATAATTCACCGTGGAAATCGAGCCACTTACAGCAGAACCCGCTTCCACCGATCTCGCATATCCCACTTGTGGGTCATAGCGTAATTCCAATTGTCCACTGGCCATATCTTCAACACTACTCGCTTCGACTGAAATCGAAACGGTCTTTCTCGCAGAATCCTCATACACGGACGAAACAATTAAAGATCCCTTTCCTACTGCTGATGCGTCTCCCTGCCAAGGCACAAGAGCAAAGAGCAGCACGAAAGAAAGCATGATCATACTGAAGCGTAACGACTTTGTTCTAAGATGTCTTTTTTTCATAAAAAATACTGACAAAGGCGATTTTTTCTATCCAAAATCCTCTGTCAACGTCTCCCCCTTTCAATAGGTAACAAAAATCTTCTCATTGTCTTTAATATCGGTAATCCTGTCATAAATTGAAGAATATTTATAACAAATCCGCCATTTTACTCATGAATACCCTTGGTAATATTTTCTCCTTGCCAAAGAGTGAAAATGACCTTCACTTATCAAGAAAAACAAAAAGGGTCTCCCCTTAAGATGGGAAGACCCTTTACTACTGAGCTCAAAATCTATTATTCACCTGCAACGTCCGTAATACGTCCTTCTGTTTCTGGTGAGATCGTGTCGCCTTGAGATTTCAAGTATTCAACGAAAATCTCGTAATCCATGAATCCTGGCTCGCTGACACGGTTTTCTTCATACGCTTTTTCAAACGTTGTATAACCGTCGCCGCCTTGGATCGTGAACAAGTTACTCGCAACATCATAGTTCATGTCCGCTTCAAGTGGTGTGTAACCATCTTCCGTTTCCACTTGAACGTTCACAATACGCTCACCTGCAGGCTGGCTGCTGTCATATTCGAACTTCATACCAGCTACGTGAAGGAAGGCACCTGATGCTTCTGGAGCCATTTCAACACTGTGTTCAAGTGCTTCTTCAATCTCTGCACCTGTGAGATTCATGATTCCTAGTGCATTACCGAACGGCATCACCGTCAAAACTTCACCAAGAGTTACAGGACCTTCATCTATTGAAGCACGAATTCCTCCACCGTTCGTTAACGCAATCGCTGTATCCGGGTTGATGCTTTGAGCTTTCGCAAGCATACCGTCAGCAATCAAGTTACCAAGATTCGTTTCTCCAGTACGAACGTCTTCTCGTACACCGTTAAGGACAACGTCAGAAGATACCCCGATTTCTTCATTTTTAATAGATTCTACTTGCTTTGTATAAGGTGCTAGTTTAGATGCAAACCAAGCATCTTCTTCTAAACCGTCAAGCTCAACTAGTTCTCCAGCATAACTTGTTACGACACCATTTTCGTCAAATTCAACTTCTAGTGTACCGAGGTTATCACTATATTCACCCGTTTGAACTAGAACAGTAGGCTCTTCATCTCCGACAACTCTAGGAGCTAGTTCTGTATGAGAGTGACCGCCGACAATGACATCAATGCCCTCAACGTTTTCTGCAAGAGCAACGTCGTTATCATAATCCACGTTGTCGTTATATCCAAGGTGCGTAAGGGCAACGACTTTATCAATGCCTTGGTCTTCAAAGGACTGAACCATTTTCTTCGCTTCCGCAATATAGTCTTCAAAAGCAATATCAACTGGACTAGAGATATCTGGTGTTTCAACCGTTGTCAGGCCGAAGATCCCCACTTTCTCTCCATCCACTTCTGTTACGATTCCGCCGTAAATCTCTCCGTCTTCTGGTGTCGAAGCGATTTCGTCTCCGTTATTCATTTCATCGAATAGGGAATCACCAGAGAAGTCCACGTTCGCAGCTACGAACGGGAAGTCCGCATTGTTAACAAAATCAGCTAATGCTTGATGTCCATTCTCGCTTTTACCAAGATCAAATTCATGGTTACCGAATGTCATCGCATCATAGCCCAATTTGTTCATGAATTCTAGGTCAGCTTGGCCCAAAAATTCCTGGAAATAAAGAGTTCCGGAGAAAACATCACCTGCATCAACAAGCAAAGCTTCCGGGTGATACTGACGGTAATCGTCAATCGCCGTCTTCTTCTGTGCGATGTTTTCAATATGACCATGCGTGTCGTTCGTGTGCATCACAGATAACTCGAACTTGCCTTCTTGCTCATCCATCATGTCATACGCTTTCTTCAAGAAGATTGCGTAGTCGCCACGTTTGGCTGTCGCGTATGTACCGAATTCATCTTCTGTCATACCACTTGTCACATCATTCGATAAAAGCGCTTCCACAGCATCCTCATAACGGTCCGTTACGTCCGTGAATGGTAACTGTTCAACACCTTTTAATCCAAATCCTTTTTGAATCCAAATCGCAAGTTCTCCACGAGTGATTTCATCTTGAGAGCCGAAGGACGTTTCAGATTTACCATTCGTAATGCCAGCTGCTTTCAATGCACTGACAGCACCCTGACCACGTTCCGGAACATCAGTGAATCCAGATTCATCGACTTCTTCTGTATCCAAACCTAACACATTTGCCAAAAGAATAGCCGCATCGAGACGCTTGATCGACATTTGAGTACCGAATTGCGTTTCGGAGTACCCGTTCGTTGCTTCCTGTTCAAGCAAGAAGTTGACTGCATCTACATAACGATCCGATACGTCACTGAAATCCTTTGCATCCGCAGTCGCCGCTGGTGCAATCGCCGCTGCCATCGCTGTCGTCGCAGCTAAAGAAGCGACAATTTTGTTAGTTTTCCCCATATTACTCTCCCTCTCTCTACCCTAGTATTTGTCATTTTCATTCATGAAAAGTAAATAAATGAAAAATCCATTATTTTCAGTATAGCAAAACCTTTTTAAAGGAATCTATATCATTTTGTAAATTTTCAGCTTTTTTTGACTCTTCTCATCAAATTTTTCAGGCTGCAAATGGTTTAACATGGCGGTTCTAGGTAAATATAAACCTAATAGGGTTGCGAACGATATCAACTATCTTTAAAATAGTCAGGCACGTTATTTTTTAGGAGGATTTTTTTTACATGGCCAACAGAGAAAGAAAGAAATTAGAGAAATCGTTGAAACCCCATTGGGTGTGGGCGATTGCGTTTGGATCCGCGATTGGTTGGGGAGCTTTCGTCCTGCCGACAGACTGGATCGATCAAGCTGGACCGATTGGCGTCATCATCGGTATTTTACTTGGTGCCGCATTGATGATGATCATCGGTGTAAGTTACGGGTTTTTAATTGAGAAGTTCCCGGTAACGGGCGGCGAATTCGCTTATGCTTACATTGGGTTCGGACGATTATTCGCTTTTATAGCCGGATGGTTTTTAACACTCGGTTACATTTGTATCGTCGCTTTGAATGCATCGGCACTCGCATTGCTCGCCAAGTTCTTGTTCCCAGACCTCGTGCGAACAGGAAATATGTACACCGTCGCTGGCTATGAAGTATCGATTATTCAGATTGCCATCGCTAGTATCGCTCTTATTTTATTCGCTATCTTGAATATACGAGGCGCCAGCTTTTCTGGAAAGACGCAATTCGTGTTCAGTATTATCTTGATTCTAGGCATTACGCTGCTCGGTGTAGGAGCCATTTTTGCAGATGGACCGAGCCTCTCGAATGTCACACCTGCCTTTAACCCTGACCAAACAGCGATTGCATCCATCCTGACGATTCTTGCGATTGCACCGTTTGCTTATGTCGGGTTTGATAACATCCCGCAAGCTGCAGAGGAATTCGAGTTCGAACCGAAAAAAGCGTTCGGATTGATTATCTGGTCCTTACTTGCAGCCGGAATTGCATACAGTGCTATGATTCTAATCACAGCAAGCTCGATTCCTTGGCAGAACTTACTTGCTCAGATTCAGGAAACTCAGTCCGTTTGGGGAACAGGAGACGCCATTGAAAGCTACATGGGTCGTGCCGGTGTGTTCATTATTGCGGCAGCCGTTTGTATGGGGATATTCACAGGACTGAACGGCTTCTACATTTCAGCGAGTCGGTTGACCTTCGCAATGGGCCGTGCCCGAATCTTGCCGAATATGTTCAGACAGTTGCATCCGAAACACAACACACCTTACGTTGGTATATTATTCACTATGGCGATTTGCTTGATAGCTCCTTGGTTTGGACGCCAAGCACTACTATGGGTCGTTGATATGTCCTCAACAGGTGTGGCGATCGCTTACTTTTTCTGTACGGCCACAGCTTATAAATTTTTCCGCTGGTCGGATAAACAGCCGGCTCGTGGGTATGCTGATGTTGTCGCACCAGGTAAGAAATTCTTGTCCTTGATCGGCATGCTTAGTGCCATTGGATTCTTAGTATTACTTCTACTTCCTTGGTCACCAGCATCTCTCGGAACCGAGTCCTATATTGCGCTAGGAATTTGGATCCTGATCGGTATTGTATTCTATCTATTCAATTCCGGACGCTACAATAGTATAGATAGAAAAGAATTGAACTACTTGATTTTAGAAAAAGAAGAAATTGAATAAAAACAGAAACCTCGCTCATTTTTGAGCGAGGTTTTTTTATATCACCTCCACTTCAATCGCGTTACAAAACTTCGTACCTTCGAATTATGTCATTTGTATCTGGGCAGATATGTTACAATAAACTATTGAAAGGTAAAAAATCGAGGTGTTTACTTTGACAACTAGAGTTGTAAGAAGACGAAAACGAAATCGAAAAAAGAAGATTCGACTCGTCGTAACTTTCTTATTTATCATAGCGATATTTGTGGGTGTAGGCTTTTACTATGCATCTCAGGTATATACGGCATCCTATCAAGATTTAGAGCGTGGCGAAAAGTCTGATCTACGTGAAGAAGCCGTTGATATAGGGAAAGACCCTATTTCGATTTTGTTGCTTGGCGTTGAAGATTACTCGACAAATGGCGGAGCTGGGCGAGCAGATACTCAAATTGTGATGACACTCGACCCTGAAACAAAGGAAATGACGATGACGAGCATCCCCCGAGATACTCGTGTTGAGCTACCCGAAGAAAAAGTCGGTCAATACGCCGGCTCTCATAAGATTAATGCAACGTACTCTCTTGGAGAATTATCCGGTTACGGTGCTGAAAAATTGGCTGTCGAAACCGTAGAAGACTATTTAGGTATTCCAATCGATACGTATGCGACGGTAAACTTCGAAGGATTCATTGAAATCGTTGATTTACTCGGTGGCGTAACGATCGATGTCGAAGAAGGCTTCTGGGAACGAAGTAGTATCGATTATTACAAAATCATCGAGTTTGAAGAAGGTCCAACGAAAATGACCGGTGAAGAAGCATTGGCTTTCGTACGCATGAGAAAACGGGAAGATGTCGGAATATCCTACCCACGTGACGAGCGACAGCGTCAATTCATTAAGGCATCGATAGATCAAGCAATCTCAGCTGGCACGATATTCAAAGTAGGACAAATATCTGATGTGGTCGGTCAGAACATCTCGACCAACCTGTCTCCTCGTGAAATATATGCCATCCAAAAGGCATTCTCTTCTGATGAAGCGGACACGAAAACGATCAACATTGAAGGCAACAATGAACGGTTGGAAGATGGATTATTCTACTTTGTACCTGACGAAGAAAGCTTAGAAAATGTAAAAGACGAATTGCAAGATAAATTGAACTACAACGATTCGGGGGAAAGTGCTATGAAGAGCAGCAACGCTGACAACCCTACATCCTAACCGAAAAGCGATTGGCATTTGGCTGCCAATCGCTTTTTTTGCATTATGTGTGACTTTGTCCGAATTCTAGGTAAATGTCCGATATATCACCATTCCTGTCCGAATTACATGTACTGGTGTCCGATATCCTGCTGTCTTTGTCCGAATCCTAACCAAATGTCCGATATATCACCATTCCTGTCCGAATTACACGTGCTGGTGTCCGATATCCTGCTATCTTTGTCCGAATCCTAACAAAATGTCCGATATAACGCCTCTCCTGTCCGAATTACCAAAACCGGTGTCCGATATAACACCACCCACGTCCGAATCAACCGCGAAAATGTCCGAATTACACTCACAACACTAAAAAACACACGAAAAAAGAGCCCCCATAATGGGAGCTCCCTCCATCAAGATACACGACTAAAAACCAAAACCCCAAACACCCTCTTACAAGAATAAGGTCCTTCGTATTCCACAGAATCCATCGATTCAGCGCCTTGAATACCGATGCGGTTTATTAACATCTGGCTATTCAAGATACGTTGGCATGTATCCTCGGTCAAAGGTTTGAAAGGTTCAACAACAATCGTTCGATCAATTCGCACACTATATCGTCCGAGCAGAGAAAGCTCCTGTTGATCCAAAAACAATTTAGAGAGTTGTGCCAATATGGCTCCATCCTTTCAGCGGTCGGAAATATCTTTATTGTTCAAATTATAATTTTTTCTTTAACTAAGAACAACCCTTGAAATTCTAGATTTTGAAAATCATAGAGACTCTTTCACTTTTTGTAAAAGTGAATTTCTCCACTGTTTCTTCGTTTGCTCATAATCTTGTTGTAATTGGTCTGCTTCAGCTGATGCGTAGTCATGTGTTTCGAGTGACTGGTTCATATCCTTGTAAATTGTCTCAAAAGCCTGATCGGTTGTTTCTTCAAGCCGGTCGGCTGCAGAATTGTATTTATTATAGAAATAACTGTACGATACGTCCTCACCATTTTGCAGTTTGCTCATATATTCGTTCTGTGCCTGGGAGGCCAATTGATTCACTCGTTCCTCTGCGTTTGCCATTAAGGATTGGTAGCTTGACTGATAAGACTCAACAATTTGGTCTTGTGTCGGTGCTCCTTTTCCTTCCTCCGGTCCACTACTTTCAGGAAGGCTGATTTCATATTGCTCATCTGCTAACTGATCGACCTCTTGATCGGCCGTATCGTAGGATTTGAAGAAAAACAAGTATCCTACATAACCAGCGGCTATGAATAGAACGACGACAAGAAAGAGTGCCAATTTTTTCATAATCTCTCACTCACCTTTTTTTCAACATTGCGAGAATTATACCACTCTTACGTAGAAAATGTGAGGGAGATATTGCCTATTCAGTGAAACCAGTATAAGAATCGAACATGACTTGGTCTGTCGCACCATTGTCACCCGTGAACTTGAAGATATGGAAAGGACGTTGCTTAAATCCGTCTTCATTATTCATTTCTTTCGTCTCTGTTCTCAGAAACTCATACTCTCCTTGTCGGTCTGTAGTTTCTAAGTAGGCTTGTGCTTCTTTTGCTGTAACATTCAAATGCTCCTCAGAAGTGAAATCGCGTTGCTCTATTCCGTTCAGCAACCACGAACCACCCTCTAATACCAAGTCGTATACCTCGAATCCACCTTCGTCGAATACATTTCTAGGACTAGCCGATTCTAGACGAATGTGCTGCCCATCATTAACTAGCACATTGTACTTCAAATTCCAACTAGGTTCTTGGAAATATCTGTAGTCACAAGCGCCGCAAGCATTTTCGTAATATTCCTTTAACGTTCCAACAACCATATCACCTGTAGCTACGTTCAATAGGTCAGGGCGGACACGGTCATAATCTTTCGGAACATCTGTCCCCAGATTTTGATTGATGTCTCCGTTAATGATGTTGTGAACCTCATCAACCGTTTCTTCTACTACCGTCTTCAACTCCATATCAGATAGTGGATCTTTACTTAGTAAATCACCACGTTCTGAAAATCCTGTGTACGTATCTAGGTAAATATCAGCTTCGCCTACAACTTCATAGACGTGATAAGGACGATCTTCTGTTCCTGTATCAAAAGGAGGCTGGCTGACTGTCCGAACGTAAGTCACTTGCTTGTTATAAGCGTTTTCTATATACAGCTCCCCTTGTTCAGGAGTAAGGTTCAAGTAATTGTCTTCCGAATATTCAGTATTAGAATAATCATTAAGTAACCATTTACCGTCAGATTTAGTGAACTCATAAATTGCATATCCACTATTCGTGATATATCCGGATGCGCCAGCTGTTTTTACTGTTACTGTGTTCTCATTGTTTTCAAGAACCTCGAAGTACAGTACACGACTAGAATTATTGATGAAAATAGAGTAGTCACAGCCTCCGCATGCTTTGTTCAAATATTGGTCTTTAAGAAAGCCATTGACGAATGAATTAGTTGCCTCTTGTTGCAAGTCCGCTTCCACTCGGCTAAAATCTCTTTCTCCACCTAAGTTATCATTTAAGTCTGTTCCAATAATGGACTGGATTTCATTTGTTCGGTCATTGATCAATGCTAAAATGTCTTGATTTGTCAGCCCACTAGCCCCGGCTTTCGTCTCAAAAGTAAAATTCACTTCTTCCTGAATGGCAATACCTTCAGAGGAAGTCAATTTGTTATTCACCTCAAGGTGATATGTACTTCCAGCATCATACGGATCTTCTGCTCGAACCATGATTTTCTTTTTTGATTTCCCGTAACTCAAACTCACATTTACAGGTTGCGATTGCGCATCATAAACTTGTATCCCATCGTCATTCAAATCCATTTCCGTATTAAACGTAATCGTCCACACTTTATCCAGGTCTACATTTGTGCGGTCAGCAGCTGAAACCGACGTCGTCAACCCTAATAGGACAAAGCCTATGAGTATTCCTACTATCCAATTCTTCATACGTAAACGTCCTCCTTATACTTGTTACATGGTGTATTCCCGCCTTCAATTTAATGAAACCATATTTTAACAACGGGGCTAGCGTCTTCTAACCTACGAAAAATTGTTCAACACCCTCACAAAAATACGGAGGCACCCGAAACCTATATTGTTTCTCCCTATTCTAAATAAACATATATAAAAAAGGCGTACCCTCTGTCATAGGTACGCCTCTTTTTATGGCTTTATCGCGGCAATCAGGAAATCATAAGTTGAATTTCATGACGACAGGTGAACCAAGACCACGGCCATTGGAACCTTTCACTCCCGAATCGATATATAATGCACAATCCCCTGATGGATAACCACCTGAAGGTGCTGAGATGGTTAAAGCTTTTCCGTCTTCAGACAGTTGAACATCAATGCCGTTTACAAATTCTCCTTTATGACGGACAAACACTTGTCGGTTTTCGAAAGACTCCTCATCCATTGCCGTGTTAAATCGAACGGTCAAATCTTTCGATGGTGTCATAGCCACTGAATCGAATGCCTTGAGTCCAATTGATTGTTTATAGGCTTCCAAGTCCGCTGCCAAACGTTCCATGGCTGGATCATCCAATTGTTCAATGGCCAACTCAGCTGAATCGATATCCCACAAGTTCATCTGTTCAGGAGCATTTGTCAGTTTATCTTGAATGACCGCGGCCTGTTCTGCAAGTTGTTTGGTATACAAATCGACTTGAGTCGCTACATTTAATTGAATGCCTTCAGATTCGTTTCCACTGTCATCGACCGTTCGAATTTCAACGGTATAATCACTTGAGGATTCCAGCCCGTCAAACGTATAGAATTCACCACTCGTCTTGCCTTCATACTCCCCATTCAAGTAAACTCGGACACTTTGAAAATCCGAATTGGCAGGATTCGACCAAGCGATCGTGAAGGAATCTTGTTGTTGTTCAGTCAACTGAACTCCTCTAACCTCGCCCGGAGGCATGTCGTCATAAACCGCATAATCGATGAATCCATAACCAAATTTCTCATCACGCCCAACAGGACCAAGGTCCGTCGTGTACTTTTTCAGTTCTTGTCTCAATTCCATAGCCGTCATCGCCGGGTTTTTCTGCATGAGTAAAGCGAGAAAACCACTCACATGAGGTGCTGCTTGAGACGTCCCCCCCATAATCGCGTATGTATCTTCATAAGTACTCGTAATCGGCTCTCCCGGTGCAGTGAATTCTACTTCAGGACCAATAGATGCGAAGTCAGACAGACTCTTTTGCTGATTGACAGAAGAAACGGCTACGACACTATTATACTTGGCCGGATACCTGACCTCTGTGTCTTGCCCGTCATTTCCACTTGCACCTACAACTAGAATTCCGGCTTCATAGGCTTGATCCACAGCTTCTTGGAAAAGCTCGGAGTGGGTTCCGCTTCCCAAAGATAGATTGATAATGTCCATATCGTTCGCAATCGCCCAATCGATCGCTTCAATGATATCGAGTGTGTTCCCCTCTTTGGTCGCAATCGCCTTTAAAGAGTACAATTCCACGTCAGGAGCAACACCGGCTACATCGCTACCTTGAACGATATCGCCACCAAAGTTTGCACTAATCACTCCAGCTACGTGTGTACCATGTCCATCTTGATCGACAACGGATGACTCATCAATCGTCGTTGTCGCTGGATCATCTTCCACAAAAGAAACACTCTTCACGACGTCTAAATCATTGTGACTAGCGTTCACTCCCGAATCAATCACGGCAACTTTGACCCCTTTACCGGTATAGCCTTCCTTCCATGCTTGTGGGGCGTTTACGGACTCTACATTCCACTGGGCTGTTTCCCCTAATAAGCCTGCCGCAGACGAGCGTTCCACATAGCCGATATCCGGATTGGATTCTAATTGTTCAATTCCGGCTGCGTTCATTTTTACAGACAAGGCGTCAATAGAATCAAGCTCACGCTCAATTTGTGAACTCAACGTCTTTACAGCTTGTTTTCCTTCTTCGTTATTGTAGACGACGATCACTTGCTGGTCGTCCCTTTCAGCCGCTTTACTATGTATATCAGACGTGCCAAGTAGAAGTGCGGATGCAATCAATACAGGGGTGATTCCTCTGCGTAGTCTCTGGTTCATATTCTGACTTCTCCCTTTCCTTTATAGGAATTTTCCTAAAGCTTCCGAACATTCATGCAAAAACCCTCCCGAGTATCGCAACTCAAAGAGGGCCCCATCGTTATTCTTCTATAATACGATAGTTGGTATGAGCAACAACCGTTCTTTCATATTCGAAATCAATTTCAGCTAAGTTATCCATAATGGTTAAATCAACAATCACTGAACGTTGGCATTGACTCGGGATGACTTTCCCTTTGAAAGTAATGTCGTTTCTCTCAAAACTTACCACTTGTCCAGGTGTAGCAATTCGATCATCTGGTTGTATCATAACTTCCTACCCTTTCCCTATCAAGTATTGTAAACGAATATTCAATGTTTTTACAAAAAATTAACTGACAATTCAAATAAAACCGTTTACAGATTATGTTACTGCATCCGACATAAAATTACAAGTATATTCTATATTCCCCTACTAAAGTTTTGATTCTCACGAACTGGTTTTGTGGGATGATTACTTATACCCCATATATTAGGTGGACAAGCCTGAATTTTTATATTATTATGAAAGCGATTCCAAATACAATTGAAAGAGGGATGTCCTTGAAGAAATGGTTTCTAGCAATAGTAATGGTCGTTTTATTTTTGCCTTTTGTGCAACCGATTGCATTGAACGCAGAACAAACATTTGATTCGGTTGTCCTACGTGGCAGCGCCGAGGCGTTAGACTGGAGCTCGAATGATCATCCTCTTACCTACGATGAGGAAGAAAACGTTTGGGTCAGTGAACCGATCGAATTGACGGGCGGCGAAGATGTCGAGTATAAATTCGTTTATGACAGCAACTGGATGCCAGGAGAAAACCTTGTTTTCACACCTTCACAAGATGGGGAGTATCAGTTTATTTTTCACCCAGATAATGAACGCACAGTGGATGTTGTACTCGCAAACCAAGCATCAGGCAGCTTGATTCTTTCGTTACAAGTTCCTGCAAGCACCCCTGACTGGCTGACACCGACCGTCGCACATAGTAAAAATGGGTTCAATTACTCGATCAGTCCGATGAAACAGACGGGAGAAAACAGCTTCCAACTGACTGTTGGTGGTGAGCCTGGGGAAGAACTTTCATACTTATACAGTTTAGGTGGAGAAGCCTATAAAGAAAAACGCGAAAACCCTCGCTCGGCTACGTTTTCATTGGAACCTGAGATGTTCGAAGATACCGTGAACACCTGGGAAGCGATTCCTGTAGCAGAGAGCGTGACGCATGACTTCAACCACACTCCTTATACTCCTACTAAAAAAGACGAAGTAACGCTTACTGTAACCGTAAAACACTTTGGTCCTGTCGACAATGGTGCCGTTTACTACACAACGGACGGCTCCTCCCCAGAAGGAAATAGAGGCGAAGTGGTAACGGGAGAAACCATCGAGTTACAAAGAGAAAGCCTCAAGATTGAATCAAATGAATTAAAGACGTCTGTCTTTACCGCAACCATACCGAAACAAAAAAATGATACACGCGTCAAATACAAAATCGATGTGTGGAATCGGTATAACCAAGGGTCACAGTATGCAGATAATGGTGCATTAACATCAGATTACGCAACAGAATTCGCATACTACGTAGAGGATCACACATCACCAGCCTGGGCTAAAGAAGCGGTGATCTATCAAGTATTTGTAGACCGTTTCCGTGATGGAAATATAGAAAACAATACATCGGTAAATGAAGAGGTTCCTTACGACGAGCAGTTGAAGGGATGGATGGGTGGAGATCTTCAAGGAGTCATCGAGAAGCTCGACTACATTGATGACCTGGGTGTGAACACGATTTGGGTGTCGCCGATATATGAAGGGCCGTATTCCCATGGGTATCACCCGACCGACTTCATGAATATCGACCCTCGTTTTGGCAGCAACCAATTGATGAAACAACTAGTAGAAGAAGCTCATAATAAGGATATTAGGATTGTATATGACCTTGTTCCGAACCACACATCAGACCAGCATGAATTTTTCCAAGATGCTGTGGAAAATGGAACGGAAAGTCCCTATTTTGACTGGTACACCTTCTTAAATTGGCCAGAAGAATACGAGACGTTCTATGGCATCAACGAACTCCCAGAACTCAATAATGACCATCCTGAAACGAGAGACTACATGCTGAATGAAGTGGTGCCATTCTGGATGGAAGAAATCGGCGTGGACGGCTTCCGTTTAGATTACGCCAAGGGACCTAGTCAGAGCTTTTGGGTTGATTTCAGAGATAAAGTGAAAGAACTGGATTCTGATGCTTTCATTTTCGGAGAGGTTTGGGACAACCTTGATACCATTACTTCTTATAAAGGTAAATTAGATGGCGCAATCGATTTTGAGACACAAGGGGCGATTGCCAATACGTTTCTTAATCAAACGAGCCTTAATGAAGTAACGGATCATTTAGAAACCATCAACAATGAATATGGTAAAGAATTTATCGGTACGACCTTCCTAGACAGTCATGACATGCCTCGCTTCCTATTTGAAGCAGACGGTAATACCGAGACATTAAAGCAAGCGGCTTCCCTTCAATTCGCTCTACCTGGTGCGCCGATTATTTATTACGGAGACGAAATCGGTCTTTCTCAAAGCGGTGACCATAATGAAGTGAGCGAATGGAAAGATCGCTATTACCGCGAAATGATGAAGTGGGACAAAGAAGAACAGAACTTAGATGTCAAAGCTCATTATCAACAGTTAATCCAATTGAGAAACGACCATCCTGCACTTACAAACGGAGACTTCAATACGATTTATTCAGAGGACGACCTTATGATCTTTGAGCGTTCTGTAAACCAAGAAAAAATCGTTATCGTTGTGAACCGAGACGGTAGCGAACGTCAACTGGATTTGAAAAAACTCTATCACCATGACACACCGAACCGCGTTCAACTTCAATCTTTACTCGGAGATGAAACGTTCAAGAGCAACAAACGTACCTTACCTGTAACAGTGGACGGCGCATCTGTGTCCATGTATAAAGTGAAAGGGAACTTACAAGAACAAGAGCCGAGCGAAGACCAAAAGTATTCTAAAGTGGTCGTGCGAGGATCTGCTCCCCTCGATTGGGAAACGGACCATCACTTGCTGACGTTTGATGATCAGGAGAGCCTTTGGAAGAGTGCTCCGATTGAACTTACAGCAGGTGAAACACTCGAATATAAATTCGTTCGTGACGGAGAATGGCTGGAAGGTGATAATTTGACGTTCACCCCTGAAACAGATGGCAGCTACATCCTCTACTTTGATCCAACCAACGAGCGTAATGTAGATGTACAGAAACAAACGAAAGAAGAAGCAGCATAAGCATAATGAGAAACCCCGGTCAGATCTCCACTTTGACCGGGGTTTGCTTTTGCCCAATTTCATAAAAAATAGATGTCTTATACCACAAAAAGAACCCACCTTACAGCGGGTTCCCTCACATTCTTACTTAATATATGGCATGTCTCTTTCGATCGTCGACGAACGATATTGAATCGTATAAGGAACAATAACCCGTTTCGCCGGCTCCGATTTGTCTTTCACTTTTTCAATTAGACATTTCGCTGCCTGCTGACCAAGCTCGTAAATATGAATATCCACTGTCGTCAGCGGTGGACGTGTAATCTCGGATAAGTAGACATTATTGAAGCTTACGAGTGAAATGTCTTCCGGAACATACTTCCCGCATTTCTCGAGCATGCTGACTACACCAATGCTCATCAAATCATCGGTTACGACGAGTCCCGTCGGAGGATTCTCTAAAGCAAACAACTCGTTGACAGCCTGTTGTCCACCTGATTCGAGAAATTCGGTATGAATGCGATACTCCTCTAAGAATGGCAGTCCCGCTTCTTCTAACGCCAGCTGATAGCCCTTCATACGGTCGACCGTTACAACTAAGTCCGTAGACCCTCCTATAAAAGCAATCCGCTCATGACCTTGCTGGATTAAATGCTCCGTAATCTCTTTACCGCCTCGCACATTGTCATTGTCTACGTGTGTGATTTCATCGATTCGTTCCGACGGTTTCCCGACAATGACGAAAGGAAAGTTGTGTTCCAACAGGAAATTGACGACAGGGTCGTTAAGTTGTGAATATAGTAAAATAATTCCATCTGTACGATTGCTGTGAACCATCCGTTTTACACCTTCTAGTATTTCCTCATCCGTTTGCCCCGTATTCAGCAATAAGGAGTAATCCATACTGTGTGCGATATTACTGATTCCTCGTAATACCTCAGGGAAGAAAGGATTTTGCAAGGCATTATCTGCTCCTGCCGGCATCACAACACCAATTGATTGGCTCGACTTATTCGCCAAGCTACGCGCATTGGCATTGGGATGGTAACCCATTTCCTTCATCGCTTTCTTGACCCGCTTTTTCGTCGCTAAACTGATACGCGGATGGTCAGCGATCACACGGGACACGGTGGACGGAGCTACGCCGGCCGCTTTGGCTACATCTTTAATTGTCACTCCCATAATATCACCTTCTATGTTTGTAAGCGTTATCTCTATTGTACCTGATTCTGTCGTCCTATGCAGACGGGCCGGTATTCCTACCTCATACGAAACATTCTGATCACTTCATACCATAAGGAACGTGAGCAGCTCTTCTTTTGATTGAAAGAGGTCAGGAAAAGCAATACGCTCCACCTGACCTCTTCTCTTCTTCAAACGTTATCCTTTCGTTCCACCTGCAGTCAGGCCTGAAACGAAATATTTCTGTAAGGAAAGGAACATGATAGCGATCGGAATCGCAATCAAAACCGCTCCTGCTGCGAACTTTGTAAATTCATTACCGAACTGACCGGAAATCAATTCGAACAAACCGACAGCAAGCGTAAACTTCTCTTCTGTACGAAGTAGAATTCGAGCTAAGATGAAGTCCGTGAATGGTGTAATGAAAGTGAAGAGGGAGACAACCGCAATGATCGGCTTCGCAAGTGGCATAACAATCTGCCAGAAGATACGGAAGTTCCCCGCCCCATCCATACGGGCTGATTCATCTAATTCTTTTGGAATGGTATCCAAGTACCCTTTCATCAAGTACGTGTTCATCGGAATCGCTCCACCTGTGTACACAAGGATGAGCGCCAAATGCGTATCCAATAATCCGGTTAGATTGGCTAGCGCATAAATCGCGATCAGCGCAGCAAAGTTCGGAATCATTTGCAAGATCAAGAAGGTCATCAGACCATTTTTACGACCGACGAAACGGAATCTTGAGAATGAATAAGCCGTTAAACTAACCAAAATCACGGATAGAACCATCGTGATGAAACAGATTTTCAGTGTATTCCAATACCAAAGCAAATAATCACTCTTCTCTAAATCAAACAATTCCTTATAATGACTCAGAGTGGCATCCGATGGAATGATAGAGGAACCAGATAAACTGTTTCCTGGGTTGAACGATGCACCGACGATCCAAAGAATCGGGTACAAAATAATCGCAAACATAAACAAAATCACAAGATACGAGAGTGTCAGTTGTATCGTTTTAGCTCTACTATTTTTCATATTACATCATATCCTCTTCTTGGAATGATTTCGTTCTTCTGAATTGCCACAGTGCGACTGCAATAACGATCAACGATAGAATCATAGTGATGGCTGCTGCTTTCCCGTACTGTGCCGAGCTTACCGTCAAGGAATAAATCCAGGAGATCAGAATATCTGTGCCGCCTGCGTTTTGACCAGGGACGGCTGGACCTCCTCCATTGAACAGGAAGATCACGTTAAAGTTGTTGAAGTTAAATGTATATTGCGTGATCAAGATCGGTGCGATCGCATACAGGACCAGTGGCAGCGTAATCTGACGGAACTTCTGCATAATCGTCGCCCCATCTACGTCGGCTGCTTCATACAATTCACTAGGAATCGACTGCAGGACACCTGTAACCATTGCAAAGATGAACGGGAATCCGAGCCATGTTTGGATCATGATCAAAGCGATTTTCGTATAAGTCGGGTTCGTCAACCATGGGATATCTCCCAGTCCAAAGAGAGCCAGGATATCGTTGTTGATCGTACCGAATGTTTCGTTGAACATCCCCGCGAAAACAAGGATCGATACGAAAGCTGGTACCGCCCAAGGCAAGATGAAGACCGTACGAATCACTTTCTGGAACTTGATTCCTTTCTGGTTCATCATGACCGCAAGAAAGATACCCAAAGCAATTTGCAGTGTTGTAGCTCCGAACGTCCAAATAACGGTCCAAGCGAGAACGCTGAAGAACGTTTCACGCCAAATCTTAATACGGAAGATATCGATGAAGTTCTGGAATCCGATCCAATCCACTAGGTTCGCTGGTGGAGAATGATACAAATCATAGTTTGTGAACGAGAGTAACACAACGAATAGAATCGGGAAAATGACAACAAAGATGAGTAGCATGAATCCTGGTGTCATCATTAAGTAAGGGAACCCGCCGCCAATCAAGTTCTGATACTGCTGGCGTACAGAGTTAGGCTCTTGATTCTGATCCCTTTGCTTTCCCACTTTGAAAGCATCTCTTAAATTTAACGCATAGATTGATAATCCGAGTAACGTGACAATGACCGCGAGTATTCCTTCTACTAAAAGAGTGATGGAATGGTCATACGTGGGATCGATTCCAAGAGTGAATAGTCCCCAAAATCCGTACTGAATCAAATCTGTGAAAGCAATGAAAAAAGATGCTGTCAAAATGAGAAAGACGATCCCTTTGATCCACTGCTTGTTATAGAACTGCCCGAGTCCAGGAATGATAGATAAGGCAAGAGCGGTTTTCCGATGATTCGTTGAATAGTTTTTTTCCTGATCCCCCATGTTCATTCTCCTTTCTCTTTCCCTTGAACGTCTTCTCTATATCGGTTAAAAAGTGAAGCAGTACCCGGTAAGCCGGGTACTGCTCCGCCTAATTAGTTACCAGAGTGGTTCAATTCAATGTTTGTTTTAATCGTGTCTTGTGCTTCATCTAAAGCAGATTGTGGATCGTTCTTACCTGTTGCGATAACTTGCAAGGCTTGTGCCATTGGCTCCCAAACTTCTCCCATTTCAGGAATGTTCGGCATTGGCGTACCACGCTGAGACTGGATAGCTACTGCACTTGCATTTTCGTTGTCCGCAATAATTGGATCTTCAATCAGAGACTTGATTGGTGGAATCTCATTTGTTTCTTCAAAACGGATCTTACCATTTTCTTCATTCGCAATGTGTTCTACTAGCTTCGTCGCCCATTCTTGGTTCTCAGATTGAGCAGATACGTGCCAACCTTTCACTCCGATGAATGTTTCAGGATATTCACCATTCGGAAGCTTCGGTAGTGGTGCAGCACCATAATCGATTCCAGCTTCGTTCAATGCTTGGAATGCCCATGGGCCGTCCATTTGAGAAGCGACATTACCATCTTGGAAAAGACCATCTTTCGCAGATCCACCACTTTCCCCTACGATACCTGCAGGGAATACGTTGTCATACCATTTCTGAATGTACTGTGCACCTTCAACAGCACCTTCGTTGTTCACACCAAGATCTTGTGGGTTCAACGTTCCATCCGCACGGTCGAAGACATATCCACCGTAACCAGCCATGATGGCGTTACCGAAGTAGAAGTTGTCCCAAAGTGCTAGGAAACCATACTCTTCTTCTCCACCGAAGTCTTGGGAGAACTCATAAAGATCTTCAAAGTTTTCCGGTACTTCTTGCATGTGTTCTTTGTTGTAGATGAATACTGGTGTTTCTGTTGCTTTCGGAAGGCCATAAAGCTCTCCATCATATGTTTGTGCTTGAATAGCAGATTCTGTGTAAATATCTGTTACGGAACTATCAACTTGTAACGGTGCAATCAATCCTTCGATTGCCATTTGACCGATTTGGTCATGTGGTAGTGTCAATACGTCCGGGCCAGTACCAGCTGGACCATCTAGACGAAGTTGCTCACCCATTTTCGTTGCCATATCGAGTTCTTTGAATTCAACTTCAATACCATGTTCTTCTTCGAAACTAGCAATCGCAGGTTCTAGTGCGATCCCTTTATCTTTATCTTCCCAAACAACTAGTTTCTCAGGTTTTTCAGATGTGCCTTCTGAGTCTTCAGAAGTTTCTCCATCAGAGCCTCCTGCATCTGCTTCTTCGTCACGCTCTGGTGCACAAGCAGCAAGTAAACCTACAGCGAGAAAAGCAATAAGTAACGCGCTTAACCATTTCTTCATGAAATTTTCCCCCTTAGAATAGTAGATCACGTTGTGACGTGATTTTTGCAAAAGTTAGTGAAAACGATTGCACAACTCTTGATTCCTATTATACAAACACCATATATTTTTGCAAGCGTTTTCGTGAAATTTGTTAAAAATTATTATTAGCTAGGATAATGTTTTAATATAAGGTTTTAACCGCTTTCACATTTGAGATTGACTTCATTTATCATTTTCTATAGCTTTAAATATAGAAAGTAAATATGTGTGCAATCGATTGTTCAGAAAGGATGAGATCTACATGTTGAAAGAAGCGGTCTACCATAGAGCGAAAAACAATTTCGCGTATGCCTATGATAAAGAAACCATCCACCTTCGTCTTCGTACGAAGAAAGAGGACATACAGAAGGTCACCCTCATTCACGGAGACCCTTATGTATGGGAAGACGGAAAGTGGATATACGAGGAAAAAGAAATGGAAAAGAGCGGCAGTGATGACTTGTTCGACTACTGGTTCGCTTCTCTGAAGCCACCGTATCGTCGCCTCCGATACTCCTTTCTGCTAGAAGATGGAGAGGAAATGACCAACTATACAGAGAAAGGCTTCTTCGATCATGTGCCGGTCGATGATATCGCGTACCACTTTTGTTTCCCATTCTTAAATGAAGCGGACGTATTCACTGCTCCGGAATGGGCAAAAGAAACGATTTGGTATCAAATCTTCCCTGAACGATTCGGAAATGGTGATCCTTCGCTCGATCCAGAAGGTACCATAGCATGGGAAAGTGAAGACCCGAAACCAGACAGCTTCTTTGGAGGAGACTTCCAAGGCGTCATCGACCACTTGGATCATATAGAATCGCTCGGGGTAAACGGTCTTTACTTCACGCCGATTTTCAAAGCTTATTCGAACCACAAATACGATACGATTGATTATATGGAAATCGATCCACAATTCGGAGACAAAGAAACGTTCCGAATATTAGTAAAAGAGTGCCACAAGCGGGGTATTCGCGTAATGCTTGATGCTGTATTCAACCATAGTGGCTATTACTTCGCTCCCTTCCAAGACGTGCTGGAGAATGGTGTCCAGTCGAAGTACTACCAATGGTTCCATATGTGGGAACAAGAGGTGAAAACAAAGCCACAACCGAATTATGATACTTTTGCTTTTGTCCCAGAAATGCCGAAGCTGAATACCGAACACCCCGAAGTGAAGCAGCACTTACTTGATGTGGCGAAATATTGGGTCGAAGAGTTTGATATTGATGGGTGGCGTCTTGATGTAGCCAACGAAGTCGATCACGCTTTCTGGCGTGACTTCCGTCGTACCGTTAAATCGGTGAAGCCGGAAACCTATATTTTGGGAGAGATTTGGCATGACTCGATGCCATGGCTGCAAGGGGATCAGTTCGACGCGGTAATGAACTATCCATTCACCAATGCCGTGTTGAAATACTTCAATGATGAAATGTCCCTGAGTCAGTTCAAAAACCAAATCACTCACGTGCAACATATGTATCCGGAAAATGTGAACGAGGTTTCCTTCAATTTACTGGATAGCCATGATACAAAACGGATTTTGACGTATGCGGATGGAAATAAAGATGCAGTCAAGATGATGTATTTGTTCCAACTTTCCTATGAAGGAGCTCCGTGCATCTATTATGGAGACGAGATTGGAATGACCGGTGGTGACGATCCTGGCTGTCGTAAATGCATGGAATGGAATGAAGAGAATCAGGACCTTGAACTGTTCCAATATGTGAAAAAGCTGATTCACTACCGTAAAACAGAACCAGCCTTCGGTAACAGAGGAAAACTCTCGTTCAGGGATACGAATGATATCCTTGTCTATGAGAAGAAGGCAGATGACCAAACTCTTCTGTTTGCGGTCAATACGCTTTCTGAAGAAAAAACACTCACCATTGACGACAACGTAGATCGTGTTCTTGATCAGGATGAGAGTTCAAACGTTAGTGGCCATAACCTGACGCTAGCACCCAACGGTTACGTAATTCTAGAGATAAACTAATAGGTGGATTGAGCAAGATTCACATTCGTAAACATACGGGGTTCATCACAGAAAAAAGTTGGAGGGGTGGTTTTGAAACAACTCGCTTTCCTGCGGGGGAACCGGCAAGCCTCCTCGTTCGTTATCACTCTCTGTGGGGTCTCGCCTGAGTCCTTCTCCCGCGGGAGTCTCGCTGTTTCAAAACCACCCCTATCGACATTAGAGAGAACCGAACCCTCAGCGTAATGGAGGACACTAGCTATAGAACAGTGAGCTAGTTGGCAAAATACCCACACGTCCGATGTTTCCTTTCTACATTTAAAAGTAAGAAGGGCCGGGAAATTGAGAGACTCCTGTGGGATGTACATGATCGCTGAGATCCCGCAAGGCGAAGCCTGAGGAAGCTCAGCGAAATAGGATGTTCGAACTAAAACCGCCACATCGTGTGGCAACGTCGAACGACCCAACGTCCTGTTGGGCCACTGCAAGCGAGTGATTTCCCGGCCCTTCTAACGCTAAACAGTGCAACGGAAACCGTCAGTAGTGAATAACTAACCCCCCTGCGCCAATCAATCTGGCACAGGGGGGATTTTGATTTATACACTATAACCTTTTAATACTTAAACTGACCAACCTTCTCATTCAATTGATCCGCGAGCTCCGCCAACTGACGGGCGCTATGTGATACTTCATCCATTGAAGTGCTCGTCTGCTCTGAAGAAGCGGCGACTTGCTGCACGCCTGCTGCTGATTCCTCAGAAACGGAAGCGATGTCTTCAATCGATGTGTTCATATACTTGCTGTCTTTTGCAATATCCGTCAAGTTACTAGAAATCGTTTGGATTTTTTGAACCATATCACTGACAGAATCGTTGATATCATCAAAGGTATGGCCGGTCACCTCGATTTGCTTAGACCCTTGATCGACCTCTTTATACCCATTCTCCAACGATTCCACAACCGCACTGGATTCAGACTGGATGTTGTTCACAATGCCTGTTATATCTACAATCGATGTGGACACTTGTTCCGCAAGTTTTCTCACTTCGTCCGCAACGACAGCGAACCCTTTGCCATGTTCCCCTGCTCTTGCTGCTTCAATCGCCGCATTCAGAGATAAAAGATTGGTCTGCTCAGCAATATCCTGAATCACCTTCACAAGCTTAGATATCTCTTTCGATTGCTTATCGAGTCCTTGTACTTTTTCAACCGAATCTTTCACAATATCATTGATGGCGTTCATTTGTTGCACAGACTCTTTCATCAAATGACTACCGTTCCCTGTCATTTTCAATACATCTTGAGAGGTTTTAGAGATGGTCTGACCTTCCGCATTCGCCTGATCGATTTTACGTACGAAACCATCCATCATTCCGGACAACTCAGAAGAACTATTCGCCTGTGATTCAGAACCAGAAGAAAGTTCCTGCATGGTAGAGGCAACTTGCATACTACCTTCGCGCACTTCAATAGAGGACTGAGTCAACTCTTCACTCTGTGCGGTTACATCATTCGATGAAACACGTACACTTTGAACAAGGTCACGAAGGCTATC
This sequence comes from Halobacillus locisalis, assembly GCF_013694105.1. Classification (GTDB taxonomy): domain Bacteria; phylum Bacillota; class Bacilli; order Bacillales; family Halobacillaceae; genus Halobacillus; species Halobacillus locisalis. The sequence goes on along the minus strand of NZ_JACEFG010000002.1, from coordinate 876,448 downwards.
CGCCATTTCGTTTGTTGCTGAAGCTAATTGACCAAGCTCATCTTTTCGCTTCGACTCAATACGCTCCGTCAAATCCCCTTGGCTTACTTTTTTCACAGACGCTAAGATCGATTGAATCGATTTGTTCAAGCGCGTACCATACGTATAAGCTAAAATCCCGCCAATCAAGAGCGCCACGACAATAAACCCTACTAAGAATAGATCGATTTCTTGTTGTAAATCGTTAATGAACTGTGCACTCATATCGACTCCAATGATTGCATCCGTCCCATTAACAGGGATGAAGTATGACTTATGGGTTCCCCACTCATCAGTGTAAATATCGGTAACGACGACTTCTTGATTAGAAAACGAAGACGCCTGTTCTTCCGTGAATGGAGACTCCATCATCACATCTTCACTACCGTTTAAACCGACAATGTAGTCCGTTCCCTCCTGTTGTGTCAATACGTAGGCATATTCCAAGCGTTTTTTTCCTTCCATGAAGGCATTCAGTGTATTCAGTAAACTCGAATTGTCACCTTCCGGGTTATTGATGGTTCCTTCTACCATCTCTGGTTCTATGGAATTGGCCAGACTCTCCCCATTGCTCTCCAAGATTTGGTCGAATTGAGGAAGAACATAATCATCGATGATTTGGAATGAAATATACTTCACAAATCCGAACATCATCACTCCTACAATCAAAAACGGGATAATAAAAGTAAGAAACAGCTGGGCGAGCAACGATTTCTTCGGGTTTACATTTAATTTCTTTTTCATTTAACTTCCTCCTTCATCTGTTTCTGCTTAATAAATGGTTCCAGATCGATATTCAGCAAATACTCCATCTCCTCCATACTCTCTGTTTTGAAAAAGATGACCGCAAATGTCCGATCGTTCGCCGTTTCTAAGTTGCGGTACTCTAAAATTTGACTGAATTCACTCATCAACTCATCGTGCTTGATTTCTTCAATCAGATTACGACTGATATGCAAGGGGACATCCGCACAGAAGAATCCATATATCGCGTCATCCGCGTGGTCTGTGACTGTTTGCCAATCAGGCTTTTGATCTGAAAAATAATAATCCGCAGCTTGGATTTGGAATGCATATTGACTCACATCCGTTGTACCGATTCCAGCAAACCGTAATGGATTCATCTCAATGGGAATGATGGCATCCGATGTTTTTCTTACTTCAATATGAAAAGGATAATTCCTTAACTCTAATCGCTGATTCAACACGTCGAGGTATTCGACCATCTCTGTCTGAATTTCGTTCACGACGGCTTTCGAAGTATAGTAAATGCGATCAGAGGTATCTTGGTCGTGGGAAAAAATCCGTTTAAGTACGCTTAGGATTACAGGTTGTCCTTGTTTATCGAAATAGCAATCGAACGCATACTCCTGCCCATTGATCCACTCTTCGATAATGATTTGCTCGCCATCGACAACGGATTCTGAATACATTTGCTTCGACAAAGTGAGATCCGAATATAACCCTCTCACCGCCTTCTCCCAATCCTGCTTCTCTTTCACTATGTAGACACCGACACTGGAATATCCCCGATTCGGTTTAATGACGACAGGATATGGAACCGCATCATGGTCCATGTGCAATAATTCTTCTAAACTAACTCTACGGAAAAAGTAATCCTCATTAATCGAAGATAATAATTCCCGGAATTCTGCTTTGTCCTTCACGAGCGCTGAGGAGCGTGTATGAGGATGATCAGGATGCTGTTCCTCAAGTAACGTCAGACAACTTTCTGAGTTTGTTAATACTTTCGACTCATCATCTAATTGAAAGGATCGCTCATCATTAGAGTAATAAATCGGTATACTTTGATGGAGTGCCGTTTGTACTAGATACGGCGAAACAATTTGATTTTCCAAAATTAGCATAGGACACCTCCGAATAAATTATATAGTGCTATATATACGTCTGACCTGTATAATATCGGCAGTATACATTTTATTTTCAGAGGATTTATGAAATCCTACAGAGGTATAACATTCGGAAAAATCAGCTAATTTAGGTTTTTATTCATAGTTCTTTATACTTTAATGCTTTTTCATTGAACATTTTAGTTCTTTCGAATTATACAGGATATCATTATCGATCAATAAAAAAAATCCCTCTTTTTCGAAAGGAGAGGGATTTTTTCATCTTACCTTAACACATACAAAACACAGAACCCTTGCAACGCGATATACTGCAACAAAAATGGGAGAGTCATGACGCATACAAAAAAGCCCCCCGCAATATACGAAGGACTTTCAGGCTTCTTTTAATTCTGTAAAGACCACTAATCGATCTTGGTGTCCGCCACTGTTGCGAATATACTCACCCGTACACGTAATCAGCTTCATACTTTTCCTTGCGGTGTACCCGAAAATATCTTCGACAGGAGCATTGTTTTGTGGGAATACTTCACGACCTGTAACGACAAAAGTCAGCGAATCGCCACTCTCTCCCGTTACGACTACCTCGTCTCCCTTTTTCAAATTCTGCAGGTGATAGAATACGGCTGCGCCTTCTGTTCGACCTACGTGACCTGCTAGAACTGAACTGCCTTTAGCACCAGGTTTCGCACCGGGTTCGAACCAGGCAACGTTCTGTTCATCTTGTGGTACACCCATTTGTCCGTTGGCTAGCGTACCGACATTCTCAATGGAAGCATCTACCCCGATCGCAGGAATTTGAATTCTCTTTGGTGTTAAGCTGACATCTTCTTCTTTGATGATTGGGTCATCATACATGCCTTGTTTCTTCTTTTGTAAGCCTTTCTTTTCTTCATCAGCTTCCTCTTGGTTGACCTCTTCGTTCTTTGATTGCCCTTCAGCTGAAGAGGACGTGTCAGAATTACCGTTACAAGCCACTAAGAATACAGACAACAATAAGAAAAATAAAATTCGTTTCATAGCTACGTTCTCCTCTATTTTGATAAAAAAAGAGAGGGAATCCCCTCTCTTTTTTTATTGTTGATTTTCTGACTTACGGATGAATAGAGTTGTAGTTGCTAGCAGTGCTAGGATGGATGCGAAAATCCACATGTTGTTGGAATCTGCTGTTCCACCTAGACCTGTGTCCGGCATTTCAGATGGCATATCTGCTGCGAATTTTTCTGGGAATTGAGCTACAAATCCAGAAGACAGGGCTTTGGAAGCTCCGAACATATGAGCATAAGCTGTACGTAGCTGCTCGTACGTTGCCGCGTAGTCTTCTTCTACATAGCTATCAAAAGTACCCGTCAACTGATTCACGTGTTCTTGAAGATTTCCAGCAAGAACATCAGCGTCCAATTCGCCTCCCGTTGCTGTTTCAAGGAATTGAGAGAAGTCTGCACGGTATTGAGTTAACGCTTGTAGTGCTTCCTCTTTCATCTCAGCGTCGTCTGCACCTGTCGCTTTTACATAATCTACAAAGTTACCGATGTGACCAGACCACATTTCTTTGAACTGGGCACCCGCTTCTTCCCCATAGATGGAAGAAATAGCTGCGGCTAAATCATCTGTATTATTCGATAGAGCTTGTACGGATGCATCGAAGTCTTCTGCTCCATCAATACCATTCTGCATAGCCATCGCTGCTAGACCAGCATGTTCACTTAGCAAGTGGTTCAGGTTAGAGCGAAGGTCTGCTGCTGGAGTAACGGCTTTTGTATTGTTGAATTTATCAGGGAACTGATTCACAATCGCACTAGAAAGTCCTTTACTTACCCCATACATATGTTTGATCGCTTCACGTTCATACTCATAGGCTTTCTCGTAATCGCCTGCTACATAACTGTCAAAAGCACCAATCAATTGTTTTACGTGCATTTGAAGTCCTTCAGCTAGTGCATCAGCTTCTAGACGTTCGCCTGTCGCTGATTCAAGGAATTGAGAGAAGTCTTGTCGATATTGGTTCAATTCATCTAATGCCATCTGTTTCATTTCTTCGTCATTGTTTGCTGTTCCATTTACGTAATCAACGAAGAATCCGATATGATCTGTCCACATTTGACTGAATTGCTGTCCGGCTTCTTCCCCATATACAGATGCAATAGCGCCTGATAGATCTTCCGTGTTCGCGGATAGCGCGGCTGCAGACTGTTCAAAGTCAGCTGCTCCTTCTGCACCTTTTCTCATCGTTTCAACGGCTAGATAAGCGTGTTCACTTAATAGGTTATCTAAAGTTGATCGTAGTTCAACAGCTTCTGTCGTTACGCTTGGCTTGGCATGATCTTGTGCGCTGACACTCAATGTTGTCGGAATTAATAACGACACACTCAACGGTACGGCTAGAAATGCATTTCTCACGTTCTTATTCATAATGTAAATCTCTCCTTTGTTTTTGATTAATCACTAAGCTATCGGGAGAGTTTTACGATTGGATCACTATTTGATCAAAAAATATTGAGAAACCATGCAGATTTGATCTATAGACCTTGTCATATCAAGGTTTATACTTTTTAAGTTTTTTATGAAATTATATTGATTTTGTTTAATGGGAGGGGAAGGGGTGTCCCAAATGAGAGGGGAGATGTCTGAATTATGTGAGCGGGTGTCCGATTTCTTGTGCGCTTTGTCCGAATAAGAGCCGAATGTCCGATTTAGGGCATCCTATGTCTGATTTGCGTGAGCGGGTGTCCGATTTCTTAGACGATCTGTCCGAATTAATAAAGTAAATGTCCGATTCAGCCACCTTGCATAATAAAAGAGGCCTGAAATCCATACATCAGATTTCAGACCTCTTCTTACTTCTATAAACTAGAACTCAAAATCACATCGCCTTGTGGAGTTTCGCTTGTTGCATCTGGTTCTTTAGATATGGCAACAGCATCCCAATCAGCGTCCGCCGGCAAGTCATCCATTGAATAGGCCACGGCCCCTTCACCGTTTTCATTGGCAACAAATGTTCCGGCACGATATGGCTTATCTCCTTCAAGTAACCACACTTGATAAACTTCGTCACCCTGAAGCTGATCAAGCTGCTCGGCTTGTAACGTCAATAAATTCTTGTCGTTTTGACGAATCATAGCGGCTATAGCACTGGCATCCGTTGCTTCCCCTTGCAACTGGACACGTTGATTCACAATATCTGTACTGTCTACTGCTGGTGGTTCGTTCGCAACCTCTTCATCACCACCCGTCAAAACGAGTATATTTCCTAACAATGATAACGTTAAGGCTGCTGCCAAACCACGCATCACCCAACGTTGGTTGTTACGTTTCGGCTGTGGTTCTTTCGGTTCTGTCTCTTCTTTCCTGCGCTCCTCGAATGAAACCACGTTATTCTCTTGAGAATCAGACTCTTTTTCAGCAAAAACGGCACCTAACACACGGTCTTTCATCCCTTCTGGAGGATCGACGGGTTCAGTGCTGAATGGCAAATCTTCTGTTAATAACTGGAGCTCTTCAATTTCTTCACGACATTCGTCACAAGACGCAAGATGGCGTTCAAACTCTTCTCTCTCTTTTTCTGTCAATTCATGATTAAAATAGTCTAGTACTTTCTCGCATTCACGCATCACGTATCCCCCCTTCCGCTGTTGATATGTGCTTCTTCAGGTGTTTTAAGGCGAGCCTCAACCTGCCTTTTACGGTACCTAAAGGCAAATCGCATTCTTCAGCGATTTTACTTTGGCTGCATCCTTGGAAATAAAATAAGTGAACGATTTTCTGTTGATCATCAGATAATTGGTCAATCGCTTTACGGACCTCTGAACTCTTCTCTTTCCACTCGACAAGATCCTCAACAGAATCCCCCTGTTGTTCTGGCATGTCGGTCTCTTCTTCTAAAGACACACTCTCGTTCTTCTTCGCACGAATGATATCGATTGCTGTGTAACGCGTAATGGTAACGATCCAAGACGAAAACTTTCCTTTTGTTTCATCGTACTTGGCCTTATGTGTCCATAGCTTAATGAATACTTCCTGCAATACTTCTTCGGCTAATGATGGATCGGATGATAATTTTATGACGAATGAATACAGTAATTTTTCATATTTATCGTAAATCGCTTCCAGCGATTCTTTATCACCATCGATCATCTTCTGATAATGCTCAAGATCACGATTACTCATAACACACCCCTTTTCCACAGTTGCTAACGCCATCATAGCATACCTCACTCCCAGGGGCTTTACATAGCTATCGTCTATATCATCAAAATGGATCACTCATTAGTAAAATGATCCATTTTTTTGGTGTCTGACAATCAAGTAGTGATGTGTCGATAATGAAAGATATTCCCCGGGAAATGATTAAACGTTTGTCGGAAATAAGCGAAAAGGTGGAAGATATCATAATTTTACATACAAAACAAAAGCTCCTCCTAAAGGAGAAGCTTTTATCTTACAATACTTTACTTAAGAATTCTTGCGTTCGTGGGTTTTGCGGATTGTCGAAAATATTGTCTGGTGTATCTTCCTCCATGATAATCCCTTCATCCATGAAGAGAACCCGATCACCCACTTCTTTTGCAAATCCCATCTCGTGAGTGACGACGACCATAGTCATTCCCTCTTTGGCTAAGTCTTTCATAACCTCCAGCACATCACCCACCAGTTCTGGGTCAAGCGCCGATGTCGGTTCATCGAAAAGCATGATTCGTGGTTCCATGGCCAATGAACGCGCAATCGCAACACGCTGCTTTTGTCCACCAGATAAGCTTTCAGGATATACATGCGCTTTGTCGCTAAGTCCGACCTTTTCAAGCAGAGGAAGCGCTACTTTCTCTGCTTCTTGTTTATTCATTCCCTTAACTTTAATAGGGCCAAGCGTAATGTTCTCTAGTACAGTGCGGTGTGGAAACAAATTGAAGTGCTGAAACACCATGCCGACACGTGAACGTACTTCGTTAATGTTGATTTTCTTATCGGCAATATTGTCTCCTTCGATATAGACATCGCCGGAAGTGATTTCTTCAAGCAAGTTCAAACAACGTAAGAACGTACTTTTCCCTGATCCAGAAGGACCGATGACGCAAACCACTTCTTTTTCAGCAATCTCTGCTTCGATTCCTTTTAATACTTCTGTATCGCCAAACGATTTATGCAAATTCTTTACGCTAATCATCAGACATCCAATCTCCTTTCGACTCTACGTAAGTACACTGCGGTTGGTACCGTAATCAAGAGGTACATCAGACAGACCATTGTGAGGGCTTCAAAGGCTGCGAATGTAGACCCGTAGTATTGCTGTCCCATATACAACAGCTCGGTAACGGCAATAACCGAGAAAAGAGAAGTATCTTTCAAACTGATTACAAACTGGTTCCCAAGTGGCGGAATCATGCGTCTGAATGCTTGCGGCCAGATGATGTACCGCATCGTCTGGTTGCGGGTAAGACCAACCGATCGGCCCGCTTCCATTTGACCTTTGTCAATTGAATAAACAGCACCACGGACAATTTCAGCTATGTAAGCACCAGCGTTAATCGCAATCGCAATAATGGAAGCAGATATCTTATCAATATTGATCCCTGTCAAGTCGGATAAACCAAAGTAAATAAATAAGATTTGCGCCAAAATCGGCGTACCGCGTACCGCTTCTACGTAAACAGTTGCAATTCCATAAATAATCTTATTGTGAGATAAGCGGGCAAACCCGAAAATCGCACCTAGTATAAAACCGATAATCAGTCCAACTACCGTGATCAATAACGTCCAAACGAGACCTTCTAAAAGGAACGGCATAACCCGGTAGTAGTGAGATTCTGTAATAAACTCCATATCTGTATTCGCTCCTTGCATTCGTATTAAATGTGGTTGTTTGATAGAAGCACTTTATGTCTCATACTTCCTTATTTTATTCAGACCCTTACTTAAGGAGATCCAAACCTCACCAAATTTCGCTATGATTTTTAAAAGAAAAAGAACGCAACAAGCTAATCCTTGCTACGCCCTTTTTGATCAGCTATACCTAATGACTATAGATTCTTTACTCAGATGATTCCGTTCCGTACTTGCGCTCCCCGAACCACTCTTCATAAATATCATCATAGGTTCCATTGTCGATCAATGTTTGAAGAGCTGTGTTGACGTCTTCTACAAGTTCAGAGTCTTGAGGAAAAGCGATTCCGTATTGCTCCCCTTGCAGGATTTCTCCAACCGTTTTCAAACCAGCAGCATCATTTGCTACGTAATATTGAACGTTTGGAACGTCATACATAACGGCATCTAGACGACCAGACTCCAAGTCCATGTACGCTTCAACAATTCCTGGGAAGGTTACAAGCTCAGCATCCGGGTGGTTATCTTTAATGTATTGCTCACTTGTCGTACCTGAGCGTGTACCTACTTTTTTACCAGCAAGGTCCGCTTCAGATTCAATTTCATTGTTATCTTCACTAACCGCGATCATAAGACCGGCATCATAGTATGGATCAGAGAAATCGATTGTTTCCTTACGCTCCTCCGTAATCGTCATACCTGCAATACCGATATCGAATCGACCGGACTGCATTCCACTGACAACACCATCGAACTTCATAGACTCGATATTGATTTCAAAGCCAGCTTCTTCCGCAATCGCCTTGATCAAATCGATATCAAATCCTTCCATTTCTCCCGTTTCTTCATTCATAAATTCAAATGGTACAAAGTTATTATCCGTAGCAACGGTATATGTCTCTGTAGCATCCGCATTATTAGCTTCTGTGCCTCCACAAGCAGCTAATAGACTAACCATGGCAACAACAACAAAAAATAATGACCACTTTCTCATCAAACGACTCCCCCTTTTTATATGTCCGAGTATAATTATCTCAAATGTTTCCACTAATTAAAATTTTCTGAATAATGAATATTAAGTCATATTCATGCAAATTTAGTAGTTTTATTAGAATAAATATAATCATTCTATTCATTTCTCACTTTCTTAGCTTCTAGCTCTTTAATCCTCTAAAATCGCAAATTGACAAATCAGCAAATAAAAAAGACAAGACCCATTAAGAGAGTCTTGCCTTTCATGTTGTTTACCTATCTCATTCAGAAGCAAAGTCTTGCGTGTAGTAAATTCCATAAGGGCTATCCTTGTCAACTCTTACTCCCACACCAATGAGGTCGTGCTCAGCCAATAGGTTTTTTCTATGACCGGCTGAGTTCATCCATCCTTCCATAGCTTCAATTCCTGTAGCATAGCCCGCAGCAATATTCTCACCGCTACTTCTATAGGAAAGATTCGCATCATTCAATCGATCGAGAATCCCCTGCCCCTGCAAGTTCACGTGTGCAAAATATTCATTGTCCGCCATATCGACACTATGACGATAAGCCACCTCATCAATTTTCACATCTCGCTTGAGAGGGTTCAGTCCATAGCGGACTCGAATGGCATTTGTGATCTGATAGATTTGCATATCTGATACTTCTTCTAATGTATTGGTTCGATTATAATACATTTCCTCTGCTTTTCGTGACATGATCAATGTACTGGTCAGTTTACTATTACGGAATACGTCTAGGAATAAATAGAGCGTGACATCTTCTCTCCCCATAATGAACTTCTCTGGACGCCCATCATCGTCTTTGATCATATATGCTCTCTCTTTATATGTTTTTTCTAAGCTATCAAAAGAAGCGTTTAACCTGAACTTCCCGGAAAGCTCGAATATGTCTTGATTCGTGTAATACCCATGAACGATATTCGCACCATTGTATAAAACCATTATAAAATCCTCAAACTGATCATGGTACACTTCCCATCGGTACTCGTCTGAAAGGTGCGCCACTTCGACAGGCTCTCCGAAATCTGCTGTGACATCAGACTTGTTGGATTCCGTCACGATGAGATCGTTCACCTGCAATTCCTGATCAGCCTGTTCATTCACTGTAAAGGTTTTGGTGAACGTCTCCTTCATCGGTGTGCCTTCGATAGAAGATAATGCAGGGGTTATGTATATCGTATACGTTTGGCCTGGTTTGAATGTCCAAGGCGTCATGCCCACTACTTCAACAAACTTGTTGTCAGATGATGCTTGGAGCTGGACCGGAACCTTATTACGATCTTTGTCCCATACGTAAATCGCCTCGTTTAAATTACTGAAGTCCATAGCTGTATTGAAGGTCACGGTCCAAGACTTGTTGGACCAAACGGTATCCGTCTCTTCTGCAGCTATTGGTGAATAAGATAGAATAAATAAGATTATAAGAGCCATGATCAATCGTTTCATCTGCTTGTCTCCTCCCAGAAGTATGTAATAGAACCATCTATACCCTTATTCCCTATATCGACATAGAAAACCTGCCTATTTATGAAATCAGAAGAAAAAAGGTCCTAATACCTTTTCCTCTGATTTCATGAAACGAAACATGAACTTCCGTTTGGAATATAGTGGGTGATTCTTCTATTCTATGAGAGTCCTGACTTTTTGACAAATCACTTCCATGTAAGGAATTGATAGGGCAGGTGTCCGAAAAAACTCGCGCCGATGTCCGATAAAGTGCATCTCTTGTCCGAATTCGAAGTGAATGTCCTAATTCGTTCGCCACTTGTCTGAATAGCCCGACTAGATGTCCGGATTCCCCCTCCTCCCGTCCGATTAACCTGAGCAAATGTCCGAATTCCCATTTGTACCACTTTATAAGTTTTAAAAAAACGAGCATGCGAAAATGCATGCTCGTCCTACTTCCTTATTGGATTGTAAAGTTCATTTGTACCGCACTCTTAAGGGCTAGGCCATTCTGGTTTGCAGCATCACTAGCAATAATTAATGTGTAAGTCTCGCCAGTATTATATGCCTGGTCTGGAATAACTTCCACAACATTCTTCTCTGCATTGTATGCAACGTCAACCGATACGATCTGCATGTCTTTGTCAAAAACAAAGAAATTCAGAGCATCGACTTTCTCTTGAGTCATCGCGGTATTGAATTGAACTTCCCATACTTTGTTTTCTTCAACCTCTGATTTTTCTTCAAATTCTTCTTTCTCTTCTTCTTTCACGTCATCAACGGCCTTCGCCTGTTCCGTTTGAAGCGTTTCTTCAAGTTCTTTCACGTCTGCGCGCAATTCATCAACTTCTTCAAACAGGGCGTTAATTTCAGACACGTCAGCGTCCGAACCAAGTTTTTTCTCTGCCCATGTAAGAAGTTTATTGATTTGCATTTCAACGACTTCAAGCTTCTTATTTTGTGCATTTAGTTTTCCAGACAAACTGTCGACGCCTTCATCCAATTGGTCAAGTTCTTCTTCTTCACCTTCTTCATCGTCGTCAGATACTACTTCTTCATCTGAATCCTCATCTTCCTTGTCAGATTCTTCGTCTCCGGACTCTTCATCTTTCTCATCAGACTCTTCGTCTCCGGACTCTCCGTCTTCTTCATCTGACTCTTCGTCATCGGACTCTCCGTCTTCTTCTTCAGATTCTTCATCGTCGGATTCTCCATCTTCTTCATCTGATTCTTCATCGTCGGATTCTCCATCTTCTTCATCAGACTCTTCGTCGTCGGACTCTCCGTCTTCTTCATCTGATTCTTCGTCATCGGACTCTCCGTCTTCTTCTTCAGATTCTTCATCGTCGGATTCTCCATCTTCTTCATCTGACTCTTCGTCGTCGGACTCTCCGTCTTCTTCATCTGAATCTTCGTCGTCGGACTCTTCATCTTCTTCATCTGAATCTTCGTCGTCGGACTCTTCATCTTCTTCATCTGAATCTTCGTCGTCGGATTCTTCATCTTCCTCATCAGACTCTTCGTCTGAATCTGTGTCGTCATCTGATAGATAGTCTTCATCTTCAATATCGAAGAAATATTCCATGCGATCGTCGATGCGCTCATTCTTCTCGTCAATTTTCTCTAGACGCTTCTTAAGTACTTCAACCCTTTTCTCGATGGCCCTTGAAAATGCTTGTTCTTTTTTCTCGTTCACTTTTTCAACTTTTTTCAGTTGAATGATTTCTGCTCTTTCCTGTCCTTTTAAACCTTTATCCGCCTGATCAGCAAATACGGTTACAGGTGCTGTTGTCAAAAAAGCAGCCGTGGATACGGTCGCGAAAATCTTCTTCCATTGTTTATTCATTCGACATACCTCCTAGAGTAATAAACGTTCTACTCTATCATATCGGGTAAAACCATTGTTTCTAAATAAGCCAAAAGTATATTTTTTCACTTTTGAATTTTCGGAAAAATTCCATGATTAGACAATTAATCATAACAAAAGGTGTATCCATCTCAACCCGAAATAGTAAACGATTACCTTGTGACTATGCTAGAATAGTAAATATAACCACTTGAAAGGGGCGTCGACTTTGGTCCAAGAATCGAATTTCGCATCTTCTGAATTTCAATCATTAAAAAAAGCTTCACAGAAGATGTTCTCAGTGATTACTCAACAATTAAATGTTAATTCCGCATATATTACACAAAAAGGCTCAAACGCTATGACTGTCATCAGTTCGTATAATGAAGATGAAGTAGTCATCGAAGAAGGTCTTGCTGTCGACTATGGAGATACGTTTTGTCGATTGATCATAAATAATGAACAAGCGGCTTTGAATGCTGTTAACTTGCAAAAAGATGAGTTAGCCAAAGAACTGGAAGCCACATCCGCCCTTGGGGTGAAAGGATTTTTAGGTGTATCCCTATTAGACTCAAACGGGGAAGTATTCGGTACCCTCTGTGCATTAGATAAAGAAGAAAAACATTTTGATGACAAGGATATCGAATTCATGAAATCGATGTCTGAGGTGCTTTCATACTTAATTGAACTGGATCAAACACAATATCATATGGGCTTTTTGAATGTGCCGATTATTCCCATTACAAAAGGTGTGTCTGCTTTACCACTCCAGGGTGTGATTGATGAAAAAAGGGCGCAGATCATTTTAGAGACTGTCTTGAAAGTCGGTGCGGAGAAACAAATGACGTACTTCATCATTGACTTATCTGGACTAATCATTTTAGATGACCATTTTCCGACCGTTCTCACTCAACTCGTACAATCTCTTCAATTAATGGGAATTGAGGCGATTATCACTGGTATGACTCCAGAAATCGCCAAGCATGAAGTCGGTAATGTCTCCTTACGTAACTTGAATGTAAAAACCGTAGCGGACCTAGAATCCGCGTTAGAACTCATAGGGTTTCAGCTTCATACTACGTGAATAAACGCAAATTTTTAAAAAATTATGAAAATAGTGCAAACCCTTATAGGCTGGAGCTTTTATACTAATCACAAGATCTTGAGAAGAGAGTAGACTGGTTCTAGTCTCATTCATGGAACTGGCGCTCACTCATTTAACTTACAGGGGAGTTGAAGAGTGTGAGAACAAAACCTGATGTTTTGATGCTTGATCGGGAATGGGTGCAGTTGATGGAGCAGGCTAAGTCAATGGGGTTAAGCAAACAAGATATTCAGAACTTTTTACGAGAAACTGAACAAGTACAACATCTCTCTCAATAGAGGTGTTATTTTTTTGATTCCTGTATAATAGAAGCAACAGGTACAGGTGAGGAGGTTTCTTCGTGACCGTTGTGAATCATGAATTGCTTCAGTTGTTAAAAGACTGTTCCATTGCTTTGAACACTCCCGTCTTCTTACTCAATCACCAAAAACGTACGCTATACCAGTTTCCCGAAAGTTTCAAGGCGCCTCCAGAAGAGCTGAAATCTACCCTTGATCAAGATGTCGACCAAAGCAACAGATTGCCTTACTCTTTACACTTCTCGATCGATGTGGTCGGACAGTGTTTTTTCCTTTACTCGATCAGGACAACAAGTGGTGAGAGCGCTACTATTGCCATTGGTCCTTTTCTTCAACAAGATATGGGACGTAAGCATATTCGAAAAGTGAAGGAGAAGCATGATCTTTCTACCGATGAGCAGGAATTATTTTTATACTTTGAGCAACAGCCTTTATGGATGCCCTATCAGGTTCCTGTTCTTGAACGTGTATTAGCCAGACTTCTGCCCATGCAATCCGAAGGAGAAATGAAACAAGAACAATCGAACCTTGCCTACAGTACAGCTTATTCCGATTTTTCAAATCAATATGTTTCCTCCACATTAGTGGAGCAATGGAGATTCAGGTTTTTCAACTCGTTTAAAAACGGCGATGGCCGTACGATGGAAGTGTACGAAGAATATAAAGCGCACGATACCGCAGACCTTGGAAATGGGGATGCTTTGCGATCGGAGAAAAACAGACTGATTCGTTTAGTTACAGAGCTGACGCATCTTAGTACTGAGGTAGGTGGCCCCCAAGGTGAAATGATTCTCCTCAACGAGTTCTACATAAACTTCTTAGAAACGATCACCTCACCTGATGAACTGGCTGAACTTGAACAAAACATTATTTTTTCATTCTACCAACGACTCCACCAATCGGATAAACCGAGGTACTCTCCCATCATTGAACGCGCACGCCGCTATATTTTTCAACATTTATCAGATGAACTGAGCCTTAAGGATATTGCCAAGGAAATCAATGTTCATAAAGGCTACTTATCTAGCGTCTTTAAGAAAGAAGTCGGTGAACCTGTCTCTCAATACATCAATAGACTGCGGATCAAGGAAGCGAAAGAATTATTGAGCATTACCGATTACTCTTTATTGGATATCAGCTCGATGCTCGGCTACAATAGTCAAAGCTATTTCACTCGTGTTTTTAAGCAAATGGAAGGAATCGGACCAAAAGAGTTCCGTGTACGATATAAAATGAACACCAAAGGTTAGCGAAATCATTCGCTAACCTTTTCAGTTTGTTGAGAAAGCCACTTTCGGTTCTGCCAAAATGAGAAGGAGCCGGTAGCGTGGAAACGACTCCCTTTCCGCAGGAGGCGGTGAGCTTCCTCGTTCGCTACGCGACCTGGGGGATCTCACCCAAGCCTCAGGATCCTGCAGGAGTGTCGCCGTTTCCACGCCACCTCACAATAGCAAGACTGAACCTCTAGAGAATTCAACGAAAATGAGGAACTCTACGGATGACTGCACCATGCTTGACGAGGTTCTGTTCCCACTATTTATCGCATAGTGGGATGGAAAACGGGGAGACTCCCGCGGGAGAAGGACTCAAGGAAGACCCCACAGGGAGTGTTAACGAGCGAGGAGGCTTGCCGGCTCCCCCGCAATAAAGCGAGTCGTTTTCCATCCCACGGTATTCTCATACGATCTAACAGAACCGTTTCCCTGACTTCTGCAGGCAGCCTGAAAAGGTTAGCGAAATCATTCGCTAACCTTTTATAATTCCACTAAATTCGACGGCAGAGGGAGAAAAGCGCAGATATTTACTGTTTTTCTGTTCTTAATAAAGGAATACAGGTATTTATTTGTTCTGTAAAAAGAATTATAATATTCTCAATAAAGAACAAAAAATACGTGAAAGTCTTCTGGAGAAGGGGGTTTAGTAAACGATGGGTACCCTTGGTGAAAAAATTAAATTCCTCAGGACTGAAAAAGGCTTGTCCGTCAACGAATTTTCTAGGCTTTCCAACGTATCAAAGTCTTATATCAGCAATATCGAACGCGGCGTTCAAAAGAATCCGTCTCTCATTGTTTTGAATAAACTTGCTAAAACGCTTGGTGTGCCTTTGGATGAGTTGATCTCTTAGAAAGGAGTTCACAGATGGGTGATTCTATGATTCCTGAAAACTCGTATGAAGACTGGGTCTATTTAATTCTAGAAGCTAAACGACTCGGCATGACCAAAGAACAAATCAAATCGTTCCTTGAGGAAGAATTGTAACGCCTATTTATTTTTCGTCCATGATGAAACGAAACCTTAACCAAATCGTCTAATGGATAGATTCTGCAAAAATAGACGTTTCGTTTGACAACATTTGGTGAATATTCACATAAAAAAGGTGATTTCAATGGACAATCTAAAAGAAATACTTCAAGATATCATTCACGTTTCAGAGACGGACCACAATTTATCCTCGAAAGATGTCATCAACCATTTGATTGAGGAACTGCAGAAATAATTGGTTGTGATACTGTCTGATATTTGCTATAGTTTAATTAACTAAATACTTTTCTTATTTCAATCAAACCTTGAAGTAAGGATAGAGGTGCGACAACCATCAGTACGTATGAGGAGGAGAATGAGATCCTTTGATTCATGCCGAAAGGGGACGTTGCCGAAGTGGAAGGAATCTCATATTCCGGAAGCTGGTTTCTCGGCTGAACAATCCGAGGACTGTCATATAGGAGACTATATGGAGGGCTATCTTACGCAGGAACGAACTTAGTTTCTACGGCAACAACGAGCCCTCGTTGTTGCCTTTTTGCTTTTATCAGCGCCCTCCACACAATATTTATAAAAGGGTGTGGAATGATGAATTTCGGTCAAGTACTAACAGCTATGGTGACTCCATTCGATCAGACTGGTGCCATTGATTTTGACAGAACCAACCAACTCATCGATTATTTAATCGCTCACGGATCAGACGCTCTCGTCATCACTGGCACGACAGGGGAATCACCGACTTTAACCGTGGATGAAAAAGTGAGCTTATATAAGCATGTCGTCCAAAAAGTCGATGGTCGTGTTCCCGTCATTGCCGGCACAGGATCCAACAACACACAAGCCTCCATTGAACTGACAAAACAAGCAGAAGCTGCCGGGGTAGACGCTGCTATGCTCGTCGTCCCTTACTATAATAAACCGACGCAGGAAGGATTGTATCAGCATTTCAAGGCCATCGCTGAATCCACTTCCCTTCCGATTATGCTGTACAACGTTCCAGGACGAAGTGTCGTGAGCATGGAACCTGATACAGTCGTCCGCCTTTCTTCAATTGATAATATCGTCTCAATCAAAGATGCAAGCGGGGATCTTGATGCAATGGCGGAAATGATTACGAGAACACCAGAGACCTTTACCGTATATAGCGGTGAAGACGGGTTGACGTTACCATCCTTAGCCATCGGTGCAACGGGCATCGTGTCCGTCTCAGCTCACGTACTCGGGGATGATATGCAGAAAATGATCGAATCTTTCCGCTCCGGCGATACGGTTTACGCCTCACGTATCCATCGTCAACTGTTGCCTAAAATGCAAGCTATTTTCTCTGCGCCAAGTCCTGGACCCGTCAAAGCCGCCCTCAACAAGCAGGGTGTGAATGTAGGTGGGGTCAGGCTCCCTTTACTGCCTTTGACGGAAGAGGAATCGGAAGAATTGGTGGCAACTTTGACGAAAGACTTGATTTCAGCTGACTAATCCCTCCCCCACCTACTCGCTAGGTGGGGGGTTTTTAGTAGAGGACGAGGCAGTCTCTTTTCCCTTTTCATCCTATAAACATTATAATGTTGATAAAATAGCTTACTAGAAAAGGACCCCTTATTATGCCGACTATCAAAAGAGTTCTGCTGATCAGCTTCATTTCCATTCTTCTCCTGTTATTCGGGATAGCCATTACGTTCATAATGCTTGGCCGTTCCTTCTTAGTCATCGAAGAGAAGATCAACCCATCAGAGGCGATCATTGTTCTGAGCGGTGATGATGGAAGACTCGAATATGGCGCTGATTTATACGAACCGGGTCAGCGTGTCATCTTGACGAATGCGACGGAACCGAACACGACCAGATCACTGGCCATTGAACTCGGAATCCAGGCTGACGACATAGTAGAAGAGAACGAGGCCACGAGCACTTATACCAATGCCACGCTCAGCCGAGACATCATGAACGAGCAGCAGCTGAGTTCGGCTATTGTCGTGACCAGCAACTATCACACGAGGCGAACGCGGATGACGTTCAACAAAATCTACGAATCTACTGACATCGATCTCAGCTATGCTGTCGCACCTTCGTCGTTCTCTACGACCGGTTCGATGACGCGCTATGAGCACCGGATCGCGTTCAGTGAATATGCGAAACTGACCGGCTACTGGCTACGCTTGTTTTTATTCTAGTATCTCGAAGCACAGTTACGGGAAATCCTGGTGGTTTCCGTTGCATAGTATAGCCTTTTGAAGGGCCGGGAAATGACTTGCTTTCCGTGGGCATGTGCTGAGCTTCCTCAGGCTTCGCCTTCCGGGATCTCACCGATCATGTACATCCGACAGGAGTCTCCCCATTTCCCCGCCCTTCTTGCTTACATAAGAAAAACGGAAACATCAGACGAACTGGTTCACGTCAAATAAACCAGATGCGCGAAAACCTTGCTACCTAGCGCGTAGTTTTACCAGTCATGATACACCCACCACGTTGAGGGTTCGTTCCTCGCTATGTCGAAAGAGGTGGTTTTGAAACAGCGAGACTCCCGCGGGATAAGGACTGAAGGAAGACCCCCCAGGGAGTGTCAACGACCGAGGAGGCTCGGCGGTTCCCCCGCAGGAAAGCGAGTTGTTTCAAAACCACCCGTCCCTTTTTTGGTGAAGAATTCTCAAATACGTATTTGAAGAGATATGAGAGTAAAAAAAGAAACCCGCCAGCGATGACGGGTTTTTCTTGCTACATATAAACTTCGATTTCCTTAATCCGGCGCGTCATACTCGAAGGGCTCACACTATACTTCTCGGCAATTTGCTTCTTCGTCACATTTTCAGAAGCCATAAATTCAAGAGCCGCCGCAAATACGCCTGCCTTCCGAATCGTAGGCACTTCCGTCTCACAGAAATTGCCCCATGCATTTCTCACTCGATCATACGCTTTCTTCCCTACAACATCGTCCTCCACTGTCTCTTCAAACAAGTCGAGCACTTCCTTATCTTCAGGACGGGCATCCCATTCACGCTCGCCCGTTTCCTGGCGAACCCACATCCGGAACTGCTCCGCTAAATGGGCTGTGAAATACTCTTCTGTCTTTTGCTCGTCACTCAACTTCTCCATATACGCTTTGAAGCGCTCCTCGTCCTGAGGAATCGCAATCGGCATGAACTGGTGCACATCGCCCCACTTCATCAATACTCCGAAATAATACGGCGCGCTTGCAATATCCTCTAAAGGAATCGATTCTTTGACGATGGAAAAAGTCGAATCATCGAACACGCTCTTCACGATTACGGCATCCTCATGATCGTCTAACGCGAAAACGCCTGCCGCTGCGTCCGTCCAGGCGACAAGGGATTCCTTAGATAGAGGGCGTGATACCTTCTCTTTTTCCTGCTCGACGAAATCGTCCATAATCGTCGTTCCGTCCTCTTGCTTGTCGAACACACTCCCTTGAAGCAAGGAGAAAAACTGTCCTAGATGCTCCTCTTGGGATTGTGGCTTCGAAGTAGGCAAAAGCTCCGCATAGTGATTGACAATGTGATCCTGGAAACGTTGGAAAGCGCGGTCCAACTCTTCTTTAATCGTTACACTAGGAAATTCGATCACCTTACTATTTCCACAGCACTTCTTATATTTTTTACCGCTCCCACAAGGGCACGGCTCATTCCTTCCGACTTTACTCATGATGTAACTCCTCTCGTACCTTGTTGTCCGTACTACATTATAAAGGAAGAAGTGCTTATGTACCAGGGGGAGAGGTTCACCCTCTAGGTCATTCCCCCTGAATTCTACTCATGAAACGATCCTTTTGTCAGTTGTTGCTTCAAACTCGAGGCCTTCTTCTTGATCGCTTGTTTATCATCCTGATCCTTTTTTGACCATTGACTGTAGATCAATTTCATCCGCGGATTATCACCTAACCTGTCTTCGTGACGATCAAGAAAATCCCAATACAGCGCATTGAACGGACAAGCATCCTCCTCTGTTTTATGCTTAGGATGGAACGGGCACTCGTTACAATAGTCGCTCATTTTATGAATATAGTTGGCCGAAGACACGTAAGGTTTTGTCGAAAGAAGCCCACCATCTGCAAACAACGCCATTCCTAATACGTTCGGCAGCACCACCCAGTCATAGGCATCAATGTACATTTCGTTAAACCAATCCGCTGTCTGCTGCGGGGAGATTCCGAATAAATTGGCGAAGTTGCCGAGTACCATCAACCGCTGAATGTGGTGACTATACCCTTTTTCAATAACCGGCTGGATGGATTGTTCCATACACTTCATCTTCGTTTTTCCCGTGTAAAAGAAGGACGGCAGATCGGTATCGTGATTCAGTTCGTTCACCTGTTTATAGTCCGGCATCTTTTTCACATAAATGCCCCGCATATATTCACGCCATCCGATGATTTGGCGAATGAACCCCTCTACGGCATTGAGAGGGGCCTCGCCGTCATGATAAGCCTGCTCTGCTTTTTCAATCACTTCCATCGGTTGAAGAAGACCCATATTGATGGCCGAAGATAAAAGAGAATGGGACATATCAGCGTTTCCGATCAGCATCGCATCTTGGTACGTACCGAAAGTCGGCAACCGATCCGAAATGAACTGATTCAGTGCCTTGAGCGCCTCTTTTCGCGTCACGGGCCACTCGAATGAATCCAGCTCACCTGGATTGTCTCCATAGTTTTCATTCACTTCATCCATCACTTGCTGCGTGATCTCATCAGGACGAAACGTTCTCTTTTTCGGAAAATCCATTCCACTCTTCGCCGGCTTCCGGTTTTCCTGATCGAATGACCACTTGCCTCCTATAGGGTCGTCCCCATCCATCAAGACACCCAAGTCTTTTCGTAAATTACGATAAAAAGAGTCCGCCTGCCACGGACCATCTCCCGGCAGCCGTTCTTTCACCTCATCTTTTGACAACAAAAACATCGGCTTTTCAGATTCATAGTGAACCTCTATCTTTTCTGGGAGCTCATCTTCCCATTTTTCAAGCGCCCGGCGCATCCGGTCATCGGTCACCTGCGTGATATGCACGTGATTCGGATTGAACGCTTTCTTATGCTCCTTCCACCCTTCACGGAAAGAGTCCGCTTTACGGTAATCCACCGTGAACCCTTTTTCCTCTAACTCTTTTGCAAAATGTCGCATACCCGAAAAAATCAACGTCAGCTTTTGCTTATGATAAGACTCCCACAAAGCTCGGGATTCCGCTTCCACCATCAAGATGACATCTTCGTCTTTATCGGCATCCTTCAAAATGGGTAAGTCCTTACATAGTTGGTTTCCAAAAATCCATCGTGTCACCATCGAATCACCTCCATAAACCATTCCCATAATCGATGATCCATAACCAAAGGGACAGGCTCCATGACGCTATATGTGCCGCGGAACCTGCCCCTTTTATCGTTAGTCGAATACGATGGTTTTATTTTCATGAACAAGCACACGATCTTCAAGGTCCCATTTCACACCTCGAGCGAGAACACTGCGCTCTATCAGGCGTCCCTTCTTCTTCAAATCCTCCACATGATTGCGGTGATCGACTCTGATCAAATCCTGTTCAATGATCGGCCCTTCATCCAAGTCGTCCGTAACATAGTGAGACGTCGCCCCGATCAATTTCACGCCGCGCTCATACGCACGCTTATGAGGATTCGCCCCGATAAACGCCGGCAGGAAGGAGTGATGGATATTGATGATTTTGGATGGATAGGCTGCCACGAAATCGGGTGTCAGAATTTGCATATAACGCGCGAGCACTATTAAATCAACTTGGTGCTCTTCAAGGAGTTTCAGCTGTTTCGCCTCGACTTCTTTCCGGATATCCTTGTTGGCCGGAATATGATAAAACGGAATGCCGAACGATTCGACAATGTCACGCCCCGTTTCGTGATTACTGATCACGAGCGCAATATCCGTGACCAAGTCTCCACTCTCCCACTGATAAAGCAACTCTCGCAGACAAGTAATATCTTTTGATGCAAAAATAGCTGTTTTTTTGAGTTGATAGAGGAAGGAGAGCGTCCATTTCATATCAAATCGTTCCGCTACCTCTTTAATGGAGGAACGAATCTGCTCTTCGTTCTCTTGCAGATGCTCGGATTCAAATACAATACGCAAGAAGAATCGTCCGTCAGATGGATCCGTTGTATATTGACTGGACTCGACGATATTCGCTTGATGATTGAAAAGGAGTGTGGAGATCGTCGATACGATGCCTGGCTGGTCAGGGCAGCTCACAAGCAGTCGCGCTCTATTTTTATTTTTGTTCATATAGTGATCGATTTGGGGGTTGATGGATGTCATATTCCTCACCTTTCGTTGACTGTTTGCTCCATTATAGCAGAAACGGTTGGGGGCTGCGGTGGGGTCTTGGTGTGGTATCTGAATTAAGGCTGGGTTTGTCTGAATTACGGGGCGACTTGTCCGGTTTACGTTCCTAATTGTCCGAATCAGGGGCGGGTGTCCGAATTATGAGCTCGGATGTCTGAATTATAGAGATGATTGTCCGATTTGCGTGACAGCTTGTCCGAATTAAGCGCAGGCGTCCGATATATGGCATAGGTTGTCCGATATCCGAAAGCAAATGTCCGAAATGAGAAACGCGGTGTCCGAAATACCATTCCAATTGTCCGAATCAGAATTTTTTTCTCAATCTCATGCAGGAAAAAGTGCTGCTATTGCCTAATAAAGTAATTCAGAAAGGTGGCCAAATAATGATCATTAAACCAAGAACCCTACACTACAAGTTAGAATTTCTCCTCATGTTAAGCAGACGATTAAAGCCTAGTCACCCGAGCTACTCACTCCTCCAGGAAGCATTGACGATTGAACTCGCCGGTTGGAAAGGTGAAAAAGAACTGGATTACCCTCTATCCCACCTCCCGAACGATCACCTGATTCTTCACAACGTCCGATTACATGACGGAACGCATTATTTCCAAAACGACTGCATCATCTTAACAAGAAAGTGGATTTTGTTAATTGAGGCCAAGAATATAGCAGGTCACCTTTTTTATGACCAGACAAAAGACCAGCTGATCAGAACGACGGAAACAGGAATGAAAGAGGGCTTCAACAATCCCGTTACGCAAGTGCTGCGTCACAAAAGGCAACTCCAAAAATGGCTATCCAACAATCAATTGCCTGACACCCTCCCCATTCACTGCTTAGTCTCCAACAGCCACCCACGCTGCGTCTCTTCCTTCGATGACCCTACGCTCAATATCGTTACACGTACGTACAGTCTCCCAGAAAAAATCAAAACCCTGCCTCACAACCCGAACAGCATGTCTTCAAAAGACCTAAAGAAATTATCTTCCTCATTGGTCAAACTGGACACCCCATTGAAGCCGGATTTCTTCGAACAATACAATATTCGAGAAAGCGACATTCTCCCAGGTGCCTACTGCGACCATTGCCACTCGCTGTCTATTCACAAAAAATATAATCGTTGGGAATGTGCTACGTGTAAAAAAGTTGATAAAGAGGCGCATGTTCAGGCATTGAAAGATTATGTACTGATTCATGGTTCTCTGATCAGCAATGCTAAGCTCCGACGCTTTTTGAGGATGAGTTGCCCGAAAGCTGCTCACCGGCTGATGGTCTCTTTGCAGTTGAAGACGAGTGGTGAAACGAAAGGGAGAGTCTATCATCTTCCTTTTCATCAAAAATTCTAGTGTCTGAGTGATGTTTATCGGACATTTTAGAGTTGGATTCGGACTAGTGCTCTTGCAATTCGGACACCCTTACCTCTAATTCGGACATTTCACCACCATCAAAAAAACAGGCTCCACAGCTCCCATCAGAGCCATAGAACCTGTCTATGCTAGTCACGCACCACCAAGAAACACGGCGCCATATACAAGTGCACCAAGAATCACGAACGCTGGGTGCAGCTTTACTTTTTCCAGTAATAAAAAGCTTGCGACGATCAAGAACGAGGTTTGCAGTAGCCCCGCTCCTTCATACGATGTTTGGAAGAATTGAAACGCCATAACGCCGAGTAATACGGCGATGGCAGGACGAATCAAATTGGTCATTGTCTTCACGCGTGGTGAATTCTTGAATTTCGCCAACAGACTCAACAATACGATCATCAAAATCAACGAAGGTGCGACGGTCGCAAATACGCCGACGACCGCGCCTAGAACACCGGCTTGCTGATAACCGATGAATCCGGCCATTTTCGTCGCAATCGGGCCTGGTAATGCGTTCGCCATGGCGAGCATTTCACTGAATTCACTGACGGACATCCATGAGAAACGCCCGACGACTTCATTTTCGACTAAGGGAATCGAGGCTGGTCCTCCACCATAACCGACGATTCCCGGGATGAAGAATGCGATGAATATTTTCCAATGGATCATAATGATTGCTCCTGCTTTTCAAGATCAGCTTGTTCCTTCTTCTTCGGGCGGAGGAGGGCGTACAATAACAAGGCAAAGATGACGATTCCTGGATGGACGCCCAACCATTCAATCAACAGAAGCGATCCGATCCCGAGAATAATGGTCCACATCCAGCCCATGTTCACTTGTGCTTTTTTGAAAAAGTCATACGTCAGCTTGGCAAGCATGACGCCGACAACGGGTACGACAGCATGGGTCATGCCGTTCACCCACGGTTGGTCCCGCAAACTATTTAATGATGTGATCAGAACAATCATAATCACAATTGTCGGTAGAATCGTCGCAAGAACAGCGTTGATCATCCCAATGATTCCAGAGACACGGTAACCGATGTAGCCCGCCATTTTGGTCGCAATCGGACCGGGAAGCGAGTTCCCTAAAGCGAGGACATCACCGAAATCATCGTCATCCAACCACTTGTATTTTTCGACAACTTCTTTGTGAACGAGAGGAATGGAGGCTGGTCCACCCCCGTAGCCAAGCATTCCGACACGGAAAAAAGCGATAAAGAGGTTCCATTGCTGCACTCCATCATCTCCTTTCTTTATCTATCAATAAGCGGCAATTGTACCATCCGTCCTCGATTCCGTGCCACCATAAAGTGTGCCCGTTTCAGGATTGCGCCAAATGGCTTGCCCACGACCGAACGCTCCTGTTTCGAGTTGAACCTCAATGGTGTGGCCTTTTCTCTTCAGTGCTTCCGCAACATGGGCAGGGAAATCGGGTTCTACCCACACCGTTTTCTCTTTCATCCATTGCCACCTCGGTGAATCCAAGGCCGCTTGTGGATTCAAGTGGAAATCGATCGTATTCATCGCGACTTGAACGTGTCCTTGAGGCTGCATGAAGCCACCCATGACACCGAACGGACCGACCGCTTCGCTTCCTTTTGTTAAAAAGCCTGGAATGATGGTATGGTACGATCGTTTATTACCAGCTAGAGCGTTGGCGTGATCCGGGTCCATCGAGAAGTTGTGGCCACGGTTTTGTAACGCAATGCCTGTTCCTGGGACGACAAGGCCAGATCCAAAGCCCATGTAATTGGACTGGATGAAGGAGACCATATTCCCTTCTGAATCAGCGGTCGATAAGTAAACCGTACCTCCTTTAGGCGGGTTGCCTGCCTCCGGAGTGAGCGCCTTCTCACCGATAAGTGCGCGGCGTTCAGCAGCATAGTCATCATTCAATAAATCACGGCTCGATACGTTCATGTGTGACTCTTCCGCTACGAACTTCTCTCCATCAGCAAAAGCGAGTTTCATCGCTTCGATTTGTTTATGGTAGGTGTCGACGGATTCTTTATCCTGGATGTCGTATCCTTTCAGCATATTCAAGGCAGACAAGGCGACGATGCCCTGCCCATTAGGCGGAATCTCCCAAACGTTGTAGTCACGATAGTCGACCGAAATCGGATCGACCCACTCCGGCTTGTACTGGGTCAAGTCTTCCTTCGTTATGTACCCATCGTGCTTTTGACTAAAGGCATCGATCTGGTCAGCCAGTTCCCCTCTGTAAAACGATTCCGCCTTCGTTTCAGCGATTTTTCGTAACGTATGAGCGTGCCCTTCTGACTTCCATACATCACCGACTTTCGGCGCCTCACCGTCTGGCGCAAATGTATCGAACCAATGGGTGAACTCTTCTCCTTGGAGTTCCGTTTTGAATTTCTCGGCGGCCGCTGCCCAAAATTTCCCTAGTACAGGCGAGACCGGATACCCTTCTTCCGCATATTGAATCGCCGGTTCGAGCACTTCCTCAAATGGAAGTTTCCCGAATCGCTCGGACAGTTCAGCCCAGGCTCCAGGCGCACCAGGTACGGTCACAGGAGTGAAGCCGAACTTCGGAATCTCATCATAGCCCCGCTTTTTCAATTCCTCAATCGATATGGATGACGGTGAATGGCCGCTTCCATTCAAGCCATATAGCTGATCTTTCACCCATACGAGCGCGAACGCATCTCCGCCAATGCCATTAGACGTCGGCTCCACCACCGTGAGCGTCGCGGCTGTCGCAATCGCCGCATCAATGGCGTTTCCACCTTTCTGCAAAATCGTAAGTCCCGCCTGCGCGGCAAGCGGTTGTGAGGTCGCGACCATGCCGTTCTTCGCGACCGTCGTATGCCTTGTGGTTTGATATGGATTATAGAGCGTATCTAAATGCTTCATTGTAAACTCCTTTCTCATACTTCATGACAAGCGACAAAATGCCCCTCTTCGACTTCGCGCCATTCTGGTCGAACTTGTCTACATTGCTCTGTCGCAAGCGGACATCTCGTATGAAACGGACAGCCACTCGGATAGTTCGCCGCATTCGGAAGCTCCCCCTTCAATCGGATGCGTTCCTTTTTTCCACCGACGACCGGACGGGGAATCGCGGATAATAGCGCTTTTGTATAAGGGTGCAGCGGATTGGCAAACAGTTGATCAGAGGGCGCTAGTTCCATCGTTGCTCCTAAGTACATCACGAGCACTCTGTCTGATATATGTTTGACGACACCTAAATCATGCGAAATGAACAGATACGTCAGTTGGTGGGACTGCTGCAGTTTCTTCAACAATTGAATGATTTGCGCTTGAACGGATACGTCCAGCGCGGAAACCGCTTCGTCGCACACGATAAGCGACGGGTTTAACGAAACCGCACGAGCGATCCCGATCCGCTGCCGTTGTCCCCCACTGAATTCGTGCGGGTATCGATCGGCATGTTCTTCATTCAATCCGACTTCGACAAGCAGGTCTCTCACGCGCTGTCTGCGTTCTTTTTTTCCAATATTGGTATGAATGATAAACGCTTCTTCAAGTGCGTCCCCAATCCGTTGTCTTGGGTTCAACGAAGCATAGGGATCTTGAAAAATCATTTGCATCTCTTTTTTATATTTTTTCAATTGTCGTTCCGAAAGTCCACCAATTTCCTCTCCACGGAACTTAATCGAACCGTCTGTCAGACTTTCTAAGCCGAGGATCGTACGACCAAACGTCGACTTCCCACACCCCGATTCCCCGACGACTCCCAGCGTTTCGCCTTCCATCACGTCGACCGATACGTTCTCGACCGCCTGCACATTGGAAACCGTCCGCTTAAGGAAACTGCTTTTAATCGGAAAATATTTTTTTACCTGATCGACTTCAAGAATAGGCTTCGTGGCGTGACTCATTGGTTGTCGCCTCCTCATGTAACCAGCATTTCGACTGGTGTTGATTTGAGATTTGGAAACGTGGTGGATCTTCCTCTTTACACTTTTCAGTGGCAAACGGACACCTTGGATGGAAACGGCAGCCGCTGATTTTCTCATTCAAGTTCGGCAAGGAACCAGGGATCGCCTCGAGTGAATGCTCCTCATCATCAACGTTAGGAACAGAAGCGAGCAGCCCCTTCGTATAGGGATGTTTAGGATTTTCGAAAATTTCCTCGACAGTCCCCGTTTCGACGACGTGTCCGGCATACATCACCATCACTCGATCGGCGACCTCCGCAACAACGCCCATGTCATGCGTTACCATCACGACGCCCATGCCGAGATCTCGTTTCAAATCATCGATCAAATCGAGGATTTGAGCCTGGATGGTCACATCGAGGGCCGTCGTCGGTTCGTCTGCGATCAGCAAAGACGGGTTACAGGCAAGAGCAATAGCGATCATGACGCGTTGACGCATGCCGCCACTCAATTCGTGTGGGTACTTCTTCAGGACTTTTTCCGCATCGGACAAACCGACTTGAGTAAGTAGTTCAACCGCGCGGCTCTTCTTCTCTTTCTTATTCAGCTTCGTATGCAAATGGAGGGGCTCCATCATTTGATAGCCGACCGTGAACACAGGGTTCAGAGCGGTCATCGGTTCCTGAAAGATCATCGAAATATCATTGCCTCGATGCTTTCTCATCTCTTCTTCTTTTTTGTGCGTCAATTCCTCACCTTGGAATGTGATCGAGCCTTCACTGATTTCTCCATTATCTGGAAGCAATCCCATCACGGACAAGGTGGTGATACTTTTACCGCAGCCGGATTCGCCGACGATGCACAACGTTTCCCCTTCTTGGACGGAAAAAGAAACTCCCCGCACAGCCGGGAGTTTCCCATCAGCCGTGCGGAAAGATGTCACTAAGTTTTGAACGTTCAATAGGGATTCCATCATATACCTACTTTCTGCTCACGTTATATAGAGACCATTGACCTGTCGGATCGAGCTGCAACCCTTCAACAGATTGATCGAAAGCAGCTGTTACGATTCCGTGGTGCATCGGAACCCACACTCCATCTTCAATCGCCATCATATTCGCTTCATGCAATTTCTCTTTTCGAACATCTTGATCAACGGTTACGCGGGATTCATTCACAAGCTGATCGAACTCAGCATTTTCATACGCCATACGGTTCGAGGAGCCGATATTGTCTGAGTGAAGGTTCGGGTAAAGCAACTCACTACCATCTGCCGTACTGTTGGACCAACCTAGGAACGTCATTTCAAAGTTCCCCTCAGATGTCGTGTCCAGGAATGTACCCCACTCCATCGTTTCAATGCTGACATCGAGTCCAGCTTCCGTTAATTGCGCTTGTACAATTTCAGCCATCTTCATGTACATATCACGGTTAGCAGCAAGAAGGGTGATCTCTTGTCCTTCAAATCCGTTCTCTTCTATTAGACTCTTCGCTTTTTCTGGATCATAAGAATACCCGGCATCTTTCGCCTCTTCATTGTAACCGAACACTTTCGGGCCGATGATGCTGTTGTTCTTCACGCCAAGACCATTCAACTGGCTCACGTACGCTTCACGATCGACAGCATACGATACGGCTTTACGGAAGTTGATATCATTGAACGGCTCTTTGTTCATGTTGAAACCTAGATAGTAAACCGGCGTTCCTTCTTTTTGCTGGATTTCTACGTTTTCCATCGATTCTAAACGAGGCAGCTGTTCTGTCGGAATCGCATCGATGAATTGAACTTCACCCGTTTGCAGCATAGAAACGGCTGTCGAGTATTCTGGAACGACCTTCATCGTGACACTTTCGAGTTCCGGAGCTCCCTGCCAGTAGTCTTCATTAGCAGAAAGAGAAACACTATCCCCTTGCACCCACTCGTCAAAAACAAATGGACCGGTTCCGACTGGATTCTGGTTCAAGTCCCCAGCTTTATCTGCTTCTGGGCTTACGATAGACGCGTTCGTATGGGAAAGTGCAGCAAGCAATGGACCATAAGGCTCTTTCGTTTTCAGTACGACCGTGTACTCATCTTGCACTTCGATTGATTCGACTGGTTCTAATAGAGAGGCACGAGGCGCTGCTCTTTCTTCACTTTTGAATTCATCGAATGTATATTTAACGGCTTCTGCGTTGAACGGTGTACCATCGTGGAAGGTTACGTCTTCTTTCAAGTGGATCACCCACGTAAGGTCGTCCGGGTTTTCATAGGATTCTGCTAAATGCGGTTTGATCTCCATCGTTTCTGGATCACGGACAAACAATGTTTCATAGACTTGCTCAATCATAGCGGACGATACGGAATCATTCGTATCAATCGGGGATAAGCCGACAACATCGGAAGTTGTCGCATACGTCAATTCCTGGGCGACATCTGAACTGCTTTCACCGTCATCACCAGAATCGGCTCCCGACTCTTCACTACACCCGGCTAGAGCGATAAGGACTAATACAAACAATGAGACACTTAGTAAACGAAAATTCTTCAACATGATTCCTCCCTTTTATTGATCCAACTCCATATTCGGATCGAGTGCATCTCTCAATCCATCTCCAACGACGTTAAAGGCAAACACGACAAGCATAATGGCAATTCCGGGCACAATCGTTAGGTGTGGAGAGGTGAACATAAAGTCTTGTCCTGCTGCAATCATCGCTCCCCACTCTGCTGTAGGAGGTTGTGCACCTAATCCTAAGAAACTCAAGGCAGCCGTCGATAGAATCGCCGTCGCCATTCGCATCGTGGCAAAAACGATAATCGGCGCTGTACAGTTCGGCAATACGTGCTTCATGAGAATACGAGTATTGCTGGCTCCGAGTGAGCGCATGGCGAGAATGTACTCTTGTTTTTTGACAGAAAGAACACTTCCTCGAACAATTCGTGCGCACGTCGGAATCGACCAAATACTGATGGCAATCACAACGTTGATCAAGCTTGTTCCTAGCATCGCAATGATCAGCATCGCTAGTAGAATTCCAGGGAATGCGAAGAGCAAGTCGACGAATCGCATGATCACTCCGTCAAGCTTTTTGAAATAACCGGATAAAAGTCCAAGTGCGATGCCTCCGACGAGTCCAAGCGCAACGGACCCGATCCCGACGAGTAATGAAACCCTGGCACCGAACACGAGTCGCGACCAAACATCACGCCCATAGTTGTCAGTGCCGAGCCAGTGGCCTTCCGATCCGATCCCAAGTTCGGAATTGACTAAATCCTGTTCAGCTGGCGGATAGGTAGCAAACCACGGAGCAAAAGCCGCTAAAATAACTTGTATGACAATGATGACTAATCCGAAAAGAGCAAGCTTGTTCTTCACCAAACGCTTAAACGTTTGGACGACCATTTTCTCCTTCTTACTTTCCTGCTTGTTCGTATTGATGTTTTTTTGTGCTAAAGCACTTGAATCTGCCAAGGGACTCCCTCCTCTCTTTAGTCATAACTGATACGTGGATCGACAAAGGCGTAAATGATATCGACCAACAGGTTCACCACAACAAACAACGTAGCGACCAGCAAGACCGTCCCTTGAACAACCGGGAAGTCTCGAGCGGCTATCGCATCGATCATCAAGCGTCCGACCCCATTGATGGCGAAGACTTGCTCGGTGATGATGGTCCCTCCAAGTAAAAATCCGAAATTCAATCCGATGACGGTAATCACAGGAATCATCGCGTTCCTGAGCGCATGCACCCATACGACCGTGTTGCGTTTGACTCCTTTGGCGCGAGCCGTCCGAATGTAGTCGGCTCTGATCACTTCCAACATAGCGGATCGGCTCATCCGAGCAATCATCGCAGCGGATGCGGTCCCGAGCGTAATAGCTGGAAGAATCAATTGCTTCATTCCTTCAATCGTCCAAAACGGAGCACTCAGTCCACCGACAGGCAACCATTGTAGTTCGACTGAAAAAATGAGGATCAGCATGGCTCCCAGCCAAAAGTTCGGAATCGAAATCCCCGCTAGCGCCACTGTCGTACTCGACACATCGAACCAAGAATTTTGCTTAATAGCGGAAATAATCCCTGCTGGCACCCCGATGACGATCGCTACAATCATACTGGCAATAGCCAAGTTGAGCGTTTGTGGAAAACGAGAAGTAATCGCCTCTGATACGGATTGGTTGTTTTGGAAAGAGAATCCAAGATCCCCTTGTACCACGCCGCGTATGTAATCAAAGTACTGAACAAGCACTGGCTTATCCAATCCCAGATCGGTCCGGATCGCCTGTAAATCAGATTCTGTAGCTGTCGGTCCACCGATGATCGTCGCTGGATCGCCTGGCGCCAAGTGCATACTCATGAACACAAGAAACGAAATGCCTACTAATAATAGAAGCAGTTGCAAAAAACGTTTCATGATTAACCCAACCATGTCACCCCTCCTTAACAAATGAAATCACATGAAAGCGATCCAAACATAAAATGAACTATTATTCACTTAAACCACCCTATGTGCATCCGAAAGTTAATCAAATAACCATTTTTGATTAACAAACGTCTATGTGTTGTAAACGATTATAGTTTAATATTCAGAAAATTAAAACCCCCTTTCGTCAAAAAGATTAAATTTTCTTATTTTTCTTAAATTTAATTAGACTCAATTGAAATGCACGCATCACTCATGGTAAACTTTCTTCACTGAGGTAGGTGATAGATAATATGAAAGAAGACTCATCCCAAAAGATTGATGACATGGATAAAAAAATCCTTGAACTCCTTATAGAAGATGGACGGTTGTCCTATACCGACATCGGTAAAACGCTTGGCTTATCACGTGTTGCTGTACGCTCCCGTGTCAATCAGCTCATTGATTGCGGTGTAATCGAACGCTTCACAGCCGTCGTGAACAGTGAAAAAGTCGGCAAGCAAGTCTCCGCCTTTTTCGAAGTGGACTGTGAACCGAAATCCCTCGTTGAAGTGGCCGAGAACTTAGCGAATAATCCATACGTAGCGAGTTGCTACCAAATGACAGGTCCGAGCACCCTGCACATGCACGTGCTCGTCAAAGATTTCAAGGAGCTGGAATCGTTTATAAATACAGAATTGTATGCGCTGGATGGCATCACCCGTGTCGAAAGTCATACATTATTGCGGCGTTTCAAGAGCCGTAGTGGCCTGAAACTATAAAAGGACAAGTCCCCGAGCAGGGAACTTGTCCTTTTATCATTTATCTGAAAGGCCCATAGCCCTCTTTTATAAATCCTCATATAGCATGCGACCTGCATAGTGACCGGTAAAGAAGACCAACAAACCACCAATGACACCAAGTACAGCAAGACTTATCTTCAAATACTTGTTCTTTTTCCAGAAAAGATAGGAAAAGACGCCGATCGTTGTCACGATATATGTGATGGTCGACCATTGGGCGAGTACACGATGGGTATTTAAATGTTCATTCAAGGATGAACTCGGGAAAATTTGCGCCGCTACGCCGATTGCGTTCGGACCGGTGTAGTATGAAATAATCCCTCCGATTGTCCCGATCACGAGCAGCCAGCTAGCTGCTTTCATGAAAAAGTCAGGCCTCCATAATGCGAGCAACAAAAACAAGGAACTCACAAGCCACAAAGCAATCGGCAAGTGGACGATAGCGGGGTGAAGAGGATCCGGTATAATGTATGCGCCTAAAATACTCATGGGTGTTACCTCCTAGATAGTCTATTAATCTTTTGATTCCCCTATGGTTGCCATATAGTCGGGAATCGACACATTGTGAGCCGATTTGAGATTGGGTTTGGTAGGGGGGGCGGTCGTTGCGGTGGGTGATTTGGACATTTGGGATTCGGACTTTTGATTATGTATTCAGGACAGCGGGGGCCGGAATTCGGACACCTGCTCCCACTTTTCAGACATTTGACGGGAATTCGGACATTTCGCCTCGGATTTCGGACATCCGGCCGCGCAATTCGGACACGAGCCGGGATTCGGACTTTTGATCAAGGATTCCGGACTGCCGAGGCTGGATTTCGGACATCTGCTCCCACATTTCGGACATTTGCGAATAATTCGGACATTCTTCCCCATATTCCGGACACTCCGCAGCATAATTCGGACACCACCCGCCCCACCGCATCAGGACACCCAAACAAAAAAAGCCCGGAATGATGGATCACATCCATCATTCCGGGCTTTTTATTATACCATTGGCTGCAAACGTTCTTTGTACATCGGGTGAAGCTGATAATAGAGTGGATACGTGTGTCCATAGAAGAACTGGATGAACGTACCTAAAAACAGCACCCCGGCTAGCGTTCCGATGCCGACGGGTCCTCCGATGAGGAGTGCGATCGATGATGTTGTGATGGCAATCACGGTTTGGCTGACGCGCAGGCTCAAGTTGAATTTCTCTGCGACGACTAAGAACAGTTGGTCAACAGGTGCTCGTGGCAGTTGCGGCAGAATGTAAATCGATACTCCGAGTGCTGTGAAGGCTACTCCGGACATGAGCATGACGAGTTGGCCGGCGAACGGGGCTGCCGTCATGTTGAGATTTTTGAACACGATTTCGAGCCAAAAGTCCAGGATTAAACTTTCAAGTACGAGTGGTAGCAAGGCTTTCAGTTCAGGTCCTTTCTTCATCAGCCAGCCATTTACAAAAATAAAGAAGAGCTGGGCGATGGCGTACCAGACGCCTACGGTAAAACCGAAGCGGTCAGAGAGGCCGACGAACATGGCGGTCCAGAAGCCCGCTCCGAGGGTTGCGTTGATGATCAGCGCGACACCGAAGAAGTTGACGAACATCCCGAATATATAGATTGACAGGCGATAGATCATGTCCATCCCTCGCTTTTTGTTAAATTCATTTCTCATCTTCGGGACATTTTATTAGTCATGAAAAGCACCGTCAATCACTTGAATAGAATGGATGAAATTGTTAAGGACAGGCTCTATGTTGAAAGAGCCTGTCCCGTTATTGTTGGATGCTATTTAGAAAACGTTG
Source organism: Halobacillus locisalis (assembly GCF_013694105.1). Lineage (GTDB taxonomy): Bacteria > Bacillota > Bacilli > Bacillales > Halobacillaceae > Halobacillus > Halobacillus locisalis. The sequence goes on along the minus strand of NZ_JACEFG010000002.1, from coordinate 842,264 downwards.
GATTTCTTCCTTCGTGAAACCGGACGCTTTCGCTTCTTTCATTAATGCGATCCACTCCTGATCTACAACATCCACTGAGCAATCTGAACCTCTACTAATCACGAACTCCATTCTGTTTTCCATAGTTCCTCCTATTCCTATGTAGTTCAGACAGCCCAGCCGTCATAGCCGAAGCCTTAGACCTGGTAGCTTTGCGCCCCTCTTTTTCAACAAGGTTTGCCTTTTACTGATACAAGAATTGAATATGTTATCACTGATTATACATAAGGAAAATTTGGAAGTGTGTTAGAGTTTGTCGAGTATAAATAAAAATATTCATAACTTTTGTCTTACAGTAGTAAAATACCATTATTTGGTTTTCATAGTCGAGCAGGGAGTACCCTCATCACAATTGGTTGAACTTTGTCCCAAGAAGCAGATCGTCCGCATCCATCTTCGTCATCGATTGCAGCGTCGCTTTAGGGTGGGAGGCGTGATAACTCTCGATAATCTTATAGCCGAGCTGGTATCCGATCCACCGTGGAAGCTTGCTCATACGATTTCCATACAAGTATTCTCTATGTTTTTGTTGACCCCGCAGATTCAACTCTGGTACGAACTTCTCCTTCCAAATCCTAAGCAGCTCTTCCTCTTTCAGTTGATTCACCCAAGGCGCCGTGTACCGTGCTCCGTACGTGTCATAGACGGCATACTCGGCTAAGCCCTCGATGATGACTGACTCTAGCAACGAGACTTTTTCCAAATCGACTTTCTTCTCTGTCAAGCGGCAGGCATGGTGGTATTCATGTGCTAGTATCGACCGCCAATCGTCTTTCAAGTTCTTCGGTTGACCATAAAAAAGGTAGACCGCTTCTTGGAACGCTACGCCTCCTTTGTTCTCACGTTCCCCGATAAACGATTCGTGGATCGGATAAAGGTATACCGGAACATCCGGGCCGTTCCATTTTTTTCTTAAACGACCGAGTTCTTTCTCGATTTTTGAAAATAACTGTTCCTTATCCCAAGACTCTAGTGATTTCTCCACCTTCCTCCATTGGTCGGCATGGAAGAGTCCATACGACATCAATAAATCGTGCACTTCATCGGCTCCCCACTTTGAGAAAGGATGAAGGATGGGATCACACAGTACTTCTTTTTGAAGACGGGAAGTCGATTCAAACATCGTCTTGTTCTTACACTTTTCTATAAAACGTCTCAATGATTTCCTTGTATCGATGACGCCCATAGTAATCTCCCTTTCATTCATAGACATTCGTGGAAAATCTAGCATCGTCTAAGCAAGATCACCCTCTCTCTCATACGTATGTGAAGAGAGGATCATTTAGAAAAGAAAGGATGTGCTTTCTATGTTTCCTGGAGATATTTATCCCGCCTTAACATGCCGTAATACCCCCTTTTCAATACTTAGAGACAATCGAAAGATCAGCGTGGGGGTAAACGGCATTTAAAGGTCCGATTGGTTCAACTAACACTCAGTGGAAGAACCATTCACTGAGTGAAGTTTCACTTTACGGACGGTGCTGCCGTTTTCAAGGAAGAGATGTGCGCCTGACGGACCGCGATGGCCGCGTTCACTTCGGCACAATTACGCGGGTCGACCCGAACTACGTTTGGTTGCGACCATTTCGATTTCCTGAAGGTTTCGTTTTTTTCTACGGCGGTTTCGGTATTCCCTTCGTCATCGGAGCGATTACCGGTGTTGCCCTAGCGTCCGCCTTTTTCTGGTAAATGGAAGGTTTGCTAGACTACTGCACACGCATGTTCACCTAAATGTTCATAGATTAATGATGTAATGAGAAATTGAAAGAGAGGAGTTGATCTCATGGGATACGGTCGTGGATACGGCGGAGGTTTCGCTTTGATCGTTGTATTGTTCATTCTGTTGATCATCGTCGGAGCAGCTTTCGTAAGCTAATAGGTATAGGCGCCTTTTAAGAGGCGCTTTTTTTGACCAATTAAACATTGCATTTGTCCCACACAACAAAGGTATCTACCCATCGCCTGCAATATAGGCACAGCCTTGCCTTCTAGTTCATACCAAGGAAAAGTGATTATCTCCTTATGTCTAGGAAGCATGATTTTGTTCTTTATAATGAATGCATTATGTACAATTTTGGTAAAAAGGGTTGAACATGGTTTATTTATGCTGTATCGTTCATTATAGAGAACGTTTTATTATACAAGGAGGTACTCAAGTTGAGGCGTTTGAATCAATCCAACTATCGAAGGTTGCTCATAGGAATAGTTATTGTCATTAGCCTTTTCACATCTTCTCATATTTCAGCCCTGCAATCGTCAACATCCGAACCTCTGAATTTAACGGTCGTCTTTTCTTCCGAACGCCAGGTCTTGAGTGAGCAACAAAAAAGACTGGATATGTTACTCAGTCACTTCTCATCATCCATTACATTTACAAATGTTCATAAATTAAAAGCCAAAGAGTTATCCAACACTACACACCTGATTTATTTTGGAGAAATCAGAGAAACCTTGCCAAATTCTTTTATTAAAGAATTTGAAGCATTCAATAAAACAAAAATGGTAATCGGTCATAACCATGATCAGCTTCCTGGGTTTCAATTTGTAAAAGCTAACGGCATTGCTAATATGACAAAGCTCTCTATCCCATCTCAATCAGACGCAATAGAATTGTCAGGACCGGAACAACTATTCGACATTCGAAAAAGTACATACATTCGCTCGTGGCTCACGGCTTCAAATGAATCGAATGAATTTCCGGTACTTATCGAAAACAACTCTCAATTCTATTACGCAGACGTACACATTTCTTTAAATGACTCGATTTTATTAGGTGAAGTGCTTCATGACATATTTAAAATACCCCATAACCAAGTACATCCGGCCACGCTTTTATTAGAAGACGTTAATCCGATGCTTGATCCATCCCTGTTGGAAGAATGCGGTGAAGTGCTCACAAAAAAAGAAATCCCATTTATGATTTCAGTTACACCTGTATATAAGAACCCTTCCACAGGAGAAATGTATCACTTATCAGACTCACCAGATTTAGTCACCGTACTTCAAGATTTGCAGACTAAAGGAGCTGCCATCATTCTTCACGGCTATACCGATCAATCTGGGAATGGTATATCAGGAGACGGTTTCGAGTTTGGAAACACTCATCAACCTAGTCAGATGGATGCTCGAATCGAAAGAGGAGTTAATGAATTACGTAGGTATGGACTAGAACCTATCGCCTTTGAAACTCCCCACTATTCGATTTCACAGAATGGCTATCAAGCGGTTGCCAAACACTTCTCGCTTTATATCGGACAACTTCAATTAACTGATGAAAACTGGAGAATAATGAGTGAATCGCCGTTTATTACAACTCCAACTTTCATTGAAGGCATGACTCTTATTCCTGAGACATTACGCTACATGGAAGACGACTATGACTTTTCAGTATCAATAAATCAATTGAATACAAGAGCAAGAAACCTAACTTTAGCTAGAGATAGTGTAATGAGTGCTATCTATCATCCTTATTTGGGGGTAAAAGGGCTCGAGGAAATGATTAATGAAGTTGAAAGTATCCAGCAGATACAATGGATGAATTTGCAGAAACTTAATCCACCTACTCCTTTACTAAATGGTCACTTAAAAAACCCGGTTAAAAACAATTCAGAATTTTTTCCAATTTCTTACTTTTTATTATTGTCCACTAAATGGTCATCTTTACTGATTGGATTAATCCTAGGCGCTTGTATGATTCTCTCTTCTTATATAATCAGTTGGAAAATCAGACGTTCAGAAAAACAATCATCCTTTTTTTAAATCTCGCCGTTCTTTATTAAGTACAATTGATTGCGTTTAAAAGGAGTGTAACCAATGATTCGTTCGTTCATGTGTATTTCGTTTCTCTTATTCACCTTCCTTTATCATCCATACACAACTCTTGCTTCAGAGAATTCGGTGGCAAAAGCGTTGGTCGTGTATTCTTCCAATAATTCTTCCATTGATGAACATCAGCGAAAGCTAGATCTACTGATTGGACACTTCACTTCTGACACAGAATTTGTTTCGACCAATGAGTTTGAGCCCAAACACCTAGAGGGAGTAACACACGTATTCTATCAAGGGATTCAGAAAGACAATTTAGATAACCTATCAAAGGCTTTGAGTTCGTTTGAAGGGACAATAGTAGCTTTTGGAAACAATTTTGAGCAGCTCGAATCAACTTATTCATTTGTCCATTCCCCACATAGAGAGAACTACAATGAACTAATATTAGCAAACAAACCCGAAAGTGTAATAGAGACATCCATCCAAGAAGTCTTATCAGTAAAGATAACATCCGAATCTAGAGTTTTAGCGTGGGCAAAAGGAGGTCACCAAACTCACCCTATGATCATAAAAAACGGTCAAAGCTATTATATAGCGACTGGTATTATTAACTCTCAATTAAAAATCTTACTTGCAGAAGTATTTCATGACGTATTCGCTCAACCTCATACCAATGAGAAACAAGGTTACATTCGATTAGAAGATGTTCATCCGCTAGTCGATCCGGTGAAGTTAAAGCAAGTCGCTAGAGAACTTAAAGATAGAGGAATACCTTACATGGTTGCTGTTATTCCAGTTTATACCAAAGAAAAGTCTGGTAAACAAGTACACATGTCTGATTATCCAGAAGTGCTAGAAGTACTAAAATACATGCAAAAAAACGGTGGCTCTATCGTTCTTCACGGCTACACACACCAGTACCGATCAACGGAAACAGGGGAAGGTTTTGAATTCTGGGACGTCGAAAATAACACACCTATTTATAAACCAGCCAACGAGAGTGGCGCAATCAAAAGTAGAAAAGACTTCCATAACAATCAAGCATACCGCGAGTACCTTGATGGGCTTAAGGATTTCGAAACCTCATACATTTCGAATAAAATCACGAAAGGCATTCATGAACTTCACGGATTCGGTTTGCACCCTTTAGCATTTGAAGCCCCTCATTATACGATGTCACAAAACGGATACCAAACGCTTTCCAACTATTTTTCCATGTATGTCGGTCAACTCCAATTGAGTGACGACAATTGGGAAGTGATGGAGGGGTCGCCATATATCACTCGGCCTTCATTTCTAGGCGGAATGACTTTACTCCCTGAGACGTTAGGTTATATAGCACCAGATGATGAATCAGCAGTTTCAAAGATTATGAAAGATGCCGAACAGTATTTGACCGTTCGGGATGGTATGGTTTCTGTTTTTTACCATCCGTACCTTGGTATCGAGAGATTCACCGAGCTACTTGATCAACTAGAAACCTTACCAGATATTCAATGGATCGACCTCAAAAAACAAGGAACGAAAGTTGAGACTTCTGATATAACTATAGAGGCAAATAATGGAACTATACATGTAGATAAAAATCAACTGTCAGCCATTATTAGTTCGAAGATGAGTTTCAATTACTTTGTGAGAACAACAGTCGACAAAGTTACATGGGGAATGGTGGGCGTTGGATCGTTAGCTGTTCTATTCTTTTCCAGTTACACCGTTCTTTCTTATCGTCGTTTATTAAAAGATGAAGGAGATGAAAAAATTGGCTAATATACTTTTATACACGTCTCTATTCCTCATCTGGATCATGCTGTTTTACCATATGTTCCTTATGCAAGGTGGTTATCTCCACTCGATTCACTACCGTAAGACAGCTGATAAATGGTTAAATGGTGCCATGAATCTACCGACTGTAAGTATATTGATTCCTGCGCACAATGAAGAAGTCGTAATCGAGAAGACTATTGAGGCGATGCTCAGTCTTCAATATCCAGAGAATAAACTAGAGGTTATTATTATCAACGATAACTCAAGCGACCGAACCGGAGAAATCGCTGATCATTACGCGCGCAAGCATTCATTTATTCACGTCGTGCATACCCGTCCTCCTCATGCAGGTAAAGGAAAATCCGGGGCATTAAACCAAGGACTCAAGGTATCCTCAGGAGAGGTCATTGTAGTTTATGATGCTGACAACACTCCAGAACCAGAAGCCTTAAAATCTCTTGCTTTAGGCCTCAAAAACGACCCAAAGGCTGGAGCAGTTGTAGGGAAATTCCGCGTAATAAATGCCGAAACCAACCTTTTAACACGTCTGATCAATATTGAAACCCTCACCTTTCAATGGCTAGCTCAAGCAGGACGCTGGTTTTGGTTTAAAATGAGCACCATTCCAGGGACAAACTTCGCGATTCGACGTTCAATTCTAGAAGAACTTGGCGGTTGGGATGAAAAAGCGCTCTCAGAAGATACAGAGCTCAGCTTTCGTGTGTACAACCTGGGCTATCATATTCGCTTCTTTCCAGCAGCGATTACATGGGAACAAGAGCCTGAAACTATACGTGTATGGTGGAAGCAACGCACACGTTGGGCCAGGGGTAATGAATATGTCATATTGAAATACATCCTAAGCTTTCACAAGTTGGAACGGAAAAAAATCGTAATTGACTTAGTGTATTTTTTATTCACTTATCTCTTGTTCTTTGGTGGTGTGATAGTTTCACACACGCTATTTGTGACCAATTTATTCTTTGATTTGAACCTATCTGGGGGGCTAGTCTCTTATTTATTACTGGTTCTCGGTTTTTTACTATTTGTCACAGAAGTTACACTCGCCCTCAGCTTTGAAAAAAAACAATTAACCATTAAAAACTTCTTCATTATTTTGTTCATGTATTTCACATACTCTCAGTTGTGGATCATCCTGGTCGTTTACGCCACTTATTTAGAGACGAAACGGGTGCTTTTCAATCAAGAGGTGACCTGGTATAAAACGCAACGCTTCAAACAAGACACAAGCGAAAAACGCTCCGCTTCTTAACATGAAATTTGGAGGATGATTGATTGAATGAAAAAAAATATGCTGTTTGCACTCTTTAGCATAATTCTCGTGATCACCCTCCTCTTATTCATCATTCAATCAGGTGGGAGAGTGGAAAATATAGAGACAGAAACGTTCATATCTAAGTGGATGACAAACGACAATGGCACACTCGCTACATTTCTAAAAGGTGACTCTACTCAAGATACTGACCAAGTACAAGGGCGCGAAGCCCTCTCAGAGTCATTAGGGTTATGGATGCAGTACGCACTTGAAAAAGATGACCAAGACTTATTCGAAGAAAGCTATTTACAGCTTCAACAATGGTTTTTAGAGGATTCAGGATTTATTTATTGGAGACTCTCGCCTATAGGAGAAGCAGAAGTCACGACGAATGCACTGGTTGACGACTTCAGAATTTACAAGGTCCTCCAACTAGCTTGTAATCGTTGGGGAGACGAAAAGTATGGGCACACTGCAGAGATAATTGGTGAATTTCTTATAGAACATCTAGTGAGCAACTCCTATTTTGCGGACTATTATGACAATAAAAGCGACTACCTTTCCCCTGTTTTAACATTGTCCTATGTGGACATTGAGGCCTTATTTTTGTTACGTGAAGAAGTAGGATTAGAGCATACCACGTTCAACCGTATGCTTGAACTGCTCAATACTATGCCGACTAAGAATGGCTTCTATCCCATGTCCTATCATGTCAGTGAGAATAGGTTTGAGTTTACTAAAGAAATCAACTTAATAGATCAGCTACTCGTGTCGCTACACTCACAAAGTCACAAAGACGAACTTATTCCTTTCATTAAAAAAGAACTTGATCATCGCCAAGCAATTTACGGAAGATACAATCTGGAAACGAAAGAACCTACTGTGAGCTATGAATCACCGGCCGTTTACAGCCTAGTCATTATGAAAGCAATTGAATTGGAAGACAAGGAACTAGCAAAACAAGCATACATGCGAATGATTCGTTTCAGAAGTAGTAGTTCTAAATATAAAGGAGCCTACTCTCTCACAAATCAGAACACCCATGTATTTGATAACCTTATGCCGCTTCTTGCCATCGAAAAAATGAAAACAAATGGTTGGATTGAGAAATAAGAAAGGGAAGATTATTCGAGTGTGGAAGAATTACGACTATCGAGAGTATTACATTTGAATATACCAAGCATTTGTTAACCCCCACTCATATTCTGGACATTTTGTTAGCCATGAAAAGCGGCTAAATTGTTTGAATTGGATGTATTACGTTGTTATTGGCAAAAGAAGGACGGCCAATTTTTAAAAGAGCCTCCCCCTTCTACTCCTATTAATTCTTATCGTTTAAAACCGCTGGACTTCCTTTTACGAAACCAGACGCTTTTTTATCACTGAATATGCTAAGGTCGTTCTCCATGGCTGAAAAGATACTCAATATCCCTCTAGTCATTTCTTTCTAAATCCTTAAACACAATTCATATGCATAATTTCGGATCAAGATCAATACCATCACGTTTATCTTCGTAAGCAATTGTTAGGTTTCTATCGAAGAATGAAAACTCTTTTTGTTATTCCTAAGAACTTTTCACCGGAGCATAAACAGGGTACATACGTATGTATATACGAATAAATGAGGTGCCCCCATGCAAATGATCGAATACTTGAAGAATAGTCTCATCGACTCCGAACGCTTCGCTACAAAATACACGGATATCCAAGACGAAGCCTACATCATTTCTCGTGAAGACTTACAATCAGGGAACGTATCCAAAGAATTATTAAATAACCTGCCCCAACAAGAGATTGATGTGTTAATCAATCCTGTCCGTCTAAAAAAGAAGCATCAACACATGACCGACGAAATGATTGCCCCGCTCTGGATTCCCGCTCTTTTGAATCAAGACGGGCACTTGTCTCCCCACCCTCGCGATCTCCCTTGGATGTCGGTTTATTATTTATTCCCTTCCCGTACCGGAGAGTCGTCTATCGGTTATGTGGAGGAATATGAAATGTTTTATGAAGACCGCACCCTGACTTTGGAGAACTGGGATGAATGCTGGGATTTCTCCCAACAGTTGTTCGAGCAGATCACCGGCTATTCCTTTGACGGGTTCAGTCATGATTCTTATACATTATTGGAGGGCGCGGCACTCAGTATCAACCCACAAGGAACCAATCGAAAACAAGGATTCATTTCTGTTCTGGACGACTTGCAAAACACCCCAGCAGATGAACATCCACTCATGTTTCGCGCCTTCACGAATTTAGAGAAAACGGAAAAGCAACTGCTCGACCGTCCGGAAACGTTCATCACCCAACATAAAAGACACCTGGGGCACATGAGCGCCACTTCCCCCTTGTCCACTTCGCAGCGGCAGGCATTGTATTACTTCTTTGAGGAAGAAGAAGGGAGCACATTCGCCATCAACGGTCCACCCGGAACAGGAAAATCGATGCTGTTGAACTGTATCGTCGCCTCATCTTGGGTGGAACGAGCCTTAGAACAATCGGAGCCAGACTTTCTCGTTGCGTCAGCCATTGATCATTTTACATCGTTAGACTTGGCCCACCAATATAAAGCCGATCATGATTCCGGTCTGACACTTGCCGGACGCTGGATTCCTGACGTCGACAGCTACTCTCTTTACGCAACCGTCGATTCGATGAATGTTTCCTCCCTTCCGCTTTTTTATCAAAACGACCCCTCCGCTTATCAAAAACGGTTGAGGGATCCGGACTATGTGAAAAAAGCGGAAGATTCGTTCCTTTCCCATTACGAAACGTATGCAGGACAAAAACTTGCAAGTGTGGAAGAGGCGACATCAGCGATTCATGAAGAGCTACAGGCGTTGTGTGATGACATGCAAAATGCGTTCTCGATTGTTGAGAAAGAAAATGAGAGTGATGTGGAGTTGTGGATGCGAGAACAGACGGGTGAGAGCGGCTCCACAGAAGATATGCTCCACTATTTGGACATCCAACACCGCTACCAAGCGTTTCTATTGGCCAGCCATTACTGGGAGGGCCGATGGATTATAGAAGCCAAAAAAGGGCAAAACGAACCTTATTCCCTTCATCATGATATCAAGTTTCTAAGTAAGCTGACGCCATTGATCGTGATGCCATCCTTGCACATGCCTTACTTTTTCACAGAAGGAGAAAACTTTGAACGTCCGGTGTACGATCGGATCGACTGGCTCATGATTGAAGAGGCTGGACAGATGCTGCCGGAACTCGCACCTATCATGGCGGCCTTTACGAAAAGCCTCATCGCGGTCGGAGACATTCACCAAGTCAAGCCGCAATGGAATATTACGAAGACATTCGATGTCGTCAATGTGCTGAATAGTGGTTGGACGGAGAATAGTCCTGAGAAGTTTTTCAATAGCGGAATCGCTTCAAGCAATGGGTCCGCTTTACTCATTGCCCAGCGTTTGAGTAAACACCAAGTCCACCCTGATATCGGCGGCGTTTTTCTGACGGAACACCGTCGCAGTGTGCCGGAAGTGATCGAGTATTGCAATCAGTTGATATATAAGAGCTGGCTGACGCCGATCAGGGAATCGATTGCAGATTATCCTTTTTCTCACCTCGGCATCCAGCACACAGAAGGTGAAGTGACACACCACCAAGCCGGACTCTCAAATGAGAAGGAAGCGGAAACCGTCGTTCAATGGATCCTTGATCATAAAGACAAGTTGAAAGAGTACTATGAAAGGAAAAGAGTTGAGAATATCATTGCGATCATCACCCCATTTCCTGAACAAAAACAACTGCTTGAAAATAAGCTGTCCGAACGCGAATTGAATCGAGTAACGGTAGGAACCATTCACATGATGCAAGGGTCCTCAAGTCCCGTCGTATTATTTTCACCCGTTTACCAAGACAATCAATCGAAGGTACTTTCCTTTGATGAAGATGAAACGCTGCTCAATGTTGCCGTATCCCGCGCGAAAGAGAGCTTTCTCGTCTTCGGCAACCAGCAGATCTTCAACCCAGATTCGAACCTTCCTTCCGGTTTACTCGCTCGACTCGCTGACAATAGTTAATTCGAGTTCCATAACGGGTAAACAGGATATGGAAACCAATAAAGGAGTGTTTGATGATGCCGAAATTTAAACTGAATGACGAAGTCCCAACATTTACACTGCCGCGCGTGTCTGGCGATGAATTCAATTTCTCGAATGCCCTAGAAAATAATGACTCGTGGCACTTGATCATTTATTTCCGCGGATCGTGGTGCCCTGCCTGCATGGGGGAACTGGACGAACTCGAAGAAAGCAAAGGTTATTTCGAGAAGCAGAACATTCAACTGACGACGATTACCCATGATGACAAAGATGAGTTGACAAAAGTCGTGAATGAGCACGGGTTTTCGTTCCCAGTCCTCATCGATGAGAATTTCGAGTTCCTCGAGTCTTATGACGTGCACTACCATAATGAAAGCGCCCCTTATGAAGATCACGGCGCACACGGCGAACCAGCCTACTTCCTGACTGATGAAAACGGAAAACTGCTTTACCAGCAAAGACAGACAAGCCCATTCGGCCGACCACACCCGAACGAATTACGCAAAATCATTAAATACATCAAAAACAACTTGAAATAAAAGGTACAGGAGCGTTGACCTCAACGCTCCTGTTTTTTCGTATAATCTCTCCCTTTGAAGCAAAACATACAATCAAAAGGAGGATGAATCGATATGAAGAAACGTAAAGCTCAACGCGATGCAGCGCTCACCAATAACAACACGCCCAAAGAAAGCCTGCCTAAAGAAGAGGAGCATCACCACCGTACGAACCAAAGCCGCCCGAAACGAGGGCCTGGAGCTAATACCTGATGTTGAAAAAGACACACGGATTACGGTTCCCGTGTGTCTTTTTATTTTAAATCGATAAGTCACGACCTTTTTGACCCGCATCTTCTCGTAAAACCGTAGAGAGAGAAAGCCTCAAAGCGGTTTTACATACGCTTACTCTCCAAAAGTGTTGAGAAGAAAGGAATCACCACACTTCTAGTGTAGGATTGTTCGTAAAAGTGTAGTGATCGAAACTCTCTCAGCACTTTTAATGTTCTTCGATGAACAGAATCGTCATGAGGAACACCAGATCATTTCATCCGCGGCTCCGCTCGCATCAGCAGATCCACAAGATGAACAGCGTCCATCCTATCTTCCATGCCTTCACGCTTAATGCCGAGCTTCATCTGTAGCAAGCACCCCGGGTTACACGTGACCACGGACCCTGCGTTTGTGCGAGATACATCGCCCATCTTCACATCTAGGATCTTCATCGACTCTTCGTAATTCACGATATTGTAAATACCGGCCGATCCGCAGCAGAAGTCTGGACGCTCCAGTTCTTCGAGCTGCAACCCTGGGACTTTTTCAAGCATAGCAAGAGGCGGTTCGATCACCTTCTGTACATGTTGCATATGACAAGACGGTTGGTAGGTTACCGTTTCCTCGAGAGGTCTCGTGAACGTCAGCCGATCCATCTCTACGAGCACCTGGGAGATATCGACGACGTGATCAGAAAAAGCGATGGCTCTTTCCTTCCATGCAGAACCCTCCTCAAATAGGTGAGGATATTCGATCAATTTCGCTCCGCAGCCGCCCGCATTGTTGACGATATAATCAAACGCTTCAGCCTCGAACGCACGTATATTCTCTTTCGCAAGCTCCACTGCTTTTTCCGCTTTTCCGGCATGTCCATGGAGCGCCCCGCAGCACGTCTGGCTTTCAGGCAGAACGACTTCGGCCCCGCTCCTCAACAACAATTCAATCGTATTCTGATTGGATTCGAAAAACACACTATCCATGACGCACCCTTTGAAGAAGCCGACTTTAGCGGTTGCTGGGCGTGTCCGAACGTAACGTGTTGCACGAGATTTCCGCTCCTTCGGTGACGGGATGCTCGGTAAGGCCGACGCAAATTCATTCAGATGCAAGGGGAGCCAGTCCCAATCGTTTATCCGTTGATCGAGTCCTGACTTTTGAAAAAGCCATGTCGCGTTTCCAAGCACATCCATCCATTTAGTTGATGGGAAGAATGCGTTGAATAGAAAATCCTCTACGAACCTTCCACTTCTCCTTTTTTCCGTTGAATCCTCAATCACGTCTTGAGCGCTTTCTAAGATTTTTCCATATTGTACGTTCGTCGGACAAACGGTAGTACACGCCATGCAGCCGAGACACTTCTCAATCGGCTCTCTCAAATCATCGATTTCGGCTTTTCCCTCTGCCACCATTTTCACTAAGTTGATCCGACCTCTGGGTGAGTGCGTCTCGCTCTCCATCGTTTCATACGTCGGGCAGGCTGGGAGACAATACCCACATTGCACACAATCGAACGTAGCATCATAGGCGAGTCGTTGTTTGAGCAGGCTACTCATCTCGCAACACCAACCGTTGACCCTTTTCTGCAAAAATCTTGCCTGGGTTCATGATTTAATTCGGGTCCCACGCGTCCTTGATCCGCTTCGTCATGTCGACGCCCACCTCGCCTAATTCGAGTTCCAAAAAAGGAGCTTTCATCGTACCAATGCCATGTTCTCCCGAGAGCGTTCCACCAAGCTCGAGCGCTGCCTCGAACATCTCCTCAACTGCCAGTTCAGCCCGTTTCATTTCTTCTGCATCCCTTTGATCGCACAAAATATTCGGGTGAAGATTGCCATCTCCTGCATGGCCGAACACGACGATTTCGACTTTATGCTTTTCTTTTATGGCTTGCAACCGGTCCATAAAATCAGGGATTTTACTCCTTGGAACGGTCGCGTCTTCCGATACTTTCGTCGGTTTGATTTTGGCGATAGCCGGGGACACTTGCTTTCTCGCATGCCATAGATCCTTCGCTTCCTTATCTGTTTTCGGAATGATGATGTCTTCTGCGCCCATATCGTTCATGATCTCCTCGACGATTTTCCGTTCCACTTGAAGTGCCTCTGGATGACCATCAAGTTCGACGATAATAATCGCCGCAGCGTCCACGGGTAACCCGATCGGCTGAAAATTCTCGACCGCTTGAATACAGGCTTGGTCCATGAACTCCATTTTGGCTGGTAAAATCCCTGACGTCAGCGTTTTCGATATCGCTTCGCCTGCTTTTCTCACGTTGGAAAAAGCGATCATCATCGTTTGGACAGCTGGAGGCTTCGGCATGAGCTTTAATGTCGCTTCTACAATCACTCCGAGCGTCCCCTCAGAACCGACAATCAATTTCGTCAGGTCGTACCCGGTCACATTCTTGATCGTCTGCCCGCCGGTGCGGATTACATCGCCTTCTGGTGTCACCACTTCAAGTCCTAGAACATGATCCTTCGTGACACCATACTTCAAGCCTCTCGGTCCGCCAGAATTCTCAGCTAAATTCCCACCGATTGTGGCAACGTGAGCGCTACTCGGGTCCGGGGCGTACATCAATCCGTGTTTTTCCGCTTCGTCATTGATTTTCGCGGTTAACACACTCGGTGTCACCGTTACCGTCAAATCCTCCGGACGCATATCGATTTTCTTCGGAAACTGTGATAGATCCAGCACGATTCCACCGTGAACAGGGAGCGGTCCCCCACTCAAACACGTGCCAGAACCACGAGGATAAACAGGTATCAGATGTTTGTTCGCAAGTTTCAACACTTGGACAACTTCCTGCTTTTGTTTCACCTTTACAACAGCCTCTGGCAAGTGTTCACCGAATGAAGCATCGAAACTATAACTATATCGATTGGCTAATGATGTCAGCACTTGACCTTCCGTGATACAGTTCTCTAATTCTTGCAACCAGGTCATACGTAGTTCTCCTCTCCGTCGAGCTTTAGATGGGTTCAAGGATCGTCATGTGTCGGATGAAAAGGCTCTCTCCTGCGGTATAAAGTTGTCCATCGATCCGAAAATCCCGTCCACTTTCATAATAGACTTGTCTTCCACGCTTCGTGAGTTCATCTAGGACCGCTTGTACATAAAGGTCTCTCCTAAATGTCCGATCGAAGCGGATGCGGATGTATCCTTTTCGAAAGGTGATTTCAGAGTTGATCCAGATAATAAAGAGGACAAGCAGGATGAGGCCAACGAATTTCACCAAACGGGACACCCTTTCCTTTCTAGCATTATGTACAACCGACACAACGACTCTAATAGAAGGAAAATTCTTATAATTCGAGTGTATCATAGAGACAGACAAAGGGGACAGGCACGCAGGCTCCGCAAATATGAGCCCACGCACCTGTCCCTACAACATCTATAAGGTTATGTTTTATTAGGCAGGGGAAACACGAGGTTTTCCGGACAACTTCTAAAGCTATTCGGACAAGACATGCAAGATTTCAGACATCTTCACACCTAATTCGGACAAGTCCCCTGCTTTATCGGACATTTCCCCCTAATTCGGACATTTGCTCAAACAATTCAGACAAAGAACGCGCTTTTCCGGACACCCGCTCCCTCAACAGTCAGCCTCCAATCTCACCATGATAGGAAGGTCCGATTATCTACATTTGGTTGAGTGTAGGAGGGAAATGACGAGACTCCCGCGGGAGAAGGACCTAGGCGAGACCCCACAGGGAGTGTCAACGACCGAGGAGGCTCGGCGGTTCCCCCGCAGGAAAGCGAGTTATTTCCCTCCTACACTCTGCTCTTTTATCATGAAGGACCTAAAACCCACATCAAAGCTGAGTCAACGTGTTCGTGACAGAAATCAACGTGACGATGATCGCGAAAATGATACCGCCCAAGTACGGATTGAGCGTAGCTTTGAAAATCTTACGAGAAATGATCGCCCCAATCGGAAGAATGAAGATGATCGACGTCAGCCAGATGCCCGCTATCGGAGATACGTTCTTGAAGAACACTTCTCCTGTCGCAAAGAACGTCACATATTGAAGCGCAAAGACGACCATGACACCGAGCCCGTTAAACAAAGCGACCAAAGCGGTATTGATCCATTCGCTCTTGCCATTACGTACATAATTGAAGCTGTTGATCGCCACTGAATTCGCTACAAAAAACAGCAGGAAGAACGGCAAGTATTTCAGGGCAATGATCAGTTTATCTGGTGTGAAAGCTTTCACGCCGAGCACCCAGAGTCGAAAGTCCGTTTTGAATAAATAATCACTCAAGAACACGAGCGCATAGGCAGAAGCACAGACCGTGAGTGCCAGCACGATCGTCTTCATAAGCGCTTTGAAGGAAAGCTTCACTCCTAGTGCTTCGAGAGACGGACGATTTTCTTTCGGAGTCAGCTTTCTTAAGACAACCATTAACACGATCGCAAAAATTCCGTTTACTGCTGCCCAAACTCCAATGTAAAACGTGTAGCCTTGAGGGAAGAAGTCCGGTCGCTGCGTCATGCCGAAACCAAACAGCCATAAATATGAGAGACCAGAGAAGATGGCACTGACCACTAATCCTCCCCAGAACCATGCCTTCTGTTTTCCACTCGACAACACCCCGGCTGCTGGTGTTTCTGTCGCACGGAGCATGGCGAATGGCTTCGTCTGAATCAGGACTTTTGTGAAACTGACTAAGAATATCCCGAACCCGATCAGTCCTAAGAAGTTGAAGAGTACTTTAAATGGCCAGATTTGATTCGTTGGAGCAATCGATTCTGGAGACCCAAGCGTCGCATCGAAGAACTCCAATGTTTGCTTCACGACATGTTGAGAAAAATGATTCCACGGATGCGTTTGATCCGGGTTGTAAATAACACGTGTCGCTTCGTCACCGTCTACATTTTCTGTGTACAGTTCGTAGCTTGAACGAGTATCGTCAAAGTCCTCGGGGGATGCCCCGAAATGCAAGAACGATTGAGCGTTGTCCGAGTTGATGTACTCTTTCGGTTGCGTAAATGTGCCATCCTCTTTTGGAGTACGGAAGAAGAATTCATCGTATTTCGCGGCGACAATGCCGACATCACGATTGCCATACTTGTTGATATATTCACCTGTATCAAGGTTCATGTAAGTCGCGTCATTTCCGATCAAAAGGACGGAAGAAATGAGTGGATTGTCCTTCTCATTATCCGCATCCACCGACCAATCCGCTGCTCTCGCCCCGTATGAGTGGCCGGTCACTCCGATTTTGGATGTGTCCACATAAGGAAGATCCGCCATCAGTTCCACAGCGTCATACATACCTGTCCCACGGTTCGGCCATTCCTCAGGCTTCACCGCGTCCGAATTTCCATGACCATACATATCAATCGACATGACCACATATCCGCGTCGTGATAATTCAACAAAATTTAGATCTTGCATCTCACGGTTGTTGAACCAGCCGTGACTGGTTACAATCCCAGGTGCCGGATTATCTTGAGAGACACCGTCTGGAACGAACAATAGCGCACTCATCATATGTCCAGACGGCGTTTCCCACCGCAGATATTTCACTTCGACGTTTCCACCTGAAGACTGGACAAAAGCGGCACCAATCATGCCAATAAAACAGAATGCCAGAGCAACGAACAACCACACCTTTGCCTTTTTCATGGTTTTCCTTCTTTCTATATTTTTGTGAAAAAACGGGTCTTCGACTATCTGACGATGTAAGCGCTGACATTAAACCGTACGTAAACAGTCCCCCTTTTTCCATCTGACATAGTAAAGTCGTCCACTAGTAACGTATTCATGATCGTTCCAAAAAATGAATAAGCCCTAGAGAAGTCCACATCGAACAGACGAAAAAACAGCCTGCCGAATGATCGACAGACTGTTCCTAAAGAATATCCTAACTAAGGGGAGGTCTAGGTTTCTTTTGTTTTGCGCCATTTCTGCTTCTACTAGGTGAAGCAATATACTCAAAGTCTAACAAAAATCAGGTGGATTACAATAGATATCGCTAGAATATAGACTTGGGAAAGTCCTAGTCAGAATCTCTGCTTTAAGGTCATTATACGGCGATGATTATGCAAGAAAAACGCACCTTTTTAACCTGTAAAAAGAAAGAGCCACGTCTTTTGTCTCCTCTTTTTTAAAAAAGGACAGGTTCATAAGTCTCACCGATGAACCTGCCCTTTCATTTTTTTATTTTTTCTCTATTTCAGCATTCGGATCAGATGTCCACTCGGCCATCGAACCGTCGTACACGACCACATTCTTGTGCCCTAACTTCTTAAGAAGCAGCGCGTTCCATGTTGCGGCAATTCCTCCACCACAATACGTGATGACCTTTTTTCCGGGATCAAGTGCGCCTGCTTTCTCGAACGCCTCTTTCAACTGCTCGTCTGAATGCAAGGCTTTCGACTCTTGGTCTGAATGATTGATGAAGGGGATATTGCAACTGCTCGGGATATGACCATTGTTGAACTCCTGTTCAGACAAGCTGTTCACTAATAGCACATCATCATCGTGCACAGCTTTTTCCACTTCTTCCTTCCCGACGAATAAATCCGAACGGCGTTCGCCGCTGAACTCAGAATTCGGGTAAGTTTCAATGCCGGAAGATAACGGACGTCCTTCTTCTTTCCACTTTGCGAGCCCTCCGTCAAGAATGGCGATATGATCGTATCCTTCATATAATAGCTGCCAAGCAAAACGCGATGCCCAATCAGACGCAATGACGTCAGATCCGACAACTGCATAACCTTGATCATAAATCACGGTGTACGTATTATCATCACCGATGCCAAGATTCTCAATCTTTTCTAGGAACCGCTCCCTGGAGGGCTTGGTGAATCCCAGGTCAGAATCCGGATCTGAGAAATCATGAAGTAAATCGGCATAGACTGCAGACGGGATATGGTTTTCTTTATACGTCTCCTCCCCCGACCAGACTTTTACTCCGTCAGCCCCAGGTTGTAAATAAGTGGTAGCATCCACGATCCGCAAATCAGAATCGTCCAACCTTTCCGCTAACCACTCTGTTGACACAAATAAAGGTAAATGTTCCATAGAATCCCCTTCCTTCTGTTTTAATTCAAACCAAATGACTAGGATTTATTCTAGTTTATCATCATTCCTCACGACTTCCGAAGAATTAAGCTCACTAAAAAGGAACGTTGTTGTGTCCAACACTCCCCTCTTCTCCTAGTTCATGATCATGTGATGGACACGATCGATTTCTTGAGGATCCACCTGAAGATAATAAATCCCATCAATCATCGCATCCCTACCGGTCATCTGATAATTGGAGATCTGCTGACTTGCTTGCCTGTAATGGAAAAACAGATCCCGAGCCCCACCCAAATCAATATCCGTCTTAACGTGATTTCCGAGCACGCTCATGAATTCATTCAATTTCGTCACAGAACCGATCTGATTCCCTTTTTCCAAAATCGCTTCAATGACCTGCCTTTGTCGTTCATTTCTTCCTGCATCCCCGTTCGGATCTTCGTATCGCATCCTTACATAACCGAGCGCTTGGGGTCCATCAAGCGTAATCTCCCCTTCTTTATAATGGTACCCCTCCGAATAATCCCCCTCATCGTACCAGTCCAGTGGATTATCAACCGTGATGCCGCCAACCGTGTCCACAAGCATCGCTAGCCCTTCCATGTTCACGCGAACATAGTGATCGAGATCGATGTCCAAGAAGCGTTCGACCGTTGAAACAGACATGTTCGTTCCGCCGAAGGCATACGCATGGTTTATTTTATCGAGCCTGCCCGCTTCTGGTTCATTCCCCTCCATAACGGTGCGTGTGTCTCTAGGGATACTGATGATTTTGGTTTCCTGCGTTCCGGGGTTCAATGAAAGAATCATCATCGAATCCGATCTCCCCCGGTCCCCCTCCCGTTCATCTACACCTAAGAGCAAGACATTCAAAGGATCTTTTTTCTCTATTTTCTCTTTCGTGACGCTAGAGTCGATGGCCTCAACCTTCTGATGCATGCTGACATTGAACGTTTCCTTCACACCGCTGTACCAATGATACGTATAGAAACCTCCAGCTAACACGACCGCTGTCAACAAACCGAGCACGACTTTCCATTTTCTGCTTCTCAACAAGCCAATCTCCTCCTTAAGAAAAATCAAACGTATGAATGCGTTAAAAAGAACAAAAAACGGCACACGAAGCTCTATATATCCCGTAAGAACCCTTTGAGAATATATTAAAAAAACGAATACACAGCTTGATTAAATCTTTATACAAGGAAAGTTTCAATAAGGAAAACAATCATCTCTTTCCATTATTGTACTTTATTAAGAACAAAAAGTGTAGTACAAATTGGAAAAAGAAGTTGTGTAGGTTTCTCAATTGTCAATTCGTGGCGCAAAGCGTAGAAACTCAGATAAAGATGAAAAGGTGGACTCGTTATGAACAGGAATTTGAGTAAAGGATGGATTTTTTCTTCGGCGCCTTAGGTGGCTTGTTGTACGGATATGACACAGCCGTGATTTCTGGGGCCTTGCTATTTATTGAAGATGACATCCCTCTCTCAAGTTTTCTTGAGGGATTCCTCGTCAGCTCCCTGCTTGTCGGAGCCATCGCAGGCGCTGGGATGAGCGGGTACGTTTCAGACCGATTCGGGCGCAGACGCGTCGTTTTCGTGATTGCCCCCATCTATATTATCGGCTCGCTCGTGCTTGTGCTCGCATTCGCACCGAACGTCGCCCTATTGGTTGTAGGACGCGTGATTCTTAGTCTCGGTGTAGGTGGCTCGACAGCCATCGTACCCGTATATTTATCCGATAGGGCACCGACCGAACAACGAGGGGCTTTGGCTTCTTTAAACCAACTGATGATCACCACCGGTATTGTGCTGGCCTACTTAATCAACTATGCCTTCACTCCCATCGAAGGCTGGCGGTGGATGCTCGGACTCGCCGCTGTACATGCGCTCGTCCTTATGGTCGGTGTTCTCTTCATACCAGAAAGTCCGAAATGGTTATTAAAGCAGAACCGTGCAAAAGAAGCCAGAAAAGTCTTGGCTCTGACGCGGGATGATCAAGAAATTGATGATGAAGTCGAGGAAATGAAGAAGATTGAAGCAGAGAGAGAAAGCACGTGGGATGTCCTGAAAGCGAAATGGGTACGCCCGATGCTGATTGTCGGGAGCGGAATTGCCGTTTTCAAGCAGTTTATCGGGATCAATTCCGTCATCTATTACGCCCTACCATTTTCACAAAAGCGGGACTTGACGATTCGGCTTCGATTCTAGGAACCGTCGGAATCGGGGTATTGAATGTACTGATGACCTTAGTGGCCATTGCTACGATCGATAAACTAGGCAGAAAGAAACTGCTGCTGATCGGGAATGCCGGCATGACCGGAAGCTTAGCCGCTCTTGCCGCGATTTTATTCTCGTTTGAACTGACGACCACCATCGCCTGGTTGACCGTCGTCTTTCTAGGACTATTCATCATGTTCTTCGCGGCGACATGGGGACCTGTCGTTTGGGTCGTGCTCCCTGAGCTGTTCCCAAATAAAGCCCGCGGCGCAGCGAACTTGATCGTATCACTGTTTTTCCAGATCTTATTAAGTGCGATCGGAACGGCTTGGGTATTCGTCATCTTTGCGATCATCGGTGTCTTCGCCTTCTTATTCGTTCTGAAGTATGTACCGGAAACGAAAGGCAGGAGTCTTGAGGATATTGAAAATGATTTGCGTGCGAATATGTAATATTTGAAAAGGGACAGGTACTCTAGACCAATCTAGAGTATCCGCCCCTCATTTTATACAAACATCCGAACCACTTGCTCCGAAACATGTCTGATATTCCCATAGGCATTTGTTTCCTCTAACGCTTCCTCAAGCGCACAAGGACCCGTTTGAACAGAAAACACAGCCCGTAGCGGGTCGTACCGCCCAGCGATATCCACCGCGCCAGCAAGTCCAACAGCCATTATTCCATATGACTCGGCCAGCTTAGCCACCGACATCGGAACCTTTCCGTGAGCCGACTGAGCATCCAAGCTCCCTTCACCCGTCAAGACAAGGTCAGCCGTGCGTATCGCGTCTTCCAGGCCGACTAAATCCGCCACAATCAAAAATCCTGACTCCATCCGAGCACCGAGCACACCAGCAAGCGCACCACCAAGTCCGCCAGCCGCTCCAGCACCCTCGACCTGCTGCAAGTCCACTCCCATTTGATCGAACACCACAGAAGCAAACTGCCTGAGTCCCTCATCAAGCCGGAGTACCTGCTCACCTGTCGCCCCCTTTTGTGGCCCATACACATAAGCCGCCCCATTTTCACCATAGAACGGATTCGTCACATCACATTCCACAAGTTCAGGAAGTACGTTCCGATCATCAATACGCGCAACCTCTCCTAAGGCATTCCGGTCGTTAGGCAGTTCCTCATTTTTCTCATTGAAAAGCCTGAAACCGAGCGCCTGCAGCATACCGGTTCCACCATCCGTCGTGGCACTCCCGCCAAGAGAAACGACCAGCTTCCGCACGCCGGCCTTTACGGCGTACTTCATCTGTTCCCCGAGCCCGAATGAGTTCAATACCGCCTGATCTCGCTCATGCTCAGGAACAAGCGCCAATCCTGTACTTCTCGCACACTCGATGACCGCCACTTCCCGCCCCTTATAGGTTAGCGTGACGAAGTTTGTGTCAACCGCATCGCCTGTCGGACTTTTCACGGTCACAGGAAAATGACGAGAGACCGATTTTTCAAGTGCATCAATTGTCCCCTCCCCGCCATCAGCCATAGGCATAAGCGTTACATTCACG
The DNA here is from genome assembly GCF_013694105.1 of Halobacillus locisalis. GTDB lineage: Bacteria > Bacillota > Bacilli > Bacillales > Halobacillaceae > Halobacillus > Halobacillus locisalis. The sequence goes on along the minus strand of NZ_JACEFG010000002.1, from coordinate 819,813 downwards.
TCAGGATTTGCTGCTCGTGCTCCTTCTGCCATCGCTTTTGCAACTTCCAAAGCAGAGAGTGAGCCTTTAAAAGAGTCTGGTGCCATTACGATGTTCATCCGATCACCTTCTTTGGATAGATTTCCCCATAAACAAGAACAAGCCTAAAAATTCCCGATGAACCGATGCGCACCCGTATAATTATCTACTTCATACCTTTGGACCACAGCTTCATGCACCAACTCAATGGTGTAAAGTAGACGATTCGATGTTTGCATCCCTGGTTCATTAAAGTTCTCCTCCACTATGTTCGTCACGTGTACAGAATCATAAGCCATCAGAGAGTACGAACGCTGTATAATCTCAACAGCTTCTTTCTTATTTAAGTTCAAACCACCTTTTTCCTGTCCATAAGGTACAAATGATTGAGAGGACAACTTCCACATCCCATCGATCTGTTTCAACGTATAGGTGTTGAATCCGCCAGATGTTGGTCCTCCCCCAAACGTAGCTGTTTCAATTGTGACTTCATCATAGTCATGTACAATCAGTTCGCTTAAGGTATCCCACTCATTATGATTATACAAAGAGACGTCACATTCATAACATAGATTCGGATAAGCACTCTCTAGTTTTTCAATATAATCAGTCGTCATATAGGAGGTTAAGCTTGATTCGATACGATTGAAATCTCTCTTCTCATGAAGGAGCGGATTGATGTCTTCATACACAATCTCCTCTATTTGATCCAGTCGTGATTGAACAAGGTTCTTTACCTGAGAGGGAGTAAGTTTTTGATCGATGAACTCAAAGGTATCGGTGTTTTCATTCAACCTCCATAACTTTGTGACAAAAGCATCTTGTTCAACATCATACGTTGTACTTTCATAGGTTCCATTACTTTGTGGAACTAGTGATTCTCCTCCTATAAATTGAAGGCTATCTCTTATGTTCCCCTCGGAAGTCTCGAAGACTGTCGGTGTTATTTTTCCTTTTTTCAAATAAAAGAAGTGACTGTCAGTATTATATTTCCCCTCATGAATCTCAAGCAACCCTCGATCAGGAGAGACTACATTCACGAAGTCAGAAACGTTTGATTGTGGAGATAAGCTCCAGTTCTTCTCTCCAAACAGGTCATCTACATAATAGGCATGCTGGTCGCCAGAACGGACTTTGAGCTGATACAAACTCAACGGGTCTCCTTCCTCCTCGATGACTTCAGGCAGCTCCCGATTTCTATGTAATAATGTAATTTCGTGATCTGTTCCTTGTTCGTCTATAAACCTTTCACTCTCTACCAATTGATAACGCTCGACAGCATCTTCTATAGTAAACGGCTTTTGGATCGTAGTCTGAAGCTGTTGTTTATTTTCGAAAGTCAATTGTTGATCCACGACTAACGTGTATTTTTCATCTACCTTATACAAACCCCATTCCTCCACAAACACAATGACCTGCTTACCATCTTTTAATGAGAATAACTCGATCGGTAACTCTTCACCTGATGATTCTTCCACATAAATGTATTGGTTCGCGGACTCCATAGAGACGGGTGTGTTAAACGTAACGGTCCACATTTTTTCCGGAACCACATTCTCTTCTTCCCATACTTTCTCGCCATCGATCTCCGCCGAGGAAGCTTGTCCACCGATGAAAAAAGCTGTAAATAAAACCACTAAAAATAATTGAACTTTGCATAATGTACGCATTACCATTTCCCCTTTAATTTACCGTGTATTTTTTTTCATATCGGAATCGACCCTCATGGTTGAAGAACTTTCTACAGGAAATGTAATATTCTTGATAATAAAGTTGCTATTTGTGATTTTCATAATAATCATTATTAGTCCAATGATGAAGTGAGGTAGAAACGATAAAAAGGAGACAAGTTCAATAGCCCAGAAAGAAACAGGACGGCAAATCCTATGACATAAAATAAAGAATAGATGAAGTATCGTGTGAAAGACGTCTATTAATACGACGAATAGAAAACTCGTTTTCTGAACATGTAGGAAATAAGAGCAAAAAAACGGACAGACTCTCTAGCGTCTACCCATCAAGAGCCTGCCCTATTTTTCTGCGATCCTTCTATCTCACATTCGAATCCCATGCCCTGTCTTCATCCATCATCCGTTTCGCTGCATAAATCAAAATGAACTGGATTAAGATGACTGGCAGTCCCATCAAGCCCGAAATCACCTCAAGTGGAGGAAGGCCGCCAATCCGCATCAATAGTAAAGCGAGTGTCGTGATGACACCGGCAATGACGATTCTTAACATCTTAGGTGGTTCATATTTACTCATATCTCGTGTGCTCGTGTAAGCGGCGACCGTGTAAGTCGTCGAGTCCAAGGTCGTCGTCAAGAATATCAAAGAAACGATGATGAAGATGACAATGGCCAATCCACCCCAAGGTAAGGTCTGTAAGATTTCTGGAATGGCTGACATACGCTCTTGTTCTTGAACGAGTTGCAAAATGCTTTGGTCACCCACCAAATAACGATGAACCCCTAATCCACCTAGAATGCCCGTTGCAATCCAAGACATGAACGTCGGAGCCAGGAAATAGGTGAGAATCATTTCTTTAATCGTTCTCCCACGTGATATTTTCGCAGCAAACACACTGTGAAGCATCGCCCATGTGGCACTGTAAGCGAACCAGAAGACGGTATTACTCTGCACATGTGACGCCTCTCCTTGATGAACAGAATCCGTGTTCAATGATAGATTGATATAGTTCGATAGTAAGAATGACACGCTATCGGAGAAGTAATTCAATATGAATACGCCTGGTCCTACGATGACGATGAACAGACCGAATAAAGCAGCCAGATACATATTAAAGGTACTCAGCCGTTTTATTCCTTTTTCCACACCTAAATAAGCACTTACCGAAAACATGAATACCCAGATGAGGGTCACGATGATCGTCATCGTGAAGTCGACTTCCACACCAATCAAAGCAGATAGATTATATGTGACAATCGGCGCACCAAGTCCAAGGGTTACAGCCGCCCCTGTCAAAATGCTCACTAAAAACAACAGGTCGAGAACCTTGCCTCCGATTCCATCTGTGAAGCGGTCGCCGAACAAGACGCGGCAAGCTTCTGAAATGCGCAGCAAAGGACGTTTCCTAACATGCAGAATATAGCCCATCGCCGGAGCAATCAGGACGAAAATCGCAAACACTTGAAAGCCCCATAAGAACATACTATAGGCATTCCCCCATAAGATGGCTTCCGCTGAGCCTGGTTCGACTCCAGCAGGCGGATCGTTCGCAACAGAGGTCCACTGCAACATGCCTGTGCGCATAATAGTGGACCCGATTCCCATGGCAATCAAAATCGAGGCATACTCAAATAAACTGAAGCGCGGCTTCTCACTAGGATCTCCGAGTACGACTTTTCCATATTTCGAAAAAGATAAATACAATCCAGCTACGACTAATAGAATGCCATACCATAAGTACCCCCAGCTGAAGACATCTACTATGTAATCAAAGATAGATTGAAGTAGTTTCAAAGACTCCTTTTCATAAAGAGCAAAAGGAATGCTGATGGCGATGACGATTAATAATGATGGCAGAAAAATTGAATAATCGATTGTTCTGTTCCGCTTCATGATACTCCTCCTTGGTGTCTGAAATTAAATTATGTTGGTATAGTAACCGGAATAAAACTGTCGTAAACTGGAATTTATCATTCACATTGATAAATCATTAGATCTTTTCGCTTATTTTATTACGCTAGCTCTTTAAATGACCTAAAAGTATACAACGTTTACAAAACATTTTTTTGAAGTTATATAATATTAAAGTATTAGATATTCTCTCACCATATTATGAAATAATATCCAATTAGACGTTTTATTCTGACAAATGCCACTTTTGTCAATTATTGTCGAACTCTGTATAATGGCGCTCATACTTAATTTGTATAAACTTAACATATAGGAGATGAAAGCATGCAACACACTAAGAAAATCGTACTTACCATGGTCCTTCTCTTGACTGCTTTTCTAGCAGCATGTTCTGGAGAAGACACGAACACATCATCATCCGATGACTCAGGTGATAGCAGTAGTCAAGCAAAACAAGAATTGACCTTAGTTGCAGGAGCAGAGATTCCGACAATGGACTCCTCTCTTAGTATTGATGAAATTGCCTCTCAATGGATGGGATCGACTAAAGACGGGCTATACCGTTTAGGTCCAGATGCCAAGCCCGAGCCCGGCATTGCGAAGTCTCACGAAGTCAGTGAAGACGGTCTTACATGGACATTCGATTTACGTGAAGATGCAACTTGGTCGAACGGTACATCGGTGACGGCGAACGACTTCGTTTTCGCATGGCAGCGTGCCGTTAACCCAGAAACCGGTTCTGAATACGGTCCATATATGATGAACGGCGTCATCAAGAACGCAACCGCCGTATCAAAAGGAGAAAAAGAACTGAGCACACTTGGAGTGAAAGCGGTCGACGATACGACGCTTGAGGTTACACTCGAGAAGCCGGTTCCGTACTTCCAATCGATGACCGCATTCCCAACGTTCCTTCCAATGAATGAAGCGTTCGTTACCGAGCAAGGCGACGATTATGCGTTGAGCGCGGACAGCCTTCTATCCAACGGTCCTTTTAAAATGACCGAATGGAATCAAGGAGAAGGATGGACGGTTGTAAAGAACGAAGATTATTGGGACGCGGACCAAGTGAAACTTGAAACGATCAACGTGAAAGTCGTGAAGGATACGGCAGCAGGCGTGAACCTTTACGAAACAGACACGATCGATCAAACGAACCTTACGGCTGAATTCGTAGACCAGTACAGAACATCTGATGACTTCAAACTGATGTCTGCACCTACGACATTCTTCCTGAAGATGAACGAAGAGAACGAAATTCTAGCGAATGAAAAAGCACGCAAAGCGATTCAACGAGTGATTGACCGTCAGAGTATGGTTGATGTCATCTTGAATGACGGTTCGAAAGCGGTCAGCGGAATCGTACCTGGTGATTTCGTATCTCACCCAGAGTCCGACGAAGATTTCCGTGAACTGAACAGTGAATTGATCACAACAGATAAAGAAAAAGCACAAGAGTTGTGGACCGAAGCGAAAGAAGAACTCGGCATGGAAACGGCTGAACTGCGACTGCTTGGTGGCGATACAGAAGTTTCTAAAAACATGGACGCTTACCTGAAAGCGCAACTTGAGGAACTAGAAGGACTGACGGTTCAACTGGAAAGCGTACCGTTCAAAGTCCGTCTGCAACGCGATCGCGATATGGATTACGACTTGCAGAACTACGGATGGGGACCAGACTACTTGGATGCGTATAGCTTCTTGAACTTGTGGGTTACAGACGGTGGAAACAATAAGACGGGATATTCAAGCGAGCAGTACGACAGCTTGATCGAGAAATCAGCTGATGAGCTTGCTTTGAAACCTGTCGAGCGTTTCGAAACGTTACTTGAAGCAGAGCAAACGCTGATCAAGGAAGACGCCGTTCTTGCACCACTTTACCAAGACGGAATCGCACAGCTTCGTAAGCCTTATGTGAAGAATGTTACGGCAAACCCAATGGGTGCACCGTACACGTATAAATACGCGTATATCGAGAAGTAAGATCGATTTTTCATGACAAAAAGACGCTTGAGCCTAGTGCTCAAGCGTCTTTTTCAGTGTGCCTGGGAAAGCTACTTTCGGTTCTTCCAAGTTGAGAAGAGACCGGTGGCGTGGAAACGACTCCCTTTCCGCAGGAGGCGGTGAGCTTCCTCGGATCGCTCTCGCGTCCTGCGGGATCTCACCCAAGCCTCAGAATCCTGCAGGAGTGTCGCCGTTTCCACGCCACCTCAACAAAGGAAGCCTGAACCTCTAGAGATTCAACTACACCGTGGAGCTCTACTGATGGCAGCCCAATACTTGGTGAGTTTCTGTTCCCGCTATTTGTAGCATAGTGGGGTGGAAAACGGGGAGACTCCCGCGGGAGAAGGACCTAGGCGAGACCCCACAGGGAGTGTCAACGACCGAGGAGGCTTGCCGGCTCCCCCGCAGGAAAGCGAGTCGTTTTCCATCCCACGGTATCCCTATAAAATCAAACACAACCTCTGCACAGACTTCTGCAGGCAACCTGAAAAGACGCTTGAGTCTAGTGCACAAGCGTCTTTTTATTAAAATATGTTTCTTAGTATCTCATTCTCATATCTTCCTCATAGGCTTCATGGGCTAAGCGGATATTCGATACCGCAAGCTGCGCATACGTCACTTCCTGATCCGGATAGAAACGGCCGTGATTATCCGTCAGTAATCCTAAAGAATCAGCGAGCGCAACATAACCTGTATTCTCTTCTTCTACTTTATCCAAGTCTTTGAAATCCAGCTGATAGATACCACTGAACTCAGCCGCTTTTTCCAGACCTAAAGCACGCACGTACCAAACTGCCAGCTGCTCTCTAGTCATAGGCTCGTCTGTGTCAAACGTATCTTTTTCCTCATCAAGAATTCCCATCGTAACAGAACGCTCGATCACTTGATATAAAGGATGATCGGGATCAATATTCTCAAAGGATTGACTAAGATTCTCTTGTCCCTCTGGATAATGTTGCTGATAGAAACGTGTGAGTGATTTCATGATGACTTCAATGGCTTCGCCTTTTGTAATCGATTGATCGGCATCAAAGGCCTCGGCATCTTCCACATCTAAGATATTCGCGCGGAGCAGATAATTCAACTCTTTCTCTGCCCATGGGTGAGATATCTTCCCATCATCTGTTTCATCATCAAACTGACTATCCCACTCCCCTGTATTCGCATTCAAAAAGCTGGAAGGATTGTCATTAATCGCAGGTGTGTAGACAAGATTATAATGATTTTCGTCAGACTGTCTATCCTGCATATACTGAAGGTCTATACTCAATTCACTTTTGATTGTTTCAAGCGCTTCCTCTTCAGAGAGAACCTCCTCTTTGGAAGGCCACTCTTCGATACTATGGTTTCTCACGTTCAGCTCTAACAATTCACCAGCACCAGATAATTGAACCGAAATATGGTCACCATTTACAAGGACACCATCCACGACTCTAGGGAAAGCAAAACGGTAGGTATCTCGCTCTTCGTCATATTGCACCCCATTTACCGGCATCGCATAATCATCAAGATAAGAAGGGGCATATTCCTTCAAATACTCGACTGCTTGATCACGAGCGGCTTCTTTCGAGATTTCTTCTTCATCCGCGTCCTCGCCTTGTTCTCGTAGAACATCACGCTGAATATCGCGATATTGAAGAATCGCCCCTGTATCACGGTCAAACTCTAAACCTGCCCCATGGCCACCATTTCTGTATTCATACATATAGTGAACGCTGATAATCTCTTTTCCAAGATGATTCTTGCGCTCCTCTATGCCTTGAATCCTCAACGTCATATTTTCAGAATCAATCGCAAGCAACTCTTTGGCCGTTGCTTCGGCATCTTCGACAGTAAAGTCAACTTGCCTCGGTTCCAACGCTTCTTCTGTGATCGGCGTTACCTCTTTGTTCTCAGGCAGCTCCTTCGTAAATCCATCCTGAGTGAGCCATTTACCTGTAACAGCGTCTATCCCTTGAACATCATTCAACGGTTGGTAAACAAGTTGCACTTGGCGATCGCCATTTTGCGGATCTGACCAAATCTGATACCTTAGATTGACGGATAAATTCTCTTTCAGCTTATCCAGCACTTTTTGTTCTGACAATACGTTCGTGACTTCATCGTAACTCGAAGATTCCTCACCATCTGAGTGGCGAGAGAATTGCACGATGTCCCCGTTTCCGAGCACTTCTACATGAATGCGCTGATCAGATACCGGAACATCATTCTTCAAGCGCACGAAGGAAAAAGAGTAACGAATCGGTTCTGTAAGCGTTTGGTTACTATAATAATAGTTTCGGCCTTCTTCTACTTTAAAATTAGTTTCGTTTAGCTTCTCATCCAAGAATGTCAGCGCTAATTCCTTCGCTTCCTCTTCGCTCACTTTTGCAGGAAATAGAGCCTCCGCTTCATTGGCAGGACTATAATAGAAATGTTCGATGTCCAAGTCTTCCCCGACGAACGCGATATTACCATGAACGTCTTTACCTCCAACTTGTTTGTGGAAGTTCAATTCGTGACGAATGATGTCCTCATCCGGATATCGATGACTGCCACTCATATGGAACTCAGAATCGCTCAGAAAGTCAAAACGTTCTGGAAAAACGTCTCTGAATTTCTTTAATAAATCATCTTTCGTCACCACTTTTTCAGCTGACAAAATCTCGATTTTCATTTGCTCTTCCTCTGGATTCTCATTTGTCGTCGCACTCACGGTCGGTGCTAGTACTCCGAACGAAAGAAGCGTCGACAAAGTCAAGACTCCTGTCCTATTTACTTTCTTCAAATTATGTACCCCCTATGAATTTGGTTCACTATTAGGGTACTACAATTTTCTCTAAAAGTGAAATATTGCCATAATTACCAAAATGGTATTTAGATAGAACTAGGACCCGGGACTGACCTTTAGAAAATGTAGACTTAGACAGGGTTTTAGACGAAAGTTTGGACAGATTATTAAGGGATTCGGATAGATTGATTACTTTTGGACGGATAGGTATTAAAGGTGGCATGTTTTTCTAGTAAAAAGATGGATGATAGAGGAATTCTAACAGACCTTATAGGTGGTTGGCATGAAACAAAAAGCATTATGCTTCTAACGACCCTCTAAAAACAAATAAGGCAGATTCGCAGGCTAAATGCCAACAAACCTGCCTCATATTTCTTACTGCTCGTTCACTTGTTCCGTAACCTTCGCTTTCTCGTCCAACGTGGATTGCTGCACTCCACCTCTGGACTGCATGAAGGCTAAGGAACATTCGTTGAACGCTTCCGTCTGATCAAGGTTCACCACATGACCGGCACCTGAGACGATGATCAACCGGGAGTTCGGTGTGTTCTGGATGTCTTTTGTGACATCGCGCTTGAACATGTGATCTCCTTCACCCATGACGTAGAGCTTCGGAACATGAGCGGCCGTTTTCGGAACGGGAGAGTAGGTGCCTCTTACGTTGTGAACGATATCATACCAACCCATGAACTCTTCCCGCTTCATTTGAGATGCTTCCTTGATGAACGCATTTCTAGATTCCCGGTGGTTTTCTCTCGGCATCAGGATTCTAGCAAACAACGAATACAACCACATGTGAGGCATGAAGTTTTTACATAACTTTCCCACCGTGAATAAGAATTTGGATGTTAGGTTCATCTTCGTGATCGCTCCCCCTAACACGGCACTCTCGACGCGCTCGGGAGCGATGGCAAGAATTTGATGAGTCAACACGGAGCCGAGTGAAATGCCGACAAAATGGGCTTTCTCTACTCCCACTTCATCTAGGACATCCAAAACATCTTGGGCCGCTCTATGAAAAGAAAAGTCGTCGACATCATGCACGCTCGGGGATTTCTTATGCCCACGCAAATGAAGCACGATGACATTGAAATGTTCTTTATAAGCTTTGATTTGAGGGAAAAAGATATTGGCACTCCCTCCGATACCATGAAGTAACACAACGTTTTCTTTAGCAGGATTATCACCAAGGACTTTGTATTCTAACAATGGCGCACCTCTTTCTAGCAATCTGGCAATATTCAACAGTAAAACTGAAATTTTTACATAAATCAAACAATCTCTAGCTAAAGATAACACAGACACTAGCATCTCGCCATCTTCAACTTTTACAATTCTCTGAACGATTTAGTTTGAATCGAACAAAAGACGGGAAAATGACCATATTATAGAAAAACTAAAATCCCTATAACGGAGGTTTCATAGTTGAAGGATGCGATCAGAAGCAATTCTACTCTCTGCACTTCTGAATACACAGCCCTGAAGCGTGTTGTCGTTGCTCCCCCTACGTATATGAGAATCGAAAGCATCATGAATCAAACCCAAAAGCAATTCAAAAATGAAAACATCGACCAAAAGCTAGCTATGCACCAACATACCGGCCTCACCGACACCCTACGAGACTATCATATAGAAGTCATTGAACTACCCGTCACTCCTAAACTCAATGAGCAGGTTTTTACGAGGGATATCGGGTTTACCATTGGAAGCGAACTTTTTGTAGCGACAATGAAAGAACCTCTTCGCAAATCAGAAACCCATCCTTTGATGAATTGGTGCGAGCAACAATCGATTCCCTATCACGAGTTGACGAGCGGCACGATAGAAGGCGGTGATGTCATTGTCGATGACTACACCATTTGGGTCGGAGAAAGTGGACGGACTTCTATTGAGGCAATTGAAGAATTGCGAGAGAGACTGCCTTCCTTTGAAATCCATCCGATTCAGCTGGAAGAAAACATTCTCCATTTAGATTGCGCCTTTAATCCAATTAGTGATCAGGCAGCACTTATCTATCCGCCCGCCTTTACCCCAAGAGATTTCACACGTCTTCAAGAACGGTTTGATTTCATTACCGTCACAGATGAAGAGTACTTCACCCTCGGCCCGAACGTCTTATCCATTGGAGATGGCACGATCATCAGCCTGAAGCAAAACGAGAGGTTGAATCATTTAATGGAAGAAAGAGGATTCAATGTGATTGGAATCGATTTCAGTGAAATCATCAAATCAGGTGGATCCTTCCGTTGTTGCACGTTACCGATTTATAGAGCATGAAGTGATGCTGACCGTTAATGGCAATGAGAACAAACTTTAAATCAGCTAATAACGCAAAGACCAAATCGTTCACGACGTTTTTATCAGTTAAGAAGAAGCAGAAAGGTTGATAGGAGCGCTATCACGTCACTTTTTGACATCAGATAATGCATAAAAGTGCTGTGATACACATCCTCTCCTCACTTTTCAAAATGAATAGACCTCAAAACCGACGTGATGAGCCTTCTCTCGACCATTTTAAGTGCTAGAGCACTTAGAAAAGGTGGTGAGGCAATCCCATCTAAGAATAAAAATCAAAGCCACGGAAACGACCAATCGTTTCCGTGGCTTTTTTTACAGTCAATCATTTCCACCTCAACCGAGTCCAGTGAGTATATTTTTGCAAAAACAGCATTGAAGAAGTTTGCACAACGAAAGCCCTTACATAACTGCATGAACGCTGATATAGTAAGAACCAAGATAATTATCACAACCAAACAAGTATAGTTTTGCAAATAATATAAGGAGGCCTCCTTATGACATTGGATAATCGAAGCATGCACCTTTTATCCATTCTTCAACAATCGCCCACCGCATTATCAATGAAACAGCTGGTGGAGCAAATGAATGTTTCACAGCGAAGCATTTATTATGACATGGAACGCATCAATGATTGGCTGGAAGGGAAGTCCCTGCAACCTATTCAGAATAAGCGTGGAAAAGGTTTCTATTTAGAAAGCGAGACGAAAGAAACGCTCAATCAACCTGCCACCCAAAAGAGGTGGACCTACCACTTTTCTTCAGAAGAGAGGCGGTTGCTCATCTCGACTGTACTTCTTCTTCAACCAGAGAATACATCCATGAATCATTGGATGGAACTCACAGGAGTCAGTCGCGGGACCGTCGCGAAAGATGTGAAGGCCATTAAACAGGACTTGAATGAAGCTGGACTTTATCTTCATTACAAGAAGAATGTCGGTTACCGGCTAGATGGTTCGGAGGAAACGAAAAGGAGATATTTATCGGACATTTTCACGACAGTACTCGCACAGTCCGAGTCAGAGAATATCCGGAATGAAATCCAGAAGATCGTTTGGAACCAGCAACAAGAGTCTCAGGCGGATGAGATGAATCGTGAAACGGTGAAACGTCTTCTTTACCAGACGGAGGAAGACATCGGGATGACGTTCACAGATGCCATGATGGAAGTACTGTCACTCCAAGTGGTCATTTTGTTAAGACGAATCAAGGAGAACCAGCTCGTATCTGTGAACCAGGAAGAAAAAGCGGTTCTTCACGAAACAGCCGCGTATCAAGGTGCGGTTCACTTATCTCAGCGCTTACAAGAGCATTTTGATGTGCAGATTCCGGAAGAAGAAACGTACTTCCTGACGATGGCTCTTCTCGGGTCGAAAGTGCACCACGATGAATTTCCTGAGCGTATGGAAGAAGAGCTTAAAGGCTTGAGACAAGTCATCCAGCGTATGATCCGCGACTTCCAGACCTACGCTTGCGTTGTTTTTGACCAAACAAAGGAACTCGAGAACAACTTGATGGCGCACTTGAAGCCGACGTACTATCGACTGAAATATGGAGTGAACCTTTCCAATGAATGGTCCAACCAAATTCAGGAGAAGTACAGTGAAATCTACCGGCTTACCGAGCGAACGATCTATCATCTCGAATATTATGTCGGTAAGAAGATTCCGGAAGAAGAAATCGCCTACATCGCCATACACTTCGGTGGCTGGCTGACGAGGGAAAAGAAACAAGTCGAAACGCAATACAAAGCGGTCATCGTCTGTGAGAACGGGATTGGAACATCCAACATGGTCAAGACGCAGCTCGAGAACATGATCATCGGGCTCGAGATCACCGATACGTTATCGATCAGGGAATTCCACCAGTTCACCGAACCCGTCGACGTCATTTTTTCAACCAATTATATAAAGCCGAAAGATACACCTGTCATTCATGTTCCGGTCATTATGAAGAACCAGGACAAAGAACACGTTCTGGAACAAATGAATGAGCTGTTCACGAATACAACGAGCGAGTTGACGAAACAAGAGCAGCTGATGTCGATCATCGACCAGCATGCCACGGTTCATAATAGAGCCGGTTTAAAAGAAGAACTCAGTCAATTTTTCGAACAAAAGACCTCATCAGTAAAGGAGCCTGATCAACCGATGCTTACGGAGTTGCTAGTCAAAGAAAACCTATTAGCAAAAGATCGAGTATCGAACTGGGAAGAAGCGATACGCATCGCCGCAGCCCCATTACTCGAACAACAATCCATCGAAAAATCTTATGTCGAAGCGATGATTGATACGGTTCACGAATTAGGGCCTTATATCGTCATTGCCCCGAGAATCGCGATCCCACACGCAAGACCGGAAGCCGGCGTCAACCGACTTTCCATGAGCTTGCTGCGGTTGAAAGAACCCGTGTGGTTTTCTGAAAAAGAGAAACACAAAGCGCAGCTCGTTTTCGTACTGGCAGCGATCGACAATCAAACTCATTTGAAAGCGTTATCTCAACTGACAGAAATTTTGTCGAATGAAGAAAATATTACAAAACTGATTGAAATGGAAACGAACGAAGAAGTGATGGAATTGATCCAAAGCCAAACCGTTCACCAAAACTAAGGAGGAATTTAAAATGAAAAAAGTATTAGTCGTATGTGGAAATGGTCTAGGAAGCAGCATGATCGTGGAGATGAACGTAAAAGCGATTTTGAAGGATATGGGGAAAGATGCTGAGGTTTCTCACACTGATTTAACGACAGCCAAAACGGAACAAGCTGATTTGTATCTAGGATCTGAAGATATCGTAGGATCTCTTGATGACGGCAGCCGTAATGTCGCTCAGCTTCAAAACTTGATGGATAAAAACGAATTGCGTGAAGCACTAGAACAACGCCTTTAATCGACAACAAGTTTTACAATAAGGAGGAATTCACATGATCGACTTAATCATGCAGGACATCTTAGGTACCCCGGCTATCCTAGTCGGTCTCTTCGCACTCATAGGTCTTATCGCCCAACGGAAAAACGTCGCGGATGTCATATCCGGTACGTTGAAAACCGTGATGGGGTTTGTCATCCTAGATGCCGGGGCAACGGTTCTTGTCCAATCACTTGGAAAATTCAGCAGCATGTTCGATGAAGCATTTGCTGTGCAGGGTGTCATCCCGAATAACGAGGCGATTGTCGCCCTTGCCCAGCAGTCCTTCGGTACCGAAACAGCGATGATCATGCTGTTCGGTATGGTCGCGAATATCATCTTCGCCCGCTTCACTCCATTCAAATATATCTTCTTGACAGGTCACCACACGATGTTCATGGCGTGCTTGATCGCCGTCATTTTGACAACAGGTGGATTGACAGGAGCGACGATGGTGATTGTCGGATCCATCATCCTAGGTTCTTTGATGGTGCTGTTCCCAGCCATCCTTCAACCGTTCACACGCAAAATCACAGGTTCAGATGATTTTGCCATCGGACACTTCGGATCTTTCGGCTACCTTGTTTCTTCTCTAGTAGGAAAAGCCGTTGGTAAAAAGTCTAAATCAACTGAAGAAATCGCCGTTCCTAAATCACTTGGGTTCTTGCGAGACACTTCCGTCTCTGTTTCCTTGACGATGGTGCTCCTCTTCTTCGTTGTCGCTTTATTCGCAGGTCCATCGTTCATTGAAACGGAACTAAGCGCGGGACAGAACTTCCTAGTCTTCGCCTTCATGCAAGGTCTGATTTTCGCAGCCGGGGTGTACATCATCCTTGCCGGTGTTCGTATGTTGCTTGGTGAAATCGTCCCAGCCTTCAAAGGTTTCGCGGACAAAGTCGTTCCAAACGCTAAGCCAGCCCTTGATGCACCAGCGATCTTCCCATTCGCAAGTAACGCGGTCATCATCGGATTCTTATGTAGCTTCGTCGCTGGACTGCTCAGCATGTTCTTACTTCCCCTATTCGGGTTGAAAGTCATCGTACCAGGCCTAGTTCCTCACTTCTTCACAGGAGCGGCAGCCGGTGTATTCGGTAACGCAACCGGCGGACGACGCGGTGCGGTATTCGGATCTATGGCCAACGGTGTCATGATCAGCTTCCTGCCTGCGATGTTGCTTCCGGTACTTGGTTCCCTCGGTTTCGAAGGTACTACGTTCGGTGATGCAGACTTCGGTATTGTCGGTATCGTACTCGGAAATGTCATCGGTCTTGTTCAATCGAACTTCTTAGCGGTTGCGATGATTCTTGTCATCCTTGCTATCCTGTTCGGAATTGTATGGAAGACACGAGGCAAAGAAGAGCCACAAGAAGATGCAGCTTAATCTCTATTACAAAGCCCAAACCTTTGATGGTTTGGGCTTTTTGCGTGGGGACGGTTCTCTTGTTTGGTTTTGGTGACCAAACAAGAGAACCGTCCCCAAATGAAATGCCCAGATGAAATGCCCAAATTATATGAAACCTCTCATGGGGGTAAACGTCTAATAATAGTGAGGAGGGAGAGTGTATGATCAAAATGAACATAATTCTTGCTCTCACGTTCGTTCTATCTTTGGTAGCAGGGTGTAGCCTTGGAACGGAAGATGCCGAAGTAATTGCAAGTGAGAAAACGTGGCCACCCAACTTCAATGAAGTGGCATTCAAGAGAGAGGAAACACCCTATTTTCGATTTTTAGTCGATAAAGCAATGGATCAATCAGAGTTTGAACAAATATGGAAATCATACGGATTTAAAGGAGAACGACCAACCGTTGACTTTGAACAGAACGGAGTTGTATTCATAGGCGTTCAAGAGTCAGGAAGTTGTCCTTACGAGATTCAGAACATTGACTTCGCATCAGCGAGCAAAACGATTAGCACTTCCTTGAAGAGTTCAGGCGGAACTTGCACATCAGATGCAACACCAAGAACTTTTGTGCTCGAAGTTGAAAAAGATAAACTACAAAAGGTGGAGAATGTCCTGATTGATCAAAGCCGCGTAGAAACCACCGTCCCTTTTGAAAAATAAAAAGTAGCTCCTTCGGTTCATTGCCGAAAGAGCTACTTCAGAAAGAAAAATCACTCATGAATCGTAATATCCGTAATCTTATAATTTCCATAAGCATCGGTCACTAAAGGGCAAAGAGACAGGTTCAACTGATTGAATTTCCAGTGATGGAACAAAAGAAAATCGTCCCATCCTATGCGGTAGAAGAGATCTATGTATCGAATGATGCAACATCAACACAGCCCTTTGCCATCGGGGATCGTTACAGTGATACACCCATCAATCAGGTCATCACATTCGAGGATCCTCTACCTGAGGAGTTCCACAGAAAACCGTTGAAATTAGAAAGGGAAGTGAGTGAAGACCAAGCGCTCGCTCGTGAACCTCACCCTGACCTGGTTCCGATAACGAATCAGGTGATTGAGCAAGCCGCTGTCGCAATCAACAGATTTATGCGGATGGAATACCCTGATGATTCTGGTTTGTGGATGTGGGATTCTTTGTATAGGGAGAATGGTCACTTGGTCGCTTTATTGAAAAAAGAGGATTGGTCCCTTTTCACGGGAAAGATGAAGTTGCTTCTTCAGTCTGACGGGCAGGACGTGGTGAATGCCATCGACTCCCAATGGATGATGGATATGATAAAGGAATTCAAACCAGCCCCAGCAGCAAAGATCACGATGCAGGAAGCGTACGAAAAGCTCAAAGATACACTGACTCTAACCCCTGTTTATGTTTATCGGCAACAAACCGGTCATTATCACCTGCACGGTAAACTCGATTCTGCCCACGCCGTTGATGCGCATACAGGAGAAGTCCTGCAACTGTCAGACTTGTAGATGGGTGTAGATGGGGACGGTTCTCGTGTTTGGTTATGGCAGACAAACACGAGAACCGTCCCTGCGCTAAATTCCCACTTCCTTCTCGCTCCAGTGCCATAGCTTTTCGGCAAGCTCCTGGTCTTGCGCTCGTTTCGAGTGGGGTTCGACTTTACGTTTGTAAAAATATTCACCGCTGATGGTAAGGTCTGGTGCTGTTGCAAGATAAACAGCCGTGTCCGCACCTTCTGCCGGCGTTAGGAAAAATGGACGCAGCATGGCATGAATCGTTTTGCCGAAGCCGCTTTCCCGGCTGACCCCGAGACTCGTACTGACCGCTCCAGGATGGACGCTGTTTGCCTTAACATTCGTCCCTTCAAGCCGTTCATCCAATTGAACTGTAAAGAGAATATTAGCAAGCTTTGATTGGGAATATCCTCTGATAACATTGAATCTCTTCTTCAAATGAGGATCCTCGAAATGAATCTTCCCAACTTTGTGAGCGCCTGAGGAAACGGTGACAATCCGACCATCTTTAGAACGCTTGATGGTATTAAGAAGCAAATTGGTCAGTAAGAAATGACCGAGATGATTGATGCCGAGCATCCCTTCGAATCCATCGGTCGTAGTGGTTCGCTTTGTCGTAACAACGCCCGCATTATTGATCAAGGCATCCAGTTTTAAAAATCGACGATTGAATCGATCAGCAAATTGACGAATACTCTCAAGTGAACCAAGGTCACACAGCATCAAATCCACATGATCGCGCCGGCTCTCCTGCTTCGCTTTTTGCAAGGCTTCTTCTCCCCGATGTTCGTTTCGGCAAAGCATCACGACGTGGTAATCTTTTTTTAACAACTCAACAGTAGTAGCTAGTCCCATGCCGGAGTTGGCACCGGTAACGAGAGCGGTTTTTCTTGTGCTTTGTTTTGGCATAGTATCCGCATCCATTCTTTGAGGTTTACACTAATTTTAATCAAGTCCAGCATAGAATTCTATTCATGGGATTTTTCAGGCAAAAAGGCAGACATCACATAATGCCTGCCTGTCTCGTTCTGTTAAGGATCAATAAGTTCGCCCTCACCTGAGTAGTATCGGTGGTTTGAATACGAATAGCTATCCTCATCAGTGTGGGGTAAATCCATCCACTGCACATCAGGTTGATTCACTTGGAAAGATTGCTCGAGTTCCTGATTATTGACGTCCACTTTCATATGGGAAACCCTGCTTTCTCCATTTTTCACAAATAAAAAACTTCGCTCGTTTACGCTTCTTAAGTTTGGCATAAAGGAGGCAAAATTTTCGTCTGATTCAACCATGATCAGCTTCCATTCATAATCACCATCGTCATTTTTCTTAAATTGAATATAAGATGGATCGCCATCTGCAAGGAAGCTCACGACTCGATCTTGATTCATGTCGTCGACCTGCAAAATTTCCACCGCGTAATCTTCATATCCTTCAATTGAATGGATGACTTCTACTATGCTTTCTTTGTTGTTCCCATATAATTCGGTACTCTTATTGGATTGAATTAAAAATCCGCCAACGAGAACAGACAGCAAGATTACAGGAATAACTACTTTATACATATAATCCTTCAAACCATTTAAAAGTTCTTAGTATTGTTGTACTCTACTATTGGCTTTCTTTTATTTCTTTGAGCCGGTACAGATCATACACAACAAAGGCAATAGCAAAAGGATTCAAAATGATGACCGAAGCTAAACTAACCACCTCATACAAATACAACACATTATAAACGATCAGAAACACAATAGAAATCGCAATATCTAGAAGGAGGCCCACCCTTTCATTCTTCAAAATCCTGCTGAAAGTAAACATATAACCCCTCCTTTTTACATGGGGACGGTTCTTCTGTTCGGTTGTTTCAACCAAACATGAGAACCGTCCCTATGATCAAGTCACCAGGAAAGCTTGGACGGAAACAAATAAACCGAATAAACCGATAATGGTCAGCGCGTAACCTATGTATGAATGACGCATTTTCTTAAATTCATCTACACCCATTACGAGCATATAACAACCTAAAAACAGCATCGTGTAAGGCATGACATCTGCCGGATCCTCAATAATCAATCCGTACCCCGCTAAACTGAACACCACAATACCTAAGATAAGTTTGGCTAATTTCATTTTTTCTCACCTCCTTTATGGGGACGGTTCTCTTGTTTGATTCAAGAACCAAACAAGAGAACCGTCCCCATACCAATCACAAACAAGCTGAATAGTATGTAGAACTTATTCAATACCAAATAAACGGAGAATACCAGACTGCCCAGATACCAATAAATATACTCAGCTTTACCTGAAAAGATCTCAAAAAAGAACATTTCAATTGTGGAGATGATAAAGGTTATAGCGGTTAATAATACGAGCAGGATTCTCCCATTGTTCCTTGCTTTTTTCGCCTCATCTTCTTTGCACATGAAAACCCTCCTCACAAAATTCTTCACTGAAGTTTTCTTACCCTATTAATTTCCCCAGCATTAAAACCTCCCCAAGCCCCAAAGAGAGGTAGGGCGTCAGTCGGGAAATCCATATCCATAGAATTAAGGTCTATATTTAATAGGAATGCTGTAAACCCAATGCTGAAAAGTATCATGATGACCGTTCCTATTTGTTTTCTTTTTTTCCAGCGTTTTTCACCTAAGTAATCTCTGTCGAATGCCTGGACACGACGACTCGCTTTTGTCCCTAAGACCTTTCCTGTCTTTAAGGTGTACACCATATTAGCAATGATAGACCAGGACATCACTAAAGTTAAACCTGCAAGCACATATATCGACCAGTCGTTCTCTATGTAAAATGCTAGAAAAGCGATGAACAGCATCAAAAGATTGTATAGGACTAATTGTTTCTTTTTTAAATGCTTCACTTTTCGTAGATTCCAAACTGTTTCACCCATTAGATTCTCCCTTTCTAATTCATGGTATGGCTTTATGAATCTCTTAACAGACCCTCTACTTCATCTAAAAGATAGACTCAATCCGTCAACACGAATTCTTCTTCTTTCCCATCCCATTCTATATGTATCTTGATTTCTTCACTTTTTAAGGGAAGTCTGCAGACTGAACATGTTACTTCAACCCTAACCTCACTGTTTGAAAGAAGTTTTGTGCCCTGATTATTCACTTCATTGGGGGCATGCATTTTATAAGTGACTGGTAGCCCCTCCAAGTCACCCTCTCCTTCGTAAGTTAGGGTGAACTCCCTCACTTTCTTCCCATCTTCTATATGACCCATGTACTTTCCTGACCAATTGTCAGATTGTCCATTCATATGTTTCGAGCCAGAATCGTACCAAACAAAAAAACCGATAAATGCCAACACAAAAAAGGCAACCATCATTCCTTCTCTCTTATTCATATTTCCCTCCCATGTAATCCCCAATTAAACCAACCATATATTGTAACCACGCATTTTTCAAATTTGATATAGGGACGGTTCTTCTGTTTGGGTTAAAACCCGAACAAGAGAACCGTCCCCATTCACAATACCGACACAAAGATATGCACAAATTGTGAAAAACTTCACAAAGTATGGCAAAAAATGCTTGCCCGACATATACTTAAAGTGTAAAGAAAACCACCACTCATATCACATCATGTGAAATGGTGAACAAACTTTAAGGGGTTGAGAATAATGAATCAATGGCTCAGAAACAACGACAAAGTGGCAATGGTTTTAGCAGTGATACGGATTTACTTAGGGTACACATGGCTTATGGCTGGAATCGGAAAAGTGACAGGCGGATTTGAAACGAGCGGTTTCTTACAAGCAGCGATTGGAAAAGCAGAAGGCGTACACCCCGCAGTTCAACCTTGGTGGGCAGCATTCTTAGAAACAGTCGCTTTACCGAACCATGAAATATTCACATTCCTCGTCATGTGGGGAGAAGTTCTCGTCGGAATCGCACTCATACTCGGATTATTTACAAACTTTGCAGCACTTGCTGGCATATTGATGAACTTCGCCTTCCTATTAAGTGGCACAACGAGCACAAACCCGCAAATGGTGATCTTGACCATCTTCCTCATTGTAGCTGGTGCGAATGCCGGTAAATACGGATTAGACAGATGGGTGATGCCTTACCTTAGACAACAAACGCCGATCAGAAAGATCCTCCATCTCCCGAACCATGCATAGAAAATACAAAAAACGCACTGGGTGCCAGTGCGTTTTTTGTGGGGAAGGTTCTTGTGTTTGAGCGGGAATGTTAACCGAACATGAGAACCGTCCCCACGAAAGAAGCTCCATCAAATAGGAGCTCTTTGCATTTAGTTCATATTGTTGTAGCGAGTCACTTCGTCGAAAGCCTTCGTACGTCTTTCATTATACTCGATTTGTTCTTCTAACTTATTCACGCGTTTATTTCGGTCGAACATCATGGCAAATGCCAACACAACGGCTATCACACAAAAAATAACCACTAGAAAAATCCCCAATCGCTCCTTTAACATTTCGTTGTACCTATCTATACGATTGATGAGCCATTCCGTTTCATTTAATCCAATTTATGTAATTCAAAGGGTTGAATCGACTTATACTTCTTTACATGCAATCTCATACTCATAAAATCCCTGAATCTTTTTGGGGCGATTATAACCTTTTTCTATAGTAGTTAGTTGAAAATAGCAAAAGCGCCCGGTGATCGGGCGCTTTTCTTCTATTATTGAACAGGTTGAAACGTAGCAGGGGTGGTCAATTCAATCAAGTCCCCCTCTTCCGCGTAGAAAACATACTCACTCAAATAGAAAGAGTCATCTTGCCCGATTATTACATTGACTTTCATGCCGTCATTCACAAAGAAGTTGCCACTTCCATTCGGTGTTACTTTATACCTTGATGCCGGAATATCCTGACCGACCGTGAAAAATCCTGCTGGAAGTACCTTTGGTTTGTCCTTCAACTCTATGATTTTACCCGTGACTGATGCTAATTCTTTTTCTTTGACAGTTAGTTGTTCGGTTAACTTAGTTAATTCGCCTTGATTCGTATTCCTCTGTTCCTCTAAACCCGCGATTTCTTCACTCAATTGATCTTTTGAATCTATAAGTGCCATAACTTCTTCAAGGTCTTTCTGCTTCGATTGAATCTGTTCATTCAGCTGGCCTTTCTCTTCGTTCATACCATCGATCTCCCCTTGCAAAGACTTCACAGAACTCTCTTTCTCAAGGATTTCTTTATCCTTATCCTCGGCCATGACAACCAGTTCATCATATTTCAGCAACTCTCCGTCTAACAGTGCATTCATCCGTGACGAGCCAAGGAAGAAAGCAACTGCGAATACGACCACACAAATGCCAGCGTTCAACCAGAACCATTTACTTTTAAAAAATGGAGACCGCCCTTTTTCCTTCAATGTGGTTCCTCCTCACCCTTTTTAAAAAGACCCCTCTCTAGTCCACTAACTAGAAATGAATGATAGACTCGTCATCACCGTACATATAAAAATAATATTCGCCCAAATGACACAGCATTCCTGCAAATTACAAACGTGGGGACGGTTCTCCTGTTTGCTCTAATGACAATAAAAAAGCCACGTTCTTTTTCAGATTAGAACATGGCTTTCTTATGATCTAACAAAATTCAGGTAGACAACCAAACACAAGAACCGTCCCCATGGTGAGTGGAGCCCATCAAAAATATAGTAGGTAAAGTACGCCGACCAGCATTATGCGGTAGATGGCGAAGGGGATCAGTTTCACTTTGTTGATCAGCCGTAGGAAAAATTGGATTGTGATATAGGCAAAGAAAAAGGCACTTACGAAACCGGCGGCGAAAAGCGGAAGAGCATCCAGGGTGAAATATTGCCAGTTGTTCACTAATGACAAAGTACTTGCGCCAAGCATGATCGGCACCGCCATGATAAAGGTGAAGTCAGCAGCGGAGCGGTGGCTCATGCCTACCATGACTCCTGCTGAGATGGTCGATCCTGACCGTGAGAATCCAGGCCATAAGGAAAAGCACTGGACTAATCCTATGAGGAGGGCCTGCTTATACGTCATTTGATCTACCGTCTCCACTTGAGGAGTTTTAGATGCCGTTGTATCGGCGATGATCATAAGGATAGCACCGAGCAAGAGTCCGATCATGACTGTTTCTACGGTGAACAAGTACGTATCGATGAAATCCTCGAATAACAGACCAAGCACCACGGCTGGCAGCAAGCCCACGACGACTTGGCTGAGTTTCAGCTTTCGTCGTTCCTCTATTTTTCTACTGATGCCAAGAAGTGAAGCAAACCGTTCTCGGAACAACACGACAACGGCTAAGATGGAACCAAGCTGGACGACAACTTTAAACGTATTGGCCACTTGTTCCCCGAGAAACTCGCGCGAGTGCAGCCACATTTCATCGACGATGATCATGTGCCCTGTCGAAGAAATCGGCGCAAACTCGGTCAAGCCTTCAAACATACCGAGCAGCATCACTTTCCATAATTCGATCAAGTCCATCATTTTCCTCACTTCCAACTTCTACGATATCGCTGCATCCAACGAACGGACACGTATAAAGCACCAATCGCTACCAAAGCATATAAAAAAGTAGAGTACAGCTCCATAAAGTCCAACACATGCGTCCACGACCGGCCGAGCCACACCCCCATCAGGATAAGGGTGGTGTTCCAAATCAGCGATCCAATTGTCGTCAGCAGGACAAACTGGGTGACGTTCATCTTCCACATCCCCGCAGGAATCGAGATCAAACTGCGTAATAATGGAACCATCCGGCACAAAAATACGGTCCAGTAACCATAGCGCTCAAACCAGGCGTCAGCGCGGGCAAGGTCACTGGATTGGATGCGGAGGATATGCCCCCACCGAAGCACAAACCCCTCGATTTTTTCACGACCGACCAAGATGCCCACCATGTAGAGCGCCAACGCTCCGGTCAGGGATCCCGTTGTCGCGACGATTATGACGGCATACCACTCGAGCGAAGAAGTCGTCGTCATGAATCCGCCGAACGGAAGGATGACTTCAGATGGAATCGGGGGAAAAAGATTTTCTAAACACATCATGACAAAAATTCCGACATACCCATACTGTTCCATAATTTCTGTGATCCAATTGTTCATATTTTCCTCCATAAAAGAAACCGAGGCTGTAGGATAAGCCTCGATTGTTCTCACTCACTTCATCCAGATGATTTGTTTCAACTCGTCCACGTTGACCATTTCCCAAGAAAACGGAATCATATAGTCACTCCAGTGGACACCTGTAAACCATCCTGCCATATATATACTCCCGAATAACAAAATCATGATCACCATCGTCATAATATAATACTCGGTGATCTCTCTATCCCAGCGCACTTTCATGTGTTTGCACTCCTTTAGTTTGATGTGAAATATGCATGATGGGGCAGAGATAGTTGGAGTGATTTTGTTCGATATGAATAAACCCTTTCGTACTCAAAGCTTCGTAAACACAACTCTTTCTCGTTGCATCCTTCCGCTCCTCCCTTCTCGTTTATTATACCAATTTTTCACAAAAAGATAGCAGGTTGAGAAAAATAAAATGTGGGGACGGTTCTGCTGTTTGGTCTTAAAAACCAAACGCGAGAACCGTCCCCACGTCAAATTATTTAATGATCTCCACTTTTCGAATTGTACGACCTTCGACTTGCAGTATTTTAAAGGTCAGATCGTTCCGTTCCATCGTCTGCCCGACGTCCGGGAAATCGTTGAGCTCACTCAATATATATCCAGCGAGCACATCTTCTTCTTCCGGGATTTCCGTGTCGAAAATCGAATTCAATTGGCGAAGTGGAATCTTCCCATCACAAATGATTTTCGTTTCCGTCACCTCATCAACGAGTCGATTCGTTTCGAGGTCCGTTTCATCATCAATTTCCAGCCCGATCATCGCTTCGATGACGTCCTCATGCGTCAGAATCCCCTCTGTTCCTCCATATTCATCGAGGACAATCGCGAGGTGTTTTTTCTCGGTCGTCATCGTGCGGAAGACGCGTTCGATAGAGTGGAATTCGTAAACGATGAGGGGATCCAGGTCACAGAATTCTTTTAATGGTTTTTCCGGCTCTGTCGACCAAGCAATCAAATACTTCGAATGAAGCACGCCGACGATGTCATCGATATCTTCATGGTAGACCGGATACCTCGTGTACGGGCTTTGAAGAACCACATCACGGACATCTTCATACGTCGCATCACTCGGTAAAGCGCTCAAATTGACCCTCGGTGTTTTCAAAACATCTTTCACATTCAGATTGTAAAAGTCGAGTACGCCTTTAATGCGGTCCGATTCAACCGGATTGAATGTCCCTTCTGAATCGGCAATATCGACCATCAACCTGAGTTCTTCTTTCGACACTGACGCCTCCTGCGCTTGTCCTTTCGAAAGAGCTTTCGTAATCATATCGGTCATTTTGTTTAAGGCGAGCGTAATCGGCTTGAATAAAATGACGAAAAACCGAATAACCGGATAGACTGCCAGTGAAATACGGTCAGGGAATGTTGCAGCGACAGACTTCGGAATCACCTCTGAGAAGATGATGATCGTCACCGTTAAAATTGCAGAAGCAAGCCCCACACTGAAATCATACTGGATCGCAAGCGTCGTCACGAGCGTCGGAAGCAGGATGTTCGCAATGTTATTTCCTATTAAAATCGTCGTGATGAACTGACTCGGTTTTGATACTAAGTTTAAAAGTTTTTCCGCTTTCTTATCTTGATTATTCGCCTTAGACTGCAGCTTCATTTTGTTCGCAGCCGTCAAGGCCGTCTCACTTCCTGAGAAGAATAATGAAACAAATAATAAAAAGATGATAGCAATGATCAAAACAATTTTCCTCCCTACACTATGTAAAAGCATGAACTTTTTATCAAGTACTGTCATTATACCTTGTCCATACCCTCCATTGCATGTGAGAAACATATACGTTCGTGCATGCGTTCGTGGGGACGGTTCTCGTGTTTGGTCATTGCCCCAAACACGAGAACCGTCCCTACGCTCGACTAACCATATAAACAGAAACACCAAGAATCCTTGCTATTTGGCGGAGCGACAGGCCTTCAATTTCTTTTATTATCCTGATTAGCGGATCTCGCTCCTTTTTCTCCAGCGTTTTCACTTGAGGAATCTGCACCCCATCAAGCACTTCTATAATTTCAATCCGTGCCTGCTCATCCGTTAACCGTCTACCAGCCCAAGCGCGTAAACATTCATCATCACACTGAAGCTCGTGAAATTGCTTGAGTTTCGTTTGTGCACTTTCTTTCTCTGAAGGAAAATAAGAGAGTACGATCGACTGGTCTAGCAAATCAGATGATTCCCTACTGAGCCCGTAATAATTCGCACAACTACTCCACCAATATTTCTCTGGTTTAGGGGAAAGACCCGCTTTTACAGGGTTCATGTGAATATAGCGCACAACCCGCACAAGATAGCCGTACGATTCGACCACTTCACTTTTAAAACGGTCCTGAAACAAATGACCGTTCGTTCCGTATGACCAGTTGTAATAAGACGCATAGCTGATCCCGAGCCGCTTCATCAGATCGGAAAGGTTATGTTCGTTTTCTCTTAACAAAAGATGGACATGGTTATCCATCAAACACCATGCCAGCACCTGAATTCCGATCTCGGTCCTATACCGGTTTAGTGTATATAGGAAGCGGATGCGATCCTTCTCCTTATGAAAAATCTCCTGCCGGTTCGCTCCACGTAAAATGACATGGTAAATACCGCTTGTACTTCTTCTCCTTGCATGCCTTGGCATACCTCACCCAACCTCTCTACTCAGCAAGTTTGAGAACAGTTTACACGCACAAGGGAAGAAATACGAAAAGGGCTTTATGTATTTTCAGACAACCCCACCAAGACGAAATCAACCTTCTCCCTAACAAAACACTCGAATTGTCACACTCCTATATAACGAAAACAGAAGTTTTGATGTGGGGACGGTTCTTTTGTATGGTCATCCCCCCCCATCGCAAACCATTTAAAATCATAATTGAAAAGCCAGGTTTCTCTTGATACGAGAACCGTCCCCACATGATCACATCCATGCAAGCCGGTGTTTGCTGAAACTTTTTTAATGGATATTCGTACAGAGTAGCAGGGCATTACATTCATACTCTTTTAAAGGTTTTTGGCATTGGTGGGGAGAACATGGGGACGGTTCTCCTGTTTGGTCATCCTCACTCAACAAGAGAACCGTCCCCATGATAACCCATGATAACCCCTGCACCACTTATTTATGACCTGTTCTTTCTCGGTTGTTTCTCTTCTTTACGGTCGTGCTGTTGAGCGTTCTTATTCGAAAGTTTCTTATTTCCTTTAGCCATTCTGATTCCTCCCTTCACTCTTATTCTCTTCCGTATTCAAATGATTTATGTCATAAAGGGACGGTTCCACTGTTTGTGAATAGGAACCAAACAAGAGAACCGTCCCCACGCAAGAAAGGGGTCTACATAATGAAAAAGCTATTTTTTGTTCTCGTGTTATTATGGTTGGTAGGATGTGAAGCAGGGGCAGAAAGCATCATTGTCAGTCAGGAAAAGATCGACGTCCCTCAAACAACCCATTCAGAAACGACTGAAACGCACAGATTTACATACTTGAGTGACGGGCTAGAAGTCGTCGGGTACATGGTGAAGCCAAAAGAGGTCGACAAAGAACTGCCTTTACTCATTTACAATAGAGGCGGGAATCAGGAATTAGGCAAGATTAATGATCAAACCCTCGCCACCTACTTATCCTATTGGGCGAACAAGGGATACATTGTGCTCGCTTCTCAGTACCGTGGAAATGACGGCGGCGAAGGAAAAGAAGAGTATGGTGGGTCTGATGTGAACGACGTATTGAATCTTGCGCGTGTCGCGGAAGAAATTCCAAACGTTGACGAAGACAATACGGTCATGGTCGGGAAATCGAGAGGCGGCATGATGACCTACTTAGCCATAAAAAACGAGATGGAGCTGAAGGCCGCTGCCATCGTGGCAGGCCCTACAGATTTAACATTGGGATTCGATAATAGAGGAGCAGGTATGAAAAGGATGATGATCGATCTAATTGGTGCGCCATCGGATAACCCTGAAGCCTACAAAGATCGCTCCGCTGTTTATTGGCCTGACGAAATCGACGTTCCTACATTGATCCTGCACGGGGAAAACGACTGGAGAGTATCTGTCGAACGAGCACGCAAACTAAGTGAGAAATTGTCAGAAGTAAACGCAGATTATGAGTACATCGAATATGAAAACGATGACCATGATCTTTCCAATCATTCAGAAGAATATAAAGAGAAGGTACATCAATGGTTCCAGAAGTATATAGATTGAACAAAGGGACGGTTCTCGTGTTTGGCACAACCAAACACGAGAACCGTCCCCACAGAAGGTGGTGTCGCACATGTTTCGTTTATTATTGATTGAGGATGATCGTACGTTGTTCCAGGAGATGGAAGAGCGACTTGCCCAGTGGTCTTATGATGTCCACGGTATCGAGGATTTCAGTCGTGTCATGGACGTGTTCACTTCTGTGGACCCTCACCTTGTCATCATTGATATCCAGCTGCCTAAATTTGATGGATTCCACTGGTGCCGGATGATCCGCGAACACTCCAAGGTTCCGATCATCTTCTTATCATCCAGGGATCATCCGACAGATATGGTCATGTCGATGAATCTCGGCGCCGATGATTTTGTCCAAAAGCCGTTTCACTTTGATGTATTGATCGCCAAGTTACAAGCGATTCTAAGGCGCGTTTACAATTACAATACGGAAAAAAGCGAACTCCAAACATGGCTCGGGGCAACGATTGATTACGAACGCAATCGAGTCAAGAATGACGAAGGCTTCGTCGAGTTGACCAAAAATGAAATGCTCATTCTCAAGCAGCTGATCGAAAAGAAAAGTAAAATCGTCAGCCGGGAAGAAATCATCCATCGCCTTTGGGAAGATGAGCGCTTCGTCAGCGACAACACGCTGACCGTGAACGTCAATCGTCTCCGGAAAAAGCTCATCGATATCGGTCTCGGAGATGCGATTGAAACGAAAGTCGGTCAAGGGTATGTCGCGAGGGAAGAATCATGATCCGGACCTTTTTGCTCGAACGCATCAGCTGGATCGTGTTCTTCGTCGTGCTACAAGTCCTTTCCTTGTTTCTAGCGCTAGTCGACCAAACCGTTTCCCTTTCGTCTGCACTATACTACGTGTTTTTATCATGCATCCTGATGGTCATCTTTCTATTCATACGCTACCGAAAAGAAACGCCCTTTTATGCTGAAATGAAAGAACGGGATAATGACCTGGATCTCACCACCTTCCCGGAAGCGGACAGCCCGTTCGAATCTGTGGTCGAAACAAATGTACGTGAACAGATCGATCGATTGAAGCAGGAACTGTCACGGAACCAAAACTTATTGGAAGAGGAAAAAGATGATCTTTTATCCTGGATTCATGAAGTGAAAACTCCGATGACAGCCATGCGTCTTATTATCGATCGTATCGATGATTATAAGTTGAAATCTCAACTGACCTTCGAATGGATGCGGATCGACCTGCTCCTCGATCAGCAGCTCCATCAGAAGCGGATCCCCTTTATCGAGAACGACTTGTACATCGAAGAAGTCGAGCTCGAACCGTTGTTAGTCGATGAAATCAAATCCTTGCGGTCGTGGTGTATGCAAAAAGGCATCGGCTTCGATATTGACTTGCAAGTAGAACAGGTGCTATCCGATGCGAAATGGCTCGCGTTCATCCTCAGGCAATTGATGACCAATGCCATTAAATATAGCGAGCAATCTGATATCACCCTCACAAGTTTTGAAAAATCGGGACGCACCCACCTGCTGATAAAAGATCACGGCCGGGGCATCGATCCTCGAGACCTTCCGCGGATTTTTGAAAAAGGGTTCACCTCTACAACCGACCATCAGCATGCAGCCGCAACAGGCATGGGATTATATTTAGCCGACCGGATCAGACAGGCGATGAAGATCCAAATCGAGGTGGCATCAAAACTTGGAGGAGGGACCACCTTCACATTGATTTTTCCAAATCAGAATGAATTTACGAAGCTTCGGAGCATGTGACAAAACCGTCACATGCTTTCGTCATTTTGTTAGATGAATCGAAGGAAAACCGTGACAAAAGCGAATAGAATGAAGTCATAGAACGAAGGGGGTTATGAAATGAGCTTACTGCAAGCGAAGAAAATTCATAAAAGTTACGGGAATAAATTCATGAAGCAACACGTTTTGGAAGGCATCGATCTTTCGATTGAACGGGGAGAATTCGTCACCATCATGGGGGCATCCGGGTCTGGAAAAACGACGTTGCTCAATGTCCTGTCTTCGATCGACCACGTCAGTCATGGCACGATTCATATCGATGGGCAGGAGATCACGAGTCAAAAAGATAAAAAACTCGCGGAGTTCCGCAAGCACCATCTCGGCTTCATCTTCCAAGAGTACAACTTGCTCGATACATTGACGGTAAAAGAAAATATTCTACTGCCCTTATCGATTTCAAAGGTATCGAAAAAAGAGGCGCAGGAAAAATTCAAGGCGGTGGCGGACGAGCTCGGAATCGCGGATATCCAAGATAAATATCCGAATGAAATTTCCGGTGGTCAAAAACAACGCACCTCAGCAGCAAGAGCGTTCATTCACGAACCAAGCATCATTTTTGCGGATGAACCGACGGGGGCACTCGATTCCAAATCCGCTTCCGACCTGCTCGACAAATTGAACGATATGAACGCTAAGCGCGAGGCCACGATTGCGATGGTCAGCCACGATCCTGTCGCAGCCAGCTACAGCAGCCGTGTCATTTTCATACGTGATGGACAGATTTACACGCAGTTGAACAAGGGCAATCAAACACGGCAAACCTTTTTGAAGGACATCATGAAAACGCAAGGTGTTCTCGGCGGTGTACATTATGAGCATTAATCAACTGATTTTCCGCAATTTGAAAAAGAACCTGAAAAACTACTACCTATATGTATTCGCCCTTATTTTCAGTGTTGCTCTTTACTTTTCTTTTGTAACCTTACAGTACGACCCGTCGATGAGTCAGGACGGCTCCATCAAAGGGGAAGCCGCTGTCCGAGTCGCTTCGATCCTTCTAATTGCGATCGTCGCGGTATTCCTGTTGTACGCGAACGCCTTGTTCACGAAGCGCCGCAGTAAGGAAATCGGCTTATTTCAGCTGATTGGGATGACCAAGAACCGTATCTTCCGGATTCTGAGTATCGAAAATCTGATCATCTATTTCGGTTCCTTGGCAATCGGAATTTTCATCGGTTTTGCTATATCAAAATTGATT
This sequence comes from Halobacillus locisalis, assembly GCF_013694105.1. GTDB lineage: Bacteria > Bacillota > Bacilli > Bacillales > Halobacillaceae > Halobacillus > Halobacillus locisalis. The sequence continues at coordinate 789,031 of NZ_JACEFG010000002.1, read as the reverse complement.
CTGATGAGCTTCTTCCAAGTTGTCGGGGTCGATGAAATGGCCAACCTGAACTTTTCGAATCAAGCTTTCGGACAGACGCTCCTTGTGTTTGCGGGTATTTATCTATTGATTATGGGGACCAACTATCTTTTCATCCAAAAACAATCGATACTCGCCCTGTTCCGTGTCACTTCAAAATCACAAGGAAAGGTGAAGAAGCTTTCGGTGTGGGAGCACGTCATGGGGGTTCTCGGCATTGCCTTGATTGCTTCAGGCTACTATGTTTCCTCCCAATTATTCGAAGGGACGATCACAACGATCAACGGGTTGTTTATCGCGATGGTTTTCGTCCTGGCTGTCGTCATCATCGGTACGTATTTCCTTTATAAAGGGTCGGTGCGTTTTGTTTCCAATATGATTCGTAAAAAGAAAAAGGGCTATTTGAATATCAACGAAGTGTTGTCACTATCGTCGGTGATGTTCCGGATGAAGTCGAACGCTTTTTTACTGACGGTGATCACCACGGTGTCGGCCCTTGCGATCAGTTTACTGTCGCTCAGTTACATCTCTTATTATTCTGCAGAAAAGTCAGCTGAGAACTCGGTTCCGGACGATTTTGCCATTACGGAACCTGCAATGGCGAGCGAGTTCATGAACCGTTTAGAAGAGGAAGATATCGCTTTTTCAAAAAAACAGATACAAGTCTATCAAGCAGAGTTTGATGTACAAGACATTCTGGATGCGAATATCGATGACTTGAACTTCAACACGGAACAAACGAGTTTACCCGTCGTTCATGAAGGTGTGGTAGACGGTGTGAACCTGGAAAAGGAAGAAATGATGCTGACGGGTTATACAGACCTGATGCAATCCTTCATTTCTTTGCAAAAAGAGGGGACGTCTGAAATCCTCATGGACGGAGAATGGCGCACGCTTGATTACAAGGGACTTGAAAAAGATTATGTATTGTCCTCTTATTATGTTGCAGGCGGGCTACCGATTGCCGTCGTTGATGAGGCGTTGTTCAAAGAGCTCGGCCAAAAATTAGATTCCGAGCTGCAGACAGCACCCCCTCTCTACACAGGCGTAAACTTGGAGGACGATAGTAAGCAGGAAGAGGCTTACGCGGTCTTTACTCAAATGGGACTGGATGAGGGACGGGCAAATGGTTCGCAGTGGGCCACCTCCAATGCCCAAAAACAAAACATGGGAATGATCATGTTCATCGTCGCTTTTCTAGGCCTCACTTTCTTGATTACATCAGGGTGTGTACTTTACTTTAAGCAAATGGACGAAGGGGAAGATGAAAAAGGAAGCTATACGATCTTAAGAAAGCTCGGCTTCACGCGTGGCGATCTATTGCGAGGAATTCAAGGCAAGCAACTGTTCAACTTCGGGATTCCTTTGCTGGTTGGATTGCTTCACAGCTACTTTGCCGTGCAATCCGGCTGGTTCTTCTTCGGAACAGAGCTCTGGGCGCCGATGTTCATCGTCATGGGCCTTTACACCGCCCTCTATTCCATATTCGGCCTACTCTCTGTCCTCCATTACAAGAAAATCATCAAAGAAGCGCTTTGACATGGGGACGGTTCTCGTGTTTGGCCCAAACGCAGGGACGGTTCTTCTGTTTGATTAAATTCAAACAGAAGAACCGTCCCTACGTTTTTTGATGATGTGTTGAGTTGAATCAAGTAGGGTATTACCTAATAGGCACAAAGTTACATGCCACTTAATACTTAAAAGGAATGAAATAAACATGAACTACTACATACCTGTCCAGGCCAAGTTTTGGGTCGGCCATATTTTTGCTATATTATGGACGTCATTCGCAATATACATATCTGTTCCTTGGGTTGTAGATTTAGCAGAAGTGGTATCGCTACCCTTTTCTATATTTATAATTAGTGGGATTGCTTATATACCAGGCTATATGAACGCCTTTCTCATCATCTCCATAATCTCAGACAAGCAACCTCCTCTGAAAGAAGCATACCTAGAAGAGCCTGTAACCATTTTAATGGCTTGTCGTAACGAGCAAGGTCAAATTGCCAATACGCTGACATACATAAAGAGTCAAAAATACTCCCCAGATATTAGCGTCATTATTGTTGATAATGGATCATCAGATAAAACAACTGAAGAGGCAGAAAATACGTTGCAAGAACTAGACCTATCAGGAAAAGTTGTACAAGAAGAAAATCCAGGGAAATTCAACGCATTGAATAAAGGGCTGGAATACGTGGAGACAGAATTCGTCATTACACTCGATGCAGATACGCTATTACACTCAAGAGCGGTAAAGTACTTAGTAGCCAGGATAATCACATCTCCAGAAAACGTTTGTGCTATCGCTGGGTCTGTATTAGTTCGGAACAGCAGAGAAACGATAATAACACGTATGCAGGAATGGGATTATTTCCTTGCAATTGCTTCCATTAAGAGATTACAAGGCTTATTCCAGGGTACCCTCGTTGCTCAAGGAGCATTCAGTCTATATAAAACTAAAACAATAAAAGAACTAGGAGGTTGGCCAGACGCTATTGGAGAAGACATCGTTCTGACATGGAACATGCTGTACAGTGATCAAAAGGTTTTCTTCGAACCATTAGCTGTCGCCTTCACGGAAGTGCCGTCAAATTTGAAGGAATTTATTACTCAACGCTCCCGGTGGGCAAGAGGAATGATTGAAGCTTTAAAGGAAACTAAACCTTGGGATCAACCTATGGTTTATACAAAGTATTTAACCGGAATCAACTTAATCATGCCCTTTTTGGATTTCTGTTACACTTTTTTCTGGTTGCCCGGTGTAATTCTAGCCTTCTTTGGAGTTTATTGGATAGTTGGCCCTATGACACTTCTTGTATTACCTTTAACACTTATCAGCTATAGTATCTTATACAAATATCAAAAAGAGGTCTTCAAAGATTTGAACTTAAGAGTTAGAAAAAACATACATGGATTTTTGTTCTTTGTGTTGTTTTATCAAGTTATCATGGCACCTGTGTCTGTGTGGGGCTATCTTCAAGAATGGTTTAAGCTTAAAAGAATCTGGGGGTAACTCTTAGGAGCGTTTTCGTTTCCTAAAAATGCACTTTGACCTTTATACAAAAATACTCAGTTTAAGAACGGTTCTTTCTAGACTGTTTCTCTTCCTTATGATCGTGCTGCTGTGCATTCATATTCTCATGGTATTCCTGCGATCTATAAAACAAAGGTAAACAAAGGTAAACAAAGGGACGGTTCTTCTGTTTGATTACATTCAAACAGAAGAACCGTCCCTACGTTTTTATTGTCTTTCAGCTAAAATGAAGTCACTGACTGGAGATGTTCTATAATCACCGTCTATATGCAGTACCAATTTATACCCTGGAAGATTGAAATAAGCCCAGTAATTCGAGCTCCCTTCACCTGGGGGTCCATACCCCGTTGCTTCTCCGAATACCTTCTCAAAATCGGCCAGCGTGTAGCGGTCTTGTTGAAGAGGAACACCAATCGCTCTCAACGTCGTATCCCCGAAATTCGTTCCGAACCAATAATTATCAGGATAGGAGATATATTTCAACCCTGAATAACCGAACTCATTGGTAGGCTCCCCTCTGTCCGCGATGACATCGTTGATCGAATCCCCGATTGTGTAAGGGACATCTTTCACCTTGCCTTGATAGACCAATTCTTTTAATTCTTGGTCAAAATATGATTCAGACTTTGTAGAGAATGGCATCGTCAAAACGTCTTGATACTGCTCTCCATTTGAAAAGGTAACGCCCTCTTTAATATGTAGTTCGTACGTCGTTTCTGGTAAGTAACCTGAGGAACCAGGTGTAACGATAGCTTTGTTCCCTTCAAATGTAACCTCAGTCTGGAATAGGCTTCCGTCCGCCCTCCTTATTTCAAAATGACTCTTGTTTTCCACCGAATCTTCAATCTCAACGTTGAATGTAATCGTCCATTCCTTTTGCAGATCCACGTTGTCCTTGGATTCCCATTGCAAAGATTCCGCTTGAACCGGAGCCGCTATCGCTATGACGAATATAACGATGAGCATAGCTGATTGAGCTGTCTTGCTGATGAATGATAAAGTGTGTTGACTCATGATCGACCTCCTTCAATAATTTGAACATCAACCCGTTTAAGGATAGACATTCGGATATAGTTTAACATAGTTAAGTTTAATCCTTCCATTTTAACCAAAACATAGGGACGGTTCTCTTGTTTGAGTCTCGTGATCAAACAAGAGATCCGTCCCCATGTTCCAAAACTCTCATCTCAGATAGAATGAGAGTTTTTTATATGAATCTAGTATTTTCGTTATAATTGTCTGACTATTTGGATAAGATAATCATACAAGACCACATTCAAAGAAAGAGGTGTTCACTATGCAGATCAAAGCCAAATGTAAGAAAAGTATCATGAGCACAACACCTATACAACTGAACGATGCCAAGAACGAAGAAGCCTTCAAGAAACTATTGGACGAACCCCATCACTGCTTATTTACAGAAGGAGAATACTATACCTTCACAATCGGTCCTCATGTTTGGGAAAGTACCAATAATTTCTCTGATTGGCACTTGTTCAACGTCGTCCGTGATTTCGATACGGTAGCCGACCACTTTGAGCTGAAGACTTTATCTCAAACATCTTGAACATAGGGACGGTTCTCCTGTTCGGTTGTGATTCACAACCCAACAGGAGAACCGTCCCTATGTTTTATTTTCCACGTTTTATTTTCTGAACAGCCAAAACCCGATGCCACCTAAGACTACGGCAAGCACTCCCACGAGTATTGCGATATTCCGAACGTTCGGCACGCTCATTTCGACCATCACGTTCGTCGTTCCCGCCTCCTGGATATCCCATTGCAAGACATCACCTTCCACACGATCCGCGTTATGAGATTTAGGCGACAAAGGGGGATCGAGTGTGAACGTCAAATCCAACTGATCGGCAACGAGCGCCTGCATTCCGCCAAGAACTCCGGAATTTGAAAGGTCGACCTCCGCTTCGACTTTATATGTATTGGTAAAAAGCCCGCGCTCTGTCGTCATATCTATCGGTGACCCTCCGATTGCCGAGGCTGCTTGTGCTCCGGATAGATCTCCCGAAACAGGGAGGATGTCCATTTCTTGAATATCTTCAAAGCTCTTCATCGCCCGAAAACCAATGTAGCCGCCCTCTTCGTATGGTTCGACTTTATAGCCCTGCTCCTCCAATTGTGTAGTGGCATTATCTACCATCCCCTCAGCACGATTACCGAACTGCTCGACCGTCTTTTCCTCGATTCCGATCGTCACCGTATGCTCTCCGCTTCCATCCTTATTGACCTCTAACTTGAAATCCCCTTCCACGCAAGCCGTCAATAGCAGCGATAATAGCAGTATCGACAACGCTAGTCCTTTTCTATGCATCGGTACACACACCTCTCTGAAGCTGCAACTTCCATCTAGTTCAACTATATGTTGTAAACCTTTTTCCTATGAAAAGTTCACAGTTTCCAAACCAAAACTCCTTTATCCATTTTACCATTCATCAGTAAAATGTTGGATATAAATGGACTGCCCGTTGCATGATAACCGCTCCAGTGGAAAAGATAATCGCAGGAGGGATGAACATGACCGATTTGACGATAGAAGAATTCAACCAGCTCTTACAACAATGGCAGGGTGAGAACATTCGTATTCAAAAGCATGAACTGCGCGATGAGGACACGGTAACGATGAATCTGAAGGAAATCTCGTACGAGTCGAATACACGGCGTTTGGACGAATACACGCCAATGCATTTATTATTCTTGCACGGGCAAGGACAAACGCAAACGGGCGCACAAAATGCTCAACCGCTTCCTTCTCCATATTACGAAATACCGCTGGAGGATTCGACCAGGTACCAACACCTCAATGACCGCTTCACTCTAAACACAGAACGTGGAACCTACACGATCGAGAAAGAGTGAACAAAGGGACGGTTCTCCTGTTTGAAAACAAACAGGAGAACCGTCCCCACGATAAATTTGTGCATAAAAAAAGAGACTCCCTATTTAGGAAGTCCCTCTTACAAAACAGCTTATCTTTGAACGTTAGCTGCTTGTGGTCCACGGTCGCCTTCAACGATTTCGAAGTCAACAGTTTCGTTTTCTTCTAGAGTTTTGAAACCTTCACCTTGAATAGCAGAGAAGTGAACGAATACATCGTCTTGACCTTCTACTTCAATAAATCCGAAACCTTTTTCTGCGTTGAACCATTTAACTGTACCTTGTAACATAATGTTACCTCCTGCGTGGAATTGCTCCACAATGTATTACTATTATTGCTCTAGAAATTCAAGTGAAAGTTGCGAAACTTTTTTCATATTCATCAACGAACAAGAATAATTAATTCCCACTATACGCCCCATATTGTAATGTGTCAACCATACGACCAAACGTTGGGACGGTTCTCGTGTTCAGTTGTGAAAATCAAACACGAGAACCGTCCCTACATCAAATCATAAAACGATTCCTGTCCCAGATGACAGACATATTCTTTGACGAGTTTTCTTAAGTCATTTGGGCTATCCAAGTACATCCAGTCATCTACCCCACCTAAGTATCAATTTCGTCATCATGAAATAACACTTTTAACTCCCTACGTACAAATACTTTTCCACTAGGATCTTCATAGATTTCATAGCCATCAGGCAGCTCGTCCATGTCCGCTCCCGCACCCGTTTTCTTCTTCGAAGCAAAATAAGTCGTGTTCCCTTTCTTCGTCTTCTTACTTTGCAGATAATAAACATCTCCGCGGAAACTCCTGTACTTCAAAGCCATTATCACCGTTTCAATACTAGATTACATTAGACCCTACCCTTCCTTTTGAAAAGGAACAGAATCTGTTTCTGGTCCTTTTAACACAAAACGAAAATGTTCATAATCCAATGTAAAGTTTTGCTTATAAAAATATATGTTTCCGATTCGCTTCACATTTTCTAAGAGGAGATTTTTATTCCTCTCGATATCATTTCTAACATCAAGAACACTGTACGTGACTAACAAATCGGCTGGACATGTAGGTTTCTCTACTAACTTCCTCATCTGCATTAATTCCTCTCGTCGAAAAGGAGGGCCTAAATAACCCAAATCACTAAACTTTTTTACGATTCTGAGCTTTTTTGATATACAGTAATGAGCAAAGATTTTATCTTGGATAGCGATTCTCTCAACAGGCGAGCTTCCCCCCACTGACGTCACAGACTTCTTGTAATAGCAGAAAACATCCCTCATCTCATTCGACCCCTTCGCTTCCTTCACATGAAAATCATATGAATCTTAGAAATTCGATTTACATGCTAGTATTCCAGTTTTCACCAGACTCTATTCACGAAGGCAAACTAAGGTCAAACAAAGGGACGGTTCTCGCGTTTGGTTGTTACGCCAAACAGGAGAACCGTCCCTACGTCTTATTTATCTCGAAGCATTTGCTTCAATTCCTGCAAGTCTTGCTTAATTTGTTCCATATCCTTGCTTTCCTCTTCCGCATGCTCAGATATCTGCTGGGCGTTGTTGACGATTTCCCCGACGATGAGATTGAGGATGATGAAGGCGGAAATAGTAATGAACGACACGAAATAGATCCAAGACCATGTGACTTCAGCGAAAATCGGACGGAAGACGCCGCTCGCCCAGCTTTCGAGCGTAAACACTTGGAACAACGTCAACGTACTTAACCCGACGTTTCCGAAGTATTCAGGAGCCAAATCACTGAAGAAACTCGTACCGATAATGGCATAAATGTAGAAGATGATCCCCATCAGCACCGTAACTGACCCGATTGCCGGGATTGCCATGAACAACGCCCTTACCAAACGGCGTAACGATGGGACGACAGAGATGGCCCTCAGTACTCGGAGAACCCGCAAAATACGAAGCACCGCAATAAAATGACTGTTGTATAAGACAAGCGTTCCGAACACGATCACAAAATCAAAGATGTTCCATCCATCCTGGAAGAAACGGAATCGATAGACCGCAAGCTTCATGAGAATTTCAATCGTGAAAATGACTAACACAATGATATCAAGTGCGACGAAGATCTCTTCATACTGAGAATAAATCCGCTCATCTGTCGCAAGACCAAGCAGGACGGCATTGAAGAGGATCACCGCCAGAATGAACCTAGTAAACCATTTATTTTCGACTATTCGTTGTAGCTTGATGATATTTTCCCCGCTTTCCACACCTTATGTAGTTCAACTCTTGATGCTGTGTGTTTTATAGAACCGTCTTCTTTATATAGGATTCCTACCTATTAGTCAATGGATATTCTATAACATCTGCGTGGGGACGGTTCTTCTGTTTGGGTTTAGCAACCCGACACGAGAACCGTCCCCACAAAAAAAGAGACTTCCGAGTCGGAAGTCTCTCTTCATGAAGATCACTTATCTTTGAACGTTAGCGGCTTGTGGGCCACGGTCGCCTTCAACGATTTCGAAATCTACTGTTTCATTTTCTTCTAGTGTTTTGAAACCTTCACCTTGAATAGCAGAGAAATGAACGAATACATCGTCTTGACCTTCTACTTCAATAAATCCGAAACCTTTTTCTGCGTTGAACCACTTAACTGTACCTTGTACCATAATGTTGCCTCCTGCGTGGAATAAACCCACATTGTATTACTATTATTGCTCTAGAAATTCAAGTGAAAGTTGCGAAACTTTGTTTATTCATCAACGAACAAGAATAATTAACCCCCACTATACGCCCTTTATTTCTATGCGTCAACCATATGACTTGATATGGGGACGGTTCTTCTGTCCGGTCTCCTCAACCAAACACGAGAACCGTCCCCACGCAGAGCACCCACGCAGAGCAAGTCACAAATACCTCATTCCAGCTTTCGTCAGTTCCGTTCCCGCACGCCCTCGTTTCACCACGACGAGCCCCTTCTCTTCCAGTTCTTTAATGACCTTTCTCGTTTGCTGTTCCGATAAGGGATGATCACTCTCCTCGCTTCGTTCACTGATCCGCTTCCGGCTCGCTCCGCCGGATTCCCGGTTCAATTCATAAATGATACGCAAAATCGCGCGATGCTTCTCTTCCTCCACCATCGTCACAGGGGCAGACTTCCTGAATAACGGCTGCCCCGCCAAGTCATCCGGCGTCAGCCACTCTCCTTCTCCTACCGTAATCAAATACGACAGGACATTGCGCAACTCTCGCACATTGCCGGTCCACGAATGGCCTTTAAGCCGCTCCATCAGCTGCGGACTGATTTTCCTATCAGCCTGATGAGATTCCATCAGAAAGTGGTCGATCAGCAACTCCAAATCATCGATTCGTTCTACTAAAGGAGGAATCTGCAAAAATAGAACGCTGAGACGATGATAAAGATCCTCCCGGAAATCGCCCGTCGCAATCAATCCACGCAAGTCCTTATTCGTCGCAGCTAAAACGCGCACATCGACCGAGACATTCTTCGTGCCGCCGATTTTCCGGATTTCCATTTCTTGAATAACTCGAAGCAGACGTGCCTGGAGCTTCAAGCTGATATCGCCTATTTCATCAAGGAAAAGCGTGCCCCCGTCCGCCTGCTCGAACAGTCCTTTCTTGCCACCTTTTTTCGCGCCCGTAAACGCCCCTTCTTCATATCCGAATAGCTCACTCTCAAGCAAGTCTTCCGGAAGCGCGCTGCAATTCACCGCCAGAAAAGGTTCGTGACGACGCGCGGAATCGTTATGGATGGCGCTTGCGAACAGTTCTTTCCCCGTCCCGCTGCCTCCCTCAATCAAAATCGGGAGTTCCGTCCGGGCTAACTTCGACGCAATCGCTTTCGCTTCCTCGATCGGATGACTCTCTCCGATGATGTCGTCGAACCCGTATTTCGCAATATATCCCGTTTCCCTCAATTGGCGCCGGGCGGCTTTTTCCATCGAAATCGTCTCATCCGTATTTTTAAAAACGAGCAGCAGATCTTCCCCGGCGTCCCACTGAAACCGGTAGACCATGACGGAGTACCCGTTCAACGTGAACAACTCCGCCTCCTCAGTGGATGATTGCAAAAAGCGCACTAAACGACCATCCGAAAATATTTGATCGAGCGTTTTGCCCGTGGCATAGGACGACCGGTAGCCGGTGTACGTTTCCATCAAAGAGTTGAACACAGTCACTTTTCCGCTAGAATCAACGGCCATCACGCCTTCATTCACCCCGTCGACAACCTGCATCAACCGTTCGTTCATCGAAGCCGTCTGCCTGTTCACTTCGGCGAGCTTTTGACTGAGCTCAATGATCTTAGCGGTGTAGCGGCTGGATAGGATACCGCCGAGCTGCTGTTTCAAATGGAAATGCTCTAGAATTTCAAAGAGCGTGCTAATATTGATTAACCGGACCCCGATATCGACGACACTCGCCACCGAGCGCGGCACGACCGCGATTTCTCCTGGGGTGATGGCCGTGGAGAACCCCGAACGCGTCCTCGCTCCCGGGTAGTAGCTCGTATACGATAGATGATCCATGCCGATTTTTTGGAGCGTATCAATCGTTTCCTCCGCCATCTGCCTCGTATCGTTGACACAGAGCACCTCCGTCCCTTGAGGAATTTCGAATAGACGGCCGATCTTTTCAAAATTGATCGTCCGTTCCGCCGTAATCGTATGGCAGCGACTCCCCTTCACATGAGCAGCCTCCATCTCTACCAGCTTGGAAGAGTAAATCAACAACCCTTCTTCGATTCTATATGGCATCTGTTCATCTACGGCAAAACTCCGGATTTCAAGCGTCCCGCCGAGCAAATCGGTCAATTGGTTATGTAGGGCCTGCCTCGTCTCCTCCGTCCCTGTAATCAACGTCACATCATGATTCATCTCGTCACCCTTTTCCGTCGTTTATTGGTTACATTATAACAACCAATGAGAACCAAATAAACGCCAAAACCCCAGAAAATTCAGAATAATAAAGTTGGCACGATTCTTGCATGTACATAGGTAAGGACAATCATAAGGAGGAACAATGCAATGGAAGAAAAGAAAAAATCGGGGTTCCAGATGCCCCACACGTACGTCATCATCTTTTTTGTTGTCATGTTGGCCGCGGTACTCACGTATCTCATCCCGGCCGGAACGTTCGAAACGAAGGAAGTCACGTATGAAAGTGGCGGAAGCGAGGAAACACGGACCGTCCTGATTCCAGAAAGCTTCTCGACAGAAGGCCAAGCGACAGAGGGAACAAGTCTGTTCGAGCCTGGTGGCGGAGTCGGTTTCTTGAACTATGTGTTTGAAGGAATCGTCTCGGGTGATAAATGGGGATCCGCTGTCGGCGTCATCGCCTTTATCCTGATCATCGGCGGAGCTTTCGGCATCATCATGCGCACGAGAGCGATTGAAGAAGGAATCCTTGCGGTCATCGATAAAACGAAAGGAAAAGAAGTGCTGATCATCCCGATCATGTTCTTTCTCTTCTCGTTAGGCGGCGCGGTGTTCGGCATGGGCGAAGAAGCGATCGCCTTCGCGATGATCCTCGTCCCGCTCGTCATTGCGCTCGGGTATGATGCGATCACCGGCATCATGATCACCTACGTCGCCACGCAAATCGGCTTCGGAACATCATGGATGAACCCGTTCGGCGTCGCCATCGCGCAAGGTGTGTCAGACGTTCCTGTGCTTTCCGGAACACCCTTCCGTATGGCGATGTGGTTCGTTTTCACCGCTGTCGGTACGTATTTCACGTGGCGCTACGCTCAGAAGATCCGTAAGCATCCAGAAAAATCGCTATCGTATGGATCGGATGATTATTTCAGAGAAGACTTCAAGCATACCGACCTCGACGTGAATTTCCGCACTGGACATGCGCTCGTGATCCTGACCGTCGCTGCCGGGGTGGCCTGGATCATTTGGGGAGTGGTCGAGCACGCGTATTACATCCCTGAAATCGCCAGTCAGTTCTTCACGATTGGACTCGTCGCGGGAATAATCGGCGCCATCTTCAAATTGAACCAAATGCGCGTCAATGATATCGCAGAAGGCTTCGCTCAAGGGGCGAAAGATTTGCTGCCGGCGGCCCTTGTCGTCGGGATGGCGAAAGGGATCGTCATCATCTTAGGTGGCGACGATCCTGCTTCGCCGTCTGTGTTGAACACGATTCTTTATTCTGGCGGACAGCTGCTGGACGGCGTCCCGGAAGTATTCTCGGCCTGGTTGATGTTCTTCTTCCAGTCGATCTTCAACTTCTTTGTCGTATCCGGGTCCGGACAAGCAGCGCTCACGATGCCACTCATGGCGCCACTTGCTGATATCGCAGGCGTGACGCGCCAAGTCGCTGTGCTTGCCTTTCAGCTTGGAGACGGACTGACCAACATCATCGTTCCCACCTCAGCCGCACTTATGGGAACGCTCGGTGCCGCTCGTCTTGACTGGGGCACGTGGTTCAAGTTCATCATCAAGTTCCAACTGATTCTTTTCGGATTGGCGAGTTTCTTCATTATCCTTGCCGTCTTCATCAATTTTAGCTAACAGGAGGATGACATCATGCTTACACTCATACAAAACGCCGACGTCTACGCGCCCGAATCGCTCGGGAAAAAGGACGTACTGATAGCCGATCAGCGCATTGCGAAGATCGCCGATCACATCGAGCCGGTCGATTGGATCGAAACGGTCGATGCGGCCGGAAAACGGCTGATTCCAGGACTCATCGACGGCCACGTTCATATTACGGGAGGAGGCGGAGAAGGCGGTTTCCGCTCCCGCACTCCTGAACTCACACTGACGGATGCGACGATGAGCGGCGTCACGACCGTCGTCGGGGTCATTGGAACCGACGGAACAACACGTACCATGACGAACCTGTACGCGAAGGCCAAAGCGCTGAACGAAGAAGGACTCAGCTGCTACATTCACACCGGGTCCTACCAGATTCCCGTCCGCACCCTGACCGGTAAAATCGAAGACGACCTGATCTTGATCGATTTGATCATCGGAACGGGCGAAATCGCGATCGCCGACCACCGTTCTTCGCAACCTACCATAGACCAACTCGCAACCGTCGCGTCCGAATCCCGGATCGGCGGGATGCTTTCCGGCAAAAATGGTGTCGTAAATATTCATCTCGGGGACGGTTCTGATGGTTTAAACTTGATTGATGCGGTAGTCGACACGACCAATGTTCCGATCACCCAGTTTTACCCGACGCACATCAATCGGAACGAGAAGCTATTCACAGCCGGCATCGAATACGCGAAGAAAGGCGGGTACGTCGATTTCACGACGAGTACGATTCCGAAGTTTCTTGAAGATGGGGAAGTCAAAGCACCGCTCGCCATCAAACGGATGGTTGACGCCGGCGTGCCGATCGACCGGATCACGATGACGTCTGATGCCCAGGGGAGCCTGCCTGATTTTGATCAGGACGGCCGCTACATCGGAATGAAAGTCGGCCGCGTCCAGTCGCTTTACGAAGCGTTTGTGGAAGCGGTCCACAAACATCACGTCCCGTTCACAGATGCACTCCAAACCGTCACGGCAAATCCCTCTTCCGTTCTCGGCCTGAAACAAAAAGGCCGAATTGAAGAAGGCGCAGACGCCGACTTCGTATTGCTTGATCCCGATACACTGGAAATCGAATCAGTCTATGCACGCGGAACCAAAATGGTCGAACACAACACCCCCATCGTCCGCGGAACATTCGAATAATCTTTCATAGGCGCTCTTTCGTGGGGACGGTTCTCGTGTTTGAAATCAAACACGAGAACCGTCCCTACGCCAAATTGCACACAAAAAAGGAGACTCCCGAGTCGGGAGTCTCCTCTTTATATCAAGCAAAGCTTAGCGCTGAACGTTAGCTGCTTGTGGTCCACGGCTTCCTTCTTCAACTTCGAAAGAAACTGTTTCGTTTTCTTCTAGAGTTTTGAAACCTTCACCTTGAATAGCAGAGAAATGAACGAATACATCGTCTTGACCTTCTACTTCAATAAATCCGAAACCTTTTTCTGCGTTGAACCATTTAACTGTACCTTGTAACATAATGTTACCTCCTGCGTGGATTTGCTCCACAATGTATTACTATTTTTGCTCTAGAAATTCAAGTGAAAGTTGCGAAACTTTTTTCTCTATTCATAAACGAACAAGAATAATTAATTATTACTATACCCTGTTTTTTCCTATCTGTCAAACTTTCGCTCTAAATTAGTGATTCTTTTTTGTGTCCCCTGGAACCAAACACGAGAACCGTCCCTACGATCGGCAAGCCCAAGCTCTATTTAAATTTCACACAAACGGGTTCAGGAACATGCACATCCGATTGAACAAGAGACAGCTTCCCAGTCGTCAAGTCGCGTTCAAACAATGTCATCGTGTTTGATTTCTGGTTTGTCACAATAAGAAATTCTTCAGAAGGATCCAGTACAAAATCACGTGGCCAGTTCCCTTCTGTCGACGTCCACTCGACAAACGTCATTTGACCGGAATCTTGATCCACTTTATAAACGGCAATCGAGTTATGCCCGCGGTTACCGGCATAGACATACTGGCCATCAGAAGAGATATGAATCGCACTTCCATCATTCGTTTCCGTAAACGTTTCCGGAATCGTTTTGATCGATTGCTGTTGTGTAAAGCTACCATCTTTCTCATCATAGTGAAGCACAAGGACTTCTGAGCTCAACTCTGTCATCACATAGGCGTACTTTTCGTTCGGGTGGAATGTGATGTGTCTTGGGCCACTGCCAGGAGCCGTATTGAACACTTGTACTTGAGTCAACTCTCCTTGATCGGCAGCATACGTGATGACACGGTCACTTCCAAGGTCGATCGCGATCACATATTTTTCATCCGGTGTGAACCCAGCGTAATGCATGTGAGGTTTCTCTTGTCGCTCATGAGGGCCCGTCCCCTCGTGTTCCACCACAGAATGGGCTGGATTCAAAGATCCATCTTCATTCGTCAGATAAGACACGATATTCGTCGTATGATAATTCGCCGTTACAACCGTTTTCGTCTCATGGTCGACACTTACATGACACGGAGGCGAACCTGCGGCAGATTGAGAATTCAATTTGGTTAAAGCACCCGTTTCCTCATCAATGGAAAAAGCCGCAACGCCACCATTCTCCCCTTCTTTCGATACCGCGTATAAATGTTGACGATCATCACTCACCGTCACATACGTCGGGTTACTTAATTCAGCAGCTAATGTCACGTCGCTCAACGCTTTCTTGTCCGTATCCAGTGTAAACTGATACACGCCTTTACTATCTTGTTTCGTATACGTTCCTACATATCCAATTCGTTTTGCCATTTGAATGCTCCTTTTAGAAAAGTATGATTGTGCCGTTCGGCAGGCTGTGTTCATTATCTCATAACATCCTTCTCTATTCACACGACAAGTCTTTGTGGGGACGGTTCTCGTGTTTGGTTTCAAACACGAGAACCGTCCCCACAAAAAATTCAGACTTTTCCATAAAATCCATTGACACCGATCCTTCACCTTGCTAACATAGCACATAACCAAATAAACGTTATGAACATCTTATCCAGAGAGGTGGAGGGAGTGGCCCTGTGAAACCCGGCAACCGCTATATTGATAGCAAGGTGCCAAATCCTACTGAGCATAGCTCAGGAAGATAAGAGAATCTCGAGTCTCTTACCCTCTCTATTTAACAAAAGTAGAGAGGGTTTCTTGTTTTCCCAACTAAATAATGAATTCTTATCCAGAGAGGCAGAGGGACTGGCCCGTTGACGCCCGGCAACCATCAAGCAACCGCTTGATAAGGTGCTAATTCCTGCAGGAGATGATCCTGGAAGATAAGAAGAGCCCTAGAGCCCTCTTCTTATTTCGTATGAAGAGGGCTCTTTATATTTCAACAAAAGGAGTGTTATATACATGAAAACCGTACTATTAGATGGCATCCGTACCCCGTTTGGCAAGTGGAAAGGTTCCTTGAAAAAACACACCGCAACAGAACTTGGATCCAAGGCGCTCAGTGCGCTGCTCGACAAAAACCCAACCGCCAAACAAGCAGATGGCGTCCTACTTGCCCAAGTCATCCAAGCCGGCGGCGGTCAAAATCCAGCCAGACAAGTCGCTTATGAGGCAGGGGTTGATATCGCGACACCCGCCACCACACTGAACAACGTCTGTTTAGGCGGCATCGCGACCATCGCCGATGCCTCCCGTAGACTTCAACTGAACGAAGGCGATTTATACATCGTCGGCGGATTCGACTCGATGACGAACGCGCCTCATACCGCTCCCGTCAGAACATCTTCAGGACTCGGCCATACCAAGCTAACCGACACCCTCCTGAACGACGGGTTATGGTGCGCCCTATCCGATGTCTCGATGGGAGCCCTGACCGATGAGAAAAACCAATCCTTCGACATCACTCGTAAAGAACAAGATGAATACGCCACCCTTTCCCAGCAACGCGCCACGACTGCACAGGAAAAAGGATGGCTGCAGCCTGAAATCGCTCCTATCCAAGGGATCTTGGAAGAAGACGAAGGCATCCGCAAAGGAACGACAATAGAAAAGCTATCCCATCTCGCCCCAGCTTTTTCTAGCGAAGGCACCATCACTGCCGGAAACGCGTCGCAAATGACGGACGGGGCGAGCGTCGGGATCGTTACCACACAACAGAAAGCGGACGAACTCGGACAGGATCCGCTCGCCGAAGTGATCGGTTGGTCAGAGATCGCCGGACCCGATCCTAGTTTACAAACGAAACCATCACAGGCTATCCAAACCCTATTAGACCGACACGACTTAACGACAGACGATATCGATTTATTCGAAATCAACGAAGCGTTCGCCAGTGTCGTCATCGCAAGCTGCCGGGAACTCGACCTAAATTACGACCGTGTGAACGTCAACGGCGGCGCCATCGCGCTCGGCCATCCGCTCGGCGGCACAGGATTCCGACTCGTCCTCACCCTCGCCCATGAACTGAAACGACGCGGCGGAGGCAAAGGAATCGCCTCCCTCTGCGGCGGTGGCGGACAAGGCATGGCGATTTTGATAGAAGTACCCCGTACATAACGAAAAGGAGGCAATACCAATGACCGCACCCATCACAGCCAAGCGTTCCCCTTCCATCTGGGAACCGTCAAACGAACGAATCGAACAATCGCACATGAAAGCTTTTGCTGACTATACCGGACAGCCCCTTTTCCCTTATGAACGGTTCCACCGCTGGTCGGTTTCTCACCTGTCGGAATTTTGGTCAGCCGTGTGGGACTACGCCGGCATCATAGGACATAAAGGCGAGCGCATACACATCCCCGGTGCTTCGATGCCCGACAGCCAGTGGTTCCCGGAAGCCCAGTTGAATTTCGCCGAAAACCTACTCCGCGGCTCGCTTGACCGAACCGTCGCCTATGAAGCGAATGAGTCAGGCGTCAGCCGGAGCATTACTCTACACGAACTCAGACAATCCGTCGCCAAAGCTCAAGAAGGGTTGAAGCGACTCGGCGTCCAACAAGGTGATTGTGTCGCCGGCGTCACGACGAACGATATCGAGGGGCTCGTCGCTTTACTTGCGACCACCTCCCTCGGCGCGACGTGGACGTCCTGCTCCCCTGACTTCGGCACCAAAGGCATCGTCGACCGCATCGGTCAGGTGAAACCGAAAGTGTTGATCGCGACTCTCACCTATCAATATAAACAGAAGACATTCGATATCGAAGATAAAATTAAGGAAACGACGGAGCACCTTGAAGGCCTTTCCGCTCTCATCACACTCGGCGGCGAATCTTACGCAAAAGACGCTCTTTCTTGGAACGATCTTTGCAACAATGAAGCTGAAGAACCGACGTTCCAGCCCGTTCCATTTGATCATCCGTTATACATTTTATACACCTCCGGAACGACGGGACTCCCGAAAGCGATCGTCCATTCTACCGGCGGGACCCTGCTTCAACATGTGAAAGAGCATCAGTTCCACTGTGATATCAAGCCGGGAGACGTGCTGTTCTGGTACACCAACACCGCCTGGATGATGTATCCATGGCTCATCTCAGCGCTCGCGAGCGAAGCGGCCATCGTGTTGTACGACGGCTCACCCATACGAAAGGACGCCCTCACCCATTTGTGGGACGTGGCGGATGAAATCGGCATCACTCATTTTGGGACAAGTCCGAAGTATTTGGATACGTTGATGAAATCGGGGATCCACTTGAAAAGCAGCCACTCGCTCCAAGCGTTAAAGAGCGTGTTATCGTGCGGCGCTCCTCTCGCGGCCGAGCAGTACGACTGGGTGTATCAGACCATCAAACCGGACGTGTTCCTCACATCGATTTCTGGAGGAACCGAAATCATCGGCTGTTTCGTGATGGGCTCGCCCGTTCACCCGCTGAAGCGAGGCGAAATCTCAGGCAAAGCGTTAGGCATGGCGGTGGATGTCTTAGACGAGCGAGGGGCATCCGTGTACGAAGAAAAAGGCGACCTCGTGTGTACACAGCCGTTCCCGAGCATGCCGCTCACCTTCTTCGGGGAAGGCGGAGACGAACGCTACCGCAAGAGCTACTTTTCCAAGAGGCCGGGTATTTGGACACACGGCGATTTAGCGGAACAAACCATCGATCAATCGATGATCATCTATGGTCGCGCCGATACGACACTGAATCCAGGTGGGGTCCGGATCGGCACAGCTGAGATTTATGGTGTTGTGGATTATATAGAAGAAATCAGGGATTCCGTCGTGTTCGGGTGGCCGAAAGAGCATGATGAAGACATCGTCCTTTGTGTTGTCACGGAACACCTTACCGATGATTTAGCAAAACAAATACGACAGCAAATCCGGGCGAAAGCGTCGCCGCGGCACGTCCCGAAACGGATTTATCAAGTGGAGGCCATCCCCCACACGATCAACGGGAAGAAAGTCGAAGGAGCAGCCAAAACCGCTGCGTTAGGCAAGGAAGTCAAAAACGAAGCATCGTTACGTAACCCAGCAAGCTTACAAGCGTTTCGAGAGCTGTCAGAAAGGGAGTTCGTGTAATGGCCACCCAAGCGCAATCGGCAATCATCGGCATCAGTGAACTGAAGCCCGTCCGGTATTCCACCGGACAAACGACATTGAGCTTAATCGCAGAATCCGTCCGTCTCGCGATTCAGGATGCCGGCATCTCGAAGGACGACGTCGACGGCCTCCTCGTCGGACCACAAGTCGGCGAAACGCCGCAACATGTGCCGGCGACGGTGTCCGAGTATCTCGGAATTGATCCCACCATGTCCAACACGGTCGACCTCGGCGGAGCCTCTGGAGCGGGGATGATTTGGAGAGCCTCCGCCGCCATCCAGGCCGGCATGTGCGACACCGTCGTCTGCGTCTTAGCCAACAAGCATGAAAAAGGCGATTCATTACGCTCCCCGAACCGCAATCCGATCCGCGAATTCGACGTGCCGTTCGGGGCATCCGGCGCGAACACGTCCTATGCGCTTTTAAAAAGACAGCACATGGAAGAGTACGGATCGACCCAAGAAGATTTTGCAACGATCGCGTATTGGGCACGGAAAAATGCCCAGCTCAACCCGAATGCGATTTTTTATAACAAGCCCGCCGAAGTCGAAGATATTCTCGCGTCCCCGATGATTACCGACCCGCTACACTTACTCGAAATCGTCATGCCGGTCGCCGGGGGAGCCGCGGTCGTCGTCACGTCAGCGGACAAAGCAGCAACCGGAAAGCACAAACCCGTCTACCTAAAAGGAGCCGGTGAAAAAATCACTCACCGCGCGGTCAGTCAGGCACCGGCACTCGAGTCCCTGCCCTTCTATTCTTCGATTCCAAGGGCCTTGGAGCAAGCCGAGACGAACGTCGAAGACATCGCCCTATTCTCACTATATGACTGTTATACGAGCGTCGTCGCGACAACGCTTGAGAGTGCAGGTCTATGTAAGCCAGGCAAGTTCGGGGAATTCGTCCGAAACCACACCTTCGGACATAACGGAGATTATCCATTGAACACCCATGGCGGCCAACTCGGATTCGGGCAGGCAGACTTGGCAGGTGGCATGTCGCATGTCATCGAAGCGGTCCATCAACTGAGGGGCGAAGCCGGAAACCGGCAAGTCCCGAATGCCAGAAAAGCCCTTGTGACAGGGAACGGAGCGACATTAAGCGAGACGACGGCGCTCGTGTTAGGAGGAGAACGATGAACATATCATTACCAGGACCAACGATCACCCCCATCAGCGAGCCATTTTGGGAAGGCATAAAAGCCGGGGAGTTCCGTCTTCAACAATGTGAGCAGTGTGAGCGATCCATCTTCTACCCTCGCGCCCACTGCCCCCATTGTTTTCACAACTCGCTAACATGGAAGCGTGCATCGGGAAAAGGCAAGTTGAAAACGTGGAGCGTCATCCATCGTGCCGGCCATCCCGCTTGGCAGGAACTTACGCCCTATGTCGTCGGTGTGGTTGCCCTTGAAGAAGGCCCTTCTCTACTGACACATGTACTTATCGAGGAAGACGAGATCGCCTATAACATGAACGTCGAGCTCAACATCCGTCACATCGGCCCGCATCCCTTGCCATTTTTCAAAAAACAGGAGGAAACGATATGATTTTGACGTACTTCATCGCTGTCGCTTTATTTTGGTTACTCGGATTAGTCATTTGGAAAAATGTTTACTCAACGAAGAAAGGAGAACGATAAGATGCTGACAAGCTCAAGCGTATTACTTTGGACCGTTGTTTTTTTATTAGCCCTATACTTTGCCGCTGTGACGTGGGTGGGTAAAAAAGGGAGGAAACACAGCCAGTCGATGGCAGGCTTCGCGACCGCACGCGGAAAAGTGAGTCCTTGGCTCGTCGGTGCCAGCTTCGCAACTTCCTACGCCAGTGCCAACCTGTTCATCGGCGTCCCCGGACTCGCCTACGAACACGGAACCGCCGTGCTCTGGTACACCCTCGGCTGCTTCGGCGTCTCCTGGGTCGGACTCCTTTTATTCGCCAAAACGTTCTGGCGTTACGGGAAAAAATTCGGTCGCGTGTCGACACTTCCAGAGTGGCTCGGCAAACGTTATAACTCGAAAGCCTTGCAAGCCATCGTCTCGCTTCTGATCTTATTCAATGTCTATTATATCGTCGGACAAAATGTCGGACTTGCGACCATTTTCGAAACCGTCATCGGCATCCCGTATTTCTGGGGCATCATCATCGGGGTGGCCATCACGATTCTATATATCGGTCTCGGCGGCGCCTTCGCCCAAATCATCACCGACGGCATCCAAGGCATCCTGATGGCGATCACCTCTATTTTCATCGTCGTCTCCTTCTTCTGGACGATCGGCGGAGGATGGAACGTATTCGGTGTGTTGACCGATCGCCTGAACGCCATCGACCCGAACCTTACTGCAGCCATCGCAAATAGCGGTCCCTATAACAGCGCACTCGCCATCATGGCCGTGCAGTTTCTTCTATTCAGTTTCGTGTTGATGCCTCACCTGTTGAACAAAGTCCTTTCGATTGAAAAAGAAGAAGATTTGGCTCCCTTCACCTTATCCGCAGGGCTCGTGCTATGCGTCATTTCGACCTTGATGGTCCTCGGTGGACTCGCCGCCCGCGTCCTGTTCCCAAGCTTGCAAAGTGCGGACGCCGCGATTCCGACCTATGTGATCGAGGCCTTCCCGAGTGTTATCGCAGCCATCATGATCGTCGGCATCATCTCAGCCATCTTATCCAGTACCGATAGTCTGTACTTAGGGATTACGACAAGTATCGGCAACGACTTGTACCGCGTCGTCGCGCCGCTCCTGACCGCAAGAAAGATGTCAGCAGAAGAACTGGACAACAAGTCTTTGAAAGTGGCCAAAGGATCCCTTATCGTCGTAGGACTCTTATCGCTCTACTTCTCATTAGAACGACCAGAGTCGCTCGCGTTCTTGATCCAATTCAGCTTCTCAGCGATCATATCCGGCATCATCGCCCCAATCACGCTCGGGTATTTCTGGAACCGCGCCAACCAATATGGAGCTATAGCCGCAGTGATTACTGGAGCTAGCTTATATGTCGCCTTTACATCACTCAACTTGATCGGCAATATCTTCATCGCCATGTTCTTCAGTGCAGCTGCGGCGTTCATCATCATGGGCGCGGTGAGTGTGTTGACCGCTAAAGAGAATGAGGAGAATGTTTTGTTGGAGAAATCCAGTTAAGGGAGTTCACATGGGGACGGTTCTCTTGTTTGAAAATCAAACAAGAGAACCGCCCCCTGTATTACATAAGAAATACCCACTGATAAAAGATCAGTGGGTATTTGTCATTTCAGCAACAAAAGCATTCGTTGCACTATTCCATTTGACCATTATGGGCTTTAATTGTTTCCTTAACCTCAGTCATATACTTATTATCAACACGGAAATAAAGCATATGCGTAATCCTGTCTTCATCTGTCAGTTTGAAGACTTCCTTCAGATTAATGCCCTCATCACTTTGAAAAGGTTCAATCCTTTCTTCATCAATGCCGTAACTTTCTAAATCAGCCTTAGCGCTTTCTGCATCGTTTTCTGTATAGAAATATGCACGCACCTGCTTGTCCATTCGATCATCCTCCTTTTGGCAGACATCCAAGAGTGAGTCCACCTGCCATTTTCGTGATTTCTATATATTCCATTCACTTCACACAACCGTTCGAAACATTTTTGCGCAGGATTTAACAAAGGGACGGTTCCCTTGTTTGAAATCAAACAAGGGAACCGTCCCCACATCAATTAAGCATTCAGTAACATCATAATAGAAGCAACAGGAATTCCGCTCATAAAGGCCAAGGATATGAAAACAACGGCTTATGCCTGTGATTGATTTTCCTTGGTCACGTTAGAAGTGCCTTCTTGTCCTTTTACAAACAGTTTAGCCAGGCCGATCAGCCAAAAAACGACGATGATCACAATCGACATATACATATGAAGACCTGTGACCTCTCCAGCTACAAGGTTCGCATAGGTTGCAGCAATAATGAAGATCGGAAGTGCCTCCACAATCGCTGCTGTAAGAAAGAATTTTGTCTGGGCTTTTTGAATGTCCGCTTGTGAAAACGAACCCTCCGCTAACGTGTCGAACATTCTGCTGCCTGCGAAAAAAACGCCTACAACAGCTAAGATGCTTGCAAGTGCAAATAAATACTCCACTTGATAACCTCCCACAAATAGAT
Source organism: Halobacillus locisalis (assembly GCF_013694105.1). GTDB lineage: Bacteria > Bacillota > Bacilli > Bacillales > Halobacillaceae > Halobacillus > Halobacillus locisalis. Next base: position 765,938 of record NZ_JACEFG010000002.1, on the reverse strand, counting down.
TCCATCAGAAATTCTAACATCAGGAGGATGAGGAGATATATTGGTAAAATCCACCTTATTTCAGTAGTCTATTATGGAACTGAATAAAGCGACTATCTATTAAAATAACTCAAAATATTATATAAAACGGATTGTATCTAGTTTATTGATTCCCAAGATATTGAGGTATTATGATAAACAAACCTTTCGATACAAATCCATAGTTAGATCTTCGCTTACAAAAAGTAAATCTACGTAATCCCTTGAAAATCCAACAAAGTCTACTATTCCATCCACATCTATAAAAAGTCGGATAATTCCCATTGTTTCTCTCCTTGTATTGAATATCCTGTAAGGCTATTTAGAAAAATATAAGCCTGTACCATAAAAGGCAAAGGCTATAGTCTCGCTATTTCAACTATCATAATATGGACCTACACCTATATAAGGCTCAATTATCATTTCCATCACTACACCCCTTTCTACCTTAAACTTTTACTATAATCTAGCCTCTGGTTAATACCTTCGTCATATTTATCACCAAATCATTTTTTTCATTTCAACCTTCCATAATAACATTATTTTTCAAAGATGTTTATTGGGAAAGTGCTGTATTTCTTACACCGTTAACCTTCATTCCGAACCATACATTTCCCAATATTATAAACTTATTGTCCATGTTACGATTAAACAAGTAATAGTCGAACTTTTCCGACATGTGAACCTGGGCCCGGGAGATGAGCATCACGAGTACACAGTTTGATTGTTATAAATCATGATTGGAGGAAAAGAAATGAAAATGACATTTAGAAAACTCAGTATTATTCTTAGCATGGTTCTCGTTCTATCCTTATTGGCTGGATTCTCTTCACCTTCTGCCTCTCCAGCGCAAGACAAAGGACCGAAAGACTTTCTCGTTGGTTTTGATACAAACATTAAACAAGGTCAAATTAAAAACATCAAGAAGTTAGGCGGAAAGGTTAAGCATCAGTATAAATTTATGGACACAATGCTGGTTTCATTGCCTGAAAAAGCTGCTGAAGCTCTTAAGAAGAACCCGAATGTGTCGTACGTAGAAGAAGATCAAATGGCACATGCGATTGGACAAACAACAACGTGGGGCATCCCTCACATCAAATCAGATCAAGTTCATGCGACTGGAAACACTGGTTCTGGTGTTAAGGTTGCAATTCTAGATACAGGAATCGACGCGAGCCATGAAGATCTTAACGTAACCGGCGGTGAAAGCTTCGTTTCCGGTGAGCCTGATCCATTCAATGATGGGAACAGCCATGGTACGCACGTTGCAGGAACAGTTGCTGGACTAGATAATAACGTTGGTGTTCTGGGTGTAGCACAATCTGCTAACCTTTACGCTGTAAAAGTACTAGATGGCGCTGGTAGCGGAACATACAGTGGCATCATTCAAGGAATTGAGTGGTCAGTTGATAACAATATGGATGTAATCAACATGAGTTTGGGCGGCAGGACTGGTTCAGCTGCACTCAAAGATGCAGTTGACAATGCTTACAACTCTGGTGTGTTAGTTGTTGCGGCAGCTGGTAATGAAGGATCGTTCTTAGTCTTTAACACGATCGGTTACCCTGCAAAATATGATTCTGCAATGGCCGTCGGTGCAGTAGATTCCAACAACAACCGCGCTTCATTTTCAAGCGTAGGATCTGAACTAGAAGTCATGGCTCCAGGTGTTGATATCTTAAGTTCCGTTCCTGGTAATAGCTATGCAAGCTATAATGGTACGTCTATGGCTTCTCCTCACGTAGCTGGTGCAGCAGCGCTTATCTTGGCAGAGAACCCCAACTTATCAAACGCTGAGGTTCGTCAAAAGCTTAATGATACAGCCAAACCACTTGGTGATTCCTTCTATTATGGTAATGGCGTAATCGATGTGTTAGAGGCTACAAGATAATGAATCTAGTAAAAAGCATGAATCTGTATCTATTACAATTCATGCTTTTTATTATGTCGTTGAAAGAAGCGTGGGACGGTTCTAGCGCTTCCTCTTAGTAAATACACCTAAAAAAGCACAGGATTTTACCAGTGCTTCCTCTCCCCTTGAATATTAGTCAGCTATCTTTAAAGGGGGGCTATAAACAGGGAGAGGGACTTTCAAATAGCTGCAGATTTTCCGTTTCCGACGCCTATATACACACTAGAAACAGAGGAAGCATAAGAACCCTCGACGCGCTTCTTAATAGTAGTATTATTTTTTAATTTAATTTTTTATAGCCAGATACAGAATCAATGAATCCGTATTCTGCGATTATAGACAGGTCAAATGTGCCAGTTATTTTTGCATTAACCAGACCAGAGTTATCTATATCAATAGCTAAATCTCCGATATAATCTTCTTTCAAACCTTTTAAGGTTAATTTTTCAACTGCTGAAAATGACACTTCAACATGCACAGTGTTATCCTCTAATTCCTTCCATTTTGCAGGTGGATTATCAGCAAATCTAGGCATATCAAATGAAAAACAAACCATTTGTCCTTCATCTTCAATTCTCACATTCGAAAACCTAACATTTAGGATTTTTGGAACTTCTTCATATAGTCTGATTAGAAAATTATTTTTGTCGAGATTTTCGTACCAAATTATAATCATCCCCTATCTTAGTCGGAAAGGATCATGTTCCTTAGTGCTTTTCGAAGCGTCCATGCGCTTCGAAATCTTCTTCTTCTTCGCTCATAAGTACCATCGCCCTTCCGATTACTCCGTTTTGCCACTCCCAGAGTGTATTGTGAACAGTCACAGCATTGGTGAAGTCACCTTTGTCCCAGGCTTCCAACGATTCCTTGTAAAAATCGAAATGTTCGTAATGATTTTCGGTTTCTACAACTGACTTCAGTATTCCGAGCAAGCGGTCAGTTTGTTCCAATACTATACATCTAACATTTCCAGCAAGGTTTAGGCACACGATTTAAGAAAGTATCCCTTACAATTTAAAGAAGTCTCTGTGCACTATGAGGCCATACTTAAATTTCAGTTCATTGCTAAGCACTGATTAATCCGACTCATTTATTCAACCACTGTAAAGACTTCGCCTTCTATTGCTCAATATTTCATATGAATAGTTATTATATATGTATAGGATGCGTCGGAACCGCCCTCGCGCTTACAGGGAATTTTATCCAGAACCGAAAGTCTGTACTTAGGCATCACGACAAGTATCGGCAACATCTTCATCGCCATGTTCTTCAGTGCAGCTGCGGCGTTCATCATCATGGGTGTTGTGAGTGTGGTTACATCGAAAGCGGATGAGGAGAATGTTTTGTTGGAGAAATCCAGTTAACAAAGGCAGTTCACATGGGGACGGTTCTCTTGTTTGAAATCAAACAAGAGAACCGTCCCATCTTAAAAGCAGATTCGGTTTAGAAACTATAATCTTCAATCATCTTACTGACTTCACGGATCTCTTGATCTGATACTTGCAGGTAGTATATACCATCGATTTCCGTTCCTGTACCCGACATCTGGTAAGTTGTCATATTTTCACGAGCACTTCGGTAATTTATGATAAGATCCTGCATCGTACTGAAATTCATATTGGTGGTGACATTGGTACCCAGAACATCCATCATATCACCAATTTTATGGACAGATTTAATACTGGCACCCTTATTGATGACAGCCTGGATCACTTTCCGCTGGCGTTCATTGCGGCCAAAATCCCCATCAGGATCTTGATACCGCATACGAACGAAGCCCATTGTTTGAGGACCGTTCATTTCCAACTCCCCTTCTGCATAGTGGAATCCCTTTTCATAATGCCCCGTATCATACCAATCTAGCTCATTATTTACGGTTATTCCCCCTACAGCATCTACCATTCCCGAAAGACCTTCCATATTCATTTTGACATAATAATCAAGCTCAAAGTCTAATAAACTCTCTACAGTGTTAATGGCCATATCGGTTCCACCAAATGCATAAGCATGATTGATTTTATCCTGTCTGCCTGCTTCAGGGGCATCCCCGACCAGCTCTGTCCTCGTGTCACGAGGAATACTGATGAGTTGACTACGAGCTTGATTAGGATCTACAGATAAAACCATCAGCGCATCTGACCGTCCCTGGTCATCGTCTCTTTCATCGACTCCCATCAATAGAATGTTCAAGGGTTCTTTTCTTTCTATCTTCTTTTTCGTCACTTCATGGTCAATCGATGCAACCTCTTGATTCATGTCTTCATCCACTATACTTCTAGCATCACTGTACACACTGTAAGCATAAACTCCCCCAACTACTAGTAAAAGAGAACATACAATCAACGGTATTTTCCAGAACCTGCTTTTCTCCTTTAGATATCCAAATAAACGCCCCATTTGCTTTTCACTCCAATTATGTAGTCGTGACTGTGCAGTTTGCAAATAACATCCATTAATTACCACTAAACTACCTACACATTACTATTTAATGTAAATAATATCAAATAATCCCACAATGATTCGAGTCATGTTTCGGGCCCAGTAAAGAACTCATCGAAAAAAGCAAAGTCAACGATACATCATTGACTTTGCTTTTTTCGATTCTGTATTTTGTTATAACGTAGTGCGGGGCAGGCACCGAATTAAATTTACATTGGCTTAATTTGAAATTTACATTATCTTAACATACCATAAAGATAGAATAGTTTTAATAATCCCCTTGAGTATTACATTACCCTTCGTCTAACAAGTTAGGATTATGCCCTATTCCATTTATAAAATAAAAGTTTATAGAACTGCTCTTTCCATTCATTATTCCACTTTCATTAAAGGGTGATCAGATGTTATTCAATGAAATTATGGCATTAATTATGCCTTCTATTATCTCGGTTTTTTTCTATACGAAAGTAAAACAGAAAAGAACGACGTGGTATGAAACATTCAGTCTATTCGTTTTATTCTCTCTCATTACCAATGCCGCACTTTACGCACTTCTCGTTTACATATTAGATACGAAGAGTCTCTTATTCTCTATCGCATTCACTATGAAATATAGTGTTTTAGCCACAATCATTTCGATAATCGTAGCAACCCTATACAGGTTTATCGAGTTGAATGTCACATTTAATATGAAAGTTGAGTCAAAGAATGAAAAAAATAATTAAACGCAGTATTACTTTCTTAACGGTATTACTATTGATTCTATCTTCGCTTTTATTCAGTCTAACAAATTATATAACGGAGAGCTTTCCGGACCAAAACATTGATGAAATGCTATTTTATATGGGGAATGGGGTCGAGGGAACTTCTGACGATGTCATTATCACTGCCATTACAAATATGCTTTTACCATTCTTGATCATATCCACTCTATTAATAATCCCTGTTATACGATTCACAAGGACCGATAATATTCTCACAGTGAACGTCAGAAAGAAATTCTTTCGTATACATCTGTTCCCTTTAAAAAAATTAAGATTCGTTTACGCTTTTTCGGTCACTATTCTTTGTTTATTCTCTGTATATAAGATGCTGGGAGTAGATGATTATATTGATCGGTTAACGGATTATTCCCCTTTTATTGAGAATCATTATGTAAATGGGGAGGATGTATCGATTACGTTTCCAGAAGAAAAGAGGAACTTGATTGTTCTGTATCTGGAATCTATGGAAAACTCCTTTATTGACCAAGAAAATGGCGGAGGATGGGATTATAATGTAATCCCTGAATTAACTGATTTAGCTCAAAACAACACGAACTTTTCTAATAATGATCAAATAGGCGGGGCACTTCCTCTTCCAGGTACAGAGTGGACAGTAGCATCGCTAGTTGCGACTACATCCGGCCTCCCTTTAAAAATACCTGTAGGTCAAAACTATTATAATTCAACTGGTGAATTTCTTAGTGGTGCTTATACTCTAGGTGACGTATTAAGTGAAGAAGAGTACAACTTATCTGCTATGTTCGGCTCTGATGCAAAGTTTGGCGGTCGTAAAACTCTATATGAAACTCATGGAGGTTACAAAATTTTTGATGTGCATACGGCCATTAAAGAAGGAAAGATGAGTAGAGATGAGCAAGTGTGGTGGGGGTTTGATGACAGCGACTTGTTCAAATGGGCAAAAGAAGAAGTCACAACGTTAGCAGGGCAAGAAGAGCCTTTCAGTTTCACCTTTCTAACAGCTAATACACATGCCCATGACGGATACGTAGAGGGCGAAACAAAAAACAATTATGATACCCAATACGAAAATGTGTACGCTTACTCATCCAAACAAGTAGATGATTTTGTAAACTGGCTAAAACAGCAAGATTTTTATGATAATACAACATTGGTCATCATTGGGGATCATCTCAGTATGCAAGGTGGCGAATATTTCCCTAAACATTTAGATGAAGGATATCAAAGGACTTTATATAACGCATTTATCAATTCAAAAGTTGATCCTCTTACCAATGATAAGAACCGGATATTCTCTCCACTGGATTTTTATCCTACAATCCTATCAAGTATAGGGGTCACTATTGAAGGAGACCGCTTGGGCTTAGGAACAAACCTTTATTCAGATCGTGAAACCTTACTAGAAAAATACGGAACAAAGCATGTTTCTGAAGAATTAGAAGCAAATTCCAGCTTCTACAACACGAGGATTCTACAAGATGATTATGTGGAATTGTTAGAAGAAGCAAATAAGGAAGACTAAAAGTGTAAAAGAGATGAGTCACCTTTCTGAGCTATACCCCGAATTATGGACATTGTTAAAAAATGCCCATAATCGGGGTGTTTTTTTTGTTTCATGACGCCGATAACCATTCATTATCTATTAGCTCATACGAGTCATATTATAGAAATGTCCAAGATTTTTTAATTATTACAGAGAAGGGTGAAAGAGTTACATTTAATTGCGACGTAAGAGCAGGGACGGTTCTAGTGCTTCTTCTAGTCCCGTCCCTGTGTATCATGAAGCAAAATTAGATCTTTTGGTTGATATTACAAAATGAACTTTGCTTCTTTTTATAGAGACCTACCTTCCGATTGTTCAAATCTTTACATATAGAACAATTATGTATAATTTATATGCTTAGGAAGTACAGGAACCGTCCCCGAGATTCTTAAACGTGGCGGAGGTCAGGCACCATCATATCGCACCCATCACGCTCGGGTATTTCTGGAACCGCGCCAATCAATACGGCGCTATCGCGGCCGTCGTTACGGGCGCTTCCTTATATGTCGCGTTTACAACGCTCAACTTGATTGGCAATATCTTTATCGCCATGTTCTTCAGTGCAGCTGCCGCCTTTGTCATCATGGGTGTTGTGTAAGTGTGGTTACACCTAAAGAGAATGAGGAGAACGTATTGTTGGAGAAATCCAGTTAACAAAGGACCGGTTCTCTTGTTTGAAAACCAAACAAGAGAACCGGTCCACATTATCATTTAATCATACAACGTCATCGACATTATACCTTTCATAGCTTGAATATGTAGATTCTTTGATTTCTTTCCATATCTCTAATGCTTCTTTTAAGTCACTTACTCCACTTTCAAGCTTTTCTTGACTATGATTATTTTGCAAAATAGAAAACGAGATTACATCAAGATCTACATTAAAAATATCCATACTGCCAACAACTTTGTGAGTATCAGGGTTTGATAAAGCCCCAAATTTGGAACAAGACTTTCCAAACACTTCAAGAAATTCTTTAAATTTCTCATTTAGATAGCTATCATAGAATGGTTGTCTATGTTCAGGATAATAGTGATTAGCCAAACAATCATACAAGTTAGCCCACCCATTATGAACTTTCCCCCACCCAAGTACTGACCTATCATACTGTCCAATCTTTTCAATATATCGGCTAATCTCAAAAGCAACTTCATATTCATATTTAGCCATATGAGCTTGCAAGTATGCATAGTTGTTTACTTGCTTATCGTATGGATTTTGTGCTACTTCGTGCAAACTTCCTTCTAGCTCTTGTTTTTTAGTAATTGTGTACACAACAATCCCTAATCCCAAAAGTGTAAATGAATCTGAAAAAGGTTGCAGCAATTTAGACACACTTTCTAACTTAAGTATAAAAAATGGAATTATTAGTAATACACCAGAAATAATTGCACACCATTGTTTTAATTTTTCATTATTCTTCCTTTTCAGTTCTGGAATAGCCAATAGTGTTGCAATAATAGTTGCAAAAATGATGAATATGGAATTTAACGCATTTGAAAAAAGAGCAATTACGGCTCCTGTAAAATAAGCAAAGCTTATCCCCTTTGTTAAATGATTCGTCACTTTTCCCCTCCTGTAATCAATAATACAACAAAAAACGTCTAGTTTCTGTCAAATTATAGTTTAACCTCATTATTATTTAGCTGCAACCAATTGCCCCATCTTCAGCAACAGAGAAAACCTTTTATCATCAGAGTATTTTAATTTCCAAGTGTAGAGATTCGCACTCCGTAAAGTCTCTTCTACGTTGTGCTTATATGTAATCGTCCCGTGTCCATTATGACTCATAAAGTTCTCCTCAATTAAAAAGAAATAATGAACTTTTCTTCTGTTTTTTAGAGATCCTTGTTTGCTTATTCAATACTTTACCTGATGAATAGTAAAGCATCATTTATATGGGTAGCAAGTTTACTAAGGGTCCCCAGTGCTTCTTATACTAAATCAGCAATTCCTTTAAAAAGGTATAGCGTGGTTTTGATTTTTCTTCAATACCGCGCATAAAAACTTCTAACTCTCCGATTATTGTTAATTCCTTCTTGGCACGTGTGATTGCTGTATATAGTAGATTACGATTCATCATAACCCTATGTGCACCCGAGATAGGTAGCATTACATGTGGAAACTCTGAGCCCTGAGATTTATGGACTGAAAAACAATATGCGAGAGCTAGCTCATCCATTTCTTCTTCGAAATATGAAATCTCTTTTTCATTAAATAGGACTACCAACGTCTGTGGACCTAACACGATTTCCTCTTCATTTGTTTCATTATTAATTTCTACACGTTCAACTGGTGTTTCAACACCTACAATTCTACCTAACTCACCATTAAGCACTTCTTTATCATTGTTATTTTTCAATTGAACCACACGATCCCCAATATAAAAGTTGTATAAGTTATTACAGAAACCTGTTGGTATAAAGTCTTTGTCTGACGGTATCTTTTGGTCAACTAAACTTTCTTGTATAGCCTTGTTGATAAATGTAATCCCTTGCCCGCCCTTATGAGATGGGGCGATAATCTGAATGTCATCAAATGGTATGTTTTGCGAAAGTCTAGATAGAATCTCTGTATATATTGTACTGACAATTTCATTTCGGCTTCTATCAAGCCACTTTACATCCTGACTAGTCTTTATTACTTTATTCGAAATGGAACCATTTCGAATTGTACTTGCTAACTCGTTAATAGCTGATTGTTGACTTTGACGAAATACTCTTGTTAACTCGACCGTAGGAAAAACATTGGATATGATAATATCCTCAAAAACATTACCAGCGTTTATGGGAGGAAGTTGTTCTTTGTCCCCAACTAGTATAATGCGATCATTCTTTTTAACTTTATCCATAAATTGGTTCATAGTTCTTATATCCATCATCGACATTTCGTCAATAATAAATAATCGACTAGATTTCTCAAGTATATCTGGAGACTGTGAATTTATGAAGTGATGAATTGTATTGGCTGAGATCCCAGTAACCTCTTTCATTCTTTTTGCCGCCCTTCCAGTTGGAGCTAACAATATAACTTTTCGTTTAAAATCATCAAAGTCTTCAAAGTCAAGAATCAAATCATATAACATCAAGATCGATTCAATAATTGTGCTCTTCCCAGTACCAGGCCCTCCAGTTATAACAACAACATGACTGAGCATCGACAAAAGAACAGACTTATCTTGTTCTTCAGATAATTGAAATGATAAGTCTTCTTTCATTCTATTATAACGTTTGATCAAGTCTTCAACCGATTCAATCGCTAATTCTTCTCCATGATGATGCAATAAAGAAAGTTTCTCTGCAATATCTTTTTCATATCGATAATACTTTTCTAAGTATATTCGGTTATCCATTTGACGTACTTGACCAATCTCAGTAATGAAACCATCGATATTGTGTACGTCTTTATTTACAAGCTCATTCAAGTTTTCTTCTATAATGTCTAAAGAGTAATGTACAGTATCTTGGTTGTATAATATTTGAGAAGCCACTTTTATAACATAGTCTCTTTTCGCGAATGTACTTCCATACCTTTCGTAGATTTGGTGAAGGCAATATTCAATTGCTCCCTTTATACGACGACCGTCCTCACCACGTATTTTTAGTTTATCAGCGATTTCATCTGCTTTTTGAAAGCCGATACCTGATATATTATTAGCCAGGACGTAGGGGTTTTCTGTTATTTTTTGAACTGATGCATCACCAAACAACTTATAGATGTTTTGTGCTCGCTTTAGAGAGATATTCCATTCATAAAGTTTTGTAATAATGCTTTGCATTCCCAAATTTCTAATAATTGTATCTTGGATACTTAAAACTGTTTTTTCTGGTATGCCCTTTACTTCACGTAAAACTTCTGGAGCATTAACTATTTGAATTAAGCAATCTTCCCCTAACGTTTCAACAATTTTTTCAGCTCTCTTTCTTCTAACACCATGAAACAGGCCTGAACTTAAGAAATCTACTACATTCGTGGAATCAATTGGAATGTTACGGATATACATGTCACATTTGAGGTTGACTCCATACTTACGGTTTACCTGTACAGATCCGAAAAATTTATATACATGCGTTTGTTTTTCAGGTGGAGCAATATTTAAAATCACTCTTATACTATCTCCCTCTGTATTGATATTTGTCTCTTGTATTTGTACTTCACAGATAACATAGGGGGACATAGGATTATTGAAGTTTGTATATATATCTAGTAACTTTTCCAATTACATAGTCGGTTGATGTTGTGTTTTTTTCTTTCATATTTGCACTCCTTCCCAATTTTATGAACTGAATTATGTTCACAATTTACGCTTGGTATTACCTGTGTAATGAAAATAGAAGCATAGGAATCCCCCTGCCTTTATAGGTTACGCGATGGTGGAATATGAAATCCCAAGTCTCCAATTCTAAGGATACTATTGAATAAAACTTCACTCATAGAAGATTCAGTAAGATTATAATTCCTACTAAAGGAGCGAACTTCCCAACTTTGAGTTTCGTCCTTTCCCCCATAGCTTTCCATTAAAGTAACAACACTGTTGGCAGCTCGCTTCTTAGGTATTGATCCTTCTTGATATCTCCGAGAAGCATTGTTGACAGCACTATATATTAGAGAACATATTTGCCCAGTGGAATAACTTTCAAGTAGATTCTCAATGACTTTATGAGTTTTATCTCCCGAATTTAAGACGAAGTTCAACTTCTTTAGTTGAAAATCCAGGAACTCTAATACTTCTCCTTTAGCCACTCTAATCCACATGTCATAGCTCCAATCAATATCTGCTAGAAAAATTTCTCTTTCAGGATACAGTAACCTCTTGTACATTTCAGATTTATTTCCATCGGGGGGACTAATATTTAATTGATAGTGTACTTGATGGATATAGAAATTTCGTGGGAAGTTTTCTTTACTAAAAGCTTGAATTTCAGAAGAAGGATCAGGTGTTATAACTCTCTCATTAATTAAATAAATAAGCACCTCCCTATTCAACTCTGGTGTAGGAGATAATTTTTGTTGATATGAGTGAACTGGATATATAATGCTCATATCTTCACTTAGTCCCAATCTCAATAGCACAGCCAGATAATACTTTGTTGTCAAGGTAAGTTCAAATTCTTCTACAGGGATCGGCGATGAGTGTACAGCATTGATTAATTGTGTTTTGATCCTTTTCTCTTCTATTTGAAGCTGCCTACTAATTTCTAGACACTTAGAACACTTGCATCGCTTACTATTCTCGTAGGCACACACTGGACATACAGGTGCTTTATCAATTGCGAAAGGTGAAGAGGATTTAGTCTTCCTCTTTTGTAACATTTGTTTACCACAATAAGTACACCTAAACCTTGTCACATGCGGAGGAAGAATATTGTATAGGGAAGAAGGGGAAATTGAAAGCTTATATTTCTCAATAACATCTTTGACTTTAAGAGAGTAATAGTCTTCTAGTAACTCATTTAACTCACTAATTGATAAATGCTGTAGAGGCTCCGCTAATTGGATATGCTGTAAATTTTCTTTAGTAATAGTCATTTCACATCACCACCTTCTTGTTTGAGTATAAACTTCCTCATCCATCATCATAGTAGAGCAATTTAGTAAAAGTCATTTAAAGAAAAAGAAGATTATTTCATATTTGCTTTCGCTTCTTGTAGGACACTTTCTAAATTCAATACAGTCTTTTCGTAGTTCTCCCAATCTTTCTGTGATTTAGGATGTATATTGTTAAGGTCTTTAACCATATACTTCATCTTTCTCGTGACTGTATTGAAAGATAGACTTTCTTCTTTACCCTGTTGTTGAATTTCTGACTGTGCTTGGACTAAACTCTTAGCTGCAATGACAAGGAAGTCCATTAATTGATCTTCTGTTGCATTCTCAACAAAGAAATCCCCGGACAAAGTGTTTCTAGAGACTTTTTTGTTTAAGGCTTTTTTGACCATGATTTGTCGAATGTATGATTCTCCTAACCTTTCAGTCAACTGCGGATTATATTTTTTACATTTCTTCATCCAAGTTATTATCTCAGTTAGAGTATCAATACTGAGTTGGCGATCTTCTAACCCTTCTTCAATTTCTTCACGATCAAAGTATTGTATAATGCGGAGGTACCTTTGAAGAGTTAATTTTCTGAAGCTAACTACCTCAGCTAATTTCCAAACTGGGGGTTTACCGTAGTGAAGCCAGCATTCATAAGTAAACTTAGCCCATTCATAAACAGTCCAATCTACTTTAGCTTGTTGCAATGCAGCAATACGTTCCACTTCTTCTTGTTTAGATTTGGGACGCTCAACAATGAACAGGGGTATTTGTTTGATCCCCATCTCTCTAGCTGCATACCATCTCCTGTGGCCACTCAGAATCACATACACTTGATTCTGCTTGTATGCTGTAACTCCTTCTTCCCATCCCCTGTTACTAATGATCTTTTGTAATTCCTCGCTTTTTACGGAATGGTCTTTACGAGGGTTTAATGGATTTGGCACAACATTATAAACTTCAACCCACTTGTGGTTTGAACTATTGTTATCCATGGTTAATTTCGCCTCCTTTACTTTGTTCAATGCGTTTCTTAGCCAAACTTATTTTCTCTTCCAATTCATGGACGACTTGTCTAAGATACTTTTCTTCTTTTTGGTCCTTCGGCTTAATATAAGGAACATCACGAATGATATTACCTAGTCTTTTTTCTATTTTTTTATTTTTTGAAAGAATGCCTGTTTCTGTGCCAACTTCCAATTGCGCTTCACTAAGTGTCTTTTTTCTATTTTTCAAGAAATCCATCACCTGTGAATCATCAGCGACGACAATAAAATCATCATTATACAAAGCTTTGTTTTTTGCACGCTTGTGAATTAGCTTGTCTATCACAGAATCCATAACCATATCTTTGGACAGTCGATTAAAGAGTTCAGGTCTATTTAATTGAAAACGACTCATCCACCTCTTCAAACTTATGAAGCTATCAAAGCTTGCCTTTCCACCCTCTACATATTTCTCTAGTGTTGGCTGAGGGAAGTATTCAAACACTTCAATATAACGTTGGAGTGTATCTTCGTTCATATGAATGATTTTCTTAAAGTCCTTAAAAGGAGGTCTTCCCCAATGGATCCACGATTCATATGCAAATTTAGCCCACTCATACCTCGTCCACTCAACGTGTGCACTCTGTAAATCCGCGATTCTTTCTACCTCTTCTTGCTGATTCTCTGGCCGTTCCACAACGTACACTGGAACAGTCTCGTATCCTAGTTCTTTCGCTGCATGTAGTCTTCTATGACCACTTAAGAGAATATATGAGCCATCAGTGTCTTGATATCCAGTTAATCCTTCTTCCCATCCCTTTGACTGAAGAATGTCCTGAATTTGTTCTGTCTCTCTTGAATTGTCTTTTCTTGGATTGAGCTTATTTGGTTTCACATGTGAAATCTCAACCCATACTAAGTATGATCTATACATCCTATCACCCCTGAGTATCTTTAATGTTTTGTTTACTAGAATGACGAAACAAATTTAGGATATCGCACATAAGATTTATTGCATACAAGTAAATCATGGACCTAAATCATACATATTCTATTAATGGTATAACCTGTTAAAAAACCACATATACTGAGTAAAGACTAAAAGAACAACGGTTATCTCTATACTTCTAAACACACTTCTAATTTGGGAAAGCTAATAATAACGAGAGTATAATATTAGCTGGTATGAGTATTAGTAAGTGTAAGGATAATATCCAAACAATCTTTTGAGGGTAATAGTATGAATGGTCTGGTGTAAATAGAGAAGGTGATAATCTATGTAGAGCAAGCCTCTACTTGTATGGGGTAAATAACATTAGGGAAAATGAAGTGGAACTTTACGAAGGAGTGTGAAGAGATTCAACTTTCTCGGAGTGGTATCTAATTTCTTACATACTTTTCATGCAGTAAACTAACTTTCTGTTACTGGCTTAGTGTATTTCCTAATGTACTAGTGTTTCTCTTCTTCATGTTAGTGTCTTTCCTGATCTACTAGTGTCTCTCTTCTTCATGTTAGTGTCTTTCCTGATCTACTAGTGTCTCTCTTCTTCATGTTAGTGTCTTTCCTGATCTACTAGTGTCTCTCTTCTTCATGTTAGTGTCTTTCCTGATCTACCAGTGTCTCTCTTCTTCATGTTAGTGTCTTTCCTACTTTTACTCATATTTCCGTACTTGGAGCTTCGGTAATGAAAGTGCCTGCACCACAAAGCTAATGGTTCAACATTGTAGGGGCAGGCACTTAAATGACAGACGTAAGCCTTCTTAATTAAATTTTAATTTACTACCATTCAACCCAGATGCAAACCACATAAGATGTGATTGTAACGATAAAAAACCCGGCGTTTTCTTACAAATATAAAGTTTGCCGGCTGAGTTGACTTCGTTTTATTCATCGTCTGCACGATGCGAGAAAAACAGACATTCTTGTTAAACGAACGGAAGTTATGTGTAAGTCCGTGGTACGCCCCCATCAACATCAAGACATTTGATATGAATGATTTTGTAGTTCATGATGATTCTTGAAGAAAGACACAACTTCCAGTTCATTATGCCCTTCGTTTGAGTAGTTCTTGAAATCTCCAATTCTTTCCTCGATAACCTAATGATTGTAAATGATATTTTTTCTATCCATTTCTTAATTGGTACACTCACATTCGCAGAGAACAACGCGGAAAACATCTGCGACTACTTCTAAATTGTTTATAACTACACTGCTTCATTTAATGAGGGTATATATCTTTAAACTTTAAAAGCCTGTTCTCACCTGTCTGAATAGTTAGCTAGGTGGGAACAGGCTTTTAAAAGTAGAGACTGTCACTTATCATTCAATAGTATTAAATTTTCACTGGATTAATGATTTATTTCCATATATAAATCACTTAACTCCTTAATAATATTATCAAAATGAATAAATGGAACGATTTCATCTTCTATTCCACTTAATGAGGTGATAGCGCCTGTCATTTCTTTTTTAAATGCTCTTAAATCTGAAATCGCAGATTGTATTGCTATATCCATAGAGATTGTGTTAGTAGAACTATCGTTCGTTTCATCATCACGAATAACATCCTCAATAAACTGGACAATCTCATGAGTACTAAGTTTTTTGTGTAGAAAGTCATCCAACTCTGTTGATGCTATCACTGTGTGGTAATGTCCATTGTGCCCACCCATTTCGCTAATAACTGCAAGCAACAAATCTTCTGCATTATATAATTCCTTACTTTCAAATTCTAATAAATCTCGAGCACCTATTGGCTTTTCCTCAATCACGTTTATTAAGTAGCTTTCAATAATATTGTAATCTCTGTATAGGTTTAAAGTTTCTCCAATTACTGTTCCATCATAGTATTTAGGTTTCATGGTAATCAACTCCTATTATTAAGTCATTTTATACAAGATCGAAGACTTTGCCAAATGTATATTTTTTCCCTTAGGAGTAGTAAGACATGTATTGTATCAGTGATAAACATATTCTAACTATGGGGGGTAGTTGAGTAGCTGGATGCTTTGCAAACAATCACTCGCAAAAACGACATGTTATTTAATAGAACCTCGTTGTCATTTTCGTCCTTTTTAGACTATCTGAGCACCGATTCCGGATCGGAAGTGATTAAAGAGGAGGTAGAAACAGCCCGTCCACCTTAGTACTTTGTTTGACCAACAGGAGTGTGGGCTACCCAAAAAGCACGAGGGCTTCTTCAACACGGTATGGAAACTAGCCAGCTTCTGGCTAAAGGGCTTCTAGCAATGATTTCTACTTCTTTTTTCATTGAATTCCCTTAACGGTTTTCGAGATCGTGTCCTATTATTACTCGTGAAAACGCTCATAACAACCGGGAGCTACACCTGAAACACCAATCTCCCTCGCTCTCTTTTTTCGTGAAAAAAGTTTGTCGCTTAGGTTCGCCATTTCATGTCCCACCACTTATACTCGTGAGTAGAGGTTCGAGGACCTCAAAAAAATAGAGAAATGGGGAATTACACATGACTAAAACTTACAGCCTGGTCGTTTACAAAGAAGAAACGGGGGATTTCCTCCTAACGGAGCAATCCGCCGTGAACGAAGCGCTTGCCTTGGAAACGTTCCATAATCTTTTAGGGGAAGGGTTCAAAGTCATCCATACCTTTGAAGGACTCGCTCCCAAAACGTATCGTTCACTGACACGGATTTGATAAAGAAACGGAAGCGCGGGTCCGGGCCCAGCGCTTCCTCCTAAGATATATTAACCTGAATCTTGAACCCTTCATTAGCATTCAATATCTTTTCTACCTCATCCCAAGAATAAGGCTTACCATCAATGACCACAACATTGTGGTCACTCTCCTCTGAATAAGCGAGATGACCATGGAATACATCATTCTTCATCGACGAGTAATTCTGTCCGTGAAAATCCTATTTTCTATGTACATTTCACCAATTCCATAAGAGACTTTATCAACTAAACGCTCCAACAGACTTCCCTGGTCTTACTCAAGCTCTCCGTGAACAGCAAACTGATAACCATACTCATCCGCTTCAGCTTCCTCCAAGAAAAGACCCACCTCAGAAAGATGCTGATGTATCCCAAAGTTCCGCCACTCTCCCACGGCATCTTGCAAAACGAGTTCTTCCGCCTCCATCTTTAAGCGACAAAAAATTGATCACTCATCCATTGGTGATAGCATTTCTCACAGAACCTCACCGTTTCATCCCCATCTACCAAGTGGACCTTGGATTCAGCGTTATCAAAGTTCGTGCATCTATTCATTTTTCTCCCTCCTAGCCTCTCTGTTCATAGTCTACCATTTAATCAAAAAAGACAGCTCCCTAGTTTGAAAACCAAACAAGAGAACCGTCCCCATTTTAACTCTTAGAAATTTCGCTTAATATATTCACGCTCTTCCTCTTCACTCATAAGCCCCGTCGCCCTTCCAATTACTCCGTTCTGCCACTCCCAAATTGTATTATGAACCGTCACCGCATTGGAGAAGTCACCTATATCCCATGCTTCCAACGATTCCTTGTAAAAATCGAAATGTTCATAATGGTTTTCAGTTTCTTCAACTGACTTCAATATTCCGAGCATACGGTCAATTTGTTCCGCCGTCATTTGTTGACTCCCACGCTTTTTATCTGCTTGGACTTTTTGGTGCGTCATTTCATGTAGTTCCTGCCTAAATGAACGTTCGGAAGGAATTCCGTCTTCTTCTACTGCTTTTATTTCTTTTTGCTCTATAGGTTCATTGACTTCCTTCATAATTTTTTCTTGTTCTTTGGTCATTGAGTTATCCTCTGAAAAAGCAATCCATACAAACGTAAAAATGACAATAAGAGATAATCCTCCCAACGAATACAACAACATTTTTGTGATTTTCCCCAATATAGTTCCCTGTCCCCTTTTATTGTTTATTAGGATCGCCCTTCATTAACTAGCACATATAAGCCAACATTATTCAAATTACTTTTCCTTGAAAGTCTCTTCATCTATATGTATTGCCGCAATTAAATAAGATAAAAGGGGCCCCTCTAATAATTAGACGATTTCATTAGAAGAAAAGACTGCGTTCACAAAAATAACTTTTAATTCTAATATGGACACAGTTGGTCCACCTCTTATAAAGATTCATGACATAACAAGAACACCTTCAAATTAGTATTATAAATTTGAAGGTGTTCTGCTTATTCTCTATTCGTGGATCTCTACAAACCGTCTTATTAAGACTCTACATCAAACGACATCATGACCGAGTTGCTTAACTCATTTCCGTTCGCCGCTTTAATATCTTTTGAAAGGTACAAGTAATATGTACCCCCTGCGTATTTCGATAAAGGTGTAAGCTTCAATTGGTCCGCTTTTAATTCTGCTTCGATTTCTACTTTTGTTCCATCAGCATGGACAACTTGAATGTCGTCCGTATTGATCTCTTTTATTTCTGTGTTAAATTGGATCGTCCACGTTTTGTTAGGATCATCCGTCGTCTTCTCCGTCCAATCCTTCACTTCGGAATCAGATAGCAGCAGTAATTTACTCTCTTTCTCCCCATTGTCGAGGCGCGCCTCGATGGTTACGAGTCCGTCATTTCGTACATCAACGTTTCCATCAGCATCTACTGTTGCCATGTCAGCATTTAAGCTCTTAAAAGATTGGGCATCGACAGAAAATAAATAAGATAGGTTATCTTTGTTCACTGAAACAATCTTATTCGCTTCTGTACGATCGTTGACCTGCTTCACTTTAATCTGAGATTTGTTACCGAGTGGGTCTTCTATCCATGTACGTATTTCGATAACCTTTTTCACAGCATCATGAACCTCGAACGTCCCTTGATACACGTTCTTGACCACGTCTAAATTCAAAATTTCTGATGTGACGTCTCCTGAATGACTTTCATATACGACTTCACCTTTACCGGTGTACGTGCTGTGTACCTGCGCATTCAGCGTAAAGTCTAGTTGATCCCCCGTTTTAAGGACTTCACTATGATCTTTCAGCGTCATCATGTAGGCTTCTAATCCACCGGGACGAGAACCGATTTCATACTTCGTCGTCAAGGTTTCCATACGATCTTTATCAAATGGATCGGTGTATGTGTACGTAAAGGTATGATTCCCTTTCTCAATATCATCAAAATACCTGAACATATACAGTTGTTCATCAATGATCGTATTCTGATTCTCATCCACAGCTTTCAAGTTTATGTCCCGATCACCACTCGAGAAGTTTTGATTTCGAATCGTGTCCAGCTGCCACTTCCCATATTTCACGATGCTGGTTAAAGAAAAGGACTGCTGCATCATGATATGAGTGGGCTCCACATCGTGCAAGCTGATTTCATCTTCATTTCCAGTCATCACAGGTTTACTGAAACTATAGCTGTAGTCACCTGTTTGAGCATTCAAAATCAATTCTCTCTCAAGACCAGGTTCCACATAAAATGCCGAGTCCTTATTGGGTAACGTTATATAACTACCGTGTGTACCGAAGTCATTTAATAAAGCGACACTCTCAAGAGACAATGGTGTATCAAACGAGACTTTTACACTTTCATTGACGGATTCCTGAAAGTCTACCTCACCAGACCCTGGACTTGGATCAGCCAAATAATAGAAGACATCCTCTCCTCTTTGCCCCTCTATCATAAAGAGCGGGTTCTCCGCTTTCTTATCCAATAAGAACGTGCCTTCTCCTTCTGACATATTGATCGCAAAAATTTCACTCCCCATATTCGGAGCGACGATTACATTTTTTACGTCATGGCCTTCAGGTGTACTCATCGTATATGTATGATAGGATTTCTTCATATCTACACTCGTCAATTGATTAAACTCATCACCCGTCATTTGATCAACATAGTGATAGTAAACTTCATTTCCATCTTTCATCAATTTGTAGATCAATTCGATTTGGTAGTCATGCTCCTCAAACAATCCACTCATATTCACGGGTGAATCATCGTACAATATTGTGCTACCTGCTCCTTTCCAAGTCATATTCGAAGCCTGTCCACGAATAAGATCGACGACTTCATAACCATGAACTGGGTTAAGGGTGATCTTCTCTTCTGCTTTTGTTGGTTGTGAAGAGAGCATTAAGAACATAGCAAACAGAAGCAAGCTCTTCATCAATACGTTATATTTCTTCATAAAATCCTCCTAGAAAACTAATAATATTCCTTGCACACAAGGAATAAATATAGCACATTAGGACTATAAAGGACATAGGTTCAAATAATTTTTTAGTACCTTATTGATGAGAGGTTATCGCTTGCAGCAAGAGGAAAATACACTGAAAGTATAGCCGAGAACAAAGGCTATTTACGACTTATTAATTACGGTAATATCTCGGAGGAATAGAAAGAAAACGCCCCTTTTGACAAGCAGATGAACAAAGCTAAGCTCCTATATTAAAAGCGGGCTCCTTTCAAAAAGGCCTGTTTACATTGGGGTCATATTCGCTGATGTTAGGAAATTTGGTTCCGTTGAAAATAGAGAATTTCACGGTATATGAACTCTCCTCCCCCATCACTCCTTAATACTCTTCACCTTGTATTTAAAGCGGATTTTACTGCGTTTAACGCAAAAATGGCCCACCACTTATTAAGGTGATGAGCGTAATTAGATGAGTTTCTTGTATACTATTGCTTTCTTTATAACTATTTAAATTGTAGACTGATTTTTTTAAGTTCATCCTGAAGTTCTATAAACTTCTTCCCTATTTCATTCGGGTATAAATTCAACAATATATTTGAATCATCTAAAGAATGTTCTAAATCGGCCCAAAAGAAGTATTGCTCTAAAGCATCAATTAATTTAGTATCACTATCATATTTAAAATATGTAGTACCCAGGTTTTCATCTTCAATAATTAAGTCTATGTCTGCTTCACCCAATGACTTTTCTATCAGTCTAATTTGAACTTTATTTCTTTCTAAGTCACGTATCAATGGTTCATTCATCTTTAAATAGAAATATTTGGATTCTTCTTCATTTCTATTCAGAGATATTTCATATAAGTTATTAGCACTATCTTCATTTAAAACTTGTGATGATGGAACATGAATTGAAAACGATTTTTCGTTCTCACTTATTTTTTTATCAGTTACATGCTCCCAATAACATATCTCATTTGCTACATCAACTAATATAATTATTACTGGGATTGACTTATTTACCCAATATTTATAATGAGATAAATTACCTTCATTAAAATTAATATATTTAGTAGAAGGAATAGTTGCAAACTTTCCCTCTGAAGATTTGATTTGACAGGCAATAAGCATACCCGTCCCCCATTCCCCTACAACAGGTTCAATAATCCCATCTATTCCTACATCACCAGTCGGTAACTCTTTGAAATAAAGGTTTGATTTCGCTAAGCTTTTCATAACAATTCCTACACCAGCTCTGTCAGTCATACTTGTTTTTGTATATTTTGGATTCCCTTCATAAGAAGGGCCATAGATTCTATTTAGTTCACTCATTTTTCACTCTCCCAAGTTTCATTTTTTTGATTTCTGAAATTCTACTAACTAAATGTTAATCAAGATTACAGACTTGTGATTTTTTCCTTTTTTACAAATATAATGTAAAATCATACCACCTCTATTCCACCTAAACCTCGCTCAATTTCCTCTATATAGTTATGAAGATATTCAAAATTTTTTTATTAATCTCAGTATTTGGTTTATCAGTCACTAGGTGTATAGATGAACTATCTTTTCTGACAACAATTGAATAATATACGTCGCCTAAATCAGTACCAGCCTAAAATCAGTTATCATCAATCGGATTTACGTTACTATATATGTTAATTTCCTGATATAATTGTTCTAACAATACCTCCCAAGATTGTCGTTTATTTTGATGTGTTATTTATTAACAACTTGATCAAGCTCTTTTGTTGTGTAGTGCAAAATAGAAGTACAGAGTTGTGCAACCAAAACGTACATAACTCTGCACTTCTTTTTTAGATAAAAAAAGCCCTTGCCAGCCTCCCAAAACCACTCTACTGTAATTGGTGTCGAATCAAAACACAGTGGAGGTCGAAAGGATGCTAGCAATGACTACGATTAATCATATCAAAAATATACGGAATCTTGAAGGTGAATCAATTAATGAAATTTCTAAAAGAGTTAATGTAAATTGGCGGACGGCAAAGAAATACGCTGACACAGATCAAGTTCCGAAAGAAAAAATTATAGAGCGTAAAGGCATGATGTATGAAGAAGATTGGGGTGATATCGTAACAGACTGGCTAATTGAGGATCAAAAACTGAAAGCGAAGTTGAGAAGGAAAAACAAAACAATCTATGAACAGTTGAAAGCCCTTGGGTTCACAGGTTCTTACAGAACCGTTTGTTACTTTATCGCTCAATGGAAAGAAGGAAAAAATAACGAAAGCGAAGATAAAGATAAGAATAGCGAAAGGTTAAATCATCCTCCTGCTGAAGCTCAAGTGGATTTCGGATTAACGGAAGCAGTGAAAGATGGGAAGTACATAGATGTTCACTGTCTGATTATGAGCCTCCCTCACAGCAATGCGGGATTCTCGATTGCTCTCCCCGGAGAAAATCAAGAATGTTTTCTGTTCGGATTAAAGAAAGCATTTGAGCAATTAGGATCTGTACCTAGAAGTGTTCGAATTGATAATTTGAAAGCTGCCGTAGTTAAAGCAAGAGATAAGAATGGCGAAGCTATTTTCACAGATGAATTCATACAGTTCGCTAATTTTTATGGGTTTGAGATTCAAGCTTGTAATCCAAGAAGAGGCAACGAGAAAGGCCACGTAGAAAATAAAGTTGGCTATGTTCGCTATAATTTTGTCACACCATCTCCAGTTATCGAGAGCTTCGAAGACCTGACCAACATTTTAAATGAAAAGCTATCAAAGGATCGTCAACAAATTCATTACTCCAAGGGAGTGCGGATTCAAGAATTGCTTGAAGAAGAAGTCAACTATACTCTAGCTCTGCCAGAAGAGGATTATCCAATTTTTAAGGAAACTACATCTACAGCTAATAAGTATGGTGAAATCACAATTGACGGAACGAAAGAACATATTCCACAAGGCTACAATTTCAGCTATCTTCATGTTGTTCTATATTGGGACCGTTATAAAGTCGTTTCTCCTTACGGAGAAATTCTTCATTCGGATTATCGACCTTATATGAATAAAGGACGTAATATACCCTGGTTATCCATTTTGAGGGGCTGGAGATCAAAGCCGCGTGCGGTGTCTTACTCAAGATACAACCCCTATTTGCCAGGTCGAATAGCAACTTACTTAAACATCGAGGAATTGAACATACGTAAGCAACGTTTGGATTGGTTGATTAGTTTATTAGTGACTCACGAAATGAATGAAATCAATGATAAATTCTATGATTTATTACAAGAACAACCGGAAAGAGTCTCTGATTCTACTCCCCATCCTTACGATGTGGATTGGTCTAAATATGATCTGTTACAACCGTCCTTAAAAGAGAATGGTGAACAGGTATGAACATTAAAGAGATGTGCAAAAACCTTAGACTAGCTTATGTCGCAGACATTTACGAGCAAATACCTTTTGAAAACGAAACCCAGTACTTAGAAGCACTTTTCCGAAAAGAATTTGAATTAAGAGAAGAAGCGAAAGCTGAACGACTTATTAAGAAGGCAAAGTTTATAAATCATAAGAATCTCTCGAATTTTCAGTGGGGAGATCAAGTCAGGTTTCCACCTCAGCTAGATCGAGTAGAGTTAGAAGGCTTGCATTTCATTGACCAGAAAGAGAATGTGGTATTAACAGGTTCGCCAGGGACTGGAAAGACGCACTTGGCGACTGGATTAGGCCGTGAGGCTTGTGAGAAAGGGTATGAAGTCAGATTTTTTAGAGTGTCTGATTTAGTGGATACGCTAGAGAAAATGTGGAGAGAAGGAAAGCTACAGCAATTCAGAAATCGGTTCAAAAAAGTGGATCTCATCGTCTTGGATGAGATGGGCTACATCCCTTTCAGCAAAGAAGGAGCAGAGCTTCTATTCCAGCTTATTACCGATTGGTACGAACAGAAAAGCATTATCATCACATCGAACTTAGAGTTCAGTCAATGGAATCGTATTTTTGTAGATTCAAGACTGACAGCGGCATTGGTTGATCGCGTAATTCACCATGCGCATATCCTGACGTTCTCAGGTGATAGTTACCGAGTAAGTCACGCTCTATCAAGGCAAAATAACTAAATGAAATCGGCTGGCAAGCTTATGTATTTTCTGTTGCATTATTATGTACTTTTCTATTGCAAAACACATTTGTCAACAACGAATTGAAATTCCCTATTTTCAACGGAACCAAATTCCCTAATATCAGCGAATGTTGGCCGGCTGTACACCGGCCTTTTTCTTTTCCCTCAGGCGATAGGAATCCTCCTTAATGTTGAAAGTGGTTGAGTGATGAACCAGGTGATCTAAAATAGCAGTGGCTAACACTTCATCCCCCATATTTTTCCCCATTCCACATAGGGTTTGTTTGACGTAATGATCATAGCACCGTGTTCATATCTTCTAGATATGATTTGGAAAAGTGTATGTGCACTTAATTCATCAAAGCTAAAGTACCCTAGTTCATCTATTATAAGGAGGTCTGGCCGACTATACCTTTTAATAATCCGTTGGATTAATCCTTGCCTGTCTGCTTTCTGACATTCAGCTATAAAATCGTTTGCGGTGATAAACAGTGCTTGATGACCTTGAGTTAAAGCTTCAAAAGCCATGGAAATGGCTAAATGAGTCTTACCTACCACCGTGGGACCCAAAAGAAGAATTTTTCTAATATTTCTCCGTTGTGAATGTACCTTGAAGACAATACTTCCTTAACTCTTCTTTGATCAATGCTAGGTTGAAAGCTGAAGTCAAAGTCGTGGATACTTTTAATATATGGGAGCTTAGCTTTGTTCAACCGCTTATCAAATGCACCCTTGTCTTTCTATTCAATTTCTTAAGATAATACCGTTATTTAGAAGTCGGAATATTGTACAATATTTTTAAATGCGTCTTCAAGTAGACCATCAATTTGATCGGTGGTATGGTGCCATCCGATCTGTTCTAAGCGTTCAACTAGAAGGTTCGTGTTCACGATTGTCCTCCCCTCTAGTTGCTCATAGATTTGAAGGGAACGTTGTTCCACTTCAATATCAGTGGACTGTAAGCGTCTGTGGGGCGGCAAACCAACGTATTCGGTTTGCAGTCCTTTATAATGTTCTAGATTAATATGATCCCTTGCTCTTCCAGATATAATGGGATGTTTCGCTATGCATTCATAATGGTCATAAACTTCTATATGATGATTAAATGTCTATTTTTTCCGGCTCTTGTCCTACATATCTAAAAGGCACAGAATGCCGCTTTCCACCATAAGAAACAAAGCAATCTTTGCTTACTCTTCTTACTTCCCAGTGATGGATGGGGAAAAGCGGCTTACTAGATACTTTTGTTCGTGCTGGAACCGAGTATGAAGGGCTTCTAAAATGGTTTGATGAACCTTACGGTTCGCTGTTTGACAACATGCCCCCCAGTCCATTTGAGCCTGTTTATCCGGAGGTGTTTCATACCTTATAGTAGCTTGCTTCTTAGGACGTGTGCGGTAGGGGCGAACAAAATCCCGCAGGATTGTGAGCTTCCCTTCACAACCCATAGATAAGATCTCTTCTGAAAGAACCGTACAATTTGTGTTTCCTTCTTTAATACTCTTCATCACATAATCTTTATAGGGATCTAATTTGCTAAATTTTTTCTTAGTTTTCTTCTTAGATGGTAATT
Source organism: Halobacillus locisalis (assembly GCF_013694105.1). Classification (GTDB taxonomy): domain Bacteria; phylum Bacillota; class Bacilli; order Bacillales; family Halobacillaceae; genus Halobacillus; species Halobacillus locisalis. The sequence goes on along the minus strand of NZ_JACEFG010000002.1, from coordinate 739,983 downwards.
CGTCATAATTTATGTACTTCCTGATAGTCTTTGGGTCAGATCCGTTTTCACTAGAAATTGCAGTGATGGACCAGCCTTTCTTGTATAGCTATTTAATCATAATAAATTCCCCATTCTTGATCATCTCTTCTACTCTCCAAACATTTACAGTGTAGAAATGATTATCTGTCGGGAATTTAAAACCGTTGTTATTTAGGGATTTTAGCACCATTGCTTACACTTGTAGACGTCAAGTCGAATTTTACACTTTTTGCTCGTTTCCACTTTACACTTCTGCTGAAAATTTGCTTTTTCTGTTTTTCATACGATGACTTTCCTCATTCTCTCCGCCATGTATAACTTCTACACGATGGAGTAAACGATCTAAAATCGCTGTCGTAATCCCCTGATCGCCAATCAAATGCCCCCATTCCTCTGGACTTTTATTTGAGGTCAGGATGATCGAACTTCGTTCGTATAAATGGTTGATCAAATGAAAAAACAGATTCGCCTCTCGTTGATCCATCGCCATATACATCAGGTCATCAATTATCACAAGGTCAGAGTTTCTCATTCGTTTCAGTTGTACCTTTGATTTGTTCAGATACTCTTCCGTCTTTAAGAGCTGCACAAGCTCCCCCATTGTAGCGAAGTAAACATTGAATCCTCTGGAAACAGCTTCGAGCCCCAGCCCAATTGCGATATACGTTTTTCCAATACCAGGCGGCCCGAGGATAATTAAGTTATACTGCTGCTCCAGCCAACTTAACTCTCTGAGTTGAGTTAGCTGGCGGGCAGTCAGAACGTTCTGACCGTTCAGTTCAAACTCATCTAATGACTTCACGAAAGGGAAACGGGCCCATTTCATTCTTTTTTCAAGGCTTTTTGCTTCACGTTTTGCTAGTTCATATCGCGTAATAGATTCTAGAAATTCTAAGTAGGTCCATGAGGATTTTTCAGCTTCGCGAAGAAGCTGTGGAAGCTCCTCCGCCGTTTCTGATAGACGTAACTGACGAAATTGATCTTGTAATTCATTTACTGTCTTGTTCATGATGACCGACCTCCCAAAATGCTGGTATAAGCATTTAAAGACTCGATGTTTTTATGGATAAGTATTAGAAGGTTTTACCTCCTTTACCGGGTCATGAGGTAATCTATGAATGTGTTGGGCAATATCGCGAAAGTCATTTGCGCTAAACAGCTTCTCTCTCATACATTTGGCTAATACGTTTTCGATTACCTTTGGGTACTGTTGGATGACTTGATGAATAATCGCAAACTGGTCTCGACGATACCTTGGGTATCTTTGGCTAATCTCGTCAAAGTAAGTAGTTGCCTGTAATGGATTTTCAAAAAAGGAGATCAACCGTTGTTTGAATTCCTCAACCCCTTTGGAGCGATCACGGGTATGGTTGCGATTTTGAATGAGCTTGCCTTTTTCTAAGCTTACACAGTGTTCGGCGATGATTTCACTTTCTGATTCCTTCCGAATGATGAGCGTTGTCGGTTCCTTGCCTGTAACTTCGATCAAAACACGATTATCAGTGTTTGTTTGATAAGTCCCGAGAGGGACGGAATATTCATTGGACTTATACCGGATTGTATTGTCCTTGCTTACACTTCTTGATATACTTTTATTATTGGTACTTTCAAATGAAAGTAGGGAAGAGACCGGCTTTAAGTGTTGCTTTTCGACGAGAAACACTTCAGCTGGTCTTTTTTTCGTTGTCTGATGAACTTGATAATTTCCGGTACGCTTTAGCCATTGTAAAGACCTCTGATTCCAATCCTCTATATCACTGGATACTCGACTGTCTGCGAAATTTCCTTTATTGTACTTCACTACATTCTCAATCATTCCTTTAGACTCCGGATCAGCTCTTCTACACAAATGCACTGTAAACTTACGTTGATTCACATAACTTTGAAACTCAGCTGTTAAGAGCAGCTGCCCTGCATTTTCACTAAACGTAATTAAATGATCCTGATCATACACGATTTCTTCTGTACATCCTCCGTAGAATTGAAAGGCATTTTCATGACAGCGAATCGCATCTCTTGTGGTAAATGGTCTTGCTTGCCATTCCATATACTTCTGTCTAGAGTGAGCGAGTACAAACGCAATGAAATACAACTTAATCTCTTTGCGATCATTTGTCTTTTGCTTTGTTTCACCCCAGTCCACCTGAAGTTGTTTCCCCATAGGTTGTTCAGGTATCGCCTCATATTGGCGAACTACCACTTTCTTCTCAATCTGGTAGACTTCCCTGACTTCTCGAACATATGACCTTACTGTACTCCCTCCGACCGCTAGGTCGGGGTATCTCTCTAAAAGCCAATCGTGTATCTGCGCAGCACTCAAGTGAGGATACTCTTCTAACCAGGCAAGTATCCAATCTTTGTAGCTGTCTAATTTCTTTTTCTTCCCCACAGGTTGCTCCGTATAAGCTCTGGCTTCTTCAAAAGTCATCTCTAAATATTTATAGACCGTTGGTCTTGAGATTTTAAGTTCCTTAGCAATTTGTGCTATTTTGAACTTCTTTTTATGTAGATCTTTGATATTTAAATACAACACTAATTTCTCCTCCAAAATCCTAACCTCCAGTAAAATAACGTCACCATTTATTTTACTAAAGTAATAGGCTTATAGAGCAAAAGTGTAAAATCTAATCAAGCGAAAACTGTCAACTTTATTCTAGCGTTTACAACACTAACATCCAGTAAAATAACGTCACCAACTATTTTACTTAAGTAATAGGCTGGTAGAGCAAAAGTGTAAGATCTTATCAAGTGAAAATTGTCAACTTCATTCTAGCGTTTACAACAAGGAGTTTAAAGTTTTTGGGAAGGTTGGCAAGTGAACTTTTTTATGTCTTCATGTTCAAAGAACACCTACATAAACTGACTACCATTACATACATTTCTAGAATGCATAAACAGCTTTTGCGATTTCAACATCGAATCCGTTAAGTGAAAGTGGGAGCATAGTCTCACCTCTATAAGAAAAGGACACCCGGTGCGGATGTCCTTCCTTGTTTGATCTGTGACGAAGTTTGTTCCTACTATTTATATCCTGCTGCATCTTTAAATTCCGGTTCCCAAAAATCCATCCGAATCATGTTTTTATTAAAAATCCTATAATTGATAAATGTTGACACCACAAATAACATTAAAAATATTATTAAGGGGTTAGTAAAGCCTCCTCTGACAAGGTGGAATATCCAAGTTGCGCTAACTGCCCATACCATAAAATTCTTAATGGAGAGCTTTCGATCTAAGGATGAGAAAAATACACCTATAATCAGTAAAATCAATATACCTGATACTCCAAAGTTTATATAAGCATCACCTATAATTCCGGGTGGGATTGACATACCTGGTATTTCAGGTGCCAGCCAGTTTGCTACAACTTGTTGGGTATTTAGAGGTTTATTTTCCCAAATAGACCTAGGAACCGCAATAAAAAGTAACCTATAATAGGACTGGCCCCCCAATAGATCTTGCGTAGCAGGAACGTAGTTGATAACATCTAAAACCGTGGTAGAATAACCTATGTCCCCTGACTGAATTGAGGCTTCTAAGAAAGCTTTTAAGTCAAAATCAAAGTTAGTGATATTTTGATTTGGCTGCAAAAAACCACGTAAAAACCGTGACGTTATCGCGACTAAAAATAGGCCAACCCCCATAGCCATAGTTATAAATTTCGGAGAGACTCGGCTATTATATTTATTATATCCATATAAACCACTATAATAATAACCAATCATAACAGACGCTGAATGAACAACTAACATCGACCTAGTTCGGAAGAGCATAAATATCAAAGTCTCTAAAATAATAAAAATTAATAACCACTTTAGAACATTTGTACGGCGTCTGGCCTTCACAGTAAAAAACACCAAAAAGTACATTATAGATGTTGTATAAAACCCATAAGTAGCTATCAATCTAAAAAAGGTAGCATTTTTAAGTTCCATACGACTTAAACTCATTATATTGAGTGTCCCGGCGTCTATGAAACTAAATAAGATACTGACCAATGTAACTAACCCTATCAGAACAGTCGCTTTCTTTATTGCTCCTTTTTTTATATACATTTTATCCAGTTTAGTTTTTTTTCCTACCAATAAACAATTACCAATGCAAAAATACAAGATACCTATTACAGATAGAGTCGTCAACGTTCTAATGGATCCGGAACTGTATTGATAGTAATGGTAATCGATTAACAGATTATATATGGGTTGTACAAAAAACAACATCAGGTAGAATATTAAGAAGAAAAATGTGGTGGATAGTAGTTTCACATACATCCCCATATAAATAAATATCGCAGGTAGAACTAGTACAAACGCGGATAATATCATTCTCTCACCGTCACTATTGATGATAAATAAATAGGTCAGAAAAGTGTACAACATTAGGAATATGAGCATAAATATTTTCTTTCTAGTCATAAAGGCACATCCTTATTCGTTGTAAAGTATAGTTCCTTTAATTATAAATTAGTTTATCAGCGTATTTCTACATACTCCCAAGAAATTATTAATTGTTTATGTTGTACGAATTTAGTCTCTTGCACAACCTGTAAAATTTCTTGATAAGCCAATTACTGTCCAGCTGTATTTGGCTGAACGCCATGTACGCATTACGGTAAGGTGTTCTGTCAGTATCGTTTGTAGATAATATCTTACAAACAACTATTTCTGCATTAGGTTGACTTTCCTTTAACATGTCTATAATTCGTTTATAATTCTATTCAAATTCCGTTACTCCAGTTTAGTTTGTTCCGTCTCACCTTCTAACTTGAATCCTATTAGAGGTTCAAAGAACATTTTCCTTTTAGGTTACCGACATCCCTACTTCGAAATTTTCGACTGTATTATCTCACAACCGTTAGTAAGATTAGAGGAGGGGGTATTATTTTCGTTTACAACTTTCGAAAACACAAAGCTTGTTGAACCTGACAGCTTAATGGGGGTAGGGTCAATTCAAAAGAAAGTACATAGCAGAGATGAACGTCATTGAACTGCTCGACATGAAGTAGACCTTTTTTTTACACAACAAACGATAAGGAAACTCTGATCACAGAAACTTTGGTCAAAACGCATTTCAACTGTTGGAAAATTAATACTCTTCCTTCTTAAATCAAGACATTTGTCAGTCTTGACGAAAAAGTTGAACAAACTCTTATGCAATTCTACTTGTTTTTATTATAATGATGCATAAAATGACTTAGTTGCTGCTACTGTCCGTAGCTAAAAATAAACAAATCATAAATGCTAACTTGAAGCAACTCGCTACTAAAATACCTATACAAAAACCAATTAACCCAAAATGCTGATATAGATAAAATGCTAAGATCAAATATATAATAACATGAGATCCACTAATCAATATTTGCCAGTTCACACTCTTAAACTTTAAGATAAAAGGTTGGCTAACAGAATTTAGAGTAGTAACAATCGCGCTGGCTGTAGTTATGTAAATTAAATTTAACGACTCTGAAGCCCACTCCGGGTATAATTTATAGAGAACGTAAGGGCTAATAAATACAATAACAAAGTACGCAAATACACCTAATGCTGAGGATATTGTAATTACAAATATAAATCTTTCCTTTTTTATACTTTTTAATTTAGACAAATAACTTAGTATTACATTATTAATAGGAATAATCACCATTGAAGTAATCTTTCCTAGAATTGTTGCTGTATAATAAATAGATACAACCTTAGACCCTAGTAAAGGAAACAATAAAAGTTTGTCAGCATATGAGATAGAAGTTTTCATTAAACCAGAGAAATATAATACTGAGAACTTATACGTAGTCCTTTTAAATAATTCAGTAATTTCAAAACAATCTTTTAATAACGACGAATTTATTAGGATATAAACTAAGCTAGCAACCAATCCTGAAACAAAAATTACTTCCCAAATTTTTGTATAATAAAAGATTATAGTTCCAAATAAATAACCTACACCTAATATAACATTGTTAAATAGTATAGCTTTATAATTTAGATTCAACCTAAAATCAACTATTAAGTATTCACGCATTAAGTTTAAGATAGTAATAATTATCATGAATGAAATTTCATATATAGAAGCTGATTCCTGATAATATAACGTTCCTAAGGAAACCATTAAAACACTAAGCACTACACTTATTAATAATAGTAAGTGAAAATCACCCTTAGGTTGATTTTCATATTCTTTTTGCATCACTAATCTCGTATTATTTAATACATTACCAAATGGAAAGCTTATTAAGGTAAATAGACTAATAAGTGCTACTACTAATCCATAACTCTCTTGCCCTAATAGAGATCCTACTATAGGAAGTGTAAAAAGTTGGAGTATTAATATTGGAATAGCAGCAGCAACTATACTCAGAATTGAATCAAATATGAACTTTCTTTTGTACATGATGTATTCCTTCTCTCAGTCTACCAACAAAGATCTTACTTTGCTTAACAGAAAGTAATTCACTGAAAATCTATTAAAGCTTATAAGTGTGGTTGTAATCTAATATATTTTTAGTATCCAACACCAATTTATTTTTAATCTTATCTATATTTTCTTTTAAATGAGTATGACCAACCATAATAACTATTATTTCACTTTCATTAATAAAGTCTTCAAAGTTCATAAATTGGTGGTCTGCTATCCTTTCTTTGACATGAGGATCATAGACTTTTACACCGAAAGCAAGGTGGTCCTCCATTCTTTTCAGTAATTGAAGTGTAGGACTTTCCCTAGTATCTTCCACATCCTCTTTGTATGATAAACCATATAGACCTACTTTTGAAATATCTTTAATTCCATGTTCTCTCATAATATCTCTAATTCGACTCAGTACATGCCTAGGCATAGAGTCATTTATTTTTCTAGCAGTAAGTATTAGGTTAGTTAAGTCTGGATAATCTCCCACCAAGAACCATGGGTCTACAGAAATACAATGCCCACCAACACCCGGACCTGGCTGTAATATATTAACTCGTGGATGTTTGTTTGCAATTTTTATTATTTCGTAAACATCCATATTATCAGTACGACATATTTTAGCTAACTCATTTGCAAAAGCAATATTGATATCTCTGTATGTGTTTTCTACAACCTTAGACATTTCTGCTGACCTAATATCTGTTACTACAATATCCGCCTTACAAAATTTTGAATATAATCCTCTGATTTTTCCGCCAATCTCCAAGTTATCTGCACCTATTGTTCTCGAGTTGTTCTCAAGTTCATATATCATATCTCCAGGAATTATTCTTTCAGGAGCGTGCAGCAGATGTACATCCTCACCAATAATATATCCCCTCTTTTCTATTTCTGGTCGAATATACTTATCAGTTGTTCCAGGTGAGATTGTTGATTCAATAATAATAACAGCACCAGTTTCACACACATTGAGAACACTATTTACAGCAGAAATAACATACTTCGGATCAAGCTTTTTACTCTCTTTTATATAGGGGGTTGGAACCGCAAGGATATAAGTATGTGCCTTCTGATATTCTGTGGTAAACTCAATTCCACTTGAAAGCGCTCCTTGAAACAATTCCTTTAGTCCATCTTCTTCAAAAGTAAGCTTGCCTTCTTTTAAGTTGTTTACCAATTCTTGATCAAAATCAGTCCCAATTACTTTTAGACCGTTTTTAGCAAACATAAGTGCTGTAGGTAAACCAATGTACCCAAGTCCTATAACATTAATCGCCATTTTTCATCTTCCTTTATTATAGTTTTTTATGATTGTTACTTTTCAATTCCTTTAATTATTTGTTTAATCATAATGTTCATATTCCACCTTGTTTCGACTATATTTCTTGAATTATTACCCATTTCATTTATTTTTTCACTCTGATTGATAACATCCATAATCTTTTCAACTAACTTTTCATTATCATAATCTCGTAGTATATATCCATTATACCCATCAAAGACTAAATCTTCTTCAACACCGTCAGCCATTCTAGTAACAATTGGTTTACTATGTACCATTGCATGGTGAATAACAAGTCCCCCCATGCCCGGTAGTACAACCAAGTCTGCAATCAAGAAGTATTTTGATACAGCTTTATATACTGGCCCGGTAAACATAACATTTTCTTCTAATCCTAATTTTATAACCATTTTTTCAAGGTTAGATTTTTCCGGACCATCCCCTACAATAATACATAAAACATTATTAATACTACTCTTTATCTTATTAATTGAATATAACAAATCATCTAATCTTTTCCCTTTAATTATTGCCCCACTGAAAAGAATGATTTTTCTGCCATTATACTTGTTTTTTAGTTTATTAGCTTCTTCTTCATATTCAGCTATTTCTAAATCAATTGCTTTCTCGTCCAAGCTGTTTGGAGCAATAATAATTTTTTGATGATTTATATTAAAATTTGATAAATAGTATTTCTTTGCTAAACTGTTCCTGGCAATAATAAACTTAGATTTTTGGAGGTAGTGATTGACAATAGGCTTGAATAATTTATTTATTATGTTGGAATTACGATTTCTAACCTTTCCTAAACTCCACCAAAGATATTCTTTATTAAAGATCTTACAATATAAACCAATCGCTATGTTATTAAAAATATTTATTTCTCCCTCTGTTACAATTACATCAGGACGTATTCTTAACAATTTCATGAAAAGGAAAGGGGACCAATATACTGGGTAATGTTGTCCCTTGATATTAATTCTTATTGGTACTGATAGAAGACTTGTTGCGTTTATACCTTGGATATTCTTATATGTCCCAGCTTTCTGTTTTTTTGATTCATTTTTACCATACAGAGAATAAACCTTATAATTACTTTCAGTTTCATTAATGAATCTCTTTAAGAAATCATATCTCCACTTCTGAATATATGGTTGAAAAAAAACAATTTTTTTCACTACATTATCACCTTACTTAATAAATATTTTTTAATAAATCGTATATATCATGATCTATTATTCTAATAACTTTTGCTGGAACTCCTGCTATGATACAATTGTCAGGAATATCTTTAGTAACGACTGCATTTGCTCCAATTATTACATTATTCCCAACTGTTACATTGCCAATTATACGTACACCTGCTGATATATAAACATTATCACCTATATAAGGAACTCCATCAGGATCAAGAGCTCTCCCTATTGTTACATTCTGACCAATCAAAACTCTTTTACCTATTGTTGTTTTACTATGAATTACTGTCCCAATCCCACCATAGGCAAGTTTAGAGTGCTCACCAATCACTGCTGTATAAGGTATTACAGAATTGTACAATAAAAATATTACCCCTTTTATTAATTTAGGTATGAACGGAATTCTTCTATTATTTAAAAATCTTGCGATTTTATAAAGGTTAATAGCATTCATTATATATCCCTCACATAAAAAATTCTTTTCATTGTATTCTTAGTTCTTATTGTTTAAATTGTTAATCGATTAAGTTAATTTTTTTAGATTAATTTAATATCAAAACTCATCTGATATTGTTCACTTAATTTTTCACCCTTAACAGTAATACATTTTATTTCTTCTTTTCTCATATACTGTTGACTTCTATAAGCTTTCTTTACTTCCACTACACCTTTTGTTTCAATGCTAGTTAGAATTCGACCATTATAATAAAGATCGAATCCTATTGGAGTAATTTCAACATCACAAGGTGTGTGAAAACGAAATTCACAACCAATACCTTTACCGTATATTACATCTGATACTCTATATCCTGTTTCCGTACTCTCAATATTTCGTTTATGCTTATACCCGTTCCGTGATATCAAAGTTCCATTAAAACTAGACTCTGTAAAACTTACATCTTGGCTCTTTGTCCAATCTGTTACTAAGAAAGCACCCTTCTTATTCATTTGCTCTACTTCATTTACTTTTGCTGTATTATGAGATGAAGTTAATGACAAATTTTTCCCAATTGGGTCAGCATACGAATAACTTCCATTATCACAAAAGACATTTATTCCTCTATGCCAAAGATCTACGTGCAGTTGATCCATGTGACTAGGTCTAGTTTTATTATTTTTTAAAATTGTCATTAAGAAACTATCCTCATTTTTCCTCAATGAAAAAATACCAGCTTCAAAGTATGCATTAGATGTTCTCTTTAGGTTTTTTACAGGAATGTCATTTAACTTTTTATTGGAGAACCATAAAATTTCTTCATCATAAAGTCCTTTATCATATAAACGCTCATTACTCAAAAGGGTATTTATTGTATTAATAACCGAACGAAAATCACGATAACTACAAGAAGTAACTGGGAATATTAATGCACCATCATTTGCTCCTCGATTTGGAAGATCCCCGCTTTCATCTTGCATTTGATACATTTGGTGGGCACTTTTAAGAATCAAGTCCTTACTATTGTCCGATAGGATAACATTAGTTACCTCGCTCAATTTTAAAACGCACTCCATGATTTGGAGAGCGAGTCGTTGGTAGTTAAACGAATTTTGAATATATCCACCGTCATCTGAGAATTGTCTACTAATTTCCCTATCCATCATCTTATATGCTCTTACTAGGCTAGAACTATCTTCACAACACCAACTACCTATTATTAATCCACAAATTTCAGATAGTGTATGATTATTTTTAATGCATTTATTTGCATAAAAGAAGTTAGAGAGTACTTTCTTGTAGCTACCTCTTACAAGTTCTTTCAAGTTTTTTTGATCTTTATCAGTAATTAAACCATAATTATGAAAGACTGAATGCCCTATTAAGGCGCTAATCATTCTCAATGTTGCTTCTTGACCACACTTATAATTAGCTCCAAATGAATATGGGTTGTTTTTTATCCAATCCTCAAGCTGTCTTGAGTATGCTTGGTAGTATTTCATATCCTTTGTTAACATATAAGCCCTAGCTAAGTAAAAAAAGTGTGTTAGTCTAGAAGCCTCCCAAACAACTTTAATATCTCCTCTACTAGGGTCAAAATCAGGGATTTCATACCATTTCTTTTTATTGTCTATCTGTACTTTGCTTATCGGATGATAATGCCAATTTAACTCACTACCATAATCAAGATCAATGGATGAAAAGCCAGTTATTATACCGTTAGTTGCTTTATTTGCTGCTTGAATAATTTGTTCATTTTTTCTTGAAGGGATTGAGGACAAAAAACCCTCTATAGCCTCAGTATTCATTTTAAAAATATTTAACCTTTTAACTTCTATATTCTTTTCAAATAGATTTTCTGTCCAAGGTACACCTCTCATCATTTTAAGTTTCATAGAGTATAAAAATCTGTTAGTAACCCATGGCAATCCAAAATCGAATATTAATGATCTAATCATAACAACCTCTTCAATTTTAATTTATTTAACATGCGATATCACATTTAAGAATTGATCAGATACAATTTTTACTGTATGATTTTCTTCGGCAAATCGACGTCCGTTTGATCCAAATTTTTCACCAACATTGTCGTAGTTATTATATATACTAATAATATTTTCAGCTAAATTTTCAGAGTTACCTGGTTTTATTGTGACACCTGCTCCTGCTTTAGTAATTAAGCTCCCACGAACGTTTGAACAAAAAATAATTGGTTTATTTGAAGCCATATAATCATAAAACTTATTCTTGCTAATACCATATTTAAATGCCTCTCGATCCATCAAACCACAAAATAATATTTTGGATTTTTTTAAAATTAACGGTATATATTTCCTGGGCTGCTTTCCAAATATAATTACGTTTTCTAGTTTATTTTCTTCAATAATTTTTTCTAATTTATTTTTCTCTGGGCCACCACCGACCACAACTAATTTTATATCTTTATATTGTTCTAATAATTTTGCTGATTTAACAAATGTTGATAATCCTTCACTTTTCGAAAGTGCCCCAGTATAAGTAACACAAAAATAAGAGTTTAATACTTCACTCAACTCTTCTGAAAGGATATCATCGGACATTTTTTGCTCATCATCGAATTTTTCTATGTCAATACCATGAGGTATATAATGTACTTTACTTTTGTCTATATTATATTTTGACTCTATATACTCAAATGCAAATGGTGCGGTAGTGATAATTGCATCAGCTAGCCTATAATACTTTTTCTCAAGGCTTTCCAAATAACTAAACACTAATTTTCTTTTTAACCCTGAAAAGTCTTCGTACATAGTTAAAGGCCATAAATCTCTCACTTCTACTATAAATTTAGCATTATACTTTTTACTTAATTTATAGCCTGCTATCCAAGCTAAAGGATGAACTGAAGAAGCAATTATAATTGTGGGAGTATCCCCAAAATTACTATACGCGCCCGCATAGTTTTTATAGTTTATATAATTCAGGAATCTCCCTAATGTACTTTTATAGCTAGGTGCAGTTTTAAATCTAATAAACTTAAATCTTTCAGAAAACTTAACTTCATTAACTTTTTCATAGGTGAGGTACTCTTTTTTTCCATTATCATATGAAGAAGCTAACACACATACATTATGACCAGCTTCTGATAAACTCTTACCTAATTCGTAATGTCTACCTCCTCCACCAGTATCTGGTGCTGTGGCGTGGTGGTTTAATATTACAATATTCTCAACTTTATTAGATATCATCATTTACAGTACACCTCGAACTACTTTTATAGCATGATAGATATTTTATTATATCTTCATAAATTGCCGACCGAATATTTTCTTCCGTTAAATTTGTGTCATTTACTTTTGCAAAAGTGCATTTATCGTCAAAAAACTCAACTATACTATTTCTACTTAAATAGCTATATATCATATTGTACAAATGACTAATACTTATTCTTTAGTTTTTAATAAGACCACTGAATAGGCAGTATTCACTAATGTATGACGCATAATTTTTGGAACAGTCCTTTTAAAATAGATAAACTCTCTTTCCACTTTTGATATTCTTACTTTTGTTCTTCTTGATAATTTGATGCTGAGGAAAGTAACAACAGGCCCCAGTGACTCAAGCATAATAAAAAAGTTATATGTATTATAGGCTTGATAACAACTTCTATTACATTAAAGTTTTTTTAATTAACTATTTTTATTAATAATTTAAGCCAGTTGACAGCTCAGTTCCTTTGAAACTTCCATAATACGATTTAAAGAGTTGATTAACGCATTATTCTCAACACTATAAAATAAAGAGCTATAAATCCGTAGATCGTATAAACTAATAACTATAATTGAGGGGGAGAAGTCTATAATGTCCTTATTTGTTAGTAATTAATGGAAGTCCCGAGGTGGTGCGTCAATTATTTTAATTTTAGTATTGGGCCACTTGCTCCTTAAACTCCTCTTTAACCCAGTATCCAACAAAGCTTGCTCCCCCTACAATAGTTATTTTAATTACATCCACCTGACTTTCTTAGCTGTAGGTTTCCTTTAGTAATTGTGCAGGGTTTCCTACATATATAGAATTGATGATATCTATATCTTTAGTTACGACTGCTCCTGCCCCTATAACTACATTTTCATTTATTTTTACATTGGGCAATACTGAAGCTCCTAATCCTATAAATGAACACTCACCTAATTCAACATCCCCACCAAAGTTAACACCTGGAGAAACTTGTGAAAAATTCTTAAGGAGAACATCATGTGCAATTGTCGATGCCTTATTAATAATCACGTGATCCTTTATATCAGCTTCAGGGTCCACTACTACACCTGGTAAAATAATACTTCCTACGCCAACCTTCGAAAATGGAGAAAGAATTGCCTCTTTACTAATGATACTTCTATAATTCAATACGGGATTTTCCTCAACAATTTTTTTTCTTATTTTATTATTAGCAATAGCAATTACAAATATTATATTTCCCTTTACATTTAAAACTTTAGCTTGTTCAATTGTACCAATGACCGGAATCCCCAGTATATTTTTACCTTGAACTTCTTCGTTATCATCAAGTAAAGCTACATCATTTACTAAATAGTCCTTATTTTTCAGTACACAATCAATTGTTAACTTCCCTAAGCTACCTGCTCCAATAACAATGAGCTTTTCTCTTGAAGATGTTTGACCCAACCACTCGTTTATAGATAACATGTTGTTTCAGCTCCAAACCCGTTTAATCTATATATTGCTTCTCATCAACATAAAACTCTCAGCATTTTTCACACAAACTGTTGAACCTCTTAATTTTGAAAGAGCTTCGATCGCCTCTAAAGACCTAGGATGTGGAAACTCCTTAACTTGTGTTATAAAGCAATCCATAGCTTGAAGTTTAAGGTCTATTGTATCGGTAATATCGCTCCAGACACTTGGTATGAAAGCATTATCTATTGTTGGTGTATTCCATTCAGTTTCAGATAAAGTTTCATAGGCATAGATAGCCTTTAACTGAGGATTATTAAAAGGTCGTAGAGCAACCATCGCGCTAGTAGTTACCTCAGCATGGTCTTGGTGCATATCACCTTTATGAGGAACAAATACCAAATTCGGCTTTATCTTTTCTACTACTTCTAGTGTCTTTGAATTGATATCTACAGTTGGTGTATGTCTTAATTTCACAACAGGTAGACCTAAAAAAATTGTTTCCTTTACTCCTAATATTTTATGAGCTTTCAAAGCTTCCTCTTGAATTTGCTTGACTCTTTCTGGGTTATCTCCACTTGTAACCTCACATACGTATATTTCGTATCCTAGTTCGGAATATTTAGCTATTGTTCCACCCACACCCAAAACTTCATCATCGTTGTGTGGCGCGAATACTAACACCTTCATTGTTTTCACCTCTAGTTTTATTATTTAAACTTGTGTCCTACGATAAATTTAACGTCGTTAATTGTTTCAATTTCTTGCACACGAAGAAGACCATCAATACAAACAATATCAATATACTCATCAGTTATATTAGCTATTTGGCCCGGAACACCAACATATTTACTATTTTCTAAGCATTCAGCTCTCCAGAATATAGTTTTACTCTCACCATCATAATCAGAAAATGCCCCTGGGAACGGCTTTGAAGTCGCTCTTATCAGTCTATATATATCGGATATTGGCTTACTCCAATTAATTTCCCCATCTTCAGGAGTTCTTTTTAATAAGTAGGTAGCTTCTTCCTCATTTTGGGATTTAGGTTGAATTGATTCATTCATAATTTGAGGTAACACCTTATTACTTAAAGTTCTTAGCGCTTCTCTAGAATTATTCATAACATTTATAACATAGTCGGTTTCTTTAATAGAATATCTTTCTTGTCCAATAATATCGCCTGAATCTATCCCCTCATCAATAAAGAAAAGTGAACATTTTGCATCAGTCACGCCTAATAATATCTGCCAGACTAAAGCTGCTCTCCCCCTATACTTTGGCAAGGCAGTTGGATGAAATCCAATTACTCCTTTCTTAGCAGCACTAATAATATCTTTTTTAACTAATTGAGATAATCCGATTACAAAAATATAGTCTGGGCTAATTTCTTGAATTTCTTTTACATGCTCTGCATCATTTATTTTTCTAAACTTTCGATACGGAATATTATTAGCTTCCGCTAATTCATGGATTGGTTCATACCCCGATACATTTGTCGAATATTTTTCATCCAATGAATATACCATATCAATTGGAAAGTTGACTTTTATTATTTCTTCTAAGACCACTTTACTTGAACCAACCGATCCTATTAATATTGCTCTCATAGCTTTCTCCTCTCAAAACCACTAAACTTACTGCTAATCACTAGATGCTATGTCATTTTTAGATGCCATGTTTCTCTTTTTTAAATTTTCTCTCACCCAATAATACAATCGCAACAGTTTTAATAAGGATTTTGCAATCTAATAAGATTGAAAAGTTTCTAATATATTCGACATCGTATTCTATTCTTTGTTTCCAAGGTAATGTGATGTTTCCATTCACTTGTGCAAGACCTGTCATTCCCGGCCTCATATTAAGTCTTTGAGTCTGAAATTCAGTGTAATTATCTACTTGAATCCCCACTGTTGGTCTTGGACCTACTAAACTCATGTCACCTGAAAATACGTTTAAAAGTTGTGGGAGTTCATCTACCTTTGTTCTCCTTAAGACTCTCCCTGAAGTTGTTAAGCGATTTTTATCTTTAGAAAAATCCAAGTTTTTTTCAGCCTCTGTATCTACTTTCATAGTTCTGAATTTTAGTATTTGAAATGCCTTTTTATCCTTACCCACCCGATCCTGCTTAAAAAATATAGGGCCTGGCATTGTAACCTTAATAAGTATGATCACAATGATAAATAATGGTAATATGATTAATAATCCCAATCCACTACCTAATATGTCTATTATTCTTTTAATAAAAAGGCTTAACTTCCTATTACTTTGCATTAAACCCACAACCCTTTAATAATTTCTACAATTTTCGCCAACTGTACAACTGTTATCTTCGTATCAGAAGGCAAACACAAACCATTCTCAAATAACTCCTCTGAAACATCGGTTCCAACAAAATCATATTTCTCAAAGAATGGCTGCATATGCATCGGTTTCCAAACCGGCCTTGACTCAATATTTTCTTTTTCAAGAGCTTCCATAACGTCAATTGGTCTAACTTGTCCACTTAATATCATTGAACTTAACCAATAATTCGGTTCATCCCAATCATTACTAGGCATGAATTCAACACCATCAAGCCCTCCAAGCTCTCTCTTATAGAACTCAAAGATGTAATTCTTCTTAGCAACTCTCTGGTCTAACACCTTAAGCTGCCCTCTACCAATCCCAGCAACAACATTACTCATCCTATAATTAAACCCTAATTCACTATGTTGATAATGCCTTGATTGATCTCGGGATTGAGTGGCCCAAAATCTTGCCTTCGCAATTCTCTCTTCATTATTAGAAACAAGCATCCCCCCACCAGAGGTAGTGATAATCTTGTTTCCATTAAAAGAGAAAATACCATAGTCACCAAAAGTCCCTGTATGCTTACCTTTATAGTAAGAACCCAACGACTCCGCTGCATCTTCTATAACCGCTACGTTGTGTTTCTTACAGATTTCCATAATTTTGTCCATATCTGCTGATAAACCATATAAATGAACGACCAGTACTGCCTTCACTTCTGGATACTTTTCAAACGCTTCTTCCAATGCTTTCGGACTCATATTCCACGTTTCATAATCACTATCTATAAAAACAGGAATGGCATTTTGATAAATGATTGGATTTGCAGTAGCGGAGAATGTAAGTGTTGAACAGAATACAATATCCCCTTCTCCAACTCCTGCCGCTTTAAGGGCTAAATGAATAGCAGCTGTTCCAGAAGAAAGTGCTGCTGCGGATTTAGAACCAACCTTCTCAGCTAATTCCCTTTCAAACCCATTTACATTTTCACCAAGGGGAGCAATCCAGTTTGTATCAAAAGCTTCCTTAACATATTGCATTTCATAACCTTCATCACTCAAATGTGGTGAAGAGAGGAATATTCTTTCTTTTACTTTTGTCGATTCCATTTTCTAGACTTCCTTCCCTAATTAAATTTATATTTTAGTAGATTAGGACTTAATTAGAATCTGTTATTCTTGCAACTAACTACTAAACCACTAAAATTGTTACCTATACCCGATAGCCACCTCTTTACCTATATGCAGCACAATACCATTCAATCAAGCTATAAATTTCACTGAAAGTGCTCAAACCCCCTATCGCGCGAGGTTTTTAGCGGTCTTTCTAAGCACGATAGTCAATTCCGTTTGACCATCCAATGTGTAAAAAAAGAGCCCCTTTAGGCCCTTATAAAAATGGTACATCACTATCCTCTTCATCCCCATCAGAAGAACCCTCACTATGCACACTAAGCATAGCATCCGAATGACCCAATCCCTCCAAGGATAACTCTCACTCATAATCTTTCTCGGTAATAAGCCTACTATCCTCTCAAGGACCTTCCCTTGCAATCTCAATTACTCCAGAAACCACAGGAACAGCAATAGAGTAAATGATTGCAACAATTACCAAAACAGACAATACTTCTAACAAAGTAAAGCCCTTTTCATTAGTAGATTTAATCATATTCGTCACATTCTTTTATATTATATAGAACCTTGAAAGGATAG
Organism: Halobacillus locisalis; assembly: GCF_013694105.1. Lineage (GTDB taxonomy): Bacteria > Bacillota > Bacilli > Bacillales > Halobacillaceae > Halobacillus > Halobacillus locisalis. The sequence continues at coordinate 721,965 of NZ_JACEFG010000002.1, read as the reverse complement.
AACTTATAAATAATATGTAATAAAGGGCATTTAACCCCACCTCACACCACACTAATGACAACAAAACGCATCTAAGGTGATCTTCCAACCCACAGCACAGTCGAGTGCCTCCATTGATATCGGTAAAGGAGACAATACCGTTGCATGTATACTGCTATATTCTAGATGATAGGGTTTCTTTTACTACCGCTTAAACTCTGAAAAGAGTTTGTCCAACGTCGTTAGTATTTAGAAATATCTCGCAAGAGCTAGAACCAACTACACCCGATTAAAGTTTCATATCGTAAAGTCTCAAATATTAGTTCCTTTTCACACACAAAAGGCTGCTTCTAAAAGCAACCTTTAACTTTTCACCACTTGCTCACTGACCACACCCTGCAAATACTCCAACACTTCACTGCTCAACTCATCACGCTCAAGCGCGAGTTCGAGCGTCGTCTTCACAAACCTGAGCTTCTACCCAACATCAAAGCGTCTTCCTTAAAAATCATAAGCAAACACACGCTGGATCTGGTTCAAGTTCTCAATCGCATCCGTCAACTGCACCTCGCCACCAACAACTTTTCCTGATTATCAAGGAACATGAAGATTTCAGGAGTCAAAATATAACGTCCCATAATCGCAAGGTTAGAAGGAGCCGTTCCTTGTGCTGGCTTCTCTACAAACGTATTAACCTGATAACGACGTCCATCTTGTAGCTGAGAATCGGTGATGCCATAACGATGGGTTTCTTCATTATTAACGGTCTGCACACCAATCACTGAAGATAGTGTCTCTTCGTACTGATCCATCATCTGACGAAGGCAAGGTCTCTCTGCTTGTACAATGTCATCACCGAGAAGCACGGCAAACGGCTCATCGTTAATAAACTTACGCGCACACCAAACCGCATGACCAAGCCCTTTGGTTCTTTCTGACGAATGAAGTGAATCTCTACATTAGAAGTGGCATTCACTTTATCTAAAAGGTCATACTTCTCTTTCTGTAATCGGTTATCCTCAAGCTCAAAGTTCTTATCAAAATGATCCTCAATCGCACGCTTTCCTTTACCGGTTACAATTATGATATCTTCAATGCCTGATTCAATTGCTTCTTCTAATATGTATTGAATCGTTGGCTTATCAACAATAGGCAGCATTTCCTTAGGCATCGCCTTCGTTGCAGGAAGAAACCGTGTCCCTAAACCTGCCGCAGGAATAATCGCCTTCTTCACTTTCTTAATATATACTCACCTCACTAGATATAAAAATTACGATAAAACACTACATTATGTAACCACTGAGCACAGAGTGGCTCAAGCACTTAATTACAGAACACTACCTCAAGCACTGTTCCACACAGGGTGCCTGCCCCTGGCCCACTTACTTAGAGCGACAGATTCATTTAGGTTATGGTGACTACAGGACGTACAACACAGGGAAGTGGGTCAGACTCGCGTAAAAAGAGAGCCATTCAGTTACCTTTTAATGAGTTGGTTTTTACACTACCCACTCACAACCAAATCCTGCTCCCCCGCATTCGCCAACCCAATCACATACTCCCTAAGCTCATCCTCACTCAACTCATCATGATACTCAACAGCCCGCATCACATGCGCACCATCAAACTCAACTGTCTTCCCAATTAGTATCTTAGGAAACACCGGTTCGCTGTGAACTTCATCATCACCAAGAAGTTCCTCATACATCTTCTCACCAGGACGAATACCCGCAAACTTAATCGGAATCTCATCTTCCGTAAACCCAGAAAGCTGAATCAAGTTACGTGCAAGATCGACAATCTTAACCGGCTCGCCCATATCGAGAACGAAGATTTCTCCGCCTCGTGCGAGTGTTCCTGCTTGAAGCACGAGTCTTGATGCTTCCGGAATTGTCATAAAGTAACGGGTCATGTCTTCGTGGGTGACGGTAACAGGGCCGCCGTCTTCAATCTGTTTCTTGAACAATGGTATGACGGAACCTCTGCTTCCGAGGACGTTTCCAAATCTGACGGCTACGTATTTCGTTTGGCTTTCTTTGTTTAACGTCTGAATCACCATTTCAGCCATCCGCTTCGTTGCGCCCATCACGTTTGGTGGGTTGACGGCTTTGTCGGTGGAGACGAGGACGAAGGTCTTCACCCCGGCGGCGTCGGCCGCTTCGGAGACGTTCTTCGTTCCGATGACGTTGTTCTTGAATGCTTCTTTCGGGTTCGCTTCCATCAACGGCACGTGCTTATGCGCAGCGGCGTGATAAACGTACGATGGTCCGTAGGTTTGGAGCACTTGGAAAATGCGTTCGCGATCCTGGACGTCTGCGATGACCGGAATGATGTCGGTATCGATATCGAGCTGGGATAATTCTCTATGAATGTGATAAATGCTGTTTTCTCCGTGTCCGAGTAACACAAGACGCTTCGGTGCAAACTTGACAAGCTGGCGACAGATTTCGGAACCGATTGATCCGCCAGCACCTGTAACAAGAACGGTGCGTCCTTTGATTTCGGACTCGATCGATTCGATGTCGAGTTCAACGGGTTCGCGCCCGAGTAGGTCTTCGATCTGTACGTCGCGGATTTGGCTGACCGATACATTCCCGAGCGCGATGTCTTCAAGCATCGGCAGGGTCTGGATGTTTTGCACGACTGTTTTCGTCTGCTTGATGATGTTCTTGATGCGCTCACGGCTGACGCTCGGCATCGCAATCACGACGTGGTTGACGTTGTATTCTCTTACTATGTATTCGATTTTGGTCGTTCCACCTAAAACGGGGAATCCGCTGATGGTCAGGTGATGGGTGTTGCGATTATCGTCAACGAATCCGACGATGTGGGTGTTGATATCTCCTGAATCCTTCAACTGTCTTGCAAGCATCCGGCCAGCCGCTCCAGCCCCGATGATCAAGGTCGTCTGGCTGTTCGGATTGTTCTTAACAAGCTTTGCTTTTTTCGCTTTCGGTAATAGCTGCAAGCCGTACGTGTTGTAGTAACGCCAAGCGAAGCGAACACCACCGATGAAGATGATATGGAGTAACCATGTAATCGTAAGAGAGCGCTCGTAAATGCTGGCGAATGTGACGGCTTGGACGATGGCGGCGGTTGCGATTGATAAACTGACCACAACAATGATGCCGAACAGTTCTTCCATGCTGGCATAGCGCCATTTCTTCTTGTACATTCCAAGGAAAGCAGAGAAAAGGTGGTGACCTACGAGTAGGGCGACGGCGCTGACGGCGACAGTCGTATCGAAGCTGGCGAAATAAGGATTCAAGAAAAAGTGCGACATGAAGATGGAAAAGGATACGATGATCGAATCGATGACTACGAGTATCGCGAGGCGTGTCTTATAAGCGGCGGTCATGTACTTCCCTCTCCTTTCCTAGTCTGCGACGTCTGATCGCTTGGTTGATTTCTTTCTCTAGTTGAATGAGTTTGTCTTCGGGTGCCTGGTACTTGATGTAACGAATCGTCTTCGTAACTGATTTCGGTAGTTCGTTCACATTAAAACAACCCGAGGAATTTTTTCTTCTTTACGTGCTGCGGCGGCTCTGCTGCTAGCACTTCGTCACGAATGAGGTACTCCGCGTTCTCTTGGAAGAAGTAGACCGAAGACAAGCCGTACTTTTTCTCCACTGCCTGATAGGCGTCCCTCAAATGGAATCCACGGCTTGACGTATTGTGGGCATCCGATGAAATGAGATGCGCCAGATTCGCTTCGATCAACTGATGTGCCAGTTTCTGACTACTTTTGCCGAAGTGTCCTGTTACACTTGCGGCTGTCAGCTGCGTGAAACTCCCTTTTTTTACAAAAGAATAGAGGATATCGGGATCCTCTTGTATCCGCTTATTGCGCTCCGGGTGCACGATGATCGGTCGGTAGCCGGTCACCTGCATGTCGAACAGCAGTTGACTCGTGTAACGCGGAACCGTGTCAAAGGGAAACTCCACAAAGACGTAGCTTGTGTTGTTCAGAGGGAGGACGTCGCCCACTTCGATCCCTTCAAGCATGTCGCCGTTGATGCGTGTTTCTTGGCCTGGCAGTACGGTAAGTTCGATGCCTTCTCTTTCTAGTCTATGATTCAACTCTTCGACTCTCGGAAGAATGTCGTGCTTCGCGTTTATGTATGCGCCGTTCATATGGTGCGGGGTTGCCAAGATGGTGTGGATGCCTTCCTCCACAGCCGCTCGTGCCATGTCGATACTGTCGTCGATCGTCTGTGCTCCGTCATCGACGCCTGGTAGTATGTGACTGTGAATATCTATCAAAAGACCCACTCCTCTCTATCTATAAATATGGTAAGTAAGATTAAATATTTAAATATTTTCCTTATTGGGTAATTGCTGTTTCTTAGTATATCAGCAACGGAAAATAATTGAAACGTCTAATTTTGTCTTTATATGACACTTATATAAGAATTAGAGGTTAGTTGATAGATTTTTGATGAATATTCGGTTGGTTTTTGTTGAGTTTATATATGAAGTTTTGATTCTATGAATCGTTGATATAATAGGGTTTGTTGGGTGTTGGTTTCCATACTTGGGAAAGTTGAGGTCGAAATATGGGTCTTAGTGGGAGTTTCGGGAGTCATGTTTCCTAAAGATTACTTTAAGTGGGTTTATAATACGTTTGGACTACTTATTATAGATTCAAATGGGAAGGATCCGATCGGTTCATCTATGGTATGTGTAGAGGTGGTGGAGAAACGACTCCCTTTCCGCAGGAGGCGGTGAGCTTCCTCGGTCGCTTCACAACCTGCGGGATCTCACCCAGCCCTCAGATCCTGCAGGAGTGTCGCCGTTTCTCCACCACCTCAATTTTGTTATACGAAACCTCTAGAGAGTTCTAATTAAACTTGGATCTACAAACAACAAAACCACCAGTCTGAGTGTAGACTGGTGGTTTTCTTCAGCTATTGCCGTAATAGTAATAATAATTATTCGCTTTCAGTTCCCGGTCGTTGAGCACGGCGCCAAGAATATTGGCTTTCGCCTGCGTCAACAATTCCTTCGCTTTCACAGCCGCATCATTCTCCGTCTGCTTACTGCGCACGACGAGCAATGTTCCGTCAACGGATGACGACAACACTTGCGAGTCGGTGACCGCGAGTACGGGCGGGGAGTCGAAGATGACCATGTCGTAGTTCTGCTTGGCTTCGAGGATGAACTTGCTCATCCCTTTCGATCCGAGCAGTTCGGATGGGTTCGGTGGAATCGGTCCGCTGCTGACAAGGTCTAAGTTTTCAATCGGACTCGGTTGAGCGATGGTTGCGAGTCTTTGGCTGGTTGATAAGTATGTACTGAGTCCGAGCGTGTTGTCTAATCGGAACGTGTAATGGATCGTCGGTTTACGCAGGTCCGCGTCGACAAGCAAGACTTTCTTGCCTTGCTGGGCGAAGACGACGGCAAGGTTCGCTGTCGTGATCGACTTACCCTCGGCCGGTCCGGCTGATGTGACCATCATCGAGGTCAACGTCTCATCGACCGAGGCGAATTCCAAATTGGTCCGGATTGTACGGTATTGCTCTGAGATCGGTGATTTCGGGTTGTCATTCGCAATCAGCGTTCTTGCTTGTGATTGGATGCCCGTTTTCTTTCTTCTAAGAACCAATCGACTCCCTCCTTACTTCAACGGGTCTAGGCTTTTTTGCATTCATCAGCGCTTTGTCGACTTCTTCCTGGCTGATCGTGGATACGACACCCATGACGGGCATGCCAAGAACTTGTTCGATATCTTGCTCGGACTTGATCGAGTTGTCTAAGTACTCAAGCAAGAACGCTAGTCCGACTCCGGCCATCAATCCGACGACGATCGCGATGGCGATGTTCAGCATCGGTTTCGGGCTGACGGGTGATGGATCTGCTGTCGCTACGGCTGGTGATAAAATGTTGACGTTATCCACGTTCATCAAGGTCGGAATCTCTTCTTGGAACGTTTCGACCGTTGTATTGGCAATTTCGACCGCAAGCGCTGGATCTGGGTCGGTCACCGTGACATCGACGACTTGCGACTGATTGGCGTTGGATACCTGAATTTGGCTCGCCAAGCTTCCCGCTGATTTTTCAAGGGAAAGTTCTTCGGTCACTCGGTCTAGAATGGCTGGACTTTTGATAATGACGTTATATGTATTGATCAGTTCCACATTCGTTCTTATGTCATTAATGTCATAGGCCGCTGTCTGTTGTTGTTCGGGAGACTGATTGACTATGAATTGGGTGGAAGATTGATAGGTTGGTGTGAGCACGAAGAACGTGATCAAGCCACTGATGATGGCAGCACCGACGGCAATCCCGAGAATCATAAGGATTCGCTTCTTCAGGACCTCAAAGATCTCTTTCAGCGAAATTGTTTCTTCCATAAATGGTAAAACCTCTCTTTCCTGTCGAAATTTAAAAAAGATAGTCACATTATAGCACAGAGATTCAAGTTGTATAGAAAATATACCGATTTTCTTAGAAAGGATTAACAATTTTGTATACCAATCGTATGAAAGTTAAACAGGTGGTTGGAACTTATATCCTTCTCCTCGGACCGTTTGGATGATCTTCGGCTTTGAAGAATTCACTTCGATTTTTTTGCGAAGGTTGCTCAAGTGGACCATGACCGTACGCGTGTCGCCGATGCTATCGGATCCCCAAATCGTTTCATACAGTTTCTGCACACTTACCGCTTTACCTGGGGTGCGAACGAGCTTGAGTAAAATGAGAAACTCTTTGGACGATAACGGGATTTGTTGACCGGACCTATAGACACACTGGTGCTCGACGTCGACTTGCAGATCGCCGAAGTAGAGGTCATTTTCGGTCGCATTCTCATGGATCGGTTTCATATACACTTGCGTACAAGCCTTTCCTTGGAAAAACACCGGGGTCGGCGCAACGAACAGTTTGATCGTTTCGTCCCCTAAGTCAGCGAACATCGTGGCCGGATCCAGTCCTCCTTGATGGCTGCTTACGGAAGCCCGTTCCTCGAGATGCGTGCGGCTGTCTTCGTGAATGAAGTCGAAGATATTTTGGCCGCTTATCTCAATTCTGTCGACATTCAGCATTTTACCGCACGCCACGTTCGCAAACAGAACGGTACCCTTATGGTGGATGATGACGGGATCCGGTGCTTCGTCCAACGCTTTTTTTATCAACGATTCATTCTCTTGTTCTACGTGTAGCATCCAAACGGTTCGGTCGTCGAATTGAAGGGGTTCGGAAGTGATGATCGCTTTTGCTTCTTGTCCACTCTTTGTCACATATCTTATTTCTTTTTTCGACTTTTCTTGATGATTATGAAGTAAATATTGGAAATCTTCATCAAAGATTGAAAACGGGTCGAGGGTTTTGATGTCGTCGTTCTGGTAACCGAGGGTCTCTTCGAAAGCCCTGTTGACCTCAATGATGGTGTGATCTGCTTCCACAATCATGATGGGATCTTCGCATCGTTCCCATAATTGCTGGAAAAGTTGTTTGTATTCTACCGGTCTCATAGCGCCCGCCTCCATCTAATCCATTGGTTACTCGTATACTACCTTACTTTTATGTTCATTTGGTATAAATGCTATGATTTTTATCGAAATGAGTAAAAAACGGTTGTTATTTGTCATGATAGCATATATTTCATATATAATAGTGTAAAAGTTTTATAGTATATACACTTGAATATGGATAGAGTAACCTTTTAATATAACAAAAGCGACTGGTCCTGAGACCGTTCGCTTTTGTTTGCGATGCTATTTTTCAATAACGCCCATACCGGCAAGCAGGGCTTTGGAATCGGCGTGCAAATAGGAGAGCGCTTCTTTCTTGAGGAAGAGGGCTCTCTTGTTTTTCACCATCATCTTCAAGCCACGAACGTCAAAGCGCTTCGCATAGACGTTGACGGCGTTGAGATCGCTCATTTCTTGTCTTGTCAGAGGTACTTCGCCTTTTTTCCTTTTTTCGTTGAAATAGTTCACCAGTTCGCGGGCATTGGACTTCAATAGATGTTTGTTATCGGTCAGCAAGTCTAAATTCTCTTCGATATAGGTTCTTGCCGTGACGAGGTCCATCTCATCTACGGTTTGGTTGACCTTCTTCACTAGTTCACTCAGTTGCACGGTACTCATCCTCTATGCTCGTATTTCTATTTATATCGGTATAATTTCTCAGGTATACAATAGAAATCATTGTTAAATCGGGCGGACAGACTTTTTTTCTTTTTTTTAATGTAAAAATGAGTGCGTACCTATTGTAATTAGTCAGAATATTTCATAAAATCATTCGTAATACAAAAATTTTCAAGGGAGAGAATTGACATGAATAAAACGAGTACGCTATATAATGTCTGTCCCGTCTGCCATGGTTCTGGAAAATATGAGGAATATGATGATAGTAAAGCGAATATGATTGTCGATCATTATGAGCGTCTGAATTATGCTGAGGGTAAGGCGGCGTGGGAGATGGCTTATGAGGAGACGAAGTTTGAGAAGGAATGTGGTTCTTGTTCGGGGAATGGTAGTGTGTTGAATGAGGAAGGTCAGAGGATGTATCAGGAGTTGAAGAAGTTTGCATAACAGGAGCTGCCTCGGAATGGGAGGCGGCTTTTTTTATTTGCTGTAATAGGTTCCTTTGCGTTGATTGGGTACGGCAGAGGTTCGGGGAACGAGTCGCTTTCCGCAGGGTACCGTGAGCCTCCTCAGGCTTCGCCTTCCGGGGTCTCACGATGCACCTTCATCCTGCAGGAGTCTCCCCGTTCCCCGAACCTCTTCTATCTGATGATGGAGAAAGGAACCCGGCAGAATAGGACCGATAGCACACTACTATTCAAGTCCTGGGGTTATCGTCGGTCCGTTTCTCCTCTACATCGAAGGTGAGGGAAGGGAAAATAGGTAGCTCCTGCGGGAAAATGGAACAGGCTGAGACCCCACAGAGCTTTAGCTCGAGGAGGCTCAGCGTTCCCCGCGGAAAGCGGACTGTTTTCCCTTCCCTCGCCACCACTCCACTTGTCGAACGGACTATTCATACTAAGAAAAAAGGATCAGCGCTTATTGGTGCGCTGATCCTTTTTGGGTTGTGTGTTGTTTTTTCTCTTGGCGTCTGCGTTGGCGCCAGAGGGTGAGTTCTAGGGCGGTGATGCAGATCACCAGCCAGGCGAGGCCGAAGAAGAATCCGGCTGCGACGTCTGTGAAAAAGTGGACGCCCATATATACCCGGGTGACTCCTATAATCAAAGTGAGCAGACCCAAACCTATGCCGATCAGCCATTTTGTCTTTTTTTCCAAAGGACTGATGGCGATGAGATAAATGATGAAGCCGTAGAAGACGAGCGCTCCGGAGGCGTGGCCGCTTGGGAAACTTGATGTTTCGCCGTGGTATTCGCCCATGAACTCGGGGCGGTCACGGTCGAATTGGGATTTTGTAAGTTTCGTGAGCGAGCTGATGCCGCCCATCGCAACGATGAAATAGACGCCGACCCAGCGGCTCATGTTCGAGAAGAATAAGAGATACACGACGAGCGCGAGCGAACCGGCGGTGATCAAGATGACGGACCCGGCCTGGGTCACGACTTTCAAGATGGGGTCGAGTGCGGCGAAGGATGTCGCCCTCACGGCGTCGAAGGCCGCTTGGTCGATCGCGAATTTTTGTTTTTCTAAGACGCTTGATGATAAGTCCGCGAATACGTAAATGCTGACTCCGATCGATAGAAACACGATGACGATCAAAAGAATCGACGTTTTGGATAAATCGGATAATTTTGTTCCTGAAAATAACATATGTACACCTCTGCCTGTTTTTATATACCATACCCCTACTGGCTTGAGTGTGAAACTCTATTTGAATCGTTCTTTAAAAAGAACGTAATGCGTTGTAAACGGACGAATGGAGAAGCAAACGGTTCATGTGTTTCGAAATAAGCGGAATACGGGCGTTTCTTATCTGTCGATTCGCATTGTATAATATTCTTAATAAAGAACAAAACCTGCTTTTTAGAGAGGAGTTCGGTTATGAGGAATAAAATGGTCTTTACGCGCGATGCGACGCAAATGAATATTCATCTTAAAGAACGGCCGACATCTGCTCAATCGCCTTATACGATGTGCGACTTGAGCGCGCTCATCCAACAATTTTCCCAGTTACGGCTGAGGAATGGCTGGAGAATCATCAGTGAAGACGGGGAAATTTATGCGGAGTCGGCTGCTGGGACGCAGCTCGTCAACTTCATGGATGTCGTCTCGGGGGACGAGTCGGCTTTTTCCTATTTGCAAGCCGCTTCGATGTATCACGTCATTCGGTCTTTTGGCCCCGAGGAATCTGTTCCGATTGAGAGTATTTTGGATGATGCGTGGGTGCGGCAGCTGGATTTGTTCGGGTACTGGCCGTTTGAACATGCGATGCGCAGCCTCAATCCGATTTTCTTCTATGATTCGCTCGATCACCCCGTCGTGATTTTTTTCACGCATCAAAAGGATGGCGCGGAGTGCATTGCGAAGCATATTCACCGGTTTGCGAAGGTGGGATACGGGATGAAGTATCATGCGCGGCCGTTTGCGACGTTGAAGGCGAGTTCGTAGGTGGGGCGCGGGGGGATTAAAACGATGTTGTGACAGGGTGGCATGTGAAACTGCTGTAAGGGAGCACTTTATGACCTTTTTAAGGCGGCGTTTCTTCTGAAAAGGTTGTAAGGAGGTCACTTAAGACAGTTTTATGAGATCAGGTGAAGCGAAAGTGCGTTTAATCGCCTGTGCCCACTCCCTGCTCTGCATTGATGGGAACTATGCGCATGTTTGGTTTGGCAAACGTGAGGATCCGGCTGGGCAGTATGAGATTCATTAAAGCACTTTTGGCTTGTATCGATCTTGGAAACCGTCATAATCGGGGCTATTAACGCGGTTTTGAAATGATGACATTCAGAAAACCGCTTTGATTGAGTAACTAAAGACACTTTCAGCTTGCCACCACTCTGAAAACGGTCTTGATAGGAGCTCTCACCGCAGTTTCCGAGCTCATGGAGGCTAGAAAACGAACAGAGGGACAGTAGCTCAAACGGCTACTGTCCCCTCTTTTTATTCTACATTATGAATGGCACCGGTCGAAGCATCGACTTCTACTATGTGTCCATTGTTTGAATCTTTGAATCGATGGAACGTCGTCGTGTAAGACTGATCATAGTAATCTTTCACTTCTTCGTTATAAGATGTGACGTGTCTGTAATTGTCCGAAACAGCGAAGTCACTGCTAAGAAGAACTTGTCGGGCCAAGTCGACGGATAGTTCTAGGTGGATATCTTTTTGGAAGTGTGCATAGAAGATTTCATCCAGCTTCCAGTGATCGCCCTCTTTTTTCAGTACGATCCAGTCAATCGATCCGTACGTTTCAGGCGTATCCAGCGCAGTCGTTTCGATAATCACTCGGTCTTTGTAATCTTCCATCACGAAAGAATGAATGTCCCAGCGCCAATCATTGTTAAACTGCATCACTTGATTGCAATCGACACAAGCTTCTTCGTAAACGACTTTTACCGCTTCACCGAATTCATTGGTTACGTATTCGTCGATTTTTGTTTCGACTCTTTCATATGAACGATTGTCTTCTCCGTTCGCCTTCAAATCTCCGTATATGATGTTGCGTACTTTATCCTGCAAGTAGTCCGATTTTTGTTCCATTTGTGCCTGTGTCAAGTACGTTTGCTCTACCAGCTTCATAGACTCATGATTGAAAACAAAGGCCGCTTTCAGCTGATCGTCCGCAAAAGAACTATAATAGTTTCGCACGAACGTGTTGCCGCTCTCATGTTTGAGATTACTCTGATCGTTATACACCTTGTCCTCGGTGCCATTATAGACAGAATCCAGCTGAATACGCTCTATGTTGCCATTTTTGACACCATAATAATAATCGAACGTGTAACGGTCGTCTTCCATCTGCGTCACAACAAAGATGCGATCCTCAATCTTTCTGAACTGCCAGTCTACATCTACTACAGCATTCTGATAGAAAGCCGCCTTCGCTTTGTCCGTTACCAGTACATCGCTGACCTTCTTCTCTCCGTTGGTTTCAATACCGAATTTAAAATCAGCGTCTACTTTATTGGCCGACCAACTTGTGGACTGGGATTCTTGTGGCAAGACTTGATTTGCAAGCAGATGAATCGTCGCTGTCTGTCCGTTCGTATCCTGGATGTCCAGAGCTTTGACAGACGTCCACTCGCCCCAATCGTTTGCAGCGACCGTGAAGGTTTTGGTCGCTTCCGTCTCCGCCTGCACGCCGGCGACACTCTTCACCTGTTTGCTGACGGTAAGCGTGTACGTGCCTGATGGGTATTCCGCTCCACCCGATGGTTTTACTTTAATGTGTTTCTTCTGACTATCTTGATGCCAGACATCGACGTCGATTTCGTCTCCGCTTTCGTTTGTGACCGTGATCGCCTCGTCAGCGGATTGGAGATCGATCGCCGTGTTGAACGTGATTGTCCACGTTTTATCCGGACCAACCGTTGTCTCGGCTTGGACCGGTGAAGCAACCCAAAACAGGGCTGCGAAAAGGAATGCTAGAATGACTCTCTTCAATTGTTTCTCCCCCTATGTAGATTCTTGATGTGTGTGAGTACCCTCTATAAAATGGAGGACACCGATGACTAGTTTATCATAGATTTATAGGACTTAAGGGGGTATTTCGGCTGCCAATTTCTTCTCTTGTAATGGAGGGGCTCTCGGCACTTTTAGGAGATTACGGCGTTCAAAAGTGCTGAGATAAGGCTGGTCACCACAGTTTCTAGGCGTGACAGGTGACAAATGCGACGTGATAGCCTTCCTCTCAACACTTTTATAACTATGAAACTTACAAAACCGCTCAGATCGGACTCCTCTCCGCACTTTTTAGAGTCATCGTCTCCCAAAAGTGTGGAGACAACAAAAAGAATGACCCTCCTATGAGAGTCATCCTCCTCTACTAGATTTATTTCACAACATCCGCTTCCATACGAGGTGCCAGTTTATAAGCACCGTAGCTGTAATGGACAACGCCTGTCACAGAAGCATACGATTCATCGATTGTAACGGCGTTTTGAATCAGCTCGTTGTCGATGATGAACGATTGCTGCTGGCTGTCTTCGGCGTTGTACTCACCGTAGCCGGCATCCCCTGTCACAGAGACATCTTCGATGGTGACGAGCATGCCTTCATGCGCTTCATTCAACTCGTCTGCCGTGATCACTTTTGGCGTTGGCTGTTCGCCTTCGTCGGTCACGCTGATGTTCGCTGCGGCCTCGACTTCGACTTGTTCCATGCCGTTGTAGTCGGTTTTCGTTCCTTCTACTTTAATTGTGTCGCCGACTTCACCTGCGAATTCGCCGGACCAATCGCGCACGATGATGCCTGCTGTACCGTCTTGGATGTAGAAGTTTTTGCCGTCGATTGCCGTGATCGTTCCGCTGATGATTACGCTAGAATCATTTGAAAGTGTGCGTGCTTCTTCGATCGACACTTGTCCGAGTTCTTTTACTACGGTCACGTCGAACGTTTTGGTAGCTCTTTCGCCTTTTTTCTTGATGGTTGCGGTCAACGTCACCGTTTGGTCTTCTGCCTCAGCCGCTGGACGCGTGACGTTTCCTTCGTCCGTTACATAAGAATCATCACTCGACTCCCACGAAATCTTCACGCCATCGGTTCCGCTCGTTGGAAGTTTGAGATCTTGGGTTACGCTTGTCGCTTCGTCTCCACCAGAGAATCCGATTGAGAGAGACTCTTTGTTTACAACGACTGCTTCTTTAGCTGTCAGCGGATCGAAGCCGAAGTCGATTTTCGCAAGCAATGGATCGTGGTCACTCGCTTGTCCTTCAACCTCGGAAAATTCAGCGTTGATATGCACGATGTCGATCTCGGTGTCATCGGCCAGAGCGTTGTTCACGAGAATGTGATCGAGCACTTGGGAGTTACCTTGGAACACGTACGTGTACTGCTCGTCTTCAGGCAGACTGTCGACTTTGTTCGTCAGCACGTCACCTTTCAAAATATCGAGCGTTTCAGAGAACTGGAAGTCGTTCATATCGCCAGTTACGACGACGTTGGCATCTGGATCTTCTTCCATAATGTCATCGACGAAGTTGTTCACGACTTGTGCGATTTTATGACGTTGGACTTCAGATCCCTGCTGGGCTGGTTGACGGAGGCCGTAAAGCGCATCATCTCCGCCCTTGGAATTGAAGTGGTTGGCTAGGACGATGACGTCTTCGCCTTGGAATGTGAATTCAGCGGCTAGTGGAATACGAGAATCCTCGAACGCTTCATTCGTCGGATCGATACGTCCTGGGTTCAGTGTCAGGTCATCATTTTCATAACCGACCGCTTCTAGTGAACCGCCTTCGGGAGCGCCATCTTTCAAGCTGACACGGTCAGGATTGTATAAGAACCCGACGCGGATATTCCCACCTGGCTGCCCGCCTTCTTCATTGTTCACAGGCTCGACTTCGACGTATTCATACGTTGGGCCGCCCGCTTGCTCAATCGCATCGATCAACACTTGCGCGCTCTCCTCCGCAGAGGTGACCCCGCTATCCTCTGACCCGTCGTTGTCCTGTACTTCGACCAGGCTCAGGATATCTGGATTTTTCATATTATCCGTAATGGTTTCGGCGATGCGGTTCGCTTTGTCCCCGGCATCATCCGTCGAGAAGTTTTCTACATTATAGGTCGCGACACGGAGCTTGTTCGATTCGCTCGTGATGGTCGTCGTTTCAGGTTCGTAATTCGACTGTTTGAGCTCCGGAAGTTCCTCCGTCGCGATCAGCTGGAAATTGCTGTAGTCGTAATCCATGATGCCGGTGATGTTGCCTTTGAACTGGTCACCGACGGTCGCAGGGTAGGTCGCCGTGCTCGCGTAATCTTCGACGTCGACGATCAAGCGCTCAGGATTCGGGTCATCCGGTGTCAGCAAAAGCCCGCCTGACTGGCTGCGATCCTCTTTCACTTTACCAGCCGTCACCGTGATTTCATCGTATTTGATCGGAGACAAAACGGTCGGTTTCGGCACTTCTACACGCATACCTTCTAAACTTTCGTAAAAGTCGATGGCATCTTCTTCAGAATCAAATGACTCCAAACCGTCGTCATCGATGACGTCTGTAGGTTGGATGCGGTCTTTTCCGAGGAGAACCGTGTCCGGAAGTTCATCTGCAACGCCGGTCACATTCACTTCTGACGCCGCGATTTGAGTCGTCGTCAATTCGAATTCCGTACTCATATAGGATGGCAACGATGGCTTCCGCTCCTCGACCATACCGGTGACCTGGACGATACTTCCGACTTCCGGTGTCTCATCCGTTTTAACGAAAACACCCTCGGATGTCGCGACATCGCCGTCTTCGTTCGTCGAATAGATATAGAAACCTTTCGGAAAGTACTGCTTGTCCAAGACGTGCGTCACGATGCCTTCGACAGGTCCGACACTCTCACCTTCAAAAGGAGAGAAATGAGCGGCGCCCTGGATGTCGTGGGGTTGAAGAAGATCTTCACCAAGTGGCGGTAATTCGCCGATCCCGTCCAACTCCTCATCCGTAAACAAGAAATCATCTTGATCAGACATATCTTCGAGCACTTCAAACACATCAAAGCCAGGGCTCGATAACACTTCGTCGACAAAGTCATCGTAATACACGACGCTGTCGCTATTTAGTGCGATACCGTATAACTCATTCTCAGCTATGTATGTCAGTAACTGATTGCCTTCACCTGATAACATCGCATCGGAAAAATCTTCAAGGGACACGCGTACCAAACCTGTATCCGTTTTCAAGACAACCGATTCAATCGAAACTTCCTCTGCCTGAACGGCGTCTGCTGCGACTGGGATGGCAATCGTCGATAATAGAGTTGCTGAAGCAATCACTTTCATAGGGGTTTTCCTCATCACTAATTTCTCTCCTTTTGAAATGAAAGATTAGTCGAAATATTCACGACCATCTACAATTATATCAAATATTGGAAAGATTAGGTCTAGTCCTTTGTTCGCGTTATGTAAAAGAAAGTAAAGGTAGAATCATCAATTCGATTCATTTATGTTCGAATGATCGGGGAGGTCTCTCGTCGGTTTTGATTCGGATTGTCCTTCAAAAGTGTAGTGATCGAGGATATCTCAACGGTTTTAAATCTCAGGGGTTAACGAAACTGCTGTGATATAACTCCTCTCCACACTTTTTTGCATAGACGTCTTTCAAAACCGTTTTAATCATCCTCCTCTCCACAGTTTTCCACGCTCGTCTGCATGAAAAAAGGTTGAGAAAGACTGTGCTATCGGCTCACACGAGAAATTAAACAAACGTTTGATCAATAACGTCATATTCCTTTTGTTGCCTAAGTCCAGCACCCACTCTCTCATCACCAAAAAAGGGATGACTCCCTAAAAGAGTCACCCCTAATATCCTATTTAGTTGAACCAAACACCAGAACCGTCCCCATGCAAAGAACGCTACGCACGAGAACGCCCCACGCTAAGAAAAAGCCAAACTTATTTCGTCCACTCCGTGTGGAACGTGCCTTCTTTGTCGATGCGCTGATACGTGTGCGCGCCGAAGTAGTCACGCTGTGCTTGCAGCAAGTTTGCTGGCAATTTCGCTGTGCGGTAGCTATCGTAGTACGCGATTGCGCTAGATAGAGCCGGCACTGGAATACCGTTTTGAATTGCTAGGTGCAATGTGTTACGCAAGTCTTGCTGGTAGCTGTGGACGATGTTCTTGAAGTAGTCGTCCAGTAGCAAGTTGTCGATCTCTGGGTTGCGGTCATAGGCCGCTTTGATGTCGTTCAAGAACTGAGCGCGGATGATGCAGCCGCCGCGGAAGATGGAGGCGATGTTGCCGTATGCCAAGTTCCAGCCTTTTTCTTTCGATGCCGCTTGCATTTGCGCGAATCCTTGCGCGTACGAGCAGATTTTACTCATGTACAACGCTTTACGGATCGATTCGATCGCTTCATCTTTGTCGGCGTCGAACTTGATTTCAGGTCCTTGCAGCTGTTCGCTTGCTCTGACACGTTCTTCCTTCATAGCAGAGATGAAGCGCGCGAACACAGACTCTGTTATCAGTGGCAGGGGAGTTCCGAGTTCAAGCGCATTGATACTCGTCCACTTCCCTGTCCCTTTTTGACCCGCTGTATCGAGGATCACTTCGACAAGTGGCTTGCCCGTCTCCTCATCGATTTTTGTGAAAATATCAGCGGTGATTTCGATCAAGTAGCTGTTCAGCTCGCCTTCATTCCACTCTTTGAAGACGTTGTGAATTTCTTCAGCAGACAATTCAAGGACATTCTTAAGTAAAAAGTACGCTTCAGAGATCAGCTGCATGTCTCCGTATTCGATGCCGTTGTGCACCATTTTCACGTAGTGGCCGGCGCCGCCTGTACCGATGTGCGTGCTGCAAGGCTCGCCGTCGACTTTTGCAGAAATCGCGTCGAAAATCGGCTGCACTTCTTTGTACGCTTCAGCAGGACCGCCCGGCATGATGGAAGGACCCGTACGCGCGCCTTCTTCGCCGCCTGAGAATCCCGTTCCAATGAAGTGAACACCCGTATCTTTCAATTCTTCCGCACGACGCTCGGTATCCGGATAATACGTGTTTCCGCCATCGATCAGAATGTCGCCTTCATTCAAATGAGGGACAAGCGACTGGATGACTTTATCCGTCGTTTCACCGGCTTTCACCATCATCAAGATTTTTCTCGGAGATTCCAAGGACTCAATGAACTCCTCGATGCTGTACGCACCGTTGACGTTCTTGCCTTTGGCCTCTTTTTCAAGCATCTCATCGACACGTTCCGTCCAATAGTCATAAATCGAAACGGAATAGCCGCTCTCTTCCATATTCAGCGCAAGGTTGGCTCCCATGACACCCAAGCCAATGACGCCCATATTCTGTTTACTCATCACGATCGACCCTCTTTCTTATAAAAATTCATTAATTCCACTCAAACCCGTCTTTTTCCAGCAACTCGTGAGACGCGCTTGGTCCCTTGGATCCGGCTGGATAGAAGTGTAGCGGGACTTCATCTTGTTCGAAGGCATCCAAGATCGGCTGTACCCATTCCCATGATAATTCAACTTCGTGCCAGTGCGCAAAGTACGTCGAGTTTCCGACCATTCCATCATACAGCAAACGCTCGTACGCCTCTGGTTGTGTGGAAGAATTGTCAGAAAAACTGATGTACTGTGGCTCGAACTGATCGGTGGAATTATCCTTCATGTTGACGCGTAATGAGATGCTCTCGTCCGGGTTAACCTGGATCACCAATAGGTTGGAAACGATCCCAGCATCATCGGTGTCCTTCTTGAATTCAATCACGATGCGAGTCGACTTCTCGTTCATACGCTTCCCTGTGCGGATATAAAATGGAATGCCTCTCCAATATTCATTGTCGATGCACAATTTCGCTGCGAAGAAGGTATCATTGTTGGATCCTTCTGTCACGCCAGACTCGTCTCTGTAAGCTGGAACGGCCTCACCAGAAAGTTCTCCCTCTTCATACTGCCCGCGGATCACATGCGTAGATAAATTCTCAGGCTCAACAGGCTGCAGGGACTCCATGATTTCGCGTTTCTTTTCTTCCGTTTGTTTAGGAGACAACTTTTTCTCATGGTGTACAGCTGTCATCATCACCAATTGTAACAAGTGGTTCTGAACCATATCCTTGATGGCTCCCGCTTTATCGTAATACGATGCGCGTGATCCAACACCGACTGTTTCACTCGCCGTGATCTGAACGTTCGCGATCTGGTCATGATCCCACAACGCTTTCAGAATCGGGTTCGGGCGGATCAGTGACTCCAAGTTTTGTACCATCGGTTTGCCGAGGTAGTGGTCGATGCGGTAGATTTCTTCCTCATCGAATACTTGCTTCAAGCAGGCGTTCAATTCACGTGCAGACTCAAGATCCGAACCGAACGGCTTCTCGACGATCAAACGTCTCCAGCCATTTGTGCGGCTGACTCCGCTCTTATCGAGCTGCGTCGTGATCATTTCCACAAGACGCGGCGCAACCGATAGATAGAACAAACGGTTATCCGGAATGCCTAGCTCTGATTCCCGGTCTTCGATGTACTTCCGCAACCGGTCATACGACTCTTCTTTCATCGCATCGAAAATGAAGTAGCGGAACTTGCTCAAGAATTCTTGTATGTTTTCGGACTGAACATCTCGTCTTGAAAATTCGTTCAGCGCCTCTTCGACTTGGGCTTGCAGGTCTTCGTTCGTTAGTTCCGTACGACCCAATCCGATCACCGAAATCGATTCCGGCATTTTACCTTCTACGTATAGGTTATATAAAGCAGGGTAAATTTTGCGTTTTGCGAGATCCCCTGTCGCTCCGAAAAGCACAAACGTCATGTCTTCCATCACGTCGATCGCTTCTATATCATCGTGTTCTTCAGAAAATGGCTTCATTGCTTGTCTACCCCCTAGGTTGTCGAAATGTACTACATCCTTTCCTATTATAAACGATGCAGTCGAAACATGTAAGTAATCGATTTTAATCCCCTTTTATCCTTTCCCAAATGTGGACAAACTAGGTGTATAACCATTGAAAAGGTGATGATCGAATGGAAAACTTCGCAAGTCTGCATTATTTTTATGCGCTCGTCATGCTGACGGGTGCGCTCTATTTCTTCTATTTAAGTCGCCGGCCGAAAGACGTGCCCAACTACGAATATCTTGTTGCCATCTTGATTCCGCTATGGTCAGGCGCAGCGTATTTATCGATAGCGTTCGGCCAAGGCGTCCTCGAACAACCCGAGCGTACGATTTACTTCGCCCGCTACCTCGACTGGGTCGTGACGACGCCGCTTCTTCTTTTAGCTTTAGCATTTACGGCGATAATCTATACGGAGAAAAAGAGCAAGACCATCCTCTTCAGCTTGGTCGCAGCGGATGTCTTCATGATCCTGACCGGCTTGATCGCGGATCTATCGAGCGGTGTTGTGAAGTACGTCTGGTATGTGCTCGGCATCATCGCGCTTTTGTTGATTCTTTATATCATTTGGTATCCTTTGCGTCAGATCGCCGACCGTTCCGGACATAAACTTTCCATCCACTACCGTCGAACAGCTGCCTATTTGACGTGCTTCTGGATTTTGTATCCCACGGTGTGGGTGCTCGGTCCGTCTGGCGTCGGATTGACGCAGCAAACCGTGGATGTGCTCGCCTTCATCATTCTCCCGATTTTCTCGAAGGTGGGGTTCAGTGTGCTTGATTTGTATGGGCTGCGCCGGTTGCGGTGATGGTGTCTCGGACACCGTCTCGCGCGGCGGCGGGGGTGGGGTGGCCGGGATTCGGACATTTGAGAGGCTGATTCGGACAAAGGTTCACGGATTCCGGACATCAGAGGAGATAATTCGGACATGTGGAACCTTATTTCGGACAATTGCGCTGAATTCGGACATTTTCCTAGGGAATTCGGACAAGCGTGCTCATAATTAGGACACTTTGCCGGGCGGGGCGGGATTCGGACATTTGAGTGGCTGATTCGGACAAAGGCTCACGGATTCCGGACATCAGAGGGAATAATCCGGACATGCGGAACCCTATTTCGGACAATTGAGCCGAATTCGGACATTTCCCCAGGGAATTCGGACACGCACGATCATAATTCGGACACCCCATTCCCCTCCAGCCAAAAAAACAAAACCATATATACAAAAACCAATCCAAAAATGCAAAACCTTCCAACCCAAACACCCAAAATGCTATACTTTTACTATAAAAATAGAACTACCAAACATTGTGAATTATTTCACAAAAACCATTGAATCTTTCCCCAAAATAGCGCATAATAATATTGTGAGGTGTTTCACAACCGAAAACCATTGGAGGAATGCATAATGACAACGACTACGGTTAACCGTGTTGCATTAATAGGCGCTGGATCAGTGGGAAGCAGCTATGCTTTTGCTATGCTGAACCAGGCGATTGCCGAAGAATTTGTGATCATCGATTTGAACGAAGACAAAGCCATGGGTGACGCGATGGACTTGAATCACGGAAAAGTGTTTGCGCCGAACCCGACGAAAACGTGGTACGGAAATTATACTGACTGCAAAGATGCGGATATCGTCGTCATTTGCGCAGGCGCGAACCAAAAGCCTGGCGAAACCCGCCTCGATCTTGTGAAGAAAAACATGACCATTTTCAAAGGCATTGTAACAGACGTGATGGACAGTGGATTTGATGGCATTTTCTTAGTGGCGACCAACCCCGTCGACATTTTGACGTATGCGACGTGGAAATTCAGTGGACTTCCGAAAGAGCGAGTGATCGGCAGTGGAACGATTCTAGATTCTGGCCGCTTCCGCTTCCTGCTCGGCGAGTATTTCGATGTGGACCCTGGCAATATTCACGCGAATATCATCGGAGAACACGGTGACACGGAGCTGCCGGTTTGGAGTCATGCGACTGTCGGCGGAGTTCCTATAAACGATATGATCGAGCGTGATCCTCAATATAAAGTCGAGGATTTGGATGAGATTTTCACCAATGTCCGCGATGCCGCTTACCAAATCATCGAGAAAAAAGGCGCGACATATTATGGTATTGCGATGGGTATGGTCCGCATCACGAAAGCCATCCTGCATAATGAGAATAGCATTCTGACCGTCAGTGCGTATTTGAACGGAGAGTATGGAACGGAAGATGTGTATATTGGGGTTCCTGCGGTCATCAATCGGAACGGCATAAGGAACGTTATGGAAGTGAAGCTGAATGAAAAAGAGCAAGAGCAGTTCGACCATAGCGCAAAAGTACTGAAAAATATTCTAGCTCAGAATTTTGATTAATAAAAAAGGACAGATCCATCGGCTCGGAGCCAGCGGATCTGTCCTTTTCCTATTTTATTTCGTATTCGTGAATCCACCATCAATGCGGATGACTTCTCCGTTGATGTACTGAGCAGGCGACGTCAGCAAGAAGGTCACGAGTTCAGCCACCTCTTCTGGTGTACCTAGACGCTTCTGCGGGATGCCAGATTCCGCGCTTTCCTTCATCTTCGGGTTATTATCAAAGAATTCTTTGACCATCGGCGTTTCCGTCGGTCCCGGGGCAATCGCATTCAGACGAAGTCCCTGTTCCGCGTATTCCGCGACCATGCTTTTCGTCAGGCCGATGATGCCGTGTTTGGTCGCCGAGTACGTGACAACAGAGTCTTGACCGATGACGCCGGCACTCGATGATGTATTGACGATCGAACCGCCGCCATTTTTCAGCATCGCTTCCGCTACGTAACGCACGCCGTATAGCGCACCTAACAAGTTGATGCCGACAATCTTCTCAATTTCTTCGACATCGGTATCCAGAAACTGTCCGCCACTTCCGGAGATACCTGCATTATTAAAGAAGTAGTCGATCTGTCCGAAGTGTTCCATCGTCTTATCGACGTACTTTTGCACGTCTTCTTTTTTCGCAACGTCCGCAACCACCGCGATGGCATCGACGCCTTTTTCTTTTACAAGATCCACCGTCTCATTGGCTGTCTCTTCTTTCACGTCAACCACGACGATGTTCACGTTCTCATCTGCTAAACGAAGTGCCGTGGATTGTCCGAGTCCACTGCCTCCACCTGTAATAATCGCTACTTTATTCATAGGGGTCCCTCCAATAGTTGTTTAAGTATCTTCCTCTATTAAATTACCCCGTCTGAAAATAAAAAAACAAATGGACAGGCAATTGTGGCTCTATGCCACGTTTACCTGTCCTTTCATCACAGCGCATTGAACCGCTGAATCATCATGTCATAATTCATCGCGCCACGCACAATCGCCTGCAGCCGCCCCTCTTCATCAATAAAAATCGAAGTCGGAACCGGGCGAATTTGATACATCTCCTTCACCTCAGCCTGCTCATCCATCACAATCGGAAAAGTCAGCTCGAAGTCCTCAGCGAAATCACGAACGTCCTCCCGCTTATTTTCCGTATCCGTCAAGTTGACAGCGAGAATCGTCACATCTTTCTCTTGGTGGATCCGCTCCATATCCGGCATCTCCGCCCGGCACGGCGGGCACCACGTCGCCCAGAAATTGAGCATCACCTTTTCACCTCTATAATCCGATAGCGACACCGTCTCCCCATTCAATCTTTCTAGGGTAAAATCCGGAGCCAGCTGCCCTTTCGATAATCCGGTATCCTCATTAGGTGAAGCTTCTCCGGTCGCTGGGCTGTCTTCTGACGTCGTCATCTGCCTCGAGTCGATCATATCGTAGACGGCCCAGCCGAACATCGCCGTCACGATGACCGCAATCACCAACTTCTTCATCACGTCACTCTCCTCCTTTGTATGAGAAAACCAATCACGAGAACCGTCCCCACGATAAGATAAAAGGCGGCGTGAATACGGATTCCCATTACGTTCGGAGCACTAGAAAACAGGCTCGCAATAATAGCTGTTGCCATACTTGCAGAGAACCAGAATAGCTGGTGTTTCTTTACGAGAAGAGAACCGATGTAGAGGACGAACCATAAACTCAGCTCCACTAGCGGCCGCTCCCCGTAGAAGACGGTAATCAAGAAATAAAAGGAAAACATAGTGGCAGCAAATAGCTGAAAGAGCTCTTTATAAGTGTCCGTTTTCCACTTTTCCTTTCTAATCGTCCGCACAAATACAATGCCCGTGACAACCAGTCCCAAATAAAACTCCAGCGTACCACTCGGGTACGCTAATACGGTGAGCGGGTGCTCCAGTAACAGAGGAAACTTCGTCACGAATTTCATGACGAACATCCAAATGAAGATCGTCGTCAGTAACGAGACGAACGTTTCGACTCTCTTCTTCTTTTTCTCCTTCGTTTGTGCCGTAAGTAAAACAAATAATAAAATTCCGATAATCGCGGCAATCACGCGCATCAATAAATAAGGAGGAATCTGCATGCCCTCCACCTCCTTTTGTTATGGGGACGGTTCTCGTGTAGAGTCGGACCTGTCCCCCTGTAGCATCCTCTCGACACTTTTCAACGTGAACGAGACTAGAAACTGTGGTGATGATCCTCATCTCAACGGTTTTGCACTGTAACATTCATCAAAAACGTGGTGAGGATGGCCGTCTAAGCAGTTTCAGTGAGACGTCCTCCTTAAAACTGCTTTGATGCGACTCCTCTCAACCGTTTTGGTGGCTGGATACAGTCAAAAACGTTGAGATCCCTTTATCGCACTACCGTAGTGGGGGGGGAGGCACCCAAAAAAACGTCAATCGTAATACTTATACTGCCACTCTTCCATCAGACCCACATGCATGTCGAACTGGAGGAAAATCCCTTCTATATCTTCCACCTTCAAGTCCTCGAAATCTATCTGTGCTTCAATGGAGGCCAGGTACTCTCCTTGACTGTCAAGTGTCTCCTGTAAGTCGACTGGAATTTCATCTGGTTCGTATTTTAAATATTGCTCCATCGATGCGACGATGACCTCCGCCTTCTTTTCCAAACCATCGATGTCCGCGGATTGCGGAAGCACTCCGGCATCGATCAGGGCCGTGTTCTCTGTCTCGATTTCTGTAACGAGAACCTCAAATCTCCATGCACTTCTTTCAATTTCCTCCTGCGTCCGTCTCTGCACGTTCGGGTTGGCCATTCGATCCAGCAACGTCGCATAGCTGAAGAAATAATTCATGTTTCTTTCAACGTTCGTAGCCAATGTTTCATCTAATATCGTGTAATACGTATGTTTTTTATACGATTGGTAGAATAATAATGCCGCAAGCAAGACGAACGGAATGATGATTAATGCTTTCTTTTTCATATAATCTCCCTTCTTTTATGAATAGACCCATAGCGACAGCGAGGTGATGCCGATTCCGATCAGCCCCAAACCTATGCTGTACGGTAGATTTCGCAAGACAATCTGATACGGATTCATCCTAAGTGCTACAGACGTAATCGTGACAATCAGTCCATAAGGCGCGGCAGGTACCGTCGCAATGGCGCATGTCGTCAGAAGAATCGTCAGCGTAACAGGTGGAAATGTGCCGGTCAAGAGCGCACTCACTCCGCCGAAAATCCCCATCGTTGCAATCGGATGGACCCCAATCAACGTCAGAATCAAGAACGCCCCTTGTATGAAGAACATGATCCATAGCGGGTTCCCTTCAAGCGCAATGAGCGGGTTTTGCAAGTAACTCAGGTAAGGCGACACATTCAATGTTTCGGTCAAAAACGAGAGTGATAGGAGCAGCACGATGAAGTTGTCCAACCGATTCGTTTTCCACTTCCACGTCGGCCATCCGATATGAAGGAAGCTTCTCCTGCGTTTGACCAAGACGGCCCACAAGAAAGCGAACGGGAAAATCGAGATTGTGACCGAGAACAGAAAGTCGAGCTGAACGACGTTACCGAGGAAGACGACGGTGCAGAGAAACAAGACGAGTGCGGCGATGAACTGGCTGAACTTTTTCTTGTCGACAGGCGGCGCCTCTTTCGTCGAACCAGCTGGAATCTCTTCATTGCGGAACATCCATTTTCCTACTAACGAGTCCAGCGCAATGCCGATTACTGCAATCAGAAGCATCCAAGGTAGCACTTGTAAGTAATTCGCTCCGGTAATGAAAATCGACGTCGCGAGCAGGATTTCAAGTGGACTCCACAATAGAGCCAGCGAATATCCTCTTAGCGTTGCCATCGTGATGAAGCTGTTGCGCACTTTCGTGTTCACGTTTTTCATTTTTTCCTTCAGTAAATCCTGTGAAATCGTCGCGGATGATAGATTTAGAAAAGCGGCAAGCGACACCATCGTCACTTCACTGCGTGCATACAACGTTCCGAGTCCACGCACGTTCCCACCGAGCAGTGACTGAAGTAGCTTATTATACCGTCCAGCCCGGACGACACTATTCATCCAAGGAAGCATCGAAATCAAAAGCAATAAACTGATGTTACCCGCGAAGAATAACGGGATATCCTTCAATGTCGCTTCTCCCGAAAAGAAGAAAAAGGTACCCGCTGCCAGAAGCACGAAGCCGAGAATTTTGAAAATGCGATCGGAACGGGGGAAGCTGATTGCCGTCATGACAATCGCCAGCACCCCGATAATTGTGAATAGCGTGGTATTCTGCCAAAACACGTGTAGGATGCTGAGCAGGAAGACGAACGAGTAAAATATGTATAAATGGTTCGATAGCTTGCGCACGGTCATTTCTCCTATCTAATAGACGCTCTGATGACCTCATCCTATACAGAAAGACCAAGATTTTCAATGATGACGGCCTCGTGGGGACGGTTCTGTTGTTTGGTTTGTGGCGGTCTGGTCGTGGGGACGGTTCTCATGGTGAGTTTCCCGATTGCGCCCCTTCTCGACACTTTCGAACGGGAGCTATACTGAAAACTGTGGTGATGTACCTCTTCAAGACGTTTTTGAACGCTGACATTCATTGAAAACTTCTTGATCACTCCCGTCAAAGCAGTTTCACTAATCCAACGTTCCTAAAACCGCGTTGATACCCTTCTTCTCGACTGTTTTGATGACTGAATAGAATCAAAACCGTCGAGAGCGCCGTGACTAAAAAAGAAGCCCCGCTCAAGAGTTTCCTCTCAAGCAGGACTTCCTTTTCTCCCCCCAAAATCAATTCGGGATCTGGCCACCCGCGACATCATAACGCGCATAAAACTCCTGCAAGAATTGATTCGTCACATCCGCATCATGGATGAACAGCATATTCTCATCATTGATGTCGTTGCCGTTCGTGCTCCAGTTGGTGGAACCGACGATGGTTGTCGGGTCGCTTGATGGGTGCGTTGAATCAATCAACATCGTTTTCGCGTGCATTTTGCGATCTTCCGCGTCCTCATATACCGGGGCCGCGTTGTTCCAGCGGACGTTCGGGTTATTGATGGACGTTTGGCTCGCGGTGCGTCCGGTCATTTCGATCGAAGCGGACCACCATTGGTTCCAGAAGCTCTGATCGAAGACGCCGCGCACATCGAATCCGGTCAGGCTTCCTTCCAAATCATTGTAGGACCCTTCCCATTTGTATTTCAGTTCGTCGACAAGCGCTTGGTCACTCCAGGCAAAGATGGAGAAATAGCTGCTGTAGTCGGCTTCATTTTTCACGTAAGACGTCATTTCGCCAATCGCATCGTCACCCGCGGAGAAGTAAATGTCGACTTCTTTTCCACCGACATTTACCGTATGAAGCGTGTTGTCAATTTTGCGTCCGTGATAGTTTGAAACGGCAGGGTCTGGCGTCAGTCCAGTGCTTCCCCACATCTCATCGAATTCCGTTTTGAAGACATCGGCAAGGTCGCTTGAATTCAGTTCGACGACATGCTGCGTGTTGCCTCCGAGCACGTCATTCTGCATGTTTTCCTCCGTGCCATAAAGTCCTGTCACCGTGAAGTTCCAGCTTCCTGTGAAGACCCATTCGCCGTCGATGACCGCGAATTTATTGTGCATCTGGTTGCCTGGGGAATAGTATCCGCCATCCTCTTTCTGCTCAGCATCCGCAAGCATGTAGCCGGACTCAGTGCCATTTCCGACTTCCGCCGTCACAGCCTCCAAGCCCTCAGGACTAGATGGCAGTCCGAATTCTTGACGAAGCGCCTGATCCTCGACGGCAAGCATCAACGAGTCCGAAAACACCTCCGTATCGTCGGATGTCCCGACAACGTTATCCGCTCCACGTACCAATTTTTCAACATACAAACGCATTGTCTGGTAACGCTCTGCATAATGTGGGTCGCTGCCATCTTTCGCATCGGCGATCACGCGCACGTCGACGCCCTCGGCTGCTTTATTCACAAGCGCATCGATGATTCCCGGGAGGTTGATTTCATAAGTGGCAAAGTCGATCGACGTCGTCGCGTTGTTGATGCGGTGAATCAGGCGATCCTCCAAGTTCACATTGTAGTTCGCTTCATTTCCTGGTGTGGCAAAATCCTCGTAAGCGCACTTATTGAAGTACACGTTGATACTCCCCGGTGCATCACTCACATTGTTCAACTGCTGGGCTGTCGTCGAGCACCCGGTCTCTGGGGCCTGACTGCTGCTTGATGAAGGCGTTCCGAATCCTTCCGTATATGTATCGGTTGCCGTTTTCCAATTCGAGCTGTCCGTCCCGCTTGCTTGTGGGTCGATTCGCTCCATTGTCGCTTTCGTACTGTTATCCCCAGCGTGCCAAGCATCGACGCTATCGATGACACCAGCACCATCATGCAGTTCCAGGGCTTCGCCTGAATTGCTCAGCGAACCTGTATAGATGAGGTCGGCTGTCACATTCGAAAGCGTCGAATCATCGGTTCTTTCCAATATGTAATGTCCTCCTGCCGCAATCGAACCTGATAAGCTGATTTGCGGAGATCCATCTGTCGCATTCAAAGTCCATCCTTCCAGAGAAATCGTAGAATCGGTCGTATTGTAAAGCTCAATCCATTCATCGTTGTAACTGACGTCTGTCCCCATCCAGGCTACCTCATTGATGACCACATCATTCGTCGTGGCCGCATGAGAAGACTGGGTGACCGGAATCCCTGATAAACTCAACACCATCATCATGACTACTAAGAAACTAGACTTCCACTTACGCATTGCCTCGTCCTCCATCCATGGAATGTGATTATTCTTTCAATTCTTAAAGTAACATAGATGGGAAGCTTGAAATCTTCTTTTACAACTTGTTTACAAAAACGAGCCGTTGGGCCTGCTCATCCCTCGTTAAGAAAGTGACATATGATATAGTTTTCATCCCCATTTTTCCAACAGAGGTGTTTGTGGGTGTTTGTGGGGACGGTTCTCGTGTGAAGTTTGAAGAAAATTAATTGGTCGTATCAGGTTACCAAGTGAGTCCGAATCCCGATTACATCTCTTAACAACCTTTTGAACAGAGAGTGAGGGCGAAAGCTGTATTAATGACCGTCATTATAGCGGTTTTGGTCACTGATATTTACCAATAACGTCTTTAGCATTCCTATTAAGACAGTTTCACTATATCTCACTCCTAAAAACTGCGTTAATACTACGGTTCTCTACCGTTGTGGTAGTTTCATACAGTCAAAGTCGGCGAGACAACCCACCAGAGAAACTACGAAGAGAATCCCCGCTCATGCGAGACTTCTCTTCTACGTCAGATCCTTCACCGCACTACCGCATAGGGGGTCAGGCACCCGAAAAAATTGTATACCACAACCATCATCTACAAGTCCAGTTTCAACTGGCTACATGGACTTGGGAAATGTGAGCTTCACATAGGCGCTTTAGTATACTAAATTCACCCCCTCTATCCCAACCCCGATTTAGCAGGTATTCTGTCTATTTCTCAGAATATGTAGAGTATATCTTTTTAAGGAGGAATAGAATTTGAAATTCAAAAAGCTCGCAACTCTGTCACTCGCTGCTACGTTAGCCGTCCTTCCTGTTTCTGGTCAAGCTTTCGCCGCTCCTGGTGTTGATGCACCTGTCAAAGACAACAAAATCAACCTATCTGAAGAGGTAGGAAAGTATAAGAAAGGTGAAGTGGTCGTTAAATTCAAAGAAGGCAAAAGCCTTTCTAGTAAACAATTAGAAAAATTCGATGCTAATGTTCTAGAGGACAATGAAGCCGTAGTCGATTCGAAGGTAAAAGTACTTAAGGTAGGAAATGTTGAAGCTGTTGTGAAGGCATTGAACAACAATCCGAACGTTGAATACGCGGAACCGAACTACTTGTTCGAAGCGACCTTCACACCAAATGATACTTACTACAGTGGTTATCAATACGGACCACAAAACACGGATACACCGGCTGCTTGGGATATTACACAAGGTAGCAGTTCCCAAGAGATCGCGATCATCGACTCTGGTGTAGATTATAACCACCCAGACTTGAACGACAAAACGATTTTAGGATATGACTTTGTCGATAATGATTACTACCCGATGGACCTGAACAGTCACGGTACACACGTTGCCGGTACAGCCGCTGCGGAAACGAATAACGGTACAGGTGTTGCTGGTATGGCTCCTAATACGAAAATCCTTGCTGTTCGTGCGTTGAACGCTCAAGGAAATGGTTCATTGAATGATATTGCGGATGCGATCCGTTACTCTGCTGATGTTGGTGCTGAAGTCATCAACCTTTCTCTTGGTTGTAACTGTGATACTCAGACATTAGAAGATGCTGTGGATTATGCTTGGAACAGTGGATCTGTCGTGATTGCCGCTGCTGGTAACGACGGAGTTTCCACAACATTCGAACCTGCTTCTTACACGAATGCGATTGCGGTAGGTGCTGTAGATAGCTCCAACAATGTCGCTTCCTTCTCGAACTATGGAACGTGGGTTGACGTTACGGCACCAGGTGTATCCATTGCTTCTACAACACCGAACAACGGATATGCTTATAAATCCGGAACATCTATGGCCGCTCCGCATGTCGCCGGGCTGGCCGGACTGCTCGCTTCTCAAGGTCGCTCGAACTCTAATATTCGCGCTGCCATCGAGCAAACAGCTGACCCGATCAGTGGTACTGGCTACTACTTCGAGCACGGTCTGATCAACTCTCTAGACGCTGTTCAATATTAATCTCAAATGAAGGCATCCTCCATTTCGATGGGGGATGTTTTTTTGTGTTTTTTCGTGGGGACGGTTCTGATGTAGAGTGGAATGAATATTAAAAAGAGCGAAATCAAAGATACTTTCCTCTGACTCCAACGCTTCTCTAAGAAAACACAGGGTAAATGATTACTTTATTCCAACTTACATACAATACTAAGAGATGCTCTATAGGAGGAATGAAAATGCGCGAAGATTACATAAGGAAGCGAGTGAATCTCTTCATTAATCAGGTTAAGGGGAAAGTTTCGCCGCCCTCTATCCTTAATAACATCGCTAATCAAAGCTTTTTTAAAAAGATGAAGAAAAAAAGAGCCCCTAAGGACTCCCTTTAATCAGGACAGTAGGATATAATCCAGTGCCTCCTTATAGCGAATGAAGATCAAAAAAAGCCCTCATTAGAGAGCTTTTTTCTCTTTACGTTGTTCGTGTAGATATTTTAATAAACTTGAAGTACCATCTTGGTTAGATTTGCTCTTCTTAATACGTCTCTGACGATTTCTCACGTACTCTTTCGCTTTCTCTTCTGGGGATACTTTATCCTTAACGGTCATAGTATCATCTCCTTCCCTTCCATTATACCAAATTTTGAACCGCTTGTCCCTTTACTCATCGTCTATCCGATCATCCGCATCCAGGATATATGTGACCATTAACTCCTCATATAAAATCTTAGAGTAATGGATGATACTCTGAAGGGCATCGACGTCATATTGCTCGAATGGTAAATCAAATCCGGTTTTCATGATCACAATGATGTGCTCTTCCGTATCCACTTTATACTGTCCTTTGGATTCCCCTTCAAATTCCTTCTCAAAATACGCTAAACCGACCAGCGTGTTCTCCCCATTCAATAATCGGTTCGAATAAACGGCTTGCTGGGTCTCCTTATTTCTGATGAGGAACTTATATAAACGCTTTGTGTTATGATCCATATTCCGAGGCGTATCTACAATGGACAGCTCTGACTTTAATTCGGGATAGAACACCTGTATGTAATCTCGATAATCAGAAGCTAAATAGCTGATGATTTCATGTTGCACCGTATTTTCTTTCATTCGCTGTTCAAACGATTGCTTGTCTTCATATATATCAGACAGGATTTCGACATTCTGTTCGAGCATGGAGGAGATGAAAGTGAAACGTTGGCGGATTCTCGTTTCCTCAAAGGAGCTATCTCCAATGTCGAATTCCATTTTATTAATTTTCACCTTTTTGACCATAGATAATGACATCCATACGATGAACAACCCGCCAGCTAGTACCAAAACCATAGCTAGAATTCCCATAAGGAATGGGATGTTCGCCATATGTTCGAGTATTGTTCCAGGGTTCGTGAACATAGGATCATTCCAATATTCCCAAACCGTATAGCCTCCTAAGCCTAGAGCTAACAGAAAGATGATGGTTATGGAAATGCCGTATAAACCTTTTTGGTGAGCCTCAAACCAGTCAATCAACCGGTCCACTCTTCGGAAAAACCAATTCTTATACACTGGAACGCGCCTCCCTTCACTCACTCTCATTTTCGAATACTATGTATATTCCATTTTACTATATTATCCATAAAATAAGTAGAGTGCTCATGGGGACGGTTCTCGTGTCAAAAACCAAGTGGATCTGACCACCTCTCCACACTTTCTAACTAGAACGACACTAGAAACTGTGGTGATGAAGATCTTCTCTACGGTTTTGGTCGCTGACATTCACTAAAACCGTGGTGAGAACGTCAATCAAAGCAGTATGCCTGAGTCGTCCATCTCAAAACCGCGTTGATCCCACTTCTCTCTACCGTTTTAGTCACTTAATACAGTCAAAACCATCTAGATTTCCGAACAAAAAAGAAGCCTGACTCAAGAGTTTCCTCTCAAGTAAGACTTCCTTTATAACCCCTCAGTCAGACACTGAACCATCAGTTTGTATTGCGGGACAGTTCAGAACTCCTACTTGGAAGTTTCTTCGACTCCGACAACCTCTCCCGAACACGATCATTCAACGTATCCATCTCCTCGATGAACTTCTCACTCGAAGCAATGATTCGTTCAGAAGACTGTT
Organism: Halobacillus locisalis; assembly: GCF_013694105.1. Lineage (GTDB taxonomy): Bacteria > Bacillota > Bacilli > Bacillales > Halobacillaceae > Halobacillus > Halobacillus locisalis. The sequence continues at coordinate 689,432 of NZ_JACEFG010000002.1, read as the reverse complement.
CCGTCGTCTTCAGAGCATCAAATACATTATCGAACGATTCCTGCAACGCTTCCATTGAAATGGACGGGTTCTCCATCAGTTGCGTAGTCTCTTCTGTCGTTTGTTTCAAACTGCGAGAATTCGAAAGCAGCATCTCTTCCGTCGCTTTATTGACGCCGTTGACCGTATCAATGACCTGCCGCTGATTATTCAAGGCCAGTTGAATAGCCGCCGAAACGGTAATGATGTTTTTCGTCAGCGTCACAGCATTACGAATCGATTCTTTCAACTTTTCATTGTTCTTCTTGATGATATCAACAGACGTCATACTCTGATCGAGCACGATTTTCATTTGCGTCATGTTTCTCGTTCGGGTAATGATTTTCTCTTTTCCTTCTGTTAAAAGAGCTGGGTCATAATTGCCCTCTGTCTCTTTTTCTTTCAAAAGCTCAAACAGCTTCTTTCCAAGGTAAATCTGCTTCTCCAAATCATAAATCCGCTTCTGCGCATTCTCCTTGATCATCTGCAGTTCAACGCTGTCTTCCTCAAGCTTGTCTTTCCCTGCCAGAAGGCTACGAATGATCATATCGATCTTGCCGTCGATCGTTTCATATTTTTTCATATAGCGATCGATCGGTTTCGATTTGCTTAACTTATAAAAGAACTTCTGGACACCGTTTCCTTCCGTCCGTTTCGGGTCAAGATCGGACACGACTCTTTCAAGCTCATTCAACGTTTGCGGGATATCGTTATTGCTTTTGTTCATCAGGTCGTTCACAGGACGTTTCATCGTCTCCATCGTTTCGCCTGCGACATGCTGCTCTTTTTCACCTAGATCGGCCAGTTCCTTCAGCACTTCTGAAAGGGACGGATCCTGTGATGATTCCAATCGTTCGGCATACACTTCCGCTTCCTTATTCAAACGCTCGATATCTTCTTTTCGAATCAACGTGACATCTACATCTTCAGGGCTGAGCTGATCATTATGGACAGAATCTGAACTCATCGTACCTCTCTCCTTCCTGATTATATGACGGAAATAACTTCTCCAACCTTAGAACAAGTCGTCTTCATCATCCTGACTGTTCTTGTTGTATTTCGAAGCGATGACGCCTTTACTTTTATCAAAACTCTGCGAATAGACTTCCTCTTCTTTTCGTTCCAGCTTCTCGATGAATATCTTCAAATCGCTCATCGTCTCAAACAGCTCGTCCTTCTTCCTTTCCTTATTCTCATCGGAAAGTTTCTGGAACGATTCGATGAACGTCGGAACATCTTTATCCACCATCGTTTCCAATGCGAATTTATCTTCAATCTCAAGTTCTTCAATACGCCTGTACTGTTTGGCCGACCGTTTCGTTAGCGTAAGCCATTCCTGTTGGAGATCAGGGTGGTGTTCCAAAAACGGAAATTCCCAGCTTTCGAATCTTTCCGCATCGCCTGGAAATTCGGAGGATTGCTTCTCCCCTTGTGATTCCGCTCCTCCTATATACGTGTTGAGGTGGGTGAAAAGTTTCATCGAAAACTCACTTAATATATCTCTGAGCGCTTTTCGCCGGGCAAACTCTTCTTTCATATAAGTCGGAAAGAACGCTTTTCGCTCTTCATTCAATTCAAGTCTCGCAATCAACATTTTCGGAGGCTTTCCGTAAATCTCGATCGTCGTGTTGAATGTATTCGTTGAGGGAATGACCACGGTGACTAACACCCCATCCCACCATACATCCAGTATCGTCCTCGTTTTCATCTCTGCGGTTTCTTTTATATCAAGGTCAAAATAGACGGGGCGCTTACCTTTGAGGACCTGCTTCATGTTCCTCATCGTATGAAAATCGATATATCGCTGATATTCAGAAAGGTAAGGCATGAACGTTTTTTCCAGGTTCTCTAAAGTGGAAGAGTAGAGGTTCGCCATGACGCATCATCCCCTTTATGATTTTCCTTTGTGCAGGCAAATTTATAAGAATATACTACTTCCAGAATACCATAAATCGGAATGTGAGAATAAGCAATGTGTAGGCAAGTTACTATCATAAAAATTCCGATCAAACTGTCGGACTCCTGGAAATAAAAAGACCAGGAAACAGACACTCTCGCTCCCTGGTCACGCTTATCGTCTCATTTTGTTAAGGTTTAACTTGTTTTTCGTTTTGAACGAATTCCTTCATTAACTCTACTACATCATCTCTAAGTTCCGGACGTCCTAGAGCTACCTCAATCGTCGTCTTTATGAAACCAAATTTCTCCCCTACATCATATCGTGCCCCTTCAAAGTCATAAGCAAAAACTTGCTTTGTTTCATTTAAATGATGAATGGCGTCTGTGAGCTGCACTTCCCCACCTGCGCCTACTTCTTGGCGGTTAAGGAACTCCATGATCTCTGGAGTCAGGACATACCTGCCCATAATGGCCAGATTAGAGGGCGCTTGACCTTGTGGAGGTTTTTCAACAAATGACTTCACTTTGTATAGTCGTCCACTTTGCGTATCCGGTTCAATAACCCCGTAGCGATGTGTCTGGTTGTCTGGAACTTGCTGAACTCCGATGACAGGTGAATGAGTACGCTCGTATTGATCCAACAGTTGTTTAAGTCCAGGCTCTTCAGATTGGATAATGTCGTCACCAAGAAGAACAGCAAATGGATCATCGCCAATAAACTTACGAGCGCACCACACGGCGTGTCCAAGTCCTTTAGGTTCTTTTTGACGGATGTAATGAATATCTACATTCGACGTTTCGTTCACTTTCTCAAGCATTTCAAACTTTTCTTTTTCCATTAAATTGTTTTCTAGTTCAAAATTCTTATCAAAATGGTCTTCAATAGCACGTTTCCCTTTTCCAGTCACAATGATGATATCTTCAATACCAGATTCGATCGCCTCTTCTACAATGTATTGAATCGTAGGCTTGTCCACGATCGGGAGCATTTCTTTAGGCATCGCTTTGGTGGCAGGTAGGAATCTAGTGCCTAATCCCGCTGCTGGAATGATGGCTTTTTTCACTTTTCCCACTTTCTATTCTTCCTCTCTACGTTGAATCTACAATAAAAGTTGATGTAATTTGAATTGTAACAAACATTACCAACTTAGATCACCTTTTTACTCATTCGATAGGACATTTTTATTTATTGTTAAATACCATACAAAACAGGAAGTTCCTTGCTATGGTCTTCCCATATGTTACAATTAAGAGCGTTATTTTTATTAATTTTAATTATATTCTTTCCTTTGATATGTAAGTCCCGAAAGGAGTTTACTACAGTGAAACAGATTACGATCCTGATTCCTGCTTATAATGAAGAAGAATCTTTACATCATTTATATAATCGATTGCTAGAATCCACTTCAGACCTGTCTCATTATGCGTTCGAATTCTTGTTCGTCAATGATGGAAGTCAAGACGCCACGATGGAAATCATCAAGGATTTACGAAAAAAAGATGAGAAGGTTTCCTATGTGGACTTATCGAGAAACTTCGGAAAAGAGACCGCCATGATCGCAGGGTTCGATTATGCCAAAGGGGATGCTGTCATCATCCTTGATGCGGATTTGCAGGATCCGCCTGAGCTGATCCCTGAGATGGTGAAATACTGGGAACAAGGCTATGATGACGTTTATGCGAAGCGTCGAAGCCGTCGCGGCGAGACAATCATGAAGAAAGCGACCGCCGGTCTTTTTTACAAACTTCTGAAGCGTATGAGTCAAGTGCCCATTCAGGAAAACACCGGGGACTTCCGTCTGCTCGATCGCCGCTGTGTCGAAGCGATCAGACAGATTCGTGAAACCCAGCGTTATACGAAAGGCATGTTCAGTTGGGTCGGGTATCATAAAAAAGAAATCCTCTTCGATCGTGATCCTCGTATTTCTGGTGAAACGAAGTGGAATTACGGCAAGCTTTTCGACTTAGCGATTGAAGGGGTAACCTCCTTTACGACCGCTCCCTTGAGGTTCTCCTCATTGATGGGAATCACCGTATCCTTTTTCGCCTTCTTATATATGATTTGGATTATCTTCAAGACGATTGCCTTCGGGGAGTCGGTTGCCGGTTATCCTTCCCTTATGAGTGTCATTCTATTTATTGGAGGTATCCAACTGATTGTGCTTGGTATCATTGGTGAGTATCTTGGACGAGTCTTCAATGAGACGAAGAACAGACCGCTCTATTTCATTCACGAATATAATGAGGAGAGAGTCATGAACTTTAACGGCCAAAAGAGAGTGAGTCAGAACAACAATGATTAAAACGTTGCTGCGAAATGAGTTATTCATGTATTTACTTTTTGGCGGACTGACCACTCTTGTCAATATCGTCGTCTATTATGGTCTAGCTTCGGTTCTGTCGATGGACTACAGACTGGCTACCTCCTTAGCATGGGGAGCGGCCGTACTTTTTGCCTTTTTCACAAATAAAGCGTATGTATTCAAAAGCAATCAATCGATTCTATCTGAAATCGCCCCTTTCATAGGGGCACGTTTTTTTTCATTAGGACTGGATCTTGGTGTCATGATTCTGCTGGTCGATGTCCTTGTAATGAACGACCTGTTTTCCAAAATCATCGCCAACGTAGTCGTTGTCATCTTTAACTATATCATCAGCAAATATTATATATTTAATGGAAAAAAGGAGTCTTTCTCCGATGATCAATAAGTATTTTAAGTTATTTTGCGCTTTTGTCATTCTTACTTTCGGTCTTATTTATATGGGAGCGGGTGTTTATTTTAACTGGCTGTCTTTTGATGAGCTTTATGTAAGGCCTGATCTTCTTATTGGCCTCGGCAGTATAGCCGCTATGGCTTTGACCTATCTATTAACGTCACAAAAACTGTCCACCCGGGTCTTTATCATCAGTCTGCTTGGGGTCAGCTTTCTGGTGCGAATTCTATGGGTTTTATATGTGCCAGCCCAACCCGTATCAGATTTCTACATTCTACACAGAGCGTCTATGTCAGCTTCAGAAGGTAATTTCGCCTTTATGGAAAGTGACTATTTCCAGCGCTGGGTGTATCAACTCGGCTTTGTCATGTACCAGGCATTTCTCCTTTTCATTTTTGGTGATCAACTATTTCCGCTACAGCTGATTAACATTCTACTCAGCTGCGCGACCGTGTTCATCGTATATAAAATCGGGGTCCAGCTCTTTAACGAGCGCGTCGGAAGATTAAGCGGCATCGTGTACACGTTTTACCTTCCCACCATCATCATGACGTCTTTGCTTACGAACCAGATCTTAGCTACCTTCCTTTTCTACCTAGGCGCTTATCTGCTTGTTCGCCACTTTGAAAAGAGTACATGGGTTTGGGCTGTGATTGGCGTGCTCTTTGCATTCGGTCATATTATCCGACCACTTGGACCTTTCGTGCTGTTAGCAACAGGGTTATTCATCTTCGTTGTCTTCATGCTTGGAAAGAGACTTCGAGAAGCGCTCTTTTCAGCAGGGAAACTAGCCGGAGTCATTGCTACTTACTCGCTTGTTCTATTCATTGTCTCCCAGTCTCTTATGCTCTCAGGTGTTTCGGATTACCCTTTAGAGAACAGGGATCCACTTTGGAAATTTGTTATCGGGTTAAACCATGAAACGAGCGGAACGTATTCCGATAGCGACTTGAAGCTATTGAACCAGTACGAAGGAGAAGAACGAGTAGAAAAGGAAAGAGAGTTGATTGAGGAACGCCTCGAAGACCCATCCCGGCTTGTCGAATTATTCAGGGATAAGTTTGAAATGATGTGGGCGAACCTTGATGCCTCCGTCATATGGGGGTATGGAGATCGTAACGAGAATGTGAAAGAACGGCTGTTCCAATTGGAAAAAGCGATGTATTTCCCTCTATTCCTCTACGGTGGCCTTGGTATTCTCGGTCTTTTCGTTGTCTTGAAACGAAATGCCCAAGACCCTAAACAGCTCGCCCTATTCTTTGTCTTGTTCATTATCGGTTATGCCATGATCCATCTGCTTATCGAGATACAGACAAGGTATCGTTTCGTCCTAATGCCGAGTTTGATTGTGATTCAAAGTTACGGGGTCTATATGCTTTATGAAGGAATCAATAAGCTGAAAAGTCGCATAGATTCACGAAAAGTGGAATAATCTATTGTACCAAATCTATTAAAACACCTTTCAATTGCAAATAATTATTTGCAATTGAAAGGTGTTTTTTATGAAATGAAAGAAGCAGTGGTTCTTAGTCTTACAGCTTCATTTAAAGTCTGCTTTGAAATATCCTCCTCCCCCCCCTTTCAAGTCAGCAATAGTTATCGCTGTTTTCATGATACTCAGCTGTTCACGATCACCATAGCAAATAAACGTACATACCTAGTCGACACCAGCTTCACCAGAGTGCCTGACCCTAGCTCACATGCTCATGAAAGAAACACTACTATTGGAAAACACACAAAAATAATCAAGTAACGAAAAAATGCGTGTCAGACTCCTGACCGCATATAACTCATAAAATAAAAAATTCTCGCTCAAGAGTTCCCACTCAAGCGAGACCATTCTACATCTATACCTTTATATCACTAACATAGTAGGGGCAGGCACCGAATTTCGGACCACAAAAAAGAAGACCCGTCCGAGAGTTTCCTCTAAAACGAGACTATCTTTTACATATTAAGCTATTGCCCACTATCTACTTCTAAATAGTCAGTAGAACTTGGATACACGGGCTGTTCCGATTCACGATTAGCTCGGAAAAACTCCACAAGATCACTGATCATATAATCTGTAATTTCATGACCAAGATCATAATATAATCCGAAAGCTCCTTCAGCACTTGATTGGAAGTACAACTCTTTATTATTTTCCCACCTCGTCGGATACATTTCTTCGCCCATGAAATCCTTAATGAGCTGTTTTTCTTCAGGGCCGAAAGTATCACTGTATTGATAGGTGTCGTTACGGTCCCCTTCTCCCTGATACATGAAGTTCGCGACATTATTATAAGCCTTCAGGTCAAAAGGTTGGCCTGTAATTTCTTCAACATCTGCTACTCCAATCGGATAAATCAGTTCTCTGCCATCGATCTCTTCCATCGGGATGATTGCCGTACTGTTCACTCCTCCAGAAGCTACTGCTTTGACCCTTTCTGGGTGTAAAGCCGCCCATCTGTTTGTGAAGTTCCCTTCGGCGGAATACCCAGACAAAAATACTTTGTCGCTTTCTACACCTTGATTATTTTCATTTAAATAACTTATGGCATGATCTATCATCGATTCCAATTGCAAATCAAGCCCACTCATCTTCTCAATATCGTTCAGCGTTAAATCTTCCCTATTCAAACTCTGTAAAAATCGATCATCATCTTTCATATCACTGTACATATCATCAAGTGTCATCGTATAACGATCCAAAGCATGGGAATAAAAGTAACCTCCATCATATCGAGCTCTGTACCTTGGAAATGCGGGTATCAAAACAGGTGACCATAACTTCTCACCAATATCTCGAACTAAAGGATACCGAAATGATTCTTCTTGAGTCCTCTCTAACGTATCTAACATTCCTTCAGTCGGACCCGTATTGTTGGGAACAACCATCAATCGTCTAGCAGAATCTTCATTACGCTGTTTATGTTCATCTGAAGGAATTCTAAGGAAATAAGGATAGTTAAAGCCTTTCTCCGGCTGAGCAGGTACAAGAATAAAGCGTTCCTCATCTTGATCAGATGAGATAATAGGAAGTCCAGATGTTCGGAAGGTTATGTAGTATCTATCCCCGTTTTTCATATAAACTTTCAGCTTATATGCCTCATTCATGTCTAAAGGCAACAGCCCTTCTTCAGTATCTATTTTTAACTGATCACCTTCAATAGATACTAAGCGACTCAAATTCTCACCCTTTTTAGAGATTCCCATCAAATCAATATTTTGCTCCTCAATCCCATAAGAGTTGAGAGATACGTCCGGAGAATAAATATCCATAGATTCCCCGATTTCGTGCTCGTGCGTTCCAAGATCAGACTGATTGTCCGCTGTTTCGGACCTTATTGTAAAATCCAATACGATCTCCTCTTTCAAAGGAACGCCCTCTTCAGAAAGAATCCCACTGGAAACACGCAATAGATAGGTACTCCCTTGTTCATACCCCGTGGATGGAGAGCGTACCTCGACAACTTTGTCACTGATCACGTCGACTTGCACACCCACCATATTTCCTTCTAAATCAGAAACTTTAATAGAATCCTCATTGACGGTGGTAGGGTCAATTTCTGTATTAAAGGTAATCGTCCATGTCTTGCTCTCAGAAACATCAGCGTAGGAACTCATAGGAAATGTGAACATTACTATCAATAAAAAACCGATAAAGCCAATACACTTCATGTTCATCAGTCATCCACCCTTTCTAAATACTTTTACATACCATCACCGTAAGGAAGAAGGTGTTTCATCAACTTCACCCTGACACAAGTAGGCAAGGTCATCCATCACTACTTTGCTTGAATCAAGATTCTCGCTGAAGATTCAAAGTCATATTCATCAACAGCCCCACTCCCCTGACTAGCTTAATCCGGTGTCTCTACTTGAATCGTCACGACCTTTTCATCCACTTCGTTGATAATTTCGGTGGTAGTTTGTCATTCTTCACATTTGTTGTCGACCATTCTTCTGCTTCTACCTTCATAAGTTTTAGGATAGAAAATAAAAAGAGAAAAGTTATCAAAAAAACAATAGACTATTTTAACAAATAACCAGCCTTTCTAGTATTTATTATTCAATACAAATATACCATAAATAAATCGATAAATTAACAGATTATTCTATTTATTATACTTATTAAAAATAAAAAGGACAGGTTCCTAGGCTTAATTACCTAAAAACCTGTCGCAATATTTATTTATCTCACTTTAAAATTCATAAAGATAGATTGATCCATCTCAATCCCTTTTCCAGACGCTAACCCGTGAGAAATATACAAGTTGTACCCTCCAGCAGCATAATCCTCTTCTGGTGTAATCATCAATTGTTTTCCGTCCTCAGATAACTTGAGGGTTACGGAGACTTTATTGCCTTCTTCGTCGATTATTTGTACTTCTTTGTCATTCAAAAGGTCCGCATTCATCGTCGTGTTGAATGTTACGGTCCAAGTCTTGCCTTTCTCATTCGTCTCTTCTTGTTCCCATTCTTTCACTTCTTTTTCTGAAAGAACGAGCAACTTACTTACTTTATCCCCTGTTTTCGTTGTAGCTTCAACGACCACAAGGCCATCAGATTTCATTTCAATTGTGCCGTCATCCTGAATATCTGCGATAGAATCATCGGATACATCCCATCGCTCTACATCAGAACGATCGATAGACGTAAAGTGATCAGCAGCGTTGAATTCTGTTTGCTTCAGGTCCACAATCCCTGTCTCTTCTTCAGGCTCTGGAGTAGGTGTAGGAGTTGGCGTGTACCCACTTCCATTATCAGAACCTCCTGTGTTCCCTTGTTCATTTCCTCCATTTTCACTTACTTTCTTCTTCGTCGTAAATGTGGATTCATGAACGGTTCCTAGCGCTTTACCATCATACGATTGAACGGATGGTGCAATCGCTAAGGTGTAAGTTGTATCGTTCGATAGTGCTTGATTTGGTTTTACTGTTATAGATTTGGATAGCTTTTGAGTATCGTCTTCTACATAATAACCATCTTCTTGTTTCGCACCTGATATGTTTTCAAAAGTAAACGATACAGGAACTTGATTGCCAGATTCATCTTTTAAAATAATTTGGCTTTCCATATTGTTTTGGTTCATCAGTCGATCAAATATTACGGTCAGTTCCCCACCAATGGCAATATCCGTCGATGAATGGCTAGGTGTAACACTCGATACTTTCGGCGTTGATGTTCTGACCATTGGAATATTCAATTCCGTTTCTGGTGGTGGAACGACAACATCACGACTCACATATGTTTCGTATCCTTCTTTCGAGAAGATGACGCGCCAGTCACCTTGAGGAACATCCCAGCCATAACGACCTTCATCATCTGTCACTTGTGGATTGACTTGGCCGAAGTTTTCAGCATCCCAATCTTTCCACGTACCGTTGACCTTCTCTTGTACAATGGCTTTTACGCCTTCAAGTCGATTGTCCATAGAACCTTCGAAAACATAACCGGACGGGTCAATCAGTACGATGACATTCATCAATGGTAGTTTCGTTTTCACTTCTCCATTTTCAACTGTCACATACATCACTTGTTCACCGAATGAACTCCAAGTATGATCGATTTTCCCTGTGTATTTTCCTGAACCTTGATGTGTAAGAGTGACATCACGCCCGACAAACTGTATGGACGCTTTGTCTACTTCTTTATCTAATTGAACCTCGATATCAATCGGTGTATATTCAACGATGGATGTCGTAACAAGTCCAGTGTACGGGTTGAGGGGAACATTCTGGTTCCACCCTGCCGTAATCGAGGCACCTTTTACTCTAGGTACATCAGGCTTATAGCTGAGTTGAACAGCTTTCGAATAATGTGTATCCTCTCCGTCTGTGACTTGAGCCACTAACGAGAAGTCTTCTGTCTTAATAGCATCTTCTACTGGAAGTTCGACATCCGCATACCACCAACGTCCATCAACGGTGGTCGTGGACAATTCTTTGTCTCCAGCGAATACTTTGACCGTCGTATCTGGTTTCGCTTCTCCATACACTTTCACTTCTTTTGTTGAAGTCGCTTCAGGAGCTTCGAGTGATACAAATAACAACTCTGTCGTTGCCACTTTTGCAGATTCGTCATTAATACTTGCTGTTGTAGAAATAGTGCTGGTTGCGTCGTCTTTAATTTTCACTGTGATACGCACTGTTCCATGATCTCCGGCCTTTACATCCTGAGCACCGATGGACAGCTCTTGCCCATTCAGAGAGATGGACGCCTTTGTTCCATTTAATAAAGCACTGTTCGGAACATATTCTACGTTTTCATCCAAATTGAATGTAATAGGCAGATCATTCTTCGCTGCGTCTCCATTATTCTGATATTTCACTTGATACTCAAAAACTTCTCCAGGGGCTGCTCCGCTCTTAGTAGCGGCGAAACTATTCCCTTCTCCTGTGAAGTCACTCTCCACATTCATCGGGATAATAATCGTTTGTTCCGTTTTTGTTGGAGATAGTTTTTCGGTTGTATATGGAATATCCCACCCGGAAATCTTAGCTGTGTAGTCTTGTTCAGATTGATTATCCACACCATAGATTTTGAACTGTCCGTCTTCAGATAATCGGGAAGAGCCGATGAATGTCCCTTCAGCATCATATAGGTTCACAAACCCACCAGCTACAGGGTGCTCTTGAGAATTCAGATAAACGGCACCTTCCACATATCCATCGCGCACAAGAGTTACATTAACGGCTTCATACGAACCATCTTTGGACGTTGGCGTCACAGTCTGGGTTTGGAAACCTTCCATCTCGATGCTAAGAGCTACATCCGTTTTAGAAACTCCTTCGATTTCAAATGATCCATCCGCATTTGACGTTGTGTACTCTGGTCCATTTTGATTATAAATCCTAGCATTATCAATGACTCCGTCTACACTTAGGACCTTGCCAGTTACACTGACAGCTTCCTCTAACACGACATCAATCGTGCGATCAGACGTAATGTCTACTGTTTGTCTATATGATTGATAGCCATTCTTAGATACTTCGAGAGTATAACCCGTCTTCGGGGAAACTCCTAAAGAGCTATCCTCATTTGTCATAGCATAGCCATACTCTTTACCTACCTCTTGAGAAACAGACCAGTTGTAAAGCTGGACATAGCTATTACTGATTGGATTACCACCAGCGTCTTTCACGTTAACCGTCACCTGACTCGTTTCAGGTGTGGTGCCCGATAGTTGCAGAGTCAATGGGTTTGATAGATAGTCTGTTTCATTATCGATTGTCACTGTTGTCGGACTAAGTTCATAGTGATCACTACCATAAAACTCTACATCGTAGTCACCGGAAGGTACGAGTTCAAAAGTATCTTCACCGCTGAAGCTGACGAAGGCCCCACTTTCATTGATTTTTCCGTACAATCTGCGATTATCAGAATGAGTCAATGCTAAAGATGAGCCTGCCACATCTTTCATGTCAACATCGTCGTCCGCTTCAATAGCCACTTTAATCGTTTGATAGTAAGGGATCGTTACATTGCTATCCAATACTTTTCGTACAGATTGACCCAATTCTACAGATGCAACATCCTCAATGTTCATACCATTTGTAGAGACACTCAAAGAATAGCTGCCTGCTGGGATCTTGTCGAATGTAAATTGTCCGTCTTCACTAGAAGTCGTTGTGAAATAGTTATGTTCATTAACAAGTGTGACTGACACCTTTCCTTTTAAAGGTGTTCCATCTTCGAAGCCAACTTGCCCGGTAAGTGTACTCGCGACCTCTTTATTCAGCTTCAATGTCGCCTTAGACGACTTGTTATCGGATTGATCAACAATCCATGCCTCAATGTATTGGACTTGTTTCATTCCTTCTGCAACTTTGAACGATCCATTATAAGAAATGTCGCCGTTCTCTAAAGTCAAAGGTAGCACTTTATTTTCATCTGAAGTATCCACATAATGAACTTCTGCTCTACCAATGAATGTATCATGCTTCGCCGCTTCCAGGCTGAAGTTGATTGTCTGATCGATTGATAATAAAGCACCATCATTTTCAGTCGTCACTTTAAAGACCTCTAAGTTCGGTACTTCTACTTCATCGTTGTTTTCTTCGCCTTCAATCACTAAATCCTTCATAAAGGCTTCCGTCTTATCTTCAAATGGATGAGGATACTCGAAAACTACAGTATAATTTCCTGCCTCTAGAGTCTCAGGTAAATCCATGCTAAAGTGCTGCTTCTGTTCTTGAAGAACGACGTTGCCCTCTTCATCCTTCAGCATAATTTGAATCGGCTGGTCATCCGCAAAATGATTGGTGCTACTCACTCTATTCAAGGCAAAGCCATTATAAGAGATGTTGGCCTCTACCCAGTAATTGTTGTGAGTAATTTCCGATGTCGCATTGATGTCGTCCAATGTGAATTCGGTTTGGCCTGTGGGGTTCATATCCCTAGAAAAGCCGTATTCCCATTGACCAGATTGTGTAAGGATATTCGCCTCTACCAATCTATTCTTTTGTAAGTGAAGAATGAGAGGTTGATTGATTACATCAATATGGCTGGCTAAGCTCCCTACATCATCAAAGATATACAGAGAGTCAATCGGTGATGCAGACGTAACGGTTACGGGAACCATGTTCTCTTTTTCTTCACTGAACGAGACTTCCTGAATAGATGGGTCATGATCTTCTGCTACTGCATAAAAGTTATCCCCACCTGTATATCCCTGTAATTTAAAGTTAGGATTCGTCACTGAAGAATCCAATAGGAAGGTATTCAATTTAGCATAAGAATTCAAAGTGAACGTAGATCCGTTTAATTCCGGAACAGCCATGAATCTGTGCACAGAATACCCTTCTGGTTTAGACAACTCAAACCTTTGGAATGAGTCATTCATTTGAATTTGACTCAATTGCTTGAACTGTTGACCCGTCAATCGTTGAACATGATGGTAAATCAGGTATTCATCATTATTCTCTACAACATACGATAATTCCAGCTGATATTCCTCAGAATCCTCTAAATAATTGTCATATGTCGATAATGTTAAATCCTCTTTGACCCATTTGCTGTAATCAACATCGCCATTGTCTTTGATCCTTGATAATTCACCATCCAAATATTCATGGACTTCGAAACCATCAACAGGGATGACGTTCGTCGGTTTGAGATCGGGCTCCCGATAATCATTTCTAGGAGAATGATCAAGGGGGAGGCTATTGGTGATATCTTTGTCGAAAAGACTTCCCTCGTATTTTAATTGATAGGTTCCATAGGCCAGTTCACTTATTCCTTGAAAAGAAAAGTGATCAAGGTCATAACCTACATAGGTTTCTGCAATCTTTTTCGTTCCATCCCAAAAACTGAGATTCAAACCGTTCCCCAATTCTTCAGGAGCATTCGAACCCGTAAGGTGAAAATCACCAGACTCAAAAAGAAGCGTTCCGTTTATCGTTTCTCCTTGTTCATAATAAGAGTAGCTATCTAATTTTTCACTGTCTACCTCACCAGTAAAAGTTAAAGCCGTATCTTCTGTTACTTCAATAGGTTCTGTTTCAAGTTCATAAGTTTCATTTTCTCCATTTACAGATAAATGAGTTCTGATGTTCGAGGCGTCCGAAACCATAACCTCTTCTACAGCACTCTGTTGCCCCATGAAACTCATATGACTGTAACCATCTACGAACTCAATTCTATCAATCGTTGCACTATAGTTAGAACTATTGCTCAAAGAAATTTTATGCCCCATTTGGAAATCCTCACTAACGTCAATCACTGCATCTTGTTCAGGTAAGGATTTCTCAAAAGCAAAATATTCATTCTCAGAATTACCACTTACTCTTAGCGAAGAAGGAACCTCATTAGCTAAAAAATAAGGGCCAAACACATAGAAATTGTGAACTTCTTCGTCATATTCTGTTTGATACTCATATGTAAGACTGCTATCTGTATATTCAGCATCCGTGCTGTATTCGTATTTCTTGATGTTAGAGTCTGATAAATCTAATCCTTCCATCATTTCTTGACCACTTACTTCTCGGTGATCAAAGAAACTCACGTGATTTTGGTCGCCATCTATAAGTTCAATACTTACAAATACATGGAATGTCTGATCCGTATGTTCTGCTAAGTTGTTATTTGCTTCAGAATAATTAACGACCCAGTTGTTCTCTTGGTCTCGATCTAAATATAGATTATGCTCCCATATTTCATCTGACCTTAGTGATACTTCACCACCCAGAATTTGATATCCACTCAAATCAGGCATTGAAATCGGAAATGTCGTACTTTGTTCTTCAGCGGCTAAAACCGTTGCTGATGGTAAAAACGTTGATAACATTAGTACTAAAATACTAATGACTGCTAATAGTTTCTTACCCATTAAATCACTCCTATATAATAGTATTGTTGGAAATACCTATATTATTATATAGAAAAATAGTAGTTTGTAAAGTTGATATACCTAAAAAACAAGAATATAGAACTAATACGTAAGTCTCCGTTTCAAAATCCCGTCTAAGGTGCATGACCTTGCCCATACGCTGATGGTAGAAGCACTCTTACAGGTAACTCCACACAGGCAACTATAAGAAGTGGGTCAGACTCCCGTCCGCAATACAATGCATAAGAAGTATCGCATAAAATTTTCCTCTCAGAGACTTCCTTACTACATCTCAAACATTTTTCACTAAAGCAGTGGGTTTATGGAGCTTTTGGAAAGCTGTGTAGCCCTATATTTTCGGTCCATAAGTAAATAAGAGAAACATAAATATGTAAAGGACCAGTTGTGTGATGATTACGAGCATTGTCCCAAATAAGAAAGCTCGTGTTACTTCTTTAAATTTACCACGACCTGTAATGTGTATTATGAAAAGAATAATGTTTGGAATCGAACCTAGTATGATATGCATAGGGATCACCCAATATAATTGAGCAATGACTTCGCTAACGCTACTTGCTCTACTTATACTCATAGACATTGCGAACAAAATAGCAGGTTGGTATGTAATCCCCATCAAAATATTCAGTTTAACGTAAGCCTTCCTTATTTCTTTCAACCAATCCCACCTTCCCTGCAGCATATTTCTTCCTACAGTTTATAATACTCTACTTAGAAACGCTCACAATCTTTATACTAATTCTATGAGTATAAACAACACCCATTTCAAAGTTCTCACCATAAAATTTAGTCCTCTCATCAAACGGATATGACTCTTGAACGAGAAAAGTCCCGTCCGAGAGTTTCCTCTCAAACAAGACTTCCTTTCTATATTCGATTCTTTATCTTAATATCAAAGTGGGGGCAGGCACCGAAATACAAAAAGAGACAGGATCAGCCTATATCAGACTATTTCTGCCTCATTCAATGCTCTGATTCTTTTAGAAAATCTACTCTCAAGTACTATTTCACTTCTAAATAAACTTGTTCAGTAATAGTAGTCTTGGTGATTCCGTCTTGATAAACTTGTTTTTTTAGCTTCTTAAGTGTCTGGTCTACTTGGGTAAGAGTATGAACACTTTCCTTTGGCTGATTGATCCATTTATCCAACGTCAGATGCAAGACTTCTTCATCTTCCGTAATATTAACTTTCAACTCTTTCATGATATTAATCAAATCAACAGAATCAGAAGATTTTTTAAACTCATCGATGTAATCATTCAATAGAGACATCTTAAACTCCAACTCGTTCTTATAGTCATCTTGTTTAAGTTCATCAACATTTTCATACTTTAATCTAGATGCTACCCATTCCCTACCCTTAGCACCCAAGTTAATAAAGGAATGAACTCCTTCATTGATTAGAAAACTTTCAATTGACTCTGTTTGAATATTTTCTGCATTTTTATTTGTTCTAGTAGAGGATTTATTGCTTTTCATTGTCTTTTTAAGTGAACGAACTCTGAATCGGCATTCGAAATATTCCTCCGACTTAGCAGGTAAATCGTTCATCATTTCTTGTACCGCTGAAATGTCATCTAACGTTAGATCAGAATTTGATTCTAATAAATCAAGCTTACTCGATATGTTATGAAATAAGGTGTCTTTAGTTATATATGGAGTAGTAGTAATATACACTTCTTCTGGGAGGGCCAGAATCATTTCTTCCTCAGTTGCAATACTTCCTTTAGTTGTTAGTAGTGTTAGCATACTTACTCACTCCTATTATAAATTTCTATATGTAATGGAAGAAGCCAGCCATAATGGCTGGCTTCTTGAATAATATCTATGAAAAAGTATTATTGAGCTAGTGCACCTTCGATTGCAGTTTCAAGGCCAGTGATTGTAGTGTAACCACCAGACACGTAAGTGTCACCAGCTTCGTTAGTAGTAACCTCTGGGCGGTTATCTACAATATATTCAGCAACTTCTACTTGTTGAGATGCGCTTAGGTCTGTGAAGGAATCCAAACCATAATTTACAAGTGCAGTACGTACTTGGCTGATAGTACCCATGTTAACGCCAGTTGCACTTGTGAATAACGTATCTCTAGCACTAATTTCAGTAGTAACAGCAGTAGTTACATCAGCAGTAGTAGCGAACTCTGCATCAGTTTCATCTGCTCTGTCACTTAAAACAACGCCAGCTACTTCTAGTTTAGCAGCTGATCCTAGGTTGATGTAAGCATTCACATCATTCTCCACAGCTACCTTGTTTAGCGCTGTACGCATTTCTGTAGCAGTTGTTGCTGTATTAACAGAGTTAAGGTTGTTAACATCAGTAATTACAGCTTGAACTTCAGATACTTCATCTCTGTCAACAGAACCAAGTGCATTTAATGCAGCTTTGTAGTCTGTAAATAGGTCTTCATTTACACCTTTAAGGTCAATGAAAGGAGATTGAAGAGCTTCTAGTAATTCTTCATCAGTAGCATTGATATTGCCACTACCATCATCAGAGCTAATTACAGCTAATGGTGCTGCTGCGGCTGTGTTATTAGCTGTATCAACAGATGTCTGGATTCCAGCTGCATCTGAAGGATTATCATTTCCGAACTGAGTAACATACTCTTCAAGAAGTCCAGAATTGATAGAATCTTCATCGAAATCTTCTGAAGCTTGTGCAAGTGCATTAAGAGCTTCGCTGATTTCTGCTTCTGTGCTATTTGCATCTAGTGCAAGGACTTCATTAACTGCAACAGTTTCTACAATAGTTTGAATATCAGCAGCAGAAGTAATAGTCGCACCGTCAATTTCTACGGCAATCTGGTTAAGTTGACTATCAGTAACAGTATCTACATCAAAGTCTTCTGTTAATTCAGATAGAGAAGTTAGTGCTGAGATGATATCTGAGTTTGAAGAATTTCCATCTACAGAAGCAGCTTCTGCAAGTGCTTCAGTTAAGTTAAACTGTGCTGTTAAGTCAGAGACTGCAGTCTCGTCTTCTTCATCAGCAGCAAGATTAGAAATTAACTCTTCAGCATCTGCAAAATCGTCAGCAGAAGAATCTACAGTTAGTGCATTTACAGCAGTTTCTGCTGCGTTAAAGTTAACCGTGTCGATTTCCTCTTGAATGTCTTCAACAGTTAGATCATCAGCCGTAATGGCAGTTTGATAATCAGAAATAAAGTCAGTATTAACGCGTTCGAAATTATTATCTTCTAGAGCTGCAAGTAAGCGGACCTGACTGAAGCCATCTCCAGCTTGTACAGCATTTACAACTTTAACTGCTGCTAGACGTTCTTCGAAGCTAGGAAGAATAAGCTCTCCTTCTTCATCAACTAAATCTGCTGGAACTTCAGCTACAGCATCACTAGCAGCTTCGATGTTAGCATCAGATGGGTTGCTTTCTGCAGTGTTTAGTGCACTTTCTGCAGCTGAGACAACTGCTTCTGCTGCTCCATCAATTACATCTTGGATAGAGTCTTGAGTTTCAGTGTCTCCATCAAGTAAATCTGCAGCGTAAGTGACGATGTAATCTTCACGAACGTCTGTGAATACGCCTAGCTCTTGACCAGCCTGAAGAGCGTTTAGAAGTTCTACTTGAGTATCAGCAGTATTAACTGCATTAACTGCATTAACTGTATCGATTTCCATTTGCACATCAGCAACAGTTTCTAGTTCATCGTTGTCAGAACCTAGAACTGCATCATACTCAGCAATCAAGTCAGCATTAACATTTTCAAAGAAATCATTTTCAAGAGCAGTTAATAGATTAACTTGGTTAGTTGCGTTGTTTACAGCGTCAACTGCAGTAGTAACCTCTGTAAGGTCGATTGAAAATTCAGCGTCAGTTGAAACATCTTCACTTAGAGATACACGTACAACGTGGTCACCTTCTGGAAGACCAGTGAATGTAGTTGAGAACATTCCGTCTGCATCAACTTCAACTTCCTCGTTTACTACAGCAGGGTCAACTGAAGTATCACCATTAGCGAAAACGGAAACTGTTACAGTTGCAGTTTCGCCTTCTTCAAGCTCAAGAGCTTCAAGGTTGGAAACCATACCTTCTACAGTTGTTACTTCTGTAGTTAAATCAGTATTCGCACTTACTGATTCAACCATAGCTTCTTTACCGAACATAACGTAGTCTGCAACTACATCAGCTGGAACCATTGCATCTTCATCTTCTTCAAGCTCAGCAATAACGTCAGCTGTATCTTGATTTTCGTCAGCGTCGAATAGAGCGTCTACAAGTGCTTCGTAGCTGATGTAGCTTTCGCCGTCCGTGCTGAATGATACGATATCACCTTCAGTAGCTAGGTCATATACTTCACCTTCGCCGTCAAGGTAAGCATCAGTGAATTCAGTGTAAGTTACAACATATACCTGACCGTCCATTTCGATTGCAACAGTTTCAATGTTAACTTCTGCTGCGGAAACAGATGAAGCAACAGCTGGAACTGCGATAGTCGCTGCGATTGCAGAGGCAGTCATAACTTTTAATGGAGTGTTCTTTTTCATAATGATTGTTTCCTCCCTAATTTTAAATAAATAATATTTAGTCAATAGAAATGACTTCTGGTACTACCACATCATCAAAGAGTGGGTTTCCGTCTTCGTCAAATCCTTGAATAGTTTGATAAGCTTCAACGTCGGAGTCAGCAACGACATTGCTGTCATCTTGGGAAGCCTGTTCAAGTACATCGAGTGGAGCCTCATCGTCAGATGCATCAAATAGAGCATCGACATAGCTGTTGTAGTCAACGTGTACACCGCTAGCAACACCAATCGATTCAACGCTTACACTTCCACCAGTTAGTAGATTGTATAAGTCGCCAGAACCATCCAAGTACGCATCAGAGTACTCAGTGAATGTCACTGTGAACGTTGTACTACCATCATTAAGTGCTACGGAATCAATTGTCGCAGCGGCTTCTGTGAAAGTAGGCGCTACAACAACGGCTGTAGCTGAGAGTGAAAGTACAGAAGCAACCAGTAATTTACGATTATTCATCATGATCACCTATCTTTACTTATTTCACCCAGATGTTAGCACTTAATAGTTCTTCTTCAGTGTAACCACTGAATGAGTTGTTTTGGAACGACTCACGATCAGCGCGGTATCCAAGTTCGAATTCTTCGCCATCGATTTCAGCAACTACAGTAGATTCAGAATCAGTACCTTCAAGTGAAGCAACTGGTACTTCAATAGCGCCTGTTCCAAGTGGAGTAATGATAGCATCAGCACCATCAATATCACTTACCATACCGAAGTTCATTGGCTGATCATCATTGCCGCCATCGCCTTCAACATCGAATTCAACTGTAGCAGCCATAAGCTCTTCTTCAGTGAATCCGTTAAGGTTGTTGATTTGGAAAGTTCCACGGTCTTCACGGTATGTGAATGTGAACTCTTCACCATCAACGTTTAGAGTAACTTCTGTTTCAGCAGTTGCTCCTTCAAGTGCATCAACTGGTACTTCTACAGCTAGAGTACCTAGTGGTGTTGAAACTACTGTTCCGCCAAGAGCTTCTACAGTCATATCACCAGAACCAACGTTCATTGCAGCATAAAGCATTGCAGCGAAGTCGCCACGCTTGATTTCGTCACCTACACCAAACGAACCGTCTTCGTAACCGCTAGCAATTTCAAGATCAGCTACTACGTCGATATAAGGGTAAAGAATAGTTTGACCGCGATCAGTGAAGGTAGATTCAACAGCAACTGCTACGTCAAAACCGAATGCTTCAACGATCATTTTAGCCATCTGCTCACGAGTTAGGTTCTCTTGTGGACCGAATTGAGTATCAGAGAAACCATCGATTACACCTTCTTCTACAAGTGCATCAACGTACTCTTCAGCACGCTCTGGTACGTCTGTGAAGTCATAATCTACTTCACCGTCGAATGATAGTTCAGCTGCGCCGAAAATCATCTTAGCAGCGTCTACACGCTTAAGAGATGCTTCAGGACGGAATGTATCATCAGGGAAACCACTAATGATATCCATGTTAGAAAGAGCGTTGATCGCTACGTAGTGACGAGTTTCTGCAGAAACGTCTGTGAAATTGTCTGCAGCTTCAGCACTTACAGCAGCAGGAGCTAGAGCACCAGCTACTACAGCAGCACCAGCAGATGTTACAAGAATCTTGTTTAAAGACTTAGGTTGTTTTGCCATTAACCTATTTCCTCCCTTTTATGTACTTAAGAGCACATGTTTTTTTATTTAAAGAAAACCCATCATTATCCACAGAGATGCATAAAAATTCTGAGAATAAAGTCTGGGAATCTTCTTTACAGAGTTGAAGATTCATAGATTCAGTTTTTTCGTCGATGTATGTAGTCAAAGATGTCCAACATTAAATCTATGTATCAAAGTTCCACCTCTCATTCTACCAAATGTGCCAACAATTTCAACAAATTTTTCGGTAAAATGACAAGCTTAGCAAAAATGTAACAATCAGTAACAAAACTGTTACATGAAAATACGGAATGAAACATTTCTCTACATTACATTCCGCATTTCCGTAATTATTAAACTAACATTGTTGCTTTTTTTTTACAACAGAAATGGTTCGATATGAATATTTTGGCATATATCCCCGTCAGGACTTAAATTGGCGTGTTGTGGCGTAGCTGAGAATGATTGCTGAAATCATCCAAAACATGATGTTCAACTGCGGGATGAAGATCAGATTGTTTGCTAGATTCTGTCCGAAGTACGTTCCGCTTCCGATGAAAAGCCCTAATAATAGAACTTGTTTCAAGCGGTTGTCTCGGTTCCTGAAATATTGTTTACCAAGATAAATGTAAAAATATAGATAGATTGCCAAAAAACTCACAATTCCAATTGTACCAGTTTCCGATGCGACTTTTAAATAGGAATTATGGACGGAATACAAATCGTGCCCGACATTTAATTCAGGATATTTGGTTACGTATTCTTTGTACCGTTCATTGTAGTTTCCGATTCCTAGCCCAAGCACTGGATTTTCCTTATACATGACCCAGCCTGTTTTCCAGAGTGTTGTTCTGGATACAACGGCACGGTTTGTGGTGTCTTTGTTTTCTTCTAAGTCCTGGGCATTGCCCCCACCATCATCTTCATCGTCTGGGTCACTGCTTGAAACCGGACCTTCTTCGCTGATGATTTCAAAAGGCAGGAACGACTGAACGACAAAAATCGCGGATGTCGAACGGTTTTGCACATCCGGCATGCTGAAAATGACGAGGACGAGCACCGCACTTGCGATGATCATGTGAACTTTGAATAAGTTTTTGTAAAATCTTTTCGGCATCATCAAGCTTGCCATGATGATCGACAGTGCCATGATGACCCAGGCGGATCTTGTGTATGTCAGGATCTGGTTTAGTACAAACACGCCGAACAAGATAAAGAAGATGATTTGTGTTAAACGGTTTTTGAAATACACGACGGCGAGTAACAACAGTCCCGGGATGATGATGTTGACGAATCCACCGTAGTAGTTCGGGTTGATCATCGTGGATGGGACGCGGCCCCAGGCTTCAGTCAGGGCGTATAGTCCGGCTTTGTTCAAATTGTAGTCGGTCGCGAATTGGAACAGTCCGTAAAGTCCCATGAAGGCGATGACGCTGATGAACGTGAGGCCGAATATTTTGTATTCACCTTGTGTGAATTTTACTTTGAAAATGATCAAGAACAAGAACGCGTACGATAAGTATCGTGCCATTTCGAGTAAGCCTGGCATAATGGCAACCGCTTGAGTGAGCGAGATGACCATCGCGACGAAATGGGCGGCAAACAGAATCGCGAACCATTTGGCTTTCGTTTCGTTCAGTTCGATTCGTTTCGTTAGGTATTCTACTATGGCGACGACCGTCAGGAGTGGAATCAGGAAGATTTCAGCTGAAATCGGGATCGGGCCGAGATACCCTTTTAATGGGACTAACGGGATGATGATCAAGTGTAGCAGGACGATATAAAACGTCCAGCTATGGTTTCGAATCATAATACATACGCTCCTCTTACGTGATTCTATCTGTGGTTACTCATCAGCTGTTCGTACGTGTCACGATAAGACGCAGCCAATTGGGTGAGCGAAAAGGCTTCGCTTGCATGATTGTATAGTCGATCTCCTTTTGCTTTCAGTTCATCAGGAGTTGTTTTCTTCATTTCAGCAGCTTCTTCTATCGCTCCGGCAAGTTCATTGGAATTCTTCGGCCTGACAATCCAGCCGTAACCCGGATTCGGGACGAGCTGATCGACACCACCGACTTCTGTCGTAATGACGGAAGTATGCTCCTTAGCCGCTTCGAGTAAAGCGAGTGGGAAGCTTTCGCTTAATGAAGCCAGCATGCCGAGATCTGAGATTTGGTATAGTTCATTGATGTCATTACGGAATCCGAGGAAGTGGACGGCGTCATCAAGACCGAGCTTGTTCACTTGGTTGATCAAGTCTTGTTTGTATGGACCGTCTCCGACGAGTAACACTTTCACTTTCGGATCGTTCAGCTGCTTGAGCGCATCGAACACATAATTATGACCTTTGACTGGATGAAGTCGTGCGACCATGCTGATGACAAGCTCGTCTTCCGTTAGCCCGAGGTCGGCGCGCGTCAATGTGCGCTGTTTCGTCGCTGGTGTGAAGTCGATTCCATTGTAAATGGTCGTGATATCGATGGAATGAACACCGAGCTGGATCAGGTGGCTTTTAAAGCGTTCCGATACGGCGAAGAAATGATCCATTCGTTTGTACGTCCATAGGTTCAGCTTCGTGAACACTTTGCCTTTGATGCCGCCTTTCATGAAATCAAGCGTCGGATCGGAGTGCATCGTCGTCACGAGCGGGCGTTTAAACGAACGTTTGATCAAGGCTGCGAAAAGGTTGGCGCGTGGGCCGTGACTGTGGACGATATCCGCGTTTTCTTCTTTGATGATCTGCGTCAGTTTCTTGGCTGCCTGCACATCGTAACGGCTCTTCTGTTCAAGCAGGCGGACGTCGATGTTGTTCTTCAGAGCGTCTTCGTACAGTTCGCCTTTCTGCATGCAGACGAGGATCACGTCTTCTTTTGGAAATTGAGACAACAAACTAATGACGTGGTTTTTCGACCCTCCGGTTTCCCCACCGGAGATGACATGTAGTACTTTCATTATTCTCTCTCCCTATCTAAAGCATAGACGCCGTTAATCTTTTTCGTGTGAACTCTTCACATATATTCCTGACAATAGAAAAGGCTTGACTTGAGGTCAAGCCTTACTTGGATTTCAAAATCGTAAATAGGAATTTCGGTAATGCCAGTTGGCGTTTGAATCGTTTCGGTTCCTTGATGAGACGATATAACCACTCTAGCCCGTTGTTGCGGAAGAATTCCGGGGCACGTTCGACGTTGCCGGCATAGACATCGAAGCTTCCGCCGACACCTTGGAACACTTTCACGGGCAGTTGGTCTTTATGGTCGCGGATCCAAAGTTCCTGTTTAGGACTGCCGAGGGCGACGAACAACATGTCCGCTTCGGATTCCTGGATATGTGTAATGATTTTGTTGTTGTCCTGTTCGTAGCCGTTTTCGTATCCGGCGACGATGATGTTCGGATAGTCGTGCTGGATGTTTTCGATCGCTTTTGTGACGACTTCCTCTTTCGCACCGTAGAAAAAGACGCGCAGGCTCTTTTGTTCGGCCAAATGAAGCAGATACCCCATCATTTCAACACCCGTTACGCGGGAGTGGATCTGACCGCCTTTCAGTTTCGATGCGAGCAGCACACCGACGCCGTCCGGAATTTGGAAGGTGGACCCGTTGATGAGTCCCCGCAACGTTTCATCCGATTGACTCTTCATGATTTTTTCCGGATTGACAGCAATTACCGTAGACTGCTCGTTCTGATCGATGCGCTGCGTGATTTCCTTAATGACTTGTTTGTATGTCAGTGGAGCGACGTCGACGCCAAGATAAGTCTCTTTGTTCATCGCTTGATCGGCTCCAGTCCGCTTAAGTTTCCGATCGGGTAGATAATCGTCTCACCCTTCGCTTCTGGCAGGCAGTTACGTGTATCGAACACGACCGGTGTTTTCATATATTCTGCAAACAGCGCGGTGTCCATTTCTTTGTAATGGTTGTGGTCGGCAAGGACGAGTGCGACGTCGGCATTCTCGAGTGCGTCTTCTAAGCTGTGCAGTTTGAGTGGCACTTGCTTGTCCTTCACGTAAGGATCCTGGCAGAACACTTCGTAATCTTTGTTGCTGTTGGTCAGCTGGAAAACGATGTCGATCGCCGGGCTTTCGCGGACATCGTCGACATTGCCTTTGTACGTCAGGCCTAGAACCGCGACTTTAGGGTTGGAAATGTTCTCGGTCAGCTTGTCGACTTGTTCGACGACAAAGTCAGGCATGGAATCATTGATTTCGCGGGCCGCCTGCATAAGTGGCGTGACGTCTTTCGCTTTTTCAATGATGAAATACGGATCGACCGCAATACAGTGACCACCTACGCCAGGGCCAGGGTGATGCAAGTTCACACGCGGGTGCATATTGGCTAGATGGATGACGTCGTGTGCGTTGACGTCGAGTTTATCGGCGATTTTCGCCAGTTCGTTGGCAAGCGCGATGTTGACGTCGCGGAACGTGTTTTCCATCAGTTTCGCCATCTCTGCGGTCAGGGCTGTCGTCAGGTGGATTTCACCTTTGACGACTTTACGGTACACGTCAGCGGCTTTTGTTGCCGCTTCTTCTGTGTATCCTCCGACAATACGTGTGTTGTCGATCAGCTCGGTCATGATTTTGCCTGGAATGACGCGCTCCGGGCAGTGGGACAAGTAGAGATCGTTGTTCTCAAGGTCCCAGCCGGCTTTTGTCAGAATCGGCGCGACGTTATCGTAAATCGTGCGCGGTGGGATGGTTGATTCGACGATGATCGTGTCGCCTTTTTTCACATACGGCAGAATGCTTTCGGTCGCTTGTTCGACGTATGTGACGTTGGCGGTATGATCTTCGTGGACCGGTGTCGGAACGGCGATGATGAAGACGTCCGCTTCGGTCGGTTTCGTATCGGTAATGATTTTACCGGCTTCGACGGCTTGCTTGATGACGTCTGGAAGGCCGGGTTCTTCGATATGGATTTCGCCTTTGTTGAGTGTATCGACGACGTCTTGGTTGACGTCTACGCCGTGGACGTCGTATCCGGCTTGGGCGAAGATGCCGGAGGTCGGGAGTCCGATGTATCCAAGTCCGATGACACAAATCTTGTTCATAGTTATCCTACTTTCTTTTGTATGATAAATGGTTTAAGTATTGGTTCTCTGGCTCCGGGACTGGGGAAAAGGCTCGCTTTCCGCGGGCGAACGCCGATGCTCTCCCCATCCCTTAAGATGAAGCACTTCTACTTCTCCCCTAACATGAGTGCATAATAAACATTTATAGGGGGGGGTTTTCAGTTACATAGCATTAGTCTGCTACGATCGTGCATGTATTTTCTCGTGTTCCGTTATATAAAAATTTCGCTAAGAGGTCCTGGGAATGGCGAGACTCCTGCGGGAAAAGGAACAAGGTGAGACCCCACAGGGAGGTACGACCGAGGAGGCTCAGCGTTCCCCGCGGAAAGCGAGTCATTCCCAGGACCTCTTTCTATTAATCAAAATAACGGAACATTTATCCTGATTATAATTAAATTCGACGGTTTTCATTATAATATAAGTCAAATGGTAAATCCATGTATTATATATAGAAGTTTAGTGTAAGCCTTGTCACATTTTGTCGGTTTTGTGAAATGCCATAATGATTCATCAACTTCATCATTTTTATGACGGTCTTTTCACAGGAAAAATTTTCTCCGGCGTTATTTTACACTTATAATACAGTTCTTGAAGATGGATTCCTTTTTAAAATCAATAATGCTATGATGAATTCTGAATGATTTTTTATAGATAAGGAAGATGTTCATGAAAATCGTCGTTTCTGGCTTTTACGGACTCGGGAATACCGGGGACGAAGCCATTCTTGATTCTATTATTGATAATTTACGCTCCGAGCTCGATGATCCGGAGATTACCGTTTTCTCATTATCCCCTGAAGAGACTGCTGAGAAACATGGAGTGAAAAGTGTGTACCGCGGATGGCGTCAACAGTTCAAGGAGAAAGTGCGCGCCTTGAAGGATGCCGACCTTCTCGTCAGTGGTGGCGGTGGATTGCTGCAGGATACATATCCGACGCGCATCATCTTCGGTCCGCTTCCCTACTATTTATTGATTGTGTTCCTCGCGAAGCTTGTCGGGACGAAAGTGATGTTCTTCTCGCAAGGGATCGGTCCTGTGAACACGAAATACGGGAAGTTCTTAATGAAAGTCTTCGCCAACATGGCGGATTTCGTCACGGTACGAGATCAGTATTCACTTGATTTGCTGCGTAAGCTCGGCGTCAAGCGTCCGGCTGGTGAAGTGACGGCGGATATCGTGTTCGGTTACCAACCGAAAGACGACGATACAGCGATTCAGTCTCTCGATGTAACAGGTGATGAAAAACTGATCGGCGTCAGCGTCCGTCCTTGGTTCGGTTCGCAGCGTTATAAGGAAGAAATGGCCAAGCTATTGGATGAGCTGATTGAAGCACGCGGTGTAACACCCGTGTTTGTACCGATGGAAGGTCATCATGACGAAACGGTTTCGATCGAAGTACGAGACATGATGAAGCACGGTTCTGAGACGAAGCTGCTTGGCAAAGATTTCACACCGAACCAGTACTTGCAGTTCATGAAGCATTGCGACATGGTCATCGGCATGCGCCTCCACTCGCTCATCTTCTCTTCCATCATGGGGACGCCATTCTGTGCGATCAGCTATGATAAAAAGGTCGAGAACTTAGCGAAAATGACCGGCATGTGGGACTACTCCACCGTCCTCGAAGACTTCACCGCTGCGGGATTGAAAGATTCGGCTCTAGCTGTGATTGATCAAAAGGACGAGTTGTCTGTTGGACTAGAAAAAGCCCAAGCACAATTGCGAGACGAAGCCTTACGTAATGTAGAGATTTTGAAAGAGCGATTCGAAAAATAGAAACAGCGGTGCCTGACCCCCACCCCACTAAAGCATCAACGCGCAGGGGGTCATGACCCATGAAATAACAGGTTCCGTTCACTTTCATTAGGTTGAGGGTTCGTGGAAACGGCGAGACTCCTGTGGGATTGAAGTGACGGGTGAGACCCCGGGAGGCGACAGCCTGAGGAGGCTCAGCGCACGCCCACGGAAAGCGAGTCGTTTCCACGAACCCGCCTCCAATTCTTCAGTAACGGAACGAATCAGGAACGAAGTAATAAGTGGTTCCTTTCCACTATTCTAGAGCTGGGGAAGAGAAAACAGCGAGACTCCTGTGGGATCTGCGGGACAGCTGAGACCCCACAGGGAGCTTTGCGACCGAGGAGGCTCAACGCCCGCCCCACGGAAAGCGAGTTGTTTTCTCGCCCCCGTCTACTGACTTCATAAAGGAACCAATAATTAAGGAGTGTATGAACGATGCGTATTATGATCACAACCATATTCGACTACCCCCACACGGGTGGATTATCAACGCACGTAGCCACATTGAAAGCAGGACTCGAAGAACTCGGCCACGAAGTCGACGTCGTTTCCTTCAGCGACCTCCCAAAAGCGAAACGCGATCTCGCTCGTGCACCGAGTTTTCTCATTAATAAAATCTCACAAGGAAAAGGCATCCTTGTCGGCCACCGCATCCGCCAACAATTACTGAAAGACTTGATCCAGCAGAAAGCGCGCGAAAAGGTCTACGACATCATCAACGCGCAAGATGTCTACGCCTCCCTCGCCTCTTTCCCTTGCAAACTGCCGGTCGTGTCTACCGTGCACGGCTACCTTTCTTTCGAAGCCGTCAGCCGTGGTGCTGTGAAGACGGGTAGTAAAGAAGCGAAAGCGATGCAGGATTTAGAGAAAGAAGTGTATCAGAAGACGCGTCGTCCGATCACGGTCGATCAGCGGATCAAAGACTACATCCGCGACCTCGCCGGCGTCGAAGGCGAGCGCATCTACAACTTCATCAACGTCGATCAGTTCGAACCACAAGTCGAGAAGCGCGAAGAACTCCGCGCCCAATACGGCTTCAACAAAGACGATGTGCTATTATTCATCCCGCGCCGCATGACGCGTAAGAACGGCGTTATTTTTCCTGCTAAAGCCTTGAAGCTTATTCATGAAAAATATCCGAACACACGCCTTGTCTATGCTGGGTCCGGCGAAGAAGAACAGAACATCCGCCAAATTACGAAAGAGAGCGGACTCGAGGATCACGTCCATATGCTCGGGAACATTCCGCATGACATTATGAAAGACTACTACGCGATGAGCAATATGACGCTGATTCCGTCCATCCACTCAGAAGGAGTCGAAGAAGCGACGTCAATCAGTGCGCTGGAAGGCATGGGTGCTGGCGTACCAGTCATCGCCTCTGCGGTCGGTGGCTTGAAAGAGATCATCATTCCAGAGAAAAGCGGACTACTTGTTGAAGAACAAAGCCCGGAAGCGATTCGCGATGCGGTTTACAAAATCATCGAGAATCCAGAGCTCGGAGAAAAAATGGCGCAGCATGCCCGCGAGATGATTGAAGAGAATTACTCGCACCATGCGGCCGCGAAGAAGTTCGCAGATATTTACCAAGATGCATTAGAGAATTATTAATAGATGAAGCCTGATCTCCCTGTCGAGGTCAGGCTTCCTTCCTGAGGTGAACGATTGATGGGACGTTTAAAACAAGCGGCGATATGGATTACCCTCCTCTCGCTCGTCTTGAAAATCATGGGCTTTTTGCGTGAAAGTGCGGTCGCCTGGAAGTTCGGGGCAAGCGATGTCACGAACGGATTCTTCCTCGCATTCGCCTTCGTCACGCTTACGATCACGATGGTCGCAAACGGCTTCAACGCCGTCTTCTTGCCCGAATATTTGAAACACCGCCGTCGTAATGAGGATAATACGGCGAAAGCGGAACACGACGCATCCGGGATTATGAACTATACGTTTCTGTTATTCGTCGGGTTGTCGATAATCCTGTACGTCAGTGCCAGCTGGTTCGTGCCGCTCATCTACCCAGGCATGTCCGCAACAGAGTCCGAGATTGCAATCGAGATTACGAAAGTATTCCTATTATTCATGTCGGTGATTGCCTTGAGCGGGATGCTCGAGTCGTACTTGCAGGCGTTACGGATCTTCGTACCGACGCAAGTGTCGAAGCTGAGCGGAACGCTGTTCGCGGTCGTCTTCATTTTCATCTTCGGCGATGCGTGGGGCATATACAGCGTGGCCTACGGGTTCGTGTTCGGTACGTTTCTTGGTGCCTGCATTCAGTTCTATTACTTGATCCGTGGCGGCTTCACGTGGCGGCCGGTATTGAAAATGGACAAGCGCTTCTTGAAGGCGTTTCTTCTATTATTACTACCTGCCCTCCTCCACTCGTCCGTCGGTCACGTAAACGTGTTTGTCGACAAAGCGTTCGCGGCGGGCTTGAGTGGCGCAGCCGTCACGTACTTGAATAACGCATCGTTGTTGATGAGTATCCCGAGTACGATTTTTGCGACAACGTTCGTGGCAATCATCTTCACGTTGTTATCTGAGCGTGCCGATGATCAAAAGCAGTTCCAGAATACGCTGTTCTTAGGCTATCAAATGGGCGTCATGGTATTGTTGCCTATCGCGGTCGGCGTATTCCTAGTCGGCGAATCGATTCTGTCGTTCATTTATGAGCGCGGCGCATTCACCGCAGAAGATACGGCAGCCGTCTATGACGCACTGAAATTCTACGTACCGATCATCGTGACGCAAGGGTTACTTACGATTTCGGTCAAAGCGATGTACGCAAACGGCAACGCGAAGAAAATCTTGATGGTCAGCTCGACGACGATCATCGTAAACGTCTTGCTGAATGCGCTACTGATCGGACCACTCGGCTACCCTGGACTTGCGTTATCCAGTGCCGGCGTGTCAGTCTACTATTTCATCGGCATCACGCTCGTCTTGTACCGTGGCTATGAAAAATCAGAATTCCTGAAGCTTGTCGCCATGTTTGGACGCGTCTTGATTCCGACGGCGTTGATGGGTGCTGTTGTCTTGCTGCTAGAGCAGTGGGCGATGCTTGATGCTCTCTATTCCTTATGGAAGCTCGCGATCATCGTGCCGATTGCCGGTGTGGTGTACGCGGGTGCGACGTATGTATTTTATAAAGAAGGCTTCCGCCGCATGATTCAATTGTTAGCGAAACGTGGTTCGGCGAATTGATATGAGGAGGCGACCAGCTGAGGCTGGTCGCTTTTTTTGTCTCAGCGGTTTTGGTTGCTGATGTGACGAGAAAGTGCGTTGGTTCGGGGGATCTCGACGGTTTTGATCTGCTTATGGGGATGGAACGTGTGGAGAGCGGTCTTCTCTCCGCACTTTTCATTCCCCCTTTGTAATAAAAGTGTTTTGAGAGGTTTGGTCTTGGCGGTTTTGTTTAGTTGGGAGAAGGGAAAGTGCGGTGATTGGCTCATTAAGACGGTTTTGGTTTGCTTCGGCGAGTGAGAAGGTCTTTAGTTGGTCTATTATAGCGGTTATGATTGATTGGGCGTGGGCAAAGTGCTTTTACCTGTGCATTAAGACCTTTTGTAGCGAGGACATATCGAGAAAACGTCTTTATAACCGCCCGCCTCCCCATAAAAAAAGACGACAGGCGATGTCGTCTTTTTCTTTCTATTATATTAACCCCGAAGATGCTGGATCATTTGATCGATGACATCTTTGGAAGATAATTCGCTTGATTCGGTTTGACTGATGATTGACTGCATCAACTCTTTCAACTGCTCTTGTTTGTCCATGCCCCCACCTTTTCTTATCTGACTTGTTTACTAGTTACATTTCGAGTACATACGTCATGTTTGCGACGGTTGTTATGTATCCGTAATAAGAATGTTTCGAGTTTGTTATACAACATTCGTGTCTAGTTTTTATAAATTGAGTTTATTCTACCATATTTTTTCAAATATTGTTAAGAGTTTTCTTTATTTTATGTCAAATAGGAGTTTGTCCGTGACCGATTTGCTAAGGTTGGGCATGGCGGGGGCTGTCTCCACCTCCCCTCACAAACAGGAAGAATCCTCCCGAAATATGTAGGAATATGGTAGACTAGTGAACAGATGATTGTGTTAGGAGGAAGGTCTGTGAAGCGACGGTTCGTGACGTTCGGTATTGTGCTTGCAGTTGTTATTATTGGTGTTTTCAGCTTCTGGTCCTTTTATGAGGCTAAGGAGTTCAAAGAGAATACAGTAGAATCGGTGGAAGAGGAAGGTTATTCGTTTAGTGGAGACCAGCTTCGTTTCAACGAAATGGAAAAAAAGGAAAAAGAGTGGGCGGCGGCCACCGATACGGTCCGTACGTTTGCGGTGTACATAGCTGGTAAGGATGCTGGTGAAGTTGAGATTACAGAGCGTGAGCTGATGAACGGAGCTGAGTTGGTCTTCGCACAGTGGGACAACCCTTCTGTACGGGCGGCGAACTTAGAAATCGAGCTCGCGACAGCATCTCATTCTGATACGAGCTTCGAATCGTTCGATACGCTTGATATTAAGCACGAGCACGACGGTACGTATGGTGTGGATCCTACGACACAGCCCGAGGGCATCGTTCGACTTTTTCAAGAAGATGAACTGGTGCAGTCGTTCTATGTCGGCAAAAATTATCGTTCGGAGGTGCTGACCGAAGGCGATAGTGTGCTTCGGAAGTTCTTGGATGAGTATGAGCAGGATGGTTTGACGCTGTCGCTTCGTAGTGAAGGGGCGGATGTGTCGGAGTCTTGGGCGCTGTCTGATGATGTGCTGCTTAGTGATCCTGCAGAGTTGAAGAAATGGTCTGAGTATATGCAGCGGAATTATTTGATGACGCAGAAGTGGTTGACGCCGGCGGGTGCTTATGTGAAGCTGCCGTGGTCGATTGAGCCTGGGACGAAGATGGGCTTCGGCCGGAATGTCGGTTTGATTCGTAATGATGAGGCGCTTGAGCGGTATGAGAAGACGGAGGAGCCGTTATACGCGGCGCTTGTGTTGAATGCGGTGACGATGGCGGAGGCGTATCAGGCGGAGAAAGGGACGGACCTTTGGCCGACGGAGTATACGAGTACGTGGTTGAAAAAGCCTTATGGGGTGACCGCGCCGTATACGGATACGCGTCATAATGAGAAGCTCGGATTGTTCTTGCGCGAGGCGTCGGAATTGTTCGATCTGCCTGAACTGAAGGAATTGAATGTCGGCTATGCGGAGTACTTGGTCGATCAGATGGAAAGTGGCAATGTGATCGAGGTCGGGGAGCACCGGTTGATTTCGGATTATCCGGCGGTCGAGGGCAAGAAGCAGCCGCATGCGTCGTTGAACCATGCGCTTGGTGAGGCGTATTATCTGCTTACGGTTTATGAGCAGACTGGGCGCGAGGAGTTCCTTGATACGGCGTACGAGATTCGTCTGGCGATTGAAGCGATCGGGCGTGACTGGATTCGTGACAATGGTGATTTGTGGTATCAGGTGAATGAGGATTTGTCGTTCAGCGGCAATGATTATCCGAAGCTTACGTATGTGGATTTGAATATGAATCAGCAGGCGTGGGCGGAGACGGAGTATGGTAAGAGTGATGTGTTTGCGGAGTTGATTGAGAGTAAGAAGGAATATATGGATGAGAACTAACATGTGAGCCCGCTACCTGATTGGTGGCGGGCTTTTTTTGCTGGTTTCCGTTGCGGGAGTGAGTGTTTGAAGGGCCGGGAAATCACTCGCTTTCCGTGGGCATGTGGTGAGCTTCCTCGTTCGCTACGCGACCTGCGGGATCTCACCGATCATGTACATCCCACAGGAGTCTCACAATTTCCCGGCCCTTCTTGCCTTGGTGAGTATAACGGAAACATTGAAAAGCTATCCCCCCATTGAAGTGGAGAGATAGCATAAGTATTCCAGCCCTATGTAGTGCGTTCGTTCATCTCCCTATCCATATATTCAGTGACGGACCTATCACTCATGGGATGCTAATAAGCCCCCTGCACGAAAGATTGGCTACATAACCTTGCTTGTGACTAATCATTTGTGACTGCGATTTCGAGAGGCTTACTTCGCAAGGGGCGGTGGGGAACGGGGAGACCCCTGTGGGATCATAAGGACAGGTGAGACCCCGGAAGGCGTCAGCCTGAGGAGGCTCAGCGCCTGCCCATGGAAAGCGACTCGTTCCCCACCGCCCCATCTTCACTACGATAGTTTCGAAATTAAGGATTTCAGGCAAAATAAATAGCCTATTACTTCAAGGTAACAGACTATTTATTCTGGTGGATTTTCCATTTATTGAATTCCAAATACTCACGGAACTGTTCTTTGGAAACACCCGAATTCATCGCTTCATGGACAAGTTTCATCCAGTCCTCATCGAGCGTTTCGTCTTTCACATCCGAGTCACCGTGCAGCAAGAAATTCATCGATACGTCCAGTTCTTTCGAGATTTTATCAAGAAACTGAATCGAAGGATTTGTTTGGATATTGCGTTCAATCGAGCTCAAATACGACTTGGCCACCCCTGCTCGTTCGGCTAATTCAGAGAGAGACAGATGCCGGTCTTTGCGTATTTGTTTGATGCGATCACCAATCATTTTCTCACCTGCTTTCCTTATACAAGTATAACATGATTTTTCACGGCGTTCTATTTAAAGCACATGAAAACTTTCTACAGAATTCTTCAAATGTGTGAGAAGTAAGCTTATAAGATATACTAAGGGTAAAACGTATGGAGGTGAACCGTATGAATGACATCGTTGAACGGTTCGAGGTTGCCTTCAATCAAATTCATCAGCACTTGAAGGAATTGAATGGCTATCCGAAAAATGATAATTTCGTCGAGCTTCTGCAACATTCCAAATTGAAGCATAGCGTAATCCGCGTCTATTTCGACAAACTGAAGCAGTATGCGAAACTGCGCAATGCGATTGTCCATGAGCGGATCGATGAAGAATACTATATTGCCACGCCTCACACCGATGTCGTCGAGGAACTCGAGCGTATTAAACGAACGCTTGACCAACCGCCTAAAGCGCTGGATTTCGCCACAAGGCCTGTTCTTTTTTTCAAATCCGACACGCCGCTTTCGCATATCATCGAAGCGTTTCATAAACATCCCGTTTCGCAGTTTCCGATTTATCGCGACAAGCATGATTTCATCGGACTGTTGACCAATGACTGTGTCGTCAACTGGATGTCGCGTACGATGGACAATGGATCTGTACGCATCGAGTCCGTCGTGGCCGAAGACATATTAGATGATGCTCATCCGAATGTGCAGTTTTTAAAGGCGGAACGGACGGTGTACGATTTGGAGGAACGGTTTGAAGATAGTCTTGAGAACAATCAAAAGCTGAAAGCGGTCATCCTCACTGAATCCGGCGAACCGGATGACCTGCCTATGGGGATCGTAACGACGTGGGACTTGATCAAGGTCGATCGGAGGAATCGTGATGAGTCATGACAAACGGAACGTCAGGCAGTTTTTCTCCTTCATTAAAGGAGGACTGCCGGCGAAATGGCTCGTTGCGGTCGCGATTATATTAAGTTTGATCGAAACGGCGGCGAGTCTCGTCGTTCCCCTCTTCACCCGAAACCTCGTCGATCAGCTGTCCGGTGGCGGATTGAGCGGTGGCGTCATCGCTTTTCTGATCGTGACATTCGTCGTCCAGACGGTGTCGAGCGGATTTTCCTACTATATCCTCGCCTACATCGGAGAGCATATCGTCGCTTTTATCCGCAGACAATTATGGGAACGGATTCTCCATCTGCCTGTCAGCTATTTCGATGAGCACGAATCCGGCGAAACGATGAGCCGGATTACGCAGGATACGAATACGGTCAAATCGCTGATTACGAATCATCTCGTCTCATTTTTGACGGGCATCATTTCGATTATCGGTGCCGTCATCATCCTCCTCACCATCGATTGGCGCATGACGGTGATCATGCTTGTTGCGGTGCCGGTCGCGTTTCTCGTCGTCATTCCGCTTGGCCGGATGATGTATAAAGTGTCGAAGAAAATGCAGGATGAAATGGCCGATTTCAGTGCGAACCTCGGACGGGTGCTCAGTGAAATCCGCCTCGTGAAAGCATCGAATGCTGAACAAGCCGAGGAACGGAAAGGGTACAACGGCGTCAGCAAGCTGTTTACATATGGGTTGAAAGAAGCTCGCATACAGGCGGTCATTTCCCCGTTCATGACGACGATCATCATGGTCGTCCTCGTCGTCTTGATCGGTTACGGCGGTGTCCGCGTCGCGTCAGGTGCCCTCTCCGCTGGCTCGCTTGTCGCGATCATCATTTACATGTTCCAGATCGTCGTGCCGTTCAGTCAGATGGCCACGTTCCTGACCGCCTTCCAGAAGGCGATGGGTGCGACCGAACGGATTCAATATTTGCTTGGACGCGACAAAGAGGCTGATGATCAACCCGCTTCTTTTGAAAAAGGCAGCATCCACTTCCGAGACGTATCGTTCGGCTATAGCAAGGACACACGGATTCTTCATGACGTGACGTTTTCGGTCGAACCGGGCGAGACGGTTGCGTTCGTCGGACCGAGCGGGGCCGGGAAGACGACGATTTTCTCCCTGATCGAGCGGTTCTACTCGCCCTCGTCAGGCTCTATTACGGTCGGGGATACGCCACTTGAAGACATCCGCCTCCCCCACTGGCGCCAGTCGATCGGATACGTGTCTCAAGAAAGTCCGGTTATGGCCGGTACAATCAGGGAAAACATCGGATACGGACTCGAACGCGAGATTCCCGAACTACAGATGGAAGCCGCTTTACGTCAAGCGAATGCGTACGATTTTGTGATGGCCTTGCCTGATGCACTGGACACGACCGTCGGGGAGCGCGGCATCAAGCTTTCCGGCGGACAACGCCAGCGCATCGCCATTGCCCGTGCGCTGCTTCGTGACCCAGCGATTTTACTGTTGGATGAAGCGACATCGAACCTCGATTCTGAGTCAGAAGCAGCCGTTCAAGATGCCTTGAAGACGTTGATGCAAGGGCGGACGACCTTCATCATCGCGCACCGTTTATCGACGGTCGTGGAAGCGGACAAAATGATCATCATTGAACAAGGACGCGTGACCGGCCAAGGGCCTCACGAGGAATTGTATCACTCGAATGCCACCTATCAGCAACTGGTCAAACAGCAAATGATTTCGTAGTATTTTCACTTGTAATCGATTCAGTATAAAGCTATGCTATAGTAAACAATTTCCAAACATTGGGGTGTGAAGATGACTCACGAACGCCGGAATGAACCGTTTCGCTATATCTTTGAAAAACCACTGCCTGGGTTTTATCAACATAAGCTGAACCGTGACCAGAAAGGATCGCTTCAAGTTGTCGATATCAGCATGAACGGCCTTCGCTTTTCTTGTGATGCAACGAAGTCGCTCGAGATGAAAGATGAAGTCGTCATCACGTTCATTTACGAGAATGAGACGTTGTCGGCTGAAGGTCGGTTGATTTGGGTGAACGAGGAGAATGGCAAGATAACGTGCGGTCTGCATGTGCTTCAGTTCTCAGAGCGTTTGCTGAGAATTATTGATCATCTTGGGGAAAATTATCGTATTAAATAGAACGCAAAACAGCCACCGGCATGATGTCGGTGGCTGTTTTCATTATTTCTGGCATTGGTTCTACCAAAGTGGAGGAATCGGTGGTGGAGAAACGACTCCCTTTCCGCAGGAGGCGGTGAGCTTCCTCAGGTCGCTCCCGAGTTCTGCGGGATCTCACCCAATCCTCTTCATCCTGCAGGAGTGTCGCCGTTTCTCCCCACCTTTCGACATGAAGACTGAACCTCTAATTACTTGTGATCAATGCCCCAAGTTATTGCAAAGGTTCTGTTCTACTATTCATCGCATAGTGGGGTGGAAAACGGCGAGACTCCTGCGGGAAAATGGAACAGGCTGAGACCCCGCAGAGCTTTAGCTCGAGGAGGCTCAGCGTTCCCCGCGGAAAGCGAGTCGTTTTCCACCCCACGTTCTTCTATATCGAGTACAGAACCGACCCTTGCTTTATGGCTGGAGGGTGGTGTAGACGACGAGGCGGTCTTGGTGGCCGCCTTGGTCGCGGAGAAACTCACCTGTGCACGTGATCAAGTTGAGGCGTTTCTCATCTGTCGGGCCGAAAATCTGATTGATCGGAGAAGCGTCCCATGGGTAGCTCTCCAGCCTTTCCACGACATACGTGCGCGTATCCCCGGTGTCGTCGCTGACGGTAATCGTGTCGCCTTTTTCTAGCTTTTTCAAATCATAAAAAACCGCTGGACCTGTGCGGCTGTCCACATGACCGGCGAGGACCGCGTTTCCTGTGTTGCCGGGTTCGGTGCCGGGCTCGAACCAACCGGCCTTGTCCGGATCTTCGGGTACCCCCATCTCCCCGTTATTTAGCACGCCGACGGGCTCAATGGCCGCGTCGACGTCAATGGCTGGAATGGTGATCTGGGTCGGGGTGATGCCGTTGTCGACTTGTTGCTCGGGTTCGAAAGTCGGTTGTTTCTTTTCAGGCGGGATGATGGAATACGTTTCATCGGACTTTGCGACGTGGGTCACGTCTGGATCTGACTTCCATACGTTCGATTCATATATAAGAAACACGAGGGCAATGACGCCCAGTGTTGCGAAATAAAGTCTCCAATTGAGTTTCATAGGTGCGCCTCGCTTTCGGGTAGAGGTGTTGTTATGTAGCTATCGAAACGTGGCGCTGATTGGATCATATTTTTTAAGATAAAGGTTCAAAAAGAATTGATTTCGAAACTTCTTTCAGTAGAGAGTGGAGGAGGAGAATGGATCGCTTTCCGCGGGGCGGGCGGTGAGCCTCCTCGGTCGTGCCTCCCTGTGGGGTCTCACCTGTCCCACTAAATCCCGCCGGAGTCTCACCATTCTCCTCCTCCCCTCAACAAATATAGTTCTCGAAATCACAACAAATACCTTCCCATATTCCAGTCCTGCTTATGAATGTCTATCATGATCTCCACCAATAGTTCTCGATCTTGTTCTCAAGCGCACTTCTCTTGCCGTCCAACATCCTTAGAACTTCGGCGATTTGTTCTTCTGAATCTTGGATTTCTTGCATGCTTTCGGCAGTTAATACTGACGCTTCCTTTCCTGCCTTTCCTGCTATCTTTTGAATATCCCAGATGTTGTATCGAACAGTGAGTATGTAATCTCGTCCCGTTTCTATCCCGTTGTCCAACAGAGTAGATGAATAGAATTGTTCAGTATGATGCATGGTAGAGACGACCATGTCCCCAAGTGCTGTTGGAATTTCTTCACCTTCATACTCTTTCAGTGATTCCTTTGCTTGGACGACTAGTTCGTGTACTCGATTGGTCGTATGTAACTCGTCTTCAATGGTCTCTAATTTCTGCTGATCTCTGACTTCAATCCACCCGAGATACGATACTCCTATTACAAACAAAAGGACTATACTTAAAATAATTTTCTTTTTAATACTCTCACTCTCCCTTTATACCAAAAGGACAGGTGCCTGGCTTGCATAAGCCAAGTACCTGTCTCTTTATTTACTTCCTAAACAATCCAGTGATTTTATTGGATAAGTCATCAAAATACGTGTAGACGACGGGAATCAGGACGAGGGTGAAGAAGCTTGATACCGTCAGGCCGAAGATGATCGTTACGGCGAGTGGTTGTTGGGCTTCGGCGCCTCGTCCGATGCCGATGGCAAGCGGCACCATGCCGAGTACGGTCGTCATGGTCGTCATCAAGATCGGGCGTAAGCGGTTCGGTCCGGCTTCGAGAATGGCTTCGAAGCGGTCATAAGAGCGCCTGCGCAGGATGTTGATGTAGTCGACGAGTACAATGGCGTTGTTGACGACGATTCCGGCGAGCATGATGATTCCGACGAATGCCGGTAAACTGAACGGCAGTCCTGTCACGAACAGTCCGGTGGTAATCCCGATGATCGTGGCCGGCAGCGAGAACATGATGATGAAAGGGAACAGGAAGTTCTCGAACTGAATGGCCATCACGGCGTACACAAGGAAGATCGAGAACAAGAGCGCGAGCGTCAAGTCACCGAAGGCTTCCTGCATGTCTTGTGCCTGTCCACCAATGTCGTAACTGTAGCCATCCGGGAAATTCAAGCGCTCAAGCTCGGCACGGACTTGTTCCGTTGCCGTTCCTAGGTCTTGCCCGATGACTTCCGCTTCGACGTTCACTTGCGGCTGCTGATCTTCACGCAGTAACGTGACCGGACCTTGGACTTGCTCGAGCGTCGCGATGGTCGCAAGTGGAATCAAGCTGCCTGTCGGGGTTTGCACAGACATCCCTTCTAGGTCCGCAATCGTCTGGCGCTCATCCTCTGGGAAGATAAGGCGCACGTCGATTTCATCGCTTCCGTTTCGGTAGCGGGTTGCGATTTGGCCGTTGAAGGCTAGACGCACTTGCCCGATGACTTGCTGATAGCTCAGTCCATATTGAGCCGCTTTTTCACGGTTCACATCGACTTGCAGCTCGGGGCGTCCTTCATCCGTCGAGGAGGTCGCGTTGCTGACGCCTTCGACTTGATTCATGACGTATGCGACTTGCTGAGCTAGCTCATCCAATACCTCATATTCGGTTCCGTTCAGCTGCACTTGCAGCGGGGCACCGGTTCCGAGGCCTGCGTCCATTTCACTCACTTGAATGTCCGCTCCCGGAATATCCGAGACAGCGGTTTGCAGCTGTTCGACCATTTGCTGCGTCGTTCGTTCGCGGTCGCCGGGGTCGACGAGTTCAATCGTGTAGGATGCAAAATCAGATGAGCCGTTTCCGACCCCTGTCATGCCTCCCCCGCCAATCGTCACGTAGCTGACATCGATCACGTCACCGAATTCATCAATGCGCTCTTCGACTTCCCGCGTTTTGGCTTCCGTTTCTTCCAGAGATGTCCCTTCAGGCATGTTGACTCTCATCGTAATCTGACCTTGGTCGGATGGCGGAATGAATTCCGTTCCGATGGTCGGAACGAGTGCGGCGCTTCCCGCGATGAGCGCGAGCGTAATCGCAATGGTCATCTTTCTCCACTTCAAAACGAGCCTAAGTAGTGAGCGGTATTTATCGTTCACTTTCTCCATAAAGCGGTCGAACCAATAGCGGCGTCCGCTCATTTGGAGAGGTTTGGTCAGCATTTTCGATGACAGCATCGGAATCAGCGTCACCGATACCGCAAGCGACGCGATCAAGGCGAACATGATTGTGAGCGCAAGCGGGGTGAACAATTCCGATGCGATTCCTTCAACGAAGATGATCGGCAGGAATACGACGAGCGTCGTCGTCGCGGATGCGATTACGGCTGGCGCGAGTTCCGATGCACCCTGCTTGGCGGCTTCGACCATCGAGTACCCGCGCTGCCTGTAGCTTACGATATTCTCTAAAATGACGATCGAGCTGTCGACCATCATCCCGATGCCGAGCGCGAGTCCGCCCATCGTCAGTACGTTCAACGTTTCGCCCGTGAAGTACATCAGGGTGAAGGTCGAGATGATGGCGATTGGAATCGATAACCCGATGACGAGTGTCGCACGTAGACTTTTTAAAAATAATAAAAGCACTAATATGGAGAATACGCCTCCTAAGAGGATATTCCACACGACGCTGTTGATTGAGATTTTGATGAATTCGGAGGTGTCGAGGATGATGTCGCTCTCGACTTCCTCGGGTAGATCGGCGCGCAGTTCGTCTAAGGCCGCGCTCACTTCATCGGCGGTTTCGACGGTGTTGGCGTCCGTCTTCTTCAAAATCGATAAGACGACGGATGATTCGCCGTTGACTTTGGAAATCGTGTTCGAGTTGACGAGCGTATCCTTGACTTCAGCGACTTGGCCGAGCGTGACACGGGCGCCGGTCTGCGATTGCAGGATGGTGTCTTCGACGTCTTCTATGGAATCGAATTCACCCTCGATGCGGACTTGCAAATCTTTCTGTCCTTTTTCAATCACACCAGCCGACGCAGACTGGTTGGCGGCGGTGAGGGTCTGGACGACGGTTTGCGAGTCGAGCCCATATTGCGAGAGTTGGGCCCTGTCGATCAGGACTTGGACCTCGCGGATTTTCCCGCCTTCGATGCCGACGGAGGCTACCCCTGATTGACGCTCAAGAAACGGAACGATCCGGTTCTCGGCAAGCTGTTGCAGTTCTTCCGGCGTATCTCCGGACAGACCGATGTTCATGATCGGAAGCTGACCCGGGTCGAAACGAAGTACGTTCGGTTCCCCTGCCCCGTCCGGCAATAGCCCGCGGACTTGGTCGACATTTTCCCGGACTTCAAGAAGCGTGCTATCTAGGTTTACACCTGTGTTGAATTGTAAAAGGACGAGTGATGCGCCCGCTTGTGATTGAGATTGCAGCACTTCCAGCCCTTCGATCGAGCTGACCGACGACTCGACGGGCCGGCTGACGAGTTTCTCCACTTCTTGTGGGGCTGCGCCTTCATAGGTCGTGGATACGACGGCGATCGGCAGTTCGATTTCTGGATACAGGTCGATCGTCAAGCTTCTCAAGGAAACGAACCCGAGCCCTAAGAGCGCGACGACGATCATGATGACACCGACGGGGCGCTTAACGGATAAATTGACTAAGTTCACGTCAAGCGTCCTCCTTCATAATCGTCACTTGTCCTCCGTCCGTCAGCGTCAACTGCCCAGACGTGATGACTTCTGCGGTTGCCTCGAGATCCGCTTCGATCGCGATCAGGTCGGTTTGCGCTTCGATGACCGTTACGTCAACGCGCACCGCTTTGTCATCGACGACGTGATATAGGAAACTTTCACCGCCATTATCCACGACGGCATCTGTCGGCACGATCAACGTGTTTTCGACGACGATTTCAGGCAGAATGAAGGTCGACATCATGCCTGGTTTGATGGTCTCTTCGCCGTTCGCGACCGTCGCTTCGACTGGGTAGAGGCCGGTATCGTCTGGAACTGAGCTGACGTAGGAGATTGTAGACGTGACCGTTTGGTTAATGGAATCAATCTCAACTTGCAATTCTTCACCTTTTGTAAAAAGCGGAAGCTGTTCCGGTGTGATCGATGCCGTAATCGTCATCGGGTTCAGGCTGACAATCGACGCGAACGGCTGCTGGTTCGTCACGAAGTCGCCCGTACTCGCGTTCAACGTCGACACTTCCCCCGTCGCAGGTGCCGTAATCGCCTTGTTCGCGGTCTGATCTTTCGCTTGTTGCAGCTGGACGTTCGCCTGCTCCACTTGAAGTTCGGCTTGTTCAACGGCTACCTGAGCTTGGTTGAGCTGTTGCTGAGCCTGGTCCACTTGAGCTTCTGCCTGGGAAATGGCTGAACTCGACTGCGGCTGTTGGCCCTTCAACTGCTGAACTTGAGCATGGGCTTGGTCGGCACGATTCTGAGCCTGAACGCCAAGTGCTTCTGGCACAACTCCTTCGTCGACCAGTTCCTGGGTCTGGTTCGCGAGCTGCTGGGCTTGCTGGTATTGTTGCTCAGCAGCTTGGACAGCCTGCGAGGTCTGGCTTTGTTCGGCGCTCGCAGCTTGATTCGCAAGGTCGACTTGTTCTTTTGCGTTTTCCACGCCTAAGGCTGCTTGCTGCTTAGAAATTTGCGCGTTCTCGAGTTGCTTTTCAGCTTGGCGGACAGCGAGCTGCTGTAATTCGATCTGGCTTTCGCCGCTTCCCGGGTCGACGACAGCGATCGTTTCGCCTTTTTCAACGCGGTCCCCTTTCGCCACATCAAGCGTCACCAACTCTCCAGGTGTTTCCGATAAAACAGGGGACGTGTTCGCGGTTGTCGCGCGCCCCACGATTTTGCGATCGATAATAAAATCATCCTTCGAGACTTTCGCCGTTTCAACAGGTGTCACCCGCTCCTCGACTTCTTCATTCGCCTCCTCGTTCGAACAGGCGGCGATTAATGTCATCACCATCAACAGCATGACTAAACGTTTCATGTAAGACTTCCTCTCCTTATCTAACTCTAAGCCCCATAAATCACGTGCAATTCGTTGTTTGTAGTCTCCCCTTTACAGAGAGGCTGATTCTCTATATTTCATCGTTCTGACCGAGTAGTCACAATTATGAATAATGTTACTAAAGCACGAATGGTATTGCAACTTGCTGAACCGTGATTCGGGTGACAAAATTGTGTCGATAGAGAGCGCATTCAGCTGGAAGTCTTTGAGGGCATACAAAAACCCGGACTCTATGAATGTGAGTCCGGGTTCATGGATTAAGAAATCTTGTTGCCAAATTGAGCGACGATCAAGTCCAGCTTTTTCACTTTCGGAAGGTCGTAGCCTGGGAATCGCTCATCGAAATGTTCGAATAACGGCTGCATCGACTCCTCGTCCAAGAGCTCATTATACGTGCGGAACGTATGTTGATACTGTTCCATGTACCGCTTCATTTTTTTATCGAATCCTGATAGATGGTACGTGGATGAGAAATCGAAGGCTTTCACGATATCACCATCGTACGTAGGGAATTCCGGGTTGATGGTGTGCAGCATGGCCGCAGCCAGCGGGAACTGCATCGTCGGGTTGCCCTTATGATTCTTCACTTCATAGAGACGTTTCGTGATCTGCACGATGTTCGGCCGCTCTTCGCCTCGCTGCTCTTCCATCACTTTGAAGTATTGATCTTCGAATTCTTTTGTCAGACTAGGGTTGTCTAACCTGAAAAAGTAGCGGAATACGAATTGGAACAGGTGGTCATCTGGTACATAGGTATCCTGATACAATTGCTGTAAGTAGATGTACACGTCCAATTTTTCTTGCGGAATCTGGTTGACGACAGATTCGTGGTCTTCTAATAGTAAATCTCGTAAATCTTCCGCCGTACGGTATTTCATTTGTCATCACCTCTACTCGCTTATTTCCACTCCATTGCAGATGAAAAACTTCAAAACGCATTCAAATGGTTGTTACTCTCCATTCTACAGAACACGGGCCATTTTTCAAACAAAAACAAAATCG
Source organism: Halobacillus locisalis (assembly GCF_013694105.1). Lineage (GTDB taxonomy): Bacteria > Bacillota > Bacilli > Bacillales > Halobacillaceae > Halobacillus > Halobacillus locisalis. The sequence goes on along the minus strand of NZ_JACEFG010000002.1, from coordinate 644,498 downwards.
CGAACTTAGTCGAGTTCTGCTTCATAGTTCGGGAGTGGAAACCGATACGAACGATAAAGGAGGGATTTCATGGATATTGCAGCCTTATCGATGGCGATGAGTGCGGTCGATGTGAAGCAACAGTCGAGTCTGAAAGTGACGGACAAAGCGATGGACAATGCCGAGTCTGGCGGTAACCAAGTGGTGAAAATGATCGAGGAGTCCATTCCTCACCCGAGCCTCGGGAATCAGATTGATTTGAAAGGTTGAGCCTGTGGTATTACATAGGTGTGGGCGGCAGGGCTTCCTGCCGCTTTTTTGATATAGAGGAGGGCTGTGATGAGCCGGATTATTTCAGTGATTGGTTTTGCAGGTTTCTTTGTGGGGATGGGGATCTATCTTCTTGAGCCTTTATCGTTCCTCGATTTTCTTGTTCCTATATTTACGATCGGCGGCATATGCGTTGTGATTGTGGCGATGTTCCTTTCGTTTCGTGAACAAAAAAAGAGCCGCTAACATTAGCGGCTTGGGCGGTATTATTGATCGTCTCCGTTATCCATCGTATCTTCGTTTGTTTCATCTTCTGTTGCGTCATTTTCACCGTCAGTCATGTCACCTTGGTCTTCTTCTTTATTCTCCATATCTTCTTCGTTCGTTTCGTTCTCTTCTTCCATTTCGTCATCCATGCCATCGTCCATGTTGTCCTCGCCATTCTCTTCGTCCATGTTCTCTTCTGTATCATTGTTTTCTTCCATCGGCTCTTCTTCGTTTGCACATGCACCTAGAAGAGAAACAGCAAAGAGAGCGATCAACAACTTAAATGATAAACTTTTCATCCAAATTTCCTCCTTTATTTTGACTACGCCAACTAGTCTATCCATTTATTTACTATTCATTCACTGTTTGTTTATAAAAGGGGGTTGTGTGTGGTGGGACGGCTGGGGGTTTATCGGACATTTGATCGGGGATTTCGGACAATTACCAGGATTATTCGGACATCCGGTGGGGTGGCGCGGTGAAAGTGTGCTTAGGGGTGCAGTCTGCCGGGGTATTCGGACATTTGATTGAGGATTTCGGACAGGCTCTCATGTATATCGGACACCGTCCTCAATAATTCGGACATCCTCCAACGTATTTCGGACAATTGCCGTTAATTCGGACATTTGATTGAGGATTTCGGACACCACATCCATTTATTCGGACAAGACAACCACACATAAAAAAAGAGCTGAGCACTCGGCTCAACTCCCTCATCCTTATTTCAAGGCAAACATGATCTCCGCTTCACACGCTAGTTCACCATCAACCGTCGCTTTCGCTTTTCCTTTGCCCATCGGCCCTTTCAGACGGACAATTTCAACCTCAAGTTTCAGACGGTCACCTGGCACCACTTGGCGCTTGAAACGGCATTTGTCGATTCCTGTGAAAAAGGCGAGCTTTCCTTGGTTCTCTTCCTTCTTCAGCATAGCTACCGCGCCCATTTGAGCCAAGGCTTCCGTGATGAGGACACCCGGCATGACTGGGTAGTCTGGGAAATGGCCTTGGAAGAATGGTTCGTTCATCGTGACGTTTTTGTAACCGACTGCTTTTTCCCCTTCAATGATCTCCTCGACTTGGTCGATCAGCAAGAATGGGTAGCGGTGTGGAATGATTTCTTTAATTTGTTGGATATCTAACATAATTGGACCCCTTTCATACATACTAGTCTTATTATATAGGTCGTTGAAGGTTAGGACAAAATTTCTTTTGTACGGTTTCATTGTTAGGCTTTACGGTTATCAATAACTGTAACCATTTTCTTGCAAGGGAGGGATTGACCGATGCTATACACGATTCTGATCGTGATCCTCGTGCTGTGGCTGCTTGGCCTGATTGGTGGGGTCGGAGGCAACTTGGTGCATTTGTTACTTATCATCGCTCTTATTGTATTGATTGTTCGACTTGTGCAAGGACGACGGTTATAGATGAACGCCGTGGCGACAGAACATGTTGCCACGGCGTATTTTTGTGCTGGGTTCGTCATCTTATTGGGAGAAGGGGATGGTTTTGAAACAACTCGCTTTCCTGCGGGGGAGCCGGTGAGCCTCCTCGGTCGTTAACACTACCTGTGGGGTCTCACCTGGGTCCTTCTCCCGCGGGAGTCTCGTCGTTTCAAAACCACCCCTTCATAATGTAGAGGGACGAACCCCTACCATAACGGGCGTGCCTTGACTTCGTTTCAGTTTCTTACTAGTAAATATACTGAAAACCAAGAAAAAAGCGCCCCTTGGAGGGCGCTTTCTACTATTAAGAAGTGCGAGTCAGTTCAGAAGAGGTTTCCGTTGATAACGATTGTTCCGTGCTTCCGGCCATTTTCGTGTGTCGCAATTCTTGGACAGGGGATGATGGGGCCAGCCAGAATGTGTACCATGATCCTTCTTTGACGATTGGATCGAGGTCGAACATATCGAATTGGCAATCCTCTGAAATGCCTTCCAGTTCTTTTTTCGTCGGCAATGCGAAAAGGTTCGAGTGAGCGACGAAGAAGCTGTTGAAGGCAGATGAGAAGGCTTGACCTTGCTCGCTTTCATTGATTGGCGTGATGGCTGAGATCAGGCCTTGTTTCGTTACATAGCTTCGTAAGTGCTCCAAGAGCTCCCCGCGTTCACTAGGGTGGATGTAGTGGAAGATGTTGTGCAGGAGAATGACATCGACCTGTGCATCGTCTTCTGGCTTCCACGTTTTGATATCGCCGACTTCAAACTTGATGTTCGAATAGTCTTCAGAGAGCGTGCGCGCTTTGTTGATGACCTTTTGGTTGATGTCGACGCCCACCATCTTCACGTCAGGAAATTCTGCTGAGAGCTTACGCAAATATCCTCCATGACCACAGCCCAAATCGACGATGGTCTCCACTTCCTGGTTGCGGATCATCTTCTTGATTTTTTTAATGGCAAAATGTTCGAGTAGTGCTGACGTTTCCGCTACGACTTCTCCGTGGCGTTCATGGTCGAACTGGGCACGCTCGTGAGACCTCATGATTTCCGGATATTTGAGCATCGTCGGAATGTGTAACGCCATCATCTCTTTCAAAATCGCTTGGACACCTGTGGAGACGTCATCTCCCATCAAGGCGGAACAACGTGCTTTCGAAGAACGATAGCGTTCATTCGGCCGCTTCTTCAAGTGTTTGACGGCGACCCCTACGCGTACCCATGACGTGAGTAAATCTTTAGGATACCCCGTTCTTTCACTGACGGTATCGATGGTCACGGCTTTTTCAAACTCGTTGAACAAGTCGAGTTCTACTCCGACATACGCATGCCAACTCGGTAGAAACGACTCATTCTTCTTCATCCATTTTCGTGCCTGCATGGCGATTACCCATTCATTCATAGATTTCATCCCTTCTATTCGTATCTCCAAGGATAGTCCTCTTCCTCAGAAAATAAGTATTTTTGCTGCTTGCGATCGGTTACCTTCTTCTTTCTTGTCGGGAGCATACTTCCTTGGATAGCACGATCGAAGAGGCTGAAGTCCCAACGGCCAAGGCCTGATATATTCAACATTTGTTTGACGTGCAGCTGGTCATCGTCGTAAATACGCTGGACCGCACGTGATCTGATCTGACGCCATAATTCGAAACGGAACGAGTAAACGAGTGCCGACAAATGACTCAGTTGTAACAAAAACGATACCCGTGGTTTGCGAACGTCTTCATAATAATGAAGGTTCTCATCAAACGGTTTGCCTTCTTCTTTACACCAAGCGAGCAGTTCCCCCAATACGTCTGCATCTTGGATGGCGAGGTTCATCCCTTCACCAGCCATCGGATGCACAGTATGGGCTGCATCGCCTATGATCGCCAAATTTCCAGAGTAATAGTGATCGACATGATAGGTGAACGGAATCATCAACTGGACGGTTTTCCAATCTTTGATCGAACGGACACCCTCAGCGAGCTCAGGCTCAAGCTCTCCGTAAGCCTGGTACAAATATTCCAAACCTTTTTCTTTCACATTTTTATATTCACCCGCTTTTATAAGAAAAACGGTTCGTACTTCGTTATCCGGTAAGGGGAACAACCCTAAGAAACAGCTCGATGTCGTAATGACTTTGCCTTTTGTAAAATCTTCGGGCCTCGGAATCGTGACCGTCAGGAAGTGGTGGTTGTAGTCTTTGCGTTTTACATGGACGTTCATGGCGTCTCTAGTCGGGGAGCTCCGTCCTTCCGCTCCGATGTACACCTGCGCTTCGATATAGGTCACTTCTTTGTTCTGCTTCACTTTGGCCATTCCATTTTCAAAACCGAGAAAACGAGCACCGCCTAAGTAATGATAATACTCCTCATATTCTTTTCCTTTATTTCGTAAAATCGCTTTAGTCTGTTCATGCGGAACCATCAACGCATGATCATACACACTCGCGACGCGCCCGTAATCGAGCTCCGTCAAGTTGATCTCTTCCGGAGCTTGCCCAGGCCGCCTTTTGATTTCCTGGAACCTGAGCTGGTCGAGGACGTGACCGCACTCTTCAATCTCATCAATGACACCGAGCCGCTCCAAAATCGCAAGCGTCTTCGGCTGCAGCAGTTCGCCTTTATAAACAGGTGATTCTCTCTTTAATTGTTCCGCGATGGTGACATGGACGCCTCGGCTGGCAAGCTTTGCAGCTAACGCAAGTCCGCCCACGCCACCTCCGGCTATGAATACGTCTGTTTTCAAATCGAATTCCCCTCCCGCCGTTCAGTACTTCACTATTCTTACATAGTTCCCTTTTTGACAAGATGGAAACATTCATGAAAAACTCCCGTTTCGTCTGCCATATAAGGAGTAAGATGGTCGGGGAAATAGGTCGCTTTCCGTGGGGCGTGTGCTGAGCCTCCTCAGGCTATCGCCTTCCGGGGTCTCACCTGTCCCGCAGATCCCACAGGAGTCTCCCCATTTCCCCGACCATCTTTCCATAGATAGAATGACGAAACGAATGTACGAATTCATTTGCCGATGTTAGCTCGGACTCTATTAGAGGCACTACCGTTCTAGCAGTCCGTTTAAGAAAACGTCGCAGGGAGGGAAGGGAAAACAGGTAGACTCCTGACTTAAATGTGAAAGCGCTTTGCTCAGCGGCGTATGGACTGGACTGAGCTGTCGGAGATAAAGGAAACACGAAGAGCGTAGCGATTCGATGTTGACTTATCGTACAGAAGCGAGGGAAGTCTCACTGGCCGCTAGGCGCTGGAACTGGATATAACGGGAAGATGGAGCAGGCTGAGACCCCACAGAGAGGGTACTACTTGAATATACTTCCTTGCTCCCTTGCGCCGAGAAAGCTTGCTACAGAGCGATACGGGCAGACGCAGGCGCACGTTACTAGAGCTCGAGGAGGCTCAGCGTTCCCCGCGGAAAGCGAACTGTTTTCCCTTCCCTCCCCACCCACACACAAAAAACGGACCATTAAAAAACACGAGCCTGTTATAGACTCGTGTCATCAGCTTGTGACTTCCTACATATCATAGGAGTACAAGCTCTATTCTGTTTTCGTTACGATATCGAAAATGTGTTGCCACGTATCCCATTCAAGAGCATCGGTTGGATTCCCATCGCCGATGATGCCGTATCCGACCATTACACCCAAGACCAAAGCAAGCGCACTAAGAAGCAGAACGATCAAAATGCGAAGCCAGATCGGGAGGATGCGTCGACGGCCTTTTTTCGGTTTCTTTTCTTTTTTGGCCTTCTTCGTTCCCTTCTTCTCCTGTTTCGCTACTTTCTTACGTTCCTTCTCTTCTGCACGGGTCTTGTTTTTCTCGGATTTAGGATCAGTTGCCATGGTCGTCAAACTCCTTATATTAAGATCTCAGTTGATTGACAAGTCCCATCATCTGATCACTTGTCGAAATCGATTTTGCATTAAATTGATATGCACGCTGGGCCATAAGCAAATCGGTCAATTCTTTTGAAATATCTACGTTCGAAGACTCTAAGGTCTGGCTTTGCATCTGTTGGTCGTTCGCCGCTACATCAGCGAAAAGACCAGCTTGATCAATGTTATCCGGCACACGGAAACGGTTCGCTCCCGTTGCTTCTAACATCCTTGGACGGACCGCTTCGATGACATCTAGCTGACCTTCGACGACCTGCTGATCGCCACGCGTCACTAGGATGCCGCCATTTTCCGTAATGGACAGGCCATCGAAGCCTTCATCGAGAACAATCGAGTCACCGTCTTCACCGACGACTGGATACCCATCAGAGTTGGTCAACAATACTTGATCGTTTTCAATCGGATTCAAGTAAAAGTTCCCCGCTCGTGTGTATTGAGTTTCTGTTCCTTGTTCGGTCGGTACCTGTACTTGAAATAGGTGATTATCCTCAAGCAACGCGACGTCGAGCTCCCGTCCTGTATTTTGCAGGCTACCTTGGCGTAAGTCAATATTTGTGTGACCGAGCTGTGCGCCTGTCCCTGAACGAATGCCATCAGGTGTAACGCGTCCCCGGGCTACTTCGTCATCAGACAAGTTGTCGATCTGCTGGACAAGCAACGAAGAGAAATTGGAATTTCTACTCTTGTACCCGGTCGTATTGCTGTTCGACAAGTTATTGCCGATCAAATCGAGCTTCTGCTGTAATTGTCCCATGGTCACGGATGCTTGGATCATTGAACGATTGATCAATGCGAGTCCCCCTTATCGTAGTCTCCCTATTTCTGTGACGGCTTTTTGCATACTTTGGTCATACGCTTTTAACACACGCTGGTTCATTTCAAACGAACGGTATGTATTCATCATTTCGGTCATCGTACGGGCCGGATCGACGTTTGAGCTTTCTAATACATTTTGACGAACGTCATACGTAATCTCCGGATTAGCGCGTGCATCTACTAGTGGAGCCGCTTCTTCACCCGGTTGGTAAAGGTCGTTGCCTTGTTTGATCATATCATTGGCATTCGGCGTATAGGATAACCCTAGAGGAATCTGCTGATCTCCTACGGCTACGACACCCTCTTCAGAAACATCAAACTCCAGTCCATCGGTATTGATCGGGTTACCGGTGTCATCAAGCACATACATGCCTTGATTGGTGGTTAGGAACCCTTCTCCATCCACCGTAAAGTTTCCGTTCCTTGTATAACTTTCTTCGCCGTTTTCGTTCCGGACGTTAAAGAAGACGAATCCGGACTCATCCGGAACATTCCCCTGAACGAGCGCCATATCCGTAGAAATCCCCGTCTCTCTTATATCTCCTTGAGAGAATGAAGGGACCGTCTCTTGAAGGTACACACCCGTGTTAAGGGATCCTACTTCTTTTCTGACTGGGAGATCCAGGCCACGTGACGTCGGGATCGACGTCGTACCCATCTGCTCAATCAAAAGCTCAGGAAAAGCCCGCATCGTCCCTTGATCGGCTTTATATCCTGGTGTGTAAGCATTAGACATATTGTTCGACAATGTTTCCTGCATCCGCTGGTTGGCTATCATCCCTGAAGCTGCTGTGTAGAATCCTCGTAACACCGGTCGATCGCTCCTTTTTTGGTTAAAAAAATTATGTAACAAAGGCTCAACCGTCTGAACGGTCGCCTTCGTCGTGATTATGTTATCGTTCTAGCCTTTTGAAGAAACGCGCTTGTCGATATGCTCAAGCATGATACCCGTTCCTGTTGCCACACAATCCATCGGGGATTCTGCAACAAGGACCGGTACTTTCAGTTCTTCTGCCAGCAATTGATCGATGCCGTGAAGCAATGCGCCCCCACCGGTCATGATGACACCACGATCGATGATGTCCGCCGATAATTCAGGTGGCGTGCGTTCAAGCACTTGTTTGGCCGCTTGCACGATCACTTGGACCGACTCACGAAGCGAACGTTCCACTTCTTCAGAATTCACGGTAATCGTACGTGGAAGTCCAGATACCATGTCACGTCCGCGAATTTCGATTTCTTCCTGGCGTGAGCCTGGGAATACAGTCGCAACGTTGACTTTGATATCTTCTGCTGTACGCTCACCGATCAGAAGCTTATATTCTTTCTTGATGTATTGAAGGATTTCGTGGTCGAACTTGTCACCCGCCATTTTGATGGAAGATGCGGTTACAATGTCGCCCATCGACAGCACAGCAACGTCTGTTGTACCGCCACCGATATCCACGACCATATTTCCGCTCGGTTGGAAAATATCCATACCGGCGCCGATCGCTGCTACTTTCGGTTCTTCTTCTAGAATGACGTTTTTACCGCCAGATTTCTCTGCCGCTTCTTTGATCGCTTTCTGCTCGACTTTTGTAATGTTCGTCGGGCAGCAAATCAACATACGGGGCTTAGAAAGAAAGCCACGCACATTCGTTTTTTGAATGAAGTGCTTGAGCATGGCTTCCGTCACATCGAAATCGGCGATCACGCCATCTTTCAATGGACGAATGGCTTCGATATTTCCCGGTGTACGTCCAACCATGCGTCTCGCTGCTTCACCCACTTCAAGTACTTTTCCGGTGTTTCGATCCATGGCAACGACAGAAGGTTCGTTCAATACGATGCCTTTTCCTTTTACATGTATAAGCACATTAGCTGTACCAAGGTCAATTCCGATATCTCTTGCGAACATGTCCTGTAGATCCTCCCTATTGTAAAAACAATCCTATACTATTTATCATTCATCAAAGCTTGTTTTTTTAGTCTTCATCAAGTTCTCGAATGGTTTTAAAAACATACATATCTAATTCTATATTCTATCACAAAATTACGACATCCGTCTTACCTAAAAAGAAAAAAGTTACCAAGTATCGAGGATTTTTGACAAAGGAAGGACCGTTCATTTTTACGAAAGAGGTTGTGCAGGCCGTTCTTCTAACTGATCCGTTTTATATTTCCGACGGGTGGCTTCCCCTCCGCGCAAGTGCCGGATTTCTTTATGGTAGTCAAGAATCTTCTTCACTTCCTTGGCTAGTTCCGGGTTCACTTCTGGAAGCCGCTCCGTCAAATCTTTATGGACCGTACTTTTAGATACGCCGAATTCCTTGGCAATGACTCTTACTGTTTTTTTCGTTTCAATCACGTGCTCTCCAATCTTGATGGTCCTCTCTTTGATGTAATCATGCACTCCACTCGCCTCCTGTGATTGACTATCCAAGGGGGTGGGTTCATAAGGAAAGCTACTGCTATTGAGTTTTGTGGGTACCTCATGGTGTTTGTCTTGTTGGATTACCCTGGATGCTACCGAGTGCTCGGTTATCCTCATTGTATTATTACAATCTTGAAGATATGCCTTTAATCTAGGCATAACGGGATAGGAATGCATGAAGAGGATGGAGTGTTTCGTCTTTTAAGTATAGGGAAGGTGGCCGGGGAAATGAGTCGCTTTCCGTGGGGCGTGCGCTGAGCCTCCTCAGGCTATCGCCTTGCGGGGTCTCATCTGTCCCGCAGACCCCACAGGAGTCTCCCCATTTTCCCGACCACCTAATCAAGTATGGAGTGACGAAACTCTTTTTAGGTACAGGATGCTTTATCTTAGTCGAGATTCGTTAAATGTGACTCTTGTCCTAATAAGTGTGAGTTTTGTCTGAATAGGCTGAGTAAATGTCCGATAAACTGTATCTCGTGTCCGAATTGGGTGGGAATGTCCGATATAGAAGGGCGCTTGTCCGAATTGAGCAGTTGGATGTCTGGATTCGTGCATCTGTTGTCCGAATTGCTTGGCAAAATGTCCGAATCGAGGCCCGTTCATCCAAGGTTTAGTATTTTATAAGCTCCCCAACCGCCTTAAAAAGAGCTTTTGACAAAGAAAAAAATGAGGGTACGAGACCCTCATTTTATGTTTGGATTGTAGAGATTGATGATGCGCTATCTTCTTCTGGTAGTTGTTCTTCCTCATCCATAGATGGGTCTTCTTCAGATGGAGTTTCTTCGGATGGCGTTTCTTCTTCTTCCCCCGTCGTTCCTTCTGACTCATCATGTGATGGGACGTTGTGCTGTGCTCCTTCTTCCGCTTCCTCGCCTTCTTCACCTTCTGGACTTTCATCGATCTTGCTCAATGGCTGACCGAAGAAGTTCTCAGGGTTGACTGGCTCACCTGCGTTACGTACTTCGAAGTGTACGTGTACGCCACTGGCTTGTCCGAAAGAGTTGCTTCCTGCTGTACCAAGCGTGTCGCCTTGAGCGACTTCAGCACCAGCTTGAACTTGTACATTATCTAAGCTTGCATAGACTGTCGTAATGTCGTTATCATGTGTGATTTCGACGACATTTCCGTAAAGTGGATCTTCTTTCACTTCTGTAATCGTTCCGGATAGGGATGCGGTTACGTCAAAAGCTTCTCCATCTTCTCTTGTAATGTCTACGCCTTCACTTTGATAATACTTATTGTTGTATAGGACCAGTGCACTTTCTTGATCAGCTTCAGAAGCATCGTAGTCATAGAACTTCGTTACGATGGAAGCTTGAGCTTCATCGACGACAGGCATTTGTAGATTTTCCTCTTGTTCCATTACAGGGACGGTTTCTTGATCTGAATCGTGCGTGATCACTTCATCTTGAACCTGTGATTCCGGCTCATCTGCAACTTGGTCTAAATCACTTGCTCCTTGCTGATACCAAAACACTCCGACTAACACTAAAGCTGCAACGGACAAATACAAAGCTGGATACAACCACTTCTTGCGCATCAAGCGTTTAAACTTTAATTTAGTCACGCTTTTCTTTTCTTCCTCTCTCATGTTCATCACCTCAAAAATCATTCTGAACACTTCTGAGGGAATATATACATGAGGTGGAAAATTTTTTAATTTAAAAAAGAAAAACCGCACGAGGCGGTTTTAGTTGACGCTATTGCTATCCCCGAGCGCAAGAGAGGCGGTTTGCGTGCTGAGCGGCGATATCTCCGTCCCTTTATAATAGTGGAGGACGATGTCTTTATATGTTTTTCCGGTTTGAGCCATGCCATTCGCTCCATATTGGCTCATCCCTACCCCGTGACCATAGCCTTTTGTTGTAAAAATGATATGATCGCCCTTTTGCTTAATCGTAAAATCACTGGAAGGCAAATCGAAGGCTTCCCTGATTTCTCTACCTGAATACGTTTGATCACCAAACTGCACTTTGTCGACGCGATTGCCCTCTGTTTTCGTCATGGTCGTATTCGCGATGCTCGATACACCTAAGTTTGCCTTAAGCTGTTCAAGCGTAATGATGCGTTGGTCGGTAAACTTAGGTGATTGCTGATCCCAAGGACTTTCAACACTTTTCAAATAAGGGATTTCATTCTCCCAATAATCCTCGGCATTTTCCGTGTATCCATTACTTGTTGAGAAAAAGGCGGCCGTAATAGGCTCACGCTGATACGTAATGATTTCGCCAGCTGTCGCTTTGACGGCTTCATTGATCTTATTCATATTACTGGCGTACGTATCTTGCCAAAGCTGTCTCAATTCTTGATCACTTTTATACACTTGGTGCGTCACCGTGTCAGTCACATCGGCCACTTCTGAGATCGCTTCACCGCTGACTAAATGACGCGTGATGTATGTTCGTGCTGCAAGTGACTGTGCTTTCAATGCTTCAAGCTCGAAGCTTGCTGGCATTTCGGATGCGACAACGCGAGCCACATATGTTTCTAAAGGAACCTCTTCAACACTTCCTCCACTTCTCAAAACTCGAACAGAAAAGGGAGAGATATCGGAGGATAATTCACTCAATTGTTGTTCTTGAGGTGCTTCCTGAACTTGATCCATTTCGTTGGACCCTGTAAAAGGTACGACAATTAACGTTGGTATGATGAGTATGGCCATAAACAGACCACCTACAGCGAGCATTCCTATCCATTTTTCTCTCTTCATCAGCATCCTCCTGGTCATAGAATCGAGGAGATGTAGCTGCCCCCTCTAGTAAATATATATCCAGAAAAGGGAGATGATAGAACCTGTCCAACAAAGTTCCTCTCAAAAAGGTTAGGGTCCTGTTCAATATATAGAAAAGGGTGTCTGATGTAGCCTGGAGCTTGTCCGATTTATGTGAGTGGGTGTCCGAATTGTGCATGCAATTGTCCGATTTGGTGCGAAATGTCCGATTTACCCTGCCGCTTGTCCGAATTCGCGCTCTACTTGTCCGATTTGCCCATCCAGTTGTCTGATATATCACTCTCTTTGTCCGAATGAGGCTGGATGCCTGGTGTTGTCTGGCATTTGTCCGAATTATGTGAGTGGGTGTCCGAATTGGACGTGCCATTGTCCGAATTAATGCGAAATGTCCGATTTAGCCTGCCGCTTGTCCGAATTCGAACTCCACTTGTCTGATATATCACCCACTTTGTCCGAAATCACCGGTCGCCCCACCATCCACACCTCAGCCACAAAGCCAAAATCAAAAAAACAAAAAAAACTTGCCTATTTCAGGAATTACCTGAAATAGACAAGTTTGTGATTGAATATATTATAAGGTCGATAATGATTCGCTAGGCTCGAGTTCTTCTTCAAAGTTATCTACTTCGTTGACACGTTCAATGTCAGCACCAAGTTGTTGAAGTTTCTCTGTGAATGCTACATAGCCACGATCGATATGCTTAAGCTCAGTTACGCGTGTGTACCCTTCTGCGACAAGACCAGCCAATACAAGTGCAGCACCTGCACGAAGGTCTGTTGCGGCTACTTCAGCTCCCTGTAAGAAAGAAGGTCCTTCAACGATTACGCTGCGTCCTTCGATTTTGAGGTGAGCATTCATGCGGCGGAACTCTTCCACGTGCATGAAGCGGTTTTCAAATACCGTTTCAGTGATCACGCTCGTTCCTGTTGCATTAAGCATAAGAGCCATCATTTGAGATTGCATATCTGTCGGGAATCCTGGGTGAGGCATCGTCTTTATGTCAGTGGCCTTCAAGTATTCAGGGCCGATGACACGAATGCCGTTTTCTTCTTCCTGGATTGCTACGCCCATTTCTTCCATTTTGGAAATGACAGAACGAAGGTGTTCTGGCATCGCGCCTTCGATAAGCACGTTACCTCCTGTGATTGCAGCCGCAACCATGAACGTACCTACTTCGACACGGTCAGGGATAATCGTATGCTCACAACCTGTCAGCTTTTCCACTCCTTCGATACGGATCGTTTCTGTACCTGCACCGACAACGCGCGCGCCCATTTTGTTCAAATAGTTCGCTAAGTCGACGATTTCTGGTTCTTTGGCACAGTTCTCAAGAATGGTTTTTCCTTCAGCTAAAGCGGCAGCCATCATGACGTTCTCCGTCGCACCTACACTAGGAACGTCGAAGTACACTTTCGCACCCTTCAGGCGACCTTTCACTTCTGCTTCGATGTATCCGTTACCGACTGTTACTTCAGCACCCATGGCTTCAAAGCCTTTCAGGTGTTGGTCAATCGGGCGGGATCCAATAGCACATCCGCCTGGCAGGGCAACCTTAGCATGGCCATAGCGGGCCAAAAGCGGTCCCAATACAAGAACAGAAGCACGCATTTTTCGAACGTATTCGATTGGAGCTTCAGTCTCTAGTTGACGAGAAGCATCGACAGTGACTGTATTTCCTTCGACATGTACATCAGCGTTCATATGTTTAATCACTTGATTGATCGTAGTTACATCTGCTAAAGCAGGAACTTCATGCAAAACGCTTTTTCCTTCACTTGCAATAATACTTGCTGCGATGACAGGCAGTACGGCATTCTTGGCACCTTCGGCTTTCACGGTACCATTCAGCTGCCTCCCACCACGGACGATGATTTTTTCCAAGGTTCATTCTCCTCCGCGTCCATATTCATTATTATTAATATTCAGCAGTAATAATGGGTGTGCCAATCGTAATGTTTGTCTTCCCGCCCAAAGTTCTTGAAGCGAACTGGACGTTCATCTCTTCATTAAGTAAGGGTAGGGCTTGATCCCATTGGCTACTATGTCCGGATCTGCTAGTCCATCCGTTTTCCGTGACTTCGTCTATAGTTACAATGTTGAATACTTTTTTGAAATTTTGATACACTAAAACATCATCAATGATATCACTAGAGTGAGCTTTAAGACAAGAGAAAATGGTGACATTTTTTGAGAAAAGTCGACTTTTTACAATTTCCATGCGTTTCTTCATCGTTTGGTCTAGAGAGGCAGTTCCCTGTCCTCTGATGGAATAAACCATTTCAGCACTAATTTTTCCATCTATTGGTGTAATCAACGAGAAAGATTCGACAAGTGTCTGTTCTTTATTCGACTGTTCCCACGTCATCTTCGTAGCATGGATCGTGTCATCCGTTGTAAACGATTCTTCGAACAACTGTGAGACTTCTTTTTTTACCATGTCCAAATCCGTCTGCTTCAAAGGCTCTTTCATCGTTAACGTCCACTCATTAACCTGTAGCTGCTCATCCTCAGCAAAGGCTGCGAAATCCTCCAGTTGAGTATCTTCAGCCGTTCCCTGTGGATAAGCACCTGAACTTACAACGACACATGCGACAATCAAAGAAATGATGGTTTTCATTTTTTATGCCTCCCCAAGCATCAACTTACTTACAGTTTGACCTGAGAAGACACCATTCATACGATACAATTCCTAACAACTTTAGACAAGCCCTCTTCTCCTAAAACAAATAAATAAGGTTATTGGACCATGAAATAAAGTCGAGAAAGAAGCGACTGACCGTTGTACCTAGTGCAATAGTAACAAAAATGATGAATACTCTAGCCTCAAAAACGCGATGTTTCCTAAAAAATGCGTCAAAGTTAATAGACTGTACCACTCGCCATGTAATGACGATAAAGATCAAATGGGAAGTCATACTTAGGAGGGCTTCTTCAGCAAAGTATTGTTCCATGGCCTGACACCTCTCTTTTTTTCTTCTTAACATAATAGGACATGAACGAAACAGAAACTGACAAAAGGATCGTGTACTCGTTCATTTCCCGGGCAATAGTGACAAAATAATTTCCTTTTGACGCAATCTTACAGCGATTGCGGTCGAATGCGTATTAGAAAGAACAAAAAACTGCTCTCAAAGATGAAAGCAGTTTAGAAGTTGTTCTCGAAAACGTCCAAACGATTAATGGCTCGTTTGAGGGCCATTTCAGCCCGTTTGAAATCTATGTCGGATTGTTTATCTTGAAGACGGCGCTCGGCACGCTCTTTAGCCATACGGGCACGGTCGATGTCGATATCGGTTGGCTTTTCAGCAGATTGAGCAAGGATCGTCACTTTATCAGGACGGACTTCTAGAAATCCACCGCTGACAGCGATACGATCTGATTTACCTTCGCCTTTAAGACGAACCGCGCTAATTGTCAACGGAGCAACCATAGGGATGTGACCAGGCAAAACACCTAGTTCCCCGCTCTCCGCTTTACAACTAACCATTTCAAATGCATCTTCCAATACCGGGCCATCAGGAGTGACAACACTCACCGTTAGTGTGCTCATAGTAATTCCTCCTTGGGCTTTTCGTGAGTAGCGAGGCGGACTCTAAAGAGAACGCCCCTTATCACGAGTGTAAGCTATGGTTGGTTTATTGCATTTGCTCTGATTTTTCAACGACTTCCTCAATACGTCCAACTAGACGGAACGCATCTTCAGGAATGTCATCGTATTTGCCGTCAAGGATTTCACGGAAGCCTTTCACTGTTTCAGCAACAGGTACATAAGAACCCTTCTGACCAGTGAACTGCTCGGCTACGTGGAAGTTCTGAGAAAGGAAGAACTGTACGCGACGTGCACGGGATACAGTCAACTTATCTTCATCAGAAAGTTCATCCATACCTAGGATGGCAATGATATCCTGAAGTTCTTTGTAACGCTGAAGCGTACGTTGAACTTCACGGGCTACTTCGTAGTGCTCGTCTCCGACGATGTCTGGATCAAGTGCACGGGAAGTAGAGGCAAGTGGATCCACGGCTGGGTAGATACCTTGCTCAGATAGTTTACGCTCAAGGTTCGTCGTTGCATCTAAGTGAGCGAACGTTGTCGCTGGAGCCGGGTCCGTGTAGTCATCGGCAGGTACATAGATCGCCTGGATCGATGTTACGGAACCTTTGTCTGTAGATGTGATACGTTCCTGAAGCTGACCCATCTCTGTAGCAAGTGTCGGCTGGTAACCAACGGCTGATGGCATACGTCCAAGAAGGGCAGATACCTCAAGACCACCTTGCGTGAAACGGAAGATGTTATCGATGAAGAACAATACGTCCTGTCCTTCTTCGTCACGGAAGTACTCGGCCATTGTCAAACCAGACAAGGCAACACGCATACGTGCACCAGGCGGCTCGTTCATCTGACCGAAGACCATCGCTGTTTTCTTGATAACTCCGGAATCTGTCATTTCGTAGTAAAGGTCGTTACCTTCACGAGTACGCTCACCAACACCTGCGAATACGGAAATACCACCGTGCTCTTGTGCGATGTTGTTGATCAATTCCTGGATCAGTACGGTTTTACCTACTCCGGCACCACCGAACAAACCGATTTTACCACCTTTTACATAAGGGGCTAGCAAGTCGACGACTTTGATTCCTGTTTCAAGAATCTCCGTCTCTGTCGCCAGGTTTTCAAACTTTGGAGCTTCACGGTGGATCGGGTCACGACGGACATCCGCACCTAGAGGCTCATCAAGGTCAATATTGTCACCTTCGACATTAAATACACGTCCTAGTGTCACTTCACCTACAGGTACAGAGATCGGCTTCCCTGTGTCTGTAACAGAAGTACCACGCATTACACCATCAGTGGAAGACATGGCTACCGTACGAACGGTGTTGTCACCCAAGTGAAGGGCAACTTCTAATGTTAGGTCGACGCTTTTTTCGTGTTCAGTTTTCGCTTCGTAACTTACGTGTAGGGCATTATTAAGATCAGGGAGCTGGCCATCATCGAACGTTACGTCGACAACCGGTCCCATGATTTGGGTCACGCGTCCATTACTCATCGATTTCCCTCCTAACTTACTGTTCAAAAAATCCGAGAATCCCTATTCGAGGGCAGCTGCACCGCCGACAATTTCGGTAATCTCTTGGGTAATAGCAGCTTGACGTGCACGGTTGTAAGAAAGAGTCAGATCACCGATCAAGTCATCAGCGTTATCTGTCGCACTCTTCATCGCAGTCATACGTGCTGCGTGCTCACTTGCTTTACTATCAAGTAAAGCTCCGTAAATTAAGCTCTCTGCATACTGTGGAAGCAAGACTTCTAAAATGCTTTCTTGGTCCGGCTCGTATTCATAAGAACTTGACGCTGCTTTTTTCTCTTCACTAAAGTCTGTCAAAGGTAAGACCTTCTTCTCCGTCACTTCCTGAGTGATGGCACTGACGTAGTGGTTGTAATAAATGTACAGTTGATCGATTTCTCCATCTGAGAACAGTTGCACTGCATCAGAAGCGATATCCTTAATATCAGCGAAATCTGGTTGGTCAGATATTCCGGTTATATCCATATCGACAGGCATATTACGTTTACGGAAAAAGTCGCGTCCGACACGACCGATCGTAATCAACGTGTATTCATTCGCAGCCGTATGGTGCTGATGAATCTGTTGATACACTTTACGTAGGATACTACTGTTGTAGGCTCCTGCTAGTCCACGATCTGACGTGATGACAAGGTATCCGGTACGTTTTACGTCACGGGATTCAAGCATCGGGTGACTCGCATCGCCGCCACCTTGGGCGATACTCGATACGACTTCTTGAATTTTCTCGCTATACGGAACAAAATTCTTCGCATTCTGTTCGGCACGATTCAATTTAGATGCCGATACCATTTCCATGGCTTTCGTAATTTGCTTTGTCTTCTTAGTGGAAGTAATCCGGCCTTTAATATCTCTAAGGGATGCCACGCTGTTTCACCACCCTTTCTAGCTGGTTCAGTCGGAATCAATCAAACGTTTGTTCAAGAAGTGGTGGAAGGCGGACGTACTCGGTTCGTACGCACCTTTCCGTCGCCTCCTCACTTCATATCGCATAGCTTACTCGCTAGCTACAAATGTTTTCTTGAATGCTTGGACAGCTTCTTTCATATCGTCGTCTTCTGCTAGTTTTCCTGTTTTGCGGATTGTAGCAAGAAGGTCTTTACGGTTATTGTCTAACCAGTTGTGGAATTCAGACTCGAAACGAGTGATATCTCCAACTGGGATTTCATCTAAGAATCCTTTAGTCAATGCATAGATGATCATGACTTGTTTTTCAACGGCTAGCGGCTCGTGCAGGCCTTGCTTCAGTACTTCTACTGTACGGGCACCACGGTTAAGCTTCGCTTGTGTTGATTTATCCAAGTCAGATCCGAACTGTGCAAAGGCTTCTAGCTCACGGTATGATGCTAGGTCAAGACGCAGCGTACCGGCAACTTTCTTCATCGCTTTGATCTGTGCGGAACCACCAACACGGGATACGGATAGACCGGCGTTGATCGCTGGACGCACACCT
Organism: Halobacillus locisalis; assembly: GCF_013694105.1. Taxonomy (GTDB): domain Bacteria; phylum Bacillota; class Bacilli; order Bacillales; family Halobacillaceae; genus Halobacillus; species Halobacillus locisalis. The sequence continues at coordinate 626,153 of NZ_JACEFG010000002.1, read as the reverse complement.
GAGAAGAAGAGGTCGGACTGCAAGAAGATCTGACCATCTGTGATTGAGATAACGTTCGTAGGGATATAAGCAGAGATGTCGCCTGCTTGTGTTTCTACGAATGGAAGAGCCGTCAGGGATCCTCCACCTTTCGCATCACTCAATTTAGCCGCACGCTCTAGTAAGCGGGAGTGCAAGTAGAATACGTCCCCTGGGAAGGCTTCACGGCCTGGCGGACGACGTAGTAGCAAGGAAAGCTCACGGTAAGCGGCTGCTTGCTTAGACAGGTCATCGTACACAACAAGAACGTGCTTGCCGTTGTACATGAAGTCCTCACCTAGCGTTACACCAGCATAAGGAGCTAGGTAAAGAAGTGGTGCTGGTTGAGAAGCACTCGCGGTTACAACAATCGTGTAATCAAGCGCTCCGTGACGACGCAACGTTTCAACCGTTCCACGAACAGTCGATTCTTTTTGACCGATGGCAACGTAGATACAAACCATATCTTGGTCGTGTTGGTTCAAAATCGCGTCAATCGCAACAGATGTTTTACCTGTTTGACGGTCACCGATGATCAGCTCACGCTGTCCACGTCCAATCGGTACAAGAGCGTCGATCGCTTTGATACCTGTTTGAAGTGGCTCATCAACGGATTTACGATCCATAACACCAGGAGCTGGTGATTCGATCGGACGAGTTCTTGTCGTTTCAATAGCCCCGCGGCCATCCACTGGTTGTCCAAGTGGGTTCACGACACGGCCCAGCATCTCTTCTCCGACTGGAACCTGCATGATGCGGCCTGTACGACGAACTTCGTCGCCTTCTTTAATATCTGTATATGGTCCTAGAATGACAAGACCAACGTTACTTTCTTCTAAGTTCTGTGCCAAACCCATGACACCTGTAGAGAATTCAACGAGCTCTCCGGCCATGACATTATCAAGACCATGAGCACGTGCGATACCGTCACCAACCTCGATAACTGTACCCACATCATTGACTTCTATATCTGTTTCATAGTTTTCAATTTGCTGCTTGATCAGCGCACTGATTTCCTCAGCTTTGATGCTCATGCCATTTCACCCCTATCATCATTTGTTCGCGGAAGTCAATTCGCGCTGCATGCGACGAAGTTTTCCGCTGACGGAACCATCGAAAATGCGATTGCCGATTCGTAAGCGGATACCGCCTATGATCTCGGGATCGACAATGTTTGTCAGGTTCAACGAACGTTTACCGACTTTTGGTGCAAAAGTTTCTGAAATGCGCTGCTTCTCTTTATCAGATAGCTCGCGGACAGAATACACTTCTGCATCAGCCGTACCTTTTGCATCATTCATTCGCTTAATAAAATGAGCGATCATTTCTGGAATGATTTCTTCACGGTGGCGATCAACAAGAAGTTGCAATGTATGTTGTACTTCTTTCGAAAACGGTTTGAATGACTCAGCCACTAACTGTTTCTTCTGATCTAGTGTCACACGTGGATGCTGCAAGACGTGAACCAGTTTCGGATTACTTGCGTAAACTTCACGGACCGTAATCAGTTCTGATTCTAACTGGTGTAGATTCGATCTTTCTTGTCCGAGTTGAAAAAGAGCGTCTGCGTAACGTTTCGCAATGATCGTTTCACTCATCGCTCTTCTCCTGCCTCGTCGATATATTCATTGATCAATTTCTCTTGATCCTGTTCAGACAATTCTTTTTCAATCACTTTGGATGCAATCATAACGGACATTGTCGCCACTTGATCTTTAAGGGCTTGAATCGCTTTATCTCTTTCTTGACCGATCTCTTCGCGAGCAGATTCTTTGATGCGTTCTGCTTCGTTACGAGCGGATTCAAGGATATCGCGTTCCTGCTGTCCTGCTGTTTTACGTGCATCTTCAATGATACTCTGTGCATCTTGGCGTGTCTTCTTCAACTCTTCAGAAGCTTCACGCTGCATGCGCTGAGCTTCTTCACGACTTTTCTCAGCCGTGTTGATCTCATTCGCTACATAATCTTCACGCTCTTTCATCATGTTCATCAATGGTCCCCAAGCGAACATACGTAGAAGAACTAATAATACGATGAAGAAAAATAGCTGAGTGAGCATATCACCGACTAGAAATCCTCCCTCGGCTCCGAGGACAAGACTATTTGTGAATACTTGCACAGTTTTCACTCCTTCCTACACCATCTCGTATCAGGTTTTTCATAAAAGACAAATGAAGCAGCCTAGTATTCTAGGCGGAATCCTGCACTTATGTACAGGAGCTAGACAAGAGAAAAACCCGGCTACAGCTTAAAGTAAGCTGTCGTCGAAGTTTTCTTTCTCTCCCAAAAGGGTATTCAGTTTCTTAAGGTATAAAGCAAAGGCGAAGATCGTTTAATGTGAACTTCGCCAAAAGCGTATAGTGCTCGTCCTACTTACTGACCTAATACGATGAATGCAATTACAACACCGATGATTGGAACTGCCTCTACTAGTGCAACACCAATGAACATTGTTGTTTGAAGTGCAGAACGCAATTCTGGCTGACGCGCAATCCCTTCAACTGTACGACTGACGATAAGACCGTTACCAATACCAGCACCTAGTGCCGCTAAACCTACTGCAATTGCAGCTGCTAAAAGACCCATAATAAAAATCCTCCTCTAATATTTTAAAAATAGTGTTTATGCTTTTATTTTAATGGTCGTCGCTCACTTTGTGAGACATATAAACCATCGTTAACATAACGAAAATGAATGCTTGGATGAAACCGATAAATGTACTGAAGCCCATCCATGCAAGCATCGGAATTGATGCTCCTAAGAATCCTAAGAAGTTCGTTGTTGCCATACCTACAAGCAAGCCTAGTAATATCTCACCTGCATAAATGTTCCCGTATAAACGCAGACCTAGCGTCAGCGTATTCGAGAATTCCTCGATCAATTTGAACGGTAGTAAGAATGGTAGAGGACGTACAAATCCTTTACTGTATTCTTTTCCACCTTTCAACTTCACCCCATAGTAGTGTGTAAGCACAACAACCATCGTGGCGAGTGTCAAGGTAATGCCTGGATCTGCTGTTGGTGATTTCCACCAAAGCGTGTGACCCACAACCCCATTGGTGATGACCCCGAGCATGTTGGAGACGAATACATAGGCGAATAATGTCAATCCTAAAGGCAAGAATAGCTTACCTGTCCGCCAATCCATATTCGAACCGATGATGCCTTTGATAAAGTCGATCAACCATTCGATGAAGTTTTGGTATCCTTTTGGATAGCGCTGCATGTTTCTCGTCGCGGCTACACCAATGATAAATACAAGTAATGATGCGACAAACATCATCAATACGTTAGATAAGTTGAAATCCAACCATGAGATACCGAAAACATCGTTCACTATTGGTGATTCGTGATTCAATCTGTTCACCTACCTTCCATCATGCTAAACTCTTGATTTATTGAAAAGGTAATCTATAAAAATGACAATGTAGGCTGTCATTAAGCCCAATACTACTGAAATCAAATGGAAATATTCTTCATACTGAAGGGCGATGACGACGGCGAGTGCGCCAGATGCCAAACGCGTAAATGTACCGATTCCTCTCACAGACCGATTCTCTGCTGTAGCTTCACCAAGCTTGCGGATTTTTCTTTGCATAAGCCAGAGGTTGTAAAAGCTCAGGATACTTCCTAGTAGAAGTCCGAGGAATATGGGTTGCCACGGTGTGACGGCCCAACCTAGTACTAGTAATGCCAGAAGGTAGAACATCCATTTTCGTTGACGGGCTATCACATGCTGATAAACTTCCATTCAATCGTCTCCCGTGTACGTGCGTACTAAATGAATTGTTCCGTATGTACCTGCTCCTAATCCGAGGAAGATTCCAATGATTAGAAATGTGGGTGATGTGGAGAGCTGACTGTCCAGCCATTTCCCTAGATAAACTCCGACGAGTGGTCCGCCTGCGAGTTGGGAAACGATTGCACTGGTAAGCGCCATTGCTTGAAAAGGCGGCTTCGATCTCACTTATGATCAAACCCTTTCTTAAGGAAGTCGCAACTCATATTTTTTATGAGTTTCAACTTCTTATGAAAACCTTATCATTCCACACTATGTAAGAATACAATAGGGGTCAATTCATGTCAATGCGTTTGTGATTAAAAGTACAAATGTCTGACAAGAATCGATCACATTTTTGTCACAATTATGTCAAAGTATGAGTTTACATGAAAAAGCAGGTTGGAGTACCAATCCAACCTGCTTTTTTAGAGTGCTACTTTCGGTTCTTCAATGTGGGAGGGCAGGTGGTGGAGAAACGACTCCCTTTCCGCAGGCGGCGGTGAGCTTCCTCGAACGCTCCGCGCTCTGCGGGATCTCACCCAAGCCTCAGATCCTGCAGGAGTGTCGCCGTTTATCCACCACCTTATGATGTGTTAGCTGAACCTGCGTATACGTAAGAAGTGTGGGAATCTTGATATGCAACGTTCTGTTTACACTACTTTTATGATGGTGTGTAAAGCTCCACCCCGCGCTACCTTAACATGAAATTGCAGAACCAACACCTACCCTAATCAGTTATTCAGCAACACCGGAAAAGTTTCGCTATATTCTTGGTCGTCCCGTTCAACGGTGACGACAGCTACGTACGCACCTCCAAGATCTCGATCGCCTTTGATCGTTCCTTCGACCATGCCTGCTTCGACATCTTTCAATTCCAACAACTGTCCTGCTGCCATCATCGTTCCGGCGCGGTATAAATCAATCGTGACGTTATCCGCACCTTCTGAGAGGTAAAAACGATAGGTAAGCTCACCATCTAAATTCGGCGATAATTCCAGTCCCGTCACCTTCGCAAAGTCCGCCGATTCCTTCATATATAAATAAGGGATTTCATACGTCTCTGAAAAACTCTCCAGCGTGACATATCCTTGGTGTACCCCATCTTCTACGAAAGCCTTCGATAACCGAAGCTCCACACTCACTTCACGACTCTCGCCTGGACCGATTGTTACGGTTGAAGGCACAGACCACGATTCGCCCGGCTTTATGTTCGGTTGCTTCGCTCGAATTTCGACGGGGTCATCCGTAGGGTTCGTGATGGTGATCACTTTGGTTTCTCTGAAGAATTCATCTTCGATCCGACCAAACTCAAGAGCACCAGGGTCGATCAGGACATCCGGTTCAATCGCTCCTGTCGCATCGATGAATCCAGTACCTTGTTCCGTCGGGAGATAGCCATCAAGCAAATCGGCTGAGCTCATGATCGCTTGCTTCACTTTTGCAGGAGACCAGTCCGGATGTGCCTCTATAACGAGTGCTGCCAGTCCTGCCACGTGCGGCGCCGCCATGCTCGTCCCTTGCAAAGGCGCATATCCGCCTGGCACCGTGCTCATAATGTTGACCCCCGGTGCGACGACGTCCGGTTTGATCGCCCAATTTGTCGTGGTTGGCCCTCTTGAACTGAAGGGTGCCATCTGTTCCCCGAGCGACTCCCATTCCGTCGCGGCCCACTGATCCTTCTGTTCGATGAGCCACTGCCCTTCCTCTTTCGATACAGCCGCAACAGGAATGGGAATCGACAATCCATCCAATGAGCCTTGAAAACGTCCTTTTTCATTATTATAAATGAGAACCGCTTCCGCCCCGGCTTGATAGGCCTTCATCGCTTTTTCAGTAAACGGGATGACACCTCGTTCGAAGACGACGATTTTCCCGCGCACGTCGCCGATTCCTTGTTCTCCCGTACCGGCAAAATGAAGGGGGTACTTTCTTTTCAAGTCCCAATTCTTCGATCCGACCAACGTTTGCACCGGGATTTCCCTCCGAGCGACAGAGAGCACCGCCACCTCAGACGGCAACGCTACCGCTCCGACCGTGATCGCTTCAGAAGATGTCGCCGGCGACCCGACCGTCCACGCATCAGGACCCGAATTCCCAGCCGCCACAATGACGGTCGTCCCGAGCTCGATCGCCCGGTTGACCGCATGCGTCGTCGGCCAGTCCGGACCGTTCACATCGTTACCGAGCGACAAGTTGATGACATCCATTCCCTCTTTCACCGCTTCCTCAAGCGCCGCGATGACCTGCACCGAAGACCCCATGCCACCAGGTCCAAGCGCACGGTACGCATAAATCTCCGCATCCGGCGCCACCCCACGCATCTGTCCGTTCGCACCGATTACGCCCGCCACATGCGTCCCATGCAGCGTCGCTCCGTCGGCCCGCGTTTCCATTGGGTCGTTGTCAAAATCCACCGTATCGAACCCGCCTCGATAGTTGAGCTGCAAATCCGGATGAGCATAATCGATCCCCGTATCGATGACGCCCACCTTGACTCCTTTTCCTGTAAAAGATCCGGCGAGCGGTTCACGAATGATATCGGTCGAAAAAGTAGGTGCCTCTTGTTTTAATGTCGTGTACGTCTGCACCGGATACTGATTCGTGATCGCATCCATACGGGATAGCTTCTCCAGCTCCTCTACCTTCCCTCTTACCGCCACTCCATTGAAAATCGTATCGTACTGCGCGACGATCTCAAGCCTCGGCAATCTCGATTCCACATCTGCGGCAAACTCACTCGGTGAGCCCTCTACCTCAATGATGATCGTCATTTCTTCTTTTACATCAGGTGATGAGAAACCTGCGGCGAACAAAATGGTGGCGAATAACAAACATAAGCGACGCATGAACAGGCTCCTTTTTTCCTTTAGTTTGTGGCGAGATGGCCGGACTATACGTTGATTGAGTTGTAAGGTGAATTTTTGTAAGAGGTAGGATTGCATGCGGCTGCGCGGAATGTTGCTTAAGGACCGTTGTGACGTCAACATGTCTTGAAAAAGGTCTTAAGAGGAATGTTAAAGACACTTTTAGAAATATATGAAATACAAAAGTGCTTTTAAATGATTTTAATGTAACTTTCCATTGATTCGTGCACCGAAAAACGTCTTTAAGAGTTGGAATTCAAAAAAAGAGACCGGGGATCCCGGTCTCTTCCTATTATTCAATCTCAAATGGTTTCGGCTTGTCTTCACGATGCTTGAAGAAGTAACGGATCGCTTCCGCAATGCGTGCGGATGCTTGTCCGTCGCCATAAGGGTTCGATGCTTTTGACATCGCCTTATGCTTCTCATCATCAGAAAGCAACTCGTTGGCTAGATGGAAGATATGGTCTTCATCGGTTCCAGCAAGCTTAAGCGTTCCGGCATCAATGCCTTCCGGGCGCTCTGTCGTGTCACGAAGGACGAGGACAGGCACACCAAGGGATGGCGCTTCTTCCTGGACGCCACCTGAATCGGTCAAAATCAAATGAGCGCGAGAAGCGAAATTGTGGAAATCGATGACGTCGAGCGGATCGATCAGCTTGATGCGCTCGTCATTTCCGAGAATTTCGTCCGCTGTCTCTTTGACGACAGGGTTCAAGTGAACAGGGTACACGACTTGGACATCGTCATGTTCCTCGACGAGGCGTTTAATCGCGCGGAACATTTGCTTCATGTTATTCCCGAGATTCTCACGGCGGTGTGCCGTCATGAGGACGAGACGTTTGTCGCCGACTTCATCAAGAATTTCGGAAGCGTAGTCGCTATTGACGGTTGTCTGCAACGCGTCTATCGCGGTATTCCCTGTAACGAAAATGTGATCTTCCGACTTATTTTCACTCAGTAAGTTATCACGCGACTTGTTTGTCGGAGCAAAATGCAGGTCCGCCATAACCCCCGTCAGCTGACGGTTCATTTCTTCCGGGAACGGAGAATACTTGTCCCACGTGCGAAGGCCAGCTTCGACGTGTCCGACGGGAATTTGGTTGTAGTAAGCCGCTAGAGAAGCAGCAAACGTTGTCGTCGTATCGCCATGAACGAGAACGACATCCGGCTTCGTTTCCTTCATCACTTCATCGAGTCCTTCAAGCGCACGCGTCGTTACCTGCGCCAACGTTTGACGGGACTTCATGATGTCCAAGTCGTAATCAGGCTTGATATCAAAGATGTTCAACACTTGGTCGAGCATTTCGCGGTGCTGTGCCGTGACGGTCACAATCGGTTCGAATTGTTCGGATCGTTTTTTCAGTTCAAGAACAAGTGGCGCCATCTTGATCGCTTCTGGTCTTGTTCCGAAAATCGTCATTACTTTTATGCGGTCAGACATACGTTGTCGGCCTCCCCATGCTTCGTCGCTTATTTCGTTCCATACAAACGGTCACCAGCGTCGCCGAGACCTGGTACGATGTAGCCTTTTTCGTTCAGTTTCTCATCGAGAGCGGCTAAATAGATGTCGACATCCGGGTGTTCTTTTTGCACAGCTTCGACACCTTCAGGAGCTGCCACTAAGCACATCAAACGGATTTGGCGTGCTCCACGTTTCTTAAGGGAATGAATCGCTTCATTGGCAGATCCACCTGTAGCCAGCATCGGATCGATGACAATCAGTTCACGTTCTTCAATATCACTAGGAAGCTTGACATAGTATTCGACCGGTTGCAGCGTTTCCGGATCGCGGTAAAGGCCGACGTGTCCGATTTTTGCTGCTGGAATCAATTGAATGATGCCGTCCACCATGCCTAGACCGGCACGAAGGATAGGGACAAGACCTATTTTCTTCCCTGTCAGGACTTTGGCTTTCGCTTCTGAAACGACAGGTGTGTCAATCGCTACCTCTTCTAGTGGCAGATCGCGCGTGATTTCAAACGCCATCAAGGCCGCTACTTCGTCAACGAGCTCACGGAAGTCTTTCGTTCCGGTTTCCTTTTTACGTATGTAAGTCAGTTTGTGTTGAATTAATGGATGATCCAGTACGTATACCTTTCCCATTGCCGATCACTCCTTCTCGTAGTTTACATCCTTTAAATTGTACTTAAAATACAGGCAGACTGCAACCCAGGTGGCAAGTTCGTTCTATTTTCCCACTTTCGTCTGATATTAATCAAACGTTTGACCAATTTTCTAGGGGGGGAGAGGAATGTTTCGTCTTCAGAGTATGAGATAAGGTGGCCCGGTGAAATGGCGCGCTTTCCGTGGGGCGTGCGCTAAGCCTCCTCAGGCTATCGCCTTGCGGGGTCTCACCTGTCCCACAGATCCCACAGGAGTCGCACCATTACCCCAACCACCTTTCCGAAAATAGTTGGACGAAACAGACCTGCTAGTCATATCCTTTTCCTAGAAAGTGTTTCCAACGCAGATTGGTGGTGGATTTTTTATGAATTGTGGCTGGGAGTGAAGGGGAAATAGGTAGACTCCTGCGGGAAAAAGGAACAGGCTGAGACCCCGCAGAGCGATAGCTCGAGGAGGCTCAGCGTAAACTATTTCCCCTTCACTCCCTTCTCTATCCAAACAGAAAAGTAGCCACTAGCTTGGGCTAGTGGCTACTTGGGTTTAGGAAGAATGAACGAGCGATTGGTAGAGTGGGAAGCGGGAAGTCAGGGCGTGAACACGCTTCTCGGCTTCTTTCATTTTCGCTTCATCTTCATGATGCTCAAGGGTGAAGGCGATCAACTCTGCAATCTCGTCCATTTCTTCCTCTTTGAAGCCACGGCTAGTCACGGCAGCGGTACCGATACGGATTCCGCTTGTCACGAACGGGCTTTCTGGGTCGAATGGAATACCATTTTTGTTTGTTGTAATTCCGATTTCGTCGAGCGCTTTTTCTACGACTTTACCTGTCAGTCCTTTATCAAGTAGGTTCAACAGCAATAGGTGGTTGTCCGTTCCGCCTGAAACGAGTTTCACACCATTTGCAGACAATGATTCGCCAAGGCGCTTGGCGTTTGCGATGATTTGTCTGCAGTACTGTTTGAATTCCGGCTGCAGGGCTTCTTTGAAAGCGACGGCTTTTGCTGCGATGACGTGCATCAATGGGCCACCTTGCATGCCAGGGAAAACGGACTTGTCGATTTTCTTCGCGAATTCTTCCTGACAAAGGATCATTCCGCCACGTGGACCACGCAGGGTCTTGTGTGTCGTCGTCGTAACAAAATGAGCATGAGGAACAGGGTTCGGGTGAAGACCCGTTGCGACAAGGCCTGCGATATGAGCCATATCGACCATCAAGTAGGCCCCGACTTCATCTGCGATTTCACGGAATCTTGCAAAATCAATTTCACGAGGGTAGGCGCTGGCACCTGCGACGATCAACTTCGGCTGCACTTCTTTCGCTTTGGCAAGAACAGCATCATAATCGATGACTTCTTCATCTTCTGTGACACCATATTCTTCAAAGTTATAAAGTTGACCACTGAAGTTCACCGGGCTACCGTGCGTCAAGTGACCACCATGGTTCAAGTTCATTCCAAGAACCGTATCTCCGTGCTCGAGTACCGTGAAGTAAACGGCCATGTTCGCTTGAGCACCAGAGTGAGGCTGAACGTTCGCATGATCAGCTCCGAATAATTCTTTTGCACGGTCACGCGCCAAGTTTTCTACGACATCGACGTGCTCGCAACCTCCGTAATAACGACGGCCCGGGTAACCCTCCGCGTATTTATTGGTAAGGACAGAGCCCATCGCTTCCATGACCGCTTCGGATACAAAGTTTTCGGAAGCAATTAACTCAATGTTGTCCTGTTGGCGTTTTTGTTCAGCGTTGATTGCTGCAAATACTTCTTGGTCTGTTGATTTCACATTCATCATTTAACCGTTCCCCTTTCCATTCCTAATCACAAGAACCTTCGACTTGATCGACTTCATAGACAGCTCTAGCCCCACCGATGAGTGGAGGCCTCGTTTTTGCAGCCGTGACGTGCGCTTCACCAATCGTCTTCTGTTGAATGCGAAGCGGAACAGCTACGCGTTTCAAATGCATCCCGATCAGTGTATCTCCGATATCCATGCCACCCTCTGCCTGGATCATTTCGACTAATACAGGATCATCCATCTGTTTATAGGCGAACGATGCCATCGACCCCCCCGCTTTCGGTACGGGAATCGCAGATACTTCTGTGTATCCTTTGGCTTCGGCAACGGCACGCTCGATGACCAGTGCGCGATTCAAATGTTCACAACATTGAAAAGCCAAGTGCACTCCCGTTTGCTCGGCTAAATCGCGTAATCCTGTGTAGACGGCCTCAGCAATCGCCACGTTTCCGGATGTCCCGATCCGTTCCCCGGCGATTTCACTCGTCGAACAACCGATGACAAAAAGACCTGGTTTCACAGACTCACTCGCTATGAGCTGAGTTACGACATTTTTCACATCGGATTGAATAGCTGCCACATCTGTCACGGTTCATTCCTCCTCTGCATTTACAAAAAGGAGAAGCATACCGCTCCCCCTTTTCAATTCAGCCTCAGCGCTCGGACGCTTCCGCTATCTATATCCCATTGTATTATTTATTTTCGTATTCGGCAATCTTGCCTACACGTGTTGCGTGACGACCGCCTTCATACTCTGTCGTCACCCATGTTTCGGCTATTTCTCTTGCCAATCCCGGGCCAATCACGCGTTCTCCCATGCATAATACATTCGAATCATTGTGCTGACGTGTCGCTTTTGCCGTAAATAAATCGTGAACGAGTGCGGCACGAATCCCTTTGACTTTGTTCGCAGAAATGGACATACCGATGCCCGTCCCACAAATGAAGATACCTTTATCAAATTCCCCGTCCGCTACACGTTCCGCTGCTGGAAACGCATAATCCGGATAATCGACAGAACCTTCACAATCACAACCGATGTCTTCAAAATCAATGTTCAATTGTGCTAACATGTCGGCCACTTCTTGGCGTAAATTCACGCCTCCGTGGTCTGAAGCAAGTATGACTTTCATCCGTTTTTCACACCCAATCGTCTATAATCACTTATATCGTGACAGGTTACTTGTTCTCTGTCAATCGGAAGCGGTGAATTTGATCTTTTAGACCTTGTGCCTGTCTTTCCAAGGCATTCGCGAGTTCGTCCATATTCTCGATCACGCTCGTTTGTTCCTGAATGGACGCACTGACTTCTTCCGCTCCTGCTGACGTCTCTTCCGCTACAGCGGCGACATCCTGTGATTGCTTAGCTGATTTCTGGATAGATGTGAGTTGCTTCTCCACGATTTCAGATATATCTTGTATGGCTAGATCTACATCATTTACGGAGTTGTTCATAAGTTGAATGGCTTGGGTCGTCTCTTGTCCTTTTTCCGCTTCTTTCGTCGAGCGCTCCATTTGCTGATTCATTTGAGTCACGACTAGCGCGACATCGGATTGGATGGTCCCGATCAAGCCTGAAATCTTCTGAACGGACGATGCACTTTGATCGGCAAGCTTCCTGACTTCATCGGCGACGACTGCAAAGCCTTTTCCATGCTCGCCTGCTCTTGCTGCTTCTATGGAAGCATTCAATGCGAGAAGGTTCGTTTGTTCTGAAATATCACCTACTAAGCTGATGATATGTTCGACTTCTTGAGCATTCTGGTTTAAACGCGCGACATCTTTCAACGATTGTTCTTGTTCATTCGCGACTTGTTGGATTCCTTGGATCAGTTCGTGGACAGATTTCTCTGAATCCATCAAAACGCTCATCATTTGGTTCGATTTCATTCTAGACTGCTGCGCTTTTTGCTGCACTTGATCGGCAAGAGCGGTCGCTTCCTCAACAGATTCCGCATTTTGTTGAACGGATGAAGCGGACATTTCCGCTCCTTTCGAAATCTCTTGTGTGGTGAGACTGATCATACGCGCCTGTTCTGTCGCTTGATCGGCCGCCGTCTTTAAATGGATGACAGATTGGTTGGTGCCTTCAAAATGGCGGTCGATGTTTTCAATTACATGGCTCAAATGATCGATCATCGAATTGAAGGCGAGCGACAATGAGCGGATTTCATCATCTGATTTCGGAACAGATACACGTTCCGTCAAGTTTCCATCCGCCGCAAGTGAAGCTACTTTTTCCAATCGATTCAAAGGGCGGGTGATAAATCCGGACATGAAAAAGCCCAGGACCCCTGACCAGAAGATCCCGAGAAGTAGAGTGATGATGGTAAAGGTCTGTTCCGAAATGGCCCAGAATGATTGGACCGCATCATGCAAACCATAGATGAATAGAGCGGTGAAGGAATATGTAACGATCGCTAGCCCTGTAATGAACAAGACTAACTTTAAACGAAGGCTGAACTTGTACTGCTTGGACAATGGAACCCCTCCTGAAGAACTAGTTAGTTATCTTTATTTTCTAACTTTCTTACTAGAAGTTCAATGTGTTTTTCCAATTCATCACGTGTTTCACGGTAAATGTTCACATTTCCGCCAAAAGGGTCACTGATATTGATATCTGGAAAACTACGTTCCATTTCTTCGATCTTGCGCATATCTTCTTCTAACTCTCGGTTCAGCTTCTCTTCCATTTGACGGCTACTCAACTTGTCCATGCCTTCGCGCAATATATGTGACCGTTTCTCCTCAAACGTTGAGTAAGATTCTTTCAATTCCTGCCACTTCAGATCATCGACTAGAACGTATTCTTTCAATGTATAGTATTTGCTTTCGTAGTTCGGATATTGAAGAGTCAGCGTCTGTTTATGACGATCGGTCATCGTCAGCACAAGATCAGCCCACTCAAGCATTTCTTCTGTAATCTGAGACGTTTCATGATCCAATGTCAGGTTCTTCTCCCGTAGTACCACTTCGGAATTGCTTGCCATCGGTTCTCCTCTTCCTGCAAAGACACCTGCTGATTTTACACTTTCTTTCGGCCATTTCGCTTTCATGATTGCCTCAGCCATTGGACTGCGACACGTGTTCCCTGTACAAACAAATAGTATATTCATGACATTCCTACTCCTTACAATAGTCCGTTTTTTTCATCATATCATACGTACAGTCTCAACTGAATGGAGTTGTCCTTTAAAATATGGCGTTCAAACCAAGGGCGCACAAGATGCTGCCTCCGAGTAGTTCACTGTATGTGCCAAGAAGTGCTCCCGCTCTCCTGCCAAGGACAAAACCAGCCCATGTCAACGCCATACTGAATAACCCGAATGAAAGGACGGAAACCCATACTTCCGCATCACGAAGACCTAAGCTGAATCCAACTGGGAAACTATCAATGCTTACGCTTAACGCAAATAACCATAAACCGGCTCCCGCTAATGTATAGGCCGCTGAATGCTTTTCCGTCAATGAAGCGAATACGGTGTAACTTCCGAGTCCGAATAACATGGCTCCCCCGGCGACCGTCGCCCACTGACTCACGCCGGATGACATCCATTGACCGAGTAGCATCCCGAGGCCCGGCATCACGATATGGGCGATGCCCACAACGATTCCGGCGATGAACGCATGCTTCAACCGAACCGACTGCATCCCCATGCCGAGCGACACGGAGAACGCATCCAACCCCAAAGCAATCGATAATAAAACTAAAGATGTTACCTGCTCCAATGAAAGAAGCCCCCTCCCTGCAATACCTCTATCAAGATATGCAGGCAAGAAGGCTTGTATGCTAGGACGGTTGGATGACGTTGACCGCTGCTTTCTGTAACCGGTTCATAACAGCAGCCCCGACTCCCGATTCATCAAAGACTTCGGTTACAATGATATCCACTTCCGACTTTTTGAATTCTCTTAATGCATGGTATAGCTGACCCGCGACCTCTGCCATGTTCAAGCGGGAACCACAAGTGATGATGCGCTCATGGGAGAGTTGTTCGGCCAGTTCTCTGCTCGCGATGACACCAATGCGATGTCCCTCTTCCTTCAAACGTTCCACCTGTTCAAGGAAAAATTCATCCGTTCCTTCTATGAGGTACAGCGGGGCTTCGGGAGCATAATGCGTGTATTTCATCCCTGGTGACTTCGGTTTGTTATTCTCATCAGCAAGTGCAGGGTCGACCGCTACATGAGGAAGTACAGTTTCCAATTGCTCTTTTGTAATCCCACCGGGCCTTAGAATGACCGGGACGTTAGATGTACAATCGAGCACCGTCGATTCGAGTCCGACGCCTGTCGTTCCCCCGTCTAAAATGCCAGCCACTCGTCCGTCCAAGTCTTGCTTCACGTGTAACGCCTGTGTCGGGCTCGGACGACCGGAGCGATTCGCACTCGGAGCGGCGAGCGGTTTCTCCGTCGCTTTCAATAAGGAAAGCGCCAGGGGGTGATCCGGCATTCGAATACCGATCGTAGTCAATCCAGCTGTTACATTTTTAGCTGCTTCCCCGTTACTTTCGAGGATCAAGGTGAGAGGGCCCGGCCAGAAAGTATCCATTAAAAGATGAGCAACATCAGGGATATGAGAGACCAGCCTGTCCACTTGTTCCTTCGTGGCCACGTGGACAATCAACGGATTATCCGCCGGGCGTCCTTTGGCTTCGAAAATTCGTTGGACGGCGACCTCGTCGGTTGCATCTGCTCCGAGTCCATACACCGTTTCTGTCGGAAAAGCGACGACTTCTTGATGGTTTAATAGATTCGCCGCCTCCCTGACATGAGGATCATTTGGATTGTCTGGTTCAGCCGGTTTCCACATTCTTGTTTGCATACTCATCATTGATACTCCTTTTCCTACTCATGATCATTGTTCATACACCATTCGACGAAATGTAATTAGTCCCATTATATCCAATCTACATGTTTTGGCAAATTTCGACGTTATTCACAAGATGTCCTCAAGTTATCCACAGACATACCCACATATCCAAAGAATCCGTTAGTAATTTTCCTAACTCTACTAACACTATTCACACTTAATCCACAGACAATGAACAATTTGTGCATAAATTAACCACTTATGCACATTCAAACGTGGACAACTTGATATTTCCACAAACGGTTTTCGACATCTTCGAGTACAAACTGTTGATGTTGTAGAAGAAAGTCGAGGGAATCTGAGTGGCTTTCCACATACAAGTTCGTAATGTTCTCTTCTTTCGCGTAGGCTTGGATCAGTTCGAAAATGGCGAGCACTTGGCCTGCAGATACTTGTTCAGACACGTGAAGCTTTTCAATTTTCCTAGCTCCGTCTCCAGATTTCAGCAAGCGAAAGTTTCCGATTACATCAGACTCTCTTTTCAAATGATAGAGCTCTTCTTCGACTTTTTCGATATACATACAATATCCACATCCCTTCTCTGTTAATCTATGAGATCGGATGTGGACAATATGCTAGGAAAAGAGCTTTTCCCATAATGTAAGAACGAAAAATTGCACGTCTTCCTCTTCTTCCTGCTCTTCTTCAACAGGCTCTTCCGCTACACTCGTTCCATTCGAAAAGTCCAGGAAGCAAAGAGGCGGAAATAGTACGCACCACCAGTTATCGCCTTTTCCTTCCCCGATGGTAATCAAAATCGCTTCATAATCGCCTGCTGGGTAGATATAGGATCCATACAACTTCGTAGGAAACGAAACGTTCGAGTCATAATCCGCTGAATAATCATCTTCTATCCCTTGCTCAGCCAATGTATCACCAACAATTTTCTGAATGTTTGGAATCCGCTGTTGAATCAATTGTCGAGCCGCTTCAATAGACGTGAGGTCCTCGACCCATACGGTAATCTCTTCATTTACACGATCACGGACAAGACGTTTGATCTCTTGATCTTTCTCAGCATTGCTATCCGCTAAAATCCTTAATCGGATGGCTTCATCAGGAATGACTTGATATTCACGTTCCGCCTCTGTTTGCTTACCCCAAGGTAAAACCGTAAGAATAATGATAATAGATAATAATAAGAGCACGCTGTTTTTCATCGGTATTTCCTCCCCATCTGCTTCTAGTCGCTAGTATGGGCAGGAAATAACAATGATAAACCTATTAATCTCTTAAAGTTGCAAAAACCATCCGGTCTTTTCCGTTCAAATCTTTTCTAATTTCAACTATATACAGGGGAAGTTCGCTATCCAACAGCCTTTTTACTTGCTCGCCTTGTTCGTGTCCGATTTCAAACGCGATGAGACCGGGGGGATGTTCTTCTTGTTTCACTTGTTTGATGATCGTTTGATAGGCAGCCAATCCATGATTTTGAGCAAACAGGGCAAGCTCAGGATCAAAGTCTGTGACTGTATCATCCATCGCCTCCTTTTCGTCCCAATCGATATAAGGGGGATTCGAAATGAGGACGTCGAACGGTCGGCCTGCTACCGGTTCTAGAAAATCACCTTGGGCAAAGTGAACGTCGACTTCATGGATTTCAGCATTGTGCCGAGCCATAGCCAGTGCGTCTGCCGATAAATCTGTTGCCGTCACCTGCGATTGTGGATACTCGAGAGCGGTTGTAATGGCAATGACCCCACTACCTGTTCCGAGGTCCACAACGGACGGATGCTCCAATTTCTGTTTTTTCATCCAATCGACAACGCCTACGACAAGCTCTTCTGTTTCCGGCCTCGGGATGAGGACATCTCCACTGACTTTGAAATCACGTCCATAAAAAGGGGCATAGCCGATGATGTGCTGAACGGGGCGGCCTGTAGTAGCGTGCTCTTGGACGCTTGTCACAAACTCTGCGCGCACTTCTTCAGGGAATGGATCACGTGCTCTCGCCAAAAGTTGAGCAAATGAAAGGTTCAAGTAATGTTCTAACAAAAGGTCGGCGACACGTGGTTCACGATTGTTTTCCCGCAAAAAAACGGAAGCCCTCTGACGGGCTTCCTCCACAGTCGTAAACGTATTATCCACCGATTTGCTCCAATTTCTTCGTTTGCTCTTCGATGAGAAGGGCATCGACTATTTCGTTCATGTTCCCTTGAAGAATTTGGTCCAGCTTCTGAATCGTCAACCCGATACGGTGATCCGTGACACGTGTTTGCGGGAAATTGTACGTACGGATACGCTCGGAACGGTCACCTGTACCCACCGCGGATTTACGGCTTTCATCAAGTTCAGCTTGCGCTTCGCGCTGGAACTTATCATAAATACGGGCACGAAGGACTTTCATCGCTTTTTCTTTGTTCTTGATTTGAGATTTCTCATCCTGACAGGAAACAACGATTCCAGTCGGTTCGTGAGTCAAACGGACGGCAGACATCGTCGTGTTTACACTTTGACCACCCGGTCCACTGGAAGCGAAGGTATCGACACGAATGTCATTGTCGTGTACTTCGACCTCTACTTCTTCCGCTTCAGGCATAACGACAACCGTCGCTGTTGATGTATGGATACGACCGCCAGATTCTGTTTCTGGCACACGCTGCACACGGTGAGCCCCATTCTCAAACTTGAGCTTGGAGTAGGCACGTTCACCGCTCACCATAAAGATGATTTCTTTATAACCGCCGACGTCATTGGTATTCGCTTCAATGACTTCAGTCTTCCACCCTTGCATCTCTGCATAACGGGCGTACATACGGTAAAGGTCTCCTGCGAATAGAGCGGCTTCATCGCCACCCGCTGCACCGCGGACTTCCATGATGACGTTCTTATCATCGTTCGGATCTTTCGGCAGCATCAGAATTTTCAGGCGTTCTTCTAATTCATGTTTCTGCTCCGAAAGCTCGTTGATCTCTTCCTTCACCATTTCTGCCATATCATCATCAAGTTTATCCTCAAGCATGGCCTTGGCATCACTGAGCTGTTCTGTGACTTCTTTGTACTCGCGGTAAGCAGCCACAGTCTCTTGAAGGCCAGATTGTTCTTTTGAATATTCTCGAAGTTTATTT
Source organism: Halobacillus locisalis (assembly GCF_013694105.1). Lineage (GTDB taxonomy): Bacteria > Bacillota > Bacilli > Bacillales > Halobacillaceae > Halobacillus > Halobacillus locisalis. Next base: position 607,628 of record NZ_JACEFG010000002.1, on the reverse strand, counting down.
GTATCAGAAATGACCTCAGGATCACTCAATAATTCATTCAGTTTCTCATATCGATCTTCTAATGTTTGTAACCGTTCGATCAATGGTATGCACCTCTTTCTCCATAACATTCTAATTATATTATAGAGCAGGCATGGATACAACCGCAGGCTTGAATGTCGAGGCAAAAGCGGCAATGTCCAGGAAAAAAGAGGATACCAGGTACCTGTCTGTATAAGACCGGCACCTGGTATGGTTAACTCACCTTGACACTTACATCGTAACGCGGAACGGCCCTGAATACCACCTGTTTCACTTCCTCTTTCCAATCATCCATCTCTTCTTTTGATAAATCATCGGCTCCATCCACTTTTACAGATACCCATACACGATTCGCTTCCAAAATGACCCGCTTCGTTTCTGCGCCCGGAATTTGGTTGACGGCCTCTTTGATGAGCTTTCGGTCTTGTTTCAATCCCCACGTATCGCCTGGCTCACTCATTAAACGGGGATTCTGAGTTTCATTGGTCACCTTATCGTTCATTCCCATGTTTTCTATGTCATCACGACTCGTTTCTCCTTGATATTTCTCCATCTGTAATCCACAACCAGATAGTAGCATAACGAGGAGAACCGTGATGGTGATGGTGCTTCGTTGTTTCATCGTATTCACCTCTTCTCTTTTTCGTTAGTGTTTCCGAGAGAAAGGTGTTTATGTATGTCGACAAAACAAAGCGATCCCGCCTGTAATCAGACGGGATTGAGGATTTAGTGGATTGTGGATAAGTAAATGGTTTAGATGGTTTCTTTCAGTTGTTTTGGTTGCTGTGTACTATGGTACGCCATGATTTCTTCGCAAAGACGTGCGTATTTCATGCACATGTTATATAAGTCTTCACCGAGCAAGTCGTCGTCCAAAGACGAGCATTCGTCTGCACAATTGTAGCAGACTTCGGCGCATGATTGGCACAGATCCTCTGCCATTACGCTGTTTTTCGTAACGACTTCAACGGCATAGAGATAGGCATCGGAGCACTCTTTAAGTAAGTCGGTTCTCTTTTTAAGGGTTTGTGAGCAAGGGTGAGACATCGCTGTTTCCACCTTTCTTATTTGTTCCTGAGATTCACTCATTCACAAAGGGTGCATGAGACAAGTGTCTAAGAATCAGCTTTCCTTTTATACCTTTAGCATAAACTTTAGGTAGCACATTGAATAGATGATCGAGCGCATTGGGGAACGGGGAGACTCCTGTGGGATTAAAAGGGACAGCTGAGACCCCACAAGACGAAGCCTGAGGAGGCTCAGCGCCCGCCCACGGAAAGCGACTCGTTCCCCATCTCTCCTCCCCCTCAAATAAGCCTTGAAATCATTTTTCATTTTCATAAAAAACGGTAGCCCTGATGAGAGCTACCGTTTGTTGTTATTGTTTTTCAGCGTAGGCTGCTTTCACTTGCTGTTGCCTGGGCTTGTTTGGAACTTTGTGATGGTGACGACATCTCGGCTCGTAAGATTCGGATGCCCCGACTAGGATGATCGGGTCGTCGTAAGAAGCAGGCTCATCATTGATGAGACGCTGTGTTCGGCTGGCAGGTGAGCCACACACCGGACAAATCGCATTCAGCTTCGTTACGTTCTCACTCAGAGCCATCAACGCAGGCATTTTGCCGAACGGCTCACCACGGAAATCTGTATCTAACCCGGCGACGACTACACGAATGCCGCGATCAGCTAAACATTCTACGACTTCAACGATGTGTTCATCAAAAAACTGCACTTCATCAATTCCGACAATATCGACTTCATCATCGACTTCTTGAAGAATATCCAGCGATGCTTTCACCGGGCGCGCCCACACGGATGTTCCGTTATGAGAGACAATCGCATCATCTTTATAACGATTATCGATGGCCGGCTTGTACACACGGACCGTCAAATTCCCGAATGTAGCACGACGAACCCTACGAATCAATTCCTCCGACTTTCCGCTGAACATACTTCCACAAATGACTTCTACCCAACCGCTCTGCTTCATTACATACACGTCCACTGTCGCTCCCTTCTCGCTAACCGCTATCAGCAAAAAAGAGCCCTCCCGATGATTTCGGAACGAATGATCAATCGCTCATGGATCACCAAGGACAGCCCTCCTTCTATTCACCATTTCTCTATTGCTGTCCACATTTACCAAAACTACAAAGTCGCAGGGGATGCCACATCATAGCTTCAATCATGTGGTTTTATATGTGTCACTGTTATTATTCCCTATTTTTTGACAAAAAAACAGGCAAACCATAAAGACAATTTGCCTGTTTTTGTTCAAAATGAAACAGTTTCCATCAAAAGATGGTCTCTGATTATTATGAAAGGTTATATTTTTTCTTGAATCGATCAACACGGCCGCCAGCTTTGTCAGCTTTCTGCTTACCAGTGTAGAACGGGTGTGACTCAGAACTAATTTCTACGCGGATCAATGGATACGTGTTTCCATCTTCCCATTCGATCGTTTCCTCAGAGTACTTAGTAGAACCTGTTAGAAACTTGAAATTAGAACTAGTGTCAAGAAATACAACGTTACGGTATTCTGGATGAATTCCTGATTTCATGTTCTTCCACTCCTTTTTGCCCTGAATCCTTTAGAAACAGAGTTATTGTAAGAGCCGTCGAAGGTTTAAAATAAACACCTTTTACTGAAACTCACATAGAAAGATTATAACAGTCCGAGTTATCCATTGCAACATAACTGGATGAAATAATCTTTCTCCCTTCATATTTTATGAGCGACGAGCTGGTGCCTTCTGCGGCTTCTTGTTCTGCATATCTTTATCCATCATATCGAAAAACTCTTCATTATTTTTGGAGCCTCTTATACGACGCAGGAAGCGATCAGCGAAGTCTGGGGCATCGGACATCGTTTTACGGATGGCCCACACTTTGTCGAGATAAGGTTTCGGCATGAGTAACTCTTCTTTTCTCGTACCAGAACGTAAAACATCGATAGCTGGGAAGATCCGGCGCTCGGCCAAATTGCGATCCAGATGCAGCTCCATATTTCCAGTCCCTTTGAATTCCTCATAAATGACGTCATCCATGCGTGACCCTGTATCGACAAGGGCTGTTGCAAGAATGGTCAAGCTTCCGCCTTCTTCAATGTTACGTGCAGCACCGAAGAATCGTTTCGGGCGGTGGAAAGCGGCTGGGTCGATTCCTCCGGATAATGTACGACCGCTCGGTGGGATGACGAGGTTGTACGCTCTTGCCAAACGAGTGATGCTATCCATCAATACGATGACATCGCGCTTGTGTTCGACTAGACGCATCGCGCGTTCTAAAACAAGTTCAGACACTTTGATATGATTTTCCGGTACTTCGTCAAACGTCGAGCTGACGACATCCACATCCGGGGCTACCGAGCGTTCGATGTCCGTCACTTCTTCCGGACGCTCATCAACAAGTAAGATAATGAGCTTCGAATCCGGGTGATTCGTTGAAATGCTGTTTGCGATTTGCTTAAGCAGCATCGTTTTACCCGCTTTTGGAGGTGCTACGATCAGACCACGCTGACCATACCCGACCGGAGACATGACGTCCATAATTCGTGTAGATAGCTTTTTCGGTTCTGTTTCAAGCTTCATCTGACGGTCTGGATACAACGGCGTCAATGCCGGGAAGTGCACGCGCTCTTTTGCCGAATCCGGATCTTCACCATTGACGGCGTCCACGTGCAGCAAGCCGTAGTAACGTTCGTTTTCCTTCGGCGGGCGGACTTTACCGGAAACCTTGTCGCCATTTCTCAGATCGAACCGGCGGATTTGGGATGCAGAAATGTAAATGTCTTCCGCACTCGGAGAATAGTTGATCGGACGTAAGAATCCGAATCCTTCAGACGGAATGATTTCTAGAATTCCATCCATGAATAAAAAGCCGTCCTTTTCCGCTTGCGCTTTCAGAATGGCAAAAATCAATTCTCGTTTTGTTAGTTTTGCATAATAAGAGACTTTGAATTGTTTCGCTTTTTCATAGAGACCCTTCAAAGTCATTGTCTCAAGATTGGAGATCGTTAAATCTGCCACAAAATCACCACTTTTATAAAATTTCTGTTCAGCCTGAATCAGGCCATATTTCGTTGTAAGCTTGTTATTGTGAAAGTGTTTAATGACTTCTCGTGTGCAATAGAAGAAATGGGAGAAGTAATAGAAGTTATATGTTTGAAGCTTACGAGGATTTAAGGAATACTTTCTTCTATGTCTATCAAACAACCTTTATTGTACTCCTGTCCCCACCGGGTTTCAATCATAATTTAATAAAAAGCCATTTGCAGACAATTGGGGGCGGAGAATCATATAGAAGAAAGCCGGAGTTACCCGGCTTTCCTCCCTATCATAGACAAAACATTACGGTTTCATGACATCATTCGTTTTTCCATAAGACTAGAAGACGTCAGCTGTTTTGGAACTGTTCCACTTCTTCTTCGGACATTTCCTCATACCAGACTTTAGCGCCAAGTTCGATCAATTTGTTGGTAATATTCTCATACCCGCGTTCTATATGATCGACACCTGTAATTTCGGTCACCCCATCTGCCATCAGACCTGCAATGACAAGGGCCGCTCCCGCGCGCAAGTCAGTGGCTTTCACTTTAGCGCCTTGCAGGTTGGATTGACCAGAGACGATCGCTGAACCGCCTTCGACTTTAATCGAAGCATTCATGCGACGGAGCTCATCGACATGCTTGAAGCGAGCTTGATAAATCGTATCGGATACGACACCTGTTCCTTCTGCTTGAGTAAGCAGCGAAGTGAATGGCTGCTGCAAGTCTGTCGGAAAACCAGGATAGACGAGTGTTTTGATATCGACACTCTTCAAATTTTTGCCCGGTCTGACATACAACTGCTCATCGTTCTCTTCAATCGTGACACCCATCTCACGCAGTTTCGCCAAAAGCGATTCTAAGTGTTGAGGAATGACATTATCAATGATCATTTCATCCCCCTGGGCTGCCGCCATGATGGTGTATGTGCCAGCCTCAATACGATCTGGAATAATCGTATGTAGACACCCGTTCAACTGATCGACACCTTCAATTCGGATGACGTCGGTTCCGGCTCCCTTGATTTTGGCTCCCATACTTGTCAGTAAGGTAGCAACATCAATGATTTCCGGTTCTTTCGCCGCGTTTTCAATCACGGTTTTCCCTTTGGCACGGACGGCTGCGAGCATAATATTGATCGTCGCCCCAACACTGACGACATCCAAATAAATGCGGGCGCCACGTAGTTCTTTAGCACGTAAATAAATAGCCCCTTGTTCATTCGTCACTTCCGCACCCAGGGCTTCAAAGCCTTTGATGTGCTGATCGATCGGACGAGGACCTAAATGACAACCTCCAGGTAACCCGATGACCGCCTTATTGAAACGACCAAGCATCGCTCCCATGAAATAATAGGAGGCTCGAAGCTTTTTCACTTTTCCGTTCGGCAATGGCATCGACACCATATTCGAAGGATCGATGTGGATCGTTCTGCCATCTTTCTTGACCTGACCTCCGATTTCTTCGAGCAAATCGGACAAGATACCGACATCAGAAATGTCCGGAAGACCTTCGATCGTGACGGGGGACTCAGCTAAAATAGCTGCTGGCAACAAAGCAACGGCACTGTTCTTGGCACCACTTACACGAACTTGTCCGCGTAAGCGAGTTCCACCTTCCACTAATAATTTATGCATGAAATACTCCTCGCTTTTAGGTAAAGATGATACGCCTAGTATGTGCAATTTTTTCCATTACACTCTACTTATTTTTGATTATTCCAGTCATCGAGGAATTTTTCAATCCCTTGGTCCGTCAAAGGGTGTTTGACGATTTGCTGAAAGATCTTAAACGGTACGGTTGCGATGTGAGCGCCATTGATGGCTGCTTCTGTAACATGGATCGGATGGCGGATCGATGCTGCGATGATTTCTGTATCGATTGCATGTCGATCGAAGATTTCTGCGATTTGGGCGATCAACTCGACTCCGTTATGGCCGATATCATCCAAGCGTCCAAGGAACGGGGAAACATAGGTCGCTCCAGCACGCGCTGCAAGCAAGGCCTGGTTCGCGGAGAAGATCAGCGTGACGTTCGTTTTGATATTCAAATCGCTGAACGCCTTCACGGCTTTCATCCCTTCTAAGGTCATCGGGACTTTCACCGTAATATGAGGAGCGATGGCCGCTAACTCTTTTCCTTCTTCAATCATGCCCTCAGCGTCTTCTGCCACCACTTCAGCACTGACCGAACCGTCGACTTCAGCTGTGATTTCTTTCAGACGATCGTGGAAAGAAACGCCTTCTTTCGCAACAAGACTCGGGTTCGTCGTAACGCCAGATAATACCCCTAACGCGTTCGCTTCACGAATATCTTCAATATTGGCCGTATCAATAAAAAATTTCATCGTTAACACCTCTGTCTAATAATGTAGGTTTTCCATGAAAAAAATCAAATGATGGCGTTTTCATAAACATTCAAAAGGAAACCGCTACTGGGTAACGGCTTCCTTGAAACACTTTATGCTTGTTGAGAAGAACCGAATTCGCGCATTTTGCCGATAACGGTTTGTTTGATTGCTTCACGACCAGGTCCAAGATATTTACGAGGATCGTATTGTTCAGGCTGTTCAGCAAGAACTTCACGTACCGCTTTACCTTGAGCGATCTGGTTTTCCGTGTTTACGTTGATTTTCGCTGTACCGAAAGAAATGGCTTTCTTGATATCAGCTGTAGGGATTCCTGTACCACCGTGAAGAACAAGCGGCTTGTCTACAAGACCCATGATCTCTTCCATACGGTCGAATCCAAGGTTCGGTTCACCTTTGTAAGGACCGTGTACAGAACCTAGAGCTGGTGCAAATACGTCAACGTTTGTTTCGTCAACAAGTTGCTTACACTCAGAAGGGATCGCGTATGCAGCTTCTGCATCGTCTACGATGATGTCGTCTTCTTGTCCACCTACACGGCCAAGTTCTGCTTCAACAGAAACTCCGTGGATGTGAGCCAATTCAACAACTTTTCTCGTAACGGCAATGTTCTCTTCTAGTGGATCGTGAGAAGCGTCGATCATAACAGAAGTGAATCCAGCGTGGATTGCTTCCGCACATTTTTCGAAGCTTGAACCGTGGTCCAAGTGAATCGCTACAGGTACAGTTGTACCATAAGAAGTCATTAGGGCTTTAACCATGTCTACGACTACGTTAAATCCACCCATGTAACGTGCAGCACCTTCGGATACACCAAGGATGACTGGAGACTTCTCTTCTTCAGCAGCCTGAAGAATCGCTTGAGCGTACTCAAGATTATTTAAGTTGAACTGCCCGACACCGTAACGGTTCTCTTTAGCAGTTTCTAGCATTTCTTTCATAGATACTAACGGCATGAAAGATCCTCCTTTAAATGAATAACGTCTATTTGTTACAAGTGCTTTTCACAGAAAAGTACACCATGTAAGTTTAGCTACAGTATTAGAATACCAATACCCTTCCCTTGGTGCAACAACAGCACAAGTATATAGCGCTTTCATTTAAAAAAAGGTTCTCACAGGCTCTTCATAAGCTCTCCAGCAACCAATTCTTTCAATTTATGGATGTCGAAGGGCTTAGTGATCACGGCACGGACGAAAGGATGGTCGATGTCTTTCTCCACCGTTTCTTTCGCCTCACCTGTAATCACGATGACAGGGTGTTTACACCCTCTTTCCCTCATTTTTTCTAAAACTTCTCTTCCGTGCATGACAGGAAGATTGTAATCCATGATCATGAGGTCGATCTCGTTCGTCTCTGCTAAGTCGCAGGCTTGTTTCCCGGTTTTTGCCGATAGAGTTTGATATCCATCACTTTTCAAAATTTCTTCTAACAGTAGGCGGATTCCACTCTGGTCGTCGACAATAAGTATTTGATTCGCCATATCTTTCCTCCTTCCTAGTAAAAATTGAGCTAGTCTCTATTTGTGATTGAATTCCTCTATGTCAAATACACTCTATGAATTACTTTCGATGAAAACTTCTTATCTCCTGCCGTATGTATGTTCTGTTTTGGGATTTTTGGGATTTACTGCTTATTTTGATGGCTGGGTCGGGGTTGAGTGGGTCGAGGTGTCCGAAATTTTGGGGAAATTGTCTGAAATATAGTCGAAGGTGTCCGAATTCAGGCTAGGTGGATGGAGGGTGCGGGGCAATTGTCTGAATTACGTGCGCAGGTGTACGAAATCACAGAGCGCTTGTCCGAATTATGGCCAAATGTCCGATTCACCATGATTCTTGTCCGAAATCGAGGTGAAGGTGTCCGGATTAATGCAGCCTTTGTCCGAATCGGACGGGCAGATGTCCGATAAGCGCCCAAACCTTTTTGCGAGCACCCACCCCCTTATCCAAACACAAAAAAAGACTAAGACACAAAGTCTTAGCCTTTTCACATAAATTATTATTTTTCGTTCATAGTCGCACCGATGAAACCGTGGAACAACTCTTGTGAACGCGTTGGGCGAGACTTGAATTCCGGGTGGAACTGACTCGCAACGAACCATGGATGATTTTCGACTTCGACGATCTCGACCAGGCGTCCGTCTGGGCTTGTACCAGAGAACGTGAAGCCTGCCGCTTCCATTTGTTCGCGGTAATGGTTGTTGAATTCGAAGCGGTGACGGTGACGTTCATAAACCACTTCTTCTCCATACGCTTCCATCGCTTTTGTGCCAGCTTTCAAACGAGAAGGATAGATGCCGAGACGAAGCGTTCCGCCAAGGTCTGATACTTCTTTTTGTTCTGGTAAAAGGTCGATGATCGGGTGTGGTGTCGCAGGGTTGATTTCTGCAGAATGAGCACCTTCCAGCCCTAAGACGTTACGAGCGAATTCGACGGTTGCGAGCTGCATACCTAAGCAGATGCCGAGGAATGGCACTTTGTTTTCACGTGCATAACGGATCGCTTCGATTTTCCCTTCGATTCCACGATCTCCAAAACCTCCAGGTACAAGGATTCCGTCTACGTCCTTCAAGTATTCTTGAACGTTTGTGGACTCAAGCTCTTCCGAGTTCACCCATTTTACATCGATGTCTGCGTTGTAGTCGTATCCGGCGTGCTTCAAAGCTTCGACGACGGAAATATAAGCATCTGGAAGCTCGACATATTTACCGACTAAGGCAATCGTTCTTTTCTCTTCCAAGTTCTTCACTTGATCGATTAACTTGTTCCACTCGGTCATATCCGCTGGTGGACAGTCTAGACCGAAGTGGTCACATGTAATCTGGTCAAGGTTTTGAGCCTGCAAGGTGATCGGAACATTGTACAATGTCTCTGCATCACGTGCTTCAATAACGGATTCCTTTTTAATGTCACCGAACAAAGCAATTTTCTCTTTCATATCTTCAGAAACCGGGCTTTCCGTTCGAAGAACAATCGCATCCGGTTGAATACCTAATGAACGCAATTCTTTTACGCTGTGCTGTGTCGGCTTCGTTTTCATTTCGCCTGCCGCTTTCAAATAAGGAACGAGCGTGCAGTGCAAGTACATGACGTGTTCGCGACCGATATCGCTCTTGATTTGGCGAATCGCTTCTAGGAATGGAAGAGATTCAATATCCCCGACCGTTCCACCGATTTCTGTAATGACGACATCCGCATTCGTTTCGTGGCCGGCACGGAAAACGCGCTCTTTGATTTCATTCGTAATGTGAGGAATGACTTGAACCGTTCCGCCTAAATAATCGCCACGGCGTTCTTTTTTAATGACGTTGGAGTAGACTTTACCCGTCGTCACGTTGCTGAATTTGTTCAAGTTGATATCAATGAAACGCTCGTAGTGACCAAGGTCAAGGTCTGTTTCCGCTCCGTCTTCAGTTACGAATACTTCTCCGTGTTGATACGGGCTCATCGTACCCGGGTCCACGTTGATGTACGGATCGAACTTTTGAATCGTCACTTTCAATCCGCGGTTTTTCAATAGTCGACCTAAGGAAGCGGCCGTTATTCCTTTACCCAAAGATGAAACGACGCCACCTGTTACAAAAATATACTTTGTTGTCACAGTAATCCCTCTTTCTCTACTTTTCTTTATAGTAAAAACATTGGTTAACGTTCTTGGTCGGGGTCTATCTATAACCTGTCCATTCGACAGGGAATGATGAATTTTTCCATCCTTTTCTCCTGTTTTACGTCCGTCATTCCGATACAAAAAACAAAAAACGCTCCCCTGGTCAGGGGAGCGTTCGGATTTCGTTCAGAAATTAAAGAGCCCAAATAAGATTGTACTGATTTGGCTTTTGAAAGTCAACCACGATTTTACTTGTCGTCGTCCTCGTCATCGTCTCCGATGAAGCTGATATCATCTTCGACCATTTCTTCTTCCTCTTCGTCCAAATCGTCATCTTCGTAGTCACCTTCGAAATCATCATCGTCATCCAAATCAAGATCTTCGTCAGTCAGATCGACGTCATCTTCCAAATCATCGTCGTCTGTTGCATCGTAGTCTGATACACCCAGCTCATCTTCAAGCAGCTTGGATGGTTTCTTCTTTTTTTTCTTCTTTTTACGTTTTTGTGGAAGGTTCGCGATTTCCTCTTCCAGTTGCTCGACAGGGTACCAGCTGCGGAGACCCCAACGGTTTGTTCCGATCGTCATGAAACGACCGTCAATGTTCATATCTGTATAGAACTGTGAGATGTATTCTTCCTTCTGCTTGGCAGTAAAACCTTTTACAGAAGCAATACGCTTGAAGATTTCATTGAAATCAATCGCTTCTCTTTCATCTTCCAAAATGATCGTTGCAAGTTCAATCATTGAAATCTCTTCAATTTGCTCTTTGCTTAGTTGTTTTAAGCTCACGATCCAGCACTCCTTTGTATACGCAAGATAGAAAATATGACGTCATAGACATACGAATCACATTTAATCATACCATCCATTATATGATTTGCTCTATCAAAAATCAAATCGATTCATATACCAAAATCAATACCCTAAAAGAATAGAATGTATACGTTATTGCCAAAGTAAGGATAGAGATATGAATTGTTTGGTGTTCCGCCCCTTTTTATATAAACTGAATGTACGTAAGTAAACACGAAGGAGAGACGCGGAAATGAAAACCCACCCGTTTAACTGGATTGCCACCACGATCGCCGTCATCATCGTCGGGATCTGGCTCGTTACCAACTATGGTCTCATTCAATCCACACACCTTAAAGAGGCAACAATCACGGAGAAAACGCACAATGATGATGGTTATTTCGTGATGGTGAATGACAAAAAGCTTCACGTGAAAGATACGAGCACATGGATGCTTCTTGAGACCGACAAAACCTACAATGTCACGTATGAATGGTACGGTATGAAAAAGCCGTATGTAACCGAAATCAATCAAGCTCATGATGACGACCAAGTCGGCGGTCACTAAGAAAGCTCAAAGCGCCTTGCTTCTCTATGAAGCAAGGCGCTTTCTCTATTCATTTGAATTCGTTCGTGTTCGTTGCTGATTTTTTGTCTCTTTCAAATACGGCCTCATTAGCCAGACAAACTCCTCCAAAAGATGTTTGGGTCCTCTTCGAAAGTAAGTGGAGGGTGTGTTGGGAAATAACTCGCTTTCCTGTGGGGGAACCGACGAGCCTCCTCGGTCGTGGGCGCTCCCTGTGGGATTAAGCGGGACAGCTGAGACCCAGCAGAGCTTTAGCTCGAGGAGGCTCAGCGCCCGCCCCACGGAAAGCGACTCGTTCCCCATCCCCCCCGTCACTCACATAAACATATCGAAATCGAGTATTCTACAATCCTGCACTATTCTTACATATTTCTACGATACTGCCCGCCTACTTGGTACAAGGCGTTGGTGATTTGACCGAGACTTGCCACTTTTACGGTTTCCATCAATTCCGCAAAAATATTGCCCCCGCTGGCAGCGACCTGTTTCAAACGATCCAACGCTTGAGTCGTCTTGTCTTCATGAGTACCTTGGAAGCGGCGAAGCTCATTGATTTGGTGCATCTTCTCTTCTTTCGATGCACGGGCAAGCTCCATCGAATCGATTTCCTCTTCTGAAGGTGGATTAGGATTCAAGTAAGTATTCACACCGACGATCGGTAGCTCCCCTGAATGTTTTTTGCCTTCATAATAAAGTGATTCTTCCTGGATTTTTCCTCGCTGGTATTGGCGTTCCATCGCACCGAGCACGCCACCACGATCGTTGATGCGTTCGAACTCTTGTAACACCGCTTCTTCGACAAGGTCTGTCAGCTCGCGGATAATATACGAACCTTGCAAGGAGTTCTCGTTTTTCGTCAGTCCGAATTCTTTGCTGATGATCATCTGAATCGCCATCGCGCGGCGGACGGATTCTTCAGTCGGCGTCGTAATCGCTTCATCGTATGAGTTCGTGTGCAGCGAGTTACAGTTATCTTGAATGGCGATCAAGGCCTGCAGCGTCGTGCGGATATCGTTGAAGTCGATTTCCTGTGCGTGCAGGGAACGGCCGGACGTCTGAATATGGTACTTCAGCTTCTGACTTCGCTCGTTGGCGCCATACTTATTTTTCATGACAATCGCCCAAATCCGTCTCGCTACGCGGCCAAGAACGGTGTATTCCGGATCGAGACCGTTTGAGAAAAAGAATGACAGGTTCGGTGCGAATTTGTTGATATCCATACCTCTGCTCAAGTAATACTCGACGTACGTAAATCCGTTTGCAAGCGTGAAGGCGAGCTGCGTAATCGGGTTCGCTCCCGCTTCGGCAATGTGATAGCCGGAAATGGAAACCGAATAATAGTTGCGCACTTCATGGTCGATGAAGTACTGCTGGATATCTCCCATCATACGGAGTGCGAATTCTGTTGAGAAAATACAAGTGTTCTGACCTTGGTCCTCTTTCAGGATATCGGCCTGCACTGTACCACGCACAACATGAATCGTTTCCTCTTTGATCTTCGCCGCTTCTTCTGCATTCGGCTCCCGTCCATTCTCCTCTTGGAAGCGGGCGAGCTGCTGGTCGATGGCCGTATTGAAGAACATCGCAAGGATAATAGGCGCCGGTCCATTGATGGTCATCGATACTGACGTTGTCGGGTCGACGAGATCGAAGCCGTCATACAGCTTTTTCATATCTTCCAAAGTACAGATATTCACGCCGCTTTCTCCGACTTTACCGTAAATATCCGGGCGCTCATCCGGGTCTTCACCATATAGCGTCACGGAGTCAAAAGCCGTACTCAAGCGCTTGGCATCGTCCCCTTCTGATAAGTAATGGAAACGACGGTTCGTGCGCTCAGGCGTTCCTTCACCGGCAAATTGGCGTTTCGGATCTTCCCCTTTACGTTTGAACGGGAATACGCCTGCCGTGAATGGGAAGGCCCCTGGGACGTTCTCCTTCAATAACCACGTCAAACGGTCGCCCCAATCAGAATACCTCGGCAAAGCGACTTTCGGAACTTTGATCCCTGCCAGGCTCTCTGTATTCAGATCCATCGTAATTTCCTTATCCCGGACTTTGAAGCTATACGTGTCGCCACTATAGCGTTCGTGCAAGCCGTTCCAATCGTCGAGCTTTTCTTTGGCATCCCGATCGATCGACCTTTCGTAATCTTCGATGAGTCGTTCGATACTCGCTTTCGCTTCCTCATCTTCAAGCGCGGACAGCGTCCCTTTCAACTGATACAGCTTACGGGCTTTTTCCGCTTCGTCCTCTGTTTCTTGATGGTAATCCCGGACCGCCAAAGAGATGTCACGCAAGTATTGTTTGCGGTCGTTCGGGATGATGACGTTCTGTTTTTCGACTTTATCAACGCGCTCGAACGATGTTTCATTGTTCCAAGCGAATCGTTCATTCAACTCATCGACAACCGATGCGAATAACGTATTCGTGCCAGGATCATTGAACTGACTGGCGATGGTACCGAAGACAGGGAATTTGGCATCGTCTTCATGGAAGAGCATATGACTGCGCTGGTATTGTTTCTTCACCTGATTGAACGCGTCTTCTGATCCCTTTTGTTCAAACTTGTTGATCACGATGAAGTCAGCGAAGTCGATCATGTCAATTTTCTCAAGCTGAGAAGGAGCTCCGAATTCAGCGGTCATCACATACATCGATAAATCGGTGATATCCGTGATCGCGGCATCCCCTTGCCCGATTCCACTCGTTTCAATAATGATGAAATCGACACCGGCCGCCTTGACTACTTGGATCGCTTCTTCCACCGCGGTGGACAGTTCGGAACGTGCATCCCTCGTAGCTAGCGAGCGCATGTACACGCGAGGATTGAAGATGGCGTTCATGCGAATACGGTCCCCAAGTAACGCGCCACCCGTCTTCCGTTTCGTCGGATCGACAGACAAAATCGCGATTTTCTTGTCCGGGATTTCATTGACGAACCGGCGAATCAATTCATCGGTGAGCGAGCTTTTCCCTGCTCCACCTGTTCCAGTTATCCCGAGCACAGGAATCGTTTTTTCCTGAACCTTCTCAACAGCCGTTTCAAAAGCCGCAACCGCTTCACGCTCTTGTTTCGGTGTATTTTCTACATACGTAATAAAACGCGCGATGGCTTGGTGGTCGCCGTTCGTCAGTTGTTTTACGCCTTCTTCCACTTGAAGCGGCGGAAGAAAATCACATTCTTCGATCATTTGGTTGATCATGCCTTGAAGTCCGTATGTCCGGCCATCTTCAGGTGAGAAGACCCGCGCGACGCCGTATTCATGAAGTTCTTTGATTTCACGAGGGATGATGACACCTCCCCCGCCTCCGTATACGCGGATGTGATCGGCACCTTTTTCTTTCAACAAGTCGACCATGTATTTGAAGTATTCCACATGTCCGCCCTGATAAGATGAAATCGCGATCCCTTGTACGTCTTCCTGAATGGCAGCGTTGACGACTTCTTCTACAGAACGGTTGTGACCGAGGTGGATCACTTCGGCACCTGTCGACTGCAAAATCCGTCTCATGATATTGATGGAAGCATCGTGACCATCAAACAGGCTGGATGACGTGACAAAACGGACGGGGTTTTTAGGCTTATAGACCGTCGGTTGTTCCATAATCAAGCTCCTCCTTTAAATTATCGTTCTTCTTGAAACTCTCCTAAGCCTTCAAGCAGCAATTGAATTTGTAAGTCGGTGTACGTTTCGATGGTAAAAGACCGCTGCAATATCCAGCGTCTGAAGCCCCACATTTGTCCTTGGACGAAAATATTGTTTGCGAGCAGCGTAACTTCCGAATCGGATTTCTGATGTGGCAGGCTGTTGCGAATCACTTCTTCGAGCATCGAGACCATGTCCCGCTCCTTCTGCAATACATAATCCTGCGCATCTCGCGGGAGCGACTTGACCTCTTGATACATGACGAGGACTTCATCCTGCATGTCATCCATCAGCTGGAAATAGGAACGGATCGCATGCACAAGGCTTTGAACCGATGTTTCACGTGGATCAATCGATGCCTCCATACGCGCTTTCACTCGCCTGTAAATCGAGTCACAGACAAGAAACAGGACATCCTCTTTCGTTCGAATATATTCGTAAAGTGTGCCGATACTGAACCCTGACGCTTTCGCAATCTCACGAGTGGTCGTTTTATGGAATCCTTTTTCAATAAAAAGCGTGACCGCACCTTTAATCATCTGATTTCTTCTCTTCAGTACAAGTGCTTCATCTTTTATGGAAGAAGGGACTTCTTTTTTGGCCATCGTCATTCCCCTTTTCTCATCCAATTTTGAAACCACGAGCGGGCCAACTGGTAGGGGTCAGCGTCCGGATTGTGAAAGGCTTCTTGCTTTCGTTGATCCTGCTCGATCTCTGTTCTGACTTCGCGCCAAATCTCTTCACGGATCAAGTCGTACACTTCAAGCTTCAATTGTTGCTCACGTCGTGCACGACCTTGGTTCGTTTCATATAAGTAGGTTTGGTGATCGCTCATTTTCTCCCAAAGTTCCTGCATTCCTTGATTTTCCGTCGAAATAGTAGGGATGATCGGGGGTTGCCATCCTTTGGGTTGAACAATCATCATGTATTCTTCTAACGTCGCTTTCAGTTTTCCGACACCGGGCAGGTCCGCTTTGTTGATAATGAACAAATCGGCAATCTCCATGATCCCGGCTTTGAAAATCTGCAGAACGTCGCCGCTATTCGGTGTAAGGACGAGACCTGTCGTATCGACGGCTTTCATGATGTCGAGCTCGGATTGCCCGACACCGACTGTCTCGACGAGTACGACATCATACCCGTATGCATCACAGACACGAATCGCGTCTTTCGTCGAACGAGCCAATCCACCAAGACTTCCTCTCGTCGCCATGCTCCGTATGAAAATTCCGGGGTCCATGAAGTGTTGATTCATGCGCGTCCGGTCCCCAAGCAGCGATCCGCCGCTGAAGGGACTGGTCGGATCGACGGCGATGACGGCAACCGTCAGATCCAGACGCCGGATATACGTGAGCAAGCGATTGATGAGAGAGCTTTTCCCTGCTCCTGGTGAGCCGGTGATGCCGATATAATGGGCTTGTTTTTGGATAGAAAAAATGTCGCTCATCAATTCCAATTTATCGTCATCGTCGTTCTCGATCAGTGTGATGGCGCGGGCGAGGGCGCGCATGTCTTGGTTTTGGATTCGTTCGGCGAGTGGATGCATCTTCTTTCACCTGCAGCTTTCTATATGTCGTATTCTTTTGCGAGTGGACCGTTTCGTCTTCACTAGGTAGAGGAAGGTGGTTGGGGAAATGAGTCGCTTTCCGCGGGGCGGGCGGTGAGCCTCCTCGGTCGTTCCTCCCTGTGGGGTCTCACCTGTCCCGCTAAATCCCACAGGAGTCTCCCCATTTCCCCAACCACCTTTTTTAAAGTACAGGGACGAAACTTATTTGCGGCTAGTAAACCAGCATTTAAAAGCACCGGAGAAGTTTCACGAGATCTCAGCACTCCCCGCGGAAAGCGAGCTATTTTCCCTGCCCTCTCGTTCCTCCCCCTATTTTTATAGAAACTTAGTCTTTGGTTACCATGCGGCCGATGACGAGGCGTTGGATTTCTTGGGTGCCTTCGTAGATTTGCGTAATTTTCGCATCACGCATGTAGCGTTCGACTGGGTAGTCTTTCGTGTACCCGTAGCCTCCGTGAACTTGGACGGCTTCTGTTGTGATGCGCATTGCGGCGTCGCCGGCAAATAGTTTCGCCATGGCGGAGGCTTTGGAGTATGGAAGGCCTTCGGATTCTAAGTATGCCGCTTGATAGGTCAATAGTCTGCTAGCTTCTATTTCTGTTGCCATGTCAGCCAGTTTGAATGAGATACCTTGCAGCTTGGCAATCGGCTTACCGAACTGTTCGCGTTCTTTCGAGTAGGCTACGGACTCATCAAGTGCACCTTGTGCGATGCCGACCGCTTGGGCAGCAATTCCGTTACGTCCACCATCAAGGGTCATCATCGCAATCTTGAACCCTTCTCCTTCTTCACCGAGCAGGTTCTCTTTCGGAATTTTACAATCTTCGAAAACGAGCTCCGTCGTTGGTGACGAGCGGATTCCGAGCTTCTTCTCTTTTTTACCGAATGTGAATCCTGGTGTTCCTTTTTCTACGATGAAGGCACTGATGCCACGGTTTCCGGCGTCCGGATCTGTTTTGGCAAAAACGACGTAAAGATCGCCCACTCCACCGTTTGTGATCCATACTTTGTTGCCGTTCAGCACATAATGGTCGCCATCGAGCTTGGCTTGCGTTTTCATGGACGATACGTCACTACCTGCGCCAGGCTCAGATAATGCGTAGGCTCCTAGTTTCTCACCTGATGCGAGTTGGGCTAAGAATGTTTTCTTCTGTTCTTCGTTACCGAATTTATAAATCGGCCAGCTAGCCAGTGAAATGTGAGCGGACAGCGTCACGCCTGTCGATGCACACACGCGCGAAAGTTCTTCGACGGCAATGACGTAACTTACGAAGTCCGAACCGATGCCGCTATATTCTTCTGGCCACGGAATACCTGTCAGACCGAGCTCCGCCATTTTGTCAAAAATCTCGCGGTCGAACCGTTCCTCTTCATCACGCTCTGCCGCTGTCGGCTCGACTTCATTTTTTGCAAAGTCGCGGACCATTTTCCTTAGCATTTGCTGCTCTTCTGTTAATGTGAAATTCATAGTGATCCTCCTCTAGTTTCTTATCAATTGGTTGCCGATTACGACGCGTTGGATTTCGCTTGTGCCTTCGTAGATTTCACATACTTTCGCATCTCGGAAAAATCGTTCGACGGCGTAATCTTCGGTATATCCATATCCGCCGTGCACTTGGACCGCTTCGATCGCGTTATTCACGGCGGTTTTCGAAGCGAATAGTTTGGCCATCGAGGCTTCTTTCACACACGGTTTTCCTGCACCGTGCAAGGAAGCGGCGTTATACGTCAAGAGCTTCGAGGACTCGAAAGCCGTTGCCATGTCCGCGAGTTTAAAGGAAATGCCTTGCAGGTTCGCAATCGGCTTTCCGAACTGTTCGCGCTCTTTTGCATAAGCGACGGCATGTTCTAAAGCAGCTTCCGCAATCCCTAGTGATTGAGCGGCAATGCCGATACGCCCGGTATTCAAGTTCGCAAGGGCGATTTTATAGCCTTCGCCTTCTTCGCCGAGACGCTGAGAAACAGGCACTTTACACTGGTCGAAATTCAAGGACACCGTGCTCGATCCGTGCATGCCCATTTTTTTCTCCGCTTTTCCGACCGAAAAGCCTGGCGTATCGCGTTCTATAATGAATGCGCTTAGCCCTTTCCCCGTTGATTCATCTGGATTTGTACGGGCAAACACGATAAATGTATCCGCATTACCGCCATTTGTAATGAATACTTTTTCTCCATTCAATACATAATGATCGCCATCACGCTTCGCTCGTGTTTTCAAGCTTCCGGCATCCGACCCGGCACTCGGTTCCGTCAAGGCAAAAGCACCAAGGTATTCACCAGAAGCAAGTTTAGGGATATATTTTTGTTTCTGTTCTTCTGTTCCGAAATATAAAATCGGATTCGTCCCGACAGACGTGTGGACAGAAAGAATGACACCGACTGTTGCACTGACCTTGGAAAGTTCGTGAATGGCAATGATGTAGGAGGTGTAGTCCATTTCAGCACCGCCGTACTTCTCTGGAATCGGAACTCCCATCAACCCGAGCTCTCCCATTTTCGGGATCAACTCTTCAGGAAAGCGATCTTCCGCTTCCATCCGCTCAACCGCTGGAGCAACTTCTTTTTCCGCAAAGTCACGGACCATCTTTTTCATCATTTCTTGTTCTTCAGTGAGTTGTAAATGCATCGTTGCTCTCCCCTTCACCTGTTATTCGTAGCTGTAGAATCCACGTCCGGACTTCTTACCGAGCCAGCCCGCTTTGACGTATTTACGCAGTAGTGGACAAGGGCGGTATTTACTGTCACCGAATCCTTCGTGAAGAACCTCCATAATGTACAAGCACGTATCAAGGCCAATGAAGTCAGCTAACGTCAGTGGCCCCATCGGGTGGTTCATGCCAAGCTTCATCACCGTATCCACATCCTCTGGTGAAGCGACACCTTCATAAACGGTATAAATCGCTTCGTTGATCATCGGCATCAAAATGCGGTTCGAAACGAATCCAGGAAAGTCCTCGACCTCGACGGGTGATTTGTTCAGACGTTTGGTCATATCTTCAATTGCCTGATACGTTTCATCACTCGTCTGAATCGCTCGAATGATTTCGACTAGCTTCATGACAGGAACCGGGTTCATGAAGTGCATGCCAATCACTTGATCTGGACGGTTCGTTACAGCAGCAATCTCTGTAATCGGTAAAGAAGAGGTGTTCGTCGCTAGAATGGCATGCTTCGGCGTGATCTCATCCAAGCGTTTGAAGACACTCTCTTTCACGTCCATACTCTCAACGACCGCTTCAATGACGAGATCACAGTCTGATGCGTCTTCGAGCTTTGTCGTGCCAGACAGTCGGGCAAAAGCTTCCTTTTGCTCACCATCCGTCATTTTCCCTTTTTCTACAGCACGGGCGAGGCGTTTTTCGATGCCTGACAGCCCTTTATCTAATGCTTCCTGTTTCATATCGTTCAGTTTCACTTGTAGTCCGGCTTGAGCAAATACTTGAGCGATTCCCGCTCCCATTTGACCCGCACCGATCACCATTACGTTTTGTATTGTCATGTGTGCCTCTCCCTTCTCTATTGTTTCGGTACTTCGATCATGACGGCATCACCTTGACCGCCGCCAGAACAGATCGCTGCGATTCCGACTCCTCCCCCGCGGCGCTTCAATTCATAGGCAAGCGTCAACAGGATACGTGCACCACTTGCGCCGATCGGGTGACCGAGAGCAACGGCTCCTCCATTGACGTTTACTTTCTCAGGATCGAGACCAGCAATTTTTCCGCTTGCTAAGGAAACGGCTGCGAACGCTTCGTTCACTTCAAACAAATCGATTTCGTCGATGGACTTCCCGGCTTTTTCAAGAATCTTATTGATGACCAACCCCGGCGTTTGCGGAAAATCTTGAGCTTCGACGGCAATTTCGTCGTGGGCGATAATCGTCGCCAGCGGCGTTGCACCGATTTGTTCCGCTTTTTCATCAGACATTAATAACATTGCGGCTGCACCATCATTGACCCCAGGTGCGTTACCCGCTGTAATCGTCCCTTGTGGATCGAAGACGGGGCGAAGTTTGGACAGCGCTTCGATGGTCGTACTCTTTCTTGGCGCTTCGTCTTGACCGACGACGACCGGATCGCCTTTTCGTTGTGGCACTTCGACAGGTACGATTTCTTCAGCCAGCACGCCGTCTTCCGTTGCTTTCACCGCTCGTTGGTGACTTCTATAGGACCATTCATCTTGTGCTTCTCGTGTCAATTCGAATTCTTCTGCCGTGCGGTTTCCATAGTTCCCCATATGTACCTGTTCAAAGGAACACGTCAACCCGTCATGCACCATCATATCTTTGACAGAGGCATCGCCCATGCGTAAACCCCAGCGTGCTTTCGGCATGAAATATGGAGCATTGCTCATGCTTTCCATTCCACCAGCCACAATCACATCTTCATCTCCAAGGCGGATGAACTGATCAGCCATCGTGACACTTCTCATTCCTGAAGCACACACTTTGTTCACCGTCTCTGTTTTGACGTCCCACGGAATGCCTGCTTCTCTTGAGGCCTGACGGGA
Organism: Halobacillus locisalis; assembly: GCF_013694105.1. Taxonomy (GTDB): domain Bacteria; phylum Bacillota; class Bacilli; order Bacillales; family Halobacillaceae; genus Halobacillus; species Halobacillus locisalis. Next base: position 586,482 of record NZ_JACEFG010000002.1, on the reverse strand, counting down.
AGGTAATTGACCTTGCCCACCTTGCAGAACCGTCCCCATAATGACTTCCCCTACATCTTCTGGTTTGAAGTTGCTACGCTCTAAAGCTGCCTTGATGGCGATTCCGCCAAGTTGAGCAGCGGTCAGAGGTGCTAGACCTCCCCCGAATTTTCCGAACGGTGTACGGGCTCCCGAAACAATCACTGTTTTACGCATATTTGATTTCCTCCCTTAATTGGTAACGCTTACAAAATTGGCGATTGAACGCTCGCTCAATTTCTTCCCATAAGGAAAGTGTACCTAAGATCGCGTACACTTTCCATAATTTTTATACTATTTTCGCTTTTTCGACAATTAAATCGTATTGTACCTAATTATGCTGTTTTCTCTTCTGTTTGATCGAACATGGACTTCGCTAGAATTTCGGCAATATCCATCGTGCTCACTTCTTCTTCCACTTCTTTCGCTTTCGTTCCATCAGACAGCATCGTCAAACAGAATGGACAACCACTGGAGATCATCGTCGGCTCGACTTCGAGTGCTTGTTCTGTACGAGCGACGTTGACGCGGTTACCGGATTTCTCTTCCATCCACATCATTCCGCCACCCGCTCCACAGCACATGCCGTTCGAACGGTTTCGTTTCATCTCGACGACTTCGACACCTGGAATCATCTCAAGCACTTCACGAGGTGGCTGGTACACTTCGTTGTAACGACCAAGGTAACAGCTGTCGTGATAGGTGATCTTCTCATTCACTACACCTTCAGGTTTCAAGCGACCATCCTTCAGCCATTCGGCAAGCATTTCCGTATGGTGGAAGACTTCTGCTTCTAGTCCGAAGTCCGGATACTCATTCTTGAAAATGTTATAGGCGTGAGGGTCTATCGTAATGATCTTCTTCACATCATTTTTCGTAAATTCTTTCATGTTCTTCTCAGCAAGCTCTTGGAATAAGAATTCATTCCCCATCCGGCGAGCTGTATCTCCAGAGTTCTGCTCTTTGTTACCGAGAATGGCGAACTTGATTCCCGCTGCATTCATCAATTTAGCAAAGGCAAGAGCGATTTTCTGACTACGGTTATCGTAGGATCCCATGGAGCTGACCCAGAATAAGTATTCAAATTCTTCACCTGATTTTTTCAATTCTTTAACGGTTGGAATATGAACATCTTCCTCAATCGTGCGCCAGTCTTCACGTTCTTTCTTAGAAAGTCCCCAAGGGTTACCTTGGCGTTCGATGTTCATCATGGCACGCTGACCATCTGCATCCATCTTGCCTTCTGTCAAGACAAGGTAACGACGCAGATCGATGATTTTATCCACATGTTCGTTCATTACCGGACATGCATCTTCACAGTTACGGCACGTCGTACAAGCCCATAGCTCTTCTTCAGTGATGACATCGCCAATCAAACTCTTATTATGAACCGCTTCGATGGACGCCGCAGCTTCATCTGTCCCTTGCCCGCGAGCCATTTGAGCTAACGTATTGCCTTCTGTACCTGAGAAAGCGTAGGAAGGAACCCATGGCGTTTGGCCTGTCACGGCCGCTCCTTTCTCTGTTAAGTGATCACGCAATTTGATGATCAAGTCCATCGGAGAAAGCATTTTACCTGACCCTGAAGCTGGACAAACGTTCGTGCATCGTCCACATTCCACACAGGCATATAAATCGATCATTTGAAGTTGATTGAAGTCTTCAATCTTCCCGACTCCGAAGCTTACGTCCTCTTCATCCGCTTCTTCATCAATATCGAAATTGATCGGCTGTAGTTTACCTGGCGGGTCTTCACGATTAAGGAAGACGTTAACAGGTGCAGCAATCAAGTGTGCGTGCTTCGATTGAGGTACGTACACTAAGAATGTCAATAAGATAAGTAAGTGAATCCACCACATGACATAGAAGATCGTAGCAGCGGCGGCTGGCGGCAACCAAGCGAAAGCGCTTGCAATGATGCTCGCAACAGGTTCTGTCCAAGCGCCTTGGTGGTCGAACCAAATCAAGCTCATTCCGTTACCGACTAGTACGGTAACCATCAATGTTCCGATGAAAATCAACACGAGACCTGCTTTGAACCCTCGCTTCAAGCGGACAAGTTTTTCAATATAACGACGGTAGAACGCCCAAATAACGGCGACTAAAATCGTCAACGTCACAATTTCTTGGAAAAAGACGAACCCTACATAGAAAGGTCCTAGTGGTAGGTGCGAATCAGGAGCTAGTCCTTTCCAAACGAAATCGATCGCTCCGAATTGGACAAGGATAAATCCATAAAACATCATGACGTGAATGATGCCTGACTTTTTGTCCTTCAATAATTTCTTCTGACCGAATACGTTGACCCCAACTTTACGTAAACGGTTCTTAATTTCTCCATCAAACTCGAATTTCCGTCCCATCTTGATGTAAGCGATACGTGTACGAACGACGCGAACGAATAAGTAGAACCCATAAATCGTTACGCCAAGGAACAGAATCCAGTTTGCAATTAACAATGGATTCATTTGTTCTCCCCCTCTTTGGTGTAATCGCGGCTGCGATTGTTCAATAGTCGGATCAGAAACATGCTAATTTTCTGAATCTTATACTTCTATGATAAATATGAATGAGCATTCAGTCAATACATTTTCTGCTTTTCCCTTTTGAATGGAAGAGCATTAGGGAAAGCTACTCTATAGCATAAGACTCGGGAGGTGAAGCAAGTGATCGCTTTAATCATCATCATGGCTATATTTTTATTCATTTTATTGTTCGTGGTGGACTTCAAAATGGGAAGGAAGCACCATCAAAAAATCGCACGAAAACTTTCTTTCGAACAAACAACAGGAGACTACTCGCTGTTCAAAAATGGTTCGCCGATGTATGAGAAGCTGTTCCAGGACATTCATCAGGCTTCCGTTCAAGTCGATATTTTCTTTTATTTAATCGATAACGATTATATCAGCCAAAATTTCTTACAAGTGTTGAAGAATAAAGCTTCAGAGGGAGTCCCTGTCCGTTTACTTGCGGATCGTCTTGGTGGTTACCGGATCAATAAACAGATACGCCAAGAATTAGCTGATGCGGGCGTCGAATTCCACTTTGCAGAGAAACCTGGTTTCCCTTATTTTTTCTATAGGCTTCATAGGAGAAATCACCGTAAAATCGCTGTGATTGATGGGAAAATCGCTTTTGTAGGAGGCTTCAATATCGGGAAGAACTATATTGGAGAGACTTCGAAGTTCGGCGATTGGCGGGATTATCATCTACGTTTGACAGGTCCTGTCGTCAAAGAGTTACAAGAGGTTCTATTCGATGATTGGTATTTATCGACAGGTGAGACGCTTACCCCTCTTGACAATCAAGGATCTGGGAATGAAAAAGTACGGGTCGTCGCTACAGATGGAGTCGGCTTAGAAGACGAAATCGATGAGATGATCCAGAGGGCTGAACAGGAGTTGCTGATCGGGACCCCTTATTTCATCCCTACCAACCGCCTGCTTTCGTCGCTGGAAAAGGCGCTTGAACGCGGAGTCGATCTTCACATCATGATTCCGATGAAGTCTGATCATCCGTTTGTAAAAGAAGCCGGCATACCTTATTTAGACTATTTATATCGACGGGGTGCAAAAATCGGTTTCTTTGATGCCGGTTTTTATCATGCCAAAGTGATTATTATTGATGGTCAGCTCGCCGATTTAGGGACGGCCAATTTCGACCGTAGAAGTTTGTTTTTGAATAAAGAAGTGAACACGTTCATCTATGAGCAGGTGTTTATCGGAGACTTACGCAAGATGTATTTCGAAGATTTTAAAGATGCTGTTCCTTTTGATGATGATTGGTTGAAGAATCGTTCGATCGGTACGCGGATAAACGAAAAGATCGCCATTATTCTGCGACCTTTTCTGTGAGTGTTGATTCAATTATTTTAGAAGTAAGGGTAAGCCACTTCCGGTTTACCAGGGTGAATGCATCCGGTGGAGGAGCAACAACTCCCTTTCCGCAGGCGGCGGTGAGCTTCCTCGATCGCTTCGCGACCTGCGGGATCTCACACTGACCTCACACCCTGCAGGAGTGTCGCTGTTTCTCCACCACCTTACCACAAGAAACTAAACCTCTAGAGACTACACCCAATGAAAGGTGCGCCCTCAGATCGGACGTACGAAAGCATATGGTAACAGATTCTGTTTCTGCTACTCATCTCAATGCGGGAAGTCCATAGATACTTCACCTCGGATTGAAGTTTCACTTTATCATGTTCAGCATCGGGCTGATCCATGCGACCAGTTTAAAACCGAGGTAGATGCCGACGATTCCGACGACGCCTGCTGCGGCGGGTGGTGCTGGAATCGGGAGTTTGAGTAAAGCAAAAACGACGCCTACGACGAGGCCTGTTAATAAGGCAAATATGATTTCTTTCATTTGTCTCACTCCTTCCTTGATTAGTTTTTGCACGAGTGATTCTGTCATACCTCTATTATACTCGCTTTGATGATCTTCAACCTACTCTTTTCATAACAGCTTAGCGAAGAGGTTATTGTTGTAGCTCGATGAGTTAAAGACGTTTTTCTTATGTTAGACTTTTTAAAAACGTCATGAGGAGTCTTATTAAGACACTTTAGCGAAGAAGGCGTGTCAAAAAGTGCTCTGAGCCTCTCCTTAATGACCTTTTTCATCGATAGGATGGGTTAAAACCGTTGTAAGGAAGCCTCTCTCCACCGTTTTACATCGTAGTGAGCACGAAAAAGGTTGAGATCCCCCAGCCCATGAAACCGCATACTTTCTCAACAAACAAAAAGACGACTTTGTCACATCGACAAAGACGTCTTTTTTGTGAACTTACATACTTTCTGGAGCGGATACCCCAATTAGTTTGAGTGCATTTTGCAGTGTTGTGCGAACGGCTTTCATAAGAGCAAGGCGTGCTGCTGTCCGCTCTTTATTGTCTTCATCCAGTACTTTTTCTGCATTGTAGAAACTGTGCAGGTTAGAAGCAAGGTCGAAGGCATACTGTGTCACACGGTGCGGTGTACGCTTCTCAGCGGCATCCGCCACAAGTTGCGGGAATTCACCAAGGCGCTTCAACAGGTCCTCTTCCTTCTCAGCTGTCAAATACGTGGCATCGAATTCATCAGCTGTGAAGCCTTTTTCTTCTGCTTGTTTCAACATCGTACAAATACGAGCATGAGCATATTGGACGTAGAATACAGGGTTCTCGTTTGATTCTGAACGGGCAAGGTCCATGTCAAAATCAAGGTGAGAGTCGCTTGAACGCATGGAGAAGAAGTAACGCATGGCATCGATTCCGACCTCTTCCATCAGCTCACGAAGCGTGACGGCTTTACCTGTACGTTTACTCATTTTCACTTTTTCACCGTCTTGGAACAAGTTGACCATTTGGATGATTTCCACCTCAAGCGTATCTTCCGCGTAGCCAAGCGCCTGGATCGCCGCTTTCATACGAGGAATATAGCCATGGTGGTCGGCTCCCCAAATATTGATCAGCGTATCGAAACCGCGATCGAGTTTATTTTTATGATACGCGATGTCTGGTGTCAAATACGTGTACGTACCATCGTTTTTGATGAGGACGCGGTCTTTGTCATCGCTGAATTTCGTCGTTTCGAACCATGTGGCATCGTCTTTTTCATATACATAGTTCTTCTCGTTCAGGACGTTGAGCGCATTTTGAATTTTGTCCCCTTCATACAAGGACGTCTCTGAGAACCACTCATCAAATGGAACACGGAATTCTTCCAAATCGGTTTTGATTCGGTCGAGTAGGAAGCGCAAGCCGTATTGACGGAAGTGCTGAAGGCGTTCTTCAGAGGAAGCCTCCGCCCATTTGTCGCCATCTTCCTCGACGAGCCTGTCACCAAGTCCGATGATATCCGCACCATGATAGGCATCTTCAGGCATGTCCCACTCTTTTCCTAGCGCTTGCATATAACGCGCTTCTACGGACTTCGCCAAGTTCGCCATCTGGTTACCGGCATCGTTGATGTAGTATTCACGGGATACTTCATAACCAGCCGCATCAAGGACGTTACATAAAGAGTCACCGACAGCCGCACCACGCGCATGTCCTAGGTGTAGCGTTCCTGTCGGGTTCGCCGATACGAACTCGACTTGGATCTTATGACCTTCTCCGGCATTCGTGCGTCCATACTTGTCGCCCGCTTCAAGAATCGTCGGAACAAGCTCGGTTAGATATTGGTTGTTCATGTAAAAGTTGATGAATCCAGGGCCAGCGATCTCTATCTTTTCGATCGATGCTTTGGACTTATCGAACTGTTCTACAAGCTCTGTTGCGATTTGACGCGGGTTTTTCTTTGCAATACGCGCCAGCTGCATCGCCATATTGGTAGCGTAATCGCCGTGAGCTTTATCTTTCGGCTGTTCCAAAACGACATCCGGCATTTCATCTTCTGTTGCAAGCTCCGCGGCAAGCACCGCACGAACGACTTCATCCTTCAACGTCTGTTCCATCTGTTCAACAATGTTCATGATTCGCTCTCCTCCTCAAACGTCAACGTCAAGCGGTGCGCCTGCGTCACTTCATGGTTTAATGTCATTTGATAACTCAGATACAATCGACCTTGGGGAGCCTCTTCTAATGAACGAAACTCCATCTCCTCGGTATACGTCCTCATATGAAAATCACCATAGGTATGGTGGTATAAGTTTTCGGTCTCTAGACCTTCTTGAAACATTTGGCGCATTTCGACGCCACCGCTCCGCTTAATGCTGACGTGATTCGGTTTGACCGTAATCATCGTCTTGATCGCATCGCCTTCTTCGGGATGTTCTGTGAACGTCAGTACTTGCGTATCTCCGCGCTTGAAGAACTGACCGGGCTCGCTCACTTCCATCGTCTGTGATTGGTCGTCATCTCTGATTTCGGTTACGAGCTTCACTTGAACGTCCTTTGCGTTAGTTGGCATGTCTCAATCCGCCCTTTCTGTTGACTGATTCGCGTACACTATAACTTGTATATTATAAGAACTAGCGAGAAAAAACGCAAGCACTCGTTTTTAGTTACGCGTGATCGTTTCGTCTTCAAAGTGCAGAGTAGGGTTGTCGGGGAAATGACTCGCTTTCCGTGGCAGGCGCTGAGCCTCCTCAAGCTACGCTTTGCGGGGTCTCACCTGTCCAGCTGATCCCACAGGAGTCTCATCATTTCCCCGACACCCCTTCAAAATACAGAAAGACGAAACTATTTGTTAACTCGGAAAAAACGACTGAAGCAGTTTTTCCTACTACAAGTCGTGATAACATTTCCTTTCTAAACCTATAGCAGCTGATCGACGTATTCTTGGATCTGGCCTATATATTCGATGTGTTGTGTAACGCTGTAGGCTGTGTATAACAGGGCGATACTGATGATGATCAGCCTGTACCAATTGTGGGGCAGGGCTTTTTTGAACGGTTGCCGTTCGGGTACGAATAATAGCAGGATGAATGGCAGCAGCAAGCCGATTACGGTAACATCTACTGTCCATTGTTGACGTTCTTTTGATAATTCATAATAAAAGAGGACAGCATCGGCTTGATTGTTTTCGATATTCACCGTGTCCGCTTCTGCCCCTTTTTCAATCGTGAGGGTCGTTCCATCTATCGTATAATCATAGCCAGACGGGTTCCAGTTCAACCCGAACGTCACGAATAAAAGACTCGCCATGATCACGGTATAAATTGCAATAATTCCAATTGTCTTTTTGTCCATCACTAGACTCCTTCCGAACCAATAGAAAAACCACCATGAAGTCATAGTGGTTTCGTGTCTCTATCATATCATTTACTTTAAGAATCCTAAAAGCATTTCGCGCACAAACTTGCTCGCTGCAATCGGCGTTTTCTCTGTCGAATCGTAAGCCGGCGCAACTTCGACTAAGTCTGCACCGACCACGTCGACCTCACTGCCCGCAATCGCGTGGATCGAACCTAAGAGTTCCTTGGACGTAATGCCGCCCGCTTCCGCCGTTCCCGTTCCAGGGGCAAAAGCTGGATCGAGAACATCGATGTCAATTGTCACATACACCGGGCGTCCCGCTAGCTCGGGAAGAACTTCTTTAAGCGGCGTCAGCACTTCGAACTTGGACATATGCATGCCGCTTTCTTTAGCATACTCAAACTCCTCGCGCATGCCAGAGCGAATGCCGAATGAATACACATTCTCTGGACCGATCAACTCGCACGCTTTCCGGATTGGGGTGGAGTGAGATAACGGCTCGCCTTCGTACTCTTCACGAAGATCCGCGTGGGCATCGATGTGTATGACGGCCATATCCGGATATTTGCGATACATCGCTTTGAGCACAGGCCACGTTACGAGGTGTTCCCCACCTAGACCAAGCGGAAACTTGTTTTTTTCTAATAATTGATCGACATATCCTTCAATGAGATCGATGCTTCGCTGTGCATTCCCGAATGGCAGCATCATATCACCGGCATCGTGGTAATCGATCTCCTCCAAGTGTCGATCCAAGTAAGGGCTGTACTCTTCTAAGCCGATCGACGCTTCCCGGATACGGCTCGGGCCAAAGCGTGAACCAGGGCGGAAGCTGACTGTCCAGTCCATCGGCATCCCGTAAATGACGGCCTCTGCTTCCTGTTCTGTTGCACGACTCATGATGAATACTTTTCCAGAGTAGCTTTCATCAAACAACATCTCACTCACTCCTAGTCAAATCTTTAACGAATTTCGGTAAAGCGAAGCTCGCATTGTGAAGCTCTTTCGTATAGTACTTCGTCTCGATATTCGTGAATCGTTCGTCTGCCACTTGCAAAGGATCGTAGATTTTACTTCCCATGGTGAACGTCCACAAACCGCTTGGGTACGTCGGAATGTTCGCTGTGTACACCTTCGTAATCGGGAATGTCTCTTTCACATCACCATACACCTGCTTGATCAAGTCCGCTTTGAACCACGGGTTGTCCGTTTGGGCGACAAAGATGCCGTCTTCTTTTAAGGCTTTTGCGATTCCTTCGTAGAAGCCTTTCGAGAATAGATTCACCGCTGGCCCTACAGGCTCGGTAGAATCGACCATAATCACGTCATACACGCTCTCGCTTTTCGCGATGTGCATGAAGCCATCATCTACCTTGACCTCGACGCGCTCATCATCAAGAGCACCTGCGATTGTCGGTAAATATTGCTTCGAGTACTCAATCACTTTGCCATCGATTTCGACGAGTGTCGCTTTTTCCACGCTCTCATGCTTCAACACTTCACGGATGACACCACCATCACCGCCACCTACAACGAGCACGTGCTTCGGATTCGGGTGGGTGAACAGAGGAATGTGAGCGACCATTTCGTGATAAACGAATTCATCTCTCTCTGTCGTCATCACCATGTCATCAAGGACGAGCATATTTCCCCACTCTTCTGTTTCTAACATTTCCAACTCCTGAAAGTCGGTTTGTTCTTTATGCAGAGAACGGTTCACTTTCGCCGTAATCCCGAAGTTTTCCGTCTGCTTTTCTGTAAACCATGTAGCCATTATGATTCGCCTCTTTCTATCGTAAGCCGGCTATTATACCTGCGCTTTTCTATTTGAAGGTTTATTTTATACCATATTCTCACATAATAATAGCAGTCTTTATACATTCTTAACAGTTAGGAGTATAAAAGAATGCTATTTTCCATTCGATTGTCTTTCCGTTGGTTCAAAAGGGGGATGAAGCTCGCCTTTGTCGGTACTGTCCTCGGTATCATAGGCATTATTGGTGTATTGGGTTATGCCATTACACAAGGACCTCCATCGCTCATGACGGAACAAAATACGGTCTATTATAGTCAGAACGAGTCAATTATCGGAGAGGATCATGGAGCGGAAGAACGTTACTGGATCGACATTGATGATATGCCTGAATCCATTAAACAAGCGACGATCGCAATCGAGGACCGGCGGTTTTACGACCACTTCGGTTTCGACCTTAAACGAATCGCCTCCGCTGCTTTGACCGATTTGAAACACATGGAAATGGTAGAAGGCGCGAGCACCATCACGCAACAATACGCCCGCAACCTCTACTTATCTCATGACAAAACGTGGAAGAGGAAAATACAAGAGGCCTTGTATGCCCTCAGGCTCGAAATTTTTTATGATAAAGATGAAATTCTAGAAGGCTACTTGAACACAATTTATTATGGCCACGGTGCCTACGGGATCGAAGCGGCAAGCCGTTATTTTTTCAATAAACCGGCAGAGGAATTGACGCTGACCGAATCATCGATGCTTGCGGGTGTGCCGAAAGGGCCTAGCTACTACTCACCTCTGGCGAACGAACAACAAGCAGAATCAAGGCAGCAGCTGATTTTGGCTGAAATGGAGAAGAACGGATTCATTTCCGACACCGAAAAAAGCGAAGCCGTCACGGCAAGCCTGACGTATTCTGGTCCATCAGAGAAACCCGATAAAGAAGTCGCTCCTTATTTCCAAGATCAGGTGTTAGCCGAAGCAGCATCCATCTTAGGCGTCGATCGTGAGGCTGTTCAAACCGGCGGATATCATATTTACACGACGCTTCTGGAAGATCAGCAAACCGTGTTAGAAGATAAAATCGATTCCACGATGCCTGCTGAAGAAGATGCGCAAGTGGCCGCAGCCATCATGAACAGTGAAACAGGAGCGATCACTGCGCTCGTCGGCGGGCGTGATTATGCCGAAAGCTCGTACAACCGCGTAACGCAGGCGAAAAGACACGTAGGATCGACAATCAAACCATTCCTTTACTATGCAGCACTCGAGGAAGGATATTCTCCCGTTACGATGATTGAAAGTACACCTACAGATTTTGTGTATAGTGAAAATGAAGAGGTGTACAATCCCAAAAACTACAACAATAAGTATGCAGAACGACCAATTACGATGGCTCAGGCCCTTGCGGTTTCTGACAACATGTACGCTGTCTCCACTCACATGGATATTGGCCGGGACAAGCTTGTAAAGACGCTTAAGACGTTCGGGATTACGAGTTCCGCTCGCCCGATTCCATCACTTGCACTCGGTGCCGTCAACATTTCGGTGTACGACATGATTGAAGGGTACGGGAAAATGATCAAAGGATCGGAATCCCTACAAGGCCATACGATTGAGAAAATTACTGACCGACACGACAATGTTCTTTACGAATATGAGCCTGCATACAATGAAGATGATCCAATCGATGCTGATCATGCTTTTACCGTGACGCATATGATGACAGGCATGTTCGACTCCGCTTTGAATGCGGATTACGCTGCTGTCACCGGTTCTTCGATTCAAGGGAAGTTGACGCGTATGTATGGAGGTAAATCCGGAACGACCCCCAACGATAGCTGGATGATCGGTTTCAGCCCACAGTTCGTTTCCGCTGTATGGATCGGTCATGATGACGGGACGATCCCTCTGCAGGATTTCAATGAGAAGCGGTATGCGAAAACGATTTGGGCAGAGACGATGGAGACGATCCACGAACCTTTACCGACGGCTGCTTTCATCCCGACACCAGGCGTCAGAGGGGTTTACATCGACCCTGAAACTGGATATAAAACTGGCCCGAACTGTCCTCAGGAGCGGTTGATGTATATGGATAAGGACAACATACCGGAAGAGGTGTGTGGAAGCGATGAGGATCGCGACTTGGATGATCTTGATGATGAGTTCAAGGATGATCCGTGGTTCAAAGATGTCGTGGACTGGATATTTTAATGGGTAATGTTTCCTTTTCGCTTTGATCAGAGTGAGGTGAGCCGGGAAGCTACTCGCTTTCCTGTGGGGAGATGGTGAGCCTCCTCAGTCGGCAAAGCCGCCTTCCGGGGTCTCACCTAGTCTCTTCTTCCCACGGGAGTCTCGCAGTTTCCCGGCTCACCTTTTCCATATTGAGAGGAACGGAAACGTACGTATCCTTAACCTGGGGTTTTTATATTCACAACAAGTTTTATATAGTAGCATTTTCCATCCAATATAAGGCTAGGAATCGTTAGACTATCTGTCGTTCGATTTTTTCGATGAGGTTCCTAGAAAGACCTCAATCAAACGAAGGCGCTGGCAAGCTACTATCCTTGTATATATAGTTAGTTTCGTCCCACTTTCATACGTTAGGTGGTCGGGGGAATGGTGAGACTCCTGTGGGATCAGCTGGACAGGTGAGACCCCGCAAAGCGTAGCTTGAGGAGGCTCAGCGCCTGCCCACGGAAAGCGATCCATTCCCCCGACCATCATCCACAATACACAGGCGACGAAACGGCATTCATAAAAAAGGACAGAGAAAACGACCGGTGAGCGCCGGTCGTTTTCTCTGTCCTAGTAACACATGTATAACCCATGTGTTACTAAATATATTACCCTCGTCAGTTTCCGTCAAGATTCGCTCACTTGATTTGGACAATTTTTCATGAACATTTTGTGAACACGGCTGTCACATTTTGTGCAGCCTCCCTATTGAGGCATCCTCTACATTCGATATTCAGGTCTTATTGGGCCGAGTCACCATCTGTTGGAATGTAGAAAAAGCCGGTTGTTTGAAGTTACACTTTATAAAATGGATAAGTCTGCGATGTCGTCGAGGGCGATTTTGATGGGGTCCTTCGTCTTCCAGTCAACGCCGTACACTTTCCGTTCCATTTTGTTCATTCGCTCCATCTTCATCAACAACTCTTCGTAGTCAAAGCCATTGTGCACTTTTACGCGGATCGTCAAATCATCGTTCAACGCCCGCTGTAATAAAAAGTCAATTTCCACGGCTTTTTGTTCATCCAGAATCCCTTTCTCTACTCGCTCATCCTCTTTCCATAAGTTGCGAATCATTTCGACATGCTCTGGCAGCATAAGCGATGTCCACTTGATCGATCCACGGTCACGATTGTGCTGATTCATTTTGTTGCTCCTCCTTATGATACGAACATTTGTTCTTATCTTACCATAAAAGAAGGTTTAGTAAACGGGGATTTTTTGGAATCTTATCGACACTATACATCAAAAAAGACCCGTAAGCGCGTGTTCCTGCCTACGAGTCCTTTCATCATTTTTTATTCTACACCTAGAGAATCTTTTAATTCTTGGTTCGTATTTTTCCAAAGTTCCGGTTTGAAATCACGCAAGTACTCCCCTAATATACGCTTCGATTCATCATCCATATGATCGACGGCATGGCGACCTTTCAGGGATTTGTCCATGTGGTTCACGTGTTCAGGCATCAGCTTATAGCCTCGTTTGATCGAACGATCGACGCGGATTTCACTTGCAGCGACACCATAATACCCAGCGCCGCTCCCTTCACGATGATCGACCGTGATCCAGGCGATCCAGTAAAGAAGCCCGTTCGGAACCTCTTCTCTATTCGGTAGGAACTTGATGCGCTTTTCGACTTTACTACGAGCATGAAGGGCTCCCATATCGATAAAAGCCTCGCCTTCGTTCGGATCGACGATGACGGGGGTCATATTCTCGAGACTGATGGACCCGACACCATATCCTCCATGACCATCGGTTGAATCATCTTTCAGGATGGTGAATTGGTTTTTCTTTTTATCTTTGCCTTCGTTGTTGTTGAATTGATCGAACTCTTTCATCTGAACGGAATCCTCCTTGTGGACTCATGGTTTTGTCCTATTCTAACATATAACAAAGTCACTTTTTAGGAGAACGCCTTTTCCCAGACGTATTGTAGTTAGAAAGGGTTCGTCACCGAAAGAGGCGAAGGGGTGGTTTGGAAACAACTCGCTTTCCTGCGGGGGAACCGGCAAGCCTCCTCGGTCGTTTACACGACCTGTGGGGTCTCACCTGAGTCCTTCTCCCGCGGGAGTCTCGCTGTTTCCAAACCACCCCTTACGAAATGGAGAGGAACGAACCTGAACATTCAACACAATTGATAAACCTTGCTTACAGAACTATGTCCTAGCAGATTGGATCTCCGCACATTCTTCTTTATCTTGTGAAACTAACCAGCCCATTAGATGTTTCCGTTCTCCTAATAACCGCAAGAAGGTCCGGGAAATTGCGAGACTCCTGTGGGATGTACATGATCGGTGAGATCCCGCAAGGCGCAGCCTGAGGAAGCTCACCGAAAGAGGATGTTCGAACTAAGACCGCCACATCATGTGGCAACGTCGAACGACCCAACGTCCTGTTGGGCCACTCCAAGCGAGTGATTTCACGGACCTTCAAACTCGGAACGTTGCAACGGAAACAAGCTCCTTTGAAAAAGTTGTCGAAAGAAAGAAGGAATTTGTTTGGGGGTGGCGAATATGGATAAAGGCAGATCTTTTCTGTTATAAAGGGAGTACGTTTATTGCCTTACATATAAAAACATACATAGGCAACATAAAGCCCGGGGTTGAATGGTCAATCCCGGGCTTTTTGCGTCCTTTTTCATTCAAAAGTCAACCTTGCTTCCTTCTCTCTTCAGGGTATCCTTGAGTAAAGACGAAATCGTTCGGTTCTGGTGCCACATCAGGCTTGTATCTTTGGGTAGTGCGGTTCGGTAACAGCTTGCGCCACCAAGTTGAGCGCTCGACTGGAACACCTACTCTGATTTGCTGGACCTCTTTTATACCAGAGATGATCAGCTGCATCGATAGGATGAGCACCATGAAACAAAGAAGAGCCGGGATGATGTACCACCAGTTCCCTGTCATGAGAGCATCCTTAGAAGAACCGATAATGCCAGACCATTCATTGGTTACAGATCTTGGTGGATCCAAAGGTTTAATAATCGTCCCACCAAAGAACAGCTTGAAAACCCCTAAGTGAATCAAGATCAATAGCGTTTGTATGAATTGTTGACCGAATACAATGCCCATGCGCGTACTTAAGTGAGGAAGTAGATGCTTCCACAGCAGGTGAACCGAACTTCCTCCAAGCACCTTACTGCTCACGACATACTCTTCTTGCATCAACAACTTCATTTCATTCCCGAAGAGTGTCATGACAAGCGGCAAGACGAGCAGAACAAGGATGATCCCCTGATACAAAATCCGTTCCGTTACGGTCGTTTCAAATCCGCTCATCGGCATTTTTAAAACCGGCTGCAGTAAAATATAGGCGACAATCGTAAGCGGCAGGAAGTACATGCCGTCCACCCCTTTTTCTACAAATCGTTGTAGTTTCGGGGGGAAGAAAAACGCGAATGGGATGGCGAGTATAAAACCGACAAACATCCGTAAGAAAGCAACGGCGAGCGCGAACAAAATCGTATATTTGGCGCCGACCAGCAGCTGATCCAAGATACTGAAGCCCACCGGGTCGGACCCAAGGAACACAAACTCCGGAGAGTGTGGAGGAGCGCTGACCAACTTGTCGTCTTCATACACTAACGTAAACTTCTCGATCAACGGATCGGCTGTCGCCGTGTAGACGAAACTGATGACCAGCATCGACGTAATCACTAAGAAACCGATGAGGAACTTCAGGTTTTTGAAATGGGCAAGAATTTCTACTACCGCGTACTTCAACCCATTCCTCTTCCGTGAGCTCATCCCGCTCCCCATGAATTGATTCATTTTCGTATTCAGCTGATCCGATGCTTTCGGGTCAGAGAATAAGAAAGTCTCTGTCCCCTGATAGATCAGGAAGAACGGTGTGAATAACATAAATAGAACGAAGGACGTCACAAGCGGACGTGGATCCATCAGAAACGCCCACGTAATGCCGTTCATATTAAAGATATACTCCACAATCAATAGACTTGAAAGGGTACTCCAAATCATCAACTTGGAGTTATAAAAGACACTTTTCACGAGATTGCGAACCACATGGACATTAAGGATGACACTCTTTTCCATCCCTTTGCTTTTCGCCATCTGAACATACGACTTCGTCATCTCTTCATCCATCAGCATCAACATGATTTTATACATCATGGCCAGCGGCAATACCGCAATCGTAATAATCGGCAATATGTAGATCTTATCCTGTCCTACCGTAGCAAAATCCAAAAAAATCACATTCGACTGTTTGTATAACCAAACCACCAATAACTGCATCGAAAACGCGAGCAGCAGGTCTGGTACGGATTCAAGGGTATTCAGAACTTGCCCCAAGAGCTGCTTAGCCCATTTAGGTAAAAACATCGTTCCGAAAGCAAATAAAAAGGCAAGACCGAAGCCAAGCAAAATTCCAGCAAAGAATATGGTCATGGAATACGTATAAGGCTCCCATAGATACGGGATCAAAGGCTGCGGATCCCCTTTGAACAAGTACACCCACTCCGATGGCTGCACAAGAGCAGCCATTACCCCTTGCCAGGATGAAAGGAAAGCGGAGACGTTGAAAAACGATCCTCCTGTAAACAGTCCAGGCATTGCACTAATCACGGTAATTCCGAGTAGCCCCAGCACATAGTACAATAGAAACTTGATAATTTTCATAGTTTTAACCCCTACTCTTTTTTCAAAATTATCAGACATCACTCGACAAAAAAAGATATACTGTTTTTACCAGTATATCCTTCTCCTATCTTAATGAATGTTACGGATTTTTTCAATAAATTCCCATCCATTTTCGATATCTTCATCGCTATAATTTTGTGTACTCTTCACCGTGTGCACTTTTTCTTTCACTTCTTCTCTTGGCAATTCTTCAAAGAAAAGCATCGTCGAGACAAGCTCTAGGAAGCGGGAACTCTTCTCGTTCATCACTTTAATGTGCTCATTCAGTGGAGGCATGTTGTTTTCATAGTGTTCGAGAAACTCTTGGCCATTATCCGTCAGCTTGTAGCGGTACTGATAATAGCTCTTCTTCTCTTCTTTCGTTTCACTGATGAATCCAAGGTTGCACATCTCTTCAACTCGTAACGTCAACTCTTCTGAGTATGGGCCGTAAAAGTGGAATTGGTAGCGCTCTTCAAATGGGATTTCACACTTCTTCAGTATGTAAATCATTTTCTGTAGCTTCTTACGACCGACAATCTCGTCCGTGCTTGAGAAAAACTGCATCAGCTTTGCATGATTCTCTAACATGGAAGCTCACTCCTATCCATACAAAATTTCCATAATCCGTTTCTTCGTTTTACTACGACTAGACATCTCTTGAAGACGATCAAGAGGAATGTACAACTTGTGATCCGTCCGCTTTTTACCAGAAATCGACTCGACGATATCCGAAAGCCGGGACAGCTCCCTCAACTCCTGGTTCGGTTGCAGCAAGTGAATCGGCAGCCGCTCCTCTTCTTCACCTGGTCGGTAGAAATCATAAGGGAGATCCGAACTAGAATCGACGACTAAATAATAATCAGGATTCAACCCTGCTTTATTGAACAACTTATAAAGTTCCATCCATTCCTTCATTTGAGAATTCGGATTGAACTCGATGTATTTGAATAAACGACGATTCACAAACCGGTTACATAAATCACTCAATACCGGATCTTCTTCTTCCATCCATGTTTGGAAATAATACATGGTCACCATTTCGTCTAAAGCCAAGTACTCCGAAAGTGTCGGTGCGCCTGTGAAGAACGACAGGAAGTGAGTCGGCTTCAGCTTGAATTCATAATTCGATTCATACAGCTCTTTGGCACGGTGAAGGATCTTCGTCAAAATCACTTCTGCACTTCTCGTGACAGGGTGGAAGTACACCTGCCAATACATTTGATAACGGCTCATGATGTAGTCTTCGACCGCGTGCATACCACTCTCTTTAATCACAACCTGATCTTCCATCGGCCGCATGACACGCAGTATCCGCTCCATGTCAAAATGACCGTAACTGACGCCCGTGAAATACGCATCACGCTGAAGATAATCCATACGGTCTGCATCAATCTGACTCGAAATCAAGCTGACGACCAGTTTATTTTGATACGTCTTGTTGATGACATCCGCGACTTTTTTAGGAAAGCCTTCATCAACACGGCGCAAAACCTCGTTCACTTCTGTATCACCTAATAAAATCGCTTGGGTGAATTCTTCGTGATCGAGCTTGAACACTTTTTCGAACGAGTGTGAAAAAGGACCATGACCAAGATCGTGTAAGAGCGCAGCGCTCAAGCAAAGCAGACGCTCATCACCGTCCCAATTCGGTCGATCTTTAAAGTTCTCAATGATCCGTCTCACAATCTCATAAACACCGAGAGAGTGATTGAAACGGCTGTGCTCTGCGCCATGGAACGTTAAATATGACGTCCCTAACTGTTTGACGCGCCTGAGTCTTTGAAATTCAGCTGTTCCCACCAGGTCCCAGATCACACGATCACGAACGTGGATGTACCGGTGAACAGGGTCTTTAAATACCTTTTCTTCACTTAACTTCTCATCACGATAAGCCATCTGTTGGTCCTTTCTAAACGACATTTTTTCTATTATATACCTTTTATTCCGACAAAAAAACATCTTGATTTTTGAGTAAACTTAAAGTCATGTTGTCACCCTTGTTGGAAAAGGCGTCACAGGTTCATCATTTTATCAAAATCTGTCGAAATTGAGTAGTCCATTTTTTTATTCCCGAACCTCTTCCATCTTATTAAGGAAAAAGGAATCTGAAAGCCTTTCAAATCGAAGCTTCTCTGAGTACAAAACTAAAAGTGCTTTACTATTTATTCGGCGCGTTTTTCGATGAATTCGAATGACTTTTCCTTGCTAAAGCTTTCTTTACTCTGAGGCTGAAATGGGATGGTTTGTGTTCGATCTGTCGACTGAAGGTGCTTTTGGATGCCGTATGAGATCCCGATGATGGACATGACGAACAAGACTAGAAAGGTCATAGGGGCTATGAGCAGCCAGGGCAGGTTGGTCATGATGGTGTCGTAATACATGCCGACAATCGAAGCCCAGTCATAGGTGAACGGGGTCGGCGGTTCAGCCCCTAGTCCAAAGCTTCTATCCGTCCCACCGAAGAACATTTCAAACACACCTAAGTGTGTCAGAATCAACAAGGCTTGAATCGATTGAATCGAGATGAGTTGAATGAACCTCCCTCTTAGATGAGGCAGCAAATGTCTCCTGAACAAGTGCCACTTTCGTCCGCCTAGTACGCGACTCGATTGGATATACTCTCTTTTCAAAAGTTCACTTACTTCATTCGCAATTAAAATGGCTGCAGGTGGAACTAGCAGTAGACCGATTACGAGAACCTCCACAAAGATCCGGTAGGCTAGCGTTGTCGGAAAGCCTTCGAATGGCTCAATCAACAAAGGTTCTAAGAAGTTATACGCAATCAACGATGCCGGAATGAAATAAAGAACCGAAATGGTTTGTTCGACGCCTTTAAACCATGGTTTTTGTTGATAGAAACCCATCGGTGTTCCGATAATCAAAGCTAAAGCAAAACTCATAAACGCAATGACAAAGGTTCCAAGGATGGTGTACTTAGCTCCTTGGATGATATAGAACAACAAGTGGTTTCCAGCCATATCCGTTCCTAGAATCGTGTGATCCAGTGGAGCGAAGGGAGCCGCTCTGTCCAGCACGTTTTCACTACTATAGACATACGGTGTCTTCGGTATGACACTGTCAAAAAACAAGGCATGAATGAAACTGCTTAAAAGCATTATGCCGATAAATAAAACGCCTAATAGAAAAGTAGGTTGTTTGAAGAGAAATTTCATTTACAACGACACCTCCTGTTTCGTCGCATAATACAAGGCCACTTCTACACCCTTTAAAAAGATGTACACAGGAATGAAGAACATGATGGCTGTCACAAAGAACACAGCCGGTTGTGAGTAAGACAGTAAAAACGTCGTCATCCCGAAATTATTGAACAAGTATTCAACAATCAAAAGGTTGCTGAGCATCAAACTGATGATGAACTTCAGCTGGAAGGCAAGCCTTACAAACAAATTACGGAGCATATGTACAATGGTGATCCATAGAGGATGCAGCCCTTTTCCTTTGGCCAACTCCACATAGGGTCTGTACCCTTCTTCTTCAAGCATCGACAGCATGGATTTTAAAAAAAAGATACCAGGTAAAATCGACAGCACAATGCCCGGGACGAGAATCGCTTCCTGCTCCCCTGCGCCAGTAAATTTAGCAAACTTAAGATCAAGCTCTACATAGATCCATACGAGGATGATTTGTGAGCCAAGTACATACACAACGTCCGGCACACTTTGAAAAAGGGAAGCGATCGATATTACCCCTTTATACAAACGATCCGTCAGCATACGTAACACAATACTGAGTACGAGCGCGGCTAGAAATGCCAATACGAGCGCAATACTCAAAACAAAAAAAGAACTGCCGAATGCTTTGAAGATGATCGGGAACAACTCGCGTTCTACGCCCGATTTAGGATTTACATAAGTGAGTGAATCTGGTTGGAGTAACCCCGTAAAAACAGTAGTGATGTTCTCAAGGCCGGGCCAATGTAATCCGACGGAGGTCATGAATAGCGGAGATATACTGATGAGAAAAATACCGATCATTAAATAAATAGGGTACAGAACTTCTTTTTTCATGAATCTGATCCAATTCATAGTTAAACACCTCATTTTTCCTTTTTTTACTATATCATACTTTTTTCGACATGTGTGCATCTCCGCAATTCATGGACGATTCTTTGATATACTGATACCATATCATCATTGAAGATGCGAAGGAGCGAACAACATGCAAGAAACACATAGATTATTAACCACGACGTCTTATCGCTTCATAGACCAAAGCAATCTTGGACCAACCTTTAATGCCCTCCAGTCGTTCGCGACAGACGACTCGCTTGCGATTTCGGTTGGTGAAGGCTCTAGTCCGACGACCGCCCGATTATGGGTTCACCATGACACCATTGTACTTGGCATTCCAGATGCCCGGCTGCCTTATATTCAGGAAGGAGTCGGATATTTGAAATCCCAAGGGTATAAGGTCATTGTAAGGAACTCAGGAGGTCTCGCGGTTGTGCTGGATGAAGGGGTACTTAATCTCTCTCTTATTTTCCCTAACCCAGAAGGCGTGAACATACACGAAGGCTACGATGCCATGGTTTCCTTTATTGAATTGCTTTTTGAAGATGTAACCACGGATATCGAAGCTTATGAAATCACGCGCTCCTATTGTCCAGGTACATATGATTTAAGTATCGATGGCAAAAAGTTCGCTGGTATCTCTCAACGACGTGTGAAAAATGGATCAGCGGTTCAGATTTATTTAGACGTTACAGGGAGCGGTTCTGAACGAGCGGCGTTATTGAAGACCTTCTATGAAATAGGAAAAAAAGGTGAAGAGACGAGGTTCACGTATCCGGATATCCATCCAAGCGTGATGGCTTCTCTCAATGAACTGCTCGGAACATCGATGACGGTTTCCGATGTGCGCGATCGAATCTTACGGAAGCTCTATGATTTATCAGGCCATATTGTAACGGACCCTCTTGAAGGGGAAGAAATCGTGAATTTCGAGAAGCGATTTGAACAAATGATCAAGCGGAATGCAAAAGCGCTGGAAAACCTCACCTAGAGGTCCAGCGCTTTTTTTGTAACAGTTGTTCAATTGGTCAAAGTGTTAAGGAATCGTCACCTTAGAATAGATAGGGATGGTTTTGAAACAACTCGCTTTCCTGTGGTGGGACCGGCAAGCCTCCTCCGTCGTTTACACGACCTGAGGTGTCTCGCCTGAGCTCTTCTCCCACGGGAGTCTCGCTGTTTTAAAACCACCCCTCCGACATTGAGAATGACGTATCCATGGCATAGTGAATGCTCCATTCCTAGGTTCGAGAACAACGCTATCGATCACGACAACCACCCTGGGCACACCTTTACATGAATCAGCTCGCTCAGGGTTTCCGTTCTCCTTACAGAATCAAGATGGGCCGGGAAATTGCGAGACTCCTGTGGGATGTACATGATCGGTGAGATCCCGCAAGGCGAAGCCTGAGGAAGCTCACCTAAGGGGATGTTCGAACTAAAACCGCCACATCGTGTGGCAACAGCGAGTGATTTCCCGGCCCATTAAACGCTACACTTTCCAAAGGAAACCGCCTGAATACAAATAAAATACCACGACTGTTTCAGCCGTGGTATTCGTTGACTATTATTGAACGGATTGTGCTGCTGTGATGATGGCAAGTTTGTAGACATCATCAGAGTTACAGCCACGAGACAAGTCGTTTACTGGCTGGTTCAACCCTTGAAGGACAGGACCTACTGCATCGAAGTTCCCTAAACGCTGAGCGATTTTGTAACCGATGTTACCCGCTTCAAGGCTTGGGAAGATAAATGTGTTCGCTTGTCCTTTCAGCGGGGAATCGGGCGCTTTTTTCTCTGCAACAGATGGCACGAATGCCGCATCGAATTGGAACTCTCCGTCAATGACGAGGTCCGAATTCTGCTCTTTAGCTAGTCCAAGTGCTTCTGTCACTTTTTCTGTTTCTGGAGACTTAGCAGAGCCTCGTGTAGAGAAGCTCAACATCGCGACTTTCGGATCGATATCGAACAGTTCAGCCGTCTCTGCACTAGCTAGCGCAATTTCCGCTAAGTCTTGGCTGTCTGGATTGATATTGATCGCACAGTCTGCGAATACATATTTCTCTTCATCACGAACCATCACGAACACACCAGACGTCTTCTTGATGCCAGGTTTTGTTTTGATGATTTGCAATGCTGGACGCACGGTATCTGCCGTTGAATGAGCCGCACCACTAACTAATCCGTCTGCTTTGCCCATATAAACAAGCATCGTACCGAAGTAGTTCTCATCTTGTAGCATCTCACGGGCTTTTTCTTCCGTCGCTTTACCTTTACGGCGTTCCACAAAGCTTGCCACCATTTCGTCATAAGCTTCGTAATTTGCTGGATCCAGAATTTCTGCACCAGAGACATCCACTTTTAATTCTGATGCTTTCTGTTCTACTTTTTCTTTATTTCCGACTAGTACAGGTGTGAGTAGACCATCTGCACCTAGTTGACTGACTGCTGTAAGGATACGCTCATCTAAACCTTCAGGAAACACGACTTTCTTGCCTTTTCCGTCAATTTTAGCTTTCAAAGTATCAAATAGGTTACTCATGTTTAACCCTCCATTTTTTCATTTCTGTTATATATGATAAGACCTTTTGTGTTTAATTGAAAGTGGTTCGTATCGAATTTCCCAAAGGAAGCGATTCCAATTTCACTTTACCCTTATTTCACCGTTCTCATTCACCCTATCCCCCATTCGGCATTCAAATGAAAGCTGAACGATGAAGAAGAACAGCGAACTGTGTTATATTGAGAATGGAGTTTTTACTACACTTAACCATTTAAATAAAAGGAGCGATCACACCATGCCAGAAGCAGTTATTACGATGGATGGTTGGTACTGCTTGCATGATTTCCGTTCAATCGATTGGACAGCCTGGAAATATGCGAGTAACGAAGACCGCGAGCAAGCCATCAACGAATTTCAACAATTGATTGGAAAATGGGAAGATACAGAGAAGAGCAAAGAAGGAAGCCATGCTTTATATACAATCGTTGGTCAAAAAGCTGACTTCATGATGATGATTCTTCGTCCGACGATGGAAGAATTGAATGAAATCGAAACGACTTTCAATAAAACGAAGCTTGCTGAATTCACGACCCCTGCTTACTCTTACGTATCTGTTGTGGAGCTTTCCAACTATATGGGGAACACGGATGAAAACGATCCGGAAATCCAAGCTCGCCTGAAGCCGACGTTACCGAAGTGGAATCATATTTGCTTCTACCCGATGGACAAGCGTCGTCAGGGCAACGACAACTGGTATGTCCTTGAGAAGGAAGACCGTGCGAAGTTGATGTACGCTCACGGTATGACCGGTCGTCAGTATGCCGGAAAAATCCGTCAGATCATTACAGGATCGATCGGTTTCGATGATTGGGAATGGGGCGTCACGCTATTTGCGCATGACATGCTTCAGTTCAAAAAGCTTGTCTATGAGATGCGTTTCGATGAAGTCACGTCCCGCTATGGTGACTTCGGCTCGTTCTATGTCGGGAATATCTTGAAGCCGGAAGCGGTTGAACAATTCTTCCACATTTAAATGTTAAACGTAACGCCCTCTGCAATGTTGCAGAGGGCGTTTCTACGTTCACTGTTTGTAGACACTCTCAATGAACTGCTGAACCTCTTTAGACGATTTCAGGATGACGACACGCTGATTATCAGACAATTGTTCGAGTCGATTTATTATTTCCGGCCTCTTCGTTTTAGGATACGACCAAATCCATTTGAAAAATTCAAAGTCGAATCGTTCCTCGCAACCCTCTGCCATATCTGGTCTTGCTCTATTTCGAAACTTCACCATTCTTTTGAATGCACGGTACATACAAATGGTTCTTGGCATATCGAGAAAGATGATGGTATCTGCAGCACGTAACCTTATATCCATGGTCCCGCCATAGTTGCCATCGATGATCCATCCTTCTTTTTCCACTAAATCATGTTGCACTTCCCTTTTCTCATCCTTTGGAACTCCTACCCAACCAGGCTTCCAAAATAAAGCATCAAGATGATACACGTTTATGTTCAGCTTTTTTCCTAGGTTTCTTGCCAGAGTTGATTTGCCTGAACCACCTGAACCGATAAGCATGACTTTTTTCATAAACACCCCTATTCCCCTGAATTCAAGTTGATTTAGCTCTCACCGTTTCAAACCCGGATTTCACCTTTCTGCATCAGGACCGAATAACTTCTTATAATGCTCTCCCCAATCTGGTTGGGTGCCGTTAATATCTGTAAAGTTATATACATGCATCAGGTCCCAAGAAGACAGCGCTTTGCCATTGTAGCGATGAACACCTGGATCAGCTGCAAGGGCAGCGACGGCTCTTCCAATGTAAAAGGGTGATTCTGAAGCGATGAAATTTTCATCTACTTGAGCCCCATCCCTCCAGTTTTCTTCTGTGACACCAAAAATCTCTAACATCTCTTCAGAACGGAGAAATCCTGGTGTTACCGCTAGCGAGGTAATCCCCGATAGTTCTCTACTGTTCAATTGTTCTGCCATCACTTCTGCCATATGAATGACCCCAGTTTTCGCCAGACTGTATGATAAAGGACCACGTACTTGGTAGGTTTGGCCGTCCGTGATTTCTACTATCAACCCTTGCCCCTTCTCCACCATTAATGGCACACCATATCGACTTGTGATTACGTGTGTATGTATTGCGTTTTCCAAAATTCGAAAGGTGTTCTGTACATCATCTTCCCAAAAGGTCTTTTCCCATTGAATCATGGATTCGGACCCCCAAATATCATTAACTAAAATGTCCAGTTGACCGCTTTGCTCGTCCTGAACACGTTCAAAGAACATTTCCACTTCACTTTCAACGGAATGATCCAATCGAACAGGGATTCCGACCCCACCACGTTCATTGACCATTTCAGCTGTGTCCTCAATCGTTTCGGGACGATCAATCGGAGATCTGTTCTTTCTTGTACTGCGCCCCGTGCAATAGACAGTAGCACCAGCCTCCCCCAAGCTTACGGCAATGCCTCTACCTGCTCCACGGGTGGACCCTGCAACAACGGCTACTTTTCCTTCCAATGGTTTCAAATCGACCATCCTCCTTCATGTCCTGTTGTTATTTAATCTCCTCTTTACTATTTCAATAAAAAGGAAAGCGTTCCTTCTTCATTTCCTTTCATTAAGTGAGAATGGTGTCTAAAAAAAGGATTTGGCTACCGCATGAATAATCAAAATAAATATATTGACTAAATTGTAAAAATAATCTAATATAAAATTACAGTTATCGAGTAAAAACTGTGCTCTACATGAGCTTATAACACTCCAAAGGGGAGTAGCTTACAGTTATGTCGACAATACGTGATGCATACATCACCGGCTTAACTGGCAACTTAACGTTGTTTGCGAGACCTTTGCCATTTTTGGTAAAGGGATAAATATCATCATTCCAACCTTTACCAGACTTATGGTAAAGGTTTTTTATATGTATTTTAGGGGAGAACCCCTAAAGTTCTCCAATCATTTCATTAGGGGGTAAAGAGCATTGATTGCTAAAATGTTCAGTTACTTAAAAGTCGGTTCACCAAAGGTTGACCTTGTATTACATGCCAACAAGATAGAGACTGGAGGTCATCTTTCTGGATCTTTTCATTTATATGGCGGCTGGTTCACTCAAAAAATCAAACGGCTGGAGTGTGATTTAGTTCAAGTCTCAGGCGGCAAGGCGCAAGTCATCCAGCCGGTCACGACGGTGTTGATGTCTGATGTCATTGAATCAGGCGACCAAAAAGAATTCCCGTTCCGTTACCTGGTTCCGGAATCTCTTAAGCCGACAGACGAAAACTGTACGTATCGGCTGCAGACGAAAATTGTTTTTGAAGACGACATCCAAACTTTAGATCACGATGACCTTATCGTCATCACATAACATATCTTAAAGGAGAACATGAATTGGACATTACATTATTAATGGAGTACGGCTGGGTATTATTGATTCTTATCGGGCTTGAGGGCATTCTAGCCGCGGATAATGCGTTGGTCATCGCGACAATGGTGAAACACTTACCAGAAAATCAAAGGAAGAAAGCTTTATTCTATGGCTTGGCAGGTGCGTTCGCCTTCCGTTTTGGATCTCTATTCCTGATATCCTACCTTGTCCACATTTGGCAGGTACAGGCGATTGGAGCGATCTATCTCATCGGAATCGCGGCCTACCACCTTTTGAAAAAACATGTATTAAAGCCGAAGTTGATCAAATCGGCTGAAGAGAAAAAAGGTTCCGGATTCTGGGTGACTGTCATTAAGGTTGAGCTTGCCGATATCGCGTTTGCCGTCGACTCCATCTTAGCCGCTGTTGCGTTAGCTATCACTTTGCCACTTGCGAACTTGCCTGAAATCGGTGGACTCAACGGAGGACACTTCGCTGTCGTTCTTGCCGGAGGAATCATCGGCCTCGTCATCATGCGATTCGCCGCTGGATACTTTGTCACTTTGCTCGACCGTAGACCTGGGCTCGAAACGGCAGCCTACTTGGTTGTCGCTTGGGTAGGAATCAAGCTCGCTGTCTATACGCTGGCCCATCCAGAGCTTGCTGTATTAGCAGAAGGCTTCGCAAAAAGTGCGGAGTGGAAGGCTGTCTTCTGGACCGTCCTTCTTTCGATCGGAATCGGCGGTTGGTTGCTATCAAAAGAAAAACCAGCTCATGCCGAGGAAACGACGAAGGCTATATAACTCACCGAAAAGGGGTCTGTTCACTCAGACCCTTTTTCCATTTCTACAAATAAAAAAAGACCTCATCTATCCGATGAAGTCCGTTAGATTCCGTCCCACATATGACTGATGACTCTCCCGACTCCTCTCAGCAACCACAAGGCAGCACGGAGGGGTAGAAGAATCAACTCAGGTACCCAAAATAGAACCTCAAAAATCCCATCGCTTATACCGCTGCCTTTTTTCTCTCTCCTTCTTTTCTTCACATTCATGCGCCTCCCTTTAGCTTCCTTTTCTCATACGAATAGAAGCACAAGAAGGTTTCACACTACTTTTCTATGGATACTGGTCAACCCTCCGATAAAGAAGACGAGAAAACCACCAATCACCGCAACCATCATCGACTCAACAGATACGAAGAAACCTCCCATGATCCCTTCTGATTGAGGAAGCATCATCAAAAATGGCTGCGCCCATGGATAAAGAGGCCCGAATGTTTCAGAATTCACGACGAACATGTTCGGCATAGTCAGGATGACATTAACGGTAATGGCTGCTGCAAAACTTGACCAGACAAGCGCCACCCACAAAGTCAGCGCTGCTAAAGGAAGTGTCGCCACCCATCCCCCAGCAAGACTCCTGAAAAGATAGTCCCATGGAATTGCGCCTTCCAATCCCCTCGTGAACCCGACACCAAAGTAGGTGAGGAAGAATAAGCATTGATTGACTGCTATTACCAAAGCGACAATCACATATTTAGCCATAAACACGTGACGTCTCGACACAGGCATCGTGAACAGTTGCTTCCATGCATTGTGCTGATGTTCATACCGACAAATATAGGCAGAAAACACGGCCACCATCAACGGGAGAAAGAGTAAAGCATGAATCGAGACTCCAGTGGAGAGGAGGAATACCCACTGTGGTCCTTCTTCTGGCATCGGCATCGTCATTCCTGTAATCCCGACCAATAGGGGACTGAAGGTGAGAAGCCACCAGATTTTCGTGTTTCTTATTTTGATCCATTCAGATTTTAGTAAAGGTTTCATACAATATCCCTCCTCTTGAAATCGAGAACGCCTAAAGAAAGAATAACGATTCCTACTATCAACCCAAGCCCGACATAAGGAAGAGAATCGTGCTCAGGAAAAAGTAATGGCCATTTCCAAATCACCCAGTCCGGCGCATTATGACTATACATCGAAAAGACGGCCCCAAAGATCCCGACCGTCAATGGAACGGCTTGGTTTTTTTGAACGATGGACAACCACACTTGCAATGCGAGAACTGGAAGGCCTGCAATCATAGGATAGAAGCTGTTCTCGGCAATCCGGATAAGTGGAAAGTTCCAACCGAAGCCTAGACCCACACCTAAAAGGATCGTACCGAAAAATAAAAGGACCGAGGAAATCAAAATCATAAAGGCCACAACGAGAAACTTGGTGACAAACACGTCTCTTCTTTTGACAGGCAATGCGAGAATTTGCGTCCATGATCCTTGTTTGTGTTCGAGACTCGCTAGTTGGGAAGCTAGAATCGCCATCCCTAACAGCAAACCTGGCGCGACGAAAATGTTCACAAACGACAGGAGTCTCCCCCATACATCCGGATATGTCCGCATGATCCAATCATAACGAACCCCATAATTGACCAGCTGTAAGGAGATGACGCCAAAAGGACCAAGAAATACAAGAAACCAAAACCAAGGCTTCACTTTCATTGATTCAGCTTGCAGTGCTCGAAGCATCCAACTCGCCGCCTTTCGTCAAATCTAAGAAGATGTCCTCTAAGGTGTGACGATTCTCCTCGATGCGGTACACGCCAATCTGCTTTTGTGCCAGAAACGCGACGACCTCCGCTACTTCCCGATCACTTGTACCTTCAAGAAAAAGGTGGTCCGCATCACTTGATACTTTCCAGCCGTTACTTTGCAAATAACCCTTTGCTTTGGCGACATGACTGACCCTGATCGCAATTTGTGGCATCGCTTTATTTCTTAACTTTTCAATCGAGTCTTGATAAATCAACTTTCCTTTCGAAATGATTCCGACTCGAGTTGCCATTTGATCCATTTCACTTAATAAATGACTGGAAATCATGACCGTGATCCCGTATTTGCTCGGCATCGACTTGATCAATTCTCTCATTTCCTGAATACCAGAAGGGTCGAGTCCGTTTGTTGGTTCATCCAATACGAGAAGCTCGGGATTTCCTAGTAGGGATGCAGCAATGCCGAGACGTTGCTTCATGCCGAGCGAGTATTGTTTAACAGGTCTTCCCGCGTCCTTTGTTAAACGAACGATCTCGAGTACTTCATCAATCCGGGACTTTGGCACCTGTAATAAGATGCGTAAGGCCTCTAAATTGTCTCGACCACTCAGATGTTCATAGTACGAAGGCGATTCGACGAGGGACCCCATCCGTCTTAAACACTCCAGCTTGTTTTGATCAAACGTTTGACCAAATAGTTGAATATCTCCTTCTGACGGCTTCATAAGTCCGAGCAGCATGCGGATTGTCGTTGTCTTCCCCGCTCCATTCGGCCCGAGAAACCCATAAATATCCCCTTTAGAAATACGAAGATCTACACCGTCTACCGCTTTGTATTTCTTAAATGTTTTTGATAGATTGTTTGTTTGCACAATGATTTCACTCATTCCAACACCTCCATTATCATCTTAGATCGCCTGATTTAAAAACAAGGTTGGCATTGGTTTAAGTTTTGTTTAAATTTTTCCATATTTGCAGCTGGGTGGGATGATGTCCGAAAAAACGTATCTCTTGTCCGAATAGAGTGGGCGGGTGTCCGATAAACAGAACTTCTTGTCCGATATGTAGGGTAAGGACGTCCGAAATCGCATCTGATTTGTCCGATATCATATCAACAGCACACTCAATTCTAGACATTTTCAGATACAATACAAAAAAGAGCGACTGATTAAGCCAGCCGCTCCTGTCTGTTCGGTTCTTTATTGTAATGAATGATCACTTCCGTTCCATCACCAGAAGAATCCATCTCCCACTCCATCCCCATCTCACGTATCATAATATCGACAATGGATAGCCCTACTCCTGCCCCCTCTGCATTGGATGTGTGAGCCATTCCTTTTCCTCGATCTGCAATTTTCAGCATGGAGGGTTGGACAGAAACACCTACGTATTTGCCAATCGCCGCATGCCTCCATACATTTTGAAAAAGGTTATCCATGATCCGCTCCATCCACTTCGGATCGACTTGCCATTGGACGGGAGTTGAGCCGATATCGATATCCACTTCAATTTCAGTTTGTTCAAATGTTGCATACCAGTGGGCCGATACTTGCCTCACAAACCGATTCATGTCGACGTCCTGTTCATGATATGGGTACTTCTGACTGGTCAGTAACGAAAGAGACAAGAGATTATCAATCAGATAGCTTAACGAATCGATTTTATCATTCATCGATTGGATCGCTTGCTGCCCCTTGCGGCTGCTTACTTCATCGGTCACTTCAGCGAGCGATGCTCGAATCGTCGTCAAGGGCGTACGCAAGTCATGCGAGAGGCTGGCCATCCACTCTCGTCGGATCGCTTCTTCTTGTTGTTCACGTTTGCGGCTCTCGACAAGTTCTTTAACCATTTGATTGAAACTGACTTCAAGCTCGCCGATTTCATCATTCGATGTACGCTCCACGGGCGATGGTAAGCCCGCATCCCCTCGTTGATCCATGGCGACTTTCAATTGCTTAAGACGCCCATGAACTTTCTTGAAAAAAAGCCAAGACAAGACACCGAATCCGATGACGAGGACTCCGATCACAA
The DNA here is from genome assembly GCF_013694105.1 of Halobacillus locisalis. Classification (GTDB taxonomy): domain Bacteria; phylum Bacillota; class Bacilli; order Bacillales; family Halobacillaceae; genus Halobacillus; species Halobacillus locisalis. The sequence goes on along the minus strand of NZ_JACEFG010000002.1, from coordinate 555,661 downwards.
TAATGATGACAAAATCATAACTTCGACTTAATTTCGTAATCGGCGGGCCCAGGTGCTCGCGGTCGATTTGAGCAACGATCCAGCCTCTCGCACCCTCTTCACCGACAGAAGCGACAACCGTGAAGGGATTGCTATCGTAGTGTTCCTTCATAAATTGGACGGTAAAGGATTGACTCCATTGTTCAGGTATGTCAGTAAGCACATTCCAGCGCCCTTTCACGCCTCCGTTCTCTCCAACCCAAAACAGTCCCGCTTCCGGCATGTCTTCGTGAAGCTTCTCGAGTTCATCGATCACTCCACGATCGGTTTCCATCGACAATCCATCTGCTTGCTCATGCCAATGCTCTTCGAATGACTCGTGATTGCCATAAGGATCGTCCGGCTGTTCGATCATGACGGCAGGTACATATACCAATCCTGAAATAACAGGTATGGTAAACGGAAAAACAAACAGAGCCACAATAATGAGCACAAGATACTTCGCCTGCAGAGAAGATCTCCATTTCACCTTCATGCTCTCACCCTATAGCCAATCCCGCGTATCGTTTCGATGATTTCAGGTGTAGATGGATTCCGTTCGATTTTTTCACGCAGGTGACGAATATGCACCATTAGGGATTTATCCCCTTCTCTATAAGGCTCCCCCCACACGCCTTCATACAATTGTTCTTTTGTAAGAATTTGATTTAAATGCCTGATAAAAAAGTGGAAGATGGAGAATTGCTTGCCCGTTAACATGATTTCACGGTTGGATGACTGATCGACGACCACCTGTTGATCGAGTCGAACAGACAAATGCCCGATAGAGATCGTCTTCTCAGGTGCTTTCTCATATTTCCTGACTTGCACTTCAATTCGCTTTAACAATTCCTCTGGATGAAATGGTTTTGTCATATAATCATCGGCAAACTCGAGTCCTTCTAATTTATCTTCGATCGAGGTACGAGCAGACAGCATAATGACAGGAAGGTTCGGGTTCTGGCGTTTGATTCGCCTGCCTACAGAGAAACCGTCCAATCCTGGAAGCATGACGTCTAGAACCACTACACCATATGTTTGTAGATCGACAGGCAACTGGTAACCTGATGTCAGCCAGTGTGTATGATACCCCTCCTCTCGAAGCTTCTTCTCTACCCATTGTCCGATTTCCTGATCGTCTTCTATGTAAAGGATGTTCATATCGATGCTCCTTTTTTTACTTTCATCTTACATGATTTGGAATAGAATTGGCACACCCTCCTCCTATTTTTTATTCATAACTTGAACACCCATGTACATATAGTGATAAAGAACAACCATTCATGCCTGTATAAAAAGCGAGGTGACAGCATGGCTGTTATTGCTTACAACGAAGCGGATGTTAAGCTGCTTGCCAGACTTATGAGAGCAGAAGCCGAGGGTGATGGAAAACTTGGTATGTTGATGGTCGGGAATACGGGGGTCAACCGTGTTCGTGGGAACTGTATCGATTTCACGGATATCAATTCGATTCGGGATATGGTGTACCAAAGCCCCGGGGGATTCGAAGCTACCCAGAAAGGCTACTTCTACCAGCGGGCAAGAGAGAAGGACCAAAGACTAGCCCGTAAAACGATTAATGGCAAACGGTATCATCCCGCCTCCAATTCCCTTTGGTTCTTCATGCCTGAAGGAGAGTGCCCGGCGCAATGGTTTGGTCAGTGGAATACCGGAAGATACAAGTCCCATTGTTTCTATTCACCTACTCGAGCAGATTGTCCAAGTGTGTATTAATTTAAAGGAGTGATTGAATTGGCACATAAGCAACCACCTATGGGAGGCCAAGGCCAGCCTATGTACAATCAGGGAGGGTCCCCTTATTACCCGAACAATCCATACATGTATTACTATCCAAACGCCCCGATGTCGAATCAAGGGCAAGTAGCTGGCGCTGGGCAGCAAATTCCACAAATGCCTTCTGGACAGTTCAAGGGTGGGGTGAATCCGCCGAACATGCTGCCTAGTGAAGAATCGTATATCGAGAACATCCTGCGCCTGAATGCAGGTAAACCTGCCACGGTCTATATGACGTTCGAAAACAATGACCAGTGGAATGCGAAAGTGTTTAAAGGAATTGTGGAAGCGGCTGGGCGCGACCATATCATTTTAAGTGATCCTCAAACGGGCAAAAGGTACTTATTATTAATGATTTATTTAGATTATATTACGTTTGATGAGGAGATCGAATATAACTATCCGTTTAACGGCACATCGCCTGGAGCCGCCAATTACTCACCTAGATAATATAGAGTAACTTCAATCTGGGGGGTGTCCCCTAAGATTGCCCGCTAGACCGACCGGGCATTTAATTACCGTGTGATCACTTACCTTTCACGACTTCCCTTAACTTGGACGGCAAGCTAAGGCGGAAAAACTCGCTACTTGCTAGCGAGTTTTTCACTATGAACAGAAAAGGGTGAACGAATGAGACATCCTTACGAAAACTATCAAAAAGCACAGCTCGGCACACTGTTGCTGGCTGTTGTCCTATCCATTGTCGCCATGTTCCAACTCGAGCATCAATGGATCATCCTGCTCATGTTCTATGTATTATCAGTGAGTTTCCTCTTTGATGCCCTGATCGAAATAAAAAGGCAGCAGAAAGGATTTGCCATCATCCAACTGCTGCGCGCGATCATCATTTTTTTGTTCACAACGATTTTGTATTTTTAAACGTATTTGATGACCGCATACCCAAGCAGGATCCAGCCGATTAAAAAGGATAATCCACCAAGCGGTGTAATCATCGCAAACATCTTGATTCCTGTAGGTGCGTAGATATAAAGACTACCAGAGAACAGGATGATCCCTATGAAGAAAAACCACCCGGCTCCCGTCATCAATCCGGTCTGGATTTTGCTCATTAATAAGGCGGTCACAAAGAGAGCCATCGTGTGGAACATTTGGTAATCGACCGCTTTCCCCCATTGCTCTAACCCCTTCTCTGATACTTTCCCTTCTAATCCGTGTGCTCCGAACGCTCCAAGAGCAACAGCTAAAAAACCGTTGAATACGGCTAATATTAATAACAGTTTCATCGTATTCCCTTCCTCTCCTAGAAATCAAAAATCGATGCACCGTTGGCATCGTCCTCATCTTTTGTTCGCTCGTTCTGTGATGATTTCGGGTTCTCTCCGCCCATCATGGCTCGAATTTCATCAGGCGTTGGTTCACCTGTAGAAGGCTTTGCCTTGGTTGAGTTCGTCTGTCCCCCGCCCATCATGGCTTGTACTTCTTGACTCGTCGGCTCAATGACTGAGCGTTGTTGGTTATCTTGATCGAGCAATAGATCGGCCAGCAAACGAACGGAGCGGACGTGCTCTTTCACTTTCTCTTCGTTTCCATGCTGAAGCATCGCTTCTTGTATTTCATTCGACATTTTCTTTAAGACGGTTTGATTCGAAATCGCCATCGTAGTCAAACTCCTTTTTGCTTTTTAAAAATTGTATTCTGTGGTAGTTTAACACGTCCTGACAGGTTCTGTCTTATTCGGCTCGTGATTTTGCGAAATCCATCACAATAGGGGACTGTTTCGTCTTTTAAAGGTTGAGGAAGTTATGGGGGTTGGACTATATTTGTTGAGCCATATAAAAACGCCCAGGAGCGGTTAGGCTCTGGGCGCTTGTTTGATCAGAACTGGAAGATTCCAGTTGAATTCAAGAATATAATGATGATCAATATTGGTGCTATGAACTTCACGATAAAGTGCCAGAAAGATCCGATTGGGGAGTTCGTCAAATCTGTAGCTTCGAGAGCTTCGGATTTTTTCAAGAACCATCCGACCAGCAAGGCCATCGATAGACCACCTAACGGCAATAAGATGTTCGAAGCGATATAGTCCATAGAATCTAAGATGCCCTTATCACCGATTGGTGTAACACCTGACCAAATTCCGAAACCTAGAGATACCGCAATACCCATCACAAACATGATCGATCCCATCAAGATACTTGTAGCGAAACGAGTCCAGTTGAACACGCGCATGAAGTAGGCCGTCGGAACTTCCAGGATGGATACGGATGATGATAGAGACGCTAACACCAACGCGAAGAAGAAAATCAGGCCGACAATTCCACCAAACGGCATTTGTTCAAAAATGCTCGGCAATGTGATGAACACAAGCGGTGGTCCTGAACTCGGATCAATTCCAAACGCGAAGACAGCCGGGAAGATGACAATCCCCGAAATAATCGCAAAGAACGTATCCATCAAACCAATACCAAGCGTCGCGCTTGGCAACTTGTTTTCTTTCTTCAAATAACTTCCGTACGTCAACATAGCTCCCATACCTAGACTCAAGGAGAAGAATGCTTGCCCAAGTGCAGCAATATAGATCGACGGATTACTTAACGCTGACCAATCCGGCGTAAATAAGAACTTCATACCTTCTGCCGCTCCGTCTAACGAAAGGCTGAAGAAGGCCAGAACAATCAGAAGAACCGCAAGCAAGGGCATGAAAATCCTGTTTGCGAGTTCGATCCCTTTTTTTACTCCACTTAAAACGATGATGATCGTTAAAATCATAAAGAAGGCCGTCCATGCAATCGGATGCCATGAGTGGCTGATAAATTGACCAAATGCCCCTTCATAACCCGCTTCAGGTGCGGCGAAGAATGATCCATTGATATAGTTCCATAAGTAAAAGATCGCCCAACCTGCCACAACGGCGTAAAAACTTAATATTAAGAACGCACTTGCAATTCCGAAGAACCCGGTCAAATACCAAGGCGTACGCGGCGCAAGCTTCTTGAAGGCACCGACAACATCACTCTCTGATTTTCTTCCTATACTAACCTCTGTCAGCAATAAAGGAACACCAATGAGAAGGACAAACAGTAAATATAATAGCAAAAAAGCTCCTCCACCATTGTTTCCTGCTACAAAGGAAAATCTCCAAATGTTCCCCAGACCTACTGCTGAACCCATTGCAGCCAGCATAAATCCGAGTTTAGTACCCCATTTCTCTCTCGCCATAAACAATCAACTCCTCTCACTCCAATTTATAAATATTCATCAGCATACCACAGAATGAGAGTGTGTAAATATATATTCTGAAATTTCATATTATTTACATCCAAAAATCAAATCTAGATGTCTTTGTTTTTGGCTTTTGAGACCTTTCTGGATGCTTGGACTCAAATTGCATACATTCCGTACCGGTCGTTTTCAATACAAGGGCAGATGGCATCTCTTTCGTTTTAAACCCATAAGCTTTGCAAGCTCTAGGGAAATTCGGGTTCCACGTCGTATGAAAATGCTTGCACTGAAAACAATTGACTTTTTTCATACAACCCCTCTTTCTGACATAATAATTATGGTAGAATCATAGCACAATTCATCCTGATTCACTAGGAAGTGACGACATTGGAAAAATGGTTCAGTACATATAGTTCTTATCCGTTCGAACTCTTCACGACCAGTCATATCCTGGCTCTTATCATCTTTCTCACCGGTGCCGTCTTCCTATTGGCTTCGGCTACTTGGATCACCGCTCGCCCACGAGTCGTATTATTCATTCGTGTCGGATTGTTTATCCTATTATTCATCTCTGAGGCAAGCTATCAATATTGGGCCATCAAAAACGATGTATGGAGCATGACTTATTACGTACCGCTTCATCTATGTGGAATCGCATCAATTTTGGGAATGATTACACTAGCTACTTATCATTCAAAACTGATCAAACTCAATTATTTCATCGGTATCATCCCGGCACTTATTGCACTCGTCACGCCGGATTTATTGTACGATTACCAACACTTCCGCTTTTGGAAATTCTTCATCCATCACATGGCGATTATTTGGACCAGTTTATTTCTTATCGTGACGACGTCTGTTCGAGTGACCTGGGTGACCATGATCAAAGCATATGTATGGCTTATTCTATACGGAGTGATTGTGGGGACTATCAATTCTATACTTGGATCGAACTACATGTTTCTTGATGGTCCACCGGATGCCGCTACGCCTCTGGATTATTTAGGGGATGGAGTCTGGTATTATATCAATCTAGGAATTCTTTCCCTCACACTATTTTCGATCATGGTCATCATCTACCGTTTTATTGAAAAACGATTCACACCATAAAAGAGGAATTGTAACTTCTACTGATACGGTTTCCGTTACAACATTTCAAGTTCGAAGGGCCGGGAAATCACTCGCTTTTCGATGGCATGTGCTGAGCTTACTCAGGCTCCGCCTTGCGGGATCACACCGATCATGTACACCCCTCAGGAGTCTCGCAATTTCCCGCCCTTCTTGCTCTGAAGAGGATAACGGAAACTTTAAATATGAGATTAGCGTAATCAAAACGCTCATGCGCGACCATTGTCATTTGTTCTTTAACTAGCTAAGACGTACTGACCTATGTAAAGGTTCGTTACCCCCCCATGTCGAATGGGGTGGCTTTGAAACAGCGAGACTCCCGCGGGAGAAGGACTCAGGCAAGACCCCACAGGGAGTTCTACGACCGAGGAGGCTTGCCGGCTCCCCCGCAGGAAAGCGAGTTGTTTCAAAGCCATCCCTCTCAACATACGTCAACGAACCTCTTTGATCTCGAGTTAGACTCTTCCTCACCCCTTACCTACGTCATTAGAATAGGTAAGGTACGTAGACGATGAGAATGATGAGGACCCAGATGACGTCCACGAAGTGCCAATAGTAGTTGAAAATTTTATGTTTTTCGATGAACAAACTGCGTGGGAGCTTTTGTTTGAACTGTCCCATCAACAGTATCATCCACCCTAAACCAAAAGCGACGTGAGAGGCGTGTAATCCAACTAGTACATAGAACGAAGACAGAAAGTTGTTCATCGTAATCGTGTAACCTTCGTGTACGTATTTATAGAACTCATGTATCTCAAGTCCCATAAAGATTGATCCGAGTAGAAATGTCGTTCCAAGACCGATCCAAATCTTCTTACGATCCCAGGTCTTGAGCCCCTTCTCTGCTATCATTAGCGTTCCACTACTTGATAATAAGAAAACAGATGTCAACACGACCGTACGTAACTCATATACCTCTGATGGATCCGCCCCGACGGAAGCTGGTGTAAACAGGATATATGTTGCGAAAAGCGTCGCGAACATTAAAGCCTCAACGACGAGGTAAAGGAAGAACCCTAAACGTTTATCTTGAAACAATATTTCAGACGTCTGTTTCATGATTCCTCCTCCTTCCTGTACGCTTTTTTGCGTTCGTCAGTGAGCGACCTGAGAATGAAGAAACTTAGAACCCCTACTCCACCGATCACTTGCATCCATACCCATTGATAAATGAAACCGATACTCATGACACCTAAGATGCCGGCAAGCACGACAGGCTGAATCGTTTGAACGGGAATCGGTGAAGGTCTTGGGTTTTCGGCAGCCGGCAGTGATTCTTCAGAGATTTTGGCATACCAAAACGCGTCCCTGCTGTTCACTTGAGGTACTGGGTCAAACGGGTGCTCAGGTGCCGGTGAGTCAACCGACCATTCTAATGTACGGCCGTCCCAAGGATCCTTCCCTACTTTTTCACCATAACGGTGCGTTTTGTATAAGTTCCACACGACAAATAACATGCTTGCTCCCATCACGAACGCCCCGATGGTACTGACAAAGTTCAATAAGAACAACCCATCATCCCAAGAGTACGTGTAGACACGGCGAGGCATGCCGTTAAGCCCTGCAAAATGCTGAGGCATGAAGGTCAGATGGAACCCGATGATGAATAACCAGAAATGCCAGCGCCCCAATGTTTCGTCCAGCACCTTCCCTGTCATCTTCGGATAATAGTAATAGATCCCCGCAAAGGCTCCTAATATCGTCCCCCCGATCATGGTGTAGTGGAAATGAGCTACAACGAAGTAGGAGTCATGGTATTGGTAATCGGCAGCTGCAACAGCCAACATGACGCCCGTCACACCACCGAGTACGAACGTGGGGATAAAGCCAAGCGAAAATAACATCGGTGTCTTAATGCGCACGACCCCTTTTCTCATGGTAAATAACCAGTTGAAAACCTTGATTCCTGTCGGTACGGCAATGAGCATGGTTGTAATCGCAAAGACCGAGTTTGCGAGTGCACCAAGTCCAACCGTAAACATGTGGTGCGCCCATACCATGAAGCCAAGCAGGCCGATCAGTGCGATGGCGATGACCATGGAACGGTATCCGTAGATTCGTTTCCTGGAAAACGTCGAAATAATATCAGAAAATATTCCGAACGCAGGTAAAATGAGAATATAGACTTCCGGGTGCCCGAAGATCCAGAATAAGTGCTGGTAGTAGATAGGCGAACCGAGTTCTCCTAAGAAAAAGGATGTGCCGTAAAGACGATCGAACGTCAGTAGCAGTAACGCTACAGTCAATACAGGAAAAGCAATGATAATCAAAAACGATGTGACAAGAGTCGCCCAGGGAAATAACGGCATACGCGTCAGTTTCATGCCAGGTGCCCGGAGGCGAATGATAGTCACAATCATGTTGATCGCTGTCAAAATCGTCCCCATTCCTGATATTTGTAATCCGAATATGTAGTAATTATTATTGGGGCCCGTCGTAAACGTATCGCTTGATAAAGGCGCATACGCTGTCCATCCTGCATTAGGTGCAGCATTGAAGAAAAAGGCCATATTAAAGATGACCGCTCCTGAAACAAACAACCAAAAACTGATGGCATTCAAATAAGGGAACGCCAAATCGTTCGCGCCGAGCTGGAGAGGTACAGCAATATTCATGAGTCCGATCAACAACGGCATGGCGACAAAAAAGATCATCACCGTACCATGTGTCGTGAATACTTCATTATATTTTTGTGATTGAAAGACCCAGAACTCACTCTCCGGGACAGCTAATTGACTACGTATGAACATGGCGTCCATTCCACCACGAATAAAGAATAGAAATGCAAATAGGATATACATCGTCCCTATTTTTCGGTTATCCGTGGTTCTCGCATATTCCCAAATCGTCGGCCACTGCTCTTTTTTGGTCAGCCACCATAATAGCAGAACTCCGATTAAAGAAACGAAAATCCATGATACGACTATATCTGACGGAACTTCGCCTATAAAAGGTACATTCATGATTTAACCCCCTTCTTCCTCAATGTCATTCAACCACTGTTGAAACTCCCCCTCACTCACCACTTGTGTTTCGAATCGCATCAATGTGTGCTCCGCTCCACAAAATTCAGCACATTTGCCTTGAAATGTTCCAATTTTTCTTGGGGTGAATTGAAGGCGCGTTGTTTTCCCAGGGATCACATCAATTTTCCCTGCTAATTTAGGGACCCAAAAAGAATGAATCACGTCTTTGGATGTGAGTCGAAAATGAACTTCTCGATCAACAGGCACGACTAACTCATCAGCTGATTCTTTTCCATTTTCATACGTAAAGACCCAGTTATACTGTTGCCCGACGACTTCGACAACCATCGCCTCTTCATTTGCCTGACTAGTTCCTTGACCAATCGTTGACGTTAATTCGTATGTAGCTTTGACGGTGGGGACAGCTAAAACGGCTAAAATGATGAATGGCAGTACGGTCCATGTAATTTCCAACCATTTATTTTCTTTTTCATCACCGGGAATGAAGTCAGAACGGTCTGGCGTTTCCTTGAATTTCCTTATAAATTGAACGAACAGAACCATAACGACGATGAAAACAAGCATCATTAATCCGAAGCTTAAATAAATCAAGTCTGTGAGAGTGCGAGCGTAGTCACTCGCAGGATTCAACACCCTCAAATCACAGGCTGTAAGAAAGAGCAACAGAAGAATGGAAAGCATTTTTTTCATAAGACTCCACCTTCACACTTTTTTTCGACACTTATGTAAGTTTTGTTTACTATTGTAAAATAGTGGCGAATCTATTAATGGTTTATAGCCTATTTCCTAACAAATGAAACGTTCTATCCGATATAATACTTAACAGATAGCGTCCGAGTCTTACATACATCATTTTTAAGGTAAAGGGGAGAAAAGGTATGAATTTGTTGAGGAACATGAGCATAGGCGCAAAATATGCAACCGCTTTCGGCGCGACTTTATTATTGTTCGCTATTGCCATTGTTGTCGTGTACGTACAAATGAGTATGGCACGCGACAATTTACAAACCGTTGATGACCGGGGAACCATAGCTATTGAAGTAGCTGAAATGGCGTCTCTAGCCAGGACAAAAGATATTCGCATCGCCGACTACATAAGTGAACCAAGAGGGCTCTACGTGGATGAATTCGAAGAGAGACGTGAACGCTTCAACGAGCTTCAAGCAACATATGTGGAACAATTCAGCGGTGGTACATTAGAAGAGTCAATGAACAAGATCAGCCAAATTGACGAGGAGATCAACACTATTTTCTTAGAACAGATGGTCGGGAATGTGAGTAACACGAGTAAAATCGAAGAACTTCGTAATACGACACAAAGATTGCGTTCTGATCTCGTAGATGAGTTATCTGCTGTCCAATCAGAGGTAGAGCAAGCGATGAGCAACTCAACATCAGAAGCTAAATCTGAAATTCAATTCACCATTTATACGTTGGTCATCTCCGCAGCTATTGCGCTTGTCGTGGGTATTGCCATCATGTGGTTCGTCAATAGACAAGTAAAATCAAGAATGAATGCCCTTGTGACATTAGCTGATCAAATCTCAGATGGCGAATTGTATCACGAAATAAAGGAAGACCAAAGCAAAGATGAAATCGGTTCTCTCAGCCGTTCTATGAACCAAATGAAAACGAACCTTCAACAACTGATTGAACAAATTGGCGGCTTATCTAATCAAGTAAATGACCAAAGCCGTGAATTGCAGCAGTCGTCTCACGAAGTGCAGGAAGCTTCCCAACAAGTTGCCGCAACGATGGAAGAACTATCTTCTGGGTCCGAACAACAAGCTGGTGATGCGTCCACTCTTTCTGAAATGATGGAACAGCTCGGTCAAAAGATTGAAGCCTCTAACCAAACAGGATCAACCGTCGCCCAGCAATCACAACAAGTGTTGGCGCAGAGTGATGAAGGAAAACAATTAATGGATTTGTCCGTTGAGCAGATGAGCGATATTCATCAAGTGATGGAAGAAGCCGTTCAGAAAGTCCACCAATTGGACCGTCAATCCGGAGAGATCTCCAAGTTGATTCAAGTTATCCAAGATATAGCGGAACAAACGAACCTTCTGGCTTTGAACGCAGCGATTGAAGCTGCCAGAGCTGGCGAGCACGGAAAAGGATTCGCCGTTGTGGCCGATGAAGTCCGCAAATTAGCTGAAGAAGTATCACGTTCTGTCGGAGAAATCACCCATATGGTCGAGAACATCCAAAGCGACTCTAAAGACGTTTCCCAATCCCTCGAAGAAGGATATGAAAAAGTCGAAAAAGGAACGGGACAGATCCAGAGGACCGGCAGGACATTCGAAGAAATTCAATCCTCCATCCGAACGATGGTTGAAGGAATAGATGCTATTTCGAATAACCTAGAGGACATCACCGAGAGTACGCTTACGATGAACCGATCTATTGAGAGTGTGGCATCAAGCTCACAACAATCGGCGGCAGGGGTAGAACAAACCACTGCGTCCATTCAGCAAACAAATAGTTCAATGGAACAAGTCTCTCACCATGCCAATGACCTTTCTGGTATGTCGGATCAGCTGAACAATTTAGTGAAACAATTTAAGTTACAAAAATAACATCTCCGAGAAATGTACCATCAAGGTAGACAGAAGCCCCGCCTTACAAGGCGGGGCTTCTCAGACTGTTGAAGAAGTTAGTGGAACGGTTCTTTTTAGATCAGATATGAATCCCGTGGGATGGAAAACCACTCGCTTTCCACCCCACTATGCTACAAGTAGTAGAAACAGAACCTTGCCAAACATTTTGCGTTTATCCGTAGCAACCCTTCTTATAGGTGATTTATAGAGGTTCACACTTCCTCTCGCAAGGTGGCGTGGAAACGGCGACACTCCTGCAGGATCCTGAGGCTTGGGTGAGATCCCGCAGATCGCGAAGCGAGCGAGGAAGCTCACCGCCGCCTGCGGAAAGGGAGTCGTTTCCACGCCACCGGCCTCTGCTCATATCAGAAGAACCGAAAATGGGTTTCGCGGCACTCTGAAAAGACCCGCCTTCAGATAAAAGGCGGGTCTTCTTTTACTCTCCGTTATGATAATTTTCAAGACGTTTCACACGCGATTCCAGAACCTCGTATTCTTCTCTCGAAACAAAGCCCAAGTCCTTCATGCGATCTTGCATTTTAGCTTTCGCCTGACTTCCCCACTCCTTATCATAACTCTCCCCTTTGCTAATCCATTCATTCATCACGGATTTAGCTTGTGAGGGACTCATTTCGCCTCGCTTCACCATTTCGTTCACCATTTTTTCGAACTTTTCTTTCCCGCTAACGGCTGCACCAAGTCCTAAATAAAAACCTTTCTTCAATAAATCATTCATCATTCATTCCTCCTGTTATAGTGGATTTTCCGAATCATGTTCCAATGTTTAATGAAGCTGATTACCAATCCAATCGTCCCTGCCGTCAATAGTCCACTGCCTATCCACACGGCCGGGAGAACAGGGACCACTAAGGTCCAGTAAAGGGCTGCTGACCCTGAAGCCATAAAGAGTAAAGATACGAATGCGTAAAATAAATAAAACTGGTGAAACAAGTGATGCCTTTGCTTATCGCTTTTCCACTCTCTCTCTTTATCCCCGTCCTCCAAGTACTCCACTAAAGCTCGTGGCAGTGATAACAGGGGTCGGGCCGATTCCTTTGCCACTTCTTTATATATAGAAAAACTCGAGTTGTCTTTTCCTCCAGAAATCCATTCTTTAATGACCGGTTTTCCCCAATCGATTAAATCGATCTGTGGATAGACCGTACTTAACACTCCGACAATGATACTTGTGGCCCGCCCTAAAAAGGCATAATCGGCCGGCAGTTGAATGGGCTGATCATTGATGAACTGCTGAATTTCTTCGAGTGTCTCGTTCATTGTATTCGCATCAAGCTTGTCGAAGTTCCCCTCTAAATACATGTCTGTCGTCTGTTTCAAGATTTTTTTCACTTGTTCAGTATTGGCATCCGGTAATAGAAACTCCATTTCCTGAAGGGCTTGAATCACCAGATCATAATCATCTAATATAAAGCCTTGGATCATCGTTCGTATTGAATTGGCGTCTTCTTTTTTGATCTCGCCGACCATACCAAAATCAATGACGACAATGGTGCCATCCGGCTTTAGCATTAAATTTCCCGGATGCGGGTCGGAGTGAAACATCCCTGTGTATAAGAATTGTTCGACACAGAGATCGAATAGGGTCTTCGCAATGACTTCCCTTTTGATTTGATGCTTTCTGATAAAAGCAAGATCTGTTATTTTAGCTCCCTCAATCCATTCCATGACGAGGACGCGTTTTGTTGATAGGTCGGTATTGTATTCAGGGACATACACATTCGGAAATTCTTCGAACCTCTTTTTAAAGTGGTTTCCATTCTTCATTTCCATTGTAAAATCCAATTCATTGCTGATGACGCGAACCACTTCACGGTACAGGGCTGGCAAATCCGCCTTCCTCCCGTATTTTGTAAAGCGATCCAGCAACCAGAACACAATTCTTAACGCCTTGAAATCCATCCCAAAGATCTCTTTCACGCGATACCTTTGTACTTTAATCGCCGCAGTTGTCCCGTTTTTCAATGTTGCTTTATACACTTCCCCGATAGAGGCGGAAGCGACGGGCTTTTCATCGATGGAGGCCACGAAATCTTCTATAGGACCTTGCCAGTCTTCTTCCATTGTTTCCTTTGATTTCTCGAATGGGACAGGTTTTACCCGGTCTACCAGTCCCTCTAACTCTTTGATGAACGATGGTGGAAGCAAATCTCCACGCGAACTTAGGAACTGACCGAACTTAATGAGTAAACCGCCAAGCTTAATCGCTTTCCTCCTGTATTCACCAGCTTGTTTTTCAAGCATAGCCTCCCACTTCCGCTGGGTCTCCTGATCCCAAACTCGGTGCGTCTTCTGAAACCAGAAGATTTGAACAAGGAACCGGATCGACATCCAGACAATCACCGTGATTCGATAAAAGGATATGTATTTTAGTCGCTCTTTCATAATCAAAGCCCCCCTTCTTCCTGTTTTTCTGCTTCATAACTATTCTTTCACTTTACCCTTTCTCTTATAATTCAACCTTAATTCTTTAAATAGTATGATAGTCCTCCTACCTAGTTCTTTCGCGGCACGAAAAGATTAGATAATTCAATCGAATTTACCATTCAAAATTTTCTAATTATTCGGCATAATAGGACATAGAGTTTTTACAAAAATTTCATCAGGAGGAATATAATTTGAATAAACACCGACTAACGGCCTTATTATCAGCCGGGGCCCTTACCCTGTCCCTATTAGCCCCAGCTGCAACACCACACGCTGAATCAAGCTCTACCTACGAGAATTGGAACGTAGAACGATATGGTGACCGCATCGATATCGATGAGAAACTTCAGAAACAATCAGAAAGTGAAAGCTTCCAAAAAGAAGCCTTGCAGAAAATAAAAGAGAATGCTAAGAACACCAACTTCAACGAAGATGAAGCAAGCTCAGAATCTTCAGATGGAAACTTCACGTACGATGGTGGGACGAAAAGTTTCTTGGACCGAGATTTAAGCTTCCAACAATTCACACTTCGTAGTGTGGGCGAGAATGTTGAAGTTTGGGTAGCGAATGACCTATCCTTTGGCGAAGGAGACCCACGTGATGCTCACGTCGTCAATCAGGAGCAAGTCGATAAAATGGCGAAGGAATTCGACGAAAATATCTATCCGAAAGCAACAGAATTTTTCGGTACGCCCGATTCACTGGATGGATCGAACGCACAGCTTGAAGACCTAGGCATTGTACCTGAGGGCTACTACAGTGGAGATGGAGACAAAGTAACGATTCTTGTCAATAACATCAAAGATGATAACTATGCTGACCCAGAATATCCATTCTTCGTAGCCGGATTCTTCTGGCAGACCATCGAAAATTACACGGACCGCAACATTGTAACGATCGATTCCAGTGATTGGGGAAATCGTCTAGAAAGCACGTTCTTCGGGACAACTATTCATGAGCTCCAACACTTGATTCATGCCGATAACGACGGTGACGAAACATCATGGCTCAACGAGGGAATGTCCACCTTCTCTGAATACCTAGGAGGATATGGGTTAGGTACAGGCTCTATCAACTTCCTTCTTGATCATCCTGAAAACTCTCTGACAAACTGGGATGAGCATGTTGATGCAAAAACGGGACCTGAAACCATTGCAGACTACGGATTAGTACAACTATTCACTCTTTACAATTACGAGCGCTTCGGACAAGAATTCATCCGTTACGTGGCAAAAGATGAGTTGAATAGTATCGAAAGCTTTGAACAAGCTTACAAAGAATTTGGACTTGATGTGACGTTCAACGACGTATATCAAGATTTCTCTACCGCTCTTGTCGTCGATGATGACCAATGGAAAGGCGGAAAATACGGTTTCGAAAACATCGACCTTCGTGAGCTTCCGACCGAAGACGGGGAACGCGGATTTACCGTAAACTTTGAAAAAGCGAAAGACTATGAAAAAGAAGGAGTTCCTGCATGGGGTACCGACTTCAAAGAATTCAACTTCACTAGTGAAGATAAGGTAGATACGCTGAACTTTAACGGAACTGATTTTGAAGCGAACACTTGGGAATCCACGCAAGACCCACTAGGCGCCAATAATGACGTCCTTTGGGCTGGTGAAGGAGATGAGTTGGATAACAACTTAATCTTCAAGGCAGACCTTACAGATGTGGACCAAGCTACACTGAACTTTGACCACTATGTTGACATTGAAGAAGCGTGGGATTATGGCGTCGTTCAAGTATCCACAGACGATGGTCAAACGTGGACGTCCCTATCGAATGAAAATACACGTTCTGATGTTGTAGAACAAGGATATCCGAAGATCAAAGAAAATGTTCCAGGTTTCACAGGACACTTTGAAGACTATCAATCCGAATCCTTCGACCTTTCTGAATATGCCGGACAAGAAGTGCACATTTCCTTCCGCTATTTAACAGACTGGGGCTATAACGACGAAGGCTGGTTCATCGATAACATTGAAGTTCCAGAAATCGGACTTGATTTTGACGGAACAACGAAAGATCCATTCATGTCCAAAGCGGAACTTCTTGGCGAGTATGTCGATTATGGCGTGACATTCATCAAAGAGAAGAACAATGGCAAATACCAAGTCATCGAAGTGGATCCTTTCAATATTACGGACGAAGAAGCACTCGATTTGAAACAAGCTTTCCGTAATGGAAAAACGTATATGACGACGTATTTCGCAGCTCCTCAAGAAAGCTTGAATCCTGTTTCTTTTGAATATGAAGTGAAGTACAAAGAGAATGGTAAAGACAAGAAAAAAGACAAATAACCACTTTTCTAAGCCAATCAGAGCTCACTCTGGTTGGCTTCTTTCTTTCCAAAGAAGGCAGGCTTGCGCTTTCCATTCCCTTTATGCAATGATTTGTATAAAGAGAAACTCTATTACGGCGGGATAAAACGAAAGGGTGGTTTTCATGCATATCCGTGAACTTGAAGTGAAAGAATTACATAACGTAGCCGAGTGGCTTTACCATATGAACGAACAAGACAGTCATTACGTAGCTTGGCTCGCTTCAGATCCTAACGAGATTTTCGAACAAATTTGGACATTGACCCAATTCCGAGATCCTCTTGCCTATGTAGCATGGGAAGGAGAAAACATCATCGGATTCTTAGGGTTACTTCCTTTCTTCGATCAAAAGCTGTGCCGCCTGCTTGGTCCTTTTGCTCTTGAAAATGAACGGGAAGTTATTGAACAACTATGGGACAAGGCTTCTATCACGATTCACATGCATTTTGACATGGCTAAAGTCGCTTGCTTCGATTCGAATGAGGAGTTGATCAGCTTCACAGAGCGTCATGACTTTCAGTTGTACAACGTTGAAAAAACACTGGCTCTGCACCGCCACACTTTCGATCCGACAACCTCCGATCACAGCTCGATCGTCAATGTCCTTGAAGATGACCACGACCAAGTGGATCAGCTTCACCCTACCGCTGCCTACTACACAACGGAAGAAATGCTTCGTTTATCAAAAGAACCTGAAAACTATTTGTGGGGATTTCAAAAGGACGGGAACATCACAGGCTACTTGTATTTCGAAACCATTATCGAAGGACACGAAGGAGAGATCTGTTTCGTTAACGTAGACCATTATGATCAAGGAGAAGGGATCGGCTCGACGTTAATTGAATATGCCTTGCATTATGCGTTTCATGCCTTGGATCTAGATGTCGTCACCATTTCTGTCCGTAACCAGAACGCACAAGCTGAAAAGCTATATCGACAAATCGGATTCAGGGAAATCAATACCATCTATGCCTATGAAAAATCGATGACGACCATCCCGACAATCTCTACAACGATTCATTAATACACTCAAAACCCAGGGACCGCTTCCCTGGGTTTTTTATAAATCATTCTCAAAGATGAAGCCATTTTCTTAGATTCACTCTATTAAAAAAGGGTATAGACTTCCATCGGGATGATTGGAGGAATAACAATGAAAGAAACCGTTCAAAAAGGACTGCAATCGGTTGGAGATCACTCTAAAATCAAGCAATGGAAGACGGTTGGAGGCGGCGACATCAACCGCTCCTTCTATGTACAGACCGAAAACAGCGAATACTTCATCAAAGGCAATCAGGACGTTCCACCTCATTTCTTTAAAGCAGAAGCGGAAGGATTACGCCAAATTCAAGAAACAAACACGATTTCGGTACCTCGTGTCCATTATTACGATGAGCCCGAAACTGGTCAGGAAGCGGTCATCATCATGGACTGGATCAAGACCGGACATAAAGATGTCTCCGAACCATTAGGTCATCAGTTAGCGCATATGCATCGACATACGAAAGACGCGTATGGGTTTCATTCGCCCACGTTTGTAGGAGAACTGGATCAGCCAAATACGTGGAGTGATTCATGGCTTACATACTATCGAGACTTCCGGCTAAAGGGACAACTGGACTATGGACAATCCACCGGAACCATCACTGGGGACAGATATCATTCCCTGACTGCGTTACTTGAACGATTAGATGAATGGATTCCACATCACCCAAGCGCATCCCTTTTGCACGGTGATTTGTGGGGCGGAAACTGGATGAATGGTGCGGACGGAAAGCCCTATTTAATCGATCCTTCCGTTCTTTACGGCGACCACGCTTTCGAGATGGCATTCACAGAACTGTTCGGGGGATTCTCCCCTGCTTTTTATAAGGCTTATGAAGACGTGCTCCCTTTACCGGCAGAATACGAAAATCAAAAACCTTTGTACCAGCTCTTTTATTTACTTGTTCATTTGAACATGTTCGGAGAAATCTACGGGGGGAGCGTTGACCGGATTCTCAAAAGATATATAGGGTGATCCTCCCTTTACGAGTAAGCCCTTCCCTTTCCAGAATCCGAAATCTCAACTAGATCAATCGGAAACGGTTCAAAATAGGTTTGGCAAGCAAGGTAGTTCTCTTCAAACCGATTGATCCAAGACTGCAAAACACTCATGACTGCGCTCAAAGGAATCTTTTCTTCTTTATACTGTTCGAGTAAAGACTGAAAGCCAGCCTTTTCTTTTTGACTCAAAGTCTTTTTGAAGTATCCGGCAATATGTTGGCACACATTGATATGAGACTGTGGCTCAGGAGGGTGTTCGAGCAATGCATGAAGTTGCGCTTCATATGCATGTGCCACTTCCTCTAATGAAAGCCGATCATGATTGGCGAGGATGCGGCCCATTTGCTTCGCTCTTCCGGGGTGATGAGCCATGAATAAGTATTTATTATGTTCATGAAAAGATTGCACATGCTTCACTTCCGGGTTCTCTTTCACTTCCCTAAAGGAAGCTAATGTAAAGAGTTTCGTTAAGAAATGGTTGCGGAGCGTAAAGTTCTTCATGCGCCCTTCTTCTTCTATGGCGAGTCCTCCATAGTGATTCAGGATTTCCTTAGAAAACATTCCGGTGGTTTTACCGATGACCTGAGAGTGCTCTTCATGTTGATACACCTTCACGTCCTGCATGCCACAAGTCGGCGATCGGCTCTTCAATAGGAACCCATCGACGCCAGGCAAACTGGACAGAAAAGATGCTGTATACTTTTGCATATCTTCTGTCAGATCCTTACCTGTCTTTGGTTGGACCAAGCGCTCTTCTCCATCGTTTACAATTCGGATTGCGTCTCTCGGTACACCAAGACCTATGCCCACCTCTGGACAAACCGGGATAAATTCAACGAAGGGTTTGAGCCTCTGCACAGTTTTATCAGGGATTACAGCACCATTGTAACGAACTTCTCCAAACTCTAAACACTGGCTGACCACTACTCTTGGGACTGGGAAATTTCTCACCAAGCATCCCCCTTTCAAGATAAGTTCAAGTATAAGCAGGAGTTCCTTATTTTCGAGTCGAATAAACATGGTAAAAGTATTATTCAAATTTCCTATTGGCTTTTTTGTCGAAACGTATTAAAATAAAAAACGTTGCATATTTATTCCCTTACTTATATAGAGAAAATGATTGTTGAGGAGAGATGTTTGGATGAAAGCAAAAGATTTTAGTACATCATCGCATTTACGTTTTATTATTCCATCGCTGATCGGAGTCTTTCTATTCATGTTCCCGGTTACGGATGACGGGGCCATCACGATTCCCATTGCCATTATGGCAGGTTGGATTGAAAGTGGATGGGAACAAACCCTTCCCTTGATCATGACGATCATTATCACAATAACGGCCATCGGTACGCTATTCGTCAAAGCGATAGGCCCTGATAAATTAGACCGTACGCCTTTCTTCAAATCGTTATTTAATGTACCCATCGTATGGGTCGTTACACGTGTATTAGGTATGATTTTCGCTTTGATGGTCTACTTCCAAGTCGGCCCGGAACCGATCATATCCGATGTCACAGGCGGATTATTGTTGGGTGCCGGAGGTTTGCTCAGTACGTTATTTGCCGTTTTCCTTTTCGCAGGACTATTCTTACCGCTCTTATTAAATTACGGATTACTAGAATTATTTGGCGTGGTATTAACGAAAGTCATGCGCCCCTTGTTCCGTTTACCAGGACGATCATCCGTCGATTCCCTTGCCTCTTGGTTAGGAGACGGTACGATTGGTGTTTTACTCACAAGTAAGCAGTATGAAGAAGGATATTACACGAAACGGGAAGCTGCTGTCATCGGTACAACGTTCTCTGTCGTGTCTATTACATTCAGTATTGTTGTTATTGAATATGTAGGACTAGGTGACATGTTTGTTCCTTTCTATTTAACGGTTGCGCTTGCAGGGTTCGTAGCCGCCTTGATTATGCCTCGTATTCCACCGCTTTCTCGAAAAGAGAATACGTACGTCAGTGGAAAGGCTGATGATATTTCAGAAGAAGTGCCTTCCCAACACAATATATTTACGTATGGTTATGCTAAAGCTGTTAAACGCGGAAGCAAGGCTTCAGGGTTGAAAGACTTCTTCAAACAAGGAGCTCAGAACATTCTAGATATGTGGATGGGGGTTGCCCCGATCGTTATGGCACTCGGAACGATTGCATTAGTTATCGCGGAATTCACCCCGTTCTTCTCATGGATCGGAATGCCATTCATTCCGTTGCTCGAATTGATGCAAGTTCCTTATGCAAAAGAAGCGTCAGAAACGATCTTGGTTGGTTTTGCGGATATGTTCTTACCGGCAATTATCGGAGAAGCTATTCCAAGTGAAATGACTCGTTTCATTATTGCTTCCTTGTCCGTGACACAACTGATTTACATGTCTGAGGTCGGTGGATTGTTGCTTGGTTCTAAAGTTCCCGTGAACATGAAAGACTTGTTCATCATTTTCTTACTGCGAACCCTTATTACATTGCCAATCATTACACTTG
Source organism: Halobacillus locisalis (assembly GCF_013694105.1). GTDB lineage: Bacteria > Bacillota > Bacilli > Bacillales > Halobacillaceae > Halobacillus > Halobacillus locisalis. Next base: position 534,659 of record NZ_JACEFG010000002.1, on the reverse strand, counting down.
TCGCTCACCTATTGTTCTAATTTGAAATAACTTAAGATCCCCAGCATAGAGCCTATTCTCTATGCTGGGGATTTCTATCATTACAGACTTCCCTTTACATTAAACGCCTGAGTGATATTCACATTTAAATCGCTCTACACCTGGATACTTCTCTCCTAAACTCGTAACCTCAAACCCACACTTTTCGTAAAACTGAATCGCCTCACGATCTGTCTCGGCTACTATCCCAGCCGCTGGATTCTCCATCATCACAGCTTTAATCATTTTTCTCCCGTAACCTTTCCCCCTTTCACTAGGAAGAAGAGCAATATGCTTGATTTCATATCTTGCTTGCTCGTATTTATGTACCCCCACGATTCCTATGACATCCCCACCACTGATCATTCCGTACAACCGATAATCCTTTTCCGCTACATATGTTTGATATAGGGACGCTGTTTTTCTTGTACTTGTAACATACGAAAAAAGCTCACGAACTCGTGAAGATAAGCTTGTTGAAGTAATTTCAATCATCAGAACACCCCTGTTCACTATTCGATACACCCAACTTCTATACATTGAATAATCATTCGAGGAAATATCAAATATTCCTGCCTGATTCTGAATTCAAGTAAGCGACTCGTTCTCCAATTCCCCTTCCTCCAATTACGTATCGGAATCCAGGCACCTTCATTACTCTTAGAGGATCGAAAAAACCACCAAGTCAGATTCGACTTAGTGGTCCTTCAACTGCTTGATCATCGCTTGTGCTGTACGTAAACTAGAATGGTGATTTTGACCCGTTACAAGGTTTTCGTCCACTTCGACATGATCCGTAAAAGCATCATGGACGATGAAGTCTGCTCCTTCTTCCTTCAACTGATCCTCCAATAAAAAAGGCATAAGAGGCTCCAAGCCTGTTTGCTTCTCCTCCTCGTTTGTGAAACCTGTCATCGTTCTCCCCTTCACAAATGCTTTTTCATTGTGGTCCGTGACCCCTACAAAAGCAGCTGGACCATGACATACCGAGGCAATGATTTTCCTCTCAGATATGAAGTGTCTTAGAATTTGTTGAATGGTTTCATTGTTCGGGAAATCCACCATCGATCCGTGACCCCCACAAAAGAAAATGCCCACAAAATCGCTCGGATTCAAATCTGATAATTTCTCTGTATCATGGATAGGCTCCATGACACCATCCCATACACGCGGCAACTCATTGCTATAGCTGTTGGGATCTATCGGAATCTTCCCACCTTCCATACTGGCCGCAACCACTTCAAAGCCTGCCTCTTTCAATTCGGTTGCCGGCTCTACAAATTCAGATAACCATAGACCCGTTTGATGTTCCTTATCCAACTGGTCGGCATTCGTTACGACCATCAGTATCTTTTTCGTCATCCAATCAAGCCCTTCTGTTAAGTTCTATTTCTTATTATGAGCAACTACACCTCTTTCAAACCGAACAAAAAAAGATGGTGTCCCCATGAAACAGGAAACACCATCTCTTTTATGAAGTCGGTGTATTTTTTTGGAAGGCTCGGGTCCACCATTGCTTGAACAATTGAGTACGCCCTTCAATAAACGGCTGCGTAATCGTACGAATCATACTAGATGACAGTAGATACACGATCGCAGATGATACAATCGCTAAACCTATGAAGTCGAGTACATTGTCAATTTTGAACCAGCCTGCTTGTCGGAAAAACTGAATGAAGAATCCGTGCAGTAAATACACGTATAGGGTTTGACCACCTAAATACGTCATTTTGAATTCTCTTCCTGGGACCCAGGAAAGAACGCTGATGGTCATCAATCCGGCCAGCATATACACAGCTAGACGGAATAGCCCACCGAATTCAGGGCTTCCTAATACTTCATATGATTTCGATCCAAGGAACCATCCTGAGCTGAATTCTGGAAAAGCCGCGATCAATCCGGCAATGACGGCCATGAAGACAAGCCCGAATTCCCGAACTCTTCTCGTTCGCAATTGCCTTACACGTTCTTTTGTTAACCAATAACCGGCTAAGAAGAACGGAAAGAATACAAAGGTTCGAGACAAACTGAACGTATGACCGATATCACTGACATAGCCGACCAATACTCCAATTTCGATTGCGATGGCCAAGCTGATAATGGGAGGCATTTTCTTGAACCAAACCAACAATACATGCCAACAGAATAAGCTGAACAGGAACCATAATGACCAGTGAGGCGTAAAGGGTCCATTCAACCAACCGTCTCGACCGATGAAAAAGAAATATCCCGTATAAAACAATTGGAAAATCAAATAAGGCAGAATTAATTTTTTGGCCAGCTGGATGATATAATCTTTGCTCCCTGCTCCCTTAGCAAAGAAGCCAGCTAAGAAAATGAAGGCAGGCATATGGAATGTATAAATCCACATATATACCGTGTACATTGGTCTTGATCCATCCGTGAAGGGCTGGATCATATGACCGAATACAACGAAGAAGATAAGTAATAATTTCGCATTGTCAAAAAAAGCATCACGTTTCATCGATTGTCTCACCCTTTAACGTATGGTATGTGTGCTGCTCACTCCTATATTTACCACAAACCACACCTTTTGAGTCCTGTTTTATACGAATTTAAATGATCTGTAATGCACATGTAAAATAAGTAAGTTTTCACGTAATAAGAAAAGAGCCTGCTAAAGCTAGTTTCGGTTCTTCAAAGGTGAGAAGGGGCCGGTGGCGCGGAAACGACTCCCCCTCGTTTTCCATCCCACGGTACTCTTGTACGATCTAACAGAACCGTTCCACTGACTTCTTCAAAAGCATGAAAAGTGCACGAGCTAGGTAGCCCGTGCACTTTTCTACATGTTTTTTATTCGTTATCCTCTTGGTCCGAAGTGCTTTTTGCAAAATCGATTGCCCAGGAGCCTTTGCGGAAAATCGGTTCGAAGCTCCCATCTTTCGTTTCTCCATCGATATCAATCTCGGCTGAACCCATCATGAAGTCTTCATGGACAAGGCTGTCGTTCACACCTTGTGCATCCATTTGGTCTTTATCAAGCGATGATCCACCTGCAACATTGGTCGGATAAGCTTTTCCTAAAGCCAAGTGACAAGAAGCGTTCTCGTCGTAAAGGGTGTTGAAGAAGATATGGCCGGACTGTGAAATCGGCGATTCGTTCGGTACAAGCGCGACTTCGCCTAAACGTTTCGCTCCATCATCGCTTTCAAGCAAATGCTTCAGTGTCTCTTCTCCCGACTCGGCTGAATAATCCACCACTTTTCCATTTTCAAACGTCAGGGTGAAGTTCTCGATCAAGTTACCCCCATAATTAAGCGGCTTCGTACTCGATACGGTTCCCTGGACGCCGTATTTGTGTGGCATTGTGAACACTTCTTCTGTCGGCATATTCGGGTTGAACTCGACGCCACCCTCTGATGTTGTCGATCCACCGTGCCAAATATGATCGTGTACGAGTTCGATCGATAAGTCTGTTCCAGGTGCCTTATAATGAAGCTTCTTATATTGTTTTTGATTTAAATACTCACGCGCTTGACGCAGATGCTCATTGTGTTCATCCCAAGCTTGAATCGGATCCTCTTGGTCAACGCGTGTGATTTGGAAAATTTGTTCCCAAAGCTTGTCCTGCGCTTCTTTCGGAGAAGCATCCGGAAAGACCTTCTCGGCCCAAGCCTGCTGTGGATACGCTACAATCGACCACGTCGTTTTGTCGTTCATAATGTAATCTCTATAAGATGTTAAAGCTTCCGCACTCGCTTTATTCGCTTTCGCTACGCGTTCAGAATCGACATCTTTCAGTAAATCCGGGTTCGGCCCGTAGATAGATAACAACGAATACCCGTCCGCCACCATCTCTTCCAGTCCTTCTGCTTTCCATTTCGGGAAGTTTTCAAGAACGCTCATCGGTGCGTTTTTCATCTTCAAAAAGGTCAATACTTCGTCGCCCCACTCGACATGGACGTTTTTCGCCCCTTTCCCGTAAGCTTTCGCGGAAATCGTGCGGACGAGATCTGCCGCTTCGATCGGTGCGTTAATAATCAGGCCCTGTCCTTCTTGGACGTTTACGCCCTTCACTAAAGCAAGTTCTGCATATTTTTCTAATTGTGACTGGTAATGTGTCAAGATGAATACCTCCAACATGTATGATGTATAAAATAATTATTTCATATTCGGTCGTTTATGCCTAGCTAGATCCATCCTTCTGGTCTTTGAACATCTCTATGGCTCGCTCACGCATCGTTTTATGATCGACGATAGGCTTTGGATAGTCTTCCCCGATTACACACTTTGCTTCCTTCTGGTCTTCTTCCGATAGTTGACTTGGGTCATGAATCGATTTTTTCGGTACGTTCTCAAGCTCCGGAACCCATTCTTTAATAAATCGCCCATGTGGATCAAAACGCTCCGACTGCCTTGTCGGATTGAAAACACGGAAATAAGGCACTGGATCTGTTCCTGTCGAGGCTGCCCATTGCCAACCTCCGATGTTCGATGCCGGATCATAATCGATTAATTGTTCGGCAAAGTAGCGCTCTCCTTTTCGCCAATCCATCAAGAGATCCTTGGTTAGAAAAGAAGCGACGGCCATACGAAGACGGTTGTGCATCCAACCCGTCTCATTCAACTGCCGCATCGCTGCATCAATAATAGGGAAGCCCGTTTGTCCCTTTTTCCAAGCTTCAAACAGCTCGTCATCGTTGTTCCAAGGAAGTCCTCTATACTTCTCCACCATTTCCTTGTTCTTCGCTTCAGGGTAAAAGTGGTAAATCATATTATAGAAATCTCTCCAGGCAAGCTCAGATATATACGTTTCTACGCCTTCGGTATTTTTTCTATAATCTACTTGATCGTCAATATAGTGGTACATCGATCGAATGGAAATGGCACCCGTCCGTAAAAATCTGGACATTTGGCTTGTCCCATCCACTGCCGGAAAATCTCGTTCGTCCTCATAATCATAGATGGCATCCTCGACAAACGTTTCGAATCGATCCCAAGCCGCTTTTTCCCCTACGGCGTCAAAGTCGCGCGCCGTCTTGTCAATTAGGGAATCATATGCTTTATTCCCGTCTTTGAAAGAGGATGTTTCATCAATGGCGAGCTTTGTTAATTTTTCATGGTCGACCTTTTGTATGTTCGGTTTCTGATATTGTTTCCATTGTTTATAGTAAGGTGTAAATACTTTATAATACCCGCCCGTTTTCTTCGAAATTTCTTCAGCTCCATGCATGTGGTGATCGATGAACGAACAGACTTCCACGTCCTTATCCTTCACTTCTTCCATGAATTCATCGTCACGCTGTTTCCCGAAGCCTGATTCATCTTTATTGAAATAAATCGCGTCAACATTTCTATGGTTTAGGAGTTCCGTAAAAGCATCGGTCACAGTGCCCTCGATAAAATGAATAGGGATATTCTTTTCTTGAGCATCCGTCACTAAGGACTGTAACGTCTGGAAAAAGTAATCATGAGTTGCGTTAAACTCCTTATTTAAATCCGGATGAATATGAAATAACAAAAGTAGTTGATCATCGTTGTCCGAATCATTGATAGCTTGAGCGAGTGCTGTATGGTCATTCAAGCGCAAATCCCGCCTGAACCAGACTACCCGTGTTGTCATGCTTATCACCACCTCTATTCCATCATTCCTTAATTCATCAATAGATAAACCAAAGGCCAGCTGCCTGCAGAAGTCTGTGGAGAGGTTCTGTTCCATCATATAGGAATACCGTGGGATGGAAAACGACTCGCTTTCCTGCGGGGGAGCCAGCAAGCCTCCTCGTTCGTTAACACTCTCTGTGGGGTCTCGCCTAGGTCCTTCTCCCGCGGGAGTCTCCCCGTTTTCCACCCCACTTTGCGATAAATAGCGGGAACAGAACCTCGCCAAACATTTTGCGTTTATCCGCACCAGCCCTCTTTGGAGGTGATTTCAAGAGGTTCACACTTGCTCTCGCAAGGTGGCGTGGAAACGGCGACACTCCTGCAGGATCCTGAGGCTTGGGTGAGATCCCGCAGGACGCGAAAGCGATCCGAGGAAGCTCACCGCCTCTTGAGGAAAGGGAGTCGTTTCCACGCCACCTGTTACTCTCATTTCGGAAGAACCGAAAGTGGCTTTCGCAGGCAAAATACAAAAGCCGACTCATGTGAGCCGGCCTACTGTTTTATTCGAAGTTTTTCATTAGGGTAGCCATTTCAATTGCTCCTGTTGCCGCTTCCCAACCTTTATTTCCTGCTTTCGTGCCTGCACGTTCAATCGCTTGCTCGATCGTATCCGTTGTGATGACACCGAAAATAACCGGTTTGCCACTTTGTTGTGAAGCTTGAGAAACACCTTTAGCGACTTCGCTGCACACGTAATCGAAGTGTGGTGTCGAACCGCGGATCACGGCCCCTAGAGTGATTACGGCATCGAACTTGCCTGTTTTCGCCATTTGGTTCGCAACAAGCGGAATTTCGAATGCTCCTGGTACATACGCTACTTCAACTTCATCCATATTCACGCCGTGGCGCTTCAAGGCATCAATAGCCCCGTCGTACAGTCGTCCTGTAATGAAATCATTGAAGCGTCCGACAACGATTCCGACCTTCAAACCTGTGCCTACTAAATTACCTTCCCATACTTTGACCATCATTCATCAACCTTTCTAAAAGTGAAATAAGTGCCCCATTTTGGATTGTTTCGTTTTTAAATAGTTTTCGTTTTCTTTACGTGATGCCATTTCAATCGGCACGCGTTCAACGACTTCAAGCTGATATCCACCTAGTCCGGAAATTTTCTTAGGATTATTAGTGAGAAGCTTCAATTTCGTTATACCTAGATCCTTCAAAATTTGTGCCCCTACACCATAATCACGCAAATCTGGTCCGAACCCGAGCTTTTCATTGGCTTCGACGGTATCATAGCCTTCTTCCTGCAATTTGTATGCACGAAGTTTATTCACAAGCCCAATGCCACGCCCTTCTTGTCGCATGTAGAGAAGCACTCCGCTTCCATTCTCTGAAATCTGTCTCAAAGCATTATGCAGTTGAGGCCCACAGTCGCAACGGTATGAACCGAACACATCGCCTGTCAGACACTCCGAGTGCACGCGCACAAGCGTTGGCTCATTCGGGTCAATATCCCCTTTCACGAGTGCGATATGGTCTTTTCCATCGATATCATTGCTATAGGCAACGGCTTTGAAGTCACCGAATGGCGTCGGTAAATTCACTTCTACTTCTTTCTGTACATGATTTTCGTTGTTATGGCGATATTGAATGAGATCCGCAATGGTAATCATCGGAATATCAAATTCATCTGCCATTTTTCTCAAATCTGGTACACGAGCCATCGTTCCATCATCATTGATGATCTCACAAATGACGCCTGCAGGTCTTGCACCGGCTAACCTTGCTAAATCAACGGCCGCTTCGGTGTGTCCCGCTCGGCGTAAGACGCCACCTGGTTTTGAAATTAACGGGAAGATATGACCAGGTCTTTGGAAATCGGCTGCTGTCGTATTCGGATTCAGCATTTCCTTAATGGTCAGCGCCCGTTCTTCTGCTGATATTCCAGTCGTTGTGTCCTTGTGGTCGACACTGACCGTAAAGGCCGTTTGGTTAGGGTCTGAATTTTGATCGACCATCGGATTCAAATCCATGTCATTCGCTAGCTCTCCGGTAATCGGAGCACAAACCAACCCTCGACCGTACTTGATCATAAAGTTGATCATGTCAGCATCCGCATATTCAGCGACACCGATGAAATCCCCTTCATTCTCACGATCTTCATCGTCACAAACAATGACGACCTTCCCTTGCTTCAAGCGCTCAACCGCTTTTTCAATCGAATCAAACATGCTCTTCACCTCTATTTATGCAAAGCCATTGTCAGAAAGGAACTTCATCGACATCTCTGACTTCGGCTTTTCAGATTGTTGATCTTTTAAAAAATGTGCGACGTATTTTCCAATCATATCGCATTCTATATTCACATGATCTCCCGGACCTTTCCCTCCAAGTACGGTGTGTTCCATCGTATGAGGAATCAAAGAGATCGTCACTTTATTATCATCGACACCGTATACGGTAAGCGAAGTTCCATCAACGGCAATCGAGCCTTTATAGACGAAATAGTGAACCAACTCATCGGGCAGTTCGATTTCGTAATACACCGCATTCGACTCTGGGTTCTTCGAGACGATTTTCCCTGTACCATCGATATGACCGGATACAAGGTGCCCTCCGAAACGTCCACCTGCAGCCATCGCCCGTTCCAAGTTGACTGGACTTCCTTGCTTAAGTTCATTGAGTGTCGTCGCTCTATAGGTTTCTGGCATAATATCAAAATGGACCGTTTGCTTCGTGTAATCGGTCACCGTCAAACAAACCCCATTGATCGAAATACTATCCCCAAGTTGCACGTCCTCCAGCACTTTCTCTGCTGAAATCTGAATTTCTAATGCTTCTGTCTTCTGTTTGACCGCCTTTAGCGATCCAATCTCCTCAACAATTCCTGTAAACATTCAATATCCCCTCTTTTTCTTAGAAACGATTTTGACATCCCCACCCACCATTTCAGTGGAGCTCACTTCAAACAACTCGGCATCTTGAAGGTGATCGATACCCTTACCACTCACAGGAGTAAGTGCATCCTTGCCACCTATCAATTTCGGTGCGATGTAGGTGACCGTTTCGTCTACATTCCCTGTACGAACAAATGCGTCGGCAACTGTTCCACCGCCTTCGACTAATAAGGAAGTGATTTTCTGTTCACCCGCATATGCCAAAACTTGCTCTACGTTGATTTGTGGATCCGCTTGCTGAACGATGCGTACATGTGTATAGGGGTCAAAGTCACGGATTCGTTCCTGTTCTACTTCGTTATTAACAAAAATCCAAGTCGGGGCTTCTTGATTTTGAATCAGCTTTGAAGAAGTCGGTGTTCGGAGATGAGAATCAAGCACCATTCGAACAGGCTGACGCCCACCACCTTCGATACGCGTCGTGAGTGTGGGATCATCAGCAAGGATCGTATTGATGCCCACCAGAATAGCATCTGATTGATGGCGGTAAGCATGCCCATCGAGCCGTGCTCCTTCACCTGTGATCCACTGACTCTCACCTGTAGAAGTTGCGATTTTACCATCTAAGCTCATAGCCGATTTCAATCGGACATAGGGACGCTTCGACTGAATGAAATGGAAGAACGATTCGTTCAGCGCATCCGCTTCTTGCCTTAGAATCCCCTCTGTGACCTTCACTCCATGACTCTTCATCAATTCGACGCCTTGACCAGCGACTTTCGGGTTAGGGTCATGCGAAGCGATATATACTTGTGAAATGCCCGCTTCGACAATCGATTTGGCACACGGTGGCGTTCTACCATAATGGCTGCAGGGCTCGAGCGTAACGTATATTTCCGCTCCTTCTGCTTTCTCACCAGCCATCCGTAATGCGTGTACCTCCGCATGAGGCTCTCCGGCCTTTACGTGGACACCGATTCCTACCACTTGATTCTCCTTTACGACAACCGCTGCGACGGAAGGGTTCGGGGCGGTTTGACCAACGGTTTCTCTTGCCATTTGGATAGCTAATGACATATAACGTTCCTCGCGATTCACCCTTGATCCCTCCTTCCAAAACTTAATGAACATTAAAAAAACCCTGAAGAAAACAGACGTCTCCAGGGGTTTGTATCGTAAATATTTGCGTACAGCAAAATTGGGCACACGTATCGTGGTACCAATTACGGTTCTACATCCTTCTCCCATCCAGACTTTAACTGTCGGCTTTGGAGTTACACCAAATCAGGGGGAAACGTGCGTGGCACTGCTTCCCCGTCGCGGGCTCGGAACGTCATGTTCATTACCGCCGGCTGGGATTTTCACCCGACCCCGAAGGATTCGATATTTTGTTGTACTTCTAATATATAGGATTCTAAGCGTTGTCGCAATCCATTCGATTCAGTTGTTTCTATACTTTAACTGAAAGACTTGATTTGGGGACGCTTAGGTCTTCTATGGAAGGAAGAGTAGGTACATATTATGATCGATATGGAAGCGTACTGCTTGGGGAGAGTGGATGTCCGGAAAAGCGCCTCGTTTGTCCGAATAAACTCAACAGGTGTCCGATAAATTACATGTCCTGTCCGAATACAGAGCAAATGTCCGAAATAGCAGGCTGCTTGTCTGAATCGTGCAGGTCGGTTGTCCGATATCGTAATTCATTTGTCCGAATCATTTCTCGAGCAGGATCACCGCTTGCACCGCAGAAAGCCTCCTCCCCTCTACGTGTTAATAGAACGACCATGATGATTTTTCAAAATCAAAATCACAACATCAACCTTAAGAGAGCTATTGTAAAAAGAGAAGAAATCGTTTACTATAAAATCAGCGATTGAAGAAAACGCTTGCACAATTAATTTTAAATTAACGCAAACATAACCCTGACTATTCATATATTAGTGAGGGAAGTAGTTTTCAAAATAAGTGCAACCGATTGCATGTTGATGATTTATGATACTATACAAGCAACAGCTACTCTAACAGGGAAAGTGGGAATGAACATGGAGAGAGTTTGGTGGAAAGAGGCCGTTGGGTACCAAGTATATCCCCGTAGTTTTCAAGATTCGAATGGCGATGGAATCGGCGATTTACAGGGCATGATTGACCGTTTGGATTATTTGAAGGAGTTGGGAATCGACTTTATTTGGATATGTCCGATGTACAAATCTCCGAAAGATGATAATGGCTATGATATCTCCGACTACCAAGATATTTTGGAAGAGTTCGGAACAATGGAAGACTTCGATCAACTCTTGGAGGAAGTACACAAGCGCGATATGAAATTGATCATCGACCTTGTCCTGAACCATACGAGTGATGAGCATCCATGGTTCATTGAATCTCGTCAGTCGAAAGACAATCCGAAACGTGACTGGTATATTTGGCGTGATGGCAAGGACGGGAAAGAGCCGAACAACTGGGAAAGTATTTTTGAAGGATCTGCGTGGCAATATGACGAAAAAACAGATCAATACTACTTGCACGTCTTCTCTACCAAGCAGCCGGACTTAAACTGGGAGAACCCTGAAGTACGCGATGAACTTTATGATACGGTCAACTGGTGGCTCGAAAAAGGTATAGACGGTTTCCGTATTGATGCCATCAGTCATATTAAAAAGCGTCCAGGATTCCCTGATATGCCGAACCCGGACAATGAAGAGTATGTCTCCTCCTTTGATATGCACATGAACCAAGAGGGCATCCACGAATTTTTGCAAGAATTCAAAGACCGTACGTACAGCAATTATGATGTTATGACCGTTGGGGAAGCGAACGGCGTAAGCGCTGATGAAGCAGACCTTTGGGTTGGCGACAACGGAAAGATGGACATGGTCTTCCAATTTGAACATTTGGATCTATGGGATAACGATGGTGACCAGCAGCTTGATATCGTTGGATTGAAACAAGCGTTGACTCGCTGGCAGAAAGCTCTCGAAGGCGATGGTTGGAATGCCTTATTCGTAGAAAACCATGACAAGGCACGTGTTGTTTCCACTTGGGGGGATGACGAAGAGTATTGGAAGGAGAGTGCAAAGGCAATCGGAGCCATGTACTTCTTCATGCAAGGAACGCCGTTCATTTATCAAGGTCAGGAAATCGGCATGACCAACGTCGCCTTCCCTTCCATTGAAGACTATGACGATGTCGCGGCCAAGAACCTGTACAACAACAAAAAAGCCCAAGGCATAGATCACGACCATATTATGGAGATTCTTTGGAACACTTCCCGTGATAATAGCCGTACTCCGATGCAATGGAGCGGTGAAGCGCAAGCAGGGTTCACTTCCGGCACCCCGTGGATGAAGGTCAATCCGAACTACACAAACATTAATGTGGCGGACCAATGGGATAAAGAAGACTCCATTTTGAGTTTTTACAGAGAAATGATCCGCTTGAAGAAAGAGAACGATATCTTCACGTACGGAATCTATGATCTATTGTTGGAAGAAGATCCACAAGTCTATGCGTATACGAGAACGTTGGATGGTGATGTAGCCTTAGTTGTTACAAATCTAACAGACAAAAAAGCTCGCTTCGATTCGGACTTCTCTCTATCAAGTGAGCAATTGATCCTTACGAATATGACGGTTGATCAGCACGATGATGCGAAAAGCTTCACGCTGAAACCGTTTGAAGCGCGTGTTTATTTAATAAAACAATAGTATTAAAAAAGCTCCTCAGTCTATGAGGAGCTTTCTTTACGTTCATTCAGCAGCGATTGATGTGTCTGCTTGCATTTGGAGTTCGACGTTGCCTTGAATCGCTTTTGAGATCATGCAGCTTTTTTCTGCTTTATCCACTAAACGATTGAGCTGCTTCAAATCCTTGTCTGTCGCATCGGCTTTTAGGACGACGCGAGGTTTGTGGATGATGGTTTGATAGGTGAATACCCCATCCGTGACATCCACGATTCCTTCTGATTGCATATCCATTTCTTTCAATGGTAAGGCTGCACGTTCAATCAAAGCGGCTAAGCTGATGATATAACAAGTAGCTGCAGCTCCGAGCAGCATTTCGTCTGGATTTGTACCTATATCGGGTCCATTCATTTCTTTTGGTATCGATATTTTCGTTTTCAATTTATCTGATTCGATGTAGCCGACATTGTCACGACCGCCTGGCCAATCCGCTTTTAAATGAAAATGATGAAGAGCCATTTTCTCACTCCTTTATGATAACGTTCGTTTTTTATTGTACTAAGGAATGCCGATGGAATGAAGTATATTGTTTCAGAAAGGATATCGCTTATTGGATGCCGAATACACACTTGAGGAGGAATGACTGTTGAAACAATTATCCAGAGGTACATATCAAGTGGTGAAGCAATCGATTGAGAAGGAAGCCCGCACTTTAGAAGTCGCCCATCTGAATAAGGATGATCAAGCCATTATTGATGCATTAAAACAATATCAAAACGACGACGGTGGATTCGGACATGGGTTGGAATCTGACATCCGCCTCCCTCATTCGTCAGCAATTGCAACTTCTGTCGCTCTACAGCATTTGGCACCCTTGGACAGACACAAAGAGGTAGAAGAAATGATCCAGCGAGCCATCACCTATCTTGAACAAACGTTTGATCATGAGCGCCAAGGCTGGTTCGCTGTTCCAAAGGAAGTGAACGAATACCCTCATGCTTTCTGGTGGTCTGTTCATGAGAACGGCAAGTCATGGATTGATGATAATTGGGGAAACCCATCCGCTGAGCTAATCGGCTACCTGCTGAAATACCCGTCATTTACCGACCAATTAGACTTCCATCGATTGGTTGACCAATCTCTCCAGCATTTCATGGCGTTGGAGACTTTTGAATCGGAACATGAATTGTACTGCTACCAGCGTTTCTTCACGATGCATCCATCTTACTATAGCGATTCGTTACAAACGCAAATGAAAAAAGCCGTCCAACAGGTGGTCGTTACAGATGAGGAAGAATGGAGCAATTACGTTCCTTTTCCTCTTAAATTCAAGCCTTCACCTGGCGAACTAGAGGTAGGGGTTAAAGAGGGAGACATAGATGCAAACTTGGATTACTTTGTGGATGTACTTGAAAATGAAAAACAGGTGACTCCTCCTTGGAGTTGGAATCGTGATGAGGATGTTTGGCCTGTCGCCAAACAAGAATGGCAGGGTGTGCTGACGCTTGAAGTCCTGACCTATTTGCAGAACTACGAAAGAATAGAGTCGTGATGTCCTTCATCACGACTTTTTCATCTGTATAAAGGGATAGACATCTCCGTTGGTCGGTTGCATGAACTCACGGACTTTCACAAACCCGATTTTTTCATAAACAGAAATGGCCCGCGTATTAAATTGGGCCACCGATAACGTAAACGCCTTAGGAGCATACATCTCTTCAGCAAATTGCAGCCCTCTTTCGATAAATACCTGCCCTTTGCCGTGACCTGTATCAACAGGGCGCATTCCAAGCCCGATATCGACCTCCCCTTCCACCGGTGTAAAAGTAAAGAACCCAATCAAGGCGTCCCCTTCGTAAACGCTATATGTATGCGGATTTCGTTGCTCAGGAGAGATAAATTCTTCATAATCTTCTTCATCTGCTTTCATGTCATAGAACTGATAAGGTTCAGGATACGTCCAATCCGCAACAATCTCCGCTTCTTCTTGATTCATTCGTTGAATGTTCAATGACTCCCCTCCTTTATAAGCAAATAAGCAAGAAAACCAACGACAGGTACACAGCCCAGCCAGTACATTTGATTGAAACGCCCATGCTTACGTTCTCTCCAGTAAATCACGAACATACTGATTCCCGTCAAAACAAGGAAATCAATCGTCATGACATGGACAAACTGTGATTGCCGAAAAGCCTGACCATACAAAGATGCGCTGCCTTGTGTCAGACCAGATACAATCAAGGCAACCGTTCCCGTGAATAACAAAGCCTTGAACAAGATGGAGTCCAGACTCTTTCCAATCCAAATCGGCGTACGCAATGTACGTGTTGATTCAGCTCGTGAAATGAAGAAATAAGGCATTAGGGCAAATGCACCTAACATAAATGAGCCAAGTACAAAGGGCCAGGCCGGAACTCGACTGTCGTCTTCATTCAACAGTAGAATGGCAAAAGCGGTCGGGAATACACCCAACAAGCTGAACACTGTCAGCAAAAGCGGGTCAGGGTCATTCATCGTAATCAATTGATTCAAATAACCTTGATTACCGTTCGGCGCCAAAACAAAGGCATACAAAATAAACGCAAGCCAGACGATGAAGAAAGACAGACGCCTGACCTTCACTCTTCTTCCCAATCCTTTTTAAAGCGTACCATTTTCATTTGCAGCTGTTCGATCATATCGAGTACGCGATTGAAATCATCCATATCGACATCCTCTGGATCCATTGTAGAAACAACTTGATTGAGCATTTGGATGCGATTTTTAATGTAATGAAACTGATCTGAAGGTTGCTGAGCGGCTTTCCCCATATTATTTCCTCCTATTCTGATTTACTCTTTCTTGTATTTTCCCCGTCTTTCCCAAACAAAAACTACCATACTTACAAAAAGAATGGTAGTGAATCTTAAAGTGGTTGGATAATCATTACGACCACCCAACCACTTACAATTATAAATCTTCTTCTTTAATGTCTTTTTTCGGTGACAAGAACCACCCTAGTGTGGCAATCAATACAAGCACCGTGTAGAAGCTGACTTTCCAAATTGCTGAGTGAGCAAAGTGTTCGTCAATGACTTGGATACTCGGGTGAGCGAGTGTGGATACCAGTAGCTTGACCCCGACCCATCCCACGATGATAAAGGCTGCCATTTCAAGTCCTGGGCGAGACTTCAACAATTTCACAAATACGGTTGCAGCGTAACGCATAATGATGATTCCGATCATACCTCCAGTCAGGATGACAGCAAACTGTCCACCATCCAAACTCCCGACATCGGGTAACGGCGTTTCTGGTAGCGCTACTGCGAGAGCAACAGCTGCTAAAATCGAATCCACTGCAAAAGCCAAGTCCGCAAGTTCGACTTTTAACACAGTTACCCAGAAACCTTTCCCTCTGCCTAGCTCAGCATTAGCCGCTACTACTTCTTCCTCTTCCTCTTCTTCCTCTTCACCACGCGCCCTCCACTTATCGAATAAGTGCTTGATCGAAATGAATAACAAGTAAGCGGCACCGAGCGCTTGCACTTGCCATACATCTACGAGGAACGAGATGACGAATAATGAACCGAATCGAAGGACAAAAGCCCCGAACAACCCGTAGAATAGGGCTTTCTTTCTTTTTTCTTCAGGTAAATGCTTCACCATAATAGCCAAGACCATAGCATTGTCCGCTGCTAAAATCCCCTCTAAACCAACGAGTACAAGAAGTACCCAACCATACTCAATTAATAATTGCGCATCCAAAACAAAAACTCTCCTTTACATAAAAAAATGGTCCCCACCACAACAGGTAAAGACCAAAAAAACAGACCTTTACCGCTGAGGGTAAAGGTCTCGCTAACAACGTACGTTGCCAATAAAGCCGGGGAATATGTCCCGTAATGACGACTTTACTGTGGCAGCTACTCCCCTTTAGGAATTGCTAAAATCTATACTCATCATAGCACGCGACCTTATTTTGTCAACGGGTGCGTTTAGTATTCGAGAAACGTGCAGAATTATTCCTGGTGCCAGTTTTCTATTCCTTCCTTCTCTCTTCAAACAGACGGGCAATCTCAACAATGACGTTTGCCGATTTTTCCATGTTATCTAATGAAATGTATTCGTATTTACCATGGAAGTTCTCGCCTCCCGTGAAGATGTTCGGAGTTGGAAGGCCCATGTAAGAAAGTTGTGATCCGTCTGTACCCCCGCGGATAGGCTGGACTAATGGTGCAACCCCTTTATTCTCCATTGCTTGATGAGCAATATCGACGATGTGCTTAACAGGGCTGATCTTGTCCCCCATGTTGTAATATTGGTCTTCTATTTCAAGTTCCACTCGCTCGGCTCCATACTTCTCCTTCATTTGCTCTGCGATTTGCTTCATATCCTCTTTCTTCTGAGCAAACTTTTCCTTGTCATGGTCACGAATCAAATAAACCAGATCGGCCTGGTCCACGTCCCCTTCGAACGAATTCAAATGATAAAACCCTTCATATCCTTCCGTATGCTCAGGAGCTTCATCGCTAGGCAATTGATTCTGAAAATCGATGGCTAATTTGACTGCATTGACCATTTTATTCTTCGCCGTTCCAGGGTGGACGCTATTTCCATAAAACGTCACCTTACCGGTAGCAGCATTAAAACTTTCATATTGCAACTCTCCTAAAGGTCCTCCATCGATCGTATAAGCATAGGAAGCTCCGAACCGTTCGACATCGAACTTGTGAGGACCTCGCCCAATTTCTTCATCAGGAGTAAAAGCTACACGGATATCGCCGTGCTTTATTTCAGGGTGATCCAGCAAATAATGGATAGCTGTCATGATTTCTGTAATGCCCGCTTTATCATCAGCACCTAACAGTGTCGTGCCATCGGTTGTAATCAATGTGTGGCCTTTATATGTAGGGAGCTCAGGGAAATCCTCTGTTGATAAAACGGTAGTTTCGTTCAACTGAATATCTCCACCATCGTAATTCTCTACGATTTGAGGGTTCACGTTCGTACCAGTGAAATCCGTCGCTGTGTCTACGTGGCCCAAAAATCCGATGACCGGGACGTCTTTATCCGTATTTGCAGGCAATGTCGCCATCACGTAGGCATGCTCATCGATCGTTACATCCTTGATTCCGATTTCTTTCAGTTCTTCTACAAGTTTGTTGGCAAGGGTCCACTGCCCTTCCGTTGACGGCGTCTCTCCACTTGTTTCATCGGACTGTGTATCAATTTTCACGTATGAAGTAAATCGTTCCAGTAATTCTTGTTTCATCACACGAACATCTCCTTTAAGTATGTTTATTGTTTTGAGTATAGGATTTCCTGAAATTTTGGTATGCTTACATTATACGTGTTTATTCGTGAAAGGAAAAACACACGTGCTTAACGAATGTTAATAATAAAGTATGTACATAAAGGTGTGTCTAATGATGGTTCATAAACGATGGTTTCAAACGCTTGTAGCAGCTATTTTGATTTCTTTGCTCATTATGCTGTTAAACGAAATTCAATTCTTTTTCGCGCCCATTCTTACGTATATCGGCGCTATTGCGGTTCCCTTGATTGGCGGGGGAATTCTATTTTATCTCTCAAGACCCGTGCTTCATTTTTTAGAGAAGAATAAAGTACAAAAAATCTTTGCGATTGTCATCATTTTCATGCTCTATATCTTGCTTGGATTTGTGATTGTTCAGTTTATCGCACCGATCGCTCAAGACCAATTCTCAAAACTCGCCAGAAACTTACCAGGCATGATCGAAATGCTTGGTGAAACCGTGACCTACTGGCAGCAGAACCAAGGCATCATTCCGAGTCAGTTCGACGGTACGATTCAAAACGTCATCTCTAATCTGCAGTCCTATTTGCAAGACGCATCAAAGATCGTGATTAACGTCATCAGTCAGCTCATCGGTTTCGTTTTCGCGCTCGTCCTGATTCCGTTCTTTTTATTCTTTATGCTTAAAGATGGAGATAAACTTATCCCATTCGTGAAGCAATTCTTAAACAAGCGGACAGGGGAGAGTTTTGAAAAATTAGCCCGTTCCATCGACCACACCCTGCAAGCTTTCATCCTTGGCCAGATGACTGTCAGCGTTGTCGTCGGTCTGCTATTATTAGTTGGCTACTTGATCATTGGCTTGCCCTACTCCTTGACGCTTGCGCTATTTGCGATGCTTATGAATGTGATTCCGTTTGTCGGTCCATTCTTAGCTGTAATTCCTGCGGCTCTCGTGGCTTTCTTCCAAGATCCATTCTTAGTCGTATGGGTGGCTGTGATCATGATCTTGGCTCAACAAGTTGAAGGGAATTTCGTTTCCCCCAATGTCATGGGAAAAGCACTGAGTATCCATCCCCTGACGATTATCACGCTGATCTTAGCCGCAGGAGGACTGGCAGGGTTCATCGGCTTGATTTTTGCGATTCCTGCCTATGCCGTTATTAAAGCAATTGTCAGTCATTTTTACAATGAATGGGTAGATCGACGAGAACAGACATAAACATTGTGAATGCGACAAAAACCCGCTATGCTAAATCCATAGCGGGTTTTTCTATGCCCTTTAAAGGAGGACCAGTGCATGCAGCAAAACGTACCAAAGCTATGGACGTGGCCGTTTATTTTTCTTATATTGGCGAACTTATTCACGTTCATGAGCTTCCAGATGCTATTACCGAACCTTCCCCCATACATAGAATCCATTGGTGGAAGTAATGTTCAAATTGGATTGATCACGACGACATTCGCGTTCGCGGCTATACTCATCCGCCCGTTCATCGGTCATTTGTTAACGACACGGCCCAGAAAAATCCTCGTTTTGGTCGGTTCGATTTCTCTTCTTGTGATGACCGCGCTCTACCCGATTACCCAAATCGTCACCGTACTCCTTCTCATTCGTTTCGTACATGGGATTGCTTGGGGCTGGTCTACAACAGTCAACGGTACGGCCGCTGTTGATCTTGTCCCAAGAAGACGCGTCGGGGAAGGCATGGGATACTTCGGATTGTCTGTAACCGTTGGGATGATAATGGCTCCGAGCCTTGGAATATATTTATACCAAAATTACACGTTCAGCCTACTCGTTTGGATTGCCGTAGGTCTTGGAATTATCGCATTGATTTTATTTTCCATGACCAGTTTCGTCACACCTGATAGCGTATATGAAAATCAGAAAAATCCACCTAAGTTCTCATTTTTAGGATCGCTCATTGAACGGAACAGCTGGTATCCGTCGCTTGTTACCTTACTCAACACCTTCGGATATGGAGCTGTCGTCACCTATATCGTCATTTTCGGTAATGAACAAGGCTTGTCGGGAACCTTTTTATTCTACTTTTTCAATGCCTTGTTAGCGACGATATCTCGTCCTATCACCGGAAAATATTTCGATAGACGCGGACCCTGGAAATTGATCATGATTTGCTCTTCCCTCTCATTCATTGCGATGTGGATTCTATCGCTCGCTAGCAGCAACCTTCACTTGATCATCGCAGGCGCGATCTTCGGGATCGGTTTCGGATCGATGATGCCCGCTCTTCAAGCATGGATGATCTCGAAGACGACTACTGAGCGAAGTGGAATTGCAAATGGCATGTACTATTCTTCGATTGACTTAGGTATCGGATCAAGTGCTCTTGTGCTTGGTTTCATTTATCAGTTTGTCGAAACGGCTACCTTGTTTAAATTATCGAGTTTCCTATTTATCGCAGTGCTGATTCTCACGTACTTGGATTACAGAAAACAAACCGAGCCTTGGGAACCTGTACAATAACAAAAAGCTCGCCTCTTCGGTGGAGCTTTTCCAGGCTGTTGAAGAAGGTTCTGTTAGATCATATAAGAATGCCATGGGATGGAAAACGATTCGCTTTCCTGCGGGGGAGCCGGCAAGCTTCCTCGTTCGTTAACACTCTCTGTGGGGTCTCGCCTAGGTCCTTCTCCCGCGGGAGTCTCACCGTTTTCCACCCCACTATGCGATAAACAGTAGGAACAGAACCTTGCCAAGAGTGGTGCTGTCGTTAGTAAAGGTTCTCATTGTGGTTGAATCTCTAAAGGTTCAGCCTTCCTTTGTTGAGGTGGCGTGGAAACGGCCACACTCCTGCAGGATTCTGAGGCCTGGGTGAGATCCCGCAGATCGCGAAGCGAGCGAGGAAGCTCACCGCCTCCTGCGGAAAGGGAGTCGTTTCCTCGCCACCGGCCCCTGCTCATCTTGGAAAAACCGAAAGTGGCTTTCGCAGGCACACTGAAAAAGCTCGCACCTTCTAGGGTGCGAGCTTTTCTTTTGATGCTTCTTATTCTGTTGCTGCACTAATTTCCTCTTGCAGCTTGTCTAGAATTTCACCATCTACTGTCGATACATTTTCACGGTAGAAATCTCGGACTGGCATTGCTTTATCTTTGAACATTTGACGTTGTTCTTCTGTCAATTCAACAATTTCAGTCGGATTCTCTTCATCGTTGCGAATCGTTTCTAACCATTCTTCGTTTTGAGCTTTCTGCTCATCAAAGACCCACTGTTGCATTTCTTGAACGGTTTCATCAACCATTGTTTTCATTTCATCATTCAAGCCTTCGTACCACTCTGTGTTAACGGTCGTCATCGCTACATAGTTGTTGTGGTTTGATACCGTCATATAATCCTGAACTTCATAGAATGACGCATCGCCGATGAAGAAGATCGGGTTTTCTTGACCTTCTACCGTACCACGGTCAAGAGCCGTATAAAGTTCTGACCAACTCATAGGTGTCGGTTCAGCATCATAAGCACGATAAGATTCTAAGATAAGCGGAGACGTTTGTGTACGCATTTTGAAGTTCTGGAAATCCGCTGGCTCTTCTAAAGCTGTTCCAGAAGATGTCCACTGCATCGCACCCTCTGTCCAATAAGATAGCGGGGAAATACTGAACTCCTCATAACGCTCACGAAGGTCTGTGTTCAATGCTTCACTATCATTCAATATTTCTTGTGTCTTCTCAACACTGTCTGGGAACAAGAAATGCAATGCGAAGATCTGACCTTCCTTAACCATGTTCCCTGTAAACCCTGGGGACATAACGGCCAGTTCTACAGCTCCATTTTGCAGCTGTTCTACTTGGTCTGTTTCACTTCCTAGTCCACCGAACTCATAAACATCAATATTAACGGCGCCATCAGATTTTTCATTCATCCGTTTCGCGAATTCTTCAGCATACTCATATTGAACCTGGCCATCCACTTCTTCTGTCACAAAGCGCCAGTCATACGTTTCTCCACTACTTCCTTCTCCACCATCAGCACTTCCCCCTTCATCGCCACCACAGGCAGCTAGAATGGTACTAAGAACCAATAGGGTTATAAGACTTAAGACATGTTTCAATTTGAACATGATCATGACCTCCCCAATTTTTTATAACAGCTTCCACTCTTCTAAAGAAGAAGAAGTGAAAGTTCCTCAAAGAATATTAACAATATTGAAATGGCAACCATCATGACAATGTATGGTGGTGTGCCTTTAATCACTTCTAAGTAAGGCTTATTAAAGACGGCGCTGGCTGTAAATATATCCACTCCAAATGGAGGTGTTGCCGAACCTAACGCTGCCTGGAATGTAATGACTACCCCTAAGTGAACAGGATCGATTCCAGCGTCCATAGCGGCTGGATAGAAAATCGGCGTCAAGACTAAGATGACCACAATCGGGTCCACGAACATACAGCCGACGAAGAAGAAAATCGTCACCATCAGTAATACGTAAACCGCACTTGGATCAGCACCTAACACAGCCTCCGAAATCATCTGCGGTACACGCGCAAAAGAAATGACCCATGTGAAGGCTTGCCCACCTGCAACGAGTACGAAAACGGCTGAGGTCACTAGGCCGGTCGATCTTGCAATTTTAGGTAGTTCTTTAATATGAATCGATCGATAAATCAGAACCTCTAGAACGAAAGCGTAGAGTACAGACATTCCTGCTGCTTCTGTTGGACTGAAGAGTCCTGTGTAGATTCCGCCGATAATAATGACTGGAAACCCTAATGGTAGTATCGCTTTCCGCGTTAATTGCCAGCGTTCACTCCATGTTGCTTTGTTGGCTAATGGAATGTTCGCTACTTTAGCATACACGATGCTGTAAATCGCAAAACTTAAGAAAACAATAATACCCGGGATAATACCAGCGATGAACAAGTCACCTACAGATGTTCCAGAGACGAGACCGTAAATAATCATCCCGATACTCGGTGGCACAAGCAACGCGACGTCACTGGAGTTGATAATTAAGGCCATTGCTGTGGGATCTTTATATCCGATTTTCAGGAGACGCTCTCTCATCGGCTTACCAATGGCGACAACCGTAGCTTGAGTCGACCCTGATATCGCACCGAAAAGGGTACAGGCTGCAGCCGTTGTCACCGCGTATCCGCCTCGGATATGACCAATGAATGAACCGATAAAATCAAGCAATCGATTGGAGGTCTTACCTGTCGTCATAATATCGGCAGCGAAAATAAATAAAGGTACAGCTAGTAAGACATAAGGTTCTATTCCTGTAGAAAATTGCTGCATTAAGATCATAGGGTCCAAGTTGGGAAAATAGATGAACATGACGATGAGTGGTGCAACCATCAACGGAATCATCATCGGAAAGTTTAATAGTAACAGGACCACCATGATGGTTAGTAGAGTCGCGACCATGACGTTATCCTTCCTTTTGCTGTATTTAAATTACAAGTGTGTTTCTTCAACTATTTCCTCTTTTTCTTTATCATTATAGTCTTTAGCATCTGTACCCAAGTAGACCGCGTCACGGTCTTTAATATTGATCCACATGTTCCTCAAGAACTGGACTCCCCCAAGGAAGAAACCAATAGGGATAAACAGATACAAGTAATATTTCGGCATTTGAAGAGCTGACGTTACCGTACCGTCTTCGTAAACGTTCACGACATATAAAGCTGAATAGTAAGTAAGTAAAAATAAAACAATAGATGTTACGAGTGGAATAAGTATAGAAAGAACTTTCCGCGCTTTGAATGGCGCCAGATCATAGAAAGCAGACATACTAATGTGACGTCCCTTCCTCGCGGCATAACTAATCCCCATAAAGGTCGCGACGACAATCGCAATCTGACTGACTTCATCAGCAAATGGCGGAGTATAACTGAAAATCGCTCGACTCAGGGCTTTCCCGACGACCATTAAGGCGATAATGATGACTGCGTAGCTTAATATGAATTCTTCTAGTTTAACTATGAAATTGTCTATCAGCTTAAATAGCTTCAAAGACGTACGCCTCCTCCGTCGTGTGAATGAAGATTTAAAGGGTCAATTACTAAATATCATACCGAACAAGACACGAACACTCAAACTAGTTTGTACAGAATATTTTATTTATTTTGTTTAAATATAACGTTGAGTATCGTTTGTACCAATTATTTGGATAAATTGATACAAATACCTACTCAATGGTACATAATGCTCCATATTCTCTCTTTTTTTGATTGAATCTATTTTTCGTCTGTTCCTTTTAACGTTTGAATGTGATAAACCACTGAATTCCCAGCCCATACATACCCGATCCTCTTATAGATGGAATTCGAAGTGGGATTGTCTAAATCCGTGTATAACGAGCAAAATTGGTAGCCAGAATTAAGGAGCTTCTTTGATAAATGATAGGTAGCCTGGGTGGCGTATCCTTTTTTCTTAAAATGGTCTGGCGTGTAAACTCCGTTTATCGTTACCCCATTCGGAGTGACACGAGCTTGGTTCACCATCGAGACCGGCTCACCGTCAACTACCCAAAGGTGCATCTTTTGATCACTGATCATCGACTCCGCCGTTTGCTCTGCCTGCTCTTTCATCATGGGTTCATCCAATTCAATGGCATATTGCCGAAACCACTGTTTAGCAAGGGATAGATGAGACTGATCCGCTACAATCAGTTCACCTGATTGTAGATCAATCGGTCTAAGTTCGTCTAATCGATAAATCCCTTGTCTCATATGTAACTGTGCACTGAATTTTCCAGCTTGCTCACAAGCGTCGATAAACCACTGGACGGCTTGTTGCTCACCCAGCACACCCGGTAATTCTAAATTGTTCTCAACTATGAAGTGGACGAGTCGCTCTATTGTTTCCTGTGAAGTAGTTGATATAGAAGGAAGAATCCATAGGTGTGGCGGGGTTCTCATAGCCATAGAAACGATTCTCCCATGGTCTTTAATATAAATGAGGGACGGAGGTTGCTCTGATTTACTGTCTGGAAAATTCTTCAATAGACCAAGCGGTAAATTATTTTCTGCTTCTCGTTTTACTAGTAGACTTTCTACCTCTTCCTTACATGATTGAACATCTTGTGTGTGATAAATATTCATCTTCTTCTACCCCATTCCTTGTTTTATTAAACTAATTTTGATAACATTCTGAATTATAATTGGAATTAGGTACCATTATAATAGCTTGGCATGGCCACTACAATAAAAGAAAAGGGAGTGATCACATGACCGAAAAGGAGATCCAAGATGAAATCACCTTTCTAAAAGCGGATTATATCCGAATTCAAGGTGATCTCGACAAGTTAGAAGCGGCTGGTGGGAATGTTCAGAAAGCAGAGCAACAGCTGGCTAGTATGGAAGAACAACTCAAAAGCCTAAACAAGCAATTGGCAGAAGCAAAAGCCTGAAATAAATGAAAAAGAGAGCCGCCCCTAAAAAGGGCGGCTCTCTTCCATTTATTCATCATTCTTTTCATGACGTTGCTCTTCTAGACGTTCTTGAATACGTTCAAACTCTTTACTCGGTGGAGTCAAGGAAACGACGACATCACCAGTCTCGGCTTTGTGATCAATTTCATGACTGAAGAACTCAATTTTACCGGATGGCTTCTTAATCAATAATAATAATGCGGCGTCATCGATGTTCGTTAAATACTTCTGATACGTGTATTGCTCTGTGATATTCGTTTTCCTGAATACATAGCCATTCTCGACCATTGTATTCAACTCTTCCCATGAGGCACCTTCCTTGAATAGAATACGGCCTCCAATGGTGTGGACAAGGTCTTCTAGATTGTCGCCTTCTTGATCACTTAAACTCAGTTGGAACAAGTTGTTTCTACCAAACTCAGGCACAAATGTCGTACACACTAATGCATTATAGGAATCAAGCTCTGTACCCGCAATCAAATACTCATAAGGCGTCATATCAAGGTAATATTCGGTCTGCTCAGATAAGATCTCTCCATGATAGGATTTTATACCTCGTGAGCGTGCACTTGAAAGTCGCTCCCATGAGGAATCAGAGATCAATACCGGAACTTTCAACTCTTCTAACGTCTTTGCAAGTCCAGTGGAAAACTGACTCCCCCCTGATATTAATACTCCCGGAGGACCTTCTGTTGATAGGCCTAGTTTTTTGGCCAACCAGCTGATACTGAATCCATGAGCCACTACGGTCGTAAACACGAGGGCGAATGTAATCGAGATGAGAATCGACGCATCTTCAAAGCCAGCTTCGAGTAGGATACTTGAAAAATAACTAGCAACGGTTAAAGCCACAATTCCTCTTGGTGCAATCCAACCGACTAGCAGCTTTTCTGATTTAGACAAATCCGTTCCCCATGTTGATAGGAAGATGGACAAAGGTCTAACAACGAATAACATCAACAGCACAAATGCAATGGTCTGGAAGTTAAAGATTTGCAATAACGTCTCTTGGGTTAGAGATGCCGTCAGCATGACAAAGATTGTTGATATTAATAATAAGGATATGTTCTCTTTAAAGTGTCTCATATCCGCAATAGAAGAAATGTGCATGTTCGCAAGCGTCATTCCCATAGCGGTTACGGAAAGAAGGCCTGTTTCATGCGTCACTTCATCAGCTATGGTAAAGCAGGCGATTACGACGGTGAAGACCATTGGAGATTTCAAGAATTCTGGAACATAGCCTGTCTCGAACATCCACCCGATTCCTTTACCGCACCCGTAGCCCAGAATGACTGCAAATATAGAGGCCAAGAAGAACATAAATAAAGCAGATGGATTCACATTGGTTCCCAAGATGAATTCAATGATCTCGAAGGCGAAAACAGCTAATAAAGCACCGATTGGGTCGACGATAATACCTTCCCACTTCAATATTTTCGCAGGTCTCGGTTTAAGCTTTGCCTGCCTTAATAAAGGAAGAATAACGGTAGGTCCTGTCACAATGAAAAGACCCCCAATAACGAAGGCTACAGCCCATGACAAGCCAGCTACATAGTGAGCGGCAAACGAGCCGAGAATCCAGCTCAAGAATGCTCCGAAGGTTACAATCCTGAATACAGGTCGGCCTAACCCTCTTACCTCTTTGAAGTCCAGGTTCAAACTACCTTCAAACAGGATGACAGCGACGGCTAACGAGATGATCGGTTTATAAAGTTCACCGAAGTCTTGCTCAGGGTTCATTAACCCAAGTACCGGACCTGCTAATAACCCGGCAATCGACATGATGACGATAGCTGGTAAACGAAAGCGCCAAGCTACCCATTGAGAAGCAATACCTAAAATACCTATAACCATTAATTCAAACAGTAGCGAATCGATCATGTACGTCTCCCTCATCTCCACGATTGTATATGTAGCCATATTCTATATGCCTATTCTGCATATGTAAACTATATTGAATTCAAAATAAAACGATCAACACCAAAGAAAGCGTTTACTTATATGGGAATCATAACCTTTTAAATTTTCTAAAAAAAGATTGACAACCCTTTTTGGCATTGTTAGTATTACGGCGTTGCATTAAAAACAATCATATTTTTTGTATAATTTTGTCATCAATTCATTTATGATCAGACCGCTCATCCTTGGATAGGGAGAGCTTTTTTTACGCAAAATAACAAACATCCTAGAGGGGGAACAGACTTATGAAAGCAAGAGATACCCTGTTTATCGGGTTCACTTTATTCGCTCTATTTTTCGGAGCCGGGAACCTTATCTATCCTGTCACTCTGGGCTACGAGTCCGGATCTTCATATTATGCAGCAATTATCGGCTTTGTGCTAACGGGTGTAGGGATTCCGATCATTACTGTTGCAGCTATTTCATTTTTTAAGAATGGGGCTACTCAACTGGCTGGACGTGTCCATCCACTATTCGGCTTTTACTTCACTTCGTTAGTTTACTTAGTGATCGGTCCATTCTTTGCTATACCGAGGGCAGCGAATGTCGCGTTTGAAACTGGAATCGTTCCTTTCATTAACGGATCTTCACTTACGCTATTTATTTACTCTATTATCTTCTTTATTCTCGTTTATTGGGTCAGTTTAAACCCTTCTAAGCTAGTTGATCGAATTGGGCAGTTTTTAACGCCTGCTCTTTTCCTAGCTATACTGGGGTTAGTTATAGGAAGTTTCTTTTTGTTGGACGGCACAGCTCAGCCTCCTAGTGAGAAATACCAAACACAACCATTCGTAAGTGGGTTCCTAGAGGGTTATCTTACGATGGATGCTATTGCAGCTTTAGCCTTTGGGATCCTTGTCGTGACTTCTTTCAAGGACCGAGGAGTCACGGATCAAAAAGAATTGACTTTTAAAACCATCAAAGCAGGACTTGTAACAGCCGTTGGATTAACCAGTGTGTACGTGGCCATTGGTTGGATCGGTACAAAAATGGCTACAGAAGGGAATTACGACAACGGCAGTGCCATCCTCGCCGGTGCAGCTAATATCATGTATGGACAGCCTGGTACGCTATTACTAGGTATCATCGTTGGACTAGCCTGTTTTACGACTTGCGTGGGACTGACTGTTGCGTGTGGACAGTTTTTCTCCAAAAGAATTTCTTTCCTGTCTTATAAATCCGTCATTATCATTGTAACGCTCATAAGTTTCGGTGTTTCCAACATTGGATTGAGTCAAATTATTTCCTACTCTGTTCCCGTGCTTGTCTTCATGTACCCGATCACCATTGTTCTGATTGCCCTTACTTTCTTAAGTCGTCTGTTCAATCATTCCACTTACGTCTACCGAGGGGCCATCCTACTGACAGCCATTGTTGGATTGTATGATGGTTTAGTCGCCTTTGGATTTGAGGTTTCTGCTCTGAGATCAATAATCAGTCCGTTGCCACTCTTTGATTATAGCTTAAGCTGGGTTGTCCCTGCACTGGTTGGTGGATTGATCGGATTAATCTACGATAAGTTGAAAGGGAAGCCAACTGGATCGGATAGTTATTGATACTGAATCTATTGATGAAAAAAGTGCAGGTGTTGGAATGACACCTGCACTTTTTCTAATGGTTCTTTTATTCTGCTGTTTCGTGTAGAACGAATACTACTTTAGCTGCTTGAGCACGTGTTGCATTCGTTTTAGGGTTGAATTTATTACCTGCACCACCAACCATTATTTCAAGTTCTCTCGCCGCATCTACATACGTGTCGAACTGAGGGCTGATTTGGGCTTCGTCGGCATACATATAATCTTCAGAAGTGATGTAGTCCGCTTCTGTCCAATACTCATAAGCGCGAATGACCATTGCAGCCATTTGTTCACGAGTAATTGGTGTGTTCGGTTCGAATTGTGTTTCAGATACACCCGCTGTAATACCAGCATCATACGCTGCTGCTACTTCCGCTTTGAACGTATCCGATACATCAGTGAACGGGATATCCATATCTGATTCAAGATCCATCGTTCTCACGATGAAAGCGATGAACTGGCCACGCGTAACATCTTCACCTGGGGCAAACATGTTTTCCGTCACACCATTGATCACACCTTTTTCAACGAGTGGGTAAATGAAGTCTGCTGCCCAGTAATCTTCTGGCACATCTTCAAACATCATCATGTCTGGTTCTTCCATCATAAACATGTCAGGGAACTGATTGACGATGGCACCACTGAATAGTTTTGCTGGCGTGAACATGTGGGCATAACCTTCTCGAGCTGAATCCCATACTTGTTCGTAATCTTCTGCTACATAAGAATCAAAAGCTGTAACCAGTTGGTTCACGTGTGTTTGAAGACCTTCTGCAAGACCTTCCGCTGGTACACGGTCACCTGTAGCTGTGTTCATAAACTGAGAGAAATCTTGACGATACTGATCTAACTCATCTAACGCTTCTTGCTTGGCTTCTTCATCTTCAGCTCCTGTAGCTAACACATAGTCTACAAAGTAGCCAATGTGACTGCTCCAAAGTGCTTCGAACTGTTCGCCACCCTCTTGACCATAGACAGAAGCGATCGTCGCCGCTAGTTCTTCTGTGTTCTTATTAAGGGTTGCTGCATTTGCATCAAATTCAGCTGATCCTTCAATACCATTCTGCATCGCTTGTAAAGCTAGAGCGAAGTGTTCGGATAGGAGGAAGTTCAAGCCAGAACGCAATTCAGCTGCTGGAGTTACGGCTCCGTCGCCTGCGATAGCTTGAGATAGCAATTTACTCGGTCCGTACATGTGGGCCATTGCTTCACTTTGCAGCTCGAATGCTTCATCATAGTCTTCTTCAACATACTCGGTAAAAGCACCAATCAGTTGTGAGATGTGTTCGTCTAATCCGTTAGCTAAACCTTCTTGCGAAATACCTGAAATTCCTGATAATGCCGCCGAGAAGTCTTCTTTATACTGCTCAAGGTTGTCCAGCGCCTCGATTTGGGCGTCTTGATCTCCTTCAGCTGTTGCTACAACGTAGTCCACGAAGAATCCGATATGATTGCTCCACGCTTGATTGAATGCTGCAGCTGCATCATCACCATAAGCACCGCGAATCGCTTCTGTTAATCCTTCTGTGTTCTCATTAAGAGCTTCAACGGCTTGGTTATAATCTTCGTCGCCATTGTACCCTTTTCTCATTGCTGTAATCGCCAAAAACGCATGTTCTGAGAATAGACGGTCAAGTGACGCTCTCAATTCGACGGCTTCCGTCTCTACCGTTGGCTGATGATCGTCGGCAAAGACTGTCCCTGTAGGCATCATTAGCACGAGGGCTAACAAGACAAGGATGATAGATTTTAATTTCAAATGAGTTCCTCCTCCGTATTGGTTCACATTCGCTACAGAAGGTTGTTGTATGTACAAGTTGTGTTTACTTAGCTTCCCTAAATGAATGCGATAATCTCTATATACCACCCTAAATATTAACTAAACACACCTATGTAGTAATTTCGACATATTCAAACGAAAAAGAGCATGAGACTGTGGTCTCACGCCCTTCTTATTTGACAGAATTTTTTGTATCGATTTGTGTAACGCTTACTTTTACATCTAGATTTTGGCTTCCTCCCCTATAAACTCCTTGCAAAGGACTGACATCTGCATAATCCCTTCCCGTTCCGATTCGTATGTGTTGCTCTAGCGCTTCCACATTGTTCGTCGGATCGAGACCAATCCATCCAATTCCAGGAACCATCACTTCTACCCATGCATGTGTAGCAGCGTCTCCGATCAGGGCTGAATCTTCTCCGACGTATAAATACCCACTCGCGTAGCGTGCCGGAATCCCTTGTGACCTCAAGACTCCAATCATCACATGCGCAAAATCTTGACAGACCCCTGCTCTATTAGGCCAGCACTCATACGCTTTCGTGCCTACTTGAGTGGCGGTCGTATCGTAAAACATCGACTGATTCACATACGCCATTAGATCCAGTGCAAACCGAACAGGGTTAGAAGAGTCTCCGACGGCTTGAACAATTTCTGAGATTTGTTCCTTATAAAGAAATGTATAAGGTGTCTCATTTAGAAAGGCTAAATAATGACTATGGAACAGTTCGGAATGGAAGATTTCCCTCATTTCATCCGAGTATTGGATCATTCGTATGAATGGACTCTTCTGGATACTTACTGTCGACGTCGTTTTCACTGTTAAATGTTCATGCTTTTCTGGAATAAAGAACGTTTCCACATGGTTGCCCCACAGATCAATGTGTTCCTTGGTCATGGAGTTAGGGACGATTTCTGTATGATATTGAAGTACACGTTGACATTCATCCGACCTTGGCTTCAACCGAATATGATTCATACTTTGATCGACAAAGTTCTCATAGTAAAACGTATTTGTATGCTCGATTCTGTATTTCATCGTTTTCCTCCTAGCTGACTTTCATTTCACCCTCACCGGCTCAACAAGATAGTACGTTTCAGAAAACGCACGACTCAATGCCATACATCGGTCTTGGAAATGATCTAAAAACTTCATCAGCTCTTCCATATTCATACTGTCTATATCCGCTTCTGCAATTTCATCTTGAATTCGATCCATCATCGCAAATAAGCCTTCCGAGTAATGCGATACCTTTCCACCCTCAATACGGTCGACGGCATCCTTTACATGGTTGATACAATATTGAATCGAGCGAGGGAATGTCGACTCTTTAATCAAGAACTTCAATACATTTTTCGTCTCCATCGTAGGCGGATGATCCTTGATGTAAGCATCATATCCATTCAAGTACTGTAAAGCCGTCAGCCAGTAATAATAATTATCTGTACTCTTATTGGCCTCTTTACGATTCTTTTCGCAAAAGACGTTAAGTACACGGGCGATCTTCTCTCCTCGCTCTAGCCACTTCCCAACTTTGATAAACGTATACGGCAGATCTCGACTCATAGTTGATTCAATGACGCCTTGAGCGGTCATGGATGTCCGCATAACATTCTTTAAATATTGTTCCGTGTGCTGCCTCGTATCCGGACGTTCTTGCCATTCCTTCTGATCGAGGTGAAATTCATTCAGGACTTCCCACAACTCATCCGGAATCATGTCCCTGGTTGCTTTCGCATTTTCCCTCGCATAAATCATACAATTCATAAATGAGTTTACATTCAACGGACTGATCGCTAAATATTGTATGATCGTATCTTTATCAATACGATCATAACGCTCATAGTAATCTTTTATTGAGGCACAAATCTCCAATACTTCTTCCCAGTCTCTGTCTAGCACTTGCTGATCCGTTGCTTCAAGCATATGAATCATCTGAACACTCAAGACCCTTGAATTGTTCTCTGCCCTCTCAATATTCCGCCCCATCCAATAAAGAGAATCGGCAACACGACTAAGCATGGCTGTGTCCTCCTTCTGTTAAAATCCACGTATCTTTTCCTCCGCCACCTTGGGAGGAGTTGACCACAAGTGATCCTTCCTTCAAAGCCACTCTCGACAGACCACCTGGAAGAACATGCGCTTCTTCACCATTCATGATAAACACTCGCAAATCGACGTGGCACGGGTAAAAGCGGCCCTCTTGGTAAGCAGGTGCTCGCGAAAGCTTAATGGTCGGCTGCGCAATGTATTGGTTCGGCTTTTCAATGATCTTTTGCCTGAAGACATTGCGCTCCTCCTCACTTGATTGAGGACCAATCAACATGTCATAACCACCCGATGCTCCGACGTTCTTGATGACCAACTCTTCCAAGTGGTCTAGTACGTACTCTAATCTCTCCGGGTCACTTAAGAAGTACGTTTCTACATTCGGAATAATCGGCTCCTCATTCAGATAAAAGCGAATCATATCAGGAACATACACGTACATGGCCTTATCATCCGCTACACCATTTCCTATTCCGTTCAGAATCGCAACATTCCCCTTCTTATAAGCCCGTAGCAACCCACTTACCCCAAGAGCGGAGTCTGGTCGGAAAGCTTCTGGGTCAAGGAAGTCATCATCGATTCGTCTATAAATGATATCGACTCGCTTTAATCCTCTGATGGTTTTCATGTAGACAATATCGTCTTTCACTACTAAGTCCCTTCCCTCTACCAGCTCCATGCCCATTTGCTGCGCTAAAAACACGTGGTCATAATACGCGGAATTGTACATGCCAGGAGTGAGTAACACGGCCGTCGGCTTCGTTCGGGGGTCCGCGTTTTCTGGCACATGACTTACGACGGTGTTATACAGTTCTGAGAATTGATGTTCTAGTGTTTCGATAGAATGCTCAAAAAACAGTTCTGGATAGACCTGCCTCATGACATAACGGTTCTGGAAGACGTAACTCATTCCAGAGGGGTTTCTCAAGTTATCCTCCAGCACACGATATTCACCGTTCTCGTCACGAATTAAATCTACACCAGCGAGAAAGACATGATTTTTCAAAGGAATATCTAAACCACCTACTTGCTTGTGGTAATAGTATGGATTATTTTCAACGAGTTCCCTCGGTATAATACCGGCATCTATAATTTTTTGATCATGATATAAGTCATCCAAGAAGTGATTCAAAGCGGTTAATCGTTGCTTCATCCCTTCCTCTATCTTCTCCCATTGTGGTTTCGGGATGATGATCGGTACGAAGTCGAACGGCATCGTTCTCTCCGTTCCACCAGTATGGTTGTACACAGTAAACGTGATGCCTTGTCTCAAAAAGTTCAATTGAGCTGTTTCGTGTTTTTCACGCAATTCCGTATCCGTAAGTTGTTCGACGAGCTCATAAAACCATTGGTAATGGCGCTTCGGAGATCCATTGTTCCCTATCATTTCATCAAAGAAAATACCTGTATCATAATTCTTTAGCAACTTGCTCCCCCCACTTCCCGTTTTAATGGTTCTATACCCTATTTTACCGCACCTAGGCGATTAATTGTATGAATATTTCAAATACGACAAATGATGACAAAAAAAGACCACCCTCTCAGGTGGCCCGTGTGATACATTTATATCGTAATCACAATTTTTCCTTTTGCATGGTGACTTTCACTTACTTCATGGGCATCTCTTAAACCTTGTTCTGTCAAATCGAATCGATGTCCGACTACAGAAGTTAACTGTCCGTTCACCATCATATCGGCCAGCTTAGCCAGTTGCTCGCCTTTCGGATCGAGGAAAACGAATCCTGCTTTCACTCCGTGTTTTTTCGCTTCTTCTTCGTCTGGTGGTTGTACAATGGACACTAGGCGACCACCTTCACTCAGAACAGAATAGCTCTTCGATTGGATTTCGCCTCCTAATGTATCGACGACAATATCGAAGTCCTCTAGAACTTCTGTGAAATCTTCCTCTTTATAATTGATAAAGCGATCTGGTCCTAACTCTTCCACCCAGTCTTGATTCTTCCCACTTGCGGTAGTAGCTACATAAGCTCCTAGTGCCTTAGCAATTTGGATAGCATAGTGGCCAACACCTCCGGAACCTGCATGAACAAGAACCTTGTCCCCTTCTTGAATGTTCGCAAAATCAACGAGACACTGCCATGCCGTCAACCCTGCCAATGGAACAGCGGCCGCTTCTTCAAATGGAATATTCTCAGGTAAATGCGCAAGTAAATTTTCTTCGACTGCTACATACTCTGCATAAGTTCCCAGTCGAGTCGTTGCGGGTCTGGCGAAGACTCTGTCACCTACTTTGAAGTTCTCTACGTTAGATCCCACTTCTTTCACAATTCCTGCAGCATCCCACCCGAGTATAATCGGGAAATCAAACGTCAGGTGTTCCTTCATGTATCCTTCTCTTACTTTCCAATCAATCGGGTTGATGGACGTCGCTTTCATCTCGACAATCACTTGATTATCTTTTGGTTTCGGTGTCTCTATTTCTTTTTCAACTAATTGTTCTTTTCCTCCATATTGTTCAATAACAATCGCTTTCATGTTGTCACGCTCCTCTGTTTTTTTACCTAGTTAGACAAAAGTATTTTTCCCCTTTGATAAAAAGTAAAACGTGATAAGATGGGAAAAGACTCAGCAAACGAATAAAGGATGATCACGATGATGGAACAAGCTCAACGTTTACTGCAAACGTATTACGGTTTTTCCTCCTTCCGACAAGGACAAGAACAAGCCATTCAAGAAGTGTTAAACCATAATAATACGCTAGCCGTGATGCCAACCGGCGGAGGAAAATCGCTCTGCTACCAAATCCCTGGACTGACTTTGCCCGGGACAGCGATTGTCATTTCCCCTCTTATTTCACTCATGAAAGACCAAGTCGATGCCCTTAACGCTTATGGGATTTCGGCTACTTATATAAACAGCTCACTCTCTACAGAAGAACAGAGAGAACGAATTCGAAATATGGAACAGGGACGC
The DNA here is from genome assembly GCF_013694105.1 of Halobacillus locisalis. Classification (GTDB taxonomy): domain Bacteria; phylum Bacillota; class Bacilli; order Bacillales; family Halobacillaceae; genus Halobacillus; species Halobacillus locisalis. Next base: position 499,542 of record NZ_JACEFG010000002.1, on the reverse strand, counting down.
TATCAGTTTGTGTACGTCGCTCCTGAACGCTTTGATTCCGGACACTTCCTTGGAACCATTCAACGCATGCAGCTTTCGTTAATCGCTTTTGATGAAGCACACTGTATCTCCCAATGGGGGCACGACTTCAGACCAAGCTACCGATCGATCGTGCCCACTTTATACCAAATCCCGAACTTACCGGTGCTCATGGCCCTGACTGCTACAGCGACCCAAGAGGTCATTCGAGATATAAAACAGCTGATTGAAGTGAGTGATGATTCGGTCGTGAATACCGGATTCGCTCGAGAGAACCTTTCTTTTCGAATGATCAAAGGCCGCGACAAACGAGATTTTGTACAAGAATACTTGAAGAACCGCCCCCAAGAATCAGGAATCATTTACACAGCCACGAGAAAAGATGCCGATCAACTACAGCAGTTTTTATCGAAACAAGGGTTCGCAGCAGGTAAATACCATGCCGGTATGTCCGAGAATGAACGAAAAGACATGCAGACGAAATTCGTACAGGATGAAGTAACCACAATCATTGCGACCAACGCGTTTGGAATGGGAATTGATAAATCAAATGTTCGTTATGTCATTCATTATTCGATGCCCATGAATATCGAATCGTATTACCAAGAAGCTGGTCGTGCAGGTCGTGACGGTGAACCCGGGGACTGTGTACTGTTATTTTCCAGTCAGGATATTCAATTACAACGATTTCTGATCGACCAATCACCTGTTGAAGAGAAGAAGAAAGAAGAGTACGTGAAGCTACAGGCCATGGTGAATTATTGCCACACTCATATGTGCTTGCAACAATATATCCTTGAGTACTTTGAAGATCCGAATGCCCATGAACCCTGCGGTAAGTGTTCTAACTGCACGCACGCAGGAAAAGAAAAAGACATGACTAAGGAAGCGCAAATGGTGCTTTCCTGCGTGAAACGAATGGGACAATCCTTCGGGGCTGGTCTGACGGCCAAAGTGTTGAAAGGATCTGCCAGTCAAAAAATCAAACAGTTCCAATTTCAGAATCTACCGACGTATGGGTTGATGTCAACCTATACAGAGAAACAAATTACACGATTCATTCATTTCCTGACAGCAGAAGGGTTTCTAACTCCCGGCGAAGGACGTTATCCAAGACTTCAACTCACTTCAAAAGCACTGACCGTACTGAAAGGAGAGCGTCCTGTTGTGATGCTCGTTGAAGCAACGACAATGGACGTAGAAGAAAGCTATAACCTCGAATACTTCGAGGAGTTAAGGCAATTGCGGAAGTCGATTGCAGGTGAAGCCGGCCTGCCTCCTTATGTCATTTTCTCCGATTCAACCTTGAAAGCCTTCACGATTTATTTACCTGAAACGAAATCAGAAATGCTTTCGGTTAAAGGGGTCGGTGAACAAAAATGGGAGAAGTACGGAGAGCCATTCTTAGAGCTTATTCGCCCTTGGGCTGAACAAGTGGATGAAAAACCTAATCAAGTAGAAAAAACGACAAGTATGAAACCTACAACTCAGTCCTCCACTTCCGGTGAAGCAAGCCACCTCATCACATACAAAATGTGGACGGACGATGAGCAGGACATCCAAGAAATCGCCAAAGCGAGAGACATGAGTACCCAAACGATTGAAAATCACCTTTTTAAAAGCGCAGACGAAGGGGAGTCGATTGATTGGTCAAGGTTTTTCAACGAAGAAGAGGAGCAAGAGGTATTGAGAGTGTTCAATGAATTAGAAGAAAAACGGTTAAAGCCATTGAAAGAGTCACTTAACCTGCCCCTTTCCTATGCTCAAATCAAAGCCACCCTTTATAAGAATGATTTGTGGAAAACGTGATGAAAAATGCAATAGAATAAAAAGAAAAGCCGCCCCGCAATGGGCGGCTTTTCTTCATGATTTTATTTTTGTGCGTAGCCTTCTTGAAGGACTTCCTCCAAATTGAGCTCCATCGCTTCAGCTAGACGCGCAGCTAAATCCTCATCGGCTTGGTTGAAGTTGTTAATCGCAAGGCGAATCGTGCTTTCATGAACTCCTGCTTCCCAATCCGTTTTAATGTTGTAAATCAAGTGATCTTTCTCTTCGTCTGTCATACTTCGATAGTGTTTGCCTGCATGAGTAAAATCATCCGGCTTATCAATCTTAGATCTTGTAATGACAGCACTTACGTGTTTTTCGGATTCTTTATATTGTGGGTCCTCCTTAGGAGTGTGGCTATAACGGTTCGGCTCGTAGTTTACACGAGGCGAGTGAGACATTTGCATCGGACCGTCCACATTATAGTTATTCACTTCTGCCTTAGCACGGTTGACTGGAATCTGTTGATAATTCGTTCCTAAACGGTGCATGTGTGTATCATGATAAGAAACGAGACGACCCTGCAGCAACTGGTCTTCAGATGCTTCTACACCAGGAATCATCGAGCTCGGTGTGAAAGCAGCTTGTTCAATTTGAGCAAAGAAGTCTTCTGGGTTTTTGTTCAACGTCATGGTTCCGACTTTATGATACGGGAAATCTTCTTCGAACCAGTTCTTCGTTGAATCAAGTGGGTTGAACGAGAATGAATCCATGTCTTCTGGAGATAGCAATTGGACATATAGCTCCCACTCCGGATAATCTCCATCTTCAATATCAGACCATAAAGAAGTAGAAGCGAAATTGAAGTCTTTCGTCGGCATGTTATCAGCTTGATCGCGAGTTAGATTCTTCAATCCTTTTTTCGGTGACCAGTGATATTTCACATATGTGACATCCCCTTCATGATTGACCCATTTGAAGGCGTGTACACTGTTCCCTTGCATGTGCTGGTAACCTGCAGGCGTTCCCATGTTACTCATGAGCCAAACCATCATATTCGTCGCTTCAGGGGATTGAGTCGTGAAATCCCAATAACGGTCTGGATCTTGGACATTGGTCGCCGGATCCGGTTTGAATGAGTGAATGACATCTGGGAATTTGATGGCATCTCGAATGAAGAAGATCGGTAAGTTGTTTCCTACAAGATCATAGTTCCCATCTTCCGCATAGAACTTTACGGAAAATCCACGCGGATCACGCAGAGACTCCGGTGAGTGTTTGGAGTGGGCAACGCTTGAGAAACGCGCTAATACTTCTGTTTCTTGACCTTCCTCTTGGAAAATCGATGCTTTTGTATATTCTTTCATACTGTTCTCTAACTTGAACGTTCCAAACGCACCAGCACCTCGGGCGTGTACTACACGCTCAGGAATTCGTTCACGGTCAAAACGAGTCAGTTTTTCATATAGGTGAAAATCTTCCAGAAGAACCGGACCATTAGGGCCAACGGTCTTCGAGAATTGGTTATCGCCAACGGGAGCACCATAGTCGGAGGTTAACTGCTTTTTCTTTTCATCAGACAATCGATCATCTCCTTTAAAAAAATCCGACGCACTATGTATAAAGCTGCGCACGCTTTATCAGTACCCGATTGAACTCAGATTAAAACGATTACAATCAAATAACTTGTTAATTTTTCTATTTTTTTCTCATGACGCTCGTTTTCTTCTATAATGGAACAAGGAGGGATTCAGATGACGAAAGAAACGATTACGAGACAAACCGTAAAAGAACTCGATCAGCAAGATTCCTTACAATCATTTAAATCGGAGTTCTACACTCGAGACTCCCATTATTATATGGATGGTAACTCGCTTGGGTTATTATCCAAGCGAGCCGAACAAACGGTGCTACGCTCTTTGCAGGATTGGAAAGAACAGGCCATTGATGGGTGGACAGAAGGACGGGAGCCGTGGTTTTACATGTCCGAAAAAATAGGCGAAATGACCGCTCCTCTCGTTGGTGCGAAACCACACGAGGTGATCAACACAGGATCGATTACCACAAACTTACATCAATTGATCGCCACTTTTTATCAACCTGAGGAGAAGCGGACCAAAATTCTAGCCGATGCTCTTAATTTCCCGTCTGACATCTACGCATTACAAAGTCAAATTGAACAAAAAGGTTTACGACATGAAGAACAACTCATTCAAGTAGAAAGCAAGGACGGGTACACGCTTGATGAGAATGACATCATTGAACAGATGGACGAGCAGGTCGCTGTATTGCTGCTCCCTTCGATCTTGTATCGAAGCGGTCAGCTTTTGGATATGAAACGAATCACAGAGGAAGCACACAAAAGAGGCATCATTGTCGGATTCGATTTAGCTCATTCGATCGGAGCCATTCCCCATGAACTGCACGATTGGAATGTCGACTTTGCTGTTTGGTGCACTTATAAATATTTGAATAGCGGCCCTGGAGGCGTCGGAGGGTTATATGTACACGAACGTCATCTTGGTCAAAAGCCAGGACTAGCTGGCTGGTTCAGTTCGAAGAAAGAGAAACAGTTCGATATGGAACATACCCTTACCCCTGCAGAAACAGCAAGTGCGTATCAAATCGGTACCCCGCACATCCTAAGCTCCGCTCCATTGCTCGGGTCACTGGAGTTATTTCATGAAGCAGGTATGGATTCGATTCGTCAAAAATCATTGAAACTAACCCGCCTTCTTATGAACCTGATTCACCAAGAATTGAGTGACTTCGGATTCCAAATCGTCAATCCGCTTGAAGATGAACGACGCGGTGGACACGTAAGCCTTGTTCATCCAGATGCAGCGAGTATTTGTAAAGCTTTAAAAAGTGAACGTGTGACGCCAGATTACCGTTCACCAAATGTCATACGCCTTGCCCCGATCGCGTTGTACACTTCTTTTGAAGACGTCTATGATACGGTCATGATCTTGAAGGAGATTATGAGTTCTGGTAAGCATAAGGATTTCAAGAATGAACGTGGCATTATCGCTTAATATGTAATCCTTATTTTCGAGACTATTGTGGTGACGAAGGAGGAGTGGGGGAACGAGTCGCTTTCCGTGGGGCGGGCGCTGAGCCTCCTCGAGCTAAAGCTCTGCGGGGTCTCACCTGTCCCACTAAATCCCACAGGAGTCTCCCCGTTCCCCCACTCTCCTTGCCTAAATACCTTCTCGAAAACCATTTAACATTGTGCTCTATTTAGTACACCGGCTCGCTCAATCTGGAAAATTGAAGACATTAGCCAGTTTATAACGGTCATTTTCCCATCACATCCTGCTCACAATAACGTACAGGACCAATAAGTCTCATATAAGTTTTCAAACTAAAAAAGGTTGCTGCACGTTGGGTGCAGCAACCTTTTTTTGGTTATTTTCCGAATTGATCTTTAAACATGTTTCGTGCAACACGAGGGGCGAGCCAAATCATCGGCAGCAGGAGTAAGGATACTGGAACAGCTGTTACAACGATGAAGTTCTGCAACTGCGTAATCCCGCTATCTCCTGTAATCAATAGGATAATCGCGATAGAGCCCATCAAAACCGCCCAGAAAATACGAAGCCAAGACTTCGGATTTCCTTCACCAGTTACGGCCATGGCGATTGTGTAAGACATCGAGTCACTTGTTGTGACAACGAAGAGAATCGTTAAAATCAAGAACAACGGTGAAATGACAGAAGCTAATGGGAATTGTTCGGTAATGGCAAACATCGCTGCCGGGTTCCCCGCTGCATTCAACGCTTCAGATACTGAACCTGGATTCTGCAGTTCGAAGAAGATACCAGAACCACCTAGCACGGTGAACCAGAACGTTGAAATGACCGGAGCGAATATAGAAATCGCTACAATAATTTCGCGAATCGTACGTCCTCTTGAGATTCGGCTGACAAGAATAGCCATCATCGGACCATACCCGATGAACCAACCCCAGAAGAATACCGTCCATAAGTTCAACCAATCACTATCGCCTCGGAACGTACTCATTGGAATGAATTGATCTACATAAAATCCGAAGCCTGAGATAAAGTGATTGAGAATGAATCCACCAGGTCCGAAGATGACGATAAAGATCATCAATCCAAGCGCTAAACGAACGTTAAAGCTACTCAAGTATTGAATCCCTTTATATAGACCCGTTACGGCTGAAATCGTAGAAATCAAGACAACAGCAAAGATGATGGTGAATTGTGTACTGAAGCTATCCGGAATTCCGAAGATTTCCTGAAGCCCGTAACTTGCCTGAAGTCCAAGGAAGCCAATAGGACCAATTGTACCTGCTGCCACAGCGATGACTGAAAAGGCATCGATGATTGTACCGAACCAGCTATCACGTAATTTCTCACCGAAAATCGGATAAAGAAGCGTGCGCGGCTTCATCGGCATGCCTTTGTGATAGTGCCCATACATCATGACGACAGCACTGATAGTACCTAGAATCGCCCATGCAAGGAATCCCCAATGCATAAAGCTTTGAGCAAGAGCGGGGTTGATGGCTGCTTGTGTTCCTGCTTCAATTCCACTTTGATGAGGAGGAACTGTAAGGAAGTGCCACATCGGTTCTGCAGCCGCCCAGAATACTCCTCCACCTGCGAGAAGAGTAGCCATAATAATAGATAACCATTTATAAAGGCCTATTTCAGGTTTGTCCATATTACCCATACGGATTTTTCCATACTTCGAGAAAGCTAAGTATAACCCGACAAAGAATGTAGCTAACATCAGTACTTGCCAGAAAGCCCCAAAATACTTTGCAGACCAGGCAAAGCTACTGCTTACAATTGTTTCGATCAAACTAATATCAATAAGTGCGAGGAATACGAATAAGACAAGAAGTCCTCCGCTAATTCCAAATACCGGCCAATCAATGCGACCTGTTTGTTTACGATTCATTATAATCTCCTTTGTTGTTTACTGTTTAAAATCACAATATCAAATGCTAACACTGTTTAAATAAGGTTGTAAAGAATAACGAGTTCTTAACGAAGAAAAGACCACGCTTTCATCGTCGTGATCTTATCTTTCCCCATTATTCGGCTTCATCATACTCAATGCCTTTATCTTTATGACGTTTTTGACAATCGGAACAGAGTTTCATTTCTGCTTCTTTCTTTGATGTCAATAAACGACCACAACTACCACATTTTCCGAACTCATTCGGATTGGCTTGGAAACCTGGCAATTCGTTTTCTGGACCTGGCACATTCATCATCCTTTCTTAAGTGTCTTGTGCTTTTTATTCCCCAAAGCGTTCACTCTCAATCATCGCAATAGTTCTCTTGCTGCCATTAACCCTGACAACGTCACACCTAGTGTTCCCGCTCCTGGAAAAACCGTGTCCCCACAAAGGTAAACATCTTTAATGCCTGAACGAATGGAATAACTGTTCAACCAACTATACCTCCCCGTCGGAGCGTAACCCCCAACCTTTCCATCCCTTCTCCTTAACCACTTTTGAAACGTCACAGGCGTGCCCGGTAACACGATATCCAACCCTTCCTTAAAACCTGGAAAGTAGTGTTCAACCGTATCAATTAAGCGATCTTTCATCTCCTCTTTTTTCTGTTCATAATCGTCCGCATCCCACCATTGCTTTACATCCGTATGTGTCGAAATCGTCAAGGAGCGCTTACCTTCGGGGGCCATTCGAATATCTTCTGGTGCAGATAGAGACAACAAGAACTGTCCACCGTCGTGAAGGTCATCAGGGTGATCGGGGGCAATGAATTGGTGATACGATACATCGGTATGCTGAAACACTCGTTCATCCACACCCGCATGAATAATAAAAGCGCCCCAAGCCTCTCGGTTGTTCTCTTTTTCGGGATGAATATAACTTTGTTTCATCAAATCTTCCGATAATGTATCAGGTAAATTATGAACCGAGTGATTCAAGACAAGCTTCTCAACTTCAAAAATGCTGTTTCTCTTTGAGTGGAGGTGAAAATGTCCGTGCTTTTTCTCGATATGATGGATGGGATAGCGCAAAAGCACCTCATTTCCACAACTTTTCACATAATCAGCTAATTGTTCGGCTACAGTCGCTAGTCCGCCGTGGACCGCATAGGCACCTTTATGGAAGGTTTGCAAGGCGGCATATCCAAGAAAAGCGGGGCAGTATTCGACACTCGTTTGAACACTATCCATTAATTCTCCATTAAGAAAAATGCGGAAAAGTTCATGTTCGTGCAGGTGATATTTTTTCAAGCGGTCGTAAACGGTTTGATTCAGATAGGGAAGTAACCGGACAGACGTTGGGTTGACCATGGATACAAGCCGGGTCCAGTCAGTAGGCGTTTTCGGCGGAAAAACCGGCACACGGTCGAGTAACTGGTCCACTAGCTGTCCTACATAGAAAACTTCATCGTAAAAAGCCTGAATGGAGGATGCAGATTCAGGGAAATTTCGTTCAATCTCCTGGTACCATTCCTTCTTTTCACGGTAATAGTGGATGGTCCGATCAGGCATATGAATATCCATGATCGGATTCAATAAGGTCATCGGCGGTTTTTGTAATTGCAAGGATTTAAAAAGAGTATCGAATACCCCACCTTCTTCAAACCCCATTCCAACCGTTGCGCCGGATTGAAATCGATACCCATTCCGCTCATACTTGCCGGCGCTTCCTCCAAGTTCATTAGAGGCTTCGAAAACAATCACGTTCTTGCCTTGTTTCGATAGTTCAGCTGCTGCAGCCAGCCCCCCGAACCCTGCTCCTACCACACCCACATCGTAAGCCATCACTTTTCCCCCTTTTTATGATTACGTTTCCCCTATTTTCTTTATTTGAATAGTCTTTCAGCCGATTGGTGGTATAAAAAAAGAGCGGATGAGGATCCGCTCTTTTAGAAAATTCACTTATTCAAATGTAATGGCCCAGCTGCCTTTTTTCATTACGGGTTCAGTTGTTCCATCTTCCAATAGGCCGTGGATATCGATTTCATCAGACCCCATCATGAAGTCGACGTGAGACAAGCTATGGTTGATGCCCGCGTTGTCCAACTCTTCCTCTGACATATCCGAGCCGCCCGTCATGTTGTTCGGGTACGCTTTTCCTAAAGCTAGGTGACAAGAGGCGTTTTCATCATATAGCGTGTTATAGAAAATCAGTCCAGATTGAGAAATCGGGGACTCGTGTGGAACGAGCGCGAGTTCACCAAGACGACGAGAACCTTCATCGGTGTCCAGCAGGTGTTGCAAGGTTTCTTCCCCTTCTTCTGCTGTAAAATCAACCACTTTTCCTTCTTTGAAGGTCAGCGTGAAGTTATCAATCACATTTCCTCCGTAGTTCAACGGCTTCGTACTAGTTACGGTACCGTTCACTCCATATTTATGAGGAGCAGTGAAGACTTCTTCGGTTGGCATGTTCGGGTTGAACTGCACGTGGCCTTCGACGGTCTTCGAAGGGCCGCCTTTCCAAATGTGGCCTTTTGGAAGATCCACTTCCAAGTCTGTCCCCGGCGCTTTATAGATCAATTTTTGGTATTGTTTTTCATTCAAGTATTCACGAGCTTTGATGAGTGTTTTATTGTGCTCTTCCCAAGCAGCGACAGGATCGTCACGATCAACTCGGACAATGCTGAAAATCTGCTCCCAAAGCTTTTCAACCGCTGTATCCTCATTTTCACCAGGGAAAATTTTCTGAGCCCATGCTGGAATCGGAATGCTCACGATGGACCATTGGATACGGTCATTCATTGTGTAGTTACGGAATTCAGACATCGCTTCAGAACGCGATTTGTTCGCCGCTGCAACCTTCCCTGCGTCGATTCCTTTCAGAAGATCCGGGTCTGTAGAACGGACAGACAAAATCGCCGCTCCATTCTTAGCGAAATATGTGAATTTGTCTTTTTGCCACTCGGGGACTTCTGAGAGTGTCTCTTTGTCAGCATGTTCGTATTTCATTCGTGTCAATTCATCATCTGCCCAGTTGATATGGACATCTTTTGCTCCCATTTCAAAGGCCTTCTTCGCAATAACACGTGTGAACGCTGCACCTTCAATGGTTGAATTAATCATTAAGTATTGATCTTCTTGCAAATTGACTCCTGTTCGAAGTGCTAAATCTGCGTATTTTTCTAACATATGTTGACTTGGCATTTTCATCGTAATATCCTCCTTCTGAGTTTGTATCCGTATTCATTATTCCATATTCTGAAGTCAATCACAAAAAAGAGACTTGGCATGAAACCAAGCCCCTTTTTCCAGAGTGCCTGTGAAAACTCATTTCGGTTCTTCCAAAATGAGAAGGGCCGGTGGGGGAGAAACGACTCCCTTTCCGCAGGCGGCGGTGAGCTTCCTCGATTGCTTTGCGACCTGCGGGATCTCACCCAAGCCTCAGTATCCTGCAGAAGCGCCGTTTCTCCCCCACCTTGCCATAGGAAGGTTGAACCTCTCGAGATTCTACTATAAGAATGGGCGCCAACGATGAAAACACAATGTGGGCTAGGTTCTGTTCCCACTATTTGTAGCATAGTGGGATGGAAAACGGCGAGACTCCTATGGGAAAAAGAAACAAGGCAAGACCCCGTAGCGACTGGAAGGCTAAGATGCGGCTTGGCGTTTCCCCGTGGAAAACGAGTCGTTTTCCACCCCACGGTATTCTTAGGTTGTATAACAGAACCGTTCCACAGATTTCTGCAAGCAGTCTGAAAGTACAGCATGTCATCGCTAGTTCTGTTCCATTTCTTCAATTATCAGGGATAGCTCTTCCCATCGCTCCATCTTCGTCTCTAATTCCTGTTCGACTTGCTCTTGGGTAGCATAAAGCTCTTGTACTTTCTCGCTATCACTGGCGTTCGTTTCAATATCTTCAGCCAGTTGTTCTAATCGTTCCTCAAGATTCGCAATGTCATCTTCAATACTTTCCCACTCTTGTTTCTCTTTATAAGAGAGCTTACGCTTTCGGTTATTGCGGCGCGTTTCTTCCTGAGCAGATGCTTCTTTCTTTTTATGGTCGGCGGATTTCTTCTCTTCTTGTCGTGTTTCCAAATACTCTGAATAGTTGCCATAGTACCTTCTGACTTGTCCGCCCGCTTCAAAAGCAAGTAGACGGTCGACGACACGATCGAGGAAATAACGATCGTGCGAAACTGTAATCACAACTCCAGGGAATTGGTCTAAGTATTCCTCTAGTATGCTGAGCGTTTCCGTATCCAGGTCGTTCGTCGGCTCATCGAGGAACAGCACATTCGGTTCACCCATCAGCACACGTAAAAGGTAGAGCCTTCGTCTTTCTCCACCAGACAAGCGACGGATATAGGTCCACTGATGAGAGCGCGGGAATAAGAAGCGCTCCAGCATTTGCTCTGCTGTAATTTCATCCCCGTCTGCTGTATGAATGACTTCGGCTACTTCCTTGATATACTCAATGACTTTCAAAGAGCCGTCAATCTCTTCGTGGTCCTGCGTGTAATAGCCGATATTCACAGTCGAACCGACGTGGACTTCTCCAGCATCTGGCTTGATTCGGTCTGCCATAATGTTCAGAAGTGTGGTCTTTCCTGACCCATTCGGTCCGATAATACCTAAACGCTCACCAGGGACTACGAGGTAATCAAGATCTGTCACAATCGATTGTCGACCAAAGGCATGCGTAACCCCTTCTAGCTCTAACACTTGTTTACCTAGCCTCGACGATCCGATCGCCATGTCGACTTGTTCTTTGGACGTGTTGAAGCTTTCTTCTTTCATCGATTCTACACGCTGAATGCGCGCTTTTTGTTTTGTGGTACGTGCTTTCACTCCTGCTTTCAGCCAGGCTAATTCTTTCTTTAGCACGTTTTTATGTTTTTGTTCCGCTTGACGCTCCAACTCTTCACGTTCCGCTTTTTTCTCTAAAAATGTTTCGTAGTTTCCCTCATAAATATGAAGGTTGCCAAGTTCGAGTTCATAAATCAAGTTCGTGACACGATTCAGGAAATAGCGGTCGTGCGTCACTACCATCAGTGAACCTTTATAGGAAGATAAATACTCCTCCAGCCACTCAATCGTTTCATTATCCAAGTGGTTGGTAGGCTCGTCTAACAACAAGAGATCCGCTGGTTGAATGAGGGACTTGGCGATGGCCACTCGTTTTTTCTGACCACCAGAAAGTTCACTCACCTTTTTCTGATACGATTCAATTCCGAGTTTCGATAAAATGGTTTTCGCTACGGTATTCGCTTCCCACGCTTGGGTTTCATCCATCTTCTCTTGGAGCATGAGCATGCGCTCTTGAACTTTCGTATTCTCAGGTTGTTCCGCGAGCTCTTGCAACACTTGTTCATACTCACGCATCACTTTCATGATTTCGGAATCCCCATAGTAGATTTGCTCTAATACCGTCTTCTCTCCATCTAGCTCAGGTTCCTGTGGTAAATATTCAACGGTGAAATCTTTTGCGTGATCCATCGTACCTGAATCCGCTGATTCTATACCAGCCAACACTTTAAGTAGTGTCGACTTTCCCGTTCCGTTCACACCGATTAAACCGATTCGTTGATGGTTCGAGATTGTGAAGGATATATGATCGAATAAATCTTTATCTCCGAAGCTTTTGCTGACATTCTCAGCTTGTAACATACTCATTCCGCTCATCCTTTTCTAAGAAATCCTTCTCTCATCATATCATAATGGTCCGGTTCAAGTGCATCATACAAATGGTTTCCTATATATCGTTTCCCTCATAAAAAGCCGCTCAGAACGTGAGTGTTCTGAGCGGCCAATGTAAAATAGTTTTGTCTTCGGTATGAGGAAGTAGGTGGTCTTGGAAATGACTCGTTTTCCGTGGAACAGGTGGGCCTCCCCATTTCCCTACCACCTAACCTCGTTATGAGTGATAAAACTACTTCTGCCTGAAGGGAGCAACTCGAACATACTTCAGCGATTTTCAAACTTGGAAAGCATGCAACAGAGCGCTCTAGCAGATGCAGGTTCCTCCGATCGAGTTTATCATGACTATACAAAAATCCAGATTTATCCAGATGCTTTCATTAGACGCTTGATAAGCCATGTGCACTCTTGCGTCGTCGTTCCTCTACTCTCCCATCCGTCTTTGTTCTTCGTGAGAGGCGATGTCTTGGTCGCGTCTCCAATACTCCATCCCTTTTACATCTGGCAGGTGATCTTGGTAGAAGATGGGGTCTTTTCCTTCTTTTCGTTGTCTGGCATAGTCTTTCATCGCTGCATAAGCAATCGGTGAAAGAAGGAAAATGGCGTAAAGGTTGATCAGGGCCATGATTCCCATCGTTAAGTCAGCTAGAGACCAGACGATTTCAAATTTGGCCAAGGCACCAAATAGAACCATTCCAAGGACCGCAAGACGATAGATGAAAATATTTTGTGAGCTTTCTTTAATGAACTCAATGTTCGTTTCACCATAATAGTAGTTTCCGATAATGGAACTGAACGCGAATAATAAAATAGCAATGGCGATAAAGATGGACGCCCACGTTCCTAACTCAGATTCAAACGCATTCTGAGTAATGACGATACCGTCGTCTTGACTGCCTTCATATCCACCCGCAAACAAAATGATCACGGCAGTGGCACTACAAATCAGTAAGGTATCCGTAAATACGCCTAATGTCTGAATCAAGCCTTGTTTTACAGGGTGGGTTACTTCTGACGTTGCAGCTGCGTTAGGGGCACTACCCATACCGGCTTCGTTAGAGAATAGTCCACGCTTAATTCCGATCAGGATCATTCCACCGAACGTCCCTCCAGCAATTTCTCTAAATCCGAAAGCTGCCTGGAAAATCTGGCTGATCATAAGCGGAACTTCTCCGATATTCACAATCAGTACGTACCCCGCTAAGATTAAGTAGAATATAGCCATGATGGGAATGATGAATTGCGTCACTTGGGCAATCCGTTTCAGTCCACCAAAGATTATAGCACCTGCGGCTACAACCAAAATCGATCCCATGACCCACTTGTCTACATTGAATGAATTCTCAAACGCTAAACGGATCGTATTAGATTGAACCGCACTGAATACAAGGCCATACGTGAACGTAATGGTAATGGCAAACACAATACCGAGCTTGCGGTTATTCAACCCTTTTTCCATATAATAAGCCGGACCACCACGATACTGATTCTTATCCGGCACTTTATACATTTGAGCCAATGTACTTTCAATAAAGCTGGAAGCACCGCCAAGGATTGCAACAATCCACATCCAGAACACCGCACCAGGTCCACCTACGGCAATCGCTGCAGCGACACCACCAAGGTTCCCGGTACCTACACGGGACGCAGTACTAATGGCAAATGCCTGAAAAGGTGAGGTCCCCTTCTTCCCTTCTGCCGAAATCGCCCTCTTATCGAATAACACACGTATCATTTCAGGAATATAGCGGAATTGCACAAATCTGAATTTAATAGAGAACCATAAACCGAGACCGAGCAGCGCATAGACGAGAACCCAACCCCACATGAGGTCGTTCAACCAACCAAGAGCCTCTTGAATCATTTTTCGCACCTCCACATTCTATTTATCACCATTTTAAAGACTAGTTACCTTTATTTCCCACATAATAAACTCGTATTGAATGAGTAAGAAGAATCATTTTCAGCACACTACTTTATCAATGAAAAGCGGTAAAATCAATGCGTAAAACACTGGAAATATAAAAAACCGCACATCAGGGCATGTTAATTTATAGAAAACCCTTGACTTGAGAATCATTTTCATTAAAATAGTACTTGGGATTGAAAATCATTTTCAATTAAAAATTTTACATAAGGAGTGGACAGAAATGAAAAAATGGATGCTTATCAGTTTAATCCTTCTTCTCACTGTACTAGCCGCTTGTGGCAACACAGAAGAGCCAGAAGCTACAGATAACAATGAAGAGGAGACAACAGAAGAAAACACTGAAGAGGAAAGCACGGAAGAAAATGCAGATACAGGCGAAACCGAAAACGAAGAAACAGCAACAGAAAAGATCGGTGGCGAAGTGAACCTTTATACAGGCCGTCACTACGAAACGGATCAAGAGCTTTATGACAAGTTCACAGAACAAACGGGTGTGGAAGTGAACGTTATTAAAGGCGACGACGATGAATTGATTGCTCGTCTTGGACGCGAAGGAGAAGCCTCTGAGGCAGACCTTCTGATCACTGCTGATGCTGGTCGTCTATACCGCGCTCAATCTGAAGACCTTCTACAATCTGTAGATAGCGAAGTTCTAAACGAAAACGTTCCAGAAAATCTTCGTGCAGAAGACGGACAGTGGTTCGGTTTGACGAAACGCGCACGTGTGATTGCGTACAATAAAGAAACCGTTAATGAAGAAGATATCCAAACGTACATGGACTTAACAACCGATCAATTCCAAGACAAAGTATTGATCCGTTCTTCCTCCAACATTTACAACCAATCTCTTCTTGCTTCCATGATTGCCCTTGAAGGTGAAGAAAAAGCGAGAGAATGGGCGGAAGGTATTGTAGATAACATGGCTCGCGAACCAAAAGGCGGCGACCGCGATCAAGCGAAAGCAGTCGTTGCTGGCGAAGGTGACGTGGCGGTTATGAACACTTACTACCTTGGAAAACTGATCAACTCTGAAGATCCGGAAGAAGTTAAAGTCGGTGAACAACTTGGCGTGGTCTTCCCTAACCAAGATTCTACTGGCGCTCACGTAAACATCAGTGGTATTGGAATGACAGCAAGTTCTAGCAACACAGAACAAGCTCAAGCGTTCATGGAATTCATGACTAAAGAAGAAGCGCAAAAACAGTTTGCAGAAGCAAACTATGAATACCCTGTAAACCCTAACGTAGAACCATCTGAACTTCTACAAAGCTGGGGCGAGTTCGAAGCGCAGGATATCAACCTGTCTCAACTTGGAGAGAACAACGATGCTGCCATTAAGATCATGAACGAAGTAGGCTGGAAATAAGGAATAAACACAGAAACGCCGCTCTCCCCACAGGGGTTCAGAGCGGCGTTTTGTATATACAAAATCAATGAGAACTGTTATCATTATTACCGATGATCAATCTTGAACCAAGGCTGTCATACTTGATGGTTTTGATTCAGGATTGAGCTACACCTGACCTACTGAAGGACGTGTCCCTTTTGAAGCTGTTTCGCAAACTACCAGGATATATGAACATTTGGTCATTGCTCAGTCTGATCATCGTTGTTCTCATTTTACTGCCGAACTTGACTATACTGATCAATTTCTTCACCCAAAAAGCTGAAAATTGGGGGCATATACAGGAATTCATTCTCCCAGATTTATTAAAAAATACGAGTCTATTAATCGTTTTCACAGGCCTGTTAGCCATTTTGATCGGCACGAGCCTTGCTTGGCTTGTATCGGCATATGATTTCCCGATGAAGCGCTTTTTCAAATGGGCTCTCATATTGCCTTTAGCCATTCCGCCTTACATTGCCGGATACACTTATAACGGCATTCTGAATTACACAGGAGTCATTCAAACGACTCTTCGCAACCAGTGGGGAGTTGAAGTCGACCAGAAGTATTTCGATATTTTAACGCTTCCTGGAGCGGTGTTTATCTTCACTCTGTTTCTGTATCCTTACGTTTACACGATTACCAGAGCCTTTCTCGCTAATCAATCAGCTTCATTAATTGAGAATGCGCGTCTGCTCGGCCGTAACGCATGGGAGGTTTTCTTCCGCGTCGTCTTACCGATTTCGCGCGGAGCCATTGTCGGCGGGGTCAGCCTCGTGCTTCTTGAGGTGCTGAATGATTATGGGCTTGTGCAATACTTTGGGGTTCCGACATTCAGTACCGCGATTTTCCAAACGTGGTTCGGGATGAACGACCTGAATTCAGCAATCAAACTCTCAGCCACGCTCATGTTCATTGTTTTTGCGATTTTGATTTTTGAAAAAGTGTTACGCGGAAGAAAGAAGTACAGCTATACAACGGCTAAAGTGCGTCCCCTTACTCCTATTCAATTAAAAGGAGCAAAAGCGTGGATGGCCTTCAGTTACAGCTTGCTCATCTTTTTGCTAGGTTTTTTGATTCCTTTCGTTCAGTTAGTGGATTGGATGTTCTTAACGTACGAAAAGATTGCTTCACCTGAATTCACATCCTTGATTACGAATTCGTTGCTTGTCTCGTTTGTCGGAGCTACCATGATTGTCGTATTCGCTGTCATTATCGCGAACTTTGCCCGTATGCACCAAAGCTTCGTTTCAAAATCAGCCGCACGCGTAACCATTCTCGGCTATTCGATCCCTGGTGCCGTCATTGCGGTTGGAATCAGCACCGTGTTCATTCAAATAGACCAGCTACTCTTCGGTTTTTATGAAATGGTCGGCATGGAACCGACCCTCGTATTAAGTACCAGTTTGTTCATGCTGATTTCCGCTTACGTGATTCGATTCTTGGCGATTGGGTATAACTCCATAGAGTCCGGTTTCGATAAAGTCGGCAACAAATTCACAGAAGCTTCAAGAATGCTCGGAATGAATTTGACGAAAACATTTTTCAAAGTAGATTTACGTATGATTAAAGGGCCTTTAATCAGCGGATTTATCCTTGCTTTCATTGAAATCTTAAAAGAGTTACCTTTGACATTGATTTTACGACCGTTCAATTTTGACACTTTGTCCACCAAAGCCTTTCAATACGCTAGTGATGAACAGATCCACGAAGCTTCACTCGCTTCCATTATTATCGTGATCATTAGTGGTATTGCCATCTATATTTTCCATCAAGTTTTAGAAAAGGAGCCGAATTGATATGTTCATTCAAATCAAAGACCTCTGCTTTTGTTATGGAAGTACGAAAGATAATACGATTCAGGACTTTAATCTAGAAATCGACCAAGGTGAAATCATCTCGATTCTTGGTGAAAGTGGAAGTGGGAAGAGTACGATTCTACGCCTGCTTTGCGGATTGGAAACACCAAGTCGAGGTAGTATTTCCATTGATGGTTCCGTCATGACCGATGAACGTAGATTCGTTTTACCTGAAAAACGCGGCATCGGCATGGTTTTTCAGGATTACGCACTTTTCCCTCATATGACCGTAGCCGAAAACATCCAGTTCGGATTGAAAGGATTCGGGAGAAAAGCGAAAAAACAACGGACGGATGAAGTGCTGGATCTCGTCAATATGACCGCATTCTCCAAACGGTTCCCTCATGAATTGAGTGGGGGCCAGCAACAGCGTATTGCGCTTGCTCGTGCATTAGCACCGAAGCCTTCGTTGTTATTGTTGGATGAACCGTTCAGTAATTTAGATGCAGACTTGCAAATTAAAATCCGTAGTGAATTGAAAGATATCATCAAGAAGACGGGCATTACATCGATCTTCGTCACTCATGACCGCGAAGATTCAAAAGCGATCGCTGACCGCATCATTACGATGCGTGACGGGGCTGCTCATGATTGGGAATCGATTTGTACGACATTATCTGACCAGACACAGGCTGAATTGGAGCTTGTCGACATGAAATAAACAAGAAGCGACCAGGAGCAAACCTGGTCGCTTCTTTTGTAATTGATCGGCTGTTGTAAGTCGCGTAGGTCCTCCAAAGAGGAGAGACTAGGGTGTGATGGGAAATAACTCGCTTTCCTGCGGGGGAACCGCCGAGCCTCCTCGGTCGTTACACTCCCTGCGGGGTCTTCCTTTAGTCCTTCTCCCGCGGGAGTCTCGTCATTTCCCATCACACCCACCAAAAAGTAGTTAGTCGGACCATTTTCTAATGAGACGATGCGCACCTGAACAAGCTCAGTACAACATGGAGGATCTCATTCTTTGAGGTAGACTGAACCCAAATGCACTATGGTAAGAGGATTTCGAGCATCTTCCTATAGAATAGGGGATGTGGAGAGTGGTGAGACTCCTGCGGGATTTAGTGGGACAGGTGAGACCCCACAGGGAGGTACGACCGAGGAGGCTCACCGCCCGCCCCGCGGAAAGCGATCCATTCTCCACATCCCCTACACACTGTTGAAAGACTCGAAATCAAGTGTTACGGATTAATATATTCTTAAATTCATTCATACACAAAACGCCACTGCTGGTTGCAGTGGCGTTTGTTTTTTTATTCTTCGTCTTTTAACCAAGGCAAGCCTGCACCGAATTTCTCAGCGAGTTCCTTCGATTCTTTTCTTCGAGCTTTACGATGTTGACGTCGTCTCTCAGCACCATCATGGAGCCACTTCTCTTGTTCTGACTGTGGATATACCCCTGGAACAGGTGTCGGTTCATTGTTCTCATCCACCGCTACCATGGATAAGAAGGCTGTCGTACAAACTTTTCTGTCACCTGTCAAAAGGTTTTCCGTAATCGCTTTGACGAACACTTCCATGGAGGTGTTGTGTGTAGATGTTACAAAAGCTTCTAAGCAGATCGTGTCTCCTTCAAAAACAGGTTGCAAAAAGTCTACAGAGTCTGTCGATGCTGTTACGACAGGCTTACGGCAGTGTCTGACAGCGGCAATAGCTGCTACATCATCAATGTAGGCCATCAGTTTTCCACCGAATAATGTTCCGTGGCTGTTTGTGTCAGGAGGAAGTACGTGTGAGTTTTTGACTGTTAATGAATCGATGCATCGTTTTGTTTCCATCATGATCGTCCTTTCTGTACTGTATCCTTATAAGATGATTTCTACTTGTTAGTATACCATGTGTAGGTCGTTTCACTCTCCAGGCAACTGGATTTCAAATGTAGCGCCTGATTGATTATAAGCTTCAATAGACCCTCCACTTCGTACGACAATCGCTCGTGATATGGCGAGCCCTAGACCTGTTTCCCCTCCTTTACCTTTAATGAAACGCTCAAATAACTGAGGGAGTAATTCTTCCGGAATTCCTTCTCCATCGTCTCCAACACGTATATGGACCATGCCGTTCTGGACGCTTGTCTCGATGGTCACTTGTGCACGAGCATGGCGAATCGCGTTACTGAGAATATTGATGAACGCTTGTAGCACACGCTCGCCGTCGACATAGGAGTAAAATGAATCTTCGACATCCAACTGAATGTCGACCCCTTTATCTTGAGCTAATGGGACAAGGCGGTCTTTCGCTTGAGTGAGAAGTTCCATAACGTCCGTTCGCTCAGGGTGGTAGACGTCTTCACTACTATCCAATTTAGCTAATAATATCATTTCATTGACGATTTTCTTCAGTCTCTCTGTTTCGCTCACCATTACGTTGTAGCCTTTCTCAGCCGCTTCTCCTTCAAAGATGCCATCACGGATTCCTTCTGCATACCCTTGGATGGATTGCAAGGGAGTCTTTAATTCATGCGAAGCATTTTGGAAAAATTGCTTTTGAGAATGAATATACCTGGACAACTCTTCAGCCATGTGTCGGACGCTTTGCTCTACCTCTTTTATCTCACCTGATGCTTCGACTGCCTGTACTTGATCGAACTGGCGCTTCTCGATTTTTTTCAATTCCAGCTTCAAACGAGAGAGCGGTGTGACCAATCGTTTTGTTAGGAAGTAACTGATGACAACGGCTAACACGAGACCGATGATAATGACGACGATCATTCGAAAAGCGAACACCGACTGGACAGCTTGTAAATCATTCAGTGGAGTAGCCATCACTAAGACCTGACTATTATCAGAAGATAGGGCAAAGTCGTACACGACGAAACGTTCGCCCGAGCTCCCCCACACTTCTTCATCAATCAGCTCTTCGTCGTAACGGCTGATCCACTCATCCGCTACAGTGTTTGGCATCGTACGGAATAGAACTTCGCCACTATCTCGATCAAACAGAAGAATGGGATAATTCCGGTCTTGGATCAATTGCGAAAGCTCTGGCCCTCGAGAAGGGCTTTGATCATTGATCACATCAATCAAAATTTCCGCTCGCGCCTTCAACTGTCTCTGTTCGTCTTGTATAAGCATGTCCATAAGTAAAGAGTAGATAAAAAAAGCCGTGATGGACATGAGAACAAGAATTAATGCGGTAAACGCTGCGTTCAACTGATAAAGCAGCTTCATGACGACTTATCCCTCAGTCGATATCCGTGCCCCCACACCGTCTCAATCGGCAATTCTTTCATCTTTTTCCGTATTCGTTTGACTAAGTCATCAACCGCTCGGTCACTGCCGAAATAATCATCCCCCCACACCCGCACGAGCAGCTCTTCCCTCGAGAACGCACGGTTTTCTTGGGAAGCCAAAATTTTCAATAGCTCGAACTCTTTCGTTGTCACTTCAACTTCTTCCTTTTGAAAATAAGCGCGACGCTCCTCTTCATTCAGCTCCAAATCGCCCGACTGGATGGTGTCCGCTTGTTGGTCAGGTTGCATTACCTGCCATCTTTTCAAATGCCTCTTCACACGAGCTACGAGCTCACGAGGACTGAACGGTTTCGTTAAATAATCATCCCCGCCCAGCTCAAGGCCAAGAATTTTATCCACTTCATCGTCCTTTGCTGAAATGATAATAATCGGAACTTCAGACGTTTGTCTTACCTGTTTACAAAATTCGTATCCATCCATTCCGGGAAGCATGATGTCGAGCACCCATAAATCCGGGTTCTCCGTTTCAAAAATCTCCCACGCTTTTTCGGCTGTTTCCACCGCTTGAACGACATATCCTTCTTTCTTCAAGTACCCTTCTACTATATCTCGAATATTCGGGTCATCCTCAACGAGACCAATCAACTGATCCATGAATATCCCCCTTCTATCTATTGGATTTCTTCTATTTTCTCATAGATTCAAACACTTCTCCCCTTTTACACACTTATTCCACATTTTCTCCAAATTCATTCCATAAGTCATCCGTAGAATAAGAATTGTCAGAGGGAAAGAGTCAAGGCGCTAGCGATGAAAATAAATTTCGCTTGTCGCTGCACCTATAGATTAGACAACGTACTTCTTCATTCTCAATACCGAAAGGGGTTACTTGTTATTATGTTCAATAATGAAAACAAAGAGAACAAACGCCAATATACACGTTCAGGTTTTGCCTTTAGTGTCCTTGGAGCGATTGTAGCCGTCTTTACCGTGACGACCGTTTTCCAATGGCAGGGCATTTCAATAGATATCAACACGAACCAACCGACCGCACAGGCCGATGAATTGAATCTCGGTAAAAATCAAGAAGCGGTGACGCAAGCAATTGATGAAACATCGAAAGCGGTCGTTGGTGTGAGTAACATTCAGGACACTCGTCAAGGAGCTCAAAAAGCCGGCACAGGATCTGGGGTCATCTATAAGGAAGATGGAGATCAAGCATTTGTCGCAACGAACCATCACGTCGTAGAGAAAGCTTCCTCTTTAGAGGTAATTTTGAGTGGTGGGAAAAAAGTAGATGCCGAATTAATGGGCAGTGACCCGTTAACAGACCTAGCCGTTTTAAAAATAGATAGCGAACATGTCGAAAAAGTTGCTGATTTAGCAGATGCCGATAATGTAGAGGTCGGTCAAACAGCCATTGCGATTGGTAACCCACTAGGCATGGAATTCGCAGGATCTGCAACAAAAGGTATTGTCAGTGGTCTAAACCGTAATATCCCGATAGATATAAACGGTGACCAACAACCAGACTGGCAGACCGAGGTCATCCAAACAGATGCCGCCATCAACCCAGGTAATAGTGGTGGTGCGCTGATCAACCTTCAGGGCGAAGTGATTGGAATCAACTCTATGAAAATCGCCAAGGAAGAAGTAGAAGGTATCGGTTTCTCTATCCCGATGAACGTGGCTAAGCCGGTCATTGAAGATTTAGAAACAAATGGTGAAGTGGAGCGCCCTTACATGGGAGTTTCCTTACAGGATGTCAGTCAAGTTCCTGGTGCTGCCCTGCAACAACAGTTGAACCTTCCATCTGACGTCACCAATGGTGTGATTGTCGGAGGAGTAGAGCAAGGTTCACCAGCCCAGGAAGCAGGACTTGAACAATATGATGTCATCACCAAGATGGACGGAAAAGAAGTGAAATCGCTCATGGAACTTCGCCAATATCTGTACAGTGAAACAGAAAATGGCGACACGGTAGAGCTAACGGTTTACCGTGATGGTCAACAAACAACGGCAGAGCTCACGCTTACTGCCCAGTAAGACCAATAAGGAGAGGGTATCCCTCCCTCTCCACTATCCATACAACCTCTCTCTCATAAATAAAAATTCAGCTTTTGTTAGCAGCTAGAAGCTGAATTCACAAAAAATCGCCTCGCGGCCATAAGCGAGGCGATTTTTTTGGTTTCCATTCTATTATCCGACGGTAATTTATCCCCGGAAGCCTCTGGCTGCATAGTAAGATTCCGCTCCATTATGATACACAAATACATGACCGAAGCGATAGTCACAAAACAGTGCACCACCGCGCTCTCTGATATCAGCAGGGGTCTGCACCCAGCTCGACGTTTTTTGGTCGAACTGACCAAGTGTTTGCAACGTGCGATATTGATCTTCTGTCAGAAGTTTGATCCCCATAGAAGATGCCCTTTCCACTGCAAGTTTTTGGGTTTATATTTCTTCCTCGACTCTAGTGCTTCTCGGTCGTAACAAACACTCCTGCGGCCCTTAGGGCTTTCTGCTGAGCAATCATAAAACATATATTCGTCCTTTTCTTCATCGTAGCCAACCACATCCGGCCCGCCTCCGGTACTTTCCATTTCGTTAAGCGACCACATCTTGTCTGGATTTGATTCGAGTTTGAATTGGACGTTCTCCCACTCTAAACCTTTGTGACGATCTGTGTGTTTTTCAAACCGTCTACGTAAGGTTTTCAGTACTTCTTCTATTTCTTCCGATGACGTCTCCTCCATATTTGCTTCTATTAGATTCCCGAATAATACCAAGGTTCGTTACGATATCTGGAATAGAGGTGGCTGATGCTCAATTACTTGAATCATACCATGCTTTCTCATATGTAAGATTGAGTAGATCTCCGACGTTACATGCAAATTCTATGAATGCTGAACCTTTAGCCGTAACAATGTAATCATCAACAACAACGGGAGAACTTACATAGTTTTCACTTTGAAATGTTCCTAAGAAACGCCTTTGATCTTCCGTTAGTCCTGTCGTATATTTTTTATCCTTCAATACCCCACTCGCAGACAATATGTAGGGAGCACTAGAAATGGCGGCTATGATTCTATTTTGGTCGTCCACTTTTTGTAAAAATGAATGAAGTTCTTGATGATTGACGAGATGCTCGAAGTCATCGACACCTGGAAGCACCACACTATCTAGTCGATTGATATCCACTTGAGCTATAGTAGACTCCGGAATACAAGGCAGCCCCGACTCTCCTTTAACTGGATGCCTGTCTAAACCCAGAAAGAGGACGGGTTTTCCACCTTGATGTAATACCGACAAAAGTACGGATAATTCATACTCACTGAACCTGGGATACAGCAGGACCGCTGTATAATGTGATTCCTTCACCGCTTCACTCCTCTCTCCTTAGATTTAGTTTTTATACGAATCAGACACCATGGAAAATCTTCAAAAGTGTCTCCCTAGCAGGTACTTTCAAATCATGATAAGACGCTAAGAAACTCGTTTTATCATAGACTTGCTTTTCCACTTTAGTATCTATATGGTCCTCTTCTATATCTACAATGGCATATCGCGCTTCCGGTGTATGGCTGCAGCCTAAAGATCCAGGGTTTAGATACATGGTCTTCTCATTTTTGAAATAGTGTGTAGGATGATGATGGCCAAAAGCAATAAAGTCTTCCGTGTATTCCTTATACAAGTTCTCCATATTCTTGAGCCCCGGTTTCACAATGGAGGCGAATGGATCTTTGCTAATATGTACACCTTCTCGTTCAGACGGAACCGGATAATGTGTAAATCTGAACTTGAAAGGATGAAAATCTTTAAGGATTGTGCGAGGTAATCGTTCTAATTTCGAAATAAAAACGGGGTCTAAACGATCCGCAATCCATTCATGGTGTTCTCTAGCATGAGCGTGACTTTCGGGATGGCTCTCCCCTTTAGCTAAAGCTATAATCGCCTCATCATGATTCCCAGTCACCATTGATATATCCTCTCTAGAAAATAAACTATGTAACACTTCGTTCGTATCCGGGCCGATTCCGATCATATCGCCGAGGCAATAGATGTGATCGACGCTATCTTTTTCATCAATTCTTTTTAATACTGCATTTAAAGCAGAGGCATTACCGTGTACATCCGCCATTATTGCAATGCGCAACGTTCATCTCCTCCTTATTTACCTGTATATGATCATCATAACATTTTTACATAATGTGGATGATACCTCCACGGTCCGAGTGTCCGAATACGAAGAATGCTTGTCCGAATAGCCTCAATAAATGTCCGAAAAATCTCAGTCACCCTTCCCTACACATACCGTCACAAGCAAACAGAGCCCATAAAAAAGGTTACCCTCCCTCAAATGAAGAGAAGATAACCTGAATTGTGGGTACTTACAAAATCGGTGACAACAATCTGGATATCGCTTCCTTGAAACGAATCCATTTCGAACGGGACTGGTACAACTTGAACGTTAATTCTGTGGAGTCGACCATGTCCTCATGAAAACGATCCGCCAGCAAGCCCGCTATGTCTGGATGGTAAAGGAACGCATTGACCTCAAAGTTCAAACGGAAACTTCTCACGTCAATGTTTGCCGTACCTACAGAAGCGATGTCTCCATCGACGACAATCGTTTTTGCATGGAGAAACCCTTTTTGATAGATATAAACCGTTGCCCCTGCCTTAAGCAATTCTCCGATATTCGAGAATGTAGCCCAGTAAACAAAGGGGTGATCCGGCATTCTAGGAATCATGATACGGACGTCCACGCCCGATAAGACGGCGATTCTAAGAGCATCAAGCAAGCTGTCATCTGGTATGAAATAAGGCGTTTGGATGTACACATATTCTTTGGCTGACATGATCATCTTCATGTAGCCGTGTTTGATTTGTTCCCACTCCGAGTCCGGACCACTGGAGACGATTTGCATCCCGACATCGCCTTTATCTTCGGCCTGATAGAAACGATCTTCATAGTCAATATCTTTTCTAGAAGCCTGATTCCAGTCGAGGATAAAGCGGGTTTGCATATGGTGGACGGCCCCTCCCTCAACACGGAGGTGTGTATCTCGCCAATAGCCGAAACGCTTGTTGAATCCAAGGTATTCATCACCTATATTAAACCCGCCTGTGTACCCGACCTTACCGTCGATGATGGCTAGTTTTCGGTGGTTCCGGTAGTTGATCTTCAGATTGACCTTCGGAACGAGTGATGGGAAAAATGATTCCACCTCTCCGCCAGCATCTTCAATCTTGCGTACGAATTTACGGCTGAGGAGACGCGACCCCATATCATCATAAAGAAGCTTCACTTCCACACCTTGCTTTGCCTTTTCAACTAGAGCATCAGCTAAGCGTTGCCCTAATTTATCTTCACGCACAATGTAATAAAGAAGGTGGACGTGATCTTCCGCCTGCTGAATATCTTCGATGAGTGCGTGGAATTTTTTTTGCCCGTCCGTGTAGACTTCCACTTTATTATTTTGCGAAAGCAAGGCATCGTTATTTTTCAAGTGTAAATAAATTAAATCTTCGTATTGTTCCATGGCCGGATGATGCACTTCGAACTTATCCTCTTTAATAGCATGCAATTGTTCCTGGACAGCCGTCAAAAGTCCGAGCCGACTCTTTTTGTCCCATGTAAATATTTCCTTGTTACTCAGTCTGCGACCAAAAACGAGGTACAATAAGAACCCTGCTATGGGCAGAAACAGTAAAACCATGAGCCACGCCCAGGTTGCACTCGCATCTCGGCGCTCTAAGAATATGATCGCTAAAGCTAATAAGACGTTCAAGCCGATAATGAAACTAAACAAATACGGGAGGATATTCACCTGGGTCACCCACCTTTTTATAAAACAAATGATTGCTCCTTTACTATATCACGACTGTGGAAAAAATAGTCATCACAAAGAAAAGAGATATGCTTCTTATTCGAAAGCATACCTCTTTTTTATTCCCCATTAACTTTTCATTAAAATACCTGCGTCACCCAAGGCTTCCACTGCTTCGTCTAAGGCTTCCTCATTATCAGAAGCAATCGTATGCGTGTGGATGCCATCCGTCAACTCCAACAAAAAGGAAGCCTTCGTGGAATGAACCTGATCAATGAATTTCTTAACATCACGACGATTGGAAATTCTGAGTTGAGCTGTTAAATCTCCATAAATTGGATGCTCGACAACAACATCCTGGACGTGGACCCCATGATCGACCAGAATATTCAACTCGTCTTCCGTCTGATCTGAATCATGCTGACAGACAATCGTACGTTGGTGAGCAAGTTCCTCTTTCGCATCTGTCATAAACAGATAACCTTGACTTGTGGCGACAATCGGTTCACTTCGCGCCTTTAATAACGACACATCTCCTACGATGACTTGTCTCGTTACATTCATCTCTTCGGCTAACGAACTTCCTGTCACAGGAATGCCGCGTTGTTTTAAAAGAGATAGAATATGTTCTCTGCGTTCACTAGCTTTCAATTTCTTGGAAGATTGACTCATATATAAGGCTCCTTCGTGCGATTTACATAAGATTATCTTATCACAAGTCGTAGGACTTCTGGAAGAGATAGGGTGACTGTCTTAATTGAAAATAAATCCATTCAACTTCCACTGCTCAATAGAGAAGGTACTTGTGCCTAGAGACGTGAATAAAATATGATCTTCTTCAGGTTGAGGATACATTCTCGAAGTCATTACTTCTTCCCCTCCATTGATGAAGATTTCGAGTGTGGAATGATCAATGAACAAGTGTAGATTTTGCAGCTCACTGGTGACCGCCACACGTCTGAACTCCGTTTTCGATTTATCTTCCAGATGTGGCCTGGACAGCGTTAAGATTCCATCCTTATAACTAAGTGAAGCGTACTGGAATAGCTCTAAAGCAAACTGGTCTCCAACGGTTTCCATGTCGATGCTCAGTTCAACAGCCTTGCCTCCGATGCCACGCACTGCTTTTTGATCATTCTCAATCGTGATGGAAGAATGCATTAAAACAGGACCTCTCATCTCCTTCATTTCTTCAAGAGGTTGTTGAATGATTTGTTTGCCGTTCCACGATAACTGTCTAGGCATCGTGAGGCAGTGGATCCATTGGTTTTCGATCGTTGGGTGTGCCTGTTCATATTGATCAGGTACTCCCATCCAGCCGATCAGGATCCGTCGCCCTTTTTCATCAACGGTCGTTTGAGGAGCGTAGAATTCGAAACCACGATCAAGCTCCCGGAAGTCTCCGTGTTTAAAGTCTGCGTTCTCATAGTCAAGCTCACCCGTGAAGTAGCCGCTCTGATACGTATTAGAATAGTGCATGCCTTCCTCTTCCAACCCTTGAGGAGACACGATCAGTACGTCGGTTCCATCCAGTTCGAACACGTCTGGACATTCCCACATATACCCGAACTCACCGAGGTTGTTCTCTTCGCTTCCTGTGATCGGTCCAAGGAATGACCACTCTAGCAAGTCTTGTGATTGGAATAGGACGGCTTTACCTTGCATGTCTTTACTTTGCGCTCCAATGACCATGTAGAAGCAATCTTCATGCTGCCATACTTTCGGATCTCTGAAGTGAGCCGTGTATCCTTCTGGAAGCTCCGCTACGACCCCTTTTTTCTCA
The DNA here is from genome assembly GCF_013694105.1 of Halobacillus locisalis. Taxonomy (GTDB): domain Bacteria; phylum Bacillota; class Bacilli; order Bacillales; family Halobacillaceae; genus Halobacillus; species Halobacillus locisalis. Next base: position 471,145 of record NZ_JACEFG010000002.1, on the reverse strand, counting down.
AAAGTAAGACCATCCTCTGAAACAGCCAGGCACTGATACGTCTCACGATTGCCGTCGTCATCTTTCACATTGCCTGTGTAAAATAAATAGAGTTGATCGTTATGAACGATGGCACTCCCGGAATACACCCCGTTTTTATCAAACCAATCAGATGGCGTGAGGGCTGGCTTTTCATGAGTATAGTGAACGAAGTCCTTCGTCGTATAGTGACCCCAAAACTTGGCTCCGTGCCCTGTATCAAACGGCATCCACTGATAGAACACATGATATGTGCCCTTCCACTGGACAAAGCCGTTCGGGTCATTCAATAATCCAACGGGTGGCATTAAGTGATAATCCAACCGGTAAGGATCGCCCTGGACTTTCTCCGTATGCTTCTTTACTTCATCTGAAGCGTGTTGACGTAATTCCAAATCTCTTTCCGCCATTTGAGCTTCCCCCTATTTCAAATAATTGTCGACTTCATCACGAGTAGGTAAAGCGGTCATAGCCCCTTTTGTCGATGCTGCTAATGCACCAGACACACTCGCAAACTTCGTGATTTCTTCTAGTTCTTCAAGCGTCAGTTGATTTGTCGATTTGTCCCGTTCACTGAGCTGATATAAAATTCCTGAAACGAACGCATCCCCAGCCCCTGTCGTATCCACGGCCTGGACTTTCATAGCGGGAATATGTGTGTGACCTTCTTTCGTAAACACATAACTCCCTTCTGACCCAAGCGTCACATACAAAACAGGAATTTCAAAATGAGATAGGTGATCCACCCCTTTTTGTATATCCGATTCTCCAGTTAGAAACTCAAGCTCTTCCTCTGAAATTTTGACGATATCCGCTTCAGCGAGCATTGACACAATCGTTTCTTTCGCTGCTTCTTCAGATTCCCACAGTCCAAGACGGAGATTGGGATCATACGAGACGATGACACCCTTTTCCTTCGCTTGTTGAACGGCCTCTTTGGTCGCTGATCTCGCTGGCTCATTGATCATGGAAATGGAACCGAAATGAAAGACGTTATGGGAGTTGAATAGTGAAGCCTCTACTTCTTTCTCCTCTAGAAAGCGATCGGCACTTGGATCAATGTAAAAATCAAAGCTGCGCTCACCTGATTCGTCTAAGGTGACGAAGACCACGCCTGTACGTGTGTCTTTTGTGAAATACATGTATTCTGTCTCGACGCCATATGTAGTCAGCGTCTCTTTCAAAAAGCGACCTAGAACGTCATCGCCTACTTTGCCAAGAAACGTCGACTTTGCTCCTAAACGCGCAAGACCTACAGCAACATTTGCGGGTGCGCCTCCCGGGCTTTTTTGAAAACTCATATTATCGTTGTCTAATGGAATGAAATCAATTAACGCTTCTCCTAAACTGATAATGCCTTTTGTCATTGTGACACAACCCTTCCGTAGTTAAAGTAATCGGTGTAACCGCTTCTTCATTCACTCTGACTCTATTATACCTGCTAAGGTGGGTGTGTTTCCAATCATTTGTGGAATCGATTACACCTGTAGATTTACTTCAACTTGATGTTGCAAGCACAACAAAACCTAAAGCGCTTTGCTTTAGGTTTTGAGATGAATCTATTTCGTTTTTAAAGTGGCGATGGTTGTCTCACCTGAGTTTGCTGAATCTGTGTAAGATGGCTCAAAGGTTTCGACTGCGTCATCAAAGTTGGTAATGATGACAGGCGTGATGGTACTTTTCGCCTTTTCTCTTACGAGTTCAGGATCGAATGTAATCAGGAGGTCGCCTGCTTCTACTTTGTCTCCCGTTTTCACGTGACCTTCAAAGCCTTCCCCTTCCATCGAGACCGTCTCAAGACCGATGTGTACAAGTACTTCGATACCAGATTTCGTTTTTATTCCGACAGCATGATTCGTCGGAAAGATTTGAACAATTTCCCCTTTTACAGGGCTCACGACTTTACCGTCTGCAGGTTCAATCGCAACACCATCCCCCATCATCCGTTGGCTGAACACAGGGTCATCCACTTCGTCTAACGAAACCACTTTCCCATTCAAAGGGGCTACCAGTTGCTCTTCTGTGCTTTTTTTGCCGAATAATTTCTCTAACATGCGTATCCCGTTCCTTTCTATAAAGAGTAGTATTGTTATTGAATGTCTACCTGTACTTTTCCCTACTCAAGGAACGCTAAACCAATAAGGTTGTCACGAGAACATCGCTGCTTCTCTCCATTTATGGGTTAAAACAAGTTTTATATTTGATGAAGGGCTTGTGAAATATCATCCCAGAGGTCTTCCACCGATTCCAAGCCGATGGACAGACGAATGAGTTCATCACTGATTCCCATCCGCCTCCGTTCTTGCTCCGGGATCACCGCATGGGTCATCGTTGCCGGGTGTTGAACGAGCGTTTCAGCATCCCCCAGGCTTACGGCAATTTTAATCAACGAAAGCTGATCCATAAAATGTTGGGCCGTTTGTTTAGAACCCTTCATTTCAAATGAGATGACGCCTCCTGTGTTGGCCATTTGTTTCTCTACAATCGCATTTTGAGACGGGCTGTCCATTCCAGGGTAGAACACTCGCTTCACTTTCGGATGTGCCTGCAACCGCTCTGCGATCTCCCTTGCGTTCGAACTATGTCGATCCAGCCGGACATGTAGCGTTTTCAATCCTCTTAATAAAAGCCAAGCATCGAACGGAGCCAGCACACCGCCCATGTCTTTCTGTTCATGCTTCACTAACGATTGGACATAGTCTTCCTTTCCTACGACAAGCCCTGCTACAACATCTCCGTGACCGCTAATATACTTGGTGGCACTATGAAGGACGATGTCACACCCTAACTCGAGCGGACGCTGCAAGTAAGGGGAACAGAACGTATTATCAACGACCACTTTGATACCAGCATCCTTCGCCACTCTAGCGACCATGGATAAATCAATGACTTTCATCGTAGGATTGATTGGTGTTTCCACAAAAATACACGTCGTATTTTCTTGAATGCATGAGCGAAGTTTCTCTTCACTTTCCATATGACTGAAACTGTGCGTAATGCTATATTTTTCTTCTAACATTTTTAATAATCCGAACGTGCATCCATATAAGCCGTTGGAACAAATGATATGATCTTCTTTCTTTGTCAATGATGTAAGCACGGCTGAAACAGCAGCCATTCCAGAAGAAAAAGCGAGTCCTTTCTCTCCCTTTTCTAATGTAGCGATTCGCTGCTCTAAGACGGTTACAGTCGGATTGCCAAGGCGGGAATAGACATAACCATTCTCCTCCCCCGCAAATCGTCTCTCGCCTTGTCCTGCTGTCTCAAAGGAAAAAGTAGATGTCTGGTAAATCGGTGTTGCTAAGCTACCGAAATGATGATCTGGCGCATCACCACCATGGATCATTTCCGACTCGATTCGTTGATTTTTATTCATCCTAACCCTCCTAAGATCGTCCCTCCTATAGTTTATTTTTTGTAAACGTTTTCATTACTGTCAATGGGAAGAATCCTAGAATATTTCATAGATGGATTTCATAGCGATCCTATGACTGAAAGAACATCATGGTACAAAAAAACTCCCCCTGAAGGAAGTTGATTTAAACTATGCCGAGAAATTCTCTTGATAGAGCTGATCTGTCCAAGCGATCGACTGTCCATAGATTTCAAAAATTTCATTCAGCTGCATATCAAATGCGGACAAAGACTTTTCTAAGTAATCAAAGTCAGCCTGCTCCATTGCGATGACAAGATCCAAAATTTCCCGGTATATATTCTTTTCTTTGCGCAGTGCATTCTGGATTTCTGTATCTAAGGGAAGTGACTCCACAATTTCATTCATCGGGCGCTTTGTAACGACGTCAATCAGCGACATGATTCCAGCTAAGAAGTATCCGTCGGCTCTCCCTGGAGAGCGCAGCCGTACTGCCACCTGCTCTGACATCTTCGCCCGGATCAGGCTTGTCTTTGTTACAAGTTGTGGAGTCGTCGTATGTTTTGGACTCGCTTCCTTGATAGATAGAACGTACAGCCATTTTTTCAGTGCATCGGTTCCCAGTAACATGACGGCTTGTTTGATGGATTGAACGGGCATAGTGCCTTCACGTTTCGTTGTATTGATCAGTCGAAGCAGCTTATAGGTGAGGGCCAAATCGTGACCGATAATTTCCGTTACTTTCTCGATATTGATTTCGTCATCAGGAACAGATAACTCCTTAATCATTTGAAAGTACGTGGAATGGAAAAACGGGATATCGGTGCCCGTAATGATTACGGGCTTGCTGAAATAAAATCCTTGAAAAAGATCGAACCCTTCTTTTTTGCAGCGCTCGTAATCTTCTCTCGTCTCTACTTTTTCAGCGAGTAAGGTAATGTTCATTTGCTTGGCCAACTGAATAATTGCAACGCGCTCTTGCTCAGCTACTAATCGGATGTCAACTTTCAGAATATCTATGTAGGGCATCAATTCAATAAAAGATGGATCTTGAATACTGACTACATCGTCCAGTGCAATTTGAAACCCTTTCTCTTTCAATTCCCGACAAACCCGAACAACATCGTACGTGAGTGATACATCCTCTAAGATTTCGACGACGAGCTGTTGTGGTGAAAAATATTCAGGAACCTTATCTAATAACAATTTCTCAGTGAAGTTAATAAAACAAGGCTTCCCTTGGGACATCCGTTCAAGTCCGATTGTGAGAAACGTATTCTTTAACACTTCAGAAGTGGCTTCGTTTCCATCCATGGGAATAAAGTGGTTCTCAAGACTATTTCGATATAAAAGCTCATATCCATACACGTCATCATTCTTCTTTAGAATCGGCTGTCTTGCAACGAACACTTCCATCTTCCTGCCCCCTTGGAATCACGACTATGTTAAGGTCTATTATACTACATAATAGACAAGATGTTAATTTTCTCCCTAATTTTTACATGAAATATGTGGTCTTGGAAACACTGAACACAAAGCGTCTATATAAGGAGGACTACTATGAATCACGATCAAGAATGGACACAACCTGAGCCGCTTTGGCGAGAGGACACGACCATAGATTCATTCGATTCTTTGAACGAAAATCTATCCACGGATGTCTTAATTGTAGGTGGTGGAATAACAGGAATTACCACGGCCTATCTATTGGCGAAGTCCGGTAAACAAGTGACATTAATTGAAGCCGATGAGCTTGTTAATGGAACGACTGGCCATACAACAGCGAAAGTAACCGCTCAACACGGACTGATCTACGATGAATTCCAAAATCATTTCGGCGTTGATGACGCTTCTTTATACTACCAAGCGCAAATGAGCGCCCTAGCTTTCATGGAGGAACTGGTTGAAAAGCACTCGATCGATTGCGATTGGGTGAAAGAGGACGCTCACCTTTTTGCTACGACCAAGCAAGGGGCGTTGAAGCTCGAGAAGGAATACAAAGCGTATATGAACCTCGATATTCCCGGAGAACTTACCGATACGCTGCCATTTGATATGGACGCGACCAAAGCGTTAAGCATGAAAAATCAAGCACGCTTTCATCCTGTTAAATACTTAGCTGCCGTAGTCAAAGAGTTGAAGAACCTAGGCTGTGATATCTATGAGCATACAAAAGCCACAGATGTCACGGAAGGAGACCGGATTGAAGTCACGACAGGGAACAACTGTACCATCACCTGCGATCAGCTCGTTTCCTGTAGTCACTTCCCTTTCTACGATGGAAAAGGATTTTATTTCAGCCGTATGTATGCGGAGCGCTCTTACTTAATGGCGATTGAACCAGAAAAAGAAATTCCATCCGGGATGTATGTGTCCATCGATGAACCGAAACGCACGGTCAGAACAGCTGAATACGAAGGAAAGCCGATTTTACTCGTAGGTGGGGAAAGCCACAAGACAGGGGAAGGTGTCGATACGTCTTTCCACTACAGGGCTATCGAAGAGTTCGCTGCTGAAACATTCGGTATCAAGAAAAAACTTTTCCAATGGTCGGCACAAGACTTGACCACACTAGATAAAGTCCCTTATATCGGTCCGATCACCCGAAGGAATCAACGTGTGTTCATTGCGACAGGCTTCCGTAAATGGGGGATGACGAACGGTACACTGGCAGCACAATTGATAGCCGATTATGTAGTTGGTGAAACGTCCCTCTTCCACGACTTGTTCAAGCCTTCCCGCTTCAAAACAGATCCTAGTATGAAACAGTTCTTATCCCAAAGCTTTGACGTTGCTACTCACCTGATTGATGGAAAACTGGAGATTGTCGGAGAACGTCCGGAGCGGCTGAGAACGGGCGAGGGCAAAGTCATCCAATGGGAAGGAAAGCGAGCCGGTGCCTATAAGGATCAAGAAGGTAAAGTCTATATGGTGGATACGACGTGTACACATATGGGGTGTGAAGTAGAATGGAACAGTGCGGAGCATTCCTGGGACTGTCCATGTCATGGTTCGCGCTTCTCGTATGATGGTTCTGTCATGGAAGGTCCGGCTGACAAACCGTTAGTCGATTTGTCAGAGCAACTGCTTCCGTTATCTGAACATAAACACGAGGGACAGGAAGATCAATTAGAAGAAAGTGAATAAACGCTTAGGAGCATGGAACTTTGTTCTTTGCTCCTTTTCCTGCTGCCTGCAGAAGTCAGTGAAACGGTTCTGTTCGATCATATAGTAATACCGTGGGATGGAAAACGACTCGCTTTCCTGCGGGGGAACCGGCGAGCCTCCTCGTTCATTGACACTCTCTGTGGGGTCTCGCCTAGGTCCTTCTCCCGCGGGAGTCTCGCCGTTTTCCACCCCACTATGCTACAAATAGTGGAAACAGAACCTTGCCAAACATTGTGCTGGATCAGTAGAGCTCCTCATTATAATTGAATCTCTAGACGTTGAACTGCCTTTGTTGAGGTGGCGTGGAAACGGCGACACTCCTGCAGGATCTGAGGGCCTGGTGAGATCCCGCAGAGCGCGAAGCGAGCGAGGAAGCTCACCGCCGCCTGCGGAAAGGGAGTCGTTTCCACGCCACCGGATTCTCTCATTTTAGAAGAACCGAAAGTAGCTTTTTCAAACTAGTTCTCTTGAGTATTTCGTATGGAAGATTACAATAGGAGGAGATGATTACGAAATAGCAGGAGAGGATTTTCAAGAATGATTCAAGACCAGAAGCTTGGCATCATCTATACGGCAAGTGCTTATATACTGTGGGGGATCCTCCCCATCTATTGGAAGTTGATTCAACAAATCCCCGCTTTCGAAATATTAGCCCACCGAATTATTTGGTCGTTTATATTTATGGGGTTCATCGTATGGGTCTCCCGGAAGAAACAGCCGTTCTTAGAACAATTACGTTCCATCGTCAAAAACAAAAAGCAGCTGATCGGTATTACGCTCGCTTCCATTGCCATCAGTATCAACTGGGTAACGTACATATGGGCCGTCAATACAAACCATGTTATTGAAGCCAGCCTCGGCTATTACATAAACCCGCTCGTCAGTATATTGTTAGGCATGATTGTTTTGAAAGAAACTTTCTCCAAAGCCCAATGGTTGGCCTTTGCCTTGGCCGGGTGTGGAGTCTCTTATATGACCATCCACTTCGGGTCTGTTCCTTGGATTGCTCTGTTTCTAGCTCTCAGCTTCGGATCCTATGGATTACTGAAAAAACTGGTTCCTTTGAATGCCATGTACGGGTTGACCATTGAAACGATGATGGTCACACCCATTGCCCTTCTTTACCTTTTCAGTCAACAATCTGGCGAGTGGGCTAACGTCGAATGGGTTTCTGTGACGTCCCTACTCGTGTTCGGGGCGGGGATTGTAACAGCGATTCCTCTGTTACTATTTTCTGCAGGAGCTAAGCGCATCCCTCTCTCCATGGTCGGGTTTCTTCAATATTTCGCCCCTACCATCATGTTGATCATCGGCGTTTTCCTATACGATGAACCGTTCACCCAGGTGCACGCCATATCCTTCACCCTCATTTGGGCAGGGCTCGCGGTTTATACCGTCACGCGGATGAAGCGTTTGAAAAAGTACGAACAAAAAACCGCCTGACCAGGTTCGTTATCATATGTGAGTTTAGGGTGGTTTTGAAACAACTCACTTTCTCAGGGCATGCTTAATCCTCTTTCAAAAAGCGGTGTTGTAAAATTATTTCGGACATTTGTTAGGGTTATTCGGACGAAGCATTACGTTTATCGGACACCTTCCTGTATTATCCGGACAAGCTACTCGCTATTTCGGACATTTATCACTTATTCGGACATTTCACACGCTTTTTCGGACAACCATCCCGCCCTAAACTCTATTTCGGGGCCGGTCTATACAATAACAAGCACCCCTGCATGGATACAGGGGTGCTTGTTATATTACCAACTCAAATAAGCGGCGGCGTCTTTGCCGGATAGGTAGGCACTTTCGATTCGTGTGCGACCCGCTTCATCATTCTCCCGTAAAAACGCATCCCCAGCTGCGACGAGCGTAGCGTCTCCTTTTAAATCCAAATAGGAGGAACGGAGCACGTTTTTAGCTTGAGCATAACGCCAGCGCTTGAGTTGTTCAGACTCTAGATCATCCCAGTTTAAGTAGGATGCTAACTTTTCTTGCATCAAAGACATCACATAGTCTTCCCCGAAGTAACGGCGCGACCAGTCACCTGTCATATATACACTGACGATCACCTCATCTGAGATTCCTTTTTTCTGATGATCGACTATCCGCTCAACGCCATCCGGCAGGCCTTGGTCAACCTGTCCGATTTCGGGTAAAGAAGTAGGTGTTTTAAAATGAAATATCCCTACGTATGTAGGTTCAAATGATATACTCTTCAATTGTTTAAGCGCTGAGGGTTGAACAGAAAGCTCACTATCTTTCAACAACTGAACGATTTGAGGAATGGGCATCGTTAACAGAACCTTTTCCGACTTCCATACTTGACCTTTGTCATCGGTAACCTCGTAAGCTCCTTCTTTCTCAACAATAGAAGTCACTTTCGATTCAAGGCTCGGTGTGAACTCTTCGCTCAGCTGCTTCGCAAGCTTATTCATTCCATCAACGGCTGTATAGCGAGGGTGATCGTCTCCGAACCAATTCGTAATCCACCCTTTTTTCAACCAGTCTTGGACCTCTTCATCCAACTCTTCTGTACGTACGGTGAAAAATTGAGCTCCATGATCAGCTTTGCCGTTTGCGACTCGTCTCGTCGCCAGTCGGCCACCGACACTTTTACTCTTATCTACTAAAAGAAATTGATTACGTCCTTGTTTATTTAATCGGCGGGCAGCTGTAATGCCAGCGAGACCTGCGCCTACAATAGTCATTTCATAGTTTTCCATGATCACACCTCCAATTCTATTGTACGCCACTTGATTACGGTTTGGACAGCAATCTCTTATACTTAGACACTATTTCCTATGCTTAAGCAACTTCTCGACAAAATCCGTCATAGCAAAGGCTCAGACAACCTTTAAAGCCCATGAAATATTTAGCCGAAATGACTCGAGTCGGAGAGCATAGCGTTCCTAGTGAATGCAATTAACTTCTGCTAGATGCAAAGAAGAGCACCCCTACAATGAGGAGTGCTCCGCAAAAGGTTTATGCTTTTTTCTTGCGCTTGAATTTACTCAAGAACTCATAGGCTAACGGAACAATTAATAGGGTCAGAAGCGTTGAGCTTGCTAAACCACCAATAACGGTTACGCCTAGACCTTTACTGATGATCGATCCGCCTTCGAATCCGAGAGCTAGTGGTAATAACGCTCCAATCGTCGCTAAGGCTGTCATCAGGATTGGACGGAGTCTCGTCATCCCTGCATCGATAAGGGCATCTCTCGTCGACAATCCTTCGTTCTCTTTATGAATGACTCGGTCAATCAGTACGATGGCGTTCGTCACAACGATACCGATCAACATCAAGGCACCGATCATGGCAGAGATACTCAGCGTTTCTCCGCTGATCAAGAGACCTAAGACCGCACCGATAATCGTAAACGGTAGCGAGAATAGAATCGCCAGTGGAGCTAATCCTCCACCGAAGAAGATGACTAGAATCAAGTACACAATCGCGATGGCTGCAAGCATGGCGAGCCCTAGCTGTGTAAAGGATTCTTGGATATCCTGGGCTACTCCACCTTGTGTGATTTCTACGCCCGTTGGTGTTTCAATCTCTTGTACTTGTTCGTTTACGTTCTGCGATACCGATCCAACATCGTCAATCGTAATTTCAGCGCTCACGCTAGCGAAGACGCGTCCATCACGACGTGTGATCGTATCCGCTGTTGTCCCTTCTTCTACTTCAACAACCTCACTGATCGCAATAGACTGACCAGTTGGTGATTGCAATTCTTTTTCTGTTAAATCTTCAATGCCGCTTACATTCTCCGTGCTCACTTCAACGTAGACGTTCACTTCCTCGCCGTCCATTTCAAGTGTTGTCACAACAGGCTGCTCGCCATTCTTGTTCAGAGCCATCCCGACTTGAGCGGCTGTCATTCCAAGTTCGCTTAGTCTCTCGTGATCCGCTACTAACGTGTACTCTTCATAGGATTCTGACAATCCAGAGTCTACGTTTCTTAAATTCTCTTGTTCAGACAACAGTTCTGCTACTTCTTCCACAACAGGCTTGATTTGCTCGGTGTCCTCACCGTACACAAGCACCTCTAGACCACTGCCACCGCCAGTTCCAGAGAAGTCCTGGTTGGACCATTCGCCTTTTTCCGTTTGTTCATTCAAGGCGTCGATGACTTGTTGGGTTTCTTCTGAGAAGTTCTCTGTATCATCCGCGTACTCTACGAAAAAGGCTGCCTGATTTGACGCCCCAGGGCTCATGGGATTTTCCCCACCAACGGAATATTGGATGGTTTCTGCCCCGTCACGGCTTTCGAACGTTTCAGCCGCTTGGATCGCAATTTCTTCGACATCTTCAAGCGTCTGCCCTGGTTCAGGATTGTAGGTAGCCATGACCATTTTCTGTTCTTGTTCAGGTAAGAAACTTGTTCCGACTAATGGGACAAGTGCTACACTTCCAACGAGGACAGCAACCGCTACAATCGTCGAAATAATCTTATGGTTGAGCGTACTAGTCAACACTTTACGATACACGTTCGCAAGACGTCCAGTGCCTTCTTCGTGTCCACCTTTTTTCACTTTATCTTTCTTCAGCAATGCGTGGGAAAGCATCGGAACAATCGTGACCGCTACTAATAGAGAAGCGAGAAGTGCAAACACGACCGTCAAGGCGAATGGCAAGAAGATCTGCCCCACTGTACCTTCGACTAACCCTAGAGGTAAGAACACAGCAATCGTGACGAGCGTCGAGGACAGGATCGGCATGAACATTTCTCGTGTCGACTCTCTGACCAAGTCTTTTCCTGACAGCTTCTCACCCGGAAGCGACATTCGCCTGTATATGTTTTCAACTACGACAATCGAGTCATCAACTACACGCCCGATGGCAACAGTCATCGCACCAAGGGTCATGATGTTCAACGTGATGTCCAGTTGATTCAAAAATAGAATCGCAATCAATAAAGAAAGCGGTATAGAGATGATTGAAATGATTGTTGTTTTGATATTACGTAAGAACAACAGAATAACAATGACAGCAAACAGTCCACCGAACAAGGCTTTGTTCAACATCGTACTGACAGACTCTTCGATCGGTTCTCCTTGGTCGAAGGAGTAAACGAAGTCAACACCGCTCAGCTCATCTTCAAAGGAAGCCGTTTCCTCTTTGACAAGGTTCACGACATCTACCGTATTCGCTTCTTGCGACTTCACAACTTGCAGGGTGATGGAATCTTCTCCATTTGTACGCGAAATCGATTCTGCCTCACCGACTACTTCAATATCCGCTAGTTCTCCGAGCTGAACCGTCGGAATGGCCGCTTGTTGTAGTGCTGCTTGTTCTCCAGAAGGAGGTGTTTGCCCTTGAGGGGGCGTTTGTCCTTGTGGTGCTTGACCTTGGGACGGAGCTCCTGGCATTTGTCCTTGTCCTGCACTACTTGGAATAGCAGGAATTTGGAGTTCACGTAGTTCATCTACGGTCGTGATATTTCCATTCACGACTACAGATTTCTGCGTATCATCAAACGTATAAAGCCCTAATGGGAATTTAACGTCTGATCCTTTGATGACATTCGTTATTGTATCTTGGTTGAGACCATATTCAGCCAGGGCCTCTTCGTTAAAATCGATTTGGACTTCTTGGATTTGCTGACCAGACACTTGAACGTCAGCTACACCTTCCACCCCTTCTAGAGCCGGAACAATTTGATCTTCTACCGTCGTGGTCAATTGCTCCAATGACTGCTCACCATTGATTGCACTTAGACTTACAACAGGGAACGCATTGAAATTCAATCGAGATACGGACGGATCCTGTGCCTCATCCGGCAATTCCGCACCGCCGACGGCATCTTGCAGTTCGTCTTCGGCTTCGTCTAGACTTTTATCAAAGCTATACTCGATTTGCAGTGAGGAAGCGTTTTGGAAAGACGTTGAACTGACCGTTTTCACTCCGCTCAAATTACTCACCTGTTGTTCAAGCGGTTCTGATATTTCATCGGCGACCTCTTGAGGTGTCGCTCCTGGATAAACCGTTGTGACCGTGATAATCGGTGGTTCGATATCTGGTATAGTTTCCAGTTTCATATTTAGACCTGCATATAAACCCGCGATTGTGATGATAATGGTCATCAACCAGATAGCGAATTTATTGTTCATTGAAAAATTAATGATTCCTTTCACTATGTGTCTCCCCTTCATTGACCGTATAGTCATAATCAATTACAATGTTAATGACCGAACAGTCATAAGTCAAGAATAATGTTATAATGAAAAGGTATTATATATAAAAGGAGTTCACATTATGGACGAGAAATCCATTCACATTATAGAAGAATCAATCAAATTGTTTGCCAAGAAGGGGTTCAGCTCCACGTCAGTTCAGGAGATTGCCAACGAATGCGGCATATCTAAAGGTGCCTTCTACTTACATTTCAAATCCAAAGACGCATTGTTGCTGGAATTATTCAATCACTTCTATCATCAAATCCAGCGTAAAATCGACGACGTCCAGTCGGAAGATTTAGATCCTCGAACCAAATTCAAAGAGCAACTGCGTATTACATTCGAGGAGATTGCCGATCATCGTGAGTTTATTATTATGCAAATCAGGGAGCAAGCTATTCCGTTCAATGACCATATTGACGACTTTTTAACGAAGATGCGATTTAATACCTATTTGTTCTACAAAAGGCAGTTATTATCAATGTATGGAAAAGAAATCGATGCCGCGGTATGGGAAGTCAGCTTAATCATACATGGGATTTTTAAAGGGTTTATCGATTTGATCATCATTGAAGGAGCGAAGTTGGATTACGATGAAATTTCTCAGGCCATCCTACGAAGAACTGACTATATTGTTGCGGGATTCAAACAAAGTGGTGACCAACCAGTCATAACAGAAGAATTTATGAATAAGGTCATCCCTGAAGACTTCTATAAGCAAGAGTTGGACGAAATGATCCAGACCATTGTAGCCTTTAAAGAAAAGTCGACGGGAGATCTACAAGTTACGTTGACGGTGCTTCTAGATGAAATCCAAAAAAGGGAGCCACGTGCTGCCATCATTAAAGGAATGCTGTCCAATTTAGAAGAAGACGCTGCTTATCAAGGGATCGCCGGCCAAATCCGTACGTATTATCAATTATAAGTCTGATAAAAGGGGAAGGTCCCGCAGGTTCAAATTTGAACCTGCGGGACCTTCCCCTCTGCTATTCTAAACGGTTTCGGTTTCCATGATTTCGTCTAGTATTGGATACACAGACTCTACTCCTTCTTCCGCTACGAGACAAGCCACTCCCAGCGGCGTTTCCCAGAACGAATCAGGGATATAAGGGTTCTTCAAACCAGCCGGTTGATACAGCGCCTTGTAAATCCGGTTCAAGTGTTCTTGCGTTTCATTATGATCCCCTTTCCGTTCTCCACGAGCAAGAAAGAAAACATAACGCATCGATTGGAATAAATTATCACCAGGCATAAACGTGTACTCTTTAAAGAATTGCAATTGCTTTTCAGCTTCTTCTTTCAACCCTGATTGAATGGCCAGATCTCCTAAGTGCTCATGCAAGTGACGGTACACCTGTTGAAAAACTCGGCGTTTCTCATCTTGCATCACACGGTCGGTATAAATGTCTTGCAGCTTCTCATAAGCGCTCTCTTTTGTCCAGTCCATCGTTCATCACCTCAATATCCTTGTTTCGATATCACCTTCGTACTTTCCTTCTTTTTACTGTGGTTTGTATCCGAACGACTCCGCTTCCATCTGTACAGAACCATGAAGCAAAGGGATGTCCTTAGACTCTTCTTTCAAATGGTCCGCTAGATTTGGTACAAGCTTGTTCCATACCATGGGATTTGCAGCCATCGCTTGAAATAGTGCCACTTCATTCGTCGTCCATTTGCGTAGCGACCTTATATAGTCGATCGTCAATTGAAAGCCGGGCAACAGTTGTTCATCACGTTTTTGTTGAAAAGTCTTGAGTGCCGATTCCACATCCTCCTGCTCCAAAGCTTCCGCTAAAAGAAACGATTGCATGAAGGCATCATTGATTCCAAGCCCCGTGCTCGGGTCTTTACTATGACCAGCGTCTCCAATAAGCGCCCAGCCACGCCCATATGCTTGTCTGAAATGATTCGGCATTCCCGGTGTTCCGACTATCTTCCCTATTCGGATTGCACCCGCCATTCGTTCATCCATTCCGTAAAGTTCTTTATACATCGCCTCGAAACGTTCCTCTGGGTGTTTCATCATGGACTTGAACTCCTCAGGATGGATCTCGAGACCAAGGCAGTCTCTCCCTTCTTCCATCGGAAAAAGAAAGCCGATTCGCCCTTCATGAAGAAATATCTCCGTCGTCGGTTTTGGTAATGGATTGATACCTTCATAATATCCATAGAGAACAGGACGGAGCGGTTTGTGAGATTGATATTCTTCAGCCCCCACCCAATGGGCTATGTTCGAATGCTTTCCATCCGCACCAACCACCCATTCGCCTTCTACTTTCGACGCGTGACCAGAACGGTTCTCAGTCACAACTCCAGTGACGCGATCGTTCTCCCATAAAAGCTCTCTTACCGATGTTTGCTCCCACACTTCTACTGTAGGTTCCTTCTTAGCTTTTTCCAACAGTACATGATCTAAATGATCACGCTTCGGTATGATCGTATAAGCAGATCTCGGTCCTTCTACAAAACTTTCACCGATATGAGTGCGCATCCGTTCAATCTTACGCAACCCTGTTGCCTCTACTTCCTCAAGTACTCCAAGTCGCTCCAAATAATTAACATGAGACATGTGGTGCGTCGACAATGTGTCGCTTGGAAACGCAGCTTTATCAATAAGTAAAATGCTTTTTCCCTGTTGTCCTAGAAGTATAGCCAAACTCGAGCCTGACACACGTGCCCCGACGATGATGACGTCATACTGTTTCATCTCTATCCTCACCCTTTATGATGACTTTTTCTCTATCGTACCGAGTTCGAGGACATTTTTCTAGCTGAACGCATCCATCAAACCAAATAAAAAAACTCCCGAAATGGGAGTTTTAAAGATGATTAGAATTTACGTTCTGATTCTACCTCATGGTTTTTATCCATGATCAAGACACGGCTCGGTTTATTTTGCTCGGCTATTTCTGTCGCTTTCTCAACAGCCTTGTCACGCTCATCAAATTCGTCCGTTGGCGCGACGTCTTCGATTTTAACAAACCATCCTGTTGCGTCTTTATTTGGTACTACACTATATTCCTTCATTCTTCAACACTCCTTTTAAGTACTTAATGGGGTTATTCCCATCAACCATTCCCTTCAAACCTACGAAGTCAGTTGACATTCATCCGTTCTCCATTTATAATTTTCATCAACTTAATGAACTGAATATTTGAAATACTCTTATCGAGAGTGGCAGAGGGACTAGGCCCGACGACGCCCGGCAACCTTCAAGGATAACTTGAAAAGGTGCTAATTCCTACAGGTCGAATTGATCTGGAAGATAAGGGGAGGAATCCGTCTATCCAAACCTCTTCTTATCCAGAAGAGGTTTTTTTATTTGCTCGATTATGAATAAGGAGGAAGCTCATGTCATTGAAAAACCCGATAAGCTCGGAGCCTCTCACAAAAACCGTGGAGATCGGCTCTTTCCATTTCGAATCTGACCAGGTCATCGATGGAGTTGAACTAGCTTATGAACGCGTTGGACCAGTGGACGCTCCTGTCGTTGTAGTGTGTCATGCCCTGACAGGAAATCAATGGGCCGTTGGCGATAAAGATAGCCCCGGTTGGTGGGCAGGTCTAGTCGGGCCTGGCGCACCGCTCGACACCGAAAAATACCAAGTCATTACCTTCAATGTTCTTGGCGGTTGTCATGGGTCTACTGGACCGATAAGCATCAACCCCGAAACGAACGAACCATACCGTCTCGACTTTCCGAAGGTATCGATACGAGATATGGTCCGCTCCCAGTACAAAGCCCTGCAAGAACTCGGCATCACACATCTTCACGCTGTCACAGGCGCTTCTCTGGGTGGTATGCAGGTGTATGAATGGGGGTTATTGTACCCTGAGTTCATGGACCGATTGTTCATTTTAGCCTCCACACCACATTTGAGCGATTACGGTATTGCTTTCAACCATATAGGAGCCCGTGCCATCATGGATGATCCGCATTATAAAGAAGGAAACTATTCTTCGAATGAAGAGTTGAGAGGTTTTGAGATTGCGCGAATGGCCGGAATGGTTACGTATCGAAGTCATAAACTCTTCGATAAAAGATTCGAACGGGGGCAACAGACGCAAAGTCAATACAACGTTCAATCCTACTTGAATTATCAAGGTGAGAAAATCAAGGAACGTTTTGACGCCAACAGTTATTTATATTTATTAGAAGCGATGAACAACCACGATATCGGACGCGGCCGTAACGGATGGCAAGAAGCGGCCACACGATATAAAGCTCCCATTTATACACTGAGCTTTGAACATGACTTGTTGTATCCAGATGATTTCATGCGCCATTTCAGCGAAAAAGTACCGAACGGCAGGCACAAACATGTCTCGACAGATTTCGGACATGACGGTTTCTTAGTAGAGTTTGAAAAATGGGGGGAATGGATCAGGGAAAATCTAGATTAATAGTAGACTGGTACGCATATCGACATTGTAACCATATAAAGAAGCCTGTGATGAATTCACAGGCTTCTTTATTATTGTTGTATATGACTAACCGGAACAAACTCGTACCCTTGATCAGATAGCTCTTTTACAACTAAATCTACGACTTCAACCATGGATGGATGGATATCATTCAATAAGATCACAGATTCATCCTCCACTTTAGCCACTATTTCAGCAGCAATCTCAGCGGCACTCTTACTTCGCCCATGTTCGAAGGTCACATTCCACCCGACAGGCTGTAGTCTATAGCCGTGTGTCGTTCTCTCTCCGAATGGCAGTCGGATCAGGGACGGTGTAAACCCGACAGCTTGCTGAATTTCAGATTGCGTCATCTCAATCTGCTCATCGATCTGTTCTGATGTCAGGCGGGTCAATCGTGGATGATTCCACGTGTGATTCCCAATTTCATGACCAGCTGTCGCAACGTCTTGTGCGACATCCGGATAGTAACTGACTCGCTTCCCAATCATGAAGAAGCTTGCCTGCACCTCATGTTCGTCTAAAATGTTCAGGATGTTTTTCGTCACTTTCGGATGTGGACCATCATCGAACGTCAGGGCAACGCGTTTGCCAGAATCTTTTTTCAGTGGCATTGAAGTCGCCTGGCCAGCGCTTGACGATGCAGTGTTCTCCTCGCTTTTAATTCCTTCAGGTTCAATAGAGCGATTAGCCTGCATTAATTCTACATACGAAGCCTTCAACATGTCTTTCACTTTATCCTGATTCAATTCAATTAGCTCTTGACCACTTTTCAGTTGCTTCAAGTAAAGCGCGAGCCCATCAGCTGTCCAAGCAACGTTCACTTCATCCACTGAAGGAGCTTCTTCCCGATTTTCAACAAGCTTTTCCAGGTCGTACTCCTCTTCTTTGAAGAGTTCTTGCGGTTCTAATCGATTCCCTTCCTCTTTTTCGAAGTTCATAATCGTTTGTTCCACAAGTGGCTCACTCATCCCGACATCCATCGTTTCTATAAAACGGACGACGAAGAAGTGACGGTCCTGATACAAAATCTCAAAATCAACATGTAGTTCGTATGATTGATTGTTTTCCTGATTTTGGAGAGCTTGATAACTTTTTTGTTTAAAAGCGGCTTTCTTCTGGTTTGTATAGTCAATAATCGTTTGGTCGATTTGGTTATTCGGTGTTTGAGGATAGTGTATGGTCATGTGATATTCTTTATATTCGGAAATATCTGTAGCCATATCGATTTTATACGTAAGTGGACGGTTGTCTTCCGCCTTACTTGGATCATTATTTGCATTGGCAATAAATGAACAAGCGCTCAACAAAACTAATGCGAATGTTGCGATATAGATCATCGGTTGTCTCATTTTCATACCTCTTTTTTAGTAGTACGTCAATCTACAACCTAGTGTAACATAAATGTAATATTCATTTAATAGATTCGTTATATTCAGTATATTTCTAATTTTACGCTAACAATTTTGGTATCCAACAATGAGGGGCAAGTCCGTTCTATAAATAAGAGTTTGGGAGGGAAGGGAAAACAGTCCGCTTTCCGCAGGGAACGCTGAGCCGCCTCGAGCTAAAGCTCTGTGGGGTCTCAGCCTGTTCCATTTTCCCGCAGGAGTCTACCTGTTTTCCCCTCCCTAGCATTATAGTGGATGAACGGACCTCGATCCGGCCAACATCGCTTTGCAAACCCGACAAATACAGAAGTATATCGGACACCCACTACACCTATTCGCGGGATGAGGACATGTTTTTTCGAAGGCCATTCTTCATTACCAATATGACTGCAACCTTCTCATGCAGGAATGGTCCGACTATCTACATTTAGGAGGGGGTTGGTGGGGAATGACGAGGCTCCCGCGGGAGAAGGACTCAGGCGAGACACCACAGGGAGTGTCAACGACCGAGGAGGCTCGACGGTTCCCCCGCAGGAAAGCGAGTTATTCCCCACCACACCCTAGTCTTTCTAAAGTGGAGGACCTGACCGCTTCACGTATTACAGGGAAGTACGGACGTCCCAGAGTTCGGGGAAGAAGCGGTGATCGAGGACTTTCTTCAAGTATCCGACACCAGAAGACCCACCCGTCCCCTTTTTGTGCCCAATAATCCGTTCAACGGTTTTCATATGACGGAAACGCCACTGTTGAAGGTGATCTTCAATGTCGACAAGCTTTTCGGCCAGTTGATATAAATCCCAATATCGATCCACATTCTTATACACTTTGCCCCAAGCCGCTTCAACCGTCGGATCCGCTTGATACGTTTTGGTATAGTCTCTGGAAATAAGATCAGGATTGATATCGAACCCTGCTTCCACCAATTTCTCGATGGCCACATCATAGATACTTGGTGCTTCGAACGCTTCTTCCAATTCTTTATGTAGCTGAGGATCTTTCTCGTAAATTTTCAAAACATGCGGCGATTTGTAACCTAGGACGAACTCTACCATCCGATATTGATAAGACTGAAAACCGGATGCTTGTCCAAGCGAGTCCCTGAATTCAATGTACTCAGCAGGCGTCAACGTGGAGAGGACATCCCAAGCCTGTATGATTTGCGTTTGAATGTTCGACACACGCGCCAACATCTTGAAGGCCGCTTGTACATCGCCCTTTTGGATACTTGCAATAGCTGCATTCAACTCATGCAGGATCAATTTCATCCATAATTCACTCACTTGGTGAATAATAATGAAGAGCATTTCATCATGATGAGAGGATAAACGATTCTGCGCTGACAACAAATCGCCAAGCTGTAAATATTCACCGTAAGTCATGCGTTCCTTGAAATCTGTATGCACCTTTTCATGGTCTTTAGACTCATAGTTACTCACAATGTTCCCTCCCTTTAAGTCAACAAGCCACGTTCTGGTATATTGTTATAAGTCATCGGTAAAAACTCTGTGTAGAACGTTCCCTCATACATAAGCACCGTACCAAAAATGGGGTGTTCCACATGGACATGCACTCTGAAAGCTTCTTCTTGTTCATCGTAATGTTCATAAACAGCGGTCTTCGGTCCTGGCAGTTGAACCTTGTTCTGATAGGTCATTTCATTGGATTGCATATACAAACCACCGCTCGCAGTTACATGTAGATCTAACGAAACTTGAAGAGCTCCGGATTTCCCGATGTCATCGACAATGGTTTGTTTCTCTTCATCGTAACGCATCGATGCATCAAACCCACGAATCGCGTAGGGGAAGAAGAAGCGACGAACCCAACTTACCGTTTCATTGCCATAATCATCAACATATGCATAGTTCTCCAAGGTGAAAGGAACATCCTTCCCTCTCTCCGCAAATACAAGATGATCCCACGTCCCTGCTTGTAGAAATGGACGAAGCAAAGGGTTCATCCCGCGGATTTCCGTCATTCTTCCTTGGCCTAAAGCCATTATATTTTGCTTGCTAGTCAATCCATACTTCTTCTGCAACTCTGGGTGCAACTTGTGAAAATCATTCCCCAAAGCTTGATGATAAATAGACTTCATTCCCTTTTCCTCCTTCGAACCACTAAGTTTCACTTAATTGAAATTATAGCATAAGAAAACGGTTTCAGTATAAACCCGTAAGGCTTCCAGCTGAATAAGAAACATAACTGCTTCGATTCACGAGAAAAATAAAAAAGCCCACCCCAAACCTAGAGTGGACGATGATCCTTTCACATTACTTCTTCAGCATAATCACTGACCGAGTACCCTTTCTGCTGTTTCATCAGCCACCCTTGTTTCTCCAGCTGATTGAAGAGCTTCTGCACGTTCTTTTCAGGCCAATCGGATAACAATCCGAACCATCTTGTTTCGTGTAGTTTCAACGTACGCAACTTATTCGTTGCTTTTCCAGCTAACACTTGGACAAGCGTATGCGCAGGGTAGTCGGTTCCATAGTAATAGATGAGATCCAATATTTGTTGCGTTCTCGCATAGGTAAGCGGATAGCCTTTAATAGTCAAGATAACGTCCTCATCGTCATACTTCACTTCTTCCAACGTTTCGTTCAGTTCATCTAATAGGTGACTGGTCATCGGATAGACTTGTTTCGGTACGACCTCCAACCACTTCGGCAGCTCCTTGAAGATTCGGATGTCATCAAGCTCTACACCAGCTAACCATAAGAGATGAGATGGTTTACGCGATGGGATTCTCACATCTTTTAATTTATTGTACATATCTAAAATCGGATATTGTGTCAAATCGACCGGAGCTTGTTGATAACGCTCGATTAGCTGCACAACTTCAAGGCTTTCATCCAAGGTTTTGCTGACAGAAGATAATTTCTTCTTCAAGTCTCGAAGTTGATCAAGTTGTTCGAGCAACTTTGTATTCTGCTCAGCAATTTCATTGAACTGTCTTTCGATTGTGCCCATACGCTTCTCAGCTCGTGCTACGTCAAAGTCCTCAGAGAAACGAACGGTGTCATCATCGACATTGTAATATAAGCAAAAGTCACAAATTTCACAATAACAACATATCGTTCGATCTTGTGAATGGAAATGAAGCTCCTTTTCGTGAGAGCAGCTTCCGCTTTGTCCTTCTAACCATTCTTCTGGCATAAAGCGATATGGGCGCATGACAATCTCTACACGGTGCCTCCAGTACGAAATATCTTCTGGATATTTCAGTACCGAAAGTAGAGCAGATTGGTTCATCGTCTCTACAGCATCAATGACCTCCCTTTTTTCATGGATCAATTGAATCAAGGGATGTTTATGGAACGCTTCAGCCATTTTCTTAAGCCATGCTTCACGGGTTTGTCGACTAATATCAGCCAAAAACAAGTAGTCTTGAAGCACTTCTCCCACATGGTCATGCAGTTGCTCAGCAGATAAGTGCGTAAAGTCTTTATCATAAAGGTACGTTTCTTTTAATGGTAGTCCATGTTCGCCAGGCAGCGATTTCCACAAAAACATTTCCGGGCGCAACAGATGAGGGTACACCGTTTCTTCTTTTTGAAGAGAAACCGGAAGTACAGCCTCGCCAGATACATTTAAATAATGACGAATCGTTGAAATATCCCACCCTTTTTGTTGGATATGTTCCATAATCGTATCATTAAGTCTAGACAGTAACCCTCGCTCAAACTTGTGTCCGATCGATCGTATTTGCTTATTCTTCTTTCCAATCGGCGCAAGGGCTAGTAGCGGGTAGCGGTCGTCTTGATAAGTAATCCTCTCTGGCAGTCCCATAATGATTCTCCTTTGAATGAAGGATTTACTACTATTATAGAAAAAGTATTACAAAATACCATTAAATATAAGTGATTTGGGCTTAGACCGTTAAAATTTCCACGGAATACCCAATGAATAAGCCTGTCTCAATGACGCCAGGAATCGAGCTCAGCTCTTTTTCGAATTCATCTTCAATACGATCGAAGTGAACATCTAATATCAGGTTCCCGGCTTCTGTAATTAATGGACCGTCTTTCGACTGAGCCATTCTCATCATGATCTTCCTTATAGGATAACCCTCAAGCCTTGTCTCAACCAAATGAACCGCTCGCGGATCGATTTCGATCGGGACGGCAAACTTTTCTCCTAATCGACTGACAAATTTACTGTCGTCTACTAAAATGTACGTTTTTTCGGCGCTAGCCATTACGAGTTTTTCAGCGAATAATGCGCCTCCTCGGCCTTTAATCAAGCGGTGCTGTGCGTCCACTTCATCTGCGCCATCAAATCCCCAGTCTGGGCGATCCGCAGCTAACGTCGTCGTTTTCAAACCGAAGGTCGCGCAGTTCAATAAAGCTTCCTGAGACGTAGGAATGGCCATCACGTTGAGATTTTCCTGCTTTACGCGATCAGCGATCGCTTGTAACGCGAGAAAAGCTGTAGACCCTGAACCGACGCCAATAACATCCCCATCTTTCACGTAGCGACTCACTTGATTGGCGACTTTTGTTTTCGCCTCAAGATTCGATATATCTCCTGACCAGCTTTCATTCGTTGCGATACGATTTCTCCAATTCATCAGCCTCACCTCTTTGCTTTTGGTATTCCCGAAAATCGTAAAAAACAAGCGTTCATTATCTAAAGTGTATCAAACCGGTACGACTCATAAGAAAATCCTCGTCATCTTTTACGAGGGATTTACATAGGTTAAGTTAACTATGAACAGAAGGGGGAATGGATGTGAAGCGGATTTACCTGAAACTCGCCATCTTCTACCTCATTCTACTCCTCGCAGTGATTCTTTTTATCCTCCTATGATGCGGGGCTCGGGCGTCAAAAAACCCCAAGCCATCTCTTGTGGCAAGGGGTTATTCGGCAAGGTCGTGCTTGAATGCATAGATGACCGCTTGCGTACGGTCCTGCACTTGAAGCTTTCCTAGAATATTGCTGACGTGCACTTTCACCGTTTTCAAGGCGATATACAAGTGATCGGATATTTCTTGGTTCGTCTTCCCTTCTGTCATCAAAAGGAGAATCTCCATCTCTCTCGTGGTCAGTTGTTCATGTAGTTCTTGTACATTGGGATGACGCATCTTCGTCATAATCTTCCCGGTCACTTCCGGCTCCAGGATGGACTGGCCCTCATATGTAGCCCTGATTGCTTTAGCAATTTCTTCTGCTTTTGATGTTTTCAGCATATAGCTTGTGGCTCCCGCTTCTAAAGCCGGATAGACTTTCTCATCATCGAGAAAACTCGTTACAATGATGATCTTCGCTCCTGGCCACTGATCGACAATCCGCTTGGTCGCTTCAATTCCATCCATCTTCACCATCACAAGATCCATCAAAATAATATCCGGACGATGTTCAAGGGCGAGTTCTACTGCTTCTGTTCCATCATCAGCTTCTGCAATTACTTCAATATCCGCCTGCGCTGATAAATAAGCAGACACCCCGATCCGTACCATTTCATGATCATCGGCGAACAACACTTTAATCATGACGCTCCTCCTCCTTTTTTCGATATGGGACTTTGACTTCCAAGCGCGTCCCTTGCTCCTTTAAACTGACAAGCTTCAAGGAACCCCCCACTTCAATAGCTCTCTCATTCATATTCTGCAAGCCATATGAACTCGTTTTTTCTTCCTCCACATCAAAACCGATCCCATCATCAACCACACGCAAAATGATGTTATGGTCACGCTCAAGCAGCATAACGCTTAATGAATCCGCCTTCGCATGACGTAATGTGTTCGATACCGATTCTTGCAAAATCCGGAACAACTGGTCTTCAAGTCCTTTATCGAGAGCTACCTCTTCGATTGTCCAGTCTATCTCCATCGGCACTTTTTGTGTCAATTCATAGAGCAACTCTTCGACTCCCTCAGCAAGCGTCTTATCCTTCAAGGCGACGGGGCGCAAATGGAGAAGTAACGCACGCATTTCAAGTTGGGATTGATGAATCATATTTTCGACCATCTTCAATTGTTTGTTCATCGAATCCGTCTTGGCTTCCTCTGAATCATTGACGGCTGACATCATCATAGACGCGGCAAACAATTGCTGACTGACCGAGTCATGCAATTCTCGCGCCAGACGATTCCTTTCCTGAACGACTACTTCCTGTAAACTCTTCTCACGGTCTTCGGCTCTTTCAGTCGCTACCTTTTGAGCGAGTGACGCTTGCTGTTCGAACTTTTCTTCAATCTTCTTCATCGTTGCCTCGATGAGCTGCATTTCGTGGAGATCACTGTCTTGATACGCAACCGTATTCCCTTTGACGATTTCATCCAGCTGATGGTCAATAGAATGGAGAGATCGCTTCCAGACCCAGCCTTGCGTCAGTCCCACCACGACTCCCATCGTCAAAGAAAAAGCGAAAACGAGGAACACATAAGGTAAATCAAGTACCGTTCTCGTCCACAAGTCTGACCACTGTTCAAACGGAAAGGCGATGAACGTAAAGCCGAGCAATACGAATGTAAAACCTAGAAATGTCAGGATCCCGACCATTGCCTGTCTTTGCCACACATTCATATGCGCTTCACCTCTACATCTCCAGAAAGAAGCGATGTAATGATTTTGACGCGAGGGCGAGCTGTTGAATACCCAGGTGTTCGGTAGCTGACGACCTGATTGAACAGTTTCGATTTGCGATATTGAAAAATAGCCGCTCGCCCAATGACAGCACTATGGTGAATCGTAACTTCCACTTCATATGGCACGTAGATCACGATATTTCCGACAAGATGACGGATGGAAATAACCGCTTCATCCCGGGGCAGAACCGTCTGACTCAAGTCAATGATCCGATCCCCGAGCCCCCCGTGAATATTAATGTCACTCCATTGATAGGATTGGTCTTTCGTCGATTGATTTCCGAAGAATTTCTGTTGCAATAACGGCTCTTGGTGGTGCGGCAACTCTTCATCCAGAATCTCCGGAGTCACACGTTCAGGGTCCTGGCGTGACCTGAAATAATCCCTTACAAATAGAAAGATGACCGCAACAATCAAAAAGCGGACGGCAATCATGCTGAGAATCGTAAAAACAAGAGTGAGCAACCCAATCCAGAAAAACACTTTCCCCCACAGCTTGCGATACTTTTTCCAACCGATATAAAGCATCAAGCCAGAGAACAGGACCGAAAAGACGAGCCCTCCTTCAAAGAAAACCACTTCAACTAGTAGGAGGATCACCCCTATGATTAAAATAGTGTTGATGGTGTCTGTCGATAAACGTTTAAACATACCGGTCATCCCCCTCTCAGATAAGTAAAAGGCGCAGTGATCTGCGCCTTTATCATATCATGATTCTTATTTCACCGTAACTTCCTCTGTATCCTTCATCTCTTTCTCAAGCTTCGCCATTTTGCTATCGAAGGTGTTGCGATAGTAGGCGCTATTCACTTTATGTTCTAAGTCCTCGATGTACTGGTCCATTTCAGAAAACCTGGAATAAGGCTTGTCCGACGTATCTTCAATGACTTGATTCATGCGGTGATGAGCACGGGCGATATTTTCACGACCCATTAATTCCATGCGCTTCAAGTGCATATCCTTCAGTTTATGCTTCATTTCTTCATATTTGCGCTCCAGTGTTTCTAGCTGCTCGATTGCGTCAAGACGTGATGCTTTCAAACGTTCGGTACGCGCTTCATATTCTTCTTGTTCTTGAACGGCGAATTCATACATCGTGTCTTCGCCTGCACGCTGGGCGATTTCAGCCTGACGTTTACGCTTTTCCGCCATATCTAGCGCTTTTTGATACTCTCTCGTGAATTCATCTTTCAAGCGATATTGGCGTTCGACGAGCTTGCGAACTTTTTCTGTTTCTTTCTCACTTTCTCGTAAATACTGATTAAGCATCGCAATCGGATTCTTTTGTTCCTTCTGATCTAATGCCTCGTGCAAGTCTGCTGTAATCGAGTCTTTCATGCGTGTGAAAATGTTAGCCATGAGTAAATCGCTCCCTCTTCTTATTTGTGTAGTTCAGCCCACTGCTTTTCAAAATTTGTGAATGGATCATCCGATTGACCTACGACTGGATCTTCGGCCTTCTTACTTGTCCAATTTTTATAAATCAAGTACAACCCGTAAGCGGCAGCTAAGCCGATGACCGCGTAGATATTCGACACGGCGACACTCAAGATGATTAATCCGAGCACAATCCATCCAATTTTTCCGGCTGTCGATTCGCTTTTCATAAACTGCTTAAAAACGACGTAAAGCAACCAGACACTGACACCTAGCAAGATCATCGGGCCGAGATTCGCTAGTAGAATCGTTAACGCCACAAGACCTGCAATGAACAGTAAAAACTTTTTCATCGATTTTTTCCTCCCTTGCTGATTTCTTGTCTTAATCTTACCGAGATTTCTGAATGACCGTAATGAGCTAGAGGTATATTTTCATATACGTCTTGAGGCGTAGTAGAGGATTTCCAGTGCGCTTGGCGAATGATGTAGAGGATAAGAAAGGAGCGTTTTAATGAATCGAAGAAAATCAAATCAACACGCACAAATGGAAGCGTTAGGTGGACGTATTCACCCTGATCACCCTTGTTCAGGAGAAATAACGGAGCAGATCCTCAAGTATGATGCCGGCTTTTCTGGCGAATCGATGACGGATCAATTCCTAGCCTACCTCCCTCCCCACTTCAAGCTCTCTCAAAATGTATCTCTTCATGATGGCATCCAGCACTTTCAAATGGATGCTCTCCTCTCAAATCAGCATTTCTTATTGAATTTAGAAGTGAAGAATTACAAAGGTGCCCTGACATTCGACTTGGAGCACAGGCAGTTGTTTAGACAGGTTGATGATCGTCACGATGTTTTCCCAGACCCGTTTTTGCAAATCGAACACCAGTCCATCCAATTGAATCGTTGGCTTCAAAGATTCGATTTCCCTCCAATCCCTATCTACTCCCTCGTAGTTCTTTCAAACCCTTACAGTTCCTACATCACGACCGGTGAGGATCGTGATGGTCTGAAAAAGAAGATCGTTCGTGCAAAGGGACTCCCTTCTGTGGTGTCTCATGTATCGAAAGCGTTCACCCATCCTGTCTGGACCACTCATCAAGTGGAGGCATTCGTTGATCTGATTCAGAAAGAACACTCCGAATACAAGCGTGATACCCTGCAAAAGTATCAGGTTCTAGAGAGTGATTTGATTCGCGGTGTACGCTGTCCTAGTTGTAGTCAACTTGCGTTGAAGAGAAAGCGTGATCACTGGTTTTGCCAACATTGCGAAGGTAAATCACAAGATGCTCACTATGGATTGTTGCGTGAAATGGCGCTGTTGTTTGGTCGAGAAGTGACGGTAAGAAATTTTATGAACTTTGCTCTGCTAGATTCTCGGAAGGTAGCTTGGAGGCTTTTGAAAGAGGCTTGTCCGGAGTTCTACGGCAATACGAAGGATCGGGTTTACATTGTTAATTTGAGTTAGGGAACAATCTAATTGAGATAGGGAACAATTGTCTGGCGTTAGGGAACAATCTCGCGCGGTTAGGGAACAATACCCAACAGTTAGAGGACAATCACGCGACGTTCGGGAACAATCATCATCCCAAACACAAAAAAAGCCGCCCCCTACAGGGCGGCTTTCTTCATCTATTCAGACCTATTCGATAATACGAAGCTCTTTCGGTGTCTTCGTTAAGGTTTCATATCCATCTTTCGTGACAAGTACATCGTCTTCAAGACGCACGCCACCAATAGCTGGATCATAAATACCAGGCTCAATCGTGTACGTCATTCCTTCTTTTAAAACGCCGTCATTCAAGTGACTCATAGAAGGGAATTCATGGACGTTTATGCCAAGGCCGTGACCGATACGGTGCGGGAACAATTCTCCGTATCCACCGTCCGTAATAACGTCACGAGCGGTTTGGTCCAAGTCTCCGATTCGAGTACCCGGCTTACTGATTGCGAGAGAAGCTTCTAAAGCCTCTTTTACTTTCTCATAAATTTTACGTTGTTCGTCTGAAACAGATTGGAAGGCAAACGTACGCGTGATATCTGACGTGTACCCTTTCCACACGACTCCAAGATCAAACAAGACGAAGTCGCCCGGCTTCAACGTACGATCTCCAGGGTTACCATGGGGTTGTCCAGACTTCTCTCCAAATAAGACCATGGTCGAGAAGGACATCGCCGCAACGCCTTTTTTCTTCAGTTCGTATTCAATGGTTGCGAGCACTTCCATTTCCGTAACCCCTTCACGAAGTGCTTCGGTACCGACTTTCACACCGAAATCGGCCAGCTCAGCCGCTTCCCGCATGATCGCGATCTCTTCGACGTCTTTCACGACACGCATCTCATTCAGCTGGCCTTCTACATCCTTCACGTCCACTTCACCAAACAGGCTGAAGAAGGATTGGCTGCGCCCGTATGAGAGCACTTGTTTTTCTAAACCGACCGTCTGTGCTTCCTTTACACCCCGCTCCTTCATAAGAGCCCATGGATCTTCATGGTCGGCGTACCCGATTACGTCGTAGGTCCAACCAGTTTCAATGAGCTGGCCCTTCTCCATGCCCGGCAAAACAGCAATGGGATCTGCATTCGGGAAGACTAAAAGACCTAAGAGGCGCTCGTGAGGATCCGTATGAAAACCAGTGAGGTAGAAGAAGTTCTCTGGCGAATTGATAAACGCCACATCTATGTTTTGTTCTTGTAAATAAGTAGATAGTTGTTGCAATCGTTGTTCCATCAAATCACTCCTTTTTCCTTCATGATAACCTAGTGAACGAAACAATCCAAATGAGGGTGAACGTTTTGCGACATTTACGCGCCATTGATGTTCATTCCGAAGCGATTCCGATATAATGGGTAGAAGAAAAGGATACATAGGAGGTCGTACTTTTGGATCGTACACGTTTTTTCGTTCGGGTAGCTGCCATTTATGCCTTGATCGGGGCTTTCATGGGATCACATATGGCTGGTGGTGGAGGCCTTCAATTAAGTGCCATCCACGCACACATCCTCGTGGTCGGGTGGTTATCATTATTCGCATTCGGCATTTATTATCGCGTTTTCTCTATTCCTAAGGACTCTAAACTCTCAATCGTTCACGTATGGAGTTCCTTTATCGGAGTATTCGGTCTGACCGTTGGAATGTGGCTCTACTATACACAACCGATTGAAGGCATGCGCGCATTCAACACCGTATTCTTCATTGTCGGAGGAACGGTTCTATTAATTGCATTTGTTGTTTTTGCCATCATGGTGTTCGTTCATGGAAAAGCCATCTCAGAAGACCCCACTTCATAACAGAGCTAAACCCATAACCACAGTAAAAAAGCAGGCACTCGGCCTGCTTTTTCTTATGGAGAAAACCGGACAAGCTTGTCATCCCCGTCAGCAGGGTTGCCTCGCCCATCTGTATTATTCGTTATAAAATACACTTCATCATCAATCTTCTCTACATCACGAATTCTACCATACGAATTGGTCACAACTTGCGGATCTTCTCCACTGAACAAAAGAGTCCTGAGCGCTGTTCCCCTCAATGTAGCGATGAACAACCGGTCATCATGAACGACAATCCCAGAAGGAGCCCACGTATTATCTCCCGTTTGAAAAATCGGAGCCATTACAGAGTCCCCGTGATTTTCTCCTACTGCATCAGGCCAGCCATAGTTCTCCCCAGCCTTGATTTGATTGATTTCATCGTGCGCATCTGGACCATGCTCGGAAGCGAACATCTCCCCTGAATCGGACCACGCAATTCCTTGAGGGTTTCGGTGGCCATAGGAGTACACATGTGATCCTTCAGAAGGATTATCTGCCGGGACACTGCCATCAAGATTCATTCTTAATATTTTTCCAGCCAACTGACCACGGTCTTGAGCTATACTTTCCTGTAGAGCGTCTCCAGTTGTTACGTAAAGTTTCTCGTCCGGACCGACCTCAAGACGGCCCCCGTTATGAAAGCGCGCTCCCGGAATCCCTTCTAGGATTACGTCTACTTCTTTCCATGTATCTGATTGCTTCTCTAGTACAATGACCCTGTTTTGAATGGCACCATTCTCTTCATACGTATGGTAAGCAAAAGCACGAGCATTGGTTGCAAAGTCAGGGTGCAGACGCAACCCTAGCAGACCACCTTCACCTCGCTGCAGGATATCACGGTCTGTTTGCACGGGAAGCCTTTCTTTCCCCTCGCCTTCTTGCCATGAAACGATCGACCCTGCCCGTTCCGAAATGTAGAAGGTGGACTCACTATGTTCGATATCCCAAGGTGCACGCAATTCCGCAACTATACTCTGAAACTTATCGCCAGTTTCTTCCACATTTTCACTTGAACAAGCCACGATGAATACTACGAGTAACAACCAATAGATCCGTTTCACTTCTGCCCCTCCTTTTTTAATACCTTTATTGTACCAAGGTTCAGAAGGACTAGCGAAAAGAAATGGTCAGGAAACTTTCGCTTGTCTAAGAGGCGTTCGGTGCAAGAATGACCGCTCTAACCGGTAAGCAAACAAGCCTGCTACGACAGCTAGGGTGATATCTTTCAGTAAAAATGGAATCATACTTGACCAGGCGATCACATAGTTGATTCCATCTCCCCCTACCCAAAAGTTCATTGCGGCATAAAACAAATTCACACCGATCAAATAGTTGAGCGCAACCCCGACTAACGAAGCCGCAACATATAAGGAGGGACTGCGTTTTGTTTCAGCGATTTTTCCGACTACAAACGCGAGCACTATGTAAGAAAGTATAAATCCGAATGTCGGAGAGAAGATGGTACCAAGCCCCCCTGAAAATTGCGAAAAGATAGGAGCACCAATCAAACCCAACACGGTATAAACAATCATGGAGAACATACCTAGACGGCTACCCAGAACAATACCAGCTAAAATAGCGAAAAAAGTTTGTAACGTGAGCGGAACACCTAATACAGATAAGAATGGTGCAACCGACGCAATGTTCGCACCAACAGCCATTAAGGCTACAAATAAAGCACCAACCGTAATATCATAAGCTGACCAACGTGACGCTTGCATATCAAAAACCCCTCCCGTAAATTCAATCTCTTATCTATTAAATTACGGGAACCGCCCACTAAATGTCAACCTATTTATTTTATTGTTAACACTAAAAACCACCCTCTACAACAGAAGGTGGCTACTCACTTATAAACCTAACCCCATCGACAGTTGATTGGTATAGGAGGTATAAGCAATTGTTTGATTTATTTCTACAATGCCCTTTTCATCAAAACCCGTGTCTTTCAACCGAACAATATCTTCTTTCGTCACTTTGACAGGCTTAGATACTAGATGATCAGCATAAGTTAGTACAGCCTTCCAAACATCGTTCATATCCGAACGCTCATACTCCTTCAGCCAACCGAGTAAATCCGGCTCATCCACATACGTTGCGAGTATTTCGGAATGACTTTTTGTACAAAATTTACAACCGTTCTTCATTGATACAAATGTGATAATCGCTTCTCTTAAGTCTTCTGAGAGATCCGTTCGTTTAACGGCCTTTTGCAATGGCAAAAATGATTGATAGGTATCTGGGTCGTTCGCGAGCAATCGATCAAACACCCCTACAGCCTCCCCATTACTATACTCTTTCATTTCTTTTTGTTTTATTGGTTTCACCCATGGCATAAAAATCAGACTCCTTTAGTTCTTTTTATTTACGTTTTAAAGAAAAATTTAACATTTAACAGTACATAAGTAGTGACTTTTTCCTATTTTTATAATAAAGTATACACAAAAATACTGGAGAGATTTGGATGTTATCACAACAACGCGCGATGGGCCAATACAGCACCCCACAAGAGACGGTCCACTATATGGTTGAAACCGTGCTCGACCACTTGAATGCCCATGATCGCCCCCAACTATTAGATCCCTCAACAGGTGACGGTATCTTTATTCAATCATTAATCCATGCTGGCATGACTCCTTCCCAGTTGCACGCCTATGACGTTGATCCCAATACCCCACAGCCTTCTGAAGGTATTCAATTTTCCTACCAAGATTTCTTGAAGGTCGACGATGAGGAACAATTTGATGCGATAATAGGTAATCCGCCCTATAAGTCGAAGCGGCAGAGTACGTATTTTAATCATAACAAACAGGTATTAGAAGAGGAATTCAAGGACATTGGCGTACATAACATGTACTCCCTGTTCATCTATAAAGGAATCCAAGTACTAAGAGAAAATGGAATCCTCTCGATGATCGTTCAAGATTCATTCTTAACGAATGTTTATTATAAACGATTCAGAGAATATTTATTAACCCATACAGAAATTCAAGAAATCATTTTAGCTCCAAGGCGATTGTTCCATCATGGTAAAGCGGATGTTCGAACAGCCATCCTTACTTTGAAGAAGAAGAAACCGGTTGATCATTCCCATCACGTAAGGTTAGTCGACCGTCTCAACTACCAGCAATATACGAATCCACCAGAAGAACGTGTCCAATATTTACCACAGGAAGCCTTTTTGAAACTTCCGAACTTCAACCTCACCGTCAACGTTCCAAGTGAAATCCTATCTTTGTTTCAAACTGCGTACACACCACTTGAACAAGTTGTACCAATTAAAACAGGGTTATCTACAGGGAATGACGGACATTTCCTGAGAAAAGCAAATGAAGCGAGCGAAACAGACGGTTGGATTCCTTTTTACAAAAATGGTGGTGCTAAGGATGCCTGGTATTATCAACCGAAATTCTACATTCATAAAGATTGGGAGCAACAAAGCAAAGCACACAAAACCTTCACTGTAAGGAACCCATCCTATTTCTTTAAAGAGGGGATCACATGCTCTTCTATGGGTGTGAAATTCTCTGCTTCCTATCTACCCGAGGGTAGCTTATTCGGCGTTAATGCAAATTTATTCCCAGATAATCAAGAGGACTTATATTATTTCTTAGGCTTTTTAAATAGTCGACTCGTGAAATATATGCTCCGCAAAGTATTGAACCGCACCAATATGGTAACATCCGGCTATATTAAGAAAATCCCGTTCGTTACCCCTTCACCTGAACAGAAATCAATCATCAGTGAATTTTCCCGTAAGCTGGTTGAAGGGAAGTGCCAGAATCGGGATTATCCAACTGAAGAACTTCACGAAGAAATAGATCGTGTCATCTTTGATGTGTACGGCATATCTGAGAAGAACCGTCACCATGTCAGAGATTTTTGCGACCATGTATTGGAACGATTATAATGCTCAAAAAACGCGGTCTCTTTACTGAGACCGCGTTTTATTGCCCTAAGCAGATCAGCTTTAGAGCTGATTGTGCCCTTTACGAAAGTGGGTGTCCGAAATAGCGTTTCTTCTGTCCGAAAAAGTCGGGCAGATGTCCGAATTGTGAGCGGATGTCCGAAATAATATACCCCTTGTCCGAATAGGCCGGGCAAATGTCCGAAATACCGAACCTCTCGTCCGAATAGCCCGTCAGACTGTCCGAAATAGCACTCCTTTCATCAGCAGAGCTCGAACTTTGTTCTGAAAATCGACAGAAACACCGATAAAATTTCCCGGGAAATGCTATTCTTTTACGATTCGATAATTTCCCCAGTCTTCCGGCAGAAGCGACACATATTTCGGCGACAGGAAACGATCATCAATCAATTGAATCGATCCGTAATCAGATTCCGAACGGATCAACCGCCCACCCGCCTGCAACACCTTGTTCATTCCTGGATACACGTACGCATAATCATACCCGTTGCGCCCTTTCTGCTGGAAGTAGTCTTTGATCAACTCCCTCTCAAAACTCCGAGGTGCAAGTCCGATACCAACTACAGCCACTCCGTTCAGCCGGTCCCCTCGCAAGTCGACTCCCTCTGAGAAGACACCCCCGAGCACAGCAAAGCCGATGAGTGATCCTCCAGGTACAAACTGAGCAAGAAAGTCCTCTCTGCGCTCTTCATCCATGCCTTGTTCTTGAACGGCTACTTCAACATCCTCATACATTCGAAAATGCTGATACACGAGATGCATATAATGGTAGGAAGGAAAGAAGAACAAGTGATTCCCCTCTCCCCGCTTCACTTGTTCATAAAGCAGGGCGGCCAGTCTCGGTGCCGTCTGCTCGCGACTTTTATACCTTGTCGATAAGGGCGCGATGGCTAAATCAATTTGAGATGAGTCATATGGAGATGGCAACTGCAAAATGTAGTCATCTTTCTTCCCACCCAGCATGTCTTTGTAATAACCGAAAGGTGACAATGTAGCCGAGAAGAAGATACTCGATCGAAAGCCTTTCGTCGTTTCACTTAAAACATGGGAAGGGTCGATACAAAACAATTTTATAGCGAAGTCTCCATCATCCACTGTTCCGAGCACTTGGTAATGTTCATCGACGAGCTGCAAGATTTTGAGAAAATTTTGGGTCGTGAAATACGTATCCAACAAGTGTTCGGACTGCTGATCGACAGGCTCGTCTTTCAACTGCCTTTCCGCTTGTTCAATAAAACGCTCGAGTGCTTCTTCCCATTGACCTTGTAGCTCCTCGATCAAGAAGGGTTCTGTCCTGCCCCCCTGTATACGCTCTAAGTCCTTATAAATCGCGTCTGCTGCTTTCGCCAGCTTGTCATTCTCATATTCCCAATCTTCACTGAGCACCAAGAATTCCCGCTTTGGCAAACGTGCTGAATACATCTCCCTCGCTCGTTCTACTAAGTTATGAGATTCATCAACAAGCAGTGTCGTTTTCTTCTTTTGGTCCGGCAACAAACGTTTTAGTGCTACTCTGGGGTCATAAATATAATTGTAATCCCCTATAACGACATCGGATTCATTCGTTAAATCCAAGGAAAACTCAAACGGACAAACTTTGTGCTTTCTAGCATAAGATTCAATAACAGGGCGAGTCATTTGTGTTTCATTCATGAGAATGTCGACCAGGGCTCCGTTGATTCGATCATAATACCCGTCTGCGAACTCACAATAGTCCGGTTGGCAGATGGTTTCTTCCTGAAAACATATCTTGTCTTTTGCCGTAAGCGTGACAGACCTGAGCGTCAATCCATTCTCAGACATCAACTGTAAGGCCTCTTCTGCTGTAGCCCTTGTCACGGTCTTAGCCGTCAGATAATAGATTTTCTCCATATTCTTGAGATCCATCGCTTTAATGGCTGGAAATAAGGTAGAGATCGTCTTTCCGATACCTGTCGGCGCTTGGGCGAACAAGTCTCTCTTTTCTTCGATCGTCCGATATACGCTTCCCGCTAACGGCCTTTGCCCATCACGATACTTCGGAAATGGAAACGATAGATCTGGAATGGATTGCTGCTTTTGCTCCCGGATATGCAACAGGATCCGTGCATAGGAAAGGTATTTCTCGATACATGCTTCCATAAAGTCGGTGAGCTCGCTTTTTGTTATAACCTTGAGGAAATGTTTCTTTTCTTTCGTTTGTTTCTGAACATAGGTCAGCTGTACACGAACGTGATCCAAACCCTCTTTCTCTGTATATATGAAAGCATATCCCATCGCCTGAGCCCAGTAGACGGGGTCGCTGTCTTCAGTCAATTCTTCTAGTTCGCGAGCGGTCGATTTGATTTCATCGATGACCGGTCCATCTTCGGTCTGTAGCAAGCCATCACAACGCCCCTGAAGGTGAATATGTATATGATCACGTGTAAAGGAATGCTCTAATGCCACTTCTTTCTCATCCGCTTCTTTATACGTTTTCTGAACTTCCTGGTGAATGGCAGTTCCTTCTGTTAATGTTGTATTGGTCCGGAAGCGGTTATCGATATCACCGCCACGATACACGTACGTCATCAGCTCCCTAACCGATATGGCAATCGATTGCTCCATAACTCGTCCCTCCTTTTCTAACATTCTCATGCTTTTTACCTACAATATTTAAGCTTTTTCAGGAAAATTACGGATACCCTCAACTTACCTGAACCATTCACGTATGTCTATATCAGGAAGGTGAGATAATAATCGGTAACCCGTTTTGATTTCTCATTCTGTATAATCATCATATAATGTTATCAAACAGAACTACGATAAACAGGGGTGACCCCTATGAAAATATGGAGATGGATTGCATCTATCGCATTAAGTATAACAATCGGATTCTTTATTGTGGCTGCTTTCGTCTATTCACCAGAGGAAGCAACAGTCCAGCCACCTACGGAAACGGAAGAAGAAACACAAGAAACAGAAGAACAAGAAATCCTTAAAGAACCGATCGAGGAAGAGCCACCCGATGAAGAACTTGAAGATCCTGCAGAAACCGAAGAGCCCACGTTCCGAGAAGGGATACGAGATGTATTCACCAGTGTGATCGAGAGTGCCAAAGATCTATTCATAAGAGAAGACTTGCACATTACAGCTCTCGGTGACTCCCTTACACAAGGCGTCGGGGACGCAACGGACAAAGGCGGGTATGTCGGGATTTTGGATCAAACCTTTGACAGCAACCCGAATGCAGGAGATGTTGAGATTGATAATTTCGGGAAACGAGGGAACCGTACGGATCAGTTGCTGAAGCGCCTCAACAATGAAGAAGAAATCACAAACTCGATTGAACAATCGGATATTGCCATCATCACCATAGGTGCCAATGACGTGATGGAAGTTGTTCAAGATAATTTCACAAATTTGAATTACCAAGCATTTGTAGAAGCGCAGGAAGGATACGAGGAACGACTAGGTGAAATCCTCCGGACGGTCAATGAAACCAACCCTGATGCGTCTATCTATTTAGTAGGATTATACAACCCTTTCAACGCTTACTTCAATAACATCCCAGAGCTCGGTCAAATCATGAACGACTGGAATGACATAAGTCGACAAGTCGTCGAAGAGTCCAATCGAACAACCTTCATTCCGATTAAAGATTTGTTCGAAAATTCAAGTGAGAACCTGCTTTGGGAAGAGGATTATTTCCATCCAAATGAGAGAGGGTATAAACGAATCGCCGAACGCGTGTTAGAATATATAAAAGAAGATATCGAACGATAGGGCGGAATGTGTAAATGAAACAACTTCTTTTCAAAAATAAATGGCGGACATCGTTTTGGATTCTCGCGCTGATCAATATCGGCATCATAGCTTGGTTACTCTCTCTAGTCTTTTTACCGAGTTCCTATTCTTTTGTAAGTATCGATCAGAAGAAAACGACATCTGATGCAGAATTCACCATTGTATCAACGAAGGAAAACTTGGAACAATTGACGAATGAATATTTGAGCGAACTTTCAACCCAAACCGTATTCAACTACTCGATTTCTTTAGATCGTAACGTTGCCCTAACTGGTAACATCAGAGCATTCGATCAAGAAATCCCGATAAAAGTCGAGTTGAATCCAGTCGTACAGGAAAACGGGGATATCATTTTAGAACAAGACAGCATATCCCTTGGCAAACTACCTCTTCCGAACAAAAAAGTGCTGGAATTCGTGAAAGATAATTATAAATTTCCTGAGTGGGTCGTTGTAAACCCGAATGAAGAGAACATTTATGTTGCCGTCACCCAAATGGAAACAGCCAACAACTTTAATGTGCGCGTCGACCGCTTCAACCTGAATGCCAATCAACTCGCATTCAAGGTTTCGGTACCGAAAAACTCGTTCCAATTCGCACAAAAAGTCGTCGAAGAACAATTCCTCAGATAAAACGTTATCCTACTACGAAGGGATAGCGTTTTTTCATATCCCAGCACGTAAGCGCCACAAGTGAAGCACCAAAGAATGGTATGATAAAATACAGGTAATCATAACTGAAAAAGGAAGTGACACCATGCGCGTTGTTAACAATATTGCGGACCTCATCGGAGATACTCCTCTCGTAAAGCTCAACAGCCTCGCCCCTGAAGGTGGGGCCGACATATATATGAAACTTGAGAAGTACAATCCAAGCGGAAGCGTCAAAGACCGCGCTGCCTATAATATGATGCTCCAAGCAGAGAAAGACGGACACTTGAAAGAAGGCTCCACCATCATTGAGCCCACGAGCGGAAATACGGGTATCGGGATTGCTATGAACGCTGCCGCTAGAGGATATCGCGCGGTTCTTGTCATGCCGGATACCATGACTCAAGAACGAATCAACTTGCTGAAGGCTTACGGTGCAGAGATCGTGCTCACTCCAGGCGATCAAAAGATGCCTGGAGCAATTGCTAAAGCCAAGGAACTGGTAGAAGAAATTGATGGGGGCTTCATGCCTATGCAATTTGAGAACATGGCAAACCCTGATTCCCACCGCTATACAACAGCCACGGAAATCATTGAAGCCATGGACGAAATCGGAAAATCTCTATCTGCTTTTGTCGCAACAGCGGGTACAGGGGGCACGGTGACCGGAACTGGGGAAGAACTGAAGAAACATTTCAAAGATGTGACGGTACATGTGGCAGAACCGGCCGGATCACCTGTTTTATCTGGAGGAAAGCCTGGAAAGCATAAACTTGTGGGAACGAGCCCAGGATTCATTCCTGATATTCTGAACCAAGAAGTCTATGATGAAATTTTTCAAGTGACGGACGAAGACGCTTACGACATCACCCGTCGTTTAGCTAGAGAAGAAGGCTTACTGTTAGGAACATCTTGCGGCGCCGCTTGCTGGGCAGCCATGCAAGTAGCCGAGCGCAAACAGCCCGGGGAAGTCGTTGTCTGTATTGCACCTGATACGGGAGAGCGATACTTGTCAGGTGATTTATTCCGCTACTGAACAAAGGCGCAAGCGCCCCGGGAGCTCCGACACGCATAAGCATCCCCCCCGGAGGAATGTGGTTTTTCCTTCCGCAGGGTGGGTTTTACGTGCGCGAGGGGCTGGGCGCTGGAGCCGGACGTGGCTGATTAGATATGCCTATCCACAGGGTGCGAATTTTATAATTTCCAAGACAAAAATAAAAGAGACCACCATTTATTAAAATGGTTCGGTCTCTTTTTTTTATATTCGATACATATCCCTGAATCTCAAGTGCCATCCTAAATGATAAGAAAGCACTCGGCAGGCAATGATCAATATAAATAATATATACATTTGAATCGCGTTATCAATACTGAACAATCCAATGCCTATGACCAGCCCTACTAACAGCGCCCATACAGCATAAATCTCTTGGTGGAGGACCATGGGTCTTCGCTGGGCAAGTACGTCACGCGTGACACCTCCACCTACACCTGTCAGGATGCTCGCGAAGATGACCCCTCCGAGCGGGAAATCATTTTCAATGGCAAACGATGCCCCCTGGAGAGCAAACGCAGATAAACCGATGGCATCTAAGTAAATATTCCAACGATCCCATGACATCACCCAGCTCTTCGGAAAGAAATAAACGATCGCGATGGTTCCAAAAGCTACATAAAGCAGATACCCCTGTTCCCAAACGTGCACAACCGGGACATCGAGTGCGATGTTTCGAATGACTCCACCTGCAAATGGCGTTGCAATACCAAGAATAAATGTGCCGAATATATCATATCGTTCATTTAACGCGACAATAGCCCCACTAAAAGCGAAAGCACCGACAGCTAATATATTTAAAATTTCCCATGCCACCATGAGTCCCCCTTCCATTCCTTTAATAATCTTCTAGAAATCCCCTCGAACATCCTACGAACGAATCAGGTTCCGGCCATTTCTAGACATTAGGTTTTTGATGTGGTTTTTGCTAGACTCACCTTGTCAGGAATCCCTTCACCACAGCGTATAACGTTATTTCAAAAAAATAATTAATCAAGATTACACAAGTATTTATTTTACCATTTAATAATTACTGTATGTTGCAAAGTGCCACAAAGGATTTTTTATACCTAGGACGAATTTATTAGTATGTAAGGTACAATAGAGTAGGATGTGAACACAATGAGAAGATGGCTTATTAAAATACGCAAAGAACAACAATATACCCAACAACAAATCGCGCATGGTGCTCATATTGACCGAGCCTATTATGCCCAAATAGAGAATGGAACAAGAAACCCAAGTATGGCCGTCGCCTCTCAAATAGCTTCGTTTCTTAACATCAACCCTTCGCTCTTTTTCGCTGATCACTTGAGCGAACCTTTTGAGACAGCCTTATCCAATTCACCGATTGTCGTCGCTCATTGCGATCTTGAATTACGATACACGTGGGTCTTCAACCCACACCCAGACTTCAAGATGAGTCCAATCATTGGGAAGCGCGATGATGAGCTGGATCAAAACCCCGGAACATTAGCTATGATGGACATTAAAAAAAGAGTCATTGAAGAGAATAATACGATTCGAGAAACCATTTCGTTTCCACTATCCGATGGTTTGATTTATTATGACGTGTTTGCTCAACCTCTTTATGACTCGAATAACAACATTATAGGTGTAGCTACGGCTTCGACAGAGTTTTCGAAATAAAAGGGGGCATTCCTGGTGATTGTAAGCAACTTAAACTACCAACTCCTCATCCTTTCTCTTCATAGAGCGCGTGAATTAGAGTTAGACCATGAATTCATCAGGCTGCTTGAACAAGAAATTAGTGACCGAGAACAAGAGGAGACTTTTGAAAAGAAAAAAGCTTAACTAGAATAACCTCTTTCTTGGAATGTTTTCTCCCATATAGGGTAAACCACTCTAAAAGAGAGGTGTCGCTATATGAAAACAAAATCCTGGATTATGCACCAGACATGGGAAGAGTTAGTTTTTATGCATTGGCCTGTTTCAGTGGATTTACTGAGACCACATATTCCCGAAACCTTCGAGATTGATACATACGACGGAACCGCTTGGATTGCGATTGTTCCTTTTCGTATGAACGATATCCGGTTTAGAGGCATGCCAAGTGTACCGCTCGGAAACCAGCTACTTGAGCTGAATGTAAGAACATATGTCTCTTACAACGGAGAACCTGGTGTCTATTTCGTCACCCTGGATGCTAATCATCCATTGGGTATTTTTTTGGCACGAACGGTTTTCGGCCTTCCATATGTTCATGCTAACATGAGAATGGACCAAACAGACGAAATCTTTCATTTTACGAGTCGCCGAACACACTCAGGTTATGCTCCTGCTCACTTTCATGCAAGCTTCAAAACCATATCCCCTCCTGTACCATCCCAACCCGGATCGCTTCTTTACTGGCTTACAGAACGCTATGCCTTGTGGGTGATCCGCGGCTCCTCCATTTATAAGGGACCGATTTATCACAGAAACTGGTCCCTCCAGAAAGCAGAATCTGAAGTCTATATCAACCAATTAACGGACTTCCTCCCTGCTTCGGTATTTGAATCGAAGCCCATGACGTATTACTCCAAGTCGTTGGATACGTATATTTTCCCCTTTGAGAAGAAGGGATATATATCTTGAATTCTAACTATTTGACAAAATTTCAGCTACTACGTATAATTATCTTGAAATCGAGATAAATATCGAGGGGGTATGTGTTTTATGATGATTAAAGGAATTCACCACGTATCTGCCATTACTGCAAATGCGAAGAAAAATTATGACTTTTATACAAATTTATTAGGAATGCGTTTAGTTAAGAAAACCGTCAACCAAGACGCTCCGTCTATGTACCATCTATTTTATGCCGATGCCGAAGGGAATCCCGGAACAGATTTAACCTTTTTTGAAATTGATCATGCCGGGCATACTTACCCTGGCTCACAGAGTATTTCCACGACTTCATTGCGTGTGAAAGACGATGCAGCACTTGATTACTGGAAAAAACGTCTTGAAGAGCATGGTGTCGATCAAGACCCGATTCAAGAACGCATGGGGAGAAAAACATTAGCTTTCCGTGACCATGAAGACCAGCGATTGATGCTCGTTTCCGACGAAAACAACAGGGGTGTTGCACCAGGTCAGCCCTGGTCAGAATCAACTGTTCCACAAGATAAAGGAATAACCGGACTTGGTCCAGTCTATCTAACAGTTCAAGAACTTGCTGGAACACGGAACGTGCTCACCAATATCCTTGGTTTTGAAGAAATCGGAAGCTACGAACAATACAACGTATTCTCTTCCGGAGAAGGTGGAACGGGAGCTGAAGTACACGTCGAAGAGCTGCCCGAGGCTCCAAGAGAAAAACCAGGTCGAGGGAGTGTTCACCACGTTGCTTTCCGCGTAGAAAATGAAGATGAGCTCAAACAATGGCAAGAGAAAATACAAGAAGCCGGATTCCCGAATTCAGGACTAGTCGATCGCTACTATTTCAAATCGCTATACTTCAGGGAGTCTAATCACATCTTATTTGAGCTCGCTACAGATGGTCCAGGATTCGCAACAGACGAGGACCTTGACCATTTAGGAGAAACACTTGCTCTGCCTCCTTTCCTTGAGGATAAACGAGAGGAAATCGAAGCAGACTTAACACCATTAAATACAAAAAGGTAAGCACAAACAAAAAAGGCTGCGACATCGCAGCCTTTTTGTTATGCGTTCAAACGGTTTTTGACCCAGTTGATCAGTCCACCCATTTGCATGATTTCAATTTGTCGCTCTGACATCGCATGTTCGAGCGTTAGCGTCTTATTTTTGCCTTTTACTTCTGCTTCCACCTGGTTGGATTGCTTGATTTTATTTCGTAGGTCCTTAAATACAAGCACATCCCCTTGTTCTAATTCATCCAAGTCCGAGTCATTCGTAAACGTAAGCGGAAGCACACCGAAGTTCGCAAGGTTCTGCCAGTGAATGCGGGCGAAGTCTTTTACAATCGCTACACGCATACCGAGATATTTCGGAGCCAAGGCCGCATGCTCACGACTTGATCCTTGCCCATAGTTCGCACCTGCTACAATGGTATGACCGCCTTGATCGCGAATATCCATCGCTCTGTCATAATACGTATCGTCTACAATCTCGAACGTGAACTTACTGATTTCTGGTAAGTTACTTCGATAAGGAAGAACTCGTGCGCCACCAGCTAGGATTTCATCGGTTGAAATATCGTCTCCCATTTTCAGAAGAATCGGTACCTCCAACTCATCTGGAAGCTCATCCATTTCAGGAATGGAGGCAACGTTCGGTCCTTTCACTAATTGTACGTCCTTCGCTTCTTCAAACGGAAGTGGTTCGTCTAACAATCGAGTGTCCACTGTCGGTTGCTCAAGGTCGTTCACTTGCGGGAAGTCGAACCCGGCTTTTCTAGGGTCCATGATTTTTCCGTGCAACGCACTCACTGCCGCTGTTTCCGGACTACACAAGAAGACACTATCCTCTTTTGTACCAGAACGTCCAGGGAAGTTTCGCGGTGTTGTCCTAAGGCTGTTCCGCCCCGTTGCCGGTGCCTGCCCCATACCGATACAGCCATTACATCCCGCTTGGTGAAGCCGACCGCCTGCTTGCATGAAGTTCGCGATATGTCCTTCTTTAGAAAGGTCGATCAGCATCTGTCTGGATGTAGGGTTCAAGTCAAAGGATACCCCGTCCGCAATATGCTTCCCTTCTACAATCTTAGAAGCGATCGCAAAATCACGGTACCCTGGGTTTGCCGAAGATCCGATGTACGACTGATAAATCGATTCTCCTTCAACTTCTTCAACAGATACGACATTCCCAGGACTGGATGGCTTCGCGACCATCGGGCCTATGGTAGATAAATCAAGTTCATCATGTACATCATAAGTAGCTCCTTCATCCGCTTTCAATTCAATCCAGTCTTCCTCTCTACCTTCCAGCTTAAGAAAACGTTTCGTCTCATCGTCGGATGGAAAGACGGTT
Source organism: Halobacillus locisalis (assembly GCF_013694105.1). Classification (GTDB taxonomy): domain Bacteria; phylum Bacillota; class Bacilli; order Bacillales; family Halobacillaceae; genus Halobacillus; species Halobacillus locisalis. Next base: position 426,959 of record NZ_JACEFG010000002.1, on the reverse strand, counting down.
CCCGTTGCTCCAAGTTCCGCCCCCATGTTTGCAATAACGTGGCGGTCCATGGCTGTTAAGTTCTCTAACCCTGGTCCGTAATATTCAAAGACGTGATTGACGCCGCCTTTGACGCCATGACGTCTCAGCATCTCCAAAATGGCATCCTTCGCACTGACCCAGTCTGGTAGTTTTCCGGTTACTTTAACGCCCCACACTTTCGGCATTTTCACATAAAAAGGTTCACCGGCAATCGCCATGGCTACATCGATTCCGCCAGCACCCATCGCGAGCATCCCCATACAACCATTTGCACATGTATGGCTATCAGATCCGAGTAATGTTTTACCTGGTTTCGCCAGCCGTTGCATGTGCACAGGGTGACTTACCCCGTTACCAGGGCGGCTGAAATGAAGCCCGAACCGTTTGGCAGCGCTCTCAAGAAATAGATGATCGTCCGGGTTTTTGCTGTCTTCCTGGATTAAGTTATGGTCTACATACTGAGCCGAGGCTTCCGTCTTCGCTCGATCAATCCCCATCGCCTCCAGCTCAAGCATCACCATTGTCCCTGTCGCATCTTGAGTTAAGGTTTGATCAATCTTCAACCCAATTTCAGAACCTGGAGTCATTTCCCCTTCTACTAAGTGGTCTTTAATTAATTTTTGTGTGACATTTTGACTCACACGAAACTCCTCCTTTAAAACGAGTATGTGGATGTCTGTCTTGATGTTCGTTATTTTTCCTATACCTTTTATACCCTTAAAAAGGGTCTTCTACTCGCCGTTTTCATTTCTGAAAAGGAAAAGTAAGGGGTTTCGAGAAACCCTTTACTTTAATGACACTAAAAAAAGAGCGTGGACCCATTCAGGTTCCACACTCTTTGATAAGGGGTGAACAAAATTTGCTGCTTTTTAATATAGCCCTACATTGTTCCAAGCTTGTGTCACGGCATTTGCAGCAGAAGAGCCATATAAATCTTGAGCGGATTGCTCTAGAGCTGACTTCGCACTGGCAAAGTCACTGCTAGGTGTCAAATAAACCGTCAAAGCACGGTAGTAAATCTGTTCAGACTGGGCCATGCCAAGACTGTTGATTGTGTAGTAGGCTGCTTTGTTCGGGATACCACTATTGATGTGGACACCACCCCAATCTCCCTGCTCAGTGTTCGGAAGGTTCTGGTATTCGTTCATGTGGTCTGGCTGATCATAGGCATTTGGATTCGATAGAGAACGAAGAGCATCACCTGCTACTCCCGGTGTGTACACATCTTCACCCAGTAACCAGTCCTCAGAATCGACGAAATACCCAAATACATCAGAGAAGGATTCATTCAAAGCGCCTGACTGATTCTCATAAATCAATTCAGCTGTTGTATCTGTCACCGCATGCGTCAATTCATGGGCAACAATGTCATCCGCACCAGATAAGTATGTGAATTTAGATCCATCGCCATCACCGTAAATCATTTGATTACCTGTCCAAGCGGCATTGTTATAGTCATTGCCGTAGTGAACTGTCGAACGAATGTCTGCACCTTGGTTATCATAACTGACGCGTCCAAACGTGTCATAAAAGTAATCAAATACTTCACCAGCATAGTAATGAGCATCCACAGCCGCTTTTTGTCGCTCACTATAGAATGTGTTACCTGAATCTGTTACATAATACCCAGGTAAACTGCTGTACTGACCACCATAATTATCGAATGTCTCAATGACACCATTCATCGGCTTAGAAGTATCAAAAAGATAATACGTATTATTGTAGGCGTAAGTGTTCAAAGATTTCGTATCCCCTAAAACGCCGGTACCTGTTCCCGTTGCTTCATGAACAACATTGGCCGATTTCAATACCTCTCCTGTTTCAGCATTGATATATAGCTGCCAGTTGGCAGGATAAGGTTGCGAGAATTGAAGCTCTACGTGGTAAGCAAGCGTATATTCACCATCTTCGTGATAAACCACGAGGTCCGAATTCTCCGTCAATGTATGGAAGTCCTCACCTATTTCACTTTCTTGAACTTTGTCGGCTTCTTCTCTATCTACGTCAATATGATCCCAAGCGTAGTCAACCGCCTGATTCTTATTGAACTCTTTTAATTGTCGAACTTTATTCGGAGCCTCTTTATGAAACTCACCATTCACTGCCGTAACATTTCCTCTTTGATCCGTATGTACGACTACTTTGGAATTCGCAACCGGAACATTTTGAATGACACGCTCGTACACATAATGAGTCATGCCCAAGTCATCTGTTTCAGATTTTACTAGTTTCAAATCTTTATTGACTTTAAGATTGAATTCCTTTTCGTTCGCTTTGAAGAACTCTTTAACAGCGTTCTCTGAAACGACATTTTTCACATCAAAATTTTTCTTAATAAACTGTGGAGCCTCTTTCACTTCTGCATCAGCACTTACTTCTGCATGCGATATTGCCCCGCCGGATACTAGGCTAGTCCCTAGTACAAAAGTCGCCATTACTGATTTCAAATTCATCTAAACCCTCCTAGTTTTTAACGCACCCCCAATGTATCATAATATTCTGACGACATGTCTGGGAAAGTTAGGTCTTAAAGCACCCCTTTAAGGCGATAATTTAGAGCGACTTGGGAAACTTGTCGATGTAGTTGAAATTTACTAGCCGAACATGTATTCTAAAAATAGATTTACAAGCGCTCGCCGCTCATAAATCTCAGTTGATCAACTAGGTGTGTTAAAAATGGAATATGGCAAAGTACTTCGTTTTCACCGCGTAAAGCAAGGTTTAACACAAAACCAGCTAGCGGATGGAATCATCTCACCCGCGTATCTTTCCAAGATTGAGAACGATCAAACCGTTCCTGCGTTCGAGGTACTCGAGTTACTTTATGAACGACTCGGTCTCGACTTTCATGACTCATCTAACAGTCATCCGTCAAAGGAGAAACTGAAAGAGTGGTATGAATCGATCGTTTTTAAGGATAAAGAAAAAGCTCGCACATTAATGAACGAGCTTCTTGAACAGAAAGATACACACGAGAATCATCATTTGTATATATTTTTCGAGCTCTTCCGCATTCGCCACTTGTTGTTAGAAAATGACGTGGAGAAGGCTTATGAAGTGTGGGAAGATATCCGTCAACACCGGGATACGTTTGATGAGGAGATGGAGTTCTACTATCATGTTGTCTCTGGATTATTAAGTTACTACAAGGGTAATTTTGATCAATCATTTCAGTCCTTAATGGAGGCTAAAAACCACAGTTCCTCCAACACAGTACAGTTATTTAATTGGGAGTTCAGTGACTTATATTATCTATTAGCTTTAAGCACAAGCCAAGCTAACCACACATCTGCTTCAGTCTTTTACGTAGATCAAGCTCTGGAGATCTATCAATCTAGATACGACTTAGAAAAAAGCGCAGACTGCCACATACTCCAAGGTATCAATTATAGTAAATTGAAGAATTACGCTAAGTCTTTGGAGAACTACTATTCCGCAAAAAAAATTGCTACACAAACTCACAATCGTAATCAATTAAACTTAATCTACATTAACATCGGTAATTTAGAATCATTACTAGGTAATCATTACAATGCTATTAAAAACTATATTAACAGTATTAACTTCAATGACTTGGATACCCCTTATAAACAAAATTATTTATTGACTACTATTCATAGTCTTATGTTAGAGCACTTCCGTCTAGGAGACTATAAAGGGTGTTTAGAGTGGGTACTACGAGGAGAGAACGAACTTAAGAATTACTACTCTGAACCGCATAAACATCACTTTTATTTTTATAAATTGATGATTAATGGTGATGAATCACTTCTTAACCATCTAGAAGAAGTATTAATTCCATATTTTGAAGTAAAAAAAGAGCATATTTACATCATTCGTTATTCAATGGTCTTGGCTGATCTTCTCGAAAAGAAACGAATGTATAAAAAGTCCTCTGAATACCTTAGGTTAGCAATGAAATTGTTAAATAAACATTCTCACTTAGGAGGGACATTTCTATGAAGAAGTTCTTAGTATTGCTAGGTGTTGTGGCGTTTTTATCAAGTGCTGCTTTTGCACCTCAAACGCAAGAAAATGCTGAATTTGCATACCCACAACCACTAATCGCTCAAGATTTCTAATTTTTTCTGTAACAACTAGCAACTCCCCTAATCCTATACTACAAACTATTCGCCTCTACCCACTATGTGGTAGAGGTCTTTTTTTGAGGTGAAACATATGAATATTATTGGCATTGATCTATCCGGGCCTTCTAATCATAAAGATACAGTAGCTGCTGCTTTTCATGAAAAAGGGGAACGCCTTGAATTCGATTACCGAATCCAGGGCGCTTCAGACGTTGACCTTCTCGACTTTGTATCTAGCTATGCAGATGAAGGTCGTGTCATTGTCGGAATTGATTCTCCCCTTTCCTATCAGGATGGTGGTGGAGACCGCCTTTTCGACCGTGAATTACGACGGTTCGCAAAAGACCTTGGCATGAAATCAGGATCCGTGATGACGCCGACCTTAACAAGGATGATCTATTTAACAGCTCGAGGTATTCATCTTGCTCATTCATTGAAAACGATCGAACGGGTCGAGGTGGTTGAAGTTCACCCTGGCGTAGCTCTAGCTTCGAGGCTGAGTGCAGAAGATTTCCATCATGCTCTATCGTATAAAAAGGAACCCACAGGCCTGGAATGGGTCACGGATTGGTTAACGTCTACCTTCCTGACAACGTCCCTCCCTCCCGTCCATGAGAGTCATGATGTCGATGCTGTACTGGCTTCAATTGCCGCGTGGCACTGGGCCGCGGAAGGAAAATCACCTACATGGTGCATGGATGCCGAACCCCCACACTATCCCTTTCCCATCACCACTTAAAAAGGCCTCAACACTGCATGCGTCGAGGCCTTCTGTTTAGGTCGTTACGGGTTCATATTCTTTTGCATAGGCGCTGAAACCGCCTGTTAAGTTCAAGACATCTTTAAAGCCATTCGCTTGCAATACACTTGCGGCAATGGCGGAACGCTTACCGGATTGGCAATGAACAATCGGAGTTTTACCTGATGGGATCTGATCAATGTTTTCCTGTAGCTCCCCTAGCAAGATCCGCTCTGCACCTGCGATATGCCCTTCGTTCCATTCATTTTGATTACGAACATCGACGATCACATAATCATCATTTCCGCGGTACTGTGCTTCTAACTCACGTGGCGTAATGTTCTCATACGTCTCAAGGTCTGACTGGTTTTCCACTTTTTCTGCATCAAGGACGGCAACGACGTCATCTAAGCCGATAGACTCCAGCTGCTTCTTAATACCTGATACGTCTTTTAACGGACTGATCAGTACAATGGATTGATCGTAACCAATCGTCCATCCAGCCCAGTTTGGAAGAGATTTATCATAAGAAATGTTGATAGCACCAGGCAAGTGACCCTCTTTGAATGCTTCTTTCGAACGGGTATCCAAGATGACGTAATCCTCTGATCGGTAGTCATCGATTTTCTCGATGGAGAGCTCTTGAATGGCGCGATCTTTTACTAAAGATGGACCTTCTTTATTCAACTTCTTCATCATCGCAAAGTATTTAGGTGGTTCTGGTTGACCATCTAAAAGCTCGTCCATAAATGACGACTCCTCGTCATACTGAAGCGCCCAGTTGTTGATTCGCTCATATCCGACTGTAGAAGAAGGAACAGCCCCTAGGGATTTCCCGCAAGCACTTCCCGCACCGTGTCCTGGCCATACTTGAATGTGGTCACTCAACTGTTTGAAACGTTGAAGGGACTCGAACATTTGCTTGGCGCCTGATTGTGAAGTGCCAGCTTCTCCTGCTGCTTTTTCTAATAAATCCGGGCGGCCGACATCTCCGACAAATACGAAATCACCGGTGAAGATTCCCATCGGCACTTCCGATCCGCCACCTTCGTCTGTTAATAGGAAGGAGATACTCTCAGGTGTATGTCCAGGTGTGTGAAGCACATCCAGGCGGATATTTCCGACATAAAAGGTATCGTTGTCTTTCAGTAGTTGGTGGTCTGTTTCGTTCAGATATTGATATGACCAATCATCTCCGCCTTCACCTGAAACAAGTAGTGTGACTTCTTGATTATTAGCCAGTTCTCGTGCGCCGGATAAGAAGTCGGCGTGGATATGGGTTTCGGCCGCTTTTGTAATGTTGAATCCTTCTTTTTCAGCGGTTTCCAAATACGGTGATAAGTCTCTTGCTGGATCGATCACGAGTGCTTCACCAGTACGTTGACATCCAACCATGTAAGACATTTGAGCTAAGTTTTCGTCAAAAAATGATTTGAAAAACATAAATAAACCCTCCGTTAACTTTATTTGTCTCTATTATAATACCCCTATTGGTATGTAGTAAACGAATTTGCTTGTCTTTTATCTATATTATATACAAAAAAAGCAGTACGTAAATTCACGTACTACTTTCTTCAAAAAACTTTACAAATGTATTGATGGGGCTGATGTGTTTAAGAGGGGAAAACACCATATTATTCAAATCGACATTGATGTCAACGGCATCAATGTCTTCGAATGACTGCCCTTCTGTTTTCGCTTCCACCATCATCTTCATTTCATTCATCATTCCACGAATTTGACGGTTGCTCGTTTTCGTATAGACAATCTCGTTTGACTCGTTTTCCATCTTTTCAATGATTTCAGGGTCCACTTCCAACGTTTGCAACAATTGCCTGAGCGACCCTTTGATGACACTATCTAAGTGATCGAACTGTTGTTTACGCAAACCGAATAACGTTAAATTCAAGCCTGTTTGATGATTCATCAGTAATAAACACTTCCTGCGATTCAACGTGATCAGATTCGCTGTCCATTGGTTGATTGCCGGTACTTCTTTATATTGTTCCGCATCCTCTATTGTGTAGCTCAATTGATCTTGTAGTTTTTTTGTGGCTCCGATTACGAACAATGCACTCACCTCAGCTTTTTATACTATTGTTATTGTATCATTTTTGGCATTTAGACCGAAAAGATAGCTGTTTCTATCCACTTTGGGATGGCATTCCTTTCCTATTACAAAAGCTTGAGGTTGCCCTCAAGCTTTTGTACGCCTTGCAAAATCCACAAATTGAAATTTATCCGGACGGTGCCTGGACTCGGTAAATTGGAACAGTGTTGCATCCGCTAAATATACATAGCTCCGGATCACAACGACTTGTTCATGATCTAATAAATCAAGGTATCGCCGGTCCTCTTCGGTCACTTTTTCAACGACGATTTCCTTCTTTGCAAAACTAATATCCAACTTCAGCTCATCTTCGATATACGCATAGAGTGATTCCTCAGCGATCGATGTCGATAAGGCTGGAACTAAATCTTCACGAATATAATCTTTATCTAAAATGATTTTCTCTCCGGCAATCTGCCTCGACCGCACCACTTTCCAAAGCTTCTGGTCCCGTTTGCATTGCAAGTGTTCTCTGACGCCTTCTTCCGCTATCTCAAGAGATAATTCATGAACGATCGTCTGAAAGTCTTGTCCAAGTTGATTGGAAAGTTCTTTGAAACTCGTCAACCCTGATACCGGAAATTCGAACTTACCATGATCGAGGACAACGGAACCTTTTCCTCTCACCTTTTGAATATAGCCATTCTGAGCAAGCAAGTTCAATGCTTTCCTCACTGTTTCCCGTGAGCTTTCATATCGGTTCGTCAGTTCATGCTCAGAAGGAAGCGTATCTCCTGGATTAATCTTTCCTTGTTGAATCATCCGGACAAGATCATTATAGATAAATAAAAATTTATTTTTCATCGTCATCACCAACTATAGTATATCAGTGACTCGGAATGTAATAAACGACTGATTCATAAGGGCGAAGGCGGACACGACCCGCTTCCCACTGAGAGTCTTCATAGTTACTGATCAATACTTCCGCTTGACCGTCACCATTCACTTGCTCCGGAATAGCAAACTCGGTTTCTTCACCATAGAAGTTATTGACGACAAACAACTGTTGACCATCCGCTTCACGAAGGTAAGCAAACACACGCTCATTTTCCGGTGTCAGGTGCTGGTAGTCACCGTGGGTGATGATGTCGTATTCTTTACGCAATTGAATCAGCTTCTGATAGTACTTGAATACAGACCCCTCTTCATTCATGACTTTTTCAGCATTCACTTCTTTGTAATTATCTGCAACATCAATCCACGGTGTTCCGTCGGTGAAGCCAGCGTGCTTACGATCATTCCATTGAACAGGAGTACGCGAATTATCACGGGATTTCTGTTTCAAAATCGCAATGATTTCTTCCTCACTGTACCCTTTTTCACGAAACTCCTTGTACATATTCAATGATTCTACATCACGATAACGATCAATCGATTCGAAACCAGGATTCGTCATGCCGAACTCTTCCCCTTGATAGATGTAAGGCGTACCTTGCATCATATGAATGGTCGTCGCCAGCATTTTAGCAGATTCCACTGGATAGTTCACATCATCACCGAACCTTGAAAGAACGCGAGGCTGGTCATGGTTACACCAGAACAAAGCATTCCAGCCGTTGCCTTTATTCATTTCCTTCTGCCATGTAGAGAGAATATTTTTCAACTCAAGAAAATCAAAGTCGGCAACCGTCCATTTCTGTCCATTCGGATAATCGACCTTTAAATGGTGGAAATTGAATGTCATGCTCAACTCGTTTCGCTCAGGAGCTGTATATTTGATACAGTGATCGATTGTCGTCGAGGACATTTCTCCGACAGTCATCAAATCGTGAGGACCAAATACTTCCTCGTGCATCTCATTCATGAATTCGTGAACGCGTGGACCATCCGTGTAGAATTTACGGCCATCCCCTGGCGCAACGCTGCCGTCATCATTAGGGAAGTCTTGATTTTTCGATACCAAGTTGATGACGTCTAGGCGGAAGCCATCGATTCCTTTTTCTGCCCAGAAGTGCATCATATCGTAAATATCGGAGCGCATTTGTTCATTTTCCCAGTTCAAGTCGGCTTGTGTGACATCAAAGAGATGGAGGTAATACTGTCCTGTCGTGTCATCGTACTTCCAGGCGTTACCACCGAACTTGGATTGCCAGTTGGTCGGTTCCTCTCCGTCGACAGGATCTTTCCAAATATAATAGTCACGGAATGGGTTGTCTTTTGACTTCTGGGCTTGTTTGAACCATTCGTGTTCCGTCGAAGTATGATTGACCACGATGTCCATGATCAACTTCATATCGCGTTTATGGGTTTCATCAAGCAAACGCTCAAAGTCTTCCATCGTCCCATATTCATCATGAATGTCGTAGTAATCGCTGATATCGTAGCCATTGTCATTTTGAGGAGACTTGTACATCGGCGTTAACCATAAGACATCGACACCTAATTCGTTGAGGTAATCGAGCTTATCAATGATTCCTTGGATATCGCCGACACCGTTCCCTGTCGTGTCATTGAAGCTTTTCGGATAAATTTGATAAACGACTGCTTTTTTCCACCATGGTTGATTGGTCATGGTCACACCACCATCCTTATCTTGTATTCTTTTCTAATCGTCATGGATTAATGAAAAGCCCGCGGGAAAGAAACATCCCCACGGACTATGTTTTATTACTTATACGTCTTTTTTACGCTTGGCATAGAGGTACGTCCCTACAAACGGTAGGACGATTACAATCACCATACCGATTGCGAAATCAATCCAATACTCAGCAACGATGGAGAAGATTCCTGGTACACCACCTACACCGATGGAGCTTGCCACAACGCCTTGCGCGGAAATATAAAGACCGGCAATAGCAGAAGATGCAATAGCAAAAATAAATGGATACTTAAAGCGTAAGTTAACACCAAACAGTGCAGGCTCTGTAATACCGAGCCAAGCAGAAATACCAGTAGAGAACCCCAGCCCTTTAAGTTTATCGTTTTTGGAAGCTCGCCAAATGGCAAAGGCCGCTGAACCTTGAGCAATATTGGATAGAGCGAGCATCGGCCAAAGGAATGTTGTTCCCGTACTACCTACAAGTTGGATATCAACAGCAAGGAAGGTGTGGTGCATACCTGTAATAACCAGCACACCATACAGACCACCGTAGATCAAACCACCTAACCATGCGAAAGTATCAAAGGTAGCTACAAGTCCATCTGTAATCCAGTTACCAACCTGAAATGTTACGGGGCCAATAATAATGAACGTCAGGAACCCTGTAACTAATAGGGAGATCGGGCCGACAAATAATAATTGAATATTATCTGGGATGCGATTTCTAAGGAATAATTCAATTTTCGTCAATAGGTAAGAAGCGACTAACACAGGTAATACTTGACCTTGATAACCTATTTTCTCAACTTCTAAGCCGAATAAATTCCATGTCGGCACACTATTGTTCTGTACGGCATCACCGTACCCCCATGCATTCAAGAGATCCGGGTGTACGAGCACTAGACCAATGACAATACCGAGTATGGGACTACCACCGAATTTCTTCACGGCTGACCAACCGATCAAGCCGGGTAGGAACACGAAGGCGGTATTTGCGATGACAATGATCATATTGGCAAAGTCCGCCCATTGTGGATACACATCAATTAACGCTTGACCATCAAAGAAAATATCTTCGGCCGTCAAGATGTTGTTAATTCCTAATAATAGACCAGCCGTTACGATTGCCGGCAAAATCGGGATGAAGATATCCGCTAACGTTTTGATTGCACGCTGAAGAGGATTCATCTTCTCAGCTGAAGCATCTTTTACATCCTCTTTGGTTTGCTCTTCGCTGATTCCAGCAAGGGGAGCAAATTCTTTATATACTTTATCTACTGTACCTTGTCCGATGACAATTTGGAATTGACCATTTGTAGAGAATGAACCTTTGACCGCATCAATGTTATCCAGTCTCTCCTGATCGACAATCCCTTCATCCACAAGGGCAAGGCGTAGACGAGTCACACAGTGAGTTGCAGCTGAAATGTTATCTTTTCCGCCAATAGCTTCGAGAATCTCTTCCGCTGATTGTTTGTGATTCATTGGATATCCTCCTTGATGATGTTTATTTCTGATTGACCGTCATCAGACTTGTCGTACCTGCCGTCAATTCACTTACGCCTGATAGTTCCACGGCGTGGTCATCACTATTTGTGACGATGATCGGAGTTACAGTGCTTTTCGCTTTTTCTTTCACTAGGTCTATGTCGAACGTGATCAACTTGTCCCCAACACTGACTTTGTCCCCTTGCGATACGAATGCCTCAAAACCTTCTCCGTCCATGCTTACGGTTTCTAAACCGATATGAATCAGAATTTCTGCCCCACTTTTTGTTTGAAGGCCTACTGCATGTTTTGTAGGAAATACTTGAACGATTTCGCCTTCAACTGGGCTTACAACCGTACCATCTGTTGGATCAATCGCGATTCCGTCGCCCATCATTTTCTGTGAGAAAACAGGATCCGGAACCTCTTCAAGAGCTACTTTATGGCCTGTCACAGGAGCAAAAACCTCTGCAGACGTTTCTTTCTTACCAAATAATTTTTTGAACATTCTAACTCCTCCTCAAACGCTTACATTTTTTATCATTGAAGTTCTTTAACATGTATATACATGATTACACTTCGATTATAATTTGTATATACAAGTATTGCAACCGTTAACACTTAAAATATTTGAAGGGAGCTCATGGAAAAATAAAGGAATAAACCATATAAATTCCTAATACCCGATTAACTACCATTTATACATCACAGTCGTTGATTGCATTTCTTTAATAATCCGCACAAGAATTGAGTCCTATACCTGAAGAAGTCATCCGCTTTCGTCGATTTTCAGAAGTCGTTTCCTTTCATTTACATGGGATTTATGATATATACTTAGGGAGTCGAAATAAAAAGGAAGAAGGGATTTCTATCCTTACACAAGAACAACGTGCAAGAAAAAACTTATGGATCATGTGGTTTGCCAACTTTTTCATAGCAGGCAGCATCACGATGGTTCTACCATTTTTATCGTTATATATAGAAACCTTAGGGGATTTTTCAGCGTCTTTCGTGCAAACATGGTCAGGCTGGGTGTTTGGAATCACTTTCGTCACGGCCCTCATTTTCTCACCGATATGGGGAAAAATTGGTGATAAATACGGACGGAAACGCATTTTGATATTCTCAGCAAGCGGACTAGCTTTATCTGTTTTATTGATGGGGTTTGTGACCTCGGTATGGCAACTGTTTTTGCTCCGATTGTTTATGGGTGTATTTACAGGGTTCATCCCGATGTCTCAAGCACTGATTTCTACCCAAACGCCCAAGGAGATTGCCGGACAAGTACTCGGCACTTTGCAAACGGGGAGTATTACAGGAAGCCTGCTTGGTCCGATGCTCGGTGGATTAATTGCAGATAAAATCGGATATGCAACAACGTTCCAATTTGTATCGATTACCGTTGCTGCATCTGCCGTAATCGTGTACTTCGGCATTCACGAGCAACGCATTGAGAAAGAAAGCGAAGAAGAAAAAACCAGCTATCAGACGAGAGAAGTGCTTGGTCATATTTTCCGTCACCCTGTCTTGATGATGGTGATGCTCATTTCCTTGATTGTTCAAATCGCACACTTCAGCATTCAACCGATTCTCTCCTTATTTGTAGGAGAATTACACGGGCCAGAGAACCTGGCCCTATTTTCTGGTATTGCCTTCTCGGCAGCTGGATTAGGAAACTTAATGATGGCAAAACGTTGGGGACGAATTGCTGATCAACAAGGTTATGTGAAAATTCTAGTGATGCTTTTGTTCATGGCAGGTGCCGTGTACCTCCCTGCTGCTTTCGTAACGAACATTTGGCAACTGGTTGCTCTGCGTTTCCTTCTAGGTGTATCGATCGGAGGCATCATTCCGGTGCGAACCGCGTATATTCGCCAAGAAGCTCCTGTTGCGATGCAAGGAGAGGTTCTCGGATATAATACAAGCGTTCGATTTCTAGGTAACATTATCGGCCCCGCTATCGGTGGGATGCTTTCAGGAGCGTTCGGATTTTCTGCCGTATTCTTCGTCACGAGTGCATTGCTGTTAAGCTCTGGATTAATGATGCTCATTACGATGCAAAAGAATCCAAAATCGGTTAAACAAGCACATGCTTACTCCCATTAACTACCATGAACTCTCCCTCTTCTGTTAAGATATATGTAAAGACACTTTGGAGGAGATTCTATGAACCGAGCCTTAATAAACATTGATTACACAAATGATTTTGTTGCTGAGAACGGAGCGTTGACTTGCGGGGAACCAGGGCAAGTGGTCGAACCCAATATCGTTGAGTTGACAAATCAATTCATAGAAAACGGGGACTTCGTCGTATTTGCTGTTGATGTCCATGAAGAAGAGGACCCTTTCCACCCGGAATCGAAACTCTTCCCGCCCCACAATATCCGGGGGACAGAAGGTCGGACACTGTATGGAAATTTACGTCAGTCTTATGAAGCGAATAAAGGAAAGTCCCATGTCTTCTATATGGATAAAACGCGATATAGTGCTTTTGCTGGGACGAATTTAGACCTGAAGCTCCGTGAACGTGGGGTTGAGGAGCTTCATCTTGTTGGAGTATGTACAGACATTTGTGTACTGCACACGGCAGTCGATGCCTTTAATAGAGGCTATCAACTCGTCATTCATCAAGACGCTGTTGCTAGTTTCAACGAGGCCGGTCATGAATGGGCTTTAGGACATTTCGAATCCGTCTTAGGTGCAACAGTAAAATAGAGAGCACGCGAACTCTCTGCTCCCCACTCATGTGGGGAGCCGTTTTTGTGTGAATAGACTGACAGTTTCCAATATATAGAGCTTATGGTATAGTAACTCGGATATATATAAGAGAATCGCAGGCTTACTTCAAATAAGTCATTACTTTTGATAAAGGAGGTATGGAGAATGGACCAGCACGCAAGTCCTTCTATGGATCATTTCAAAACCGTCTTCTTACTCAGTGCTTCAATTCTTATAGTTGTCATGAATACAACGATGTTCAACATCGCCTTACCCAATATATTAAGAGATTTCTCCCTTCAACCTTCAGAAGGAGCATGGATTGTGTCGGGCTATTCTATTGTTCTAGCAATCTTCACGATTACGTTCACCCGTCTATCGGATTACATGCCCATCCGGAATTTGTTAACGATAGGAATCCTGATTTTCAGTTTTTCTTCTATTATAGGATTCTTCTCCGATAGCTACATCGTGTTATTGATTGCCCGGTTATGCCAAGCTTCAGGAGCAGCGGCTATACCCGGATTATCTATGGTCTTTGCCGGAAGGTATATCCCTATGAAGCGCAGAGGTAGTGCCTTTGCTTTGATTGCATCCGCTACATCGTTAGGCTTTGGACTTGGTCCAGTTGTCGGTGGAGTCATCACGGATTATTTGGACTGGAATTATTTATTTATTGTAACGGTCATGGTGTTCCTCGTCATTCCGATTCTATTCAAGTTTATGCCAAAGGAAACGACTAAGCGAGGAACGTTCGATGTCATTGGGGCCCTCTTATCCGGAGTCAGTGTCACGCTACTATTACTCTATTTTTCTACCTTCACTTTCTGGTATTTACTCGGTGGTGTAGCTTCTGCTGGATTACTATGGTGGCGCATCAACCGTTTCAAAGCTCCTTTCATACAGCCGGAGCTATTGCGTAACAAGCATTACCGGCGCATTGTATTTATGAGCTATATCGGGTTTACGCTGCATTTCGCTGTCTTGTTCTTAATGCCGATCATGCTTGAACAAGTCTACGACCGCGGAGCAGCAGCGATCGGGTTCATTATCTTCCCGGGAGCGATGCTGTCTGCCGTTGCAGCGATTTATGTAGGTCGTTTGATTGATGCATATGGAAACATCCGCATTCTTCTTCTATCTCAAATATTGCTGATGATCAGTGCCCTTGTTTTCTTCCTATTCTCAGGATGGAGTCCTTATATGATTATGGTCGCTTACATGTTTACGAGCTTCGGCTTCTCCAGCCTGTCATCCAGTTCAACCAATGAAGTATCACGAATCTTACCAAGTGAACAAATCGGCGCCGGAATCGGACTTAAACAACAGACGCAGTTCATCGGGAGTGCGACAGGGTCCGTGCTAGCAGGTATTTTACTTGAAGTTTACACACAACCTTATACGGCAGGGAACTTCAAGCTGTCGTTCGGTGTATTGATCATCCTCATGATTGCATCAAGCTCCGTGCTTTACTTGTACACGAGAGGGTTGAAGAAAAGGAAGGAAAAAAGTCAATAATCTGACATTTGAATTTTTGTTATGAATCGACTATGATGGACTATGGACATTTCTGTTATTTCATTTAAAGATATAGATATAAATATAGGAGGAATCATCAATGAGCTCACAAGATTATCGAGTTCTGTTGTACTATAAGTATGTCGACCTTCCTGATTATGAAGAATATTGCCAGAACCACCTGAAATTCTGTAAAGACCTTGGTTTGAAAGGACGCATCATTGTGTCCCATGAAGGAATCAACGGTACAGTATCAGGTACGGTAGAGCAAGTGGAACAATATATGGAGTATGTTCGCTCCGATGAACGTTTCGCTGACATTCACTTCAAGATTGATGAACATGAAGGTCACGCATTCAAGAAGATGCACTGCCGCGTGAAGCCTGAGCTTGTCAACTGGAGCATCGATGACGATGATATCGATCCGAAGACCTTCGGTGGAAAGCACTTGAAGCCTAAAGAATTCAACGAAATGCTGAAAGACGATGATACGATCGTCATCGACGGCCGTAACGAATACGAATACCGTATCGGACACTTCCGCAATGCGATTCAGCCTGACGTGAACCACTCTCGTGAGTTCCCAGAATGGATTGCAGAGAATGCGGACCAGTGGAAAGATAAAAAGGTACTGACGTATTGCACAGGTGGAATTCGCTGTGAGAAACTGACAGGGATTCTAAAGAAAAACGGCGTAGAAGATGTGTACCAACTCGAAGGCGGTATCACGACGTACGGGAAAGACCCGGAAGTGAAAGGTGAGCTATTCGATGGTAAAATGTATGTCTTCGATGAGCGTATTTCTGTTCCGATCAACCAAGTAGAAGAAAAGGTCATCGCTGAATGTGAACATTGCGGGAAAGAAGAAGATCGTATGATCAACTGCTCAAACCCTGTATGTAACCGTCAGTATGTATGTTGTGAAGATTGTGAAGTAGAACAACATGCGGCATGTACAACAGAATGTAAAGAACACCCAGAGAACCGTTGGGATGTTGAACGCAAAAAGCAAATCGATAAGTATGATAAAATCTCAGGATAATTATCCGAATAGAAAGCATGGAATGGCAGTCGCATTCCATGCTTTTTTTGATTCATTGATATTCAACTTGTACATATCCTTCAGACGCGATGAATTGATTGTTACGTAAGTAGATTCCAGCCCCTTCTGCTATGCCATAACCAACGGGTTGACCTGTTTCAACCAGTGCTTTTTTCAAATTCTGTTCTTCCTTCCACTCTAAGAAATGCGCGGAAATCACAGCCTTTTTCAATAACCCTAAGCCTTTCTTGAACTGTTGCACTTGCGCCACATTGTCCATTGGTGATATGACGCAGTGTTCAGGGGAAATCAACGCCCCAGCTGAAAACCCGGCGACAGGAACGCCTTCCTGAAAACGCTCATAGATCATGGCACCTAAAGAGGTATTCACGATAAAATCGTGATAAGCGACCGTGTCTCCCCCTCCGATAATAATTCCACCGCATTCGCTCAAAACATTTCGTTCCACATCCGTGTACGTTTTCTTTAATGGCAGTCGAACCACTGACAAATTCGTTTGAGTCAACGCGTTCGTATATTTAGGTAAATAAGCCTCTGATCCGTCACGATCGATATAGAGTACGGCTACAGTCCGATTCTTCATTTGCTTCGAAAATCCGTCAGCTAGCTGCTCGTTAAACGGAGGAGATGACCCGAATAAAAACAGATGAGTATCTTGATTCATGGCGTTCCCCCCTCCCTCATAATTCTTTACGATGAGCGGCGTGATACGTGGATCCTATTCCTCGTTCAAATGAAAGGGCGTGACGTATAGCTGTCGTCACAAAGGACTTCGCACGCCTTACCGCTTCCTCCACACTTTTCCCTTTCGCCAGCTCAGCCGTAATAGCCGCTGAATATGTGCATCCCGCACCACTTGTATGAATGGTCTGAATTCGTTCTGTTTCAAGCTCTGTAATAGATTTCCCGTCATACAGCATGTCGACAGCCGGGTAACCCTCAAGAGCTCCCCCTTTCACAAGTACATGTTCTGGACCTAACTCATATAGCTGCCTTGCGACATTTTTCATTTCATCCGGCGTCTCCGGAACTTTGGTCTCAAGCATCCTGGCTGCCTCATGAAGATTGGGCGTGATGATGGTCGCAAGAGGAACCATCTTGCTTACTAGGGATTGTATCGCTTCATCCTTCAATAACTGTGATCCCATCTTCCCCACCATTACAGGGTCAACCACGATAGAGGGAACCTCTGATTGTTGAATCAATCCTGCGACACAGTCTATGATTTCTTCTGTAAACAACATGCCCGTCTTCAAAGCATCCACACCGACGTGCTCGAGTGACGCATACACTTGAGCCTCGATAGCTTCTATAGGTTGTGTGAAGATCCCTTGATTTGTCGTACGATTGTTCGCGACCATTGCGGTGATCGCACTCATTCCATATACATCGAATTCCTGAAACGTCTTCAAATCTGCTTGGATGCCGGCACTCCCTTGGGAAGCTGAACCTGCAATCGACAATACTCGAGCAATACTCATGTGCACCGTTCCTCCTTTTATCTCCCCTCATTGTATCAGATCGATTCCCGGATCTTCTATTCATAGAACAGTTGAGTGCGATAGAATAAGAGATACGAGGAGGTTATCGCCATGCAGCCTTTTACGAAAAGTGTGATTGAAATCATACAAGATATCCCAGAAGGAAAAGTCATGACATATGGTCAAGTCGCTCGCGTCGCAGGAAACCCAAGAGCGGCTAGACAAGTAGCAAGACTTTTGCATACGATGAGTGAAAAACACTCCCTTCCCTGGCATCGCGTTGTGAATGCTAAAGGGAACATCGTGATCAAGGATGAAGCGGGATCTGATATTCAGCGGATGGCACTTGAAAGTGAAGGAATACCTGTCATAAATGGAAAAATCGATCTTTCTGGCTATCAAGTCGAACAATAACGGTATCGGAGGATATAGTGATGTATGAAGTAAAGCCTTACCCCGAATTGTCTTGGTCTTTAACAAGGCATAAAACGATGCTGACGTGCTTGCGAAAGTACGCTTATGATTACTACACTTCACACAACGGCTGGTTGAGTAGTGCAGACACGTTAGCTAAACAAGCCTATCGCCTGAAGAAAATCACGAATCTAGAGATGCACTTCGGAAGTGTCGTCCACGACTTGATTTTTCAAGCCATTCAAAACGTATTACAAGGAAGAGAGATCCCTTCGGAGGAAGCGATGGTCGACAACGTACGACATCACTTGAACCGCGGATTCGTTGAGTCCACCCGTAAAGAACATTTATGGTGGAACCGCCCTAAGCATTATACGATGCTTCATGAAATCTACTATAGTCAGACAAATACACTCCCAGAAGCAAAGGTGAATAAAATCACCGAAAGACTACAATCGACGGTTAAAAATTTCTTTGCAAGCCAATCATTCGCCGACGTATTGAACCAGGAAGACATGCAATTTATCGACTCAGAAAAATTCCGGTTCATGAAAGCGGATGGTGTGAAGGTGTTCATTGTCATGGACCTTGTCTACAAAGATTTGAGGGAAAATAAATGGGTGATCGTCGATTGGAAGACAGGAAAAAAATCCGATGAAGACCGAAACCAACTCGCCCTCTATGCTCTGTACCTTCAGCAGAAGTACAACATTGATTCCATCAAAGACATCGTCATTCGAAACGAATATTTGTTAGATGGCACACATATTGAGCATCAGTTGGAAGAACAAGATTTAATCAACGTTCAACACCTCTATCAAATCAGCATAGAGCGAATGAAAGAATATTTGAATGATACGTCTCGTAACGAACCATTACCTTTAACATCATTCCCTATGCAAGACGACCCAAGGGTCTGTTCCCGCTGCAATTATCAAGAGCTCTGCTTCCCAGAACTGCAACACTCGAACGCTTCCGATGTTTAAACCTCACGAAAAGCGGATAAACAATTACGGAGCAAACATAAATTGGAAGGAGATGCATTGAGCTTATGAAAGTACTAGTAGCAGGAGCAAACGGACACACTGGACGTCTACTTATCCAATACCTTAAAGAAGATGGCCATGAGCCATATGGTTTAATAAGAAAAGAAGAACAGAAAGCAAAAATCGAGGAACTTGGAGGTACACCGGTCCTTGGAGATGTGACGCAGCAAGATATCGGGTATGCTGTCAAAGGCATGGACGCGGTGATCTTCGCTGCAGGATCCGGTTCCAGTACCGGAGCTGACCAAACAGAAGCCGTGGACCGTGATGGTGCCATCAACTTAGCGAAAGCAACAGAAAGCTTAGGCATCAAGAAGTTCATTATGCTAAGCAGTATTGCAGCTGGAAGTCCTGAACGAGGACCAGAAGAGTTGAAGCATTACTTGAAAATGAAAGGTGAAGCTGATGACTTCGTGAAGTCTACAGAGCTTGACTATACAATCGTCCGTCCAGGCGGTCTAACGCATGACGAGAGCACAAGCAAAATCAAAGTGGCAGAAACGGTTGACCGTGGCACAATTTCACGCGCAGACGTTGCTAAAACGATGATCGCTTGTCTTGAAGAAGCAAACGCTTATCACAAGACATTCGAACTCGTTGAAGGCGATACTCAAATCGAAGAAGCCCTGAAATCTCTATAAGGTAAACAGTCAGCCACCCCGATTCCAGGGTGGCTTTCTTCATGTTTCTAGATCATGATGAGCATTCTAATATATTTTCCTTTTCTGAATTTAATTCCCAGACCTCTTCCTCTGCTATACTGTATACGTAGACGCGTTAAAGGGGTGGATGTAGTTGAAAGGAACCTTAATTAAACAACACCGAAAATTTAACAACATGACTTTGGAAGAATTAGCCGACGGCATTTGTTCCGTCTCTTATTTAAGCAAAATCGAGCATGACTCAATCAGTGCAAGCGACGAGATCTATCGCCTTTTGGAAGAACGTTTAAATATTAAGTTGGTTGATATCAATGATGAGTTTGACGAGGATATTTACCAAGATTTATTGGACTGGCATGAGGCGGCACAACTTCAAGATACTGAATTGATGGAAGAGTATGATGAGAAATATGAATCTGGACTGACAGAAAATCAAAACACTGACCTAAATCATCTATATAAAATTGCAAAGTCAAGGCATGATATGAAATTCAGCGTCCAACCCCTCCCAGAAGAAAAGATTAGGGAATTAGAAAATTTACTCCCCCATTCAAATAATGAATATAAGTTTTTCTTCCATAAAACATTAGGAATTCATTATATATTAAAGAACGATTTAAAAATGGCTTTAAAACACTTCACATCAAATTACAAGTTACTTGAGAAAGTGCCTTTTGAAGATAATGAAACATTTTTCCATTTGTGCATGACATACTCCAAATTACGTTCACCAGTAGAATCTAATTATTATGGCGAAAAAGCTCTTGAGGGTTATAAAAATGATATGAATTATTCAAGAATCATTGATACCTACATGATGATCGCTGTAAACTATCGATACCTCAACATTCACCATATTGCAGAAGAATACTTTCTAAAGTTATTAAAAATAGGAAAAAATCATTTTAACTCAGAAGAACTAAGGCGAACTTATCATAATCTTGGGTATATTAATGCAAACCAAGAAAAGTTTGAAGAAGCTTTTGAGTTTCTTAAAAAAGCTATACAAATTAAAACTCCTGATAATTTCTTTTATATTAGTACTCTTTATTTACTTGCCTCTACTAGCTATTACTGTAATAAATTAGATGATTGTTGGATGTATATCAAAAAAGGGGAGAAAGAAACTAAAAAACACGACCTGTTATTCTTCAAACACGAATTTTACATCTTGAAAAACACAATAAACCAATCCACTCGTGAAGAAGACTTCATAAAAAAATTAGAACAAGAAGTTATACCTGATATGCGTAAATTACATGAGTTCGAGCAATACAAGAACTACCTCGAAATGCTTGGAGACATCTATTACGAAAAACGCATGTACAAAAAGGCAGCTTCCTGTTATAAAGAAGCCAATACATTCAAGTTCACCCAGAAAAAAGACCTTCTATAATATCGAAAAACACAAAATGCCGGGAGCTATGAAAGCTTCCGGCATTATTACATTACATGCGAACAATATTTTTCTCCCAGTTCCGAAACTCCAACTCATCAAACTTCGCCGCCATCTTCTCATCATCAATATGGAACAACGCTTCCTCTAAAGAACAATCGACATCAGCAGCGCAGTGGATCTCTGCTAGTTTTCTAGAGAGGTGCAGCATCTCTAGACCTTGTTCGATCTTACTTTTCTGCCCTTTTGTCAGCTTGTCGATATTCTCAAGGATACCTTCTATTGACTCATATTGGAGAAGTAACTTCAGAGCTGTTTTTTCTCCGATTCCTTTGACGCCTGGATAATTATCGCTGGAGTCGCCCATCAGAGCTTTCAAGTCAATCATCTGCGTAGGTGTGATCCCTTTTTCCTCTACAAAAGAATCTTCCTGATATTCCGCGTAGTTTCCATAGCCTTTCTTCAACAAGACGACGTTGACGTTCGGCTTCAGTAATTGAAGAAGGTCTTGGTCCCCTGTCAAAAGGAAAACTTGGGAGTCTTCGCTATAAACGCGGCTGAGCGTTCCCATGCAGTCATCCGCCTCGTAACCGACTTGGCCGACGTTCGGAATATCAAGCGAAGCCACGACTTCTTTTGCCAAATCGAATTGCGGAATGAGTTCTTCTGGTGGTCCCCCACGATTCGCTTTGTAATCTGGGTACAAATCATTCCGGAATGTCTTACTCCCCATGTCCCAGCAGCAGATGACATGGGTCGGCTGGTACGTTTCAATAGCCGTAAATAAATGTTTCATCATGCCATATACCGCATTCGTAGGCATTCCTTTACTATTGATCATATAATAATTGCTCATCGCTGTAGCATAGAAAGCACGAAATAATAGAGCCATTCCATCTACAAGCATGACGCGATTAGTTGTCGTCATTGTATTTAATCTCCTTTATTCACAGATATATAGATTATAACAAAACTAGATGCATAGATAAAAAGTTTCTCTATATTTTTCTAACAATTGACAATATTCTGTCAAGGTGGTAGTTTAAAAAGGAAAACGGCTTATGGCTACATATCATTTTTTGTAAGCGTTATCATTTATTTTTGAGGAGGAATAATCATGGTCTATGCATTTCCAAACACAGAAGGGTCGATTGTTCACTATAAGGAGCGTTACGATAATTTTATCGGAGGAAAATGGACACCACCTGTAAATGGAGATTACTTTGATAATGTTACACCTGTAACAGGACAAGCATTCTGCCAGGTTCCTCGATCTACAGAAGAAGACATAGAACTAGCGATTGATGCGGCTTATGAAGCAAAGGATGCGTGGGCACAAACGTCTGTTACAGAACGTTCGCTTGTCTTGAACCGCATTGCGGATCGCATGGAAGAACATTTAGAAGCATTAGCTGTAGCAGAAACGTGGGAAAACGGAAAAGCTGTAAGGGAAACGCTGAACGCTGACCTGCCACTGGCTGTCGATCACTTCCGCTACTTTGCATCCGTGATCCGCGCACAAGAAGGATCGATTGGTGAAATCGATAATGATACGATTGCCTACCATTTCCATGAGCCTCTTGGTGTCGTTGGACAAATCATACCTTGGAACTTCCCGATCCTGATGGCGACTTGGAAGATTGCCCCTGCCTTAGCTGCAGGAAACGCAATTGTCCTTAAGCCTGCTGAACAAACTCCAGCTTCCATTCTATATTTGATGGAATTGATTGAAGACATTCTCCCTGCAGGGGTATTGAATATTGTAAACGGATTTGGCTTAGAAGCCGGGAAACCATTAGCTCAGAATCCGCGCATCAGCAAAGTCGCTTTCACTGGAGAAACAACGACTGGACGTATGATCATGCAATACGCTTCCCAAAATATCATCCCTGTCACATTAGAGCTGGGTGGGAAATCCCCTAACATCTTCTTTGAAGACGTGATGCGTGAAGATGACGACTTTCTTGATAAAACGATTGAAGGAATGGTCATGTTCGCCCTTAACCAAGGTGAAGTATGTACGTGTCCTTCACGTGCGCTTGTTCAAGAATCGATTTATGATCAGTTCATGGAGCGGGCTATCGAACGCGTCAAAGCCATCAAAGTAGGAAACCCATTGGATCCTGAGGTGATGATGGGTGCGCAGGCTTCTTCTGAACAGCTAGAAAAGATTTTATCTTATCTGGAAATCGGCAAAGATGAAGGTGCAGAGTGCTTAGTCGGAGGTGCTCAGAATAAGTTAGAAGGGGACCTGAAAGACGGCTATTACGTCCAACCGACCGTATTCAAAGGGAACAATGATATGCGTATCTTCCAGGAGGAGATTTTCGGACCGGTATTATCCGTGACAACGTTCAAAGACCATGAAGAGGCGATGAAGATTGCAAACGATACGCTGTACGGTTTAGGTGCTGGTGTATGGACTAGAGACATGAATACGGCCTATCGCTTCGGACGCGGCATTCAAGCCGGTCGTGTATGGACGAACTGTTACCATGCCTACCCTGCTCATGCTGCTTTCGGTGGCTACAAGATGTCCGGTGTCGGTCGTGAGAACCACAAGATGATGCTCAGTCATTATCAGCAAACGAAGAATATGCTTGTCAGCTACAGCCCTCAGAAACTCGGATTCTTCTAAGATCCATAAGGAGTGATCATGATGGTTAAACGCGTGACAGCCACGGAGGCAACACTTGAATTGCTTGAGAAGTTGAAAGAAAAGCACGGGCCGCTTCTCTTTCATCAGTCCGGCGGTTGTTGTGATGGCAGTTCACCTATGTGTTATCCAGAAGGGGATTTGATGCTCGGAACTCAAGACCTCTACTTAGGGACTATAGGTGACACCCCCTTTTACATCAACAAAAAGCAGTATGACTATTGGAAACATACTCAATTGATTATTGACGTAGTTGATGGGAGTGGAGGGATGTTTTCTGTCGAAGGGGTCGAGGGCAAGCGTTTCTTGTCCCGCTCCCGTGCTTTCACAGAAGAAGAGCGTAAAGAATTGCAAGCCGAGGAAAAAGTCTAATTGCACAACATGAACCGGAGCTTATGATACAGCTCCGGTTTTTCATGTTTTCCTCTATCATGCATACTATGTACAGACCCTGTCATTTAGGAGGATTCCATTGAAGAAATTTCTCTATTATTTTTTATCCACCCTTGTATTAGGTTTTACGTTTTATTGGATGATTCGTTATCAGCTTCACCTTGAAGAAAAATCTCAAATGAATTTTAATGTCCTCCCGATCATCGTTTACGCCACGTGCATCAATATTGTTTTTGGTTTGCTGTTGAGGGTACCGCAATTCATCCTAGAGGTTCGGGATAGTCGACCTTGGACGTTTCAATGGATCAAGCTGATCGCTATCGGCTTACCTGCCCTTTACGTAGCAACAATGCCGATCCTTTATTACACAACAAGCAAAAGTGTCTATGCCCTTTTGCCCTTTAAGGATCAAATCATGCCCATAGCCCCTTCCTCGTTCACAGTAGTCGCAGGAGTCGTAGCTGGCTACGTTATTCTTGATAGCTTGAAAGATTCATAGACTTCTTTTATACAGTTTGATCCGACTTGTCAGCTTACATCCTGCATGCTCGAAAACCCGTTGCATCGGCTTATTATGTACACTTGTCGCTCCGACACTATACGTGGCACCGAAGTGATCTTTCAGTAACACCAGACCCTGCTGGTACAACGGTAAACTCTTTTTCTGTCCGCGCGCTTCAGGCACTAATCCAAAGTAGAAAATGCGCCCTTCCTGTTTAGTACCAGGTTCGATATGAGGCATGATGACTCCAATCGCCTGGTCACCCTCATAAGCAATGTTGCATGTATCAACATAGGTTGGGCCTAGTTCTTTTTCTACGCTGCGCATTTGTTTGTCCATATTCAAATAGGACACAGCATTCAGAGACCCTTGCATGCACCTCTCCCATACTTGTTTGAACTCATGAGCCGATCCATCACGAAGCGACCGGATCGAATAAGTCTGAGGAACACTATTCATATTCACTAGATCACGCTCAACAAACATTAATTCGTCATGCAGGACAAACCCTTCATCCCCTAATCGGTCCTCAACAGCTTCCGAAAAATGATCAGCAAGCAATAAAGATAAATGCGGCACTTCATTCATCCGTTCATCCTCGTTCAATTGCCGGATCAGCTCCAACATCTCGTCCTCCGTCAACCCACCCGTTTCTTCGATGGTTATAAATTTTTCTCCTTCTACAAACTTCACTTTGTCATAAATCATCGTTAATCCCCCCTCCCTTATCAATCTACAATTTTTGGTAGTTATAAATCAATTCATTTCCCTTTCCTCAGTCAAGCACGATAAAATAGATAGGAGAAATCAGTGAAGGAGTGAATGACAAATGAACAAAGAAATCCATTTAGTGAAAAGACCGGAGGCGGCTCCGACGTCTGAACACATCCAAATCGTTGAAGGAGAGACACCTGAACCCAAACAAGGTGAGGTACTCGTAAAATTGCTTTATGTGTCCGTCGATCCTTACATGCGCGGACGTATGAATGATACGAAATCTTATATTGCGCCCTTTGCCTTGAACGAACCGATGGCCGGAGGTGCTGTTGCTGAAGTCGTACGCTCAGAGGCTGATGCGTTGCAAGAAGGTGATATCGTAACAGGTATGCTTCCTTGGAAAGAGCACAGTGTATCTCAGGCAGACCAATTGCGAAAAATCGATCCATCACTTGGACCTATCACATATTCGTTAGGGATCTTAGGCATGCCAGGATTGACCGCTTACTTCGGTTTAATGGATATCGGACAACCAAAAGAAGGCGAAACCATCGTCGTTTCTGGGGCTGCCGGAGCTGTTGGTTCAGCTGTTGTTCAACTCGGTAAAATTGCTGGATGTCGCGTTGTCGGAATCGCTGGTTCTGACGAAAAAACATCTTACCTAAAGGAAACACTAGAAATCGACGAAACCATCAATTATAAAACGGAAAACGTCTCTGATGCCCTACAAAAAGCATGTCCAGACGGCATCGATGTCTACTTCGATAACGTCGGCGGAGATATTTCAGATGCGGTTTACCCGCTTCTCAACAAATTCGCTCGTATCGCGCAATGTGGAGCGATTGCTTCTTATAACGTCCCGAACGACCAGGGACCTCGTATGCAAATGCACTTGATCAAATCAAGCGCCTTAATCAAAGGATTCACGGTTGGTGACTATCAGGACCGTTTCTCTGAAGGGTTCCAATACCTGTCGAAGTCGTTGCAAGAAGGCAAGCTTTCGTATGAGGAAACGATATCTGAAGGGTTCGAAAGCATTCCTGATGCGTTCTTCGGTCTATTTACTGGAGAGAATTTAGGGAAGCAGCTTGTCAAAGTCAACGAACCTAGTCAATCGTAATCACAATCAAACGAACGCCTTCCAAGGCGTTCGTTTTTTACAGTCATCTTCTATATCTTAAAGATTCAGAGGTGAGATGCACCGGTCCTCCTCAAAAAAATGACTAGGGTGAGCTGGGAAATAACTCGCTTTCCTGCGGGGGAACTGGCAAGCCTCCTCGGTCGTTGACACTCCCTGTGGGGTCTTGCCTAAGTCCTTCTCCCGCGGGAGTCTCGCCATTTCCCACCTCACCCAGCCAAATATAGAGAGTCGGCCCACCCTTCTATTAGAGGATGTTGGCCTGAACACATTTAATATAACGTAGAGTAGCTTGTCTCACCCAAGTGCATCGATTCCTGAACGAGATTTCGGAGGGTTTCGAGAGACTGCCTTTGTAAGAGGAGGTGGGGAACGGGGAGACTCCTGTGGGATTTAGCGGGACAGCTGAGACCCCGCAAGGCGATAGCCTGAGGAGGCTCAGCGCCCGCCCCACGGAAAGCGACTCGTTCCCCACCTCCTCTTTCTCTCTAAAACATCTCGAAATCAGGTGTTATGGATGACTGCTCTATTTTTAAAAATATTGATTAATAAAAGGAGGTATTTTTTTATGACGAAAGAAACAATCGGATTTATTGGCACTGGTGTAATGGGAACGAGTATGGCGCGGAACCTTATGAAAGCCGGTTACCCTGTCCATTTATATACCCGTACGAAATCAAGAGCAGCAGACCTACTGAATGAAGGCGCGGAGTGGAAAGACTCTGTCGCTAGTTTAGCTCAAGCAGCAGACATCATCATTACGATTGTCGGGTACCCACGTGATGTAGAAGAGGTGTATTTCGGTGAAAACGGGATTCTCGAACAGGCAAGACCCGGATCTTACCTCATCGATATGACGACCTCCTCCCCTCAACTCGCAAAGGAAGTTGGCAATCAAGCAGCAAGTAAGCAACTACATGCCTTTGATGCACCGGTTTCAGGTGGCGATATCGGAGCACGGAATGGAACATTGAGTATCATGGTAGGTGGCGAAGAATCCTCTTTCCCGGCCATTCTTCCCGTATTAGAATCCATGGGCAAAAACATTGTGCTGCAGGGGCCAGCAGGGTCTGGACAACATACGAAAATGTGCAACCAGATTGCCATTGCTGCTGGTATGATGGGCGTCGTAGAATCGATGATCTACGCAGAACAAGCAGGGCTCGATCCGAAGCGTGTGTTGCAAAGCATCGAACACGGAGCTGCCGGAAGCTGGTCTTTATCGAATCTGGCTCCGCGTATGATTGAAGAAGACTTTGCTCCTGGCTTTTACGTAAAGCACTTCATTAAAGATATGGGCTTAGCGATCGAATCCGCTGAACAGATGGATATACCTGTGCCTGGATTGATTCTAGCGAAGCAACTTTACGAACAATTAAGCAAAGCTGGTGGGGAAAATGAAGGGACGCAAGCTCTCTATCGCTACTACCACATGATGAAGAACGATAACTGAAACGTAGATGTTATAATGTTAGCATGCACGGATTGAGAATGGAGGATAACTTTGAACAAAGCGACACTCGTGATTTTTACTATATTGTGCCTTCTCTTCATCGCTAACGGTCTCTACAGAGGGATTGCGCATGATCAATGGACCTCCATGATGATTGCGATCGTCGTCATCGTTTTCGGTGGGTATCGTTTGGTCAAGAAGCAGAAAAAAGGATAGAGAAAAGCGGACCTGTCCTCTTTTCTCTATCCTTCTTCTGTTTATGCATATCTCGGTAAATCATATCGACCAAACCACTGATGACGATGTTCTGAAAACCATCGGTACAACGGAGAGCCGACTTGGCTCGCGCCTGGTAAGTAAAGCAGTACTCCGATCACAGAGAATAAAGGGAGCGAGAGGAGCAACTGACGGATTGTATAGAACCCCTCTTTAATTTCACCTTTTTTCGTCAGCATATGGATCTCTTCTAATGTCTCCCTACCATCCAAATAAGGGTACTTTTCACTCTTCTCTGTCTCTTGAACCGACACCCATTTAATTTGATTACGCCAGTCAAACAAGCGGAACGTTTTCTTCACATAAAAACAAAACGGACATTGCGCGTCATAAAACACAATATGTTTCATTCGATCCCCTCCTCTTCTTGATGGTCGAACGTGACGTTCAACCAACCACGTAAGCCATTGATAAACCAAACGTCGTCTGCACGATTCAGGTCTTCTTTATATAATACCTTTTCCACAACTTTTCCTTCATCTAACAATTGTTGTCTGCGCGTCCCTGCAAGCAATCCTGAGGAAACGGGTGGTGTATAGTAATCATCACCGATCCGCACGACCAAGTTTCCCGTTGTGAATTCCGTCAACTCCTCTTGTGTATTCCATAGTAAAACGGAATAGACACTTGGGTTTTTGTGTACATCATATACATCCCTATGGGTCGTTTTATGAAAAAGAAACGGGTCACTCTCATTCACAGGGGAATGGGCTAATGAACATGTAACGGTCTTTGATGTTTGGTCTAAAGGCGTCGTCTCAATGGTCGGTTCGCCCAATTCATCGACAAGCAGACGCACTTTGTGCACGCCCCTCCCATTCGATACAGCCACTGTCTCTAAAGCTCCACGAATAGCTTTCAAATCAAGCGCCCTCGCAAAATAACGGGCAGACTTCTCTAAGCGATGAAGATGTTGCTTCAGAAGCGGAAACGCCCCGTCTTGTAACTTCATCGTTTCAAGTAAATGGAAATCTGGACGTTTTTCCGTCAGTAGACGGGCTTTCGTATGAATCTCTTCAAACTCCCCTTCTGAAGTTGAGTCCCATGTCACACCACCACCTGTTCCATAGACCGCCTTCTGCTCGTCCTGATCGATCATGACCGTTCGAATCGGAACATTGAAGACCGCTTCTTTGTTTGGTGTCATAAACCCGATCGCCCCACAATATACCTCACGCGTAGATGATTCGAGTTTTTGGATGTATTCCATCGTTCTCACTTTCGGCGCGCCTGTTATAGAACCACACGGAAACAAAGCTTGAAAGACGTTGTGCATGGTAAACTCCTCTGGCAGTTCCCCTTGAACGGTAGACGTCATTTGATGAACAGTCGGATACGTCTCTACTTCAAAAAGCTTCGGCACGCGCACTGTGCCGGCTTTCGCGATGCGCCCTACATCATTTCTTAGAAGGTCGACGATCATTAGATTCTCCGCCCGTTCTTTTTCTGAAGTACGCAAATGGTTGATGTACCGCTCATCTTCCTCCGTGAACCGGCCACGTTTCGCCGTTCCTTTCATCGGTTTCGTCGTCACGTGCCCGTCATCAATTCTAAAAAACAATTCGGGAGAAGCCGATAACAAGCGCCGACTTCCCATTTGAAGATAAGCACTATAAGAAGATTGTTGGTTTCTCGCGAGCTGTTTGTAAAATGACCAGTCGTCCCCTGAGAAATCAGCTTCTAATCGAGTTGTATAGTTCACCTGATACGTGTCACCGCGCTCAATCGCCTTTTTGATCTCCTCGATGCCATTTTGATACTCATGATAGTCGCCTTTCCACGTCCAATCTGAAGTAGAGAATTCTCCTCCCTTACGCTTTTCCGAATCATAAGGTACTGGTCGGTCGAATACCCCGAACCAAATAAGCGGCCAGTGAGGGTTGGAATGGACTTGGAACGAGGTATCAAAGGCTGGAGCTGCTTCATAAGAGACGTATCCTGCTACATAATACCCCTGGCCGAGCCACTCATCAGCTTCACGAAATACTTCCTGAACCTCATCCAGCGTATCAGCCAGAAGAATTTTTTCCGGTTTTGTGAATAAGTGAGGCTCCTGCACACCTTCTGAATCTAGGAATTCAAATAATAAGTAGACCTCTCGCTCTTTCATCCAATCCCCTCTTTCGAAAAGGTTTCCGCACGTTGATAAGCAGAATAGAGCATATCGTATCCATATTCCGTCATAATCGATTCAGGATGGAATTGAATGCCTTCAACCGGAAGGTGACGATGCCTGACGGCCATCACGACCCCATCCTCCGATGTAGCGCTTACTTCTAAAGATGGCGGCAACTGATCTGCAGGTGTAACGAGGGAGTGATACCTCGTGACTTGCAAAGAAGAGGGCAGGTTCTCAAAAATGGTCTGCCCGTCATGCGTCACACGTGTCACTTTCCCCTGCATTGGCTGCAGCCCTTTGATTACACTTCCACCAAAGAAATCGACAATCAGTTGATGACCTAGACAGATTCCTAAAATCGGAACCTTCCCACTGAATTCTCGCAAGACGTCCGCACTGACCCCCGTCTCTCCAGGATGCCCGGGACCAGGGGACAGAACGAGGAGCGTCGCCCCTATTTCAAAGAGCTCACTGGTCGTGACTTGATCGTTGCGATAAACGCGTACGTCCCCTGTCATTTGTTGAAAATATTGAAATAAATTATACGTAAAGGAATCATAGTTATCTATGATGACAATCATTGTATGCACCTTCATTCGTTCGATTCAATCTTCCGTATGTTGCTTGACCCTACTCTTCCGATCAAGGCATAAAACTAACCTTAGAAGAGTAAGATTTTCATATTCTATTATAAAACGAAGTAGCTCGCTTACAAAGTGATTATTCCTTCCATCCTCCCTATCATTTAACGCGTTCGTGTAAAAAAGAATCGAAAAATTCTCTTAACTGTATTAAAATAATAGAAAAGATTGTACGCGTTAGGGTGAAAAGAACGATGAACCGACAACTGTTACACTCGAAAAGCATCTGGATTTATATAACCCTCATTCTGATTGGTGTCACCATGCCGATCTGGTTGAATGTTGAAAGTTCAGGCTTAGCGTCCCTTTTGCAGCAATTACGTGATGAGCCTTCTGGGAGCACCTTGATGATGGTGGCTTTCGCCCTGGTCATGCTCAACACGGTTCGTGCTCTTCCCCACTACCTAGGCGCCTTACTCCTCGGGGATGAACTCGGAGTGCATCTCGATAAGTCCTGGTTGAAGGTGGCAGTCCCTCTTCTCATTATCCCGCTGGTCTATGGAATCATTAACGGATACAATACGTTGAACTACCATTTCGGGGGGCCCGCTCTTTTAATTTTGTTATCGATTGCTGTTCTTCATTTACTCGGAAAAGGACGCCTCCGCCCTGTTTTTAAATCCATCGTTTTAGGGCAATTACTCCTTGGTTTTCAATGGCTCGATGTTGTATTGTTCCTCAGTCCATTTGGTTTTGGAGGCGGCCCCGTTTCCACGGAAGTGAAACAAACGGCTGAGCAGCTAGGCTTCGGTTCGACGTTGTCTTTTTATAGTTTAGTCTTTTGCGGTATTTTTATCATGAACGCCCTCATCCTCGCTATTTATTTAACGGTATCTGAACAAAAATGGAAAATGAGACAGGATTTACACCGGGCTCGTCATGATGTAGCAGAATCACGATCTGGAAGAGAGGCCCTCCACCTCGTTCACGATCTGAAAACCCCGCTTTCTTTAATGGAAGGTTTGAATTCGTTAATTGAATTAAAGACAGAAGATCCTGAGATTTTACGGTACACGAAGAAAATCTCTTCCTCTATTCAATCGACCAGTGATATGGTATCTGAAATCCTTTACCATGAAAAAAAGAATTGGTGTACGATGAAATCCTTCATCGAATATGTCCGAGCGAACAAGCTGTCTGATTCAGCTACGATCTATCAATTTGACCTTCAAGCCGATGAAGAGATCGAAATCCACATCAACAAAATCCGGATGACCCGCGCGCTTGTCAATTTAATTGATAATGCCAGTGATGCTGTTGAAGGACAAACGGACGCAACCGTCACCATCTGTTCGAAAATCTCAGACAACGAACTGTTCCTCGGGGTGCAGGACAATGGTCAGGGCATTACCGAAGAAAACAAACAGAAAATATGGAAAGCTGGATTCAGCACTAAATCCCACCCTGGTGTCGGGTTGACGTTCGTCCAAAACGTCGTCAAAGAACACGATGCGACATTATCGATTGAAAGTGTGGATGGAGAGGGTACGACATTCTGGATTCATTTACCGAAGGAGAGAGTGCGCTATGAAAATCTTAATTATAGATAACGATGAATCATTGCGGTACATGTTGTCTGAATTTTGCAAGCATGCCGATTGGGATTCGGATACGGCAGAGAATGGTCGTGAAGGGGTCAGCAAGTTTCTCTCTGAGACGTATGATGTCATCTTAGTGGATTATCACATGCCGGAGATGGATGGACTACAGACGGTACGGGAGATTCGCAAGCATAACACAACCATCCCTATTCTTGTGTTAACCGTAGATGAACGCCAAGAAGTGGCCGACCGCTTCATTGAAGAAGGGGCGACAGATTTCGCCTTGAAGCCTGTTAAAGCGCCTGATTTAATCTCGCGCATCCGTCTGCATGTTCAAATCGCCAATATGAAGCACGCTAAAGAAGAGGATGAGGATGTCTTTACAGCGAAAGGAATCAGTAAGGGAACGTTGCAATCCGTTGCTGAGTTCCTGAAAGAACACCGTGACCCCTACCCTGTTGATGCTATATCCAAGGAAATCGGGCTCGCTTATCCAACGGTTTATCGTTACTTAATGCACTTGCTTGAAGAAGGAAAAGTGAAGCAGGTCGTCAGCCATCAGAAGATTGGCAGACCTAAGAAGTTGTATAAATGGTACACGCACTAATATGATTCTTATCCAAAACAGCCACCGCAATGAGCGGTGGCTGTTTTTCTGAAAAAGACAGGATAACTTCTTTCTCTACCGTTTAATCAGGCTGATGTCTAAAAAAGTGCTGTGACAACCGCTATCTCGACAATTATTTAAACAGACTGCACTTAAAATGGTTGTGATCACCTTTCTCTCAACACTATTTACGATGGAAAGAATCTAAAACTGCCGAGAGACATCCTATCTCAACCGTTTTGCAGGTAGATGATTATCAAAATAGTCGAGACGACGAACCCGAGAGGGCTACGATAACAACCACCACAATGTGAATGGCGACGGTTTTGTTATACGCCTAGAATGAGCGGGAGGCCTACGGCTAATCCGATGATGACAAGGAAAATGATCCAGGCCAGTGGGCGGGCCAAGTTGATTGTCCATCCGACTCCAAAGCGTTTTTCCAAAAATAGCGAAGGGTCGTTTTTATTAAAATAAAATTGGCCCAACTTCCAGTAGCGATCATCGTCACGATCAATGACATCTCCCGAGTCTGTAGTCGTCATCTGGACTCTACTTCCACCTTGCCCTGTCGTATATGCAATCCAAATGGACGCGATTGTGACCGCTGCCCCAAATAGAATCGGTGTGTAAACAAGGAGCGACTGAGGTACTGAGAAGATGAACGACCACTGAATGAGGGAGAACAGTAGGACGATCCCCACACTGGTCAGGATCAAAAATAGAGACCAACGGCGCCTAAAGATGACGTTGCGAGCCTTTGACTCTTCAGGTTTCTCAGCACTCACCTGTTGCTTCGCCCGTGCCGTCATACTGTTAATGAATAGAAATAATCCGATCAAATACACTTGCATCACGGGCATAAAGAGTACACTACGGTACGATTTATCCGCCCAGTTTGTTACGTTCCCTGCAAAATCATACTGCATCGGAATCCGATCCGGTATGCGGTCGAAAAAACTGAATGTCATGAAAATCGTTGCTACGGTAACCGCAAGCGGCAGCAGGAACCATGCATTCGAATACGTCAATTTTTGATCACGGAAAGACGTGTCAATCACGGTGCGCTGTGGTTTTTCCTTCTGCCACCCTTGCTCCTTTTTCATGACTTTCATTCGGTTATGATACCTCAAGTAAATGATGAAGCTCCCTACTAAATAGGTTAATATGATTGTGCTGAACAACCAACTGAAAGCCTGTTCGCTTTCAAGCCCACCTGCACTGAACAATAGAAACACAGCGGCAATCACCACACTGAAAATCCCTACTCTTGTGGCATACGACTTTCTGAACCCCTTCAATTCATTATAATGGTACACCTCTTCTGGAATGGAGACTCCAAAGCTTTCCGTTTTTCTCGTCCAGTAAGGAATGAACATCGATGTGAGAAATACAGGAATCATGATTGCTACAAAAATGACGCCCCCTAATAACGAACTCATTTCTCTTCCCCCTCTGAAAATTCTTTGAATAACTCACGACACATCGATAGATATTCTTCTTCACTCATACCGCGACAAACGGACTCTGCAATAGAAGGTCGCAGCAAATCTTTCAGTTCTGCATGATAATCCTCATCAGCAGGCGTTACACCATCAGGATTGATGACAACGCCTTTTTGCCTGTGAATCAAAATGAACCCTTCCTGCTTCAGCTGTTGGTAAGCTTTGTTGACGGTGTGCAAATTGATCCCTAAATCAGCCGCCAGTGACCGTACTGAAGGAAGACCCTCACCGGCTTCAAGCTTCTGTTTGGCAATTCCAGCGATGATTTCGTGCTTGAGCTGCGTGTATATCGGCTTTTTGGATTCGAAGTCTAACTGGATAAACACTACGACAACTCCTCTCTATTTGCTTGTTATACTTATAATATAACAGTTACACAAAAAGGTGCAAGACTTTTTCAAATCAAAAAAGCGCCTAGTTACATCTAGACGCTTTGATTATATTAAGTTAGCCGGCCAATTGATGTTAGTTCATCTACCGAACGGTGATCGATGGCTCCATCAAGGATCTTCCTCACGTCTTCGAGCATCTCATTTAACGGAACGTTCTCCCCTTTTTGTCCCGTAAAATGCTCGGCAACGAAAAATGGTTGGGTAAGGTATGCTTCTAATCGTTCTCCCCTTTTATACAATCGTTGATCCGCTTCCGGTAGAGTGTCCACTCCATTAATACGAACGATTGAGCGCAATTCCCGGTACCTTCTCAATTGACGTTTCGCTTTTTGTTGAATGGTAAAGTGATGTTGTTCAAGGTTGGACCCTTCCAGCACGGATGAGGTGGAATACAAAGGGTGGATGGCTGGGTACAGGCGACGTGCAGCTAAATCACTATCAAACTGCCATACCGTCTCTAAAGGACCAAACGGAAACTCTTCGTCGACAGCTTCTCCTTTAAAGTCAATTAAGAAAGTCGTGACAGAGGTGAGAGAGGCCCATTTTTCTTGCAAGCGCATCGTATTTCCGTTCTGAACGTGAGAACGGTCCGCCACAAAGATAACATCATGGTCGACACCGATGGACTGAACAGCTTGATCCGCTTCATCAATATCCTCATACACATGATCCAACCCTTCTGTAATGTCGTTTACTTCTGGGTGGTCTCCTTCCGGTAATAACACGACAACCGTATATCCCTCACTTTTTAACCGGTGAAAAATTTCAGCTAGTACAACCAGTTGCCCCATACCAGGACGTGCAACTAACCCCGCTGTACCTCCTTTGGCTAATGGTGCAAATAAATCCAGTGTCTTGATTCCAGTTTCAATCATCTCATACCTCTCCCCTCGAACGATTAATTCATCCAAACTACAATCAGCTAGATTGGCTAAGGCTACTAGTGTACGAACTTCCGTGCGCGCAATTGAAATTTTACCTGTACATAAATTAGAGACGGTTGCCGGTCTTAAACCTACAGACTTAGCGGCCTTCGTCAATTGAGGAACACGCTTCCTCAGTAAAGACACATTCAAGTGAATAGATTCCATCATTTACCTCCTTTGTTACTCTTTATAGTAATTCTATATACGGTTAAAAGCAATTTTTATTTTTGTTAAAAAGTAATTTTTTTACTCTAAAGCGTAATTAGAGTGGTCATTCGAACCATAAGAACCTACATGATAGAATGGAGATAGCAAATAACGGGGGAGTCGGGAAAAATGAACCAAATCTCTTTTATGAATGATAGCGGAATCACTCTTCGGGGGGTTCTTCAACCAGCTAGTCCTGACAAACTAGTCATCATGTGCCACGGTTTTCGAGGAAACCGCTCCTCTAGAGGACGCTTCGATCGCCTTGCCACCACTTTTCAAAATCTCGGTTTCTCCGTTCTTCGATTTGATTTCGGGGGATGTGGAGATAGTGATGACCGCCCTCTTACACTCGCCGGGGAAACAGAAGACGTACGAGCCGCACTAACATATGCCAGCAGGCTAGGGTACGATCAAATCGCCCTGTATGGCCACAGTTTGGGGGCACGCGTGAGTCTAGAAGCCTTCGACCCAACCCTTGTCAAAACCATGATTTTGACTGGTGCCGGGACAGGTCCTGTGTCTTATGATTGGTCGGAAGAATTCACCCAGGAGCAGTTAAGAGAGTTACAACAGACCGGTGCATTCACTCACCCCGTCACCGATCCTTACCGAACGAAAATCGTGATTACACGACAGATGCTTGCAGACTTTGAGCAATTCAATCAGAAAACTCTTCTATCACAAGTGACTTGTCCTACTCTCATCGTTCATGGAACAGAAGGAGAAGAAGCGACGTTAATGCCACTGACCAAACAAGGGATGAGATGGCTACCCAAAGGATCCAGGCTTGAAATCATTGATGGAGCGCCTCATGATTTCTTGGATTATATGGATGATATAGAGCAACTGACATCAGCTTGGCTATGCGAACATTTTTAGCGTAGCGTTTGGAAAACTCGCACATACTAACATGACTTTTTTTTATAAATGGAGGCATTTGATGAAGTGGAAGCAGGTAACCCTCACCCTTGTTGGTCTGACAGCCGGAATGGGCTTGATCTTCAGTTTAGTCTGGAACAGCCAAGTGAACACGAGTCCATCAACCGCCTCAAAGGTTGCTACAGCAAGCCCAACGAAAATCGATTCAGCTAAAGAAACGCTCCCCGCTTATCAGACAGCCGCAAAGAAAACGTTGGCGTCGATGAGCGAAGAGGACAAACTGGCTCAACTTCTATTCGTTGGTGTGGAAGGAACCACATTGAGTGAAACGGAACGCAATATGATCGAATCAGGGCATGTCGGAGGCGTTGTGCTGCTTGGACGTAATGTGAAAAATGCGAATCAATTAAACCTTCTCGTGTCTTCGATTAAAGAAGCAAACCAATCTCCCGTCCCTTTATTCATTGGAATAGATGAAGAGGGTGGCCGAGTGAGCCGCATTCCTTCTTCTCTATCGAACCTCCCCTCTAGCGAACGTATCGGGGAACTTAACGATAAGGAGATTTCGGAACAAGTCGGCTCTGTATTAGCTCGAAAAGTAAAACACTTCGGCATCAATATGAACTTCGCGCCCGTACTCGACATCAACAACAACCCAGCCAATGAAGTCATTGGAGACCGATCTTTCGGTCAAACACCTGCTAAAGTGGGGAACCTCGGCGTTGCCACAATGCAAGGTATTGAATCTGAAGGTATCGTACCGGTCATCAAGCATTTCCCAGGCCACGGAGATACATCGGTCGACTCTCATTACAAGCTTCCTGTCATTGATAAAACCGTACAACAGCTAGAATCGTTTGAATGGAAGCCTTTCAAACAGGCGATTGCAGCAGGAGCTGACGTGATCATGACCGCTCATATTTTGTTCCCAGCACTTGATGATCAATATCCGGCTACATTTTCTGAAAAAATCATTCAAGGGGTGCTTCGTGAGCAACTCAACTATGACGGGCTTGTCATCACAGACGACATGGCGATGGGCGCCATTGCCAATGATTACGGAACAACCGAAGCAGCTGTCCGTTCTGTTCAAGCAGGTGCTGATATGGTGATGCTCACGGATACTCGGAACGGAAACTTCCAGAACGTCCATACAGCCTTAAAACAGGCGGTCGAGCAAGAGACGGTTTCTCTAGAACAAGTGAATGAAAGCGTCGAGCGTATTTTACAAACCAAACAAAAATATGAGCTCAACTCCCCTCAGGAACAAGTGAAGGAAGATGAGCTCAACGAAGATATTTCACAAATATGGGAACAGATCCAATAGAGTGGCGCAACTGTCACTCTATTTCTTTGTATTTCGGCCACCAAGGTTTCGCTCGCTCCAGCTGAGCTGCTAACTTGAACAATGTCGCTTCATCACCAAATCGACCAGTGAAATGAGAGCCGATTGGCAGGTTTTCCTCCGTCCAATAAAGAGGCACGCTCATAGCCGGTTGACCAGTGACATTGGCAATAGGAGAAAGGTGAGCATATTTGGCTGAGACAGCCAGGATTTCATCAATCGTATTTTTCTCGCCGTCATAACAACCTAGTGGTAGAGCTTTTTTCATCGTAACCGGATGAAGCAGTACATCATACGTTTCGAAAAACTGGTGAATCTTGAGACTTTCTGACGCTAAGAAATTACGCGCCTCTTCATATTCCATCGCGGAGTAGCCTCGTCCTTTTTCCACTAGGGTAGATAGCATAGTCTCGACATTTGCTGTGGTGACTTCTTGACCATTCAGGCTTGCCGCTTCTTGAACCGCAAGCGCTCCGCCGACAACCCAAACTGTCACAAATGCATCCATATAGCGGTGGATATCAAAATCAGGAAAGGCAACCGTCACGTTGTGCCCCAAGGATTCCAATAATTCAGCCGTCTCTTCAATCGCTTTT
Organism: Halobacillus locisalis; assembly: GCF_013694105.1. GTDB lineage: Bacteria > Bacillota > Bacilli > Bacillales > Halobacillaceae > Halobacillus > Halobacillus locisalis. The sequence goes on along the minus strand of NZ_JACEFG010000002.1, from coordinate 387,780 downwards.
TGCACATCAGGATCAATGTCCATCAATTCACCAAAATCAGCCAAGTACCCGATGTTCAACGTCTCCACTTCTTCTTTCACCACTTCAGCAAACGGTTTGCCTTTTGTTGGTGTTGCATAGAAATCCCCCAGTTGAGGACCTTCTAAAACATCCAGCAACCACGCGCTATCTCTGACCGAGCGTGTGATCGCGTGACTGGCCGCAAAACTATTGAGTCGCATAGAAAACGGTGTTCGACCACGAGTCGGCTTCATTCCGAAGACGCCACAATTTGACGCTGGGATTCGAATCGACCCACCTCCATCGCTACCATGAGCAAATGGGACCATCCCCGATGCAACCGCTGCAGCCGCTCCCCCACTTGACCCACCTGGAGAATAATGCGGATTCCACGGATTCTTCGTATAGCCCAAGTAGTTCGATTCAGTAGCCGGAGTGAAGCCGAACTCTGGTGTATTGCTTTTGCCTAAAATGGTGAGCCCCGCTTCTTTATAGCGCTTAACAATGACATCATCCGCTGAAGCCTTGAACCCTTCCATGATCTTTGAGCCGAATGAAAGGGGATAACCTTCCATCGCATTCAAGTCTTTGATTAGAAAAGGAAGCCCCGATAAAGGCGAATCTTTGTCCACAACCGCTGCTTCTTCATAGGTTTTATGTACAACGGCATTCAAATCAGGATTCTTGCGATCGATAACGGATTGGTAGTGAGCGATGACGTCTTCCGCTTGTAGCTCTCCACAATCTATTTTTTCTTTAATAGTCGTCCCGTCCCACTGATGTATTTCCTTGATTTCCATGATCCACGTCCTTTCTTGGTATCTACTGTAAACTATACCAAAAAGACGTTCCATTCAGAAAGATGGACGTTCCGCATGATTTCGAGGTGCTTAGGGTTCGTTACTACATGAAGAGCAGGGGTGGTTTTGAAACAACTCGCTTTCCTGCGGGGGAACCGGCAAGCCTCCTCGGTCGTTTACACGACCTGTGGGGTCACGCCTGAGTCCTTCTCCCGCGGGAGTCTCGCTGTTTCAAAACCACCCCTATCGACGAGAAGAAGATCGATCCCAACGTGATTGATGCCTCTAAACTACTGAATAAGTTAATCTGATGTTGCCGTTTTTTATATAAAAGCAAGAAGGGGCGGGAAATGGTGAGAGTCCTGTGGGATGTACATGATAGGTGAGATTCCGCAAGTCGAAGCCTGAGAAAGCTCAGCACATGCCTGCGGAAAGCGAGTCATTTCCCACCACATCCTTCTATTACTTACGTAGAGGACCTAGTAGTTCCAAGCAGAAAATAGAAGAAGAGCAAGGTGGCATGGGAGCCTGCCTTGCTCTTCTGTAGTTGTGTATGAACTAGACGTGTTTATAAACTTCTACACACTTCCGGCCGTTGTTTTTCGCTTCATATAAGGCCTGGTCTGCTTTGGTGAGAAGACCCTCTCTCGTTGTTCCATGATCGGGGTAAATCGAAATGCCGATTGATACACTGATGTGCAATTCCTTTTCATCGATTACGATTGGTTGTGTAACCCGTTCAATCATTCTTTCAGCAACTTGCTCAGGGTCTGAGGAGGACTGTAAATTCGTCAGCAACACCACAAACTCGTCTCCCCCGAGCCTTGAGAACGTATCGGTATCACGAAGCATCTGCTTCACTCGCTTCGTGAATATGACAAGAACATCGTCTCCCACCTGGTGCCCGTACTGATCATTGATATCTTTAAAGTTATCCAGGTCAATGAACAGAAGGGAAAGGATCGACTCATTTTCGTCTACTTCCTCTAATTCCACTTGCAGCTGGTTAAAGAAGTATCTACGGTTCGATACTTGCGTCAGCTGATCATAGTAGGCCATCTCTTCTAATCGGGATTGCTTTCTTCGCCGTTCACTGATGTTGCGGCAAAGCGTTTGAACAGCAGGTGCACCATTAAACTCCACCCTCGATCCTGACATTTCGATTTCGATTGATCGTCCATCTATTCTCTTAATCGTTCTTTCAAGCAATACTGATCCAGGTTCTCCACCTAACACCTTATTGAGTCGGTTGCGTATATCAACCCTTGGCTCATTTTGAATAAAAGTACTAACATCTCTCCCTAGAAGCTCTGAAAGATGATTTGCGCCCAATAACTCCACACCAGAATGATTAGCATAAATAAGGTGATTATGACAATCATGAACTATAATAGAATTCGGGGATTCTTCCACCATCGATTTATAGTTATTCTCTACACTTTCTTTCTTCCACTCTAAAATATAAGAATTCGTAGAGGGAATCGATTGAACAGTCACTCGTTCCGCACGAGAAAAACCCTCCCCAGAACCTGCGAGTTTAAGAGAGCGAGCCAACACTCCCACTTCCTCTTTTGTATGAACAGCCTCGATCGTTTTCCCAATACACTCTCCAAACGATTTCCTCATCTCTTCATTCATATATGTGTACGTGTATAAATCATTGTTCTGTTCGATGACGGCTATCGCTACATTCATTGAATGCAGCCATTGTTCAAGAAAAGAGGTATGGTTTAATAATTGGGCAATCCCTTGCATCGTTTCGCCACTTCTTTCTTTGTTAAACTTTTATGTATTCCGACTTGTACAATCCACACAATTATATCACTTCATAATCCATTTAACCTATAAAATAAACTTAATTTTATAAATTAAATGATTCTTTACATAAACAATGGGCGTCGATGATAAAAACTCAAAAAATGAAGAGCGTTTATTTTCTTTCTGTGGGGGAAATTTAAAACAAAGAATATAGGAGATGATCATAGGTGTCTGTACAAAAAATCATAGGAGGTTTCTCCTGTTGTATGCTTTCTGCGTTCCTTCTTTTATATCTCGCTGGATATGCCACAATGGAAACCGTTACGAGAAGCGCCATTGCATTCTTTATTGCTCCGTTATTGATTTTGCATGCCAACCACCGGCACCTATGGTTTCGAAAAAGCTATCGATGGATCGTCCACACCAGCCAACTCATCATTCCAAGCGCCGCTCTATTCTTTATCGGTACACTTGTCAGCTACGAAGTTTCTTTGATGATACCGTATGGATTCTTCGCCCATCTTTGTTTTCTTAGTATTTGCTCCCTTATTTACTGGGCACCGCTACTTCTACATTGTTCGTTTACGAAGACAAAAACTCACATGAATCGATTTGCCTATTTCACGCTTACTTCTATATTATTCTTCATTTACCATCAAATTACCTTTTATTTTTACCAGGCTAAACCAACCCTCGGTTTTATGATCAGCGGGCTACTAGCCATGCTATTAACCCTTCTTTATATGATGGTGACTTGGTCAAAGTCGGAGTCCCATACAGACCGGATATCCGTCAAAGGTTACGTTCATCCAATCAAAGAAAACAAATAAAACGGCCTCCCTATTCAGGAAGACCGTTTGGGATTAGCGAGGCGTCATGAAAAGCTGTGTCCAGTATGTTCGATACGAACCACCTTCTACATACCCCACTCCTATATGCGTGAATTGCTCATTCAGTATATTTTTACGGTGCCCTTCACTATTCATCCATCCCTCTACTACTTCCTCAGGTGTCCGTTGTCCAGCGGCAATGTTCTCCCCAGCTGCACGATAAGTGAAATCAAATTCATTCATCATGTCAAACGGCGAACCATATGTCGGAGAGGTATGGCTGAAGTAGTTTTTGTCAGCCATATCTTGAGATTTCACCTCGGCTAAATCACTCAATCGTTTGTGGGGTTGTAAAGGAGACAGTTCCCTGCTCGTACGCTCCACATTTACAAGTTCAACCACCCGGCTTTCATACTCCGAAACCTGAGCGTCACTTTCCTCTTTCGCATCATCAAGTGATGGAATTTCTGCAGGCGTCCCCTGTTCATTTTCCAGCTCATTAAACTGTTCAAGTGCTTGGAGGAAATCTTTGATTTGCATGAAGAGCTCATCAAACTCTTGAGAAAGGTCTTGATTTTTGATCCAAGATGATACATTTTGAGCCGCATTCTCAACGGATCCTATGGTCTCAGCATTGATTTTCCAACCATTCACAGGAGAAGTGGGACCAGCAAAAGATAACAACAACAAGACAGCAACGAAAACGACAATCCATTTTTTCATTATCTTTGCCACTCCTTATCACGACCGATTCGACCTATTTAGCGTCGACCAGTTTTCCTTTGAAGACCTCTTTCTTCACAAGCGGGATGTCCAGGTCACGTGCGTACTTCTTCAAACGCTTTTCTTCTACAGGATTGACTAAAGAGACTACGACGCCATCTTCAGCACCGATCCTAGCCGTTCGGCCTGATCGGTGGATGTAGGAAGACAACTCTTTCGGTACATCCAAGTTCACAATATACGTGATATCTAGAATATCAAGCCCGCGAGCAGCGACATCAGTGGCTAATAGCAGGTCGTATTCGCCTGTTCGGAATTCTCTTATCGCTTTCGCCCGTTGCTCTTTCTTTGCATCACTATGAAGCAGCCCTAAATCTAGGTTGCGATACGTGAGCTTCTCTGCAAATACATTCAGCTTAGCGATATCCTGCATAAAGGCAAGTCCTTTGAACCCGTTCATATGAGCAAGCTTTCTCAGCACATCTACTTTCTCTCGATCTGCGCAAGTCACATACACGTGATCAACATTCGGTTTCTTCGCTTCTGTTTCGATTTGAATCACTTCTGCTTCTTCGTCCATGAAATCTTGAGCTACTTCAATCACTTCTTCTGGCAGAGTAGCTGAGAATAGCAGCACTTGGCGGTCTTCTTGCTGCATCGCCTTCAGAATGCTTTCTACCGTAGGCATATGCTCAGGCACAAGCAGTTGGTCAGCTTCGTCCATTACGATCGTTTTAATTTCATGCGCTTTTACTTTTTTCTGGTTCATCAGTTCGTGAATACGGCCTGGTGTCCCGACAATGACGGCAGGCTTCTTCTTCAACTTATCAATCTGGCGCTTAATGTTCGCTCCGCCAATCAAAGGGGTACTGACAATGCCGCTTCCTTTCGTCCACTCTTGTACTTCTTGGTGAATTTGCATAACTAGTTCATGAGAAGAAGCTAAGATCATGACTTGGGTGCGCTTCACATTCGGGTCGACTTTCTCTAGAAGCGGTAAGAGATACGCGAGCGTTTTCCCACTGCCTGTAGGGGCTTCAGCCAACACGTCTTCTCCGTTATGAATAAACGGGATGGCTTTTTCTTGTACCGTTGTCCATGACTCGAATCCTGATGCTTTCCATGCGTCTTCGATAAACGAAGGCCATTGTGGGAATCCTTCTTTATTCATCATCTATTCTTCATCCTTTTTTATATAGTTAGTATTCCTTTTCTTACCCAATCTAAATCATTATGACTAGTTGATCTAACGTTTCGATCATTTCACATGAATGAAAAAAAGACCTCTATCAGAAGAGGCCTTAAATAATCCATAGCTTATTACTATTATAGCACCATTAATTCATGGATTCGATATAGTTTTTCAAATGCTTCAAATGGTCCTGATCTTCCTTTTTAATAATTTTTTTAATAAGAGGCTGTGCCAACTTGTTTCTTAACCCCTCGGTGAATAGATCCCCTTTAAAGTCGACACGTGTCCCCTCTGTCGTCTGGGTAAATGTGTAATGATAACGCAAATCAAGACCTTGTTGAACACTTCTGACAGAATAGGATTTATCTTTTTCGAAATCAGTCACGACGATTTTTGATGACACTTTACGTCCACGTATTTCTCTCGTTTCTTTAAACTCATAGCCTTCTCGTACAGGCCCTTCTGTCAGCAGCTCAACGCCTACGACCGCATCCATGATTTCAGGACTGTTCGAAAAATCGGTTGCCGCTTGAAACACATCTTCAATCGGTTTCTTGATCATAATGCTTTTTTCTAAAAAGGACATGGTTCTCCCCCCTAATCATTATCTCTTCTGTATTATTCGCTATTATTCCCTGAATTCCTTGTTTACAAAGTGATGAATAAATTGAATCGCCTATTCACAACCTATATGAAGTGTAACAGAAAGGGGGCTTTCTCGTGGAATGGTTATCAGTGATTCCCTTTGTCGTCGTCATTATTGTAGCAATCTGGACGAAGCAGGTCATTCCGAGTCTTTTATTGGCGGTCATTGTATCGGGATATTTGGTCGACCCTCATTGGCTAGGTGGAATGATGACTGCTTTTTCTTTTATTTATGAAGGGTTGATGGACGAAAACAACTTGAAGATCATCGTGTTCCTTTATGCTTTCTCTGCTTTAATCGGAATTGTAAAAATGTCTGGTGGAATTAAAGGGTTTGTACAAGCTGCGACGGAACGCATTGATCATAAGCGCGGGGCTTTCATCCTCACTTGGCTCTCCTCGGTCGGAACCTTCAGCGCTCCTAGTTTCCGCATCGTCACCATCGGACCTGTCATGAAAGCGATGAGAAAAAAGATTCCTATGACAAAACAAGAGCTAGGGTTCGTTATTGAAACGACCGCCTCTCCTCTCGTCGTGCTTATTCCTGTGGCTACAGCTTTTGTCGGCTATATGACATCCGTCATTGACCTGTCGTTGAAGCAGGCCAACACGAGTGGGGATTCGTATTCCTTGTATATTCAAAGCATCCCCTTCAATTTCTTTGCTTTTTCTATGTTGGTCATCGGCTTTTATCTCAGCTTTTTTCACCGCAATAAAAAGCCAGCTACAGATGTTCAAGAAGACCAACCTGATCAAGAAGATGATCAGTGGGAGGATTGCCACCCAGCGGTCACTAAAGACTTACCCGCTAAACCTTGGCGGCTGATCATTCCCTTAGCCAGCGTCATCGTGCTCACATTCTTCCTTATGTATCAAGTAGGGGTGCAAAACGGGGAAGAAGGCTTCCAAGCTCTGATCAACCCTAATGTACTTGATGCGATGGTACTCGGCGTCATGTTGACGCTGATCGGCTTTGTCATCTATTTAACGATCATGAAAGAACCGTTGAAAAAGACAATGGATGCTTTAATTGTTGGTGGTAATGAGATGATGGGCGTCATTCTCCTTCTAGCGACTGTGTGGGGATTGAGTAAGGGGTCGGAGGCATTGGAATTTGCGACAACGATCTCCTCCTCCTTTGATTGGGTACCTCCTGGATTTGTCGCTGTCGTCATTTTCGTGGTCGGCTGTGCCCTATCTTATTTCATAGGGTCTTCCTGGGGAACTTGGGGTATTCTGATGCCTGTCGGTGTATCGATTGCAACGGTGGCCGGGAGCTCGTTACCCATCGTCATCGGCGCTGTCTTTGCAAGTGGTACGTTCGGTGCTTTTTCCTCTCCGCTCAGTGATGATACGAATACGACGGCCGGGATTTTGAATTTGAATGCGGTCCAGTATGCAAAATTCAAGCTGAAACCGGCCCTGATCGCCGCCGGTATAGCTGCAGCACTCTACTTCGGCATATCTTTTTTATAAATATAGCGTGGGTGTCCGGAAAAGCGTGGCCTTTGTCCGAATAGTCCGAGCAGTTGTCCGATATCGTGCATCATTTGTCCGAATCGGAAGTGAATGTCCGAAATAGTAAGTCTCTTGTCCGGATTAACCGAATAGTTGTCCGATATCGTGCACCTCTCGTCCGAATTGCTCGGATAAATGTCCGGAATAGTATCTTCCTTTTTGAGCATGAGCGAAACGTAAACAAAGAAAAACGTCCGGGAGAGAGTCCGGACGTTTTTCTGTAGCATCATTTCTTAATCGGTAAATACAGCGTATATTTCGTGTTCGCGCCTGTGTAAGGGTGGTACACCTCGAATCCGAACCCTTCAATCAGCTCATATCCTTTCTCCTGAATCCACTCGAATAAGTAAGGATAGGGATTGAAATCATGGACATCGGGATCATAATCCAACACGGCATAGTCGTGGGATGGGATCGTTTTCGTAATCATATCGGGCGGGACCTTCTCATAGCTATCCACTTCAACAGCAGCCATCCAATAAAACGTGTCGGTTTCTTCATTCCAGTTGGGAGGATCGACGAACATTCCGATCGAACGAGGGGAATGAATCCGATTCTTCACCTTATGAAGCTTGGATGTATGAAATTTCTCCATCAGCCTTGGAATCTTCACATGCCTCTCATCCATCATCGTTTGGCAGTACGTACCGACGACTTTGAAGTTCGATTTCTTGACGACCTCCGGTTGGACAGCCGTTGAGATTTGTTCACTCATGTAAGGGCCACTCCTTTATTATTTGTTCAGCTCTCCCTAACCATTTCCACACCAATTGACAGATCCCTTGTCTTTTTTACTCCTTCGACAAAATAAGAAGGCGTTCGATATTCTTTTTCAGAGCAAGCATCCCTACTATCCTACTTCACGCTCCCTAACGTTTATGCTACTTTTTTTAACGGTACCCGATCAAAGCCTGTAATACCGCCTTCTGGACATGCATACGATTTTCCGCTTGCTGGAAAACAGCTGAATGAGGACCGTCTATGACTTCCGCTGTCACCTCTTCTTCTCTATGAGCGGGAAGGCAATGGAGAAACAGGACGTCCTGCTTTGCTTTTTCCAAAAGAGATTGATTGACTTGGTATCCTTGGAAATCCTTCATTCTCGTCTCTTGTTCCTCTTCTTGCCCCATGGATGCCCATACATCTGTGTAAATGACATCCGCTCCTGAAACGGCTTCTTCAGGATCGTGGGAAATCGTTACAGACCCTTGATACTTCTCAGCAACAGCTTGCGACTGGGCAACGACATCTGAATCTGGTTCATAGCCTTCTGGCGTCACGACGACGACTTCCATCCCCATCATCGCACTCAAAATCATCAAAGAGTGCGCGACGTTATTTCCATCGCCGATGTAGACGACCTTGAGTCCACATAGACGCCCCTTCCACTCAAGCATCGTGAAAATATCGGCTAACGCCTGGCAGGGGTGATACACATCGCACAGTCCATTAATGACGGGTATGGTTGCATGTTCGGCTAACTCCTCTAACTTCTGGTGGGATGTCGTACGATACATGATGGCATCCACATAGCCTGAAAGCACTTTGGCTGTATCCGCTAATGATTCTCCTCGACCGACTTGAATGTCGTCTGTATTCAAATACAACGCATGTCCGCCCATTTGCACCATGCCGACTTCGAATGAGACACGTGTACGCGTTGAAGATTTTTCGAAAATCATCCCAAGAGTCTTGCCGCTCAACACTTTAGAATGGGGGTTCTCTTTCACATATTGGGCTTGAGCTAACAGTTCCGAAACTTCGGCTTGGGAATAATCCAGCCAATGAAGTAAGTTACGTCCTTTGAAGTTTGTGGTCGATGCCATTTGTTCCATCAAATTCATATACTTTGCACTCCTTGGTTCATTTTCGGTAACGCAATCGGCTCTGTGTTTTTGTAAGGGAATGAATCAACATAAGCCTTGAATGTAGAAGGTTCGCTAAATACAGATATTCCATATTTTAAAGCCTGAATTCTTCTTCCTTTTGCGACTTCCCCTGACTTGTCATTTACGTAGACAGCGGCTTCTTTCGTTTGAACCCATTCATCAAATGACAGGGAAGTGGCCAGTGACTCATCTACATCATCAGAGTCGATGAAGCAAGCTTCCGGTTCTTGACGTAGGTCTGGCAGATGAGAGAATACTTTCGCCAAAGCCTCACCTACAGAGTGCCCTAAGCACATGCCTTCTCCCGTAGATTTCATATTCGCACCTAGGATATGGTCAAGTTCCGGCATCGCATGAGAAGAAAACAATGGATATTTCACGGCGACATAAGGCATCTCGACAAATGGAATCTGCTTTACATCTTGGCTATCCGCCATCACGCGAACCGCTAGATCGACCAATGAATGACCGGATACTTTACTGACAATCGGCACGGTACGACTGGCACGAGGGTTCACTTCAAGGACAAATACCTCTTCCTCCTGCCACAAAAATTGAATATTCATGATTCCTTTATACGTAAAGTACTCGACGATTTGTTGACTATAGTGCCTTACCTTTTCTTTAATCGCTTGCGGTAATGAAGCTGGAAAGACGGACATGCTATCACCTGAGTGAACACCGGCCGGCTCGATATGTTCCATCATCCCTGGAATGAACACATCTTTTCCATCACCGACAAGGTCGATTTCGATTTCTTTTCCAACGACAAATGGATCCAGAATAACCGGGTAATGACGTTTATTCGTCTTAGCAAGGGCTTCCTTCAACTCTTGTTTATTTTGGACTTTCATTATGCCCTGTCCGCCAATTACATAGGACGGACGACAAAGTAAAGGGTACTCATACTGATCTGCAACTTGAAGGGCTTCCTGCTGGCTGTAACACGTCTGTCCTGCGACACGCGGAACTTGAAGCTGATCGAGCGCTTCATAAAAACGGTCACGATCTTCTAAAGCGTCCAGCACATCTGTACTTACTCCCGCAACCGGTAGACCAGCATGCTCCAAGTCTTCCGCTAAATTGATGGCCGTCTGACCACCAAAGGCCGTAAAGACGAGATCTACACTTTCATGCTCCACAATACCGGCTATGACTTCTGTAGTAATCGGTTCGAAATAAAGGCGATCAGCCGTCTCATAATCCGTACTCACCGTTTCAGGGTTATTATTCAGCATAATCGTCGTCCAACCGAGCGCTTTCAAGCTATCGATTGCTTTGACAGCACTATAATCAAACTCCACACCCTGCCCGATCCGAATCGGCCCTGATCCAATGATGAGCGCTTTCTTCTCGGCTTGCAGTGGTTCAATCTCATTCACGCCTGCATACGTGCGGTAGACATAATTCGTTTGTGCTTCAAACTCGGCAGCACACGTATCAACCATCTTGTAGCTCGGCACAATATGGGAACGTTCCCTTAATCCACGCACTTCTGCTTCAGATGCTTTCGTATGCTGGGCAATTTGCTGATCAGAGAATCCAAACCATTTCGCCGTTTTTAACAATGAATGAGGCAAGCTGGAAATTGTATGCGCCTGCAACTTGGATTCGAGGTCGACCATTTGCTTTAGAGATTGCAAGAAAAAGCGATCGATCTGCGTTTTTTCATGAATCCAATCGACCGAAGCCTGCAGTCTCATCGCTTGTAAAATGGCAAAGAACCTCAGGTCAGTGGGAGCCGTCATTTCTTTTTCGATATCTTCTATAAAAGGAACGGCTGTATCAATCGACTGGATCGCTTTTTGGAAAGCGGCTTCCAGCGTACGATCGATCGCCATCACTTCGCCTGTTGCTTTCATTTTTGTCCCGAGTGTACGGTCCGCTTCTGGGAATTTATCAAATGGCCAACGCGGGAATTTGACGACAACGTAATCGAGTGCTGGTTCGAAACTGGCATAGGTATCTCCCGTCAACGGATTTATCAATTCATCAAGCGGATAACCGAGCGCGATTTTTGTTGCCATCTTGGCGATCGGGTAACCGGTTGCCTTAGAAGCTAATGCAGATGAACGACTGACTCGCGGATTCACTTCAATGACATAGTAATCTTTGCTATAAGGATCCAGCGCAAATTGCACGTTACAGCCACCAATCACATCCAGTGCAGAAACGATGGTGCACGCAGCCGTTCGCAGCATTTGATACTCTGTGTCTGTCAGTGTTTGAGACGGAGCGACCACGATCGAGTCCCCTGTATGTACTCCCACAGGATCAAAGTTCTCCATGTTGCAAACAGAAATACACGTTCCATTTTGGTCACGCATGATTTCGTACTCCACTTCTTTAAAACCGGCAATGCTTTTCTCCATGATGACTTGTTGAATCGGACTCGCTTTAAGCCCATTTTCAATCAGTTCTTTAAGACTTTCCGGATCGCTCGCAATTCCGCCACCACGTCCCCCTAACGTATAAGCAGGACGACTAATGACTGGAAACCCTACCTTAGTGGCAAATTCGATGGCTTCCTCTACTTTAGAAACCACCTGACTTTCGGAGATCGGTTGACCGAGCGACTCCATCAATTCACGGAATAATTCACGGTCTTCCCCTTGTTGAATCGAGGCGACACTCGTACCCAGTAATTCTACTTGGTAACGCTCCAACACGCCTTCTTTCTCTAATTCGACGGCTAAGTTCAGAGCGGTTTGACCGCCTAGACCGGCAAGGAGCGCATCCGGCTTTTCTTTCTCGATTATGGCGATGATGCTTTGAACGGTTAAAGGTTCACAATAGACGGCATCAGCAATGGTGTAATCGGTCATGATCGTCGCAGGGTTCGGATTAACGAGAACCGCCTTGTAACCTTCCTCTCGAACCGCCAAACACCCTTGTGTACCAGAATAATCGAACTCAGCCGCTTGCCCGATGACAATCGGACCGGACCCAATGACGAGCACCGTCTTAGACATAAACCTTCTCTCCTTTCTTATTACGTACTATCGTTAAAAATTCATCAAACAACCATTCTGCATCCGCTGGTCCCGGGTGTGCTTCAGGATGAAACTGGACAGATAAAACCGGCTTATCCTTATGTGTCAAACCTTCCACGGAACCATCATTCACGTTATAGAAACGCGTTTCAAGCGGCGTCTGTTCAAGACTTGTCTCGTCAACGACATAACTGTGATTTTGCGAAGACATGAACACTTTTCCCGTCTGCCTATCTTTCACCGGATGGTTCGCCCCACGATGACCGAACGGCAGTTTCTTCGTGTTTGCCCCGAAAGCGAGCGCAATCACTTGATGCCCCATGCAAATTCCGAAAGTCGGACTCGACTCGATTTGTTTTTTCAGTTCTGGAAGTAAAGAGAGCGAATCTTTCGGGTCCCCAGGTCCATTCGATAACACAACCCCATCAAACGATTGCTTCGACACTTGGTCTACCTTGGTAAAAGGAACGACCGTCACTTTCATCCCTCGTGCAATCAAGGAACTGACAATCGATTTCTTCCAACCGAAGTCTATAAGTAAAATATGCATAGACCCTTCACCGAACGTTGCGATCTGCTCAGACTGCGTCTCAAAGATCTGCTTCTTATCACTCGTTTGCAAAACGCCTGTTTTCTGTTGTGTAAGCAGTGCTTGCTTTGAACCGTCCGTTCGAATCGTCTTGGTGATTTGTCTTGTGTCCACTCCCGTCAAAAACGGAACCCCGTTTTTCTCTAAATACGCACCGAGTGAACTTGTCGATTCATAATGAGAGGCCGCATCGGCACAATGGAACATCACGACGCCACTCACTTGGATATTACTACTCTCTGAATCTCTTTCATTCACTCCGTAATTCCCGATCAGCGGATACGTGAACACGACAATTTGATCTTTATAGGAAGGATCCGTCAATACTTCTTGGTATCCTGTCATCCCTGTAAAAAAGACAATTTCACCTTGTGCCGGAGTTTTCCACTGTTCGGAAGCTTCTCCTTCGAACCATTGACCATCTTGTAATAAAAGATAACCTTTCACTCTACCACCACCTCAATGTTTGAATAATTATAATATATAATGAATTTTTATACAATGCTTTGAAAGAAAAAAGCGGTGGAAAACAAACATTAGTTTTCCCCGCTTTAGATTTATACCGTTTTATACATTTTGGAGACGTTCTTGTTCTTGCAGCACTTGTTCGATCAACACGACGGCTTTCTCGATTTCCCCATAACTTGCCGTCAAAGGGGGCAATAGGCGAAGGACGTGTGGACCGGCGACAACAGTCAGTAAGCCCTGTTCTCTTAACCTATGAACAAGATCAATCGCTTGTCCATCAATCTGCATTCCTATCATCAACCCTTTTCCACGTATCTCACGGACCATTGGCAGTGGAAGAACGGATTGTTCCAGTTTTTGCATAAAGAATTGCCCTTTAGCCTGGACCTCTTCTAAAAAGGATGGGTTAAAAATAGTCTCTACCGTAGCACAAACGGCTGCAGATGCCAGTGGATTACCACCAAACGTCGAACCGTGAGCTCCTGCTTGGAAAGAGTCGACTAGTGAGGCTTTACCTAGCATAGCCCCGACAGGAAACCCGCTTCCGAGTCCTTTCGCTGATGTTACGATATCCGGATCAAGGCCGAATAATTGGTGTGCAAAAGGTGCGCCTGTCCGCCCGATCCCTGTTTGTACTTCATCAATGATCAGCAAGGCCCCAAGCTCCTTACATTTCTGTTCAACGGACTGAAGGAAAGCCTCTGTTCCCGGTACGACACCACCTTCTCCTTGGATCACTTCGACCATAATCGCGGCGACATCGTCTCCTTCTAGTCCATTGACCGCCTCAACGTCGTTAAACGGAAGGTAGTCGAAAGTCGGCAACAAGGAGCCATAGCCTTCATGGATTTTTTCCTGTCCTGTCGCACTCATGGTAGCAAAAGTACGCCCGTGGAAGGATTGCTTGAAGGTTACGATTTTCTCTTTCTGTGTATGTTTACGGGCGAGTTTAATCGCCGCTTCATTCGCTTCGGCTCCGCTATTGCAGAAAAACACATGGTCTAAGTTGGTGGCTTCGGTCAACAACTCCGCCGCTTTCTCTTGCTGCGGAATTTGATACAAGTTCGAAACATGCCACACCTCGTCTAATTGCTTCTGCAAGGCTGCCTGTACTTCAGGAGGTCTATGGCCCAAGTTACAGACCGCAATGCCTGAAACAAAATCTAAATACTCTTTCCCTTGATTGTCCTGCACCTTCGTTCCGGAGCCGGATACAATCGTTAGCGGGAATCGGTTGTATGTTGGGAATAAACTCATTCCACACCTTCCTTTCGCTTCATCCGGATTGTCGTTCCAACCATTTGCTGGTCTTTGATCAGCGGCCTGTCTCCACTTACAATCATGACTTCTTCCAGACGCTCTGAGAGCGCTTGAGTGGCGGATTGTACTTTGGGGATCATCCCACCGTAAATCCACCCTCGTTCAATCAAGGACGCTATTTCTTCAGGCGTCGTCTCTTCGATCAACTCTCCTTGCCTTAGAATGCCGGGTACATCCGTGACAAATAATAGTTTTTCCGCACCTATCGCTTTGGCAATGGCAGCGGCGGAGACATCCGCATTGATATTCACCGTCTGCCCACTTTCCGTCTTTCCTAAAGGGGCTATGACAGGTGTGTAGCCTGCCTGAAGGCAATGATGGATGACATCAGGCTGCACATGACTCACTTCACCGACATAACCGAGACGTTCTTGGTCGATGATGGTCGCCTTCAACAATCCCGCATCCGAACCTTTTATACCTAGAGGAAGTAATCCCCGCTCTGATAGTTTGGAAGTAATGTGCCCATTTACTGTTCCGCCCAGTGTCATCTCGACTACTTCCAGCGTTTCGGCCGTCGTTTTTCGTAAGCCGTCATAAAAAACGCCTTCAATACGTAAACGATCCAGCAGTCTTGAGATCGCTGGTCCACCTCCATGAACGATGATGCAATGATAGTGATCAATCAATTCCTTGAAACTATCATAGAAATCACCGGTGAGCTGGTCCAGCATACTCCCCCCTAATTTGATGACGACGACAGGCTTGTCCTTATGTTCGGTAACTGGCATTGATTTTGACATAGTCATAAGTCAAATCGCACCCCCAAGCCGTTCCTTCTCCGTCCCCTTCGTGCAGACGGATTTCAATGACCACTTTATCATTGCTCATATCTTCTGTTGCCTGCTCTTCTGAAAAGGCACAAGGCGTCCCATCACTAAAAACGAGTTGGTCTTCGATGTAAATATCGCAGGCTTCTGGATTCACATGTGCTTCACTGTGCCCAATAGCTCCAACAATCCGGCCCCAGTTTGCATCATGACCGTACACCGCTGTTTTCACTAGACTCGATCCTACGACTTTCTTTGCAATTACACGAGCATCGTCATTGGTTTGTGCGCCCGACACGTTCACTTCGATCAATTTCGTTGCGCCTTCGCCGTCACGAGCGATCTGCTTCGCTAAGTCTTCGCAAACGAGCTGCAAGCCGTGCCGGAATGCTTCCCAATCACTATGATCTTCTGTAAGCGTGTCATGACCGGCCTTGCCGTTAGCCATCGCAAGCACCATGTCATTCGTAGACGTTTCTCCATCAACCGTAATTTGATTGAAAGAACGTTCAATCGACTGGCTGAGCGCCTTTTGTAAAACATCCGACTCTATAGCAGCATCGGTCGTAATGAAACCGAGCATCGTCGCCATATTGGGATGGATCATCCCTGACCCTTTTGCCGCTCCGCCGATCGTTACCGTTTGACCATCGATCTGCAATTGGTAACACGTACTTTTTTGACACGTGTCCGTCGTCAAGATCGCCTCTTGGAAGTATGGGGCATCTTCATTGGTAATCTCTACGTGTTCACAACCATACGTAATCTTGTCCATAGGAAGCTGTTCACCAATGACGCCCGTTGACGCCACCGCTACATAAGACTCTTGAATCTGAAAGCGATCCGCAATCATCTTTCGCATTTGATAGGCATTTTCAAGTCCTTGCTTTCCGGTACAAGCATTCGCAACCGCGCTATTGATGACAACGCTCTGAATCTTTCCACTCTCTTCGATGCTTTCCTGTGTGACTTTAAGCGGAGGTGCTTGAAAATGACTCTGTGTATAAACCGCCGCAACAGAGGCAGGCACGTCGCTCATCAATAATCCGAAGTCCCGTTTCTTGTAGCGCAATCCGCTATGAAAACCTCCAGCTTGGTATCCTCCAGGTGTTAAGATTGTTCCTCCATCCACTTTATCAACCTGAAATTGCTTCACTGTTTGAACCAAATTAACGCTCCCTTTCTGTATTAAGGATAAACTGGGAATTGAGGTAGACCCGCTGCTTCATCCAAATGGAATACTAGATTCATATTTTGAACGGCTTGACTCGCCGCTCCTTTCATCAAGTTATCAATTACCGATACAACGGTCACACGCTTCGTACGTGAATCGACCGTCAAACCGATATCACAGAAATTCGTTTGATAGACATCTTTCGTGCAGGGGAATTGGCCCTCACTTTTCACACGGACAAAAGGCTGATCAGCATAGACATCCTTGTACAAGGCGAGTAGCTCTTCCGCACTTTTCTCTTCTTTTAGTGTAAAGTAGATCGTCGCCATGATCCCTCGCGTCATGGGAACTAGATGGGTTGAAAATGTAATCGGTGTCGTCTCCTCATTCCACTGCATCAGTTGCTGTTCCACTTCTGGTATGTGCTGGTGTTGATTCACTTTGTAGATTTGGAAGTTCTCCTGCGCATGTGCGAAATGGGTCAAGGCATTGGGATTTTTCCCCGCTCCAGAAACACCAGATTTTGCGTCTACAATAATGGAACCAGGATCAGCCAGTTGCTCACTCATGACCGGGCCTAAACCGAGCAGCGTGGCCGTCGGATAACAGCCGGGATTCGAAACGACATCTGCTGAGCGAATCGCTTCTTTATTCCATTCCGGAAGTCCATACACCGCTTTTTCTAACGATGGTTCTGGTGCCGGATCTTTTTTATACCACGCCGAATAATCCGCGGAATTCTTCAAACGGAGGTCGCCGGACAAGTCGATGATTTTCGCTTTGCCGTCTTGTAATTCTGGTGTCAACCGACTGGACACGCCAGCTGGTGTCGCTAGAAAAACAACATCACACTCTTCTTTCATTTTTACAGGATCTACTTCATGAAGGGGGTGCCTCTCACGTGATTCAAATTGGGGGTAAATCGCTTCGAACTCCACACCTGCTTGGGAAGAGGAATAAAGTTTAAGTTGGTTTATTTGTGGGTGTTTCGAGAGAAGTCGAAAAAGCTCGATTCCACCGTATCCGGTTGCGCCTACAATTCCTGCTATCAATCTATATTCACCTCTATGTATATTTATAATTTACCTTGTATATTTACAATATTATTAACCCTCAGCTGGTAGATGTCAACCAATAGCTATGGATTTCGGGCAATGTTTACACATATGTCATCTATTCGAACATTTTCGACATTTTTCTTATAAGGGCCTGGTGAATAACTTGGATTCTATTTCGGACATCTAGTGGAGCCAATCGGACAAGAGTTGAGGTATTTCGGACACGTGTTTGGATTATTAGGACAGGAGACGTACGATATCGGACATTTGTTTCTTATTCGGACAAATGATGCACCTTATCGGACATTTGCTCGGCCTATTCGGACAAATGAATCCCGCACATAAAAAAAAGAACAGCCGAAGCTGCTCTCTTATACGTTAAACGATTGGAAGATACTTTTCTCATTCATTGGGTACACGTCACGTCCGACCAGGTGGTTGATGATGACTTTGTTTCGGTGTACAGATAAGCCTAAGTTGGTTGAACCTACTCCGTGCGTGTGGGAAATGCCACTGTGCACATAAATTTCACCTTCCGTATCAACCTGCTTCTCCAGACGATAATCAGCTGTCACCTTATAACGGCCCTGCTCGTCCCATTCGATGAAATCAGAGAGCTCGTGGACAAAATCAGGGACATGAGGTTTGTACCCCGTTGCGGCAATGACCACATCCGTTTCATGCGTGAACGCTTCGTGTTTTTGCCAATGGTAGCAATCGATTTCGTAGCGACCATCTGTTTTTTGTTTCAAATCGCGCACTTCACTTAACACCTGTAAACCGACGTCCAATTCTTCCTCTCCGACAGAATACTCATATAGAAGGTTGTAGATGTCATTGATCGTATGATTGCTGATTCCTTTATAATACAAGCCTTGTGTCGCGAATATTTCATCTTTACGCTCTTGAGGAAGTTGATAGAAGTAATTCACGTAATCCGGGGAGAAATGTTCCAGACTCAGCTTCGACTCCTCCATTGAAGCAAATCCGGGCGACCTGGTGATCCAGTCTAATCGGAATCCACATTCTCGTTGTTCTTTTAATAATTCCCGGAAAGTTTCGGCCGCACTTTGTCCAGACCCCACAACTGTGACAGACTTGGCTTTACGACAGCGGTCTTGGTTAGGTAGAAAGTCTGCGGTGTGAAAGACATCTTCTTCAGGGAATCCTTGGAAAGATTTCGGCATGACGGGCTTACTACCTGTGCCCATGACCAAATGCTTCGTTCGATAAACCGTTTGTTCTCCTGATTCAACATCCGTCACTTCCACTTCATAAAACTCCTGATTATCTTTGATGTGACGCAAATTGGTGACGCGCTTCCCGAACTGACAGCTATTTAATTGTTCAGCGACCCACTGACAATAATCATTGTACTCGCGGCGCGGGATATCCAAGCGTTGCAAAAAGTAAAACTGATACATTCGCTCGTTTTTACTAATATAGTTAAGAAAACTATATTTGTTTGTAGGATCAGCCATTGTAACAAGATCAGCGATGAACGGTACCTGCATCTTCGTTCCTTCAATCAACATGCCAGGATGCCAATCGAATCCTTCGTTTTGTTCAAAAAACAAACTGTCTACCTCTTCTACTTTATCTAGCAACGCAGCAAGGCTCAAGTTGAAAGGGCCTACGCCTACCCCGATAAGATCATACAATTTCTCATGTTGTTCCATCTTTTCACTGCTCCTTTTTTCTGAAAAGAGTCTCCATTCAGAAATCATTCCTCTATGTTTATGGTACCATAAAGTGAAATTTCAAGCAGTGGGGTTCTTCATCCCCCACTGCTTGTAAGTTGAACCAATCGGACCTTAACAGGCAGTTTACCCCCATCTTAACTTTTTCGGTTCATCCTAAAATCCTGAAGGGGTATTACTGCCTGTTAAGGCGGGATAACAACACAAAAAATATAATAACGTTTTCAAAGGAGTATGCGGACCAATGAAAGATTCTTTTCTTATTCAAAGAACCAAGAACCACGAAGCGTTACTCGACTATTTACTGATGGCTGATGAAAGTGAAGACGTGGTGAGGTCTTATTATGATCAAGGGGAGCTGTATGAACTCATCTACGATCATGCAACAATAGGCGCTTGTCTCATGACCTTTCCAGAGGGCGGCATAGCTGAAATTAAAAATATCGCCCTAAGTGAGGATGTAAGAGGACAAGGTCTAGGAAAAAGAACGATTGCATGGCTAGTGGACCACTATAAAGGTCGTGGGTATAAACAGTTGATTGTAGGAACATCGAATTCCAGTTTAGAAAATCTCGCTTTCTATCAAAAGCCGGATTCCGCTTCTCATCTATAGAAAGGGATTTCTTCCTCTCCTATCCTGAAACTTTTTTCGAACATGGGATCCAAGGACAAGATATGATCATTTTCGAAAAGACGCTAAATCCTTAATCCACGCCAATTGTCCTAGATGCCGAAAATAATTTTCAGAATTTTTTACAAATCCCATTGAATTTCATTCGATTATCACATATACTTTATTCAAGTTATTGAAAACGTTTTCAAAAGTCATACTTACTCCACATAATGCGTTTAGCACTTTTTTATTTCATCAATTTTGAAAACGATTTCAATAGTGGATCTGACAGAGAGGAGGTTTGATAGTGGTCACCATTGATGATGTAGCCGAGCTGGCTGGATTATCAAAATCGACAGTCTCACGCGTCATCAACCATTACCCTCATGTTTCTCAAGAAAAGAAACAAAAAGTATTCGAGGCGATGGAAAAGCTAGGCTACGTCCCGAACTCATCGGCACGAAGTTTGCGTAATAAGAAAACAAAAATGATTGCTGTGATTGTACCGAGATTGATGAACCCATTCTTCGGCCAGCTCGTGGAATCCATGGAAGTAGCAGCCAACCAGTCCGGTTACCAGTTACTGATCTGCCAAACGATGTACTCTCAAGAAACGGAGCTTGGACATCTTGAGCTTCTGAAAACGAAGCAGGTTGATGGCATTATTATGGCTTCACTGGAGAACGACTGGAGCACCATTTCTGAATACTTAACTTATGGCCCTTTGATCATGTGTAACGAATTTGACGAATCCGCTGATATTCCGATTATCAAACTTGACCAGATCCATGGCGGCTATATGGCGACAAAACATCTCTTACGCCAAGGACATCGTAAAATCGCCTATTGTTCTGGAGGCTATAAGAGCATGGTCGCCAATCATCGAAAGCTCGGTTTCGATAAAGCATTAGCTGAGCATGGAATCCCTTTTCAAGATGCGTACGGTTTTTATAATGCCTATACGATTGAGAATGGAATGGAAGTATTCAAACAAATTCATGCCATGAAAGACCCGCCGACAGCTGTCTTTACAGGAAGTGATGAAGTGGCAGCGGGAATCATTGCCGGAGCACGAGAATACGGCGTGACGATTCCGAACGAATTATCCGTCATCGGCTTCGACAATCAAGTCATCTCGAAGATTACCGAACCAAAGATTTCAACGGTTGAGCAACCTATTGAACAGATGGCTCAAAAGGCTGTGCACGTGCTGGTTGATAAGATTAATGACCAGAAACCCTTGATTAGAGAGCGTTATGAACTTCCATTGGAGCTCATCATTCGTGAGTCCACTGTCGGAGGTCCCTTACGCGCTGTAGAATAAATCTTTATTAAACCAGGAGGTTATGTAATGAAAGCAAAGTATTGGTTACTTTCCCTAATGTTGTTGGTCGTTGTAGCATTGGCTGCTTGTAGTGGTGGCGATGATGGAACGTCTGGTGAAGGCGATGGAGGAACAGATGAAGGAACAGAAGAAACTGACGGTGACACTGGTGAATCAGCTGGTGAAGGTGAATCCTCTGATGAAGTGGTTGAACTCGTTTATGCCCGTGGACAAGATTCTACGAAGGCTTCTGAAATGTTAATTCAAGAGTTCAATGACACGCACCCGAACATTAACGTAACATTCCGTGAGATGCCGTCCGATACTGGTCAGCAACACGATGCTTACGTAACGATGTTGAACGCTGAGTCTTCTGAGATCGACGTTATGGACTTAGATGTTGTATGGCCTGCAGAATTCGCACAAGCAGGATACGTTCTAGAATTGGATCGTTTCCTACAACGTGACGGAATCGAAACAAGCGATTACAACCAAGGTGCTCTATCCGCTGCTCAATTCAACGGAAAAACTTGGGCGATGCCTAAATTCATCGATGCTGGAATGCTTTTCTATCGTACAGATCTAGTCGGTGAAGGCGAAGTTCCACAAACTTGGGACGATTTGATGTCTTCTGCTTCTTCCCTTCAAGGTGAAGGTGGAACAGAATTCGGTTACTTGATGCAAGCAAAGCAGTATGAAGGTCTTGTCTGTAACGCTGTTGAGTTCATCGCTTCTTACGGCGGAACGATTCTTGATGAAAACGGTGATGTAGCTGTTAACAGTCCTGAAACAATCAAAGGGATTTCTAAACTTGTAGAAGTAGCGACTTCTGACTTTGTACCAGGAAACATCAACACGTTCACAGAAGTTGAATCTCACACGGCATTCATTGAAGGTCAATCTCCATACATTCGTAACTGGCCTTACCAATGGAACCTTGCGAACGATGAAGAACAGTCTGAAATTGCTGGTAACGTAGGTGTAGCTCCACTACCTGAAGGTGATGCTGGAAGCGCAGCTGCCCTTGGTGGTTGGATGTCTGCCATCAACAAATATTCTGAGCACAAAGAAGAGGCTTGGGAGTTCGTTAAATTCATGACGGGTCCTGAAGGTCAGAAGATCTCTGCCATCCATGGTGGTCTAGCTCCGACACTTCCTGCTCTATTTGAAGACGAAGAAATCCTAGAAGCGAACCCATTCTTCACACAAGAAGGATTCCAGAACGCTCTTGAAGGTGCAGTATCCCGCCCTGTAGCACCGAACTATCCTGAGGTTTCTGAAGTCATTCAAATCAATGTATCTAAAGCAATCGCTGGTGAATTGACACCAGAAGAAGCTGTAGCAGCCATGGAAGAAGAACTAAAAGCTGTCATGCAGTAAGTCTCTACACTCTGATTTAGCCTTCAGGTCGATCTATGGAACCTGGGGGCTAAATCCCCTTTTGGCATAAAGGAGGAACTATTCGTGGCAAAAAAGACGTTAAATGATTCATTGAAAAAAGAAAGACGGCTTGGGTATTTATTGGTTGCCCCTTCTTTAATTTTAATCTTAGCGATTGCCATTTGGCCCGTTATCCAGTCATTTTACTTCAGTTTATTCGATTACCAACTAAACGACCCTCAAAAGTCGAGCATTCATCTAGATTATAACTTAGATTTAGAACGATACTTAAATAACCAACCCTTCTTACTTACCGCGCTAGATAATGAAATAGAAGTCGCCCCACCTGAAGTGGATGAGGTGCTGGAAGACATCAAGTCGAACGTGGTGTCTTATGATGACCAACTTTTAGAAAAAGAAGGCATCGAGGAACCCTATAATGAAGTGAATGAAATACTATTCAACTTTGAAGTACCTAGT
Organism: Halobacillus locisalis; assembly: GCF_013694105.1. Taxonomy (GTDB): domain Bacteria; phylum Bacillota; class Bacilli; order Bacillales; family Halobacillaceae; genus Halobacillus; species Halobacillus locisalis. The sequence continues at coordinate 364,556 of NZ_JACEFG010000002.1, read as the reverse complement.
GAAGAGCTGAAATTAGTCACAATCGATAGTTCCTTTGGCGAAGATTTTGAGCAAACCTTTGAACAGGTTGAAGAGCGTCTCGTAGAGTTAGAGTCAGAAGACGCCTTACAAAACGCCGACCGTCTTACTGGACTTGCCAGTGGACTCAATGAAAGTATCATTCGACCGAACTTCATCGGTGTCTCACACTACGCCAATAACTTAACAGACGTGCGACTGTGGCGATCACTTGGAAATACGTTTGTATTTACATTCGTCTCCGTCGGATTTGAGCTTGTATTAGGTATGGCCATTGCTTTATTGATTAACAAAGCCTTCTTTGGTCGAGGACTCGTGCGAGCATCGATTCTTATTCCGTGGGCGATTCCGACAGCCGTTTCCGCTATGATGTGGAAGTACTTGTACGATGGTCAAAACGGAATTATTGCAAAATTCTTTGCTGAAATCGGAATTATTGAAAATATGAGTGTGCTGCTGACAACGCCTGTCGGGGCGATGGCATCCGTCATTCTTACCGACGTCTGGAAAACGACACCTTACATGGCGCTATTATTACTTGCCGGCCTTCAAACAATCCCGTCTTCTCTATATGAAGCGGCTTCGATTGATGGGGCGAGCAAATGGAAGCAGTTCATCAACATTACGCTACCACTTATCAAATCTAGTATTCTAGTTGCCCTGTTGTTCCGTACGCTGGATGCTTTCCGCGTCTTTGACTTGATTTATGTACTGACCGGTGGTGGACCGGCGAACTCCACAGAAGTCATCTCGCTACTCGCCTATAAGGTCATGTTCCAACAAACCAACTTCGGTGAAGGGTCAGCCTTAGCGGTTATCGTATTTATCTGTGTAGCGATCATTTCGTCGATTTACATTAAATTCTTGGGATCCGACTTACTCGGTGACGGAGTTAAAAAATAAAGGAGTGAGAGAATAGATGCAGAAAAAAGCAGGTGTAGGATTTTACGTATTCTTAGTGATCTTTGTCTTCGTCATCATGTTCCCGTTCCTTTGGATTCTCTTAAGCTCCGTCAAACCGTTATCTGAGCTTTTTGGAGACCAAGCGTTCACATGGTTCACAAGCAACCCTACGATTCAAAGTTATATTTCCGTGTTCACGATTCGCCCGTTCCATTTATACCTTTGGAACAGCCTAGTCGTAGCAACCGTGACAACGGTATATACCGTATTTGTAGCTGCCTTTGCAGCGTACGCTATTGCACGCTTACGATTTAGAGGAAAAGCGATCATTCTAGGTGTCGTGTTGTCTGTATCGATGTTTCCACAGATTGCAACGATCTCCCCGATCTATATATTCTTAAGAAATATCGGCCTGACAAACAGTCACTTAGGATTGATCATCCCTTATACAACATTCGCTTTACCATTATCCATTTGGTTGTTGGTTACCTTCTTCCGCAAAATTCCGTTCGACCTTGAAGAATCAGCGAAGATGGATGGTGCATCTATGATGCAGACGTATTTCCGTATCATCCTTCCGCTTGCTGTGCCGGGTATTTTTACCACAGCGATTCTTGTATTCATCGCTGCTTGGAATGAATTCCTCTTCGCCCTCGTCATTAACACAGCGGAAGATTACAAAACCGTTCCTGTCGGGATCGGGATGTTCCAAGGACAGTACACGATTCCTTGGGGAGAGATATCGGCTGCGACGGTTATCGTTACGATACCGCTCGTCATCATGGTTCTGCTCTTCCAACGCCGAATCGTTTCTGGTTTGACTTCTGGTGCGGTAAAAGAATAGACACGAAAAAAAGGAAACCCTCTGCGGTTTCCTTTTTCTTTTCAATCGGCTTTGTTATGGGTTGTCGTTATTATTGTAACTTTTTCACTATAATCCCTCATTATTCAATCTATATATTCAAGATAATCCCCCTTATCTTGAAGACTTGAAGGTGAGGTGTTTGGGTCCTCTACTGAAGTAAGAAAAGGGCGTGGTGGGAAATGACTCGCTTTCCTGCGGGAGCCTCCTCGGTCGTTGACACTCCCTGTGGGGTCTCGCCTTGTTCCTTCTCCCGCGGGAGTCTCGCCATTTCCCACCACACCCGTCCAAATATAGTTAGTCGGACCATTCATTGATGAAAAGAAGCACGTCTGACTGAATAGGCTAAGTAAATGTCCGATAAATTGCCATTCTTGTCCGAATCGTAAGGAAATGACCGATATAGAGGATCACTTGTCCTGATTGAGCAGAAGATGTCTGAAATCGTGCATCTGTTGTCCTGATTGCTTAGGTAAATGTCCGGATTGGGGTGCGTTCATCCAATACATCCCCCTGGAGTCGCATTGTTCACGGACTCCAGGGGGGTGATTTCGAGAGACTATTTTGGCAAGGGGAGATGGGGAACGGGGAGACTCCTGTGGGATTAAGTGGGACAGCTGAGACCCCACAGAGCTTTAGCTCGAGGAGGCTCAGCGCCCGCCCCACGGAAAGCGACTCGTTCCCCATCTCCCCCGTCCTCAATACAAAAGTCTCGAAATTGAGTGTTCAACATTACTGCCCTATTCTTGAACAATCATAGTAATAAATCAAGAGAATTACCTGCTTCAGCTTTTATGGGCGAGATGCTCTTAAAGTGAACTTATACTCATCACTCTTGAAATGATTCTCACTATATTCGAATACCGTCCCATCCTCAAATACGCTATAGGATTGAATTTTTAAAATCGGAGTATCCACATTAACCGTCAGCGCCTCAGCAATATCCTCACTCGGAAGAACCGGAATGACTTCTTGGAAACTATCCTTGATCTTCTTCCCAACTTCTTTTTCAATATAGTCATACTTGGAACCGGTCATAATTTGATAAGACAAGTTCGGAAAAAGATTGACTGGCAAATACGTATCTTCGAGTACGTAAGGAACCTCATCTACCAAACGCTGACGCCTTACATAAAAAACTTTTTCATTATCAGATAGCTTCAGTTTCCGCTGAACATGATCTGGCGGATGAATCAGCTGAAAGTCCAATACTCGGTTTACCGGTTCCTTGCTTAAACTGCGCATTTCTTCTGTAAAACTGATGAGTTCAAAAATATTGTGCTCGATCTTCTGCTCTTTAACGTACGTACCGCTCCCCTGGATTTTTTCTAATAACCCCTCTTCCACAAGCACTTTAATGGCTTGCCGCACAGTGACTCTGGACGCCTCATACTTCTCTGACAAGTGGAGCTCAGCTGGAATTGAATCGCCTTGCTTCCATTGGCCCGATTCTATTTCCTTTTTGATTTGTTGTGCAATCCTTCTATATAAAGGAGATCCCATAGTACATCCTCCTGTGTGTGTCGATAGTCTTAGTATAACAAAGATATAAAATAACATGTTGACGCTTACATGAATATGTATTATATTTGTATCAACAAATTATTAATACAAATATAATACCTTTATGGAGGTCATACAATATGAAAAAGCAAAACCTAGTCGTAGTAGGCGGCGGTAGTACGTACACAATCGGAATGATTATGAGCTTAATCGCTGAAAAAGATCAGTTTCCGTTGAAATCCATCACATTTTATGACACGAATTCAGAACGTCAAGAAAAGATCGCCAAAGCTTCTGAAATCATCTTACGTGAAAAATACCCTGAGCTGGAAAGCTTCTCATACACGACGGATAAAAAAGAAGCCTTAACGAATGCGGATTTCGTTTTTGTTCAAATCCGTACAGGCGGTCTTGCGATGCGTGAGAAAGACGAACAGATTCCACTCCAATATAGTGCGGTCGGACAGGAAACGTGCGGACCTGGTGGAATGGCTTACGGACTTCGCTCCATCGGCGATATGATCGAACTCGTCAACGACATCCGTCACTATTCACCGGATGCATGGATCCTCAACTATACGAACCCAGCAGCTATCGTTGCGGAAGCACTTCGTCGTGAGTTCCCTGAAGATAAGAAGCTCTTGAACATTTGTGATATGCCTGCAGCCATCATGGTCAGCTACGCCGGCATTCTAGGAAAAGATGTTTTCGACCTTGTGCCCGAATACTTCGGTCTGAATCACTTTGGTTGGTTTACGAAGATTCTCGACAAAGACGGAAACGATCACACGAACACGATAAAAAGGGCGATCACGGAAGACGGATTCATCCCGGAAGACGCTGAAATCGCAAACGATCCATCATGGATCAAGACATTCAAACAAGTCGAGCGGATGGTTACCGACTTCCCTGAATATTTACCGAATACGTACTTGCAATATTATCTCTATCCTTCAGAAATGGTGGAAAAAGAAGAGCCGACCAATACCCGCGCTCGTCAAGTGATCAATGGTCGTGAAGCTCGCGTACACCAGCTAGCCGACCAAATCATAGCTGATGACACAACAGCTAATGTGGAACTCGAAGTAGACATTCATGGTCGCTATATGATTCGTGTAGCCGCTTCAATGGCGTATAACAATGGGGACATCTTCATCGTAATGGTGGAAAATAACGGCACGATTGCTAACTTACCTGACGATGCGATGGTGGAAGTGCCAGCGATGATTACGAACCGCGGACCAAAACCATTCGCTGTTGGGCATATCTCCACATTCTATAAAGGCCTGATCGAAGGACAACTAGGCTATGAGAAGCTTGTGGTAGATGCCTACTATGAGAACAGTTATGAAAAAGCGCTTCAAGCACTCACGCTTAACCGCACAGTCGTTGATGCTCCACGCGCTCGCCAAATTCTTGATGACATGATCGAAGCGAATAAAGATTTCTGGCCTGAACTTCATAAAAACAAGCAGTTGGTCACTCAATCGTAACCGGTCACACCCGGACCTCGGTCCGGGCTTTTCTTGAACGATTACGAAAGCGTTTCCTTAAAAAGGAGGATATACAGTGAAGAAATATTTCGGGAGTTTACAAAAGTTTGGTAAGTCGCTGATGGTCCCTGTCGCTCTACTACCCGCAGCAGGAATCCTGCTTGGATTTGGAGCCGCATTAACAGGGCCGCTCGCCGATTCGCTTACCTTTTTACAAAACGATGTTATACAACTGATCGGAAACGGCATGTCTGATATCGGAATCAGCATTTTCAATAACTTAGCAGTAATCTTCGCCATTGGTGTCGCAATCGGTTTGACCGGAGGATCCGGCATCGCCGCCCTTGCTGCCTTACTTGGATACATCATTATGAACAAGACGATTTCTTTCGCTTTAGACATTACTCCTGAGATGGTGTCTGAAAGCGGAGAGTATGGCATGGCCCTCGGGATACCAACCTTAGAAACCGGTGTCCTTGGTGGTATCGTTGTCGGTTTACTAGCTGTCTGGATTTATAATAAATTCCATGAATTCGACCCACCTGAAGTTCTCGGTTTTTTCGCAGGAGACCGCTCTGTCGGAATTGCCATGGTGTTCTCCTCGATTTTCTTAGCTCTTGCTATGATGGTCGTCTGGCCTCCTATCCAGATGGGCATTAACTCTGTCGCAAACGTCATCGCAAACGGAGCAACTAATCCGTTATATATTGGTTTGTACGGATTCTTGGAGCGTGCCTTGATTCCAACAGGTTTACACCACATCTGGTATGCCCCGTTCCTTTGGACATCTCTCGGTGGTACAACCGAGGTTGCCGGAAGTATGGTATCGGGAGATCAATACATCTTCTTAGCTCAGATTGCAGAAGGTGTGGAAGTAACAGCCGGACGCTTTATGGCTGGTAAGTTCCCTGTCATCATGTTCGGATTACTCGGTGCTGCCCTGGCTATGTATAAACGCGCAGATAAGAAAAACCAACCAGTCGTGAAGGGAATGTTGATTGCCGCAGCAGGTACAGCATTCTTAACAGGTATAACAGAACCGATTGAATTTACATTCTTATTCGTCGCACCTTTATTATTCGTTTTCCACGCCCTATTGGCTGGGGTGTCCTTTGCCGTTATGTATATGCTTGATGTACATCTTGGTTGGGCCGGAGGGTCTGGATTGATAGACTTCATCCTTGTCAACGCTCTGCCCGGTACAGGCAACTGGTGGATGAATCTGGTCGCTGGTGCTATATTCTTTGTCATTTATTACTTCTCGTTCTCGTTCGCTATCAAGAAATGGGACCTTGCTACCCCTGGTCGTGGCGGTCAAGAGAACAAATTATACACACGTAAAGATTTCAACGAGAAAAATAAAAAAGGCGGCAAATCCAACCAAACGAAAGAAACAGCCGTTGCTATTATGGAGGCTCTTGGTGGAGAAACAAACTTGAAACACGTGGATGCCTGCTTTACACGCCTTCGCGTCGAAGTATCTGATGTGGGAGAGATTGATGAAGATCACCTCAAATCACTAGGAGCGGCAGGTGTCGTGAAGGTCGATAAAAATATCCAAGCGATATTCGGTGGACGATCGGACCTTTACAAAAATGAAATTAACCGTCTTCTTAAAGAAAACAATGCTTCCTAACTTCTAAACATTAAAGGCTCCGCCCCTCGAGACGGAGCCTTTTTCAGGCTGTTGAAGAAGGTTCTGTTAGATCATATAAGAATGCCGTGGGATGGAAAACGACTCGCTTTCCTGCGGGGGAGCCGGCAAGCCTCCTCGTTCGTTAACACTCTCTGTGGGGTCTCGCCTAGGTCCTTCTCCCGCGGGAGTCTCCCCGTTTCCCCTCCCACTATGCTATAAATAGCGGGAACAGAACCTTGCTAAAAATGCTGCTGTCATCAGTAAAGATCCCCATTGTAATTGAATCTCTAAAGGTTCAGCCTTCCTTGGTTGAGGTGGCGTGGAAACGGCGACACTCCTGCAGGATCCTGAGGCTTGGGTGAGATCCCGCAGGGCGCGAAGCGTCCGAGGAAGCTCACCGCCTCCTGCGGAAAGGGAGTCGTTTCCACGCCACCGGTTTCTTCTCATTTTGTCAGAACCGAAAGTGGCTTTCTCAACAAACCGTTAAAGGCTCCGTCCCTCTAGACGGAGCCTTTTTCTATAGCATACCAACAAGCAACCGAACCCCTAGATAACCAAAGCGGACTCCGAATCCAATCAGCACCAAACTCGCCACAACATTCACCGTTCGCAAAAAGAAAGGGGAGGCTAAGAGTCGCCCGAAATGCGTCGTGAAGGCCAAGTTCAGGTTCCAAAGCCCGATTCCGATAAAGACGAGGACACTGAGTAAAAAAGACGTCATGATATTCTCTTCTTGGAATGCTCCGCTAAGAACCGAACCATAGATACTGATCCAGAAGAGAAGGTTCATCGGATTCGTCCCCGCTATAATAAAGCCCTTCAAGAAAGAATGCCACCTTAAAGAGCGGCTGTTTCCCCCGCGCTGATCGTGTGATTGATCTTCCAAAACCTGAGGTGCTCGAAGACTCGACCAGCCACTATGTAAAAGCACGACTGCACCTAAACACATCAGAAGGACTTTTACCCATGTAATCGACAACACCGCTGACATTCCAACAAACATGGCCCCCATAAGCAGGAGATCTGAGGACATGCCGCCAAATCCGACGAACAATGCCGGCCAAAAACCGAATGACAGCCCTCTTTTGATGATCTCTATATTGATCGGACCAACAGGAGCTGCAATCGAGAGACCAAGAAAAATGTTCCCCACAATCATCGCTAACATCTATTCGACCCCTTCGCAGATTCGATTCAAAAAAGAGAGACAATAGCTCGTCCCCCTCCTTTTCCTCTTCTTTAATCAACGACGATATAAGCAATCATCGGACCGTCTGTCGATGTATCTGAATGAGTCTCACAGATCATGCGATATATGCCTTCCTTATCGAACGTTGCATCTACGACAGTCTCTTCCCCTTGTTTCACCGTCCCTTTGATGTCCGTTCCTTCAATATAGAAAGGGTGTTCTTTACCGTTCACACCATAAATGTTCAGCTGGACAGGTTCTCCTTTTTCAACAAAAACGGTTCCTGGGTCAAACCGGTACGCTTCAATTTCTTTTCCATCCGCTGTTTGTGCCTTGAACTCTCCAGTCACCATATTGATGACCCGAGGTTCGCCTTTGTTCATCAGAGATGTCGGGACAGCTCCTTGCCAGAAATAACTACCAATGAAGTAGGCGGCAAAAGCGATGACTAATGCGCCCGCAATCAGTCCGATCTTTTTCGCAGATAAAATAAGTGCATCCAATGAAATCCCTCCCAAGACTTGTTTGCTTCATGTATATGCGAACAAGCCCTGGGAAGTTGTCTTCTTTTTAAAACTTTTTGTAAAAACCTTTCGGAACAGGGGATTCAAATCGCAACGACTTCCCTGTTTTCGGATGTTTGAAAGCGAGGATATGAGCATGTAAACCAAGGCGTTGAATAGGGTTCACCGTCGAACCGTACTTATCATCTCCTACAATAGGGTGGCCGATGTCTTGCATATGAACACGGATCTGATTCTTTCTCCCCGTTTCCAGTTGAACTTGAACCAACGTCCCATTTCCTTTGGATTCTAGAACTTGATAATGAGTGACAGCATGCTGCCCACCATTCTGCTTTTGGCTGGAGTGGACTTTCCATGACTTGCTTTCTTTCAAATAAGAAGTGATTGTACCTTCCTGTTGCTTTAGACGCCCCTCAACGAGTGCGATATACGTTCGTTCCTCAACGCTCTTCTTCCACGTTTTTTGCAGTCTCTCTTTCACTTCTTCACTCTTGGCAAAAAGCATGACCCCTGATGTGTCTCGGTCCAATCTGTGAACAATGAAAATACGATTACCCGGATTTTGTTGCTTCACATAATTCATCAATTGGCGATGAGCGGTCATCTGTTTCTCTTTCGGAGACGCAATCGAGAGCAAGCCTGAGCTTTTATCCACAACGATGACATCATCGTCTTCATGGAGTATGGAAAGACCAGTCAACGTCGATTTGCGCTTCGCGACTTTGTTTTTGATGATCGTCACTTTTTGACCTTCACGAAGATGAAAGTCGTGCTTCGTTTCCGTCTGCTCATCCACCAACACTTGCCCTCGCTTCAGCATGGATTTCACAGAGTTCCTCCCCGTATCGGGTAAAACTTCAAACAAAAAAAGGAGCAATTCACCTTGCTCCTGAACACGGTATTCGGTCGACTTCATTTTTTTATTATAAGACAAATTCTATGCCCTCACCTTCTCTTAACTCCCCTTAGTTTACCACTTTGGTATGAAGTATGTACTTTGCAATCATAAAAAATTCTATCCAGTCGAGGGAGAGGTATAAATTGGGTACTTTAGAGGTGCTTAAAGAGAATATATATTCGAGAAAATAGAGTTTGAGAATTCGATGTTATATGCTCTATGGTTGCTTTAAACTTCCTTACTCCCAGAGCTAAGGAACCATTTTCAATACATACAAAAAAGAGCAGCATTTCGCTACTCTTTTAGAAGAACAATCGCGGCCTTCCCCAGTCACTACTCGAAGAAGATTCATCGTCATCACCTAACAACAGCGAGTCACATCTCTCATCATAGTCGAACGGGATGACCTGTTCATAGTTTTTCAGTATGATATCTGCATCGCGATAGGAACGGAATGGACGGTCAAGGGGAAACCCATTCACTTCATCCTTCTGTAACTCCTCTACAACGACCCGCCCAATTTGACGTCCTAAACGAAGTCCTTGCTCGTTATCCGCGGGGTAGTGTACTCCTGCATATAACCTAGATAACGCATTTTCTTCTGCCAGTTCATGCAGTTTTCTACGTTCACTCGGGAAGAAATAACTGAGAATCACTTCGGCCGCTCCCGAAACAACAGCATGACCAGACGGGTACGATGGATGATTCGGCGTACAGATGACCGTCGCCAGGTTCTTATCCAATTGGTTCGGTCTTGGCACTAGCCACTTATACTTTAATGTCCACCCGACAACGAACGCGTCGTTCATGCCGCTGAATAACGCTCCCAATATCCTTGCTGCCCGTGGTGCTTCCACCTCATAAGTGTCAATCAGACGATCAGCTATCGGTGTCCACTGTTTGGAAGGAGGTCCACTCCCCCAATAGATGGCGATATCCTTTTGTTCCTCAGTCAAATTGGCTAAGGTCTTTTTCACGACTTGCAGTTGTTGTAAGAAATCGATGGAATTCGGATCTTGAATGGCCAAACGAATCGGACGTCCATCCAACTTTGTGAATCCGTGTCTCTTGCTATGCTTAATAAAATAGGTTTTCCAATCTCCTGCTTCTGGCTCGACTCCACCGGCCACTGTCGGTGGAGATGATGCGCCAGCGTATGGAACATCGATCCATGACGGCAGATTTTTTTTACGTTTACTCATTCGCCATACCCCTTTTTTACTAGGGTATGTCCGTTTGATATCAGGCGTGTTGATCTCCGTTAAGAAAGGGCTTGGTTTTCTGCCATTTGGGTTTTTACCAAATCCGCATAGAACCCTCGTTCCGCAAGCAACTCTTTATGTGATCCTTTTTCAACAACTTTCCCGTCTTGTAGAACAAGAATCAAGTCAGCTGAGCGGATTGTATTTAAACGGTGGGCAATCACGAAACTTGTACGCCCTTCCATCAGGGTGGCAAGGGCATCATTAATTTTCATTTCTGTCACGGTATCGATGCTACTCGTCGCTTCATCCAGAATAAGCAGCGGGGGACTTGCAATCATTGCTCTTGCAATCGACAACAATTGTCGTTGTCCGTGACTGACGCCTTTTCCATCCGAGTCTAACCATGTACCGTAGCCTTCCGGTAGCTGCTGGATAAAATCATGGGCATACGCGGCCTTCGCTGCTTGTTCTACCTCTTCATCTGTGGCATCAAGTCGACCGTAGCGAATATTTTCTCGAATCGTCGTATGGAACATCGTCGAGTCTTGAAGAACGACCCCCATCTGACTCCTCAAACTTTCACGTGTGACCGAGGACAACGGTAAGTTATCGATAAGGATTTGCCCCCCTGTCGGTTCATAGAAACGCGAAAGAAGAGAAATGATGGTCGTCTTCCCAGCTCCCGTGGGACCAACCAAGGCGACGGTTTCGCCTGCCTTCACATGGAAGTTCAAGTCCCTAAGCGTTTGCTGATCCCCTTCATACGTAAAGTCGACACCATCGAACTTGACTTCACCGGTCAGTTTATGAAGCTCCCCTGCTTCCTGTTCATCTTTTGTTTCTTCCGGCTCGTCGATAATTTGAAAGACTCGTTCCGCACCTGCCACCGCGGATAAAATCATGTTGAATTGGTTGGCCAAATCATTCAACGGGCGAGTAAACTGCCTGGAATAGGTGGTGAATGTCACAATAATTCCGATGGAAACAAATCCATTCAATGCAAGCAAACCACCCCCACCTACAATGATGGCAAAACTGACGTTATTTAACATGTTCATCAATTTCGGAATGAAGCCCGTATAGACTTGAGCCCAATAGCCAGACTTTCGTAAAGCTTCATTTTTCTCTTGAAATTCATTGACCACATGCTCTTCCCGAGAAAACATCGACACGATCGTCTGCCCAGAAAACATTTCTTCGACGTACCCGTTCACTTCACCGAGATGATGCTGCTGTTCCTTGAAATACCTACCCGTCCGTTTCGTAATCCACCTCATCCCGAAGTACATAACCGGAACAATCGTCACCGTCATTAGTGTCAGTAAAGGACTTAACCAAATCATGATGGCAAGTGTTCCCGTAATCGTAAGGACACTTGTGACAAATTGGACGATGGCGGTATTCAATGTCCTACTGACGTTTTCCATATCATTCGTAAGGCGGCTCATCAGCTCCCCTTGCTGATAATCCTGGAAGAAAAGGAGTGGCAGCTGTTGAAGGTGTGAGAACAAGTGGTTCCTCATTTCGTAGACCGCGTTTTGAGCTATCCCGATCATCCAATAATTTTGCAACCATAAAAAAACGGATTGAAATAAATACACAAAGAAAAGCACGAGTAACATCGTAAATAAAACACTGACGCTGGGATTTTCAATCACTAAGTCGACCGTCCGACCTAACAGATACGGTCCTAACAACGATAAACTAGAACTTAATAAAATAAGAGCAAGAACGGTATAAAAACGGACCTTTTCCGCTCTCATATATCTCCAAATCCTCTTGATTGTAGAACGGATATCGTCCACTTTCGGCGGGGTCGTGCCGATTCCTTGGTGACGGCGAATGTTCGATCGTTGCGCCATTACTGCACCTCCTCCAACTGAGATTGGTACACATCCAGGTAGTAACGACTTTCTCTCAGCAGCTGCTCGTGTGTCCCTTCAGCGATCAATTCTCCTTTATGAAGCAACATGATCGTATGCGAGGCTTTGAGTGAACTGATTTTTTGAGCGACCATAAACACCGTACACGATTGGTCTTTCAAGGCTTCCATCAGTCGATACTCTGTATGAGCGTCCAATGCACTCGTACTGTCATCAAGAATCAACACTTTCGGCTTACGGACAAGAGCACGGGCAATCGATAAACGTTGTTTCTGACCTCCTGAGAACGTGACGCCCTTCTGACCTAATTGCGTCGCGTAGCCATCAGGGAGAGAAGTGATGAACGCATGGATTTGTGCTTGTTTCGCAGCTGTTATAATCTCTTCGTCTGTCGCCTGCTCTTTCCCCCATGCGATATTCTCTTTGACTGTCCCAGAGAACAGGTGAATCTCTTGAGGAACCAGACTGATTTGCTTCCGCAGTTCTTTGACGTCCAACTCTTCAATCTTGTAGTCATCTAAGTAGATAGAGCCGCTATCTTTCTCAAATAACCTCGGAATCAAGTGCAACATCGATGTTTTCCCAGATCCCGTTTCTCCCAAGATGCCGACCGTCTGTCCCGCCTTCACTTGAAACGAAATCGAATGGAGGGTGGGCTCTCTTTCATGAGAAAAAGAGACGTCTTGAAATGTGACATCGCCCTTGAGCACTGGTGTTTTTCCATCACTTACTTGTAAGAAGGTTGGTGTTTCTTCGTCCAATACTTCACCGATTCTTGTAGCAGAGGCGTGACCGCGTGAAAAAACCATGATGAGAAACGTGAATATGGAAAACGTAAACATGATCCTCGTCGCATAGTTGATGATCGCAACGACTTCCCCTGGTTGAATACTCTGTTCTTGAAGACGACTCGCTCCGAGCCATAGAATGACAAGAATGATGATATTCACTCCGAGCATCACCACCGGCATCGCTACTTCCATCAGCCATAACGCGCGTTTATTCTTTTCCATCAATGAATCATTCACGTCATAAAAGCGACGTTCTTCATGAGCTCCTCTGTTGAATCCTTTAATTAAGCGAATGCCTGTCAAATTCTCCCGGATCACCGTATTCACGCGGTCGATTCTTGTTTGAACAGCGTTAAATAACCGTACTCCTTTGGTTAGGATGAAAAATAGAAACAGAAGAAATACAGGAACAGCGACGACTAAAATCGTCGCTAATTGGACATCAATGGTAAAAGCCATGATTAAGGCAAAGATAATGAACAACGGGGCACGCAAGGCAATCCTGACAAGCATGAACAGCAGATTTTGTACTTGGACCACGTCGTTTGTGATCCTTGTAATCAAGCCAGGCGTGGAGAACGATTGAAAGTTCTTACTTGTAAAAGATTGAACTTTTTCAAACACATCTTTCCTCAGATCATATCCCACTCCTTGACTGAGACGTGCCGCAAAAAAAGAATTCGTCACGCCTGCAGCAAAAGCGAGTAACGATAGGCCCAACAGTCCTGCTCCGTACACAGAGACTAGCCTGTAGTCTTCATTTAATATCCCTTCATCAATGATTTTCGCCATCAGCAATGGCTGTACTAATTCAACAACCAGTTCGATGCCCATTAACGAAAGGGCAACGATGGCCGACCATTTATAAGGAAGCGAGTATGTAAATAATTTACGCACAATGATGTCCCCCGATATGTCTGAAAGTTCCTATAATTATACAGGATGAAGCAGGGAGATAGAAGCCATTGACCACCCTCTTTTTCCAACTCTAAACTCTAATTTTTTCAGTATAATGTTTGTACAACAATTGCATGAACAATGGGAATGGGTGACTTTTCAAAAACCCGGGCTTAGTCATTGAAAAAGTATAAAATTAAAGTGATAATAATAAGTGTCTACTTTTCTCTTTGAAAGCGAATCATTGGGCTTAGTTTATTAAGATAACATTTTCGATATTCATTCCCAAGATGATAAATCAGGAAGGTGATGTATTTGAGGGACAATATTAAACCGATTTTTCCGATCACCGATGAACTATTGGAATTGGTGGATCTACTGAACCAAGTGTCCAATACTTCTGAAAACCATGTCATTCCTCAAACCATGACTGTTTTAAACAAAGTCTATGCACAAGGAATTATGGAAGGTTACCAAAAAGCAATGGAAAAGAAGGAAACGAACATATAGCTTCAAAGGATGAACGAAAGCACTTGCCTTATGTGGGCAAGTGCTTTTCGTTTATTTATACAAACGGCTCTTCTTCAATGGTCGCTCTAGCTCATATAGATGCAAGTCCTCGGACTGAGAGCTGACAAGATGATCGCGAATCAACTTAGCGAGCATCATACTGTAGACCAGTCCGTTATCACCATACCCCATCAAAAAGTAACTATTTGGATGCTCTTCATACATGCCGACCATCGGCAATCCGTCTACCGATCCTCCATAGAAAGCGGCCGAATCAAAGGCTGGTTCCGCCTCGATTTCTGGAAACCTTGCTCGTAGCTCGTGCATGAGTTGATCTCTCTTATGAATCCGTTTAGCATCCCGTTCTTCCGCTATATCTGTATCTTCATCAAGACCACCTATGATAATGCGTTGATCTTTCGTCGTCCGGATATACACGTATGGCCTGGCTGTTTCCCAAATCAATGATCTTTCATGCCAGCCTGTAAAAGATTGAACAGGGGTCGTGGTCACTGTATAGGTACTGACAAAGCGAGCTTTCTTTTCTTTTACGATATCCATATCTTCATAACCAGCGGCATAAATGACTTGATTCGCTCTAATCGTATGTCCACCTTTAATGGTTATAATTGGCGAATCATCGTCACTGTGAACACCGACCATTTCCGTATGTTCAAATACTCGAACGCCTTTATTAGATGCAAAATCAATCAGCCCATGTGTGAAAGTGAAGGGATTCAATTCTCCGTCGTTTGAAGTATAAATGGCACCCTTCTTTTCAAACGAATAATGATCACGAATCCAATCTGCCGACACCCATTCGACAGGTGCCCCTCTCTCCAACAACCAGCGACACTCTTCCTTCAGTCTTAATTCATCCTCTTCTTCACTTACATAGTACAACGTATTGCGCCTGGAAAATTCCGTATCAAAACGGACGGCTTGGCTTGCTGTCTCTATATCATCGATCGCTTCCTGACATAACTGCATATGTCTTGTCACATAGTCGTCCCCAAATTGGTGAACTAGGTCCGTGAATAGTTTCTCTCCCATGTACTGAAGGATACTCGTATTTGTGGCTGTACTCCCAAGCCCGATGCCACCTTTCTCTATAAGGACGACATCCATTCCGGTCTCTGCAAAATAATATGCACATTGAGCACCCGAACTTCCTCCACCCACAATCAAAAGGTCACAACTAATGCTGTGATCGAGGGAAGGATAGCGAGGGGCTGCAGCCATCGTCGTTGGCCAATAGTACGTACCTGATTGTAAATTCATAAGAAAAGCTCCTCGTTTTTTCTAGTATGCCTAGAAAAACCAGGAGCTATGTCTTTTTCTTACTTTTCATCAGCAGGATAGATGAGTCCGATCTGACGACGAGCCTCTTCCATGATTTCTGCTACAATCCGTGAATTTTGATGCGAATTGATTGTAGATTGTTTTTGTTCTTTTTGAATTAAGTCTATAAATTCTTTCGTTTCATAGTACATGGGATCGTAATCTTCAGTACAATCAATCGTTTCTTCATGCCCGTCATTGTAACGGAGGGTTAGACTCGTGGGTTCGGATATATCCGGAATAATCATAGCCCCTCGTTCCCCCTGAATCTCAGAAGGGGCATACGAGTGCACGATTTTAGAGTGCATCACCACCGCTTCCATATCGTCATAGGTCGCAAGTAAACTCCCCTCACCATCGACTCCTGAGTCTAGCATGACCGCTTGAGCCTGGACTTTTTCAGGTCTTCCGAACAACACGACCATGGGATAAAGACCATACAATCCAAGGTCCATTAACGATCCATTAGAAAATGCAGGATTAAACGCATTTAATATCGTTCCCTCTTTATAAGCATCATACCTGGAAGAGTATTTGCAGAAGTTCCCGACGTATCGACGGACTGGCCCTATTTTATGTAGATGCTCCTGGATGAGAGCAAACCCTGGAATGAAAGTCGACTTCACCGCTTCCATCAAAGTGACACCGTGAGTTTGAGCTGTTTCGATCATAGAATCGACTTCTTGCTGGTTCGATGCCATGGGCTTCTCACATAGGACGTGCTTGCCATGTGTCATACATACGTTCGCTTGCTCCGCATGAAATGAGTTTGGGCTGGCAATGTAAACGGCATCGATTCGATCGCTTTTAGCCATCTCCTCAATAGAAGTGAATGTTAAGTCTGCTCCATGTTCAGAAGCAAATTCCCGGGCTCGCTTTTCAGTCCTCGAATAGACTCCTATTAACTGAAAAGCATCATGTTGCTTGCCTGCTTGAATGAATTTCTCTGTGATACTATTGGTTCCGATTACTCCGAATCGAATCATCGTTCAACCTCCTCTTTGATCCCCATTATACACAAGTCATTGAATGTATTTCAGTGATAAACGTGCCAATACACGCTGACCTTGTTTGGTCGGGTGTACATCACCGGGGAGAATATATTCAGGATGACCTTGGTAAGCGTGATAGGCGTCGACTAATTGGACATCAGAAAAATGATCCAACAATTGAATCAATGAAGCATACTGTTGATTGATGTAGGTAAGGGGAACATCTAATTGCTTCCCTGCCTGAGGATAAGGATTATATAAATTGTAGACGAGGATTTTACCATCTGTCAGTTTATCGATCTCTAGAATGATGGAGTGGACATGGTCCACCAGCCTCCTCATGACAGGTGCTACTTGTTCGATTTTCAACCCATCCAAACCTTTGTTTTTCTTGACCACATTCAATAGATCATTACCACCGATATAAACCGTTACATAATCAGCATTTTTGAGGGATTCACGAAAAATATCGTTGTCTTTGATCGCTTGTAATAATTCCTTTGAAGTCAGTCCAGGGATACTGAGGTTGGTCACCTCAAGCCCTCTTTCATTTGCAATAATAGAGGGAAAGGAATCTTTCGGTGGCGAAAGGTTTTCCTCTTCGATGTTGTAGCCGAATGGAATGGAATCCCCTATGGCCACCAGTCTTTTCTCTTCCGCACTGGTTGCATAAGGTGCCCAAAGCATTGTAGCTACGACAATCATGATCATCCAAGTCTTCATCACCATCCGCTCCATTTCTATTAGCGCAATCAAAACAGGACGCTCTTGTTTCAGAGCGTCTTGTTTTTCACCTGTTTATTTTCCAATAAATATCTGAGTCCAGTATTGACCATCTTGGGCAAATCCGACTCCGATATGCGTTACGTTTTTGTTCATGATGTTTTTGCGGTGACCTTGGCTATTCAACCAACCATCGACTACTTGATCGGGTGTCTGCTGACCTGCAGCAATATTCTCGGCCGCTGTACGGTAATCTACGCCAAATTCTTTCAGCATATCAAACGGAGATCCGTAAGTCGGGGACGTATGTGAGAAATAATTGTTCTCTGACATATCTTCTGCTTTTGTTTGTGCCACTTCGGTTACATCAGTGCTCATCTTCAAAGGTTTTAATCCATTCTTCTCACGTGCATCGTTTGTCAGCCGAAGGACTTGGTCTTTGAACGCTCCGTCTGCTTGATCGATCCGTTCATTATTCGACCCCATATGATCATCACCGTTTGCGTAACGGTCAGACTCCGGAGAGGCATTCAGACCTTCATTATTGGTGTAATTTCCAGTCCCATTCGGATTTAATCCTTCAAATGGAATGTTGGCATCAAAACGGTTCTGTCCCGGTGCCATTTTTTCTGAACCACCTTGGTGAGGTTGTATGCCTTGATCTTCAGGACCAAAGCTTACTTGGTTCATGTTGTTCTGTTGGTCCTCACGTGCACCTTCTTCTGTATTACAAGCCGCGAGTATGAGCAGCATAGTGAGTATCGTAATGAGTAGGTAAAGCGTTCTTTTCATATTCATCCTCCTTAGGAATTCTTCTTTCTTACTATGTACGCGGAAGCTTATTTTATCCTATAGGAGTCATTCCATTTTCCACTAAAAAAACCGCTATCTAGGATAGCGGTTCCGCTTACGTTGTATGGCATTCCGGACAGCAGGTGTTGCACCCGTTCACTTGATCGTAAGTATTCTTTGCAACCTCGACAGCACTTGCGCAGTCTTTATGACCACCAAGTTCAAGAAGGTTCTTTTCAAAAGGCATGAATTTACATCCCTCTTCATGCACTTCGTGATCCCCGTTTGTTTGTTGATTTTGATTTACATAAAATTGAGCCATTTAAACTCCTCCTCTCGCTAAGAAGAGTTCCCTTTCCCATTAAAAGTAAACCATAAGATTGTATTAGATGTATTCGGTTTTCATTGGTTCTCTTGTAGAAATAAATGTACCGCCCGATATAAAATAGCTACACCTTCTACCATGCACGCCTCATCAATATCAAAATTCGATTGATGTAAACTGGCGGCATCATCTGTTCCACAACCTAAGAAAAACATGGCCCCGGGATAAGCTGCAGTGAAGTGACTAAAATCCTCACTACCCATACCGAATGGTTCGTCATGAATCGTTACGTGTGAAGCAGCTTTCTTAATGATTTCGTTCACTTTAGGATGATTGAATAAAGCAGGTTCGCCTTCAGTCATGTTTACCTGATATGAACCACCAAAATTGTTTGCCATGCTAGCTGCCTGATGGAGCTTCTTCTTCAAGTTTTCTCTGACCTCTGGACGATAAGAGCGTACCGTTCCATGAATGTGAACAGCGTCAGGGATCACATTATTTGTATGGCCAGCTGCCACGTGACCAATACTAATCGTCCCGACGTCTAAGGGATTCACCGCCCGCCCTCCCACACTATAAAGAACCTGAAGAACCTGGGTGGCGATCCAAATCGGATCATTCGTTTGGTGAGGATACCCTGCATGGCCACCTCTTCCTTGGATAATTAAATGAAAGCTATCGTTGTTTGCCATACTAGGACCGTTATGAATCACTATTTCACCTATCTTTTTCCACGGACACATGTGTAAGGCGAGTATGGCATCGAAGGAAGCCAGTTGATTCGACTCGAGCATATGGACGGCTCCTGTTTTCCCTTCACTATCCGCGGCTTCTTCTGCTGGCTGGAATAGTAACTGAACTGTGCCTTTCAATTGCCCTTTGGCATGATCCTCAGCGAGTAAAGAAGCAACGCCTAACAAAATAGCGCTATGAGCATCATGTCCGCACGCATGCATCATACCTCTATGCTTAGAAGAAAAGGAGAGATTCGTTTCTTCTATAATGGGCAGAGCATCCATATCGGCCCGAATTCCTATAATCGGTCCCGGGTTTTCTAATGTAGCCGTCACCCCATATCCCCCGACACCTTCCTGCACTTGAAATACATCATTCGACTTTATTTCCTGGGAAATATACGCACTCGTTTTCCTTTCGTTAAAACTCAGCTCGGGAATTTGGTGAAGATAACGACGCCAAGACACGACTTGATCATGCAAGTTGCGTGCACGTTCCAGAACGTCCAAGTATTGGTCATTCACTCAGGAATCCCCCTTAACTGTTCGCAAATTGACCAATGGCTTGAAAGGCTTGAGCCAAATCTTCTATTAAGTCCTCTATATCTTCAATCCCTGCAGAATAACGAATCAACCCCTCTGGAATGCCCATAGCCGCCCTCTCAGCCGGAGTACATTCTACATGGCTCGTCGTTCGAGATGGACCAACGACGGTTTCCACAGATCCTAGATTTGCCGCTCTATTCGCATACTTCAACTTGGGAAGCAGGTCCCGTACGGTTTCCACACCACCTTTAACTGAAAAACTGAGCATACCTCCAAACCCTGTCATTTGTTGCTTCGCGATGTCATGATGGGGATGCTCGGGCAATCCCGGATAAAATACAGCGTCCACAACGTCGAAAGTTTGCAGGTAGCGTGCAATTTCTGCAGCATTTTTATTTTGTTGGTCGACGCGCAATTTTAAGGTTTTCATGCCCCTCATCAGCAAATAAGCCGCCATCGGATCCAACGTTGCTCCATTGATTTCCCTGTAGTGATAGATTGATTCCACCAAGGTCTTATCTCCACAAACCGCTCCTCCCAAAGCATCAGCGTGGCCACCTAGAAACTTGGTCGCACTGTGGATCACTAAATCTGCGCCGAGTGTCAATGGTTGTTGGTTCACCGGCGTTGCGAATGTGTTATCCACAACGACAGTCGCCCCAACTGTTTTCCCCGCCCTAGCCATCCTTTCAATATCGGTGATTTTGACGGTCGGGTTTGTCGGACTCTCCAAGTATAGAACTTTACACCCTTTCGCCACTTCTTTCTCAATAGCTTCATGATCACCGGTATCACACAGCACCACTTCTACTTGCTGTTTCGGTAAAAACTCAGTAAATATTTTGTTTGTACCGCCGTACGTATCTTTAATCGAAACGACTCGATCTCCTGGAAAAAGGAGAGTCCCTAGAGTGTTGCTGATTGCTGCCATTCCAGTAGAGAAGCTCGTCGATGCTTCTGCCCCTTCGAGCACTCTGATTTTCTCTTCAAAAGCTTGAACGGTAGGATTCGTATTCCGTCCATAAATGTGACCTGGTTTCTTTCCAATCGCTACGTCATACCATTCATCCATATCGTCGTATCCAAACGAAACACTGTGAACAACAGGCACTTGAGTAGCTCCGAAAGCCAACTGGTCTTTTTCGCCAGCCCAAATCGATTTGGTACCGAATCTCGCTTCTTTCATTTGTTCCTCTCCTCCCAACACTTTGTTCAACTAATTTGACCATTATCCAAATGGTCCCGAATAATCAATTCTTGTGGATAAGAAGTGAAGCGTTCACTCCCACTCTCGGTAACTCTGAAGGTTTCACTGATTTCTATCCCGTCTTTGTTAAACCAAAGGGCAGGGATGAGGTGAAACGTCATATTCTGTTGTAACACAGTAGGATCTCCTTTACGGATACTTCCTGTATGCTCTCCCCAATCCGGGGGATAATTTAGACCTACCGAATACCCTAACCTCGCTTCTTTCTCATAGCCGTGTTTTTTGATTGTCGTTCTCCACGTCTCCTCAAGCTCTCCACAAGTTATCCCCGGCTTTGCTTTTTGAAGAACCGCCTGGATACCTTCGAGCACGACCGGCGTCACTTGTTTCAGCTGTTCGTTCGGTTGACCGATTGAGATTGTTCTCGCAAGCGGTACATGATACCGCTTGTAACACCCAGCAAGCTCGATGATGACCGCATTTCCATCGACAAAAGGTCGATCACTCCACGTCAAGTGTGGAATAGACGTCCGATCGCCCGTTGGGAGAAGTGGAACAATCGCGGGGTATTCTCCCCCATAATGCGGTGTTCCTTTAATAAGATGAGCGTAAATTTCTGATGCCGTGTCACATTCGCGTACTCCTGGATAGATGCTTTCCACACCTTTTTGCATAGCCAAGTCCGCAATTTGGGCAGCTCGACGCATGTACTCGATTTCTTGATCTGACTTGATCATCCTCACCTTGTTGACGAGTAAAGTGGCATCCTTAAACCTTGCATTCGGCAACCCTTTACGAAGTTGCTCTAGAGCTTTTCCTGTAAAGTAATAGTGATCCATTTCCACTCCTACGGTTCGGTTACCTTGGCCTATCTGAATCAGAATTTCTGAAATGAAATCCATTGGATGATGCTGATCAGAGTGAACATAATGATCGGGGTACGCAATCACATTTTCTTCATAAATCCAAGTGGTCAAGCGGGCTCCATTGGCATCTAGATACCGGCCGATCCACAGCGGTTGATCTTCATCGATGACGATAACGAGCATTTGGTGGACATAGAACGACCAAGCATCATACCCTGATAAATAATTCATGTTTGCCGGATCCGTGATCAACAAAACGTCAATCCCACAGTCTTCCATCCTCTTTTTTGTATGAGACAGCCGCTGTTGGTACTCTAAAATATCAAAAGGAAGCACCTTGATTCCCCTCCCAACCTTTTTTGCCTGAATTTTTAAACAATTATATTGTCTATTTTATTCTGGTTGAGTGATTTATGTAATGTAAAAAGTGTATGAAGTTGATGCCTATCCCTTCCTACAAAGTCATCATCTACCCACAGGTTATTCACATATACACGGATAACCTGACTCCTAAATTGTTCATTCACTTATACACATGTGGATATCTTCTAGGAGTTCGGAACTGTTTTTACAAGACGATCATAAGGTGTGAGCTTCTCGCCTTACAAGCAGAAGAATATAAGGTATCCTTATGAAGAAGTCATCCGTAATCGCATACATAGAAAAGTAGCGGTTCATCTAAAAACAACTGATAAAGGAGAATTCCTATGCAACGAATTCCAATGACCAATGATCTATCTTACTCTCGTCTCATTCACGGACTTTGGAGATTGTCTGATTGGAACCAATCTAACCAAGAGACTCTATCTTTAATTGAACACAACATGGAACAGGGTATTACTACATTTGATCATGCAGACATTTATGGCAACTACACGTGCGAGGCACTGTTTGGTGAAGCCTTAAGCCTTAAACCCTCACTAAGAGAGAACATGGAGATTGTCACAAAATGCGGCATCGTCCTTCCATCTGAAAACCGACCAGAAAACAAAACGCACCACTACAATACGAGTAAGGCGCATATCATCTCTTCTGTAGAACGTTCTTTACAAAACTTACAGACAGACTATATTGATACGCTTCTTATCCATAGACCAGATCCTTTCATGAATGGGGAGGAAGTAGCTGAGGCCTTCACCCAATTGAAGAATGAAGGGAAAGTCCGCTACTTTGGGGTATCCAACTTCAAAGATCATCAGTGGAATATGCTGCAATCTTTCTTGCCTTTCGATCTAATTACGAACCAGATCGAACTTTCCGCCTATCAACTGGAAAACTTCGAAGATGGCACACTTAACCTTTGCCAAGAAAAGCGTGTTGCCCCTATGGCTTGGTCTCCACTAGCAGGCGGTGACGTTTTTAAAGCTGAAAACGAGAAAGCGATGCGCCTTCGCGATACACTATCTACTGTTCAACAAGAAATCGGTGCAGATGACATTGATCAAGTGCTTTATGCATGGCTCTTAAACCACCCTGCAAAGATTATGCCCATCGTCGGTTCCGGAAAGACCGACCGCATTGATCGTGCGGTGAAATCTCTCGAATTTGAGCTCAACCACGATCAATGGTTTGATATTTTACAAAGCTCTATGGGACACGACGTACCTTAAAAATAAACCCGGGCGCATGCACGCCCGGGCTTTTTTGGATGATCACAGAAATCCACAAGAAGGAAATCCCTTTCATCCCTCGAATTGTAGTAAAGAAATACATAATAAGGAGAGAAAGCCCTTGAAGAAACGTCTATCCGTAACTGTCATTTGGTTCATGACCCTGATTTTACTTTTACCTACGACAAGTTGGGCAGAAGATGAAAAAGTTGATTACATCGCTCTGGGCGATTCGTTAGCTGTTGGCATTACACCGGAATCATCGCCTGAGAATCTCCCTGAAAATGGTTATTCTGATTTATTAGCCCATCACTTTGATGAGCTTGGTAAACTATCAAGCTATGATAAGAGTTTCGCATACCCTGGTTATACGTCTGATAATGTCTTGAATGATTTAAAGGATAATAAGCAAAACGAAGCAGGCGAATCGATACAAACTAAAGTATCGGAAGCTGAAGTGATTACCATCAGTGCAGGGGCAAACGACGTACTCAAAGCTTTGAATATTAATGCGGAAACGGCGGAAGCTGACGTAGATATCGAGAAGTTCCAACAAACGCTCAAGCAAGTCGGAATAAACCTCAGCTCGCTATCTGTCCAAATTAAGCAACTGAACCCGGACGCTTCCATTTACTTGATGGGCTATTATAACCCATTCCCACGCTTACCAGAAGACCAGAAAACGAAGCTGTATTTGGCTCTTCTTCAATTTAACCGTGTCATTGAAGACGTCGCAAATTCTGTCGATGCTTCCTTCGTATCTGTGAAAGAAGCGATGGAAAAAGACGACCTTACTTATTTGCCGGATCCGACAGATATTCATCCGAATGAGGAAGGATATGAAGTGTTAGCGAATGAGTTTTTCGAAGAAATCACACTTCAGTCGCCTTCTGAATTCAATGATGTGCCTGATAACCATTTTGCAAAAGACTCCATTGATTACTTAACGTCTAAAGCGATCATCAGTGGATATGGTGATGGCACGTATAAACCTGATCAAAACGTCACGCGCGGTGAGGCAAGCTTAATGATAAACCGAAGCATCGTTTTTGACCGTCATCCACCTGAAAACCCAGAGTTTGCTGATGTCATACCCACGACATCTACCTATGAAGCTATTGCCAGGTTAAAACAAGAAGAGATCATTGATGGATTTGGAGATGGGAGCTTCTACCCGGACCAACCATTGACCCGTGACCAGATGGCCAAAATTGTCGTGAATGCTTTCAACTTGGAAAGCCAATCTACGGATGTTGAATTTTCGGATGTAGATGAAGAAGGATGGGCTTATCCATACATTCAAGTGTTAGCAGAAAATGAAGTAACGGTCGGTTATGGAGACGGAACCTTCCGTCCGAAAGAGGAAGTCACGCGCGAACAACTCGCGGCTTTCCTTGAAAGAAGTATGCAAATCGAAGAATAAAGCTTCCCCCCCTCGGGGAGCTTTTTTTTGTTGTACTCTCTGTGATTCGGAACGGAACAGACTCAAACTTTATTACATAACCGTATTAAAAATCCCTCTCTTCCACCCGATAGTAAGAGAAAGTATGTTGTATACCTTCAACATCGAGAAAGGGGTTTTTTATGAGAAGGTTATTAGGAAAAAGAGGGAAACAGTCTGTTCGAACGAAGATTTTTATCATGTCGTTAATCCTCCTTGCCGTTCCGTCCATCATTGTTGGGATTTTAGGGTTTCAAACTAGTCAGAACAGCTTAAATGAACTAGGGGAAACCAACTTAAAAAACAGTGTCCAACAAGCCGTCGATATGATTGAGATCGCACAGCAGTCGGTCCAGGAAGGACGGATCACCGAAGAACAAGCACAGGAATCCATTAAACAACAACTATTAGGTGAGAAGCAGGACGATGGCACGAGGCCGATCAGTTCTTCTGTAAACTTAGGTGAAAACGGTTACTTCTTTGTATTAGATGAGGAAGGAAACGAGCTTGCCCACCCACTGCTCGAAGGGGAAAATATATGGGAGTCCGAAGATTCCAATGGGGTCATGGTGGCTCAGGAGCTAATCAATAAAGGCCAGGGTGGCGGCGGATTCACCTATTTTGAATGGCCCTTACCGAATGACCCTGATACAAATGCACCGAAAGTCGCGTACTCTCTCTACTACCCAGACTGGGAGTGGATTGTCGTATCTGGTACATACATGATGGATTTCAATAGTGGTGCGAATCAGATCTTAAGCACGCTGCTCCTTACACTAGGTATATCTCTTGTCGCGGGCGCTATACTTATCTGGATCTTTACGCAACGTTTAACTAAGCCACTCAAACAGTTGGCTGAACACTCGACTCGCATTGCCGAGGGAGACTTTACGTCAGAAGATTTACGTGTGAAATCAAATGATGAAATCGGTCAGCTTGTCACGAATTTCAACCAGATGAAGAATAGCTTGAAAAACTTGGTCCAATCTATTTCTACCTCCTCTGAACAAGTTGCTGCTGCATCTGAAGAAATGCATGCCAATGCGGAAGAAAACTCTAAAGCGGTAGAGCAAGTGACACTTGCCATTCAAGAAGTCGCTTCAGGGTCAGAACAACAGATGGATGGATCAAACCAAGCCGCTGCTTCCGTCCATTACTTGTCTGAGAGCATGGCAGACGTTTCTTCTCAAGTAGATCAATTATCAGCGAAATCCAATGAGACCGCTTCAACCTCACGTGCAGGTGAAGAACTCATTCAATCCGCTTTGACACAAATGCACGAAATAAATGAAAATACTGAAACGACGAACCAAACCATCCGTGTGCTTGAGACGAAATCCAATGAAATCGGCAAGATTATTTCCATCATTACAGACATTTCAGAGCAAACGAATCTATTAGCCTTAAACGCTGCAATTGAAGCAGCACGGGCTGGTGAGCATGGAAAAGGGTTCGCAGTTGTAGCGGATGAAGTACGAAAACTTGCCGAGCAATCGAATCAATCCGCAAGTGACATTATGAGTCTCATCCAAGATGTACAAACGAAAACAAACGAGGCTGTCGATTACATGAACAAAAATGATGAAGCTGTAAAATCTGGTGTTCAAATTGTCGGAGAAGCAGAAGGGTCCTTCCAAAAGATTACGGAAGAAGTGCTTCAACTGTCGAGCGGCATGAAAGAAATCAATGACTCTGTCCAGTCCATGACTTCACGCACTCAAGAACTCGTGCACTCTTTCGATACGGTGAAACACATCTCCTCCCAAGCAGCCGAGCAATCCGAACAAGTTGCTGCTGCTACAGAAGAACAAAATGCTTCGATGGAAGAGATTTCATCAGCCAGTGAAACGCTAGCTTTTGAAGCAAGTAAATTACAAGATCAAATCAGTCACTTTAAATATTAGCGCTTCGGTGTGCTTAATTTATGATGAGTATTAAAAACAATATGATTTCGATTAATTGTTACGAAAAAAGGGTAAACGTAATTAAAACGTTTACCCTTTTTTACGTGCGCATTCTCAGAAAGGAGTGTCGGGGATGAAGGTCGTTGTATTCAGTCTGCTCTTTTTCCTTGCCGCCTGTGGAGCTGTCCAATCGTCTGAAGAAACGTCAGCATCGCCTACAACTCCTCCTGATATGACGGGGTATGTAATGGATCATAAGGATGACCAAGTGTTGGTTGCAGCCTCTTCTGAAGACACCGACCAACCTTACGCATCTTTATGGGTCTCTGGTGTGTCCACGAAAGGTTTGCTGGGAGAGCGTGTGGAGGTCTGGATTGACGGAGAACCGCTTGACTCGACTCCTCCACAGGCCGAAGCTTCCGACATTTCAACGATCGAGATGAGTCAAGTAGAAGGGGCGGAACGATCGACGGACGACGTGGTCTCCTCGGCTTTGACAGAGCTTGAAAATCCACTTGAAACGTATGCTATCCATATGATTTCTTTTGATGCTTCTACCGACCAATGGGAAGTCGCTTTCGCTACGAGCACGGATGAGATCGAAACCATTCGAATCGCTGATCAAAAATAAGCACCCTTCAGAAGCGTGCTTATTTCACTGCGGTTGATTTTTTCAACATCCACAACCTGACGCTCAACTCCAACAAAAACAAGTCATCCGCATCGAGGAGAGAAAGGCCTGTCAACTGTTCGATATTGCGAAGTCGATGCAGCAATGATTGGCGGTGTAAGTTCAACTCTCGTGCTGCCTTACTGACGTTGCTATTGTATTTATTATATACGATGAATGTATGAATCAAGTCGGTCTGTCTTTTCTCATCATATTCTATGAGGCGTTGCAGTGTTTCTCCTACAATCCCTTCCACCTCTTTCTCTTGAGATAAAGCCATTAACAACCGGTTCATCCGTGTATCATCAAAAAATGTGCGGTTCGAATCGCCCGTTTGGTTGTCCCCTATTTGCAATGCGATCTTCGCTTCTTCATAACTTTGATGAAACGTAAAGTACCCATCCTTGAAACAAGAAATGCCCCACTTAATAGATACTCTTGTTAGTAATTTATCAAGCCGTCGCTCGATATAATCCAGGAATTGATTCACCACTTCATTATAGGTTGGGGAATCCGCTTCTACGAAAACAATTACTTCGCGCCCGTCAAATGTCGTCATGACTTCCCTTTTTAACACGTCAGCGGCCAAGTTGACTTCTTTTTGAACATAGTAATTGCGACTATGCAGCGATGTAGAAGGCGTAACATCTGTCGTCTCTTCCTTTACATTGATTTGACCGACTAAGCAAATGTACGGTCTGTCTAGTTCATACCCTAATAACTGCGCTTTAGATAACAAGGCATGGTCAAGAGGCTGATCGAATCGGGCCAATTCTAATAAGAAATTATCCTTTAAGCGTATCTCCGTCATCTCAATCGCATTTTCTTTTACAAAATAAAGCGCGCATGCTGTTAAGGCGTGTTCTAGTACAGTCAATTGTAACCATGACAATTCTTCGTCCGAAAGGGGCTGAAACAAAAGATAGCCTTGTTTCTTATGATTGGAGAGAATCGTTAACTGATAACAACTCTCTGAGTCGATGATGTACTTCTCAATATACGGTAGAAGCGGGTGTTCTCCGAAGGATTCAGGAGTCACTTGAACGGCTTCTCCTTCTTTATTGCCATTCAGAACATCTATCAGCGAGCGGTTGAATGAATGATTCGCTCTAATGACTTTATGGTGATCACTGATTGCCACAGGAAGGCCACTATGCTCATATAAGATTGTTGTGATCTCATGCAGGCCTTTTCCATTCAGTACACAATTGATCAGCTCTTGTCTGATCTGTTCCGCTTTTTGCTGCTCTGTCCTCTTCTCATCACCAATCATGCGAAGAACATCCTGCAGAATATCGGCAAACCTTATTTCCCATGGCAACTCAATCAGGACAACTTTATGACGTTCCGCGAGTTCAATGATTCGGTCAGGTACCTTGTAAATGTGGCGGCCTGTTGCGAATGCTAGCGCGGATGCTCCGGAATCAATGACATCCTTCACGTAATCCTCTAAAGCTAAGATATCTTGACCGCACCCCACCCCTGTACTTAAGACAAATTCACGATTACGAACGAAGTTCTCAACAGGTGTTTCAATAACGGAAATCCATTCTACAACGTTCGGATAAGTCTTCGTCAATTGTCTCGCACGATTAAACACCGGCAACTCCACCACATCTTGAACGCATACCCCCATCCCTCTCTCCCCCTTCACTAAGAGTATATGAGTTTACATTCTGATTTTTCTAAAAATAGTATTTCTACTAGTATAGGACATCCTGTAGATCAGCTAAAGGAGTTTTTATGATAGAACAAAGGCGCAAGCGCCCCGAGAGCTCCGACACGCATAAGCAAAACACCCGGAGGAATGTGGTCTTTCCTTCCGCAGAGTGGGTTGCTTATGTCGCGAGGGGCTGGGCGCTGGAGCCGGACGTGGCTTAATAGATATGCGCTATCCACAGGGCCCGAATTTTATAATTTTCTAGACAATAAAAAAAGCCCTCCACCTCGATTAGCGGAAAGGACTTATTTCTTCATTAGTGATTGTCGAATCACTTGATTTAGTGGACGGGGATCCGATACGGATTCAATACTTGCCTTCAAAACAGTCTCTTTCGGGGCAGCCGACCAGTCCAATTGATAATCAGCCCGCATGGCTAAACACCGGATGAACTCTCGTAAACTGCGCCCATTACCCTCACGGAACGGATGCAGAACATTTAGCTCTGCCATATAATGCGTCAATCGTTCAGCTAGTTCTTCTACCTCCATCGTTTCCCATTCTTCAGCCATGAGTAATTCAAATAATTCCTCTGCTGACACAGGAATGAACCGAGCTTGTGCAAATGAAAAACCATCTTTTGTGATATTTTCTGTTCGTATATCACCGGCAAATGGGTAAAGGTCACGAAAGAGATAGGCATGAATCCGCTGCAGATGACGCAGATCAAAATCTCCTGCAACAGGCTCTCCTTGTAGTTCAGATAAGCGTTGCGTCGAGAGAATCGTTTCCATTGACTGCAATTGTTTATCATCCATAATGTCATAATGATTGATCAACACATCCGTACCCGCATAACAATAGCGGGAGGATCCACTCCCATACCTGGATTCAGGCATGGCGTGAAAGTTCCAACGCCCGCTTCAGAAATTCTTTATGTGTGATGGCTCCTGTCAGGCATTTCTTAACTAACGTCTCCTGTTTATCGTTAAGCATTAATCCTTCGATTGCTACCGAAGCTTTAGCCGAAGCCATTAAATGTTCAGCTTCTTGTTCTGTGCGTACGCTCATAGACATACCCTCCGACCCGTAGGTTTCTATTATATATTATACTACAAAACACCAATAAAATACAGTCAAAGCGCACGACAAAACCTGCATATATCAGGCTTTTTACGATGTTTTCTTCTTCGGTCCCGTTGCCGTTTTCTTTTTTGTTGCTTTCTTCTTCTTCGTCCCTTTGGTTTTCTCTAATGACTTCTCAAGAGCATCCATTAGATTCGTCACATTGTCTGGTTTCTTAGGATCTTTCGCTGTCTTGACCTCTTCATTGTTCTTTTTCGCCTCGATAAGATCAAGAAGTGCTGTCCGGTAGTCGTCTTTGTACTTCTCAGGGTCGAATGCTTCGGTCAACTGCTCAATCAACGTCACGGCTGTGCTTAGTTCTTTTTTGCTCAATTCGACCTCCTCTGGAACGTTAGGTACATCTTGAACCTCTCGTACCTCATCAGGAAAATGGATGGTCTCCATAATTAGTGTATTCTCATAAACTCGTACAATCGCCAATTGTTCTTTCGATCGAATGATTATTTTTGCCACACCAATTTTCCCTGTATCCGCTAAGGCTTGCCTTAAGAGACTGTATGCCTTTGTCCCTCCCTCATTAGGCGACATGAAATAACTGCGTTCAAAATAGATCGGATCAATTTCATCCAGCTTCACAAAATCAATGATTTCCACCGATTTATCCTCTTGTTCTTTCTTCAGTGTCTCCAGATCTTCCTCGTCAAGCACGACGAATTTATTCTTTGCATATTCATAGGCCTTCACGATTTCTTCTTGCTCTACTTCACGGTCACAAACAGGGCAACGCTTCTTATATTCAACTGGGGAATGACATTCCTCATGAAGCTGTCTCAGTTTGATGTCTTTGTTTTCTGTTGCCGCATGTAGCTTAATAGGAATGTTAACAAGTCCAAAACTGATGCTTCCCTTCCACATTGTATGCATGAAAAATTCTCCTTTACTTAGTCGGGGCTATGCTTTTTCTTAGCCTTTGCTAAAAAATAATCGTTTATCCTTTTGAGCAGGTTTAAATTTCAGCTTCGGTTTTACACTAGTAAGAAAAGGAGGGCCGATGATGAGAACACCTATGAAATTGACGATTGCTGACGATGCACCTATAGGCAATGAGTGGATATATGAAGTGAAGTATGATGGATATCGAGTCTGGCTATCATGGACGGATGACGGCATCACGCTAACGAGCCGAAAAGGGAAAGACTTGACTCCCAAATTCCCAGAAATCACCTCATTGGCTGAAGAAATGGCCCCACCTTTCACCCCTTTCACTTTAGACGGGGAATTAGTCATTCTTAACACAGCTTTCCAAGCGAATTTCACTCTATTACAGCAAAGAGGAAGACTAAGGAATAAGCACAAAATCACGGACTCAGCCCATCACAGGCCAGCAACGTTCATGACTTTCGATCTTCTGAACAATGTGTCTGATCCTTATAAAAAGCGTCGAAACGATATGATGCAAATAGTGGACGCTCTCGCAACGGGTCGCATTCAATATGTATCTACCTATGATGACGTAGAAGCCGTTTCAGAAGATGTGTTTACGCATCACGGGGAAGGTATTGTAGCCAAACATAAAGAAAGCCCCTATCGTTTTGATTATCGGTCCAAGCAATGGATAAAAATCAAGAATTGGCGTACCGTTTCTGCTTTTTTAACTACGTTCCAACCTGAGAATGACTATTTCGGAACAGGAGCATACAAGGGGGATACATGGATCCCTATAGGGAAATTCAAGCATGGGTTAACATCTGAACAGAGCGAAACGCTACGATCATTTTTCAAAGACCGGGGAAATAAGAAACAAGGTGTCTGGCATTTACCCCCGAGTGTTTGTGTGGATATCGCTTGTTTAGATGCCAAAGAGGGGGACTTGCGTGAACCGATGTTCAGAGGCTTCCGTTTCGATTTGGATCCACACGAGTGTACAGCTGAAAAGCTCAAGTGGGATTTGTCTATGTTTCCAGAGACGATCTCTTTTACAAACCTGGATAAGAAGCTTTGGTCTACTTATAGAAAGAAAGATTATCTGATCTATTTACGATCGATTGCTCCCTACTTTCTGCCATGGATGAACGAAAAGAAATTGACGGTCATTCGCTATCCCGATGGTATTCATGAGTCCTCCTTTTTCCAGAAACATCTACCTGAACACGCGCCAGACTTTGTCGGAGCGTGGGTGGAATCGGGTGAAACCTTTATCACTTGTCAAAATGTAGAAGCACTCCTTTGGTTAGGGAATCAAGCGGCGATTGAATTTCACCTTCCTTTTCAGAAAGCGGGAGGAACCCATCCTGACGAGATTGTTTTTGATTTGGATCCGCCCGATAAGAAAGATTTCTCGATTGCTGTGATCGCCGCACGATTGTTGAAACACTTGTTGGATGAACTTGAGGTCCATAGTTTTGTTAAGACGTCTGGGAATAAAGGCATTCAAGTTCATATCCCCATCACAGAAGGGGCGATGACGTACAAAGAGACAAGGACATTCACAGAAGCACTTGCTAAACTATTGATACGAGAGCAGCCTGATTTATTGACGACGGAACGGCTGAAGAAAAACCGTAAAGGACGCTTGTATATCGACTATGTTCAACACGCAGAAGGGAAAACCATCATTGCCCCCTATTCTACTCGGGCTACACCAAACGGAACGGTCGCGACACCTCTCTATTGGGATGAACTGACGGATGATCTAACTCCTGATCTTTTCACTTTCCCCACTATACTCGAGAGGATTAAGACGATGGGGTGCCCGTTTCTTTATTACCATCAAGCTCGAGAAAAACAGCCTATTGAAATCATGAAATCTCTGTAAATGCATGCGGGTGATGTCGAATATTTCCTGGGGAATGTTTCGACACCATCCGCGCGGACTACAAACTATGCACGATTTTCAAAAAGTAACACCCTTTTCGAAACTTTCCATCTTTTCACATCGTATACATAGTAACAAAGATAAAAGGAGTTTATGATGTTGTTAAAACTAAGTCGATTACTATTCTCCGTCCTTGTTATTTCGTCTTCGGTTTACATACTCGTCACAAAAAACTTTGACTTCATCCCCTATTTGCTGATGGCACTAGGAGCGTCTACGCTTGTCATCGGAATTTCTGAAGTGCGTTCTGATAAACGGAACTTCTGGGGATATGTAAGCATCGCCGCTACATTTGTTGTCCTTTACACACTATTTGACATCTTGTCGAATACGAACCTGTCGATTTTCCTTTAGATCCATGATTTTTACATAAAAATAAATCCCACCGCCACTTAGCACCGGTGGGATTTATTATATTATTCAGATGTTGTTTTCGCTCGATCCCTCAGTTTAAACTTTTGAAGTTTACCACTCGCGTTTCGAGGTAACTCTTGAACGAATTCATACCTTCTTGGACGCTTATACCGTGCCAATCGGTTACCTGATGTACAGAATTCATCAAGGGCCTGTTCATTCAATTCGTCCCCCTTCTTCACGATGAAGGCGACGACTCGCTCCCCCCATACTTCATCTGGCTCACCAATCACAGCGGCATCAAGAACATCTGGGTGATCGAACAGCGCATCCTCTACCTCACGAGAGTATATGTTCTCCCCTCCCGATATGATCATGTCCTTCACCCTGTCACTGACCCACAGATACCCATCCTCATCGAATGATCCAATATCCCCCGAATGGTACCATCCTCCATACAACGCTTCTTCCGTTGCTTCTGGACGTTTATAATATTCTTTCATCATACTAGGTCCCCGCACGATAATTTCGCCAAGTTCCCCAGGCTTACAGATGTCATCAGGCTCCGCTGGGCCGTCCTCATTCGTACGTACGACACGGACTTCATGATTCAGTAGCGCGCGTCCCGCAGAACCGGCTTTTGATAATTGCTCATCTTCCATCAATGCTGTAATCGCCGGCCCCATTTCTGTCATCCCATAAGCTTGAAGCAATTGAACACCGATTGAGCTATGCAACTTAGTGGTAAGGGACGGTGCCATTGGTGCTCCTCCATATAATCCTTGGCGCAAGGTAGAAAAATCTTCTTTCGTGAACTCCTCTTGTAAAATCATATTCCACATCGTAGGAGCTGCAAACACCGTTGTGATTTGCTCTTGCTTGACCGTTTCAATCATTGCAGGTGCATCAAAATGGTGCATGAGTACGTTCGATGCCCCGATCATGACTCTCGGGAAGAAGGCGCAATGAAGCTCTGCACAATGGAAGATAGGTGCTACGGTCAATCCGCGATCCTGTGCTGTGATTCGAAGGCAAGCCGTCATGACCAGCGCCTGATCGACCATATCACGGTGCGTGTGTAGAACTCCCTTTGGCAACCCCGTAGTCCCTGATGTGTACATAATGGCATAGGGGTCATCCTCCTCAACGGTCGTCAAAATCGCTTCCGTCGTAACTCCATCAATCTGATCATAATAATAGGAAGCGTAGCTAAGGTCCGGTGTATCGATCGACCAGAATTCAATCGTCGGGAGCGCTTTTGCAACAGGTTCGATTTGCTTAGCAGTTGCTTGTTCGAATAGAACCACTTTCGGTTCCGCATCTGTTAGTATGAATTCAATCTCTTTCTCCGTAAGACGGAAATTCACCGGGTTGAAAATAGCACCAATCTTCGCACAAGCAAACAATGTTGTAGCAAACTCCGCTGTGTTGAACAGCACTGTCGAGACTTTATCACCTTTCTCAACCCCAGATGCGATCAGGGCGTGGGCAACGCGATTCACTTCAAGGTCCCAGTCATGATACGTCCATCTTGTTCCTAACCGTAAATCCACTAAACCTTCTTTGCTCCCATACTTCAACACGGTTTGTTCAAACATGCTTTTTAATGTTGGTGCCATTTTTATCTACTCCTTTTTTAAGTAATTTCAACAGAAAGCGTCCGTTACCTTGGCTGCATACGAATAGCTCCGTCTAAACGGATCACCTCCCCATTCAACATGACATTCTCGGCAATGCTTAGAACAAGCTGAGCAAATTCAGCCGGTTTGCCTAGGCGATTAGGAAACGGTGTTTGACTTCCTAATGCTTCACGTGCAGACTCTGGGAGTTGCTCGAACATCGGGGTTTCAAATAACCCTGGCGCAATCGCCATTACACGGATGCCATGCTTCGAAAGTTCCCTTGATACAGGAAGTGTCATCGATGCAACAGCTCCTTTGGAGGCACTATACGCCGCTTGTCCAATTTGTCCGTCAAACGCCGCGATTGACGACGTGTTGATGATGACCCCTCGTTCTCCTTTGTCGTTCGGCTTATTCTTCTGCATGATTTCTGCCACAAGCCTCGTCATGTTGAACGTACCTACGACATTCACTTCCAATACCTTCTGAAAAGAGGCTAAATCATGGGCTTGTTCTCGTCCGACCACTTTCTCCCCAATCACAATCCCAGCACAGTTGATGAGGGTATTCACACGTCCGAAACGCTCAAGTGCTTGATCCAACATCCGTCTAACCTCTTCCTCAGACGTGACATCGACAGCTACAAACATAGCCTGTGACCCCAACCTACTCGCGAGTGCCTCTCCTTTCGCTTCGTCCCTGTCAGCAATCAGGACTTGCCCACCTTTCTCCACAATCGAAGTGGCGGTTGCTTCCCCTAGACCAGAGGCTCCTCCTGTAATGACGGCTATCATGTTTTCAACCTTCACCTTTCCCCCTCCAACCGTTCAATAATGGTGGCATTCGCCATCCCGAGTCCTTCACAGACGGCCTGCAAACCGTAACGTCCACCTGTGCGATCGAGTTCGTGCATTAAAGTCGTCATTAACTTAGCCCCCGTCGCGCCTAGAGGATGGCCTAATGCGATGGCTCCTCCATTGACATTGAGCTTGGCATGATCTACTCCCGTTTCCTTCATCCAGAACATCGGCACAGGGGCAAACGCTTCATTCACCTCAAACAAATCGATATCCTCAAGACTCAGCCCGGCTTTTTGCAGTGCTGTATGCGTCGCTGCAAGAGGTCCCGTCAGCATGAGCGTCGGGTCTGAGCCGACCACCGACCTTGTGACGATACGAAACTTTGGTTTTAGTCCAAGCGCTTCTGCTTTCGTTCTGGACATCAATAATACGGCTGCTGCCCCATCACTCATTTGACTGGCATTCCCCGCCGTGATCTTCCCACCTTCTTTAAACGCCGGTTTCAACTGTGAAAGGCCTTCCAAGGAAGTCCCTGCCCTCGGTCCTTCATCAACAGACATTGTCGACAACTGTCCGTCATCACTCGGTACTTCGATTTTCATCGTTTCTTTTTCAAAGCGCCCCTCTTCAATAGCTTGCAAAGCACGCCTGTGGCTTTCAACAGCATACGCATCCAATTCTTCTTTTGTCAGATCCCACTCATCAGCGATACGTTCAGCCGATAACCCTTGATTGATCAGTTCGTGTCTTTCCGTTAACCGGTCACTGTCCACCGCCTCTTGTCGATTGGAGAACATCGGCACGCGTGTCATGCTTTCCACACCTCCGGCAACGACGACATCCATATCCCCACAAGCAATCGCCTGTGAAGCGAAGTGAATAGCCTGTTGGCTCGAACCACATTGCCGGTCAATCGTGACACCTGGGACTTCAATTGGAAAGCCTGCAATCAACGCGGAAACTCTAGCAATATCACCCGACTGCTCCCCCACTTGTGAGACGCACCCAGCAATTACATCCTCCACTTCTGATGGATCAACAGACGCTCTTTGCATAAGCTCTTCTAACACGAGCGCGAACAATTCGTCCGGTCTTGTATGACTCAAGCGTCCTTTTCTTTTCCCTACAGGGGTACGTACAGCTTCAACAATCACAACTTCCTCCATGCTTTCTCCTCCTATGTAAGTCCTAGTTTTTTGGCGATGATGGACTTCATGATCTCATTAGACCCTGCATAGATCGCGGTCACAGGGGCATCTCGGAACCTTCTAGCCATTTCGTATTCTTCCATGTAGCCATAGCCTCCGTGGAGTTGCATACACTCCATCGCCACTTTTTTCACTAAATCGGTCGTCCACCACTTCGACATAGAGACTTCCTTCACGACATCCTCCCCATCCATATGGGCTTGGATGGTCCTATCCAGGAAGACACGTCCTACTTCGACTTCAGTCGTAAGCTCGGCTAATTTGAACTGTGTATTTTGAAAAGAGGCGATCGATTGACCAAAGGCCTGACGATCTTTTACATAGGAAATGGTCAACTCCAGCATTCGTTCGCAGGAAGCGATGGCTCCAATGCCGACAATCAATCGCTCCTGCTGCAACTGGTTCATCAAATAATAGAACCCTTCGCCTTCGTTCCCCAGCAAGTGGGCAGCCGGTACTTTGGCATCTTCAAAGATCAACTCCGATGTATCCTGACTATGAAGACCCACCTTGGCAAGCTTCTTCCCTCTCGAAAATCCAGGTGTGTCCTTCTCAACAACGAGAAGGCTGATTCCCTTATGGGCGGGCTCGGCCTTCGGATCCGTTTTACAAACGACGATGACAGCATCTGCATGAATACCATTTGTGATGAACGTCTTTTCACCATTCAGGATATAGTGATCGCCTTGCTTGATTGCAGTCGTACGAATAGACGCTAAATCAGAACCTGCCCCAGGCTCTGTCATGGCAATCGCTGTGATCCACTCTCCTGTGGTACACTTCGGTAACCACGTTCGTTTCTGCTCATCGGTTCCATAGGTATGAAAATAAGGAACGACGATGTCATTATGAAGCCCGATACCGATTGTTCCCGTTCCGACTTTCTCAAGCTCCTCATCAATGACGACAGAATACCCGAAGTCTGCATTTACCCCTCCATACTCTTCCTCCAGCCACGGGCACAAGTATCCTTGAGCTCCGAGTTTCCGCCAGAACGACCGCGGAATTTCCTCCTTCTTTTCCCATTCGTCAAAATACGGATAGGCCTCTTTTTTCAAAAAATTTTGTAAGGACTGACGCAATATGTCATGCTCTTCCGTTATGTATGATGCTTTCATGACAACCTCCTTATCCAGAAAATTCTGATTAATAATTCAAGCTATGTGTAGTATTCTTCCTTCACCACCCTTATTCCTTCTAAATTTAGAAAACGCTTACATAAATGCTCAGAAAAAGTATTTGAATAGCCCTAGCTCGTAAGTGTCCGATTTATAGCTTAAATTGTCCGGATTGCAGGGGGGATTGTCTGGTTTATCACTTCCCGTGTCCGAATCGTGGACAAATGTCCGAAATACGAGACCCCTTGTCCGAATAGCTCTAGCAGATGTCCGATACACTAAGCCCTTTGTCTGAATCCTACCTGCTCGTGTCCGGATCACTTTCCTATGAACAACAAAAACGCCGGATAGATGACACACTCACCTATCCGACGTTTCTTATCGAATCATTAGAAGAAATCCCACCATACTTTGATCGTTGTTGCTAGAATCAGCAACGCAAGTACAGTTTGGAGAACTTTCGTATTCACTTTTTTACCTGCCATAGCTCCAAGCGGTGAGGCGATAAGACTTGCGACAACCATGATGGCTGCCGGGAAATATTCCACTTGGCCTGTTGTCACTTTTCCTACAGTCGCTCCTATAGAAGAAATAAGCGTGATGGCAAGCGAAGAAGCAATGGTCATCCTTGTCGGAATCTTCAACACGACAAGCATGATCGGAACAAGCAAGAAGGCACCTGCCGCTCCTACAATCCCCGCACCTACACCAACGATCAGAGCGAGGGACGCTGCTAAGACTTTGTTAAATGTTACGCTTTCCAACTCCTGATCGTCTAAGCCTTTTTTAGGAATGAACATCATAATAGTCGCAATAAGAGCAAGAATACCATAGACCATGTTGATGCCATTCTCAGACATGAACCTTGAGCCATAACCACCGATAAAGCTACCAATTAGAATACTGA
The DNA here is from genome assembly GCF_013694105.1 of Halobacillus locisalis. Classification (GTDB taxonomy): domain Bacteria; phylum Bacillota; class Bacilli; order Bacillales; family Halobacillaceae; genus Halobacillus; species Halobacillus locisalis. Next base: position 325,463 of record NZ_JACEFG010000002.1, on the reverse strand, counting down.
CACCCATATAAAGAATCAACGATTTGTTCAAATATCCACCTTTACGGTAAGCCCACACACCACCGATCGTCGCGAAGAACACTTGAACGGCACTTATGCCGGATACTTCATGAGCGGTAAAAGCTGTGAACCCTACTAATGGGGGTATATATAAAAGCATCGGGTATTTAATGATGGACCCGCCAATACCTAACATGCCTGATAAATAGGACCCTACAAAACCAATAAGGAAGATTGTAATAATTAATCCGAATTCCATCATGTCTTACCTCCTTAAAAAAGGGAACCGTTCTAGGTTCCCTTTTGAATCTGTATCTCGTAGACAGAATATAACGTGAGATCGTTCCCCTCTGTGAAGAGTCATGTTCACTCTGCCTTAATAATCAAAGGTTTAGCCCTTTTGGATCCAGAACTTGAATACGCCATTGTCTTCTTCGTGTTGTAGAAGTTCATGACCACCTGATTTAGCCCAAGCTGTAAGGTCGCTTTTCGCACCTTGGTCCGTTGCATGAATCTCAAGAACTTCTCCTGACTCTACATCTTTAATAGCTTTCTTTGTTTTCACGATTGGCATTGGGCATGCAAGTCCTTTAGCGTCTAATACTTTTGATACGTTCATAATTAAAAACCTCCACATAATTTTACTTTCCTGAGAGTTGTACTCCCGGTTATTCTTCTATATCTTCTTCGATTCGCTAGCTGCTACTTTAGCGGACGGCACAGCGGTTTGGACCAACTTCCATTTCACGCTGTTTTTCATCATCCGGGTTGATTTTACCCATATTCGTTTCGCGGATTTCTTCGTACGCGTTCGGTTGTGGTGGCAAGTTTTCTGTCACCATTTTTCTGAACTCATCTTGGTCTTCGATGTTTAGTCCGTGGTTTTGGTTGAATAATACACCCAGTTTTTCTGCCACGGTACCGTCTTCGTTCAACTCATCCATGATCATGAAGTGAGCTGGAAGAACGATCAACTCGTCTGATAGCTCTTGGTAGCGCGTATAAAGTGTCTCTCTCAAGTCCATAACCCAGTCTTCTGCCTCACCAGCTAAGTCCGGACGACCGATCGAGTCAATGAACAGGATGTCACCGGTCATCAAGTATTGATTATCTACAACAAATGATGTGGATCCGATCGTATGACCTGGAGAATATAAAGCGTTAATATCGATGGTCGTGTTCCCGACCGTCACATTTTCGCCGTCTTCCAGCTTCGCATATTCAAACGTAACTTCTGTTGCGTCTTTAGGAGGCAACCAATACGTGCCACCTGTTAACTCTGCCAATTGACGTCCACCCGAGATGTGGTCCGCGTGAAGGTGTGTGTCAAAGACGTGTTTGATATCAACACCTAATTCTTTAGCAAAATCGGCATACACATCGGTCATACGTGTCGCGTCAATCACGGCAGCTTCGCCATCGGATACGACCATATAAGAGAGGCAACCTTTTCCGATACGTACGAATTGATACAATTCGCCACCATTGTTCAAATCATTCACTTTAATCGGTTCCAGGTGTTCACTCCACGCTTTCATTCCTCCACCGAAGGAATAGATGTTTGTCAGGCCTTCTTCCTCCAGCATTTCACCGACCATTTGGGAAGATCCACCTTTGGCACAGACAACCAGAATATCTTTGTCTTCTGGTAGTTGATCCAAAATCTCTTCGACACCGTCAAGAAGATCGAAGTAGGGAATGTTCAAGTAATCAAAGCTTGCACTTTCAATTTTCCAGTCTTGAAAAGCATCTTCTGTGCGTACATCAAGAATGAAGAGTTCTTCTTTATTCATTACTTTTTTCGCCACTTGCTTTGCCGTCATTTCTCTAATAGCCAATTTCATTTACCCCCCAAGGTATTATTTTTCGTAAAAAAATTTACTGGTTTGCTGTCGTATCGCCAGACCATTCGCTCATGCCTGGTACAACGTTATAAACTTTCATGAACCCTTGTTCTGTTAGCTTCTGAGCTGCCATATCACTACGGTTACCTGTACGACAAACGACATAGACGTTTTTATTTTCATCAAGTTCTTTCGCACGGTCATCCAGATCGCCGAGTGGGATGGATGTTGCATTCGGAATGTGTTCAAAAGCATACTCCGCTGATTCACGAACGTCTACGACGAGCGTGTTCTCATCTGCAAGAGCAGCTTGTAAGTCTTCATTGCTTACGACATTCGGGTGTTTTTTCTCCTGAGCATCTTCATCTCCGGATTTTCGAACGTAATGCTTCAATACGTCGCCATCTTCAATCGTTCCAAGGTAGTGGTGACCTGCGCTTTTTGCCCATGCAGCAAGATCGGCCTTTGAGCCTTTATCGGTTGCTTGCACTTCCAACACTTGGCCAGCGTCTAAGTCTTTGATTGTTTTTTTCGTTTTGACAATCGGCATCGGACAAGCGAGGCCTTTAGCATCTAACAAAAGATCCGTTTTGATTTCCATTCTTTCATCCTCCTATAACCCATAAGGGTATATGATATTGAAAAATTACTCGGTTTTACCTTCCCAACTCATCATGCCACCATTCATATTGGTCACATCGAATCCTTGTTGCTCTAGGAATTGTGTTGCCTGACTGCTTCGTCCACCTGAACGACATACCATGATATAGGAAGTAGATGAATCCAGTTCATTCGTACGTCCTTCAATTGATCCTAATGGGATGTGTTTCGCACCTGGGATTTTACCCGCAGCTACTTCTTCGTCTTCCCGTACATCAATAATGTTTAGATCTTCACCATTTTCTAGTTTCTTTTGAACGTCTTTTGCTTCGATCGTTTTCATTGTAAAAGTCCTCCTTTTAGATAAATAGGTTCACGTTACCGTCTTCTGCGTCACCAAGGTATGCGGCAACTCCGGCATATTCAATTTCATCTAGCAATTCATCTTTTTGTAAGCCTAATAAATCCATCGTCATGGTACAAGCAACTAAGTTAACATCCTGCTCTTGTGCCATATCAATAAGGTCTGGAAGCGGCATCGCATTGTGTTTCTTCATGACATTCTTGATCATCTTAGGGCCGAATCCTGCATAGTTCATCTTTGAGATGCCCATCTTATCGGCGCCACGTGGCATCATTCTGCCGAACATTTTCTCTAGGAAGTTCTTTTTCACGGTAACTTGCTCATCTTTTCGCAAAGCATTAAGTCCCCAGAATGTGTGGAAAATAGTAACCTCATGATCGTAAGCGGCTGCTCCGTTCGCAATGATATAAGCAGCCATCGCCTTATCATAATCCCCACTAAATAGAATGATATTCGTCTTTTTTGTTTCTGACATGGTTATTTCCTCCTTGTTATATACATATACGCGTTGGGGTATATAAAAAAGTAAAATTTTTTATCTTATTGAAGTTTTACTTTATCTACTTTTAACGAGCAATTGTACAGCTTCATTAATGGATTCTTCTGCACTTTGATCTTCATCTGCGTCTTGGATACACTCCACTAGGTTGGAGCTGACGACTAGACCAACAGTGCGATCAATAGCGCTTCGGGATGCTGAAAGTTGAGTAATGACGTCTTTGCAATCTTTGCCTTCTTCCATCATCTTCAGAACTCCTCGAAGTTGACCTTCTATTCGCTTCACACGATTCTTCATCGCATCATTGTATTCCATCGCTTTGACCTCCTTTGGTGGAGTTGTTTTTTCTGTCCGTTAAGAACAGTACATGACTTATAATATACCCCTATAGGTATAATGTCAACACCCTGAACTCATTTTTTTTAGTAACGCGCGCATTTAAGGAAAAGACTAAGTGTAAGAGGTGATTAGAATGGAGATGACCGAAGACATCATGAAGGTACTAGGAAGAATCATCACGATTCTCCCTCTTCTTTTAGCGATTACGATTTTCATGGGCAAGCGGTCAGTCGGCGAGTTGCCTGTATTCGACTTATTAGTACTACTGGTTCTGGGGTCAGTTGTGGGGGCAGACATTGCGGATCCTGAAATCAAGCATGTTCACACCGTTATTGCCATGATTGCCATCGCTTTATTACAACGTTGGATTATACGAATGAAACTAAAGAACAGAAGGATAGGGAAATGGCTTACCTTTGAACCGACAATCGTCATCTACAACGGAAGAATGATCGAGAAAAACATCTCAACTATTCACTATTCCATTGATAATATAATAGGCATGCTACGTGAGAAAGGTATCTTTATCATAGATGATGTAGAACTTGCAATCATTGAAGCAAATGGGATGATGTCTGTTAAGAAGATGGCCAGTAAAGAGCCGGTTACGCGTTCAGATTCAGGTGTCGTATATAGGGGGAGGGGTTATGAAGTGCCTTTGATTCTTGATGGAAAAGTAGAATATGATTCCCTTCACCGGTTACATAGGGATGAAGCATGGTTACGTCAATCACTACTGCAATTAGGAGTGGATGATGATGCTTCTGTTTTTTATGCAGCTGTGACAGACGCAGGTGAACTGTTTGTAACGGTGAAAGACGAAATAGTCTCTGATATACCCCCGATTTATCATTAGGATTTGTGAAAGCTCCTATGTAGCGAGAAAAAGCCAGGCAAATGCCTGACTTCCTCATCTATTGAACACTTTTATCCATACAAGCAATTAAACGCGTTTCAATATCACTGGCCATCGCCTGAATGTTTTCATCTTCTACCATGGCCGTGAGGGATGAAGGTTTAGGCATGCCGATTTTCGTTGTTCCTTCTTCTACGTAAACAACCATTTTACAAGGTAAGAAGTAGCCCGCCAATGTATTCTCATTTAACACCCGCTGTGCTTCTTTCGGGTTGCATACTTCTAGAATCCTAAAGTCTTGTTCAAATTCCAAACCTTTTTCGTTCAGTTTTCCTTTGAGATCGAAGTTCCAAAGTACCCCGAATTGTTCCTCTTTCAGACTTGACACAAGGCTCTCTACTGCCTCTTCTAACCCTTTGTCTGTAGAAACGGTATAGTGAAACATGAACATCCTCCTTAAAAGTATGATTCGTTTGTATTATACCCCGCTAAGTATAAGGATAATCATCATATTTCAGTATCAGGAACTTCCTAACTCTTCTATCAAGGAAACTGCCTTAACGAAGGATAGAGCTTGGATTCTATCGATCAAATAAAAGAAGACCACCAAAGATTTTAGTAACCAATAGTCTTTTGTTTGAACTCTCCCCGACATGTATTAAAATGAAGAGAGCACAAGAGAGGACGTGAGAGAATGGAAGCAAACATCAAACTGATCGCATTAGACTTGGACGGCACGCTTGTCAGTCATGAAGGTGACGTGTCGGAAGCCAATGCAAAGGCCGTCAAACAAGCCAAAGAAGCCGGGGTTCACGTTGTATTAAGTACGGGACGCTCTTTATCTAGATGCCGTGACATCGCTGAAGATTTGGGACGCTCTTCCTATATCGTGACCATTAACGGTGGTGAAATATACGACCATGAATTCAACTTAGTCGACCAGAACCGTCTAGACCATAAACACGTACGTAGACTTTGGGAGCTGAAAAAAGAGCACGGACTGCATTTTTGGTCATCGACCGTTCAGGGTCTCTACAACACATCTAGTCCTTTTGAGAATGAGGTTGAGGATTATGACTGGTTGAAATTCGGTTTCGACATAGAAGACGACGACGTAAGAGACGTCATTTTGCAAGAACTGAACGCGAATGAACACCTAGAAATAACGAACTCCAGCCCAACCAACATTGAAATCAACCCTGCCGGCGTCAACAAAGCCGCAGCATTGAAAAAAGTGTGTGAGTGGTTGGATTTATCCATGGAGCATGTGATGGCTGTTGGAGATAGTATGAATGACATAGCGATGATTCGTGAAGCTGGTCTAGGAGTCGCGATGGGTAACGCTCAAGACATCGTCAAAGAAGAAGCGAACTTCGTTACAGGATCCAACAAAGAAGATGGCGTCGCTCAGGCGATTCATAAAGTACTAAAATAAGCGGTATTCTATTTAGAAAGACACTAAAGAAGCTGCCTCCTAATTTAAGGAGGCAGCTTCTTTTTGTTATTCTTCTTGTTGATTGGCTTCTGTTTCAATCATTTGTGTCTCATCTAAATAGCGTAACAAGTCACCGTAGATGACGGAGTCGGACATTTCAAGCTCTTCCTGAGCCTTTTCAAATCCTTCTGTACACGCATCTTCCGTTTCTACTTTCTCACCTGTTTCACGATCATAGCAAACACCTTGAATGCCTACATATTCTTCGTTAGCAAAGTCACCGTCACGCGTAATCATCATTTGACGACGATCTGGATCCATTAGGTCATGACCAAACTGAACAGGGTTCGGATCTTCAATACCTAGTAAATTCGTAATCGTCGGGCGCAAGTCGACTTGACCACCAACCGTATGGTTCTTCTGCCCTTCAATTCCTTCACCATAGATCAGCATGGGAACTCTTTGAAGTTGGAATTGTTCGTAGTCATTGATCTCTTTATCTAGATACTGCCCCATTGCTTTCTGGTGATTTTCAGAGATTCCGAAATGGTCACCATAGATTACCAGAATCGTATCATCATAGAATTCGGACTGTTTGAATTTCTCAACAAACTGTTTTAAAGCCTCATCCTGGTATCGAATCGTTTGGAAATAACGGTTCAATGTACCACTGTTTGTTTCCCCTTCTTCGATCATCTTCTTATCTTCTGGAAGATCGAAAGGATAGTGGTTTGTCAGTGTAATTAATTTAGAGAAAAATGGTTTGTCCATTTCTTCCATCTTGTCTAATGAATCTGAGAAGAAGTACTCATCCAAGTAACCCCATCCATAAGACTTTTCTGGGGTAATCGTGTAGTCTTCTTTCGAGAAGAAGTCATCATAACCTAGAGAATCATAGGTTACGTTACGGTTCCAGAACGTTTTGTCGTTCGCATGCATGACGTTTGTGAAGTATCCATTGTCGCTAAGCAACCCTGGCAGCCCTTTATACTCGTTCTCAGAGTGCGTAAAGAATACAGCTCCACGATTCAATGGATACATGGAGTTTGCTAATAGAAACTCAGAGTCTGACGTCCTTCCCTGCTTCACCTGGTGATAGAAGTTATCGAAATAAATCCCTTCCTCTTTCAGGTCGTTGAAGTACGGCGTCAGTTCCTCACCGTGCAACGTATTATCTACAACAAATGTTTGTGTACTTTCTAATGAGAGCGCAATCACATTCTTACCTTCAGCAACGCCTTCCAAATTGTCGCTGTCAGCCTTCTTGTCCTCGTTTAAGTAGTTGATGACAGGGACAAGTTCGTTACTGTCAGCTAACGTTTTTTTCATTTCTGTCTTTCCTTGCAGAACCGCATCGTAGACATGATAGTTGAGCAAGCCGATATATTTCACCAGCATATTACGGTCGAACGTACGCTCAAGCAAATCTGTACGCTCCGTTTCTGCCCATTGCAAGTTCACAGCGAACAATGGAATCGCGATTACGGCCATGATTAGTCCTTCGCGACGCTTCGGCATGAACCTAGTCAGACGTTCGGGGTTTAAATAGAATAATAAGAAAGCGGCAATCAGAACGTCTACAAATAGAAGAGCGTCTGTAAGACTAAGGATTGTTCCGATACTACCACCTAAGTCAGCCAAGTTTGCGACTTGGTTTAACATCGGGATCGTAATGAAGTCATTATATTCCCTATAAAAAAGCACATTCACATATAAAAGCACTGAACCAAGAATATAGGAAACGAGCATTCCTTTACGCCCAGCCAGTAGAATACCTATTCCGAAAATAAGGAAGATACTACTTAGAGGGTTAAAGGCTAAAATAGAAGCCTCGTTCGCATTCTCTACTTTTAATGAAAAGATGTTGCTTTGTATATAAGACATTTTGATCCAGAATAATCCGACGACCAAAGCATAAATAGCTAATTTAGATGCAGTTGATTTGTTCAAATATTTTTTGGATGTAAACATTGTAAAACCTCCGTTAATTTTACATTACCCAATTTTAACTCATTCGAAAGCATTTGTGTACAAATAACGCATAGTTTAAATAATCTGACACATTTGTTACTGATTTATCAATTGTTTGCAACAAAAAAATGAAGCATAGGTACTACAACATACATTTTTTTCTAGTTCATACAGCTTATTCAAAAGTTTATAGACAGAATAGTCGAAATATCCTTCCTTTTTTGAATTTGTTAACTTACAATATTAGCAGTTAACAAAAGGGGGAGGATATGAATGAATCAGCAAAGTGAAAAATTAAGAACTCTCGTGAATTGTTCCATCTTTGCAGCTATTACCGCTATACTGGCCCAGATCGAAATCCCTTTGCCTCTCGTCCCTATAAGTGGACAAACACTCGCCGTAGGGTTGACCGCAACAATTCTCGGTAGCAGACAAGGGGCGATTGCCATGATGGTTTATGCCGCAATCGGAGCAGTAGGTGTTCCTGTCTTCGCTGGGTTTAAAGGGGGAGCTCAAGTATTAGTAGGTCCAACCGGTGGGTACATATTCGGTTTTATAGCAGCAGCCTTTATTACGGGGATTATTCTTGAAAAGACTCGATTCAATTTGACGATGGCGATGTTGGCGAATGTCATAGGGATGGTCGTGACGTTGATCTGTGGCACAATCCAACTGAAGTTCATTGTTGATTTAACGTGGTCAGAATCCATGGCCGCAGGGGTTTATCCATTCATTGTCGTCGGACTGATCAAAGCCTTCTTAGCAAGTTGGATCGGGATTACCGTGCGTCAACGACTAGTAAAAGCTAAGTTCATTAAGGAAACTCCTAAAAAAGCAGCTTAATACAGATCAATAGCCGCTACATCATATGTAGCGGCTATTGTTTGCTATCATATTCTTTTATATAGTGCTTCTTTACATGGAACCTGTGAATGATGCGAATCGATGGTCGGATAAGGATCTGAATACTCCCCAGCATAAACAGTAGGATCCCCCATTCTTTTGAAATCTCAAAATATAAACAAATACTTCCTAACAAGTACCAAATACCTAGCAGAAAGTCGTTCAGCGTGTACAAAACTTCGTACCTCTTTTTAAAGAAAAGGCCATGGCGGCCCATCTTGATCTCGACATATTGACTTTTTGTATGAGCTTTTGCATTCGCGTTTTCAGACATTGTTCACACCTCCACCCTTTACGATGCCCCTGTTATCATGGATGTATGATAACAAATCACTTTCTCTCTCATACGCTCGCTTTGATTTCCGAGGCAATAACTCAGGTGAGAACTATGTAGTAAAAAATAAAAGACCGGGCAAAAACCCGGTCTAAGCCTCTCTACTCATCTGTATTCAACTCTACTAAGATGGCACTTAAAACAACAAATAATATCGTTAAAGATATGGTCACTGCAAAAGCGAATGTCATATGATCCTCTCCTCTACCATGTTTGGAAGCGTTCTGAACCCGGTGGTGCATGTTGAATGATGTCACTTAACGGAATGGTATAAGCTAAAGCAATCAATATAAACGCGATACCGATCCATATTTTCCAATTCTCCAAGAACGCGGGCGTCGTGGAAGCGTCGCTCTCAGCTATAGGAAACGTCATGAAGTGTTCTTGATCGGCTTTTGGTGCAATCCACCAAAGCTGTACAATGATATAAACTAACAAAACCGCAGAGATGAATAGAATCGACCCGCCGACAGCCATCGTCACGTGATTAGAAAGAATTCCGTCAAACCAGGCAAACGCATCGTCATGGGCGTACCCCGTATATGCTGTCCGTCTAGGCGCACCGAGCAATCCTAATAGATGCTGCGCTGTACTCATGAGTAACATTCCGACAGACCATGTGGCGATTTGGATAAACGCCAGTTTCTGCAGTGACTTAGTGAATACGCGACCTGTCAAATAAGGAACGATCCAGAACGTCAACCCGAAGAATGTCATCGCAACCGGTGTTCCCACTGTTATATGGAAATGCCCAACCACCCACAAGGTATTGTGAATCAATTCGTTCATCTGAAAACTTGCATTGATGATCCCGCCAGCACCTCCAGGAATAAAGAAGAACATGGCTACAAAAATGGAAGTGAACCGAACATCTCGCCATGGGAGCTTCCTTACCCAGCCGAACAATCCCCTTCCGCCAAGCTCACGTCCTCTCAGTTCGAAGGTTGCGAATAGAGAGAAGGCGGTCATCAAAGATGGGATAATGACCATGAACGTCAATACCGTCTGAAGGAATTTCCAGAAACTAGCGATGCCTGGCTCTGTCAACTGATGGTGAAAGCCCACCGGTATGGAGAATAAAATAAATAGAATAAAGGATAATCGAGCTAATGAATCACTGAATACCCTACCGCCTATGATCTTAGGTACGACAATATACCAAGCCATATAGGCTGGCAGTAACCAGAAGTAAACAAGCGGATGTCCAAAATACCAGAACAAAGAGCGGCTCAGTTCAACATTAATGCCGTCGGTCCAACCAAACGCCCAAGGGATGAATTGAAATAGGACGGTAGCTACGACGCCTAAACAAGCAATCACCCACAGAATGATTGTCGCAATCGTCATGAAGGCAAATAAAGGACTCAACTCTCCTTTATGCCGCTTTCTCCACACTACATAATGACCGACAAGAGCAAAGCCTTGAATCCACGTGCCAATGACGAATAGCGCAAGCCCCACATAGAATAATCCATGCGCTTGCAAGGGAGCATAGAACGTATAGAGAACGGATGCTTGACCAGATACCACCATCACCACGATCAGTAAGGTCCCGAATAACGTCACGTAGAAACCGATCCAACTCCACACGCTCGTTTTTCTTCCGAATGCACCTAATGTGCGACTCATACCTGATTGAAAGAAAGCAAAAATAAAGAACGTGGTGAAGACGATGGCTAATAACAGCCCGTGCGCTGTGAGAATTTGATAATAATCCAACCATGCCGGCAGTTTCAATGCATCATTTCGAATGAACACTTGCAGCAACCCACATAGAGTACCGATAATGAAAGCAAGGTAGGCCACCCCGATATTAGCAAGCGATAATTGACGATCGTTTCTTACAATCTGAACATCCTTCATTGTTCAACCACCTCGATTTCCGTGCTCATAAAGTGATGGCCCGATCCACAGTATTCATTACAAATGACCAAGTAAGTACCAGGTTCCGTAAACGTATGCTTCCTGTGATTGATTTGTCCGGGAATCGCCATCATATTGACATTCGTTCCGACTATAGAAAAACTATGGGTCACATCTTCACTCGTGACGCTGAATAAGATTTCTTCTCCAACTGGCACTTGTAAATCCCCCGGATCATACCCGAAAGCCATCGCGATCATGGCTACTTCATAAGATCCGTCCTCTTTTTCGTGAAGACCTGGTTGATCAAAAGGAGCTGTTTCCCTGACCTTATTCGGATCAATCGTCATATGTCCTCCAGAGGGCGTGTTTCCCTGATGAAAAGCACTGACCCCGACAACAGATAAAAAGACAATAAGTGCGGCAACTCCGAAAACCAACCAAATTTTTTCGTATTTGTGAAAATGCATGTTGTTCTCCCCCTTATAAACGACTCACATACAAGAAATACACACTAACCCACATGAAAATAATGATTCCACCAACAAAAAAGACACTGATGAGCGTTCCTTTTAGATTTTGTTGTTGCGGCTTCTTCATAAAGCCAGCCTCCTTATGTAATGGACTTATCTCCATTCTATGAAAGGTTCAGAAAAAACATCATTGGGGAATTCCCCCATATTCTCTCAAAGAAGCCCTCATTTCAGATACGGGGTATATGAATAACAAACAAAACGCTTAACCATAAAAAAAGAAGCCTGACATGTCAGGCTTCTAAAGGAACTTGAATTTCTACTTTTGTACCTCCACGAGGTGGACTTGATAAGCGGAAGGAACCGCCCACCGAACGGGCCCGCTCCTCCATACTGAATAACCCTACACCCTTTTGCTTATCTCTTTCTCTAATGCCGACTCCATGGTCTTCTACAGACGCAACCACACTTCCCTCAACTTCATAGATGTGAACATCTGCTTCTTTTACGCCAGCGTATTTTCGTACATTCGTTATGGCCTCTTGCACCACTCGATAAATCGTCGTCTCCAATTCAGGGGAAAGTTTATTCGGAATATGAGCTTCGATGTGGACGACAAAGCCATAAGAGTTTTCTAAGCGGTTGATAAAGGAACGTAGCGCTGGCATTAACCCAAGTTCATCCAACGCAGAGGGCCGCAATTCCCAAGACATTTCCCGGACACTTTGAATCAAGCGGCTTGTATCTGCCTCCAATTGTTCGAGAATCGGATGTTCTACCTCCTGCTGCAACCTGTGCATACTAATTAGCAGGCTATATAGTTCCTGGCCAATGCCGTCATGGAGTTCCCGGGAAACTTGTTTCCTCTCCTCTTCTTGAACGTGAATGAATCGGGTCATCATTTTCTGCAATTCTTCTTCTACTCGTTTTCTTTCCGTGATTTCACTTCTGATGGCTAAGTATTGGTACGGCTTACCTTGTTGATCTATGAAAGGGACAATGGTTGTATCCACCCAGTAATAACTGCCATCTTTGGCGCGATTTTTGATCTCCCCCTTCCATACTTGTCCTGAACCAATCGTGCGCCACAGCTGCTTGAAAAACTCCCTGGAGTGATGTCCAGAGTTAATCAACCGGTGATCGCTACCGATGATTTCTTCGATAGGGTATTTGGAGATTTCACAAAACTTCCGATTCGCATATTGTATGATTCCCCTCTGATTCGTCAACGCAACAATGGATGACTCATCTAAGGCGTACTTAATTTCCAGTAACTCTTTCAATGGTTCATAGGCATGGCGATCCAACAAACTTCTTTCAACTAAGTTTTGAATGGTGATGAACCATTGCCCTGCTTCTTCCTTCCACTTGTGCACGACAATAAATACCGGATAGGGATCCCCCGATTGAGGTTTCAAATAGTGTTGCAGCAATACATCCCTGTCGCAGTTCTGTAAATCCTCAAGCGTTAAATCTAAAAACAGGTCGTCGATATGAACGCACTCTGTAGTATGTCGCTCCAATAATTGTTTGGCTTTATCGTTCATGCCTTCCACTTTCCCATCACTACAGATAACAATGAACCCTTCCTCTTGCGATTGCACAGGAAGAGCTTTACTAGAATACTGGTTCAAGCGTAGGCCTCCTTCTCGATCAACATATTCGTCAGTCGTTCCGCATAAGATCCCCATATTTGCTTTGAAGGTAGCGGACTCACCGTGCGATATCCAATGAGTAGAACAGCTCCGAATAATCGGTCTGTTCGCAAAGGAATCGCAACAAAGCTTTGCAGTTGCTCCGATAGGACAATCGGATACTTCCCTAAACGAGAAGGGAGCTGCTCTCGGCTTTCGCAAGACCAGACACGCCCCGTCTGTATCACTTTCCCTGCGACTCCTTTTCCGTAGCCGATATGCATACGGCGATATCTTTCATTAAGCGGCTTTACCGCATACCTCCACTGAAGCTGGTTCGTCCGTTCATCCAAAAGAGCAATCATGATGGTAGACGCTTCCGTTTTACCTAAAAGGTCCAAGCACACATCTTCTATTGATGATTCCATTCACTCTCCCCCTTACGATGTATAGCCGATCAACCCTTTTTTCCATGCATATTCCACAAGTTCCGGCCTTGTTTTCAACTGAAGTTTTTCCATGATATGCGCCTTATGCGTCTCTACTGTTTTCACACTTATGACGAGCTTTGCCGCTATATCCTTATTCGCATATCCTTTAGCCACTAAAGCTAACACTTCCCGTTCACGGTCAGTCAAGTTACGATAAGAGTCCACTAGTCCTCCTTGCTTCAATTTCGTCAAATAATCATCCATCAAACGCTTTGTCGCAGATGGATATAAATAAGCATCCCCTCGGGCAACTTGTCGAATAGCCTTTGTCAATTCTTCGTGTGGCGCATTCTTTAAAATACACCCTGATGCACCTAATTCAATTCCACGGAATAAGTACTCCTCATCATCATGCATGGTCAAGATGAGAATATTTGTATCAGGGAACTGCTTTTTTATTTCAGAGGTTGCCGACAACCCGTCCTTTCCGTGAGGCATTGATAGATCCATCAATACGACGTCAGGCTTTTTTCTTCCACTTGTCCAAGCGCTTCATTTCCCTCAGAAGCCTCTCCTACCACTTTCATATCATCCAAGGAGTCCAATAACATCTTTAAACCAGACCGAACTACTGCATGATCATCCACGATGACAAGACGTATCATCATCTATTTCCCCCTTTTTCCAATAACATTCCATCAATCCCGGTCTTTGGAAAATATTCACCTTCATGTTCGTATCATTCTTTAATCCGTCCCTCAATCCCTTCTCATTGTCATAAATATTCCCGTTATCTAACGAGAACACTACCTTCCACGTATCGCCTGCTATGTCCACAACAATCTGGTTACAGCCTCCCTGATCCATCACCCATTGCAAAACCAACTGAAAATAACGAAAAGAAGGAAGTTCATCCTCTAAAGGAAGCGAGCCATCTGAAGTGAAAAAGACAGGCACACCGTAGCGTCTTTCTACACCGCGCATATAAGGAGCGAGAGACAACTGCAACGTTTCACCATTCGCAAAATACGGGCATACTTCCTTAGAATGAGCTTTCATCACATTGATGGTATAGGAGATGATTTTTTTCGATTCCTCAATATCCTTTTCAGTCCCATCCAAGTAGTGAAGAGCGCTCATTAACAAATGCGTGCAATTTTCGTGCAAGTCATAAGATACCTCCATCATCATCGATTCGTACAAATCCGTTAAACTTTTTAATGAATATATGGATCCCAATACCGCTCACCTCTATTACTTACTAATACATTCAATTCTAGGCTTTATAGGAAGGGATGAATAGTAGGGGTTTCCCTGATTTTTTGGTTACATTGATAAAGGATAAAGAACTGGGAAGTGGGAGAATCTAATGGAAGGAGGTGGAAATCATGACAGCTTACTTATGTCCAGGCTGTAAAACCAACCGTTCACGATTTAATATCATTGAACAGCGTCCGAGGTCGATTAAGATGGACCCCCGAACGGGAGAAGTCACTTCGGAGTATCAAGAGGGAGAACTTGACGCATTTCATACTGCCTATAAAGGTCCTGACAAAAAAGTTCAATGTGGGGCATGTGGGTTGATTGAAGACGAAAAATCCTTTGCTGCTTACGCCGAACACAACAAATTGTCCTAAACGAACCAAAAGAAGCCCCTGCGAATGGACAGGGGCTTCATCATCGTTTATTGATTCATTCTCGATAGAAAATCTCCTAAAGGATCCTCATCGTCTTCTTCGTCATCTTCTACTTCATCTGTATGCAAATCAACTTGTAGGTTGTCCAAACTTAAATCAGCCAAGTCTTCATCACTGCTTGTCTCCATCGAAGTGTTTATTGTTTCTTCATCCGCAGATACCACTTCTTCTATGAATCCTTCAGGTTCCTCTGCCGCCGCTTCTTCCTGAAGGTAAAGAGCTTCGTCAATGTCTGTGGCATTGCTGTTCAGGGAAGCGAGAAGGGAGGTCGCACGCATAGGATCCATCAGTAACTGATACAGAATAGAGCCGATCAGCGCCTCTGAATGCTCGTGCTTGATCCAGTTCCGTTGCTCTTTGGAGAGAGATTTGGGGAGGGGGACGGTTATCGTCTCTTTTTCCTTGGATAAGGATTGATTCACCCCTTCCAGAACGAATTGAGCGATTTTACTCGAAAAATTCCTTCTTTCCGTCTCCTTTAAATGTGAGAGTTGCTTCAACAAATGGTCAGGAGTGTCCGAGGGGACTCGGAACGTAATGGACTGTCCCCTCTCAACACTTCTTCTAGATTGAGTCATTTTACATCACCTATTTAGATGAAGCGGCTTTTTGCTCTTCTTTTTTTGATTGCTTTTCGTTTTTGCGAATATAGTCAGCAACCAGCTTATAGTAAGCATTGGCCATCATCCAGATGCTCTCGTTTTCATCTTCAAAGAATTCGATGTTGAACCCATCTAACTTATTGTTCAATGTTTTGATGTAGTCTTTTAGTACAGCTGATCCACCACCTACGAAGTAGCAAATTTCAGACTGGGAGTTCTTCTGCCATACATTTCGAAGGTAACGGTACTGTTTCTTCGCAAGTTCAAGCAATATACGATCGGTGATATCATGTACATTCGTACGGCTACCACGAACCATAATATGGTGACGGTCGTTTTTACGTGTAATGATATCGACCACATCACGGCGACTGTCCAGCTCGACCCCATGCTTGGTCAAAATTTCATCACGAATCATTTCCAAGGACTCTGCAACCCCTAAATTAAATCCTTGTGCCTTATCATCATCCACATTTCGGTTGCGAATAACAGCGATATCCGTAGATAGACCACCAATGTCTTGAATCAAGATTTGCTTATCAATCAACTCTTTATTGATAATGTTCAAATCGTTATCCATAACAAGGTTCACATAAGCAGCAAACCCTTCTGGGTACACTTTGACCTCATCAAATTTCAAGTTTACTTTGATGCCCTGATATTTAGGTGTTACAAGGAATTCGACTTGGTGAACAGAACCAAGTAGTTGAGAACGATAGCCAACATCTTTTCCTTCTTTCACTTCTCGTAAAGGAAGTCCCGTACCCAAGGTATAATTCGCTTCCACAACATTGTTCTGTGAGGATTTCGCATCTTTACCTTGAACAGCGTCTAATGCGAGAGAAGCGAAAAGCATGATCAGAGTCTGGTCTTCTTCGGACTTGTAGCTTCCCGGATCGAGCTCGGTCGAGTTTGTCGTCTTCGTAGCAAGGTTTCCAACACGGTAAATGGCATTATTTTCCCTCAGCGCTGGTGAATGCACTCGAATATGTAGATTATCGAGTGGGTCTTTTTCGTCTAACTCTTCAATTCCTATAACAGGACGGTCTTCTAAATCTCTCGCGATGACGTTTGGAATATACAAGGAAGACTCTAGTTTCCCAAAGTTTGCCTTCACCGCATCATTTCCTACATCTACCGCAGCAATTCTTGATTTTGTCATCAGTCAGCTCTCCTTTATGAAGTTTGCTATATTTTGGTTGTCACTAGTTTAAATCTAATAAACTATCACCGATTAGTCAATGCGCCTTAAGATGTACCCATTTTTGCTTACTTGCACACAATCAAGTTTACACGTACACAGATTTGCACACATACCACCATGTAGTTTTGCGTACGCGTTTGTACACATGTAAACAGAATTGTGTACTCAGTGTTTACTTTTTGTTTGCATGTGTGCATTTTGCAATCAACTACATAATATCGAATAATTATACAATATTCTCCACAAAATCACGGACTTAGCATCCATTTAAATATTCGAGAACCTGGGCTGAGTCTATCTTTAGTTTTGAAAAAAAAGAAAAAAACATAGGGTGCGTTATCCTATGTTTTCGGTATGTGGAACCTCACCTATGATAAAGTGTTGATTCCGCCTTTAACATTGATTAGTTTAGTAAACCCTTTTCTCTTTAATAATCTTGCTGCTTTCATGCTTCTCATCCCACTCTGACAGAGCAATACAATCGTATCATTACGATTCAATTCATCTGAACGTTGATTAATCTCTGATAAAGGAATGTTTTGAAAGGGTTTCTTCGATTGTCGCTTATACTCACCTGGCGTTCGTACATCAACAAATACATGAGATTCATCTGCCTTGAGTTGTTCAATCTCTTGGCCGGAAATCGATGAAATTCCTCTCGAAGGCATGATTGTACGTCCAAAAAACCATACGGCAGCTAGTATGATCCCCCACTGAATCCAATCCATAATTACACCTCCCTATTCACCACCTAAGCACGGAACTTGCTGATAAGCAGAGTCACAGGCACGTGTGTACCCTACAACCTTATGACCTTTTTTACGCAATAACCGCGTACACAAGTTTTTCTCTACCTCGTCATGAACAATAAGGACAATGTCCTGACGTGGTAGATCACGATAGTGGCGGCTCAAATAGGAAAGAGGAATGCAATACGCCCCTTCTATACGATCTTTTGCAGAAGTTTGGTAATCACGTGCATCCAATAAGACCACATCGTTCGTCCATTGATCGACGGTCAACGGTTTGACACCTGTAACAGGCATATATCGATACAAGAAGAACAACAATGCAAAGATTATCAATGTCGTTAAGATATATATCATTGTTCATCTCCTTTTCTAATTGTTAATCTGTGTCAATAATATACCTATAAGGGTATTTGTGTCAACAAGGTTGCTTATGTGAACACAGATACTCCTATTACACAACCTGGCAGTAACCTTGAACACTCGATTTCGAGACTTTTTAGTGAGGAAGGGGGAGATGGGGAACGAGTCGCTTTCCGTGGGGCGGGCGCTGAGCCTCCTCGAGCTAAAGCTCTGTGGGGTCTCAGCTGTCCCACTTAATCCCACAGGAGTCTCCCCGTTCCCCATCTCCCCTTGCCAAAATAGTCTCTCGAAATCACACACCGAAAAGTGGAGCCGTGAACAATGCGACTCTAGCAAGATGTATTGGATGAACGCAGCCCCATTCGGACATTTCCTCAGCCTATTCAGACATACGTGCTTCTTTTCATCAATGAATGGTCCGACTAACTGTTTTGGATGGGTGTGGTGGGAAATGGCGAGACTCTCCCCCGGGAGAAGGACCAAGGCGAGAACCCCACAGGGAGTGTTAACGATCGGGAAGGCTTGGCGGTTCCCCCTCAGGAAAGCGAGTCATTTCCCACCACATCCTAGACTTACTTTCGTAGAGGGGCAAGAATCCTCAAATTCGAGTCTTCGAGATTAGGGAGATTATATGAAGTAGGTGGAGGTAAAACATGCGGTCAAAGTAAAAAACACGCTGGTCGATGTGACGACCAGCGTGTTTTGATTATTGTTTAAGGCAGATAGTTACGTGGGTTTACAGAATTTGAACGGCTTCCGTTCCAAGAACCTTTGTGAATTTCAAAGTGTAAGTGTTGTCCTGTTGAGTCCCCTGTACTTCCCATGTTGCCTAGGAATTGACCTTGAGATACCGATTGACCCTGAGACACTGCCGGGGTACTTCTCAGGTGCGCATATAGCGTCGTATAGGTTTGGCCATTGATTTGGTGAGAAATCATGACCACATTACCGTAACTTGACGAATAGTATGCACGACTGACTGTTCCTGCAGCCGATGCGTAAATCGGTACCGTTCCACCTGCAGCTAAATCGATTCCTGAATGTAATCGCATCTCATTGTGGATCGGGTGGTAGCGCATGCCGAATTCAGACGTCGCTGGTGCATTAGCAGGCCAAGCGAACGTAGCACTGCTTGACGGGCGAGAAGCCGAGCTTGAGCTGCTGGAACTTGAACTACTAGAGCTTGAGTTGGAGCTGGCTTTCTCAGCAGCAGCCTTTCTTGCTGCTTCCTCTCGTGCTTTTCTAGCAGCTTCTTCCGCTGCCTTGCGCTGTCGTTCAATTTCTTTCTGAATGGCTGCTTCTTGTGCAGCAAGGTTTTGATTTTCTTCTTCAATATCAATGACATGATTGTGAAGTTCTTCTTCTTTTCGCTCAAGAGATTGAAGAAGGTCGTTCTTTTCCTGTTTGCTACTATCTAATTCTTTTTTAAGAGATTCTAACTCTGCTAGATTCTCTTCCAAAGAAGCCAATTGATCTTCTACTTCTGCTTTCTTAGATTCCACAGCTTCTTTGTCAGCTCTGTGCTGTTCCAGTATCTCTTTATCCTGCTCTGCAATCGTATTCAGACTGATTACACGCTCTAAGAAGTTACCGAAGCTTTCAGCTCCCATTAAAACGTCTAAGTAATCAATAGCCCCTCCATTTTGATGCATAGACTTTACGCGATCCTTTAGTAACTCATCACGTTCTGCAATACGCTTCTCTAATTCTGCGATCTCTTGCTTGAGTTGCTCGATGTTCTCTCTTGTTTGCTTGATTTCAGCTTCTTTTGTGCTGATTTTATCTTGAGTTTCCATAATCTGGTTGTCTAATCTCGTAATCTCTGCATTCACTTGTTCTTGGTCTTCTTGAATTTCAGAGATCTCTTGTTCTTTCTGCTCTTTTTTCTTCTGGTTTTCCGATTGCTTGTCCTGATTTTCATCAAGCTTGTCTTTTAAAGATTCAGCAATAGCTGGGCTAGCTGTAAACAACCCAGACAACGTAAGGCTCACGGTCAGTACGGCGACGAACAATTTAAACTTCAATCAAACTTCCTCCCCCGGGCTCCTGTAAGTTTTCCAGTCAGTCTATCGTGTCTCTATACTTTCAAATACTTGCGAATGGATGTGAAGCTTCCCCATAAACCAATGGTGATTCCCATAAGTAGAAGAAGTCCTGAAACTTCCAAAACAAAAGGATACACTGGCAATAAATCAATGAATAGTGTCGGGAAACGCGTCTTAATTTCTGCGTAAAGAAAATCATAACCGAAGATGACTAAAGCAATCGGAATAAGAGAACCTAAAATTCCAATCAGTACACCTTCAATCAGGAATGGCCAACGTATAAACCAATTAGTAGCTCCGACCATCTTCATAATTTCAATTTCTTTCTTACGTGCCACAATCGTAATTCGAATCGTGTTGGCAATTAAAAACATCGCTGTAAATAACAGTCCAGCTATAATTGCAAGACCAACGTTGCGGGCAATATCCATAACGTTAAATAGACGCTCCACCGTTTCTTTGGCGTACTCTACTTTTTCAACATTTTCAAATTCTTCGATAGTCTGCGCCACTCCGATTGTATCTTGAGGATCTTCTGTTTGTACGACGAAGACATCATTCAGCGGGTTTTCGTCTTTCAAAGATTCAAAGACTTCCCCTTCACTTCCTAAGCTGTCAATCAGCTGTTCGAGTCCTTCTTCCTTGGATTGGAACTCGACGGTTGAGACCTTCGAAATTTCATCTATCTTCTCCTCAAGCTGTTCTTGAGCTTCTTGGGTAGACGTTAAATCGATGAATACACGCACTTCAACGTCTTCCTCGATTTGTGACCCAATATCATTCAAATTCAATAATATAGTCGCGAATACACCCACAAGCAACAGGGTGACCGTGACAGCAGAAATAGATGCTATAGACATCCATGAATTTCTCGTTAAATTCTTAAAGCCTTCTTTACCATGCCGACCGAACGTTTTGAACTTCATATCTTGTGACACCTCTTCACTTCGGACGTTCGTTGATTTTTTGCATATCTCAACGAGAAGAGACGAAATTCGACAAGAGAGAATTCGTGTCCTAAGTCATGCTTATCGAACAATTTCAATCACTTCCTACTAAACACTCATATTGTCATTCTAAGATGCATCTATGTAACTGTTGTCGATTTATGCAATTACCTACTCATTATAACAAAGAAATAGGCTAATTGGAGACTATTTATTATTACATTTGTGTTTCATACCTTTACACAAGAATGACAACTCGTGTCTTTACTTGTAGCCTCATACTTGTCAGGCGTCTATTCATAGTTATACACTTGTAAAGGTTTAAAGTCTCGAGACAAATTACCTATAGTTAAGAAACAAAAAAAGACAATTCTGATGAATTGTCTTTTTACAGGCTGTTGAAGAAGTCAAGGAAACGGTTCTGTTAGATCGCATGAGATTACCGTGGGATGGAAAACGACTCGCTTTCCTGCGGGGGAGCCGGCAAGCCTCCTCGTTCGTTGACACTCTCTGTGGGGTCTCGCCTAGGTCCTTCTCCCGCGGGAGTCTCCCCGTTTTCCATCCCACTATGCGATAAATAGTGAGAACAGAATCCTCGCCAAGCAGCATGGTGTGGTCATGAGTAGAGATCCTGATTGTCGTTGAATTCTCTAGAGGTTCAGCCTTCCTGTAGTAAGGTGGCGTGGAAACGGCGACACTCCTGCAGGATACTGAGGCTTGGGTGAGATCCCGCAGGTCGCGTAGCGAACGAGGAAGCTCACCGCCTCCTGCGGAAAGGGAGTCGTTTCCACGCCACCGGCTCCTTCTCATTTTGGCAGAACAGAAAGTGGCTTTCTCAACAAACTGAAAAAAAGACAATTCTTATGAATTGTCTTTTTAGATGAAGATTCTATAGCGAAGCTTTATGGTTATACTTTCTCTGTAGGAACTCGCTTTGTTCGCGGAACCTTTTCCGGGCGGTTCAAACAGACATCATACCACGCTTTTACGGTATGGTTGCTGACTTTTCTCACACTGGCTGATGGATATAGCTGCCTGAGCAGTTCCACCTCTTTCGCAGATAACCGGAGTTCTCTATGATAGACTCCCTCATAAAATGATTCGGACAAAAACTGTTTGGTCTCTTGTCTATTCATCCTCTGCACTCCTAGTCCTTGTTTACTTTTGGTAAACGGTTTCCTTCACCACAGCGTGAGCGACCACTTCCATCGGGTCGATCAATGGTGTTTTCACATGATAAGGTTTCAACACCAAGCCAATCTCAGTACAACCGGAAATAATGACCTCCGCACCGTTCTCAATCAGCTCCTGTGCCGCTTCTTGTAAGAGGTGGAGGGGCTCACCATCCGTGTTGCCACTTTTGATACCCTCTTCGCCATAAATGGCTTTCATGACTTTCTCCTGTTGAGTAAAAGGCGTCGGATAAATGACATCCATATTATCTAAATATTTCTCAAATAAGCCTGATTCAAGGGTCCCCGTAGTGGCTAAGACACCTATTTTGCTCGCTTTCGGATGAACATCTTGAATGAATTTCTTCGTCTCTAGAAAAGCATTCAATAGAGGAACGTTCACTTCCCGTTGGACATCGTCTATGAAGTAATGGGCTGTCATACATGGGATACAAGCGACGTCTACATCCAGCTTTTCTAAGTTCTTGGCGGCGTGAACCATCTCAGGTACTGGATTCGGTCCGCGACCTGAGATCGCTTCTGTGCGATCAGGAATCTTCGAGTTGCTATCAATGATGACCCGGAAATGCTCTTGGTCCTTCGATGCATTCGTCGCGCGGATGATTTTCAAATAGCATTCGGCTGTCGCTTCAGGTCCCATCCCCCCGAGAATACCTATGATTTTGTCATTCATGTAATGCCTCCTTGCGATAGACCTGAACATTTCTTAGATGCTTATAAAATGCCTGCCACGCGATTTTTCAGTGGCTTGAATAAGGTTTCTTCATCCATTTCTGGTCTCGCTTTGTTTAATTGTTCGAGTGCGATTTTTGCTCCAGGGTCCATCCCTTGGCAACCAGCTAATAACACGACATCGTCTTTTTGAACATCAGATAATGCATGTTCAATCGCTTCGTCCAGTTCTTTATATAACAACACACGGATACCCGCTTCGTTCATGACGTCTTGGAATACATCCAATTCCTCTTCCGTGACTTGGTCTTTTTCTGTTGTGTGAGAATCACTGAGAGTAGCGATGACCTCCGTCAAACCAAGCTGGGACGACCATTCAGCGATGGCTTCTGCGTTCTCACGGTTGACGGTTACACCACGGCTTCCTCGAATCGCATAGACAAGTTTCAAGTCCTCATAGCTCATTTGCTCGAGCGTACTTAACGTAACGTTAATATTCCCGTAGTTCGCAAAGTGATCATCAAGGATTTTGAAATCGTCCTCGAATACCATTTCAAAGCGCCGTTCCACGCCTCCGAATGCTTTTAACCCTTTTTGAATGGTTTCAAACGGGATTTCATTTAATAACCCTACAGCAATCGCCACCATGGAGTTATACACGGAATGGTAGCCAGGCGTAGATAATTCAATATCGAATGTCGTAGGCTCGTAAGTCGTCGTTCCAACTGAAAGAGGTTTACGGATCTCCACTTGGAACTTCGCACGGCCCGTTGACAAATCAAGATTGCGACACACAAGATCGCCATCTCCCGTCTCCACACTGAACGTCAGTATCTGAGCTTTCGTTTCTTCAATGAGAGATGCTGAATAGGAATCATCCAAATTCAGAATCGCCCAAGAATCTTCTTTCGCTTCGCGGATCAGACTAGCTTTACTATTAAAGTATTCCTCGAAAGACCCATGAAGGTCGATATGCTCACGGCTGATGTTATTCAGTGTCACAATGTCAAAATCAACACTACCGACACGCTTCAAATCTAAGGCAGAAGACGAAACTTCCATCGT
Organism: Halobacillus locisalis; assembly: GCF_013694105.1. Taxonomy (GTDB): domain Bacteria; phylum Bacillota; class Bacilli; order Bacillales; family Halobacillaceae; genus Halobacillus; species Halobacillus locisalis. The sequence continues at coordinate 301,380 of NZ_JACEFG010000002.1, read as the reverse complement.
TACATGAGATACATTTTGATCTCTCATTTGAGCGAAGTAATGATGAAGATCTAGAGATTCTGGAGTCGTAAGCTTCGTTGGTTCAGAATAGTCACCGAACTTCACGACAACGGTTCCGATGAGTCCTGTCTTTAATCCATGCTCTTCAAGAATAGCATTGGTCATAAAAGAGGTAGACGTCTTACCATTGGTCGCCGTAATTCCTACGGTCTTCATCGCTTGTGAAGGATGATTGTAAAAGGCATCAGCAAGAGCAGCTAAAGAAGCGCGACTGTCCTCAACCCGGAATTGAGGCAAGTCATCCCAGCCTTCTTGATAATCTTCGACAATAATTGCAGTCGCTCCGTTAGATACGGCTTCTAATATATACGTATGCCCATCTGTTTTAAAACCTTTGATACAGACAAAAATTTGTCCCGGCTCGACCTTTCTTGAATTATAAGCGAGCCCCGTAATGTCTAGATCTTTCTCATTCCACGATTCTAATACTTGAATGGATTGTAACAACTCGTTTAGTTTCGCCATGCTATCTACCTTCCCTGCTCAGATTATGCTTGTCTATCGTTCAACTTTTCTTCGTTACTTTATCGACAACGAGTCCGGCCATTTTTTTACCAAAAGCGATGGCTGGTTTCGGGTCTTTCGGGTCCCAAATCGCATGAGCTTTAGGTCTGAAATACGAGCCGATGACTTTCTTTGGCGAAAGCTGGCCAGTCTTGATGTATTCCCGAACCGCAAGTAAATCTTCATACGCATACCAAAACACCATGTTTTTGTCTTCTTGGATGGCCTTCGGTTCCAAAGGGTCCCCCGTTAAATCTCGGTACGTAATATATGGAATGTTGATTCCTGTCTTATATAGTAAATGGTTTAAGTTAGTGATTCTAACATTGATTTCGATTAAATAATAGCGGCCCGTTTCTGCATCCTTCTTAAATTCGATTTCGGCAAACCCTTTATAGCCGATTCCCTCTAAGAATTTCGCTCCTAAATCATAGAGCTCCGGGACATACTTCTGCTGCGTGTAAACAGATGCCCCGTAGTTGATCGGGAACTGACGCAACTTCTGGCAGGTTACCCAGTGTGTCACCTTAGCCTCTTGATTCAAATACGCATCAAATGTGTACATGTGATCATCGAAACCAGGAATGATACGCTGTACAATCACCTCTATATCTGCATCCTTCGCTTGTTGAACCTTTTCCAGTAACTCTTCCTGATTCGATACCTGGAACAGCTTTCTACGGAACTTGGCTACAAAGGCTGGAGAATCGACGGGCTTCACGAGACATGGGTATTGAATGATCTCATCCACTTTTTGAACAAAATCCTCATCGTCCACTTCCACTGTCTCAGGAACAGCCACACCGTGCTCAGAAGCTAAGGTATGTAACGTACCTTTGTCCATTACTTTAGTATAAAGTCCTTGCTCCGTTTGTGGAATAAGGAAATACTCCCGTAGTTCAGGTAAATAAGCGTCAACAAATTCCACATATGGGTCCGCTGTCGGAATCAGGACCGGTGTGCTCGTCTGCTGTTTTGCATAATTGATCAAAAACGTCACGAGCCCCTCTGGATCTTCTTTATAGTGAGGACCGATCAATGTCTCCGAGCAATACTTCGACTCCAGTCCATATGACCCTTCCCACGCATAATCGACGGCTGCCACATGAACATCATGCATGCCCAGACAACGAATCGTGCTTAGGCCGATATAATAATTGGCACCTAGAACAACTGCTTTATTCTCCATCAATAATCCCCTTCTTCGCACATGACATAGAATAGTTTCTTTTTTATTGCTAACGGCTACACTCAACCGTCAAATTTCTACACGAATATAAAACACTTCATTCAGTGGCGGATTGGCCACTGGTTGTTAGTAAAGTCGGGATAAACATTTCCATTTTACCATATAATCCATTGTAAAAAAATGATTATACGTACTTGGCCCACCTGTCCAAACAAAGAAGAGGACTCTCAAATCGAGGGCCCTCTTCCAGAAAAACATTTATTTAAACGACTGCGTAAATTCTACATCAGGTTGCAGTTGGTCCGGCTGAATCGTTTCTTTCTTAACCTTCTTAAATCGATTCACTACCTTATCAACAGCGTATAATACTAGGAACGTAAGCAAAACAGTTAGTGACAACATATACAGAGAAGTAAGCATAGGCTACATTCTCCTTTCCTTAACTATATTAGTTATATTTTAATAAATCCTAGTATATAATACCAAATTTCACGCTGTTGTAAATGATTAATATCAAATTCTTCATCATTCATCCATATTCTTCACTTTAATCAGTCATATACAAAAAAAGAAGCCGCTGCTACGGCCTCTCATGAGTGGAATTCCCAATCATCACGAACTGTTAAATAGATCTTTAGTAATTCATCTTCTAAATCCGATGACGTTTTACCCTTGGTGTCCATCCCAACCTTAGGAAACAGAATATGCGCGACTTCCAGGGTGACGTAAGAACGCTGGGAAGAAGATAGTGTTTCGAAACGATCGACATAAGCTTTTAACAGATCCCACTCCTTCTTTTGAAACATCTGCATCGATTGTTCGCTAAGCGGGATTGCCGTCAAGTCTCGTTTTTCGATTTCTTTATCGATTTTAGGGTGATTCTTCTTTTTACGCCCTTCATGTACAACGATCGTACCTGCCATCAAGTCACCTAACCGTTTATGTTTCGGATGGGCGAACACCATGATCATTCCCAACAGATAATAGATAGGCAGCATATCGATCACACGAAGGAGGTTACGTACCAGAATCTGAATACCAGTCGGGCTTCCCCCTTGATCATCAACGACACGAACACCCATGAACATCTTCCCGAGTGTCCTCCCTCCAGCAAGTAACTCCATGAAGAAGAAATAACCCCAATTCAGTAGGAAACTGATGATGAGAACGGTTGCGTAAAACACATTGCCCTCTGTTATAAACCATTCGGTCATATTGCGTTCCATAAAAAACAGGATGGCGAATAGACCAATATGCATGAGAGCTATGCCAGCCATATCGATAAGCAGCGCTGATCCTCGGCTTCCCAGCCCGGCTAATGTGACACGGAGCGTGACGTGTTCCGGTGTCTCGATTTTATATTCTTCATGATTCATCGAATCCCCCCCTTACTCTATGTAACATAACGGTTTCAATCTTCTCGGACGTTCTTTATAATTATAGATAATTGTAAAAATCTAGCATGGTGTGGTGAAGCAATGAATTATAAACAGTTTATTAAACAACACCGAAATGAATGGAAACAATTAGAAGATGTCTTGCATCAATTACATAATAAAAAACCGTCGCCTGAGATGGTCGAATCCTTTCAGCGCCTCTATCAAAAAGCAGCGCAGCATTTGTCCTTCAGCCAGACGTATTATCCGAACGAGGACGTGACCGACTACTTGAATGACCTCGTATCTAATGCGCACCATACGTTGTATCAAGACCGCGTATCGAATATGAAACAACTAAAGCAGTTTTTTGGCTCTACGTTTATTCGGATTTTCATCGAACAATGGAGATTCGTTGTCATCAGCATGCTTCTATTTACTTTGGGAGGTGCAGCTGCTTTTATCGCGGTTTCTCAAGATGTGATGAGCCTGTACTCTATCCTTCCAGAGTCGATGGCCCAAGCGTTCGACCCGGATCAGATCGGGAATCCGGACGGGGCTGTTGATTCGCCTGTCATGTCTGTAGAGATTATGACTAACAATATCCAAGTCGCCTTTTTAGCTTTTGCCGGAGGAATTACGTTTGGGCTGCTCACCGTCTATGCCCTTGTCTTCAATGGCATCATCGTGGGCGCTTTAGCCGCTCTTTATATGCAGTCTGGTAAATCCTATGAATTTTGGGCTTATATTGTCCCTCATGGAGTGATAGAATTGACGGCCATCTTCATCGCCGGCGGGGCAGGTCTTTTGATGGGCTATAAATTGTTCGTCCCCGGTAATCGGTCGAGGATCATCCAGTTAAAAGAACAAGCCTACCGCTCCGTCCTTCTGTTGATCGGGACCATTCCGATGTTCATCATTGCAGGGTTGATTGAAGGATTCATTACTCCCTCTACTCTTTCATTAGAAGCGAAATATGCCGTCGCTTTTCTTACACTGATCGGTCTTGCTGTGTACATCTCATACGGTCAGTACCGCTATATCAGAAAAAATGAAGGGACTCCGATGTATTAATGTAGGTATTGGGCTCGTGCTTTACAACAAACCTCTGTTCATCAAATCGATATAGCGGCTGACAGCGGTTGCGGCGAGCTGGTCTTCAGGTGCCTCAACCATTTGAAGCCCTTGTCGCTCCCACTTTCCGAGCTCTTTCTCTTTTTCCATCAAATGCTTTTGTGCCATGGTTTTGACCATGGCTTGTTTTGATGTGCGAGGAGTCACTTCAGCTTTTTGAACCGTCGTCTGATCTTCAATGCCGAGCATAAGAAAGACGTGCTTCCTGCGTAAACGCTGTAAATAAAACAAATGGGCCTCTTCATGAACGAGCGCATCGACATCGCTGAACAGCAGTAATAGGCTCCGCTTTTTCTGCACTTTCTCTAAATGCTGGAACAAAGCTGCATAATTCGACTCTACTTTCGAAGCCTTCAGATTATAAATTTGCCGCAAAATCGTTCGGACATGGTCCATCCCTTTAGCTGGCGGAACATAGACGTGCAAACCTTTAGAAAACGCGACGACTGAGACAGCATCGCCTTTTTTCAGAGCGGCGGTCGCAACTGTCACGGCCGCTTCCAACGTACGATCCAGTCGATTGCCCGTTTCTAACTCGACGCCCATCATGCGCCCACAGTCGATGATGATCGTAACAAACTTCCCGTGCTCCGGTTCATATTCATTGGTCATCAATTCTTGCAGCTTGGCTGTCTGCCTCCAATTGATTAAACGTAGATCGTCCCCGACAACGTAGTTTCGGATCTTCGAAAACTCCCCCGTCCCTTGTTGATGCTTCTTGATCCGCTTTCCTTCATGAAGCAAATACTTTTGAGCATCTTCAAGATATTGACGGCTACTTGTCATATCTGGAATCACACGAACGTGGTCAGTTAAATGGACTTTGTGCTGCTTTTGCCAAAGACCTATCTTCGAACGATACCGAATATGTAGCTGTTCGAGGGGATAATCCCCCCGCTCTTCTGGAGTAAGCGGATAGGTTAATGTTTTCTTTTGTCCAGCCGATACCGATTCCTTGATCGGGAAAGGGTGGGAGAACGATGGAGGAAGTTCATCTATAATGCGAAAGAAAGCTTCTTCCTTTGAATCATTCATGACCTCGATCGTCGCTTCCGTTTCCACCCCTCGCTCGAGCTCTTCATTTATGTAACGGTGGATATGCAACTGATTTTTCTTCGGGGAAAGCAGCAAATCCAGCAAACTAACGATCCCTATTCCAACATTGATTGCCATAATGGCAGCCCAGGATAGTCCCGAGATAGATAGAGAAATGGTAACCAAGGAGACAACGGAGAATGCAGCCACGAGCCTTGTTGTTGGTACAATCCCTCTATCTCGGAACAGGAACAGATCCCACAATGTCTTGAATGACTTGGTCATGCGTAGATCCCTCCAGTTCCATGTGCGGAGATAACATGATTCGGTGTCTAAGTGCCGGGATCGATACGACCTTCACATCATCCGGGGTCACATACTTCCGGTCATGTACATACGCCCAAGCTTTAGAAGCTTTCGCAATGGCAATGCCCGCCCTTGTACTCGCCCCGTATCGAATGGTATCCACATCCCGCGTCTCCCTTACAATCGACATCATATACGAATAGACAGAATCATCGATCGTGACCATTTCGATATCACGGCTGATCTCAAGAAATTCTTCCATCTCCATCACCGTCGTTAGCGCAGAGTTCTCATGGTCCTCCACAGCTTGCTTCAACACGGAGACTTCTTCTTCAAACTCAGGAAAGTCGACATGAAGTTTAAATAGGAATCGATCCTGTTGGGCCTCAGGCAGTGGGTACGTCCCTTCCGATTCAATCGGGTTCTGGGTCGCTACGACAAAGAACGGATCCGGAAGCTCGTACGTATCGCCTTGAATGGTCAATTGCTTCTCTTCCATGGCTTCAAGCAAAGCAGCTTGAGTTTTTGCCGGTGTACGGTTGATCTCATCTGCGAGTAGCACATTTGTAAAAATAGGGCCTTTCAATGTTTCGAAGGTTCCTGATTTCATATTGTAAATCATACTTCCCGTTATATCGCTCGGTAACAAATCAGGAGTGAACTGAATTCGCTTGAAATCGCCCCCTAGCAAACGGGAAAGCGTTCGTACCATTTGCGTTTTACCCGTTCCGGGGACACCTTCCAACAGAACATGTCCTCCTACGAGAATGGAAGACAATAATAATTTCATATTCTTCGTTTGTCCTATGATCCTCTTTTCATAATGTTCCATCAAGGCAGCCAATCGTTCGTTCATCGTTCCTGCACCTCTTTCCTAAGATCGTCGATGTTCTTACTGTACTGCAAATAGGACGATTTCCGCAGCTTGTCGTTCGTATCGATATCATCCAGATCGGTTGTGTATCGCTTCCAACGCGCTTGTTCATCAGTGGTTTGGTACTTCGCAAGCGCTTCGCGGATTTCTGCCCACGTACTCATTCTAGAAAGTCCAAAGCGTTTACGAATCCACGAACGAAGGTACTGTTCCTGAATCCGGATGGACTCCTTATAAAAGCCTCCTCTGGTGTACCAGGACGCGAGTGCTTGTAGACGCTCGTCACCTAAGCGTACGCGATGCTCTCTCGGTGTATAAATCGGTCCGAATCGCTTGCCATTCTTCCATAACCAGACGATGGTCAGAAGAAGCAATTGAAGAGCAATCACCAATACCCACTTGGGATAAATGGTAAAAACAGTCGGGATATTTTTCGGGCCATGGATATACTCATCCACTAAAACAGGACCAGGTCCCGATTCCTCCAATAACTGGGCTGTGAGAGCCGCATGATCATGTTCAAGAATGGCTCCATTGATGACCCAATCAGGGTTCATAGAGACAATCAATTGACCTTCTCCATATGACCTTTCCAATACAAGAGCGCCCTTGTCGTCTTTCATAAGCACCTGATCTGCTGCTTGTGGCCTTAGGCGGAAACCCTAATCGACCGTTGCATCTAGAGAATTCTCGAAAGGTCCCGAGACTGTAACCGGACCTTCTGATGGCGGTGTCGGATCTATTTTCAAGTCGAAATACCCCACCGGATTCTTTTTTAATAAAAGGATTGTATGTCCTTTTTCCATGAACTGTTCATATCGCCGCATCTCTTCTCCCGTCAGCGTATAAGACGGCTCCACCATAATGATGTTTCTCGATGCTGTTAAATTCGGCAGCTGCTCTGGAGATCCGTGCCAGCGACTGACTTGTCGTTCTTGTTCGATATACTCATACATCGCTTTCACACCGGACGGCGAAGGAGATTCCGAAACATAGGGGGAGAAGCTGTCTGGTTGTCGTGTTGAAGCAAGGAGAGCGGCCGCAAGAAGGACCATCACACCAACACCGATAAATAGCCATGGCTTCCATTTGTTCCTCATCACGATCCCACCTTCCCATGAGAGAGGTTGATCAAGGTCGTGACTTTTTGACGAAACGCTTGATAGTGCGTTTGGTTGATGGCTTGCTTTCCATACACGACGCGCTCAAATAAGAGGGCCGCGTCTTGAAAGTCTTTTGCTACCGAACGTTTCACCTTCTGCAACTCCTCGTAGTAATCTCCGTTCGATTTCCACACTTGAGCCGAAATCCACTCCTGTTCGTCAAAATAGAGAAGCAAAGCTAGAAATAAATGACGTACCGCCTCTTGGGTCTCTCCCCGGCTCTCTAGACGCTCTGATTCCTCCAAGTGCTGCTGGTACGACCATCCCAATTGACTACTATGCGCAATGGGATTTCTTTTTTTCAGTTCAGCCTGATTGTTTGTCGCTTTACTTAAACGGACAATAAGAAAAATGAGAAGACCAACACCAATGATTCCGAAAAAATAGAGAAGCCCTTCTGCACCTGGTGAGTTGATGGAAGCATTCGGGAACAACGATTCGATCAGATTGTTGAACCATTCTCCGACCGCCTCTCTCCACTTTTGAAAAGGACCTTCAGCGTTTTCGTTATAAGCCTGGTATTCGTCTTGATTGAGAATTTTCTCGAACTCTTCCCTCGCATCACTCGGCTGACTCATCCGACTCACCGATCCGTTGATGAAGGAACAGCCTCATCATCCGATTTGTAGGAAGAAATCATATCTCTTATATTACTCGCCTCATTACGCGTCCTCAGATCCGTATAATAGACGGCATACCCGACCATCAGGAACAATGTAGTAATGATACTAGACAGATTCATCAGTACGGTTGAAAGCACACTCGTGCCTAAGGCGAATGACGCTATACCTTCGAGAAGGAAAGAGATGCAAATATTGATGATGATGACGACGGCAAAGAATCCAAACGTAGGCCAGAAACGGCCTTTTGTAAGCTTCCAACTCTTCGAGAAGCCTGGAGCTACTTTTTCAAAGGTAACCGATGCAAAGAAGAAGCCTAGTTTAATTGTGAAAAAGATGGCAAGGGCTACGACGGCTAGTAAGAACATCACACCCAAAATAATAGCTCCCACGGCACTGCCACCTGAAGCCGTACCAAAACCAGCAAACACGACAAACAGAAGTCCTGCGGTAAGACTTATTGTTACGATCACACCAAATAACAGGCTGCTTCCGATTAATGGCCAAAACCTTGAGAAGGCGCCTTTTATAACTTCAGATACGGTCCAGGATTCATTTTTCATTCCTTTTGTCGTACCGATCAGAACAGAAGCGTGGGCCATCGGAATAAGAATAAAGCTAGCCAGACCGGTGAGGACTACGAAGAGTAATTCCATTCCGCTCCCCAAGTTTTCTAAGACAAACTGCTGGACTCCTGTCGCTTGGGTATCGTTGTCTAAGGAAGCGAAGAAACCACCTTCTGTTGTTCCTTTGATCACGTTGGCGCCACCTAAGAATAGAAATATGTAGTTGATGAGAAATCCTGGGCCCATCAGTAGTAGAAGGATGATGAAATAAGACTTGAAATGTGTTTTCGCCAGGCTGAAGGTCTTATCTAAGTTCTCTCCGACCGACCTGGGTTTTAGTTTAGTCGTTTCCATTGAAGGGTTGCACTTCCTTTCCTCATGTATATTCCTATTCTATCATTTTACTGCCAAAATTCTTACAAAAACAGACAGATTGTTAGTCTTAGGATTCATAAAATAAAAAACAGCATGAAATCAGATTTTCCTAGCTGAGTTCATGCTGTTCATCACCTTGTTTATTCACTTAAACGGCGGAAATAGTTACAAACCGTTTCGATCCCTTTCGTAAAGTTCTCCAAATGGAAATGCTCGTTTGGTGCATGCAGGTTTTCCGATGGTAATCCGAAGCCCATCAAGACAACCGGCGAATCAAGCACGCGACTGAACACTTCGACAATCGGAATCGATCCTCCCTCTTTCGGGAACAGTGGACGCACTCCGTAAACTTCTTCGTAAGCATCTGCAGCCGTTTGAATCATCGGATTGGCTGAATCGATGGCGATAGGGTTCGCCTGAATGTATTGATGAAGGGATACGCTTGTTCCTGTTGGTTTGTGGGCTTCTACATGCCTCTCAATCGCCGCGTAAATGTCCCCAGGGTTTTGATCACCGACGAGGCGGCAGCTTATTTTTGCACTCGCTTCTTTCGGTACAATCGTCTTCAACCCTTCTCCTTGGAATCCACCTGTAATGCCATTGATCTCGAGTGTCGGGCGGATGCCGACGCGTTCATGGAAGCTGAACCCTTCCTCACCGAACAGCTCATCAAGTTCCAAGTCCTTCTTCACCTGATCTTCATTGAACGGCACTTTAGCGACTTCCGCTCGCAATTCATCTGTCAGCTCCGGCACGCCTTCATAAAAGCCATCAATCGCTACTTGACCATTTTCATGACGCATCGAATCGAGCAATTGAACAAGCGCATGAATCGAATTCGGTACGCCCCCTCCATAGGTGCCGGAATGCAAGTCCGAATTGGCCGTCTTCACTTGCAACTCCATAGCTAGTGCTCCTCTTAGTGATGTACAAATGGCCGGGAGTCCTTTTTCGATGAAGGACGTATCGCTGATTACGACGGCATCATTCGAGAGTTTTTCCTGATTCTGTTCGATAAACGGAACGAGGTTAGGACTCGCCACTTCCTCTTCCCCTTCGATACAGAATTTCACATTAACCGGAAGCTTCCCATTCTCTTTCATCAACAGTTCGATCGCTTTGATATGCAAGAAAAGCTGGCCCTTATCATCGGTTGCCCCGCGTGCGAAGATTTTACCATCGCGTACGACCGGATCAAAGGGAGGCGTCTCCCATAAATCAAGTGGGTCGGCAGGCTGTACATCATAGTGGCCATACACAAGAACCGTCGGCTTTCCCTCTGCGTGTAACCAGTCTCCATACACAATCGGGTGTCCATCCGTTTCGATTACATCCACATTCTCCATACCGATTGATTTCAATGAGTCCGCGACCCATTTGGCTCCTGTTTGAACGTCTTCTTTGTGCTCAGATAGAGCCGAAATACTTGGGATTCTCAAAAACTCGATCAACTCTTCGATGAACCTGTCTTTATGTAACTCTATTGATCCTTTCATACGTATCATCCTCCTTACGGTTAGTATAGCATGTCACCTTAAGTATTAAGGCGACTGCTGATTTACTCTTTCTTTGATTGCGCGAATGACCGTTTGATTCGTTTTGACCCTGGCATAGTGTTTGTCTTCTCCTTCGATCACATGCCATGGACTTTCTGCGGTAGACGTTTTGTCGATCATGTCCTCTACGGCTTTTTCGTATGCTTCCCACTTAGACCGGTTTCTCCAATCCTCGTCGGTGATTTTCCACTGTTTCAATGGATCCTTTTGTCGTTCCTGAAAACGCCTCAGCTGTTCTTCGTTCGAGATATGGAACCACAACTTAATCAACACGTAGTAATCATGGACAAGCAGTTGTTCGAATTCATTGATTTCATCATAAGCTCTGCGCCACTCTGAATCAGTAGCTAGCTCTTCTACTCTCTCTACAAGTACCCGCCCGTACCACGAGCGATCGAATACGCCTATCTTTCCGTATGGTGGCAGCTTCGTCCAAAAACGCTTAAGGTAATGATGCCGCTTTTCATTGGATGACGGCGCACCAATGGCATGGACTTCAAAGCCACGTGGGTCAAGGCCGCTAGTCAAACGTTTGATTGCGCCTCCTTTCCCTGCCGCGTCCCACCCTTCACATACGATCAGACATCCTAATTGGTGATCGAATAGCAAGCGTTGTAAGCGAACTAATTCCAATTGAGTTTGTTTCAACTCTTTTTTGTATTGCTTTTTATCTTTCATCTTCAAAGAAAGGTCGACGGATTCAAGCATTCTCCTCCACTCCCCTAAGCGTTTTTTGTATCCTAACCCTCCCTCTATATTCCTCATCCATTTGGGAAATCCTGCTTATATGTTTGAGTAAATGCGGGGTTCGTTACCAATAAAGGTTAGGGGGTGGTGTTGAAACAACTCGCTTTCCTGCGGGGGAGCCGGCAAGCCTCCTCGGTCGTTTGCACTCCCTGTGGGGTCTTGCCTGAGCCCTTCTCCCGCGGGAGTCTCGTCGTTTCAACACCACCACCCCATCCCTGTGGAAATGAACGAACCCTAGGCAGATGGATTTGGTTAAGCGAACTAATCAAGTGTTTCCGTTTTTCTTACAAAAGTAAGAAGGGGCGGGAACTCGCGAGACTCCTGTGGGGTGTACATGATTGGTGAGATCCCGCAAGGCGAAGCCTGAGGAAGCTCACCACATGCCCGCGGAAAGCGAGTGAGTTCCCGCCCCTTCAAGCATTAAACGTTAGAACGGAAACAGCTCGATTGTTTCATAAATGAAAGAAAATAAAAAAGGCTTTCCTTTATGAGAAGGAAAGCCTGACAAACGGTGGTGAATCTAGAGAAGACTGAGGATAAAGCCAATAACAACAATGAGACCAATAATCATAAGTATAGTTCGAATCATTCCTATTCACCCTCTTTTTATGATTTATTATCCTTTTCCTTATTATGAGAAGAAATAAACAAACTTATGAAAAAAGGAACCTTTCGACTTATGCCGAAGGTTCCTTTTTATACTTATGGTAACTGAGTTGATCCCATCATGTAACGGTCACATTCACGTGCCACTTCACGGCCTTCGTTGATCGCCCAGACGATCAAACTTTGACCACGACGCATGTCTCCGGCAGCAAATACGCCGTCTACATTCGTTGTGTATTTTCCGTATTGCGCAGCAACGTTTGTGCGGACGGTTGTTTCAACGCCCAGTTTCTCGATCAAATCCTGCTCAGGTCCACTGAAGCCGATCGCAAGCAGAACAAGATCCGCTTCCCAAACTTTTTCAGTTCCAGGAATTTCTGTGCGGACTTTGTTGCCTTTCTCATCATAAGACAAAGCGACATCAATCGTATGCACTTCTTTCACACGGCCTTTTTCATCACCGACGAATTTCTTGGTCATGACGGCATAGGCACGTGGGTCTTTTCCGAATGTTGCTTCCGCTTCTTTTTGACCGTACTCAACACGGTGAATGATCGGGTACTGGGGCCAAGGGTTCACTTCATTATCACGTGTGGACCCTTTTTTATCATAAATATCGAATTGAACAAGACTCTTACATTCGTGGCGCATAGACGTTGACATACAGTCTGTCCCTGTGTCTCCGCCACCAATAACGATGACGTTCTTATCTTTTGCACTGATATAGTCACCATCCTGGTGATCCGAATCGAGTAAGCTCTTCGTGTTTGAATGAAGGAAGTCCATCGCATAGTGAATGCCTTTCAAGCTACGACCTTCTGCTTCGATATTTCGAGGAATGGTCGCTCCTCCACACAAAACAACAGAGTCATACTCCTCTTGAAGACGGGAGACAGGGTAATTGCGCCCTACTTCCGTATTGGTTTGGAAACGAATGCCTTCTTCTTCAAGAATCTTCACACGACGCTCGACAACAGAATAAGGCAACTTCATTTCTGGAATGCCGTACGTTAGAAGTCCGCCGACACGATCGTTACGCTCATATACCGTAACGGAGTGACCAGCTTTATTCAGTTGGGCAGCGGCCGCTAATCCAGCAGGTCCGGATCCGACGACAGCCACCTTTTTCCCTGTACGCGTTTCAGGTGGCTCAGGTACGACCCATCCTTCGGCGAATCCTTTTTCAATAATAGATCGCTCTACACTGCGGATTGCGACAGGTGGCTCATTGATTCCCAACACGCATGCCCCTTCACATGGCGCAGGACATGCGAAGCCTGTAAATTCAGGGAAGTTATTCATTTCGTGCTCTTTTTCCAAGGCTTCTTTCCATTGCCCACGGTACACTAAGTCATTCCACTCAGGGATCAGGTGATAGACAGGGCACCCCGTCGTAACACCTTTAATCTCCATTCCAGAGTGACAAGTCGGAACGCCGCAATCCATGCAGCGCGCCCCTTGCTCTTGTACTTCCTCTTCCGAAAGGGGAAGTGTGTAGTCATCCCAGTCTTTCGTTCGCTGGGCCGGATCTCTTTCTCGTATCGCTTGACGTTCGTACTCCATAAATCCAGTCGACTTTCCCATCAAATCGCTCCTTCCGAAATTATTTTACGGTTTCTACCGGCTTGTTTCGCTCTTCAAAGGCCGTCATTTCTGCATCAAATTTCTCCATACCGCTATCTTTCAAGTTCTTAATACGCTCTTGCATCGTCATGTAGTCACGTGGAATGACACGAACAAACTTGGATACATACTCGCTCCAATTATTCATAATACGTTCACCTAACGGACTTCCTGTATAGTGGACGTGCTTTTCGATCATAGTATATAGCTCTTGAATTTCTTGAGAGTCGGATAGCTGCTGCAATAGCACAAGCTCCTTATTGCACTTCGTTTCGAAGGATTGCCCCGTTTCATCAAGCACGTAAGCGACTCCTCCGGACATCCCTGCGGCAAAGTTACGACCCGTTCCACCAAGAACGACCACTTTACCACCTGTCATGTATTCGCAACCGTGATCACCGATTCCTTCAACGACGACTTCTGCCCCGCTGTTACGGACACAGAAACGTTCGCCTGCGAGTCCGTTGATATACGCTTCACCGCCAGATGCACCGTAGAACGAAACGTTCCCGATAATCGTGTTCTCTTCCGGTACGAACGATGACTTCGGTGAAGGATGAACGATGATTTTTCCTCCCGACAACCCTTTACCAACATAATCATTGGAATCGCCGATGAGTCGCAGCGTCAGTCCCTTCGGAATAAAGGCACCGAAACTTTGACCAGCCGATCCCTTGAACTTCAATTGAATCGTATCTTCAGGTAAACCTTGTTCACCCCAACGACGCGTAATCTCACTTCCAAGAATGGTACCGGTCACACGGTGAATGTTTCGGATGGATCCGGTTCCTTCAACAGGCTCCCCTGTTTCAATCGCGTGTTTACACATCGGAATCAATTCTTCTACGTCCAGGGTCTTATCCAATCCATGGTCTTGTTTCCTCGTTGCAAAACGACCATAATCAGCCGGTACATCTGGTTGATAAAGTAAGGCAGACAAATCGACGCCTTTCGCTTTCCAGTGATCGACCGCTTCATTTGCTTCTAGAACATCGGTACGGCCAATCATTTCATTGATCGTACGGAAACCGAGTTCAGCCATCAGCTCACGTGCTTCTTGTGCAATGAAGCGCATGAAGTTCTCTAAATGATCGGCTTCACCAGTGAATTTCTTACGAAGCTCTGGATCTTGTGTGGCAACCCCGACTGGACACGTGTTCAAGTGACAAACGCGCATCATGACGCAGCCAAGAACGACAAGGGGAGCTGTTGAGAACCCATATTCTTCTGCCCCAAGTAAAGAAGCGACAACGACGTCACGGCCGGTCATCATCTTCCCGTCTGTCTCTACGACAATACGGTCACGCAAGCGGTCTAACACAAGCGTTTGGTGGGTCTCCGCTAAGCCGATTTCCCATGGTAGGCCTGTATGCTTAATGCTTGTCCGAGGCGCTGCACCGGTTCCTCCGTCGTAACCACTGATCAATACAAGATCAGCGCGTCCTTTTGCAACACCTGCAGCAATGGTTCCGACACCAACCGCCGATACGAGCTTGACGCTGACGCGTGCTTTCGGATTCGCGTTCTTCAAGTTATAAATCAGTTCAGCCAAATCCTCAATCGAGTAAATATCGTGGTGAGGAGGTGGTGAAATCAACTCGACACCTGGCGTTGAGCCACGTACTTCCGCAATCCATGGGTACACTTTCTTACCTGGTAAGTGCCCGCCTTCTCCCGGTTTCGCTCCTTGAGCAACTTTGATCTGGATTTCATCCGCATTGACCAAATAGTGACTGGATACACCGAAACGTCCGGAAGCCACCTGTTTAATCGAGCTTCGCTTAGAATCACCGTTTTCTTCCGGCGTAAAGCGGTTCGGGTCTTCGCCACCTTCTCCTGAGTTGCTTCGTCCACCAATACGGTTCATCGCCACAGCCAGTGCTTCGTGCGCTTCCTGACTGATGGAACCATAAGACATCGCACCTGTTTTGAATCGTCTTGTAATATCCTCAACGGATTCAACCTCTTCAAGTGGAATGGAAGGACGTTTCTTAAAGGAGAGTAATCCTCTCAACGATTGAAGATTCTGTTTATCATCTGTGAGCATATTTGAATATTGCTTGAACAGGTCATAATCATTGCTTCGGCATGCATGCTGAAGCGTCGCAATCGTCTGGGGATTATACTGGTGATCTTCCCCGTTTTGACGGTACTGGAAGTCATCACCTGCTTCTAACGTGCGATTTCCTCCTCGTTGCTCTCTAAAGGCAACTTCATGACGCATCAATACTTCTTTTTCAATAATGTCTATTCCGATTCCACCTAAGCGGGACGCTGTACGAGTGAAATATTGATCGATGACGTCTTTATGAATACCTACCGCTTCAAAGATTTGAGCGCCACGGTAACTTTGTATCGTCGAAATCCCCATTTTGGAAAGGACTTTAATGATTCCATCTGTCGCCGCATTGACATACGTGTCCACAGCAACATCTAATGATTCGACCGGGAGTTCTCCACGACTGATCATCTCATCAAAGGTTTCATACGCAAGGTACGGATTGATTCCTTCTGCACCGTAACCAAGCAATGTAGCAAAATGATGCACCTCTCGTGCTTCCCCGGACTCTATGAGAATACTGACTTTCGTTCTCGTGCCTTGACGAATCAAATGGTGGTGTAATCCAGAGACCGCAAGTAAAGCAGGAATCGCTGCTTTTTCTTTACTGACACCACGGTCAGAAAGAATAATCAAAGTCGTCCCTTCTTCCACCTTCCGATCCGCCTCTTCGCACAAACGGTCCATCGCTGGTTTTAGTTGATTTTCTTGCGCATCAAATAAAACGGACAAAGTAGTCGCTTTGAAACCATCAATATTCTGTTGACGCAATTGCTCCAATTGTTCGTTTTTCAAAATCGGTGTTTTCAAGCGGATTTGTCGGCAGCTCTCCGGCTTAGGGTCGACTAGGTTCCCTTCTGCTCCTATGGTCGTCTCTACCATCGTGATCAACTTCTCACGAATCGCGTCAATCGGCGGGTTCGTGACTTGAGCGAACAACTGCTTAAAGTAACTATATAATAGCTGTGGTTTCTTAGATAACACCGCAAGTGGAGAATCATATCCCATCGAACCGACCGGGTCTTTCTTATCTGTCACCATCGGCATAAGAATCCGGTTTAATTCTTCTGTTGTATATCCGAATGCCAATTGCTGTTCGACTAGGTTGTCGACAGGGCGGAACGTATCCACTGGTTCTGGAAGATCTTCTAAATCGAATTTATGTTCTTCAATCCATTCTTTATATGGATGTTCACGGGCAATTTGCAACTTGATCTCTTCATCGGGAATGATTTTACCTTCTTCGAGATCGACGAGCAGCATTTTACCTGGGTGGAGACGGTCTTTGTACAAGATGTCATCCGCAAAAATATCAAGTGCTCCTACTTCTGAACCGAGCACGATCATGCCGCCTTTGGTGACGTAATAACGAGCTGGTCTCAAACCATTACGGTCAAGGCAAGCCCCGATTTGCTTTCCGTTTGTATAGGCTAATGCAGCCGGTCCATCCCATGGCTCCATCAGACAACTATGGTATTCGTAGAAGTTCTTCTTATCTTCCTGGATGGTCTCGTCATTGGACCATGGTTCTGGCACCATCATCATCGCTGTATGGGAGAGCGAACGTCCAGAGAGATGGAGAAATTCGAAGGCATTATCGAACATAGAGGAGTCACTACCATTAGAATCAATGACAGGCAACAGTTTTTCTAAATCCTCGTCACTAAAGTATTCAGAGGAACAAAGTTCTTGCCTCGCTCTCATCCAGTTGACGTTACCTCGTAATGTATTGAATTCACCGTTGTGAATGGTATAGCGGTTCGGGTGTGAACGTTTCCAACTCGGGAACGTGTTTGTACTAAAACGGGAGTGTACTAAAGCAAGGGCTGTTTTAAAGTCTGGGTGGTTCAAATCGATATAGAAAGAATCCAACTGTTCCGGAATCAGCATCCCTTTGTACACAATCGTGGACGAAGACAAACTACAAATGTAGAAGTCGTCGTATCCTTCTTTGTTGGCAATTTCTGCTTCCGCACGTTTGCGGATAATATATAAACGTCGCTCCAAATCCATTTGAGTCTGGACCTTTGAAGACGGAGCGATAAAGGCCTGACGGATAAATGGTTTGGTTTTCTTAGCATCATCACCAACAAATGAATCATTGATCGGCACTGTACGCCAACCAAGGAACTGTTGTCCTTCTTCTTGTACGATGCGTTCGAAGTTACGCTTGCATTCCATTCTTGTTTCATGGTCTTCTGGAAGGAAAACCATTCCTACGCCGTATTCCCCGGCCTCAGGCAGTTCTATATCTTCTTTTTCACATTGGTTTTGGAAGAAGCGATGAGGAATTTGAGTGAGGATCCCTGCTCCGTCTCCTGTACTAACGTCCGCAGACTGACCTCCGCGGTGCTCCAAGTTACATAAAATCGTAATCGCATTTTCTACAATGCTATGTGATTTCGTTCCATCAATATTTGCAAGTACACCAATACCACAAGCTTCGTGTTCATTCTCTGGATGATACAACCCCTGTGGAACTGGATATCCATGTTTTTGCATATTCATTCCCCCTAGCAGTCTGTTCTTAAAGGTCACATACAAAAATAAAAAGATTCCGTCTTTTCAGTTTTTTACTAGTATATCACGAAAAAAACGAGGATTCACGCGCTAATAGCGTGAACAGAGGGTAATTTTACGAAAAAACTGAAAATTATTTTAGCCGGAATGCTATGTTTAAGATAATGTAAGCGCAACCAAATTTCTGATGAGTTTTTTAAATTTTTTTTGATTTCTTTCCCTTTCCACAACTTTCAATGTATAAAAAACGCATAAAATGAATGAACATACAAAAAAACCTCCACCGTAATAGTAGAGGTTTCTACAGTCTGTTGAAGAAGTTAGTGGAACGGTTCTGTTAGTTCATGTGAGAATACCGCGGGTCGCGTAGCGATCGAGGAAGCTCACCGCCTCCTGC
Organism: Halobacillus locisalis; assembly: GCF_013694105.1. Lineage (GTDB taxonomy): Bacteria > Bacillota > Bacilli > Bacillales > Halobacillaceae > Halobacillus > Halobacillus locisalis. Next base: position 282,670 of record NZ_JACEFG010000002.1, on the reverse strand, counting down.
GGAAAGGGAGTCGTTTCCACGCCACCGGATCTTCTCATTTTGGTAGAACCGATAGCAGATTTCAAAACACACTGAAAAAACCTCCACCTAAATGGTGGAGGTTTCTAGTTAAGCAATCTTTTTTTCATGGTCATTATTCCGGCGGTGATAGACGACGTTGATCTCGGCTCCGACCATAAGGATAATCCCTGTCAGGAAGAACCAAAGCATCAGAATAATGATGCCTCCTAAACTTCCATACGTCGCTGAATAGTTTCCGAAGTTACTAATATAAAAGGAGAACGCTAACGAAATCAACTGCCAAAGCACAGCGGTCAATAAAGCACCTGGCAGGATATGTTTAAATGGAATCTTCTTATTCGGCGCAAATCGGTATAGAGCTAAAAGAATAGCTCCCATTACAAGGACGCTTATTATCCATCGAAGGAATTGGAACAAAATAACCGTCTCGGATGGCAGGTTGACTGCTCTATTGATCAAGTCAATGATCACATCACCGAATACCGGGAGTGCCAAGGCCACTACAATCGCTATAATCATGCCGAGCGTCAGCACAATCGATAATAAACGTACCTTGATAAATGAGCGTGTCTCTTCGACGTGATAGGCAAGGTTTGCCGATTGTATGAACGCATTGATCCCGTTCGATGCGGACCATATCGTACCTAAGATTCCGATAGTGAGCAGTCCACCCTTGGGCTGCTCTACGATGCTCACGATATTCTCTCTGAACACCTCGGCGGTATCATCCGGAATCACCTGACTGATGGCATTGATCGCTGATTCCGCTTCAATATTCAAATACGGAAGAATGGACAATAACAAAATCAACATCGGTACGATAGCGAGTAAGTAATAATAAGCTTGAGCAGCGCCAAGCAATGGTATGTTATCTTTTTGAAATTCAGCCACAACTTCTTTAGCATAATCTACAATTTTTTTCACGACGGACCGTCCTCCTTAGGGGCTATATCTATATATCTATCCCCGATTTTCGAAGGACTTAAGCATAGATTTGAACCAAGTGGACCTATACAGGCATTTTATACCTTATCTAGTCATCTCTTACATAGTAAAGGCAGGCTGAAAAGCTAGTTTCTTACGTTTTGACGAAGACGGAATATTTATAGATTCTCTATATTTCGCTACGGTTCTTCTCGAAATAGAAATACGCTGATGTTCATTTAGTCGATTGGCAATCTTTTGATCAGAAAGCGGCTGTCCCCTCACCTCATCTTCAACCAACAATCGAATCGCGGCTTTTACATAGCTACTCGATACATCATCACCAGACTCTTTTTTTAATTTACTTGTGAAAAAGGATTTCAGGTCTATCGTACCCCTCGGTGTCTGAATCGATTTATTAGCGATGGCACGGCTGACCGTCGACTCATGAACCCCTATATCTTCTGCAAGCTCTCGTAACGTCATCGGCTTCAAGTATCCATTCTCCAAAAAATCAACCTGCCTCCTGACAATTGCCTCCGTAATCCGCACAATCGTCGCTTTCCTCTTTTCCAGACTCCTCAATAGCCATAACGCTTGGTTATGGCATCGACTGAGATAATTATTTGCTTCCTCATCGTCCGTTGAAGTCATCAGTGATACGTCCATCTCAATAGAGGGAAGCAAATTGTCTATAGATGAAATCTTCCAAGTGTCTTGCTGTTTTTTTACGGTTAATTCAGGAACAACGTATGCCACTTTCTCTTTCTCATAACCGAAAGAAGGATAAGGAGTAATCGATTGCAGCCAATGGTAAACACGGTCTATTTCTTCATAACTCATCTTTGCATTCTTATGTAACGCATCCCGATCCCGCTCTAGCACAGATTGATAATGATGCTGAATCATCGTATAGATACGAAGGGAGGGGGAGGATTGTCTCGCAACTTGTTGCAATAAATATTCCTGAACAGTTGCACAGCCAAACCCGCGTCCCTCAAATTGTTTCAGCTGCTCAATTGCATCTTCTACAACCTTCCTGGATGTACCGTTCCGATGAACAATCTCGTCAACAGCTACCGGTAAATACCCACGATCATTCAAGTTGAGAATGATATCGTGCATGACGTTTTTCATTTGAGTGCTTTGAATCATCCAAAGCACTTCCTCCGTCAACATGTCCCGCCATGGCTTTTCTCTTTCCTGCCAAAATTCCGCGGGATCAGCTTCCAGCGTATTAAAATAGCCTCCATGAAAGGGAGGTTCTTCAACTTGTAATAGGGGATTTTCTAAAGCCACTTCTTGAACATACGCATGTAAGTCAAGAGCCGAGTACTGCAGCAACGATATGGCTTGCCGCATTTCGGTGGTCATCATAACATTCATTGTTTGTTTTTGAGACAATTCAAGCTTCATAATGTGCCCTCCTGGTGATAACGCTTTCACTATTGATTCTGGATGAAAATAGAGGAGAATTCAAGTTATAGCAAACAACCTCCCCCAAGGAAATCCCAGGAGGAGGTAATATTCACTAATTCTTTCAGCTTAACATTTGTCCGACTCTTTTGTTTCACGTGAAACACTTTTACAGAACATAAGTGGCTAACGTTGTCTGCACTTCTTCAATCGGACTGTCTTTCTTGAAAAGCTTGCCGATTGGTTCGTTGGTTCCTGATAACCAAATCTTCAATTCTGAATCCATATCGAAGCTTCCTGCGGTTTCCACGCTGAAATGGGTGATGCTTTTATATGGAATCGAGTGATACTCCACCTTTTTACCCGTCATCCCTTGTTTATCAACGAGCAACAAGCGTTTGTTCGTGAAGATGAAGGAATCTCTCAATACTTTGTAGCCACTTTCAATTTCTTCTCCATCCACCAATAAATCACCGATCTCTTTTTCTAGCTTTTGTACATCCACTTCACTGGCATTGCCCATCAATCCATCTAAAAAGCCCATAGGTCAGCCTCCTTTTATTGCATGAATCGTAATAGAAAACTTTCATTCGGCTCTAGTTCTAGTTTGAGTTCACCTTGACGCGCCCTGAAAATCCGTTTTTTATTCTCGAGATGCTGCCATTTTCCTTTTTCTACAGCTACCGTGACTTTATGTTTCTTGTCAGGATTGCGATTAAAGAGAAACAGCACGCGTTCATCGCTCGCTGGTTTTCCAAAGGCATCTACCCCGTTCTTAATCCACCTTTCGAAACCGTAGACGTCTTCATTCACATCATACGACTGCCAGTGGCCTGTTCGTAATACCACATGAGAATTGCGCCATTCCCCTATTTGCTTATACCAGGAGAGTAGCTCTTCATTTTCTCTTCCCCATGGGTATGGCTTACGGTTATCCGGATCCGCCCCACCGTCGAGGCCTGCCTCATCTCCATAATAAAGAGATGGGACACCTGGAAAAGCATATAACCATAAACTCAATGCTTTCACTTGCCTCGTTACTAATTCGTTCCTTTTTTCTTCAGTCCATTCATCAGGGAGATACCCTTCTAACATGGTGTAAATCCTCTCCACATCATGACTGGACAGCATATTCATCAGAGCATAAAAGTATTCCTTAGGATAGTGCTCACAAAGTGTCGTCAATCGTTTATGGACAGACGTTGCATCGAGTTCACCCTTCATAAAATCAAGCATGACACGACGTAATGGATAGTTCATGACAGAGTCCAGAACCCCGCCTAGGAAGTAATCCCTACGATAACCGTAGGCCGTCTTATTCGAGGCATCTTCCCACACTTCACCTAGTAATACACTATCTTCATCCTTCTTCTTCAGTTGCTGATAGATTTGACGGATCAAGTCATCGCTCAATTCATCCGCAACGTCCAGACGCCAATGATTCATTCCTGATTTCTGCCACGCTTGTATCACACTATCATCCTTGTGAATCAGGAAGTCCTGGTAATCTTTATTCTCTTTATTCAAGGTTGGCAGCGTGCCGACACCCCACCAAGCGTTGTATTCGTCGGGATAATGATGAAATGAATACCAAGGATAGTAAGGAGAGTCCTTGGATTGATAAGCACCAAGTGAATCATATTCACCTTCACGATTGAAGTAGATGCTATTGCTGCCCGTATGGCTGAACACTCCATCTAACATGATTTCGATATTTTTCTTCTTGGCTTCCTGAATTAAGTACTCGAAATCTTCCTTCGTCCCAAGCAATGAATCGATCGAATGGTAGTCACCGGTATCATATCTATGATTGCTCTCCGCTTCAAAAATCGGATTCAAATAGATTACGGAGACCCCTAAGGATGCAATATAGTCGAGCTTCTCTATGATACCTTTCAAATTTCCACCGAAGAAGTCCCACCGAATGACTTCGCCTCGTTCATTACGAATATATACGGGGTCATTCTCCCAATGCGCATGGATGAGGCTCGTTTTAGGTGCTTTTGCAGGGTCCACTTCTCCAGCACTATAAAAACGGTCAGGGAAGATTTGATACATCGTCGCATTTTTCCACCAATCCGGGGTTTCGTATTGAGGATCATAGACGGTAATTTGCCAGGATGGAGGAATGTGATCATACACACGCCCTTCTCCACTTTCAAAAATATTATGACGACCATAGAAAAGCGTGCGATCGTGCAACACGACTTCAAAGTAATACCAGACGAGTTGTGGATCCTCCGGCATTTGCACGGTAGTTTCAAATGAATTGTAGTGATGCTCTTCACTATACAGGTCCATTTCTTTTATCTTTCCTTCGTCTTTTCGATCAAGAATATAATGCAAAATCACATACGAAACATCAAAATGAGTGTGGATATCAATGGTTAAGGAAACGGAGGAACCCCTCGGTGCAGCACCGAAAGGCTCCCTGTACGCTTCCTCAAAGCTATGGTGATACATATCTTTTTGTTTCACAAAACGGCCCCCTAAACCATCACTTTAACGATTGAACACGATCGATTTGCCAGATATCGCGGGCGTACTCTTGGATTGTCCGATCACTCGAGAAGGCACCTGACTGGGCTATATTCACTAAGCTCTTCAAGTTCCATTGGCGCGTTCGCTGATAGTCTTGACTCACTTTCTTCTGAGCAAGAATATAATCAGCAAAATCTTTTAAGACAAAGTATTCATCATTATGCGTCACTAAGGCATCGTAAATGTCTTGGAAGTCGGTTTCACCTTTTGAAAACGGGCTGTAATGAATCAATTGATCAAGCGTATGACGAATCCGGTCATCCTGTTCGTACAGTTCTCTTGAGGAGTAGCCGCCGCTGCGGTAATACTCAAGCACTTCTTCTGAACTTAATCCGAACGTATAGATATGATCGTCGCCGACGAAGTCATGGATCTCAACATTAGCCCCGTCCATCGTTCCGACCGTCAAAGCGCCGTTCATCATGAATTTCATATTTCCCGTTCCTGACGCCTCTTTACTCGCTGTTGATATTTGTTCACTCACATTAGTCGCCGGAATGATTTTCTCAGCGACAGATACAGAATAGTTCGGTAGGAATACGACTTTGATCTTATCGTTCACTTCAGGATCTTTATTGATGACATGAGCGATCCGGTTGATCAATTGAATGACTTTCTTCGCAAAGTGATATCCAGATGCTGCTTTGGCTCCGAAGAAGAACGTCCTTGGCACAATCTCTAACGTCGGGTCAGACTTTAATTCATTGTATAAATGCATAATATGAAGAGCGTTGAGCAATTGACGTTTGTAGCCGTGCAGACGTTTGATCTGGACGTCAAAAATAGAGTTCGGATCGACCACGATGTTTTGTGTTTGGTACACCCAATCAGCGAAGTTCCGTTTATTCTCCTGCTTAATGTCATGCAGCTGATCCAAAAAGGCGAGGTCATCTTTCTTTTCCATCAAGCGCTGCAACTGCTTCGGATCTTCTTTCCAATCAGAGCCGATCGCCTCGGTGATAGCTGAAGTGAGAGAAGGGTTTGCATGAAGCAACCAGCGACGGTGTGTAATCCCGTTCGTTTTATTGTTGAAACGCTCTGGAAATGTATCATAGAAACGTTTCATTTCCCTCTTTTTCAAAATTTCCGTATGAAGTTTCGCCACTCCATTTACACTGTGACTCCCTACGATAGATAAGTGAGCCATCTTCACTTGCCCATCTGCGACGATGGCAAGGTCCGCAATCCTGTCAAACTCACCAGGGTAAGCTTTCCATAAGGATTGGCAGAAACGCTCATTGATCTCATCGATAATCATGAAGACACGAGGAAGTAAGTTCCGGACCATATCAACTGGCCAAGACTCCAGAGCCTCCACGAGCGTCGTATGGTTTGTGTACGAAACCGATGATTGGGTAATCTCCCATGCCTCTTCCCAACCGAGCCCTTTATCATCCATGAGAATCCTCATCAATTCTGGAATAATAAGAGCGGGGTGGGTGTCATTGATATGCATGGCGACTTGATCTGAGAACTGAGACCAAGGCAGATTCAACTCTTCGAAAGAACGAATGACCGATTGAACTCCCGCGGATACCAAGAAGTACTCTTGTTTAAGCCTGAGTCTCTTCCCTTCTTCATTCGAATCATCCGGGTATAAAAATTCAGATATAGCCTCGAGTGACCGCTTATGATCAAGGAAGTGACCGTAATGACTTTCCACTTCCGCCTTCGTGAGGGTATCATCGACCGTCGGTTCCGCTGACCATAAGCGCAGCGTATTTACCGTATCATTGTTATAGCCGACGACAGGGACATCATAAGGCACGGCCTGGATTTGTTCATATCCATAGTAGTTGAACGTCAGATCTCCATTATCATTTTCTGTAGCGGATATGTGCCCACCAAAACGAACTTCGAGCGCTTCCTCTGGCCGACGGACTTCCCATATGAATTGTTGCGACAACCAGTCGTCCGGTAATTCGACTTGCTTACCATCAATGATTTGCTGGTCGAACATTCCGTATTTATACCTCATACCATAGCCATGCCCAGCTAACTGCAAGGATGCCAAAGAATCTAAGAAACAAGCAGCTAAACGACCGAGACCTCCGTTACCAAGACCTGCGTCCTTCTCCTTCTCTTCCAAAGCCGATAAAGACAGCCCCAACTCTTCTAACCCTTCATCAACAAGAGACAGCAGTTGCATATTTAAGAGATTGTTGCCCAATAAACGACCCATTAAGAATTCCATAGAGAAATAGTAGACTTGCTTCGCTTTCTTGGCCTGGTACTCTTGTCTAGTCTTCAGCCAGTTCTCATTAACATGATCTTGGACAAGCGCACCTAACGTACGGTAAGCATCGTACTCTGTTGCGGTATCCACTGTTTTCCCGAACTGGGTTTTCAACTTTTTCTTAAATGCTTCCTGAAAATCCTTTTTGTCACTGAACACTACCATGTTTGGTTTCCTCCTATCACTACTACTACTCGAACATCGACCTGTAGAGATCCATGTACTGACTAGCAGAGTCTTTCCAAGTGAACTTACTCTTGCAAATGTTTTTGATCAAATTTTGCCAAGAGGCAGGTTCATGATAGAGTTCGACTGCTCGGCGGATTGTGAACAGCATGTCATGGGCGTTGTAGTTTGCAAACGTAAATCCGTTCCCTTCCCCTGTTTTCTCGTCATAGGCTTTGACTGTATCTGCTAAACCTCCCGTCTCTCTGACGATTGGTGCAGACAAGTATCTTAGCGCAATCAGTTGACCGATTCCACATGGTTCGAATCGTGAAGGCATGAGGAAGAGATCACTCGCTGCATATACTTGACGTGAAAACGATTCTGAAAAACGGATATTCGTAGACATTTTCGTAGGGTGTCGATCTTGGACCCATTGAAGCATTTGCTCATACTGATATTCCCCTGTTCCAAGCAATACCATTTGGACATCATCATGGTACAGAAGTTCATCAATGACACGGCCGATCAAATCGAATCCTTTCTGTTCTACTAGTCTGGAAACGATGCCAATCATAGGGACATCCTTCCTGACTGGTAGACCTAACTGCTCTTGAATCCACATTTTGTTCTGCGCTTTTTTGATTAACGAACTGCGGTAAGGAAAAGCAAGAGAATCGTCTTTCATAGGGTTATAGTTTTGATCATCGATGCCGTTGACAATTCCGACGAGTTCATTGGACCGCATCCTAAGTACTCCATCTAAGTTTTCCCCATAATAAGGCGTTTGAATCTCTTCTGCATAGGTTTCGCTGACGGTAGTAATAAAATCAGCGTAATTCAACGCCCCTTTCATGAAATTGATGTTCCCAAAGAATTCTAGTGTGTCTTCTCTCATCATACCCTCATCGAAGTCCATCAAATCGTGCAATACAGACTGAGCGAAAATTCCTTGGTATTTTAAATTATGGATGGTGAAGACCGTTTTCATACCTTGGAATTTTTCAACCTCCTTATAGTGGGTATGTAAGAATACTGGCAACAATCCTGTCTGCCAATCATGGCAATGAAGAACATCCGGTGTCCAATCCCAGGAAACGAGCATTTCCATCACAGAACGGTTGAAAAAGACGAAACGCTCCGCCTCATCGTCATACCCATACAAGTTCGATCGCTTAAAGTAATACTCATTATCTATGAAATAAACTGGAATTCCTTCATATTCTATATATTCGACTCCTGCATATTGTTGCCTCCAGCCGAGTGGTGTCGTCAACTCTTCTTCGTGAATGAGTTGACGCTTCCATTCGTCATCCATATTTTCATACTTCGGCAACACGACACGGACGTCGACCCCTTGAGATTTCAAGGCCTGAGGAAGGGAACCCAACACATCTGCCAATCCACCCGTTTTAATAAAAGGTGTACATTCTGAACCAACCATCAATACCTTCATGCTTATCATTCACTCCTCAATTTTATTTCTATTAATACAAAGGGACTGCCAGAAAATGGTTCGGACAGTCCCTTCAGGAAGGGTTACATGGATTTTCTTTTCGGTACGACAAACGGCTTTTCAGGCGCACCAATCAATGTGCGTCCTTCAGAAATCTTACAGTCTTTATCCAAAATCACATTTTCCAATACGGCATTCGGTTCAATTTCACACCGCTGCATGATAATCGAATTCTTGATGACAGCACCTTCCCCGACTTTCACGCCTCTGAATAAAATACTATCTTCCACTTGCCCTTCAATGACGCATCCGTTGGCGACCAATGTGTTCGTCACTTGTGAGGATGGGAGATAATTAGAAGGCGGTTCGTTCTTCACTTTGGTGAAGATGGGGGCATCATCGCTGAATAGCCCGTCGTGCTGCTCTGCCTCAAGCAGCTTCGTACTATTTCTATAATAGCTTTCCACAGAATTCACGAGTGCGTGAGTTCCTTCGTATTCATAAGCATGCACGTGCAAGTCCGGTAAGCGGGACTTGATGCCATCGAGGAAGAAATGCTCTCCGCCATGTGCAATACATTGCTCAATCAAATCATGCATTAGATCTTTACTGATCAAATACATATCCATATATACATTTATGCTACTATGATCGTTGTGAATACCCGTCACACGACTATTTTGATCGATCTCCAGCTTATGAGCCTGTTGATGCTCAGGATATAGCTCGTCGACACGTGCATACACGACCGTTACATCAGCATTGACCTTCTTGTGTTCACTCAGAACATCTTGGAAATTGATGTTACAAATGTTTTGAGAACCAGAAACAAGGATATAATCAGCTAAAGTACGATTAATAAAATCGATATTGTTATGAAAATGCTGCAAGTCCCCTTTGGAGATGTCAGTTGGATCATTCCAATCCGGTGGAAGGATAAACAATCCGCCACGTTTTCGGTCTAGATCCCAAGCTTTTCCTTGCTCTAAATGGTCCATCAACGAACGGTACTTCCGTCGTGCGAATACGGCGACAGAATCAACCCGTGAATTGGTCATATTCGAAACAGTAAAGTCAATCATCCGGTAACGGCCACCGAATGGTACGGCAGCTCCACAGCGGAAATACGTCAGTTCATCAAGCAAATCCTGTTCATGATCTAAGTTAATAATACCTGCTATACGGTCCATAATATCCTCCTTAGCTATTCATCACATAGTTGGATGCAAGTACACTGCCTTCTTCCGCCACCAAAGTGATTTCACTTCCTGGTGTCGGGTCACCAATAACCGCTCCGTCCTCCACGACCGTTCCTTTGGCAATGATAGCGCGATTGATGGTCACATTTTTACCGATTTTTACATCTGGCATGATGACAGAATCTTTCACAACAGATGACTGAGATAAGTGCACACCATAGAAAATGATCGACGTGTCCACGGTTCCATGAATGCGACACCCTTCGTTGATCAACGCATTATTGACCTTGGCCGTTTTGGCAATATATTGTGGCGGTTGGTTCGGATTCTTAGAGTATATTCGCCATTTCGGGTCGTTCAAGTTAAGCTCCGGCTCTTTCTTAAGAAGATCCATGTTTGCTTCCCATAAACTATCCACCGTCCCAACGTCTTTCCAATAGCCTTCGAATTGATAAGCCATCAGGTTTTTATGATCATGAAGAAGAGCAGGAATGATATCTTTACCAAAATCGTGGGACGAATTTTCGTCGGCCGCGTCCTCGATTAAATATTCCTTCAACACGTCCCAACGGAAAATATATACACCCATCGATGCTAGATTACTCTTCGGATGTTCAGGCTTTTCATCGAACTCAACAATTCTATGCTGTTCGTTCGTATTCATAATGCCGAATCGGCTCGCGTCTTCCCAAGGAACTTCCAGGACAGAAATCGTGGCATCTGCTCCAGAGGTTTTATGATAATCAAGCATTTCGCTATAGTCCATTTTATAGATGTGGTCCCCGGAAAGGATGAGTACATGCTCTGGATCGTACTGATTGAGGAACTTCAAGTTTCGATAAATAGCATTCGCGGTACCGGTGTACCAACCCCCACCTTCTGACTGCATAAATGGAGGTAGAACAGATACGCCACCATGTTTACGGTCTAGATCCCATGGTGAACCGATCCCGATATAATCATTCAGAATAAGAGGTTCATATTGAGTCAACACACCGACAGTATCAATGTCAGAGTTTGTACAGTTGCTCAATGGAAAATCAATGATTCTATATTTCCCTCCGAAATATACGGCGGGCTTTGCAATCTGCTTCGTCAAAGACTTCAGCCTAGTCCCTTGACCTCCGGCTAGAAGCATAGCGACACATTCTTTATTTTTCATGATCTTCCTCCTTAGATACTGAAGTTCGTTTCAAGAAGCTCACACCAAGCGGGGGAATGGTCATCGTAATATGTTGATCATGACCTTGCCATGGAACGGGTGCAGTGTCTAAGCCCACCCCATTGATTTGTCCAGAACCTCCGAAATGTTCCGCATCGCTTGAGAAAATCTCTTTGTATGAGCCATGTTTCGGCACTCCCACTTTATAGTCGTGATAGACTTCAGGAGTAAAATTACATACAACCACAAGCTGGTCATTGCTTGTACGACCATTTCTCACAAAGGAAATGACACTCTGTTCATAGTTATGAGGGTCAATCCAAGAGAAGCCTTCTTCTTTATGGTCCAGTTCCCATAGAGCGGGCATGTCTCGATATAGTTGATGAAGCTGCTTCATATACCTTTTGGTCGCCGCGTGAGCATCATACTCAAGCAGTTCCCAATCCAAATCCTCTAAGTCCTTCCACTCATCGAACTGGCCGAACTCACCTCCCATGAATAGTAGTTTCTTTCCAGGGTGGGCATACATAAAGGCTAGAAAAGCACGCAGATTGGCGAACTTCTGCCAGTAGTCTCCCGGCATCTTATTTAACAACGATTTCTTACCATGTACCACTTCATCATGGGAAATCGGTAATACGAAGTTTTCGTTGAATGCATAGAATAAGGAAAAGGTAATCAAGTTATGATGGTATTTCCGGTGGATCGGGTCGGTTTCCATGTATCTCAACATGTCATTCATCCAGCCCATATTCCATTTATAATTGAAGCCAAGACCCCCAATATAGGTAGGTGCACTGACAAGCGGCCACGACGTCGACTCCTCAGCCATCATCAAAACATTCGGTACCTCTTCAAAAATCGCTTCGTTCATCTTCTTGATGAATTCGACAGCTTCCAAGTTCTCTCTGCCCCCGTATTCATTCAACTCCCACTCGCCATCTTCTTTACCGAAATCAAGATAAAGCATGCTGGCGACGGCGTCCACTCTAAGCCCGTCCAAGTGGTACTCCTTCAGCCAGTAAATGGCGTTTGAAATAAGGAAACTTTGCACTTCATTTCTTGCAAAGTCGAACGTCAATGTCCCCCATTGTGTTTTCTCGGCTTTACTAGGATTCGCATATTCATAGAGCGCTTCCCCATCGAAGCGTCGCAATCCGTGTTCATCTTTACAGAAGTGGCCTGGTACCCAGTCCAGAATGACACCGATACCCTCCTGGTGGCATTGATCAACAAAGTATTTGAAATCATCCGGTGTACCGTACCTTGCCGTGACGGCAAAGTACCCCGTAATTTGATAGCCCCAAGAACGGTCAAAAGGATGCTCCATGATCGGCAACAGTTCAATGTGGGTGTATCCGAGTTCTTTGACATAAGGAATCACCATATCGGCGTAATCACGAAAATTGTAGAAGACTTCAGGCTCAATGTTTTTCCATGAACCCAAGTGAAGCTCATAAATGGAGATCGGAGATTCATAAAGGTTTCTTGCTTGTCGTTCCTTCATCCACTCCTCATCATTCCACGTGTAGTTATTAAGCGGATATACTTTAGAAGCTGTATCGGGGCGTAATTCACTCGAAAACGCATAAGGATCCGATTTCAAACGCAAGTGCCCATGAGGCGTCAAAATCTCATATTTATAGATTGTGCCCTTCTCTAAATACGGAACGAAGGCTAACCACAGACCCTGGTCATTGATTCGCTCCATCGGATGCTCACGACCATCCCAGTTGTTGAATTCACCAACTACACTGACTTGTTTCGCATTCGGTGCCCAAACGCCGAATCTGATTCCTTCTATACCATCCTGAACATCTGTGTGCGCTCCGAGAAGTTGATAACTATACCTCAAATTCCCTTGATGAAAAAGATAAATATCCTGCTCTAATGCCGTTTCGTTCATATTGCTACCACTCCCCTCGTCCGTTGAATGTCGCTAAGACTTTTTATTCTTACTATAATCATAAATTTTCATAAAAAGTTTTACAATTAAATTCGTGAAAATTTTCTGACAAGTTTTGTCGATTTATAAGCGCTTTCGTCGTTCTGATAAAAAGTTGTAAAATCCCACCCTTAGTAAGCGTTTACATTATTTTTATTCCACATTTTAACATGTTAAAACGTTCACATATCGACCGACTGTTTCAAGACATTTCATTGAAATGAAAGTTTTCTCTTGTTTCAATCCATTTATTTAGTGGTATAAATTAAAAAACAATCATTAAAGAGGTGATCTCCGTGTCATTAACTGGAATTAGTTTACTTATTATTGCTATATCCTTTGCATTTATCGCCATTTATGTAGCCAAAACACTGAAAGCTGCATCTGGTACGATGACCAGTGTCTCTCAAACACTTGAGAAGGTCGAAGTCCAAATGCAGGGCATTACAAGCGAATCAGAAAGTTTATTGAAGAAAACGAATTCGCTCGCTGAAGATGTCGAACAAAAATCACAATCTCTTAACGGATTTGTCGATTCGATCAACAATGTCGGTTCAACCGTTGGACATGTGAACACTTCCCTCCAAGGGATGGCCGAAAGTGTCGCTCATGCCTCCCACGAAAAAGATGAGCGCGTCGTAAAAGCAATGAAGTGGGGCGACGCAGCTATCGAATTATACTTAAAATGGAAAACGAAAAAAAATGCAACAGGAAGGAAGGGGTCATAGAATGGATTATTTAGGCATCGGTGTGTTCATTATCGGAATTGCGTTTGCGATCGTTTCTATCTTTTTGATCAAAGCCTTGAATAACTTAGCAGGCGTTTTAAAAGGTGTGACGAAAACCGTAGACCAATTACCGGGACAACTGGATTCCGTCATGAGCGAAACATCGAACGTATTGAATAACGGAAACGATACACTCGCTGACGTTAATGAGAAAATCAGAGCGCTCAGCCCGCTCTTCTATATCGTTGGCGACATTGGAGAATCCTCACGCAAATTGACTTCCTCTCTTGTCGATATGACACACTCCATGAAACAAAGCACTCACGAAGGCGAGCAGAAAATCAATGAGGAAGGCTGGAGAGGTGTTTACGGAGCTCTTGCTCTTACTTACTATTTGATCCAAAAACGAAGTGCATTGAAAACCGTACAAGTGAAGAGCCAGACGAATGAGTAAACGAGACTGGATGAGCGGCTCCCTATTGGGCATGGCCCTCGGACTCGTTGCCCATCGTTTCAAGGATAAGCCGAAGCAAGTGCGTCATCAGTACCGATCGAAAAAGGAACAGCTTTTACTTGAAGGAAAACAACAGTATGAAATCATCCAATCTTCAAAACAACGGTTAGCTGTAACAGCTGAAAAAACCGTTACGGAAAGGGGAACCCATAATGAATCAACAACAACATCCACAACAAAATCAACAAACGAAAAGCAATAAAAAGCTCCCACTCGCCATCTTGGCAGGTGCCGTCGTCGGTGGAGCAATTATCTTGATCAAAGACTCAGAAGAAAGAAAACAGTTGAAAGAACGCTCCCGCTCCACGAAAGACGCGATTTCCGGATATGCTTCTGACGTAAAAGAAGATCCAGTAGCCGAGAAAGACGCGCTTGTAACCAAAGTACGCAAATTCGTCTCTGTAGCAAACGAAGCGATTTCGACTATTCAAGAAGTGTACAACAATCAAGGAAAAGAAATTCAAGATAAAGTGAAAGACATCAAAGAAGAATCAGAAGAAATCATCGACACCGCTAAAGAAGCTGGCGAAGAGTTACAAGAAACCAGCGAAAAGGTGCAGGATGAGCTATCTGAATCAGAAGAAAATAAACCAGCCGACGAAAAAGTCGTAGAAGTAAATCCACGCGTATAATGAACCTAAAAAGGACGGCGCCACCAAGGCACCGTCCTTTTTGGAGTTTTTCACACCTTCTCTCAACGTTCCCAATGTTTAAAGGGGCATGCGCCAACACCTTGAACTTGAGAATAGTATGAGGCCTGCTTGGTTCTTTAGACTGGAGTGGAAAGAGTCCCACCATATGTAATATAAGAGTTCGTTCGCTTTTACTAAGAAGGGGGTGGATTTGAAACGACGAGACTCCCGCGGGAGAAAGGACTCAGGCGAGACCCCACAGGGAGTGTCAACGACCGAGGAGGCTTGCCGGTTCCCCCGCAGGAAAGCGAGTTGTTTCAAATCCACCCCCCACATTTATTCGGTAACGAACCGTGAATCTTTCTAATTCTAAATAAAAAATAGTAAAAAAAGAGAGCGGTGGCCGCCCTCTTTTCACCTTACTTCTTCTCTTGATTCCCAAAATACTCATCTTTATTAATATACTCATTCGGTGCCTCGCCAAATTCTTCATTGTAATTCTTGAACTGGGCTTTACGACCATTCCGCTTTTCACCATGGTTTTGGTTCTCTTTGAACTGGCGGTTCGGTTTCTTATCTTTTTTACTCATTAGAAGTCACCTCACTTCTAATGTGCCACCTTACCGATCATCCTATGCACGCATTTCCGTCAACCGTTGCGAAGACACAGACACTTGTTCTACAGCCTGGTTGATTTCATTAATGACTTCAGAAAAACCCTCTAAGTTCTGTTCCATCGCTTTGTTCATCTTCTCATTTTCTCCCGTAGCTGAGACGATTTCAGTGAAAAAGTGATGGATTCGATTCATACCGTCTGTACTCTTTTCGATCATAGCGTTCATATCATTCACATTTGTTGAAACGTTATGTATTTGACCATTCGTTTCAGAAATCAATCCGGATACTTCGGATACAGAATCCTGTGTCTGCTCGGACAGTTTACGTACTTCTTGTGCGACAACCGTGAACCCAGCACCGTGCTCACCAGCCCTTGCCGCTTCAATCGAAGCATTAAGAGAAAGCAAATTCGTTTGCTCCGCGATGGATGAGACGAGCGTTACGATTTTGTTGATTTCTGCTGATACATTTTGAAGTTTCTCCACATCTTCTAAAATGACATGAATACTGGAGCTAATCTCCTGCATTTGGTTCTTCTGCTCCTCGATTTGTTGCTGTCCTTCTAAGGATTTTCGTCCGACTTGATCAGCCAGTTGGCTCCCTTTACGAGAGTCCTCGACCATTCTAGCTGTCTGTCCGGTCAACTGCTCGGAAGAAGCACTGGCTTCTTGGGAGACGGCTGCTACTTCACCAGACATTTGATCGACACTTCGATACACCTCTTCGCGGCGTTCTTTCTCTTGTTGCCTTTTTTCAGCAGCTTCCTGTTCATAAAGCTCGAGTACAATCTGTTGCTCAATATTCAACATTTTCGTCGTCGCAGAAAGCGCGTCATGAAAGGCTTCTTTCTGGAAAAACTCTTCTGAGAAGATTGACATGAAAGAGAGCATCAAGTCCTGGAATGCGCACATGTACCACTTGGGTGTCAAACCGATCCTTGAGTGTACACGTGCAATTTGAGCCCGCTTGAGATAAAATTCTTGATCGATCACGCCATCAAACATTTCACTGATATGTTGACGCAATGTTTTCTTCAACCGATCGACAGAACTGTTGCTTTCGATCATCTCCGTCAAGGACTGTTCATGATCAAGATTCTTATAAAACTGGTCTACAATTTCTTCGATATGTCGCTCGACCGTCGGCTTGAGTGATTTTAACGTCCCTAGATCTTCTTCGGTCAATTGGATCATCTTTAACTGCTTAGCCAGTTCGCTATTCGGGTCCAGATTGATTGTTCCTTTTAACCCTTCTCCTGGTTTAACATTTGAATTCGATTCCCTCTTTTTCATAAAAAGCATAAGACTCATCCTTTACGTTTCCTTTTCTTATAATATCGGTGGATGACCCAAAGCTCTTAACGGTAAGAAGTAAGTTTAGACATATGGAATCGAAACCAGGCCATAATGAACCGATGGGCGAAGGCTTGTGTCATGCGATAAAAGGGCCATGGCAAAGAAGGGACGTAGTCGTGAATGGCAGCCATGCATTCAGGTTTTCTTGGGATTTTTCGGAATTCGAAACGAGCAAGTTGGTGCCTGTTCGTATCCACTAGCAAGCCCCTTCTGATGGAGTAAACAGCTAGGTCAGATGTACTTTGATCTTCATCGTATACCATTTCAATCAAAGGTTTCTTTAGAAAAGAGAGTCCGATCTGACATGAGTGATTCTCCTTAGTGGTCGTTTGCACGACAGGATTTAATACCTCTCCGAGCCACCTCACATAATGGAGCGCTACGTCATCAGCAGTCCAACCTCTTGGTGCCGGAATTCTTTGGACAGAACGGACGTCATTCTGGTGTGTCTGCGCCTTCTTTATGAAAGAGGTACACATGGCTTTTTTTATCCGAGAAGACCGGATAGTTGTCACGGGAGTTCCGTACGATCGTAGGACTTCCTCTATCTCTGAAAGCTCTGAGACGTCGAGGGGTATGCTATTACTACAATGAATGATGTGCTTTACTCCTTGATTCTTCGCCGCTTTCGCGAAGTTATCAGTTGCAATCATGTGTAGGTTATTAGGTGATCCTTGAGTTAATGTAGCTTTCGGAAGCATCGAATCCATCAGGTAAACGGCAACATCTGCGCCTTCGATACCTGCTTCGATATCAGATAGGGAATATACATCACACGCGCGCCACGTCACATGATCCGTATGTTCACCGTCACCCCTTACTGATAAGGCCACGATGTCCAAATCACCTTTTAAATTCTCTATAACGTAACGTCCTACATTACCGTTTGCTCCCGTCAGCGCAATGACTGGTGTTTTCATCGGCCCACTTCCTCTCTTTTCCTTACTATACCCTCCCCTTTCATAAGCACAAACAGAAGCATCTGCTTTGACAGAAAAGGTGATATCCCTTAGATTATATAAAGTATTCATAGTAATTTGATCAGGATTATCATGATTCATTCAAAAAAGGAGGCTCACTATGAAAGCCGTATGGAATAAATATAGAGAAGCATCATTAATCAAGAAAATTTCCGTCGCGTTAGTCCTCGGAATTCTTGTAGGAATCATCTTCGGGGAGGGCGCAACGGCGCTAGCACCATTGGGGGACTTGCTGCTTCGTTTGCTTAAGTTCATCATTCTTCCGTTGATCTTATTCACCTTAATTGTAGGGATAAACCAAACGAAGCTTTCGAACCTTGGACGGATGGGAGGAAAAGTGTTCCTCTATTACTTGGGAACTTCTGCTTTAGCCATTCTTGTCGGTGTTACGATCGCCAAATTGTTCAACCCTGGTACGGGATTATCTCTTCAAGGTGATGAAAGTGTGGAGGTGCCCGAAAACCCTGGTGTGACGAGTGTTCTTTTGAACATCGTTCCGGATAACATTGTCGGGGCGTTTACAGAGATGAATCTACTCGGCATCATTTTTACAGCGGTCGTCTTTGGCATTGCGCTTTCTTATTTACGTTCGACTCGCGATTACAATGATGTCGGTGAGCAAGTTTATAAAGTCGTAGATGGCTTGAACGAAGCGACACTGACCGTCATGAAAGGGATTCTTCAATACGTGCCGATCGGGATTTTCGCCATTATAGCGGAAATCATCGGAACACAAGGCTTGGATACCATCTTAGAACTGGGGAACTTTATTGTCGTCTTATATATTGCGTTGCTCATCCAGCTCGGGTTCTATTTCATCTTACTGATGACAACTAAAAATGATCCGAAGCGTTTCTTCTCCCAAGCTCGTAATCCGCTCGTAACAGCCTTCGTTACGCAGAGCAGCTCGGGTACACTGCCTGTTACCTTGAACGCAGCCAGTAATTTGAAGTTGAACAAGGGACTCTACGGATTCAGTCTTCCACTAGGGGCGACCATCAACATGGACGGAGCAGCGATTCGGATTGCCGTATCTGCCGTGTTCGCAGCGAATGTGATTGGACAACCCTTCGGAATTGCCGAAACCTTGCAAGTCGTCTTGATCGGTGTGCTCGCTTCTATCGGTACGGCCGGTGTACCGGGCGCCGGCATCATCATGATTGCAACGGTGTTCGCACAAGTCGGGTTACCGATGGAGACCGTAGCGTTACTCACGGCGGTTGACGTGCTTGT
Organism: Halobacillus locisalis; assembly: GCF_013694105.1. Lineage (GTDB taxonomy): Bacteria > Bacillota > Bacilli > Bacillales > Halobacillaceae > Halobacillus > Halobacillus locisalis. Next base: position 263,545 of record NZ_JACEFG010000002.1, on the reverse strand, counting down.
CGGCATGGGAGCTACAGCCTTGAACGTAACCGGTGACCTAGTCGGTACGACGATCATCAATAAATCTGAACGGAAAAAAGAAGCGTAACGAATCGAACTCAGCTACCTGATTTTAGGCAGCTGAGTTCGTTTTACTTTTTCGTCAAGATTGAACCTGAACACCCTTTCCGCCCTGTGTATCCAACGTGTTGATTCTTTCCATTCCCGTCATAATCGGCTTCGCACGACTGATCAATGTCTGTGTAGACTCTAGCGTTAAAGAAGCTTCGTGAGCTTCTTGATTACTCCACACTTCATATACGTACACACTGTTAGGCTCAGTTTCAGAAGTATTCACAAGATAAACTTCGCACTCACTCAGATCTTTCATCGATTCTGCTGCTTCTAACAAAATACCTACCATCGTGTCACGCTTGCCCTCTTGTACCGTAAATTTGCCATACAAACTGTATTTGCTCATCATGTTCCTCCCTTTGTTGTTGTGCTCTATTTATTACATTTAACACCTTCTATACTTTATCCTTCTTTTTCGTAAATTCGTTGGCCACTTACAAATATGGCCTACGTGATTATGGAAACCGTTTAACTACTATAGCTACTATTTGGTGAGGATTCTTTTATTGGTTCAACATGCGATAAAGTCGGATTGTTCACCTTCCATATGAACTTTTGCAAGAGAATTCCAGCTACTCCGATTAATGCAAGGGTCATTCCAATCCCCCTGAAAGTCGAAAGAATACCGAATTGAGTGATCAGAATGCCACCCAAAAGTGGACCGATCATAAACAACAAGCTCAACGTAGAGTCCACAATACCTGATACCCTTCCGATGGCCTCTTTCGGTGGTTCTTTTTGAATTAAATACTGAATAGCCGTATAGGTGAGTCCATTGCCGATCCCCCCAATGATAGCTAGTGTGATGGCGGCTAAGATAAAGGTGTACTCACCTAAATACCCAAATCCAGCTGTCATCGAACCGATCAGAAAGCTGCCGAGACCAAAGAACCATCCATACCTCTGAATTTTTTCGAACCTATTCAGCAGCACCACCATAACGAGCGAACCGATTCCAATGGCAGAAATGGCCCACCCTGTCACTCCAGCTTTCTTTGGAAACACTTCACTGAACAACGTAACGAGCTGGGCATCGATCATTTGAATCGTCAAGGTACTGACAATCCCAAACAGAATGCTTGCTGTAAGGATCCTATTCTGAAAAATGATGGACCACCCTTCCTTCCAAGAGGATAGAAACCCTAATTGATCACGAGTAGTACGATCCCCCACCTTGAAAGTTTGCTGGTTTTTCAAGGTAATGCGAGAGAGCACGATACCGGACACGACAAAGGAAAAAGCATTGATGAGAATTGAAAATTGTGGAGATGCTATTCCTGCTATCGAACCGCCAAGAAGCGGGCCCACCACCTTAACCAGTTGAAAGAGACTTCCGTTGATGGTTACCGCCTTCATCAAGTCTTCCTCTTCTACAATGTTTCTCATCAACCCTTGCTGGGCTGGCAGACTGATCACTCCGACCATATTACGGAAGAGAAGTACCGGCAAAGCGAATAAGGGAGAAGGTGTAAAGGCAAGCAGTAACGTCAGTCCGCCCCGGATCCAATCGGACTGAACAAGAATCTTTAATTTGTTTTTCCTGTCAGCCAAAACACCAGCAAATTGACCTAGTATTACGCTTGGAATGGCATACATGACAGGGATTAGGGCAATGAGCATCGGATCCGCTTCCCACGTGTACCTGAATAAAATCAGTACGGCTACAAAATCAAACCAATTGCCTAAATTCGAAAGAACATTGGAAGAAAAGAATTTAATAAAATTTCGATCTTTCCAAATTGAGTCCGCTACTTTCATCTCTGATACCTCCCACATGATTTCTTAATCATGAGCATAACGGGTGAATGTCAGAGGAATATCAGAGGAAAGATTTTGTTTCTCATCTTTCAATTTGTTCAAGAATCGGTCAGGATTGCGGAAGACTTGATTTCGAGGTGTTTTAAGTTCGTTAACATATTAAGAGCAGGGGCTGGTTTTGAAACAACTCGCTTTCCTGCGGGGGAACCCTCTTCATGAACAATGCGCTGGCTAGCAAAATACCCGCACATTCGGTTATTTGAGGTGAACCAGCTCACCTATGTTTCCGTTCTCCTCAAGAAAACAAGAAGGGACGGGAAATGGCGAGACTCCTGTGGGATGTACATGATCGGTGAGATCCCGCAAGGCGAAGCCTGAGGAAGCTCACCACATGCCACCGGAAAGCGAGTCATTTCCCAGCCCTTCGAACACTACCCCATGCAACGGAAATCGCCAAAATCTCAACAGAGAACCCTCAAAGTCTGAGAGGGGATGTTGAACCTACATGAATATCAACCATCCACAGAACCTAAGTAATACGAAAGCTCTCTGCCGATTTTCTTTTCCAAATCGACGAGATTATACTCGATCAGTTCGGTTTCCCACACTTCTCGAAAATAAGCGTGTAAACCATTTTCCAGCTCCCACTCATTGATAAAGAACTGGATGATATTCAGATTGATGAACAGACCAGGAATGTATTTAGCTTCTTTAAATTTCTCAAACCCTCGATCAAAATATCCCTTCGCATCAGAAGATTCACCTATAAGGAGTCTGTATATTCCTTTCAGTATGGAAAAGCTCGCTTTTTCTCTGGAAAACGGATATTGTCCAAGGATATTTTCCATAGCAACCATTTTTTCATCCACATCATCACGATTATTCCGTAGCATAGCAAGGTAAGCTTCGGTCAAGGACATGAGAGGGATAAAGCCTTTTAGCTCCTTTTCATAAATCTCTTTTTTCGATTGAATGAGCAGGAGCTCTGCTTCCTCTAACTGTCTGGTGAAAATCAAAAGCGACAATCGATTCAAAAGCTTGATTTCAAGGCGGTGATCATCAGGAAGTTCCCTTGCATGCATGGCCTTCGTGAAATAATTGAGACATTTTCTTTTGTCTTTAGCTATGTAGGAATAAATATGCAAAAGATAATAGCACCTCTCCCAAAAAGAGGCCTCCTCCGTTTCCACAAACCATTTAAAATTTCCATTCATGAAATGGAGATAAAGACGCCTTTCGATATCAAGCTCAAATCCAAAAGCAGCCTGGTTCTCCTCAAGAAGCTTCAAAGCATCACCTTGACCATAAAGGTGATATTTATGAAAAAGCATGTTCACGTGATTAGAGAACTCTTCATCACGCAGCAAAGGACTCTCTTGTTCTTCTTTTTCGATCTTGATGACGTAACCTTGTCCCCTGACCGTCTCAATCTTGACGAAGGACGACCAAGGCTCAAGCTTCTTTCTAATTCGGTAAATATGGTCATCAACGGTTCTGTCTGTCGGAGTGCCGGTCGGCCATACGGCATCCAGAAGCTCCTCTCTAGTAAAAATCCGTGACTGTCGTTGATATAAAAACTGAAACAGCTGAAACTCTTTCGGTAATAGATGGATTTCCTCTGATCGGTATTTGATTTTCAGATCGCTATGTACGCATTTTATTCTCGTCATCATTTCACCTTCAATGTGTTGGTTACCTCTACATATTCCACTCTTACCTTTACCATTCGAGAAAGGGATATATTCTCCTTCTTGACCTTTTTCAAAACAAGGCGATCTTATACTAATTATTTAGGTAGAAGATGTTCACTAGAATGAAGCAAATGATTCAAAAAAAAGGAGCATCTATGCTAAACTATTTATTTAGTGACCTAAGTAAATAGAAAGAAGGAATTCATCATGTCAGACGAAACCAACCCACAAGAGATTAACCGCGTTCCCTTGATGATTGTGTTGATTTCGGGAGCATTCGTAGCGATCTTGAACCAGACGTTGCTAGCTACGGCTCTTCCACACATCATGAGAGACCTTAATCTTGATGCCAATACCGCCCAATGGCTACAATCGATTTTCATGCTTGTTAACGGAATCATGATCCCGATTACGGCCTTTTTAATTGAGCGATTCACAACAAGGAGCTTATTCCTCACAGCGGTCGGACTATTCGCTTTCGGCACGCTCGTCTGTGCCCTAGCTCCGAACTTCTCTGTTTTATTAACAGGACGTGTCCTGCAAGCTTCTGGTGCGGGTATTATTCTGCCTTTGATGCAGACGATTCTATTTCTCGTGTTCCCTGTTGAGAAAAGGGGATCCGCAATGGGGATGTTCGGACTTGTCATTGCCTTTGCTCCCGCCATCGGACCTACACTATCAGGATATTTAGTGGAGCAGTTTCCTTGGAGAAGTTTATTCTATGTCATTTTACCGATTGCCATTATTGATATGATTGTCGCTTACTTTATTTTAAAAAATGTAACGAAGCAAACCTTCCCAAAAGTCGATCCAATCTCGATCATTCTCTCATCATTTGGTTTCGGCGGTTTACTGTATGGATTCAGTGTTGCCGGAAACAGTGGTTGGGGCAGTTACGAAGTGATGATTTCCCTGATTGTAGGAGCCGTCGCTCTCACGATTTTCATCTTGCGGCAGCTTAAATTGGAAAGACCGATTTTGGAATTCAGGATCTTCAAATATAAGATATTCACGTTAACCACCGCTCTTGGTATGGTCGTGTTCATTGCCATGATCGGCGGCGCGGTCATATTGCCGATTCTCATGCAGAATATGCTAGGCTTTACTGCGTTTGAATCAGGGTTGATGCTTCTGCCTGGTGCCTTATTGATGGGGATCATGAACCCGATTACCGGAAAACTATTCGATAAATTCGGCGCAAGGTGGCTTGCGGTCATCGGGCTTGCCTTACTCGTTATATCTACGTTCATGTTTACAAACTTGACGACCGCCACGACATTCACGTATCTTGCTCTCGTCAACTGTGTTCGTATGTTCGGAATTGCGATGGTCATGATGCCGGTCACAACAGCGGGGCTCAACCAGCTACCCGCCCGCCTCATGCCTCATGGTACGGCGATGAACAACACGATGCGCCAAGTATCAGGTGCCGTCGGAACGGCCTTACTCGTTTCCGTCATGACAACACAAGCCAATCCGTCCGAAGGCGTCACTGGATTGATTCACGGTGTGAACGTCTCCTTTATTGTGGCAGGAGTCATTGCGATTGTAGGCTTCATCATGGCCTTTTTCATTAAAAACTCTCACCCAGAAGAGGGATATAGCTCATAAAAAAATCCCGTTGTCTGCACCCAGCAGACAACGGGATTTTTATTCTACAAAGTATCCAACATTCAGGTGATTTCCGTTACGTAATCAAGAGTTTGAAGGGCAGGGAAATGACTCGCTTTCCGTGGGCATGTGGTGAGCTTCCTCAGGCTCCGCCTTGCAGGATCTCACCGATCACGTACATCCCACAGGAGTCTCGCCATTTCCCGGCCCTTCTTACCTTTGTAAGGAGAACGGAAACATGAATTGGCTTGTCTACACATAAAAATTTTATGTACGAGTATCCCACTAACGTACCCGCCATACTCGAGCGTTCGTTCCACTACATGTTGATAGGGGTGGTTTTGAAACAGCGAGACTCCCGCGGGAGAAGGACTCAGGCAAGACCCCACAAGGAGTGTTAACGACTGAGGAGGCTTGCCGGCTCCACCGCAGGAAAGCGAGTTGTTTCAAAACCATCCCTATTCCATACACCATAACGAACCTTACCAGTCTTCAACTTCAGCAATGCCCGTTTCACATTAGAGAGAGGCGGCTTTATATCGCTGATAATAGGAATCCACGTTATTGAGCAGAAGCAATTCCGTGTACAGATATGCCTTCATATTAAAATCAGCAAAGTCGATATTGGTAATCTCCTGAATTTGTTTGATCCGGTAATTGAGCGTGTTCGGGTGGATGAACAACTCCTGAGCCGTCTGTTTCCCCTTGCCGTTATTGGCCAAATACACTTCCAATGTGCGCAGGAGATCCGTTTGCTTTTCGGCATCTTTCTTGATTAAGATCAGCAAATCTTCACTATAGTAATCTTCCGAGCTGTTCTTCTCATAGAGTGCCGCGACATAACGGTAAATACCGAGCTTCGAAAATTCTCGGGGCATCGATTCTGGGCGAGGGCCGATGAAGTTGGCCGTTTCTATCACTTCGAGGGCTTCTAGAAAACTTTTCCTCATATAATAGAGACTGGTGTATTCTTTGCCGACGCCGATTAAAAAGTGGTAGAACGACTCTTCTCCAATTTCATATTTCACAGAGTCGATGAAATCGCGGGCTAAGTCGCGTGATGAGAATTTATCGTTCGATTTCCCCTCTAATACGAGAACCATCTGGAATTCTGAGGTTAAATAATATAAGGACCTGTGACGTTTAAACCGGTGAACCGTCTCCTCTAAATATTCCAATAAATTAATATATTGGGGAGCCGTAACGGAGAATACGACGACCGAAAAGCGTTCAGGAATGCCTAGATCCGCTAACGAAGCATCATGGCGAAACTGACTTTCACTTCCATATTCGTGGTGAAGCAGTTGCCATAACAATTCTTCTTTGCGGCCTTCCTTCGCGTTCGTTTTAGCGTACATATGATGGATCAATTGACCGATATGTGGCGTTACTTCTTCTAGAAGCGCCATTTCATCTTCTTCCATCCAACGATCGGATTCCTGCACCCATACGTACCCGACGGTGTGGCCAAGGTGTTTGGCTCCAATAACGACCCGTTGGTGAAAGCCGAGTTCTTCAATGGGATGCACACGAATGGGGTCTGGATTCTTATCTAGACGAGAGACGATGCCTTCTTTTTTTAACCGATCGATGATAAAACTTGGACATTTCTTGGACAAAATCGTCTTCTGCTGGGTTTGATCAAAATCTTCAAACGTTGAGCTATAGGACACCAATTCGAAATTTTTATTTTCGATAATGACAGGTTTGCCGAGTTCTGCACTGATCAAATCTGTCGCTTTATGGATATCTTCTGTATTCAGAATGGTTTCTTTTGCTTCCATCGCAACCCGTACCTTTCCAGCCAGTGTTATTTTGTTCCATTATAGCAGATGGTCAGCTGAAAAGAGAATAGAGGTACTTGGGCTGCCTGTTGCAGAAACGACAAAAAAGCTCCCCCGAAGGAGAGCTTTTTCAATATTGATGTCTAGTTTAAAACATTTCAGAAATCGTCTTCGCTTGCATGTGAAGCGTCAGGTAATCCGGGCCTCCGGCTTTAGAGTCTGTACCAGACATCTTGAATCCGCCGAATGGCTGGTAGCCGACGATGGCACCTGTACAGCTACGGTTGAAGTAAAGGTTTCCGACGTGGAAGTCTTCCTTCGCTTGCTCTAAGTGCTGGCGGTTATCTGAGATGACAGCACCTGTGAGTCCGTATTCTGTGTTATTGGCAATTTCAATCGCTTCGTCGAAGTCTTTCGCTTTTGTGAAGCAAACGACTGGGCCGAAGATTTCTTCTTGCTGCATGCGGGAGTTCGGAGCCAAGTCTGCGAAGATCGTAGGCTCAATGAAGTAACCTTTGGAATCGTCGCCTTTACCACCTGTGATGAGGCGGCCTTCTTCTTTGCCGATTTCCATATAGCTCATGATCTTGTCGAATGCGCCTTGGTCGACGACTGGTCCCATATAGACGTTCTCTTCAGAAGCGTTTCCGAGCGTCAGTTTTTCCGTACGCTCTTTCACCATTTCTAGAAGCTCATCGTACACGTCCTGGTGAGCGACCACACGGGATCCCGAAGAACATTTCTGACCAGAGAATCCATAAGCGGATTTGATGATGGCATCTGCTGCTGTTTCCAGGTTGGATTGGTTATCGACAACCACCGTGTCCTTACCACCCATTTCAGCAATCACTTGTTTGATATGCTTTTGACCTTCTTGAATGACGGACGCACGCTGCAAAATACGTGTACCGACATCACGAGATCCTGTGAAGGAAATAAGCGCCGTTTTCGGGTGGTCGACCAGCGTATCACCGACTTCTCCACCGCTTCCTGGTACAAAGTTCAGTACGCCTTTTGGAAGTCCTGCTTCTTCCAGTACTTCAATGAATTTCGCCGCTACAATCGGGCTGTTACTTGCTGGCTTCATGACGACCGTGCTTCCTGTGACAAGTGGTGCTACTGTTGTACCTGCCATGATCGCAAAGGCCAAGTTCCAAGGTGGGATAACGACCGCGACACCTGTAGATGTATAAACATAACGGTTTTGTTCACCTGGACGGCTTTCGATCTGCTTGCCTTCTTTCAGCTCAATCATCTGACGGCCATAGTATTCAAGGAAGTCGATTGCTTCTGCTGTATCCGCATCCGCTTCACTCCATGGCTTCCCTACTTCGTATACGAGGTACGCAGAGAATTCATGCTTACGGCGACGAATGATGTGGGCAGCACGGAACAATAGCTCCGCACGAGCGCGAGGAGACCATTTTCTCCAACCATCAAATGCATCAGATGCCGATTGGATCGCTTTTTCTGCAAGCTCCGCATTGGCTTTCGATACCGTTCCGACCACTTGCTTCGTGTTGGCCGGGTTTGTCGACGTAATCGTCGCATCTGTGCGTACACGCTCTCCATCAATCAACAGGTCATGGTGCTGTCCTAGCTCTTTCTCTACTTGCTTCAGCGCCTCTTCAAACGCCTTTTTGTTTTCCTCGATTGTAAAGTCAGTGAATGGTTCGTGCTTATATGGTTGTACCATGGTAAATCCTCCTTTAAATTGTTTATTTACTGAAAATGCCTTTCATCGCAAAAGCGATGTTCGCCGGACGTTCAGCCAGGCGGCGCATGAAGTAGCCGTACCAGTCTTCGCCATAAGGCATGTAGACACGTACTTTGTAGCCTTCTTCTGCCAATTTCGCTTGCGTTTCATTGCGCATTCCGTAGAGCATTTGGAATTCAAAGCGGTCATTCGGGATGTTATGATCCTGGACGAGTTGCTTCGTGAAATCGATGATCGCATCATCATGACTCGCAATCGCCGTGTAGTGACCGTTGAGCAAGTTCTTCTTTATAAGGTGTTTCAAATTATCATCAACGAGGCGCTTTTCGGGAAAAGCCACTTTTCCAGATTCTTTATAGGCCCCTTTGACGAGACGTAAATAAGGATCGTACGGACTTAAATCATCAAGGTCTTGATCGGACCGGTATAGATAGGATTGAACCACGGTTCCGAGATTCGGATACGTCGCCTTAAGCTCCTTGTAAATATCGAGTGTCGGGCCACACCGAGCGGAATCTTCCATATCGATCGTGACTGTTATGTCATGCTTACCGGCTTCTTGCAAAATCAACTCCATATTTTCCATGACAAGTTCATGGGAAATATCAAGCCCGAGTGATGTCAGCTTCAACGACACTTCGGATTGTAAACCGTGATGAGCAATCGCTTGAATGCTCCGGATACATTCCTGTGTCCGTTCTTTCGCTTCCTCTTCGGAATAAACAAATTCTCCTAAATGGTCCACCGTGACGTGTAAACCTTCATGGTTCAGCTGTTGAATTAACGGAATCGCCTGGGAGATGGTCTCTCCCCCTACAATCTTGTCAGCCCCAAAATTTGCACCAAAACGCTTCGCTAAGCGATCTAACACTTTGTTGTTGGAAAGGTATAAGAAGAAATTCTTACTGATGGCTTCCAAGATCATCACACCCCTTTCATCTATCTCCTATTGGGAACCATGAGGGTTCTTTCAGGTGGATGTTTGAAATTTTTAATTGTTAAGAATATTGTAACGTCTGTGAACCTCTATTCACAACGTGCACGAAACACAAAGATAAGCGGCAAGTTTTATAGTTTAATCACAATAGCAATTGGAAAATAATGCTTGTTAGTTTTTTCACATACTCAAAAAGCCGCCCATTGACCTTCGTTTCAAGGCTTGGGACGGCTTTTGGTGATCGATTAATTCAATTCTCTCAATTCTTTGAACCGGACAAACACGAAGCTGGCATACAGCACGACTAAAAGAGACCCACTTAACATGATCGTGTTGATCGGAACACCGTATGAAAGCACAATCGACGTCAGGGCATAGCTGACGGGAATCAGCCCCATAGAAGCGAGGGAGAGAAGCCCCATCACACGACCGATCATCGTTTCTTCGACCATACTTTGGATGGCCGAAATCGCCGGGATGTTGGAGAAGGAAAGCGTTAAGCCGAATAACCCGAGCATCGTGATACTCATCCACATCACTGTCGTCAAACTGAGACCAGCGAACATTATTCCTGCCATGAACACAGCGACAATAGCGATTTTGCCTCTTTTTTGATTAATGTTCATCACACCGATTACCACCGATCCGATCAGCATCCCTCCTGCAAGACCTGCTTCTAACAAACTGAAATCGAGCGCAGATCCTTGTAGAATCGTTTTCACGAAAAGCGGCAACCCCATGGTCATGGGACCGACGAGAAACAGATTCATAAATACAGTCGTTAACAATAGGAGCGTCAAGACGCGAGACTGCCTTACATAACCAAAACCTTCCTTAAAGGATTCCCAGAACTTTTGTTCATTTCCACCGTCCTTGTTTGTGGCGGGCACGCGCATAAGAAAGACCAGCACACTTGCAAGCAAGAGCATCACAGCCGTCATCCCGAACACGACTTCGTAACCACCGAATGCAATCATCACCCCTGCGAGCATCGGGGCTAAGATGAAGGAAGTCTGGTTCGTCATCTGAATGATGGAATTGCCACGGGTCAAGTTGTCTCTGTGAATGATCGTCGGTACAATCGCTCCCTCAGCGGCCCAGAAGAATGCGTCCAGGATGCCGAAGAAAAAGGCAAAACCGACGAATGTCCAAACGGTAATCCCCCCTGTGAAGAACCAGATGACGAGTCCAATGAGCAACAGACCTCGAATCATATCAGAAAGAAACATGATTTTTGTTTTACTGAAGCGATCCGCTACGGTTCCACTGATCACCATGAATACGAGCCGCGGAATGCTCGAAGCTACATAGATCAACCCGAGTGATGCCTCGAGACCAAGCACATTCACGACATACCAACTTTGAGAAAATAAGAAAAAGGATATTCCGAAACTCGACAATAATGCCGCTCCCCATAGGAGAAGAAAATTTTTATTTTGAAAAACAGAGGGTTTGGCTTCTGCCCCCCATACTTCTTTCGCTTCCATGATCATCACGCCTTTTCATTTGATACCTTCATTTTATAGAAGCATGCGTGATGCCACGAGTTGCGGCAGGTGGACTTCTTCTCCGCCTCACGACTGATTTTTTCCCATCATTACACAGCAACCCATGACAAGTGTCATGGTCAGGTCCTGACGTTTATGTCTTATAAAGGATTGAGGTTTGGTCTATCATAAACCTATAATGAATCATTGCGAAGGAGTCGTATGATGAATAAAGAAAAAACAAAGCAACTGAAGAAAAGCGTAGCAAACTATGCAAAACCTGACACATCAGCAGGAATCAGACAACTCATCAATACTGTTCTTCCATTAGTCGCCCTATGGACACTGGCTTACGTAAGCCTTTCCTGGTCGGTATGGTTGACCCTTGCGATAGCTGCCATAACAGGCGGATTCGTCGTACGTTTATTTATCATTTTCCATGACTGTACACACCAATCCTTTTTGAAAAGCAACAAAGCGAACCGTATCATCGGAACGATCACAGGCATCTTGACCCTCTTCCCATTCGAAAAGTGGAAGCGCGCCCACTCGATCCACCATGCGACTAGCGGAAACTTAGACAAGCGTGGAACGGGAGATATTTGGATCATGACGGTCGAGGAATATGCCGAAGCCTCTCGCTGGGAACGTTTAATGTACCGTCTATACCGTAACCCTGTCGTCATGTTCGGACTTGGACCTATTTATCTGTTCTTGATCGATAACCGTTTGAACCGCAAAGGAGCGAAAGGGCGCGAGCGAACGAATACGCACGTAACAAACGCAGCCGTCGTCGTTCTCTACTCCCTACTCATTTGGGCTGTCGGTTGGCAGGCATTCCTGCTCATTCAGCTTCCGGTATTGTATGTATCTGGTGTTCTAGGCATCTGGCTCTTCTACGTCCAGCACCAATTCGAAGATTCGTATTTTGAAGATGAATCAGAATGGGACTTTGTGAAAGCGGCCGTTGACGGAAGCTCGTACTACAAGCTTCCACGTGTGCTGCAATGGGTTTCCGGCAACATCGGATTCCACCATGTGCATCACTTAAGCCCGCGTGTTCCGAACTATCACTTGGAAAAAGCACATGAAGAAACGCCTCCATTGAAGCACGCAACAACGATCACGTTGAAATCGAGCCTACAATCGATCCGTTTCCGGTTGTACGATAAATCGAACAAAACGTTTGTGTCCTTTAAACAAGCGAAAGCACGAATTAAGAAACAGCGTGTTGCGTTTATGGATAACAAGCAGCCAAGCTTACAAGACAAGTAACTTCTGATGAAACAGCCTATTCTTAACGAGTAGGCTGTTTTCCAGTTATAATGAGGTATATGAAGGCTTTTGTCCGATATAATGGTTGTGATATCTGATTTATCGTTCCAGGTGGCCGGGGTCTCGATCGCAGTGGGGGCGCAGGTGTCCGAATTATCGTGCCAATTGTCCGAATCAGACGCCAGAATGTCCGGTAAATCCCGAAATGTCCGAATAATGCGCACCATTGTCCGATTAACGAAATAAGATGTCCGGATTCCCGACCAACTTGTCCGATATCCCATTACCCATGTCTGAAAAAACCGAACCGAGGAGGTGCGCCATGCAAAACTGGTACCATATCATACCTAAAAACACAGGATTAAGCAGCTACGTCTGGATTATCTTCTGTCTTCTTCCTTTTCTATTCATTTTCCGCTCTTCATCGATGTATGAAGTGGCGTTCGGTGTCCTGATGACCCTCGTCTTTTTCCTGTCGTACCGGTTATCCTTTATTTCGAACAGCCGCTGGATCTATTTATGGGTCAGTATCGAAATGGCCATCAGCCTGACGATGACGCTGTTGTTCGGTTATGTGTACTTTGCACTGTTCCTCGCCTTTTATATCGGAAGCATAAAGCATTTCGGAGGTTTTCTATCGTTGTATATCGTCCACCTGACCACGACGCTTGCTGCGGTCACGACGACATTCATATTAGAGGTCGAATCATTATTCCCGCAACTTCCGTTTATCATCATTACCATCATCGGGGTCATTTTACTGCCGTTTACCGTTCGATATCGCAGTCAGCAACAAAAGTTGGAAGGGCAATTGCAGAATGCGAACGAGCGAATTTCTCAATTGATGGTCATCGAGGAACGCGAGCGGATTGCGCGGGACTTACATGACACGCTCGGTCAAAAGCTATCGATGATCGGTTTGAAAGGGGAACTTGCCGGTAAGTTGATCCCCAAAAATCCTGAGCGGGCCGCTTCCGAGCTAGAAGATATTCAACAAACCGCTCGGACGGCATTAAAAGAAGTACGCGACATGGTCTCAGACATGCGCGGGACGAAACTCGAAGACGAACTCGTCCGTGTCCAACAGATCATCGAAGCAGCGGAGATGACCTTCTCGTGGGAAGGCGACCCGAACCCGTCCAACACCCCGCTCCTCGTCGAGAATGTGTTAAGCATGTGTTTGAAAGAAGCGACCACGAACATCGTCAAACACAGTGAAGCCACAAGTTGTCATGTCACTATTTCTCAGTGTCCGACAGAAATCCTGGTTACGATCGAGGATGATGGCATCGGCATGCCTGAGACTATTGATCCGTTTCAAGGCAATGGTCTACAAGGAATGCGAGAGCGCCTTGAATTCGTCAACGGTAGACTTGAAATTGATACGGATGATGGAACGGAATTGCGTTTTCATGTGCCTAATGTCATCCAACATGTAGAGAAGGAGGATTATTCATGATTCGAATTGTGATTGCGGAAGACCAGCGCATGCTTCTCGGTGCGCTCGGTGCCTTACTTGATTTTGAAGAGGGAATGGAAGTCGTCGGAAAAGCCAACAACGGCGAGGAAGCGGTCGAACTTGTCCACGAATTGAATCCTGACGTCTGCATTATGGACATTGAGATGCCTGTCAAAAATGGACTGGATGCAGCAGAGGAGCTGTTGCATCATCCATGTAAGGTCGTCATCTTGACGACCTTCGCGCGCCCTGGCTACTTTGAACGAGCCCGGAAATCAGGGGTCAGTGGATACCTTCTGAAAGACAGCCCGTCAGAAGAGCTCTCCACCGCCATCAGCAAAATCATGAATGGACAGCGAATCTTTTCCCCCGAGCTTGTCGACCTTGCTTTTACGCAACCGAACCCTTTGACCGAGCGGGAGCGCCAAGTGGTTCGGTTGATGGCTAATGGAAAGAACACGAAGGAAATTTCTAAAGAGTTGTTCATCACCACAGGGACCGTACGCAATTATATTTCGGTCATCCTTGATAAATTGGAAGTGAGCAACCGGATCGAAGCCATCTCCCGCATGGAGAAAGAAGGATGGCTTTAAGTTTCAGGTGTGAACGGACGTTTTCATCCTGGGGAAATAGGGAACTGTGGAAGCACCCTTAGGTAGAAAGAGAGATGGTATCTGTTGAAAAAATACAACAAGTTGGTACGAGACAAAATCCCCGATATTATGGGAGCACTCGGAAAGAATTTCAACACCCGTACCCTCGATGAACCAGAGTATGCAGAATCGCTTCGAAAGAAACTGCAAGAAGAAAGCGAAGAATACTTAAACGCAGATAACAACCAAGACGCCCTTAAGGAGCTTGCGGATGTACTCGAGGTCATGCATGCCCTCGTCCAGACACACGGCGCGACTTTTGAGGAACTCGAACACATTCGTCAACACAAACGGAAAGAGCGTGGCGCTTTCAAGGACCGCGTGTATCTTATGGATGTTGAGGAAGAAAGAAACGCATAGAAAAACACATGATCCCAGCTCGTGGGGTCATGTGTTTTTTGATGATCTCTACGATTATAAACTTGATTTATAGTCAAAAGCGTCGAGACCGATTCCCTATCTACCACTTTTCGTTTACTAGTCTAGCAAAACCGTCGAGATAAGAGTTCTCTCCACCATTTCGATACCGACTATCTTCTAAAACCGACGTGATCGCGTCTCTCACTACCATTTCTAGCTCCAAACTCTATAAAAACGGCAGAGAGTCTTTACACTTCCACCGTCCAGCCATAGGCATCTTCGACGGAGCCACGCTGAATACCAGTGATCGTGTCATACAGCTTCTGAGACAGCGAACCGATTTCTCCGTCATTGATCGTCATCTTCCGTCCGAGCCAGTTCAGCTCCCCGACAGGTGAAATGACGGCAGCTGTTCCCGTGCCGAATGCTTCTTCCAACTTGCCTTCTTCATACGCTTCGTACAACTCTTCAATGGATATTCTGCGTTCTGATACAGGAATGCCCCATTTTTGCAGCAGCTCAATGATCGACATTCGTGTAATGCCTTTCAATATACTTCCGCTCAGTGCCGGCGTGACGACTTCACCGTCGATTTTGAAAAAGATGTTCATACTGCCCACTTCTTCGATATATCGTTTTTCGATGCCGTCGAGCCACAACACATCGGCAAGGCCCTCTTTATAGGCTTTGGCTTGGGCTTGGTAAGCGGACGAATAGTTTCCGGCCGTCTTCGCCATGCCTGTTCCGCCTTTTACCGCTCTCGTGTATTGTTCTTCCACGTTGATCTGTACGGGTTTGATTCCACCTTTGAAATAAGGACCGACTGGTGACAGAATCACCATCAGCTTGTACGTCTTTGAAGGCGCGACGGCTAGACTCGGTTCTGTCCCGATGATAAACGGACGAACATAAAGCGACGTCCCCTCGAAGGATGGCACCCAGTCCTGTTCGAGGCGAATCAATTCGACCAAGTATTCCATCACTTTTTCTTCATCAACCGGCGGGATACTCAGACGATCACTCGACAAGTTCAAGCGCTCCAAGTTTTTGTCAGGTCTGAATAAAAGCACGCGGTCATCTTCTGTACGATACGCTTTCATGCCTTCGAATACCGTCTGTCCGTAGTGGAAAATCATCGCCGCCGGGTCCAGCGTGAGTGGCTCATAAGGGACGATGCGCGGCTCGTGCCACCCTTTGTCCGATTCATAATCCATGACAAACATGTGGTCGGTGAACGTACGACCAAAGGCGATATCCTTCGATTGTGGCTTCTGCTTTTTATCGGTATTTTTCACGATGGTAATGGTTGACTGACTCATAGAATCGGCTCCTTTGTGTACGGCTCCCCTCTTTAATGAGGTGAAGCAGATAAGTATTAGTACTTATTGTACGGGCATCGTTTGAAAAATGAAAGGTTAAATACTTATTTTTCTGAATTTACTGTGAAGAGAAGGAGTCGACTTGCTTTTCTACCTTTTTGACTTATCAGAGGCGTTAAAAGAGTCATAAGACGATACATATGACCCTTTTATGAAAGGTCCGCTTCCAGAACGGTCGTTTGAACTTCCTTAAGACATTTTCAAACGTTGCCGGAGATCAAAACCGTCTTAAGAGCTTCCTTTTTTATAAAATGGCTCACCTTTTGGCACGTCTAATGGCCTTATTTACCGGCTCTACAGGATCATGAAGTAACGAACCATGACCGACCGCAAGCATAGAAGGCTTGAGATCCATCAACTTTTCCGCTGTCTGAATGGCAGCTTGTTTATCCCACGTAGCCCAGGCAGGAAAAGGAAAGGCCAAGCGTAAATCGCCCGATACCGCGATGCCTCCCCGTGTTTGAATCGCATCGCCCACGATCAACGATTGGTCCCGTGTATCGAAAAGAGCGATCATGCCCGGTGTATGCCCCGGCGCATGGACGACTTGCAGGGACCCGACACGATCTCCTTCTTTTAAAAAAGAGGAGACTTGCGTCCTCACGTTTTTCGGTACCCCACCTTTGATCGGGTTTCTTTCCCCTTTTTCAAGTGACGTATCGCCTGATAACAATTTTGCTTCGCGCTCTGACATCAGGACCTCCGCATTCGGCAACGCTTCCGTTAACGCATCCAAGGCTCCGACATGATCGCTGTGCGCGTGCGTGATGATGATTTTCTCAATCGGTTTGCCGATTTGTCGAGCGGTCTTCAAAATCGCTTTTGCACTATACGGCATGGCAGCATCAATCAGGGTGAGATGATCTTCTTCCTCGACGAGGTAGCAGTTGACAGGGAACAGGTTAGGGATAAAAGCGAGCTGGTAAAGATGGCGGACGTTGGTGACTTTCATGGTTCATCCTCCTAAAGAAACGAATAGTGTTCATTATATTCTATCGATTCCCCATATTTTCACAAGTGTTTTTTTGTAAATAAAAAAGGCGAACCCGTCTTCAGGTCCGCCTTCTGCTTATTATAAAGAACGTTTCAAAATGTCACGAACATCATCGTGGTTCAGTTCCTTGTATGTCCCGACACCAGGCTTGATAAAGGTTTTCTCGACCATAGAATCAAAATCACGATCATCGATATCGTAATCAGCCAGTCGGCTCGGTGCGCCGATCGAGTTCCAGAAGTTACGCAAGGCTTGCGCGCCTTCGCGAGCTACTTCAACATCCGATTTCCCTTCTGGATCAACACCGAGAACGTTAACTGCCAATTGCTTCACGCGGCTTGGATCATCCTCAAGCACATGCTCTAGCCAGTTCGGGAATAGAATGGCCAACCCACCGCCGTGAGGGATATCATAAATAGCGGAAATGGCGTGCTCGATTCGGTGGGTCGCCCAGTCGCCTCCATCTGTTCCATTTTGTAACGTCCCATTAAAGGCCGTTGTACTGATATACATCATCGTTTCACGGTGTTCATACGACTGCAAATCTTCCACGAGTTTTGGTCCTGTTTGAATCGCTGTACGCAACAAGGACTCAATGAAGCCGTCAATCATCGGAGTGTTCTCGGTGCGATGGAAGTAGTGCTCAAGCGCATGTGACATGCTGTCGACGATGCCGTAGACGGTTTGATTCTCGGGTACGGAGAACGTGTTCTCGGGATCTAAGATAGAGAAGGTCGGGTACACATGTGGAGAGCCCCAGCCTAGCTTGTCGTTCGTTTCCCAGTTCGTAATTACGGACACCGCATTCATCTCAGAGCCCGTGGCCGCAAGAGTCAGCACGGTGCCTAGTGGCAGTGCATCTTCAATGGGCGCTTTTTGTGTAATTAAATCCCATGCATCTCCATCATACTTGGCACCGGCAGCAATCGCTTTGGTACAGTCAATGACACTTCCGCCACCTACAGCCAGAAGGAAGTCGACGCCTTCTTGTTTGCAGATGTCTACGCCTTTCCTCACTGTCGTCAGACGCGGGTTCGGTTCAACACCTGACAGCTCGAATACTTCGGCATTCACGGATTTTAATTGGTTCATCACATCATCATAGACACCGTTACGCTTAATGCTTCCTCCGCCATAAACGATGAGCACTTTAGAGGATTCCGCAATTTCCGCTGAAATCTGTTCGACCTGCCCTTCTCCGAAATACAGTTTCGTCGGGTTATATTGTAAAAATGTATTCATTTCTAGCACCTCAATTTCATTATTTGCCCCATCATCTTATCACGATAGGTGACGAAGGTGTTATCCAAAGGTTTCAATAGAAACGATCAATAAAAGCGATACGCCTATCCGAATGTGTATCCTTCAAAAGCCTTCAATCCTTCTTTATTGAGAATAGGACCGACGACCTCTGTGTTGCTCGGACTCTTCTCAAAGACATGCCCACTAGAGATCATAATATTGTCTCCCGCAATGTCAGCCAGCTGATCGTGCGACACACTGTAGACGACTTTCCCCAAATTCGCCCACACCATTGCTCCTGTACACATGACGCACGGTTCACAGCTCGTGTACAACGTATAGTCGCTTAAATCAAACACACCCTGTTCCGAACAATAATCTCGTATCAAACCGATTTCTGCATGATAAGTGGGATCGCTGTTAGAATGAACTTTATTTTCTCCTACTTTGACGACCTCATTCCCTTTCACCAGCAAGGCGCCAAAGGGTTCATTTCCAGCTTCTCTCGCTTGTAAAGCCAGTTCGATGGCTTGCTCCATAAATTGCTCATCAGTCTTCATGTCTCTTCCTCCTAGATGTCAAATTGATCGGCCAACACTACCGATCCTTTTTCAAAATCACCGTTACGACCTCTGGACGATTAAAAAAGCGTTGCGGAAAAATACTATTGCCAAGTCCCCTGCTGACGACTAGTGTTGTGCCGTTTCCTTCGTATGAACCTTCCGTGTATGTCGGAAGTATCCCCTGTCCGGGCGCAACGAATCCCCCAATCAAGGGCAGCCTGAACTGACCGCCGTGGGCATGTCCGGAGAAAACTAAGTCAAGCGGCATCTGTTGATACAAGTCAAAATGCTCCGGACGATGGGAGAGCAAAATCGTGAATTTTGACTTTGCCTCTTCTACAAGTCGGTCCAGGGGATCCATGCGGACAGTTGCGTGTCCCGGCCGTTTGTCAGGGTCATCGAGTCCGATGATTGTAATCGAGTCATCCATACGCTCGATTTCGTCCATGTCGTCCTGCAACACACGGATGCCTCGTCCACTCAGTTGTTCAATCAGATCCTCCGCTTTACCGGAGTCCCATTCATGATTACCTGTTACATAATAGACGGGAGCGGTCTGCTTCAAACGGTCAAGCAATGTGATACCCGCTTTAAAGTTATTGCGATTGCGATCAATTAAGTCGCCTGTAAATACGATCAGGTCCGGCCGCTGGTCATTTACTTGTTCTACGAGTCTCGATTGGTCCTCACCAAACCATTTGCTATGCAGGTCGGATAAATGAACGATCCGGAACCCATCGAACACTTCTGGAAGTTCAGCGGTCTTTATCGTATGACTCGTCTGAGTTAACACATTATCTTCTATATAAAGAACGATGGTGATAACAGCCAATGGCATCAGCACCATCAGCCATTTCCTTACCCTATCCATTACACCGACATGTTCTCCACTTCAGCGATTTCCTTTTGCAAAAAGGCCATCAGTTCCTGGATCATGTCTCCTGAAAAATCAAAACGAATCCCAGCCGCTTCAAAAACCTCGGGCAACGACTTCGTATTTCCGAGCGCGAGCGCCTGCTTGTAACGCTCCATCGTCCCCTCCGGATCTTCTTTATATTGCTTATACATTTGGACAGCACCAAGCTGGGCAATCACATACTCGACGTAATAGAACGGCACCTCGAAAATATGCAGGATGAACAGCCATTCTTTTTTGCGCACCTCTTCATAGCCATTCCAGTCCACGATGCCGGAAGATAACTCACGGCTAAGCTCTGCGAATTTCTCCATCCGCTCTGCTTTCGTATGATCAGGGTTTTCATACATCCAATGTTGGAAGGCATCGACGCGGATTCCGGATGGCAGGAAGCTGATGATATCACGCAGCACATCGAGTTTCGCCTGCTTCTGCTCGGCCTTGGTGTAGAAGTGATCCCACTGATCCATCGTGAGTAATTCCATCGTCATACTCGCAAGTTCAGACGATTCCATCGGGGTCTCACGGTCATGGGACAAGGGCAAGTGACGTGTGAAGTCATTATGGATACAATGCCCCATCTCATGGAAAAGGGTGAGCATATCATCATGTGTTTGGGATGCATTCATGAAAATAAATGAGAGTTCAGATACAGGAAGCGGTGTACAGAAGCCACCCGGTGATTTGTTTTTCCGCGTCTCTAAATCAAGCATGCCGCGTTCATTCATCACATCGATCAGCTCTTTGAATCTCGGACTCAACTCCCCAAGCGCATCCGAGGTTTTGCCTACAAGTTCGTCCCGATTGTCAAAAGGCTTAAGCGGCGAGCGATCAGCTGGAACGGCTTTTCTGTCGTATGGCTTCAGTGTATCCACACCGAGCTCCGCTTTTTTCTGCTCATCTATTTTTCTAGCGACGGGAACGACGTGTTCCTGGATCGATGCCGAGAGCTGCTTACAGTCTTCCGGCGAATAATCAAAGCGCTCATACTTCTTGAACATATAATCTCGGTAATTGGCGAGTCCGCTATTGGCCGCTTTTTGTTTACGAAGCTTCATCAATTCGTCCATGATGTCCTGAAGATCATCCTCAACCGTCGATAAAGCACCGAATATCTTATCAAACGCCGATTGACGAACGTCCCGGTCCGGATTCTCAAGGAGTGGAAACAGCTCAGGAATCGTTTTCTCTTCCCCATCCCATTCAGCCGTCAGTCCACCCGTCAGTTCAAAGTAGCGCGTCGCCAAACGATCCTCTTCGACTTCAAGCGCAATATTCTCTTCACGGAAAAGCTCGATGGCATTTTCTTTGCTTCGCAGCAAACGTCCGTAAACTTCTGTGTCCAGCTCGTCCTTAAATGGACTGTTCATCAGCTTCTCATCAAGCTTGGCTGTGTATGTTTTGATCAATGGTTCAATTTTATGTTGATCGTGTTCAAACCGCTGTTTCGCTTCTTCACTTTGGTTATGGGCTTGAAAATCGATGTAATGTCCGTCTAATGCTTCACGGAGTTCATCGTAGAAAGCCGATACGTCTTTGAGCCATCCTTCAATGTCAGCAACCGATTCGAATGGTTGCTGTAGTAGGATTTCCAGCTTTGCCTCGATAGCTTCAGTATCTTGCAGGTTGTGTTTTTCTATGTAAATCGTGCTCATGTTTCTTCCTCCTTTGTCTACCACTTGGTACTATTCGATACAGTCATTCAAAATCCTTTTTTCACCTACATGAATGAACCCACTACCCGATTCGGCAGTGGATTCATCATCACATTACGCTTCATCTATATATAAAATCTCAGGTTCAGGATGACTCAAGAACTCATGATGCGAAATCGTCCATGCATAGGCCCCCGCATACTCGAACACGACAAGATCCCCCGCTCTCAACCTCTCTACGAATTCCTGTCTGACGAGCACATCATTCGGCGTGCAGAGTTCGCCAGCAATAGTCACGTCGTCTCGTTCGATTCCAGGACGAAGAAATGGATAGTTCCATTCCTCTTTCGCTAAAACGTGGAAAGGGTGACTCATTTTCCAAGCGGCAGGCAAGCGCAGGTGATGCGTGCCTCCCCGGATGACGGCGAAGTTCTGACCGTGATTGCGTTTCACATCGAGAACTTCGGTCACATATGATCCACAGGCGGCGGTCATATAGCGGCCGATTTCAATGATCAGTTGGACGTCTTCAGAATCCAATTCCGCTATTCCTTTGGCGAGCGTATCCCAGTCGAACGGTTGTGATGGATTCCAATAATTGATACCGACGCCACCGCCGATATCGACGACAAGGGCGTCCAAATCGAACCGTTCGCGCCAGGCGGCGGACTTATCGAGGCATGCCTCTACAAAACGGACGTGAGCTTCTGCGTCCAAGTTATTCGACATCGCATGGAAATGGAAACCTGCGATGGTCACATTCTCAGACGCGAGCGCCTGCTCGATGAAAGGTGGAATGTCTCGTTCATCGACGCCGAACTGCGTCGGGACGCCGGACATTCGCAGGTGACTGTCCGATACATTTTCGCTCAAATTCACACGGATCAAAATCGGTGCTGTGACGCCTTTTTGTTCGGCTAAATAGTTGATCCGGTGAAGCTCATGGAAGCTTTCGACGTTCAGGTACTCCACGTTCGATTCGAGTGCCGCTTCGATCTCGCGGTCTTTCTTGCCAGGCCCTCCGAAAATCATCGACTTCTCTGATACGGCTGACACTTTTTCAATCTCTCCGGCGGAAGCGACCTCGAAGCCATCGACAATCGGCTCGAGCGTCTCAAGCAAAGGACAGTCGGGATTCGCTTTGACCGCATAATAAAAGCGGCACGAATCGGGCAGACTCGCTTTCAGGGATTCGGCATGCTGACGCAACTGGTGTAAATCATAGACATATGCACAAGTCGGTTCCTCGTCGTTTCTTTGGTTTAAGTAGGTTTGGACTGCGTTCATAATGGGCTCCTTTTCTTACGATAACGGGTTCGGTACTTCGGTATAATGGTAGGCTTTACTGTCGGTCAGACGCATGTGCGTAAGCGACTTATGCATGACCGTCGGCTGATACAAGAAGGCGCGGTCTTCCGCGATTTGTTCGTGCAGCCCTTCTTCTTTCGCTAACGTATCAAGCGTTTGGTCACACACTTTTTTCACTTGCTGCCAAAGGACGGACTCATCGACCTCGCCATATGTCGTCAGCTGACGGATGATTTCGCCTAAATGGTTTTGAAAAACAGTATAGTAGAGCTTGTTGTGCATGTCGGACAAATCGTTCGTCACGGACACAGACCCAGGTGCAAAATCTGCGGCGATGCCCTGCTTCTCAAGCCGTGGTTCATACACACGTGCACCGCCCCAATCACGGAAGAAAAATCGGGATAGGCGGCCATTTTTGAAAACAGGCAAACTATTTTGCAGATGACCTTCAAGCGCAATGCCGTATTTGACCATAAGTGTCATGTACCCTGGGATCACCGTTTGGATGTATTGTTGGAAAAAGTCGAGCACATGCTGTCCGGATTCCTCTACCAGTTCATGAAGAACCGTTTTTCCGCTCATCGGGGATTCAGCATACAACGCCATCCCCGCGATGGCTATTTCACCTTCCTGCAAGTGCGCATCAATGCTTTCGCGGATGAGCATCGTCAGGTTACGGCTTTTCAATTCGTCATCCGAATCAAAGGCCGCTCCCGCCGTTTCGTTCAATGGAACAAATCGAGGCAGGTCTTCCCGCTCCATGACTGTCTCCATCATCGAGGTAAAAGCGGTCGAATTCATCGCCGTTTGTTTTGAGATCGAGCGCACGGTCGAGGTCATCTGACTATTGACGGCAAGCTTGATGACAGGCGTCTGATCCCCGCGCGGACTGACCGTTCGGAAGGAAGACGTGGCGTCCGCTTGCATTATGACGTCTTCTAACAGAAGCACGTCTCCCGACTCAATTTCTTCTTTATAAATAGATGGAATGGCGTGTTCATACTGCCACGGATGGACCGGCAGCACTTCATAGTTGTCTGGGTCGTATCCTTTTTGTTGCAGCTCTACCTGAGCCTGCTCCCACGTATCTGAAAAATCCTTCTTCAAGAGTTGCGCACTTGTCGTGAGCAGTCGATCGTGCAGCACCCCGACAAACCGGACATCAAACGACTGATGGAATTCCGGCGAATAGCGCGTCACGTCCGCGTATGTCAGGCCAAGCTTCGTTTTTGCACCGGGGTGCAGGTGATGGCCGTCGACGACAAGCTGCTCGAAGAATAAACTCGGTGAAAATTGCGGGACGATCGCTTGCTGTTTCTTCACATAATCGAGCGTATTCAAGGATCCCAACCGCTGCACATGCGTTTTCCACTTCTCGTGGTGCATGAGGGCGAGCGTCAAGTTGGCGGTGCCGTTATCCAGCTCTTTCATGAACGTGTCGACGTTCGGATGGGCGCTGTCTTTGAACAGAAGCTCGACGAGTTCAGATGCTGTCGTAATCGGCCTGACTCCAAGGTCATCGACAAACAGGATATCCCCGGTCGTTTCGACGCGGCGGAAGGAAAACTCAGACAGGACAGGAAATACGATGGCATACCCTTCTTGTACGGTGAGCTTATAGGTAACGTTTTCTAAAAAAGGGTACGATTCCAGCTGTCTTGAATAGGGGTGGGCCGCTGTCTCGGTCACGTTGATGGCGTTCGTATAAATCTGATCGATATCCTCCCTTAAAATCGCGGAGGCCAGTTTGTGCAGGATGCCTTGGCGGCCGCCTTCGACTTGATCGAGGAAGCGCGGGACATCGTCTGGATTATCGGCCATCAGGGCGTTCAGGCAGGTGCGTTCTTCTTTCAGCATATCGGAATCGAGCGTGACGCGTTGTTTTGTCATCGGCATCGTCATGGTTCGAACACCTCATTTCTAGTGCGTAACGGGTTGGCGGTGGTCACGTACATGTTCTCTGTGAATCGGTTCGTCATGCGCATTTTTACGAGCGCCTTCATCGTGGATGTTTCTGAAAATAAAAGCGGCTCATCTACGGCGACTTCTGGTGTCTCTTTCTGCAATGTTCGGTATGTTTCTCGGACGACCTCTGCGACGGGCTGCCATAAACGGGACTCATCACTACCTTTACGTGCGAGTGCGACAATCATTTCTCCTAAATGGTTATGAAGCAATGCGTGAGAAAAGACGTGCAGCAACTCTGCTGGATTGTCGGTCGGCAGATTCGTGCTCGGGTCGATTTCGGTTTGGGCAAATTGGTTCAAACGGTCGTTCATGATGCGGATGCCGCCATAATCGCGTAGGATGACGCGCTTCGGTTCGGCTTCTTCAAAAATGACTACAACGTTTTGAAGATGGGCTTCCATGCTGATGCCATATTTCGTAATCAATGTCAGAATACCCGGCAATAATATGGAGGCGTATTGTTTGATGAACGCCTCCGCAGTGGTTTTTTGATGGTCAATCAAGTCTTCCATAACCAGCTTATTCGTCACGGGAGATTCGGCCATCAAGGCAGCGGCAGGAATGGCGATTTCTCCTTGTTTCAGGTCGCGTTCTGGATTTTCGCGAAGGATCGCAGCCAGGTTCTTTTGTAAAAAGTGTCGGTTATCGTTGTCACCCGCTGGTTCATAG
Organism: Halobacillus locisalis; assembly: GCF_013694105.1. Classification (GTDB taxonomy): domain Bacteria; phylum Bacillota; class Bacilli; order Bacillales; family Halobacillaceae; genus Halobacillus; species Halobacillus locisalis. The sequence goes on along the minus strand of NZ_JACEFG010000002.1, from coordinate 238,005 downwards.
TGGATGCCCGCCGACTCTTTCATGACCGAAACGGGATACGATAAGTCTTCGAATACTCCCTCTAACAGCCGGGATAACGTCGGACCGTTTTTCGTTGAGGCGGCTGAAACCGTTCGGACGGCGCTCGTCATCTGCACGTTCACAGCCGTCTTGATATGGTGCTTCATCTGATTGTTGAACGGTGCGAGCGTGCGGAAAGAGATCAGCGCCGCGGTATCGATACCGACACGATCCAGCGCAACGAGCCCTCCATCATGAAGGGCATGGGCGTAATATTTAGGAATCGTATGCTCGAGCTGCCACGGGTGGACCGGAATCAATTCGTACTCCTCAGGAGCGAGCCCTCTTTCGTAGAAAGCATGCTCCACTTCCGGGTATTCATCAAAAAGGATTTGCCGTGGTGACGCGCCTGTTTTTTGGAACAATCCTTTTTTGACAGCCATCGGAATGACTTGCGGACGCCCCTGCCATTCCGGCGCGTAGGTGGCGACGTCTTCCGTTGTCATTCCGAGACGGGTACGGGAACACGGGTGAATCGTATGCCCTTGAATGACCCACTGCTCGAAGAACGAAAGCGGGCTCTGGATACCTGGATGCTTCGCGTATTCAAATACATCAGAGGCATCTGTGTGGATGTCAGATTGGCGCTTTTCTGCAATCGCAAGCGCTAGTGTGTAATTGTCTATACTATCAGCGATTTCGGTTTTCAATCTCTGTTCCTGTTGTTGAAAAAGGAGGTCAAGTAACTGACCGGCTGTTGTGACGGGCTCACTTTTCCATTGGATGGAATCTATATCGATATGTCCGAGTGTATAGCGGTGCGTGATTTCGACGTGCACATCCGCTTCTTTGGCTGGAATCGTAATCATATGGTCAGACGTCCACTCATAAGGGACGATATTTTCACGTATAATGGCTTGCACAAGCTGATGCAGCACGGCTTTCTCTGCTTTTTTTCTATATCGATCATCGTTACGTGCGAATTCTATTAGAAGCTTTCCCTCTTCATTCATCTCTCTTTCACCTCATCTAATGGAAGCTACTTCTTCTTGTCTTCTTATTCCCTGATTAGAACAATGATAATCAAATCTAGGGGCCCACAAAAGGACGCTCCTTTAGCTTACGAAAACCGACGTGCCGTTTATACCTACAGAAAGTTGTCCATTTCAGGGAATTGCCTTATAATTGATAATAGTTATCAGTTCATAAAAAATCAATGTGGGAGTCATGTTCTATGAATACTGCATTCGAACAAATAAAAAATGATCACCGAATTTATATAGGATCCGAATATGAGGAGCGCGTAGATGTGCGAGTGGAAGACCTGATTCATGACCATTTAACGGTGATGAATGTGCTGAAACAGCAGCGAAAAGGGGTGGATGCCCCGAACGTATCAATCACCGGCCTGTTATTCGGGAAAATGTATTCCGTTTTTACAATGGGATTTTTTCAGTCGATGATCGAACAGAACGTCATCATCGATACAGATCCGTCCCATTTCGGGATTGAACTCGAGGAGAAAAATCGGATGAATTATATCGTTCCGAGTGAAGCGGTTCACCAGATGGATGAGCTTTCGGAAGAGCGAGTCAAACAGCTCATCAAGGCCTTCATCACCGATCATTTACAGCCTCTATTCCAAAAGGTCGCTCAAATCTCCTGCTGTAAATCGACGCATATGCGCTCGATTGTGTCGCATAACTTGCACCAGCGGAAGTGCGCGCTTGAAAAGGAAAAACCGGAACTGAAAGAGAAAATCGAGAAGGTGTTCCACTGGCTGACGTCCGATGAATTGTTCAAAGAAAACCGGCGCAACCCCCTCCACTTCGATTTCCGCTACTATACGGCGGATAACGGCAAAGAGACGTATGTCCGCAGACATTGCTGCATGAAATACATGCTGCATGACGGGAATAAAGCGAAGTGCTGCGCGACGTGTCCGTTGATTTCGGATGAGGAGCGGGATGAACGGTTATAGCAATTGAAAAAAGTGCCTGACCCTAACGCGTTACTTAACGCAGAGGGCAGGCACTTTTTATTTAGCGAGCTTATTTATCGGCTGAACTTGGCAGATTGCTCGTTGATTCTCACCAACGTACATCAATGCCTTCAAACTGTAATTTTTCATAATCGGGCACCACCGCGGGATCGACCCTTACGATGGTCAAGGACTCTAACTTCAGGATGTCTTCTGCGGTGCCCTGGAAGGAAGAATTGATTAAGTTCAAATACTGAACATTTTGCATGCCCTCCGCCACACTGCTCAAATCATTTACTGTGGGACCAATGAAGGTGACTTGTTCTAAACTTGGAACTTCCTTCAGTAACTCTCCAGGAATGATTGCTTGATTCAGCTTCAGTACCCTCAAGGACTTCATCGCTTCGAAATAAGCTGGGTCCGCTGTCACTTCAAAAACCTCATTTAAGTGGGAAGCATTAATCGTCAATTCTTCGAGTTCCAGCAAGTCGCCTTTCGTAAGCTCGTCAGGTTCTTTATCTAAGGAACGTGCGATAGATCGCAACGTGAGGTCTTTCATGGAAACCGGTTGGTCCGCTCCCACCACTTTTGCGAATTCCCTTCCCCTAGGATTAGGGCTGAACCTTTCTTTTGTTAAGGATTCTCCATCCTCAGATAGATAGGTGAGCTCAGCTGAAGTCAGAACGTTGTGTTCATCATCCCATTGAATAACCAAAAACAAGTCGAGCTCGCTATTTTGGAAAGCTTCCAGTGAGGGTGGTGTGTCGGAAATATTAGGCCCATCCACATCTGGTGAGAAAACGATAGACACTCTTTCCCCCTCCTCTCCCTGTGTGGATGTTAATTCCTTTCCATTCAGAGATTGAATAGTATCCATCATTTGATTTTTCTTCGGCCTACTCAGCGCGACATCTTTAATTTCTTTAATCTTCTGATCGAGCGTCGGCGGATCCTCCTGATCTTCTGGCTCCTCTTCAGGAACCGGTTCGTCTTCGACTACTCCCACATCAGGAGAAGCAGGGGATTGGAATGGATTCCCCGATGTGAAAAAGTAAACGGATCCAGCCAAGATGAGTAAAGTGGCCATGGCCGTCAACAACCTGGGAAAGCCCTGGTTCCACCAAGATCCTCGTTTCTTTTGTTTATTGGCGTAAAAGCGTTCACGGTCTTCCTCCGTGAATAAAGGTTTTTCACTGATTTGACGATCCACCGCCTTTTTTATATTGTTAGGATCCAAGATTCAGTCCCTCCTCGCAGGCTTGTTTTTTCACCATTTGACGAGCACGTTGCATGCGCGTTTTCACTGTGGATAAAGGCGTATCGGTCACGTCCGCAATTTCTTTTTGGGACATATTTTGTTGAAAGGTAAGAATCATCACTTCACGATATTTAATGGGCAGGTCCAAAATCACCTTTGCGATTTCATCCCATTGTTCTTTTTGGATCACGGTCTCTTCAAGGTGCTGAGGATCTTTTTTATCTAACCATTGATCTTTCACAATTTTGATTCGGTGAAGAGGAGAGCGCAAATAATCTTTACATCGATTAATCGCAATTCTGATCGCCCACGTCTTCAATTGAGATTGTCCATGGAATTGGTCCCACTTCCGATAAATCAGGATAAGCACATCTTGAAAAAGGTCGTCGGTCGTGTGGTGATTTTTCACATAAGTATAGATGGTACGTTTCAGCACCTCACCATAATGGTGCATAATGTATTCGATTGCTTCGTCACGTGAGAAGTCTACTTGAGTATTTCCGGTCACCGGGCTCTCCCCCTTTCTTCAACTATTAGACGTCGGAAAGTTGTCAAAGGTCTCAATCAAAAAAATGTTTTTAAAATTTACCCCCATTTAAATTAATAAATTACAAAAAAAGGAAACCTTAAGACTTGTTGAAACGTATAGTTAGTCGAAGGAGTGATGAACGTGTACTTTCCATCTAAGAAAGACATTTGGCTATCCCTACTATATTGGGGAGTGATCCTTTTTATCGTTCTAATTTATATTTTTGGTGGAGAGCCTGTCGGAATGCAACTCATCACCTATAAGAGTGTATTAGGTTATGTGCTGAGCGCATCGACCATAGGGTTGCTGTTGTGGATATGGTTTAGAACAGGATATAAGCTTGTTGATGGGATCATAAAAGTTCAGTATGGCCCGTTTAGACGCACTATAACTATAAAAGAAATCAAGAAGTTAAATAAAAATATGAGCCCCTTTATGGCGCCTGCTCTATCAGTGGACCGCTTAGAAATTCTCCATAACAACTACAAGATCATCCATGTATCTCCTAAAAATGAAGAGGAATTTATTAGATTATTGGTAAAAGAAAACCCCAAAATCCAAATAAGTCATAAAATTTATAGTGAGAATCTCCAGCAATAGATACACTTTTTTTCGTAATCTTAAATTTGATATTTTAGTTTTTACACGATCATCACTCTTTTCGAAGAATTTGAATTTAATGGTACGGTTGAAAAACCTAATAACAGGAGTGATATGTTTGGGTGCCTTTGTAGCTTTAGTGATTATTGCGTTAACTGTAGTCGTTGATTTTTTCTGGTTGGATACCAAACGAAAGCGTTGGGCTTGGATGGAAAACTGGACAAAAGCTCTGAAAGGATTATTTTTTTCTGGGTTTATACTTGTATCCATTCTCATTTATGTAGGACTCAGCCTTGAGTATTTATAAACAATCTTCCTCATCGTTATGAACAAGATGAACTCCCTTCGATAGCTGAAGATACAGTAGGATTCATTACCATAACCAAGACTAAAAAGATCAAAAAGTGGCTTTCCTACCATCCTCAACGCGTGGTGGGAAAGCCACTTTTACTATTTCCAGAATCGTCATAGGCTGATCATAAAAAGGAACAGGCCGTAATTAATAGAGAAGGAAAAAATTAAAAGAATACGGAAGATGAATAAGTAAGTACAAAACGATGGGGTGATAACGTTATGGAATCCTATTTTACGAGGAAATTCAGGTAGTGGAAAAACAACGATTGCGAAACTACTTAAAAATCATTTAGGACAAGGAACACTCTTGGTTTCTCAGGGTGTCGTCCGCCGTGATATGCTGAAAGTTGATGATCGAGACGGGAATTTTCTAACGATTTGATTCATCAAATTGCAGAATACAGAAAAGGGAAGTATGAATGTTCTTACTTGCCTGGTGGAATCCAGACGATTTGCTTGGAGTTGAGGGCAAGACTTTATTCACTAATGAAAAGTCACGAAATGATTAACTGGAAATTATAACCGTAATAATGGATGTAAAATCAATTAAATAAAAGCTATAAACATAGCAGACTGTCATCACAAGACATTTGCTTAGATTTAAATATGAACAGATGGAGGGAAGAATATGAACAAACCAGTCGTCATTGTTGGTGCCGGACTAAGTGGCCTGCACGCCGCTTCACTACTTGCTGCACAAGGCATCGACTGCAAAGTTTTAGAAGCAAGAGACCGATTAGGCGGTAGGGTCTTGAGCACTTCTGTTCCAAACAGGCCTGACCTAGGGAAGTTCGACCTCGGCCCGACATGGTTCTGGCCACAGTATGAAAAGGCGATCACAAATCTTGTAAAAGAACGGAATATAAGAACGTTCGAACAATACACAAAGGGATCCATGCTCTCAGAACGCTCCCCAAACATGACGCCAGAGAAGCTTGTCCTCCCAGAAAATGCGATCCAAACATCGATTCGCTTTAGCGGTGGTGTCCAATCCCTCATTGATGCGGTAGCGGAAACGATCCCTTCTGATGTGGTAGAGCTTGAAACGCGTGTGTCGGCCATTCGACTTGATGAAGAAGGTTCGATCACGGTTGAGACAGCTCGTGCTGGAAGCAGAAACGAAATACCGGCAAGTGCTGTCATTCTCGCCTTGCCGCCTCGAATTGCCGAACGTCACATTGCATTTTCTCCTTCGTTAGCAGAAAAACTGATCACGGACCTGAAAAGCAAATCCACGTGGATGGCAGGACAAGCCAAGGCGGTTGCCATTTATGACCGGCCCTTTTGGCGCGATTCAGAACTCTCAGGATTTGCAACGAGCTGGGTCGGTCCCTTGCAGGAAATCCATGATGCTTCTCCTGAAACAGGATCAGGTGCCTTATTCGGGTTCTTCGGCATGCCAGCGAAAACGCGCCAAGAACTAGGGAAAGATAGGGTTTTGCAACTGGTGAAGGATCAATTCGTCAGGCTATTCGGCCCCTCTGCCGATAACGCAAAGGCCTGGTTATACAAAGATTGGGCCACAGACTCCGAAACGGCTGTGGAGGAAGACTTAGAGCCGCTTAGAGATTTTCCGAGCTATGGAACACCACCGCAATCAGGATTATGGGATAAGAAAATCATTTTTGCTGGGACGGAGACGAATTCGCAATATGGTGGTCACCTTGAAGGAGCACTGATTTCAGCTGAAAAAGCTGTTGCTGAAATCAACCAACTAATAAAATAACTACTTTCATACTTAAGGGAATATAGGCATTCATTTTAGAAGGGTTTACCGATGAAGTAATAGAATCCTTATGTAAAACCATTCATAAGGAGGAGACACGATGGAATTAGGCGCATTTTCTATTAGTTTGAATGTAAAAGATATTCATCGATCGAAGGCATTTTATGAGAACTTGGGGTTTGAGGCATTTGGCGGAAACATCGACCAAAATTGGTTGATTATGAAGAACGAAGATACCGTGATCGGCCTTTTTCAAGGGATGTTTGAGAAAAACACCCTCACATTCAATCCAGGTTGGAACCAAAATACAGAGAACCTCGATGACTTCACGGATGTGCGTGATTTACAGAAAAAGTTGAAAGAAAAAGGTGTGAAAATCATACAAGAAGCGGATGAACAAACAGAAGGGCCAGCCTTTATTACGCTGGAGGATCCGGACGGCAACCCCATATTGATTGATCAACACCGTTAATCATAGAAAAACAGAAAAGGCGTTATGAGGACGCCTTTTCTCATATAGAAAAGCCTCTATTTTGCCTGTTCATCTGGTTGATGTACCCCAAAGATATTCCCTTCAGGCTCTTTATAGTACCCCTGCCATGCCATGCCAGGCAAAGCATACTTCGGCAAGGCGACCACGCCACCATGATCGAGAATTTCAGCTGAAAGCATATTCGTAAAGGATACGTAAAAGGCACGATAGAATATAATAGATATGTAATATAAATCCATATAAGGAGAGATTACCATTCCGCAAAATACTGTAAAAGAAATAGGCGAAGTCAAATTAGTAGGATTCAGAGTCTTGTGTGAAGGTGAAAGATACATGGAAGAAATTCCAAAAGCTGCTCGATCGCTTAACAAAAGGAAAAAGGAGATTAAACATGTCACCGATTCTGGCAGGCATGTGGGGGCTTTTGTGGTCGAAGAATCCTCACCTGAGGAAGATGGCTATTGGATTGGTGTTCAAGTACGAGATTATGAAGATATTCCAGAAGGGATGACGACCCTGACCATCCCTCCCCAACAATATGCTACAACCCTACACAAAGGACCGAACGATCAGATTAGAACGAGTTATGCAGCTTTACATAAATGGATTGAAGAAAAAGGGTACACACGTGCCGACAATCGTTGGAATCTAGAACGTTATCATGAGGAAACAGATCCGGAAAATCCTTCTGATGTTCATGTTGAGCTGTGCGATTCGATTTTATAGATGGGAAAAATCAGCCTGATATATGTATGTGAACCATTAAAAAGACCTGACCCACATATATAGGATTTCCTTCCGGTGTGGATCAGGTCTTTTTTCTATTGTTTTAAATCAAAACCGTATAAGAAAGCCACAAGATTGTCAAAATCTTCATCAGAGGAACATTCAATCTGCAAATCAATGAAGGTCATCACAACCTCTTCATCATCAAACGGAAAATGGCTATTATCGACGTTACTCAGGATCTCCCTATTGGACAACCCCTTCTCTCGTAACACCTCAACGGCTTGCTGCATTGCAGATACTTCTGCCATTGTACCCCTCCTTATTTAACTTAATGATCTGTCTACTATTTCCCCCGTCAGGTTTGATTGATAACTAAAACCTTCTTGAGGAACAAGGCAAACCATTCAACCCTTGTTCCTATTAATTACTACATAGATTCTAAATTTTCCTGCTTACTTTTGAAGCCTCGAAGTGAGTACATGATGGGTTGTCCAAATTTCTCAAGCACAAAAAAAGTGCCTGCCCCCATGCTTCAGATCAGAGGAGCAGACACTTTTTATACTTTATTTTAAGTTTCTTAGATGCATTAGAATTTCACTAGGTTCAGCTCGGTACATATAGTCGACATTTGCACTCGATTTGGTAATGGTTCCATCTTGATGGATGACAACCGTACCAGCCACAGGCAGCCTCCAAGGGTTTTGTTGGCTATTGTAATGATTCAAGTTGATATTGAAATCATTTTTATACGTATCCACAAGATAGTCAGGCAACTCGAATAACAGATTGTAATCCTTCATGACTTCTTGTGTGCTATCACTTACAACTTCATAGGAAAGATCGTTCTTCTCTCGTGTCGTTAAGGATTGATCGGGAGTTTGAGGTGAGATGGCTATCAATTGAGCCCCTTCTGCTCTAATATCACCCAGGACCTTCTCATAAGCCCTCAGTTCAAGGTTACAGTAAGGACACCACCCACCACGGTAGAAGTTCAAAATAACAGGACCTTTTTTCAATTCCTCAGATAAAGTGATCCATTCCCCACTTGCATTCTCCAATGTGAAGTCAGGTGCTTTCACGCCTTCTTTCAAGCCCGTCGCTGTTCCTGCATCGATAAGCTCTTCCGTCGCTTTGTTTACGTTATCCGTCACATGTTGGGGAGCTTTTGAAAAAAACTTATCCCGTACAGATTTTAATTCATCCTTCAACATGGCGCTCACCTCCAAATACTTATCGTAAAAATTATTTCAGCATGATTTAAACGTCAAATACTTCTTTTAAGTGTTGGCGAAGTTCTGCTAGGTATTTGTCGACGTCTGGATTTTTCATAACGTCGTGCGCTCCGAAACTTTTAAGTGGCTCAAGGCCAACGTATTTGTTCATATTGTGTAAATGATCAAGTGCACCTTCAATATCCTGACCGCCAAAGAACTTCTCCTTGTCGTTAAACGCGTACTCTGGAGCGTTCCACGTTGTGGAGAACATGTATTTTCGTCCACCCATCATGCCATTATGACCGTATTCTGCATCTCCCCCGAAGAAGAGTCCTGGTTCATATACAGCATCAATATAAGACTTGAACGCGCCCGGTAAACTGAACCAATTAATCGGCGTTTGGAAAATGATGATGTCCGCCCATTTGAATTTCTCTTGTTCTTCTTTTACATCGTATCCATCCTGAACGGTTGTGGTTTGGATGGTATAGGCGTTTTCTAACTGGCTGATGATCTCGTCAAATAAGGTCTTATTTAACCTTCCTGGTGCAAATGACCAATATTCGTGTCCATTAATGACTAATATGTTTTTCATGAGTGTGCCTCCTAAACAGTTTTACGATTCGAAAACCATCGAACCGTTAAAAATAGTACCACCGTTTCATTTGTAATGCAATCCTTTCGTTCTTTCCCTAACCAAACATTAGAGATTTTTCATGTTATGAAGCACAAAAAAAAGAGCCCGATAAGGCTCTTGCAGGACTAAATATCCTCTTCGTTTATTTGAATAACCGTTTGTAGTAATCCAGGAAATTTGGCTTCGATTTCTTCTCTACGAAGAGAGTAAATATGCTCCTTTCCTTCGATTCTAGCCTGAATCAATCCCGCCTCCCGAAGTACTTTTATATGATGAGAGACCGTAGACTTTGGCAACATTAATTTAAGGGAATAGGCTGTACAATTATTTTCAAAGCTTTCGTTTAGACAGCGGATGATCTTTACTCTGTTCGGCTCACTCAGTGCATGAAGCACTTTCGTGAAATGAATGCTTTCTATGGGTGGATGATATGGTATTTTCATACTCGTCATTCTAATATGTTCTTATGGTAAACGCAAGTTCATGACACCTCTTGGCCTATCAGGCGACCACAGGACCTGGACTCACCAATGTAAGTTTATAAACTCTAGAGTCTGACTTTCCAATTTCAAATTGAAGATTAGCATGTTTACATTCTTTCAAAACGTGGAAACTTGTCTCTAATCAAACATTAGGAGGATTACCAATGTCAGACAAAGATCCAAAAGAGTTTGCTGCTAAAATGAAAGAAGACAAAAAAGATGAAATTATGCAGAATTACGAATCGTTTAAAGATTACCTGGGTGACCAAGTACGCCGCGGGGAAAAGCTAGGTCTTGGTGAAGAAGGCCTGACCATTGGAGCTAAGCGCGTAGCCGATTACTTAGCGCAGCATGAAGAGCCACGTAACCGTGAGGAAAAAGTGCTGAATGAAATGTGGAACGTTGCGAGTAAAGATGAACGTGAACATATGGCGCATGTATTAGTGAAACTAGCGAATCAAACGAACTAAAAGCATCAACAAGAGCCCCCGATCTTTGATAAGAACGGGGGCTCTTTTCTACCAAATATATTCTACAAATTCTGGGTGATCGATGAACGGGTTCCGGTTTCCTTGGTAGTCATTGAAAATGATGTCGTTGCGATTACGCTCAAAAGCATCGACCGGATCCAATTCGTGCCATGATTTAAGTGTAGACAGTTTGCCTAAATAAGGACCACTCGTCCCTACATAGTTGGCAATCTCCAAATCTAGTTCTCCAGCATCCCCTTCATAACGAGTCGCCATGTAGAAAATCATACGCGCGACATCGCCTTTCACTTCATCACGTGGCTCCCAAGAATCGGAATCGTACGAATTGCTTGGTGCTTCTGTCAATGCATAGCCACCATTATCAAAATCGAGGTTTCCACGTGATGAGTTCACGGTTACATCCGTGGGGCGAAGGTGGTGGATGTCTGTTCCAGGGCCCATAGACGTTCCGAAGTCACCATGCGATTTTGCCCAAACGTGCTCGCGATTCCACTCATCGACGTAGCCGCCATTCTCATATTTTGATAAAGACTTTCCTGAATACAACAACACCACATTGTTCGAATTGGATGGGTCCTCATCAGTATTGCGAAGCGCTCCCCACACTTGGCTGTAAGAAAGCTCAGTATGATCGTCGATGATGTTATGAAGCTCGGCTTTCAAGGACGCACCCGTCAAGCCACTTGCGCTCGCATAATAACCCGTTGTTGTCGTTCCGCCATCGTCTGAACCACCGCCGTCACTGGTTACGGTCGTAATGGAACTGACATTCTCAATCCCTTCATGGCTGAAGTAAGGATCTCTTACGCCGTCAACTTGAATCAACTCACCCATCTTGCCAGGGTTGTTCTGAAGTCCGTATTCACTACGATACTCAGAATCGAGCTTTACGAGAATCATATTGTTCATTTCTGTTTCATTCGGGTCATCCGCTAAAGCCAAAGCATAGTTGCTTGAAAAATTGCTTTGTTCAACGTACGTCGTCGAAGTCGGAACCCCCACGATATACCCTTCTACAGAAACACTTGATCCGTTCGGCTGATTCATCGCATCATATACAGAGATCGACGCCGCCTGAACGGTTCCCGTCACAATAAACACAAAACTGAACAACATCAACATCATTTTCTTCATTTTTCCTACACTCCTTTGATATGTAAATAGTCTTCCTTTAGTCTCCTTTCGATGCGAATAATTGTATACCTTTTTTTATTGGGACTTTTTCAAACAAAAAACATAGCCTTAACAAACTTTACACACAATTTCGCAAAGGATCGGGAGGGTGCGCAACTAAATGTCGTGACTTTTCTCAAGTACGCATACATTTGAATAAGAGCAACCAAAGGGAGGGGTATTGGTGTCAAAGAAAAAAATCCCGATCGTTTTTGTCCCTGGGTTATTTGGTTCGATGAGCGATAAAATCATTCCCGGTACTGGTGGGTGGAGTTTCGGATTGGCAGGCATGGTATATGAACCGTTCGTGCTCGTGTTAGAATCGATGGGGTATAAAAGAAACAAGGACTTGTTTATCAATTTCTATGATTGGAGCGACCCCATCGATCATTCCGCCTACCATTACCTACGTCGCACCATCGCCTATGCCAAGAAAACGACTGGTTCAGAAAAGGTGAACTTGATCGCTCATAGTATGGGCGGACTCGTATCTCGAGCGTACGTTCAAAGCTCAGATTATGTGGATGATGTCGACCAAATGATACTCCTTTGCACGCCTAATGCCGGTTCCGCTCCCAACTACAGCTACTGGTCAGGTGGCGAACTACCTGTCCCATCCACATCCATAAACTTTGTCCATTCTTATATGAAAGGATATGTGGATTACTTAGCCCTTCGTTATCCTCCTAGCAAAATCCTTGCCATTCACCAACACTTCAAAGGACTCGAGAACATACTTCCAGGATGTGATTATGGAAATTATGTAATCATGAACCATCAAGGAAAGTCGTTTGTAAACTATGGAGATATGCAGACACAAAACCACTTTCTCGATCGGTTGAATGCCAATAAAGAAGTGATACAGCAGCGTAAGGTTGACGTGACGGTTATTGCAGGGACAAATGAAGAAACAATAAAGTATTTAGAAGTCGTTCCTTCTCCATTATCGAATCATTGGGCTGACGGTAAAGTTGTCGGTGCGGCGTACACGAATGAAGGGGATGGAGATGCATGCCTCGAAAGTGTCTTTTCGTTGGATGGCGACCACTATACCGTTGAAGGCACACATATAGAGGTGTTATACAAATGCGAAGACCTTCTCCGTAAAAAACTAAAGAGCTCAACCGGTTAGTCGGTTGAGCTCTGAATCATTTCGATAAAGTGGAGAATGACGCTTGCCGTCAGCCCCCAAATCACTTTGTCACCATATTGATAGAAGTACTCTGGAAAGCGCTGCGTCGTCCAGTTGTAGTTCTCCCCTCCAGGAATAAGGTCAAAGGGGAAATCATCTTCCGGCTCCACCTTCATGCGCACATAATGAGCATCTGGCTTCGTGTTTAAGAAAAAGGACAACGGAACGGTGAACACTTCTTCTACCTCGGCTGGATTCGGCTCCATTTCCGCTTCCGAGCAATTCATGAAGCCCACATACGTCGACACTTTCATCCCGAACGGCGAGACCATATAGTCGAAAGGATACACTTGGGTAATGTCTCCGTTTGCAATCCCAAGCTCCTCCATCGCTTCTCTTACAGCGGTATCTTTTTCACGATCATCTTCTTCATCGACACGTCCACCTGGAAAACAAATCTCACCAGGCTGCCGGCGCATGTTCAGCGAGCGCACTTCAAAAACGAGATGAAGCTCGCCTTCTTTTTCGATGAACGGCAAGAGAATCGAATAGTTGCGGTAGGATTCGTTGCCGAGCACAGCCGGGGTATGGGCTGTCATTTTTTTGATGATTTGTTCTGCGTTCATGCTTTCACCTCATGCTTGCTTTTCTATTACTATAACAAACTATGAACAAAAGCGACGGTTTGACGCTTCTACTGGAGTGACCGTTTCGTCATCGACTGGTAGATGAGGGCGGTCGTGGAAATGAGTCGCTTTCCGTGGGGCGGGCGGTGAGCCTCCTCGGTCGCTGCACTCCCTGTGGGGTCTCACCTGTCCCGCTTAATCCCACAGGAGTCTCCCCATTGCCACGACCACCCAGCAACAATGGGAGTGACGAAACTACTTTCAGCACGTGATAAGCACAACCCTAGTTGAGCACTAAATCGAGTTCCTTTTGGATCACTAAATTGAAGAGGTTCGGGGGACGGGGAGACTCCTGCGGGATAAAGGTGCATCGTGAGACCCCGGAAGGCGCAGCCTGAGGAGGCTCACGGTACCCCGCGGAAAGCGACTCGTCCCCCGAACCTCTTCCGCACTCACTACGTAAAGGAACTTACTATTGTAAGAGCTCAGCATACTCCTCTTGGATAAAGCCGGCGAGGGTGCCGAGTGTTTGGCCTTTGAAGGCATCTGGCACAGATTCGCCGTTGGGTTCTGCGTAATAATAACCACCAACATCCTCATTATAGGAGTAGCCAATCGCCTTCAAACGTTCTTGGAGCGCTTCCGGTAATGTAGTTAAACCGGTTTGTTCTGTGAAATATTCTGTCGGCAGAATATACACATCGACATCCGTCACACCTGTGTAAACCGCAAACAGATCCTTCTCACTCTGCATGATCCACTGTTCTTTCGAAAATAGGGAGATGCCCGCTTTTTCTAAAGAGGAGATCCCGTCTAAATTCACTCCGAAAATATCATTGATCAATACACGCGCTTCTGCCCCTGTCGGCGTTCCTTCCAAGGATTCCAAATATAAATCCATGACCTCGACTTTAGATAAAGAGAAAATATATTCTTCTATAGTTCCTTCGATTTGTTCGTCAGATAGTGATTCCTCAACCCCTTCCATAATCGTTTCAGGGTAGCTCGTCACTTGTTTTCCTGCATCTAATTCTGAAACGGCATCGAGGTTGATGCTGTAAATTTCTCGAACGGTCCAGCGGATATCGTCTCCGTCCACTTTTTTACCCAGTTTGTCCAAGTACAGATCCATCGCTCGGACTTGTGGCATAGACTCGATTTCTTCGATGGCTTCGAAGACGTGCATCCCTTCTTCTTTTTTCAACGTTTGAATGATGCCGTGCATCACTTTGTAAGAATACTTGTATTCAACAATCTGAGGTGAATACGACGATTGAGCTGATATTGTGGTGGGGATGGTCATTGATGAAAAGAGAATAGTAGCTGCGATCAGTAAATATTTTTTCCAAGACACAAAAGAACACCTTCCATTCTGTTTAGTATGTACATGCCCTATTATACACACGAATCGTCATATTTTTTGAAAAACTTTGTCGAATCGCCAATTAATACTTACAGTTTCTGCTTGCATTTGGTACTTTAAAGAGAGGACATCACCACTTTCCACATTCTTTAATTAAAAGGGAGAGATTTAAAAATGGAACTGGATCAAATGGAAGTAAATACGTCTGTAGAACAATCTGAGAAAAAGCCGGAAACAAAGCCCTATTTAACCGCTTTGATCGGCTGGAGTCTGCAGGCGATTGAAGCCGCGGCGCGCATGGAGCGCCCATTTGTTGTTGTCGGTCCTCCTGAATTTGAGTCTTATGCAGAGAAACACGATATCCGTTTTGTTGGTTGGGACTTTAATAAATTGAATGAAGGTTCGGATCAGTTGTATAAGAAATTGAACGCACTTGGCGTGGAAGTCGCCGTTCCATTATATGAAGAATGTGTCGAGTGGGCTGGTGCTTTGAATGCTCGTTTCCGTGAAGAGCCGCGCATCTTCAACCGTTCCTTACTCTTACGTGATAAAGGAATGATGAAGCGTAAAGCGCAAATCGCCGGGATTAAAGTCGGCGTATTTGAAGAGGCACATAATAAAGAAGATATCGAACGTTTCTTGCGCCGGGTCAATGAGGCGTTGTTGAAAATCGATGGGGACGTCTTAGATCCGATTCACGTGAAACCGTTAGACAAAGCGGGATCTGTCGGCCACTTGGCGATTCGCACCGTCGATGAGATTGATCAAATCAATGATACAGACTTCCCATTATTGATGGAAAGCCATCTAGACGGGCAGGAATTCTCCGTCGAGGCCTTCATTCATAAAGGGAAAGTACAATTTTTAAATATTACCGAGTACGTCCGTTTAGGCTACTCCAACTTCGTACCTGCTTCTCCATCCTTGCGCGAAAAACGCCCATTGATCGAAGAAGCGGTGCAACAGCTTGTCGATGCCTTCGAAATCGAGTACGGCGTCATCCACCCTGAATATTTCATTACACCAAACGGCACGCTTCACTTCGGCGAAGTGGCGGCACGCGTTCCTGGTGGACACATTTTCGAACTGATCGAACGCGCTTACGGATTCAGCGCATACGAAGCCCAAATTCTATGTAGCGATCCGAATACGACGCCTGAAGAACTAGAATTATTCTTCCCGAATCCGTACGACTATCAAGGGTTTGCGGGCTGCTTAATGGTGCATCCACAACGTGAATATGTGAAAGATTTGGAAGTTCCAGAAGAGCTCGAGAACCATTCATACTTCGAGAAACATGACCTGTTCACCCCTGCCCAAGGAAAAGTAGCCGAACGCATCGGTTTCGGGAACCATTACGGAACCATTTTCTTCTTCGGCGAGGACAGTGAAGAAATGAGACACCTGCTTAAAGAGTACGAACAATACGATTTCTACGTGTAAGGACTGCTTTTAGAAAGGAGTAGACGCATGCCTCAATCGACTGGTGTCATAGTTGAACGTTTTGAAAAAGCCTTGAATGATTTGGATCAAGCCCAACCGTTCGTCAAATCGAAATACCAAACAGATGTCTATCAGGAAGCCAATCGCCTTATCGAAATGGAGGATGGACTCGAACACCTCTACAAACATGCAAACCAGTTTGAACAATCCGGCGTTTTCCAGGACGGACCGTGGGAATCTGCCGATAAATTACAGCCACCCCTCGTCGCGGGTTCTTTAAAAGCGAAAGGATTACCGACGATCATTGAAGTGCTCAGTGAACTGAGAATGCTCGCTATTGCTAAAGGTGACGCGACGAATCCGACCGTCTCGAAAGAAATGGCGGAAGAGTTCCTGAATGAAGTGATGGTCTTGAATTTAGATATATTGTTCCCTGATGCGAGTGAAAGCTCTCGTGTTGAGGACGATAGTGGAAATAGTGAAAAAGCACAGAAGCTTTTCCAATTTCTCATCAGTCATTTATCTTCAAAAGCCTTAGTGAGAACGCTCATTTCAGAAATCGAGCGCTTGACCGCGCAACGTCCGATTATGATCAAGCGCATCGTATCGATGATTCAAACCGCGAAGCAAATGACAAATGCGGATAGTGAACCTGAGGATCAGGAGCAGCTGCAAACGTATATTGCGGCTTTAGAAGGACCTTCCCCTTTGAGTCATAAATACAAAGACTTGCATACGTATCGATCACAACTGAAAGACATGGAGCGGAACGACCTGATTTCGGAGAGTGTCTCCTTGGCAAAATCAATGCGTACGACAGGGCTCGTGGCGCCGCATCATGCTACGCTGATCCGTTTCTTGAGCAAACGGATGCCAGGCTTATTAACGTACGCCCTCGGTTTGAACAGTAAAGGGCTTGCCAACTTAGAAGAAAACGATGAGCTTGTCAGGCAGATGATCAAGGCTGCCATTTTCCCAGCGACACGACAAGCGATTTACGGCCTCGCGCTGATGCTTGAGCGTGGCGTACTTTCTCATTCGCCCGTTGCACCGGGACTTCGTCGTCTGATTGAACTTGATATCCGACCAGAGGTGCGGAAAGATTTGTATCAAGCGAGTCAAGCCGGGGAAGGCTTGACAGCAAACAGTATTCTAGTCGCTGGAACGATTCAAGTTCTCGGGCAGCCTCTTGGCGTCGGCCAAGGATTCAACCCGACCTGCCAAGCCGCGCGTGGCATCAGCCTGTGGGCTCAGCACGCACCTGGCTTTTTATTAGAAATCATTCCGAGAGCTGCGCGTGACGGGGATATCGACTTTACGTTCGAAGGTCAGGCAATCAATTCCCAGCACTTAAGTGGCGGACTTGCGCCGAATTTGCACACAGAACTCGACCCTGTGTCGCTCGTATTGGTGCCTCACCTTGATCGTATCTATAGTGAGATGATGTCGCGTGTCGCCTTGCGTGGAGACGACGGACACCGCTGGGTCAACCCGGCCTTTTACGGCAACTGGGTACAGAAAGGGTTCAACTCCGCCTTCGATCCTTTGACAGGGTATGTACTGGATTATCCTGGATTCGTAAAGCTCTTTTATGCGACACACCACCCGGAATATAACGACGATTACGAGTTGATTTACCCGAACCCTGTTGGGATTTTCATTACCAATGTACACGGCAAGCTTCTCGGCCTGCATGCGATTTCGATCACCCGCATCGCCGAAGGACCTGACGGAGAGTACCGCGTCTTTTTCTATAACCCGAATAACGACGGTTCCCAGAACTGGGGACAGTCGATTGAACCGAGCGTTCAAGGAAATGGCGAGGAAGAAGGCGAAAGCTCCCTTCCGTTTGATGAATTCACGTCACGCCTATACGCCTTCCATTATAACCCTTACGAACAAGGGGATGCGTATGCAGTGGATACGGCGATCGTGAACAAGATTCTGACCTTAGCTAAGGAAAGCTGGGGCAAAGATTATACATGGGTGTAAACCAAAAGTCAGGCCTTTAGTGGGCCTGACTTTTTCGTGTGTATGGCTCTTGAATGGATGGATATGGTAGGATTTATGGAAAAGGGGGGATCGGTTTGGGTTTTGAATATTGGGTCGTGCTGATTTTCGTGCTGGGGATTCTGTTTTTTGTTGTCCGTGATGTTCATACATATTTGTCTAAGGTGAGTGCGAGGAAGGTTTTTCTGATGAACAAAGCGTTCTTTTCAGGGATCGTAGTATTTATCATAGTCTCTCTCAATCTAAGTAAACCTGGTGTTGCAGGCCTGGATAATGCCCACCCTGCAGACTGGTTCATCTTCTTTAACCTCGTTACATTGCTTTGTTTAATTGGCTATTTGATCACTTTACGACCACCTAGAAATGATTGAAGACGCGGAGCTAAGTGCTCGCGTCTTTTTTATTTCAACGATAGTTCGAGCTGGACATCCCGTGGTTCCCGTTCGTAAATAGATTGATTGATTTTTTCTGCAGGTACACACCCTGCTCTCTTGTAAAAGGCTTGAGTGTCAATTGACGGATGTGCGCCGATGTATAATTTCTCTTCTCCAAGTATAATGGCCTGTTTCTTCGTTTCGTCCATCAGCTCTTTTCCTACCCCCATGCCGCGATAAGGAGCGGATACGTGGATATACGAAAGCTCTCTGTATTCATCAAATGAATCCGCTTCAATGACGGAAAACCCTATCACTTTGTAATCAATCTCCGCCACGACGACCGATCCCCCATTTTCTATCACTTTTGAAAAATGTTCTACGATTCTACGTTTATCTTCAATGGTCCAGTCATCTTCAAATTCATCTGTTCTTTCCACAAATTTACCGTTGGCTTTAGCGATGACTTTTTCTGTTCGTTGATAGCGCACGAACTCATCGAGCATGTCTGAGTGAATTTGGTCATTCCCTAAATCAGTAATGCTTATCACGGAATCCTCCTCCTCTGTCATAAAGCGTTCTCTAAAAAGGTTTATTTTTCATAAATTAAATATAATCGTAAGTAATTAGAAGGAAAACAGAGTAAAACAGAGGTTGGTTTGTTCTCTATAAAGAATAAAGCTTTTTTTAAAGGTTTTCATTTCCTTAATTGGAATATATACTCACAACATGAGTTCTTTATAAAGAACAAAAGGTAAATGAAGGGAGGGCTTACCCTCAATGGAGAAGCGTTCAACTCGTTGCAACAGAGATAAAAAAGCCCAACAAAAAGAAGCTATCAAAGTAGCGAAATCGTTAACAACTGGACTAGCCATGTGTTCGTTATTAATTACAGGAACAGCTCAAGCTACAGGACAAACTTACAGCACTTTCGGTGATGTTGAAAGAGTGAATGCCCAGGTGTCGATGTGCCCGGTCTTTCCTTCTACTATCGAAAAGAAATTCTCTGACTTAATTTCACACATCGAAGCTTTACTTCAAATAGAAAAGAAAATCAGAAAATTACCTAGTATGTCCATTACTACCCATTCGCCAACATTACCTGAAAACCCTTCAATAGATGAGTTAGAACAGTTATCAAAAGAAATCGAAACAGCCGAAAGAAGTTATCAAAGTCAAGCGACACAATTAAAAGCAAACCAAAAAGAGTTCCAAAACCTTGGCAAACAAATCAAAAAAGAGCTTCAAGAGATCCGAACCATCGTTCAAGATTTAAAGTCTTATAGACATTACGACCCAAATTGTTTAGAGGTGGACAAGCATCAAATCCTTTTATTATTCAAAGAAAAAATCACTGAAGCTTGGTCTTTGCACCCATGGATCATTGCGGAGTGCAACGATATAGCTGATCAATATAGAACAAATTCTTCTACTAAGCGTTCTTTCAAAGCAGCTATGAGTGGAAATGACAATTGGAGTGAAGACTTCCTTCAATTAGAGAAAGATTGGACAGAAAAAGCACAGAAACGTATTGATAAGCTAAACGACGCCAGCCAAAACCTCCTCAGGATGAATGAAAAAATAGAACAGAAAAAAGAAGAGCTGAAAGAAAAAGAGCGCCTGAAACAAGAGGAGAAGAAAAAGCAGGAAGAACTGGAGAAACAGAAAGAGTTAGATAAACAAAAAGAAAACAAAGAAAAAGCTGAATCACCTGAAGAGACGACGAAAGAAAATACATCCGATCAGCCTGAAGAGCCGGCAGAAAAGAAAGAAGAAAAGCCTAAAGATAAACCGAAAGATGATCCGCCAAAAGAGGAAAAGGCACCTCCAGCTAAAAAGAAAGAGCCAAAACCATCTGAACCGAAGAAGGAGAAAAAAGAAGAACCTGCTCCTGAACCGCCTAAAGAAAAAGAAAAGTCCGAGACACCACCAGATAAGGAAGAGGCCAAGAAAGAAAAGCCTCCAGAGAAAGCTCCGCCGACTAAGGAAGAGAAGAAAGAGAAAGAAGACAAAAAATCAGATACGGAGGATTAATCCATGACATTCAAAAAAACGCTTAAGG
The DNA here is from genome assembly GCF_013694105.1 of Halobacillus locisalis. Taxonomy (GTDB): domain Bacteria; phylum Bacillota; class Bacilli; order Bacillales; family Halobacillaceae; genus Halobacillus; species Halobacillus locisalis. The sequence continues at coordinate 217,328 of NZ_JACEFG010000002.1, read as the reverse complement.
TGTTGAGCAGCTCCCTTAACGTGATTCTATTCATATCCTTGATTGCCATGACGTTCATCGTCATATCAGCCAAAGCTTCAGGGGGTGAGCCGGAAGTGTTCGGCCACCAAATTAAGACGGTTCTTTCAGGATCCATGGAACCGATGATTCAAACAGGTTCCATCATTGCTATAAAACCTTTGGAAGAGGAACAAAAATCCACGCTATCCAAAGGGGATGTCGTAACTTTTCTCAATAAAGATGAATCTTTGATCACCCACCGTGTGGTTGATGTGACCAAAACAGGAGAATCCGTCTCCTATGTAACCAAAGGGGACAACAACAACGCCGCTGACACAGAGCCTGTCCTCGCCCAGAATGTCGTTGGGCAATATGCTGACTTCACTATTCCTTATGCCGGATATTTAATGAGTTACGCCACATCAAAAGCTGGAAGTCTGGCACTGATGATCATCCCCGGCTTGTTACTACTTATCTATGCAGGCTACCAAATCTGGGGTGGCATTAAACAATTTGAGAAAGAACTGGTCAAGAAGAATTCGGCCACCTAAAACGTTGAAATTCCTTACATAAGTAGGGGTTCAAAATATAATAGAACATAATTTTAGAGGAGGAAGAACAAATGAGCTTGAAAAAGAAATTAGCAATGGGAGCAATGACAGGAGCACTTGGTTTATCTTTAGTAGGTGGCGGTACTTATGCTGCGTTCACCGATACAGAAGAAACTACAGATACTTATGCTGCAGGAATACTAGATATCGAACTTTATAAAAATGATATGTCTGGAGTACTTGGAAGTAAAGTATTTACTACGGAATTAACAAACTTTAAACCGGGCGATAAAATCACTAAAAAAATAAGGGTAACAAATACTGGTTCCTTGTCAGTAGACAGAGTACAGATATTGGGCGATTACAATGGATTTAAAGATGGAAAGAACCTTTATACAAATGATAGTGCATCAGGAAAAAGTTACGCTGATGATTTTGCTGATATGATTAACGTGACTATCACTCCAACAAACGGGAACACACCCTATACTGGAACTCTAGCACAACTAAAAGCGGAATCTGATTTGTATCTTGGAGGCCAGCAAAATGGCAGCCTTCCAAAAGAAACTGCTGGTGCAGACACTATAGGTGCTTATCTAAATGATTTAACAGATAATGACCCCGTAACAATCACTCTTGAGTTTGATACAGAAGCAGGAAACGAGTTTCAAGGTGATGCAATGAATGTCAAATTTAAATTCGTAGCTTCTCAACAAGAAGGTAGAGACTTCCAAGATGGTGAGAACGTTTTAGATTTAAACGCATTAGAGGAATAAATTAGTACAACATTTGGCAGCTCAAACTAATTAATCACATCAAATTTATCAATACCAAGCAGTGGGCATGATTTACATGCCCACTCTTTATATCTCCGAACAAGGAGGAATACCATGAATAAGATGATCTATACAACATTCGCTTTCATACTTATCACCTTTCTATTCGTTCCCGCAGCGCATGCAACAAATTCTTCAGTAGAAATCACATTCTCTGCTAATCAACATCTACTAAAATTTGAAAACATCAAACCAGGTGATACTTTAACTAAACACTATGACATAAAAAATATTAGAGATGACGACTTAACTTACCATTTATCTGCGGAAAGGCACAACATAACGGAATACACAATTGAACGACAAGATGGAAATATTGTAAATACTTTAGAAAACCAAAAAGCATTTTACAATCAGTTGGAGTTGCTGGTGATGGTCGATTCAGAGGAATTATACAGTGGAAAAATATCCGGGTTCCATGGCCTAACAGCCGAAAGACCATTGTCCATTGATCAACAAGAACAATTGACTATTAAGGTCTCCTTTCCTCCTGAGTCAGGGAATGAATTTCAAGGTCTTTCCACAGCACTCCAACTGAATTTTGTAGCAGAAACGTCAAATTCCACAACTGTCACAACCGTTGATACAGAAAGTTTGGATCAGAAACCCATTCTGTCATCCGTATTCGGTAGTAGCCTCCCTCAAACAGGCGAAGCACCACCAACCCTTTACTATCTAATTGGAGGATTCCTGTTGATGACGGGACTCGGATTCTACACCACAACCGTTATGCGCAAAAGAAGAGAGTAAGAGGAGAATCCGATCCGAGATGCTCCTCCTTTTTTATTACCGAAAGGAGATTACATATGAAGTGGGTCTCATTAATCTTAGTTGTCATTGGCGTTGGTGTACTAGCCTTTCCCTTTGTTGAAAATCAATATATGGAAAAGAAACAAACGGAGCTCGTGGATCAATATGAGCAACACCTCTCCCCTGACTCCCAAGTTGCGGCGCAGAGTCTGGAGGACGTAACCGATGTATTTGAGTCGGAAGCCCAAGCCGCAACGACTGCTGCACCGCTTCCTGATGAGATGATGGGCACCTTAGAGATTCCCTCCATCGAGTTGAAACTTCCTATACTAGAAGGAGCAACTGAAGAAAGTTTAGCCTCTGCGGTCGGCCACCTGACGGGCACGCCCTTCATCGGACAAGAAGGCAATGCGGCACTCGCCGCCCACCGTGGGTACTCATTCGGTCGCTTGTTTAATAGGCTGGATGAACTAGAAAAAGGCGATACCATACTCGCCACTACGAACGAAGGACCGCTTCAATACGAAGTTACAAATGCCTTTCTTGTAAAACCGGAGGACGTCTCCGTTCTTGAACCTTTTTCCGATGGTTCAACGATCACCTTGATTACGTGCCATCCGATCCGTAATCCCACCCACCGCATCATCGTTCAGGCTGAGCTAGTGGAACACACGCCCTCCGAACCTTAAGCATAGGCTATGGGTGATGACCATCAAGGAGGCCGACGATGAATACGAACACCTTAGCCGCTGACATCCAGAAGGCAATCAACGGGGAGTACTCTGCCATCGCTTGTTATGAAAAATTGGCAGACCTCGCCCCCACTTCGTTTGAGCGTGAACAAACAGAAGAAATTCGAAACGATGAACAACATCATTTTGATGCTTTTTCGAGTATTTATACCTTACTGACAGGAGCGAAGCCACAGCCGCAAATCACCGAACCATGCGCGAATACGTATCGAGCTGGCATACAGGCTGCCTTTCGAGACGAACAGAAGACGGTCGATTTTTATTTGGATATTGCCGATCAAGCTGACGACTCTTCCATTAAAGAAACTTTTCGCCGAGCGGCAGCGGACGAACAGAACCACGCTGTATGGTTCCTCTCCTTCATGAATCAGTCGCATGCTTGTTCTTATCGACAAAACGAGCAGGATTATGGAGCGAAAGGCGCGTTGAACGCTGAATCACTTACTTTTCCAGAAGCGCTCGTGTACGCTATGCAAGATGAGTATTTGGCACAATCCCGTTATGACGATGTGCTGAACAACTTCGGAACGGTTCGCACGTTTGAAAGGATCCAGCAGGCAGAACTGCGTCATATCGAAGCATTGAATACATTGTTCGACCGTTACCAAACCCCTGTACCTGTCGATGACTCCACGAATTATGTGACAACGCCGGAAAGTCTGAAAGCAGCCTATGCAGCGGGTGTGCAAGCAGAGAAAGAGAATATCGCAATGTATGAGAAATTCTTAAGCTATCAAGTTCCAGCCGATGCACGGATCGTATTTTCTCAGCTCCGCAATGCATCGCTGAATCATTTGGCCGCTTTTGAAAGAGGCGCCGGTCGAGAATAAGTTACGTAAAAGGTTCCGAGGCTTGTCTTTAAAGCTAAGGGGCCTTTCATTGTGTCTCATCTCCCTATGCCAGGATTTTCAGCTAGATCATCCGCTACAATCGCAACTCCCTCAACCTTGGTACCCGCCTCCACCTTAGGCTGAACAGATGGATTCAGCGGATAGGTTGAACCATCATAGGACAAGCGGGCAAAAAAGCTCTCGATTCCACCGCCAGCCACATACATAATCAAATCTCTATATCCATTGGTGACTGTATTTGTTACAATCACAGGATTTCGCACCAAGGAAAACCTCGATAACGGAAGGTATTCCCCTTCCTTTTGCCCGAACAGAACTGCGCTACACCCTCCTGTTCCACAAACGAAAGGCCCGACAAGGTAAACAAACACCTCTTCTATCCCATCATCATTCAAGTCGATTTTATTGTAGAAGTACCGAATGTTAACTTCACTGAGCTTTACGTCAAACTCTTTTTCAATGGCCGCCTCCAGTCGCGGATCCCTTTTCGTCTCTGAACAGACATAGGTCAACGCGGAAAAATCAATGCCTGACTGATTATCAAAAGGTTGATACGTACAATCATCGCGTACTATGTTACAGATTTCATAGCCTCGCCCCTTTTTCTCATAATGAATAGCCCCAGCTTCTTCCCACCCGATCTTCAGCACGTTCTCACTGGGTTGATGAAAATAGGAAAAAGAGTTCCCAGTGCCATCTATCGTTCCGATCACTCGCCAGTCAGATTGGTCGTGATTCAACACAACTACATAATGATCACCCCTCCATTCATAAGCGACCAAAACTTCACATATCTCCCCTTTACCCGATTCTTTTCTCTCCTGCAAGGAATAATCCAGAACATGTGCGTTAGGAGATAAGAAAGGCTTCAGAATTTCCTTTAGATGATGGTCCATTTTGTTTTTCCTCCACTTCTAGACTCAACAACAATTCTCCGTGATCTCTGTATCAATATATGTAAGTAAGATAAATCCATTAACAAATTCCTTCGTACGGCCTTATAGATCAGATCCCTTCCCACAAAAGAAGACCAAGGAAGAAGCATCCTTGATCACAGATAGAGTTTATTGATCTTCATCACCAACACAGTGTCTCGTCTCTATAAATTCTCTGAAGCAGCAATCGATTCCCCCATAAACCGAAGCGCCTCTTCCCCCGCATACGTCCCATGATTCCGCCCATTCTCATCCGCTCCTCCGCCAAGGCCAAGGAATACTTCAGAAGGTTTGAAATGAAGCCCGATGAGCGGCACTCCGAGTCTTTGGTAACAGCCGATTTGATACCTCGCGGAAGGGTAGCCTTCGACGGATTCCACCTTACATCCGCTCAAGTCCCGGAACCGCCCGCAATGTTCCAGGCCGAGAACCACTACAAGGTCAGGTTGTAAAAAATCCAAGGTTCGGGTGAGTAAATCGCGTGTCTCGGTAGCATCGAGTAAGGTGTCTTTCCCTTTGATTTTTCCCATTTGCCTTCGGGTGGCTAAAGGGAAATAGTCGACGTGGACGGCGGAGGTGTAGGAGTTTGTGGGGTAGAAGGAAGCGCCCATGCCGTTCAGGAACCCTTCCAGTTTGGCGCCGTTCGGTTTGCCGAACCATTGGCGGTACGTCGTATCCCGTTTGAAGTAGGTGTCATAATAGTCAATGGTTTGCTTTAGCTTGTGGTCGTTCTTGAGGTAATGCTCGAGGGCGTGCTCACCCGCATCTGTGAACGGTTGGGACTGGCCGTCTTTTGCGATGGTGAGGTCGGTGGTGAGAAACTCTTTAGCCGTCGGGTTTGTGCCGATCGTGACAATATTGCCTGCTTGCCTTTCGCCTTGCCACAGCATCGGAACGGCGCCGTCGATGAATTCTTCTCTGAATGGGGTGTGGCTGAGTTCGATCTGGTATTGTACGGCTCGCTTCAGTAACGGTATTGCGTCTTCCATTTGGACACCTCCTCCGATTTTACTTTAACAAAAAAAGACCAAGGACGTTGCATCCTTGATCCCATCAATAGGTTACTTCATCACCAGCACCGGACATGGCGCATTCTGCACGACATTGTTACTGACACTTCCGAGGAAGAGGCGTTTCACATTGCCCAGTTTACGGTTTCCGATGATGATCAAATCCATGTCCTGTTCTTTGGCATATTCACAAATCGCGACTCCTGGGTTATCTTTACCGACGATCACCTTCGTGATGACGCGGTAATCCTCCTGCACCAGCTCTTTTTTGACCTCTTCCATATCCCCTTCCAGCGTCTCGGCCATCTCTTTGGATATCTCGCGGGACACCGCAGCGAACGTGGACGGGCCTGCCGGATTGGCTACTTGAACGATGTGCACTTCTTTATCCTCTGCATTGACGGCCTGATTTCTCACTTCGGCCAGGGCCTGTTTACTCAACTCACTACCATCAAAAGCGACGAGCATTTTTATCGTCATTCGGTAACCCTCCCATAATTGATGAGAACTTGTCTACACTTCTATTTTACCATTAATGTAAGCGTATTCATAGTTGGTTTGATTTATCAATGCTTCTTTGGCAGGAAAAGCACAAGCATAATTATACCACTTATTTCCTCTTTTTCCATAAAGGGTACTCAACGCCCCGCAAATCCCGATATAATGGGTTTGGGTGCCCCTAAGAGCTTCCTCATGACTGCCCTAAAAAAGCATAAAGGAGATAAGTTTATGAGAAAACTGTTCGTCCTTTTCGTCATGTTCTCCCTCGTCGTCCCTTCCTTCAGTCACGCCGGCTCAATCAAAGACAACCTAGCGCCGGGTAATCCTGGTGTCTGGTACCTTGGTGAAACGCCTTCTAGTGTTGCCGATTCGAAGCATCCGATTTTGTTCGTGCACGGGTTGAACAGCGCCTCCAACACGTGGTGGGAAAACAACAATATGTATAGCACCGCCTATCAGAACGGGTATGAAACCTCCTTCGTCGACTTATATCCAACCAAGAGCATGTGGGACAACGGTTCTCTCCTATCTCAGAAAATCCAAGAAATCTATCAGCATTTCGGGGAAAAAGTCGTAGTCGTCGCTCATAGCAAAGGCGGCATCGACACCCAATCAGCACTTGTCCATTATGGCGCAGACCCTTATGTAGAGCGTCTGATCACGCTGTCCTCGCCCCATTATGGATCCCAACTCGCAGATCTCGCCTATAGCGGCGGCGCTGGGTGGTTGGCCACGATCATCGGCAGTCAAAATGATGCAACCTACTCCCTGCAGACCGGTTACATGAACTATTTCCGCTCACAGACCGACAGTCATCCGAATGTCAACAACACACCGATTTATACGTTTGGCGGAACCAAATGGGGAAGCTTCGGAAGCGCCCTTTACTGGGGTGGTCTATACTTATGGCCGTATGGCAGCAATGACGGCGCCGTCACGGTGAAAAATTCGAGATTGCCTTACGCAACGGAACTTGCTGTCGGCGATTGGAACCACACGACCATCAAAGAAGGCTCTACCACGTTCCCGCTATTTAAAAGTTACCTGAATGAAAACCAATATTCACTCGCAAGCCTTCAAACCACTAGTCTCGAAGAAAAAGAAGCTGGTGAAGAAGCAGCCGGCCAATATGTTGTGGGTGGACAGTACCAAGGGCAGCGCACCGAAGACGTACAAGTGGAAGTTGGCGCAAACTCGGTCACATTCGACTGGATCAGCGATCAGAAAAACACGGCGCTGAAACTCATCGGCCCGAACAACCAAACGCATACCGCTTTTCAAACGAACCAGGATGAAACCGGCTATTTTGACGGCGCCTATCACCACTCGATCACCATCGATAACCCAGCCGCTGGACAATGGTCGATTGAGGCAACGTCTGGTTCCGAGGAACGTTATCTGTTGAACACGACTTTTGACAGTCCGTTGAACAATCTCGTCCAAGTCGCCTTAGATGAGAAGAACATCAAAGTGAAAGATAACAACCTCAAAGCGAAAACGACGATGACGTTCGAGTATTATAAGAACGGGAAATTGAAACAAGGAAAAGTGACAGCTGCTAAACAGTCGAACGGTTCCTTCACTCCTCCGAACCTCGGTGAGGGTATGTACAACATGACAATACAGGTCGAAGGAAAATATAACAAAGAGAAGTTTGAACGCACAATCATTAAAACGATGTATGTCGATGCCCAAGGTAACCGTTATTACTAGAAGTCCATAAAGCATGTGCGTCGGCTGACTTGAACCGACGCACATGCTTTTTAAACAAACATCAAGGCACTTGTTCTCCTGATTTACCTTTTGACAGTTGTAAAAAGCGGTAAAAAGCTTTGACTAATACTTTCCCGACAGAATACAGAGGGATCACAATCACCATGCCGATAAATCCAGCAAGCGGGGCCGCAATGACAAGCAGCAAAATGATCGTCATCGGGTGTACCTCGAGTCTTTGACCAAGCACTAAAGGAGCCACTAAATTGCCCTCGAGCTGTTGGACGACGATTAACGCAATCAAGACGTAGATGACGAGCATCGGGTCTTGCGTCAATGCTACGACTGCCGCAGGAATTACGCCGATAATGGGACCGAAGAACGGAATGATGGCGGTGACGACAACGAACAGCCCTAACAGAAGCGCATAATCAAGCCCGATAATCAGGTAACTGATATACATCAGCACACCGTCGACAGCCGCGACCGTCATTTGTCCGACGATATAAGCCGCAAGCGTGCGGTCGAGTTTCCCTAATAAGTGAACGGCTTCTTCTCTATATTTGCCTGGTACAGCCCTTGTGAGGAAAGGAACCAGCTTTCGGCCATCTTTCAAAAAGAAAAACAAAAGCAGCGGAATAATCAGCAGTACTGTAGCCGCTCCGACTACGGTCGAGAAGACTTCCGTCAAATGAGTACCGATCCGCTGTCCTAGATCACTGAAGTATTGCGTCACTTCGCGCTCCAAGGAATGTGTAGACAGCATGCCCATATCATTTTTCTCCACTTCCTGACGTGCTTTATCCGCCATTTTCTGTAGCTGAGTCGGTAAGTGGGAGATGTCCTCTACTTGCTGCTTGATCGTAGAGAACAGCTGCCTTCCTGCGAGAAAAATAAGGCCAGCCAGAACGGCATAAACAATCGAAATCGACCCGACTAGCGGAATCGAGAACTTCGTCGACAGCCACTCCACGATGGGACGCGTAATATAGAATAGAAATCCCGTGATCAGGATGGGATAAAACAATGTTCGAAATACGGTGAGGAAAGGGGAAATCATATGTAGTTCCCTCATGAAAAAGACGAAGATCAGAAATAAGATCGATGCTGTGATGTATTTGAAATAGGGATGCTTCCACCACATGCCCACCACCTCCTTTCCTCTTTTTTTCACTAAACGTTACCCTTTTAAACAGCATTTCAAATAAAAAACGGTACTCATCGCATGAGCACCGTACACACCACCTTTAGTTTAATACCTTTTCCAGTTCGATTTCGTCTCTTATGGGGATGCCATCATTCCCGATCAAAGGAATCTCAGGCTTCAAATGCCTCGCTTCTTCAACAGCATTTCTATGTATAGTGGATAGGACATATCCTCGCTTTTGATAAAACTTTAGCGCTGCTAGCTTATCATTGGTTGTGACTAGTTTAATGTATGTACATTGATTCTCTCGCGCAACCGCCTCTACTGCTTGTATGAGAGACGTTCCGGTCCCCTTGTTTTCTTCTAGACTATCTAATGAAATGATTTCGCATTCGTTGTTGGTCATGATGTAGGTGATCAAGCCACTAATGTCGTCGTTATGGTCTACTACAATGAATCCATTCAAGGCACTGCAATCGTAAACGCCTGAAGAGATGACCATTTCGGTACTTCCCCACTGCTTCTTAAAGAATTCTGTGACTTTAGTTTTGTGCTTTTCAGCTATTGGTAAAGTCTCCATGACATAACCTCCAACCCTCAATGAAAGCCTATTGATCTTTATGTTTCTCATGCATTTCCTTCAAGTACTCTTCTGATTTACCTTTTGGAATACTGAGACTCTTCCAATTTTCACCCTTTACTTGTTTTGCAATATACACCATCTGCCCGACGTGAGACGCATAATGAGCCATCTGTCTTTCTAGCGCGTCTAAGACCAAATGAGCTTCTCCACGAATATATACCGTTTTGAGTAAATCTTGTTCATTCAAACCCTTGAGTGTCTTAAATAGCACTGTCCAACCATTCTCCCAAACAGAAATGAGTTCCTCTTTCGAAGGTATATCATCTATAAATTCTCCATCACAATTTCGATAATCTTTCTCCCCGTCAGAATGTAAAAAATCACTCCATCTCGAGATCATGTTTCCACTTAGATGCTTCACGATGATGGCTACACTATTGGATTCGCTATTAAAACGCCAATGGATTTCTTCTTCTGGCAGTTGGCTTAGTGTCTTATCTCCTAGTGTTTTAATACTGTGAAATCGTTCGATTACGATTCTCAAATATTCTTTTCCAATATCCATTCGCACCTCCTCTGTTCTTAATGTAAGAACACTATTACAACCTACTTCCTGTCCTCATTTACGACCTTGATTTTGTCAGCTAACGGGGCACTTTCGTCATCCCTCAACCACACTTTAACTTCTTGACCATTTTTCAAATTACAGACTGTACTTATTTCACCACTGACATTTGTTTCATCATCAAAGTGTATTTGGGGTGGGTTATATTCAGCCTCTGGGTCTATATAGAGTGGCAACAACGAGAAGTTATCTTTACCCAATTTACTTATTTGACCGTGATGATCTGCCTTGTTTAAGAAAAAATTAGTCAGAGCCATTGAAAAAGTGATGAGCAATAGAGCAATAACAAATAATCTCTTCATTTTTCCTCCTAACCCTATAACATCCACTATTAACTCTTTTACGATTCAAAAAAGCATACCTGCAATTTATTCCCATCTAAGTCGTAAAAATCAAAGAAGTGGTTCACCCCATCATTTTGTAATGGATCTACCTTCACGCCCTCACTCACCAATTTTTCATAGGTGCCCTCAATATCTCTAGCGAAGAAGATCGGATAATTCTGACTTGAACCTGTTGTTGTGACACCTTCTTCAATGGTTAAGGGAATACCGCCGCTCCCAACTTTCAGTACTCTGTATCCTTTATTTTGAAAAGCCACTTCAAAGCCTAGTATTTCTTGATACCATTGACTGGACTTCTCCACATCGCTAACTTTAAGGCACATCGTGTCTATGCGTTCAATCATCCTGAACCTTCTTCCTTTCTCTCATGCCACTCACCTTCCAAAATGCTGAATAGGAATGAATCGCGCCAGCCGTCTTTTATAAACAGGTCCTCTCGCATTCTTCCTTCCTTTGTCATCCCGACTTTTTGTAAAATTCTTGATGAACCAACATTTCTCGGGTCACAGGTCGCGTATATACGGTGAAGGTTGAAATCATCAAAGCCGAACTTGATTAATAGATTCGCAGCCTCCGTTCCAATGCCTTTCCCCCAATAATCTGGATGGACAATATAAGAAATGACTCCGACCTTGTTCGTAAAATCTGTTATGTTCAGTTCTCCAACTCCGATCATATCCGCGTCTAATATGATGGCAAATGCAAACCTTGACCGCGTTTCCTTCGCGGCATCAAACAGCACTTGTTGAACAAAACCTTTCGAGTCCTCTTCTGTGTTCGGACCCCAAGGTTGGTATTGGCATACTATATTTTGTGATGCGTATCGATGTACACCTTTCCAATCGTCTTCGTTAACTTCTCTTAACCGAATCCTTTCGTTTGAAAGAGAATATCTATTACGTTCGATCATAATCACCTCAATTCGTTATGGATAAGTCTTGAAATAAGCCGATTTTGTTACCATATGGATCTTCAAATGTGTACCAAGCAGCCGGGACACCTTCTCTTATGTTTACGTCCTCTATTTAGCTGCAACTTATCAAGCAAGCACTCTCACGTTCAATAACTTTCACACCTGACCTATGAGGACCACTCTCTTCTAGAAAAAGGACACGAAAGAATTTTCACTCATGGTATAGCTCCAAGACCTTATTCACAACCAATTCAGCTGTATTCTCCGCTGGAGGCATCCATAAGCCCGTAATAGGTCCATATACTACAGGGTTCAGTTCTACTTCATAACCTCCAAACGGATAGGCTTCTTTAGGAGGCAAATAACCAAGGTAGCCATTTGTATAGCCACCAAAGAAGGAAAGTTCCTGATTCAGCTTATATTGAACTTCCAGAGCTGATTCAGAGAAGGGTTCCATAGGGATTCCTGAAAATGAGCCTTCATTGATTTGAAATTGTTGAATTTCCAAATCAATGGATTGCTGTCTTTCATGTTTATACTTATCCATCATCTCCATAAGCCATTTATCCGTATTAACTCCCCATTGCTTCTCAGCCCGAGCTGCCATTCTTTTTATTTCATTCGGTTCGGGAATCTCTTTCAAATTCATTTTTAAATGAGTCGAAATGGTTTTCAGTCTTGAAATAGGACTGAATTCAGTTGTAGGGATGATCGTGAGCACATGACCACTCAATACGTAAGCCATTTGTTTTATGGCTTCCTTAGAACCACGATATTTTGCATTTACATTTCCAGTAGCCCCTTGAACGATGATCACAGGGCATTGAAGTGTATGTTCTAGAATCTCTCTTGTTAGTCCAGGATAATCCGCTGATAAAATGTCACTATCAGCCTTTAAGACATTAGGATGGCTCGTACAAAAAACAATGGCTCCTGATAGCTTTTGCGATTCTTGATTTCTTATCGCTAGAATACCTATCCGTCTGTCCACGGCCCCCTCCTCATTCACTCCCATGATCACTTTGCCGTCGTCGGTGACTTCTCTTCGATTAACTCCTATATCACCAGATGTAACGTTCCAGCCTACTTCTGAAGACTGCCGTTTATCATTGGCCTTCACAGCTGCTTTGACCGTATTTTCAATTAACAATTCTTTATAAGCCTTCACAATGTCACTATTGCTAACGGTCGCAGGTCCTGAATGGGTGTGCGTATAAACAACCGTGACTTTTTCGATAGGGATATGTAGTTCCTCTGATATCTGTGCACGAATTCTTAATGTATCTTCGATCAGCATGCCTATGTTATCAATACTTATAAAGACAGTCTTATTTTCATCTCCTTCAAACACGACCGCTGTTACGTAAATCCGTTCATCAACGCTCGTGACACCAGTTGGTCTATGATATCCGATGAATTCTATGCCTAGCGGTGGTGTAATATCTACCTTGAAGACTCCGGCTGTACTCAATCCAATCTCTCCAAACCATTTTTGATATATTTTTTTCTTCTAACAAACCTTTATATGATCATTCAACAGAGTAACCCTCACCATTCCCTTCTACTGTGCGCTCCCATGCCGCTTTTCATATCAAACAACAATTCAATCAAAGGCACCCGGTAAGGTATAAATAAACCTTCTGAAATCAAGTGCACGATCTCCTCCTTGGAAGCCCACTTTACTTGCGATACTTCTTCAGTAGGTAATGAAAGGCTTGAGATGTCTACATCCTGTTCAATAAGATAATAGTCATCAAATCCCTTTTCAAAATTCACCGTCAGGGAAGGACGTCTGTTTTGAAGGTTAAGTGTGTACCCAATCTCTTCTTTCACTTCTCTTTCCGCCGCTTGCTGACTTGTTTCACCTGAAATGGCACTACCGCCGACGGTGATGTCCCACATGTTCTTCCAATCCTCTTTATCTGGTTGGCGCTGTTGAATGAGCATTTCTCCAGATTGATTGAATAGACACACGTGAATCACTAGATGATAATCACCTTGTTCGAATGTTTCGCCACGCTTCATTTGCTTGCCTGTCAAATTTCTATCTTTATCGTAAATATCCCATTTTTCCATACTGACACTCCTTACAGACTCCTTTTTCCATAATTCGACATAAAGGGAGATAAACCCTTCATGGGGACGGTTCTTTTGTTCGTTCATCAGTGCCCAAACGAGAGAACCGTCCCCATAAAAAACCGCCCCTACAGGATCGAACCCATAGAGACGGTCATTTTCTTATTGCTTTAACCCTTGTTGTAGCTTCTCCATCACATCGAGGTACTTCAACGTCGACTGATGATAGCTCTCGAGCGATCCACCATCACGAATCGCTGACATGAAGTTCTCGACCTGAAGACGGTACTGATCGCCTTCTTCTACATAGGTTTCTTCACCGTCACTATTGGCGACCGTAATCTTGCCTTGGTGATCCATTCGGTCGGGACGATAGGCGTCATGGACAGTGATCACGCCGTCTGATCCAACCACTTGATACTCATTTCGGAAAGTGGCATCAAAACTGCAGTCGATTTGAACGACCACATCATTCGCTAACCGAAGCGATGCAGCAGCGGTTGTATCTACTCCATATTTCGGATCGATTTTACCGGTCACTTGGATATCTTTCACGTCCTCATCCATGATATTCAATGCGGAGTGAACGCCGTAGCACCCGACATCCCAAAGGGAACCGCCACCCTTTTCGGCATCGAGACGGATATTGTAATTCGAACGATCAAAGAAGAATGAGAAGCTTGCGCGGATCATCGCCACATCTCCGACCGCTCCATTTTCGATCAACTGCTTCACTTTCTCGTGCTGCGGATGGAATTGGTACATGAACGCCTCTAAGAAGTACACTCCGTTGCTTGAGCAAGCTGCGATCATCTCCTCAACGTCTTTTCTATTAAACGCCGCCGGCTTCTCACATATCACATGCTTCCCTGCCTCGGCTGCTTTGATCGTCCATTCCTTATGCAAATGGTTCGGCAGCGGAATATAGACCGCTTCGACCTCCTCATCGGCCAAAAGGGCCTCATAGCTTTCGTATGTAGTCGGAATATCGAACGTCTCCGCCACTTCTTTTTCTTTGCCACTCAAACTTGCGACCGCGACAATTTCTGCCCCTTCAGCCCGCTGAATCGCTGGAATGACAATCTTCTTCGCAATATTCGCCGCTCCCATAATGCCCCACTTCATCGAACATTCCTCCTTGTTTAATTTATATCTCCATCAAAACCCAATTCATTTCCAGAATCAAGCCAGAAGCTCTTCAACCTTGCTGCTTCAAAAAGGATTCGACTTCTTCCTGGTGCGGCATTCCTTGCTGCGCCCCAAGCTTTTGCACTGAAAGAGCAGAAGCTGCATTGGCAAACTGAGCCGCATCTTCTAGACTCGATCCTTTCGCTAGTTTTGTTGCGAGCGCTCCATTGAAAGTGTCTCCAGCCCCTGTCGTATCCACCGCATCAACGAGATAACCAGGCACGATGACGTCATCCTTGTTCAGACGTACCCCCGCTGAACCTATCGTCGTGATCCATTTTTCTTTCGTGGATGGGGAGTCGGCCTCCAATAACGTTGCTTCCGATTCGTTCGGCGTAAGATACGTCGCACCGCGTAGTACCGCTTCCGGCAGCGTCTGATATGGAGCGGGATTGACGATCAAAGGAACACCGTGATCGACCGCCAATTTAGAAACATACTCAACCGGTGAAAGTGGAATTTCTAACTGAACGAGCACGATATCACTCTCTTTGATCATCTCTTCAAAACGCTCGACAAGCGGAACCGTCACTTCATGATTCGCACCGGGTGCCACGATGATGCGGTTATCACCATTACTCACAATAATCGTCGCCGTACCTGTTGAAACACCGTCTACAGACGCAACGCCTGAAGTGTCTATACCTTCACGACGCAAATGTTCCAAAAGATCGTTCCCGAACACATCAGAGCCGACCGCTCCAATCATCCGGACGTCACCCCCGAGCCGTGCGGCAGCAACAGCTTGATTGGCCCCTTTTCCACCTGGAAACGTCGCAAAAGAATCTCCCATGACCGTTTCGCCCTGCCGCGGGACGACCTTTGTCGATACCGTGAGATCCATATTGATGCTGCCAATGACCGTTACAACCGGTTTCTTCGTCATGTTCTCCACACTCCTTTTCCTTTTTTATACCCTAAAAAAACAACCACCACAACTCTTCCAAGCTGTGGTGGTTCGATCAACATGACTTCTCTACCATTTCTTAACTCATCATTCTGAAAAACTGCGGTGATAGGGGTGTTCTCAGCGGTTTTACATATTCATACCTTAGAAAAGCGTTGTGAGGAGGGTCATCTCAACACTTTCCACTCCCCTTGTACCGAAAAAGTGACGAGATCGTGTTTCTCTCCACGCTTTTCTAGATGTCTCCATGTTGAAACGGTCGTAAGCAAAACGAATTATTCAGGTAAAGGCGCATTCGCTGAAATGAACCCACGATTCACAAGCTCGTCCCAGAACTCACGAGGGATCTCTCGTTGAATCATCGCTAAGTCTTCCTTGATGCGGTCTGGACGTGTCGAACCTGGAATGACGGACTTCACGGCAGGGTGTGCGGTTGAGAATTGTAGGGCAGCCGCTTTCAACGGAACATCGTACTTGTCTCCGATTTCCTTCAACTGATTGACGCGTCCGATGATTTCCGCGTCAGCCGGGGCATAGTTGTAATGATCGCCGCCGAGCAGGACGCCTGAATTGTAAGGACTGCCGACAATGATATCGACGTCACCTTTCTCAGCTGTCGACATCATGCGCTGCAAGGCACGTTCGTGATTCAAGAGCGTGTACTGGGTGGCGGATAGACTGATGTCAGGGCGATTTTCCTCAAGTTCCATCGCGAGCTCGATCGGCTCCGTCGTATTGACGCCAAGTCCCCACGACTTGATGACGCCTTCTTCGCGCATTTGGCTCAGCACGCGGAATGCGCCTTTTCTAGCTTCATCAAACTTCGCGACCCACTCATCGCCATGAAAGTCCGGGGACACATCATGGACGAAGACCATGTCCAATCGATCGGTCTTCAAGCGCTCCAGGCTCTGCTCGATGGAGCGTTTCGTCGCATCTTCTGTGTAATCGGTGATCACTTTATTATTCCGCGCGTGCGAGAACAACCCTTCCTTATCTTCGGTCTCCTCGGTCACGTAGCGCCCTACTTTTGTACTCAACACATACTCATCGCGGTCATACTGGCTCAATACGTCGCCGAGCCGCATTTCCGCAAGCCCCGCTCCGTAGAATGGTGCCGTATCGAAATAGCGCACTCCTTGGTCCCAAGCGGTTTGGATTGTTGTCCTTGCTTCATCCTCAGGTACTTCTCTGAACATATTTCCTAAAGGTGCCGTGCCTAAGCCGACTCTATGTTTCAATGCATCTTGTAACGATTTCATTCTTTTCTTCCTCCTTCATTTATAGAAAGACTACCCATCTATAGCCGTATTAAAGAGTAATAAAACATGCACAAACAGCCACCGCTCAAAAAAATCCCAACAGTCTTCAACCCTTTCACGAAGGCACTCAGCGACGAGTCGCCACCATTTTTCAGAAAAAAATCTAATAAAAGCGTTTTCAAAATAAAAATCCTATGCCATAATACTTGTATACAAGTTGAACAAGTACACATTAACGATAACGATAGAGGGTGAAAGCATGGCTGAATCCAACAAAAACTTATATCCAGACAAATGGTTGAATAAAGCTTCTGCCGGTGAGCGTGTTGCCTGCGAACTGCGGATGCGTATTATTTCGGGACGAATTGAAAGCGGTTCAATTCTATCTGAGAATCAACTGGCGGCGGAGTTCTCGGTCAGTCGGTCACCGATCCGCGAAGCATTGAAAGTCCTTGCATCAGAAAATTTACTTCGCCTCGAGCGCATGGGCGCTGTGGTTCTTGAGCTTACGGAAAAAGAAATTCAGGAGATTTACGATGTGCGGTTGCTGATTGAAACGTTTGTCTTCGAGCGTCTTGTGAAGATGGACACGACTGAGGTCGCAAAGGAATTGAGCAAAACACTCGAGATGATGAAAATCGCCATCAAGTATCAAGATGCCGACGATTTTTCCTTCCAGGACGTTGCGTTCCACGAAACGATCGTCAGGTCCATTGATCACTCGCATATTTTGATGATTTGGAACAATTTGAAGCCGACGCTTGAGAGCTTGATTTTACTATCGATGAGAATGCGATTTGAAGAAACGTACGACGACTTCGACCGGATCATCCGCAACCACGAACTATACATCGAAGCGATCAGTAAGAAGGACCGCGATTTGATGGTTCAATCGCTTCACCAGAATTTTGACGACGTCCAAGGAAGAGTCGAAGATCTATGGACATCGCAGCAGACGTTTACTAAAGGAGTCGAACACGATGACTAACTACATGATGGGTGTCGATATCGGCACCACCAGCACCAAAGCGGTCTTATTCAGTGAACAAGGCGAGGTCGTCGCGAACGAAAACATCGGCTACCCGCTTCACACTCCTGACATTTCAACGGCGGAACAAGATCCGGAAGAAATTTTCCAAGCCGTCCTGACGGCGATGACGAACGTTGCGCGGGAGCATCAGGATAAAACGATCTCCTTCGTTTCGTTCAGTAGTGCGATGCACAGCTTGATTGCGATGGACGAAGACGACCAACCGCTCACCCCTTGCATCACGTGGGCGGATAACCGGAGCGAGGCCTGGTCTCAGAAAATCAAAGAAGAATGGAACGGACATGACGTGTACAGACGAACCGGGACGCCGATCCACCCGATGTCGCCACTTAGCAAGATTACGTGGCTCGTGCGAGGTGAGTCTGGGATCGATTCCAAGACGAAGAAATATATCGGCATTAAAGAATTCGTCTTCCACCGATTCTTCGGTGAGTACGTCGTCGATCATTCGATCGCTTCTGCGATGGGGATGATGGATCTTGAAAAACTCGACTGGGACTCAGAAGCGCTCTCGATTGCCAGCATCTCACGTGACAAGCTGTCTGAACTCGTTTCCACAACGAAAACATTTACGGGTTGTGACGCAGCATTAGCGGATCAGATCGGCCTCGATCCCGAGACACCTTTTGTCATCGGAGCGAGTGACGGTGTGCTCTCAAACCTTGGAGTGAACGCCATCAAAGAAGGCGAAATCGCCGTCACGATCGGAACAAGTGGCGCGATTCGGACGATCATCCAAAAGCCGCAAACCGATGAAAAAGGCCGGACGTTTTGTTACGCGTTAACCGAAGACCACTGGGTGATCGGCGGTCCCGTCAACAACGGCGGTATGATCCTTCGCTGGATCCGCGATGAATTTGCCTCAGCGGAAATGGAGACGGCCAACCGATTAGGCATCGACCCGTATGAAGTGTTGACGAAGATCGCTGAAGGCGTCCGCCCGGGCTCTGACGGCCTGATTTTCCACCCGTACCTTGCGGGTGAACGAGCGCCGCTTTGGAATCCGGATGTGCGCGGATCTTTCTTCGGGTTAACGATGACCCACAAAAAAGAACATATGATCCGCGCCGCTTTAGAAGGTGTCATTTACAACTTGTACACTGTATTTTTAGCCTTAACCGAATGTATGGAAAGTCCGGTCACACGCATTCAAGCGACAGGCGGCTTCGCCAGATCCGAAGTGTGGAGACAGATGATGTCCGACATTTTCGAGTCCGACGTCGTCGTGCCGGAAAGCTACGAAAGCTCGTGCCTCGGCGCTTGTATTCTAGGACTCTATGCAACCGGTAAAGTCGATTCATTCGATGTCGCATCAGACATGATCGGCAGCACGTACAAGCATTCACCGAATGAAGAAGCCACCAAAGAATACCGACAACTGCTTCCGATTTTCATCAATCTATCGAGAACATTACACAACGAATATACGAGTATTGCAGAATATCAAAGAGGTTTAATCAACGACTAGAATCTACTTGGAGGGAACTACTATGCCAAGTGGATTGTTCCGTAACGTGAGGTGATTGTTCCCGTTCGTGGGTGGATTGTTCCCTAACGCACGGTGATTGTTCCCGATCAACGAAGGATTGTTCCCGAACCTCCCATTATTGTTCCCTAAGCCAAAAAAGCATCAACATGACACTCAAAAAAACGCCTCCGATCCACTTCAGGACCGGAGGCGCTATCTCATTCAGCTATTCGCATATTCCTTCTCAATCAAATCCAGCGCTTCCGCTGTCGACTTCTTGATTTCTCTCAGCAGCTCAGGGTGCTCAGCCAGAGATTTACCGTAAGACGGAATCATTTCACGAATTTGAGGCTCCCACTCTTTCGCTTGCTCTGGGAAGCATTTCTCGATGACTTCCAGCATGACGTGAACAGCGGTCGAGGCACCCGGCGATGCGCCTAGCAAGGCGGCAATCGTGCCGTCGGCGGAGTGAACGACTTCGGTACCGAACTGAAGCGTTCCTTTTCCGTCTTCGGTATCTTTGATGACTTGCACGCGCTGACCGGCAGTGACGAGACCCCAGTCTTCGCTTTTCGCATCAGGAATGAACTCGCGCAATTCTTCCATACGCTGTTCTTTCGACGAAATGACTTGTTCAATCAAATATTTCGTTAGCGACATGTTTTTCACGCCGGCTGCGGACATTGTTACGAGATTATCGCTTTTCACAGACGTGATCAGATCAAGCAGTGATCCGGTCTTCAAGAACTTCGGTGAAAAACCGGCAAACGGTCCGAACAATAACGACTTCTTGTCATCGATGAAGCGTGTATCCAGGTGCGGCACCGACATCGGAGGCGCGCCTACTTTGGCTTTGCCGTACACTTTGGCATGGTGCTGCTCGATCACTTCTGGATTGTTACACACCATAAATAAGCCACTGACAGGGAACCCGCCAATGCGTTTCGATTCAGGAATTCCGGTTTTTTGCAGCAAGTGAAGACTTCCACCGCCGCCACCGATGAACACGAAGTCGGACTGATGGTACTCGATCCGTCCGTTCTCCTGGTCATGGACTTTCACTTCCCACGAACCGTCACTGTTCTGTTTGATATCCTCGACACTATGCTTGTAGTTCACTTCAAGATTGTTCGCCTCTAAATGGTCGAACATCTTACGCGTCAACGCACCGAAGTTGACGTCTGTCCCATTATCAATTTTCGTAGCCGCAATCGGTTCCTCCGAAGCGCGTTCCTTCGTCATCAACGGAATCCACTGCTTCAGCTGCTCCATGCTATCGGAGAACTCCATATCCTGGAACAACGGATGATCCGACATCGTTTGATAACGCTTACGCAAAAACGCCACGTTTTGCTCGCCTTGAACGAAACTCATATGCGGCAACGGTGTGATGAATTCACGAGGGTTTTGGATTTTATCGCTGTTCACAAGGTACGACCAGAATTGCTGCGACACCTGGAACTGCTCGTTGACTTTGATCGCTTTGCTCATGTCGATCGTGCCATCTGAACGTTCACTCGTATAGTTCAGCTCACATAGCGCCGCGTGGCCTGTGCCCGCGTTATTCCACACGTTCGAACTCTCTTCTCCCGCTTTTTCCAAACTTTCAAAGACACGAACGTTCCAATCAGGTGCCAGTTCCTTCAGCAGAGATCCCAAGGTTGCACTCATGATCCCTGCGCCAATTAAGATAACGTCTGTTTTCGTATAACTTTTACTCATTCCCTTTCATTCTCCCTATATGGCAGAAAAGATGGCCCGCCACGGTTGGTGACGCTTACATAAATCAGTCTGAATGCACATCTCTTCTAGTATATTTTAGTCTCCTATAAGTGTACCATTATTATCAAAAAATTTAAATAACAAGGGGACGGTTCTCTTGTTTGGAAATTATCGGGGGCGAGCACTTTCGCTCAGAACGATCGATTAAAGCTGTTTTGTGACGAATGGAAAGGCAATAACGTCTTAAAATGATGTTAAAGACCATTTCATAAACACCTCTGTATAAGAAACCGGCATTAGTAGCTCCTTAAAGACCGTTTCTAAACTATTCCCACTACTAAAACGTCATGTAACCAAACAAAGGGACGGTTCTCTTGTTCGCAAACAAGAGAACCGTCCCCACGCTCAAAGAAAGAACACCACAAACAGCTGCAAATAGATCTGCACCATCACATAGAACGCAATCGCGTATTTATAGTTGAACAACAAGCCATTCTTCACGATGCTCACCCCATTTACCGAACTCAAGATGATCGACGGTAGAATCAGCGGTGATAGCATAATGGAAATCACGCTTCCGGACGTAATCCCGAGCACGACGATTTCTGGCGGATATGGAAGCTCTACTCCCTGCAGGATCCCTGAAACGAGTACGATGACCGTCAGCGGTCCGAGTCCGATGAAGCCGAGAACGATTACTACAAACGGCAGCACGTATAAGAAGTTCAGGAACGGTACGGCGTCCGTCATATAGAACAAGCCGTCGATAATGTATTTACCATAGCCTGACTGATTGACGGCGTTGATCAAGAACCCGGCGGCAAGCAGAATCGAGAACTGCTGCGCTTTGTTCGGGATGCTTTTCGATAAGTAGACTCTTCCATTCTCGATAATCGCGCTGCCTCTTCCTCGAATTAAAAAGTTGAGCAGCACCCATCCGACGATGACGATCGGAATGATGAACAATAACTCCGCACTCCAGAACGCATTCAATAAGAAAATCGACCCGAATAACGTGACGAAAAGAAAGCCGAATTCGAGCGCGTCGCGATTGCCTCTCGTCTCGTTTTTCTTCTGATCGGCAACCTTTTTCAATTCCTTCTGTATGCCCTCCGTCAAATCGACGCCGTAATGGCGCTCCTGATAATAGGAGAACAGCGTCGCTAACAAAATCCCGGCAAATGAAATGAAGAACCCTTGCAAGATCGATAGCGACAAGGAAGCGCCGAGCGCGTCCACGGCAAAAATAAAGCTCGGAATGCTTACGACCCACATTGTGGTCAGCGAGAAGGCACGAAGCATCGCCGTCCCTTTATAGTTCTCCCACGCCTCCCCCTTTTCATTGCTAAGGAAGTCGTTGATCATCCCGTACACCATCGGAATCGATCCGAATAAAAGGAAGTAGGAAATGATTTGAGTGATGACCATCATCCCGAAATAGAACTTGCGGCTTGTATTCAGCAAGTTCTGCGCGAAGTTGATGACCGATTCGATATAAGGCTTCTCCTCCAGCACCCAGCTGATGGTCGGGACAATCAATAAGAGCGCAATCAACCCACTCATGACCGTAAACCCGGACACCGCCCCTTCAATGAGGGACGTGCCTGCTGTCAGGTGCACAATCAGCGCGATGACTAATAAGAGAAGTGAGATCGACGCCTGTTTGACCGGTAAAAAGAAGAACCCGATCGCAAAGGCGGCGAGTCCGAATAACGAGAGAGTCGTCGATAACGAATCTCCCCCTATGAAATAAACGATAAAATGCATGATGACATATAAACTGATAAAAAAGGTGTACCCACGTTTGGCTATATGGACCATAACGGATGCTCCCTTCTTGCTGCGACGTATGAACCCTCATATTTTACCATAGGGAAGCGGAATTATCCGATATCGTGCTTGTCCTATAGCCTCCTGCAGAAAAAGATGAAAAACCATGACACCTCCAGAGCGTCCGCTTCGATTATAGAAGTGAAAGGAGGTGATCACGATGGCCGTAAACGCAGAAATGATCGACAGCCAGCTTCAGTTGATTTTTGAAGATGGCATCGACCTAGAAGGAAAAGCCGTTTATCGAACAAAGTCTTTCAACAACGTGAAAACAACTGCAACATCTGAACAGTTGCACACTGTAGCTGCTGCTCTGGAACCACTTCAACAGCTTGTCTTGTCTACAATAGAGCGTAACGATGAATTCATGATTTACGAAGCGTAAACAAACAAAGGAGGATAACTAATGAAAAAGCTCGAATTGAAATTTTTGAATGAGGATAACAAAACCGTCACGATTTCACTCGATCAACCTGTCGAACCCGCTGATCCAGCCTTGGTCAATGCGGCGATGGATGCGATCATCCAGGAAGACTGCTTCTACTCAAGCGGTGGCAACCTTGTCGCAAAGAAAGAAGCCCGCATCGTCGAACGCAATGTCTTTGATGTAGAACTATAAAGACGAGGTCGCTATGTGAAGAGCATAGCGGCTTTTTTAATCAAAAGAAATGAGGTGGAGAGGATGGATATGTGGTTTACGTTTATCACAGATGTCGGCTTCCCGATCGCGGTCACCTTCTACTTGCTGCACCGCGTCGAGGGTAAGCTGGATCTGATGATCGAAACCCTACATCAACTGCCGGACAAATTATAATCGAAATCTATGTAAAACAAGAGCCGCTCGCGCATATGCCGGGCGACTCTTGTTTTCTTTACTTTTGTACAATCCCGACGTCCTTATTCTTCCGATTCTTCACTTCCTCCATTTTCGAGTAAAAGCTGTCCTCAAGATCGATCTCAAAGTAGTTCGCCATTTTCGTTATGTATGCCAAGCAGTCGGCAAACTCACGGCCGAGATCCTCCTTGATTTCTTCCTTCGCCTTCTCAAAAGCCTCGTCCTCATCCATGCCCTCGTTGATGTATGTATTCGTCTGGTTGAACGCGGTCCGAAACTCTTCCGCTACTTCGGCGACCTCCGTCGTCAGCATCATGTAATTATTCAGCAACGATGATTTTGTCATGTCATAGCTATCCTGCTTGACCTGCCAGTTCATGTCTTCTTGATAGTGCTTAGAAAACTCCTGTAACTTCTTCATGTCTGCACTTCCTTTCCACTTATCTTGTTTGAAACCACTCTCTTATTTCATCCTGCAAGGGAAAAAATGTACAGTAATGTCCCTTTAACCATCACCTTTGAAGTAACTTTCTGCTGTAAACTTATAGTAACTCTCGTCTTCTCTTTTTATCATCATTACTTTCTTACTCTCTGCTGCTATATAGATTTCTTCTCCTACTTCTAAGATATTTGATGAGAAATTTGTTTTTGGCATGACTTCTTTCTCAACCTTCTTTTCAACTTCCCCTACTTTTTCTCCAATTGTAAACTCATCCTTTTCAATTTCACCTTGCCACGTGTACTTCTCTCCATTAACCATCAAAATCCCTTCATAGGGGCCTTCCTCTGATTTATTACAGCCAACTAAAATAACTATTACAGCGATTAATGTAAATAATACGACTTCCCGTTTTATATTAACACCCCAGTTATATAGAGATTTGAAATCATGGTACCAAATACAAACTTCTATATGCCGTATTGATCCATAACCTCTCCATTACTATTTAAAAATTCTATAGGCCCCCATGCATTCACTTGATAGAAATATCGGCCTGATTTAGTGTCTATTATTTCGATTTCTTTTATCTTGCCGTTCACCTCTGCTGTTACAGTCGTTATATTTTTATTTTTTAAGTGTCCGAACGCTATAGGCAGCTTCTTTACATTTCCATCATCTGTTTCGTAATGTAATACGCTGTGTCTTGTACTATGGGAGTCATCAGTGATGGCAGTCATATTAGAAACAATGAATTCCCAATCTTGATTACTCTGCCGCTTTAGTAATGCGAATCCTACTTTTTCAAACCTGTCACCCTCATCTGTTCCTTGGGCAGTAAAAAGAACGACTCTTCCATCATCTGTTTTTTGTCTAGAAATGATATCATTTACTTGTATTTCACTAGACCAACCATTATTTATGGCCTCTTCCGGTGATTCATTGCTACATCCTATAAGTATAAAAGCAAAGAGTAGTATCAGTAAGTGCTTGGTCATTTGTGTTGTATTTTTCACAAGTAGTCCCCCTCCCCTTTTATTTTTTGAACATCAAATGTACTATATACTCAAGCTGTTGAATTGATGAGGTCACTTTTCATTAAAAAATTTCTAGTAATATTAGCGTATCATATGAGTTTGAACGACTAAAAAAGACGCTTCTCTATATTAGAGAAACGCCCCCTATTATTGAATAAGACTTTCTTATATTGCTGGTTCAGCGTTCATCACTAACACTGAAGGTGGATTTAGTTCTTCATCGGCCTTAATAATTTTCGCCAAAGGATTATCATTTTTCATGAAAGAAAATGTGTAATGATCCAACCCATTTCCTAATCGTTGTACGGTAAAAAGCAACTCATACATTCCTTGTTCAATATCAATCGCTTTTGTTTCGATAATAGAACCAACTTCAATCCCTTTGTTACTGATATAAAAAGGGACAGTAATTGCCCTAATAGCATCTGTATCGACTTCTTTAACATCACTAACTCTCACGGTAATTTTGCATTCTTCATCATCAGACATAGTTCCAAAAGATACAGAACCTTTTCTCCAAGCAAAACCTTGATTAACATGAGTATCATTCCAGTCATTGAAGGGATTTTCTAAACCATACTGAAATACAGCTATTTGGGAATAGAGAATATCACTTTCAAAGGTTATCTCACTCATTGACCTCATCCTTTTAAATAAATTATAAAACCATTACACTATAAGTAAAAGAACAACTCTTCCTTCACTAAACTGCTCCGTTAGTTCAATAAGGAACAAACCATTATTTCTGATTTGCCCCCTTATTCTTTAAGACTCTCCTTCAAGATATTGTATCCGAACTACCAAGAGAACTTTTAACCTTGGAATGTATATGGAGCATATGAACTAAGTAAACCTTCTACGCCGCCTTTATGATAAGGCATTAGTTTGTTTGCGGTATTTTTGTCTAGCCACTTAATTTCATCTATCTCATCTTTATGTAATATTTGTATAGTACCTTCTACAATCTTCACTTTGTAAGTAATGAACAGAGCATGATGGCCCTTATTTTCAAAAAACGCTTCATTAACAGCAACTATATTTTCAGTTTCTATTGTTAAATTAGTTTCTTCCTTGCTCTCCCGTATTGCAGCTTGTTCAAATGTTTCACCTTTTTCAACAGCACCACCAGGAAGAGACCAACCACTCCCCTTATTCTTCACCATCAAAACCTTCTCTTTGATTTCATCAAAAATAAAGGCGTAAGCTACATCAACTCGATCCACCTTAAATCACTCCTCCATAATGGTTGTATTTTATTTACTTACTGATAATTATCCATTGTTAATATCAAGCAAACGCCCCCATTACTTGAAGACTTGATTTCGAGATGTTTTGTATAAAACACTTTCTAATACAGCCTCTGGATTACTAATTTCTACTCGATAAATTCTATTTTTGACGCAGTTGCTTGCAATGGATTACTTTCAAGAGGTTGGCTAGCGTACCAAGTCTTAACCTTATCTCCAATAACAAATTTACTACGCTCTTTACCGTTGAAAACTGTATCACTTGTGTATTTCAAGTCTACTTCAATATCACTACCTTGAATTAAGAATGAATCTTCCTTAATTTCTTCAATTTCACCAGTAATCCCTTCAATGTTTACGTTATCCTCGTCATAAGAACAACCTAGACACAATAACAAACCAAGAACAGATATTCCACTTATTAAAGTTCTACGCAGCATTATATCCTCCTTGAACTAATACCCCGCTTACCTATATTGTCTAAACTGCCCGGATAGCCAATATGCAGCTATCGCCCCCTTATACGGAAGACTCAGTTTCGAGATAATCTTCTTTTAGAAGTCCGAAAACATCAACATCCTCATATTCATCCCATCTTAAAATATCTTGTTTTAACGTTCCTTCATATTTTAATCCTACTTTTTGCATTACTTTTCCTGAAGCTTTATTTTTAGTCATTACTGGAGCCCATATTCGATTAAGATTTTGCTTCTTAAACCCAAAATCGATAACTATTTTAGAAGCCTCTGTTGCATAACCATTATTCCAGTAATCTTTACCAATCCAATAAGCTAGCTCGCCTTTGTTATGTAAATCATCAACTCTAAGAGTCATTGTACCTATAAGTTGATCCTCGCCCTTAAGAATAACTGCAAATGGAAAAGCTTCTCTGTTTTCAATCAGTTTAGGATGGCTTGAAATCCAATTTCCAGCAGTTTCTAAAGTATATGGATGAGGCAAAAAAGTAGTCTCTGCTAAATCTTTATCCCCAGCCAATACTTGAGCTTGCCGAGCATCCTTTAATTCATAAGCTCTCAATAATAAACGCTCTGTTTCTAAAAATGGTAACATTCTATTACACCTCTCTAATTTTTTACAGGAGAAAAATCGCTTTATTAAGCCTCGCTCCGTTACTTGATGGCTTGATCTCGAGATTTTTTCAAGTGAACTTAAAATATGATTAGGATTAATAACCCTGCTCCAAAGCAGTAGTATGCAAAATACTTTAGGTTTCCTCGTTCCATAACACCCATAAACCATTTGAGGGAAAAGTATGAAAATGTAAGAGACAAAATAAATGCGGCAGCATAAGGAAGTACCACTCCCTCAAAGAATATATCGTTGATTTTAAGTAAGATGGTGCCGAGACAGAAAAGAAAAACGTAATGCAGTATCCCTTTGCATTCCAACACCCATAGAAGCCACAATTGTAGCCCCCGATCTACTTATACCCGGTATTAATGCAATAGCCTGTGCGAAACCAACTATTATTGCATCTCGAAAGTTGAGGCTTTTATCACTTTTTCTACCTTTGAAATTCCTAATAATCCAGAGAGCAATACCTGTGATTAGTAATGCCACACCCACTGGAACAATTCCTTTCAATTTTTCTGATAACCAATCTTCCAATAACAAACCTAAAACACCCGCGGGAATAGTACCAACTAATAAGTACAAGATGAACATAAAGTCTTTTTTATATGTATCGGTACGTTTGGAAACAAATAATAACACCTACTACTTCTTTTTTTCTTACCTACAAAATTTCTTATGTCAAAACCTGCTCCGCAACCACGTTGATTGTTTGTATAAGACTTGATATTGAGATAAAACGATTAAAAATGAGTCCTAATAGCTCATGGAGTTCAGATCACTTTTTTTCTCCTTGGGAAAGCTTGTCTATTTTTTCTTCAATTCGACTTAATTGTTTATTTCTCTTTCTAGCCTTCACAACAAATGTAATCACCCCTACGATTACAGCAACCAAAATAAGCAAGAAAAACAATTGAACAATTACATCACCCACATATAAGCCACCGG
This sequence comes from Halobacillus locisalis, assembly GCF_013694105.1. Taxonomy (GTDB): domain Bacteria; phylum Bacillota; class Bacilli; order Bacillales; family Halobacillaceae; genus Halobacillus; species Halobacillus locisalis. Next base: position 188,715 of record NZ_JACEFG010000002.1, on the reverse strand, counting down.
TTCTTGCCAATAAGAACATAATTAACCCTCCCCTATTTAAATTTCAACCTGGACTACACCGACCATCTTATTGAAGCAACGCCCCCTATATTTGAAGACTTGAATTCAAGATATCTCTGAACAATTTTTAACTACCACAGACTTTAGTTAAGTAATTTCTTGATTAATTTTGCACTTGTAGTAACTTCTATTTTATCTTTATGTATTCCATAGATGTTGAAAAAATTAATTTTTCCCACGTTCTCGAAATATCGGTTCCATTTAAACATTTTAAGAAACATTTCGAATGTTGGTTTGTAATTTGATTTTTCCAATCGAAGTTTTTGTTTAATAAACCTCTTTATTATACGATAGGTTCTTATTGAATATTTTGTATCTAAAAAAATGATCATTTCTGCAGTATGAAAACTGCTACTTACCCAATCCTCATTGTGGACTCCTTCAATAATCCAACTTTCAGATTTTATTATACTATTTAGATACTCATCTCTTTCCTGTTCAGTTCTTCTTATATCTCCAGATTTATGCCTTATCCAAACTACATTATCTAATTCGTAATATGGAATTTCGAACTTAGACGATAATTCTCTTGCTAAAGTCGTTTTACCACTTCCGACAGAGCCAATAATATGTATCTTTTTTGGAATTGCCATCTGAGAAAAACCACCTTATTTATGTCATTTGTTCTTCAATATACGCCCCCGACACATGAAGACTTGAGATTGAGATAACCTATTAACTCAATCAATTCTATGTAGTAAACGTCTGGACATACACTCCTTCCTTATAATGCTCTTTGAAATTTCCGCCACTTACTTCGTTAACCAACCCTTTCAAAAAACATGTGCACATTCATTACTTTCTATCTGGGTAATCTCCCATTCACCTGGGAACATAGTGAAAAGTTCTTTGGCAATCACTTTTCCATAACCCTTCCCTTTATGTTTAGCCATAATAAAGTACTCCTGAATTGAATTAGGATTTGAAATAGTAGCACTTTCTACAAGAGCAAATCCAATCAGTTCATCGCCTAACATAATGAAATAAGCATGGTAGTTATGAGTAGTCCAGTATTTTTTTAAATCAAACGGTTTGTAAGATCCGTTATTTTCGAGCATTATTGCCGGTAAATATTTGCTGAATTCATAAATATAAAATTGCATAAGGTTATGTAATTTAGTCTCTTCATTTTCTCGAACTTCCTGCAAAATAAGCACAAGTTCAACTCCTTCCCCCTAAGTGATCTAAACACCCTAATTTGCGACCTATTGAATAATCGCCCCCAAATAGTTTAAGACTCGACTTCAAGATATAATTACTCTGTAACCAATAACAATAAAATTAACCAGGTGCTTTGTTAAACACATTTATGATTCTATAGTTTTTTCCATGAAAAAGTGATAAATTATTAAGCTAACCAATAAGGCTGGTGAAATATAAAGTACAGATATTGAACCAAATAAGAAACCTATGATAAATGGGAGAAGAAAAGTTGTAAGATAACCTAAGTATTTCTTTTGTTTAAATGAAATGATACTTAACCACATACCAAGGACATATAAAGCAACGAATACTAAAATGATAATAAGCTTTCCCAATTTATGACCCCCTAACTCATTCAAAGTGGCTAAATGAACAGAGTAGTTCCGCTACATTGAGACTACTCATATTAAATGAAAGCCCCCGTTAGTTGAAGATTTGTATTCGAGATATTAATGTTAATATAACATCCATCTAAAGACTATTCATCGAACCTTTTATGTAAAAAATACTGATTAAACCCCTTCGGGTGGTCCTCTATAGTACCAAAAACCTCATATCCGTTCTGTTTATAGAACTCAGGAGCTTGAAAGCTAAATGTATCTAAATAAACAAACCTGCACCCTTTCTCTATTGCAAAATGCTCAATCTTTTCTAGAAGAAGACGACCATAACCTTCTCCTCTAAGCTTTTCATCTACCCATAAAAACTCGATGTGCATATGATGCCAGAACATGTTTGCTGTAATTCCACCACTTATATTTCCATTGGCATCCTTAAGTACAAAGCTAATATTTTCATTTGGAGTTTTAAGTTCGTCAGGAAGCTGTTTCATATTGTGCTCAATAACTTTTTTCCTAATAAAATCACTATCTTCCGTTTTCCATTGTTCTACTATATTCATTTTTTAATTACCCCTCTTTATACAGGTGTTATCTTTGTAACCAAAGTAATATTCCCCCACCATTTCGTCTAGTTACTTCAATTGTGTCAAAAGGACCACCACTCTTCTAAGAAACGCCCATGTTTATTGAACTCTCGAATATAGGATATGTTACGCATAATCATCGTGATACGTAACACCTTTCTATAACACAAACCCTCCTGTAAATCTTTATTTAATAACTCCTCTATGCTAATCTTCGATCGGAGGGATATAATGAACGATTTATTATTCACGTTGTTTTTATTGATGTGTGTTGGTGGTGTAATCGGTTTTATTATTTTAGGTCCTCTAGGATCATTACTAGGACTAGTTGTAATCCTACTGTTCTTTATAGTTATCCAGTTACAAAAGTTAATTGATATCAACCAGGATCAAGAGTCATAAGTCTATGGCTCTATTTTTGTACACCTTGCGCCTGATTTTCTTCGCGATGTGAAATTTACTAATGAATGTTATACTCTTGATCAAATTCGATTTTTACTAGGAGAGTATTTCTATGAAAAGAATTGTGACTGTTCTAATATTAAGTCTAGTAATTGTTGGGTGCTCATCTGAAAAAGAAAAAGTCATAGAAGAGTTGAAACCAAAAGAAGAAGGGCGTTATGCTATCTCGATTTTCACTAATAAAAACCCTTCTAATACTGAATACTACGAGAAAGCAATGGAAATCATGGGTTCACAAAAAAAGTCGAAGTTTATATCAGTTAATTTTCGTTATAACAACGAAAATAATAGTGAGTATAAGTATGATGATGTTTTCAACATTGAAAATCATCCACTATTCATGGTTCTTGATAATTCTGGTATACAACTAAAAACATACAAACTAAATGAATTAGAAGAATTTTTCACTGAATAGCATGAATCAAGCTCTCCTATTCCAGAGAGCTTTTTAATTCACTACACATAATGCGTCTTATCCCTAACAGACCCCTTTACTTGAAGACTTGAAGTCGAGATATATTCAAATTTAATTTGAACTAATGCCCCCTATTGCTTAATATCACTTTGCTGATATTTTCTTATAGAACTTAAACATAATATAGAAACCAAAAACAGCTGCTATTGAACCACTAATGATTACTAACGTAGGAATCAGAACTGACAATACTATCCCTCCCATTATTTTAGGTTACTACTAATACGTTTCAGTCACGATTAGCAACATAGATATATTTGTTAGTTAATAAAATGTACGATTAAACCCAAAATAAGTTTCAAAAATCATCCATTTATTCTTGTTATCTCGAAACTGAGTCTTCAACAATACTGCCCTATACTGGAAGACTCAATTTCGAAATATCTCACCAAACATTAAATACGACAAGCGACTGAGACCGACCGTTTTACCATAATAAAAGATCTCTGCCACGTATTTTACAATGATTGCTTGCGCCTGACCCCCAGTTAAATCATTACCGCAGTCGGAATCAGGCACTTTTCTTCACTTTCTTACTTTTAAAAAAAGAACAATGCGCCAGGCCCGAGCATTGTTCTTCACTGATGCTTTTGATCATATTCATTCCCATAATGCTTGCGGGCGTTAACCTCGTGGACAAGGCGGATTGTCGGTTTTATGACAAACTGCAGACTCGCAAGGACAAAAAGAGTCACACCCCATGTTTTCAATGATTCAAAGTAGAAAAATACACTTCCAATCAAAAACCATAACCCCAATGTGAAGTCATTTATGGTGTACAAGATTTTATAGCTTTTCTTATAAAATTGAGAGTGGCTGTTCATCTTATGATCAACGTATTCCTCACGGGACTGCTGGCTTGAGTCACTGTATTTCTGCTGTGCTTGTGCAGAATCCATTGCATGACCTCCCTCTGAAAAATTACTGTATTCATTTATTAATAAACTATTTTTTTGATGCTGAAACTTATTTTTCAAAAGAAAAGCCGTGAAAACCGCGCCACTCATTTTTCTAATATTACTTCTTACTAAATAATCTGTAACTCTCTACCATTTCCAACGACTAATCTAACAACAAGGGGGCGGAGTAGATGAAAAAAATAATAAGCATCTCATTCTTATGCGTACTATTCCTATCAGCATGCGGACAGACCGGACAACCTGAACCAAAGAAAGAGCCAGCGAGTGCCGATCGTTTAGACAGCTATGACATGCTTGTCGAGTCATGTCCAGAACCAGACTATGAGGGGCAGACATTCAGTGATTTATCAGAGGAAGAGCAAAAGCTTTATGATGTGGACCGAATCTCAGAAGAAGAAAAGGAACGCAACCCCATGGTGCTTGAAGTGGCCTCGCTCCAAGGGGAACGTCAGGAGTTTTTACGAAAAGGCACTGCTGAAGAAGGCTACAACTTTGAGGATTTAATGAACATTGGTGACATGTACATGGTGAAAGGGACCATCATTCTTCAGTTCAAAGAGCAGTTGACAGAAGAAGAGCTCGAAGTGAAAGAAGCTTTTGTAAAAACAGCGGATGAAATCAAAGAAGTATTTAATGAGGATGCGGTTCAAATAGAAGAAGTTGAGATGTCGGCAACGGAGCTCTGACACCAACACGATGCCTTATCGAAAGTAATAGACGGTTCTACTATAAAAAATAAATTATGGAGCTTTGGGACATGTACGCCTTCAAAACAGTTGAACCTTGATGTGACGGAACCATTGACGGAAGAAGAACTCAGCTATCTGAATGAAAACTCGGAAGTGAAAACCGCCATCCAAGTCAACGCACCGAATCAGTTAAAAGGTTATGTGACGGAGGTTAGAGAAGATGAAATGCTTGTCGATATGATTTGGTTCAGTAATCGACCAGAGGTAGTAGAGGTAGGCGATTATGTTCAAGTTTCGTATACGAATGTGATGGAGTCTTTTCCTGCACAAGCGGGAGCAAGGGAAACGGAAATTCTAGAAGACGCTCAACCTGAGGATGCTGACTTGAAAAGTTCTGAAGTGATTAAATCAGCAGTCGCTCAAGCCAAAGAAGAGGTTAAAACACCCGCTCACCGAGGAGAATATTTTAATGTAAAAGAAATAGAGTACGACGAAGAAAGTGATCAATGGGAAGTCGTATTCGAAACCACAACCAAAGAGGAAACCGTGAAAATTGAAGTAGCGGATGAGTGAGAAATAGACATGTGATGATATGAAAAAAGTGCCTGTCCCTAACGTATGGGAACAGGCACTTTTTTGTAGTTAAGCAATCATCCTTTGAGGTTAGTCTCCCCTCATCAAGAGGAAGGATCTTCTGTCAATTCAATCACAATATCTTCTAAATCAAAACTCCGGTCAGGTAAAGGGTCTTCACTGGATGATTCAGAATAACTTGAAATCTCCTCGCCCGTATCCGCGTTTACAGAACCACCACTTCTTTCCGAGTTTTGTAAAGAGACTTGTGGAGTAACTATCAATTTGCTTGCGTCTGGATGTACAGCTTTAAATGTTTTACTCCATGTCGAAGTGCGTCCATCTTCCGTACCACCATTTCCTTCTCCACCATAGACATTGCCAAGATCGTCCTGTACGATCAGATCGACGTCGACCTCATTCCAGTGACTGTCCACTTCTTCTGAAATTGTCTGAGTGTACCTGAGAGAAAAGGACATCGGGTTCATCATTAATGTCTCAACGGTTACTTGTACGTCGTCTTGCTCTACCTTTTCCATCACTTCCTGCACTTGATAGTCTGTCGACTCAAGTTTGAAGCTAAAGTCCCAGTTTCCATCTATCGTCTCTTGTGTATCCCCACCAGAGAACTGATCAATATTCCAGTTAACTTTGGCCGTTTGAATCGCTTCTTCGTCTACATTCGTCATCGTCATCAATCCAACATAAGCGTTCTCTTCTACTTGATCAATTTTGGAAGATCCACCTAAACTACTGACCCCTCTAATGGATAACGAATCCTTCATGATAAGACCACTTCCCAAATCTTGTTCCGTCATGATTGAATACGTTAACGTAAGCGTTTTTCCATCGAAAATGGCATCGTTCAGTGTCACTTGAATGCCATTGCTCTCTTCCACATTGTTCAGCTCTGTTGAAAAAGGCTTGTACGTATCGAATACGGTGAAGCTGTCACTCATTTCTTCGAAGATGTTTCCCACGATCGGAATTTGTCCGGCAGTCGATGGGAACGAGAAGCCAAGCGTGACTGAAGTAAGCCCCAGAAAAAGACCAGCCGCTACAACCGGCTTCTTCCAACCGTTCTGCCGTTTCCCCTCATTCTTCGCACGTTTCACACCCGCTTTCGCTCTGTTGTGCAGTTCCTCTGGAATTTCTATGCTGTCGAATTCTTCTTTCCACTTATTGTTCATACCATTCACTCTCCTTCAACTCATATCGAAGTTTCCTCAAAGCTCTGTACAAAATCGTCTTAGCTGTACCTATTGGAAGATCAAGAAGGTCGGCCACCTCTTGAAACGTGTAATGATGGTAGAAACGAAGGAGCACGATGCTTTTTTCGTCCACTTCCAATTTTTCCATGACGTCTCGAAGTGATATTGATAATGATAGATCGATTTCTTCTGTTCCCATATACTTCTCATGCTGTGTCTGTAAATGGACGACTTTTTTATTTTTACGTAGGAGATTCGTGGCGCAATTGATAGTAATTCGGATCAGCCACGTCTTGATATACTCTGGTTGCTTTAACGTGTCGATTTTTTTATAAGATTGATACGCGACTTCCTGAACAATGTCCAATGCATCTTCTTGATTTTTTACATAGACGTAGGCCATGCGGTACACATCTTGTTCATAGTGTTGAAATAACTGAAGAAAGGCTTGATCATTTCCTTTCTGCGCTTTTTTGACTAAACGTTTCATGATTAGCTGACCCTCTCTCTGTTTTTACTGACACGAATTAGACAATCGTAAGAAGGTTTTGGCTTTCGATTTTATGTATCTTTCATACAAAAAGATCGTCCAAATGACGGACGACCTTGTTATACGGGGATTTTATTACCGTTTGTCTTTACCAGAGGTTGCGTGTTGACCCCACCTATACACGCAACAACGATTCAATTACCGACATCAAAGACGACCCCAACCGTTTTCGAACCTTGAAAAAGTCCCGACTCATCGTACCAAATAGCGGTAAACAAGAACTGGTGCGTTCCACGCTTCTGAAGCTCAATGATGTTCTCCTGAAGACGCTCTTCTATGAAAATGGAGTCCACCTGTCTATGATAGACGATTTCATCCGGCTCTTCTCCCTCCACTTCTACCTCGACAAACGAACCAGACGAGACAGGACGTGGTTCTAGCTCGGACGTCAGCTCTTCAACCTCCGCTTCGATCACTGGTTCTGCTAGAAAAGAAGACGCTTCTTCACAGTTTTCCACCCAACATTCTGAGACAACTTGAAAAGGAACCTGCTCGTTGCTTTCAGTCAGCGAGAATGAAGGTTTTTCTTCGAGCGGTTTCGCTTCGTTCGAATCAACAAGCCTTTCACTGCTCATCAATTCCGTCAACGTATCCCATTCTACTTCCTTTTGATACTCCTGCCCGTCGATTTCATAAATGAACTGGAGTTTGGAAGACTTATCTGTAACGGATTCCGGCATCGTCCATTCCATAATCAGCGTCTGCTTCTCTTCAAGCGTGTACCCCTCCACAGCTGTTTTCTCACCGATCTTCTCTCTCGTATAGATTCCCGTCTTTTTCGTTTCTTCCCCTATATAAAAAGCAGGCTGGAAAGACGCACCACCAACAATGTTTATTGATCGTAGTGTCGTTTCCTTCTCTCCTTCCCATTCGAATGAAGTCACCAAATAATATGATTTGCCTGGTGTCATCTGGATCGGATACACGTTCCCGATCGTAAACTCAGGCTCCGGTGGGTTTGATTGACAGCCTACCAGAAAGAGAAATGCCATGATCAGTACCTTGATTCTCATTCGTTCCCCCTCCCTCCTTAGCGTGTGAATAACATGCCTTCATACTAACAAATATTTGGAAAAAAGGAATCTCCTAACCTGACAGCTTGGCGACTCTCTTTACAGTCTTTCTGTCTTACAGAACCGAGATTGCCCAAGATTCCCAGGTAAAGCTTTTGCAAATAAAGACCGTTTACAAATCTCACCATCTCCGTTACTATAAATTCAAAGCACAATAACTGCATACACGTTCAGCACTAGGGGAGCTGCTTCAAGCGGCTGAGAGGAAAATATTCCGACCCTTCGAACCCGAACTAGATAATACTAGCGTGGGGAAGTGCGGTCGTCTTTCACGAGAACCACCTCGGTTCTTCCTTTATCGATTGATCGACTGCATTCCCATGGGATGCAGTTTTTTTGTGCTCAAAAAAAGGAGGAATACAAAATGGAAAATCAGTGTGGAAATTCTCGTATTGCAGGGTGCTCGTTCTCTGTGCACCCCATGTCCGACCAATTCGTGTCGTATATCAAAGGGAGCCTGCAGGAAGTGGACACATCGAACGTCTGGATGAAGACTGATGACGTGACGACCACCGTCCGCGGACGTATGGAGCACGTGTTTGATGTGACAAAAGCGATCCTGTTGCATATCGCGAAAACCGACGTCCACGTAGCGTTCCAAGGTACGTTTTCGATTGGCTGCCCGGGGGATTCTTCTGGAGATGTGTACATGGAGGAGACTACAGAACGCTTGAATGAAAAGGACACAAGCGACATCCAACAATACAGCGCCGCTAAGTTTTCGCTTTATCCGATGGGTGGCGGAGATTACATGGACACGATTTACAGTCAAATCGAAGCGATGAAAGAAAAAGGTGTCACCGTCTCCCCTGCTCACTACTCGACCCGTCTAGAAGGTGATACCAATGCCATTTTCACCGGCCTTGAAGATGTTTTCAGAGAAACCGAGAATAGCGGATCGTCTCATACCGTCATGACGGTCACCATTTCGGCCAACAGTCCGACCCATAAGGAGAAACAATCATGAACCATTGGAAGTTGAAAGAAGTCGTCGTCATGTCCGTGTTGTCGGTCGTGTTCGCGATCGTGTATCTCGCTTTTCTACCGGTTGGAAAAATCCTAGTCGGGTTCTTAGGCCCCATCGGCTACGACCTCATATTCGGCATCTGGTTCATCGTCTCGATCATCGCCGCGTATATCATCCGCAAACCAGGGGCTGCGTTTTTATCCGAAACGATTGCGGCCGCAGTGGAGGTTTTACTCGGCAATGCCGTGGGGCCCATGCTGTTGGTATCCGGCATGATTCAAGGGCTCGGCGCAGAATCCGCTTTTGCGATGACCCGGTATAAACGCTACGACCTATTCACGCTCATGCTCGCGGGTGTGATGGCTGCCGTGTTCAGTTTCGTGTGGGGCTACTTCCTCTCAGGTTTTGCCGCCTTAAGCACAGGATACGTGATCGCCATGTTCATCGCCCGCATCATCAGTGGAGCCCTCATTTCAGGAGTCATAGGAAAAGCATTGAGTGATGCACTCGCCAAAACAGGCGTCCTATCAAGCTTCGCTCTCGGTAAAGAATACCGGAAGAAGCGGGCCGCATGAGGAACCCCATCTTACGTACAGAAAACCTCACCGTTACCTATGAGGAGCAACAATCGCCAGTCCTTCAAGATATCAACATCCTTATCGAACAGGGCGAGGCGGTTCTCCTCCTCGGTCCGAGCGGTTCAGGGAAAAGTTCGCTCACACACTGTTTGAACGGCCTTTTTCCACGCGAACTGGATGGGTCATTAACAGGAAACGTTTATATCGATGGGCAGAACACCACCGACTATCAACCAGGGGAAATCGCCCGGAAAGTCGGGGTCGTCTTCCAAGATCCAGATACACAGTTTTGTATGATCACCGTGGAAGATGAAATTGCCTTCGGTCTCGAAAACTTGAACATTCCTCATAAGGCGATGGTGGAGAAGGTGGATCAAGCGTTGCAGTGGGTGGGGATGACGGATCACAAGCTTGCGAAGATTTCCGATTTATCGGGTGGTCAAAAACAAAAAGTCGCCCTCGCCTGTATTCTCGCGATGGAGCCCGAAGTGTTGATCCTTGATGAGCCGACTGCCAACTTGGATCCCGTTGCCACACGAGACTTCATCGATTTATTGAAGCATTTGAAACAAAAGCTCGGCTTCACGTTACTCGTCATTGAGCACAAATTGGAAGGCTGGCTGACCTTTTTGGAAAGGGTGATCGTGTTCAGCGAAAACGGCACCATCAACCACGATGGCCCGCTGCATCACCATTTACAGTTCCATGCAGCAAAGCTCGATACGATGGGCATCCGCCTCCCATTTGCAACAAGGACGTCTCTAGAGGAACATCGCCAGCCGCCTCATCCCCTTTTTGTCACAGATTTACCCGATCCCCCCTCCTTACAAGAGGAGACCTTTTTGGAAAAAGCAAAGGGAGATGCCTTGGTCAGCATGAAGCATGCGACCTGGAAATCGATTATACATGACGTCGATGTCACCATTCATGAAGGGGAGTGGATCGCGATTGCCGGAGAGAACGGCAGCGGAAAATCATCGCTGTCCAAAATACTGGCAGGCATCCAAAAACCAAGTAGCGGCACCGTATTTTTGAAAGGTCGACCGTTAAAGAAGTGGGCACAACAAGCATTGCGGAAAGAAATCGGCTACGTTTTTCAGAACCCGGAACATCAATTCATCGCCGATTCGGTATATGACGAAGTGGCTTTCAGTCTGAGGCACAGTGGCATTGCAGAGGAAGAACAGCAGACCCTTGTCCAAGAAACGCTCGCTTTCTGCCGGTTAGAGGGAATGGAACATCAGCATCCTTTCCTTCTCAGTCAGGGGCAAAAACGACGGTTGAGTGTCGCCACGATGATCGTCGACCAACAACGCCTGCTTTTTCTCGATGAACCTACATTCGGGCAAGACGAGAGATCGACAGCGGAATTGATGGCACTGCTGGAACAAAAGCACGACAACGGCATAACCATTGTGATGATCACGCACGACATGGAACTCGTCGACCGTTATGCGGACAGGGTGCTCGTGATAAAAGAAGGAAGACTCGCCTTTAACGATCGACCAGAAAAACTGTGGGCGCATGACAATCTAGCAAGCTTCCATTTGGAACTACCGCCAAGGGAGCAGTGGAAACGAACCATCAAGCACAAGGAGCAACCCTATGTTTCTACATGACTTGAATCCGACCGTGAAGGCCCTGACGATCATCGGCCTCGTCTTTCTATTAGCGTTCCTGTTCGACCCTGTCACGCCGTTGATCTATATTTGTGGGACGATGGTCGTCACCTTTTGGTTCGGCACATTCAAGAAGAAACATTATGTCTATTATTTTCTTCCCTTCTTACTGTTTGCTTTTGGCATGTTCTGGACGACGTTGGTCTTCACAGATAAATCCACCGCTTCTGAAGAAAACTTGTCTCTATTCGGAATCAACTTTCCAGCGGAGGATGTCTGGGTCGCGACGTCCTTAGGGCTTAGGGTGCTGGCCTTCGCCACCCTTTCGTTACTGTTTCTGTTCACGACAAACATGGTCCACTTTATTCTCAGTCTCATTCAACAGCTGAAGCTCCCTCCGAAAATCGCCTACGGAGTGTTAGCCGGATATCGCTTCCTGCCCATGTTGAAAACCGAATTCCAGCAGGTGCTGGCCGCTCATAGAATCCGCGGCGTCAACAAGCCTGAGACATGGAAAGAATGGATCGTGCAGTACCAACGCATGGCCATCCCTCTTCTGGCAGGTGCCATTCGTAAAGCAGAGCGGACAGCTGTAGCTATGGAATCAAAAGGATTTACCGGTGACAGGGATCGCACCTTTTATCGTCCGATGAAAATACAGAGGAAAGACTGGATATTTCCTTTGATGATGTTCGGAATGCTCGGGATTACGATTGCCTTATCTGTATATTTTGGGTACTTTTCTTTTTATGGCGGGGAGCTTTGATACAAGTTGTATTTTGATGGTGCCTGACCCCCACTGTGATAAAGCATCACCGGAGCGGGTGGGGGGCAGGCACGTTTTTAGATGGTTATTCCTTCTCCTTCCATGCATTCACGTTTACAATAGGACATAGATACATAAAAGCGGAGGGATGGATGTGTTGCAAGTTGTGTGGTTCAGGCGGGATATTCGTTTACATGATCATCAGCCACTTGTGGAAGCGCTTCAATATGGTGAACCAATTTTGCCGGTCTATATAGCTGATCCTTCTCTATGGAAAAATAGCGAGCGATCGGTTCGTCATCTACAATTCATCATGGAAGGGCTTACGGAACTTCAGGAATCTTTTCATCATCGAAGTGGTACCGTTTATGTCTCGATTCAGGAAGTGGAGGATGTATTAGCGACGATTTATGAGGCGTTCGGGGAGTTTACGATTCACGCGCATGAAGAAAGTGAGACGCCTTTAATGAAGGAGCAAAACATGCGTGTGCACATGTGGATGGAGAGGCAAGGCCTTCAGATGAAGGAGTATCAGCAAGACGGAGTGGTGAAGGGGCTCGACCATCGAGGAACATGGAGAAAAGAGTGGAATGTCTATATGGATAGCCCCTTATGGAAGACACCAACGTATATTCCAACGGTAGATGAGGAGGAAGTGCCCTCTATTCTATCTTCCTCCATTGAAAAAATGAACAGGCTTTCGGTTGGGGGAATAGGTATAAAATATGGGCAACAGGGTGGTGAGAGCCTGGCGCTTGAGTCACTTGAAACGTTTTTGTCCGAGCGATCGATAAGCTATAAGGATGACTTGTCAGATTCCGATTCGTCATCCACATCAGGTAGTAGACTATCCCCTTATCTTGCTTGGGGAAATGTTACGATGCGGTATGTTGTTCAACGAACCAATGAAAAGATTTCTTCCATAGAGGACGAGAATCACGTTAAGCAACTGAAGGCATTTTTGTTACGTCTTTTCTGGCATAGTCAATATAAGCAGTGGTTGGAGGATGATTCGTCGATTGCTCTTGAATCCATAAACACTGCGTTGGATCATGTGCGAGAAGATAATGAGGAAAGGTTTCATAAATGGTGTAAGGGTGAAACGGGAATTCCCATGATAGATGCAGCGATGCGGTTGCTTCTTAAGACAGGCTGGATCAATCATCAATTAAGAGCGATGCTCATCTCGTTTGCTTGCCACACACTCGGCTTGGATTGGCGCAGGCCTGGTGATTATCTTGCTGGATTATTTTTGGATTACGTACCAGGTATCCATTATAGTCAAATACAATTATCAGCTGGAACCACTGATGCTAAGTCAGTAAAAGTTCTGAATCCAATTAAACTGGGGAAAGACCTTGACCCCGAAGGCGCATTTGTACGAAGCCACATTCCAGCGCTCAAACATGTTCCAAACAAGTATATTCACCAACCTTGGAAGTATCATGGATTTGTTCACATCGATTATAGTGAGCCAGTAGTGGATGTGAAAGAGGCGAATCGGTTTGCGAAAGAAGTAATTTCGAGTGTTAAAGGGAAAGGTTCAACGAACGTACAAAGAAAGAGGACAAAGAAGAAACAGCGTTCAACTAGTGAAAACCAGCAATTGTCGCTTAACCTATTTGATTCGTAAGGAAGGCTTTTTTAATGGTGCCTGACCCCCATTGTGATAAAGTATCACCGCACCGGGGGTCAGGCACGTTTTTTTAAAAAAAGGCAACGAACTGGATGTAATTGAATTAGAGAGCGAATCTTTGTTAAGCAATCGCCCCCGATAGCGGAAGACTTAATTTCGAGATAAATGAAGCATATTTTCACTAACCCATAAGTTAGTGAAGAATGAAGTTAAGGTAATATTTTGTAAAAGCCCGTTGCTTTACCCTCAAAACCTCTGTTGGTATAAAATTCATGAGCGTTATTACGATCACTACGATTTCCACTGTTTAACACCAGTTTATTTAGCCCTTGCTCCATTGCCCATTCCTCTGCTTTTTGTATAAGCTTATCGCCAATGCCATTCTTTCTATATTTAGAATCCACCACAAAAGCTACAATTCTGATGTAATTTTCATTTTTTTCATAATGAAAACCTAACATCATCCCAATCATTCCAACAACCTTACCATCCTTTTCGGCTACTTGAGTATTGTATGATGGATTGGAACTAATTTTTTCAAAGCGTTGTTCCATTTCGCTCGTTGTTGTTGGATAGCCTAATTCTCCCATCAAGTTTGCTAATTCACCTATATCCTTCTCTCGTGCCGTTCTAATCAAGATATCCCCTCCTACATATCATTAAAATTCTCTAGCAACTCTTGCTAAACTATTCTTCTCCGTTACTAAAAAGCGATTATCTATATTGAACAATTGCCCCCATTACTTTAAGATATGATTTCGAGATCCTGAGGTTGATACTAAACTATTGTCCTCTTTAGATTAATAATCACCCTACTTCTAAAGCGAAAGCATAGAAGGCATCTCCGTGAAATAAGTCCTCTTTCTCTTTATCTTCCCACCAAATTCCGTAAGAATAATAATAGGTCCCTTTTTGTGAAGGTGCGGAAAAACTTTTTTCAATTATTGAGACTTCCTCTTCATCACTTTCACTGATTTGGACTAAAGTGAATTTATTTGGTTTAGGTTTATAGTCGATATTAAAAGACACTTTCTCCACGGGATTTACACGAATAGGTTCTTTTCCTTTTAAGAGTTTACGCGGACCTCCCGTGTCTGCACACGTACCATTCCAGCAATATGTACCACGGATAGTCTCATACGTTTTATTCTCGATTTCTATCTTTACTTCCGGAGGCTTTTCACCAGGCAATCGATTTTTATGATTGCGAACAACTCATTAGACTTAAGCTAATAAGAACCATTAATGCCAATAGATATTTTTTGATACACGCCCCTCCCATACAATATAATTTTTCGAATGGAGAATGCTAATTTTTCCACGATATTACTAAAATAGGGGCTGTTCTTACTAAACAATCGCCCCCTATAACGATAAACTTGAATTTGAGATAATTAAAGCATATTCTCAACGATATCACCATTAGCACAACACCACACTATTCCCTTTCAAAAATCATCTTTGTATCGGGAGATAAAATATTTTCTTGTTTTAACAGTTCTTTGTCATTTATGCTAATCCAATAAAATTGTATATTGCCTTCAAAGTTTACTTCTACTTTCCATGATTCAACGAAATCCACTCCGCACTTTTTTACAAACTCTTTTGACACAACTCTTATAACAACATTTATTACGTGCTCTTTACCAGGATGAAAAGCGAAATGGTTAGTAATATATCCTTGATGGAAGGGTAATAATCGAATAACCATCTCAACAGAATGATTCTCAAATAGTGGGTTTTCTTTTTTTATATCATTTTCTGAATCACCTTGCGTAAGTCGAATGAACGACTCAAAATACTCCACTTTTTTGAAAGATCCTTTTGTAGAAATTTTATGTTTGTATGGTTTAAATGTATCTTTTGAAATTATTGATATTGCTTCTATATCACCTAACAAATCAGATTTCAAAGTTTGAATCCTTTTTATCATTTTTTTGGATTCATACACTTCTTCAGTAATTTGTTCAGAAGTAAAGCCAACTTGTTTACTTATGTTACTTTCTTGGATTATTACTACCTTCCTATCCATTGTATCCTTTAAAGAAGACCACGGAACAGAAGGATCTCCTGGTAAAATAAACGACATTTCGCTCCCCCTTTAGGTAAGTTACTTGTTCGCATTGCTACTCAGCTCAATAAGGAAAACATTATTAAAGATTTGCCCCCATTAGTTGAAGGCTTGAACTCGAGATACCTTCCGCCTTCTCTAAAACAATCTTATTATTGAAAGTGCCTGCCCCCCACTACGTTAACACTTTAGCGAAGTGGGGAGTCAGGCACTTACATTTCACTACCAAAGTGTTTATTTCGTTTAGTACGAAGGTTTCACGTTTCAGCCAACTGTTCTGTTCCCCCTGTTTGATCAGGCGTTCATTTTGTCTAATCGCTTCTTCGAGCGAAACCCATTCAGGCATAAATGCAAGCTCCGTCTCATATGGATCCAATTGTTGAGCAACGGCTTCTTGGTTCGTGAGCTCGCACAGATAATAATGCGAAGTCATTTGAAAAACTTTCCCCTTTTCATATTCATCCAACTTCCGCTCAACTATGATTCCTATCTTTTCTTTCACCGAACCATGTATATAGCCTGTTTCTTCTTTTATCTCCCGTAAAAGCGCTTCGGAGTGACTTTCCTTTTCCTCTATTCCGCCCCCTGGGAATTTATAGTCCCTTTTACTCGATTGTACTAGTAAAATCTTTTCTTTGGATAGGATGACAGCCCGGACTGCTTCTCTGTGAATCATTCCATCGTGATGATCGTCTATTTGGGATTGATATATCTTATTAAACTTCAACGTTTCACCTCTTCCTCCTATAACTGCGCGCTAGTGAAAAAGCGATTGTCTCTATTGGACAATCGCCCCCTTTAATAGAAGACTTGATATCAAGATAATTAACCATAACTTATACATTGGTCCTTATCACAACACGATATTTTTTAGATATAAAACACCATAGATTAAAGCACCCACAACTAAAATAAATAAGCCAACCAATAAAAACCCATATGTAAATCCTCTAACCATTGAATATAAATCTAAAAACATATTTTTTATAGCATTAAATACAAATTGCACCCCAAAGCCTCCAAGCAGGTATTAATATTAAATATTCACATTAGTAAATACGGTTTATCCCAATCAAAAGTTTCACTCAACTATTTTTAAGAATAAATAAGCTGACTACCAATAAAGCGGTATTCAGCTTTTGCCCCCAATTGTAGAAGACTCGAAATCGAGGTATTCTTCTAGGTATCAAGTAATATGGAAGAAATCAAGAAAAGAACCGCTGATTGTCGAGTCTTTTATAAACCAGTGAAAGCAACCTATTATAAAGTGCTTTTCGGCTTCTTATTGGATAATTTTTTTAATATGTTCCTTCCAGCCAACAACGCAAAATATAAAGGAATGGTGACTAGTACTATTAGATAAACGTCTCGTCCAGCAAGGTAAGTAGCAGGGTGAAGACCTTTTATAAGGAAGTGAGCGAACACGTAGGAGATTGGCAATAGAATTATATTTTCTAGTCCATTCCTTATTTTTTCATTCTTCCGGAATAGGAACCATCCAATTCCACAAAGAAGTGAGCCCCCTATAGCAAACAACAAATAATAACTTAAAACAAGCCGAGGTAACGTCATAGAACCCTCCGTTATGGAATCTCCATAAATTAAAGTATTTTCACTTCCATCGGTATTGTAATAGTAGATGGAAGCGACCGTTTTCCCATTTGGGTTTAAGACCGTATTTTCTAGGTTGTTTCTGCTTATTTTCTGATGCCAAATCGTTTCCCAGGTCGTGATATTGTAGACATAACCTGAATCGTCCTGTGCTTGATATTCGGTTACATCAAATCCAGCGACTTCTTCACTAAAATTCAAAAGTACAGTTCCGTCATCTTTCTCAATAATTGAAACCGCATCTTCATTATAAGGTAGGTATGCTGGCGTTGTCAGATAAGCGATTGTCACCACTGCAAAAACCAGGGTGACCATGACTGAAAATAGAATCGTCTGCAGCTTTTTCCTTCGCAATGTATTTTGTATATTTTTTAAGGGTGCTATGTCGGTATCGACTGGTGGTTCTTCAAAAGTCCGCATTTCTTCAAGGTGTTTTTTGCAGTTTTCACAAGAATCTATATGGTCTTCGACTAGATCTCTCGTATCTTGACTTACCATATCCTCGGCATATAACGGCAGTATATCCTTGATTACATTACAGCTAATTTTCATCGATAATCCCCCATTCGCGCTTTAACCTTTTCTCTAGCGCGGTGATAAGTAACACAAGCCCAGTTGTCACTCTTTCCAAACAATTTGCCGATTTGCTTAAATGACAGTTCTCCAAATAAACGGAGCGTAAATACCTTATTGTATGGCTCTTTTAAATTCTGGATCATTTCATGTACCTTCACAGACGCTTCTGAAGTGGCGATTTCTTGTTCTACATTATCTCCACTAGCTGGTTCTGGAACCGACTCAAGATCTACAAAGCTTTTTTTCTTACGCAAATAAGAATAGTAACTGTTCTTGGCAATTTGGCATAACCAGACACGGATATCACTATTTCCTTTGAAACTATCCAGCGAGGTTAAGGCCTTCATAAAAGTTTCCGACGTAATATCTTCAGCTATATGCTGATCGCCAGATAGACTATATACATATAAAAATACATCCTTAAAGTATGTATGATAAATATCATCCAGCTGTGTCACCCTCTCACCTCCTTACATATAAGAAGCAATAAATTCAAATTCCTTACAAAAAAATTGAACAAAGTACGAGAGGTCCTTTTTTTCATTAAAAAAGACGGGGACGGTTCTTATGTTCCACAACTGAAACAAAAGAACCCTCCCCGTCTGTGCAAGACTTGATTCCAAGATACTTTCAACGATCAAGTATTAAAGAATAGTGCATGCTCAAATCAAATTTAGTTCACTTCTTCTTATTATATCATTGTGAATCCAGAATTTTTTCTTTCTCTTTTTCTATTGCACCAAGTCTATACTTATCACTGGTGAATATTCCGACAATTAATGTAGTTAGTCCAGCTAAGAATATAGAGATTCCAATAACAGCACCGATGCGCTCCACCACCAATTCCTCCCCCGAGTCCCAAAAAAGACATCACTAGTATAAGAGGCGAAATTAATATTAAGGTGAGGCCGGCAATCATTCTGTTTTTTCTATAACCTGGAATAAGTGCTAAGGTAACAAAGCTTCCCCCTGCTCCTACGCCAATTATTATTAGTAAAACAACAAGTAAGTCCACCGTAGTTATGCCTCCCTTTAAAAGGTTGCGGGTTTTTCCATTATCATTTTTAGAAAAGATTTTATCCTACTTATTTAACAAAAGCGTTTTGATAAGAGTTGATTTATAGTCTACTTCGTTGTTTTGTCACGATATACAATGATCGTGATTATATTCAGTAGGAGTGTAACGATAAGAAGAACTGAACTGGCATCCACCCAAGCCTCTTCTATAAGATTAGACAATGACCCGATCTTAACCAGATTAAAAGCATAGACTATCTGAATATATAACGATATAGCACAAGCACTGATACTCATAATGGAAAGAGTGCTCCAATTTTTTCGTTTATTGTTTTTATATCGTATAAGATTAACAATAGGAAGTGTCCATGCAATAAGACCAAAAACGAGACTACCAACATTAAGCCAAAACCAATCAATCATTATGTACCGCCCTTTGAGTTTATTATTTGCATTTTAGTTCATCAATCAGTAAAAGGAAGACTCATCTTTGAGATATCCCACCTCTGGCTATCCTCAATGTTTATACATCTGAACGTTCCTCCTTGAAGAAGTTTGATATTATCAACATCAATATCCCTATTACTATCAGTGGGATGGATGCAGATGCTAACAAATCCGGCGTACCTTCAATTCCTATGATCTCACTAAATGCAAATCCTGCAGCAAATATCCATAAACCTAAATAGGCTAGCCATTTTCCTGTTGTGGTTTTCCTCTTTGAAAACATCTGCATTCCCCTCTTTCAGCTATTAGAGTTTTACTTTATTTCCTTAAAGTGATTGGATTAATTGATCAATAACAAGTAAATATATCATATCAAATCCACAGTTTAATGGAAATAATAACCACATCAATCGTGTCTATCTTAATTACCTCTAAATCAAGTCTTTCAGAACCCTGCACCTATATTTAGTTAAAGAAAAAGCGATTATTCTTATTGAATAATCGCCCCCTTTACTCAAATTAGAAAAAAGCTGTTTTTCATTTTAAAATCTCACGTAATGACTCTCTTGAATTGTTGTTTTTAATTTCATATATGCCATCCCTTGTTTCACTTTCTAATAAGTCGTAGTCTTTACCAAAATTTTTCCAAATTCTTACGGTTTCAGATGTTTCACCATTATATAATAGAGTAAGTTTTATATCGTCGTGATACGCCTTATTGTACTCAAAATTTTGGTGAGTCGCTTTATTGAAAAGCTTCGTTAGCTGGCTAAGAGTTTCATCATCTTCAATTACCTTTAATTCACCATACTTATCTTTAGTTTGATTATACTTTTGATATTCTATCTTGGTGATATTTGAGAAATCATTAGAATCATTAGAAAAGATAAAGAGGCTGATTGCTACAATAACAATTATCAAAAGTATAACTCCTACAACCTTTTTCAAAAATATCCCCCCTTATAACTCTTGGATTTATTACCCTGCTTGTTTGAATTAGATGTTTGAGTTTTTATTTCAATTAAATTGTTCCTTATTCAATAATCCTGCTCCGTCAGTTAAATAGGTTTAACCAACGATATTACTTGTGCTTATGTAATAAAGGGCTAATGCTCAATTGAACAATCGCCCCCGTTAACGGAAAACTCAGATTCGAGACAATTCTTAAAGTTCCTTAATTATTGAACCATTAAGTGGTGGTTATTCACTTTGTACCATTAACAATGAGGTCTGCTCTTTCATGTGGTTTTTGTTCTTCCATATAAATGTCTTCTGAAATCATCCAATTATTTTCCCACATATCACGGGCATCTTCCCCGTCTCTTTCAAGACCTCGTGATAGCCTTGTTTCTCTTGGACAATCAACCCATATTGTAATGTCATATTCATTTGCTAGTTCATTGCGAATGGAATAAACACCTTCTATTATCACGATTCCTCCTACAGGAACAGTATGCCACTTCGCTAATTGGTCAGTGTCCCAATCATAACTTTGATAGTATCCTTCTTGATTTCGGCTAATTGGTTCGAGAACTTGATTTAAGACACGTTTCCAATCGAAGTCTGCACCAATAGGTTTTTGCTTTGGATCTGCTTCCATAAGTTGTGATGAAGGTAAATAAAAATCATCCATATGTACAACCGTTACATTAGAGAATTCTTCTTTAAACTCATTTGCAAAAGTACTTTTACCAGAGCCTCCACAACCATCTATTCCAATCAATAAGGTTGATTGTTTTCTTGGAATTGAATTAATTGAGCTAACAAATTCTTCGAAATTTTGAAATTCACCTTTTTTAGTTTTGACTCCCACTCTTATTACCACCTTTATGTATTAGTTCTTCATACACTGCATTAATGCATTTTATTAAAGTAAAGCCCCCGTTTGTTTAAGACTCAGTTTCGAGATAATAGTGTTCTTAAAGAATCTACACTTGAAACTTTTACTTCTTTAAATCTATACAAATCAACTTTAATGGTCCTTGTTTTTCATATGTCTAGCTTTCAAATTCAATAATGATTTCCCCAGGTGTCCAACTTCCATTCATTTTGAAGGCTAGCTTCTCACTACTCTCAGATACTTCAAAAGTCGATTCAGTAACTACCTTGCCCTGACCTTTAATTTCAAACCCATTCCATGTGGAATCCGTCGTAACTTCTTCGAATTCTATAGGTTTGTATGACTCCCCATCACTACTCATCAATTGGAATGTTTGCGGTTTATACACAACACTCCCCTCTCCAGCTTTCTTGTGATAGGAAGTTCGAATGGTGATTAATTTCTCATTTGTTTTGAGATTTGAAGGAGGATCTACTCGTTCTACAGTGACTTCTTTATCCTCTGCGTCAAATACTTCATCTCCAAGTATTAATGTCTTATATGCATTCTCTTTCTCCTGCATGATGGAATCCCGAGTTTGATCGGGTTCATAATCCTCAACTTTGATTTCCTCCTCAGTGGGGGCAGAAACCTCAAGCTCCCCTTCCGTTCCTTCGATGTCATTCGTAGATGTACTAGTGGAATCAACCTGTTCATTCGAATTCGAATTTGCGGGGATGGCAAACAGCATAATGGCAACCACCCCGGCAGCCAAAGCAGCGCCTCCCGTACTGAATACATATCGGAACGCCTTTTCTGTTTTGGCCGTGTTAGATACTCCTCCCCGAAAACCTTCACTCGGGGTCAATTGTACGGCCTTCATAGCAGGTAACATAGCTCCCACAATCCCCGTAACAATTGGGATCAAAAGGGTAGACGAGAAAAATAATAGAGAATCAAATGGAAATTGATTATAACTGATGGTTATGGCTACAAGGGATAGTGAAAGGCCAAGCAGTCCAGCAATCAATCCAGAAATAGCACCTTCCCAAAGGACAAGCATCCTTACCGTATGATTCCTCCATCCTAATGCTTTCAAGACAGAGAATTCTGCTTGCCGTTCCGATACATTCTGCCACATTATTTCTGCTGTGGTCAGAATAGCGATCAGTAATGCAACACCCATGGCTATATAATGCATGACACCGACTTCCATGGCGACAAACTCACCAAGCCAGGTGGTGTACATGGTTCCACGTAATTGAACGGTGATAAACAAAAAATATATTAACATAGCTGTCGGAAGAGCAATCGAGACAACGGATAACAACGCTCTCTTCCATTGGGTCATGAATTGATTGGCTGCCATCCCAAAGCTAGTGAAGGCTTGGAAGCTATGTCTTTTCTTTGTCGTCACTTCCCCTGTCTTCATCGTTTCGTATGGCGAAATCCTTTGCACTAAAATACTCGGAACCAACGAACCTAATAGGTAGACTGACAGTCCGAATATGGCGATGAACAGTAGCCTCCATATAGATGTCTCTACATCATTTGTGACATAAATGATCCCAAGTATCAGCCAACTGACTAAGGATACAAAGATTCCGAGGATAAGCGCTTCTATAAATATCAGTAAGCTCAATTGCTTCGGTCGCCAGCCTACCGCAAGTAATACGGCAAACTCTTTTTTACGTGCATACATCATCATGATGTTAGAAGCGAACACATAAACTATAGCTACGACAATTACGCTAGCTATAACTCCGGACAATCCCATTTTCGACTCCTTAAAAATGGAAATCGAAGAACCGAGCTTAATCCAAGGTTGTTCGACCCATCCAAGGCTTTCTTGCTCGCCAGACGCTGGGATATGGGTGATCGCCGGCTGTGGGGATGACCCCAAAGTAATATCGGTGATCAAACCGGTTTCTTCTTCAATGTCTTTTGCTATTTGTTCAAGAACCTGTCCACTAGATTCAGACATTTCATCGACTCCGCGCACTTTTACCCGGATAGCTGATATCGGTTCCTCTCCGAGAACCTGAGAAGCAGCTTCAATAGTGGTTAACAACAGCGGAGGCTTCGTCAGGAAACCATAAGGATTATTCAGTGGCTTCATTTCTTTTGGAGGATTAATAGGGTTTTCTTCATTATCCATTACCCATTTTGCACTTGAAGGAAAATACGTTTCCATCGGTAGCTCATTCAGTGGATCCTTAGACAGGTCCAATTGAGAAGGGTCAAACACCCCGTGAAAATCTAGTTCTAAACGTGGCCAGCCTTCACTAGTTTCGGAAAACATCGTTATAGGCCGGTACGCATGTTTTTGCGCTAAAGGGCTATCCTCTGGTACGGAATAGGGTTCTACTTGATAGGCGAAAGGCCATCGCTCTCCGAATGGACTGTTGACTTCTTGATAGTTTACGGGTGAGGGCTGAAAGGCCATCCAGTTGAAGGAGTCAAGAGATGCCCCGGCGTCCTCATTGGTTCCTTTGATTAACTCAATCGTTTTTTGGTGGGATTCTTCTGAGGTGAAATTAAAGTGATCGACTTGTTTCGCTTCAAGGTCATCAAGGTATTGGACTCCTCCCCTCTCCTTGACTTCGTTCATAACATCTTCTTGTTCATCCTGCTTAAAAGATTGCTCGAGCTTTTCAATGGTATAGGTGGATGTTCCTTCTACAAATGACTGGTTACTCAAAAGAACAGGTATATTAATATTTTGGATACCAGTCCCGACCTCTATGGTTGAGACCGATGCTTCGTTATCTAAAAAGCTTCCGGATTGTTCGGTTTCATCAGAAATGGCATCATTCAACCCTGTTAATTGGGCTTCTGCTTCTGGGTCTATTCCTGCAATCAGGATATTATTGCTATTGATCAGCTTTCCATTAAATCCGGTTACGCCATATTCACGCTGGGTACCTTGCGGTGCCTGCCAATCTCCAACAGTGAAATAAAGTGTATTGTCGTCCTCATAGGTGCTGACCCCGTTAGTCGTCGAATTGCTCATACGTAGACGATATATACCAGGTTCATCATAATTCACTTCCGCCAGCGTTGTACCATAATCTACGTAACCCATCATGGAGATCGGGGCTGCTGTTTCTATCTTTTCCATGGAACGGATGGTTTCATATTGTTCAAGAGATATTCCTCCATTAAGTCCACTAAGATAGTTAGGCTCTAGTAACTGTTTATCTTCTGTTACGCTTCTACTTCCAGGAGGACGTACGACAATATCATAAGAAGACTTCCAACGTTTTTGCAGTTCATCAACGATTGTACCTTGACTAGCTTGAGTCGTACCAACTAGATAACTTAACCCGATACTTACAATCAACGCACCAATCAATAGCAAAATAAACCGTTCCTTATTCCGCCACCACGAATTCCAAATGAATCGTATCATTGCCCTCCCTCCGTATCACGAATGACGTGGCCATCCTTCATTTCAATCATACGTCCAGCTCGAACAGCTAGCTCGGGTTCATGCGTCACGAAGATGACCCCGCATCCTTTCTCCTTATTAAGTTTATGAAGCAGATCAAAAATCATCTCGCCTGTTTCGGTGTCCAGATTTCCAGTAGGTTCGTCCGCTAGCAGCCAATGTGGTTCATGGATTAAAGCTCTGGCTACAGCAACCCGTTGTTGCTGTCCCCCTGAAAGTTGAGAAGGGAGAGAGTGAAGCTTTGTAGCTAGACCTACTTCTTCAAGCAATTGTTCTGCTCTCTTTCTTTTGTCATAAGAAACTTTCCTAGATAATAGAGGCGCCATAACATTTTCCAGAGCTGTTAGAGTAGGCAAAAGATGATATTGTTGAAAGACAAATCCAATGTGCTCAAACCTGAAATCTGCCAATTCCTTAAGGTTAAGTTTTCTCAAGTCTGCCTCCCCATAATGTACTGCCCCTCCACTTGGGTTATCCAATGTTCCAATCAGGCTTAAAAAAGTAGATTTCCCAGATCCAGAAGAACCGACTATAGAGACAAACTCTCCTTTTGAAAACTCCAAGTTGACTTTATTAAGAGCCGTAGTATTTACGCCGTCTCCTTTAAACTCCTTATGTAGTTGAGTACACTTAATAGTATGTGACATTTTTACCTTCCTTTAGCATTTTTATATCTTCTTCCTTATTTTAACATGTGGAAGTATTAAATTTCATAATTTTCAATTATTAAACAAAAAGTACACTTATTAATCGTATCTATTTGAAAATTCATTTACTTGGGGTTCTACTTCTCTTTGACAATACTGTCCTCATTTAAATTGTATGCTCATAATTTTTCACTCTTAGTGGCCTCTCTCTATTGATGTATAAATAGCTTTCATACACCTGTTCAAAAGTAGAGACCGTTAGGAAGATGTGGATTTACAACGATAAAAAAAGTTAGGTATAAAAAAATCGGTTCCTTTAAAACTGTTAGGAACCGGTTTTTTTATTTAATTTATTAAACTAAAGGCCCCAATTCCTTAAGACTCAAAACTAATTGTCCATTTTATAACCGACTCTTTAATTACAATCCAAATAATTGCTTTGCAGAAGCAATAACCAATGATTTAGCAACTTCAATAGGTAGATCGCTTAACTTTGATCCTTGTTTTTCAGCTTCTTTTTCTGCCATCTCGACAGCTTTTTCATTTCTTAAGGCATCTAACAAGTCATGTCCTTCCCATGTAATAGATTTAATTAAGTTTATTTGACCTCCTCCCATTACACCCTTTATTTCACCATCTACGAAACCTGCATCTGTAAGAATCCTTAGGTGATAATTAAGCTTATCAGTTGAATAGCTATCATTTTCATCAAATTGCAACTGGATAGGTCCACTTCTCTGTGTTTCTTCGATTTCTACCAATACATACTTAATAACATCGATTTCTCTCTTCAAATCTCAACAACTCCTTTAAGATTTAAATTATTCTTTGCCTTGCAGCTTTAAATGCCTTTGATAAGCTTCTTCATCATTTATCATATTGAAATATTGTGTTTCATGCTCATAGAAAAGTTTTTGCCGGTCTAAATCCGCTTCTTTAGAGATAGGTTTTTGAGATACAATCATAGCATTTACAAGGTCAGTTAATGGTTCACCAATTGCACGTTTGTAATTAAATCCAAGCAGTTGGAGCATATTAAAAGTTTCTTTCGAAAGTAATGGTTTAAATATATCAAGATTTTTCCTGTTTTCTTCTGCTTCTTCTTCGTCATCTGTATTAGTGATTAGGTTTTCAAATAGAGGTAGAATGTTGGAGGTGATATAGTCAACATCTTCTTCTGAAATTTTTTGCGCTACCATTTGTTCATCATAAACTTGTGCAATTTGAATTAGTTGGTTCTTTTCCGCTAATAATTCTTGAATTATCTCTTCTAAAACATTTATTTTTTCCTTATCACTTTTTGCCTCTTTAGAAATCCTTAATTTATCTCTAATTGCTACTGTACTTTGTTGAGTTATGTATTTACCTAATTGAGCACTGGCTTTTATCAGTTCTGGATTGTCTAACATAATACTTCCCCCTTTTAATACCACATTCGACAAAAGGGTAAATTTTCCTTTATTATCTCGAAACTGAGTCTTCAACTAACCTGCCCTATACTTGAAGACTCAGCGTCGAGATAAACATACTCTGAAGAGAATAAAGTTCAAGGATTAAATCGAAGTAAATAATCTAAGGTACTTTCATATGAGTAAAAGCGACTCCGAAATATTTCACAAAACTTTTCCATTTTCTGTTCGTCTTAATAATGGGAAAGGAGGATTTGTCATGAAAAAGAAATACAGAAACCTCACGATCTACACATGCACGATAGGTTTACTCATGAGCGTATTTTCCGTAGCATCTGACCATTTGCCTTATGTAGGTGAGGAAGTCTCTTTTGTTCAATCTATTATTATGTACCTCGCTGTACTAATAAACTCACTATCATTCTGGTTTATCTATTCCATGATTGTAGGTTATAAGTTTGCAGAAAATCTCAAAGAAGCGGCGTTATTCGCATGTCTCTCAGTTATTTGTTCTATAACATTTTACCTCGTTATTGGGAGCTTCTATGAGGACCATGCATTTACGTCTTCTCTGCTAGAAAAGTTGAAAAACTTTGGCAGTTGGTACGCACCATCCATAGTTGGTGGAATCGCAGGAGGAACCACTGGTTATTTGACGAAACGAAACAGATATACACTATCCCTATTGGGCGCCGTATTGCTGTTTCAATTACTGATCAATGGCAGCACAAGTTGGGGAAACGCCGTTGGGTTAGCGACTAACCTGACATTCTGCGCAGTGCTATTGATTACGACTGCCTATCTAGTCTACATAAGTGTGCCAAGAAATAGATTTCAAAATTAATACCATGAGGTGTCAGCTCAACCATCAGCCTGGAGTCTCAGCATATCAAACACACTCGCGCCCTGATCCACACGTTCACCCTAATCCTTACGTGCCTTAGTGATGGTCCCTGCCCCCCACTGCTTTATTACTGTAAAAGATTTTTTTGGGGGGCAGGCATCATCACTTCTATTCCTTTTTCTTCAACGTAAATTTCATTCCGGCTTCTCCTGAAAAATCCACAAATAGTTTGGTCGCCCCTCCAGAATCAAGTGCTCCTGTCACATGTAATTCAATCGTATCAAGCTCAAACCCGTTAAAAGAATTGACCAATTCCGTCAGTTCATCTGGTAGAAATTCTAAATACTTTCCGCTTGAGGTATCTGCTATCGACGCACCTTTATTTTGATCAGGCAGCATAAACGTTACCTTTTTCTCTTCAGCCATCTGTTCACCTCCGATTTTCGGACATTATACCATTATCTACCACTAAAAATAGCGTAGTGTTCACATTTGAAGTGATAATTAATCGTTGTCAGAAGGATCGGTACTGAGTGATCAACCGTCAGCCTGCCGTCTCAGCTTATCAAACACACTCGTGCCCTTCTCCAAACGTTCGACCTGACCACTACGTGCCTCATCCAGCGAGCGAACATCATTCGTCTGCCAATCTTTGAGGATCGCTTCCGCATAGCTGAAGAAGGGCCTGTTGTTCAAAATAGCGCGCTTCAAAGCTTCGACTACAAGCTCATCAGACAAATCACCTGCCCACTTGGTGACTTGTTTGGCTATAAACGGAGTCAGGGGTCCGATATTGGTTTCATAAAAATCATGAGCGCGAACATCTACGTCGTTGTTTCTTTTCGTTTCGTTTTCTTTTGTTTCGTTTTGTTTAATTAATGTGCCACGGTTGCCGCTTTCTTTGCCGTTCGTACTGCCGTTCCAATTGCCGCTCGCCTTGTCCTCCTGCTTGTCGCTCTCACTCCCCGTTTCTTCATACAACGGGACAATCTGATAGATCGGCGCTTGGTTGCCTTTGCGAGATTGGAACGTGAGGCAGCCCTTCTCCACTAATTCTTTACGCGCTTTACGTACACCCGCTTCGCTCAAACCGGTTTTCACACACAAAACGGTCATCGCAGCTGAGAATTCTTTCTTCCAACGGGATTTGTTGTTCACGTGCATGAGGCCGTGCCACAGTGTGATCGCGGAGGCAGATAAGGGATTGAATTCTTGCTGGTCATAGAAGGCGTTGATCGCTTTAATATAGTTCATCGGGATTCCTCTTTTCTGAATAAAATAGAAAAAACACTTCTCTCGTATCTATAATCGAAAGAAGTGTCCCGTTTGGTGTCACGTATTTTTATTTTTTTCAAAAAAGTTTTCGTACTAGTTCAATACCTTGATGAACACGACTTTCAAATAGTTGAATTCAGGGAAGTTGTGCGGCACGGTGAAATCCTCCGGCAGCTGATGCTCTTCCACGATCTTGTAGCGCTTGTTCTCCTCTTTAAAGGCTTTATCAATAAACGTCTTGAACTTCTTCATGTTGAAGCTCGCCGTATTGGTCGAAGCGACAATCACGCCGCCATCGCTCGTAATCTTCAGCGTATCTTTCACGAGCTTCGTATAATCCTTGGACGTACTGAAGGTCTTCTTCTTCGTACGGGCAAAACTCGGCGGATCGAGGACGACGACATCGAACTTCAGCGCGTGACGTTCCGCGTACCGGAAATAATCGAAGACGTTCATCACCTTGATGTCCTGTGATTCATAATCAATGCCGTTCACCGCAAATTGTTCGATCGTTTTCGGTAAACTGCGCTTGGCTAGATCCACGCTCGTCGTTTCTGTTGCCCCACCAAGAGCGGCCGCCACCGAAAACGCTCCCGTGTAAGAGAAGGTGTTCAACACCGTTTTGCCTTCTGAATAACGGTCGCGCAACGCTTTTCTGACGTTACGTTGATCGAGGAAAATCCCCGTCATGGCCCCGTCATTCAGATCGACCGCATAGTTCATCCCATTTTCCGAAACGATCAATGGGAACTCACCTTTCTCACCAGACACATAATCATCCTGGTCTACATACTGCCCGTTCTTATCAAAGCGCAGCTTCTCATACACGCCGCGCGGATCCGCGATGTCATCCAAGGCTTGATAGATCTCATCACGGAACGAATAAATCCCTTCACTGTACCAGTTCACGACGTAAAAACCAGCGAAGTATTCAATCGTCAAACCACCGATGCCATCACCAGCGCCGTTGAACACGCGAAATGCCGTCGTATCCTCTACCGCATACAACTTCGTGCGCTTCTCGACGGCTTCACGAATTCGTTTCGCGAAAAATATCTTGTCGATCTT
The DNA here is from genome assembly GCF_013694105.1 of Halobacillus locisalis. Classification (GTDB taxonomy): domain Bacteria; phylum Bacillota; class Bacilli; order Bacillales; family Halobacillaceae; genus Halobacillus; species Halobacillus locisalis. The sequence continues at coordinate 158,773 of NZ_JACEFG010000002.1, read as the reverse complement.
CTCTTTCGCTTTACGACTCAACACCCAGCCGATGCCTTTGTTCTGGATGCCGTAATAGCCTGTTGCAATGTAGTTACTATTGCTGTCGACTAAGTTTACGAGGCTACCTTCTTCCACCTTCTGTTCGGCGTTTTCGATGGCGTCTTTTGAAATGAGCGGATAGCCGTTTTGTATATCTTTTACGGATTTTGGTTTTACTTTCAGGTTTACTGTATGTCTCATATTGTCATCCTTGCTATGGTTTGATCTGTTTGTTCTATTGTAACATCTCCGTTCACCAATCTCAGGTGCCACTCGAGTAGAACTAAAATAGGACAGGCCATCCATACATATCTTTTACATATAACGTTACGAGTACAAGGAGTGAGCCTATGAGAATTCATGTGGTTAAGCAAGGAGAATCTCTATGGAAAATCGCCCGATTCTATGGTTCTGATATCAACCAGATCATCCTCGTGAATCAGCTTACCAACCCGAATGTCGTGGCCATCGGGCAAGCCCTGGTCATTCCTGAACCGAATAAGGAGTACGTCATTCAGCAAGGCGATACGCTATGGTCGATTGCTCAAAGATACGGTGTTACGACAGGCGCGCTTGCTGAGATGAACAATATCGCGGACCCTTCCCTTCTGTACATTGGTGAGATGCTGCTCCTACCTTATTTCACTTATACCGTGCAGTCAGGGGACAGCCTTTGGAGCATCGCCAATCAGAATGGTGTGACCGTCAATCAAATCGTGCAAGCGAACAACATCTCGGATGCTTCGCGCATCTATGTCGGGACACCCCTCCGGATTCCCGCCGCTTCACGCCCTGTAAAAGAGATCAATACTTACACGACCCAAACGACTCCTCAAGGGGCACAGGAAGTGATGGCTCTTGGAGAAAATTTCACCTACCTCTCGCCTTTTACGTATGCCATCAAATCCGACGGAACGTTGACCGATATGCAGGATCGAGGTTTACTCGATGCCGCCGAAGCCCAGAACATCGCCCCCTTACTTGTCGTGACGAACTTCCAGAATAATAGCTTCGATTCTGATTTGGCGGCAACGCTCTTCCGGAACCCGGGGTTGCAGGACACACTGATTACCAACCTCCTCGAAATCATCCAAGCGAAAGGATACAAGGGCGTGAACTTCGATTTTGAGTATGTGTATCCTGAGGACCGTGAGAATTATAATGATTTTCTTAGAAAAGTAGTAAATCGATTCAAACCAGAAGGCCTGCTTGTATCGACAGCCCTTGCTCCGAAAATTACCGCCGATCAGCAGGGGTTACTGTATGAAGCCCACGATTACGAGGCGCACGGGGACATCGTCGACTTTGTTGTGATCATGACCTATGAATGGGGATGGGCAGGAGGGGAACCTTGGGCGATTGCTCCGATCAACAAGGTCCGGGAAGTGCTCGACTATGCCGTCACCGTCATTCCTCGCGATAAAATTTTGATGGGGATTCCGTTGTATGGACGCGACTGGAAGATTCCGTGGGTCGATGGGACGATCGCGCGTACCGTCAGTCCACAGGAAGCCGTCGCCTTAGCGACAAGGTATGGCGTACCGATTCAGTGGAATGAGGAATACCAGTCTCCTTATTTCCGATATACCGATGAAAGTGGTCAGCAGCACGAGGTGTGGTTTGAAGATGCCCGGAGTGTCCAGGCGAAGTACGATACGATCGTGCAGTATGGGTTGAGAGGGGGGAGTTACTGGGTGCTCGGTAGTCCTTTTCCGCAAAATTGGCCTGTGCTGCAAACAAACATCAAAGTTCGGAAGTTATAGAAAAAGGTCCTGCCTTCACTGCACAATACTTTAGTGGTGGGGGCAGGACCTTTTTCGATATTTCCTAACATAACCATGTTTAAGTTCGAACCCCCCCTCCCCCTTGCACTTTTCGTCTTATACCATTAAAATATAAGGGTTGAAATCCAGCCAAATTGGCTATGGATAAAGAAAACCGTAACTTGTCACTTTTTACTTTTTAACTTTGGGAACATCGCTTCCCGTAAGGAAAGGGTTCAGATATAGTATGACACAAAATTTTTGGCACGAATTGCCGAAGCCGTTTTTTGTTCTGGCACCGATGGAAGCTGTAACAGACGTCGTGTTCCGGCATGTTGTCAGTGAAGCAGCGAGACCTGACGTGTTCTTTACGGAGTTTACGAATACGGAAAGCTACTGCCATCCGCGAGGAAAAGATAGCGTACGTGGACGTCTGACGTTCACAGAAGACGAACAGCCGATGGTCGCGCATATTTGGGGAGACAAACCCGAATACTTCCGCGAAATGAGTATCGGCTTAGCCGACATGGGCTTCCGCGGCGTCGACATCAACATGGGTTGCCCTGTGCAGAACGTGGCCGCGAAAGGAAAAGGCTGCGGACTGATCCGTCGTCCGGATGTGGCTGCTGAAATCGTTCAGGCCGCGAAAGCCGGTGGACTGCCTGTCAGCGTGAAGACTCGTCTTGGCTATACGGAAGTGGACGAATGGCACGACTGGTTGAAGCATCTCCTCGAGCAGGATATTGCCAACCTATCGATCCACCTTCGTACGAAAAAAGAAATGAGTAACTTCGACGCGCACTGGGAGCTGATTCCGGAGATCAAGAAGCTTCGCGATGAAGTCGCTCCGCACACCCTTTTGACCATCAATGGAGATATCCCTGACCGTCAAAAAGGACTGGAGCTCGTCGAGAAGTACGGCGTCGACGGCGTCATGATCGGACGAGGCGTCTTCCACAACCCGTTCTGTTTCGAAGAAGAGAAGAAAGAGCATACGAGTGAAGAACTGCTTGATCTTCTTCGTCTGCAGCTCGATCTTCACGATAAGTATCACGAAGAACTGGAGCCTCGTATCTTCAAACCGCTCCGCCGCTTCTTCAAGATCTACGTACGCGGATTCCGTGGAGCAAGTGAGCTGAGAAATCAGCTGATGAGCACGAATTCTACGGATGAAGTGCGTGCGCTCTTGGATGAGTTTACGGAGCAGGATGGTGTGAAGGAACAGGAAGGTTTTTCTGTTCTGAAGTAAGCTTGAAGTGAATATGAAAAAGAGAGAAGAGCCCTTTGGCTTTTCTCTCTTTTTTATGGGCTGAACCCAGCCCGCCTAGAATAATTGTAGTGCACAATATAAAAAGATGAACTCAGGATTTAATATGAACAACATGATCTAACTCAGGATTATCAATGTCTTCCATCGGAATTTTACCCTGTACAAAGATAGTTGGTCTTCCATCATACGAATCGATGGAATCAATGGCCCCTGACATAGAATAGCCTTTTGCTAATAAATTGAAAAACACTTTGTTAAATGGCTTTTGGATATACCCCACACGTACCGTTTCTCTTCCTGGTTGGATAACTTCAACTGCCTCATGATCTTCAGGATTATCCTCATCATGGCGTAAAATCACTTGATCTTGGACTTTCAAATTACCATTATTATTTTTCGTATGGGACCAACCTGCAATTTCACCAAAGTAGCTCAAAGTGCCACCCTCAACAAAGACCGGCTCTAAAAATGATAAGTTATCTGTAGCCGTTCTTCCTTTGGTGATCTTTAAATATTCCCATGTCACACTGTCACTATTTTGGAGCTCGTTCTCTTCAATAAATTTCTTGAAGATATTACGACTTCGATTGGGTAATCTCCTCTCGAAAATAGGGAACAGCTTATCACTGCAATATTCTTTGTTTAAATCTTTTAACCCTACAAATGGCATAAATCCTTCTTCTTTTGCTTGCATCACAACTTCTTGGTTGTAATTGAATTTATATTTCAACCCATTATTAGTACGATCCTTGGACAGTAGTCCTACAAAATAATTCTTTTTGGATGTAGGTCCTTTCCAAGATACTAATAACTTTTCATTATTCTTGGGCATATTCAACCCCCCTACATTAGTAAGTAATCTCTTCTTGTTTGTAAGATTCTTGTTACTAATTCTTTTTTCTTTTCGGACATTACTGCCGGTGGAACTTTGTAAATGATATCTTCTAATACCTCATCAGTAAGAGTAGCAACGTTAGGCAAATATTTATTTATTTCATCTGGAAATAAAGCTTTTACTTTATTATAGAATTCTATAATATTTAACTTCTTTTTAGCCCATGTACCTTCCCAACGTATAAGAGTAGAAGATTTCTTACCAAATATATACGAATCAAACATTCTATTATCACGTAACATTAGTTTTACCCGATGCTCTTTCATTTCCCGTGCTAATGATGAAGAATTATCATAAAATGGCGCAAACCTTTGTTCACCCGTTTCTTCATTTCTAATCACGCCGAAGTTATCCTGATGACGATCAGTATTTCCAATTAATGTGTCAAATAGAATCATCTGAAACAAATAATCTAAAATTCCATTTTTATAGAATAACCTATATAGTAAATCAAAGTTATATATCTCGTGTTGACCTTGTAATTCATCTCGATCATATGTTTCATCAAAGTCCATGATCATGTCCGCGCCTTCAACCAAACTGTCTTTCTTTTCATCTAAAAAAGACCAACATAGTGCTCCAAACACCGTATCACCAATATTAACGTCTTCTCTATTCAATCCATAATATTCTATAGCCTCATCATCAATTGAAAGAGCTCCTATGTCTACATTATGAGTAGGGAACCCTATATAATTACCGATTTCACTACATATCTTTTCAGACCATGCCTCTCCCGTAGATTCCTTTTCCCCAGGAGTAGAATCACTTGTCAGAGATACAGGAAGCTTAAATAGTGCTAATTGATCATAAGTACTTGAACGATACCACCGTTTTTCTTTAGAACCAGAGACGTTTATATTTTCATATCTCCAACTAGAGATGTCCACAACAGGATAATAATTCATAGAACCCCTCTTTGATTACAGAATATGTACTTATTCAATTATATCATCAGATCTATCCTTTGTAACAAAATGGAGATAGAGACTGAAGTGATAAGACAGACCTCCAAGCCGACATATGCTACCATGAATATATATCCTGAATCCGGAGGTTTGTCATGAAGAAAACAGTCAAAGTCGTCGCTGCCATCATCGAAAACGATCAGAATGAAATCCTGTGCGCTTTGCGATCACCCGAGATGTTGATCCCGAATCAATGGGAGTTTCCGGGTGGAAAAGTCGAAGAGGGCGAGGACCTTAAGACCGCGTTAGAACGCGAGATTAAAGAAGAACTGGCTTGTGACATCGAAGCACAAGAGGTGTTCAACGATCACACGCATGAATACGATACGTTCATTATTCGTCTCATTGCTATGAGAGCCGACCTCATCAAAGGACAGCCTGAGGCGAGTGAACATTCTAAACTCATCTGGCTTCCTCGTGAAAACTTGAATTCTTTAGACTGGGCGCCGGCGGATCTACCAGCTGTGGACCAGCTGCAAAAGGAAAAGGTGGAGCTCTAATCGAGCTCCACCTTTTCTGTCAGTTCAATATAGAGTGATTCTGGTACTTCATTCTCAAGCTCAAATTGAAATTCTATCGGCCGTTCGTTTTTATAAGAAATTGTGTTTCCTTTTCCGATATAAATGAACGGCTCAGTTATATTCTTTTCAATTTCCTCGTATTTCCTTACAAACAGATGTAAGTGAATTCTCCTACTCAAATGGTTAATGATGTTTTTTCCGTCTGCTGAAGATTGGGTTGTCTTATTTTGAGATTCCCATTGAAACTGTGTTCGACTGATAAATTTATTGTTATAGTGATTCTTTTCATCACTGTCTACTTCTTTATGAAGGTCGATGAACAAAAAGAATTCATTCCCATTCTTAAATAATCCGGAACCACGGTAAGCTGAATGGGATTTCCGATAATTTGCAACCAAGGCCACTTCTCGCATCTTGTATTGCTCATACAACTTGAAATAAGGTACCCCGTAATTTACAGCTCCGAACTCCCGCTCATACCGGAACAATCCGTATTCAATCACATCGTTCACATAATCCCGGTAGACAGGGTGGGCAATCAATTCTGACCATACCGACGTCTGCTTTAATACATGCCCGTCCCATTCGAAAAGCTGAGGGACTTCTCCTTTTTCCCTCGTGTCAAAATACGTCTGACTGAGGTATTCCATCGCATGGCGAACGCTATCGTCCGCCACTTCTTCCACCCACTTCCCAATCTCCGTCTTCGCCTGTTCTAGTGTCACCGCTTCATGCTGCAGTAAATAACGCATAATCGCAAAATCAAATGGGCGTTTAATCGGCAGCTGCTTCGATAGCCACCTCAGGGTCCGTTCAAATATTTCGTTTCCCAACAACTGCGTCAGCTGATGGTCTTTCTCGGCTTTTGCCAGGAAATTCAAGTAGGTTCGATCTTTTTTAATGAATTTCACAGGGTCGGGGGATCCGTCATATTTGTAATAGTCCATCAGCCAATAGGGAACTTTGCCTTGTCGGATCTTCTTGAACTCATGATACTGTTCTTTCAAATATTTAGCCGACATGAACTTTTCCTGGTCGATCTGTTCCAAAATCTGGTTGGCTGAAATTTTGTCCATTTGCACGTGGGTCGCGCCAGGTAAATGGGCAAAATCTGTCGTGATCGCGACCTTAAGACTTTCTTTATCGTAATAACGCTGCCCATTCAGGGCGATGGCTATCAAGAACGCTTTCGTATGGTTTCCGATAAAATCGAGCACCGTCAGAAACTGCTTCTCCTGATATTTTCGCAAACCCCGACCTAACTGCTGGATAAACACGATCGGAGATTCTGTCGGCCTGAGCATCAGCACCGTGTTCACGGAAGGGATGTCGACGCCTTCGTTGAAAATATCGACTGTGAAAAGGAATTGGAGGGGTTGTGCATCGTCCTCCAGTTCTTCGATCGCCTGCTGCCTCACCTCACCAGAATCGTCTCCAGATAAGAACCGGCTATGGTAGCCACGGTTGTTGAACTCTTCCGCCATGTAGCGGGCATGCTCCAAGTTGGCACAGAAGCCGAGGCCTTTGCGCTTCTCGCCGTCATGGCCGTAGAATTTCATTTTTTCGATAATAAAATCGACACGCTCGTTCACTTGCAGCCTTTTCGAGATTTCTTTTACATTATCAACCCCGACATCGCTGAGGTCGATCCCCTCAATATCCGTGATGCCGAAGTAGTGGAAAGGCACCACGATGTCATCCTCGAGTGCATCATGCAGCCGGACTTCAAGCGCGACATTCTGGTCGAACAGATCGAAAATCGAACGTCCATCTCCGCGCTCCGGTGTCGCCGTCATCCCGAGCGTGAAGGTCGGGTCGAAGTGATCGATCACCTTCTGGTACGAGTCAGCCGTCGCGTGGTGCGCCTCGTCATAAATAATGTAATCAAATTCTTGGGGGGAAAACTGCTCGTAATGGTTCGCAAGCGTACGGATATTCGCAAAGATATAATCCGCCTGAATGTCCTTCTGTGTCCCGGTCAAAAGCCCAAAGGACAGATTGAAGTCGTGCATCAGTTTCTCAAACGTCTCTTTCGCTTTCTGCAAAATCTCTTCACGATGGACGACGAACAATAGACGGTGCGGCCTGACACGACGAACGTCAAACGCGGACATGTACGTCTTTCCCGTTCCCGTCGCTGCAATGACGAGTGCCTTTCCCTCCCCCATCGAGCGCAGGCGCGCCAGGTTTTCCATCGCCCGCTTCTGCATCGAGTTCGGGGCAATGTACTCCGCTTTTTCATAGAGGACCTGATTGTGCTTTGTTACTTGCTTGAGGTTCTGGAAAAGCTCATTGTAATCGTGGAGGAACTGGTTGGTCACATCGTTGCTCCGCTCCCACAAGCCATTGAATTCCTTAATCACCTGCTTGATAAAGCTCGCATCCTGCTTCGAAATCACTTCCACATTCCATTCCACATTGCTCTTGAGCGCCGATTGCGTCACGTTCGACGACCCGATGATCACCTTGTAGCTATCTTTATACTCAAATATGTATGCCTTCGTGTGAAAGCCGACGGTCTGATCGGTGACAAACACCTTCAAATCGACGTTCCCGAACTCTCGAACCCTCTCAAGCGCCTTTGGATCCGTGAAATTCAAATAGGTCGAAGTCAATATCCTCCCCGGAACCCCGCGCTGATTCGCTTCCTCAAGCGCTTCAAGCAACAATTGAATGCCGCTGAAGTTCATGAAGGCCACGCTGAAATAGAATCGCTCGCACGTTTCGATGGAGGAAGTGAGTTCTTTTAGTAAATTGGTTGATTCAGAGTTTACGATTAACTTATTCTCTTGATCCATGAAACTCGTCCACCTGACTATATGTTTGCTGCCATCTTAACACGTTCGAGTGTGGGGATCTACATGGGGACGGTTCTCCTGTTTGTTCATTAATGAGCAAACAAGAGAACCGTCCCTATGTCAAATCAGCCAGTATGGAAGCAGGCGACTTTTTGGTTGGGGTTGTGTTTCTCTTCGAGGACGGGCACCTCGGTCCTGCATCGCTCTGTTGCCAAGGGACATCGTGTATGGAAAACGCATCCACTTGGCAGGTCAGCAGGAGACGGAAGCTCACCGTTCAAGACGATCCGATCCAACCTCCTTTCTTCAGAAGGATCCGGCACCGGCACAGCAGACAACAAGGCTCTCGAGTACGGGTGCAATGCCTGGGATTGGAATGAACCCGCATCTACCTTCTCCATCACCTTGCCCAAATACATCACGGCTACACGGTCTGCTATATGATTGATGACAGATAAATCATGAGCAATGAACACATACGTCAGCCCAAGCTTCTTCTGCAAGTCCTGCAGCAAATTGAGTACCTGCGCCTGGACAGAAACGTCGAGAGCACTGACAGGCTCATCACAAATGATCAGCTTCGGCTCAAGGGCGAGCGCTCTGGCAATCCCGATTCTTTGACGTTGTCCTCCAGAGAATTCGTGCGGAAGCTTGTGGTAATCCGTATCAGGATCCAACCCGACGAGTTCAAGCAGCTCTCTAACCCGCTTCTCGACTCTGTCCGTTTCTTTATACGCCTTCAACGGAGCCGCTATGCTTTCGCCGGCTTTCATACGCGGGTTCAGGCTCGTGTAAGGATCTTGGAAAATCATCTGAACGTCACGCCTCATGTGGTGGATGTCCTTGGCATCAGCGTTCATATAATCCTTGCCGTTAAAGAGGATTTCTCCTGAAGTCGGCTCCTCGAGGCCCATGATGCTTCTCGCAAGCGTACTCTTTCCGCATCCGGATTCACCGACGATGCCGAGCGTTTCTCCTTGCCTGACGTTAAGGTCGACCCCATTCAAGGCTTTTACATACTGTTTTGGACGCTGGAACAATCCCTTTTTCACAGGAAAATGTACGCGGAGATCGTTGATTTCTAACAAATCGCTCACGATGACGCCACCTCCTCCTTGATCGATTCAAATTCAGAAGCTGAAAGGATACAGGCTGCTTGGTGACCGTCTCCACGAGGTTCTAGATCTGGGTCGATATGCCGGCAAGCATCTGTTGCAAACGGGCATCTCGGCTCGAAGTTACAGCCTTTAGGCGGATGGATCAAGCTCGGCGGCTGTCCGTCAATCGGGATCAGACGCCTCTTTGCTCCTGCTGTCGGAATGGACCGGAGCAATGACCAAGTGTAAGGCATGGCAGTCCGGTAAAAAATATCCTGCGTACTGCCGAATTCGACAATTCGACCGGCATACATGACCAGAATCCGATCCGCTAACTGGGCGACCACTCCTAAATCATGGGTGATGATCAGGATTGCGGCGCCGTACTTGTGCTGGATTTGTTTCAATAAATCCAGCACTTGTGCCTGAATCGTAACATCAAGAGCCGTTGTCGGTTCATCCGCCACAAGAAGCTTCGGCTCAGAAGCGAGTGCCATGGCGATGAGCACGCGTTGGCGCATCCCACCGGAAAACTGGTGAGGATAGCTGTCGATACGAGATTCCGGATCAGGAATCCCAACATCTCTCAAAAGCTCGATCGCTTTTTCCTTCGCTTCCTTCTTCGGCCGCTTCCGGTGTGCCTGGATCCCTTCGATCAGCTGTTTGCCGACCTTGAAAACAGGGTTCAAACTCGACATCGGATCTTGAAAAACCATCGCCACTTGATTTCCACGCAAGTGACGCAACTCTTTTTTATTCATTTGTAATACATTTCGGTCGTTCACATAGACCTTCCCTTTCGGATAAGTGGCGGGAGGCTCGGGGTTGAGCCTCATCAGAGAGTGGGCGAGCACACTTTTTCCACTTCCGGATTCGCCCACAATCCCGATTGTCTCTCCAGCTTCAATCGAGAACGTCACCCCGTCTACCGCTTTGACTATACCATCTGATGTATCCAAGTGTACGTGCAAGTTATCGACTTTCAGCATTCTATATTCCCTCCTTTAAGCAACCTTCGTTCTCGGTTTCCGTTTGACCTGATGCGGGTCGAATGCATCACGTAGTCCATCTCCGAGCAAGTTAAGCGCAAGCACAGTGATCACAATCCCGAGTCCCGGGAAGATCGAATACCACGGAGCAATCGTCAAATAAATCTGCGCCTCTTGCAGCATACTTCCCCATGTCGGGGTGGACGGGTCGACACCGACTCCAAGGAAACTGAGCGCGGCTTCGGCAAGAATCGCTTTTGCGAAAATGAATGTGCTCTGTACGATGACAGGCGATAAAATGTTCGGAAAAATGTAACGTGTAATCACGACGAAATGGCTCGCCCCCGTCGTTCTCGCCGCTTCAATGTAGGACTCATTTTTCACCTGCAGAGTAGCCGAGCGCACGACACGGGCCATCACAGGGAAAAAGGCCAGCGTCAAGGCGATGATAATGTTGATGAGACTGCCGCCAAGAGCTGCTACAAGCGCAAGGGCCAGAAGCAGAGCGGGAAAAGCGAGAAACCCATCAATCACCCTCATCAGGATGAAATCGACTTTTCTGAAATAGCCGGATACTAACCCGATCGTCGTCCCGATCACCGTTGCAAAAAGTGCGACAATCCCCCCCACAGCGAGCGAAACTTGAGCGGCGACGACGGTTCTCGCAAATACGTCCCGTCCGAAGTCGTCCGTTCCGAACCAATGATCGAATGAAGGTGCTGTCAGCCGCTTCTCAGGGTCGATATTTGTCGGTGAAAACGGTAGCCACCACTGCGCTGTGATCGTAGCGAGTACGATGAGCGAAAGAATACACAGCGCGAGTACATTGGTTTTTTTCTGAAACATATAAAGCACCTCCCCAGTTCGTTAATCATAGCGGATGCGTGGATCGAGAAATGTATAGAGAAGATCCACGAGCAGGTTGACGAGTACATAAATGGCAGCGATAAACAGCACGACGCCTTGAACAACTGGATAGTCACGTCGGTGTATGGAATCGATCAACAGCTGTCCGATTCCCGGGATGGTGAAGAGCGTCTCGATAATGACGGTACCACCGAGCAGGCCGGCGACGGTTGCACCTAGGACGGTAGTGGTCGGAATCAAGGCATTAGCAAAGACGTGTCGGACGAGCACCTCTCTCTCCTTGATGCCCTTTGCCAAGGCTGTTTTCGTATAGTCTTGGTTGACTGATTCGAGCATACTGTCACGCAACATCCTGGCGATAATACCGACCTCGACGATGGCAAGGACAAAGGCTGGAAGCAGTAAATGATACAACCAGGCCCCCATACCCTCTGTGAGCGGGACGTACCCGGCGACAGGAAAGACCGGCAAGGCGACACCGAATCCTAGAACGAGAAGGATGGCGAGCCAGAAATCCGGGATCGATACCCCTAACAGGGAAACGGAGGTGAAAATCGGATCAAGAACCGTCTTCCGGAGAGCTACAATCGCAATCGCTGCCGGAATCGCAATGACCAATAATAGAATCATAGAAAGAGACATCAGGCTGAATGTCGGTCTGAAGTTTGAAAAAATAAGCTCGGTTACTTTTCGTTCAGAGTAGACCGATGTTCCAAGATCTCCTGTGATGACTTGTGACAGCCAATTGAAAAATTGAATGTACAGCGGATCATTCAAGCCCAGCTGTTCTTCAAGATCGGCGATGGCCTTCGGAGAAGTATCTTCACCTAAAATGATGAGGGCTGGGTTACCTGGAGTCAGGTGGACGATCATGAAGACGATGACACTGACGACAAACATCACCGGAATGACGGATAACAAACGCCGGATGGTGTACTGTAGCAATAGTCTTCCCTCCTTCTTTATCTGCCTCTATCAAGGGGCAGGTCTTATCATCATGGAGATGACAAGAAGAAAATCGCCAGCATCGTTCCTGACGATTTTCACTGTCCTTATTCTGCTTTCCACGTATTCCAGGAACGAGGTCCATACCAGCTGTTGTAGCTTTTGACAGACGTCGAACGGACATCGAGATTGGACACGTTCGCTACCTTTTCAAACGGTCTCTCTTCATAGAGCGTGGCATTCAGCTCGGCGAGGATCTGATCTTTCTCTTCCTCCGTTCCAGCTGTGGCCCAGTCGGAAATCAGTTGCTGCCATTCAGGACTGTTGTACCAACCACTGCTGTTCGAGTCTTGACTGACCATACCCGCTTGGTTCGGCGAGAAGAATGGGGACCAGCCGATGACGACGATATCCCAGTTTGAAGCCTTGCCCCACTTGTCCAAATACGTCGCCCATTCAAAGGATTCCAAGTTGACGTTGAAACCGACTTCTTCTAACTGCTGTTCAGCGATTTCGGCTATTTTTTTATAATCGCTATAGCTGTTGGCGAACATGATCTTGATCGGCTTCCCATCGTAGCTGCTTTCTTCCAACAACTCTTTCGCCTTCTCTGGATCATACCCGCTGAAGCCTTCAATGTTTTGGTCAGAATATAGAGCGGTTTGATTCGGTGTGAACAGGGCCCCGTCGAGTCCGTAGAAGTCCTCATTGCCATACGTGGCTTTCGCTATTTCTTCTTTATTCAAGGCAGCGTTCAACGCTTGACGAACCTTGTTATCATCGAACGGTGCTTCCGATTTATCTGTCGTCAGTATCGTATAGCCATTGTTGGATGTTTCCGCTACGAGGTCGGGTGCTGCCTCTACCACTTCGTAAAGATCGAGCGGAATATCAGAACCATAATCATAAAGTCCTGTCTTCATCCCGTTCAAAATCACTTGTGGATCCTTTACGACTTTAAAATGAACGGAGTCGAAGTAGGCTTTTTTCCCGCCTGTCAATCCGCTCATCTCCCCTTCTCTAGAAGCGTAATTCTCGAACTTCTTAATGACCACTTCATTTCCGCGTTTCCAGGAATCGAATTCGAATGGTCCTGTCCCAATCAGTTCATCACGTGACAGTGGTTGTTCACCGGCTTCTTCAGCAATGGAAGCCGGGATGATGACAGCTGCATGTTTCGGAGCAGAGAGGTCAGATAAAAGAGACGTGTAAGCCTTATTCAGGTGGATTTTGAATTGAAGTTCATCGACTACTTCCAATGATTCAACATGTTGGTTCGTAATCTCACCGATAGAGGACACTTTCAACCAGCGCTCGAGGGACGCCACTGCATCTTTTGACGTCACTTCTTCCCCATTATGGAACGTCAAACCTTCCCGGAGGTCGATCGTGTAGGTCTTGCCGTCTTCACTTACTTCATAGCTGTCGGCAAGAAGTGGCTTGGCTTCGTAATCCTGGTTCAAGGCAAACAATCCTTCGAAAATATGCCAGCCGATTTTACGAGCTGCACTCTCGCCTGTGTACATCCAATCGAGCGTATTCGGGTCAGCACTAATGGCTACATTCATCTTGCCGCCTTCCACTGGTTCTGCGGAATCGTTCCCAGAAGAATCTGCTTTGGTTGCTCCTCCTTCATCACTGGAGCAACCAATCAAACCAATCAAACCGATAAGAGCGATGAGGCCAATTAGTAAAAGCGTTATTTTCTTCATCATACTTCCCCCTGTTTACCTAAAATTGAATCCAATATACTGACAAATGCTTTTTCAATCTGAAGCAACGCCCGTTCATCTATATCGAAGCGAGGATGGTGATGAGCAAATTGAGTGGCCTCATCATCGTTCTGCGAGCCTACTTTAAAGAAATTACCAGGCTTCTCCTTCAAGTAGTAGGAGAAATCCTCCGCTCCCATCCCCGTTGGCAGTTCTACCAGGTTCTCTTCCCCGAACGAACGACTGAAAATGTCATGTAACTTCTCCGTTTCCTCAGGTTGATTGTAAAGGGCTGGGTAACCGTGCAGGTAATCGATTTGATGTCCCGCTTCAAACCCTGCCGTTACTCGATCGACAATGTTATGAATTTGCTTTTTGATCGTTTGTCGAACGTCAGGGTCAAATGAGCGGACCGTCCCTTCGAGTGTGGCCGTATCGGGAATGACGTTGAAGGTGTTACCTGATTGGAAGACGCCTAACGTAATCACCGCTGAATCTAGAGGGTTGATTCTTCTGCTGACGATTTTTTGCAGCGCACTGACGACATCACTACCGACCACAATCGGATCGATCGCCTTGTGAGGCGCAGCACCGTGTCCCCCTTTTCCTTTAATCGTAATGGAAAACTTATCGACCGCCGCCATCTTGAACCCTTCACCAAGAGAGATTTGTCCAACGGGAACCGATGAATCCAAGTGAGCACCATATATGTAGTCCACACCATCAAGAGCACCATCTTTAATCATCGCCTGCGCCCCGCCCGGTGGAATCTCTTCTGCCGGTTGAAAAATGAAGACCACTGTTCCCTTCAGTTTATCCTGATGACCTCTGAGAGCCTTTGCGGTCCCGAGTAATGCAGATGTATGTCCATCATGCCCACAAGCGTGCATCACACCAGGGTTTTGAGAGCGATACGCCACCTCTTTCTCATCCGTGATCGGCAGGGCATCGAAGTCCGCTCTTAAAGCGACGGTGGGACCATCTTCCGTACCCGTCAGCTTTGTAACGATTCCATGTCCCCCAACTCCAGTATGAATTTCCTCATACCCGAAACTCCGCAATTTCTCTGCAATGAATTTTGCCGTCTCCGTCTCGTGGTAGCTCACCTCTGGATGCTGGTGAAGATAACGCCTCCACTCCACAACCTCTTCAAAGTTTGCTTCGAGCTGTTGGTCTATCGATGACTGCTTCAAACGATTCGCCATAATTTTATCCCCCTTATGTTGATTATCCTTATCTCTTTAATCGGAATTAGATGTAAAAAAAATTCCCCTCTTCTAGACAAGAAGAGGGGAATTTTTTCCGATCGCCTCTCTTATCTTCGTACAAATATGTACGGGAATTAGCACAGTTCCACACCAAGGTGGTCTGTTGCTTTGACTTCATCGGGCCGGTCCCTCCATCAATCTCGATAAGAAAATGAAATTATGAAACTCATAGTATCTTACATATAACAGGCTGTCAACAATTTTTTCCAAAACCATTTAACAGGGGACGGTTCTTGTGTTTGTTCATAAACTACCGAACAGCGGAACCGTCCCCATGTACAATCCCCATGTACAATCTCTACGCAAACTAAAAAAGTGCCTGCCTCTATCAAAAATTGATAGAGACAGGCACTTTATAAACGTCTTATCTGTATTATTCAGTTACAAGCTGTAGTTCAACCGGAATGAATTCTTCCACCTCTTCATCATTCATGACTTGATCAGCGGCCATGATCGCTTCTTCTCCGATCAATTCCGGCTGTTGGGCTACGGTTGCATCCATACGGCCTTCTGAAACAGCTGTACGTGCATCATCCGTTGCATCAAATCCGACAACGATGACGTCTTCTAGCATCCCTTGTGATTCCAGAGCTTGAACAGCTCCCAAGGCCATTTCATCATTATGGGCAAACACAGCGTCCAATGAATCAGTCGATTGAAGAATGTTCTCCATGACCGTCAGTCCTTCTGAGCGGTCGAAATTAGCAGACTGTTTTGCGACAACTTCAATTCCGTCTAATTCGTCCACGATGTTATGGAATCCTTCGCCACGCTCACGTGTAGCGGATGCTCCAGGAATTCCTTCTAATTCAACAACTTGTCCTTCCTCACCAAGCTCATCAGCGATAAACTGACCTGCCATTTCGCCACCAGCTACGTTATCTGATGCAATGTGTGTGACGACTTCTCCACCATCTGCTGTACGGTCGACTGTGATGACTGGAACACCAGCACTATTAGCGGATTCGATTGCAGAGGCTACCGCTGCTGAGTCGGCAGGGTTCACTAGCAATACATCAATATTCTGTTGCAGGAGATCTTCGATATCACTGACTTGGGTGGCTGGATCATTTTGTGCATCTACAGTCGTGATTTCATACCCAGCTTCTTCTGCTGCCTTTTCCGCTCCATCTTTCAAAGATACGAAGAATGGGTTATTCAGCGTAGAGATGGATAGCCCGATTTTCTTAGCACCATCATCTGACCCTTCGCCTTCTTCGCCCCCTCCGTCACTAGAAGAGCTTCCTGGCTGATCGGTTGAACACGCTACGACAAACAATAACAACCCAACAATACCTAATACTTTCATCCATTTACTCATGAATAATTCCTCCCTTTACGATATATGTCATATGTTCTAAAAGAACAGTATGGCCGATTATTTGGATCTTCGATCAAGCAGAACGGCGAGTAGAATGACTCCACCTTTCACAATTTGTTGATAGAAAGACGAGACATTGAGCAAGTTCAATCCGTTATCTAATACACCAATAATTAAAGCACCAATTAATGTTCCATATAGTCGTCCACGTCCCCCAGCAAGGCTTGTTCCACCAAGTACAACGGCTGCGATCGCGTCCAGTTCATACATGGTACCGGCCGTTGGTTGTGCGGAATTCAGACGACTTGTCAATATAATTCCGGCGAGAACCGAAAGCATACCGGTCAACGAGTAGACCCATATTTTTACGCGATCGGTTTTTATACCAGATAGTTTTGCTGCCTCTTCATTCCCACCTACCGCATAGACTTGTCGGCCGAATACGGTTTTCCTCAATAAGAAGAAAAGTAAGAAGAATACGATAATCATCAGGATTCCTGGGAACGGAATACCGAATACGTAACCGCGTCCGATCATCTCAAATACAAAGCTGTCGGAAAGTCCTGTCACTGGGCGTCCATCCGTATAAACGAGTGTCGCCCCGCGGAATATGGTCATGGTAGCCAGTGTAGCGATAAAGGGTGCGACTTTCCCTTTTGTAATAATAAAACCGTTGAACGCTCCCATACCAAGTCCGGCTAGCAAGCCTATAAACACTGCTAAAAGAGGATCCATACCACTTGCAAGCATACCGGCTGTCAAGGCACTTCCAAAGGCTAGAATAGAGCCGACGGATAAATCAATCCCGCCCGTCAAGATGACGTAGGTCATTCCGAATGCGATCAATCCATTTATCGATATTTGACGTAATAAGTTCAGTAAATTGTTCGTGGTTAAGAAGTTCTCACTCATGAACCCGAGGATGATCATGATCAAAACTAGTCCAATCAAAGGACCTAGTTTTGAGAGATTATTCACTAGTGTCTGCTTCATTCTTACTCTCCTCCTGTCGCAGCTTGCATGATTTTCTCTTGGTCAGCTTCTTTCGCGTCTAGGATCCGGGCTACTTTTCCTTCATGAATGACCATGATGCGATCGCTTACCTCGAGAATTTCTGGCAGTTCAGAGGAAACCATAATAATAGCCACCCCTTTTTCCGTCAGCTCATTCATAATGTTATAGATTTCTTTCTTAGCGCCAACATCGACTCCACGAGTCGGTTCATCTAAAATCAGAACCCGTGGCTGAATACCAAGCCATTTGGCTATGACGACTTTTTGTTGGTTACCCCCACTAAGGGATTTCACTTCTTGCTCTCGTCCTGTCGTGCGTACGTATAGACGTTCAATTAGTTGATCGACCATCTCTCGCTCTTTCTTTGCTGAGATGACACCCTTATCAGAAACCGCTTTCAAATTTGTCAATGCTATATTTTCACGAATGGAGAGGTGGAGGACGAGTCCCTCATCTTTACGATCCTCTGTAATAAAACCAATTCCCGCCCGTAACGCATCCTGCGGGTGTTTAATCGAAAGCGTCTGGCCGTCTAACATAATATTTCCGCGTTTCTTCTTCACGGACCCGAATATGGTTTCCATAATTTCTGTCCGTCCAGCACCCATCAATCCTGATACTCCAAGAATCTCTCCTTGTTTGACATTGAAATCAATGTCCTCAAACCACCCATCCCTTGTTAATCCTTGTACTTCGAATATTTTGTCCCCGATTGCTGATGTACGCTTCGGGAAGCGTTCCCCCAATTCACGTCCGACCATCATCTTCACTATCGCTTCAAAGTTGGTATCAGGAATGTTTTCCGTACCTACGTACTCCCCGTCCCGTAAAACGGTAATTCGATCACATATTTTAAAAATTTCTTCCATTCTATGAGAGATATACACAATGCTTACATTCTGTTTTCGTAACGATTCAACGACGTTAAATAGACTCTCAATCTCTCGTTCTGTCAGCGCGGCTGTGGGTTCATCCATAATAATCATTTCCGCGTTTGTCGAAATGGCCCGAGCAATTTCAATCATTTGTTGTTTTCCAACAGATAGATTTCCTGCCTGCTCATTCGGGTCAATATTCGTTACGCCGAGTCTTTTTAAATTCTCCACCGTCTGTTGATACATTTGCTTCTTCCTTAAGATCCCGGTTCTTCCAACCGTTATATCATTTCCAAGAAACATATTCTCTGTAACCGTCAAATGCGGAATGATATTCAATTCTTGGTGGATTACCACGATGCCGTCTTTTTCGGCTTCTTTAGGGTTTGAATAAGTCTTCGGCTCGCCTCTGACCTCAATCTCACCCCCATCACGTTCATGAATGCCAGTCAGCACTTTAACTAATGTGGACTTCCCCGCTCCATTCTCCCCCATCAGAGCATGCACTTCGCCAGGGAGGACCTCAAAGTTCACCTTCTTTAACACACGGTTTCCTAAGAACGCTTTATCAATGTTTGTTAATTTCACTAAAGGATTCAATCTCGTCCCTCCCTTGCTAAAAATTCACACCAGCATGCAATAGGATATTCGCAAACGGTGTCACTTCGCCTGTTCGAATGATGACTTTAGCCTGCTTTGTCTTCTCTTTGAACGCTTCATGAGACAAATACGATATATCGGAGAAGTTTAATTGAGTATGTACCGTCTTGTTGTAGTCTTTTATTTCTTCAGCTAATGTTACTTTTTCGATTACCATATCAGCCTCTATAGCTTTTAGAACCTCAAGAAATGAGGGGGATCCTTTTGTAAGTGATACATCGATACAAGAGACTCCTTCAGGAATAGGAAGCCCACAGTCTGCAATGACGATCGTATCCGTATGGCCGAGCCTTGCCAGGACTGAGGCAATCTCTCGATTTAACATTCCTGATTTCTTCATTTACATCTCCTCTCTTTCTTGCCTGAATCGTTTTACTTCTTCGAGGGTAGGCATACCGCTTTGTGCGCCTATCTTCTGAACAGATAAAGCTGAGGCCGCATTGGCGAAACGGATTGCTTCTTTCACGTCAGCCCCTTCAGAAAGTTTTGCCGATAATGCCCCATTAAACGTATCGCCTGCCCCTGTTGTATCAAGGGCTTGTACAGGATAACCATGTATAACTTCTCCTGTAGCCGATAGCTCTACACCTTGAGACCCTAACGTCGTAATCATCTTTTGATCAATCCACGCATCATCAGCTTGCATCAGGCGTGCTTCGGATTGGTTAGGCGTGAGATAAGTAGCCTGCTTCAGAACAGCTTGAGGAAGTTTCTGATAAGGTGCGGGATTCACAATGAGTGGGATGTTGTATTTGTCAGACAACATCGATACCGCTTTGATTGTTTCTATAGGAATTTCCATTTGTACCAACAACACATCACTCCGGCTAATGAGCGCTTCGTTTCTTTCAATGTGAAACGGAGTTAGATGATGATTGGCACCAGGAGCTACGATGATCCGATTATCTCCATCATGAATGATGATCGTGGCGGTTCCGGTTGATTCATTGGGAATCGTGTTTACCCCGCGTATGTTTATCCCTTCTTTACTCAAGTGAGAAAGCAAGTCTTCACCAAAAGAATCCGCACCAACCGCACCAATCATACTTACGTCAGCTCCAAGCCTTGCCGCAGCTACCGCTTGATTCGCCCCTTTCCCTCCTGGAAAAGTCGCGAATGTGTCGCCTAGTACCGTCTCCCCTTTATCCGGGACATGTTTTGTCGTAACGGTTAAATCCATATTGATACTACCTATAACGGTTACCTTCCTCATCAAGCATCCCTCCTTCTCGTGGATTCTCTTTCTACTATTTCCACAGTAAACTCTTCGACTTGCCTTTGATCATTCTGCTGTTCAATCTGTTCAATCAAAATTTCTGCCGCTCTTGCTCCGGCTTTATAAATAGGTTGTGCCATTGTCGTTAAGGTCGGAGTCGTCGTTTCACCAAGCGTAATACCATCAAAGGCGATGATAGATAGTTGATCAGGAACCGCTATGCCCAAGGATTGAGCTGCCTTCAAAGCTCCAACGCCCATCAAATCGTTAGCCACAAATAACCCATCTATTTCTGGATGTTTGGTCAACAATCGCTCCGTCGCCTTCTTCGCTTCATCAAAATGATAGCCTCCCTGCTCAATAAAGCTGTATCGAAACCAATCCTCTTCTTGCACAACATCCAAATATCCATTCAAACGCTGCTCCGCGTTACTCACGTTATTGGGCCCAGCGACATGAGCAATTCGTTTACACCCCAGCTCTTGCAAATACGTTGTTGCTTCTCTTGCTCCCTGACGGTTATTTACGGTGACCGATGACAACGATGGATGAAGAATGCGGTCCAGGGCAACCACCGGAATATCCACATCTTTGATAAAATCACCAGATATAGTACTTGAAACAATGACAATCCCATCTAATGACTTTTGCTTCAACTCTTGCACATAGTTCACTTCTTTAGCGGGATCATCATCTGTATTGCATAACACAAAAGTATAATCCCGCTTCTTCGCCATGTCCTCGACCGCTCGAGCTAACTCTGGAAAAAACGGATTCATAATATCCGGAACAAACAATGCAATCATTTTAGAACGTCCCTTAAACAAGCTCCTCGCTACATCATTCGGTCTGTAATTCAATTGTGTAATCGCTTTTGCCACGCGCTCTTTGGTTCCTTGGTGAACATATCCATTACCGTTCAGAACACGAGAAACGGTAGCCGTTGATACTTCCGCCAAGCGTGCTACATCTTTAATCGTTGCCATCATCATCTACTACCTTTATCAGTGATTCCACATATGTAACCCGTTACATATGTGGGTAAAAAAATATGTCGCACTCCTGTTACGCTTATGTGTAACCCGTTACACATCATAATAAAGCGCTTTCAAATATGTGTCAAGGGGAAGAACAAATATGGGGACGGTTCTCTTGTTTGTTCATAAACTCACAAACAGCGGAACCGTCCCCACTATCAAATAATCCCTTGGAATCGCAGGATCATCTCAGCGATCAAGGCAGAGCCAAGGAAGGTGCCGACCATGACGAACATGGCCACCACAATGCTACGCCAACCAAGCTTCACGAAGTCCGTCCACGAGCGACCGATGGCAATACCGGCATAGGCAAGAATCGGGGTTGCCAAGGCTAATAGATTCACTTCATTCGTGTACGTCACGATGAAATCTGATCCCGGAATCCATGGCATGGATAACAGGACACCGACAATCGCGACATACGCGACACTTGGAATATTTCCAGGCATGATTTTTCCTAATAGCAAACCGGCAAGGCAAATTGCAATGAGGAGAAGCATACCGGGAACAGCATCCATCACCATAATGTCATAACCGATCCAGTTCCCGAGCAATGCGACGATGCCGAAAATCCCGAGTAACAGTACCCATTCTTGTATATTCTTCAACATATTAAGCGCCCTCCTTCACTTCGCGATTCATCTTCTTCCTTTTATCACGAGTTAGCCATTGATACATTTTTTCCGTTAAAGGAATTCCGATGAAAATACTCATATAAAGACCTGTAGAGAGCGACAATAGATTACTTGCCCCAGCGAAGGCTAGAATATCTTGCTCAAGGGCAGGAAAAGCCGTAACTAAGGAACCACTCGCTGCTGCCATCATACTTCCACTTCCGATTCCTGAAGCCATGGCGAAAGATAAAGGATGTAGAGGCGTCCACGTTGCGAGAAAGCCCGCAATCAGTCCCATGAAGACCGCTCCAAAGACGGTACCGAATATGTAAATCGCCATGACCCCGCGTCCTTCTGGGGAATTGAATCCATACTTATCCATGATCAGACCGACGTTCGGCTCACGAGCAACGGAGTGAGTCATCCCGATGCTTTCTCGCTTCAGGCCTAGCATGACCGCCACGGGTAAAGCGATGAGAATTGTTCCGAGATTACCGAATTCCTGAAGCAATAGAGCAGGTCCAGCTTCAATAATTTGAGGCAATGATGGACCGATGATGACCCCGATTTTGGCAATTAATAGCGTGACGCCGAGCACAATCAACGGTTCAGCATTTTTGGATTGTTTTTCTTTGAGGAGAGGGGTAAAGAAAAGTCCGAGACCGATCAGAATGGCATAAAGCATGGGTAACAACAAGACTACTCCCGGCCCTACCGTGAAGGAGTGGGTTCCTATCGTCTCAGTGATGAGTACGATTCCAAGCACAATTGCGTGTAGACGCCAGTCTTTCCAAATGTTCGTGAGTTCCTGCTTCAATGAAATTCCTCCCTGTTTCTTTATCGCTTTTATCTAATAAAGATATTTGTACTGATTATAATATTCTGAAAAATATAATCAAGGTTAAAAATTTCCATCCACTTGTGCAAAGGCTTACCTAAATAAGTGCCTGCTATTTCAATTTGATTATAATTCTTTTTTTCAAAGATCCCTCTGTTCACCGGATGGACTTACGTGTATGATTAGTCAAAAATCATACGGAGTGGTGCTCGAATGAATACAGAAGCTAAACTACGAAGTCTCATCAATTCGGTACAGGTCATGACGTCTACCTTGAATCTGGATGAAGTACTCGAATATCTGATTAAAGAAGTTTTGCACGTGATTGATGGCTCTAATGCGAGCGTGCTATTTCTCTATGATGAAAAAATAAATAGATTATACGCAAAAACGGCGGCTGGTTTCGATATGAAGCATCTACAATATGCATTTCTTAAACCAGGTGAAGGAATGAGCGGTAAAACCTTCCTTTCTGAGAAAGGGCAGATATTTTCAACTCATACAGATACATTGGAAGGTATGCAGGATATCAATCCGAAGACGAAAGAGTATTATTCCAAAGCACGTGGTGATCTGGAATATCCAGCCAGTGCGATTTGCGTCCCTCTTAAGACGAAGCAAGGATGTATCGGCGTCTTGACTGTCGATATTTACGAGGAGAACGTCACCTTTACTCCACAGGACCTGCAATTACTCGAAACCTTTGCTACACAGGCTGTGATTGCTATTGAAAATGCCACCCTGTTTTCTAGAAATGAGCGAACTCAACGGGTGCACGAGGTGCTAAGTGAAGTATCTCTGTCTCAAGGGGGGTTGGACAAAATCACAAAAGCACTTGCTTCACTCGTCCAATCAGAGGTCATTGTGCACAACGAATTCTTCGATCTTCTTGAAACCTCAAGTGATGAAGCGACAGCGCTCGGAAACGTCCTTACCCAGGAATATTACAGCAAACTGAAAGAGGCGATGACCAATGGCCGAGGTTCAACAGGAATCATACAGTTTGATGGCCAAGAAGAACGCATATACTTTTTCCCTGTTCGAACAGATGACCGTTCGATCGGGCTGATCAGCATGTATTTAAACAAAGATGATGTACTAGACCCGTTAGACCAATTTGCTGTTGAACAAACCGTTACGATCTTCGCTCTTGAAATTACAAGGCGAGAAAGAAGCTCCTACCATGCCCTTACCTATTCTGGATATATACTCGATCAATTGCTGAATGGAAAATCCGATAAATTAACACTCAACGAGATGATCCGCACCACTTCCGGAATGGGAGAGGAAAGAAAGTACCTTCTCGTTCAGCTAACCATTGAAGAAGCAGGGTTCTCCCTCAAAGATATTTCACACAAAAAGGAGATCATCACACGGATCATCCGTAGAAAAATGGAACAACTCCCTTTTAAACCGTTCATTCTCGACCAAAACCTGGACATAGTCTTTATGTTTTCCTATCCGAAACAAACAAAAGAGACCGTTGCCTATGAGAGGATTAGAATTGCATTCGCCCAAATTATCGAAGAAGTCAAACAAGCAACAGAGTTGTCTCTTGTAGCGGGCATTGGTCGGACCGTGAACAAACTAGATGACGTCCGTACATCAGCTAACGATGCTTCCAAATGTGTGGACTACCTTCGCACTAAGCAAAATAAAAGCTCCCTCCTCGCTTACTTCGAGCTCGGCTTCCAGCGACTATTTTTGAAGACAGAAGCGAGTGAGCTTGAAGGGTATGTAGAAGAAACGATTGGTCAATTAAAACGTTATGATCAAGAGAATAAGGCTAGTCTGCTTATTACACTGAGCGTGTACTTAGATTTGAATAAAAACATGAAAGAGACAGCAGAATCTTTGTTTATCCACGTCAATACGGTTAAATACAGACTTAGACTGATACGGGAAATCCTCGGAATTGAGGAAATTGGAGGAGAAGCCGCGTTCGAACTGCAACTAGCTGTCAACATTAATCGCTTTCTCGATTAAAAACCCACATGTCTCTTCCAGACAAAAAACAGCCATTATCTTTGTACAACATAGACATTACAAAATATTCAGACTTATCTTATAATTTTATTTACCACACAGACGAAGAGGTGAGCACATGGCGATGCAAGCAACAGCTAGTTTTTCGAAATTATTTCTTTCTAGACTTATGCACCAATACCCTACGACGCTCGACCGTGATGGAGTATCAGGCAAACGCGTAGCGACCCGTTTGGCTGAGTTGTCCAAAATCGGCTTAACTGATGAAGACGGCAGCTACCGGATGTCTTTCTCGGACGAAGAGCGGGCAGCTAAAGAGTTGGTGAAAGTATGGATGAAAGAAGCAGGCCTTTCCATTTACGAAGATGGAGCAGGCAATGTTTTCGGTTCCCTTCAAGGAAAAGACCAGGAGCAGTCGATTTTATCCGGTTCGCACTTAGACAGTGTCCCCAATGGTGGTCACTTTGATGGCCCTCTAGGTGTCCTTGCCGCGCTTGAAGTGGCGCAAGCATGGCAAGAAACCGGCTATATTCCGCAAACAAACTTCGAAGTCGTCATTTTTACAGACGAAGAGGGTGCTAGATTTAATGGAGGGTTAACCGGTAGCCGAGCGATGGCAGGAGAAATTGATATGGCCACTCAAGTGAAATTGGTAGATTATCAGGGGAAACCTTTCGAACAAGTATTAAAAGAGCATAGTCTTACACTCAAGGGCTTTAGTGGTTCAAAGCGTTCATTAGACAAAGTCAAAGCTTACGTTGAAGTACATATTGAACAAGGTAAGCAGCTAGAAGAAAGGAATTTATCAACAGGCGTCGTCACCGGGATTGCGGGACCATCATGGTTGACGATCACGTTCAAAGGAAAGGCCGGACATGCCGGGAATACGCCTATGATCGGAAGAAAGGATCCGCTTGTTGCGGCAGGAGAATTCACCTTCAGACTGAAAGACATTCCTGGCCAGGTCAGCTCATCAGGAGTTGCGACCGTTGGCAAACTCGAAGTATCTCCGAACGGGGTCAATGTCATTCCAGGCGAGGTAAAACTGACGGCCGATCTAAGAGACATAGATGAGCAATGGAAGCAACAAATCGTAGAACAAGTCAAATACCTCATCAAAGAAATCGAAGACAAACACGGTATTGAAGTGGACGTTCAAGAAACGTTGAATGTCACACCAGTAAAACTTCCAGGAAAGATGCAGGAAATTGTGGCTGAGGCTACCGAACAAGCAACGGGGAAAAAAGCCTTTCATCTGCCAAGCGGCGCCGGACACGATGCGATGGTGTTGGGGAGACATGTACCGACAGCCATGCTGTTCACAAACAGTAAAGATGGTGTCAGTCATAACCCGAAAGAATGGTCTTCTCTGGAACATTGTGTCGAGACCATCCACGCTCTGAAAAAAACGCTTGAATCGATTGATCAAAAAGACAGGAGTGAGTTGATTTGAAAAACGTAAAATGGATGATGGCCTTAGTATTAAGTAGCTTGTTGTTTTTGGCGGCCTGTGGAGGCGATGGAGAAGCAAACGGAAGCGGGTCTGACGAAGCGGAGTATAAATGGAAACTGGGCTGGAACTCTGGTGAAGAAGGAGACTCAAAAGGAGAAGCCGCTATTGCTTTTAGAGAATATGTAGAAGCGGAATCTGATGGACGAATCGAAATCGAATTTTTCCCGAATGAAACCTATGCTACCTCTCCAGAGATGATAGAAGCTGTCCAAGTCGGAGCCCTGGAAATGGCGATTCCTGGTGCCAATGAGTTAGCGAATATTGTTCCAGAATACGCCGCTTTATCTCTTCCTTTCATGGTTGAAACGCCAGAAGAAGCGCACGCTGTACTAGACAGTGAGCTTGGTGCAGACTTGAGAAAGAAAGCCGAAGATCATGGATTTGTCGCTCTTACCGATACAGAACTAGGGTTTACACAAATCACCAACAACGTCAGACCGATTCAAAAACCTGAAGATTTAGAAGGACTGCAAATGAGATCTCCAAATGACGTCACGTTGATCGAAACGTTCGAAGCATTCGGTTCTTCCGTTTCCACAATGGCTTACACTGAACTGTATAACGGTCTGTCACAAGGCGTGATTGACGGTCAATTTAACCCCCTTCTGAATATATTTGATCAAAATATGCATGAAGTTCAAGATTATCTCGCTATGACGAACTTCACCTATTACTACTGTTATATGATGCTGAACAAAGATGTGTTCGACAGTCTCGATGAAGACTTGCAACAAATCGTGATGGAAGGAGCTGAAAAAGCTCGCCAAGCTTCCCGTGATGTTGTAGCCGAAAGTGAAGAAAAATACTACGAGCGCGCGCTTGAAGAATTCGAGGAAGTAACAGAGCCAGACCTTGAACCTTTCCAAGAAGTCGCAGAACCAGTCTATAAAGAAGTGGAAGACGTGATGGGTCCTGAAATTATCCAAGACATGCAAACCTTCCTTGAAGAGTACAGACAATAAGAATGAAGCGGGACAGCTTTCTTGTCTCGCTTTTTCTTTAAAGAAAGGAAATCGCCTATGACTGATCAAACTGCACATAAAAAGACATGGCCGGATCGGCTGGTAGATGGAATCGATTTTATATCGACCATCATCATGGTCGTGTTAACGGTTGTCGTATTTGCTGAAGTATTGAGCCGCTATTTTTTCAACTTTCCGCTCGTGTTCTCAAACGAAATGACCCTCCTCTTATTTCCATGGGTGATTTTCTTAGCAGCGATATCCGTCACTCATTACGAAGGGCATTTGTCGATCAATTTTTTCAGAAATCAAATGCCGAAAGCTGTCCAAAAATGGGCCTTTGCCTTTTCTAAACTTGTGATGCTCTTTTTCTCTATTTTTATGTCTTATTCGGCATATAAAATGGGCGAAAATACGATCAATCAAGTGATGCCAGTGTTAAGAATATCGAAAAGTTGGCTGACGACATCAGTCACGGTGTCTTTCGCACTTATTTCCCTCATTCTTGTCTTGCACTTGGTTCAAATCATATTAGGAAAACGGAAAGTGCCAGATGAGGAGGAGATGTTTGATGATTTGGATCATGGTCATTAGTTTCTTTGTATTAATCCTGGCAGGTGTGCCCATCGCATTCTCAATGGGAGCCTCTGCCTTAATGTATATCCTCATAGAGGGTATACCTCTTGAGATGTTCTCACAACGCTTCTTTACGAATACTCAATCTTTCGCTTTTCTTGCGATTCCATTCTTTATCTTAGCCGGTAATTTGATGATTCAAGGCCAAATTGCCCAACGGATCATTAATGTAGCCGACTCCATGGTGAGGCAGCTCCCTGGTGGACTTGGTTGTGTATCTGTCGTCACGAGTATGGGGATGGCTGGTGTGTCCGGATCATCAGTCGCTGATGCCGCTTCAACCGGAAGTGTCCTCATTCCAGAAATGAAAAAGAGAGGGTACAATGCTTCGTTTGCTGCATCCATTAATGCCTCAAGCTCGGTGGTCGGCATTATCATTCCACCGAGCAGTACGATGATCATCATCGCGTGGCTCGCTAACTTATCCATAGCAGAAATGTTTGTAGCTGGCATCATTCCAGGCCTTCTGATTGGTATCATTTATTTGATCACTACTGTCATGATTTCTGTTAAACGAGGCTATCCAAGAGAAGAAAAACCGACTTTCAAAGAATTCTTCTATCACATACGAAAAGCCTCATGGGCTCTATTACTTCCTGTTATATTGCTAGGGTCGATCCTCCTCGGAATAGCTACCGCAACGGAGGCGGCAGCCATTTCCGTCGTTTATGCTCTGCTTGTCGGCCTTCTCGTTTATAGAACCTTGAATTGGAAGAATATCTATCATTCTCTTAAAGAAACCGTTCAAGGAACAGCTGTCGTAATGGTTACGGTCTGTACATCTATGATCTTTACGTGGGTACTCATCTCAGAAGGGATCCCACGAATGATCGCGAACACCCTAAACGGTCTAGGCTTGCCAGGCTGGGCATTGATCCTTGTCCTTATTGCCATCATGTTAGTAGCGGGTATGATCATGGAATTAGTACCTAACTTATTCCTGTTCATTCCGATATTCTTCCCAATCGCTACAGACATTGGGATGGACCCCATTCAATTCTCTATCGTGATGCTCGTTTCCCTTGCCCTTGGGATGTTCACACCCCCTGTGGGAGCGACTCTATTTATCTCTTGTTATATTGCAAAGATCGGAATTGAAAAGACCATAAAAGATATCTTCCCTTATTTTGTGGCGGGTATAGTGGTCGTCCTGTTACTTGCTTTCATCCCTGTGCTAACACTTGGTTTACCATCGTTATTCAGTCAATGATTCTAAATGGGGGCGGTTCCGCTGTTTGTTCATATACTCACAAACAGCGGAACCGTCCCCATGTCTATTCCACATATTTTCTTAAAATTTCTTCTGGGATATGACAATAATCATCCGGGCACCTAGTCAACCGATCTTGATGCTCTTCTGCACTTCTCACATAGTTTGTGAGAGGCAGCACCTCAACAACGATACGGTCAGCATCATTTCTTTCCCTGATAAACGCCTTTGCCTCTTCGAGATGTTGCGGCTCTTCACTATACACGCCTGTTCTGTATTTCTCGCCAACATCCTGTCCTTGTTGATTCAAACTGTAGGGATCAATGATCTCAAAGAAATACCCCATCAGTTCGCTTACCGTTACAACGCTTGGATCAAATTCTGTTTTTACACATTCCGCGTAGCCGTCATAGTCGCCTTCGAGTGTATCGCTAGTGCCGTTCGCTCTGCCTGCTTCGGTAGCCGTCACACCGGGTAATGTTTTGATGAATTCTTGTACACCCCACAAACATCCACCTGCAAAATAGATTGTATCCATAGTTTCTCTCCTATTCATCTGACTTTACCGTCCTTGCATCTCCTTGATACTTCCCTCACCTAAAAAAGCATGACCGGTTTGTAAGGTAAGAATGGTCGTGAATCCGTAGCGACGATAAACCTTTTCCACTTGTTCATTGATCGGGTGAACCCATAGTTTCTCTAGCTCTCGGTGTTGCGCTTCTCTTTGGACTTGCTGCATCAAGAATCCGATCAATCCTTTTCCTCTATACTCTTGGATGGTGGCGACACTTTCCACCCGTCCTTGGTTATCATGAACAAAGAGGCATGCTGTGGAGCAAGGTTTGCCGTTACATTTTAATAGATAATGCGTGTAACGATCATCGTTGAATTCGGATTCGAACGCTTTTTCTCGAACGGCTTTTCCTCCGAATTCATCAATCTGACACTCCACCCATAAAGCATCCTGATAATTCTCAGAAGTTACTTCTTCTATTGTGACCTCTTCATTTGAGGGTAATGAGATGACGTCATTGTTCCAAAGCTGAATCGGTTGCGAAAAAGCTTCAAACTTGAACCCCTTCTCTTTTAATACCGCAACAAAGTTCGTCAATGACTCAAGATGATAGAGATATAATCTCGGCGTTATATTCAAAGCTTCGTAAAAGGAGGTAACCTCATCGATCACTTGTTCAGGATGGTCGGGTTGTTCACTCACATGGGCATGGTTGGCGTCATAGAGGTCTGGTTGGTGCGGGTTCGAAAACAGCACGCCCCACGTGCGCTCTTGTTTTGTTGAAAAGGATTGTAATAGTGCAAAGTCGAGTTTTTCTATTTGTTTTAGTAAATCCATTTGTGATCCGCCCAATCTTTTTTATTCCTGATCAGAAGACACGAGTGCTTCCTTCCCTAAATATAAACGTTTTTTACCACCCTAACTCGAATTCCTCTACTTCTTTTATAAATAAATCTTCCAACTGTTCTTTGACCTTCAGCGATAACATATCTTCTGATGCTGTTATATTTTGTTTCAATTGTTGAGAATCCTTTGCCCCAGGTATTACCGTCGATACTCCTTGATAAGAAAGGATAAATTGTAGTGCTACTTTCACCATGGATGTATCGTTCCCAACAATATGACTAACCTGTTCCACTAATTTCCCCCGTCTTTCGATTTGGTCTGCACTCCACCTGCTCCGAATTCCGGTAAATCTACTATGGGCATCATATTTTCCTGTAAGCCACCCCGAATCTAATGGAACTTTTGTAATCACCCCAACGCCTTGGTTATGGGCTTCTTGGATCGCTTCTGCGGGTTCTTGGTGAAAGACGTTGAACATGACCTCAATGATCTGACTGTTCGTATGGTTTAATAGTTCATACATCTCTTTTCCCGTATCGACAGAAGCTCCATACGCTCTGATTTTGCCTTGTTGTTTTAGTTTTTCGAGCATTTGAAATTGAGGGCTGTTCCCATGAAGGCTTGAGAAAGGAGGGTTGTGAAGGAGGAGACTGTCCAGGTAATCCGTGTTCAACCTTCGTAAACTCTCTTCCACTGACTTCATTAATCTGTCAGGTTCAAAGTTTTGTTCCCCATTAGGGTGATGACCACATTTACTGCTGATGATCACCTGATCTCTTTTTCCCTCTAGGGCCTTTCCCAAGATTTCTTCGCTCTTTCCGTCACCATAGTTAGGAGCGGTATCAAAGAAGTTACAACCAGAATCCATCGCTTCGCCCACTAGATGAAGCGCTTTCTCATCGGTCATCTCTCCCCAATCTTTTTCGTTACCTAACTGCCATGCTCCGAAGCCTACTTCTGACACTTGAATACCTGTATTGCCTAAGTCTCGTTTTCTCACTTTTATTTCCTCCTTTTATATGGGGACGGTTCTCGCGTTTGCTCATTCGCTCACAAAAAAGAGACCGTTCCTACGTAGTTCACGGCTTGTTTATGCTACGGTCAAGTCTTATTCAGAAAAACTTCCAATACATGTTCTGGTGGGTTTACTAAGATGTAATTTCTATGATATTTCCATCGGGATCAACAACATGGAACACAGAATGTACAGCACTTCTTCTCAATTGAAAGTTTTTCGATTCCAGTAAGCGATAAAAATAAAATATTTGCAATGGCTCAGATTCCCGAACTGCTTTTGAGAGTGCTATAATCATTTCGTGATCAGAGGGTATAACTTCCATATCCATCCTACCATTTCTAGATTTCAGTTTCTTTCTAGAGCGATGCAATGCTGTCTTAATAGATTCATTACTTACTCTTAACATTGAAGCTATTTCTTTTGAAGTGTACCCAAATACATCTTTCAAGGTAATGAGCATAGACTGTTTCAATGGTAAAGTAGTAAGTAAAAGTTCTACTAGGCTATAGTACTCTGATGAATCACTTACTCCTCCAATCGAGTCCTCCTTGAAATGAATGACCTCTTTACTCTTCCTTTTTTCGTCTAGAAAAAGATTTTTAGCTACAGTACATAAAAATGAGAAGTTGAACTCTCTATTCGGCTCTGTCTTTTTTAATCTATACACCTTCAGCATCGTTTCTTGCACAAGATCTTCTGCTACCCAAGTAGACCCTGATAACTTTAGACAATATTTATAAAGTTTCTTAATCTCAATCTCTAGATCTTCAAAAACCATGTTTTTCCCCTTTTTGTTTTTATTTATATGTAAGTGTAACTTTTACACTATTATATTCGTTATAAGAATGAACTACATTTAAAGGAGGTAGGTTATGTTTAAAGTAGGTAGTATATTTATTCCAGTTACAGACATTGAAAAATCTACAGATTGGTATGTAAAGTTTCTGGGTGTGAAAATGATCGATAGTTGGGGAGATGGTGCTGGCTTTTATTTACCAACTGGTTCAACGCAATTAGCCTTAATAAAAGTTGAATCCCCTCAACCCACTGAGTTTATTACCGAGGGTTACCAGAAGAATTCCTATTATAATTTTGTCGTTGATGACATTGAAACTGCCCATCAACATTTTCATAATAATGGCATAGTTACTACTGAAATTGACGATTTTGGTGGAATGAAATTCTTTGATTTCTTTGATTTGGACGGTAATCCGTTTAGTGTGGTAAATGAAGTAGATGGTTCCCCTTATCACTCAGATAATATTAGAGAAATGCAAGATAGAGATAAAGGGAATAAGTAAACATTTATGAGAAAGCATTACCCTTCCATGAGGATAGGTAATGCTTTCTTACGTTAAATTTCCAACAGGATGTTTCATATCTATATACACTTCTTTAGAGCGTTTTTCAGCTACTCTCCATTAATTGCAATTTCAACTCTTTGTTTTACCACTATTTATGGTACGGTTCGTTCCGAATAATTTTGAATGCACGATACACCTGCTCCACTAACATCAACCGCATCAACTGGTGAGGAAACGTCATATTCGAGAACGACAAACCATAATCACTCCGCTCCAGCACCTCATCACTCAACCCAAGCGATCCACCGATGACAAACGCGACCTTACTCTTTCCGTACGTCGCCAGATCATCGATTTTCTTCGCGAGTTTCTCTGACGTAACTTGTTTGCCCTCGATCTCGAGCGTGATGGCGTAGCTGTCTTGTGAGATTTTCGAGAGGATGCGCTCGCCTTCTTTTTGTTTCACTTCGACCATTTGCGCTTCGCTTAAGTTCTCGGGTGCTTTTTCATCAGGCACTTCGATGATGTCGACTTTGGCATAGGGGCCGAGGCGTTTGACGTATTCGTCGATGCCTTGTTTTAAGTATTTTTCTTTCAGTTTTCCGACGCTCACAATGGTTAATTTCATTCGTTGTTCCTCCGTTACAATGATTTGGTTCTAGTTTACCATACGTGGGGACGGTTCTCTTGTTTGTGAGCTAGCGACCAAACATGAGAACCGTCCCCACGCAGAGGCGCGAACACGAAAAAGCGCAAACGCAAAAGCGACCGGATTCAGGTGACTTGAATCCGGTCTCGGCCTTCACTTTTGGCTTTGTACATGGCATCGTCTGCCAGTTGATAGGCTTTTTCGAACGGCGTGCCGGGTACGACTTCACAGATGCCGATACTCACCGTGACCTCTTCCTCGATGATCGGGTTGATCAAGCACGTTTCCTCTTTCAAAGCTTCTTGGAACGCTTCTGCGAGGTTGACCGCTTTGTATTTACGAGTGTCGACGAGGATGCCGAATTCCTCTCCTCCTAAACGCGTCAGCACGGCCCCGGTGAAGCATGTCTTCATCAGGTGTGAGACGTGTTTGAGCACATCATCGCCTACCATATGTCCGTATTTATCGTTAAAGTTTTTAAAGTGATCGATATCTAATAGAAGAAAACAACGGTCTTCAAGGTTCGTATCGTGGTACAAATCAATGAAGGCGCGCCGGTTCGTCAGGCGGGTCAAGGGGTCGAGGTCCGCGAGCTCTTTCAATTGATGCTCGACCTTCTTCTGATCGGTGATATCATTCCACACAACGAGGCGGAGGTGGTTCGACTTCTCGCCAAGCAGCCGCACGTCGACGTTAAAATAAGAACCGCTCCGACTGTATTCGAAGGAGGCGTCCTCTTTTTGCCCAAGGGCCTGAAGCAGCTCGGGTACTTCTTGGAATGTCCCAGCCGCGGCTTGATGCAGGACATCTTCACGTTGCTTTTCACCATCAAATAGACGTCGGATCATTTGAAAAGCGGCGCTGTTGAATTCGATGACCTTGCCTTGCTGGTCGATCAGGAAGATGCCTTCGGTTAAATTCTCGAGCACTTCCTGGCGCGATACCGGCCAGATGGCGTTGAAGTCCATTTGTTTGTTCACGACGATCAATAATAAGGCCATGAACGAGTACGAGAGCGCGAAGGTCGCGGGAACCTCGAAGGGCAGTGAGGACATGACGAGAATCGAGACGATCGGCAGTGCGACGACGAGCGCGGACAACCCGTGCGTTTTTCGGAACTGCTTCGGTACGTCGAACATGTTGCGGATCAATAGAAGGATCGTGAGTACGGCGATGACGAATGTATAGGACCCGAAGAATCCGTTCAGAAACGTGGACTCGATCGAGACTTCGGTATAATTCCATATTTTGACGACGGTGACACTTTCGCGCATCCACCCGTGCCAAGAATCTGTGAAAATCAAAATCGTATCGATGACTGACGGAATCAGCAATAGACTTATGAGGCGGATCGTTTTCCGCGGGGCTTCCTGCCGCAATTCCATCGCATACCCGAACACGAAAATCGGCGCGACAATGAGCGTCACTTGCTGCAAGTTACGCAGCCACAGCATCACCCCGGGATCATCCGAAACCAATTCGAATACCGTCAAGAGTATAAACACCCCCGACAACCCCGCCGCAAAGGCAAGCAATGTCCGGGACAGTTTTCTTGGTGGTTGCATAAGAACGAGCGATAAATAGAGGACGATCAGTCCAAGTCCCGATAAGAAATATATGTATGGATCCAGCCAGTTCATCCGCAACCCTCCAACCGTTTCAGTGTATCTATTATTTTAGCATAGGACATTATAACTAATGGTTGATTTTTTTGAAAAATAATAGAAGGGTAGACCTTATCAAGTTGAGAATGCCACCTCATCTTATGATCTGCCCCTGTGCTCTCTACCGTTTCTTGGAGCATGCGCTTGCAAAACGGTCGTGAGAGGCGTCTTCACGACGATTTTTGGTGCGTTCTCCAGTGGAAATCGACGTGAGGGAGGTGATCAACGCGGTTTTACACCCTCCCTACTGAAAAAACGGCAGAGATCGCATCAACACATAAGCAGCCCTCTCCACTAACGAGAGGACTGCTTCCAAAAGTTTATAAAATACCAATCGTGTTCAGTAAGATGACGACAGCCACCGAGATGACTGGAATCAGGACGGCTACGACAAAGATTTCCTTGTAACTGTCCTTGTGCGTCATGCCGGTAATCGCAAATAGCGTCAGGACCGCTCCGTTGTGTGGCAGAGCATCGAGTCCGCCGGAGGAAAGCGATGCGATCCGGTGGAAGGCTTCTGGGCTGATGCCGGTATTCATGGCGATTTCATAATACTTCGAGCCTAACGCTTCCAAGGCAATTCCCATTCCGCCAGAAGCTGAGCCAGTGGCACCGGCAAGCACGTTGACGGCGATCGCTTCTGAAATGAGGGGGTTCCCTTTGATGCCCATAAGAAGCTGGGTCAAGTTCTGGAAGCCGGGTACTTCGCGGACGACGGTACCGAAACCGACAGCTGCGGACGTATTGATGATGGCAATGACGGAACCGTTTGCGCCGCCGTTAATAGATGGAACGAAGCGCTTGAACTTCGTGACGTTCAGCAGCATGATCAAGACGATACCGGAAATCAAGGACGTGACAATATCAAAGTTTAATAAGTTCAGCGTCAATAAGACGGTTAGTAACGGAAGCAGGGATAGCATGAAGTTCGGAACGTGCTCTTCCCCTTCCGCTTGATTCTCCTCTTTCGGTTCAACAAACACTTCCCCTTGGGCGACGAGTTTTTTCTCGCGGTAACGCAAGTAAAGGTAGCCTCCGACACCCATAATGACGGCGGCGATGATGCCCATGACAGGGGCTGCCATCGCATCGGTTTCAAAGTAGTCCATCGGGATCAGGTTCTGGATTTGCGGGGAACCTGGTAGGGCCGTCATCGTGAAGGTGAAGGCACCGAGTGCGACGGTTGCCGGGATCAGTTTGCGGCTGATGTTCGCTTCACGGAACAACGACAGGGCTAACGGATAAACAGCGAAAACGACGACGAACAAGCTGACGCCTCCGTACGTTAAGACGGCAGCGGAAGCGAGTACGCCGAGAATCGCGCGTTTGGTTCCGATCAGCTTGGTCATGGCAACGGCGACAGAGCGGGCCATGCCGGTGTCCTCCATTAATTTACCGAAAATGGCTCCGAGTAAGAATACAGGGAACCAGGATTTGGCGAAGTTCACAAACCCGCTCATATATGTATCCGTGTACGCTGGTAGCAAATCGAGACCACCCGTGACGGCCACGACGCCGGCGGCAATCGGGGCGACCCAGATGATCGACCAGCCTAAGTAGGCAAGGGCCATCAAGGTGATGAGCCCTAGTAATATTCCAAACATGATGTATTTCCTCCTTTTTTATACTTCAACGACCATCGCGATGCCCTGACCTCCGCCAATGCATAAGGAGGCGACACCATACTTCAGGCCGCGTCGTTTCAATTCTTTCACTAACGTATATAAAACGCGTGTTCCGCTCGCTCCGACAGGGTGACCGAGTGCGATCGCACCGCCGTTGACGTTGACCTTGTCGCGGTCGAGCCCCAGCTCTTTTTCCACCGCCAAGTATTGGGCAGCGAACGCTTCGTTCACTTCGATCAAATCCATGTCCTCAAGCGTCAAATCTGTTTTATCAAGCGCTTGGCGAATGGCTGGGGCTGGACCGATACCCATATACTTCGGATCGACGCCGGCCACACTCCACGAATGAATTTTAGCGATCGGCTGTTTATTGTAATCGTTTACAAAAACTTCACTGGCAAGGATGACCGCTCCGGCACCATCATTGATGCCACTCGCATTTCCACCTGTCACGCTTCCTTCTTTCCGAAAAGCCGGACGAAGTTTCGCGAGCGTTTCCGCATTCGTGTCTTCCCGGATGTGCTCATCCTGGTCGACGGTCACGGTTCCTTTTCTCGTTTTTACTTCTACAGGTGCGATTTCTTCCGCAAAACGACCTTCTTTCCTAGCGTCCGCTGCGCGCTTGTGACTGACCACGGCATACTCATCTTGCGCTTCTCTTGAAATCTCGTATTTCTCCGATAGATTCTCAGCGGTCACCCCCATGCCCGCTCCGATATACTCATCGGTCAAAGCGGCCCACAGCATATCGTCCATCTGCGGTGTAGCGAGCTTTGTTCCGAAACGACTGCCGTGAAGCGCGAACGGAGCAAGACTCATACTATCGACCCCGCCGGCAAGCGCGACCGAGCCTTCCCCAAGTTGGATGGATTGAGCGGCTGAAATGACGGACTGCATGCCGGATCCGCACAATCGGTTCACCGCAAGAGCCGGACTCTCCATCGGAACGCCGGACTTCAAGGAAATATGTCTAGCGAGATAGGGAGCATTTTTCGCCGAATGAATGACGTTTCCCATTACGGTAAAATCAATGGCCGCAGCCTCGATGCCACTCCGCTTGATCGCTTCTGTGCTCGCGGTGACCGCAAGTGTGGTCGGGTCGACGTCTTTCAATGCCCCTCCGAAACTACCAAATGGGGTACGGGCTCCTTCTAAGATATAAACAGGTTTCATAGATTTTCCTCCTTTTTATTGAGCGGTGTAGCCGCCGTCGATGACGACTGCTTGTCCGGTAACGCCTCGCGCTTGGTCGCTTGCTAGAAACAGGGTGTAATCCGCGACTTCCTGAACCGACAGCAGGCGTTTCTGTGGCACGAGCGGATAAATGACATCTTCTAGCACTTGATCCAAGGACACATCGCGGTTATTCGCTAAGTCCTGCAGTTGATTGCGTACAAGCGGCGTATCGACGTAGCCTGGGCAAACCGCGTTCACGGTAATTCCGTCGGCTGCTCCTTCAAGCGCCGTCACTTTCGTTAAGCCGATCACGCCGTGTTTCGAGCTGTTGTATGCTGATTTCCCGGCAAAACCGATCAAGCCATTGATCGACGCCATGTTGATGATGCGACCGAACCCTTGCTTTTTCATAATCGGAAAGACGTGTTTCGTCGCCATAAACGGTGCGACGAGCATCACTTTCGTTATAAATTCGAACTTCTCTGTTGGAAATTCTTCAATCGAAGCGACATGTTGAAGCCCTGCGTTATTAATGAGTACATCCAGGCGTCCATATGTTTCGACCGTCTGATCAATCGCCGATTGCAGTTGCTCT
The DNA here is from genome assembly GCF_013694105.1 of Halobacillus locisalis. Lineage (GTDB taxonomy): Bacteria > Bacillota > Bacilli > Bacillales > Halobacillaceae > Halobacillus > Halobacillus locisalis. Next base: position 120,386 of record NZ_JACEFG010000002.1, on the reverse strand, counting down.
TCCTTCGTAACGTCTGCGGCTAGTCCGATACAGTCATGGCCTTCTGCTTTCAACTGATCGGCTGCTTCTTTCACTTTTTCTTCGTTAATATCGCTTAGGGCGACCTTCGCGCCTTTGCGAGCGAATTCGGTGCCGATTTCATAGCCGATTCCACTCGCCGCTCCTGTAATAAAAACGATTTTATTTTCTACCATCGATGATTCCTCCCTAATAACTCGTATTGAGTAATGATTCACTTACCTTAAGATCCGATTCCGTGGACTCTTTGATTTCATCTACCGTCCATCCTTCCGCAACTTCGACCAGCACCAGCCCTTCGTCTGTCACATCGATGACAGCACGATCGGTGATGATCCGGTCGACGACGCCTTTTCCGGTCAGAGGCAGCGTACAAGATTTTAAAATCTTCGGTGCCCCGTGCTTATTGACGTGATCCATGATGATGACGATTTTCTTCGCTCCGTGGACGATATCCATCGCCCCGCCCATACCTTTGATCATTTTGCCTGGAATCATCCAGTTGGCGAGGTCTCCGTTCTCCGCTACTTCCATGCCGCCAAGGATCGCGAGGTCAAGATGCTCACCGCGGATCATCGCAAACGATTCAGCACTGCTGCAATACGAGGCACCTGGGGCTGCGGTGACCGTTTCTTTTCCTGCATTGATCAAATCTGGGTCGACTTCATCCTCATACGGGGAACGCCCGATGCCGAGCAATCCATTCTCTGATTGAAGGACAATTTCTTTCTGTTCTTGAATGAAATTCGCGACCATCGTCGGGATTCCGATTCCTAAATTGACGTAGTAACCGCTCTCAATTTCACGTTCTGCTCGTTTCGCTATCTTCTCTCTCGTTAACGCTTTATCTAATTGGACTGCCATTGTCATTCCTCCTTATTTACGCTTCTTGTCTTACTGTCAGTCGTTCAATTCGTTTCTCCTGAATCCCTTCAATCAAGCCTTGGACGTAAATGCCCGGTGTATGAATATGATCTGGATTCATTTCCTCTGGCTCTACCAACGCCTCTACTTCCGCGATGGTGACCTTTCCTGCGGTCGCGATCATCGGATTAAAGTTGCGGGCCGTTTTGTTGTAGATCAAATTTCCGTAACGATCACCTTTCGCTGCCCGAACGAAGCTATAGTCCGCTGTCAGTCCTGTTTGCAGCAAATACTCTTTACCATCGAATGAACGGACTTCTTTCCCTTCCGCAATCGGTGTTCCGACGCCTGCTGGTGTGTAAAAAGCCGGAATGCCTGCGCCACCTGCACGGATTCGTTCAGCCAAAGTCCCTTGTGGGGTGAGCTCGACTTCAAGCTCCCCCTCAAGCACTTGTCGTTCAAATTCTTTGTTCTCCCCGACATACGAGCCAATCATTTTATCGATCTGTTTATTTTTAAGAAGAAGACCAAGTCCCCAGTCATCAACGCCACAGTTGTTTGAAATGACGGTCAAATGCTTCACCTCTGACTCCACAAGGGCTTTGATAAGGTTCTCCGGGATCCCGACTAGACCGAACCCCCCGACCATAATCGTGGAGTAGTCTTCTATTCTTTTTACTGCTTCCTGAAATGATGTATAAATGGTTTTCATATTCTTCACGCTCCCTTCACCTTCTACATGCAAGAATCATGCCAACTTGAAATTCAGCGTGATGAAAGGGTTTTTCTTTTTCAGGGTCAGAATGGATTTCAGGATTCTGGAATTTTAATGATAACGCTTACATTAAATTGGGCGAAACCCCGTCTTCACAACAAAAAAAGAGCCATTCCAGCATCTCGGAATGACTTTCCGGATTTCTGGAATGACGCTACAGATCATATTTTTTAATTTTTTCATATAAACTCGACTTCCCGATACCGAGCCACTCCGCTGCCTTTGATTTATCCCCATCCGTTCGGTTCAGCGTTCGTTCGATCGTCTGTTTCTCCGTTTTTTCTAAAATCTGCTTTAAATTTTCTTGTTCTTGAAAAATCGACGATTCCGGCTGAATGTGCCCAGGTAAGTCATCCATCCCGATGAAGCTCTCATCCGTCAGGTGAACCGCCGACTCCAGTGTGTTCTCTAGCTCACGGATGTTTCCCGGCCAGGAATAGCGCTGCAGCACGTCATACACCGCTTCATCGATACCGGTGATCCGCTTCCCGATGCGATCGGCCGCTTTTTGCACAAAATACTTCGCCAACACCCGAATATCATCTCCTCGCTCTCTCAATGGAGGAATCTGAATTGGCACGACGTTGATACGATAATACAAGTCCTCACGGAAGCGATTCTCTTCAATCAACTTCTCAAGCTGCTGATTCGTTGCCGCAATGATCCGCACATCGATCAGCTCTGTCGATTCGCTCCCTACCGCTTCAACTTCCCCTTCCTGCAAGACACGTAAAATCTTCACTTGCGCGTGCATTGGCATATCACCGATTTCATCGAGAAACAGCGTGCCACCATGAGCCATTTGGAATTTTCCACGCTTGCCGCCTTTTTTCGCCCCGGTAAAAGCCCCTTCTTCATAACCGAACAATTCCGCTTCAATCAAGTCATTTGGAATGGCGGCACAGTTCACTTTGACGAAAGGCTTCGTACTGCGTTCACTCAGGTGGTGAATGCTGTGGGCAAACAACTCTTTGCCTGTCCCACTTTCCCCACGTAACAATACCGAGACGTCACTATGCGCGGTTTTCTTAACCTTTTCTTTCACGTGAGAGATCTCGGGAGAACTGCTGATGATATCATGCAGCGAATACTTCGTTCCGTTCTGCTTCTGCATTTGGGTACGATACGCCTCGAGCTCAAGGAGAAGGTCCTTGATGCGACTGTTCATGATCTTCCACTCGTCCGTATCGCGGAACAAGACCATGCCAAGCGCTCCAACGACCTCATCATCCGACTGCAGGGGAATCCGGTTCGCAATCATATAGTCGCCGTTGATGTGTTGGAGGTCCGCCATTTCCTGCTCCCCTGTTTCAGCGACGATATGCATCCGGCTGTTCTCTATCACGTCTGTGACGTGCTTACCGACACAAGCCTCCTTTTCGACACCTAAGAAACGGCAGTAACCTTCGTTCAAGTATGAAATCCTTCCCTCACGGTCGACGATGACAATGCAATGGTCCACGTTACCGAAAAACGTTTCAAATATACTATCACGGTATTGATCCAATATCGAAATCATAATTATCCTCTTTTCTAATGGTAGCGTTCTCATTGGTCTTTGTTTGAAGTTTATCACGATGTCTAAAGACTGACTATGAGTATTTTCGGGCAACACTATATATAGGATGTGTTTCATCATGTCCATATCATTAGATTCCTCTCCGCATCGGTTGTATAATGAAAATTGTGAGTTTTTCTCATGTCCTCAATATTCGACAAAATAGATGAGGGTTAGAGATAAGTTTGTGAACGTGTTGACAAACTCCGACTTTTATTTAATAATATTTATTGTATTAGAATTATTATAAATAACTGCTTCCTATTTATAGAGAGGCAGAATCAACCATACACAGGAGGATTTTTATTATGTCTTTAATCGGTAAAGAAGTACAACCATTCCAAGCAAAAGCGTTCAAAAACGGTGAATTCATCGATGTAAGCGAAGAAAGCATGAAAGGTCAATGGAGCGTTGTATGCTTCTATCCAGCAGACTTCTCTTTCGTCTGCCCGACAGAACTTGAAGATCTTCAAAACAACTATGACGCGCTGAAAGAACTAGGCGTTGAGGTATTCTCTGTTTCTACAGATACGCACTTCGTACACAAAGGCTGGCACGATAGCTCTGAAAAAATCAACAAGATCGAATACGCGATGATCGGTGACCCATCTCAGCAGATTTCTCGTAACTTCGACGTACTAGATGAAGAGTCTGGTCTAGCTGATCGTGGTACATTCATCATCGATCCAGACGGCGTCATCCAAACCGTTGAAATCAACGCAGGCGGCATCGGCCGTGACGCGGACAACCTTGTAGGTAAAATCAAAGCAGCCCAATATGTTCGTTCTAACCCAGGCGAAGTTTGCCCGGCGAAATGGGAAGAAGGAACAGATACCCTTACACCAAGCCTTGATCTTGTAGGTAAAATTTAAGGAGTGGAATAAATGGTTCTTGATGCACAAATTAAGTCACAATTAAACCAATATCTTCAAATGATGGAAGGTGACGTTGTACTGAAAGTCAGTGCAAGCGAGGACGATGTTTCCAAGGAGATGCTAGCTCTTACAGATGAGCTAGCATCTATGTCTTCTTCTATCAAAGTTGAAAAAGCTCAACTGAAACGAACGCCAAGCTTCAGCGTAAGCCGCCCCGATGAAGAGACGGGCATTACGTTTGCGGGTGTTCCATTAGGTCATGAATTTACGTCGCTCGTTCTCGCCCTCTTGCAAACAAGTGGACGTGCACCGAAAGTGGACCAAAGCATGATCGAGCAGATCAGAAACATCAGTGGCGAATACCACTTTGAAACGTATGTCAGCTTAAGCTGCCACAACTGTCCTGATGTTGTACAGGCTCTGAACTTGATGAGCGTCCTGAACCCGAATATCACCCACACGATGATCGACGGTGCGGCGTTCAAACAAGAAGCAGAAGACAAAAACGTCATGGCCGTTCCTTCTGTACACTTGAATGGTGAATTCTTCGGCGGCGGTCGTATGACGCTTGAAGAGATCGTCAGCAACATCGCGGACCAACCCGGACCAGAAGAATTCAACAATCGTGACCCTTACGAAGTACTTGTCGTCGGTGGCGGACCAGCTGGTTCCAGTGCCGCGATCTATACAGCTCGTAAAGGCATCCGCACAGGTATCGTAGCCGAGCGTTTCGGCGGTCAGGTGCTGGATACGATGAGTATCGAGAACTTCATCAGTGTGAAAAAGACGGAAGGACCGAAGATGGTCGCAAGTCTTGAAGAGCACGTCAAAGACTATGATATCGATATCATGAACCTTCAACGCGCGAGTCTTTTGAATAAAAAAGACCTGTTCGAGCTTGAACTTGAAAATGGGGGCGTTCTGAAAAGTAAGAGTGTCATCATTTCAACCGGAGCTCGCTGGCGTCAAATCGGCGTACCGGGCGAAGAAGAGTTCAAGAACAAGGGTGTGGCGTACTGCCCGCACTGTGATGGTCCTTTATTCGAAGGCAAAGATGTCGCCGTCATCGGCGGAGGAAACTCCGGTGTCGAAGCTGCGATTGACTTGGCCGGACTTGTGAAGCACGTCACAGTCTTAGAATTCGGTTCTGAACTGAAAGCCGACGAAGTCTTGCAGAAACGTCTGCACAGCCTTCCGAACGTAACGGTTCACACCGATGCCCAAACGACGGAAATCACAGGTGATGAGAACGTCAACGGTCTCACGTACGTCGATCGTCAAACGAACGAAGAGAAGCACATCGAACTCGAAGGTGTCTTCGTTCAAATCGGTCTTGTACCGAACACCGAATGGTTAGGTGACTTCGTTGAGCGTACCCGCACAGGTGAAATTGTCGTCGACAAACACGGCGCGACAAGTGTTCCTGGCGTGTATGCAGCAGGAGACTGTACAGACAGCCCGAACAATCAGATCATCATTTCTATGGGTGACGGTGCGAATGCCGCCCTTGGCGCATTCGACCACTTGATCCGTAGTTAAAGTCCTAAAGCCTCATTTCTGCTACCCGGCAGAGATGAGGCTTTTTGGTGGGTTGCTGTGGGGACGGTTCCCGCGTTTGGTTTTGGATTCTGCATGGGGACGGTTCTCGCGTTTGGTCTCGCAAAGTTAATATAAAAAATAACCAAACCGGTTGGAGAGGTAAACTCCAGCCGGTTTGGTTCATGAACGCTGTTCCATGTATTCAACGTATTTCATTCATTATTGTTGTTGCAAGTTCGACTTTTTGCTGTTCATAAAGAACGAAACAAGCAGCATAAGCGCTAAGAAGATAAGGACGATACTAAAACCACCAGCTTGTCCGAACACTTCAGAAGCGAGTCCGACGATATACCCTGCAATACCTCCACCGATTCCAGCTGCGATATAGATGAGACCTAGTGCGGAACCACCCGTCTTCGAGATTTGTGTCCCGAATGCGGTGGCTGTCGGGAATAAGGTCGAGAAGAATAAGCCCGCTCCTGCGAATAGATAAGGGAAGTCGTTGGCGAATAAGAAACTGACCCCTACCATGATGAGGGCACCAGCAGAGAATACAATCAAAATGATGCGCTCATTAATGTAGTTGGTGAGATAAGCGATTCCTAATCGGCCGATCATGAAGAATATCGAGAAGAGCGATAGAATCGTTGCGACCATATCCTCTTTTGCCTCTGTTGAGATTCCCCCTAAGTCAAGCGACTTCAAGTAAGTCGGAAAGAAGTTCGTGAACGATACTTCTGCCGATACTTCAAACATCAGGAAGAACAATAAGAACAGGAACTGGGCATCTTTCAGCATTGGAATAAAAGCTTTCAAATTGATTTTTTCTACCTTACCAGAAGGGAACTTGACCGACGTAATATAGAGGATCACAGCAACGAGTGAGACCGCGATTCCGACGTAAAAATAACGCCATGAAGCAAACTGGAATAAGTAGTTCAGAAATTGAGGGAAGACGACCATCCCGAGGCCATATACACCCATGGCAAAGTTGAACATCTGATTTTGCTTATTCGGGTAAGCGATAGGGACGATTGCGTTCGAGGCGACTCCCATAGCCCCCAACCCAAAGCCGACAATCATATAGAAACCGAGGAAAAACATAATATTCGGTGCAATACCGGTACCGAAGAAGCCGAGCCCCATAATGACAGAACCAATGATCGTCATCGTCCGCAGTCCTTTTTTATCGGTATAATAACCGATGACCACACTGGCTAAGGTAAAGCCTAATTGGAAGATGAGGACGACCAGACCGAATTGACTCATATCTAACCCAAGATCGTTTTCCACTTGGTCGAGCACAATTCCTTTCGTGTTCGTCACTCCTCCTGATATAAATTGCGTAAACATTAATATGATTAAAGCATGAATACTCTTTCCTTTTGACATAATGATAAATCCTCCTGGAGTATAATGTGAACGGTCTCTACCTGACCATGTTCGAGTTATTTCCCAGGAATTATTTTAGTAAAACGATATTTTTGATTGTAAACGTTTTACAATCAAAATTCGCAATTTTCTGTATAAATTCTCTGCATGGGGACGGTTCTCATGTTAGATTTTGCATACGTCGAAGACCCTAAAATCATAAATAAAAAGGAGTAGGGCTCACCCACTCCTATAAACTAAGTCCATATTTTATTTTCTAAACAAATCGAGAAACTTCTCAAAACCGCTCTTCGGTTTGTTCACCGTTTGCTCGAGGCGTTGATTGAAGTCACTTTGCAAACGCCATTCCTTGCGGTGCTCATCTCGCATTTGTTCCATTTCTTTTCGGAGATGCTCACTTTTCTCCCGTTCCTCTTCCAGCATTTCCTCATAGTGCGATTTTTGCTGATCAATCAGCTTCTCCATTTTCGTCGTCATTTTTTGAGTGGAGTTGCCGATGCCGGAGCTGATGACGTGGTGATCTTGCCTGAGGCGTGACATGGTCGTCTTCATTTCGGCCATATCGTTTGCGAGCTGTGTGTTCATTTCGCGTGATGCGGCTAACTCTTTCGATATGAACATCAACAACTCCCGCATCTGCTGGGGATCATTCAGTGATGTATCGTATGTATCGCTTCCAGCTATTTCAGTTGTTTCTGACGTCGCTAAGCGTTCTTGTTGTTGTTCAACGAGCTCTTGTGATATCTCTTCTAGAGGCTTGTCCGTATCGCGTATCGCTTGTAGCGCTTCGACATCCGACTGAACAAACACCCGTCGTGAACCATTTTTGAAAAACTCATATCCGCTTCGCTCCAGAATCTGTCCGTACTTTCTTACCGTTGGCGTTGCAATATCTAATTCTTCAGCCACTTCTTTCGTGGAATAAGCTCGTTCATTCGGCTTTATATCGTGTCGCATATCGGATCTCCTCCTCTCTTAAATATGAAGGTTTTTCACCGTTTTTTCAAGAGCATATCGTCGGGCGATACAAATATTTTTTTAGTGTAAATGATAGGTCATTTTCCGTATCGCGTGGCGATTCATCCGATACACATAAGCTAAAAAAGCATTGCCATGGTTCCCCTCCCCTCCTTTAGGGAATTCTTATCCTTAGAATGAAACATAAGGAGGAAGACAAGTGGAATCATGCGTCCTAGTTTGGTTTCGAAAAGATTTACGCGTACACGATCACCAACCCTTGATTCGCGCAGCAAAAAGTGGACATCCCGTTTTGGCTGTCTATGTATTCGACCCTGATGAATATGCTGACACTGTTTATGGATTTCCAAAAACAGATCGTCACCGGGCTCAGTTTATTCGGGAGAGTATCGAAGATTTAGGGAGCAACTTGAAAGAGCTTGGCGTGCCGCTTCTCGTCCGACACGAAAAACCTGAGGACACGTTTGCTTCTATTCAAGAGCAATACCACATTGAGACCGTGTTTTTGCATGAAGAAATAGGTAGTGAGGAACAAGACGTGGAGGAGCGCGTGCGGGCGATATTACCCGATACATCGTTCGTTGTTGATCATGGGCGGAACCTCTATCACCCTGACGATTTGCCGTTTGATATCCACGACTTACCGGATACCTTTTCTCAATTCCGAAAGCGGATCGAAAAAGCCGGCACGGTAGTGAGACCGTCTTTGACGCCTCCTCAGAATGTGAATGGCGTTGAAGATGCCTTCTATTTAGGAGAGATTCCTTCATTGTCAGCACTCGGTCTTGAAGCATTGGACCGGGAACCTCGGTATAAAGGCGGTTCGTCACAGGCAAAGGAGCGCGTTCTTGACTATATTTTCACAAAAGACCGGTTGAAGATCTATAAAGAAACACGGAACGGCATGCTGCATGAGGACGATTCTTCGAAGTTTTCCCCATGGCTTGCTAATGGCTGCCTGTCACCGAAAGTAGTCTATGAACAAATTCAAAACTATGAGCAACAATACGTGAAAAACAAATCCACCTACATGCTCTACTTCGAACTGTTATGGAGAGATTATTTTCACTTGGTTCATCGCAAGCACGGCGATCGGATCTTTTACCCATCAGGACTACGCGACGCCGATGTACCATGGGCGTACGACGAGGATTTGGCTGAGGCGTGGCGGGAAGGCCAGACGGGATACCCACTCGTGGATGCGGCGATGCGTGAGTTGAAGGAGACGGGGTTCATGTCGAATCGAGCCCGTCAAAATGTCGCGAGCTTTTACACCAAAAACCTGGGCTTAGATTGGCGTGAAGGAGCAGCCTGGTTCGAATCCCAACTCGTCGATCACGATGTCGCAAGCAACTATGGCAACTGGCTGTATATCGCTGGCGTTGGAAACGATGCGTTTCAGTTCCGTGCGTTTAATGTAGAAAAACAAGCTCAGGATTATGATCCGAACGGAGAGTTCTTGCGCCACTGGCTGCCGGAATTACGTGATGTGCCAGTCCCTTGGATTTTCAAGCCGCGTGAGATGGGGATGGTCGAACAGGAACAGTATGACGTTGTCCTTGGTGAGGATTACCCGCTTCCGATTGTCGACTTGCTGGAGTCGATGCAAAAGCGTAAGTCCGTGTTTTTGGATGCGATGGGCGAGGAGTAGATTGGGCTGAGGGTTTGTGGGTTGTGCGCGACTCACGGAATTTGTGCGCGCTTAGTCGCTTTTGCGAGCGCTCTGCCTCTTATGCGAGCGCCCACCCTTTTCCAGATAGCCCATCAAAAAAAGCCCGCCAATCACGGCGAGCTTTTTTCATCATTATAACTCTCAAGCATATGAATCCGTTCCATCATCGTCGGATGACCATAGCGCATATACTTCACGAGAGCGGGCGGGTTCACGTCGCTCAGACCATTGACGGTGAGCTCCTGGAACGATCCGATGGCGGCGTCGACGTCTTCGGTCATTTCGATCGCATATCGGTCCGCATCGGCTTCGGCGTTGCGCGATATGGCGAGTTCGACAGGCGTCGCGACGAAGGTGAGCAGCGATAAGACGATGTACAGAACCGGTAAGCCCGCGATATCGGACATATCTTTCACATTCCAAGCGTCTCCCCACTTCCGGAACGCAAAGCGTAGAATCCGGTACCCGGCATACAACCCGATGAAGCTGCCCACGAGCAGTCCGAACAGGTTCCAGTACAAGTGGTTCATGACGTAGTGGCCGATTTCATGCGCCATGATGAACAGCACTTCGTCTTCCTGAAGACGGTTGAGCGTCGTATCCCACAACACGATGCGCAAGCTCGAACCGATGCCGTTGACGTAGGCGTTCATGCTGTTCGTCTCTTCCGACATGTTCACTTCATACACCCGGTCAGCCGGGACGTCGGCGCGTTCAGCGAGGGTTAGGATCTTCTCTTCCAGTTCTTTATTTTGCAATTCGTAAAAATCGTTATAGAGAGGATCGATGATTACGGGTTGGATATACATCATCAGCACGATGAACGGAATAAGCCCGACCCACGCATAGAGCCACCAGCGTTTTTCAAAGCGCCGGATGAGCATGTACAAAACGGTGATCAGAAGGGCCATGATGATGAACCCGATCCAGAATCCGAGCATTTCATCCCTCATCCAGGAGGAGAAACTTTGGGTGGAGATGCCGTAGTGCACCGACAAATAGCGATACGCATAATCAACGGGAAACGTCAGAAACCACGTGAGAGCGGACAGTAGGAGCACGTACACCGGTATGGAGACGATACGAAAGCGGGAGATCCGCTCGCCGAATTTTTTAAAACCATGAGACAAACCAAAGACGAGTACGCCTATGTAAATGATCCACTCGAGCGGAATGGTCGCGAATGAGAGGAAGTTCCGGTAACGGGAATATTCCTGACTGAGCTCGAGTTCGCGGTCTGTCATAAATGTCGCGGGGTCGGCGGCCGTTCCTTCATACGCTGCCGGGATCCCGACGTCTGCCCACTGGAATAGGTACAACCAGACAAGCAGTACATATAAGGGATAAATGATAAGTGTCCCTTTGATAAATCGTTTCTTCATGCTCCCACCTCCGTACCATTTACTATCATTGTACAAGTTTGTCCAAAAAAATAGAACGTAAAAGCGCAAGCCCTCGTGAAGGACTTGCGCTTTCTTCTGTGCGTTCTATTTTTGTACTTCAAGTGATACGTTATCAATCGTGATCTGGTGTTGTTCCGCGACCTTACCCATCAAATATTTCAATGAGACGGTCTCGGTCTTCGGCATTTGGAATTCAAATGTGAAGGTGTTGGCTACAGACGTTACGGATACCTTTTCACTTAAGTAACGGCTGTAGTTCGCATCTTCCAGCGTCACTTCAATCTCTCGGTCCATGGTAGACTTGGCATCGAATGTGAGTTGATACGTCACGTCTTTCGCGAGCGTTAACGACGGATACTCGGCTAAGACGCTCCACGCTTCGTTTCCTCCATTGGTGATGTCGATGTTCAGAGCTTCGTTTTGCTCAGAAATCACAGCATTCGCATCAAAGTGGATGTACGATGACCAGCCCTCCATGCCGTTTGTGAAATCACCGTTCTTTAATGGAGATAAATCGATATTATCGTAATCTACATAAGTGGACGTCTGCATCAGGCTGACATCATCGATGAATACATCTGCGGAAGAACCACCCATGTTGAAGATGACTTGCCCATCACGATCCGTCGTTTCGGTCGTCATTTCAAACGGAACCGTGTACGTGTTCCACTCTCCGTTTAAGGAAACCGGTTTCGCTTCTTCATATTGAACCGATCCATCTTCGTTGACGAACCCGACCGATATATCCTTCGCCTCACCGGCGCGGGCGCGGAACGTGAGCTCATACGTGTTTCCTTTAAGGAATTGAATGCCTGTCTGCTTCAATTGAACATCTTCTTTCGACGTTCCACCATCGGTTACATCCATGTGTAAAAATCTTTCGTCCGCATCGACGCTTGCGTCAACCGCTGCCCCGTTCTGGGTCACGACATCCCAATATACCATGCGGCTGAAGTCGCCTTGGTCGAAGGTACCGTTATAAATATGGTTGCCATCGTCAAGCGGTGTTTTTTGATTCGATTCTTGCTGCTCTCCTGTTACATCTTCGACTCTCACATTGCCGATCCAAACCGGGTTCTGTGACACGGATCCCATATTAAACTCTAGGCGGGCGGCCACATCGGTCTCTTGATTGTGTGTGAACGTGTACGTGTAAGACTCGACGTCACTCGAAAGATCGACTGTCTTCTCGCCTGAGTAATTGGCATAGCCACGTTCGGCTCCTCCTGACACTTTGGTCATGAGTGTGCGGTTCGCATCGGATTTCGCATCAAATGTCACTTCATACGTATGACCTTCGACAATCGCGACATTCTGGATCAACTGCAAGGACCATAAGGCATTACCAGGATTCGTGATGGACGTTTTGGCGAATGTCGTTCCATCCACCTCTTCTGTTGAAATGCTTCCTTCACCGGCAAAGTCCGGAAGTGTGAGGAAGTTCCAATACGTATCATCAAACGAATCATCATTTTCATCGACGATGTTGAAACCTTGTTCATAATTTTGGTCATACACTAAATTTCCGTCTTCAAGCGGCTGTTTTGCGTCTTCTGGGAGCGTTTCAAGCTCCTTAGTCGGTTCAACCGGTTCCTTGTAGTCTCGTCCTGTCAATTCATAGACTCGTACGTAGTCGACTTCCATCTTACCAGGGAACTCTGTCGTCTCGTCCGGGTTCCCGCCGTACCAGCCACCAACTGCTAGATTCAAGATGATGTAAAACTCCTGATCGAAAGGCGCCGGGTACGTGTAGTTCGCTGCTTCACCCGTTCCTTTACTGAACCAGTTGTTCAACGTTTGATAGAGTTCTCCGTCTACATACCAACGGATCTCCCCTGGTTCCCACTCGATGGAGTACGTGTGGAATCCAGTATAATCACTGCCTTCAGGGAAGTGATACTCTGTACCGCGGTACGTATTGTTCGGATATTCTTCACCGTAATGGATCGTTCCACCAATCGTAGACGTATCTTTTCCGGCCGCTTCCATAATGTCGATCTCACCTGATGTCGGCCATTCTCCATACACACTGTCTTCCGGCATCATCCAGAACGCAGGCCAGTACCCTTGTCCCTCAGGAAGCTTCATTTTCGCTTCGAATTTACCGTATTTCTTGCTGAAAAGACCTTCTGTTTTCAGTTTCGCTGAAGTATAGTCATAGGTTCCGAATTTGTCTTCTGACTTCTCTTCTTTCGCTTCAATCACTAATTTTCCGTCTTCGATATACGAATTCTCAGGCGAATCGGTATAGTATTCTAGCTCATTGTTTCCCCAACCAGGCGAAATGCCTTCTCCGTTCTCATCGACGAGCCAGTTCCCGATATCATGCTTCCACTTCGTCGTATCGATCGACTCGGTCATGAACTCATCACTCCAGATGAGCGACCAGTCGGAGGAGTTTGTGCCCAATGTATAAACTTGCACATTGTTAACATCTGAACCGACTAATTTTACATTGTTTTGTACCGCTGCATCGACATAAACCGTTCCTTCTACCGTCACGGAGTCAAGCAATGTCTGGTCCGCTCCAGCCCCTTTTGTAATAATCAAATCACCTTCGATCGTTACATTCTCAAGGATCACTTGTGGTTCATGAATGAGTGCATTTCCTTCAACGGTTTCATTTTGATAGGTTCCCGTTTCATACACTTGATCGGCAATAGCGCTCGTGTACTTGGCAACGTGCTCCCACTTGACCGGCTTGTTTCCCTTATCCGTTACGTCGGACCACTCCATCATCGGAAATACATATGCTAGGATTTCGACCGCTTCTTCTTGTTTAATTACTGCGCGTTCATTCCTGTCCGACTCTTTCCAAAAGCCTAGCGTTTCAGCCGTCTCCAGGATTCCACTTCCTTCACCGTTTGTTCCATCTACAAGTTGGTTCATGACATCAGCAAAAGCGATTCGTGACACGGCAGCTTTCGAATTTTCAGGGTGTACATCCTTCTCATCCAGCCACTCAAGCGAACTTTCCTTCTTATTCTCAGCTAGCGCAGGTGTCGTTCCCACCAGAGAAACAACGATTACCAAGCAAATCAACAGCCACTTCTTCATCCATACATCCTCCTCAGTGTAATGTTCCTTGTTCAGGAAACCGGTTTCGTTAAAAGGTAAAAAAATGACTTCCCCTAGATTTTATGTACTTGCCACATCTATAGAAAGCGCTTTCCTAAATACCCAAAAAAATAGACAACGTTTAATTGTTTACCATATTACCATAGTATGCCAAGCTTTCAAGCAGAATTTTCCGACATCTCACTCTGTCAATCGCTTATCATAGATCTTTAGAACCATAAAAAGAGACAATAAAAAACAAGCACACCGTCGATTATGCTTGTTTTTTCCTAGTCTATTCTAACCTTTTTTCCATACGGATATCGGACCACATCTGCCCTTTCCAGTACGTGAACCCCTCTAACCGAGCGATTTCGCGGTAGCCCATCTTCCGGTAAAGCTTCTCTGCCTTCTCATTGAATTCAAAAACCCCGAGTTCAATTCGATTCAGTCCTTCTTCCTTAATCTGTTCTTCCAAGTAGGTTATCGCTTGATAGCCGATTCCTTTCCCACGACCGGTTGATTCCCCGATCGTGATACCAATCCACGCCGTCCCTGCCTCCTTGCTATAGAGATGCGGTGGGTCGATCATATAGTTCATTTCTCCAATCAATTGATCGTCCAAATAAATCAAATAGTGTCTATGATTCTCCAACCGCTCAAGCAGTTCTTCTTTTGTTACCGTCACACGTCGATCAAATGCCACTTGATCTTGATGGGGACGCGTCAGCGGAATCAACTCTGCATCATTCTCCCAACGATTGAACGCATCGACGTGCTCCGGTTGTGGATCTAGCATGCGAATAAATTGAAGGTTCATGTATTTTTCCTCCTATGTAAAAATCAGATGTTCCGTCTCCTCTGGAAGCTTCCGTAAACGATCACGCAAAAAAGCCGGTCTAATATCATATTCCTCGATTTCATCCAGCGGCAGCCATTGATAGATGAGGTGATCTCCCTCCATGCCATGGAACCGTCCCTTTTGAAAAAGCGATGTAGGCGTCGTCATATTATAGTAGAATCCCAATTCATGCATCGGGCGGTCACGATAAGTAAAGAATTGTTCAACGATGAAAGCCGTCGACTTCACCTTGATCTCCACCGCCAACTCCTCTTTCCACTCTCTCACGACACTCTCTTTTGTCGATTCGCCGATTTCGACTCCACCACCTGGAAGAGCCCAATACGAATCATCTTTGTGTCGATGAAGCAGCACATGATCGTTCTGAATCAGGATCCCTGCTGATCGATAGTTGAACCGTGTCTTCCCTAACTGAAACCGTATGTCCATCTCTACTCCCCCTTTTATCCTATTATAAATGAAACGGACGATGAGGTGGTGTCTGGTTCAAAATACGGTTATGCCATGCCAGGGGCAGCGGGCAGAATGTGAGATGTCGCGCGTATATCTTGGAAGTCGTGTGAAAACCTCGAAAGCCTCGCACAAATCCCTAAAGTCACGCAGAAACCGAAAGAATCCCGCTCCCAAAATCCCCTCCAATAACACCAGGGAGTTCAGTACATCACCATAAAAAATTATTTGTGAAAAAGTGAGCAAACCTATTGTCATTTCTCCATAACGGGTATATACTGTAGTCATAGTCAAACATGTGAATGATTTCACATAGACTAATACATCCAACACCACGCGGTTGGATTCTTCTAAACAACTGAATGTGAAATAGTGAGCAAGTTAGTGTAGGAAACCAAATGAATTCGAAATAAAAGGTATAGACGTTTATGTGAAACACTTCACATAAACAACATCAAGGAGGAACTATTCATGAAAATTGCTGTAATCGGAAGTACACATGCAGGAACGGCGGCTGTAACCAATATGGCGAAAATGTATCCAGAAGCAGACATTACGGTTTATGAACGAAATGATAATGTATCCTTTTTATCTTGTGGATTGGCACTCTATGTCGGTGGTGTAGTGGAAGATCCTCAAGGGTTGTTCTACTCTTCACCAGAGAAATTACAAGAGCTTGGCATAAACATGAAGATGCAGCATGATGTGGAGAATATCGATACGGTGGCGCAAACGATTGAGGCGACGAACTTAGTCACAGGGGAAAAGGTACACGATGCGTATGACAAACTCGTCATCACGACAGGATCATGGCCGGTCACGCCTCCAATTGAAGGCATCGAGCTTGATCAAGTACTACTGGCGAAGAACTACCACCAAGCGAATACGATCATCGAGCGTTCAAAAGATGCCGAGAAAGTGACCGTCGTCGGAGGCGGGTATATTGGCGTTGAGCTTGTCGAAGCCTTTGAAAAAGCGGGAAAAGACGTGACACTGATCGATGGCGCCGACCGGATTTTAAATAAATATTTGGACCCTGAATTTACCGATATGGTGGAAGCAGATTTCCGAGAACGAGGAATCACACTCGCGATGAACGAAACGGTCGAACGCTTCGAAGGCGAGAATGGACAATTGAAACACGTGGTAACGAATGAAGGCCGTTATGAAGCGGATCTCGTCATCATGTGCGTTGGATTCCGTCCGAACACCGACCTACTGAAAGGGAAAGTCGATATGCTCGACAACGGCGCGATTAAAGTGGATGAATATATGCAAACGAGTGATCCAGCAATCTATGCTGCCGGTGACTGCTGTGCCGTCAAATACAACCCGACAGGCAAGCACGCGTATATTCCACTCGCTACAAATGCTGTCCGCATGGGCACGCTCGTGGCACGCAACTTAGTGGAACCGACCATGAAAAACGTCGGAACGCAAGGAACATCAGGGTTGCATATTTATGATTTGAATATGGCGTCTACCGGACTCACCGGGACGTCAGCGGCGATGATGGGAGTCGAGGTGGAATCGGTCACCATTGAAGATACGCACCGTCCTGATTTCATGCCGACCGCTGAGCGCGTTCAGTTGAAGGTCAGTTATGATCCAGAGACCCGCCGTATACTCGGGGCACAAGTCATTTCAAAAGCGGACGTCACGCAGTCCATCAATACGATGAGCGTGTGTATCCAAACGGGGATGACGGTCGATGAGCTCGGATTCGTCGACTTCTTCTTCCAGCCACACTTCAACCAGCCATGGAACTTCATCAACAAAGCCGGATTGCAAGCGGCTCAGTAAACGCATAAAAAAGGCTGCCTGATATTCAGGCAGCTTTTTCTATGTTCACCTATCGCTGTTTTCTCAAATAATACTCCTTCATCGTCTTCGTACGTCGCAAGTGTTTCTGAAGTTCATCCAATGGTATTCCATCTACAAAACGGTCTCGTTCAAACATTTCATCGAAGGTACGGTCACTGTCAAGCGGCATAGGGTCTCGTTGACTAGCTTCAAGCTCCGGCATGGGAACTTCCCTCCATTCCATGTGATAGATATTCAATACCACGGAACATCCTTCCAAAAACGATATAGTATGCTTTTTCTTAAGATATGTGCCACTCAATGTGTTTATGAATGGTTTTTAGCCGAAACGTGCTTCCATCTTCTCGATGACGGTTCGGATGTCCGTTCCACTGACCCCATAATGGGTGACGAACCGAACGGTATGAGGACCGAATTTTACAGCTTTTATCCCTTCTTTTTCTAACTCGGATAAAAAGGAAGTCGCATCGTGGCCGGTTTGTTCGACGTTCACGAGAATAATGTTGGTCTCCACGTCCTCCTCAATCGCCAGTCCTTTGACCCTTCCGAGACCATCCGCCAACGTTCTAGCATGAATATGATCTTCAGCTAAGCGATCCACCATTTCCGTTAACGCAACCATTCCTGGCGCAGCAACCATTCCGACTTGACGAAGACCTCCTCCGAGACGCTTTCTCCATTTACGAGCCCTCTGAATAAACTCCGCCGATCCAGCAATCATCGATCCCATCGGAGCCCCTAACCCTTTAGATAAGCACACTTGAACGGTGTCCGTTTGTTCTGCATAGCGCTTAAGCGATACCCCGCTTGCGACCGATGCATTGAACAAACGTGCCCCGTCTAAGTGGACAGGAATACGGTGTTGGCGAGCCACTTCATAGATTTTCTGCATATTCTCAAGTGGCACCACTTTACCCCCTGCTTTATTGTGCGTATTCTCCAAACAAATCAAGCCGGTTTCCGGAAAATGAATATCTTCAGGGCGTATCGCCGCTCTGACATCATCCGGATCCATCGCACCATGATTACCAGCAATCGTTCGGGGCTGGACACCGGCAAAAGCGGACATCGATGCTCCTTCATAGACGAAGAGATGCGCATTCGACTCGAGAATCACCTCTTGACCAGGCCGGCAATGCGTGAGCACGGCGATTTGATTTCCTTGTGTACCACTTGTCACAAATAACGCCGCTTCCTTCCCAAGCATCTCAGCCGTAGCCGATTCGAGTTTTTTAACAGTCGGATCTTCCTCGTACACATCATCCCCGACGGGCGCATCAAAGGCGGCCTGTCTCATCGCTTCTGTCGGTTTCGTTACTGTGTCACTCCGTAAATCGATCATATGTATCTCCTCCTATTTATAATTGTACGAAATATTGCCCCATTCATAAACCACCTTCAATAGAATGCATGAGTAATTTAAAGATACTCTGAAATGTAATGATCTGCCGTTTCATGAGCTTTCAGGAAGAAAGTGAAATCTCACTTTCGATTTTCGTTACTTTTCAGAAGAATACCTTTACGATGATTTACAAAAGCTTCAGTAATCTTACAATCTATTTAAGAAAACAGGGTTAAAAGTTGTGCACATGTGGAAAAAACAACTAACGCAATCAGTTACCCACAATTGTCCACAGGTTTATGCACAACTATTGTTAATTTTCTAATATACACAGCACTCCCCACACTATAAACAGTTTATACACAGATATTATCCACATATACACAACTAGGTGCATCTATATGGTAGTAGAATCCCTGTTCGCCACCATATATGGTTTTTATCCAGAGGTATATCCACACCCTGTGTATATGTTTATATGGAAAACAGGCAACACATTGAAAAACTACTTTCGGTTCTTCCGAGTTGAGAAGAGTCCGGTGGCGTGGAAACGACTCCCTTTCCGCAGGAGGCGGTGAGCTTCCTCGATCGCTTCGCGACCTGCGGGATCTCAACCCAAGCCTCAGGATCCTGCAGGAGTGTCGCCGTTTCCACGCCACCTCACAATAGCAACGCTGAACCTCTTAGAATCTTAATACAATGAGGACCTCTGTGCATGACAGCACCATATTGGGTGAGGTTCTGCTCGCACCATTTAAGCATAGTGGGAGGGAAAACGGCGAGACTCCTACGGGAAAAGAAACTAGGCTAGACCCCTCAGCGACTGGAAGGCGTGAGGAGGCTTGGCGTTTCCCCGTGGAAAGCGAGTTGTTTTCCCTCCCACGGTTTTCTTTTATGACCTAAAAGAACTTCTGCAGACAACATAAAAAAGGTATCCGAACAGCATTCGGATACCTTTTCTTTATTGTTGAGATCCTAATGTGACCGTTACCGTACTCTTCTCACCATCACGGTAGAACGTCATTTCCATATCATCACCGGCATCTTTCTCTTCATAGAGATACTTGCGCAAATCAATGATATCCTGAACCGGTTGGCCATCCAACTCTGTAATGACATCTAACGGTTGAAGTCCTGCCTTAGCAGCTGGAGACATCTGACGGATACTGCGGATGTATAAGCCGCCCTCCACCTCTTCCGGTAGATTCAACGTGTTGTTCCACTCGGATGTTGGCACTTCATTCAAACCATAGGCTTCGATTCCGATATATGGACGATTGACTTGCCCGAATTGCTCCAGCTCATCAATAATGGGTTTCGCTGCATCAATCGGGATTGCAAATCCAATTCCTTCGACGGCTGAGCGCGCAATTTTCATGGAGTTGATACCAACGAGCTGTCCCTCAATGTTAATGAGCGCTCCTCCACTGTTTCCTGGATTGATTGCTGCATCAGTCTGAATGACTTCTGCTTGCCAATCCTCGAGGCCATCACCATTGAAATCTTGTGGAATGGCTCGCTGCTTTCCACTGATGATCCCTTTTGTTACGGATCCAGAAAAACGAAGACCTAACGGGTTCCCGATTGCAATGGCTGGCTCGCCAATTTGCAGATTGTCCGAGCTTCCTAGTTCAATCGTTTCTTCGATTTGATCAGCCGGCATCTTCAGTACAGCTAAATCCGTGAACAAATCGCCTCCCACCAATTGAGCTTTCACACGCGTTTCATCAGATAGGACGACTTCGATTTCGTTCGCCCCTTCAATGACGTGCTGATTCGTAACAACAAAAGCGGTCCCATTTTCTTTTTTATAAATGACACCTGATCCAACACCCGCTTGTTGTGCGGAGGACCCATCTTGATTCCAGAATTCTTGCTGAGACTGAAGGTTCACTACGCCTACAACAGACGGCGTGACCTCTTTCACGATTTCTGTAATTTGCGTATTCACATCGACTTGGACATTCTTTGTCGTGTTGCCTGTCAGACCTTGGTCGTCATCAACCAGACCACTTTCGTCTTCAGGAATAGAAATATTATAAGGAAGCAGTTCTGTTTGCACCAGTGCCGGCAAAGCAAGCAAGATCAGAACCGCACCAAGAATCGCCCCGACAATAGTTGGCATGATCCATCTGCGCTTCTGCTTCTGCTGCTGCGTAGCTGGTGAATGGTCATCGTAGTACCCCAAGCTTTTCACCTATCCTTTCTTTCGACCGTCATCGATCTATTTAATTATTCTTTCCTTTTCTACAGGTAAATAAAACGTATCAGACTTCAAAAATAGACGTCGCTTCATTCGGATCGGTATCATGTAACTCGATACGTGAACCGACCTCAAAACCACGCTCCGTGAGAATGTTTTCAACCGACATGCGAGCGAGGTCTTTCATATTGTTATCTAAACTCAAGTGCGCCAAGTAAATCCGCTTCGTCTCATCGGTTAAAATATCTGTCAAAGCGAGTGCACAGTCTTCGTTTGAAACGTGACCAGAATCACCCAAGATCCTTCGCTTCACATTCCATGGGTAACGACCCATACGGAGCATACTCACGTCATGATTCGACTCGAAAATATAGGCATCTGCGCCTTCGACTGTTTTCTTGATCCGCTCTGACACATAACCTAAGTCCGTCACAAGAGCGACCTTCTTGCCATCCTGATGAAAAGTGTAAAACATCGGGTCCGCTGCATCATGAGAGACGGAGAACGATTCCACGTCAATCCCGCCGAACGTTTTCGTTTCTTCACTATTGAAATGGAATTTCTGATCGACTGACAATTTCCCGAGTTGCCCATCCATCGCCTGCCACGTTTTCTCATTCGCATAAATAGGAAGGTTATAGCGACGCGCCATAATGCCAAGCCCTTTGATATGGTCACTATGTTCGTGTGTGACAAGAATTCTCGATAAGTCATGAGGATCAATATTGACCTGTTGCATCAAATTCTCTATTTTCTTACCGCTCAAGCCCGCATCGACTAAGATCTTCTCTTCTCCAGACTCTATATAAAAAGCATTCCCCGTACTACCTGAAGCTAGTACACTAAAACGTAAAGTCATTCATTAGACACTCCTGTTAACATGCTTATTCCCCTTGTCCAATATTCGTATCGCCATCGTCTTCCTCTATCTTCTCATTCTCATAAAAATCAAAGGCATCGATCGTCCGGTTGATGAAGCTACTTTCATCTAATTCAAGGATTCTCCCATTGGTCGCAAATAAGAAATGGAACTCGTCACCATTGACCACGACTTTCCATGTGGGACCAAACCGTTGTGGCCCATTATCTTGACTAGGGACAAGGTTGAAGAAACTGTAATACCCCACTTGCATCGCTGTCACCTCATCACCAGACTCAATTTCACCGTTCTCTTCCAATTGAAGAATGATATTCAGTGGCGAGATCAACTGGTTCGATTCTTGTGATTGATCGGTTTCTTCGTTTGAGAAAGAAAGAAGCGTTGATACATACTCTGTAATCTCGCCCTCTTCCACCCGAACCATCAGCACGCCACCTTGGTTAAAATACACCGTTCGATCATTGACTTTTTGGAAGAATAGCGCAATGTTTTCCTCTTCATTAAATCCCCAATAAGAATATTGATCAGCAAAGGGGACGAGATCGACAATATCTTCTCGAATGGAGTCTTCAGACACTTCCACGGGATCGGTTAACGCTACTCTTAAGACCGTCTCATTCTCGAGCAGTTGGACGGTTTGTCCTTCTTCCTCATCCAACGTTTCAATCTGAGAGAGAACTTCTTCTGAGAACTCGATCCCTTCAGAATTGATCCCGTTTACATTCGGCACATCCATATTCAAAATATCATCAGAAAACTCAATACCCCGGTCCTTTAATTCATCAGCAGTCTCCTCATTTTCAATCGCTAATTGACTGAGTTGAGACTGATTTTGCTTTTCTAAGAATTGCTGCAATAAAAAAAGGTCGAGTACGAGAAAGCTGATGATGAACAACGTCTTTATTTGTCCCCATTGCATACACGTTTTCTCCTTTATTGAGAGGCTTCATTTTGATTTTGTGAGAGGCTTTGCTGAAATACCGGTGTCCAGAAGCCAGATGATTTATAAAACCATTTCGGTTGCAAACTATAGGCTAAGCTATTCTGCTCGCCAAGGTCATACCCAATCTTCACCGCTTCAATGTTTCCGAGGTTGATATTCATATCGGATAATTGACTGATCACTTCTTCGCCAGACTCGAGTTGGACGGTCGATCGCGGTTCTAAAAAGACGAACTTTACTAATGGTCGAATGTATTCTTGAATCTCTCTCTGTTCATACTGAAGTCGTATATTCGCGAGCGGATGATTCATAATTTCGACGTCATCATAATACATTTTAAACTCGACTTCATCAGGCACTGATGTGAGGTGGCTGATTCTAAAATCATTCGTCCAGCCATTGTGGCTGTTCACATCATCTATGCTTTCCGTAAGAAGTTCATACTCATCTATTCTAACTTGGTTCGATGTATTCGGCATCAGCAATTGAAAATTCATGATTTTCTCGTCTTCCAACACTTCTAGTAAACGTTCAGGACTTCGATATCGATAATCCCCTGAACTTGTTTGAGAGCGGCTCACAGACTCCGGTTGGGGAAACAAGTAATTTTGCAGTGGACTGAGAGGCACGTTCTGTGTCTGCAAGACGACTTCCGGATATTCTTTGCTTTCTTTGGCGATATAGATGCCGCCAAAAGAATTCCATTCTGCTTGGGAAGAAGCCTCAAAATGAATTTGCTCGGTAAGGTTTTCTTTCGTTGCCAAGTCGTTGAACAACAAGCTTCCGGAAGATGAATCGATCGTCGCTCTAAATAAGATCGGATTGACATCGGTTTGCGAATTTACGACCCATACATTATAAACCGTCGTTCCATCTGAATTCGTCGTGCGTCCAAGCATCAACCGATCGAAGGACTGGTTACTCGGCAATTGGTTATCACCCGTATTCATCACTTCAGAGAGCGTCTGAACAGGCAAACTCGTCGGGAAAATGATTTCCACGTAGTCACGTCCCTCTAAATCAGGGGTGGACGAAGGGTTGTAATCCGTCGGGACTAACTGCCAATCGCGCATGTTCTGATACATGATGGCCTGTTGCCCTTCATCACGATACGAATAGTGAAGACCGTCTTCATGGAAGACGAACTGAGAGGGCTCGAGAAGCTCTCTCATCGTCATTTCCTTTCCCATATCAAGGCTCGTCTCCCCGACAGAGCCCTTCGTTTCATCCACTTCAAAGCTAGGCTGGTAATTCCAAAGAGCGACAGATAACAACAAACTGAAGGCAATCAAAATCAACAAAATCACGGACTTCATCGTTTCTATTTTCATGAGTGATCCCCCCGGTTTTGGTTCATTAGAGGAAGTGTGAATAACACGGTTGTGCCTTCTCCTTCTTTACTTTCTGCCCAAATCTTACCGTGGTGAGCATCAATCATTTCCCGGGCAATAGCCAGACCAAGTCCGGTTCCTCCCATATCTCTTGTACGGGATTTGTCCACTCGATAGAAACGATCGAAGATCTTGTCGACGGTATCGGGTGGCATTCCGATCCCTTCGTCGGAGATACTCACTTTTAACTGCTTTCTCGTTGAATGAGCACTGAAGCGGACGGTTCCCCCTTCGGGTGAATATTTGATCGCATTAGAGATGATGTTATCCAGCACTTGGGTCATCTTATCTTCATCGATCCAAACATAAATCGATCGCTTAGGAAAACTACGTTCAAAGCTGATTTTATCATTTTTGTTCATTTCAAAGCGATCGATGATCCGGTTGAAGAAGTCATTGAAGTTCACCCGTTTCTTCATTAAGCCCGTCTCTTTGTGGTCCATTTTCGTCAGTTGTAACAAGTCATTCACGAGGCGGATCATACGATCCGTTTCGTTTTGTGTCACATCAAGGAAACGCGGGGCGATTTCTGGATCTTGCCAAGCTCCATCGTTCAAGGCTTCGATGTAACTACGCATCGTTGTCAGTGGCGTTCTTAGCTCGTGCGATACGTTAGAAACGAATTCTCGTCTCTCTTGTGCTACACGCTCTTGTTCGGTTACATCACTGATCACGGATATAAAACCGCTCATCTCATTGTTTTCATCTTCTACAGCAGAGAAATTCGCCTTCAATAGTAAGTGCTGGTCATCGCTACTTAAATCAATAATCATCGAGCCCGCCTCTTCGACTTCAGAGATGTCTTCGATTTGGTCGTTCAAATCAAGCACATCAAGCAAGGATTGGCCTTGGACGTCTTCAAAGGTTTGACGGATCAGCTTTGAAGCTGGCGCATTCATCAATGTGATGGCACCGATACGATCTGTCGCAATCACGCCATCTGACATATTGGAAAGAACCGAACTTAGTTTCCGACGCTCTCCCTCAGTCGTGGCCTGAGCTAACTTTAATTTATCGTTCAAGTCATTGAAGGTAATACCGAGCTGACCGATTTCGTCATTCCCTTTCACATCGACTTTCTGAGAAAAGTCTCCCGTCGCCATGACTTGAGCCTGCTTCTTCATCTCCGTAAGTGGTCTCGTAATGGTTCTCGCCACTAGAATCCCTAAGAGTGCCGTCACGGTGATCGAAAGCAATGTACCTTTCGTGAAAATACCGTTGATCGATTGCAGTTGTTGATACACACTGTTCATCGGAGCCGTAAAGTATAACGCCCCGACCGTTTCTTCTTCATCACTGATGATCGCCTTTGCTCCGGAATACTCTTGTGAGTTAGTTGATGGATCTGTACTACCTAGGAAGAATACTTTTGTAATCCGCTGATCCGATACTTTCTCACCGACATCGACGTTGGTCATACCTGCCGTTGCAATGACAGTAGGACTATCATCCATCACGATCAGACTGTTAATATCATCCGATCTTGCATTCCGCTCCGTAAAGTCGGTAATCAACCTCTCGACATCTGCTTGCAAGGTCGGGTCATCTTCATCGCGCTCCATCTCAAAAGCGTTTTGCAAACTGAACGTCAACGAATTGATCCGATCATCGACCGAACTTTTAAACTGGCTCTCCAGCTGCTGTTCGAGCTCCCCAACAAAATAGGCACCAATCACTTGGATGCCTAGTAATAAAAGTAAAATGTACACAACAATCAGTTTCAGCCGCACCGACTGAAAGAAACCAACCTTTTTCATGAAATCCTACTCCTGCTCTGGATTTCTTAAATAGTAGCCAACCCCACGTCGTGTAACAATCCAAATAGGGTTACTCGGATTCTCTTCAATTTTTTCACGCAGACGCCTTACGGTTACATCGACGGTACGCACATCTCCGTAATAATCATATCCCCAGACGGTTTCCAACAAGTGTTCTCTTGTCATGACTTGTCCAATATGACGCGCTAAGTAGTGAAGCAATTCAAATTCACGGTGCGTTAATTCGATATAGTTCCCGTCTCGCGTCACGGTATAGGCATCAGGGTGAATCGCCAGACGACCAATCGTGATATCTTTCGGTTGGTCAGAACTGTCTTCCGGCTCTTGCTGCTGACGACGCAAATTCGCCTTCACACGTGCAATCAGCTCTCTGTTACTGAAAGGTTTCGTGACGTAATCATCCGCTCCCATTTCTAGTCCGAGTACTTTATCGATTTCTGCATCTTTCGCGGTCAACATGATGATGGGCATGTTGTGCTTCTTGCGTACTTCCCTGCACACTTCATTGCCATCTTTGTAAGGCAGCATGATATCAAGGAGGATCAATTCCGGGCTTTCTTCATCCGCCTTCTTGATCGCCTCGTCACCATCATAGGCACACACGACCTCATATCCTTCTTTTTCTAAGTTAAATTTCAATATATCAGCAATTGGTTTTTCATCATCTACGACTAAGATTTTTTGTGCCATCGAATGTCACATCCCTTTCGTCAACTTCGATTCTTTCCCTCATTTTAACTCATTTCTAACAAAATGTCTTACTTCACCCGAAAGCTTTTCCTATTATTAGAAAAAAACCGCTATGATAAATCATCATAGCGGGGTTGTACTTAAAGGTAGTCCATTGGGTTTTTCAAGGCACCATTTTTATAGATTTCAAAGTGAAGATGGATGCCCGTCGAGTTGCCTGTCGTCCCCATGATGCCTAGTCCATCTCCTTTTTTGACGGTCTGACCAACTTGTACATCAATCGAAGACAGGTGAGCATAAATGGTACGGTAGCCATTATTATGATCAATCACGACTTTATTACCAAAACCATTTTGGTATTCGGCTGTTACGACGGTACCGTAATCAGCCGCGCGAATCGTCCGGTTCGTCACACCGGCAATATCAATCCCTTTGTGCATTCTCCCCCAGCGCTCGCCTAAGTGGCTCGTAATTGTACCACCATAAGCTGGCCAAAGGAACGTACCTGTTCCGACAGAAGGGTCTTTCGTACCTTGTCGTACGATTTCTTTCACCGGCTCTTTCGTTATCGTCTCTTTCGTGATTTCCTCTTGATCTACTTCGCCATTTGCAAAGGTCGCTGTGAAATGAATCTCTTTTTCACCATCACGCCCCTTTTGCTTGATCTCAGATTCCCCTTCGTAAAGTTCATCTGTTTTCACGACTTCTTTTTCAGCGGGAATCACCTCTGTGCGAATCCCCTTCTCTTTTACGATCACGTCCATGAGCGGTGAGACTTTGACCGTCTTTTCAGAAGTTGTTCCGTCATCCTCAGATTGATCAGAAGGTTTGGCACTCATCAAGTGGTCCTTGGATAAATGGAGCGTCTCTTTTCCTGTCAGCAAAGATTGCAGGGCAAGGTCCACCGTCGATACTTGTTCTGGATCCACGGCTTTTGTTTCATGTGAAACATCCGCTGAAAGTTGGACATCCACGACTTTCGACTCGTCACTCTCAAGTTCCACTGCCTTGTTGTCTAACTTTCTCTCTTCAACAGCGGCAAGCGTCGCGGGTTTCACGTAACGTGTTGTAAACTGGTCAATGACTTGATCCGCTTTTTCTTTATTCGGAAGATACGCGACCGTTTCACCATCCACTTGCAAACCGACCGCTTCTACAACTACATCAAGCTGTCGATCAATAGAGGAAAGCACCTTTTCTTCTGTATATTTCGGAGAAAAAACATTTTCCGATTCAAACGATACCTTCTCTTTTGTCTGCAGGTTCCAATCGCCATATGTTTTTTCCGCTTTTTCTATTTTTTCTTCAATGTGCGTTTCCACGATTTTTTTATCTTCTACTGTCCCTAAGTGTTTATCATTCACATACACGTGGTATGTAGTCTCTATATTGCTTTCTGCATAAACCGTCCCGACACCGACTATCAATCCGAAGAAAGCTACAAGCGCAGCCTTTTTCCCCACTCCTTGCGATCGACTCATTCCCTTTTCCTCCTGTGTGATGTTTCATCTATATGGATCTCTTTTTATAAAAGATAAACTTGATTTTCATACTTTCTTAACTTATCATAAGAGAATTTGCGTTCAAATAGGTTTTCAGACGATGTAACGAAGATATAATATTACTGGCAAATTATCGAAATTATCCACAGAAAAGCGCTCTTTTCGTGTAAATGGTTACATAAATCATTACATTCTCATGACAATACACCTGTCTATTTTCCTAAAAAATCCAAATAAAAAACGCCTACGTAAAACGTAAACGTTCAAAGAGTGGCTCGGGACGGAATCGAACCGCCGACACACGGATTTTCAGTCCGTTGCTCTACCGACTGAGCTACCGAGCCATGAGTAAATATATTTTGAATTTTCTTCTTGATCACATATACTGTGATACAATAAAAGTGGCGGTCCGGACGGGACTCGAACCCGCGACCTCCTGCGTGACAGGCAGGCATTCTAACCAACTGAACTACCGGACCACATTGCTCTCTTTCACTGCAACGATAACTATCGTACCACATACATAATGGGTGCGCAATAGATTTTTTGATTTTATGGACTAAAATCTACTTTTCTATTTTCATATCCCTTCACCCAACACTCATATATATGGATTAGGACACCCCTCAGGGAGGAACAATTATGAAAAAAACACTTCGCCACTCTTCTTTTTTTCTGCTGTCACTAGCCATCATCTTGATCGGGTTCTTGAAAATGAATCCCCCACTTGCCTATGGTTCTATTGGAACAACCAGTGACAAACACGCAGTGGTTGTCGCTGTCGGTAACAAGCATGTAGTCGGGAGTATCCACTTCACAGAAGTCTGGATCAACGGTATGGAGGCACCGACGAAAATCAAAGTTCAAGTCAGCGATTCGAACACAGGGTTTGTGATGTCTGATCTAGTCACGGCTGCTAACGACCATGTAAAACTAGAAGACTACCATTCCTTTAAACTTCTTCCCAATAGTTCACCTAGTCCCTCTGAGAAGCCTCCCTATCAACAACCGATTTATGGACTGAGCATTTCAGAAGATGTTCCGATTGAACGGATCGACGTTTCTTACACGTACTTAGGATTAACTTTCGAAGAAACCATCCAATTGTAGCTACCGTCGAGAAACACCTTAGTGTTTCTCGCGGAATTGTTCCATTACTTGTAGCAAATCGGAGGGTCTATTTGATTGTAAAATCATCTCTTTGTTGGATTCTGGAACGAATCCTTCCGTGATTGCATGGTCAATCAATTTGATGAGAGGAGTATAGTAGCCTTCCACATTGTATAAGGCCAGTGGTTTACGGTGTAAGCCGATTTGAGCCCAGCTAATCACTTCAAACAGCTCCTCGAACGTGCCAAAACCTCCAGGCAGCGCTATGTACCCGTCCGCTAATTCACTCATTTTCGCTTTTCGTTCATGCATGCTTGACACTTCGATCAATTCTGTAAGTCCGGTATGGGCGACTTCTTTCTCAAATAAGTGGGTAGGCATGACACCCGTGACCTTGCCTCCGGATTCTAAGATCGTATCCGCTAACGCTCCCATTAATCCGCTTTGAGCACCACCATAGATCAAGGCGATGTCCTGATCGACGAATGCTTTTCCAAGTGCTTTTGCTTGTTCCACAAAAGCGGGGTTATTTCCTTTGCTAGACCCAGCAAATACACAAATTTGTTTCACATGAAACACACTCCTTTTTCCTTCTATCATAGGCTAATCCATACGCTATTGTCGACCAACACCATACGGATCCATCTCATAGAAAAATACGCCTAACGTGTGCAGTTAGGCGTATTTCATACTATTCGCTATAGACGCTGCGTACAACGTTTGTTTGATTACGGTCAGGTCCCACAGAGAATACAGACAGCGGAATACCCGTCAGTTGTGAAACACGTTCGATATAGTGACGAGCATTTTCGGGAAGATCACCTAAGCTTTTCGCTCCTGTAATGTCTTCCTCCCAACCAGGCATCTCTTCATAAACCGGCTCACATTCAGCCAACTCTTTCAGGCTTGCTGGGAACTCTTCAATCAATTCTCCCTTATAACGGTACGCCGTACAAATTTTCAATGTCTCGATCCCCGTCAAAACATCAATCGAGTTTAGAGAAAGGTCTGTGATGCCGCTGACACGACGAGCGTGGCGAACGACGACACTATCAAACCAACCTACACGACGTGGTCTACCTGTTGTCGTTCCATATTCACGGCCCACTTCACGGATTTGATCGCCGATTTCATTGTCTAATTCTGTCGGGAATGGACCATCTCCAACTCTCGTAGTGTAAGCTTTGGATACACCGACGACATGTTTGATTTTAGAAGGTCCGACACCTGAGCCAATCGTTACGCCTCCCGCAATCGGGTTGGATGAAGTAACGAACGGATAAGTACCTTGGTCGATATCCAGCATGACGCCTTGCGCGCCTTCAAATAAAACACGACGGCCTTCATCTAAGTTATCATTCAGGACTTTGGACGTATCACAAACGTATTTCTTAATCTGTTGTCCATATTCGTAGTACTCTTCTAAAATCTCTTCCACCGTGAACGGTTTTGTTTCGTACACTTTCTCTAGTAAGCGATTCTTTTCAGCTAGATTCTGCTCAAGCTTCTCTTTAAAGCTTTCCTTATCAAGTAGATCCGCAATACGAATGCCAGTACGAGCCGCTTTGTCCATGTAAGCCGGTCCGATCCCTTTCTTCGTTGTACCGATTTTGTTCGCCCCTTTTTCATCTTCTTGAAGTTGATCCAACTTCAAGTGATAAGGCAGAATGATGTGCGCACGATTACTGATACGCAAATTATCCGTCGATACATTTTTATCATGTAAGTATTTCAATTCTTCAAGCAAGGCTTTTGGATCAATCACCATTCCATTGCCCAGCACGCATGTTTTATCATCAAAAAAGATTCCGGATGGAATTAAGTGCAATTTATATGTGACACCATCAAATTTAATTGTGTGACCTGCGTTGTTCCCGCCTTGATAACGAGCCACAACTTCGGCATTCTGTGATAGAAAATCGGTTATCTTGCCTTTCCCTTCGTCCCCCCATTGGGTTCCGACGACAACTACTGAAGACATAAGGCACCTCCGCCAAAATTTTGTTTAATTAGTCATACAACGTCAGTTTACCAATGTTACTTGCCAAAGTCAACGCCATTTCCGAACGTTAAGAGGTTTATATATTGTTAATGTTCGATAATAATGAATTCATCCCTATTAATTAAAATACTTATGATTACTTAATTTTATTGAAACAATACTCTTAATAACTTATAATAGCTTACGAAGGATATAAATGGAAGGGTGCTTGAGAATGTATCAGGAAGAACGATTGATTGATATTGTTCATTACTTAGAAGCTCATCGTCGCATCTCGGTCGACGAACTGTGTGAACGCTTCAATATTTCCAGGGATACTGCCCGGAGAGATTTAGTCAAACTAGAGGATCGAAACGCGATTGTGCGGACAAGAGGAGGCGCCATCCTTCCTAGCAGCCATAGTGAAGTGTTGGATTACACAAACAGACTGCAGACCGTTTCCAAAGAGAAGAAGCAAATCGGGACAAGGGCTGCTTCATTAATCCAAGAAGGCGATACGCTCATCTTGGACACCTCGACAACGGTCCAGGCTTGCGCCAAAGCAATGGATGGACTACACTTGAAGGTCATTACGAACTCCATTCATCAAGCAGAAATCCTTTCTGAAAAACCACACATAGACATTCAATTGCTAGGCGGTCGATTACAGAAGGAACATGGCTTTTTATATGGGACTTCCGTGATCGATCGTTTGAGAAACTTCCATGTAGATAAGGTGTTCATTGGCGTTGTCGGTCTATCGGCGAATGGATTGACCATAGCCCACGAAGAAGATGGGATGGTCAAGCGAACGATGATGCAACAAGCAGAACAGGTCATCGTACTCGCCGACCACACGAAGATAGGCGTTACCGAGTTCTTTCAATTTGCTGAATTAAAAGATGTGGACTTAGTTATTACGGACCATCCACCTGACCAGGATTTTCAACAATTGCTAGAAAAGCATCAAGTTGATCTTCTCGTTACAGATGAAGACCCGATAGACTATTGGAGTTGAATATTGTTTCATCCACAAGTTCCAGCGTGACTTTTCAGAAGGCGTGATGGGCTGTGTTGATGATAGATGAGAGAAGCTTCCCTTTGGAAGCTTCTTTTTTTGGGGTAGAAAGTGGTAAACCTATGAATGAAGTTTGTTATAAAAAATCGGAACCTTTTTCCATATTGCTTCGTACTACAAGAAAGAAGGCATCAGGTCACTCTTTTCTCTATGACCTTAGATAAGTTCACATAGAAATCAGCCACTATAATATATAAGGAGTGTTTGAATGAAGATACTTAGCGTGAGTATAGTAATCGTATTAGTAGTGATCGGTATTGGCTATCTTACTTTAAAATCGACAACCAATGTATTTTCTAGTGATCTAACCACCATCGACGATCAACGATCTCTTTCAAGTAAGGGAATCGAAAAAATTAATGTATCGACCTCTTCTTCTGATATCACGATTTTCGAAGGGGCAGGGGACCAAATCAGAATAGAGTTGTCAGGGGAACTCAGCCACCCAAAACAAGTAGGAGAGCTTTACGTGGAGACGAGAGGCGATCAGCTGTTGATCGAGTTTCCTAAACGAGACTTCAAGCCTTCTTTTTCTTTTGGTTCTGTACAAAACAGAACGAAGCTGAACGTTTTGGTACCCGAGAAAACCTATGAAACTCTAACGGCTCATTCCTCTTCTGGTGACATTAACGTATCTCAACTGAACTTGAACAACCTTGATGTGTCTTCTAGTTCAGGAGACCAATTCATCAAAGACATGGAATTGACCGGCACCGCGACCTTCCATTCTTCCAGTGGACGCATTCAGACACACACTGTTTCAGCAGAACAGCTTACGGTGAAAACAAGTAGTGGAGACATTGAGAATAAAAAAGTCAGTGCCGAACGCAGTGAGTCCAATAGCTCCTCAGGCGATGTCGAATGGTTAGACCATGAGCCAGATACGAGCATCACGGTTCGCACCTCAAGTGGGGATACGGACATTTCCTTACTAGATGATCCTCTATCTACTGAAGTCTCGTTTTCTTCAAGCTCTGGTGAAGCCTCGATCTCACAAGAAGCTTTCACGTACGAAGAAATATCCGATCACCGCGTCAAGGGAAGTGTCGGGGACGGAGAAGCCCACATTGATGTAACATCAAGTTCCGGTGATTTCAATCTACGATAGAGGAGCATTGATACATGTCTTATAGGCCAAAGAAGGAACGAATCTCGAACCGAGACCATGAGGATCGAAGGCTTTACAAGATTCATACTGCCTCTGAAGGAGCGACAGGTTGTGGACTGGGCTGCCTAAGTGTGATTACCCTCCTCGTTTCACTGCCTACGCTCACGCTTTCATTATAGAATAACAAAAGCCACCTCAACATGAGGTGGCTTCTCAGAGTGTTTTGTAAGCTACTGTCGGTTCTTCCAAGGTGAGAAGGTACCGGTGTCGTGGAAACGACTCCCTTTCCGCAGGAGGCGGTGAGCTTCCTCGGGTAGATACGCGACCTGCGGGATCTCACCCAAGCCTCAGAATCCTTCAGGAGTGCGGCCGTTTCCACACCACCTTAAATTAGGAAGTACGAACCTCTACAGATTCAGCTACACTGTGAAGTTCTACTGATGAGAGCTCCATGCTTGGCAAGGTTCTGTTCCCACTATTTGTAGCATAGTGGGCTGGAAAACGGGGAGACTCCCGCGGGAGAAGGGCCTAGGCGAGACCCCACAGGGAGTGTTAACGACCGAGGAGGCTTGCCGGCTCCCCCGCAGGAAAGCGAGTCGTTTTCCAGCCCACGGTATTCTTATATGATCTAACAGAACCGTTCCACTAACTTCTGCAGGCAACCTGAAAAGCCACCTCATCATGAGGTGGCTTCTTTGTATTACGCCGGCGGAACATCCGCATCCGAGTAGCGATGATCCAAGTCGACGAACTTATTGTATTCCTTCACAAAAGCAAGCTCGACATTACCAACTGGACCATTACGCTGCTTCGATATAATGATCTCGATAATGTTTTGGTTCTCCGATTCCTTATCATAGTAATCGTCACGATATAGGAAGCCAACAATGTCGGCGTCCTGCTCAATCGAGCCAGATTCACGCAAGTCGGACATCATCGGGCGCTTATCTTGTCTTGACTCAACACCACGGGAAAGCTGGGACAGGGCGATCAACGGCACGTTCAATTCACGCGCCAACCCTTTTAGGGAACGAGAGATTTCGGAAACCTCTTGTTGACGGTTTTCTTTGGAGTTCGCACTACCTTGGATCAACTGCAAATAGTCGATCAAGATCATACCAAGTCCGTGTTCTTGCTTCAGACGGCGGCACTTGGAGCGGATTTCACTGACACGGATACCCGGTGTATCGTCGATGTAGATGCCTGCATTCGACAAACTTCCCATCGCCATCGTCAGTTTATTCCAGTCTTCCGCTTCCATGCTTCCTGTACGAAGACGCTGTGCATCGATATTCCCTTCTGCACAAAGCATACGGGATACAAGCTGATCGGCACCCATCTCGAGGCTGAAGATCGCGACATTCTCATCGGTGTGAACCGCTACGTTCTGAGCGATGTTCAAGGCAAAGGCGGTCTTACCCATCGAAGGTCGGGCCGCAATAATGATCAAGTCGTTCCGCTGGAATCCGGACGTGATCTTATCCAAATCGCGATATCCCGTCGGAATCCCCGTTGTATTTCCATCATTATGGTGGAGTTGTTCAATGTTGTCATAAACATCGATCAACACATCTTTAATGCTTTTGAACGCACTCGAATTTTTACTCTGAGATACCTCTAGAATCTCT
This sequence comes from Halobacillus locisalis, assembly GCF_013694105.1. Taxonomy (GTDB): domain Bacteria; phylum Bacillota; class Bacilli; order Bacillales; family Halobacillaceae; genus Halobacillus; species Halobacillus locisalis. Next base: position 85,485 of record NZ_JACEFG010000002.1, on the reverse strand, counting down.
TTCTCGGCTGAGTTCAGGACCTCTTCTAAGTCATCTTCTTCCTCATAACCTGACGTGACAATATTGGTCGCCGTTCGAATCAAGCTTCGTAACGTCGATTTCTCACTGACAATTTTTGTATAGTACACAATGTTTGCCGCTGTCGGGACCGAGTTTGCGATATCGCTCAAATACGATACGCCGCCAACTTCTTCTAACACTTTATTGTTCGACAAAGCGGTGGTTACCGTAACAAGGTCAATGGGCTCTCCTCGATCGGACAGGGAGAGCATCACTTCAAAAATCCGCTGGTGGCTTGCCCTGTAAAAGTCTTCTGGAAGCAGGTACTCAGCAGCTGTCGACATCGCTTCTGGTTCTAAAAAAACGGCACCAAGCACCGCTTGTTCGGCTTCTATATTATGAGGCGGGGTACGGTCGTTCCATAATTCACTCACTTGCTGTTCCTCCTCTAAGGATGAATGCAGAGAGGGGCTGCTTGTGACATAAGCAAAAGCAAAATGTCGACAACCCGCCGACACCCTGATTTTGCTTACGTTGCCAAGCCCCTCAAATCTAGGGATACTACGTCATTTCTTCTCTAAAAAGCAAAAAGCACATGAATGGCCCTTGCGCATCAACCTCCCATACGCAAGGGGTAAACAAGTGCTTCTGAAACATACAGGTCACATGACAATCTTTAAGAGCATCAACCTGCTACTGATTGAATTCCTACTCTATTTTTCGTCGATATGGACGCGGATTGTGCCTGTCACTTCATTATGAAGTTTCACAGGTACATTCGTGTATCCAAGCGAACGAATCGGCTCGTCCAATTCGATTTTACGCTTATCGATTTTGATATCGTGGTTTTTCTTCAGTTGTTCAGCAATTTGTTTACTCGTAATTGATCCGAACAAACGGCCATTGTCGCCGGACTTAGCTGCAAGTTTCACTTCAATACCGGCAAGCGTTTCTTTCAATTTCTCCGCTTCCTCTACTTCTTGTTGGGCAAGCTGTTCTTTTTTCTGGTCTTTTGCTTGCTGGGCTTGAATATTACCTTTGGTCGCTTCGACCGCTAAATTATGCTTCAGAAGGTAGTTACGCGCGTAGCCGTCGTTCACATTTTTGATTTCGCCTTTTTTCCCTTTTCCTTTTACATCCGAAGTGAAAATTACTTTCATTCTGTGTCTCCCCCTTCAAAATATTCGTCAATTATATCTTGCAATAATGCGCGAGCATCTTCAATCGTTGTGTCTTCTAACTGGGTCGCCGCATTCGTTAAGTGGCCACCACCGTTCATTCGTTCCATAATCACTTGCACATTGATGTCTCCGAGGGACCTTGCACTGATCCCGATTCGGCCATCACTTCGTTCTGAGATGACGAATGAAGCGAAAATCCCGCTCATGGTCAGCAGCGTATCGGCTGCTTGTGCAATGATGACAGGTCCGTAAGACTCCCCGTGATCGCCAACGGAAATGGCAACACCATCCCGGTAAATGTCCGCTCGCTCAATCAACCGGCTCCGGCGAATATACACATCAAGATCTTCTTTCATGAACTTCTGCACTTGAACCGTGTCCGCCCCTTTGGACCTTAAATAAGAAGCGGCATCAAAGGTACGCGATCCGGTTCTAAGCGTGAAGCTTTTCGTATCGACGATAATCCCTGCCAGCAAGGCCGTCGATTCGAGCATCGATAACTTCAGCTTCTTCGGTTGATACTCCAAAAGCTCTGTGACGAGCTCGGCAGTCGAGGAAGCATAAGGCTCCATATACACAAGCGTCGGGTCGGCAATGAATTCTTCTGCACGACGGTGGTGGTCAATCACGACGACATGTTCCGTTTTCGATAGAAGCTTCTCTTCCATCACGAGTTTCGGTTTGTGTGTATCCACAACGACGAGTAACGAATCATTCGAGACCATCTCCAGAGCATCTTCAGGCGTGATGAAGTAGCGCCATAGATCTTCGTCCTTCTGGATTTCTTCAATCATTCGCTGGACACCCGTGTCGATATCATCCGGATCCAGTACGATGGCTGCTTTCTTTTCGTTTGCCTGTGCAATCTTCAAAATCCCGATGGAAGCGCCGATCGAATCCATATCCGGAGATTTGTGCCCCATGATGATGACCTTTTCGCTCTCTTGTACGAGTTCTTTCATCGCGTGGGAAATGACTCGGGCTCTTACACGCGTCCGCTTCTCCATCGGATTTGTTTTTCCTCCATAGAAACGAACTTTTCCTGAGTCATCTTTGATTGCCACTTGGTCACCGCCTCGCCCTAAAGCAAGGTCCAGGCTTGATTGGGAGAGTTCTCCTAAGTCTGGTAAACTGACCGGGCCGACCCCGATTCCGAAACTCAACGTAAGTGGGACATTCTGATCCGTGATTAATTCGCGGACGTCATCCAAAATCTCGAACTTTGATTTCTCCAACGTCTTTAAGATTTCCTGGTTCATCACGGCCATAAAGCGTTCTTGTGAGGTTCGCTTTAAGTAGATGCCATAATCGCCCGCCCACTTGTTTAGAATCGACGTCACTTGCGAGTTGATATGGCTCTTCGCTGTATCGTCCATCCCTTGGGTGATCTCCTCGTAGTTATCCAGGAAAATAATCGAAAGGACGGTCTGTTCATTTTTATACAGGTCATGAATTTCAGTCTGTTTCGTCCGGTCAAATAAGTAAAGCAGACGTTCATCACGTTTAACGATGGTCTGCAGCTTATAGCCGTCGATCGTGATCCAGCACTCTTGTTGATCTTCTTTAATTTGAGGAATCAGTTGATCCGACAAGTCCTTCAAAGAACGCCCAACCACTGAATCTTCGTCAGTAAAGCGGTTCATATAAGGGTTTGCCCACTCAACCATATAGTTCTCACTATATAAAATGATTCCAATCGGCATTTCTAATAACGCCTCTTCACCGACCTTTTTCACTCGATAAGATAGCGTGGATATATATTCTTCTGTTTCATTGATCATGTGCTGTTCTGTTCGGACACTATAGAAGATGGAACCCGCTAAGAACAGCGTCATCATCAACCCTAGCATCCATTGGTAATACCAAATAAATCCGAGCAACACTAAGGAGATCAAATAAATGATCCATAAATGTCCGCTCATCGTTGGCTTTTTAAAAAAGTTAGGCATCTCTCACTCAGCTCCTACTGTTTATGCGAGCTTTATTTCTTCTCTTGAACACGTTCTCTTAAAGGAAATCCTATGTCAATTATACCTAAGATTCTTACAAGATACAGCAAGAGTTGCGGAAGAAGTAAGGATACAATAATGATGACGGCTGGTATCGCTTTCGACCACTTTTTCTGCTGAGCATAATAAAAAATGAAAGAGAACCCTTGTAGAACCAGGAAAACCCCTGTCAATGTGTACACATTGATCGTTGCCAAATATAAAGTACCGTCCTGATCTCCGACAAGATACGTGAAGATCATAGCAAAAAAGTAATACCAAAGAATCGATGTGGGCAATTTAAACTGTTGAAAAGGAGGGAATCGGTGCTTTTTCCGCTCCACCCGGTTGATCAGTCGATACGCTAACCACTGAGCAATGAACGCAATCATGATGCCACTCAGCACGAGCACACTCGGAATCAAGTCAGGGAGCGTATTGATTTGTTCACGAATCGCGTCGATCTGCTCCTGATTGGCGTCACCCGTCAGAAGGCTGCCAAACATATTCTGGGACAAAGTAAAAGCTCGGTCCAGGCTATTGCGTATTTCTTCTGTCCAATTCAATCCGAAGAACGCTTGGGTCGTTAAATAAATACCCAAGAACCCCAGACTGAACCCGAGAGACCCGACGGCCAACGTTTCGTAGGCTGTTCGCTTATTATAAAGGGCTCCCCCTAAGAAGACTCCACCGATACCTGCAAATAACGTTGCGGGCAGTGAAATGGCTGTTGCAAAGATGACGGTGAAAATGAGCGTTGCGATCAACATCATTCCGCCAGCTTTCCATCCATGTCGATAACTATAAAACACAAACGGAACAGGGAGCGTCAATAATAACAGTCCACCAATGATACTGGGAGTGAAAATAATTACCAATAACAATAGCAGATAAATGCCTGTCATTAAAGCCCCTTCCGTAATTCTTCTCGTTTCATTCATTTCCAATGAACACCTCTGTTTCTTTCGGCGTATGCTAACCTATTTATTTTAACATATTTGACTGGTTTCGTTCTTCTCTCACCTTTCCTTGGTCCCTCGCATTCATTTTTGGTACTATTAAGAAAAGTGAAAATTCAAGGAGGGTGTTCATGCGTACGGACTACCACGTTCATATGGCAGAGACAGGAGATTTAGACGTCGAGTATTTGAAGACGTACATAGAGAAAGCGAAAGCGGAGGGAATTGAGGAGCTTGGTATTTCTGAGCACGCCTATTTCTTTGATGAAACCAAAGCGATTCTTTCTAATCCTTGGGTGGAGAACAGGCGGACACTCGAATTCTCGACGTATCAGCATTTATTCGATCAGGCGAACGAACAAGATCTTCCGATTAAAATGGGCATCGAAATGGATTACATGCCAGGAAAAGAAGAAGAGATGAAAACGTTCATTGATGCTCATCCATTTGATTACGTCATCGGTTCTGTCCATTGGATTGACGATTGGGGCATCGACCTCGCCATTTTCCGTAATGAATACGAGAAACGCGACCTCCACGAGGTGTATCGACAGTATTTTGACCGTGTCGTAACGCTCGCTCATTCCGGGCTTTTCGATTTCGTCGGTCATATTGATGTCATCAAAGTATTCGGATATGAGCCGGAGGACCGTGATTTTCTAAGGGGACAATATGAACGAGCTGCCAAAGCGCTCGCCGCTACGAACACATGCATTGAAATCAGCACAGCCGGATTACGAAAGCCTGTCGGCAAACTATACCCGGATCCTGAACTACTTGAAATATGTAAGGAGCATGGCGTTGGGATCGTCTTATGTTCGGATGCCCATAAACCGGGCCATATCGGGTACCGATACGAGGAAGCGATCGCCTTAGCAAAGGACGCTGGTTACACAGAACTACACACGTTTACAAAACGTCAATCCACGAAACACCCGATTGGATAGATAATCCCCATTTCCATACCGAAGGGACAGAACTCCGTACTTACTTGCACGGGGTCTGTCCCTTCCTTATTATTCTTAACTAAACATCGAGGTTTGATAAGCATAGGCGATGAATAGAAGCGATACGAATAGGATCAGGCCGATACGAACGAGGGGAATCTTGTAATTGTTCGGGTTAGAGGCGTACTTTTTCTCCATATAAGCGCGGACGCCTTCTGTAGATACTACAATCAGGATCGGCGCTAATACAACGATGAATAAACTGAAACCTGTCAGTAAATAGACTAAAAGATATAATACTAGCGATCCTATACGAATTGTCCAGTCCCACTTCTCATGTGAATCATTCAAATGATTGTACGAGAACCACTTCTTCTTATCTGCATTCATAGATCGACGGAAGAGCTCTTCAACCCCTTCCATGAAGGCTATCAAACCAATGATTCCTAAGAAAAGAGTGATTAGAAACTCCTGAGATCCTATATACATTTCATCACCTCCTTATGCAATGAACAGAGAGACTCCCCAAATGAGGGCGACGAAAAACGTAACGATATTCAAGTATCCTTTGAAACTTTTCTTCGATTGTTTCAACTCTCTTACCCCAGATAATAACGACAGAGCGCTGAGCCCTAATAATACAAACGGCAAAAGCTGCATTGAATCAATAATCAGAGCATAAGCCGACAGCATCAATAAACCGACCGCGAAGAAGACTTCGAATTTATTCAACTAGAAACCTCCTTATGGTGCGATGTATCGCCTTCCAGGACGACGTTCCACTCGTCTCCTTGCTTTTCAACAATCGTTAACGCCGTAGCGTGCATAAACGCCCCGGTCCAGAAATCTTCAATTGACTTCTTACGGAAATAAGCCAAGAGCCCTTTTAATACAACGGCATGCGTTACAACTAAGACTGGCGATTTGGTAGATGCCAGCTTCTCTATTTCGTTGCCGACCCGTTCAATCAGATCCTCAAAACTTTCGCCTCGTTCTGTTATGTACGTATGAGGTTCTTCCCAAAATCGTCGGAAAGCGTCGCCATCCTGTTCAAGAATTTCTTCTTTCAACTGTCCTTCCCAGTCTCCCATATGAATTTCTCTCCACTCATCTTTTTCTATGATGTCTAGTTTACGATTTCCACGGATTTTTTCAGCCGTCTGCTTCGTCCGTCCACTCGAACTCGAAATGATCTTAGAAAAAGGAACGTCTACAAGTCTTTCTCCTAGCCACTCGGCTTGCTGTTCACCAAGCGATGTGAGAGAAGAATTTTTCCTACCCTGCATTCGTCCTGCTAAATTCCATTCTGTTTGTCCATGTCTTGTTAAATAAATCATCATCCCATCACCTCTCTCTCAGTATACGAAAAAAGTCGATAGAATGTTTCAGTCCATAGAAAAAAAGCCCTGAGAGATTATTCTCTCAGAGCTTAAGGAGTGATGAGAAAGCAACTATCGGTTCTTCCAAAATGAGAAGGTCCGGTGGCGTGGAAACGACTCCCTTTCCGCAGGAGGCGGTGAGCTTCCTCGCTCGCTTCGCGATCTGCGGGATCTCACCAAAGCCTCAGCATCCTGCAGGAGTGTCGCCGTTTCCACGCCACCTCAACAAAGGCAGGCTGAACCTCTAAAGATTCAACCACAAGTAAGAACGCCATCGAAGAAGCACTATGTTTCAAAAGGTTCTGCTTCCACTATTTGTAGCATGGTGGGAGGGAAAACGGGGAGACTCCTACGGGAAAAGAAACAAGGCAAGACCCCACAGCGACTGAAAGGCGCGAGGAGGCTTGGCGTTTCCCCGTGGAAAGCGAGTCGTTTTCCCTCCCACGGTACTCTATACGTCCTAGCAATACCTGTCCTCAGACTTCTGCTGACAAACTGAAGCCACAAGAGAGTTTTCTCCTGTGGGCTTGTTAGTTAGTACGTGATTGGTGCTCCTGGACCTACCGGAATACCAAGTAGAACCCATACAAGAAGCAACACGAGCCACGATAGAAGGAACGCGATGGAATACGGGATCATCATCGCGATCAATGTCCCGATTCCAAGCTTCTTATCATAACGCTGAGCGAACGCGATAATGACAGGGAAGTACAATAGAAGCGGCGTAATCATATTCGTGACAGAGTCGGCAATACGGTATAGCAGCGTCGTAAACTCTGGTGAATAATCCAAGTTCATCATAATCGGAACAAAAACTGGGGCTAAGATGGTCCATTTAGCCGATGAACTACCGATGAAGAAGTTCACAAGCATCGTCAGTCCAAGGAATGTCAGAATAAGACCGATTCCATCAAACCCTGTGTTTTTCAAAAATTCGGCTCCGTTAAATGCAATGACCGTCCCAAGATTCGTTTCACGGAAGTACGCGATGAATTGACCAGCCGTAAAGGCAAGCGCGATATATCCACTCATACTAGCCATCGTTTTTCCTAATAGTTTCGTGACGTCTTTATCATTATTGATCTCGTTCACAACGATCCCGTAAATCAGGCCTGGAACGAGGAATAGTAGAAAGATGACGAATACCAGTGCATTGAAGAATGGAGATTCGATATAAGCCCCATCACCACGAAGCGGACCGAAGGATAAATACGCCATCAAAGCGAAGGTGATCAAGAATCCGATCCCAGCTAAGCGCATTCCTTTTTTCTCTAGATCACTTAGTTTATCAATATCACCGGATTCATCGCCCTCGTATTTACCAAGCCGTGGTTCCACGATTTTATCAGTAACAAACGTACCTACAACGGTGATCAGAATGACCGAAGCCGCTGCGAAGAAATAGTTCATCGTTACCGCAATCGTATCTGCATATGCAGGGTCGAGCGTACGGGTCGCTTCTACTGTCAACTCCTGCAAAACGGCGTCTGTTGATGTCAGCGCTAAGTTGGCACCAAAACCTCCAGACACCCCGGCGAAGGCTGCTGCGAGTCCGGCAAGAGGGTGACGACCTAGGCCTAAGAATAAAACAGCGCCTAATGGCGGAAGGACAACATATCCTGCATTGACTGCAACACTAGACATGACACCAGCGAATACAAGCGCAGCTGTTAATAGCCGTTTCGGGAAGCTGAATACAATACCTTTCAAGGATGCATTGATCAAACCTGTCTGTTCAGCAAGTCCAATACCAAGCATCGTGACAAGAACCGCTCCAAGCGGCGGGAATCCGATAAAGTTATCGACCGCACTATTAAAAATGTAGTCTAGCCCACTGAGGCTGAGGAGGTTCTTGACCTCGACCACTTCACCTGTCGTCGGATTGGTAACGGAAACTCCTGAAAAGATCCCGGAAATAAGAACAACAATAAAAGCTAAGATAGCAAATAACAAAAGCGGGGAAGGGAGTTTGTTTCCTAACCACTCAATTCCATCCAACATACGGAATAATATCCGACGCGCAGGAGAAATACGTTCCTTGTTTTCAGACATCTCCATGCCCTCCTTTTAATCTCGATTCATTTAGTCGGGATTAAACTTATCAAGGGACTCGAAATTTGTCAAAACTTTTGATTTATGACGAGAATCTTCCATTATGTATGCGTTTTCTTTCGAGAATTATCGATTCTTGTCAAAAAAAGAAGCGAAACATAGTCCGCTTCTTTCTCCTTTATAAATTCAGGCATGTGACATGTTTAATATCCGCGATCCCTGCCAATTCTTCTTGGCAGTGCTTCTCAACCTCTTTATCTACCGACAGAACCATGACCGCATCGCCACCCAAGTTGGTTCGTCCCACTTGCATCGTCGCGATATTCATTTGGTGTTCGGCAAGCAAGCTACCGACTCGCCCGATCGCCCCTGGTTGGTCCGTATGCTGAATGACAATCAAGTGCCCTTCTGGAACGACATCGATGGAATAATGATCGAGTTGCACAATCCGTGCTCCAAGCCCATTCAATAATGTTCCTGCGATACTTCGCTTCTCTAGGTCCGTTTCGATTTCAACCGTGACTAAGTTCGTAAAACCTTTAGTCGACGTCGATTTTTGCTCATTGATGACGATCCCTTTATCAGAAGCGGTCTTAAAGGCATTCACATCATTCACGCGACTCCCGATATGTCGCTTCAGAATACCCTTCACAGCAATTCGCGTAAGCGGCATCGTATCGACATCGAGCAGTTCTCCTGAGTAGTACACATTGATTCGTTCCAGTGTTCCTTCCACGACCTTAGAAAGGAACCCACCCAAACGCTCTGATAATTGGAAGTAAGGAGAAAGTTTCTCCATCATTTCTGAAGAAACGGATGGTAGGTTGACAGGGTTCTTCACTGTACCACCTCTCAACAGTTCAATAACGTCAAAACTGACATCCGTTGCCACGTTTTCCTGAGCTTCGATGGTGCTCGCACCAAGGTGGGGGGTGGCAATCACTTCTGGAAGGTCGAGTAGTGGATGCTCTGTTGCCGGCTCTTCTTCAAATACATCGAGGGCAGCTCCGGCGATCCTTCCACTTTGCACTGCTTCAAACAATGCGTCTTCCTCAATGATACCACCACGAGCACAGTTCAAGATCCGTGCGCCGGGCTTCATCAGAGCAATGGCTTCACGATTGATCAAGTGCTTCGTTTTTTCAATCAAAGGCGTATGTACCGTCAGAAAGTCGGCCTCTTTCAGTACATCTTCCAGTGTGCCATGTTTGACTCCCGCTTTTTGCGCTTTCTCCTCATTAAGAAACGGGTCGAAGGCAATGACGTTCATACGGTGGCCCTTCGCTCGGTGAGCTACTTCGCGCCCAATACGTCCGAATCCTACAATCCCGATTGTCTTATCTTTGAGTTCAACGCCTACGAACTTTTTCCGTTCCCAACGCTTCTGTTTCAGCTGATGATATGCTTGTGGAATATTTCGAGCGAGAGACATTAACATCGCCATCGTATGCTCAGCTGTAGAAATCGTATTCCCATCCGGCGCATTGACGACGATGATTCCGTGTTCGGTTGCGGCATTCAAATCAATATTGTCGACTCCTACGCCAGCTCGACCAATCACTTTCAAATGAGGAGCATGTTCAATCACTTCACGTGTCACTTGGGTTTGACTGCGCACAATCAACGCTTCCGCTTTACTGACAGCTTCTAATAATTCTTCATGAGTCATGGACGGATTAAGGACCGTTTCCACATCTTCCGCATCTAATAATGGCCGGATCCCGTCTTCACTCAATGGATCACTGATCAATACTCGCTTCATCATGTTTCCTCCCTTGTTCCTTGTAAATACGCTTCCTGCGCAGCCGCGGAGCCAGCCCCCGCATCGAAATCATGACCTAGTCGCTTCAACAGAACTTCAAGGACACTGATGTATTGAAATACATTGGCCGGACGGCAATACCCCATGTGACCAATTCGGAAGATTTCGCCTTTCATATGTTTCTGCCCACCGGCAAGGATCAGCCCGAACTCTTCATTCGCCAATTTACGCAACTGCTCTGCTTCAAAGGTTTGCGGCCTGATAGAGGTCACGGTTGTCGATGCTTCTTGTTCACTTACAAGCAAAGGAAGGTTTAATGCCCGGCACGCATCTCGGGTCATCTTTTGCATAAGTAGGTGACGTTCTGAAACTTGCTGAACGCCCTCTTCTTCCATTAATTGAAGCACTTCCTCTAAACCGAACAATAAAGAAAGAGCAGGGGTGAACGGTGTCTGCCCTTCACCTAAACGGTCATAATAACTACGCAAATCAAGGTAAAAACGGGGACGGTCATTATTTTGGATGGTCTGCCATGCCCGTTCACTCATCGCTACAAAAGCGAGACCCGGAGGAAGCATCATCGCCTTCTGCGAACCGGAAACTAAGAGATCGATTCCAAAACGATCCATATCCAGTAAGGAACCGCCTACGGAGGAAACCCCGTCGACGACCACTAAGGCGTCGCTCAGTTCATTTATTCGTTCAGCGATGGACTCAATCGGGTGCATCACTCCGGTGGACGTTTCCGAATGAGTCAAAAATACAGCTTTCACCTGGTTGGATGATTTGAGCGTTTGTTCAACCTGAGCGACTTCGACTGCACGCCCCCATTCCACATCTATGCGATGAACATGCAATTCATACGTTTCACAAATCTTGGCGAAGCGCTCTCCGAAGGCACCGGCGACAACGACGATGACTTCGTCTCCAGGTTGTGTCGTATTCACAACCGCAGCCTCTAAAGCAGATGTTCCACTTCCGGTCAAAACAAGTACTTCACCGGATGTTCCGAAAACAGGCTTTAACCTGGGAGCGATCGACTTCAATAAGTCCTTGCACTTCTGCCCGCGATGACCAATCATCGGTTGGTTCATCGCCCGCTCTACACTTGGTGGAATCGGTGTTGGGCCTGGCGTGTGTAATAAATCCCATTCTCGCTTCACTTTTCAAACACCCTCCTCTGAATCTCTTCCTACTGATTGGATTCCTGCTGATAGGAATAGAAATGATATTCCTTTATCCTATCAAAAGAACGAACGTTGTCAATCTAATTCGAATTTTCAGTTTAATGACTTTTTTTCTTTTTTTTCTCTAAAAACAAGGCTGAAATATTATGCACTTAACTGTATAATTCGAAAAGTAGTAATTTTTAGAAATTTTTAAACTTGACTAGGGGGAATAACATTGAGAAAACATCAAAGCCTATGGCTCATGTTCACGCTATTTGCTGTGCTTCTATTAGCAGCTTGTAGTGGAGGGGGTTCTGAAACAAGTTCAGAATCGAACGAGGATGAAACCGGTGAAGAAACAACAACAGAAGAGAACAATTCTGAAGAAGGTTCAGACTCAAGTGCTGAACAAGAGATTACCGTTACAGCTAAAAGTGAGATTCCTAGTATGGACCCATCATTGATTACCGATTCCGTCGGTTTCCAATGGGCAGGAGAAACAATTGAAGGACTCTATCGTCTTGACGAAAACAGCCAATTAACAGAGGGTATGGCCGTTGATTCGTCTGTAAGTGAAGATGGACTTACACATACATTTACCATTCGTGAAGACGCTGTGTGGTCGAACGGTGACCCCGTAACAGCGAACGACTTCGTTTACTCTTGGAGAAGAGCGGTCGATCCTGATGTCGGATCTGAGTATGGCCCTTACTTCCTTGGAGGCGTCATTAAAAACGCAACTGCTGTCAGTAATGGCGAAGCAGCTGTCGAAGACCTTGGTGTAACAGCGGTCGACGACAAGACACTAGAAGTACAACTTGAAAAACCAGTTCCATATTTCAAATCCATGACTGTATTCGTTACATTCATGCCACTGAACCAGTCATTTGTTGAAGAACACGGAGAAGACTTCGCAACAGAGGCTGAATACACACTTTCCAACGGACCATTCAAAATGACGGAATGGAACCACGGCGAAGGATGGGTTGTTGAAAAGAACGATGATTACTGGGATGCAGATACTGTTCAATTAGAGAAAATCAACGCGAAAGTCATTAAAGAGATCGCAACAGGTGTAAACTTGTACGAATCTGGTCAAATCGACCAAACGGAATTGAACGCAGAATTCGTTGACCAATACCGCACGAACGAAGCATTCAACGTTGCAGAGAAACCTTACCTTTACTTCTTGAAGTTCAACCAAGATGCGAACGAAGCTCTTGCGAACGTAGATGCACGTAAAGCCATCTCCATGGCGATTGATCGTCAATCTCTTGTAGATGTTATCCTGAACGACGGTTCTGTACCGGCAGAAGGATATGTACCATCAAACTTCGTCTCTATGCCTGAGAGCAACGAAGACTTCCGCGACGCTCAAGGTCCACTTGTTGAATCGAATGAAGAAAAAGCGAAAGAACATTGGGCAAAAGCGAAAGAAGCTCTAGGTACTGAAGAAGTAACAATCGAACTGATGGGTGATGACACAGGTACATCGAAGAACGTACTTGCCTACTATAAAGATCAACTTGAAACGAAATTGGATGGCCTGACGATCAACCTTGTTGAAGTACCATTCAAAGAGCGTGTCCGTCGTGACAGTGCTTCTGAATTCGAAATCGAAGCCGCGACTTGGGGTCCTGACTACGTAGACCCGAACACATACTTGAACATGTACCTAACGGGTGGTCAGAACAACAACATGAATTACTCTAACCCTGAATACGATGCCCTGATTGAAAAAGCGAATGGCGAGTTTGCTCAAGATCCTGTGAAGCGTTACGAAACATTCCTAGAAGCCGAGCAAATGCTTCTTACAGAGGATGCTGCCGTAGCTCCGATCTATCAAGATGCAAAAGCTCAATTGTTCCGTCCTTCTATCAAAGGCGTATTCACAACAGCTACAGGTCCAGAATTTGAATTCAAGTGGGCTCATGTAGAATAAGAAGACTAATAGAAAAGCAGCCGTGACCTCATGTCACGGCTGCTTTTTTAAGGTTGAAACTCCTTATGATAACGAGTATAGTCCATAACAGAGGGAAAAACTGGTTTTTGGAAGGAGGATTCTATGAAACGATCCTATCAGCGATTTATCTATTATCTATCAGGAATCATTCTGCTTTCACTAGGAATCGCTTTAACGATCCAATCACGCTTAGGGACATCTCCATTTGACGCCCTCCTTGTTGGTCTATATCGCACATTCGGCCTATCGATCGGGAGTTGGGAGATTGTTGTCGGCTTTTCTATGATTATCTTCAATTCGATCGCCAGTAAAAAACGTCCAGAAATGTTCGCGATTGCCACCTCGCTATTCACCGGAGCTGGTATCGATTTCTGGATGTTCATGATCAGCGATACAGTTGTTCCGGAGTCGGTCGCGGCTCAGTCAATCTGCTTTTTCTTCGGCATGGTCATTTCCGCCTTAGGGATAGCGATCAACTTGCAGGCTGATTTCGCACCGAATCCATTCGACCGCATGATGCTCGTGATTAAACAGCTGACAGGCTGGTCGATTTCGATCTCGAGAGTGGTCATCAGTATTTTCCTTGTGATCATCGCAGCCTTCTTTGGAGGGGCAATCGGCATTGGAACCATTCTGATCACATTATTAAGCGGCCCGATCATCCACTTTTTCATGACGTACGTGGATAAACTGGACCGCCGTTTCCTTCTTCCTCATACAGCGTATGCGATAAGTCGTGACTAATAAAAAGGTCACGGCTTTTTATCTTTTCTTAACTGCACGGTTTCTTCCTTCTCGTTTTAGTTTACTTGAAAGGATTGTGCTGCGAATTAGTGTGTGATTACTCCGGAATGTATAATAGGACACGTCGTACAGGATGGCCCTGAAGCCTTTCTTAGAGGTCATGGACCCTATACACCATAGAAGGTGACCAATCTGGATGAGTCGAGAGACCTCATGGGGGATTTCAGTGAAGTAAGAATATGAAAGAGGAAGCGAACGAGAATGCTTTTACACGAAATACAATAAATTATAGTATAAAAAAAACCGTGAAGCCTAAGTAGGCTTCACGGTTTTTCATGCGCTATTCTTATTCAGCAGAATAAGGAAGTAGAGCCATTTGACGAGAGCGTTTGATCGCTTTAGTCAATTTACGTTGGTATTTTGCAGACGTTCCTGTCACTCGGCGAGGAAGAATCTTCCCACGGTCAGAAACGAAACGTTTAAGCAAATCTACATCTTTATAGTCGATGTGTGTGATTCCGTTAGCTGTGAAGAAACACACCTTTTTACGTTTTCCGCGTCCACGACGTGCCATGTAGCATTCACTCCTTTCATTTTAGAATGGTAGATCGTCATCTGATATATCGATGGGTTCCCCTTGATCAGCAAAGGGATCATCGTTGCGTTGTTGATTATTATTGTTAGAACCGAAGTTGTTTCCTGATGGTTGTTGATTCTGATTCGGTTGGTATCCTGAGCCTCCGCGGTTTCCTCCACCTTGGGAAGAACCTTTAGATTCTAGGAATTGTACGCTATCTGCAACGACTTCCGTCACAAATATACGCTTGCCTTCTTGGTTTTCAAAGCTGCGGGTCTGTAAACGTCCGTCTACGCCCACTTGGCTCCCTTTATTCATAAAGTTCGCTAAGTTTTCAGCTGCTCGTCTCCACACAACACAGTTGATGAAATCCGCATCCTGCTCGCCTTGTTTGTTCGAGAAAGGGCGGTTCACGGCAATAGTGAAGTTAGCGACGGCTACTCCATTTGGCGTATAGCGTAAATCAGGATCCTTCGTTAATCTGCCGACTAAAACGACACGATTCAACATCAGAACCACTCCTTATTTGTCATCTTCGCGTACAGCGATGTGGCGGATAATATCATCCGTGAACTTCGCTTGACGGTCGAATTCGTTAATCGCTTCACGTGTACCTGTGAAGTCGATGGTTACGTAGATACCATCACGGTAGTCGTTAATTTCGTAAGCAAGACGACGCTTGCCAACTTCTTTAACTTCTTCGATCTCCGCACCGTTATCTGTAAGGATTTTGCTGAAACGATCTTTGACAGATGTCTTAGCTTCTTCCTCGATGTCTGGGCGGATGATATACATGATTTCGTATTTTCTACTCATCCGTTTTCACCTCCTTATGGACTTAGCGGCCCCTTTTTTGTAAAGGAGCAAGGAGTAATTACATCTTAATTACTCACAATGAAGTATTATAACAAAGTTGTCCAAGATTTACAATACTTAAACGGAAGAACCCTGACAAACGCTTATACGTTGAAACGGAAATGGATGACATCGCCATCCCGAACCAAGTACTCTTTACCTTCCAAACGGACACGACCGCGATCACGTGCGACACCCATGGATCCAGCGTCGACTAGGTCACCATAAGAGACCGTCTCAGCACGGATGAAACCACGCTCGAAGTCTGTGTGGATGATTCCGGCAGCTTGTGGTGCCGTCATACCTTCTTTGAAGGTCCAAGCCCGTACTTCTTGTTCTCCAGCTGTAAAGTACGTCGCTAAGCCTAATAGATCGTACGTCGCTTTAATCAACTGGTCCAAACCAGATTCTTCGATTCCTAAGTCTTCTAGGAATTCTTCTTTTTCTTCGCCATCAAGTTCAGCGATTTCAGACTCGATTTTGGCACAAACGACGATGACTTGTGCATTTTCCTGCTCAGCAAACTCGCGAATTTGCTTCACTTTGTCGTTGTCGCCTTCGCCGATTTCATCTTCACTGACATTCGCTACATAGAGGATTGGCTTTGAAGTTAGTAGATGAAGGCCTTTCACCACTTTTTGTTGATCGCTGCTGAATTCAACAGCGCGAGCCGGTGTTTCGGATTCCAAAGCTTCTTTCAGCTTCTCTAGAACCGCATGCTCAGCAAGCGCATCTTTGTCTTTCTGACGAGCCAATTTCGCTACACGCTCAAGACGCTTCGTTACGGTTTCAAGGTCCGCTAGAATCAGCTCCAAGTTGATCGTCTCGATATCTGAGATTGGATCGACCTGACCAGACACGTGCGTGATGTTTTCGTCTTCGAATGCACGAACGACATGACAAATCGCGTCTACCTGGCGGATATGGGATAGGAACTTGTTTCCAAGTCCTTCACCTTTACTAGCACCCTCCACGATACCGGCAATATCGGTGAATTCAAAGGCTGTCGGGACGGTTTTCTTCGGATTGACAAGTTCGGTCAACTTCTCCAACCGGCTATCCGGAACTTCCACGATACCTACGTTCGGATCGATGGTCGCAAATGGATAGTTGGCAGATAAAGCACCTGCTTGTGTAATTGCGTTAAATAGCGTAGATTTCCCTACGTTCGGCAAACCTACGATTCCTGCTGTTAGTGCCATATAAGACTTTCACTCCTTAAGGATTTACATACATGCATGTTAGTCTCTTCAATTATAGATACTGTTCTACAAAATAACAACCAATCAAAAATGAAAAAACAAGGCATTCGGACGTGCATTCCTCTATTTTTCTGCCCAATAAAACGTACTTTTAAAAGCAATGGATCTACTAAATATTGAATTTCGCTGATTATAAAGTGTGACGATGTCGTTTTCCACAAACTCTTCTAGGATCGTGTTCAGGAACTTTTCCTCCATTAAATTAGGCAGGTTCTATTTTCATATAAGAGAGGTTCCTATCTTTCCACTAGAATGAAGAGGTTGGGGGAGGGGGAGACTCTGCATGATAAAGGTGCATCGTGAGACCCCGCAGGTAGCCAGAGGAGGCTCACGGTACCCTGCGGAAAGCGACTCGTTCCACAAATGAAAAAGAACCACTCTAGGTTACTAGAATGGTTCCCCATTTATTCCTGTTCCGCGGTCTCTAATACTTTCTTCATCTTCGTTTCAAACTTACGCCTCGGAATCAGAACGCTGTGGCCGCAGCCTTCACATTTAATACGAATATCTGCACCCATGCGGATGATTTTCCAACGATTCTCCCCACACGGGTGAGCCTTCTTCATCTGTACAACATCGTTTAAGTGATACGTTTGCTCTGCCATTCGAATTGACCTCCTTTATGCTTCTGCCTGTTCGTCTTGCCTTGAATACATCACCATGCGAGGGAATGGGATTTCGATACCTTCCTCGTCCAGTCGATTCTTCACTTCTTTGCGGATGGCTCGTGCAATCACCCAGTGCTCCATCGGCTGAACTTCGGATATGATACGCATGACCACATCGGATGCACCCAGGCTCTGTACGCCGAGAAGCTGGGGTTCAGTGAGCATTTGTTCGTATCGATCGGGTAGCTCTTTAAGAAGCTCAGAGATGGCTTGTTCTGCTTTTTCAATATCTTCTTCATACGCAACGCTGACATCTACGACCGCTATACTATTGTGTACCGAATAATTTGTTACTTGCGTTACGTTTCCGTTAGGTAGGATATGGACTTCGCCCGTCCATGCTTTCACCTTGCAAGTCCTCAGTCCGACTTCTTCTACGAACCCTTCTACACCGGATGTCTGGATATAATCCCCTACAGAAAACTGGTCCTCAAAAATGATGAAAAATCCGGAAATCACGTCACGAACCAAGTTTTGCGCTCCGAAACCAATCGCCAAACCAGCTACACCTGCACCGGCAAGCAACGCTTTAATATCGAGTGTGAACGTTTCTAAAATCATCACAAAGGCGATGAAATAGACGATATAGGACAAGGAATTTGCCACAAGCTTATTCAATGTGGCTTCACGCCTCTGAGAGATCTTAAAAGGACCTCTCGTTCGATTGGCAAAAAATTTGGATATGACACGGCGTCCTAACTTGATGACAACCAATGAAATGAGAAGGATGAGCACGATTTGCAGTGCTCCTAGACCGAGTGTGATCCAGAGATCTGGTCCTGTCACATAATCAACTGCTCCATCCAATTTTTCTTGTGCATCTCCCACCAGCTTCCCTCCTGTACGACTTTGAATAAAGTCTATTTTAACAGGTTTCTACCGGATTTTGAATCGGGATATAAGCGGATGTAGCACGAGAGAGGCTAATACGTACAAATTTAATAGGCCATATAGAGGATACAAATATTGGATTAACGTCGAAAAGCCGAATGAAGTGAAGGGAAGCATGATGGCGATCACGGCCATCGCTAAAATCCAAAGCGGTTGCTTCACATATTCTCTGAATCTCGTCACAAGTCCTAACGTCCCGGAAGCAGCTGTTGTGAAGATGGCAATCCATAACATAACCGACATAAAGAGCATCATCTCGTACGGATAGTGTTTTAAAATCGCAAATAAGGGGATTTCATATAGTATAATCTCTTCTGATATTTGAATCAGACTATTATTGTACAAATAAGAAATTGCGCCGAGCACAACACCACTACCAATACTTGCAATCCATATTTCACCTTTGTGCTTCATCTGATTTCCGATCGCCCCTAACACAGCAATCAACGGAAGGATGTTCAGGGCTGTAAACGGGAAAGCAGACATCCAATTGCTCGTCTCATGCACATGCCCGAATAAAGACAGTTGCTGATCGGTTACGAATAAGATGAGAACGAACAAGAGCCCCGCAATTAACAATGGGAGAATGAAGCTGTTGACGATCACAATCCCTTTTACATCCCAGACAAACAGAAGGATGAGTGGAATGACAATAGCCAGTACACCTAAACGATAAGAAAAATGGAACGCCTGCCACGTCGCCCCGCTGCCAGCCAGCATGACAACAGTCGTTGTAAACAAATAGATGATGATCATCCAGTCATAAATACCGGTTAAATGCTTTCCGACAATCGCACGGAGAACGGGTAGATAATGCCCAGATTGCTTTTTAAAACTGATGGACATAATGGTGTAACAACAAGAGGTGAACATGAGGGCAAACAAAAGAATCGCTAAACTTGAGTCTTGTCCGAAAAACTGCCACAACTCTCGACCCGATGCATAGCCTGCACCGATGATCGTACCGATGATAAGAAACATCCATTTCAATCCTGATTTAAGCATGACCTTCCTCCACCTCTATGTATTTGCCGCGTACACGTATAGAATGACGGACATCCCTATATACTGTTACTATTATGTATTTGGAGGAGAAGCTATGAATCTAAAGGACAAGTTTTCTAACGAAGAACGAAGGGTCAATATTGATGAAGCGACGATGAGTGATACCTTGAGTGTCTATTTGAATGAATGGCTTCCTCCGAACAAGGAGGTCGTCATTGCTTGTATCGGAACCGATCGATCTACGGGAGATTCCTTTGGACCTCTTGTCGGATCAATGCTCAATGATCAAAATCTTCAAACCTTCCACGTTTACGGAACACTTGAAGATCCCTTGCATGCATTGAATTTGAAAGAACGTGTAGAAACGATGAACAAAGAGCACACCAACCCGTATATTTTAGCGATTGATGCCTGCCTAGGAAAAGCAACGTCCGTCGGGTCGGTCGTGCTCGGTAAAGGAACCCTCTCCCCAGGCTCCGCTTTAAAAAAAGACTTGCCACCGATCGGAAATCTTCATATAAGCGGCATGGTCAACGTGAGCGGATTCATGGAACATGTCGTTTTGCAAAACACGCGTCTGCATGTCGTGATGCAAATGGCCGCTAAAGTTGCAGCAGCGATCCAGCTCGCCGATACGGAACGAAGAAGAGCGAAATTGGAAGCTTCCCCGGTCAAAGCTTTTACAGCAGCAGCCAAAAAAGATACCATGCTCAACCCTGCCGAACTCCGAATGAAAGACAGCCTTTAGATATACCCGCGTTGCCGTCATGTAGTGTAAGGCGGGCCGGAAAACCACTCGCTTTCCTGTGGGGAGATGGTGAGCCTCCTCAGCCGGCAAAGCCGCCTTCCGGGGTCTCACCTAGTCTCTTCTTCCCACGGGAGTCTCGCGGTTTTCCGGCCCACCTTTGCCATATTAGGAATAACGGAAAGAGGACATATGCAGCTCTATTTAATAAGTGAACCATTATTTCATGGTAGGGCTGTTCGCTAATATCAAGCAAGGGGGATGGAGAACGGGGAGACTCCTGTGGGACTAGTGGGACAGGTGAGACCACGCAGGGAACCGAGGAGGCTCACCGCCCGCCCCACGGAAAGCGACTCGTTCTCCATTCCCCCATAGCACCAACCAGACGCAACAGGCCCTACTCGCGAACACGCTAAATCAAAAGAAGCTCACACGTGATGACTGAACACGTGTGAGCTTCTTTTTCTGTTAAAACTGTTGAGCAATCGCCAAAACAACACCGACCATCAATAACGCAGGAAGCAAGTTCGCGACACGAATCTGCGTCAACTTCAATAAATTAAGACCAATCGCGACGATCAACAAGCCTCCTGTTGCGGTCATCTCCACAATGAACAAATCAAGCATCTCTTGCGGAATCCAGCGATTGATTTGCGTGGCTAGGAGAGCAATCGATCCTTCATAGAGCACAACTGGGATGACAGAGAAAATGACGCCGATTCCGAGCGTCGAGGTGAGGACGAGCGAGATGAACCCATCGATGATCGCTTTTGTGATCAAGATTTCATGATCATTCCGGAGGCCACTGTCGAGGGCCCCGATGACCGCCAAGGCCCCGATCACGAAGATCAGTGAAGCTGTAATGAACCCTTGTGCCAATGTGGACGTTTGATCAGGTTTGGTGAATTTCCGCTCGATCCAGCGGCCGATATACTCGAGTCTTTCCTCTACATGGGCCGCTTCCCCGATGATCGCGCCTGTGAGCAAGCTCAACAAGACAATGACGATATTGTCCGTCTCAAACGCCATTTGTAAACCGATCAGCATAACCGCAAGCCCCACACCACTCATGACCGTTTCTTTATAGCGCTCGGGGATTTTGGTGAAGAATAGACCAAGCAGCGTACCGATCACAATACATAAGCCATTTACGAGTGTCCCCAATAATACCATGTTCTTTCGCTCCTATATGTAGAATTCCAAGAAAAAAGAACCCGGCGCTTTTAGGGCACCAGGTCCGTTTATTCCTTATCAAAAAGGTCTAAAATGCGCTCTAAGTCTTCGTCATTCATAAATTCTATTTCAATTTTTCCTTTACGCTTTCCTTTATGAATCTTCACGCTCGTGCCTAGTTGTTCTTTCAAAGAATTTTCCCGTTCTTCGAGAAATAAGTCTCTCGGGTTGTCTTTCTTTTTAGCCTTCTTTTGGTTCATTTCTTGTATGAGACGTTCCACCTGACGGACATTCAACTGTTCCCGTTCGATCCGGTTCGCCATCTCCAAAACGGCCTCCGGTTTCTTTAAGCCGAGAAGAGCACGCCCGTGGCCCATCGATAGTTTACCTGTATTGATTTGTTGGATGACTTCGCTTGGAAGTGACAATAGACGGATCAAATTCGCGATATGAGACCGGCTTTTTCCTAGACGCTTGGAAAGTTTATCCTGGGTTACGCCTAACTCATTCTGCAAACTTTGATAGGCCTTCGCTTCTTCGATCGGCGTCAAGTCCTCGCGCTGTAAATTCTCAAGTAACGCAAGCTCCATCATTTGTTCATCCGTCCACTCACGCACAAGTGCGGGGACCGTCTTGTGACCTGCTAGTTTCGAAGCGCGGAATCGTCGCTCACCGACGACGATTTCATACCCTTTGATGCTTTTTCTTACAATGATCGGCTGAAGAACTCCGTGTTCCTGGATGGATACCTTCAACTCTTGAATGGCGTCATCATCGAAGTCAACTCGCGGTTGATAAGGATTCGGGCGACATTGATTGACAGGGATGTCATGAACTTGGTCTTCGTCTCTCACTTTCTCTTCAGGAAAAATAGCTTCAAAGCCTTTACCTAACCCTCTCGCCATTCACAATCACTTCCTTTGCTAAATCTAAATATACTTCAGCCCCTCGGGATTTGGCATCATACAAAATCACGGGCTTACCGTGACTGGGCGCTTCACTCAACCGCACATTCCGTGGAATGATCGACTGATACACTTTATCTTGGAAATATTTCTTCACTTCCTCGATCACTTGAATGCCGAGGTTCGTCCTGGCATCAAGCATCGTCAAAAGCACCCCTTCTACCATGAGCTGTTTATTGAAATGCTTCTGCACAAGACGGACCGTATTCAACAACTGACTCAGACCCTCCAACGCATAATACTCGCATTGGACAGGGATCAACACGGTATCAGAAGCGGTTAAAGCATTCAACGTCAATAACCCTAAAGACGGTGGACAATCAATGATGACATAATCATACTCGTGCTTCACTTGATCAATCGCCGTTTTAAGCCGCACTTCTCTAGAAATCGTTGGAACGAGTTCGATTTCCGCACCGGCCAACTGAATCGTTGCCGGAATCGCATCTAGGTTTTCAACTAAGGTTTGCGTGCGAACCTGTGCGGCACCGACACCATCGACGAGGATATCGTACACACACTGGTCCATTTCCGCTTTTTCTACACCAATCCCGCTTGTGGCGTTGCCTTGAGGATCGATATCGACAAGAAGGACTTTATGGTTCAAGTAAGCAAGACATGCACTAAGGTTCACGGCAGTAGTCGTTTTGCCGACGCCACCTTTTTGGTTGGCAACTGAAATCACTTTTCCCATCCTGACACCTTCCTCATTTTACCTTTATTTTGAAAAACAAAGTGAAACGGACAAATCGTTTAAGAAAAAACCCATCTGCATAACAAGATGGGTCGTGAGAGGTTATCCTTTTTTCTTAGGAATCTTGATTGTAATTTGATAATAATCATCATGGTCTTCTTCGTTCGTCTCTAAATCCGTACCCGTATCTCTGACCATATCCAAGGATTGACGAATCGTGTTCATGGCGATTCGCATATCTTTATTTACGCCTTTGAGCGTCGGTTTCTTTTTCTTTTCTTTCGGTTCACTCAATTTAGCGATACGCTCTTCGGTTTGCTTCACGTTCCATTGTTTCTCGATGATTTCAGCCAGAATCTTCTCTTGCATTTCCGGGTCTTTCACGGCAATCAAAGCACGAGCATGACGCTCTGTGATCTTCTTATCCATCACCGCTTGTTGGACAGACTCCGGAAGCTTAAGCAAACGCAATTTGTTGGCAATCGTCGATTGGCTTTTCCCTAATCGTTGGGCAAGGGCTTCTTGCGTGAGCTCATGAATTTGAAGCAACTTCGCATAGGCGACCGCTTCCTCGATGACCGTCAATTCTTCACGCTGCAAGTTCTCAATGAGAGCAACAGACGCGGTCTGAGAATCATTCATCTCCCGGATAATCGCAGGGACGGTTTCCCAACCAAGCGATTGCACCGCACGCCATCTTCGTTCACCAGCAATCAATTCGTACTCTGTTTCGTTCAGTTTACGGAGAACGATCGGTTGAATCATCCCATGCGTATGTATCGTCTGGGCAAGCTCACTGATCTTCTCGCTGTTAAAAATCGCTCGAGGCTGATAACGATTCGGCTGCACTTGATCTACAGGAACCTGCAAGACCTCATCTGGGTTATAACCTTCATCATGGGTTTCTTCCTTGTTGTCATTCTCTGATTCTGGTTTGTCCCCAAGCCCGAACAATCGACCAAAAGGATGTAACACGATCAGACACACCACCTTTATACGATCAAGCATACGCTTGTTACAAAATAGAAAAAAGCGCCGCAGGCTTATGGGCTGCTGCGCATACGTATGCCGTTTTTACTCTTTTTCTATTTTATCATATTTCATAGATTAAAAGTATCTTGAACAGCCAATAAATCGATGCAACACGTGTCGAAATCCTGTCCCGTCGTCTTATAAATGCAGAAGAAGACCACCCTTTTACGTGACGAAAGACCGCATATTTCGTCGATAACTTTTCACCTTTTCAAAAAATTTGAAGGAATATATACTCCCGCACAGAATAATTATCATCAGAGCCAGAAAAATGCCTTGGCTTCGATATCTCAAAGGAGGATGTTTACATATGCAAAAAAATCTAATGATCTTCTCTACACCAGCAGCGGGGGTGAACGCAGTCTAAACCGTGCACTCCTGCTGATTCGAACCATTAAGAATCACACCATAGCAGGAGGATCTATCATTGAAAAAGAATACTTTAGCATCACATAACATTCGTTTATTATTTTGGGCGGAGCTTTTTGGAAGTGTCCGCTTTTTGCAGCCGATACTCACGTTGTTCTATTTCGCACGCGGGCTGGATGAGCCGCTCATTTTAGTCGTGCTCACCTTCTTCAGCTTAGGGGTACTCGTCGGTGAAATCCCGACAGGCGTTTTTGCCGATCGATTCGGAGCGAAACAGTCCTTTTTAGTCGGATCTATATTGGCTATCGTCGGTTACAGCTTGCTCTATTTCGCTTTTGACCCTTGGGTGTTTTTCCTGAGCAGTTTCCTGACAGGGTTTGCAGCAACCTTTTTCAGCGGAGCAGATGAGGCGCTCGTTTACGAGTCTTTAAAGCAATCGAATGAGGAGCATTTGATGGACCGTGCGATGGGGCAGATCGGGTCCGCTACATTCGTTGTCGCGATTGTCGCCGTGATCATAGGTGCGGTGCTGGCAAAGGATTTAACAGAACCGCAATTCCGCTTATTGATCAGCCTCAGTCTAATGTTCATGAGCATTCAATTCGTATTGTTACTG
This sequence comes from Halobacillus locisalis, assembly GCF_013694105.1. Lineage (GTDB taxonomy): Bacteria > Bacillota > Bacilli > Bacillales > Halobacillaceae > Halobacillus > Halobacillus locisalis. Next base: position 60,489 of record NZ_JACEFG010000002.1, on the reverse strand, counting down.
TTCGTCAAAAACCCACCGTCACAAGGTGGCTATACAAAACCGATGACCGAGCAAATTCGCGCAGGGCTTCAAGCGATTCGTGAAACGCCTCAAGTTCTATGGATGTTTATCAACGTTACACTCGTATTCATTCCCGTCGGCGCGATTTTTGAAAAGTTCGACCAAAAACTGCTCGTCAATGCCGGACTGCCCGTCTTCTGGATCGGAATCGTCTATGCGATCGCTGCGATGATCGGGTTTATCGCTTCCCGTTCGATTGGATGGATGACGACTAAGGTCAATCGTGTCACCCTATTATTCGTAACGGGAATAATCGCCGTTTTAGGTTTAGTGAGTGCTGCTTTATTTCAAGGGTACCTCTGGGTCATTCTCAGCGTTATCTTCTTATTAAAACTTGTCTCAGCGATTCGTTATCCCGTGTATTCTCAGTTGTCGAATGACATCATACCATCGAATGTACGAGCGACGACCATTTCATTGTTGTCGATTCTCGATTCCTGTTTCGACTTGCTTGTTTTTACATCGATCGGTCTGATTGCAGTAAATGGTTTCACGCCGATGTTTATCGGGTGTGCCATCATTGCTTTCGTCGGGGTATTGATTCCGATTACTCCAAAGCAAGTCACAACATAAAGAAAAACCCAAGCCGGAAAGTCCGGTTTGGGTTTTTTCATGCATTATTCTTCTGTTTCAGAAGGGTCTACATTGTTCATCATTCTACGTCCATGCCAAATCTTACGGTTGACTTGACGTTCGATACAACAAACCTCGTGTAGTACATCCGCTACAGATTTGTTGATTTTTTCTAGATCATTCATCGCACTTTCGCCATGACAACTTGTCGTGTAATGTGTTGCCGCTTTGATTTTCTTCGCCTCTGCACCAATGACCTCAGCCAGTTTGAACTCTGTCAAAAGCGCAGCCAAAATCAACAATCCACCTAAGCCTTCAGTACCGATACTATCCACCGCTTGGCTAGCTTCATCAACCATCGCCATCACTTCTTTTCTCTCAGCCATTCTATTCCCTCCTTTTTCTCTTGATAGTCTTATCCTATGTAAGATAGTAGAGAATGAATGGACAAGTGACGCCCGGCAATGGCTGAATTTGATGTTTCACATGAAACAAATCCATTATTTCGAGTTAATCACCCCATACATATCTATATCTTTATACTCTCCCCAATGGAAGATGTCCTCTTTCAACGTTCCTTCATACTTCATTCCTACTTTTTGCATCACCTTTGAGGAAGCCGGGTTGGTCGTAATCGCAGCCCCATAAATTTTATGAAGCCCCAATTTATCAAACCCATAGTCTACAGCACATTTCGCCGCTTCTGTGGCATAGCCTTGACCCCAATACGGCTTCCCGACCCAATAGGCAAGCTCTCCTTTATGATGTTTGGCATCAACCCTGAGCGTCATCGTGTATTCCCCTTTCTAATAACCTTCTTTCATTCCTACGTTTCCTAAAAACAAAACTCCTTCCATCGTCGTAATAATTCTTTCGTTTTGTGGAAAAATGAGCACACGATGACATAATCAAATAGGAAAGCAGGTGGAAGGATGGAATTAGAACAAAACCAATACCGCGCCGGAGACGTCGTTTATGTGATTTATCGCAACCCCCACACATACGACGTTGCCAATGTTCAAGAAGCGGCGGTTGTGAACAATCCTGAAGAACCGGGAGAACTCGCTTTATTTTTGTATGAAACCTATTTCCCACTAGACTCTGATATGGCTGTCTATGCTTCTCAAGGAGAAGCGGAACGTGCATATCATGACGCATTCGGGGGAGGAGTAGAGTCGGAGGGAGAGCTGTGGTAAAACCCTTTGTACCAGAACTCGTGTATATCGAACCACGCGCACTCGAGTACCCACTCGGCCGAGAACTGAAAGAGAAGTTTGAGGGTATGGGGATTGAAATAAGAGAAACAACCTCCCATAACCAAGTACGCAATCTTCCAGGAGAAAATGATTTCCAAAAGTACCGGATGGCGAAATCGACGCTCGTTGTCGGAGTACGAAAGACATTGAAGTTTGACACATCGAAGCCGTCAGCTGAATATGCGATTCCATTTGCGACAGGGTGCATGGGTCACTGCCACTACTGCTACTTGCAGACGACAATGGGCAGCAAGCCTTACATCCGTACGTATGTCAATGTAGAAGAAATATTTGATGCAGCCGAACAGTATATGAAAGAGCGCGCCCCTGAGGAAACTCGCTTTGAAGCATCATGTACCTCTGATATCGTCGGGGTCGACCACCTCACCCATACTCTGAAGCGTGCCATCGAATACTTCGGTGAATCCGAACATGGCCGCCTTCGCTTTGTGACCAAATTCGCGCATGTCGACCATTTGCTAGATGCCAAGCACAACGGTCGTACGCGCTTCCGCTTCAGCATGAACGCAGATTACGTCATCAAGTATTTAGAACCTGGAACATCAAGGCTCGATGACCGGATCGAAGCGGCCGCAAAAGTAGCGAAAGCGGGCTATCCGCTAGGGTTCATCATTGCCCCGATTTATTTGTATGACGATTGGAAAGAAGGGTACCGGATTCTTTTTGAAAAACTGCAGGACAAATTGCCGGACTACGCTACAAAAGATTTAACATTCGAACTCATTCAACATCGGTTCACGAAACCGGCCAAGCGCGTCATTCAGAAGAATTACCCGATGAGCAAGCTAGAGATGGATGAAGAGAAAAGGAAATACAAATGGGGACGCTATGGAATCGGAAAATACGTCTACCAAAAAGACGAGCAGCAAGAAATGAAAGATACGCTCGGCGGTTATATCGAGCAATACTTTCCAGAAGCTTCTTTGGAATATTTCACGTAGGAAAAAGGTGGCGAGCACAAGCTCGTCATCTTTTCAGTTTGTTGAGAAAGCTTCTCTCGGTTCTTCCAAGTTGAGAAAAGACCGGTGTAAGTCTGTCATTTTAGTGGAATACTTTGGATAAAAACATATAAAAGGAGAGAGTCATATATGAATAAAAAGCCACAAGTAGGCGGACAACCACCCCAAGAGCAGCCACGTCAGCCCGGTGTCGAAGCGGATATGAACCCACAACCCGTTCATGCAGACACGGATTACCAGAGCGGACAAAAGTTAGAGGGGAAAGTAGCGCTCATTACGGGCGGTGATAGTGGTATTGGAAAATCGGTCGCGATTGGTTTTGCGAAAGAAGGAGCCGACGTTGTCATTAATTACTTAGATGAACATGAAGATGCAGAGAAGACGAAACAGCTGATCGAGGCAGAAGGGAAGCGCGCCCTCTTAATTCCTGGGGATATCGGAGAAGAGCATGTGTGCAAACACGTGGTCCAGCAAACGATCGATACATTCGGTAAGTTGGATGTTCTCGTCAACAATGCCGCAGAACAGCACCCGACCGATGATTTATTGGACATCACAGCGGAGCAGCTGGAACGTACATTCAAGACCAATATTTTCTCCATGTTCCATTTGACTAAGGCCGCCCTTCCGCACTTGAAGCAAGGAAGCTCAATCATCAATACCGCATCTGTGACACCTTATGTAGGGAATGAACAGCTCGTCGATTACACCGCAACGAAAGGCGCTGTCGTCGCATTTACACGATCACTTGCCAAACAGCTCGTTTCAAAAGGCATCCGCGTCAACGGAGTCGCGCCAGGACCGATTTGGACACCACTGATTCCATCCACTTTCGAAGCCGATCAAGTGGCGAATTTCGGAACCGATACCCCGATGGGACGACCTGGACAACCTGTTGAACACGTCGGGAGTTACGTATTGCTCGCATCTGATGATTCAAGCTATATGACCGGCCAAGTCATTCATATCGACGGCGGCTTGTACACATCGAGCTAAGCATGAACGTTGCAATTTCAACGCTTCCTTCTCAAAATAAAGAAGTAGAAGGGAGCGTTTGCTATGCCAGAAGGTCCTGAAATAAGAAAAGCCGCTGATTTTGTTGAAAAAGCCATGGTCGGAAGACCCGTCCTCGACATATCCTTTGCCTTTGAACACTTGCAAGACTACGAAGATCTTTTGAAAGGACGTTATATTCTCAGGGTCGATACGAAAGGAAAAGCCATGCTGATCCGCTTCGATAATGGCTATACGATCTACTCTCACAATCAACTATACGGAAAATGGTACACCCGAAATGCCTACAACTACCCGAAGACCAACCGACAGCTACGTCTGGCCATCCATAATGAAAAGAAATCGGCACTCCTGTACAGCGCTTCTGATATAGAAGTCATGCGTGATGAGGAAGTTCCTGACCATCCATTTGTATCAAAAGTAGGACCTGACCTATTAAGTGAAGACGTGACGGCTGAGCAACTCGTGGACCGATTTCATGAACGCCGCTTCGAACGGCGGAAATGGACCACGCTTCTGCTTGATCAAGCGTTCATCGGTGGAATCGGGAATTACTTGAGAAGCGAGATTTTATTCGTTGCGGGAATCCACCCTGAGTTACGCCCCATCGATTGTACAGAAGAGCAATTAAAGAAAGCAGCACAAGCAAGCATCGATCTGATGTGGCAATCCTATCAGCACAAGGGCATCACCAATGATTTGGAGCTTGCCGAACGTTTGAAAGCGGAAGGCGTGAAGCGGCGAGACTACAGGCACTGGGTGTTCAATCGTGAAGGACAACCTTGTCGGATCGATGGGACGGAAATCATCAAATTCCGCGCGGGCTCAAGACGCTGTTATTATTGCCCAACCTGTCAGGATGAGGATTTGTCCGAAAAAGGTCGCGGCTTGTCCGATTAACCCAAACAGATGTCCGGATTGCTGCGTACCATGTCTGAATAACGCGTGTGGATGTCCGATAAAGCAAATCTTTTGTCCGAATCCCCTTTTCATGGGAAACAAGAGAGCTACTTATAAAACACATGCTCGGTGTGAAGGTCTTCATCGATTGTGATGATTCCAAACGAAAAACAAGGAAGTTTACGTTTGTCTGTGACCGATCCCGGGTTGAACAGCATCATTTTGTTCACGTATCGCACAAGGGGAAGATGGGAGTGACCGAAGATGATGAGATCCAGCTCTTCATCTTCGAATGCCTCTATGACTCTTTTTTCGGTTGTTTTCTTCTCGCCGTGGCCGTGGATAAGTCCAATCCTTCTTCCTTCAAATTCTAGGATTTGCTTATAGGGAAACTGAGATTCGATCTCTTCTCCATCGACGTTTCCATAAACGCCATGAACAGGAGCGAATGTTTTCAAGTGGTCATAAACCTCAAGCGTCTGCCAATCTCCGGCATGGATGATGTGATCAGCATCCGGCAATTCCTTAAGCAATCGATCAGGGAGATGCTTGGCTTTTTTTGGCATGTGTGTATCGGATAAAACGACGATTTTCACTGTATGTCCTCCTTAAACGATCGATTATAAATGAAAGTTTCGCTTACATCTGATTTAGTCTTGCATTCCCCTCTTTTCTTATGTAAATTAGCTAGGTATGTGTAAGGAGGAATGCAACATGAATCAATCACAAACGCAAAAAGTACAAATGGTATCGGCTGATCCGTCCGCCATCGGATTATTCGGTTTAGCCATGGTTACGCTTGTCGCTTCGTCAGCCAAATTAGGGTGGACAGAAGGCGTATCCTTCGTATTGCCGTGGGCTATTTTTCTTGGTGGAATCGCACAGTTGATCGCAAGTATGCTTGATGCTAAACATAACAATACGTTCGGAACAACCGCTTTTGGAGCCTTCGGTCTCTTCTGGCTTGGTGTCGGAACGTCTTGGCTGATCCAGTTCGGTGTGTTCGGTGAAGCTGCAGCTCAAGCCGTTGACCCGAAACAACTAGGGATCGCCTATGTCGGTTACTTGATTTTCAGTGTGTTTATGACGATCGGTGCGATGGAAACGCACAAAGTCCTATTCTATATTTTCGTTCTCATCGATTTCTTATTTATAGGACTATCTCTATCGACGTTAGGCATTATGCCGGAAGCGATGCACACGCTTGCTGCTGTTTCTGAACTCGGTATTGCCCTGCTCAGTTTCTACGGTTCTGCTGCGAGTGTGTTGAACACACACTTCGGTAAAGTGACACTTCCCGTTGGCCAACCATTTGGCGTTTTTAAATAAACATTCGAGAGCCCGATTCATACCAGAATCGGGCTCTCTTTTTAGAAGCGAACGAGAAGAGACTATGAATCATCTGATTGACGCAACCATTCTAAGATCACCTGAACGATTTCATCTTGTTGCTCCATCACCGAGATATCAGCAGCCATATCCCCCTTCTGTTCTCCGTACACGCCAAACTGAGCGTGATTTCCTCCTTCGATTTTGTACATCGTCGTCTGATCAGACAGATATTCTTCCGTTTCTTCTACTTTACCTAACGTCGTTAACCCATCATTCTCTGCATAAATCGATAAAATCGGAAAGTCCGTATTCTCGAAGCTATTTCCTTCCGTCGGATAAGCAGCAAGCAAAATCAAACCATCTGTCTCATGCTGGCTCACAAAGGAAGCCGCCGCAACTCCCCCGAGAGAATGCCCTCCGATATACCACTTTTCAACGGATGGATATTGGTCCATCAATTCTTGCGCTTTATTCGTATCTAACAGAGCTAGATTCAGCCTAACATCCGGGACCCCTGTTACAAATCCATTCTCTGAGAGCTTCTCAGCTATGTAGCTGTAGGCCTCTGGTTCAACCTTCGCTCCTGGATAGAGAACAACACCACCTTCAGGTTCACCGTTCGGCTCATACACAACACCGAAATCCGTTTGATCGACCTGAACGACCCATTCCTCTAAATTCCCTGATGCTTCATATGTCTGCTGACTCCATATATAGAAACCGAGCACTCCAACGAGGAGTAAGACTCCAAGACTGATTGAAGCATACTTGATGAATCGTCTCATCGCATCAGCCCCCTTTTTCTTCATCATACTATAAAAGAGACTCTGTAGTTGTGCTGAGGGATTGCAAACAAAAAAACGACTCCCATAACGAGAGTCGTCTTCTTCTTATTCTATCGGTTGCTTATTCGGTGTACCCGCTTTACGAGGATATTTCTTAGGTGTTTTTCTTCGTTTTTCAATAATCGCGATGTTTCGCTCACTGTCCTCTTCCGGCAAATGGAACGTGAAGACATCTTTCACTTCTCCGCCGACCGTCTGAATGGCCACGTTCGCATCTTCCATTTCATCTTTCAAGTTCGGACCTTTCATCGCCATGAAGTGCCCGCCTTTCGCCGTAAGTGGCAAACACAACTCACTAAGGACGCTCATTCGAGCAACTGCGCGAGCCATGACAAGGTCGTATCCTTCACGGAATCCGTCGTTTTTCCCGAAGTTTTCCGCACGATCGTGATAAAAAGCGACATTATCCAGCTCCAATTCGTGGGCTAAGTGGTTCAAAAACGTGATTCGTTTTTTCAAAGAGTCGACGATTGTCACTTTCAATTGTGGAAAGACGATCTTCAGAGGCAGGCTAGGAAATCCAGCGCCCGCCCCCACATCGCAAATTCGTAGTTCCTTCGTGAAATCGTGATAGAAAGCAGCTGTCAGCGAATCATAGAAATGCTTAAGGTAAACACCTTCCTGATCCGTGATCGCTGTCAAATTCATCTTTTCATTCCATTCGACGAGAATATCGAAATAGCGTTGAAATTGATCGATCTGCTTATCATTCAGTTCGATCCCCTGTTCTTGCAAGGCTTGCACAAACGTATTCGTATCCATAGCTTCATCCCCTTAGCTTATTCACCAGACACACGGGCAACATTTCCTTGTTCAATATAAACAAGCAAAATTGATACGTCCGCCGGGTTTACGCCTGATACACGAGAAGCTTGGCCGACAGATAGTGGACGCACGTTCTTCAGACGATCACGAGCTTCTGTTGCGAGACCGTTGATCGCGTCATAATCGATATTGTCTGGAATTTTCTTCGAGTCCATCTTCTTCATGCGGTCGATTTGCTCGAGAGCTTTCTTAATATAACCCGCATATTTGATTTGGATTTCGACTTGTTCTTTCACATCATCGCTCAAGTTCTCCTCGCTCGGAGATACACGGTCGATGTGTTCATATTTCATTTCTGGGCGCTTCAGTAGATCAACCGCATGCAGCGCATCCTTCAATGGAGATCCGCCCGCTTCCTCGATCACAGCTTGCACCTCATCTGCCTTCAAAACGAGTTTATTCAGACGCTTTTTCTCCACTTCAATCTGGCGTTTCTTCTCTTGGAAACGCTCATAACGCTCTTCCGGAATCAATCCAAGCTGATAACCGATTTCGGTCAAACGAAGATCCGCATTATCATGACGAAGCATCAAACGGAACTCAGCACGAGACGTCAGGAGACGATAAGGTTCGCTTGTCCCTTTTGTCACAAGGTCATCAATCATGACGCCAATATACCCTTGTGAGCGGTCTAAGACGAGCGTTTCAAGGTCTAGAGCTTTCGCAGCGGCGTTGATTCCCGCCATCAGACCTTGTCCGGCTGCTTCTTCATAACCAGACGTACCGTTTAATTGACCAGCTGTGAACAAACCGGAGATCTGCTTCGTCTCAAGCGTCGGCCATAGTTGCGTCGGTACAACGGAATCGTACTCGATTGCATAGCCCGCACGCATGATTTCGGCGTTTTCAAGTCCAGGTACCGTACGCATCATTTCATTTTGAACGTATTCTGGTAAGGACGTGGATAGCCCTTGTACGTAGACTTCTTCTGTGTCGCGACCTTCAGGCTCTAGGAACACTTGGTGACGCGGTTTGTCATTGAATCGAACGATCTTATCTTCAATCGAAGGACAATAACGTGGCCCCGTCCCTTTGACCGCACCTGAATACATCGCGGACAATCCTAAATTATCATCGATCACTTTATGAGTGTGCTCATTCGTGTACGTCAACCAACACGGAATTTGATCGGTGATGAACTCGGTCGTTTCATAAGAGAATGAGCGTGGCTCTTCTTCTCCCGGTTGAATTTCCGTTTTCGAATAGTCGACCGTTTTACTATTCACACGCATCGGTGTACCCGTTTTGAAGCGAACCATTTCGATGCCCATCTCTTCCAATTGCTCGGATAGGGATACGGTAGAACGCTGGTTGTTCGGTCCACTTTCATAACTCAAGTCCCCGATCAATACGCGTCCACGCATGAAGGTTCCAGTTGTCACAACAACCGTCGGCGCATAAAAGGCTGCCTTCGTTTCAGTGATGACCCCTTTGACTTGGTCATCTTCGACAATCACTTTTTCCACCATACCTTGTTTCATCGTCAAGTTGTCCTGGCTTTCCAGCACACGCTTCATTTCTTTAATATACAAAGGTTTATCTGCTTGCGCACGTAGCGCTCTTACAGCTGGACCTTTTCGTGTATTCAATAAACGCATTTGAATGTGCGTTTTATCAATGACTTTCCCCATGGCTCCACCTAGTGCATCGACTTCACGGACGACAATCCCTTTGGCCGGACCACCGATGGATGGGTTACATGGCATGAAGGCGACCAGGTCAAGGTTCAATGAAAGCATCAAGGTTTTCGCTCCACGTCTTGCTGCAGCTAAACCAGCTTCCACTCCTGCATGACCGGCACCAATTACAATTACGTCATAATGCCCTGCATCATATGTCATGTAGATGACTCTCCTTTTATAGTAAAATTATTTCCCTAAGCAGAATTGAGAGAACAATTGATCAATCAAGCTTTCATTTACGGTATCCCCGACGATTTCACCGAGGATTTCCCACGTACGGGTAACATCGATCTGAACGACATCGAGCGGCACACCCATGGCCATACCGTTCTGTGCATCTTCCAGGGACTCTTTGGCTTGTTTCAAAAGCTGCACGTGACGCACGTTCGATACATAGGTCATATCCCCAGCATCAAGATCACCTTCAAAGAAGGTATCTGAAATCGCATTCTCCAGCTGATCGATGCCTTCTTCCCGAATCAACGCCGTCGTGACAACCGGATGGTCTCCTGCCAATTGTTTCACACGATCGATATCAAGCTTTTGTTCCAAATCCATCTTATTCACGATCGTAATCACATTCATATCGGAAATCGCCTCAAGTAACTGCTCATCTTCATCCGTCAATTCCTCACCGTAATTCAATACGAATAAGATCAGGTCCGCCTCTTTCAGCACTTGTCTGGAGCGCTCGACACCGATTCGCTCAACAATATCTTCCGTTTCACGAATACCTGCTGTATCGATCAATCGAAGAGGAACCCCTCGGACATTGACGTACTCTTCAATGACATCACGCGTCGTACCGGGAACTTCGGTCACAATCGCTTTATTCTCATGAACGAGCGCATTCATCAGGGAGGACTTCCCGACGTTCGGGCGTCCGATGATGGCTGTTCCAAGACCTTCACGCAAAATCTTTCCTTGGCGCGCCGTATCCAAAATACGGGTCACTTCTTCATGCACTTCTTTCGTCTTTTGTTCCATCATGTCATGCGACATCTCTTCGACATCGTCGTACTCTGGATAATCAATATTCACTTCGACATGCGCAAGCGTCTCGAGTAGTTTCTGGCGCAAATCTTGAATCAATCGAGATAGACGGCCATCCATCTGTTTCAGCGCCACGTTCATAGCACGGTCGGTTTTCGCACGGATCAAATCCATGACCGCTTCTGCTTGCGACAAATCGATCCGGCCATTCATGAACGCTCGCTTCGTAAATTCGCCCGGCTCTGCTAAACGAGCTCCACTGGCTAAGACGATTTCAAGCAAACGGTTCACCGAAACGAGGCCACCATGGCAGTTGATTTCGACGATATCTTCTCGCGTGAACGTTTTTGGCGCTCGCATGACGGAAACCATGACTTCTTCCGCCATTTCTTTCGTTTCTGGATCGATAATTTTTCCGTAATGCATCGTGTGGGAATCGACTTCATTGAGATTTTTCCCTTGAAATAGATTCGCCGAGATCGCGACCGCTTCTGGTCCGCTCAGTCTGACAATGGCAATCGCACCTTCCCCCATAGGGGTTGAAATGGCGGTTATCGTATCTGTTTCCACACGCGCTCACCTCCTATATTTTTTGTCTTTTCTCTATAAAAACGTCGTTTATTAAAAACATGCTGTTGTTTGTATTCACTAACAACTTAGAATACCACACACCCTGGTGTTTTGAAAAGATATCAACACAGCAAGTAAGGTGCAAATCGCGCTATTCAGTTATCCACATGTGAATAACTTATACCTACTCTCATTGTAACCATTATCCCCACTCATTACTAATCCACTATGGTTCCTTTTCTATTGTGAGTACGGAAGAGTTCTGGGGAACGAGTCGCTTTCCGCAGGGTACCGTGAGCCTCCTCGGGCTGCGCCCAGCGGGGTCTCACGATGCACCTTTATCCTGCAGGAGTCTCCCCGTTCCCCAAAACTCTTCAACCCTATGAAGCCTAAAGGAACCAGATATAGTGTGAAACCAATACTTTCTTTGACCATCCTTTAGATTCCGTAATCCTTTCCATGACGAGGATAGCTGGGAAATGGTGAGACTCCTGCGGGATTTAGCGGGACAGGTGAGACCCCGCAGGGAGGTACGACCGAGGAGGCTCACCGCCCGCCCCGCGGAAAGCGATCCATTTCCCAGCTACCCTCTCTCCAGAGAAAATTAAGGAATCTCGTCTTCCTATGAGCCAACAAAAAAAAGACTTCTGCCCGAGAAAGGCAGAAGTAGAAGAAAAAACGGTTACGACGGACGAATGACCACAAAGCGGCGTGGCTCTTTTCCATCAGACAACGTTTCAACCTGTTTATGATTCTGTAAAGCGGCATGAATGATCTTCCGTTCGTAAGAAGGCATCGGCTCAATCCTTACATCTTTGCCGGTACGAATCGCTTTCTCAGCAAGACGCTCGGCTAAGTTTTGCAAGGTTTCTTTGCGTCTTTCACGGTACCCTTCGGCATCGATCATGACGGTATAGAATTGATCCGACTCACGGTTGACCGCAAGTTGAGCTAAATATTGCAATGAGTTCAGTGTTTGTCCACGTTTTCCGATCAACATCGCGACTTTGTCGCTTACGAGTTCCATCGTGATATCACGGTCACGGACATCTGTTTTTATTTCGACAGGAGCACCCATTTGCGCTGCTACTTCTGAGATGTAAGACTCGGCATCCTGCACTGGGGTTTTGCGAATGGATACTTTGACAATGGCTGGTTTTGACCCAAAGCCAAGAAATCCTTTTTTCCCTTCATCAATAACATGAACATCGACTTTGTCTTTCGAAGTTTGTAATTGCTCTAGTGCTGATTGGACCGCTTCGTCCATCGTAGTTCCCGTAGCAGTTATTTGCTTCACTCGCCTGCTCCTCCCGTCGTTTTATTCATCATAGGTTTACGGATGAATATCGTTTGAAGAATCATCACAATGTTACCGACAATCCAGTACAGCGCTAGTGCGGATGGGAAGAAGAATGCAAAGGTACCGATCATAAGCGGCATGATATAAAGCATCATTTGCATTTGCGGGTTTTGTGCTGCTGCTCCGCCTGCCATCATCAATTTTTGCTGTAGGAACGTCGTGGCTGCTGTCAATATCGCTAAGAATGGATCCGCTGTGCCAAGTTGTAACCATAGGAAACTATGTGTCTGAATCTCGGCCGTACGCATGATCGCATGGTAGAAACCTATCAAAATCGGCATTTGCACGATAATCGGTAAACAACCCGCTAACGGATTGACACCATTCTTTTGGAAAAGTTGCATCGTTTCTTGCTGTAGCTTTTGTTGTGTTTGGGCATCTTTTGAAGAATATTTCTCACGAAGTTCTTTCAACTCCGGTTGAATTTCTTGCATCGATTGAGAACTCTTTAGTTGCTTGACGTTCAAAGGCAATAGTAGAAGACGAATGATGATCGTCACGATAATAATCGATAAACCATAACTTCCTCCCGTACTATCCGCAAAAAACATCAATGTTTGGGACAATGGATAAACAACATATTCATTCCAGAAACCTGTACTATCCGAGGTGATGTCTTGGTTGACCTGGGTACACCCGGATAGGAACGTAAGCACGCCTGCCATGGCAAGCAATGCAATCATCTTATTACGCAACGTTCCTTCCTCCTTAGTAAAGCAATGTTTCTCGATTTATAGGACTTGAGTTTTCATTCAACAGTGTAGCATTCTTTCATCTATGAATTCTATACTATTGGGCTCGTTTTTTATTTTTAAAAAGCTTGGATCGCTTCAACACGTGATTCAAGCTTTGTTTCATTTCATGGAAGTTCATCTGATTGGTCGGCTTCCTCGCTATGATAATGAGGTCATAGTCTTGCCGAATATCTTCTTCAAGCTCGTGAAAGGCTTGTCTTAAATAGCGCTTCACTTGATTGCGCATGACCGCATTCCCGATTTTTTTACTAACCGACAATCCGATTCTGAAATGGGATTGCTCCGGTTTCCTTAAAAAATAAAGAACGAGCTGGCGGTTGGCAAACGACTGTCCATGCTTGAATATTTTTTGAAACTCTTCATTTTTTTTAATACGGTTCACTTTCTTCATGGAATACCCTCCAAAATTACAAAAGCGCAAGCGCTCCGTAATGGAAAGGAACCCTTGAGCTTACATGACAAAAAGATGTATGGAAAATTCCATCGGTCTTTCTCTTTCTATTGGATAAGAAAGATAGCGAGCCGACCCCATAAGGATCGGCTTCTTCTATCTAACCTATACTAGAAAAAAGACCACTGATTGTTCTCAGTGGTCTATGCGGACAATACTTTTCTTCCTTTACGACGGCGGCGAGCAAGAACTTTACGTCCATTCGCAGAGCTCATACGAGAGCGGAAGCCGTGTACTTTTTTACGCTTACGATTATTTGGTTGAAATGTGCGTTTCATTATATATACACCTCCTGAGGAAAATTCCAATAACATTTAAAAGGCAGTCCCGATAATTATAAGGGCAATCCATACAATTTGTCAACGCGCTTCGTAAATCTTATTCCGACCGTACACGATCTTACCCGCACAATCCGTTATATAACAGCTGCTGTACTACAACAAAAAAACATACTTTTTTGAGTACATTCACAGGTCCTGTGTATATTTTTTTATGGTCAAATCGACTATCCACACCAAATATCGACAAGATAATCACAAAATATAGTGTTGTGGATAGGAATCGTCTACAAGGTGTGGGCATTGTGGATAACTTCCTATAACCCGTTGCAAGTCTAGATTTTATCTGGTATTATATTTGTGTTTCACTGTGATTGTCATTTGAAGCTATAAAATCTTTTCCACAGACTGTGGATAACGTGTGGACATTTATTAACACGATTGTTTATGTGTTTATGCACAGGATTGTGGATAATGAAAATAACCATCTTTAACTCTAGTATTGTCAGCTTTTATATGTCCACATTACTAGTAACGATTTACTAACTAAATATTTATACAAAACTTACACAACAGCCTTTCGATCCTTTTGATACGTTCGAAAAAGAGAACGAAAGGCTTTTTTGTTTTCCATTGAGAGAGAAAGGGGTGAAAAATTTGGAGAACATCCACGAACTTTGGAACAACACCTTAGAGAAAATTAAAGAGAAGATCAGTAAGCCGAGTTTTGAAACATGGCTGAAAGCGACAAAAGCTGATTCTCTTAGCGAAAACACCTTGACCATCGTCGCTCCAAATGAATTTGCTAGAGATTGGCTTGAGAATCAATATGAGGGATTGATCACGGAAACGCTTCATGAAGTCACAGGGGCAGAGCTTTCAACGAGGTTCATCATTCCTGAAACGAAAGAAGAAGCGGTTGATGACGTTAAACTTCCTAAGAAAGTACCGGATGTCAAAAACAACGACAATGAAGAGTCCCCTCAAAGTATGTTGAACTCAAAATACACGTTCGATACCTTTGTCATCGGATCCGGAAACCGTTTCGCCCATGCCGCATCACTCGCGGTAGCGGAAGCACCAGCCAAAGCCTATAATCCGCTGTTCATTTATGGTGGGGTAGGACTTGGAAAAACCCACTTGATGCATGCAATCGGTCATTATGTATTAGATCATAATCCAAATGCCAAAGTCGTTTACCTTTCATCCGAGAAGTTCACCAACGAATTCATCAACTCGATCCGAGATAACAAAGCGGTCAACTTCCGAAATAAATATCGGAGTGTGGACGTGCTTCTTATTGATGATATTCAATTCTTAGCTGGAAAAGAACAAACACAGGAAGAGTTCTTCCATACGTTTAATACGTTGCACGAAGAAAGCAAACAAATCGTCATTTCCAGTGACCGGCCTCCAAAAGAGATTCCAACACTAGAAGACAGACTCCGCTCCAGGTTCGAGTGGGGATTGATCACTGACATCACTCCGCCTGATTTAGAAACGCGTATTGCGATTTTGCGTAAAAAAGCGAAAGCGGAAGGTCTCGATATTCCGAATGAAGTGATGCTCTATATCGCCAATCAAATCGACACCAACATCCGTGAGCTAGAGGGCGCCTTGATCCGTGTTGTGGCCTATTCTTCGTTGATCAATCGTGATATCAACGCTTCTTTAGCTGCCGAAGCATTGAAAGATATTATTCCTAGCTCGAAACCGAAAGTGATTACGATTGAAGGCATACAAGAGATCGTAGGAGAGAGATACAATGTACGTTTAGAAGATTTCCCTGCGAAAAAGCGTACGAAATCCGTCGCTTTTCCAAGACAAATCGCAATGTATCTATCTAGAGAATTGACGGATTTCTCATTACCGAAGATCGGGGAAGAGTTCGGAGGGCGTGACCACACGACTGTTATACATGCACACGAGAAGATCTCTAAAATGGTTGCCGATGATCAACAATTGCAGCGGGAGCTTGATGAAATAAGAGAACAACTGAAATCTCATTAGTGGATAATGTGAATAATGGTTGCAGGTTGGTCAACAAGCTGTCCACATGTGTATAACCTTAGGTGTGTTGGGATAAATGCAGTTATCCACAAATCCACAGCGCATACTAGTACTATTACGGTCTTTTATATAAAAATATAATTAATATATGCCTACTGGGAGGATTGTAAGTTATGAAATTTATCATTCAACGCGATCAATTGATTGAGAGCGTACAAAATGTCATGAAGGCCATCTCATCAAGAACGACGATTCCTATATTGACAGGAATGAAAATAGAAGCTTCAGAAGAGGGAATCAAATTAACAGGTAGTGACTCTGATATTTCTATCGAGTCGTTCATACCTCAGGAAGAAGACGGCATCGTATATGTCGAACATATCGAACCAGGAAGCATCGTACTACAAGCGAAATACTTCCCAGATATCGTCCGTAAACTTCCACAAAAAACGGTTGAAATAGAAAGTGACAATAACCGCAATGTCACGATCCGTTCGGGTAATGCGGAATTCCATTTGAACGGACAAGATCCGGAAGAATATCCACAGCTGCCCCAACTTCATACAGAAGACAGCTTTGAATTGCCGATCGATCTACTCAAAAACCTGATCCGTCAGACGGTGTTTGCGGTATCTACGTCTGAAACGCGTCCGATTTTGACAGGTGTTCATGTGAAAATGGAGGATGGAGAGCTGGAATTCATCGCGACAGACAGTCACCGTTTAGCTTCTCGCAAGATTCCTTTAGAACAACCGGAAGGAAAAGCTCTTCCATCCGTTGTCATTCCAGGAAAGAGTTTAACGGAACTGAATAAAATCTTGGATGATTCTGAAGACACGATCGAAGTCAGTGTGACGGAGAATCAGGTCCTTTTCCGTACTAAGCACTTATACTTCTTATCTCGATTGCTCGACGGAAACTATCCGGAAACATCTCGATTAATTCCTGAACAAAGCAAAACGATCGTCAAAATCGATGCTAAAGAATTACTTCAATCCGTTGACCGTGCGTCTCTTCTTGCGAAAGAAAATCGCAACAATGTCGTTCGTCTGATTACAAAAGAAAACAATCACCTGGAGATCACCGGTAATTCTCCAGAAGTCGGAAATGTGGTAGAAGAAGTCCTTGCGAGCGATGTTGACGGGGAAGACCTGAAAATTTCCTTCAGTGCGAAATATATGATGGATGCCCTGAAAGCCGTGGATTATGATCAAGTGAAAGTCGAATTTACGGGGGCTATGCGTCCGTTCTTGATTCGTCCTGTTGATGACGATCAAATCCTGCAGTTGATCCTGCCCGTTCGAACGTATTAAAGTCATTCGTTTTTTTCAGAGCACGTATTGAAAATGTATGAGATAATAAAATCAACACACCATAAGAAAGGGTGCGGTTATGACGTTTCATAACGGCACCTTTTCTTTTTTTGAAAAGTTATCCACTTGTGGACAACTGAAATCAGAGGATTTAACTGGTTTAGCCACGTCCGGCTCCAGCGCCCACCCCCCTCGTGTCATGAGTAATCCGTCCTGCGGTAGAAAAAATCGTCTCCATCCGGCCGTTTTACTTATGCACATCGGGGCTCTCAGGGCGCTTGCGCTTTTCTTAAATAGCTAGGCTTTTCTTACACCTTCATCTTTAGTAAAATAGAAGAAGGTGAATTCATGAAATAGGGTGAATAATATGAGCGAACGTATTGAAATATCTACTGAATATATACCTCTAGGGCAATTCCTCAAATTGGCTAACGTCGTTGAATCCGGCGGTATGGTAAAAATATTCCTTGCTGAGTTTGATGTTTTGGTCAATGGGGAGCTAGAGAATCGCCGTGGTCGTAAACTCTACCTGGGAGATACCGTGGAGATTGAAGAATTTGGAACTTTTGAAGTCGTCCGTGACGAATAGGCTGAGCTGACCTCACCTATGTATATCCAAGAACTGTCTCTGAGGTCGTATCGTAACTACGATCAACTGTCTCTTTCATTCGACCATAAGATCAACGTCATTATTGGTGAGAACGCCCAGGGTAAGACCAATTTGATGGAGGCCATTTATGTATTAGCTTTTGCCAGATCACATCGCACTCCTCGTGATAAAGAGTTGATACAATGGGACGCTGAGTATGGTAAAATAAAAGGGAGTATATTTAAACGCAATCGACGTTTTCCACTAGAGATTGTGCTTTCAAATAAAGGGAAAAAAGCGAAATTGAATCATATTGAACAAAAGCGCCTGAGTGATTACATAGGTGCTTTAAATGTCGTCATGTTTGCACCTGAGGATCTGAACTTAGTGAAAGGCAGTCCTCAGGTGCGTCGTCGGTTTATTGACATGGAAATCGGTCAAATCCAACCGACGTATATTTATCATTTAGGACAGTACCAAAAGATACTCAGACAACGAAATCATCTATTAAAAGAGCTTCAAAGAAAGCGCGAAGCTGATTTGACGATGCTTAGAGTACTGACTGACCAATTGATTGAGCATGCGGCGACCATTGTAGATCGCCGGTTCCGTTTCCTGCAACTGCTCCGCGAATGGGCGACCCCGATCCATGAAGGGATCAGTCGTAACCTGGAACAGTTGGAAATTGCTTATGATGCTAGTGTCAAAGTATCAGAGGCTATGGATTTGGAAACACTAAAGAGTACGTATCAGGAAAAGTTTACGGATATCGAGACGAAAGAAGTAGAACGCGGGACGACACTCGCTGGTCCACATCGTGATGATCTCGTCTTTTTTGTAAATGGAAAAGATGTTCAGACCTATGGTTCCCAAGGGCAGCAACGGACGACCGCTCTGTCTTTGAAACTGGCTGAAATTGAGCTGATTCATAGTGAGGTAGGAGAATATCCGATCCTGTTATTGGACGATGTCCTGAGTGAGCTGGATGATTACCGCCAGTCCCACCTCCTTCATACCATCCAAGGTAAGGTTCAAACCTTCGTCTCAACGACAAGCATAGATGGTATCGAGCATGATGCCTTGAAGGAAGCAGAAATTTTTCACGTCAAAGAAGGTACGATAGACGTACAGAAATGAGGTGGCCCATTGTTCATTCACATCGGTGATGATCATGTAATCCAATCGAAAGACGTCGTAGCCATCATTGACAATAGTCTAGTAGCCTCGTCGTCGATTATTGAGGAAATGCTTTTCAATCAACGGAAAAATAGACAAGTGGTTGAAACGGACGATTATGAAGCGAAATCGATCGTTATCACCAATGACGTCATTTATTTCAGTCCTTTATCTGTTTTTACATTGAAAAAAAGAGCGAATATGATGTCGACTTTAAATAAATTGGAAGATTTCTCAGAAGAAACTGAGGAGTAGAGCGTTGCATGTTCAGCGTCAAACCACTTGAGAAATGTAGGTGAGTACCATGAAGGAAGAAACTATTGGAGAACAGCAGTCCTATGATGAAAGTCAGATACAGGTACTAGAAGGTTTAGAAGCCGTTAGAAAGCGACCTGGTATGTATATCGGCTCGACGAATGAAAAAGGATTGCACCACTTAGTGTGGGAAATTGTTGATAACAGTATTGACGAAGCGATGGGTGGCTACTGTGACCATATCCACGTCATGATCGAAGAAGACAACAGCATCACCGTCACGGACAACGGCCGCGGAATTCCTGTAGGGATCCAGGAGAAAACCGGACGTCCGGCTGTCGAGACCATCATGACGGTTCTACACGCAGGCGGTAAATTCGGTGGTGGCGGTTATAAAGTATCAGGTGGTTTGCATGGTGTCGGAGCATCTGTCGTGAACGCCCTATCCACGAAATTGGAAGTCTATGTGCACTTGAATGGAAAAATCCATTATCAATCCTTCCACCGCGGAGTACCAGAAGCGGACTTGAAAGTCATCGGAGAAACAGACGTGACAGGTACACGGATTCAATTCAAGCCGGATCCTGAGATTTTCTCAGAGACCCAAGAATATAAATTCGAGACGTTAGCCAATCGTCTGCGTGAACTGGCATTCCTGAACAAAGGATTGACGATTACAGTTCAAGATAAACGTACAGATGAAGAACCTGTCGATTATTATTACGAAGGCGGAATCGTTTCGTATGTCGAGCACTTGAACCGAACGCGTGAAGCGCTGCACGAAACCTTCTTCGTCGAAGATGAGCAGGATGAAATTTCGATTGAAATCGCCATTCAATACAATGATGGCTTCGCTAGTAATATTTACACGTATGCCAACAATATTCACACGTATGAAGGCGGTACACACGAGTCTGGTTTCAAGACGGGGCTTACGCGTGTCATCAATGATTACGCCAGAAAGAATAATATGTTCAAAGATACGGACCCGAACTTGACGGGCGATGATGTCCGTGAAGGATTGACGGCGATCGTTTCCATCAAACACCCGGATCCTCAGTTCGAAGGACAAACAAAAACGAAGCTCGGCAATAGCGAAGCCCGTACGGTAACGGACGCGCTATTCTCTGAAGGCTTTTCTAAGTTCTTGTTTGAAAACCCGAACATGGCCAAGATCATCGTCGAAAAAGGATTGATGGCATCCCGTGCCCGTATGGCAGCGAAGAAAGCACGTGAACTGACGCGTCGCAAAAATGCGCTTGAAGTGTCCAACCTTCCCGGTAAACTGGCTGACTGTTCGTCGAAGGATGCCAACATTTCAGAGTTGTACATCGTTGAGGGTGACTCTGCCGGTGGTTCAGCGAAGCAGGGGCGTGACCGTCATTTCCAAGCGATTTTGCCACTACGAGGAAAAATCATCAACGTTGAAAAAGCGCGCTTAGACAAGATTCTTTCCAACAATGAAGTCCGTGCCATCATTACGGCGCTCGGAACAGGGATCGGGGAAGAATTCGACATTTCTAAAGCCCGCTATCACAAAATCGTCATCATGACCGATGCAGACGTCGATGGAGCCCATATCCGTACGCTCCTTCTTACGTTCTTCTATCGTTACATGAGACCACTGATCGAACACGGCTACATTTACATCGCTCAACCGCCGTTGTACAAAGTGCAACAAGGAAAAGCGATTTACTATACGTATAGCGATAAGCAACTCGATAAGATTCTGGCTGAACTACCGAAACAGCCAAAGCCTGGTACCCAGCGTTATAAGGGACTAGGAGAGATGAACCCTGAACAGCTTTGGGAAACGACGATGGACCCTGAAACCCGGACGCTCCTGCAAGTGAGTCTAGAGGACGCGATCGGAGCGGATGAGACATTTGATATCCTGATGGGAGACAAAGTCGAGCCTCGTCGAAACTTCATTCAAGAGAATGCTCAATATGTCCAGAACTTGGACGTGTAAGTGAGTCGACAAATAGAGAGAGAATGGAGGAGGGCTTTCAGCGCCCGACTCCTCTTGTGAGATAAAGTAGGAGGTAACTAGAATGGTGGATCAACCCGAACGCCCCCGCGTACAGGAAATCAATATTAGCGAAGAGATGCGTACGTCATTCCTTGACTATGCGATGAGTGTCATCGTCGCCCGTGCTCTTCCTGATGTCCGTGACGGCTTGAAGCCTGTACACCGCCGTATTTTATATGCGATGCACGATTTGGGTATGCACGCCGATAAAGCATACAAGAAATCGGCACGTATTGTCGGTGAAGTGATTGGTAAGTATCACCCACACGGTGACTCTGCCGTATACGATACGATGGTTCGTATGGCCCAGGATTTCAACTATCGTTACATGCTCGTTGATGGCCACGGAAACTTCGGTTCAGTCGACGGTGATGCTGCCGCAGCCATGCGTTATACAGAAGCCCGCATGTCCAAAATCTCGATGGAAATCCTGCGTGATATCAACAAAGATACCATCGATTATGATGATAACTATGACGGTACAGAACGTGAG
Source organism: Halobacillus locisalis (assembly GCF_013694105.1). Taxonomy (GTDB): domain Bacteria; phylum Bacillota; class Bacilli; order Bacillales; family Halobacillaceae; genus Halobacillus; species Halobacillus locisalis. Next base: position 38,747 of record NZ_JACEFG010000002.1, on the reverse strand, counting down.
CCACGCGTATTACCGGCTAAATTCCCGAACTTACTCGTCAATGGTGGATCAGGAATCGCTGTCGGTATGGCGACAAACATACCCCCTCACCAGCTTGGTGAAGTGATCGATGCGGTCTTAGCATTAAGTAAAGATCCTGAGATGACCATTCAGGAACTGATGGAGAACCACATTCAAGGGCCCGATTTCCCGACTGCCGGTAAAATCCTTGGCTTAAGTGGCATCCGTAAAGCCTATGAAACAGGGAAAGGTTCGATTACGGTCCGTGCCCAAGTGGAAATCGATGAACAAGCGAACGGAAAATCACGATTGATCGTGACGGAATTACCTTATCAAGTGAACAAAGCGCGTCTCGTTGAGAAGATTGCGGATCTCGCCCGTGATAAGAAGATTGATGGCATCACCGATCTGCGTGATGAATCTGACCGTAATGGAATGCGCGTCGTGATTGAACTTCGCCGTGACGTTAATCCGAACGTGTTATTGAATAACCTTTATAAAATGACAGCTCTACAATCGACGTTCGGCATCAATATGCTCGCACTCGTCAATGGACATCCGAAAGTGCTGAACTTGAAGCAGTGCTTAGAGCATTATTTAGAACACCAAAAGGTCGTCATCCGTCGACGTACACAGTATGAGTTGAATAAAGCGGAAGCACGTGCTCATATTTTAGAAGGACTGCGTATTGCACTGGATCACTTGGATGAAGTCATCAAGTTGATCCGTGAATCTCAAACGACCGAAATCGCCCGCACAGGGTTGATGGAACGTTTCGGCTTATCCGAGAAACAAGCCCAAGCGATCCTGGATATGCGTTTGCAGCGTTTGACGGGTCTAGAACGTGAAAAAATCGAAAATGAATACCAAGAGATCATGCAGCTGATTGCTGAATTGAAGGCGATCTTAGCAGATGAAGAGAAAGTGTTAGAAATCATCCGTGAAGAATTGCTTGATATTAAAGAGCGTTATAACGATGAGCGCCGCACAGAAATCCTTCTCGGTGGAACAGACTTCATTGAAGATGAAGACTTGATCCCTGAAGAAACGGTGATTGTCACGTTGACTCACCAAGGATACGTGAAGCGTCTGCCTGCGAATACGTATCGTTCGCAACGAAGAGGTGGACGAGGTGTGCAAGGGATGGGCACACATGAAGAAGATTTCGTCGAACATCTTCTTTCTACATCTACACACAATACCTTGCTCTTCTTCTCGAACAAAGGGAAAGTGTATAAAGCAAAAGGCTATGAAGTGCCTGAATTCAGTCGTACAGCGAAAGGCATTCCTATTATCAATATGTTGAATATTGAGCGTGATGAGTGGATCAATGCGGTCATTTCGGTGGAAGACTTCGTAGATGATTGGTACCTCGTGTTCACGACGAAAAACGGAATCACGAAACGGACGACATTATCCCAATTCGCAAACATTCGCCGTGGCGGTCTGATCGCTCTCGGATTGCGCGAAGATGATGAACTGATTTCTGTCCGTATGACAGATGGTAAGAAGGACGTCATGATCGGTACTCAAAATGGATATCTGATCCGTTTCAATGAGGATCAAATCCGTGCCATGGGCCGTACCGCAGCGGGAGTGAAGGGTATTTCCTTGCGTGATGACGACCATGTCGTATCGATGGAAATCCTCGATGACAGCCTGCAAGTGTTGACGGTGACGACGAAAGGGTACGGAAAACGTACACCAGCCAGCGAGTACCGCATTACCAATCGGGGTGGTAAAGGGATCATTACGTGTAACTTGACCGACAAGAACGGTAAAGTGGTCTCGACTAAAGCCATCAACGGTGAAGAGGACATTATGATCATCACCGAGAGTGGTGTGCTGATCCGGATGCCGATGGAAAGTATTTCTGAAACAGGGAGGAATACACAAGGCGTTCGACTGATTCGCTTAGGAGACGGTGAAGAAGTAGCTACGGTCGCCCGTGTCGAATCTGAAAAAGAAGAAGAAGAAATCGTTGAAGAGGCGCTTGAGCAAGAGGCTCGAAACGAAGAATCTAATGAACAAGAAGATAACCAAGATACTACAACGACTAACACCCAAGATGATCTAGAGAACCCTGACGAAGAATCATAAGTCATTTCCATCGTCGCCTGTCGATTTCATGCGGCAGGCGACTATTTTTATCCTAATTTTGAGAGGTGGAACAGGTATGAAGGTGCATCCCTCCCAAGTCACAACGGGTTGTATTATTACCAAAGACGTCATGGGCATGACCCATCGTCCCCTTATTCCAAAGAACACAGTCATTCACCCGATACATATAAAAGTTCTCAAACAGTTCAAGGTACAAGTCGTCGAAGTCGCCAACAAATTGTCTGATGGTTCCCCGTTCATACCCGATGAAAAAATAGAAGATGATCAAGAAACGGTAACCACGAAGAAACCAAAAGAAGAAGCCAAAGTCTCTTTCCAGGATCAATACTTAGAAGCCGTTCAATCGTATAAGAAGTGGTTTGAAGATTGGCGCGGTGGTGCTCCCATAGATATGAACGCCGTGCGTAAAGTGATGGTACCTTTATTGGAGAGGGTAATCGAATCGAAACGTGATGTTTTCCTTTTGCACCATTTCTCTTCGAAGAATGAATATTTTTACCATCATAGTGTGGCCATGAGTTTAATTGCGGCGTTTCTTGCCTCTAAGATGAAATACGCCTATGGAGACTGGATCCAAGTAGGCTTGGCCGCTGTACTCAGTGATAGCGGGATGGCTAAAATCAACCAGAATATTTTACATAAAACAACGGCCCTCCGAGAAGAGGAGTTCAATCAAATTCGTACCCACCCGACGCTATCTTATCGTCTCGTTGAAAAAATTCCGACGCTTGGTACCAATGCGAAACTGGCGATTCTCCAGCATCACGAACGACTCGATGGGAGTGGCTATCCGCTTGGCTTAAGACAAGAGAAACTCCACACATACAGTCAAATCATCGCGGTAAGCGATATGTACCATGCGATGACGTCCGAACGGGCCTATAGGAAGAAGCATTCTCCATTTCGTGTCTTGGAGGAGATTCAAAAGGAGCAGTTCGGTCGATATGATCATACCGTTGTCCAATTATTCATTAAAGAAATGACGAATTATTCTCAAGGGACGAACGTACGCCTTTCGAATAACCAAAAAGCAGAAATCATTTTTGTCGAAGCAGCCCATCCGACGAGACCTATGGTGAGACTTGAGGATGACCATATTTATGCTCTTAAAGATCATACCGAACTGCATATAGAAGAAGTCTTAGACTAAAAAGGACCAGTTGACGTGATCATGACGTGAACTGGTCCTTTAACCATTCAGCGACTAACGGGGGAACATATTCCGCCACAGCTGTTAGGAAATGAGCGATGAAGACATAGTCGTCACGATCCCTCAATTGTTGCATTTCTCCCCACCACTCCCCCTCATACCTAACAAGCATACTCAAGTTATAAAGCACGGCAAAGTACGCCATAAGCGGCGGCCATGTTTCACCAGAACCCCTTACATCCTCCCCTTTCAACTTGTACAAATCGGTCATGCTGGCGATTTGCCGAAGTAGTTCATCCATAGAGACCTTCTCATTGGAGGATTCAAAGTTGAACAGATGGTGAGAAGCATAAGGAAAGAGTCCGTGGGGTTGAATTCGGATATCATCTTCAAGAAAGCGATAGTGCTGCTTTTTTCTTTTTCTCGTTGATAAACCATGCGCAAGCACTTTAGCCGTAGCAGGGTAGCCGGGGTCTACCGTCAACAAGCAGCTCTTCAAGTAATGATTCAGCCCATAATAGAACAGAAGCGGCTGAACACTTAAGGGTGTTGAACGAGCTGTCTGAAAGAAATCTTCTGCAAGCATCAATCCATGAATGAATCGTTCGGCATTCTGATAAGCATGATGATCCGCTTTCGGGTGTTCACTTTTCTCATAACACTGTTTCAGGAACGGTCGTGTATGAGACGTGACTTGCAAATAGGTTAGGAAGGTGGGTCTCTTCATCAACGCTTTTCTCCTTTCTGATGGATTGTTCAACGATTACGAAATCTGCAGGAAGAGAGCATTTTCGTTTTGATAACGCTATCATCTTTTATTCAAGATTTTTTGTCGATTTCCATGATTTTTTAGGTTGAAAAAGCCCAATTCTTATCGTATTGTAAATAACAATAAGATAAGCTTCATCAATGGATCTGGAAAGAATTTCATGGTTATATACCATCCCGTGCGAGCGATTCGTCAGGATGTGTTTTATTTCATAGGTTACCCACCTTTTACCCATACTATTTGAAATGAGAAGGAGAGATTGAGCATGCGTGAAGATAAGTTTGCAAAAGAGGGCTTAACATTTGATGACGTGCTATTAATGCCGGCTAAATCAGATGTGTTGCCACGTGATGTTTCATTAGCTACCGAGTTGTCTCCCACCCTGAAGCTGAATATGCCGATTATCAGTGCAGGAATGGATACCGTGACAGAAGCAGGTATGGCAATCGGAATGGCCCGACAAGGCGGTCTCGGTGTCATTCATAAGAATATGTCGATTGAAGATCAGGCTGAACACGTGGACCGTGTGAAACGTTCCGAGAGTGGTGTCATCACGAACCCATTCTTCCTTACTCCAGAGCATCAAGTGTATGATGCCGAACATCTGATGGGGAAATTCCGCATCTCGGGTGTACCCATTGTCAATAACGTGGAAGATTGCGTTCTCGTCGGAATCATCACCAATCGCGACCTGCGCTTCATTGAAGATTATTCCATGAAAATCAGTGAAGTGATGACGAGCGAAGATCTTGTGACGGCACCTGTAGGAACGACACTGGATGAAGCAGAGAAGATTTTGCAGACGTATAAAATCGAAAAACTTCCACTCGTTGATAATCAAGGGGTACTAAAAGGTTTAATTACGATTAAAGATATTGAGAAAGTGATTGAGTTTCCTCATTCAGCCAAAGATGAACAAGGACGTTTACTTGTCGCAGCGGCTGTTGGGGTGACGGCGGACGCCATGACACGTATCGATAAACTGGTCGAAGCAGGAGTGGACGCTCTTGTCGTGGACACAGCTCACGGACATTCTCAAGGGGTCATCGATCAAGTGAAGCGGATCCGTTCGAAGTATCCGGATGTGAACATCATCGCAGGTAACGTGGGAACACCGGAAGCGACTCGTGAACTTTACGAAGCTGGAGCGGACATCGTGAAAGTCGGGATCGGACCTGGTTCCATCTGTACGACACGTGTCGTCGCTGGTGTCGGTATCCCGCAAATCACAGCGATATTCGATTGTGCCGAAGAAGCGGAAAAACATAACAAAACAATCATCGCTGACGGTGGGATCAAGTATTCCGGAGATGTTGTAAAAGCCTTGGCTGCCGGTGGACATGCCGTCATGATCGGAAGTATGCTTGCTGGCGTATCCGAAAGCCCAGGAGATACAGAAATCTTCCAAGGTCGCCGTTTCAAAGTCTATCGTGGAATGGGATCGGTCAGTGCAATGGAATCCGGCTCAAAAGACCGTTACTTCCAGAACGAAGCAGAGTCTAAGAAGTTGGTACCAGAAGGAATCGAAGGCCGTATGCCGTACAAAGGACCTTTGAATGATACCATTCACCAACTGCTTGGTGGATTGCGATCTGGTATGGGATATTGCGGAACAGCTAGCATTGAAGCCCTTCGGAATGATGCGATGTTTACCCGCATCACCAATGCCGGTCTACGTGAGAGTCATCCGCATGATGTACAGATCACAAAAGAATCGCCGAACTACTCCGTTTGACCCGGTAAAACTTTGATAGACAGGGACTTTTCCCTGTCTATTTTTTTGTTAAACCATGTGATAAAATAACGAAGATGCATATTTTAAGGGTGGAGGTTGAGAAGTTGATACAAAAATTGAAAGCATCAGTAGCCGTGACACTGGTTTTGATTCTGAGTATGACATCTGTTTTCGCAAGTCCTGACCATACATACGCTGCTACCGTTGATGTAGGAGCAAAGTCAGCGATTTTGATCGATGCTGATACGGGGAAGGTTTTATTTGAGAAAGAGGCAGATTTGACCCTACCTCCAGCAAGCATGACGAAAATGATGACAGAATATTTAATCCTTGAGGCTATTGAAGAAGGTACCATTAGCTGGGATACGACGACACAAATTAGTCAATACGCTTACGATATATCGGCCAATCCGAATTTCTCCGGAGTAGGTCTTAAACAAAATCAAGATTATACCGTCCGTGAACTTTATAAAGCGATGGCGATTAATTCAGATAACGCGACAACCATTGCGCTTGCCGAGCTACTTGCTGGCACAGAAGGCGAATTCGTCAAGATGATGAATGAAAAAGCCGCTGAAATGGAGTTGCCTGATTATGAGTTCGTCAACTCTACAGGACTAAATAACTCCCATTTAGGTGACAACTTTCCAGAAGGAACAGCTCCAGACGCGACGAACCTTATGTCTGCTCGTTCCTCTGCATTGCTTGCGTACCACCTGACGAATGATTATCCGGAAGCTTTGGACTATTCTAGCATGCCGACAGCCGAGTTCGATGGTCAAACGATTACGAACTGGAACTGGATGCTTCCAGGAATGCCAGGGCAGTTAGCACAATTCAGCTATGAAGGTGTAGATGGATTGAAGACAGGTTACACCGAACTTGCCGGGAATTGTTTCACAGGTACGGCTGAACAGAATGGCCAACGCTTGATTGCGGTTGTGATGAAATCTGAAACGAGAGAAACCCGCTTCCAACAAACGGGCAAACTCTTCGATTACGGATTCCAGCAGTTTGAAAAACAGGAACTGTTCCAAGCGGGTTACCAACAAGAAGAGCAAAAGGACATGCCTGTCGCTAAAGGGAAAGAAGACCGTGTTCAAGTCGAGACAAGTGAGGCCTTACAAACGCTTGTGAAAAACGGAGAAGAAGAGCAATACACGGTTCAATACAACATTTCTGAAGATCAACTGGACGAAGAAGGTAATCTTGTCGCCCCTGTCAAAAAAGGACAGAAGATCGGGACAGCTGAACTTGTCTATAACGGAGAAGATGATTACGGCAACCTATTAGCTAGTAATCCGAATACTGTTGATCTCGTGACAACATCCGCTGTTGAAAAGTCCAATTGGTTCATGTTGATGCTGGGAAATATCGGCGAATTCTTCAGTGACATTTTCACAGGTGCGGTTGATATGGTTAAAGGCTGGTTCTAATCTCACCTTTACCCAATTAAATGAGTAGGATTTACTTATTTTATGAGTTACAATAAGGGATAGGAAATCACAATATTCATGAATAATTGCTTAATCAATAGAGCGAATTATAGGGAGGAACTTACTATGTCTCAAACAGGTACTGATCGCGTAAAGCGCGGAATGGCAGAAATGCAAAAAGGTGGCGTCATCATGGACGTCGTCAACGCTGAACAAGCAAAGATTGCTGAAGAAGCAGGTGCTGTAGCCGTTATGGCTCTTGAGCGTGTACCAGCTGATATCCGTGCCGCTGGTGGAGTAGCCCGTATGGCTGATCCAACGATTACAGAAGAAGTAATGAATGCTGTATCCATCCCGGTTATGGCAAAAGCACGTATCGGTCATATTACCGAAGCGCGTGTGTTGGAAGCGATGGGTGTAGACTACATTGATGAGAGTGAAGTGCTGACACCAGCTGACGAAATTTATCACATCAAAAAAGATGAATACACGGTACCATTCGTTTGTGGTTGCCGTAACATCGGTGAAGCAACTCGTCGAATTCGTGAAGGAGCTTCCATGCTTCGTACGAAAGGTGAACCTGGTACAGGTAACATTGTAGAAGCGGTCAGTCACATGCGCCAAATCCAAGCTCAAATCCGTCATTTGCGTGGTCTGTCTGAAGACGAAGTGATGGTATTTGCACGTGATAACAGTGCACCATTCGACCTTCTTATGGAAATCCGTGAAGAAGGCCGCCTTCCTGTCGTAAACTTCGCAGCAGGCGGAATCGCGACTCCTGCGGATGCTGCTCTTATGATGGAGCTAGGTGCTGACGGTGTCTTTGTCGGATCTGGAATCTTCAAATCCAACGACCCACAGAAATTCGCTCGTGCGATTGTCGAAGCTACAACGCACTATGACGATTACAAACTAATCGGCGAACTTTCTAAAGGCCTTGGAACAGCGATGAAAGGCATGGAAATGTCCACCGTAACAGGCGACCAACGCATGCAAGATCGCTCACAGTAAACAATAAGTGTGGACAAGCCTTAATAGAATAGAAAACAACTGCGGCGACCGTCCCAAGACGAGTCGCCACAGTTTTATATTTTTATAGAAACTCGTCTACACACGTTGTAGTAATCGGTAACAATTGATTTCGAGATGTTCTGAGGAGGATATGGGATGTGGGGAACGAGTCGCTTTCCGTGGGGCGTGCGCTGAGCCTCCTCGGTCGTACCTCCCTGTGGGGTCTCAGCTGTCCCGCTAAATCCCACAGGAGTCTCCCCGTTCCCCACATCCCTTGCTCAAATAGGTTCTCGAAATAACGTAAATACAGTAGTTATATTTGCCAATGTATCACCAGTGAAAGGTTCGTTAAGTATATGTGGATGGTTGGGGTGGGAAATGACGAGACTCCCGCGGGAGAAGGACTCAGGCGAGACCCCACAGGGAGTGCCAACGACCGAGGAGGCTTGCCGGTTCCCCCGCAGGAAAGCGAGTTATTTCCCACCCCAGCCTCATTTTCTAACATGGAGGACCTAAGAATCACACGTTTCTATGGTTGGATAGCTATCATTAATAAACCGTAATAAAGCCTATGAGAAAAAGGAGACATGCATCATGACGACAATCGGTGTTTTAGGACTTCAAGGTGCTTTTCGTGAGCATGTTCGATCTGTAGAAGCTACCGGCGCAACAGGCGTCGTAGTGAAAAGGAAAGAACAATTAGACGAAATCGATGGACTGATTATCCCAGGAGGCGAAAGCACGACGATGCGCCGCCTGATTGATAAATATGATTTTCTCGAACCGATCCGTGCATTCGGAAACTCAGGTAAACCGATCTTCGGTACGTGCGCCGGCCTCATTTTATTAGCTTCAGAAATTGATGGCTCTTATGACGTTCACTTAGGTGTAATGGATATCAAAGTACGCCGTAACGCATTTGGCAGGCAAAGAGATAGCTTTGAAGCGGACCTTGATATCGAAGGTGTAGCGGAAGGCTTCAATGCCGTCTTCATCCGTGCACCATATGTAGAAGACGTAGGGGAGAACACGAAGGTACTCGCGCGTTATGATGGCCATATCGTTGCCGCACAACAAGGGCATTATTTAGCTTGTTCCTTCCATCCTGAATTGACGGATGATCATCGTATTACCGCTCATTTCGTGAAGATGGTAGAAGAATCTAAAAAAACCCTTGCATTATAATTTCATTTCAGCTAATCTTATGTAACATAAACTAGAAATTTTAACGCGATGACAGGAACTAGTAGTAAGCCCTCTTTTCTTTTAGAGAGTCAGTGGTTGGTGCAAACTGATGAAAAGAACTTATGAATCCATCCTTGAGTGTCTGACGGAACGTAAGGAAGTCAGACCGGCGACTCACCGTTATGAGATAAGCCGGAAGGTCATTGTACCTTCAACTTGGGTGGTATCGCGGGAAGCATAAAACAAAAGCTCTCGTCCCTTTTCAACAAGGGACGGGAGCTTTTTTATTTTTTATAAAATAAAGGAGGAACTAGTATGTTAGACATGAAGTATTTGCGTCAGAATTTTGATGAAGTGAAAGGGAAGTTGAAACACCGCGGGGAAGACCTTTCTGAATTGGATGCCTTCGGGGATCTGGATAGCCGCCGTCGTGAGTTGATTCAAGAAACGGAAGAGTTGAAGGCTCGTCGTAATGAGGTTTCTAAAGAAATTTCTCAATTGAAAAAAGCGAAAGAAGATGCAGACGATAAAATTAAAGAGATGCGCGATGTCGGCGATCGTATTAAGACGTTAGATACAGAATTGAAAGAAGTCGAAGAGAAGCTCGAAACGATGCTTTTGTCTATCCCGAACATCCCACATGACAGCGTCCCTGTCGGAGCGGATGAAGAGGATAACGTAGAGGCGAGAACTTGGGGAGATAAGCCAGCGTTCACGTTTGAAGCGAAAGCGCACTGGGATGTTGCGACAGACCTAGGTCTTCTTGATTTCGAACGCGCTTCTAAAGTGACAGGTAGCCGCTTCGTATTCTATAAAGGATTAGGAGCTCGCCTTGAACGTGCTTTGTTGAACTTCATGATGGACCTTCATGCTGATGAACATGGTTATGAAGAGATGTTGACGCCACAAATGGTCAACCGCAGCGCGATGACAGGTACAGGTCAGCTTCCGAAATTCGAAGAGGACGCCTTCAAGATTGAAGGTTGGGACTACTTCTTAGTTCCAACAGCAGAGGTTCCGGTCACAAACTATCACCGTGAAGAAATCCTTTCTGCTGAAGACTTACCGAAAAAGTTTGCAGCGTTCAGCACGAATTTCCGTTCTGAAGCAGGTTCTGCTGGTCGTGATACTCGCGGATTGATCCGTCAGCACCAATTTAATAAAGTAGAGCTCGTCCAACTTGCTAAGCCGGAAGAATCTTATGATGTGTTGGAAGAACTGACAGGACATGCGGAGAAAGTCTTGCAGCTCCTCAAGCTTCCATACCGAGTCATGAGCATGTGTACAGCCGATCTTGGTTTCACAGCTGCGAAGAAATACGACATTGAAGTCTGGATTCCAAGCCAAGACACGTACCGTGAAATAAGCTCTTGCTCTAACTTTGAAGATTTCCAAGCACGTCGTGCAGGCATCCGCTTCCGTCGCGAAGAAAAAGGGAAGCCTGAATTCGTTCACACATTGAATGGATCTGGCCTCGCAATCGGGCGTACGGTTGCCGCTATCCTGGAAAACTACCAACAAGAAGACGGCTCTCTTGTCGTTCCAGAAGTCCTTCGTCCGTACATGGGCGGAAAAGAAGTCATCAAGTAATCATACAGAGGGAACCATCAAACAAAGATGGTTCTCTTTTTTGATTAGCTTTAACCGTTTCGTCATTAAGGTGTAGAAGAAGGTGGTAGGGAAATGAGTCGCTTTCCGTGGGGCGGGCGGTGAGCCTCCTCGGTCGTTCCTCCCTGTGGGGTCTCACCTGTCCCACTAATCCCACAGGAGTCTCCCCATTTCCCCCGACCACCTAACTATGTATTAGAAGACGAAACATATTTTAATAATGCTCACTCACATTAGAGTTAAAATGACGCTAAGTATAGAACAGAAGCGAACGGTTTTCCTTTCCCTCCTATACCATAGTTTATTAACAGACCAATCCACGAAATTATCATTGACATCTATTCTTGTTATTGGTTATACTAGCGTAGTGGAAAAAAACACGTCGTCATTTGTCGAATGCCTTTTGAAAAAAAGTTATCGAAAAATGTTGACGACATCAGACAAGCGTGATATTATATAACTTGTCGTCACACGGAGGAGTACCCAAGTTTGGCTGAAGGGAGCGGTCTTGAAAACCGCCAGGGGGTTAACGCCCCGCGGGGGTTCGAATCCCTCCTCCTCCGCCATTTTATTATCAACAATAGCGCATAAATATTGGAGATTTATAGAACAGAAATCGTTACATCGCGTAACGATTTTTTTTGTATTTTATAACCCTTTCTTTAGATGAACGCCCGCACTTATGTGTGGGCGTTTTTGGTATGTCCGCGTTATAATAGGGGAAAGAGTAAAGGGGGCCATTTTATGAAAATGATCGTTTTTGGAGCAACAGGAGGAACGGGACATGCGTTTGTAGAGCAGGCAATGGCAAATGGACACGAAGTGACGGCTTTTGTTCGCAATCCGTCCAAGCTAGCTATACAACATGACCGTCTACATATGATCGAAGGAGATGCCTTAAATGAAGAGGACGTCGTACAAGCGATCGAAGGACATGAAAGTGTCGTGTCTTGTTTAGGGTCTGAGAACCTGAAGAAGTCGGATGTACTGGAGCAAATGACAGGAAACATCGTCCGGGGGATGCAAAAGCACGGACTGAAGCGGATCGTTTATGTGGCTTCTGCAGGCATTCAGAAAGAGATTCCAGGATTTCTGGGCTGGATGTCTCAGCGTATCTTGAAAAACGTACTGAAAGATCACAGAAACGCAGTCAACGCCATCGTAGCTGCTGAACTAGACTATACGGTTGCACGCCCATTACGACTTCTAGACGGAGACGTAACAGGCGAGTATCGTCAGACAGATGTTGGGGTTCCGGAGAACGGAAAGCAAATCAACCGCAGCGATGTCGCTCACTTCTTATTAACATCCTTAGAAGAGAATCGATGGGTACGAGAAACCGTTGGACTGGCATATTGATTGTTAGGAGAGGGCAATGGGATATATAGAGGAGTTGCGATCTTTAGTCGGACATCGTCCTGTCATTCTCGTCGGAACGGTTGTGATTGTCGTGAACGATGAAGGGAACATACTGCTTCAACAACGCACCTATCCAGAAGGTGTTTGGGGCTTGCCGGGTGGTTTGATGGAGCTCGGTGAAAGCACGGAAGAAGTGGGAATCCGGGAAGTGTATGAAGAGACAGGCCTCACGGTGAAACAATTGAAGCTGATCAACATTTATTCAGGAGAAGATCAATTTTCGACCGCTGCAAATGGCGACCAGTTTTATTCGGTGACGGCCGCTTATTTTACAACAGACTATGATGGAGCACTTCAAGTTAATCGGGACGAAGCGATTGAATGTCAATTTATCGACGTGCGCGATTTACCTGAAAAAATGATCGGAAGTCACCGGATGATGATTGGCGAGTTTATAGACAAATTTGGTTCTATTATTCAGGCAAGGCAGTCGTAATCTGCCTTGCCTGAATCAGTTCGGATACACCGTTTCGTATTGCTCCTCAACCCGCTCGCTTAACTCTGAATCTCTATCGGAAAGATCGTCTAACGTGTCGTACCACGCAATAGAATCCTCTTCAGGAATCGTTTCTTGCAAGTATGTAAAGATTCCGGTTAAAGCCTGTACCTTTTGATTGATCTCTTCTTTGAGATCCGTGACATCTTCTTCCGTCTCCATGCCGGTTTTGAACTGATAGAGATCTTCGTTCAAGTCATGAAGGAGATTCACGATTTCATCCGTGTGCTCCATTCTTTCCCAACGTCCAGCATCGTTTTGAATCATCCCTGTTCGAATAGCAAATTGAACATCCCCATCATCTGATTCAATCAAATCTTCCCATACATTCGCGTTCATAATTCCAACATCACTCAGTGATTTCGATGTTGTCCATTCCATGAATCTCCCCACTTCCCGTTTCTCCTCACGCTGTTCGTGAAATGACTGGTAATGAAAAAACAAGGAGAAACCAAGCGCAGTAGAGATGATGATCAACCACATCTTCCTCTTAGGCATTTCCATTTATTTCTCTCCCTTCTTCTTTCATTATGTCAAAATGGGGGAAGGCGAACAATAAAAAATCCTGCAGCGGGTGGCTGCAGGATGCTTCAACTTATGTCAGCAAACGGCTGGAACGCCATTTGCGTGATTGTTGGATAAAGTGTCCGATTTTCTCAAGGATCGGCTCCACGCTTTTCTCATCTTTTAATACATCGTAATCCGCGATGTTTAAACGAAGGACAGGGCAAGAATTGAAATTGTCGATCCAATTCTCATAGCGCTTGAACATTTCCTCCCAGTACTCGACAGGGGTTTCTTGTTCCATCGGACGTCCGCGCTTTTTGATACGGTCCAAGATATCATCGAACGATCCTTCCAAGTAAATGAGAAGATCGGGATGAGGGAAGTAAGGCGTCATGACCATCGCATCGAAAAGGTTCGTGTACGTTTCATAATCCGTCTCAGACATCGTCCCTTTTTCATGGTGCATTTTGGCGAAAATACCCGTATCTTCATAGATCGAGCGGTCTTGAATGAATCCTCCACCATACTCGAAGATCTTCTTCTGTTCTTTGAAGCGTTCCGCTAAGAAGTAAATCTGTAAGTGGAAGCTCCATCGTTCGAAATCTTGATAGAATTTATCCAGATAAGGGTTCGTTTCTACTTTTTCAAAAGATGTGCGGAACTTCAGAGCATCAGCGAGGGCATTGGTCATGGTTGACTTACCGACACCGACTGTTCCGGCAATCGTTATGACGCTGTCATGTGGAATTCCGTAGCGTTCACGTGCGTTCATTTGATAACTTCTCCTTTATTTAAATGTTGCTTCACTTGATCAACAATTTGATTTAAATCATCTTGGTGCTTCACGAAATCAAGGTTGTCCCCATTCAAACGGATGACCGGAATATCTGGGTGAGTGGCCTCGAAATGATCCATGAAGTCTTCATAGTCTTGAGAGAGCTGTTTTAAATAAGAAGGTTGGATGTTCGATTCAGCATCACGATTGCGCATGCGTATGCGTTCCATCAACGTATCCAGGCTGGCATGTAAATACACAACCATATTCGGGCGTGGCATATCGTGTGTGAGTATATCGAAAATCTGAGAATACTTATGAAACTGATCCTCTCTTAACGTACGACGAGCAAAGATCATATTTTTAGAAACGTGGTAATCGGCGACTACCGGCTTCCCTTGTTGTAGAAAATCACGGTCGATGTCCTCCAGTTGTTTGAACCGATTGCACAAAAAGAACATCTCGGTCTGGAAGCTCCATTCTTCAATGTTGTCATAAAACTTGCCTAAAAACGGATTCTCCTCAACGATTTCCTTCAGTAAATGAAAATCAAACTGGGAGGCGAGCTTTTTAGACAGAGACGTTTTCCCAACCCCAATGGGCCCTTCAACGGCAATGAAAGGTAGTTGTCCCATCTCTTCTCCTCCTTCAACCTCTTTTAAAAAGACGTGCTGCACGCGGGTCGTGCGTGCGTTATTCACATAGACATAATACGATACTTTTTTACAGACAAATAACATTTTATCATATACATAGGTGTGAAGTAACAGATAAGGGGTATTTTGAAGAGGATTTTACTGTTGCATTTGCTCACATTTTTTGTATAATATGGTTCATACCCATTGAGCCCCCGTAGCTCAGGGGATAGAGCATCGGTTTCCTAAACCGTGTGCCGCAGGTTCGAATCCTGCCGGGGGCGCTACCTATTGATTATGCCTCTCTTTCACTACGAAAATCCTCTTTAACAACGGAGCGACTCCGTATCCTAACCAAACACCTACCATGTTCAAGATCAAATCATCGATATCGAGACTCCCACGATTGCTCACAAATTGCCCGACTTCAATACAACCGATCACGCCGAATGGAAGAAGCCATTTCACACTCCACCTGTACATGAAAAAAGCAAAATAAACTCCAAGCGGTAGAAATAACCCGACATTTGCCCATAGATTGTACATGCTGATCAGGCTGTCGACGTTCCCCGATAAGTAAATCTGAATCGTGTCAAAAGGAACAAAATTCGCCTGACGTAATCCCGGATCCCCTGGTCTGATGAATAATAAAATGAGTAAAGCACCCATGTACAACAAGAAAATGATATGAAACCAATAGGCATGGATTACATACTTCACGCGCTGAACGATGGCTGTGACGATAACAGCGATAAAGAAAATAGCCATATTGATCACAAAGAGCGCTAAGGGATGAAGGTAGTTCGTGATGGTGGAAAGCCAAGGGAACAGGACCCAAAAGACGGACTGAGAGAGAATGAGGGCAATGATTAAACTCTTGTTCATCGGCTACGCCCTTTGTTGATATGAATCATACGATCAGCCAGTTTTTCAGCTTCCTCGTAATCATGTGTAACGAGAATGACGGGGATTTGCCATTTTTGATGAAGCCGCAAGAGCTCTCGGTGGCATTCCTGTTTCACCTGTTCATCTAGCGAAGAGAATGGCTCGTCTAATAGAAGAAGGCTTGGCTCTGTAGCAAAAGCACGGGCTAAGGCCACACGTTGCTTTTCTCCACCGGAAATGTTGTTCGGATATACTTCCAATAGATGCTGAATTCCTAATGTATCGACAATATTCATCGCTTCGTCCGCGTTTTTAGCGCCGTAAAGAATGTTCTTTTTCACGGTCATATGGGGAAAAAGCGCATAGTCTTGGAATACATAACCGATTCCACGTTTCTGAACAGGAACAGGCTTTTGGCGATTTGAGAAAAGAACTCTACCATTAAGGTCAATTAATCCTTGATCCGGTTGTGTCAGTCCAGAGAGGCATTGGAGCGTCGTTGTTTTCCCGGAACCAGAGGGGCCGAAAAGGACAACGACTTCATTTGTCATGGTGAAGGACAATTCCAGAGTGAATGTCTTCAATGTTTTCTTTATATCGACAGTAAGCATAGCGTTTCCACCTTTTACGAATTTTGATTCGGTGATATGACATTTCGCTTCGTCCACCAGTTCAACCAAAGCACAGAGCTGAATCCGAGGGCAATGATAATGATGACCCACGTGTACGCCTGTTCCATACGACCTGCTTCCACAGCTGAATAGATCGCGAGGGGGATGGTGGAGGTTGCCCCTGGAATGTTTCCCGCAACCATAAGCGTCGCTCCGAATTCTCCTAAAGCACGAGCAAAGGTAAGAACGAGCCCAGCCAAAAGGCCGGGCCAAGCGAGTGGGAATGAAATAGTGAAGAACACTTTGATTCTTGAAGCCCCCATCGTAAGGGCCGCGTTTTCGACATTTCGGTCGTAGTTCTGAAAAGCAGCCGACGCACTTTGATACATCAAAGGAAACGATACGACGGTTGCTGCAATAACGGCCGCCACCCATGTAAATACGAGCTTATATTCGAACCAGTCGAGCAGCCATTGTCCAATTGGTCCGTTCACCCCCAATAAATAAAGCAGCCCGAAGCCGACGACGGTTGGTGGAAGTACCAGTGGTAGCAAAATGATGGACTCGACGATACTTTTCCCGGGAAATACTTTTCTTGATATCCCCCTGGCGAGAGCAATTCCGACGACAAAGACAATAATCGTTGCAATCGATGCTATTTTTAATGAAAGAAATAGTGGGGAATAGCTCATAGACAGTCATCGCTTTCTTAATTAGTTTGGAATCCAGTCTTTCTCCATATGCTTTGTGCTTCGTCTGATTGTAAAAAATCCAGGAAAGACTGGGCACTTGATTGATTTTCACTGTCCGAGATGATGGCGGCTGGATAGATGATCGGATCGTGCAAGTGCGTATCGATCTGCGATACGACCGATACGTTGTCAGAAGTTGTCGCATCGCTCCCATAAACGAAGCCATAGGTGACATTTCCCGACTCGACATAGGCGAGTACTTGCCTGACATCATGCGCATACACCATTTTTTGTTCTAAGTCGTTCCAGAGTTGAATCTTTTCTAATGCCTGTTTCGTATATGTACCAGCCGGAACACTTCCCGGTTGTCCTAAAGCTAGTTGTTCGTTTTCACCGAGGTCAGCGATATCTTCTATGGATGATAAAGGTGCCGATCCTTCCTGAGCAATGACGACAAGGTTGTTTTCGACGAGATGGACTTTGGTTTCAGGTATGATTCTTTCCTTTTTTTCTAGTTTGTCCATCCATGATTGATTAGCCGATATATACACATCTGCAGGGGCTCCTTGTTCAATTTGCTGCGCAAGCGTTCCTGAGCTCGCTAGATTCAGCGTTATCGAAATGTCATGGGACTGCTCGTATATGTCCACGATTTCTTCCATGGCGTCGGT
Organism: Halobacillus locisalis; assembly: GCF_013694105.1. Classification (GTDB taxonomy): domain Bacteria; phylum Bacillota; class Bacilli; order Bacillales; family Halobacillaceae; genus Halobacillus; species Halobacillus locisalis. The sequence continues at coordinate 21,041 of NZ_JACEFG010000002.1, read as the reverse complement.
TAAACTGGCAGCTGCAGATATGGTTAACGAGTTCGTAGATTCCTTCGAGTTCGAGCAGCTGATCAGAAACACGAGAGCTAGTAAACAAATCCATATCAATCTAGCATTCATGATGAAGCCCCTCTCGTTGTATGTTTAAAATAATTATACCGCCTGCGAAAAATGAAGTAAAAGATAAGGGAGGACAAATAGATGAAAACACAAGTCATCATTGGACTGGTCATCGCTTTACTCTTGACTCAGATGCCTGTAGTCGGGAAGTATTTTGCGATTTTAAATACGATGATTCATGAAAGTGGCCATTCCTTAATGGCTCTCATTACAGGGGGCGAGGTGCGCCGGATATCTTTGTTCCCCAATACAGCAGGTACCACATTAACCGGCCACACATCGTGGGTCGGCCACTTTTTCACTAGCATTGCCGGGTATGTGTTTGCCTCCTTTTTCGGTTTTCTATTCTTCTATCTGATTTCAAAAGGGCAATACAAATGGATGATCTATATTTTACTCGCCTTTCTATCGATCAATTTAGTATTTTGGGTCCGCAATGTATATGGACTGTTCTGGATTGTCACGTTCGGCGCAGGATTCATTTTCTTATTAAGAAGTGGAAACCAAGCCGTCATTCAATATGTGCTCGTCTTTTTCGCTTGTTTGATTTTAGTGGAATCGGTCACGAGTGCCTTTGAAATCATGTGGATCAGCTTCTTTTCTCCGATGCAAGCGGGAGATGCAGCAAATTTATCAAGAGCAACAAAGATCATTCCTGCCCCGATTTGGGGAGTCGCCTTCTTTGTCCAATCGCTCTATTTTGCATCGCTTGCGATGAGGCGTGTATTTACAATATAAAGAAAGCGCCGTTCCTTTTTCAGGATCGGCGCTTTTGTGCTTATTGAACGGTGAAGGTGTGTTGGATTGGTGTAGTCATAACACCAGCATCTGATGAAACGTCTTTTACGTAAAGAGAGTAGGTTTGCCCAGATTGCAAGTCCTTGACGGGGTCCACTTTAACCTTATCTGAGTCTTGATCAAAATCAAGTTCTACTTCTACCCCTAATCCGTCCTCTCTAACAATATAAATATTGCGATTGTTAATAGACGTTTTATTGATTTCACTGGGCTCTAATGTAACAGTGAAGGTTTTATCAGGATTTACTTTCTTAGGTGAGCTTGAATCTGTGAGAGTGTTAGAATCACTAAAGCTTGTATCATTATTACTTACAAGTTCAAGATTGGAAGATGCAATGTAACCTGTCATTCCCTCTCTTTCAACTTCATAATAGCGATAGTGTGAGTAGAGAGTGTTGGATGGTTTGAAAAATAGACTATCGTCTGTAATCTCAAAAGTTGTATAATACGGAATTTCAGATCTACTTGAAATATCTTTTGTATCATACTTAAAACCAAACATATATTTAGGATAGTTTTCATTGATTACATAAACTTTGTCTCCATTTTTGAAGTTCATATGGCTATATGTTCCCTCTTCCTCAAAAGTGAGGGCATTCTCTTTAAATTTAACCTGACCACTTTCATCATTGATAACTTCGTACGCTATACCTTTGATAAATTCTGTATCAGCTAACTCAAGTTCACCATATTCCTCAATATGATCAAATACTCTGTCTTGGTATGTCATATCTTCAGTGTCAAGTTCCACACCTATATTTTTTTCTTTGGGGACGTTCACCTCAACTAGACCGTTGTAGGCCATAATTGCAAAGTACCAATGTTCAATAATATTACGGTTATTCTTAGAGTCAATGGTTTCAACAACATCAGGCAAGATGTCGATATTAGGGTTGATCTGCCAATTCCATTTCTCTAACAACTTTTCCGCTCCAGCTCTGATATTAGCTTCTGTATCATATTTTATTTCTTCAAGATTGTCGACTTCATCCGTAATCTGCATAACCCCGTATCCATTGTCACCAGACTGAAGTGGCTCACCTTTATCATTGAATTGTTCAAACTTTGATTCTTCAAATGCTATGGCAATTAATACTTCTGGAGGAATTTCGTATTCTCGTGCAACCTTAACTATTAATTCCTTAACCTCATTCTTTGTTAAATTTTCATTCGCATCTGAGTTTTCAGCTAGTACTGGAGTTGTAAACAACAATCCAGTAAGAAACAACAAACTAAATACTTGTAATAACTTTTTCATATATTCCCCTCCGCTTTCATAGATATCTAGTTTAATGGTAAAGGAATACTTAATTATTTTCCATAAATAAGAAAAAATAAATTTCAATGGAACTCCGCATCCGCCCTTACTACAAAGGGCGAAACGCATAAGGTAGTAAAGTAAAGCGAAAGGAGGAATGAAAATGAGCGGAGGATACGGTGGCGGTTTCGCGCTATTGGTTGTATTGTTCATTCTTTTGATTATCATTGGGGCTTCTTATGTTGGAGGTCGCGGTGGATACGGGTACTAATCGCAACGAAAGCGGGATTTCTCCCGCTTCTTTACATATAATCGTTCAAACACCTGATTTCGAAACTTTTGTATGGAGAGAGGGGAGGTGGGGGGAACGAGTCGCTTTCCGTGGGGTGGGCGCTGAGCCTCCTCGAGCTAAAAAACGTGCGCGTGCGTCTGCTCGTATCGCTCTGTAGAAAGCTTTCTCGGCGCAAGGGATCAAGGAAGTTTATTCAAGTCGTTCCCTCTCTGCGGGGTCTCCCCGTTCCCCATCTCCCCCTTACATGAATAGATGTTCGAAATCGCATTCAAATAGTGAGATTCTATAAGACTCGCCGTGATTGGTAATGATGATCACGTAGAAACCTTCTCATAAAAGTGGTCCAACTATCTATAATTGAATGGGCGTCGTTTCAAAACCACCCCTTTTGACATGTAGATGGACGAACCCAATGGAAATTGAATACGTCGTGCGAAGTAAGAGAACAGCATTGATCAACATAACACTCGCACACGAGACTTTTTTGTTATTCACAAAAACTCACCTCATGTTTCCGTTATCCTAACAAAAGCAAGAAGGGCCGGGAGATTGCGAGACTCCTGCGGGATGTACATGATCGGTGAGATCCCGCAAGGCGAAGCCTGAGGAAGCTCAGCACATGCCCGCGGAAAGCGAGTGATTTCCCGGCCCTTCAAACGCTGACTATGGCAACGGAAATCACCAGAATGTCTAAGAGCTATTTAAATGCGATACATTGTTGAGTCATCAAGTTTCTGTTTGTAATGGGCTTCAAATGGGTAAGGAAAAAGTACACCAGTTGGACGGAGGAATAACCGATGAATTTAAAAGATAAACTGCTCACTCATGGGTATGATCACATCGATATTTTGTTAGTAGATGAGGAAGCGAATCAAACGACCGTTCCAGATATTACCCTGCACAAAGTGACCGATCTGGAATACAAGTTGTACTTGGATCCGGAGACGATCACCTACCATTTGAATGAGGAAGATCCTTATTTTGAAGCGGAACAGAGCGATGAAGAAGGCGAGTCGAAGAAAGTGAAAGGGTTCGTCCTTGAATGGTAAAAAGTCCTGAATTCAGGACTTTTTTTGTTGGTTTCGTTTTATTCGCTCTTTGCGATCGGCGTACCCTCCAACAATAAGAAGAATACCCGAAGCCATAAGTACCAGCGGAGCCATCGGATCTGGAGTGGCAACGAATAGAATAAGAGCGGCAATCAGGTTACATACACCGATCGTTCCGAGAATGATGAGCATTTGATTTTGTTTTTTCATATTATCCCTCTTTCTGTTGTTATGTTTCACGTTCTTCGTATTAGAAAACCTATTGGATGGTTTATGGAAATCTAAATCGTGGAAATCAATGGATAACGAATGACTAGGAGGTTCGAATAATGAAAACACATCAATTATATATTAACGGGAAATACACAGAATCGGAAGGAAATGAATGGATCGATATAGAGAATCCTGCGACAGAGGAGATTATTTCTAGAACTCCGAAAGCGACCAAAGGAGATGTTGACCGAGCCGTTGAAGCAGCTTTACAGGCGCAAAAGGGCTGGGAATTGACACCTAATATTGAACGGGGGAAAATCGTTCGTGCTTTGGGTGACAAAATTGAAGAAAACCGTGATACCTTTATTGATTTGTTGCAAGAAGAACAAGGGAAAGACTATGAATTGGCAAGCGGGGAAATCGATCTAGCTATTGATTACTTCCGCTATATGTCCGAATGGGCGCGTCGCATAGAGGGTGAAATTGTTCCGAGTGACCGTGCCAATGAAAACATATTCGTTTATAAAAAACCGATCGGTGTTGTCGGCGGAATCGTCCCATGGAACTTCCCGATGTTTATCTTAGCGCGTAAAGTCGCAACGTCCCTTGTAACGGGTTGTACAATTGTACTGAAGCCTAGTCAGCAGACACCGAATACGGCGATTGAATTCACTAAGCTTATCGATTCGATGGATGAGATTCCAGACGGTGTTTATAATCTTATAACCGGAACAGGTTCAGAAATCGGAAATGCGCTTGCTTCTCATGAGAATGTCCATATGATCTCGATGACGGGTAGTATTCAGGCCGGTACCAAAGTGATGGAAGCAGCCGCTCAAAACATCACGAAGGTCAACTTAGAGCTTGGAGGGAAGGCTCCGGCCATTGTAACATCCAATGCCGATTTAGATGTGGCTGTAAAATCCATTACGACATCACGCGTAGCCAATAATGGACAAGCCTGTACGAATGCTGAGCGCGTGTATGTGCACGATAGTTTAGCTGATGAATTCGTTGAGAAGCTACGCAACAGCTTCGAGTCGCTTACACTTGGGGATCCACGAGAAAACAAACAAGCCGATGTCGGGCCGCTTGTCAGTGAAGACCGCTTAAAAGAAGTGGAAAACATGGTAAAAGAAGCGGTTGAAGATGGAGCAAAAGTCGAAATCGGTGGTGAACGTGGGGATCTTGAGAAAGGATACTTCTATAAACCAACCATTCTGACTAATGTCACGCACGAGTCGAAGATTATGCAAGAGGAAATCTTCGGACCCGTCATCCCTGTCACGACATTCAAGACGTTAGACGAAGCGATTGAAAAAGGAAACGACACGATATATGGACTCACTTCTTCTGTTTATACAGATGATATGAACGAAGCGATGCGTGTCGTGAATGAGCTGAAGTTCGGTGAAACATTCGTCAACCGTGAGAACTTTGAAGCCGTTCAGGGTTACCATGCGGGTATGCGTCAGTCCGGTCTCGGTGGGGCAGACGGTAAGCACGGAATGGAAGACTTCCTAGTCACCCAAGTCGTGTACATGCAGTATAAAAACGATAAACAATAAAACGAACAAAAAGGCGAGCTCTTAGGTGAGCTCGCCTTTCGTGTTTGGGTTACCGGTTATCGATTTTTTCTGGATACAGATCGTGATTCATTAATCGGTGATCAGCCATTTGTTCAAACTTCGTCCCAGGCTTCCCGTAATTACAGAACGGATCGATGGAGATCCCGCCACGAGGTGTGAATTTGCCCCACACTTCAATGTAACGAGGGTCCATCAGTTCGATCAAGTCATTCATGATCGTATTGACGCTATCCTCGTGAAAGTCACCATGGTTACGGAAGCTGAACAAGTACAGCTTCAACGACTTACTTTCTACCATGTTCACATTCGGAATATAGCTGATATAAATCGTCGCAAAGTCCGGTTGTCTCGTTTTTGGACAAAGCGTGGTGAATTCTGGGCAATTGAATTTTACGAAATAATCCCGGTTCGGGTGCTGATTCTCAAACGTTTCGAGTACGTCAGGGTCGTATTCGAAAGAATACTCATTCTCTTGGTTCCCCAATAATGATAAATCCAAGCTATTTTCGTTGCGTCCAGTCATAGATGGCACCTCAATCTAATTAGAATAAAAAAACCACAACCCTAAGGGCTGTGGTTTTGAATCTTGTCAGCGTCCTTAGTTTTTTAAAGAGGGATGGGCTAAGAAACCTCTATATGACATTTTCATTATATTCGTCCGGTGAACCCCTGTCAATGAAGGGGACGGACGTACGATTTTTGTAAAAGTCTGGCATAACACTTTAAAAAAGTGGGACTTTACACTAAAATAGAAAGTAATTCATAAAATTTTCAGAAAATATATGACGCATGTGGCTCTGGATGATTCAGGGCTTTCTTCAGCTCTTGCTAGAAAACGCTTGCAAAAAACTTTGATGAGGTGATGAAGATGGATATGAAACCAATTCCAGCACGTTCCGGCCAACACAATATGGAGAACTACGAAGAAGCTTATGCTTTGTTTGATTGGAATGAAGTGAAGAAGAACTTCTCTTGGAGTCAAACAGGTCAAGTCAACATTGCCTATGAAGCAATCGATAAACATGCCGAAGATCCTCAGAAAAAGAATCAAGTCGCGTTGGTGTATTCCTCACCCGATCGTGAGGAGAAGCGAACATTTGAAGATTTGAAAAAGGAAAGTAATCAATTCGCGAATGTATTGAAAAAACATAACATCGAAAAAGGCGACCGCGTCTTTTTATTCATGCCTAGAAGTCCTGAATTCTACGCTGCGTTTCTAGGAATATTGAAAACGGGTGCCATTGCTGGTCCTTTATTTGAAGCGTTCATGGAACAGGCGGTGCGTGATCGCCTGGAAGACAGTGAAGCGACAATGCTGATTACGACACCGGAGCTATTAGAACGCGTCCCGGTTGATGAGTTGCCAGATTTGAAACAAATTGTCCTCGTTGGGGGCGATGCACCTGGGAATTATATTTCGTTTGAAGAAGAGATGAACCAGGCATCCGAATCCTTTGACATGGAATGGGTCGATTTAGAGGATGGCATGCTGCTTCATTATACTTCTGGTTCGACAGGGAAACCGAAGGGTGTCTACCACGTTCACAATGCGATGATCCAGCATTATCAAACGGGGAAATGGGTGCTCGATTTGCAGGAGAACGATGTCTACTGGTGTACCGCAGACCCCGGATGGGTAACCGGAACCAGTTACGGAATCTTTGCTCCGTGGTTGAATGGCGTGACGAATGTGGTCCGCGGAGGTCGATTCAGTCCAGATGATTGGTACGGAACGATTGCGGAGAAACAGGTCTCCGTCTGGTATTCGGCTCCAACGGCTTTCCGTAAGTTGTTGAGCGCTGGTGAAGAAGCGGTGAGGAAACATGATCTCAGTACGCTCAGACACGTATTGAGTGTAGGCGAACCGTTAAATCCTGAAGTCATTACGTGGGGATTAAAAGCCTTCGATTTACGTATTCACGATACATGGTGGATGACGGAAACAGGGGGCATGCTCATTTGTAATTACCCTACGATGGAGATGCGCCCAGGATCGATGGGTAAACCATTCCCTGGCATTGAAGCGGCCATTGTAGACAATGAAGGAAACGAACTTCCTGCCAATCAAATGGGGAACTTAGCAATCCGCGAAGGTTGGCCGTCCATGATGCGTGCAATTTGGAACAACCCAGGTAAATTCGAAAGCTACTTTTTAAATGGCTGGTACGTATCTGGAGATAGTGCTTATAAAGATGAAGAAGGCTATTTCTGGTTCCAGGGACGCCTTGATGATGTCATCAACACATCAGGCGAACGGGTTGGTCCTTTCGAAGTAGAGAGTAAATTGATTGAGCATGAAGCCGTTGCGGAAGCGGGCGTCATCGGGAAGCCGGATCCAGAGCGCGGAGAAATCATCAAAGCGTTCATTACGCTTCGTGATGGCTATGAGCAATCAGATGAACTACTTGAAGAGATTCGCTTATTCGTCAAACAAGGGTTGAGTGCCCATGCTGCCCCTCGAGAGATTGAAATTAAAGACACGATTCCGAAGACGCGTAGCGGTAAAATCATGCGTCGTCTATTGAAATCTTGGGAGCTTGGTCTCCCGACGGGTGATACGTCGACACTAGAAGAATAGAAATATAAAGGGCGCCCACAGTACTATCACTGTGGGCCTTCTTTAACAAATTAGGACGTTTCCCCCTTTCTTTCCAGATGTTGCTGTGGTGTAATAGATAGGGAAAAGGAACGATATTTCCCTTCATGGTTGTGATTATGTTCGGTTGATGTTCTTTATATAGTAATAGATAAAGCAGAAGAGTCTTATCTCTTATTGCTTCTTTTTTTAACATTAAACCGAACATACGTTCTATTTGAGGTGATGGAAATGGATCGATTGACCGAATGGTTTTATGAAGCGTTCCCTGATTTAAAGGGGAACCGTGCCGTGGAATCGTTTATTCAGAAAAGCGAACACCGCCAATTGATTGAACGCTACCTTACGAATCCTGATGAGCATCGACAAGAACAATTGGACCAGGCTTTCAAAGCGCATTATTTTGATATGCGTTTTACTTCTTATCTGAGTACGTCTTTGTATTTTCAAAGTATTAATTATGATAAGCGTGCGAGAAGGTTTGAAGACCGGAATGTACTGACGCTCGACCAATCCATTGGCGATGGGGAAGGTACAACACACAAGGATCAATTGGTGAATCAACATGAAAGGCACCATGAGGAGGGAGGACAAGGGTTAGAATCATACATTCAAGATGTACGATTGTTGGAAGCCTATCGCATTCTCACAATTAAGCAACAACAAATCATGGACCTTGCGTACGTTCATCAGTGGAGTGACACAGAAATTGCGAAGAAAATGGGTGTCTCCCAGCAGGCCGTTTCAAAGAACCATCGTAAAGCACTTGAAAAAATGAAGTACATTCTTGCGAAAGGTGATGGATAAAGCATGTCCAATTTATATCATTTAGTAAAAGAGTCGCAATCTGCCTATCAAGTTAAATCAAGTGTTATTGACACATTTGAGCCTAAAATAAAGTCTTCGCTTCGTTTGACCAGCAGAGAAAATCGAGAGGATCTGGAGCAGGAACTGAAACTTCACGTCATCCATTACATTCGAAACTATAAACTCGATGACGTGCCAGGTTTATTTGAATTAAATAGACAGAAAGCCCAATAACAAAGCGCATACCTGGGGAGGTGCGCTTTGTTATTTTTTTGTTTGTAGAACTCACTACTTCTTCTGAGGTTGATTCATGAAAAATATCTTTCCCACAGGTTGTGTTTTTTGATCTTCATGTTTCTTTATATCGTGTAAGACAACAAAACAGTTTGAATCAGGCAGGGATGACCTGATGCGAACTGCATCCCTTTTGATTGTCTCTCATCATCTATTAAAGGAGAGATTCAAATGGATTGGACAAGAACTTTGCAAAACGGTGATACAGGAAGCGATGTTCAAGAAGCGCAAATTCGTGTTGCGGGGTGGGCGGCCGATTCGCCTTCTCAAACGTATGTGATCGTCGATGGAGTGTTTGGTAACGGTACAGAAGCAGCAGTTGTTCGTTTTCAGCGAGCCTACGGATTATCGGCGGATGGTATTGTCGGTCCGCAAACACAAAATCAATTGAATGCCTTAGAATCATCGGATGGTTCGACAGCCAACTTTGCATTCAGCGAATTCTACTCAAAAGATGGAAGTGGCTTTTCTGGGGGGAATGTTGGGGCAACGCAGGTGAAAGAGAACGTACGACGCCTCATGTATAAGCTGGAAGCGACGCGCAAAAAGCTGGGTAATGCAGCGGTCGTGATCAACTCCGGTTTCCGTAGTGTGACACACAACGCGAACGTGGGTGGCGCATCAAATAGCCAGCATACGTATGGAATCGCTGCAGATATCGATCCAGTAGGAAAGTATCCCTCTCAAGTGGCAGAGGTGACAAAGACGTGTGGGTTCAGCGGCATTATTGAATATAACACCTTCGTTCATAATGACAGCCGTGTAGAGTACCCATATGGAGCACCGTCCTTTTACTGGAATGCATAATGAAGGGGGAAGTAGTATATGCCAATTGTTGTGATTGATCCAGGCCACGGCGGCACAGATCCCGGTGCCGTGGCGAATGGATTACAAGAGAAAGACCTATCGCTCGAGATCGGTTTGCTCGTTCGAGAAAAGTTGGAAAGTCAATATATTGTCGACGCCCGTATGACGAGGGAATCGGATACAGCAGTAGGGTTGTCGACTCGAGCCTCCTATGCTAATTCCATCGGTGCCGATTATTTTGTCTCTCTCCATCATAATGCTGGTGGCGGCACAGGCTTTGAAAGCTATGTGTATCCCGGCACGAGAAATACGGAGACGGGGCGTTTGCAAGATGTGTTGCACAGGGAAATAGCTGATTTCTTTGCAGGATTCGGGCTTTTTGATCGCGGAAAAAAAGAATCGAACTTTGCGGTCGTGAGAGAAACCGCGATGCCTGCCATCTTGTTAGAACATTTATTTCTTGATCGGACGACGGATGCTAACTTCTTGAAGGATGAGTCATTTATTATTTCATTGGCTGATGCGATTACGAGAGGGATCGCACAAGCCTTGTCATTGCAATCGTAAGTTTCTGTGAGGAGGAGGGGGATTACATGGATTATCCTGTCTTTGCACAGCTATTGGGGAACTTCGGTTTTCCGATTGCCGTTACTCTTTTCTTACTCGTGAAATTAGAGAAAAAAATGGAGCATTTAGAGTCTGCGATCCACACATTATCCAAAGCCGTTACGGCTATAAAGGCAAAAGAACGACGTTAAGAAGAGGAGGACCCTGATCTTTTAGGGTCCTCTTTTCTTTGCCTTCTTTGCTGGATGTTTCACATGAAACCAATCGTGCGACAATTTGTAAAATGCTGTGGTACGATGTAGAAAAATAGACGGAATGAACGGGAACAGGTGAATGAAATGAAATCAAAATCAGGTATTTTCGTTGGCACGACACTAGAGACGACACAATGGTTCGTTTTCCTATTGGCGAGTTCAGTGGCTCTCCCTATTGTGATTGGATCGATTTTCAATTTGGATTTTAACGAGGTCGCCGGGCTGATGCAGCGGACCTTCTTCGCGGTCGGCGTGACCTCGTTCTTGCAAGGTGTCTTCGGTCACCGGCTCCCGATTTTAGAAGGACCCGCCGGGATTTGGATCAGTATTTTCGCTGTGATGGCATATTCCGGCGCTGAATCGGGAAAAAGTTATATAGAAACCTTACAAACACTTGAAGCGGCTATGTTATGGACAGGAGGATTCCTCCTGTTATTTGGTGTCTTCAAGTTGGCTCACCGTGTATTGTTCGTTTTTACCCCTCTTGTAACGGGGTCTTTTCTATTTTTATTGACCGTACAATTAAGTGGGACGTTTCTAAGAGGGATGCTCGGCATTCAACAAGAAGTCGAAGCGATTCATGGCTGGGAAGCGCTGATCGCGTTCATCACCTTTTTCTTAGTCCTTGGACTCTCGATCTTCGGCAAAGGATGGCTGAAGGGATATGCCGTCCTTTTAGGGATTATGTTCGGTTGGATCATCTATGTATTGACGATTTCTGATAAAGGAACAGTCTCTTCTGATGTTTCGGTATTCCAAGCGCCAGAGTGGCTCGCATGGGGGCCGCCTAGCTTCGAGTGGAGCGTCATTCCGTTGGCGTTTATTACAGCGGTCATTTTATTATCGAATATTGTCGCCTCTGTGGTAGCTGTCAGTCAGTCGATTGAAGGGAAACCGTCCTATACATATAGTCAGGTGAACCGGGGGAGCAGCTTCCTTGGCGTAACACATGCTATTACGGCGATGTATTCAGCGATTGCGAACGTACCGCTTGCTTCGTCATCCGGTTTTATTGATTTAACAGGACAAAAGAAGAAACAGCCGTTTTATATGCTTCCCTTTTATTAGTCGCGATTGCTTTCTTCCCACCACTGGTCGCTTTTATATCAGGGATTCCAGCCCCCGTTGCGAATGCCGCTTTACTGGCGACATTCGTTCAGTTGATGGGACTCGGTTTGGGGAATATCGCGAGTGAGGAACTCAACCAACGGAGAAGGACGATTCTTTGTGTGTCGTTTTTACTTGGCATCGGTTTGATGTTCCTGCCGTCTGAAGTGTTCCAAGGGATGCCTGGAATCGTAAGGAACCTCGCCAGCAATGGCTTGTTGGTCGGTACTACGCTCGTGATCGTGTTAGAACAATTATGGAAAGAATAAGAACGGTTCAGTGAGAAGATGGAAAGGAAGAGATCAAATGGAGAAAATGTATGATGTCATCGGAATCGGCGTTGGACCTTATAATCTAGGGTTGGCCGCGTTATTGGAGCAGACAGGTGAACTGGATGCCGTCTTTTTTGAGAAAACGCCATCTTTTGTGTGGCACCCGGGGATGCTCGTTGAGAAAATGGATTTGCAAGTTCCTTTCCTGGCTGATTTAGCGACGTTCGCTGATCCGAAAAGCCCATACACATTTATGAACTACTTGTACGAAAACGATCGCATGTTTCCTTTCTTTTTCCACCAGCATTTTAAAGTGCCGAGACAAGAATACAATCATTATTTGCAATGGGTGGCGAATCAACTGTCGAATCTTCGGTTTGGTCATACGGTGATTGATGTGATCGATCATAAAGATGATGATATTCCGCATTACCAGGTGGTCGCAGAGGAAACGGCTACTGGAGAGAAGAAATACGTGAAGGCGAAACATGTCGTCATGGGAACGGGCAATGAACCGGTAGTCCTCGATGGAATGGACGGCCTCCCGAATGAAGATATCATTCACTCAAGTCGCTACCTCTTTGAAAAGGACCATTTGCTTAAAGCGAAGCATGTGACGGTCGTAGGTTCCGGTCAGAGTGCGCTTGAAGTGTTCTTGGATTTGCTGGAAGAACAAGAACGTCAAGATATGAAAGTGACACTGTTTACTCGTACGGGCGGACTTTTTCAATTGGATCAGGCGAAATTCGCTCAGGAAATGTTCACGCCAGAGTATGTGGACTACTTTCACGGGCTCAGCTTGGATCAACGAAAAGAGGCGCTCGACACACTGAAGCCGCTTCGCAAAGGAATTGATCCAGAAACGTTGACCCGTCTGTACACGAAGCTCTATCACCGAACAACAGCAGGTGAAGCGTCACGTGTGCTCATTCAGCCAATGACGGAAGTGAAGGATATAGAAGCGGTAGACGATGGTTATCAATTGAACTGCAGGCAGTGGCAGGAGGAGCATGATTTTACGTATCATTCCGATAAAGTGGTCTTGGCAACCGGCTATAAACCTCATATTCCGGATTGGTTTAGCACACGATTCAAAGATAAAGTGAAGTGGGAAGAGGACGGTATGTATCAAGTGAGCCGTGATTATCAATTGGAGTTTCATGACGATCGCAATCACCACTTTTTCACATTGACGAATCTCGTACACTCGCACGGGGCTGGCGCGACGAATTTAGGGTTATCGGTTCACCGGAACGTGCATATTATCAATACCATTGCTGGAAAAACGTTGTATAAAAACCAGCAGGATACAACGTTCCAACAATTTTCGATGAAACACTATGGCAATGAATAACCATTTTATTGAAGTTCGGGCGTTTATTTTCATGTAAAAGGGGAAGATATCCTATGTGAAAAAATTAACGAAACTTCAAGGAGATGATCAAACATGAGTAAGATTGCATGTGTCATAACGTCAGAATTTGAAGATGTCGAATACACACAACCGAATGAAGCTTTTACTAAAGAAGGACATGAAGTGACGACGATCGAATGGGAAGCAGGTAAAGAAGTAACCGGTAAGCAAGGTCAAGCGACCGTCAAGATTGATGCGTCCATAGACGATGTGAAGCCTGAAGACTTCGATGCTTTATTCATTCCTGGTGGATTTTCACCTGACCAATTACGAGGCGATGAGAAATTCGTATCTTTCGCGAAACACTTCATGGATCAAGACAAGCCGGTGTTTGCGATCTGCCACGGACCTCAATTGTTGATTACAGCGAAATCCCTTGAGGGACGTACGGCAACAGGTTTCAAATCGATTGCTGTTGATATGGAGTATGCGGGTGTGAACTACAAAGACCAAGAAGTTGTCGTTTGCCAGAATCAATTGGTGACAAGCCGTCAACCAGATGATATTCCTGCCTTCAACCATGAAGCGATCAAGCTACTCGAAGCATAAACGAGAAGAGCGCGTCCTGATCTCAGGCACGCGCTTTTTTTATGGTCACGGGAAAAATCGATTCATCCTATTGGAAAAGAGGGAGCATATCCGTGTATGATGTATGAAACATCCTCTGAATAAACAGTATTGAAAAAGGGAAAAAAGTAATGATAACCATGGCTGCCGTCCGTTCTGTTTACATAAGGTTGAAGGAGGAAAACGATGATCGTTTTGGAGAGAGAAAATGACTTTATCATGATGCGACAACATGACCATGCCTTGCTTTCTGGGAAAATGGTGTGGGAATGGAAGAAGAATTTTTTGTTACGTTCGAAGTTGAGGGAAGAAGCGGACTGGGCAACGGCTCAACATGATCGCGCCTGGATTCCCTTGGATGAACATCCCCGTTGGAATGAAGAGAAACAGCGCCCCTATTCATTTATCGATTTTCCGCTAGAAGAAAAGCTCGCCGCCTATCAAAGGGGAATCGAAGAAGTGGCCAGCCGGTCGTTGTATGCTGGTATGCTCTGTAGCATGCACTATCAGTCTTTTTTGTCTGAGGATAGTGAAGAAGCGGTGATCCGTGATTTCGTTGCACAAGAAAAGAAGCGGCAAGAGGACTTATTTGCTGCGATGGAGATGGATGTTCCAAGGGATATTTATGACCTTCACTTCGACCGACTACAGTTCTGTGATGACTTGTCTTTATATGTCTGTATGCAAACCCCTGGTATTTCGAAAGAAGATGAAATCTCCTGGTTTAAGAATGGATTCCGTCAGACATTCGACTTCGCCCCATCCGGAATGATCGCCAATTGGGTGGATGATAAACAAGTATCTGTGAACCCGTTTCCTTTCGAAGGCCCTTTTGACGCAACAATCCCTCTTAAAGTCGTCAAGAAAACCGAGATTGAACGATTAGGCCTCCGTGAAGCTTATCATCAAGCAGAAGAAGATCAACGGTTTGTCACGTTCATCCCTGGAAATGGTGACTAAACGAATCATGAAGTGGCCGGGTGAGGACCACTTCATGGATTAGTTTTTCGTAACCGTAAATTGATTTTCGAGCAGTTCCCAGTTTTGTGGAAAAGAAAGTCCGAGCTTCCAGTAACTGATCCCCAACAATCCACGGTCTTTGATCAAGTCGAACTTCTGTTGAATCGACCGTGCATCCTCAAACCACACCTCATGTTCTTCGCCACTTTGACTCGTATAGGTGAAGTAAGGGGCTTGCTCTTCTTCATCATAGGAAATAGGGACGTTGTTTTCCCGTGCAATTTGGATGGCACGCTGAGGACTCACGGCTTTCGCAAATTCCCCGCCGGGCTCATAAGGCAATGTCCAATCATAGCCATACAAGTTTTGACCAAGTAGGATCTTATTGGCAGGCATGACGGATAAAGCGAAATCCACCACTTCGGTGACGGGACCGATGGGCGACACGGCACGAGGTGGACCGCCACTATATCCCCATTCATACGTCATCAGTACTACAAAATCTGCAATTTCCCCATGAGCTGCATAGTCATGCGCTTCGTACCAAGCCCCTTCTTGCTCGGCGCTAGTCTTGGGGGCGAGCGCTGTCGACATGAGTAATCCTTCATTGGACAACCTTTGTTTGGCTTTTCTTAAAAATTGGTTGTAGTTCTCTTTCAGTTCTCTTGGCAGAAACTCCATATCGAAATGGACATCACTAAATCCGACTTCTTTGGCCGTTGAAACAATTCGATCGAGCAATTTGTTCTGAAGGTTTTCATCCGTCAATACTTTACGGCCAAGCTCCGCACTGAACTCTCCATCCGCTAAGTTTGTCACGACCATCATTAAAGAAGTGTCATTATTCGTAGCGATTTGTTTGAAATTATCCAATGGCGGTGCTTTAAGGGACCCATCGGTTTGAATCTCATAACTGAAAGGGGCTAAGTACGTTAACAATACAGCTCTGTTCTCTGCTGAGGTTCGCAGTGTATCCGAAACCTCGCCTCCATAGGGTTCAATATAAGCATTCGACGTAATGGGTGTAGGGGGTTGGTCTGGAATATACAACCTGAATCCTACTGAGAGCGTGCTATTCGGAGATATCCCATTGATTTGAGCTAACTCTTCCGCCGTCGTACCAAATTGTTGAGCAATCGAAAAGAGGCTGTCACCAGGCTGAACGAAATAAAATTGGCCGACAATCGGTATAACCAGTGCTTGCCCGACTACAAGATTACCTGGAGTTTCTAATTCGTTTGCTTCGATAATAGCATTTGGCGTACTATCATAGAGACGAGCAATTGAAAATACAGACTCTCCTTGCTGGACGACATGGATCTGCATGACCGTCCCTCCTTTCTCATCTTTACTAATGTATGAAAACGGGGAGCGAACTTATTCTAATAATATAGAGGTGTCTCTATGAGTTTTGATGAACAATACATGAAGCTTGCGATTGAAGAAGCTAAGAAAGCGGAACAAGAAGGCGAGGTCCCGATCGGAGCGGTCATCGTCCATAATCATGAAGTGATTGCGACAGGTTATAACCAAAGGGAGCAGTCACAACTCGCTTCTTCCCATGCTGAATTCATTGCGATTGAACGAGCTAATCAAAAAATCGGTAGCTGGCGTTTAGAAGATTGTACGTTATATGTCACGCTAGAACCGTGTCCAATGTGCGCCGGAGCGATTGTACAATCGAGGATTCCACGCGTCGTATACGGAGCAAAAGATCCAAAGGCTGGATGTGCGGGAACATTGATGAATTTGTTGGGAGACGAACGTTTTAATCATCAGTCTGAAGTTGTACACGGTATAATGGAAGAAACATGCTCAATGATGCTGACGAATTTCTTCAAATCTTTGAGAGAGCGAAAGAAAAGTAAGAAGTCGATCGATAAATCATAGGACAACCCATTGCATTTTTCACGAAAAGTCGCTATACTAGTAATGTCGTGCTAAGCGGGGAGGTAGCGGTGCCCTGTACTCGCAATCCGCTATAGCGAGGCCGAATCCCCACCCGAGGTGGTGTGGCCTCAAGGTCTGCCTTATGAAAGTGGTGTTGACACTCAGGTCCTGCGCAACGGGAACCAGTGAACCCTGTCAGGTCCGGAAGGAAGCAGCAGTAAGCTGTACCTCTCGTGTGCCGCGGGAGTGCCTGGGTTGAGCCATGATCATGAGTAACGCTTGGGGCCCCACCATCGAAGGTGGGTGCACGGCATACATAGCTTTTCAAAAAGAGTCGTTGTGATGAAAATCATAGCGACTCTTTTTTCTATTTATATAGACGATGGATTAATAAGAGGCGAAGGTTCACATCTTGTCCTTGTATCAGGTATAATGAAAAAAGAGACTAAAAAGGGAGAACGGTTAGATGAGCTATCAAGCTTTATATCGTGTCTGGCGCCCAAGAAGCTTTGAAGATGTTGTAGGACAGACCCATATTACGCGTACCTTGCAAAATGCGATCGAGCAAGACAAGTTCTCTCACGCGTATTTATTCTCCGGTCCTCGTGGAACAGGGAAAACGAGTGCGGCGAAGATTTTCGCCAAAGCCGTTAACTGTGAGCGTTCGCCTGCGAAAGAACCATGTAACGAGTGCGACGCCTGCCTGGGGATTCAGGATGGTTCGATTTCCGATGTCATTGAAATTGATGCGGCATCGAATAACGGAGTCGAACAGATCAGGGAAATCCGTGACAAAGTGAAATATGCACCAAGCGCGGTTCCATACAAAGTTTATATTATTGATGAGGTCCACATGTTATCGATGGGGGCATTCAACGCCCTGTTGAAAACATTGGAGGAACCTCCGCGTCACGTTATTTTCATACTGGCGACAACAGAACCACACAAGATCCCTCTGACCATTATTTCCAGGTGTCAGCGCTTCGATTTCAAGCGTATTTCACAAAAGGCGATGGTCGATCGGATGGAAACCATCACAGCGGCAGAGGATATTGCGATTGCACGAGATGCTTTAGAAATCGTAGCCTTAACAGCTGAAGGTGGTATGAGGGATGCTTTGAGCTTGTTAGACCAAGCAATTTCCTACAGTGAAGAAGAGGTCACCATTGACGATGTCCTCGCTGTAACAGGATCCGTATCTCAAGCCAAACTTGCAGAAGTGATCCAAGCATTGGATCAGCAAGATGTAAAAGCGGCGCTTAGTGCCGTAGACGATTTGATTCAACAAGGAAAAGATCCAGGACGATTCGTTTTTGATTTGATTTATTATTTGCGGGATTTGTTGTTATACCAAACAGCCCCTGAGTTAGAACATCATTTAGAACGAGCGATTCCGGATGCAGCGTTCCGCGACCTATCCCAGCAGTTAACCGCCGACTGGATTCAAAAAGCCATCCGTGAATTGAATCAGTGTCAACAGGAAATGAAGTGGACTACGAGTCCGAAAGTGTTCATTGAAATCGCCCTGTTGAATATGGTGGAAGTTCAAGGTACTGTAAGAACAAGTGCTCCAGTCGATTCAGAAGCCCTGAGTCAACTGACACAGAAGATCGGCGAACTGGAGAAGGATCTTGCGACGCTCAAGCAACAAGGGGTAGCCCAAGCAGAAGGTGCGAAGCCAGCACCGAAGCGCGCACCTGCAAGGTCTGGAAGAAAAGGTTATACTATTCCATATGAACGAATTCGCCAAGTGTTGAATGAAGCGTCTAAAGATGAAATAAAAAGTGTCCATAACCGATGGGCTGATTTCATGGAGGCGTTGAAGAGAAACAATGCGCCGGCTCATGCGACGCTGTTGAATAGTAAGCCGAGAGCTGCTTCATCGAAAGCCCTTGTATTAGCCTTTCGTTACGACATTCATTGTTCCTTGGCTTTGGAACATCAGAATACGATTGAGCCACTGTTAACCGAATTCGTAGGTAAACCATTAACCATCATTCCTATTCCCGAACAGAACTGGCAAGAGTTGCGAGAAGAATATGTCCGCAAGCAGAAACCAGGGACGGAAGAGGGAGAAGACGGCGGTGTCGGTGCTGAAGAGGGGGCATCATCAAACTCAAATGGTGAAGACCCGTTAATCTCAGAAGCACGGAAACTCGTCGGGGATGACTTAATAGAAATTCAAGAATAACTGGATAGAATAAAAGGAGGAATTGCCATGAAAGGCGGAGGCAACATGAACAATATGATGAAACAGATGCAGAAAATGCAGAAGAAAATGATGAAAGCTCAAGAAGAGTTGTATGAGATGACATTCGAATCATCAGCTGGTGGCGGAATGGTCAAGGTCGTCGCTAACGGAAAGAAAGAGATCACCGATGTCCAAATTTCTGAAGAAGTGGTCGACCCTGATGATGTCGATATGCTTCAAGACTTAATCATCACAGCGACAAATGATGTCATTAAACAAGTCGACGACAAAACGAACGATACTATGGGACAATTCACGAAAGGTATGCCTGGAGGAATGTTCTAGGAGGAATTCTCATGTATTATCCGGAACCAATATCAAAACTGATTGACAGTTTTACGAAGCTGCCAGGGATCGGCCCGAAGACGGCTGTCCGCCTGGCTTTTTTCGTCTTAGAAATGGAAGAAGACGATGTACTTGATTTCGCGAAGTCGTTAGTGAACGCCAAACGGGAGCTCACGCATTGTTCCACGTGTGGTCACATCACCGATCAGGACCCATGTTCCATTTGCCAAGATGAGTCCCGTGATCCAACGCTCATTTGTGTCGTTCAAGATCCGAAAGATGTCATAGCGATGGAGAAGATGAAGGACTTCCGTGGGAAATACCACGTCCTGCATGGGGCAATCTCTCCAATGGATGGAATTGGACCGGAGGATATCAATGTTCCGAGCCTGATCAATCGTCTTAAAGATGAAGGGGTTGAAGAGTTGATTTTAGCTACGAACCCAAATATCGAAGGCGAAGCCACAGCTATGTACATCTCTCGTTTAGTTAAACCATCAGGCATTCGAATGACACGGATTGCTCACGGTCTCCCTGTAGGCGGAGATTTGGAGTATGCAGATGAAGTCACATTATCTAAAGCTCTTGAAGGACGTAGAGAACTATAGTAGAGGGTGTTCATCATGTTCGGTAAGAAAAAGCGAATCCAAAAAGAGATCGATCAGCAATTGCTGGTGAACATTAAGAAGCTGAAAAAAGAATGGGAACAATTAAATCGCATCATTGAACAAAGCATCGATCCAAGTGACGAAGGGCTCCAAGATCTAGCACTCGTCAAAGCAAAGTATTTCTATTTATTGAGGGAAGCGAGAAATAGAGAACTAAGCGCCCTTTCCAAATAGCTTGTACTAACCCTCTGTCTGAACACATAGACTGTGAAAGAAGCAGTTTTACTCAGACAGGGGGTTTTTTATGAATCCGGTTCTTGTACTATTATTGCTGGGCTTGGCCATTCCGCTTTTGTTGATCATCGGTTTGCCTGCTGCGCCAATCAAATGGGTGGGGCATATGCTCGGGCGAGTGATTGTTGCTGTTATCCTATTGTTCTTCGTCAATCTATTCGGTGCTCAATTTGGATTGCACGTACCGATCAATGGATTCACAGCCGTTGTTTCTACTATATTAGGTGTTCCAGGTGTATTATCATTAACAGCGATACATCTATGGGTTTTATAAGAAGGGATCAGGAGCTAATCCTGTTCCTTTTTTAATTTAATTGAAATTAGGTATTGTTTTGGTTACGTTGGCATGGTATATTAATATTTGTCGCTTCAAGAGGCGACGGCATAGATAAATAGAAACACAAAATTAGTTGTTGACTTAAACAGCGAATGCGTGATATACTATTTTTTGTCGCGTTGAAAGACATCAACGCAAACAACAAAATATCATGAAAAAAGTTGTTGACTTAAAACAACAAAACATGATATACTAATTGAGTCGCTGTTTTGAACGGCACACACAATTTGATCTTTGAAAACTGAACGAACCAACCAGTACGTCAAGATATTCTTTCTATTATAGAAGGAATTCAAACAAGCACATTCGGTGTGCAAATGAGCAAGTCAAACTTCAACTTTTATGGAGAGTTTGATCCTGGCTCAGGACGAACGCTGGCGGCGTGCCTAATACATGCAAGTCGAGCGCGGGAAGCGAGCTG